>NZ_CAAJGL010000078.1 GCF_900996225.1 Paraburkholderia sp. BCC1884 | reverse complement strand
GCGCGTGGCGTGATTACGGCGTCGGCGGGCAATCATGCGCAGGGCGTGGCGCTGTCGGCGGCCCGTATGGGCGTGAAGGCGATTATCGTGGTGCCGGTCACGACGCCTCAACTGAAGGTCGATGCGGTGCGCGCGCATGGCGGGGCGACGGTCGAGATCGTGCAGTTCGGCGAGTCGTTTAGCGATGCCTACGGCCATGCGGTGAAGTTGCAGGAAGAGCGGGGCTTGACCTTCGTGCATCCGTTCGACGATCCGTATGTGATCGCGGGCCAGGGCACGGTTGCGATGGAGATTCTCAGCCAGCACCAGGGACCGATTCACGCGATCTTCGTGCCGATCGGCGGCGGCGGGTTGGCAGCGGGTGTGGCCGCCTATGTGAAAGCAGTGCGCCCCGAGATCAAGGTGATCGGCGTGCAGACCGATGATTCGTGCGCCATGGCCGCGTCGCTGAAAGCGGGTGAGCGGGTCACGCTGAACGAAGTCGGCCTGTTCTCGGATGGCACGGCGGTGAAGCTGGTCGGCGAAGAAACCTTCCGCCTGTGCAGCGAATATCTCGACGACGTGCTGCTCGTGAATACCGACGCACTCTGCGCCGCGATCAAGGATGTCTTCCAGGACACGCGCAGCGTGCTCGAACCCGCAGGTTCGCTCGCCGTTGCCGGCGCCAAACAATATGCCGAGCGCGAAGGCATCGAAAACCAGACGCTGATCGCGATCACGTCGGGCGCGAACATGAACTTCGATCGCATGCGCTTCGTTGCCGAGCGCGCCGAAGTCGGTGAAGCGCGCGAAGCCGTGTTCGCGGTGACCATCCCCGAAGAGCGGGGCAGTTTCCGCCGTTTCTGCGAACTGCTCGGCACACGCAGCGTCACCGAATTCAACTACCGCATTGCAGATGCGAATTCCGCCCATATCTTCGTGGGCGTGCAGATCCGCAATCGCAGCGAGTCGGCGCAGATTGCCGGCGCGTTCGAAGCCCACGGTTTCGCGACCGTCGACCTGACTTTCGACGAACTCTCCAAGCAGCACAT
>NZ_CAAJGL010000077.1 GCF_900996225.1 Paraburkholderia sp. BCC1884 | reverse complement strand
TGTATGGAACTGGGACATAGGTAACAGGTGTATCGGGACATGGGTAACACTTCGGAAACGTTTTTTCCGGAGCTGGCCATGTCATGGAACCCGAGAGATACCGTGAACCTACGTCTGGAATTTGTTCAACTGGCCTTGCAGGACGGCGCGAACCGCCGCGAGTTGTGCCTGCGTTATGGCATCAGCGCGAAGACCGGTTACAAGTGGCTCAGGCGTTACGGCGAGTCAGGTGAGGCGGGTCTGGAGGATCGCTCCCGCAGGCCGCTATCCAGCCCGAATCGAACGGCCCCCGAGATCGAGCAGCGTGTGGTTGCGCTGCGTAAGGAACATCGATGGGGTGGACGCAAACTCGAGCGGCGTCTGCGCGATCTTGAAGAGCCCGTTGTGCCCACGGCCGGTACCATGACCCGGATACTGCATCGGCACGGCCTGATCACGCCGGAGGCATCACAGGCCGCGACAGCCTGGAAGCGCTTCGAGCACGAGCAGCCCAACGATCTCTGGCAGATGGACTTCAAGGGGTGGATCGAACTCGTCGACGGCCGGCGCTGCTCACCGCTGACCGTGCTCGATGACCATTCGCGCTTCAACATCGTACTCGACGCCTGCGGGCCGACCGACACACCGACCGTGCGCAGGCGGCTGCGTGAGGCATTCCGCCGATACGGGCTGCCCTTGCGTATCAATGCCGATAACGGCTCACCGTGGGGAAGTCCGGCGCAGCCGGGCCAGCTCACCACGCTGGGCATCTGGCTGATCCGTCTGGGGGTGAGACTCTCGTACAGCCGTCCGGCACATCCCCAGACCAACGGCAAGGAAGAACGGTTTCACCGGACGCTGAAGGCCGAACTGCTCAACGGCCGGCACTTTGCCAGCATGCGTGGCGCGCAGCGCGCATTCGACAACTGGCGTATCGTCTACAACACACAACGCCCCCATCAAGCGCTGGACATGGCCACGCCAATCACGCGTTACCGCTCCAGTGCGCGCACCTATCCTGAGCGGCTACCGCCGCTTCAGTACGGCGATGCAGACACGGTCGTGCGCGTGCGCATCAATGGCGATCTGCGGTTCATGTCCCGACGCTTCAAGGTCTCAAGCGCGCTGGATAACCTGCCGGTGGCCATCCGGCCGAGTACCACGCACCCTGACTGCTACGACCTTTACATCGCCCATCATCACTTCCACACCATCGACATGAACATGACGGAATGACCGGATAAATGTGTTACCCATGTCCCGTTACGGGTGTTACCCATGTCCCGAGTCCATACA
>NZ_CAAJGL010000076.1 GCF_900996225.1 Paraburkholderia sp. BCC1884 | reverse complement strand
TTTAGATGGAATGGTCGCCTCCCGCCTTAACGGTCCGCCCGGTGCCGCGGCCTCGCGCTCCGGAACGTGTCACATTGCGGGTTCGGCAGTCCTGCCGTCAAGGAGAACCAGATGGAACCCACGACCATTGCCATCGACCTGGCCAAGCGCGTTTTCCAGATTCACTTCGTTGACCCCGCGACTGGTGCGATTCACAGCAAGGTACTCAAGCGAGCCCAGCTTGTGCCGTTCTTCGCCAACCGCCCGGCGAGCCGTGTCGTCATGGAAGCGTGCAGCAGCGCCCATCACTGGGCCCGAGTGCTGGCGCGGCTTGGTCATGACGTGCGGCTCATCGCAGCCCAGTTCGTGCGGCCGTTCGTGAAGTCAAACAAGAATGATGCAGCTGATGCCGCAGCGATCTGGGAAGCTGCCCAGCGTCCCGGCATGCGCTTCGTGGCCGTCAAGACGGAGGATCAACAGGCGATGCTCGCGCTGCACCGCATACGCCAGCAACTGGTGCGAATTCGCGTCATGCAGATCAACCAGCTGCGCGGATTGCTCTACGAATTTGGCGTTGTCCTGCCGCAAGGTCGACGGCCATCTATCGAAGCAGCCAAAGGCGCGTTGGCGTCTCTGGCCGACCAGTTGCCCGCCATGCTGACAGACAGCATGCAAGACCAACTCTCACGACTTCGGGCACTTGACGAGCAGATCGCACGAATCGAACAGCGCATTCTCGAATGGCGCCGCAACGATGACGCATGCAAACGGATCTCGGAAATTCCCGGTGTCGGTGTGCTCACCGCGACCGCAGCAGTGTCCGTAATCGGACAGGCAAAGACGTTCCGCTCGGGGCGAGAGTTTGCCGCCTATCTGGGCCTGGTGCCACGACAGAATGGTTCTGGCGGCAAGGTCAAGCTCGGCGGCATCAGCAAACGTGGCGATGTGTATTTACGCACGCTGCTGATCCACGGCGCCCGGTCCGTCATCTCGGCCTCGAAGCATCTGCCGGAACGAATGCGTGCCATGCTCACGCGACGTCCCACGAACGTAGTCGCAGTCGCGCTGGCCAACAAGATGGCGCGAACGATCTGGGCGCTCCTTGCGTACGGCCGAACGTATGAAGCAGCGCCGTCGCGGTAATCACGCTTCAAAATCAGTAACCCATCCACGGTTGCACAGGTGTATTGAACGATGGCAAGACAGGTTGGACCGCGCGAAGGCAAGCCTGAGACATTACTCGGACTTCGAGTCCGCTATTTAGATTAGGACCTTTGCGGCGAAATCCATCGGGGCCGGCGGGCATGCCCGCGATCGAGTCCGAATATAAGTCCGCAACCACCCTTCTCGCTACGAACAATCACCTTGCAAATGGGAGGCGACCATATAAGTAATGTCCG
>NZ_CAAJGL010000075.1 GCF_900996225.1 Paraburkholderia sp. BCC1884 | reverse complement strand
ATGTCGAGGCCATTCTTAAATGTCGCAGCGGCAGCAAAGTAGAAGTGTCGCTGTCAGAGAATGAATTATCCTTTCGGTGCGGGTTTGAACACTGGGTCCTGGGGGCGGGGCGTTGTTCTGCCAATCGCGGTGTTCAGATCTGCAACCGTGATTTCGCGCTGCTTCTTTGTACCGGTCCTGCGCTCCTTCAACTTCGGTGCCTGCCCCTGATTGGTTCGTGATGGCGAACCCGATGCCCGGCGGTTATCGCGATCCGCCTGGATCAGTTGCGCGACCTGCAGCACGTGCCCCAGCCGCTTGTGATCGACCACGGCACTCTGGTCGATCTCGGAGAGCCGGTCGTAAGGCCTGCAGGGAAGGGCGACGCCATCGGCGCGGATCTCGATGCGCCCATCCGGATACTCATACACATCGATGTAGCGTCCCACCAGCCTGCGGTTCGAGTCGGTATCATCGAGCAGGTAGATCACCCGGTCGTACTGCAGGGTCAGCGAGCGCGTAACCCGACGCGGTTCACGCCATGTCAGGATGGTGTCGAGGTCCTCGTCCGCACGCAGCGGCCGGTGTGCGTTAAACGCGCTCCTTGGCGCCTTGCCAAAGCGCGTGTTGTAGTCGGCAATGAAGCGGGGTGCATAGGCATTGGCCGCTTCCCGCGTATCGATGCCACGTAGCCGCAGTTCCTTGACCAGCCGGTCCTGCAACGTCAGGTTCGCCCGCTCAACCCGCCCCTTGGCCTGACTCGAATTCGCACATAACCCGTCAATGTTCAGTTCGAACATCGCCCGGCCAAAGTGCGTCACGCCTTTGCCGCCGGTGGTCGCTGTCTGCGTCGGGCGGAACACACTGGCCTTGTCGCTGTAGAACGCCGCCGGTTTGCCGTGCTGTTCCAGATACGCCCGTGTTGCCTCGAAGTAGCTGAAAGTCGATTCGGCCGCCGTGAAGTGCAGCGCCATGATCCGGCTGGTCGCATCATCCACATACACCAGCAGCGTGCACGCTGGCGCCCGTTCCTCGAACCAGCGGTGATCGCTGCCGTCGATCTGCACCAGTTCGCCAAGACACGCACGACGGCTTCTAGGCTGGTAGATCTTCGGCGGCCGCTGCCGGCGAGGAATCCACAGTCCGGCGTCGGTCATCAGGTGCCGCACGGTTTCCTTCGACAGTGTGATCCCATGACATTCACGCAGTTTCTCGCACGCGAGCGTCGGGCCAAAATCCGGGTAACGATCGCGGATCAGATTCAACGCGCGCGCGGTCACGCCGTCTGCCAACTGGTAGTTGCTCGGATGGCCACGATGCCGTGACAGCAGCCCCGATGCGCCCTGGCTGCGGTAGCGCACAGTCAGCCGCTCAACTTGGCGCCGGCTCAGATGCAGCCGTTCTGCAGCCTGCCACGTCATCAGCAGGCCATCGACTAGCGACTGGATCGTCCTGAGCCGGTCAACCTCGCACATCGTCATGGTGATCATCCCGGATGTCGTCATG
>NZ_CAAJGL010000074.1 GCF_900996225.1 Paraburkholderia sp. BCC1884 | reverse complement strand
AGAGTGTGTGGAAACACCGTTTCTTCCGCCAAGCGGTTGATTGCCAGTCAGGTCGATCGAGTTTGATACGGCGAGTTTGCACTAATCGAACATCGCGAGCACAACAAAGCCCCTCGGGGCCTTAGCTTCCAGCTATCTTCATGGCCTTCATCATCCCTGCAACCCCAAGTATGTTCATGACCCGCTTCAGGTTGTAGGCCAACACCTGAAGGCTCATTTCCGTACTCACTCTCTTCAGCGTCCTGGTCAGGAAGTGGGCAGGACCCATCCAGTGCTTGAGCGTACCGAAGACGTGCTCGACAGTACTTCGGCGGATGGTCATTGCATCTGGCAGCCGGTCGAGCCGGCGCTGCATCGCTTCCAGTGTGTTCTCGTGCTCCCATCGTCGGATGCGACGATAGTCGCTCGGTGAACATCGTTCCTTGAGATGGCAACGCGGGCAGGCGCTGGTCCAGTAAACCCGCAGATTCATGTCATGCTCGACGGTCGTGAATCGAAGGATGGCTCGCTCACCAGCAGGGCATCGATACACATCACTTTTTGCCACGTAGATAAAGTCGGCCTTGGTGAACAGACCTTTCTTCCGCGACGCGGAGGTAAGCGGCTTGGGAACGTACGCGCTGATGTCGTTCAGATCGCATGCCCGTATCTCCGGGCCACTGAAGTAACCCCGATCAGCAACAACCTTCAGCTTCGGCCTGCCCATCGCGTCCTTCGCAGACACCGCCATTTTGCAGAGTTGGCCGTGATCGTTTCCAACGTTCGTTACTTCGTGCTCAACGATCAGATGATGCTTCGTATCTACGGCTGCCTGAACGTTGTAGCCCACTATGCCGGAACCTCTTCCGCTTGTTGCCATGGATCTCGCATCGGGGTCCGTCATGGACAGCTGTTTGTCCGGTTGCTTCTCTAACTGCTTCCTGATCTGTGCCAGCTCGCGCATCTGCTGGCGTAAGCGGGCGATCTTCTCGTACAGGCGAACCGTCTTCACATCGAAACCTGTTGGACTGGTCCGGTCTGCGGTTGCAATCAGGTCGAGATACCGCTGCACGCTTTCTTCGATCTGCTGCTGACGTTTGTCGATCTTGCTGGCCGTGTAGTTCCTGTCGCGGCTGTTTGATGCCTTGAACTTGCTACCATCGATGGCCACCATGTCACTGGACAGCAGCTTCAACCCCCGACACAGTTCGACGAAACGCCTGCATACGTTGCGAATGGCTGCGCCGCTGTCGCGGCGAAAGTCCGCGATCGTCTTGAAGTCCGGAGCCAGACGTCCCGTTAGCCACATCAGCTCGACGTTGCGCTGACATTCACGCTCGAGACGCCGGCTCGAAGGAATCCGGTTCAGGTAGCCGTAGATATAGATCTTGAACATCACACCGGGATGGTAGGACGGACGACCCGTGATCGCCGGTGCGGTACCTTCGAAACCGAGTTCTGCAAGATCAAGTTCGTCGACGAAGGCGTCTATGACTCTGACCGGGTTGTCCTGTCCGATGTAGTCATCGACGCATTCGG
>NZ_CAAJGL010000073.1 GCF_900996225.1 Paraburkholderia sp. BCC1884 | reverse complement strand
CTAAGGCCCCGAGGGGCTTTGTTGTGCTCGCGATGTTCGATTAGTGCAAACTCGCCGTATCAAACTCGATCGACCTGACTGGCAATCAACCGCTTGGCGGAAGAAACGGTGTTTCCACACACTCTGGACTCACGTACGACCATACGGTTGACTTCCATCACCTCAAGTAGTTGCAGGAAAGTGCTCCGGGTAGTCGGGTGGGCGACCTGTACGAGGTCTGTGGTCAAGCGCAAAAGAGCATCAGTTGGCTACAGAACCAGCTCCGGCATACTGAACTCTTCATTCACCTGTTGCGTCGCGACCCGAAGGTTCGCAAAGGGGGCGCTTTGTCGAGGTACCAAACAGGTGACAGGGAAATGCTCGCGGCCATAAGAAATCAGAGTCGAACGGCGGCATTAAAGCTTCGCGTGTTTATCGTGCAACCTGGCTTTTCCCGTTCGAAAGTTAGCCCTGAGCAACTTTCATTGCTGAGCGTGACGGAGAACTTCCTCCTTGAAACGTACGGCGCGCCGTTCGGCGTCATTGGAAGCGCTTGACGTTTGGTACCCTCGCTCTTTATCGAGAATCGGGATATGAGACGACACCTCGGTCTTTCGTCCGCGCTCGAGTTTGCGTTTGCGCGTTCGATTGTCGCTGAGATTTGCAAAGCATATGGTAAATCAGCACTGTTTCAGCGTCCAAAAGGGAGACCGCACCTCGAGGTGCATCGTCGGCGGCGTTCGGAGGGATGGCGGCAATGACAGCGTTGAGAATTCAACGGTCCTGTGACGACTCGAGCCCCGTCATCTAAGCAGCGTTCACGAGAGCCGTTCGTAAGACACTCGATCAGATCAGCACTAATTTTGCTGCAGCCGCGGCGCTCCGACTGGAGGCCGAGAATATATTCGCGTTGATCTCGCTTCCGATCTCCATGCATATTGCGATCAACTGTGACGCGATCGATGCCGAACTCACCGGCAAGCTGGCTGCGGTTCTCGCCGGCATCGAACCGTGCTTTAGGTCAGACTGCTGCTCGCCCATGAGCTGGGGCTTGCGTCCCTGGTGCTTGCGGCCCTCCATGCGCGCACGGGCTTCCTTCCCGCTGCCGTGCCTTCCTGATACTGTTCTCGAACTCGGCGAACGCCACAAATGGTCAACGCCAACTTGCCCGCTGGCGTGTCGGTACCGAACTGCTGCTGAAGGTCACCAGTCGCACGCCACGCGCATCCAACTCGCTGATGGTAAATAAAGAGTTTCAGCCTGGGGAGCAAGGTGATGTTGGGATATTTGCCAATAAATCGTGGCCGAGATGCTTCGCGGTGTTCGAGGTAGCCAGCAAGTGGAATGGATCGGTCGGCGCTCGGACAACCGCTGCGTTGATTTCCAAATCACCATGGCGAGCATTTGTCACTTTCGCCAAAATGGCACACGTGCTGCTGGGCTTCAGCGACGGCGTGCGTGGGGGCACCTGATAGCTGCTAGGGTGCCTTAAACAGTTTTGCCAGCAAATCGCCGTTACCCTTTCCAACCCGGAATGCTGCCAAAGCGAGATGCCAATGCAAAGATTGCTCGCGCACATAAGCCGGCGGGTGAGGTAGCAGCATGGTCTTATCCAGCGGCTTTCTACCCGATCGCCGATTACTGGCCGCTTTTGCGATTCAGCTGCATGGCTTATGGTCGGCTATCTGGTTGTTGCTGTCAAAGCCGGGCATCCTAATCCATCTCGCAATCTGAAAGAAATGTCCGAAACGTTATTTGAAAGAATTTACAGATATGCCGCTCGCATTGGTTAGCCAAAAATTCATGCCGCCTCACACTTTCTGGCATTGAATTGTTGGCCGATTCATCTGAACTTTCGTAAAATCGCGTAGAGCGCGGTCGCTCAGTCAGCCAACAAGAAAGAAGAGGCAGTATGGGCGCGCAGGACATAATCGGGGCAATAACTGGCGGACTCATCCAGAGTGATCGCCTGCTGAAGCTGGATACTGCGCTGGGAAATAATGTCCTGTTGCCCCGGCGGGTGATTGGTTATTCACGGATTGGCCGCCACTACGAATTTACGGCTGATGTCGTGTCTACCTCCGACGCGATCGAACTCAAGAAGCTGATCGCCCAACCGGTGACGCTTTGGGTTCAACAGACGGACAGGTCCTATCTGCCTCATCACGGATACGTGCATACCGCACGGCGTCTTGGGTCGGACAGCGGGCTCACCAGTTATCAGATCGGCTATGCGTCATGGATGCATTTCCTGCGCTTTCGCAAGGACGCACGAATCTGGCAGGACAAGCCGGCCGACGAAATCCTGACCGATGTTTTCAACATGCACCCGCAGGCTCAAGGTGCATTTCGCTTTGCGTTGAGCAAGCCGTTGCCCTCGCGTTCGTTCTGCATGCAATACGAGAACGACTGGAATTTCGTCCACCGGTTGATGGAAAACGAAGGGCTGTTCGGCTACTTTGAGCAGGCCAGCGACGGTAAATCGCATACGCTCATCGTCACGGACAGTCTCGACACGTGCCAGCCTCTTTCACCGCAGACAGTGCAGTTTTGTCGCGCGGGCACAAACAGTGAAGCCGATGCCCTGGTTCAGTGGTCGGGCACGCGAACACTGCAAAGCACGACACTCACTACCCGCACCTTCGATTACAAGGCACCCGCTTCCCCCACCTTTGCCAAGGGCACAAACATTCCAACGCTTCCTACGCAGGGGAATCTGCCAGAGCAGGCTGAGGTGTATGAATACACGGGAGCCTACACCTATGGGACGCAGGATCGGGGTGATGCCCTGTCAAAAATCCGCATGGAAGAATGGGAATCGCGCGCGAAACGGTTTTACGGATCAGGCGGTGTGCGTGGTGCGGATGCGGGTCGCTGGTTCGAACTAGACGACCACCCCGGCCATGCAGCAGATAACCAGCAAAACCGCCAGTTTGCGATTATCGAAGCCGCCTG
>NZ_CAAJGL010000072.1 GCF_900996225.1 Paraburkholderia sp. BCC1884 | reverse complement strand
GTGGATGCGTACTCGATCTTTAAAAATTAACAGCCGATAAGTGTGGGCGCTTGATGCGCGATGCGAGCCGGGTCCTTCGGGGTCTGGCGCAAAGCAGAAGTATCAAGTCTCACACAGTAATGAAAGGAAGGTTTGAGCATCGCGAGATGGTTAAACAATTCGTCAGTACGTTGAGTGAGCGACCGGTTCTTAACGGAACCGAAAAACAGTAACAGGTTTGAACTGAAGAGTTTGATCCTGGCTCAGATTGAACGCTGGCGGCATGCCTTACACATGCAAGTCGAACGGCAGCACGGGGGCAACCCTGGTGGCGAGTGGCGAACGGGTGAGTAATACATCGGAACGTGTCCTGTAGTGGGGGATAGCCCGGCGAAAGCCGGATTAATACCGCATACGCTCTACGGAGGAAAGGGGGGGATCTTAGGACCTCTCGCTACAGGGGCGGCCGATGGCAGATTAGCTAGTTGGTGGGGTAAAGGCCTACCAAGGCGACGATCTGTAGCTGGTCTGAGAGGACGACCAGCCACACTGGGACTGAGACACGGCCCAGACTCCTACGGGAGGCAGCAGTGGGGAATTTTGGACAATGGGCGCAAGCCTGATCCAGCAATGCCGCGTGTGTGAAGAAGGCCTTCGGGTTGTAAAGCACTTTTGTCCGGAAAGAAAACCTCCTGGTTAATACCTGGGGGGGATGACGGTACCGGAAGAATAAGCACCGGCTAACTACGTGCCAGCAGCCGCGGTAATACGTAGGGTGCAAGCGTTAATCGGAATTACTGGGCGTAAAGCGTGCGCAGGCGGTTCGCTAAGACAGATGTGAAATCCCCGGGCTTAACCTGGGAACTGCATTTGTGACTGGCGGGCTAGAGTATGGCAGAGGGGGGTAGAATTCCACGTGTAGCAGTGAAATGCGTAGAGATGTGGAGGAATACCGATGGCGAAGGCAGCCCCCTGGGCCAATACTGACGCTCATGCACGAAAGCGTGGGGAGCAAACAGGATTAGATACCCTGGTAGTCCACGCCCTAAACGATGTCAACTAGTTGTTGGGGATTCATTTCCTTAGTAACGTAGCTAACGCGTGAAGTTGACCGCCTGGGGAGTACGGTCGCAAGATTAAAACTCAAAGGAATTGACGGGGACCCGCACAAGCGGTGGATGATGTGGATTAATTCGATGCAACGCGAAAAACCTTACCTACCCTTGACATGTATGGAATCCTGCTGAGAGGTGGGAGTGCCCGAAAGGGAGCCATAACACAGGTGCTGCATGGCTGTCGTCAGCTCGTGTCGTGAGATGTTGGGTTAAGTCCCGCAACGAGCGCAACCCTTGTCCCTAGTTGCTACGCAAGAGCACTCTAGGGAGACTGCCGGTGACAAACCGGAGGAAGGTGGGGATGACGTCAAGTCCTCATGGCCCTTATGGGTAGGGCTTCACACGTCATACAATGGTCGGAACAGAGGGTTGCCAAGCCGCGAGGTGGAGCCAATCCCAGAAAACCGATCGTAGTCCGGATCGCACTCTGCAACTCGAGTGCGTGAAGCTGGAATCGCTAGTAATCGCGGATCAGCATGCCGCGGTGAATACGTTCCCGGGTCTTGTACACACCGCCCGTCACACCATGGGAGTGGGTTTCACCAGAAGTAGGTAGCCTAACCGCAAGGAGGGCGCTTACCACGGTGGGATTCATGACTGGGGTGAAGTCGTAACAAGGTAGCCGTATCGGAAGGTGCGGCTGGATCACCTCCTTTCTCGAGCTAACGCATCAATGCGTTGAGCGCTCACGCTTATCGGCTGTGAATTAGGACAGACTCAGGGGTCTGTAGCTCAGTTGGTTAGAGCACCGTCTTGATAAGGCGGGGGTCGATGGTTCGAATCCATCCAGACCCACCACTGTTTCTGCGGTGGCTGGCGCTAATTGATGAGGGTGTAAAAGCACCTTTGCCCCTGGGTAGAAAGCAGATAGCAGTATCTGTGCATGACTGGGGGATTAGCTCAGCTGGGAGAGCACCTGCTTTGCAAGCAGGGGGTCGTCGGTTCGATCCCGTCATCCTCCACCAATCTTCAATGCCAAGGGTTCAGTTGAACTGAGTGTTTGGCATTGGCGATTGAGCCAGTCAGAGTGATGTGAGGCAGAGCTTCATATCGGCTGTCGTTCTTTAACAATCAGGAAGAAGTAGTAAAGAGATTCACGAAAGATCACTTAGAGATGGGTGATTGAGTAGGTGAATCAGGGTTGTGATTGTATCAATGTATGAAAAAGTGATCGAAAGATTGCTTTGGAATACGGCGCAACACGAATACTCAACCTGTAGCGATGTGCTCGAGAGACACACTCGTTATAGGGTCAAGCGAACAAGTGCATGTGGTGGATGCCTTGGCGATCACAGGCGATGAAGGACGCGGTAGCCTGCGAAAAGCGGAGGGGAGCTGGCAAACGAGCTTTGATCCTCCGATATCCGAATGGGGAAACCCGGCCCGTATGGGTCATCCATGACTGAATACATAGGTCATGCGAAGCGAACGCGGTGAACTGAAACATCTAAGTAACCGCAGGAAAAGAAATCAACCGAGATTCCCAGAGTAGTGGCGAGCGAAATGGGACCAGCCTGTACTCTTTATCTTCATTGTTAGTCGAAGGCTCTGGAAAGTGCCGCCATAGCAGGTGATAGCCCTGTAGACGAAAACAGCGAGGAAGAACTAGGTGTACGACAAGTAGGGCGGGACACGTGAAATCCTGTCTGAAGATGGGGGGACCATCCTCCAAGGCTAAATACTCGTGATCGACCGATAGTGAACCAGTACCGTGAGGGAAAGGCGAAAAGAACCCCGGGAGGGGAGTGAAATAGATCCTGAAACCGCATGCATACAAACAGTAGGAGCCTCCTTGAGGGGTGACTGCGTACCTTTTGTATAATGGGTCAGCGACTTACATTCAGTGGCAAGCTTAACCGATTAGGGCAGGCGTAGCGAAAGCGAGTCCGAACAGGGCGATTCAGTCGCTGGGTGTAGACCCGAAACCAGGTGATCTATCCATGGCCAGGATGAAGGTGCGGTAACACGTACTGGAGGTCCGAACCCACTAACGTTGAAAAGTTAGGGGATGAGCTGTGGATAGGGGTGAAAGGCTAAACAAACCTGGAAATAGCTGGTTCTCTCCGAAAACTATTTAGGTAGTGCCTCGTGTATCACCTTCGGGGGTAGAGCACTGTCATGGTTGTGGGGTCCATTGCGGATTACTACGCCATAGCAAACTCCGAATACCGAAGAGTGCAATCACGGGAGACAGACATCGGGTGCTAACGTCCGGTGTCAAGAGGGAAACAACCCAGACCGCCAGCTAAGGTCCCCAAATATTGCTAAGTGGGAAACGAAGTGGGAAGGCTAAAACAGTCAGGAGGTTGGCTTAGAAGCAGCCATCCTTTAAAGAAAGCGTAATAGCTCACTGATCGAGTCGTCCTGCGCGGAAGATGTAACGGGGCTAAGCAATATACCGAAGCTGCGGATGCACATTTATGTGCATGGTAGGAGAGCGTTCCGTAAGCCTGCGAAGGTGCATTGAAAAGTGCGCTGGAGGTATCGGAAGTGCGAATGCTGACATGAGTAGCGATAAAGGGGGTGAAAAGCCCCCTCGCCGTAAGCCCAAGGTTTCCTACGCAACGTTCATCGGCGTAGGGTGAGTCGGCCCCTAAGGCGAGGCAGAAATGCGTAGCTGATGGGAAGCAGGTTAATATTCCTGCACCATTGTTAAATGCGATGGGGGGACGGATCGCGGAAGGTTGTCCGGGTGTTGGAAGTCCCGGTCCTTGCATTGGAGAAGGCGCTTAGGCAAATCCGGGCGCGCAATTCAAGGGTGTGAGGCCATTCACTTAGGTGAAGAAGCAATCGGAAGTGGTTCCAAGAAAAGCCTCTAAGCTTCAGTTTAACAAGACCGTACCGCAAACCGACACAGGTGGGCGAGATGAGTATTCTAAGGCGCTTGAGAGAACTCGGGAGAAGGAACTCGGCAAATTGGTACCGTAACTTCGGGATAAGGTACGCCCCTGTAGCTTGATGCCCCTGCGGGCAAAGGGTGAAGGGGTTGCAATAAACTGGTGGCTGCGACTGTTTAATAAAAACACAGCACTCTGCAAACACGAAAGTGGACGTATAGGGTGTGACGCCTGCCCGGTGCCGGAAGATTAAATGATGGGGTGCAAGCTCTTGATTGAAGTCCCGGTAAACGGCGGCCGTAACTATAACGGTCCTAAGGTAGCGAAATTCCTTGTCGGGTAAGTTCCGACCTGCACGAATGGCGTAACGATGGCCACACTGTCTCCTCCCGAGACTCAGCGAAGTTGAAGTGTTTGTGATGATGCAATCTCCCCGCGGCTAGACGGAAAGACCCCATGAACCTTTACTGTAGCTTTGCATTGGACTTTGAACCGATCTGTGTAGGATAGGTGGGAGGCTATGAAGCGTGGACGCCAGTCTGCGTGGAGCCAACCTTGAAATACCACCCTGGTTTGTTTGAGGTTCTAACCTTGGTCCGTTATCCGGACTGGGGACAGTGCATGGTAGGCAGTTTGACTGGGGCGGTCTCCTCCCAAAGTGTAACGGAGGAGTACGAAGGTACGCTAGGTACGGTCGGAAATCGTGCTGATAGTGCAATGGCATAAGCGTGCTTAACTGCGAGACCGACAAGTCGAGCAGGTGCGAAAGCAGGTCATAGTGATCCGGTGGTTCTGTATGGAAGGGCCATCGCTCAACGGATAAAAGGTACTCTGGGGATAACAGGCTGATACCGCCCAAGAGTTCATATCGACGGCGGTGTTTGGCACCTCGATGTCGGCTCATCTCATCCTGGGGCTGTAGCCGGTCCCAAGGGTATGGCTGTTCGCCATTTAAAGAGGTACGTGAGCTGGGTTTAAAACGTCGTGAGACAGTTTGGTCCCTATCTGCCGTGGGCGCTGGATATTTGAAGGGGGCTGCTCCTAGTACGAGAGGACCGGAGTGGACGAACCTCTGGTGTACCGGTTGTCACGCCAGTGGCATCGCCGGGTAGCTATGTTCGGAAGAGATAACCGCTGAAAGCATCTAAGCGGGAAACTCGCCTTAAGATGAGATATCCCCGGGGCTTCGAGCCCCTTGAAGGGTCGTTCAAGACCAGGACGTTGATAGGTCAGGTGTGGAAGCGCAGTAATGCGTTAAGCTAACTGATACTAATTGCCCGTAAGGCTTGATCCTATAACAAGTGTGTCTCGACCAGCGTTAGCGCTTTAGCGCTTACACTGGTCTGATCCCCGAAGGGGATAGTGTGAACCTCCACAGGAGGCGAGCACAGACGCCGGTTGAGATCAGTGTTGTGCCAGAAACAACACAACCCCGCCTTCCCTGATGTTCCATCATCAGAAACTACTTCTTCCAGATTGGCTGTATTGCTCACGCAGCAGTACAGCAACAAGTCATGCCTGATGACCATAGCGAGTCGGTACCACCCCTTCCCATCCCGAACAGGACCGTGAAACGACTCCACGCCGATGATAGTGCGGATTCCCGTGTGAAAGTAGGTAATCGTCAGGCTCCCAAGCAGCAA
>NZ_CAAJGL010000071.1 GCF_900996225.1 Paraburkholderia sp. BCC1884 | reverse complement strand
TCTTCCACGGCGATTTCGTCGAACGGATTCATCGACATCTTCACGTTCGCGATGTCGACACCCGTGCCGTCCGATTTGACCCGGACCTTCACGTTGTAGTCGACCACTCTCTTGACTGGCACCAGAATCTTCAACACTGTCTCCTCGAAATAAAGCGTAAGCGTGTCAGGCCACGCATGAACCGCCTCACTTTGGCAGACTTCAAGCCGGCATGGAATTCGGGTTTTTAGAACGCGCGCTTCGCGCGCGGTTAAGATGAGCCTTTGTCCTGCAAGTGTCGTTCGACACTTCATTCTTCGCGGTCATCATGCATTTCGATTTCGTGGATTTGCGCTTGCTCCTCAATATCGCCGACACGCAGAATCTGGCGCGTGCGGCGGAGCGTTCGCATCTGTCGGCGCCGGCGGCCAGCAACCGGGTCAAAAATCTCGAGGAACAGTTAGGCTTCAAACTGCTGTATCGCACGAGCCAGGGTGTAACGCTCACGCCCGCCGGCGAAGCCTTCGTGCATCATGCGCGACTCGTGCTCGAACGCGTCGAGCATCTGGCCGGCGACATGCAGGAGTATGGCGAGGGCATCAAAGGCCATGTGCGTATCTGGGCCAACACCACCGCGATCAGCGAGTTCATGCCGGGCGTGCTGAGCCACTTCCTGCGCGATCATCCCGACGTCAACATCGATCTGCGTGAAGTGCTGAGCGGTGAAATCGTCAAAGGCGTGGCAGATAGCGCGACGGATATCGGCATCGTCGCGGGCAATGTGCATGCGGAGCATCTGGAAATGCTGCCGTATCGTGACGACCGCCTGGTGCTGGTCACCTCGCGCGACCATGCGCTCGCGCAGCAACCCTCGGTCGATTTCGCGCAGGTGCTCGAGGCGAACTTCGTGAGCCTGCCTACCTCAAGTGCGATCCACGCGTTTATCACCAGCGCGGCCGACGCCCTCGGCGCGCGTCTGAAACTGCGCATTCAGGTGGGCAACTTCGAAGCGGCCTGCCGGATGATCGAGGCGGGCGTCGGCATCGGCGTCGTGCCGGAATCGGTCGCGCTGCGGCACAAGAAAACGATGCAGATCGCCATCGTCGGGTTGAGCGATCCGTGGGCCGAGCGCAAGCTCAAGATCTGCGTGCGCAGTCTGAAAGACCTGCCGCCTTTCGCGCGCGTGCTGGTCGACCGGTTGATGGCGGGTGTTTCCTAACGGAAACGCGAACTTCGCCGTGTAGCGGCCGGTCCCTGCTTAGGCCCACTAGCCGGGCTCGGTTGAAGCCCGGCTTGCCGCCATAAAAACCCGCGTGTATAGTTTCCGAACTTACTCTTGTTTCGCATCGGAAATTAAAGGGATTCTCATGGACGCTTCCACCATCCTCGCCGACCTCGGCATCGCCCACGCGGCGCAAGCCGGGGACATCGCGGTTCATTCGCCCATTACCGGCGAGCTTATCGGCCGCGTGGCCAGCAATACGGTGGTGGAAGTCGACACGGCCCTCGCTCTGGCGAAACAGGCGTACACCGCCTGGCGCAACGTTCCGGCGCCGCGTCGCGGCGAACTGGTGCGCCTGCTGGGCAACCGTCTGCGGGAAAAGAAGCAGGCGCTCGGCAGCATCATCACGCTGGAAACCGGCAAGATCCTCCAGGAAGGCATGGGCGAAGTGCAGGAAATGATCGACATCTGCGATTTCGCGGTCGGCCTGTCGCGCCAGTTGTACGGTCTGACGATCGCCTCGGAACGGCCGGGTCATCGTATGGCGGAGACGTGGCATCCCATGGGTACCTGCGTCGTGATCTCGGCGTTCAATTTCCCGGCGGCGGTGTGGTCGTGGAATGCGGCGCTGGCGCTGGTGTGCGGCAATGCGGTGATCTGGAAGCCGTCGGAAAAGACGCCGCTCACCGCGCTCGCCGTCAATCAGATCATGATCGAAGCGCTGAAGGAATTCGGCGACGCGCCGGCCGGCCTCACCGCCTTGATCAACGGCGGTCGTGAGGTGGGCGCGAAACTCGTAGCCGATCCGCGCGCCTCGGTTGTCAGCGCGACGGGCAGCACGGAAATGGGCCGCACGGTCGGCGTGGAAGTCGCGAAGCGCTTTGGCCGCTCGCTGCTCGAACTCGGCGGCAACAACGCGGGCATCGTCACGCAAACGGCGGATCACGAACTGGCCATGCGCGGCATCCTGTTCTCGGCGGTCGGCACGGCGGGTCAGCGTTGCACGTCGCTGCGACGCCTGTTCGTGCACGAGAGCGTGTACGACAAAACCATCGAACGTCTGCAGCAGTTGTACAGCAAGGTGCCGATCGGCAACCCGCTCGAAAAGGGCACGCTGATGGGACCGCTGATCGACAAGCAGTCGTACGGCCGCATGCAGGAAGCGCTGCAGCAGGCCACGGCCGAAGGCGGCAAGGTATTCGGCGGCGAGCGCATCGACGTGAAGGGTTACGAAAACGGTTTTTACGTGCGTCCGGCGATTGTCGAGATGCCGTCGCAAACTTCGGTGGTGCTGAAGGAAACCTTCGCGCCGATCCTCTACGTGCTGCGCTATTCGGACTTCGCCGACGCTGTCGAAGCCAATAACGCGGCGGTGCATGGTTTGTCGTCGTGCGTGTTCACCACCGATCTGCGCGAGGCGGAACGCTTCCTGTCCGACTCGGGCAGCGACTGCGGCATCGCCAATGTCAACATCGGACCGAGCGGCGCGGAAATCGGCGGCGCATTCGGCGGCGAGAAGGAAACCGGCGGCGGCCGCGAGTCAGGTTCGGATGCATGGAAAGCCTACATGCGCCGCGCGACCAACACGGTCAACTACTCGTCGGCCTTGCCGCTCGCGCAGGGCATCGACTTCAATATCGACTGAAAGAGGCGCAGCGGTGCGCGCCAACCGGCATGCACCGCTGAATAGAACGCCCTCTCTTCAGCAATCTGTTCGCGCCGCCTGCCGTTTCAAAGCGGCCACGTTACTCGTGGAGTAAGACGTGAGTTCCAAAGTCGTGATCGTCGGCGGTGGGGTGATCGGCAGTTCGATTGCGTATTTCTTGCGGCTGTCCGATCCGACAGTCAGCGTCACGGTGATCGAGCGCGATCCGACCTATGCGCGTTCGTCGTCGGCGTTATCGGCGGCGTCGATTCGTCAGCAATTCTCCACACCGCTTTCCATTCAGATGTCGTTGTACGGCATCGAGTTTCTGCGCTCGATCGGCGAGCGCCTCGGTATCGACGACGCAAAACCGTCGATCGATCTGCACGAAGGCGGTTATCTGTTTCTCGCCACACCTGCCGGTGAAGCGACGCTGCGAGACAATCACGCGCTGCAAACCCGGTTGGGCGCGGATATCAGTTTGCTCGACAAAGCGTCGCTGCAGGCGCGCTTTCCCTGGCTCAATACCGAAGACCTCGTGGCGGGCGCTTACGGTGAAAGTGGCGAGGGCTGGTTCGACGGATACGGTCTCGTGCAGGCGTTGCGCAAAAAAGCGCAGTCGCTCGGGGCGCGCTATGTGGCCGCCGATGTCACCGAGGTCGAACGCGCAGGTCGACGCGTCACCCAGGTGCGAACTGCGGACGGCGAGCGCTATGCGTGCGACGTGGTCGTGAATGCCGCGGGCGCGTGGTCGCGCAAAGTCGCGCAGATGGTGGGCATCGACATTCCGGTCTACGCGCGGCGACGCAGTATTTTCAACGTCACCTCGCCGGGGCGACTCGAACGGTGTCCGCTGCTGATCGACCCAAGCGGCGTGTACTTCCGGCCCGAGGGCAAATCGTTTATCTGCGGCACGTCGCCATCGGCCGATAACGACCCTGACGATCTGCCGCTCGACGAAGTGGACCATGCGCTATTCGACGACGTGATCTGGCCGACTCTCGCGCACCGTGTGCCGCAATTCGAAGCGCTGCGCGTGCAGAACTGCTGGTCCGGGTACTACGAATACAACGTGCTCGATCAGAATGCGATCATCGGCCATCACCCGGATGTCGATAACTGCATTTTCGCCAATGGTTTTAGCGGACACGGTTTGCAGCAAGGTCCTGCAACTGGGCGCGGCATCAGCGAACTGATTTTGCACGGTCGCTATACGACACTCGATCTCGGTTCGCTGAGCTTTACGCGCGTGCTGGAAAATCGACCGATCGTCGAGAAAAACGTGGTGTAGTTGCGGGCAGTATGTGGCGGGATTATCTGAGCGCGTGCTTCGGGCGCTTTGATTATCAGACGTGCACTTCAGTTTCTTTGCAATCGAACCAGGCCAGTAGCGGAAATACTTGAAACACCCGGCAAGCACACCGCGTGTTGCCGGGTTTTTCATTTGCGCCGGGATAAAGCGTGACGATTTAATTTCAACTGCATGCGCTTTAAATAATTTATCAAGCGATCGCAACTATCAAATATAAAGCAGCCCCGGTTTTCTCAGAAAAATATCGGTTATCATCGCTGCCGCCGGAGATTGATTGCAAAGCTTAATCACCGGACACCAACTTAATACCGTCGCATCGAACCAGAAGAAATCAGATGAAGATGTCGCGTAAAAAGATTGCAATCCTGGTAGTCGGTCTTCTGGTCGTGGCCGGCGTGGTCATTCAGGCGGTGTGGCGTCCATTCGCGCATCGCAAGGCCGGCGAGGCTGGCGAAATCGTCCTCGATATTCACCATCCCGACGCAGTAATCGACAGCGAAGCGCTCTCGCGTCTGCCGCGCGACATCTTGCGCGTGCCGCTCCTGCACGATGTACTTACGCAAGACTTCGTCGACTATTACGAGTCGGGCGATACGCGCTTGTCCGCCGAAGGCGCGCTGCGGCGTCTGGCGTTCGAGCATCAACTCGACTGGCGCGACGAACTGATCCGCCGGGTATTCGACGAACCCGCTCACGTTCTGCTGTGGCGCTCGCCAGACGGCCGTCTCGGCTACTGGGTGATGTCGATCCACCGTAACGGCCTCGCGAAGCTGCTGCAAGGCTTCGCCAACGTCGCCGCGAGCGACGCCCAACTGAGCCAGGTCGCGAAGCTGGCGGGCGACGTGCCGGTCTATGCATTGAAACTGGCAGTCGGCCGCACGTTACTGTTCGCGACTAAAGACGACCGTCTCGTCGTGATGTCCGCTCCCGGCGTGTTGCTCGACGAAAAGGGCGGCGTGCTGAGCGAGCGGGGCGATGCGGTGTCCGACATGCTCTCATCGGGCCGTGACGATGCGGCGCGTGCCTATCAGCTGGACGAGCCGGGCGACGCGCCGAAGGGACATCGGCTGGTGGTGTCGGCGAATTATCTGTCGTTCGGTTATCAGGCGTTTTTCTCGGGCATCGACGCGCTGCGCTTCGAGTTTTCGCCGAATGGCAATGCCGCGGCGAACTGGCAGACGTCGGCCTTAATCGAGCCGGGCAAGCTCCCGCAACAGTGGAACAGCGCCGGTTTGTGGCGCGCGCTGCCGGCCAATCCGGCGGCCTGCACGAGCTTGCCGGCGGACTGGAAGGAAGCGTCGGCATTGTTGGGCAAGGTCGCCGATGGCGGCGCGGATAGCGCGTCTGCAATCGGCGATCAACTCGCGGGACCCGCGGCGGTTTGCTGGTACGCCAAGTCCACGCTGGCCGCACCGGTGTTCGTCGCACGTGTGAAGACTCAGGACGCCGCCGGCGTCGCCGCCTTGAAGACCGCGCTCGGCAAGACTTTCGGCGACGTGATCGGCGCCTATGAAGCGAAGGCCGCCAAGGCCGGTGGCGATGAGTCAGGCTATCGCCGCATGCCGGTCACCACGCGCGACCAGGGCGCCGACGTGACCGTGTGGCAACGCCCGGTCAGCGCCAACTCCGGCACGGCGGTCACCAGCAAAGCGTCGTTTGCATCGCAATTGTCGGCGGAGCGCTATTTCCCGGTCACGCTCGCGTTGGCGCACGGGTATCTGATTTTTTCCCCGGACGGCCGTCTCGTCGACGACACGCTCGCCGTGCTCGACAAGCGTTATCCGGCGCTCGCCGATACGCTCGCGCCGCAACGTCTGCCGCGCACGATCCTGACGCTCACGCCCGCGTCGGCTGCGTCGTTGATCGAACGGGAAGCGGGCGCTGCGTTGCCGGCCGACCAGGAAGCGGTGTTCCGCAACGCGTCGCGCACGCACCTCGTGCCGAAGCTGCACGCGCTCGCGCACTATCCGCCCGTTTCGTTGACCTTGCCGCAGAACCTGCCGGGTTCGACGGGCTGGGTGCCGGTGGAATGGTGGTTCGATCGCACGAAGGCCGGTGCGGACACAAATGCCGGCGAGGCGGATGCGCCTGCGGATCAGCCCGGCACCGAGGGCGATTGAGTGCGACGCACTGATCCATCCGATGCGGTTTCGCGCCGCACCTGGCTCGCGCGCGCGGTCTCCGCGTTCGCGTTGGCCGGCCTCGCGCCCTACGCGCGCGCCCTCACCGGCAGCACCGCTGCGCTCGACCCCGACGCGCTCTCGCCGCAGCAATCGGCGGCATTTCGCGCGTGGTTCGCACGCATCGTCGACCAGCAGATGCGCCGCGGCCCGACCCCACGCTGGACCCAGCGCGATTGCGCGGGCCTCGTGCGCTTCGCGGTCGGTGAAACGCTCAAGGCCCACGACAGCAAATGGCTGCGCGCCAACGGCATGACCGGTCTCGCGGACACCAGCAGCATGCCGCCCGAACTGCAACTGTCCGCGTCGCAGCGCACGCTCGCCAATCGCTGGACGCAGCTCGACGGTTCGACCGGCGCCTATGCATCGGCGATCGCACTGATTCAACGCAACAGCCGTTTTGTCTCGAAGGACGTCAACCAGGCGCTGCCCGGCGACCTGCTGTTCTTCGACCAGGGCGACGACCAGCATCTGATGATCTGGCTGGATCGCTACATCGCTTATCACACAGGCACCGTCACGCCGACCGATACCGGTCTGCGCGCCGTCGCCGTCTCCGATCTGATGCAATGGAAAGACTCCCGCTGGCAGCCGCTCGACGGCAATCCCAATTTCGTTGGCGTGTTTCGTTTGGACTTTCTGACATGACCCGAATGATTTCCGTCGCGTTGACAGCGCTGCTCATGGCCATGACGTTCGCGGTCGCACCGGCGGCGTATGCCGACGACGCCGCGCCGAGCGCCGCCGTCGATAACAACATCGCGAACAATCCGACCTTGCAGTCGGCGCCGCCGAGCAATTTCAGTTCGCAGAAGGTCGACGGTCAGCCGTTCTTTTTGCTCTCGGATGCGAGCTTCGGCAGCGATCAGTTGGCCCAGGTGCGGCTCGAAGCGCCTGGCCGCGATTTCAAGGATGCATTGCAGGCGTATGGCGGCGCGGACATCGTCGTGTATCGCGTGCCGAAGCCGCTCGACTTTCTGAAGGCGCAAAAAAATCTGCATCGACTGAACGTCGCGCCGAATTATCAGGGTGAAGGGCTGGCGAACACGCTGGCGTATCTGTGGGACCGCTGGTTCATAGAGGCACGGCGCGCGTGGCAGCGTGTGTTGTCGTTCGCGACGCGCAGCAAGGCGACCGAAGCCGCGCCGCAATTCAAGCTCGGCGAGCAGACCGGCAAGCCGACGCAATTCGGCCAGAACTCGCAATTCGCGCCGCTCAAGGGCTATGACATGGTCGCGCGCTTTCGCTATCCGATCTGGGACGCGAAAGTGATCGCACCACCGAAGGGCGTGAACCTCGAAGGCAGTAGCAGCAACTTCATCGAAGCCAGTTCCGGCAATGTGATGATTCCGGTCGGCAAGCTGCCGCCTGGCTTGTATATCGTCGAAGCCGTGATCGGCAACTATCGCGCGCATACGCTGTTGTTCGTGTCGGACACCGTGGCGGTCGTGAAGGCGGCGTCGAGCGGCATGCTGGTGTGGACCGCACGGCGCGACAACGGCAAGCCCGTGGCGAACACGGACGTGAGCTGGACCGACGGTGTCGGCGTCCTGCAAAGTGGCACGACCGGCAACGACGGCGCGCTCATGCTGGAACACGTGAGCCCCGAGCGCAGCTATGTGCTCGGCACCGATCCGCAAGGCGGCGTGTTCGTCTCCGAGAATTTCTATTACGACAGCGAGATCTACAACACCAAGATCTACGCCGTGACCGACCGGCCGATGTACCGGCCTGGCGATCCGGTGCATGTGAAGTTCATCGGCCGCACGTTCCAGAACGCGACGCAATCCACCGCGCCGGCGCAAGCCGATATCAGACTCGATGTGCTCGATCCGAACGGCGCGCCGGTGGCGACCAGCAAGGTGCATTTCGCCGCGGACACCGGTGCGGACAGGTCGTTTACATTGCCCGCCGACGCCACCGCCGGCGGCTACACGCTGCGCTTCGATTACAACGGCGATGTCTACGGCAGTGCGTTTCGCGTCGCCGAATATGTGAAGCCGCATTTCGACGTGAACCTGTCGATGGATAAAGCCGACTATGCAACCGGCGAGGCACTGAAGGGCAAGATCCAGTTGCGCTATCCGGACGGCAAGCCGGTGCGCGACAGCAAGGTCTCGGTCACGCTGCGCGCGCAGAAAGTGACGATCGTCGACGGTGAACTGCGTTATGCGGGGCTGTTTCCGGTCAAGCTCGATCAGCAGGAGTTGAAGACGGATAGCGACGGCAACGCGGCGCTCTCACTGCCGGCCGCGAAAGAGCCGAGCCGTTATGCGTTGACGTTGTTCGCGCAGGACGGCGCGGCGTACAAAGTGCGCGTGACGCGTGAAGTGCTGATCGCGCGCGGCGCGACGCCCTATCGGCTAACTACCGCGAAGTCGTTCTCGCAACCGAAGGAAGCGGTCAGCTTCGATCTGCAGGCGCTCGGCGCGCTCGATCCTGCCTCGCATGCGCCGTCGAAGTGGGAATGGACGCGCCTCGAATCGCAGACGCACGGCGAGGGCGCGTTGAAGGGCACGGCAACCGGCGGCAAGTTGTCGTTCCCGGTGCAATTCGACGAACCGGGTTCGTACATGTTGTCGGTCAAGGACGACAGCGGCAATCTGCTGGCCGCCGCGAGTCATTGGGTGGCGGGCGACGGCCTGAAAGCGATTCCCGGTAGTGTGGAAATTGTCTTCGATCGGGACAAGTACAAGATCGGCGATACGGCGGAGGCGCTGATTACCTTCCCGATGCCGGTCGACGACGCCTTGCTGACGCTCGAGCGCGACAAGGTCGAACACCGCGCGTTGCTGACGGCGGGCGGCGACTGGCTGCAACTGCAACGCGTGGCGCCGTCGCAATGGAAAGCGCGCATCAAGGTCGGCGACGATTTCGCGCCCAACATGATGTTCTCGGTGCTGTACGTGCACGCCGGCGAGTACGTGTTCCAGAACGCGGGCATCGTCGTCGCCCAGCCGCAGATCGAATTGAACGTGAAGAGCGACAAGCCGGTGTACGGTCCGGGTGATACGGTCACGCTGAATTTCGACAGCACGCTGAACGGCAAACCGGAAGCGGCGAACCTGACGGTGAGCGTGGTCGACGAAATGGTCTACGTGTTGCAGCCGGAGATTGCGCCGAACATCGTCGACTTTTTCTATCATCCGCGCCGTAACAATGTGCGGACTTCGTCGAGTCTGTCGTTCATCACTTACGACCTTGCGCGCTCGCCGTTGAAAGGCGCGCCGGGCGGCCCGCAGCGCGCAAACTACAACGAGCGCGGCGTGAAGGTGCTCGAACGGCCGCGGCGTGACGATCAGGACACGGCCGCCTGGGAAGGCAATCTGAAAACCGATGCGAACGGTCACGCCACCATGAGCTTCAGGATGCCGGATTCGCTGGCGCGCTGGCGCATCACCGTGCGCGCAGCGGCGCCGGACGGCATGGTCGGGCAGCGGACCGCTTACGTGCGTTCGGACAAGGCGCTGTATCTGAAGTGGAGCGGGCCGTCGCATTTCCGCGCGAACGATCAGCCGGCTATCGACATGATCGCCTTCAACCAGACCCACGCGGACATGGACGCGCAATGGCTGGTGAACGGCGGTGGTCTTTCGCTGAATCAGAAGGTCACGCTCAGGCGCGGCGCGAACTATCTGCGGTTGCCGACCGGCGCGTTGAAAGACGGTGTCATCGATGCGACCTTGCGTAGCGCGGGTAAGGATGTGGACCGTCTGCAAACCACGATCCATCTCGATGCGAGCGGCTGGCTCGATCTGCATCAGAACACGGTGGCGCTCGACGGTTCGAACAAACCGCTCGATCTACCGCAGGATGCGCAGGACGTCAGCGTGCGGTTTGTCGGCAGCGCGGCGAGCCAGTTCATGCGCGTCGCCGACGATCTGATCAACTACCCGTATGGATGCGCCGAACAAACCTCGAGCCGGCTGATCCCGCTGGCGCTCGCGCACGACGCGATCGGCCATGGCGACAACGCAAACCCGGCGCAAGGACTCGACACGCTGCTGCGCAATCAGCGGCAACGTCTGGCGATGCTCGCGGGCGTCGGCGGCACCTTCGGCTGGTGGGGCGATACGACGGGCGGCAGCGCGTTGATCACCGCTTACGCGTACTACGCCGACTGGCTCGCGAGCCGCAGCCTCGGCATCAGCTTGCCGGCGGAAAACTGGCAGCACGCGATGGACGTTTATCGCGATGCCGGCGCGAAAGAGCCGCTACTGCATCGTGCGTTGGCGTTGTGGTTCATGCAGCAAATGGGCTTGCCGGTCGCGACGCCGGTGTCGGGCGTCGCTGCGGATCTAATGAGCGATGCGGCGGCGAGCGGCCAACCGGTCGCGAGCAATAACACCGCCATGGCGAGTGCGTCGGACAGCATCGTGTTCGCACAAGCCGATTCGCCGCGCGGCAAGCAGATGGCGACTTTGCTGGTCGCGAGCATGGCGCGCGGCACGAGCGCGCAAGTGCCGGATGGTTTCGATGCCGCTGCGAGTGCCGCGCGCACTGCGTTGACCAACGACCCCGCGCCGCTCGTACAGAGTCTGCTGGCAATGTCTGGCGGCGATGGCGGCACGGCAGTGGACGCGTCTGCGTTGCTCGCGAAGAGCAGCGCCGATTACCCGACGCTCGATCGCGCGTTGACGCTGTTGTGGTTGCGCAAGACGCTGGGTGGCGACGTGGCGGCGGCATCGCTGCCGTCGCTGCAAGGCGCGGGCTGGACGCGCTCAGACACGCCGACTGGCGCGCCGCTTTGGAAATGGACTGCGGCGGCGGGTTTGCCCGCTACGCTCGATGCAGGCGCGGCGCGCACGGATGTCGGCGCACTGCTCTCGTTCCGCAGTCATACGAGCGAGGACAGCCGACTGAACATCACGGTCGAACGACGTTTCTACAAACTCGAACCGCTCGAGGTGAAGGCCGATCCGAAGAAACCGGCTGCGGCCGAAAGCCAGTTGGGACGTGCGTCGTTCACGGCGCGTCGCGTGAAGCCGGGTGATTCGATCGACAGCAACGCGCTGTACGTCGATGAAGTCACGCTCACGCCGCGCTCGGGCAATGCCTACCATTACGGCTTGCTCGACGTGCCGCTGCCGCCGGGCGGCGATGTCGAGGCGACCAGTTGGGGCGTGTCGATCGACGGCCTGCCGGGCGACAAGGACGGTAGTGGTCCGCAGCCGTTCGCGCGCGCCGCGTCGTACGAGATGGGAGAGCTGGCGTATCACCAGCCAGTGCCCTTGCTCGACCGGCCGGTGACGCTGCGGCAACTGGTGCGCTTCGCGTTGCCGGGCACGTTCGCGCTGCCACCCGCGCGCTACTTCCGCATGTATCAGCCGGACGCGAAAGCGTTCGAAGGCGGCAAGAGCGATCGTGTGACGACGCTGCGCATCGAGTAGGCGAGGCAGACATGGTCCGCGCGCTTCGGCTTACCTGCGATCGTCTTGCAGCCGCGCTGCGGATCGCGCTCGTCACGGGCGTGGGATGGTTGGGGATGGCCGCCGCGCACGCCTTTGCGACGGATGCGCCGATCTCCGCGCAGGTGGCGAAGCCGGCGTCCTCATCGCTGTCATCGCAGCAGACATTGCGCTTTGCCTGGCTGCGCGACGGCTCGGCGCAGTTGTGGCAGGCGAACCGGGGCGGCGCTGCCGTCGGGTTTTCGCCGCAAGCCGCCACGGCGTTACCAGCCACGCTGGAGACGCCGCTCGGCAGCGTCTGGAAATTGTTCGTGTATGGCTACCTGGTGGATCGCAACATGGCCACGCCGGACTACACGTGCAACGGCGGCGATCCCGAGGAAGTGTATTGCTGCATGACGGGTGGCCATGTCGACCGCGAACATGCGCTGGTGCAATCGTGCGGACGCTTTTTCGAACCCGCACGCCTGCAACTCGATCCCGCCGACTGGCGCAAGTACTGGAGCGCAGCGCACGCGCCCGCCTGGCTGCGCGACCTGCACGCGATGACCCCGACGCATCGCGTTTCCGTGACCGCTCTGCTCGCCGCTTTGCAGGCGATGCCCACACGCCCGCGCGACGCGGCGGCGAGCACGCTCGTGTCGGTGCTCACCAGCGGGCGCGGCGAGGGCACCGTCTCGCTGTATGGCAGCCTGTTGCGCGTCAAGACCTGGACGATGCCGAACCCGGCGCGTCCGGGGGCGTCGATCGGCGGCGCTGCCGGCTGGCTCGCGGATGGTACGCCGGTGTGGCTGGGCGGTTCGGGCGGTAGCGCGAACGTGCTCGCGTCGGCCGCGCCGCGCATCGCACCTCTGCTGACGCAGATCACCGTGCCGGACGACGGCGCCTGCGTTCTGGTCGACTTTTTCAGCCGCTATCCGATTCGCGAAGTGCTCGGCGATACGGGTCCAGCGAAGGCGCTGGAGGGTCCATTGCGCGACGATTTCCGGATCGGCTTCATCAACGGCAATTGGGCGCGCGTGACTAGCCGCGGCGAATTGCGGCTCGATCGCGATGCCGCGGGCGCGCCGCAAGTGGTCGGCCGATTCGGCATGAACGACTACGTGGCGCGCGTGGTCGAGCGCGAAGGCGACACGCAGCAGCCGGAAGCGGCCAAAGCGCTGGCCGTGGCGGCACGCACTTATGTGGTCCAGCACGGCAACCACGATCACGGCTGCTTTCGCATCGACGATAGCAGCAGCACGCAACGCGTCTTGCCGCGCCCGGCGAGCACGGCGGCGCGCCGGGCGGCCGACCAGACCGACGCGCTCGTGCTGACCGGCGTGCCGGTCCAGTACCACCACGACAAGGCGGCGCCTGGCCAAATGAGCTGGCTTGCCGCGAAGGCGTCCGCGCAAAACGGCCAGACGTTCGATGCGATTCTCGCGCGAACCTGGCCGCAGGGGACGCTGACTTCGTTCGAAAGTCCGTTGTCCGGCGACTGCGTCGCGGTGGCCGGCGCGCAGGCCTGGCTCGCGCACAACGCGCCGCTGTGGGCGCGGCGCATGGATGGCGCGGCGGGCTACGAGACGCCCGATCTACCGGCCGTGTGCGCGGTGCGCGAGGGACGTCCTTATGCCGATGCGCAACGCAATCGCGTCTACGTGTATCGGCTGCAGACCGAAGAGGACCGCATCGCGTTGGCGCATGAATATATTCACCTGGCGTTTCAACATCATCCGCGTGGGCTCGATGAGACGTTTGTCGAACGCACCGCGCGCGTGTTGATTCGCACGGACAATCCGATCCAATGAAGATCGCGTCGCGGCGCGCAGGGCGAGCGACTTTGACAGCAAGATGGGAGCAGTGACGATGAAGTCGAGCATGACGGGATGGATCAAGTCGGGATGCAGCTTGCTGATCGCCGCCGCCTGCCTGCAGGTTGCACCGGCGGTGCAGGCGAGCGATATCGACTTCGCCGCGCCGTTGAATGGCTGGCGCAATACGAGCGGCGACAGCGAGCGTTATACGCAGGACGTGCATTACCCGGCGGTGACGGTGTCGACGCCGGAAGGGCAGTCGAAGTTCGCGCTGATCGAAGGGCAGATCCACAATGCGCCGAAGAAAAAGGGTACATCGGTGGGCACCTTGGTGGTCGACGGTACGCCGTTGCCGCAGCGCGTGGAGGAGGACGGCAAGTTTTCACGGCCGTATGCGTTTCCGGCCGGGAGCAATGGCGTGGAATTGCGTGCGCCGGACGGCAGTCGTAAGCGCGTGCAGTTCTACGACGCCTACAGCGGCAAGACCCAGCCGAAGCTGCGTGTGGTGCTTGCCTGGGACACCGATGGCACCGACCTGGATTTGCACGTCGTGTCGCCCGACGGCGTGCACACCTGGTACGGCGATCGTGTTGCGCCGAACGGCGGCGCGCTCGATGTCGACGTGACGACCGGGTATGGGCCGGAGATTTATTCATCGGCAGCGCCGCTGAAGGGCACTTACCTCGTCTACGTGAACTATTACGGCAACGGCAATAGCGGCAGCGATATCACGGTCGCGCAGATCACCATTATCACCAACGAGAATACGCCGGACGAGAAAAGCGAAACCATTCGTGTGCCGATGCGCAAACCCGGTGAACTGACGCTTGTTAAGACCTTTGTCCTGCCGTGAAAGGGCACGTTGTTCGCACCCGCAACCCGTTGGGAGCGGAGCATTGAAATGCAACGCGCTCAACGAGTTGCATGACTCATGCTCAGGTTGTCCACAGGCTTGCAAACAATTTCTGTGGACAACTTAAGCGGCACTCGGAAGTGCTAGTGGTCGAGACCGCGTTGTTCTTCTACGACTTCGTGGGTGGCCCTCCAGTAGGGCGTCCGATTGTAGTAAGCGTGAACGGTCGTGCCCCACTGCATATCGGCCATCGACGGCCAATGATCCTTATCGAAGCCCGGCGCGTTTTTGATGCGCTCGGCCGATGCGTCGATCACGAAGCATTTGTCGTCCGTATCGAGCGTGAGTGCGTTCCACGGTATGGCATGCAGCGTGTCGCCGATGCCGAGAAATCCGCCCGTGGACAACACGGCGTAGGCAATCCGCCCGCCGCGCACGTCGAGCATGATGTCGGCGATCTTGCCGACGTGTTCGCCGTCGGACGACATTACCTTGTTGCCGTCGAGCGTGGCCGCCGCCATCACGTCGGGTCCGGGGCCTTCGCCTATGCCGACACCGACGATATTTGCGCCTTGCGTTTGCGTTTGCGTGTCTGCGGATGCAGGCCGTTGGGGATCCATCGTAGTCATGATGTGCTCCTTGTGAAAAAGCATAACCAAGGAGCGCGCAACGACTATGCCCGGCCGCGGTCGGGCAGTGGGGTCAGGGTCAAGACTATAGAGGAGGATGCTGCGGAGGGGCGAGGCTTGAGGCGGGGGAGGCGCGTTTGCCGTGCACCGGGCACGGCAAACGCAGTGACTGCTTTTAACGGTCGAGGAACGACTTCAGGCGATCGGCACGGCTCGGATGCATCAGCTTGCGCATGGCCTTGCTCTCGATCTGACGAATCCGCTCACGCGTGACGTCGAACTGCTTGCCGACTTCTTCGAGCGTGTGGTCCGACTTCGTGTTGATGCCGTAGCGCATGCGCAGCACCTTCGCTTCGCGCGGCGACAGCGAGTCGAGCGCGTCGTCGATGGCGGCGCGCAAGTCGGCTTGCATCGCTGCATCAGCCGGCGAAGACGCTGCCGAGTCTTCGATCATGTCGCCCAGCGTGGCGTCGCCGTCGTCGCCGACCGGCGTTTCCATCGACACCGGCTGCTTGGCAATCTTCAGAATGCCGCGCACCTTTTCTTCCGACAGTTCCATGCGTTCTGCGAGCACGGAAGGATGAGCTTCCTGACCCGTCTGCTGCAGGATTTCGCGCGAAATGCGGTTCAGCTTGTTGATCGTTTCGATCATGTGCACCGGCACGCGAATCGTACGAGCCTGGTCGGCGAGCGAACGCGTCACCGCCTGGCGAACCCACCACGTTGCATACGTGGAGAACTTCCAGCCGCGACGGTATTCGAACTTGTCCACCGCTTTCATCAGACCGATGTTGCCTTCCTGAATCAGATCCAGGAACAGCATGCCGCGGTTCACGTATTTCTTCGCGATCGAGATCACGAGACGCAGATTCGCCTCGATCATCTCGCTCTTGGCCTTGCGCATCTTCGATTCGGCCGCGACCATCTGGCGGTTGATCTCTTTCAGATGCTTGAGCGGCAGCGACACCGTGGCTTCGATCTCGATCAGCTTTTGCTGTTCGGACTGAATGGCCGGCAGATGGCGCTCCAGCGCCGCGCCGTACGACGTATTGCCGCGTGCTGCGCGTTCCGTCCAGCCGAGGTCGGCTTCATGGCCGCCGAACGACTCGATGAACTTCTCGCGCGGCATGCCGCTTTTCGCCACGACGATTTGCAGAATGTTGCGCTCGATCGCGCGGACTTGCGCGACCTGGTGTTGCACGTCGCCGCACAGGCGGTCGATGGTGCGGGCCGTGAAGCGGATCTTCGCGAGGTGCTGCTGAATCTCTTCGCGCGCGCGCAGATAAGCCTTCGACGTGACGTCGCCGCGCGTGTGCGAGGCGTTCATCTGGTCGGACAGCATGCCGACCTGTGCGAAGATTTCCAGGCAGTCGCTCGTGAGTTGCTTCAGGCGTGCTTCGTCAGCGGCTGACGAATCGGCCGGGCCGACGTCGTCGTCGCTTTCTTCGTCGTCGCTTTCTTCGGCGTCCGCGTCGACCTCGGCAGCGGCTTCGGGGCTGGCGGCCTCTTCTTCGGCGGCGATGTTGTCTTCATTCAGACCGTCGACCATTTCGTCGATACGCAACTCGCCGTCCGCAACCTGCTGGGCGCTCGCCAGAATGGCCGAGATCGCGAGCGGGCAGGCGGCGATCGCCTGCACCATTTCGTGCAGGCCGTCTTCGATGCGCTTGGCAATCGCGATTTCGCCGGCGCGCGTCAGCAGCTCGGTGGCACCCATTTCGCGCATATACATACGCACCGGGTCGGTCGTGCGGCCGAATTCGGAGTCGACGGTCGACAGGGCGACTTCGGTTTCCTCGTCGGCCTGATCGTCCGAGACCACGGCGGGGGCGTTCGAGTTCAGCAGCAGCGTTTCCGCATCCGGGGCTTGCTCGTAGACCTGCACGCCCATGTCGTTGAACGCGCTGACGATGCTGTCGATCGCGGCCGTCTGCGCGAAGTTGTCGGGCAGGTGGTCGTTGATCTGCGCGTGGGTCAGGTAGCCTTGCTCCTTACCCAGCTGGATGAGCGCGCGCATCTGGCGCTGACGCTCTTCGGCCTGCTGCGGCAGCAGTTCGGCAGCCACGGGGATCGCTTTGCCGGCGCCCTTGCCCTTGGCCGTACGGCCAGCGGGAGCTTTTGGGGTGTAGCTGGCGTTTTCGTGTTGCGAATCTTCGCGATCAAAAGGGTTCACGTATTCTCCTCTAGAGGCTTCGCTATGAGACGCAAGACGCGACCGTCAGGCGTTTCGAGCATGGCTCAACATCACCTGAGTGACTCAACGCGGTTGTTTGGCTGTGCTCTGGGGAGCAAAAAAGATGAGCCCGCTCGAAGCGGGCCGATAGAAATGTGCGAAATTCGCGCGGCTCGCAGTATATACGAGCTTGCGCCATCGCGCGCATCGCGTGCACAAAAATTCATCTGCACGATTGTCACAGGTCCGTTCCTAGCCCGCTGGTCACGCGTTGCGTGGCATGTTGGTCGATGTAACAAGATGCGTACGGTTTGGCCGATTACAAGCTCTCAACTATATATGCGAACCCGATGTGGCGCACGCCACGAGGTGTGGCTCTGTGCAATCGTTGCTTGATCTGAACATTCGCCTATATATAGGGAGCGCATGTTTCTGGCGTCGTTTTGCCCAAGCCCTAAAGAAAATTCACGAAAGGGGGTTGACGACCTGTCACTCGATCGCCATAATCTCGTTTCTCTGCTGCAAGAGCAGCGACGCAGAACGAAGCGGTACAGGCGGTTGTGAAGTTGGCAGCTGCGGTGGCCGGTGAGGTGGTGGATGCGTACTCGATCTTTAAAAATTAACAGCCGATAAGTGTGGGCGCTTGATGCGCGATGCGAGCCGGGTCCTTCGGGGTCTGGCGCAAAGCAGAAGTATCAAGTCTCACACAGTAATGAAA
>NZ_CAAJGL010000070.1 GCF_900996225.1 Paraburkholderia sp. BCC1884 | reverse complement strand
ACAAATTCCAGACGTAGGTTCACGGTATCTCTCGGGTTCCATGACATGGCCAGCTCCGGAAAAAACGTTTCCGAAGTGTTACCCATGTCCCGATACACCTGTTACCTATGTCCCAGTTCCATACACCGCCGCAAAGAAAGTAAGCAAAGAAAGCGGGCTCACACCGCCAGCTCATAAGTGGGGCCCTTGCGCAGCGACGATAGCGGCCCATCTGGAATCCGGGCCCCCGCGCACTCCACGTTCGTGGCACAGCAGTCATTCTTCCGGCGGCGCTGCGCGCGCCCCCGGGCCGCTCCCAAACCATCGGTTTCGGTGGACCCATCCGCCGCGCGCAGCGCCGGGCGGGAGGGATGATGGCTTTGTCACGAACGTGGAGTGCGCGACGGCCCGGATTCCAGATGGACCACTGCCTCCTCCAAGCCGGAGGGGCCGCTTCCCGGCTGGCGGTGTGAGCCCGCTTTCTTTGCTTACTTTCTTTGCGGCGGCAAAGAAAGTGAGTGCCCCCCCGCACAGGGGGAACGCTAATAGACCACCGTGACCTCAAGGAAAGGCCAAAACCCCAATCAGCCAACCAGACACCCCCTCCCGGCAAAAAATCCCCACCCCCCCCTCGCCGCTTATAATCAACCATTCCATGCATCCACCAGCTGACAGCCACATGAGCGAGACCCCGAGCGCCACCTCACCCGACACCCTCTCCAAAAGCTTCGAGCCGCATACCATCGAAGCCCACTGGGGACCCGAATGGGAAAAGCGCGCCTACGCAGCGCCGTCCTTCGACGCGAACAAGAAAGACTTCTCGATCCAGCTGCCGCCGCCGAACGTCACGGGCACCCTGCACATGGGCCATGCCTTCAACCAGACGATCATGGACGGCCTCACCCGCTATCACCGCATGCTCGGCGAAAACACCCTGTGGGTGCCGGGCACGGACCACGCAGGCATCGCCACGCAGATCGTCGTCGAACGCCAGCTGGACGCCCAAGGTGTCTCGCGCCATGACCTCGGCCGCGAAAAATTCGTCGAACGCGTCTGGGAATGGAAGCAGCAATCCGGCTCGACCATCACGAATCAGGTGCGCCGCATCGGCGCGTCGATCGACTGGTCGCGCGAATACTTCACGATGGACGACAAAATGTCGACCGCCGTGCGCGACGTCTTCGTACGCCTGTATGAACAAGGCCTGATCTACCGCGGCAAACGCCTCGTCAACTGGGACCCGGTCCTGATGACCGCCGTTTCCGATCTCGAAGTGGTCAGCGAAGAAGAAAACGGTTTTCTCTGGCACATCCAGTACCCGCTCACCGACGGTTCGGGCCATCTGACGGTCGCCACCACGCGTCCGGAAACCATGCTCGGCGACACCGCCGTGATGGTCCACCCGGAAGACGAGCGCTACCTGCACCTGATCGGCAAGACGGTCACGCTGCCGCTCTCCGGCCGCGAAGTGCCGGTCATCGCCGACGACTACGTCGACCGCGAATTCGGCACCGGCGTGGTCAAGGTCACGCCCGCGCACGACCAGAACGACTATGCGGTCGGCCAGCGCCACGGCCTGCCGATGATCGAGATCCTCACGCTCGACGCGAAGATCAACGACAACGCGCCGGAAAAATACCGCGGCCTCGACCGCTTCGACGCCCGCAAGCAGGTGGTCGCCGACCTCGAAGCGCTCGGCGTGCTCGAATCGACCAAGCCGCACAAGCTGATGGTGCCGCGCGGCGATCGTACCAACGTGATCATCGAGCCGATGCTCACGGACCAATGGTTCGTCGCCATGAGCAAGCCGGCGCCGCAAGGCACCTTCAATCCGGGCAAATCGATCGCCGAAACCGCACTCGACGTGGTGCGCAGCGGCGAGATCAGGTTCGTGCCGGAAAACTGGAGCACCACGTACTATCAGTGGCTCGAGAACATCCAGGACTGGTGTATCTCGCGCCAACTCTGGTGGGGTCATCAGATTCCGGCGTGGTACGGCGAAAACGGCGAGATCTTCGTCGCCAACACCGAAGAAGAGGCGCGCGCCAAGGCTGTCGCCGCCGGTTACACGGGCGCCCTGAAGCGTGACGAAGACGTGCTCGACACGTGGTTCTCGTCGGCGCTGGTGCCCTTCTCGTCGCTCGGCTGGCCGAACGAAACGCCGGAACTCAAGCACTTCATGCCGTCGTCGGTGCTCGTCACCGGCTTCGACATCATCTTCTTCTGGGTCGCGCGCATGGTCATGATGACCACGCACTTCACCGGCAAGGTGCCGTTCGACACCGTGTACGTGCACGGTCTCGTGCGCGACGCCGAAGGCCAGAAGATGTCGAAGAGCAAAGGCAATACGCTCGACCCGATCGATATCGTCGACGGCATCGACCTCGACACGCTGGTCGCCAAACGCACCACTGGCCTGATGAATCCGAAGCAGGCTGCATCGATCGAAAAGAAAACCCGCAAGGAGTTCCCGGAAGGCATTCCGGCCTTCGGCACCGACGCGCTGCGTTTCACGATGGCGTCGATGGCCACCTTGGGGCGCAACGTCAACTTCGATCTCGCGCGCTGCGAGGGCTATCGCAATTTCTGCAACAAGTTGTGGAATGCCACCCGTTTCGTGCTGATGAACTGCGAAGGCCACGATTGCGGTTTCGGCAAGCCGGAACAGTGCGGCGAATGCGGCCCGGACGGCCATCTGCACTTCTCACCCGCCGACCGCTGGATCGTCTCGCGCCTGCAGCGCGTCGAGGCTGAAATCGCCAAGGGTTTCGCCGACTATCGTTTCGACAATGTGGCCAACGCCCTATACAAGTTCGTATGGGACGAATACTGTGACTGGTATCTCGAGCTTGCCAAGGTTCAGATCCAGACGGGTCAGCCGAACCAGCAGCGCGCCACCCGCCGCACGCTGCTGCGCGTGCTCGAGACGGTGCTGCGCCTCGCGCATCCGGTGATTCCTTTCATCACCGAAGCGCTGTGGCAGAAAGTGGCGCCGTTGGCCGGGCGTTATCCCGAGGGCATGGCCGAGGGCGAAGCGTCCATCATGGTGCAGCCGTACCCCGTTGCCGAACCGTCGAAGATCGATGAAGACGCGGAAGCATGGGCGGCCGACCTGAAAGCGGTGATCGATGCGTGCCGGAACCTGCGTGGCGAAATGAATCTGTCGCCGGCGGTCAAGGTGCCGTTGCTCGCCGCCGGCAATGCGGAGCGCCTGCGTACCTTTGCTCCGTATGCTCAGGCGTTGGCCCGTTTGTCGGAAGTGCAGATCATTGCCGACGAGGCAAGCCTGGATGCGCAAGCGGATGGCGCGCCAATTGCTATCGTAGGTAGTGACAAGCTCGTGCTGAAGGTGGAAATCGATGTCGCTGTCGAGCGCGAGCGTTTGTCGAAAGAGATTGCGCGGTTGAGCACGGAAATCATCAAGTGCAATGGCAAACTGCAGAATGAAAGTTTCGTTGCAAAGGCGCCACCGGCAGTCGTAGAGCAGGAGCAGAAAAGACTGGCTGAATTCGAAGTCACCGTGGGCAAGCTGAAAGCCCAACTGGCTCGCTTGCCGGCCTGATCGACGCTCCATGCCCGCCCTTGTCGCGGCGGGCAGGACCGAAAGCTAAACAGAGGATTCAGGGTAATCACATGCTAAAAGTTACAAAGGCGGTATTTCCGGTAGCAGGTCTTGGCACCCGGTTCCTCCCTGCCACGAAAGCGAGCCCGAAAGAGATGTTGCCGATCGTCGACAAGCCGCTGATTCAATACGCGGTGGAAGAGGCAATGGCGGCCGGCATCACCGAAATGATCTTCGTCACGGGCCGCAGCAAGCGCGCGATCGAGGACCACTTCGATAAGTCATACGAAATCGAGGCCGAGCTGGAAGCGCGGGGCAAGGACAAGTTGCTGGAGTTGGTGCGCAGCATCAAGCCGAGCCATGTCGACTGTTTCTACGTGCGTCAGCCGGAAGCGCTGGGTCTTGGCCACGCGGTGCTGTGCGCGGAGAAGCTGGTGGGCGACAACCCGTTCGCCGTGATTCTCGCGGACGACCTGCTGTACGGCACGCCGCCAGTCATGACGCAGATGATCGAGGTGTTCGACCACTATCACAGCTCGGTGATCGGCGTGGAAGAGATTCCGCACCAGGAAACCAAGTCGTACGGGATTGTGGACGGCAAGGAGTGGGAAGACTCGATCATCAAGATGTCGGGCATCGTCGAGAAGCCGGAGCCGAACGTGGCGCCTTCGAACCTTGGCGTGGTGGGCCGCTACGTACTGAAGCCGCGGATTTTCGATCACATCCGCTCGATCAAGCCGGGCGCCGGCGGCGAATTGCAGCTGACGGACGCGATCCAGTCGCTGCTCGCCGACGAGCAGGTGCTGGCCTACAAGTATCACGGCACGCGTTTCGATTGCGGCAGCAAGCTGGGCTATCTGAAGGCGACGGTTGAGTTCGCGCTGCGTCACCCGGAAGTGGCGGCGGATTTCGAAGAATATCTGCGCACCCGCTCACCGGTGCTGGTAGGCTGAACGGCGCGAGTCGCGCTTTGGCTGGATTTGCCTCTCGATAGCATCACGCTGATGTAAAAAAAGGCGCTGTATCCCGTGTTGGCGGGTACAGCGCCTTTTTGTTTAGTCTGCGCGGTTCGCGACTTGACGGCTTGGTGGATTGCCGGGCTTAGCGGCGTTTCATCAAAAACGTGAAGACCTTGTCTTGCGCCGAGCTTTCGATGATTTCGTTGCCCGTTTGTTTGGCGAACGCGGCGAAATCGCGCTGCGAGCCGGGGTCGGTGGCCAGCACCTTGAGGATCTGGCCGCTTTCCATATCGGCGAGCGCCTTCTTGGCGCGCAAAATGGGCAGCGGACAGAGCAGCCCGCGCGCATCGACTTCCTTGTGAATCTGAATTTGCATCGACGATGACCTTCGGGGTGGACGGGGTGTCGGTTTTTTTGTTGACGACCGGGGTTGGGGAGATTCTACAGGAGGGTGTTCGGGGGTGGTTTTCGGCTTTTTGCTTGCCATGCAGACAAAACCCCCTCACAAATCAACCGCCTCCCCCCACACCAACGACTCCCTCATCGCCACCCCAATCCGCGTGGCCTCCAGCGCATCGCCGAGCGTGGCGCCGGCCTGCGCGCCCCCCCCAACCGCCTCGACAAACGCCCGCGCCTCATACAAAAACGCCTCTTCGAACCGGTCAAAGAAGCTCGGCGTGCACTCATTACGAACACCCGTGGCATCATAAATCTCAACCCGATTCGCCCGTGGATTGCGCCCGATCGTCAATCCACCCGCGGTGCCGATCACCTCGCTATGCGTATCGTTCCCATGCGCCTGCGTCCGCGATGCATAAAACATCGCCAACTTCCCATCTTCGAATTCACAAATCGCCACACCGTTATCGACGTCGTCGAATTCCCGCAAGCCTTCGTGCAACGCAACCGCCCCCGCCGCGAACACCCGCTTGGCCCGCGGCCGGCCCAGCAGCCATCGCGCGACATCGATATCGTGCACGGTACAGTCGAGAAAAATCCCGCCAGACGTCGCCGCGAAGCGCACGAAGAAACCCTCCGTGTCGTTCATATCCGTGGTCTGCGAGCGCACCAGAAACGGCCGCCCAATCTTGCCGGCCTGAACCTTGTCGAACGCGTCGCGATAGCTCGGATCGAAGCGCCGCATGAAACCAATCGTCGCCACCAGATGCGGATAACGCTCCGCCTCCGCCAACACCCGCTCGCACTCGGCAAGATCGAGCGACAACGGCTTTTCGCAAAACACATGCTTGCCAGCGCGCAAGGCGTCGACAATCTGCTGCGCGTGTAATGACGACGGCGTCACCAGCCATACCGCATCGACCTCGCGATCCGCCAGCAATGCAGCGTAGTCGTCGTAGAGACGCGGTGCAGGCAAGGCCTCGCGCGCCCACGCCCGCTCCTCCTCCACCGGACTGCAAGCGGCCACGAGCGAAGCCCCCGGCACGCGATACGCCAGGTTCTCCGCATGCCGCTTGCCGAGCCGCCCCAAGCCAACCACACCCACCCGCAACCGCCCCGCGCCCGCCGTCATCACGATGCCTCGCCGAGTTTGACCGCGCGTCCCTCGCGCCATGAACGCGTGGCCGCATCAGCCAGTTCGAGCGCTTTCAGACCATCGGCCACCGTCGTGCGCACCGGCTTGCCATGGGTAATCGCGTCGAAGAAATGGGCAATCTCCAACGCATACGCCGCGCGATATCGCTCGAGGAAAAACGCCTCCGGCACGTCGCTCGACACTTCCGTTTTCGAATACGCAGTGACTTCCGTCGGCCGCACGTTGCCCGCCTGCAGCATGCCCGCACTGCCGAGCACTTCGAAGCGCTGGTCGTAGCCATAAGCCGCGCGACGGGCAGTGTTGATCTGGCACAACCGGCCACGCTTCGTGCGAATCGTCACGGCCGTCGAATCGATGTCGCCGGCCTCGGCGATCGCCGGGTCGCTCAGGCAACTGCCCGTGGCATGCAGCGTGTCGGCTTCGTCGTCGAGAATCCAGCGGAAGATGTCGAAGTCGTGAATCAACATATCCTTGAAAATGCCACCCGAATGCCGGATGTACTCGACCGGCGGCGCGCCCGGATCGCGGCTCGTCACGACCAGCATTTCCGGCGTGCCGATCTCGCCCGCGTCGAGTCGCGCCTTCAAGGCGGAGAACGTCGGATCGAAGCGCCGCTGAAAGCCGATCATGCACACCACGCCCGCCCGCTCCACCGCTTCGGCACAGGCACGAGCCCGCTCCAGGGTCAGGTCGACCGGCTTCTCGCAAAAGACATGCTTCTTCTGCGCAGCAGACTTCACGATCAGATCCGCATGCGTGTCCGTGCTCGAACAGATCACCGTGGCCCCGATCGAGGCATCGCCCATCGCGCCGTCGATATCCGCAACCTGCGCGCCATGCTCGGCCGCGAGCGCCGCAGCCGCCTCGCGGTTTACGTCGACCACGTACTTGAGCCGCACGCCCGGTTGCCGCGCGAGATTCGCCGCGTGAATCTTGCCGATACGCCCCGCGCCGAACACGGCTACGTCGATCGTCTTTGCCACATCAGTCATCGTATCCTCCAGTGTCTTTGGATTCTTCAACGTTCAATTCGAGCTTGTACGCAAGCGCAATGAACAACGCCTGGCACAAACAGATCGTGCTGGTCAGCGAGCGAAATGCGAATGCACTGCCCTCTTTCACATACAGTTGCGTGGTGGCATAACGGGACAACGGCGATAGTTGGCTATCCGTAATAACCAGGGTCTTCGCCTGATGATGATGAGCGACGCGCAAGCAATACTGCGTCTCCTTGCCGTACGGCGCGAAGCTGATCGCGATCACTACGTCGCCCTTCTTCACGCTGCGAATCTGTTCCCGGTACATGCCGCCGAAACCGGAGACGAGATGCACGCGCTTGGGCGTGTGCTGCAGCGCGTAGACAATGTAGCTCGCCACCGGAAACGAGCGCCGCACGCCGATCACATAGATGTTGTCGGCCTGCTGCAGCATCTTGACGGCGGCGTCGAACTGCTTGTCGTCCAGACCCGCCTCGAGTTCTTCGAGCCCACCGCGTGACGCCGCAATGAATTCGCGCGCCACCGAGCCCCCCGACAAAGCGCCGGGCTTCTCGTCGATCAACTTGCGAATGCGTTGCTGATAACTGGTCGCCGACGATCCCTGTCCCGTATAAGCCTGACGAAACACCGCCTGCAGATCGGAGAACCCGGAAAATCCGAAGCGCTGCGCGAAGCGCACCACCGCCGACGGGTGCACGCCGCAACTCGCGGCAATGTCGCTCGTGCGATCCACCATCACGCTGGAGCGATGTTGCTCGATATAACTCGCGACGTTCTTCAACTGACGCGGCAGCGCCTCGTAGTTCTCCGCGATGCGCTGCATCAATTCTTCGACGCTCGGCAAATCTTCGGTGCTCTCTTCCGCCATGGCTCTCTCTTAAGTGCTTTATTGCAGTGCGGCAACCGCCTGTAATGCCCGCCGCACGGCGTCCTGACGCTGCCGATTATAGGCAGGCACCTCATCAAATGGAATGTATTTTCCATTTTTATTTGTCATGAAATTTTCATTGCAACAGGCTGGAAGATGGCCTAATCTTGGTCGTGAGCGATGGTGTTCCGGCGCATGCGTGTGACGGATTGCACAGCACGTTTGCCCTGCCAGACGCTCCCTTCAATAACGACAGACCGAGAAAGGTGGAGACAATGAGACTTTGCAAGGGCAAGGGTGCGCTCAGCATTCTGGTGACGGCATTGACGTTGGCGACGGGATTCGGTGCGGCCTCGAGCGCCAGCGCAGCTGACGCTCACTTCGTGCTGATCAGCCACGCACCGGATTCGGATTCATGGTGGAACACCATCAAGAACGCCATCAAGCAGGCCGACGAAGACTTCAACGTCGAGACCGACTACCGCAACCCGCCGAACGGCGACATCGCCGATATGGCACGACTGGTCGAACAGGCCGCCGCACGCAATTACGACGGCGTGATCGTGTCGATCGCCGACTTCGACGTGCTGAAAAGCTCGATCGCCAAGATCACCGAAAAGCACATTCCGCTAGTCACGATCAATTCGGGCACCGAACAGCAAAGCGCCCAACTCGGCGCGATCATGCACGTGGGCCAGCCTGAATATGCCGCCGGCAAAGCGGCCGGAGAAAAGGCCAAAGCGGCGGGCATCAAGTCGTTCCTGTGCGTGAACCATTACGCTACGAATCCGGCTTCGTTCGAACGCTGCCGTGGTTTTGCCGAAGCGCTCGGGGTCGACTTCAAGACCTCGACACTCGACGCGGGGCAGGACCCGACCGGCGTGCAATCGAAAGTGAGCGCCTATCTGCGCAATCATCCGAACACCCAGGCCGTACTCGCACTGGGGCCGCTCTCGGCCGATCCGACCATCAAGGCGCTGCAACAGATGGGCCTTGCGGGCAAGGTCTGGTTTGCGACGTTCGACTTCGACAGTGACATCGCGAAGGGCATTCAGGACGGCACGATCCAGTTCGCGATCGACCAGCAGCCGTACTTGCAAGGCTATATCCCGGTCGCCGTGCTTGCGATCGTGAAGAAAAATCACACCACCGACCCCACGAAGATCCGCCAGATCCTTGAAGCCGATCCGAAGTTCAAGGCACGGCTTGCCACTTACGGTCTCGCGCCTTCGTATGGACCGCGCAACATCGGTTCGGGTCCCGGCTTCATCACCAAAGCCAATGTCGACAAGGTGCTCAAGTACGCGGGGCAATACCGCTAGACCGTGTAGCACCTACGCCGCCACCCTGGCGGCAAGCATGAAACGAACGGGGACCGGCCAGATCGCTCTGGCCCGGTCCGCACGCACCCGTTCGTCATGTTTTACGTGCAGCTTCTAATGCATTCACCTGCATCAAACGCCCCACGGGTTTCCGCGAATCAGTTGCCCCAACGGCGTATCAAGGAGAGCTTCATGGGTGTAGCCAACCTTTTCCATCCTCATCATCGCAAACAGCCCCCCGTCGATCCGCAAGATCCGTCAGCACCGGCTGCGACTACGACCGCCGTCGCCGCCGACGAGCGCGTGCGCAAGGAATCGTGGTTCCGGCATCTGCTCAACCGCCCGGAATTCGCGGCGTTGGCCGGCACCGCGATGGTCTTCATCGTGTTCGGCGTGGCGGCCGGCAATTCGGGGATGTTCAACCTCGACGGCGTGATGAACTGGTCGCAAGTCGCGGCCTATCTGGGGCTGATCTCGGTCGGCGCCGCCGTGCTGATGATCGCGGGCGAATTCGATCTGTCGATCGGCTCGATGATCGGCTTCGCCGGCATGATGGTGGCGCTGCCCACCATGTATTTCCACTGGCCGATCTGGCTTGCCATCATCTTCGCGTTCGTGGGCTCGATGCTGCTCGGCGCGCTGAACGGCTATCTCGTGATGCGCACGCGACTGCCGTCGTTCATCGTCACGCTCGCTTTCCTGTTCATCCTGCGCGGCCTGACGCTGGCGCTCTCGGTGATGTTCGCCGACCGCACCATCATCTCCGGCGTCGGCGACGTCGCCAAACAGGACTGGCTCGCGCACACGCTTTTCCAGGGCGTGGCGTTCAGAGACGTATTCGTCTGGCTTGGGCACATGGGACTCGTGAAAATGCTCGACAACGGGATGCCGCTCGTGCCCGGCATTCCCAAAGTGCTGTTGTGGTGGCTCGCGCTCGCCATCGTGTGCGCCTTCACGCTGGCGAGAACCCGCTTCGGCAACTGGATCTTCGCCGTCGGCGGCGACGCCAACGCGGCCAAGAACGTCGGCGTGCCCGTGCGGCGCGTGAAGATTTCGCTGTTCGTGCTGACCGCCTTCTGCTCGTGCCTGTATGCGGTGCTGCAAGTGTGCGACATCGGTTCGGCCGCAGCCGACCGCGGCCTGCAGGCCGAATTCGAAGCGATCATCGCCGCGGTGATCGGCGGCACGCTCCTGACCGGCGGCTACGGCTCGGTGGTCGGCGCCTGTTTCGGCGCGCTGATCTTCGGCGTCGTGCAGATCGGCATCACCTACACCAACGTGGATTCGGACTGGTTCCGCGTGTTCCTCGGTGTGATGCTGCTGGTCGCCGTGCTCTTCAATCACTACGTGCGCAGCCGCGTCGCGGCGTCTCGCTAAATTTCGGCAAGGAGTTCACGATGACCACCATCGAACCGGGCGACGACGACATCCTCTCGCTCGAAAACGTCAGCCGCTATTTCGGCAACATCATTGCGTTGAAGGACATCACGATCCGCCTGAAGCGTGGCGAGGTGCACTGCCTGCTCGGCGACAACGGCGCCGGCAAATCGACCTTGATCAAGACGCTCGCCGGCGTGCATCAACCGAGCGAAGGCACGTATCGGGTCGACGGCAAACCGGTGCGTTTCACCTCGCCCAAAGATGCGCTCGATCTCGGCATCGCTACCGTCTATCAGGATCTGGCGCTGGTGCCCTTGCTCTCGGTCGCGCGCAACTTCTTCATGGGACGCGAGCCGCAAAAGAAACTATTCGGCTTCATCAACGTGATGGACCTCGAGGAATGCGCGAGCGCCTCGCGTGACAAGCTCGCGGAAATGGGCATCAACGTGCGCGACCCGCATCAGCCGATCGGCACGATGTCCGGCGGTGAAAAACAGTGCCTGGCGATTGCGCGGGCGATCCACTTCGGCGCGCGCGTGCTGATTCTCGACGAGCCGACCGCCGCGCTCGGTGTGAAGCAGAGCTTCAACGTGCTCAAGCTGATCCACAAGGCGCGCGCCAAAGGCATCTCGGTGATCTTCATCACGCACAACGTACACCACGCGTATCCGATCGGCGATTCGTTCACGCTGCTCAATCGCGGCCGATCGCTCGGCACCTTTACCATGGACACCATCAGCAAGGACGAAGTCCTCGACATGATGGCCGGCGGCGCCGAGATGCAGAAGATGATCGGCGAACTCGAAGGCGCGACGATCTGACCGATTCGCGTGCGTGGCCGGCGCTCCCACGCCGGTCGCCGCGTTCAGCTATTCAGGACTATTCATGGCTCATTCCAGCACATCCAGCGGGGCCGCCAGCAACGCCGCGGCCGCCACACCGGCAAGCGGCAGCCGTTTCGCGCCGGGCCGCAGCCGCGACCTCGTCTGCCTCGGCCGCCTCGCCGTCGACCTGTACGCGCAGCAGGTCGGCGCGCGGCTCGAAGACGTGTCGAGCTTCGCCAAATATCTCGGCGGCTCGTCGGCGAATATCGCCTTCGGCTGCGCGCGGCTCGGACTCGCAGCGGCGATGCTGGCGCGCGTCGGCAACGATCACATGGGGCGCTTTCTCACTGAGACGCTGACTAAAGAAGGGTGCGACGTCAGCCACGTGCGCGTCGATCAGGAACGCCTGACGGCACTGGTGCTGCTCGGCCTGAAAGACCGCGATACGTTTCCGCTGATCTTCTATCGAGAGAACTGCGCGGACATGGCCGTGGACGAAGCGGATTTCGACGAGGCCTTCATTGCCTCGTCGAAAGCGCTGCTGATTACCGGCACGCATTTCTCCACCGAACAGGTGAACCGCACGAGCCGCCGCGCGCTGGAATATGCGCGGCGCAATAACGTGCGGACCGTGCTCGACATCGACTACCGTCCGGTTCTATGGGGACTCACGGGCAAGGCGGATGGCGAGACGCGCTTTGTCGCAAGCGAGGGTGTCAGCGCGCATTTGCAGGGCATTTTGCCGCTGTTCGATCTGGTGATCGGCACTGAAGAGGAATTTCGCATCGCTGGCGGCAAAGCCGAACTGGTCGACTCGCTCGCGATGGTGCGCGCCGTGACGACGGCCACACTGGTACTCAAGCGCGGGCCGATGGGCTGCCAGATCATCGACGGCGCGGTGCCCGCCTCGCTCGACGATCTGCCGATGCAAGGCGGCGTGGAAGTCGAAGTGCTGAACGTGCTCGGCGCGGGCGATGCCTTCGCCTCGGGCTTCCTCTCCGGATGGTTGCGCGATCGACCGCTCGACGCCTGCGCGCGCGCGGCGAATGCAAGCGGCGCGCTGGTCGTCTCGCGTCACGGCTGCGCGCCGGCCATGCCAACGCCCGCCGAACTCGACTACTTCCTGCGCGAAGCGAAAGCCGATCCGCAGCGCATGCGCCGGCCGGATCGCGACGCGACACTGGCGCGACTGCATCGCGTTTCCCCTGCCCGCAAGCAGTGGGACGAAGTGCTCGGCTTCGCGTTCGACCATCGCAACCAGCTGTTCGAACTCGCCCAGCAAACCGGCGCCGACCTGGCGCGCATCCCGAAGCTCAAGGCCTTGTTCGTCGAAGCCGCGGCACAAACCGAGCGCGCCTTGGGACTGCAAGGCCGCATTGGCGTATTGATCGACGACCGCTACGGCCAGGACGCGCTGAACGCGGCCACCGGCCGTGGCTGGTGGATCGGCCGTCCGGTCGAACTGCCCGGCTCCGTGCCGCTCGTGTTCGATCATGGCCGCTCGATCGGCACCTCGCTGATCGCGTGGCCGCAGGAACACGTGGTGAAGTGCCTCGTGCAGTTTCATCCCGACGAACCTGTCGAACAGCGCCTCGAACAGGAAGCGCAATTGCGCGCGCTCTACGACGCGACCCAGGCAAGCGGCCATGAGTTGCTGCTCGAGGTGATTCCGCCCAGACATGCCCATCTGCCGCAAGGGCCCGACATCGTGTATCGCGCGTTGAAGCGTCTGTACAACATCGGCATCTATCCCGAGTGGTGGAAACTCGAACCGATGGACGCCGCTCAATGGCAAACCGTCGACGCGCTGATCGCCGAGCGCGATCCGTATTGCCGCGGTGTGGTGCTGCTCGGTTTGTCGGCGGCAGTCGAGCAACTGAACGAAGGCTTTCGCGCGGCGGCGCAATCGGCAACCTGCCGTGGCTTCACCGTGGGCCGCACCATCTTCCACGAGCCGAGCCGTGCCTGGCTCGCCGGCGAAATCGGCGACGACGAGCTGATCGCGCGCGTGCGCGGCACGTTCGAAACCTTGATCGCGTCGTGGCGCGCGGCGCGCGGCCCCATCAGCGCGCGGGCCGACGCCGCGCACACTCTCCATCAGGAGCAGGCGGCATGAACCAGCGCGTCTTGCATCACGATGCGGCGTCCGCCAACGACGCCGATCAATCCCATGTGCCGTCGGGCGGCACCGTCCGCCTGACGACCGCGCAGGCGCTGGTCCGCTATCTCGCCGCGCAGCGGGTTGCCAGCGACAGCGGCCACGGCACCGACCCGCTGTTCGGCGGCGTCTTTGCGATCTTTGGACACGGCAACGTGGCGGGCATCGGCGAGGCTTTGCATCAGCATCGCGAACAGTTGCCGACGCTGCGTGCCCACAACGAACAGGCGATGGCACATAGCGCGATTGCCTATGCGAAGGCCAACTTTCGCCGTCGCATGATGGCGGTGACGACCTCGATCGGTCCCGGCGCGACCAACCTCGTCACTGCCGCCGCGCTCGCGCATGTGAACCGGCTGCCGGTGCTGTTGCTGCCCGGCGATATCTTCGTGTCGCGTGCGCCCGATCCGGTACTGCAGCAGGTCGAGGATTTCCACGACGGCGGCGTCTCCGCCAACGACGCGCTCAAACCCGTGTCGCGTTACTTCGATCGCATCGTGCATCCGGCGCAGTTGCTGAGTGCCTTGCCGCGCGCGCTGCGCGTGCTGACCGACGCCGCGTTGTGCGGCCCCGTCACGCTCGCTCTGCCGCAGGACGTGCAGGCGCAGGCCTGGGACTTCCCGGTCGAGTTCTTCGCGCCGCGCACGGTTACGTTCCATTCGCCCGCGCCGCGCGCCGAAGAGATCGACGCCGCTTGCGCGCATCTGCGGCGCGCCAAACGTCCCTTGATCGTAGCGGGCGGCGGCGTGCTCTACGGCCGCGCCGCCGATGCGCTGCAACGCTTCGCCACCACCCACGGCATTCCCGTCGCGGAGACCCAGGCCGGCAAAGGGTCGCTCGCATGGAACGATCCGCTGAACGCGGGCGCGCTGGGCGTGACGGGCTCACCGGCCGCCAATGCCCTCGCCCACGACGCCGATTGCGTGCTGGCCATCGGCACACGCCTGCAAGACTTCACGACCGGCTCGAACACCTTGTTCACCGAAGCCGACGTCATCGGCATCAATGCCAATGCGTTCGACGGCCTCAAGCATCGCGCGCTGGTGGTCGAAGCCGACGCGCGTCTCGCGCTCGACGCGCTCGCCGAACCGTTGCAAGGCTGGCACGCCGACCGCGCATGGACCGCGCGGGCCCACAAACTCGCGGCCGGCTGGCGCGATACGGTAAGCACGCTCACGCATGCGCCGCAGCGCGACACCGTGCTGCCTTACGAGGGCGACGTGATCGGCGCGGTGCAACGCTCGAGCGCGAGTTCGGCGTCCAACGATATCGTCGTGTGCGCGGCCGGCACCCTGCCCGCCGAATTGCATAAGCTGTGGCGCGCCGGCAAGCCGGGCGCGTATCACGTCGAGTACGGTTATTCGTGCATGGGCTACGAGATCGCCGGCGGCCTCGGCGTCAAGCTCGCGCGCCCCGCGCGCGAAGTGATCGTGATGGTCGGCGACGGCAGCTATCTGATGATGAACAGCGAGATCGCGACCTCGGTGATGATCGGCGCAAAGCTGATCGTGGTGGTGCTCGACAATCGCGGCTACGGATGCATCAACCGCTTGCAGCAAGCCTGCGGCGGCGCACCGTTCAACAATCTGCTGGCGGACTGCATGCAGGGGCCGCTGGGTGCGCCGCACATCGACTTCGCCGCGCATGCGCGCGCTCTCGGTGCACAGGCCGAGCACGTGGCGAACATCGGCGAACTCGAAGCGGCGTTGCAACGCGCGCGCGCGTCCGATCGCACCTACGTAGTCAGCATCGACACCGACCCGGCCCGCACCACCGACGACGGCGGCTGGTGGTGGGAAGTCGCCGTGCCCGAAGTCTCGACACGCAGCGCGGTCCGCGAAGCACGCGCGAAATACGACGCGCAGCTTCTGGCGCGCGCGGAACCGGAAAGCGCGGCCGACACCTCTGCGCACACCGACAACGATTGAGGACGCCAGCATGACTTTCGACGTACGTATCGGCATCAATCCCTTATCGTGGATGAACGACGATCTGCCCTCGCTCGGCGGCGAGACGCCGCTCGACGTGGCGCTCACGGAAGGCCGCGAGATCGGCTATCAGGGCTTCGAACTCGGCAACAAGTTTCCGCGTGAGCCGCAGGCCTTGAAAACCTTGCTCGCACAATACGATCTCGCGCTGGTGTCCGGCTGGTATTCCGGCCGACTCGCCCGCCGCAGCGTCGCAGAAGAAATCGCCGAGGTCGGTCCGCATCTCGATCTGCTCGCGAAGAACGGCGCGACGGCCATGGTGTACGGCGAAGTCGCCGATTCGATTCAGGGCGCGCCGCAGCCGCTGTATCAACGGCCGCGTTTTTTCAGCGAGGCGCAGTGGGCCGCCTACGCCGCACGGGTCGACGAATTCGCGCGCTATACGCTGAGCCGTGGCGTGCGGCTCGCCTACCATCATCATATGGGCGCCTATGTCGAGACGCCGGCCGACGTGGATCAATTGATGGCACGAACGAGCGATGCAGTCGGCCTGCTGTTCGACGCGGGGCATATCACGTTCGCCGGCGGCGATCCGCTGGCGGTGCTCGACAAGCATATTGGCCGCGTGTGCCACGTGCATTGCAAGGACGTTCGACCCGCCGTCATGAAACTGGCGCGCAACCGCAACTGGAGTTTTCTCGAGGCGGTCATCAACGGCGCGTTCACGGTGCCGGGCGACGGCGCGGTGAATTTCCCCGCGATCATCGCGCGGCTGAAGCGGCACGGTTATCAAGGCTGGCTGGTGGTCGAAGCAGAACAGGACCCGGTGGTGGCGCCATCGTACGAGTACGCGCAAAAAGGCTTCAGGACATTACGCGACCTAGCCGATGCCCCGCTCGACAGCGCCGCCACGACTGAACAGGAGGCAGCATGAGCTTGCTCGTAAAGGCGCAGCGCGAGGGCCAGACGATCGCGCGGGTCACGCCCGAGTCGGCGTTCTGGCGCTACGTGGGATTCGCCGCCTATCGGCTGGGTGCGGACGAAGTCGTGCACGTGCTCGAACCGAAGCGCGAGGTCTGCATCGTCGTGCTGACGGGCGCAGTCGATATCGAAACCGAGCAAACCAAATGGACCTCGCTCGGTTCACGCGATAGCGTATTCGAAGACGCCGCGCCCTACGCCGTGTACTTGCCGCCAGGCGTGCGAGCCATCGTTCGGGCGAATCGCGATGCGGAGATCGGCGTGGCGAGCGCCCCGGCCAAAGGCGAGCTTTCGGCGCGCCTGATCGAGCCCGCTTCGATGAAGCGCGCCACACGCGGCAAAGGGCTGAATACGCGATACGTCTGCGATATTCTTCCGCAGACCGAACCGGCGGAGTCGCTACTCGTGGTGGAAGTGAGAACGCCGGGCGGTCACGCGTCAAGCTACCCGCCGCACAAGCACGACACCGACAACGTCCCACACGAGAGTTCGCTCGAGGAGACTTACTACCACCGCCTCGATCCGCCGCAAGGTTTTGCGTTCCAGCGCGTGTACACCGATACGCGCGATATCGACGAGTCGATGGCCGTCGAGAATCGCGATGTGGTGATGGTGCCGCGCGGCTATCATCCCGTGATCGTGCCGTATGGGTACGACTCGTATTATCTGAACGTGATGGCGGGCGGTCAGCGCGTCTGGCATTTCCGTAACGATCCGGCGCACGAGTGGATCATCAATAAGGAAGATTGAAGCTGGGCTAATTTCACGCGCGGCGCTTTTTGACGAAGCGCCGCGCGCGGTTTCTCTTCGCTTACTTTCGCGCGGCCAGATCCACGTCGAGGCCGCCGTCGGCGCCCATTCTCACAGTGCCTTTCGACACATCGTGACGATACCCATACAGATCGAACTTCATCACGCCTGGGTTCGAACTGTCCTGGATGAACGTCCGCGTGTTCGTCACCAGCGAGTTGAACATCTTCACGTCACCCGATTCGATCCATACGAAGCTTCGGCCTGCGCTCGCCGGCGGCCGTGCGGGCGGTACGGCGGCGTCGCGCCTGAACTTCAGCACGAGGCCTTCGTCGGTGACCGTCGCGCTCGCGAGACGTCCCTGCAGGACCGGCGGCGGAAATACCGTGTACTGATCGAACACCAGCTGGTTACCTTCCAGCTTCACGCCCTTACGCGTAAACGGCGTCAACGAGGCCAACGGAATATCCAGCGCGCGCAGCAGTCCGGCTTGAGGCACGCCGAGCACCTTCACCGAGGTCGGTTCATAGACGAGATGGCGTTCGTCTTTGGCGACGATCGTGCCGCTCATCGTGGTCGGCAACCACACGCCGGGGAAATGATTCCATAGCTTGATGCCGCCCGTGACTTCCAGCTTGCCATCCACCGGTTTCAACTGCAGATCGTTGAGCGAGCGCGGCGCGTAGTCGAGCAGGTAGTCGTTGAATAGCGCGGCCATCGCGGGCCACGGCTCCACCACTTCGCCGCCGATGATGCGGATATCGTACTGATCGGGATCGTCCAGATCGACGGGTTGGCCGGGATGCTTCGGGACCATTTGCGCGTCGAGCGAGCGCACGTGAAAGCCGATGTGGCCCGACACGTAGAAATCCACGTTCTCGACATGAATCAACGGCACGGGTCCCGGCGAACGACGTTCATCGCCCAGCGCCGAACCCGGTGCCGCCATGCGCTGCCCTGAGAACGCCGCGCGCGTGCCGACCGGAATCGCACGCGCCACGGAAGCAGTCCGCAAGTTTTGCGGCACGTGTTGCCAGACGAGCCGCGCCTGCGCGAGCGCGGTCTGTTGCGCGCGGATGTAGCTGTCGTTGAAGCGCGCGGCGGCGCTGCCGGTTGGCAATGGCGGCTCGTTCGCCGCGCTCGCCAGCGTCGTATACGACGGCAGATGCACGTCCAGCGCGCCCGCTTCGTCGAAGGTCAGATAGCCGGCCGCCATCTGCTCACGATAGTGGTACAGGTCCAGCACGAAGGGGGCGTTGGCGTCGAGCGGCGTGATCGCCATGTCGATGTTCATCGGCATCGAGCGCATGAATTTCACGTCGCCACCCTGCACCAGCATGCCGCGAGCCGGCATGCTGGCGGGCCACGCGATGTTGGGCACGGTGCGGTCGTCGAGCGTGAAGCGCACGCCGGCGGCGCTCGTATCGATGCGTGTGATCGTCATGCGCAGCGCGGGCGGCGGCGTCAGTTTGGCCACCTGCATGACGACGTCGTCGCCGTCGAGCCGCGCAATCGGCGTGTCGAGCGTCAACAGGTCGGCCATCTTCACATGGGCCGCCTGCATCAGCTTGTCCGCGCCCACGCCGGCCACTTCGACGTGATCGGGATGGAACACCAGTTCGTCGGCATTGCGCATCGACAGCGAGCCGCTCAGGACGATCGGCACCCACGTGCCGCGATGCATCTCGCCGGTGATGCGCAAGCTGCCGCCGTCCTGCGGCACGACCTTCATGTTGCGCAACGGCGAGCCCTGATACTGGAACAGATAGCGGTCGAAGATCGCGGTGAGTTTCGCACCGTCAAGCGTCACGTCGCCGCGATGCACGTTGATGGTCACGCTGGTCGGATCGTCGAACACAATCGGCTGACCGGGGCGAGCCGGGCTCAGTGTCGCCGCCATGTCGTGAATCATGAAGCCGATATCGCCGGTCACGCGGAAGTCGACGTCGCGCGCGAACATCAGCGAGCCGTCGATGCCGGAGTCGCGCAGCGTCAACGGACGGCTGCGTTTTTCGGCCATGCCGCTCGCCGATGGCACGCGCCCGGCGACGCTCTGTTCGGCGGCTAGCTGTTTGGCTTTCGCGAGTTCGAGCGCGGGGCGTGACGAGGATGTGGGTTGCGCGACGTCGGCGCTCGCGTTATCGCTGCGGCTCAAATCCGTCGGCTTCGACGGCGCGGGCATCGATGCCGCCTCGCTCGTGGTCGAACTCGCGTCGGCACATGCGGACATCAGCAACGCAGCGGCCATCAGAAGCGCGGCGCCTGCGCCGAGGTGCGAGCGCCAGGCAGGTGAGCGCCCCACGTGTTCTCCGGAAGGCGAGCTCAAAGATAGCGCGCTATCGTCATGCGCCACCGGTTCGTCCACTGCGCGTCTCTGTTTCACGATGTCTCCTCCTGAAGCCGCGACGCGTCTTTTCGCGCGTCGATCGCGGCATGATCGAGAGCACAAACAGCGGCTTTAAACATCAACTCGCCGATGCGCGCCTTTGACCTGATTGTCTTGATTTGTCAGCGCGCTGCCGACAAGATTTCTGGAGGACGTTCACCAAACGATCAAGCGTTTGAATCGAGCGATGCAGTGATCCAGGAGCCGCGTGTAGTGGGCGTATGCGGCGCGTCGCCGGATTGGATTCAAACGCCATGCAAACGCGATTTCACGGTGCTTCAGGGCCGTGAGTCGAACATCTCGGTGGGGAGATGCCGGTAAGCCCGTCGAAAGCCGGGGTCGACGAGCTTGCCGCGCTGCAATATCCGGCTCATGGAAAACTGTGCCGGTCAGCCCACGCCGAGCCATTCCTGCATCACGTCGGTACGCTGCAAAAAAGTCGGGAGGTCGGCTTCGAATACGATCTCGCCATGTCCCATCACGGCAACCCGGCTGGCAATATCCTGTGCGATCACGAGGCGCTGTTCGATCAACAGCATCGCCACGCCGCGATCACGCAGCAGGCGCAAACATTCGCCGATCTGCGTCATCACGAGACTCGCGAGGCCTTCACCAGGCTCGTCGATCAGCAACAGGTCGGGGTCGCCCAGCAAGGCTCGCGCGAGCGTCAGCATCTGCTGTTCGCCGCCCGACAACGCTCCCGCGCGAGTGCGTTTGCGTTCGCTCAGGACCGGAAACAACGCGTAGGCGTCGTCGAGGCTGAAGCGCGCGGCATGGCCGCGAGTTCGTGGCGCGATGCCGAGTTGCAGGTTCTCCTGCACGCTCAGGGTTGGGAAAACGTCGCGATGTTCCGGCACGTAACCGAGCCCGAGACGCGCGATCTCGAAGGTGCGCAAGCCATCGAGCGAGCGGCCTGCGAAACGTAATTCGCCTTGGTTGTGCACGAGTCCCATGATCGCGCGCGCCAGGGTCGAGCGGCCGGAGCCGTTACGGCCGACCAGCGCCAGCACCTCGCCCGCTTCGATATGCAGCGTCACGCCGTGCAAAGCCTGGCTCGCGCCATACCATGCGCTCAGTTCGCGAATCTCGAGCAAGGCGCTCATGCGTCGAACCCTTCGCCGAGATACGCGGCGCGCACGGCCGTGTCCGCGCGAATCGCCGCCGGCGTTCCGCTCGCGATGATGCGTCCTTGCACCAGCACCGAAATGCGGTCGGCGAGCGCGAAGACCGCGTCCATGTCGTGCTCGACCATCAGCAACGTGCGACCGGCCGTGGTCTCGCGGATCAGTTCGATCGTGCGCGCGGCTTCGGCGCGATTCATGCCGGCGGTCGGTTCATCGAGCAACAACGTGTGCGCGCCGCTCGCGAGCGCGATGCCGAGGTCGAGCGCGCGCTGCCCGGCATAGCTGAGCGTGCCGGCAGGCACGTGACGCTGATCGCTCAGGCCGACGGCTTCGAGCACCTGTTCCGCGCGGGCGTCGACGGTGTGCGAGCCGGTGAAGCGCTGCCACCAGCGCGCGCGGTCGCGTTCCGACAGCATCGCCGCACAGCGCAGGTTGTCGAATACGCCGAGCCGCGCGAAGACGCTGGTGGTCTGGAAACTGCGCGCAAGACCACGACGCGTGATCGCGGCCGGCGCGAGCCGCGTGATCTCCGCACCGAACAGGTCGATACGTCCGGCGTTCGGCCGCGTGGCGCCGGCGATCAGATTGAAGAGTGTCGATTTGCCCGCGCCGTTCGGGCCGATCAGCGCGTGACGCTCGCCGGGTTCGATCGCAAGGTCGACACCGCGCAGAATACGCGTCGAGCCGAACCGTTTTTCGATGCCATATAGTGCGAGAGCAGGGATCATCGCGCGGCTCCGTCGGTGTGCGTGGCGCCCCGACGCACGGTGACGCGAGGCGCGAGGCGTGCTTGCGCGCGAATCGCACCAAGCGTCGACATGGCGCCTGAAGCGACCAGCACACAGAGCGTCGCGCCGAGCCATAGCGGTGACGAAATTGCCGTCAACGGCAGGCCGGTGGTGGAGACGGCCGCGCCCTCTTCCACGCCGAATTGCGCCGCGTAAGCCCATTGCACGGCGAGCACGATCGCGGCGGTCCACAGTAGCGCGGCGGCCGTCCCCCACAGATAGAGCGCTCGGCACACTTGCCAGCCGTGGCCGGCTACGCGCGCGGCGTGACGCTGTGCGAAGCCCGTCAACCCATCCGGCGACACGACCACGATCACGATGAAGAACAGTCCCAGATAGAAGAGCCACGCGCGCGTCATACTCGCGACCACGACGCTGAACAAGGTCAGCACGATCGCACCCGCGACCGGCCCGAAAAACGCCGCCGTCCCGCCGATCACCGTGGCGATCAGCACCGCACCCGAGCGCATCATGCCGACGCTTTCCGTCGAGACCAGTTCGATATTGATCAGCCCCAGCGTCCCCGCGATGCCCGCGAAAAACGCCGACAGCACCACCACGCCGTAGCGCATACGGCGCGGATAGCAGCCGATCGCCGCCGCGCGCGCCGGGTTGTCGCGCACGGCGTTGGCAAGCCGCATGAAGGGCGAGCGCGACAGCGCGAACATCGCGCCGCTCGCCAGCAGGCACCAGATCGCGATCAACGCATAGGCCTCGCGCGCGGGGCCGAAGCTCCAGCTGCCAAACAGCGGGCCGCTCGTGCGATCGATCGCGACGCCCGCTTCGCCGCCGAACCAGTCGGGCAGCGTCCACGAAGCGGCCGACACGAGCTCGCCCAGACCGAGCGTGATCATCGCGAAGGCGGTGCCGGCGCGACGCGTCGAGATAAAACCGAATAGCACGCCGCATAACGCGCCGCCGATCCCGCCGAGCAAAGGCAACAGCACGAGCGGGACACCGAGGCGATTGAAAACGTGCGCGGCCAGCAAGGCGCCGAGGCCGGAAAACGCGGCATGGCCAAACGAGAGCAAGCCGGTTTCGCCGAGCAGCAGGTTGTACGAGAGAGCGAACACGATCATCGTCGCGGTCTGCGCAAGATAGGCGAGCAGCCAGCTTTGCGGCCAGACGAACGGCGGCACGACGAGAAAGAGAACGAGCGCCAGCCAGGGAGCCAGCGAGCGCCATGCAGCGGCCCGCGACCGTTCACGCATGATCGTCACGCCGGCCGAACAGCCCGCGTGGCCGCAGCGCCAGCATCGCCACGAGCAGCACGTAGGGAATCAGTGGCGCGAGTTGCGCGAGCGTCAGGCCATCCCATTCGGGCGGCAACGACGCGCCGAAAACCGACAGCGCATCGCCCAGCGACACATCGCTCGCCACGGCCAGCGTTTGCACGCAGCCCACCAGCAGCGACGCGGCCAACGCGCCGCCCAACGAACCCAAACCGCCGATCACGACCACCACGAATACGATCGAGCCGAGCGATTCCGCCATGCCCGGTTCGATCACGAAGAGCGGCGCGCCGATCACGCCCGCCAGCGCGGCGAGCGCCGTGCCGGCCGCGAATACGCCGGTGAAGACACGTGGCACGTTATGGCCGAGCGCTTCGACGGCACTCGCGTGAGTGAGCGCGGCGCGTACGATCAGTCCCGCCTTCGACACGCGCAACACCGCGTACAGCAGGCCCAGCATGATGAGCGACACCGCCATCATGAAGGCGCGGTAGCGTGCGAAGGCCGCGCCGTAGACGGTGAACAAAGGACCGTCGAGAACCGGCGGCACGGTGGCGGAAAGCGGACTCAAACCCCACACCAGTTTGACCAGTTCGCCGAGCAGATACGCGGCGCCGAAGGTCAGCAGCAATTCGGCGAGATGGCCGTGTGCGCGAACCCGGCGCAACAGCCAGCGCTCCAGCGCCGCGCCGAGCAAACCGACGACGAGTGGCGCGAGCACCAGCGCGCTCCAGAATCCGGCATGCGCGGCCACCGAAAAACCGACGTAAGCGCCCAGCATGTAGAAACTCGCATGCGCGAAATTCAGCACGCCTAGCATGCTGAAAATCAGCGTCAGTCCGGCTGAAAGCATGAAGAGCAGCAGCCCGTAACTGATGCCGTTCAGCAGATTGATGACGAAAGACTGCACGCGCCTACTCCGCGGGCGTCGCAACGTTTAGCGGTTCGAGCGCCGCGCGCAATTCGTCGGGCAAGGTCACCGGACGGCGCGTTATGCGATCCACGTACACGTGCACGAAGTGTCCTTGCGCGGCGGGTTGATCCTCGCCCTCCTTGAAGAGCCCTACTTCGTAACGCACGCTCGTCGTGCCCAACCGCACCACCCGCAGGCCCGCGTCGATACGCTCGGGAAATACCAGCGGGGCGAAGTAGCTGCAATGTGTCTCGACCACCAGACCGATCGTTGCGCCGTGTTCGAAATCGAGCACGCCGGCGCGGATCAGATACTCGTTCACGACCGTGTCGAAGTAGCTGTAGTAGACGACGTTGTTTACGTGGCCGTAGACGTCGTTGTCCATCCAGCGTGTGGTGATCGGCAGGAAGTGACGAAAATCCTTTCGCTCCGACGCTTTGGGCCTGACAAGCCCACCTGAAGCCAAGTTTTTGTCCATAGATATCCGAATGAGCCTGGCGCCTCTAACTGTATTTCCTGACACCCATGTTCACCCCGAACCTCGAATCATGAGAGGTCGACGGATATGAAGTTCCGCATTCGCATTCGCTCTGCCAGGAAGCCGGAACGCACGGGCTGGGTATCGAAGGACAAATCCGGAGTAATTCTATCAGTGCAGGATGTGGACGAAGTCCACGATACAAGGCGATAGGCGGAAATCCGGAAGAGCAGGTTTTCGGCAATGCCTTGGTCAAGGACTAACAGGCGGCGATCGAACCGCTCATCGAGACCCGCCTCTACACGGACGAGTTGAGACCCGACGAGTAGCAGTCGAGAAGCTGCGGATCAAGAAAAGCAATACGGATCGCTATTATCATTTTTTTACATTAGCCGAACAATTCGGGTCTCGAATCCCGCTTCCTGTAAATACCAAGCCAGATTGGAGAATCTGGTTGCCACCATCTGAGACCGCGCATCGTAATCCAAACCCGGCCAGATGAATATTCGGGAACCAATCCGACAGTATTTTAAATATATGCCACTCGCATTGGATAGCTGGCCCATTTATCTGAAGTTTCGTAAAATCGCGCGTTAAGCGGTGCTCAGTCAATCAGGACAGAATAGAGGCGATATGGGAGCGCAAGACACCATCGGGGCACTTACTGGCGGGCTCGTGCAAAACGACCGTCTGCTCAAGCTGGATAGCCCCTTGGGCAGTAATGTCCTGTCGCCCCGACGGGTGATTGGTTATTCACGGATTGGCCGCCACTACGAATTCACGGCTGATGTCGTGTCCACCTCCGACACGATTGAACTCAAGAAACTGATCGCCCAACCGGTGACGCTTTGGATTCAACAGACGGACAGGTCCTATCTGCCTCATCACGGATACGTGCATACCGCACGGCGTCTTGGGTCGGACAGCGGGCTCACCAGTTATCAGATCGGCTATGCATCATGGATGCTTTTCCTGCGCTTTCGCAAGGACGCACGAATCTGGCAGGACAAGTCGGCCGACGAAATCCTGACGGATGTTTTCAACATGCATCCGCAGGCCCAAGGTGCATTTCGCTTTGCGTTGAGCAAGCCGTTGCCCTCGCGTTCGTTCTGCATGCAATACGAGGACGACTGGAATTTCGTCCACCGGTTGATGGAAAACGAAGGGCTGTTCGGCTACTTTGAGCAGGCCAGCGACGGTAAATCGCATACGCTCATCGTCACGGACAGTCTCGACACGTGCCAGCCTCTTTCACCGCAGACAGTGCAGTTTTATCGCGCGGGCACAAACAGTGAAGCCGATGCCCTGGTTCAGTGGTCGGGCACGCGAACACTGCAAAGCACGACACTCACGACCCGCACCTTCGATTACAAGGCACCCGCTTCTCCTGGCTTTGCCAAGGGCACAAACAT
>NZ_CAAJGL010000069.1 GCF_900996225.1 Paraburkholderia sp. BCC1884 | reverse complement strand
CGGACGACCCGTGATCGCCGGTGCGGTACCTTCGAAACCGAGTTCTGCAAGATCAAGTTCGTCGACGAAGGCGTCTATGACTCTGACCGGGTTGTCCTGTCCGATGTAGTCATCGACGCATTCGGCGAGTAGTGCGACCTGCTTGCGGTCATCGCCTTCAACGAATCGCTTCATGAGTCACCCGGTCTCAGTGCGTTGATTCAGTTTAGACGATCCATGCGTTTTCACACACTCTGGACCCGTCGGAGAACTTCGGACAATGATGTCGTGAGGCCGTTTTAGGTTTGCTTTCTGCCATCCAAGCCACTGAGCCCAATCGTCCGAGTGATTCTCTTGTATCTAGTGCGGAGTCGCCGGAGCCGCACAGGCCTGACATTCCTTCCCAGACACGCAATCAGTCGGTCCGTCGGCCCCAAATTCTGCGATGCAATGCAGGAACGTGAGCGCGGTGTGCAAGATGATCCGACACCCGGCGAATCGTGCGTATGTGAACTATCCGTTCTTTTGCGAAGAAAGCGAAGTAAGCCGCACGAGACAATCTCTGCGCGGTACTTTCCTTCCTTTCCGATTCATGGAGTTTTGCAATGACCTCGATTCGTGCAGACCTAGTCCTTTCGCAAAGTGCATTCAGCCACGTCGTTGATATTCCCATTGACGCAATAGATATTGCAAGCTGGCTCTTCGCACTTCCGGACGCGGAATATCAGCGCTGTGCTCCTCCCGACCATATTGCGGCAGGCGCCACCTGGACCGACGATGGACGGCGGATGTCGATCAATGTGGAACAGATTGGAACCGGTCTGGTCGTCCAGCACTACGTGGGCGAAGTCACGGATAAAAACTATTGTCGAATGGTATCGCTTTCGGATGTTTTTACGCCGCACGGCCGCACCAAGGTCCAGGTAATCTGGGAATTGAGCGCGAAGGAATCTGCGGATGGCAAGACGGAGTATACGAACAGCGTTATCTCGCATCCGACCGACGATTTCCTCGCTTTCATCGAGAAAATGGGCGTCTCTTTCGAACAGGCCGCGCGCGATCGCCAAAGCGCATCGAGCGATCATAATCAACGGGAGACGCCGCTCTTCGCCGAGAGTATTGCCCGCGCCGCACGGACGAAGCTGGCTCAGAACCATCGCTAATTTACCGCAGACAGGAGAGCGCTCAATGAGCCTGAGTCGCTCTCCGCCGATGCGTTCATGCAGCTTCGACGTTGATGCCAAGTTCCGCTGTATAGGCGTGAAGCTCGCCGCCAACATCCACCTTTAATGCATCGACGAAGCGCTTGATTTTTGCATCGACGAACTGGCGCGATGAATATACCGCGTACACGTTGCGCTGCTGGGTGTGATATTGCGGCAGAACTCGCACGAGCGAGCCATTACGCAGATCGTCGATTGCCGAGAAGGCGGCAATCAGTCCGATTCCTGCGCCGTCTTTCAGTATTGTCGCCATCGCATCCATGTCGTTCACGCCGAAGTGCGGGCCTACCGGACGGTAGACGGCGCGACCCTCTACGCTTTCCAGATGCCACTCGTCCGGCGAATAATCGACTGTGCCGAGAAGCACGCATGTGTGATCAACCAGATCTTCCGGACGCTCGGGTGCAGGATGCTCTGCAAGGTAAGCGGGCGACGCTGCGAGAACGCAATGGCTAACGCCGATCTTCTGGCTCACATACGCCGAATCTGGCAGCGTACGTGCAATCACAACTGCCACATCGAGTTGCTCTTCGAGCAGGTTGGGCATTCTCTGCGACAGAATAAGATCGACCGATACATCGGGATAGGAGCGCCGATACGCCAGTGCGGCGCGCGATACGAGGCGGCGTCCTACACCTGGAACCGCATACACGCGCAATTTGCCGCGTGGCTCCAGCAGCGCGTCACGCGCCTCCGCTTCTGCCTGCTCTATGTCCGCCAGAATCGCGACGCTGCGTTCATAGAAACGTCGTCCAGCATCGGTTATCAGAAGCTTGCGTGTGGAGCGCTGAAGCAGCCTGGTGTCGAGGTTCTGTTCGAGTACCGATACCGCCCGTGAAATATTCCCGACCGTCGTGTCGAGGTGATTGGCGACAGCCGTGAAGCTGCCCATTTCGACCACCTTCGCGAAAATCGACATGTTGTAGACCTTGTCCATGCTCGTCCTCGTTTGCCATTGTTTTCTGTCGAATTGCCGCGTTTCCGTTCGCACCGGCTAGCGATGATAGTGCAGACGCCTGTTTTTCGCAGACAGGGTCTACAACCCGTTTCGCACCGTTACGCACGAACGTCTTCTTCTCATCGCCCTCGCTAGCGACGGGTATTTTCTCTCCAGAGACAAGATTGATTCTTCGCGACTCCACTAAATCATCTCCCGCTCTGCGCCTAGACTCGGTTCTGCAGTCAGGCACTGGCCAAACGGAATGATCGAGCTGACCGCAGCTTGCGACGAAAGCTCGCCGCACAGGCAGCATCCGTCGGGCCAGTGATAACGGCAGTCTATTTCAGTATCCGAATCACCAATCTAGTCGGGAGCTTCTTGCCATGGACATCACCTACGGAACACTGCATCTTTTTATCGACGGAGAATGGATCGATGCGAGCGAACGGGAAACGGCACCCGTCACCAATCCGGCAACGCGACGCGAACTCGGCCGCGTGCCGCTCGCGACGGCTGCCGATCTGGACCATGCGCTAAACGTTGCGCAACGGTCTTTCGACGTCTGGCGTAACACTGTCCCGGCGGAACGCGCCCGCATCCTCAAACGAAGCGCGGAGCTGATACGCGAGCGCGCCGAGCGCATCGCCACGCTGATGACGCTCGAAGAAGGCAAACCGCTGGTGGAAAGCCGCGACGAAGTCCGGCGCGCAGCCGACTACTTCGAATGGTTCGCCGAAGAGGCGCGTCGCATCGATGGCCGCGTGGTACCGGCTAACCGCCCGGGCGTGCAACAGCTCGTGAAAAAACAGGCGATCGGGCCCGTGGCCGCATTCACACCGTGGAATTTCCCTGCTATCACCCCGGCGCGCAAGTTGTCTGCGGCCCTCGCTGCGGGATGCAGCGTGATCATCAAACCCGGTGAAGAAAGCCCCGCCACTGCGCTCGCGCTGGCGCGTGCGCTGGACGACGCCGGTCTGCCTAAAGGCGTGTTGCAGGTCGTATTCGGCGTGCCGGACGAAGTGTCGAAGCATCTGATCGCATCGCCGTTGATCCGTAAAGTGACTTTCACGGGCTCCGTGCCAATCGGCCGCCTTCTTTCCGCACGCGCCGCAGAAGGCGTCAAGCCGATTACGCTGGAACTCGGCGGCCACGGGCCGGTTCTCGTCTTCAACGACGCGGCTGTCGAAAAGGCCGCCGTCGAGGGCGCTGCGAACCGCTTTCGCGGTACCGGCCAGATCTGCATCTCGTCAACACGCTTCCTGATCCAGCGTGACGCCTACGACGAATTCGTTGGGCATTTCGTACGCGCTGCAAAGGCGCTCAAGGTCGGCGATGGCATGGACCCCACGACGCAGGTCGGCCCACTGGCGAATCCGCGCCAGCTAGCCAAGATGAAAGAGCTTATCGATGATGCTGTGGCGCGCGGCGCAACGCTACTTGCCGGCGGCAACCGGATCGAGGGGGACGGCTATTTCTTCGAGCCCACCGTGCTCGCGGAGGTGCCGATGGACGCACGCGTGATGCACGAAGAGCCGTTCGGCCCGATCGCCGTGCTGATGCGCTTCGACGCGCTTGCCGACGGACTTGCGGAGGCGAACAGGCTGCCATATGGCCTCTCTGCATACGCGTTCACAACGAATGCGCGCACGGCGATCGACGTAGCAGATGGTCTCGAAGCCGGCATGATCGGCATCAACCAGTACCGCATCGTGTCGACCGAACTGCCGTTTGGCGGCATGAAGGAAAGCGGCCACGGCTCGGAAGGCGGCGCCGAGGGCATCGGGTATTACCTGACGCACAAGTTCATCAGCCAGGCTTAAAAGGAGCACCGTCATGTCTCACGCAGATTTCAGCAGCCCGCGTGAAGCCGCGCGCGCCTTTACGCCGAAGCTCTCGGCGTTCGTCGATGACACGCTGTACCCGCGCATCTGGAACGACCCGGCGCTCTCGCCGCGTGAGCGCAGCCTCGTGACGGTCGCCGCGTTGATCGCGAGCGGTCACCTCGACGAGTTGCCATCGCACCTACGCCGTGCCGTGCAGAACGGCGTCACGCGGGAAGAACTTTCGGCGGTGATCACTCACCTCGCGTTCTACGCGGGATTCCCCGCAGCCATCTCGGCCTCCGCGCTCGCGCAGGCGACACTCGGCGCGCAGACGGAAACCGGAGACGCTGCCGTCGATTCATCAACCAAACAGGAAGGTTCGAAATGAAAGCCATCACATTCAACGAATTCGGCGAGGCCGACGTTCTCCAACTCGCCGACGTTTCAGCGCCCGAAATCCGGCCCGACGATCTGCTGGTGCGCGTCCACGCTGCGGGCGTTAATCGCGCGGATCTCACACATCGGCGAGGAGGTTACGGCCGCCCGAACTTCGGCGATTCCACGATCATGGGGCTTGAAATCGCCGGCGAAGTGATTGAAACCGGAAGTGCCGTGCAGGGATACAAGATCGGCGATCGGGTGATGGGCGTAGTCGGCGGCGGTGCGTATGCGGAGCTCGCGCGCATCGACTGGAGAATGGCAATGCCGATTCCAGCCACGCTCGACTATGTCCACGCTGCTGCTATACCGGAGGTTTTCGTGACCGCGCACGAAGCGCTTATGCATCTTGGCCGCTTGCAGCGTGGCGATTCGGTGCTCATTCATGCCGCTGCTGGCGGCGTGGGCTCCGCCGCAGTGCAACTGGCTTATGCGACCGGTGCGACCGTTTTCGCGACAGCCGAAGCATCGAAGCTGGAACGCGTCGTACAGCTGGGAGCGGAATACGCGATCGACTACAAGGCGCACGATTTCGCCGAGGTCATCTCCAGCAAAACAGACAAGCGCGGCGTGGATGTTGTCATCGATTTCATTGGCGCGCCGTATTTCGCCCGTAACGTCGCGGCGCTTGCCAACGGGGGGCGGCTGGTGCAGGTCGGTATTCTGGGCGGAGGCGGTGAGGTGAGCGTCGGCCTTGAAGAGATTTTGTACCGCCATCTGCAGATCATCGGCACCGTGATGAAGTCACGCGCTCAGACCGAAAAACATGCGATGGTGCGACGCTTTCGCGAGCATTGGCTCGAACGCTTCGCTGGTGGCGCGAGTTTGGAACCGGTCGTCGACAGCACATTTGCGCTGGAAGATGCCGCAGATGCGCATCGTCGGATGGAATCAGCGATGAACGTAGGCAAGATCATCCTGACGATGAGCGGGCGCACGTAAGGTGCCTGTCTTCACCCGCAGCACGGATGACCAGTGGCTGCGATGGGCACTGGAGCGGTCACTCGCTGCAATCGTGCGAGCGACCGTGTATGGCCGCGTGCTGCCTTATGCAACTCGCACGCATCGCCGAAGGTCGCACGGGTGCGACCGACAACACGCGACCCGTTGCTGCCGCTCGCCTTACTACGAACCTGACGGCGGCTTTCCGACTTGAAGCGGTCATTCGCCGCCGTTGCCCTGAGGGGCAGTTCCGTTGCCCCCAACCCTAATGTTCAATTCATCGGTAGTATCCGACTATCGAAAGGCTGGGCAACGCTAAAAATTCCCTTGGAGGGCGTCAAGATGCCATTTTCACGCAGAGATTTCCACCGCGTCAGCATGATCACAATCGCAAGTGTTGCCGCCTCCGGAAAGACCTTGGATGTCTCGGCGGAGGAAGCTGCAACGCCACTGTCAACCGGCGCAGGCAGTCCGATGGAGCCGCTTGGCGGCCAGCCTCCAGGAGGGCTCGACCCCTTCGGTCAAGGATTTTGACTATCAGATAAAGTATCGACGCGCGTTCGAGGCGGTTCTATGGAATATGCCTGCGGTTGCAATTTACAGCTTCCGCCGTGCAGCCATCGACAATCTCGGCCTTAAAGACAACGATATCATTGCGTATTCCGCACCAGCCACGCCGAAGCTTGAGGCAATCACAGCGAACAGCACGACGCCGTACATTTCTGCCTTTACCGACCTGCGAAAGGGCCCAGTCGTTCTGGAGGTGCCTGCCGCCACCCCCGATGGAAGTGTCTACGGACAGGTTGTTGATGCGTGGCAATTTACGATTGCAGACGTGGGACCCTCCGGGCTCGACAAGGGCAAGGGGGCGAAATTTCTTTTCACCGCACCCGGCTACAAAGGCTCCGTTCCGAAGGGTTACCTTCATGTCGCCTCGCCAAACTTCCGGATTGCATTTGCCTTCCGTTCCGTGCCTGCGCCCGGGAAGACGACGGCGGACGCCTACCAGTACGCGCAAAAGTTGCGGATGTACTATCTCTCCGAAGCAGCGAATCCTCCGAAGCAGCGTTTCGTCGATCCGATCGACCAACGCTATCCGACGCTCCCTTTCTACGATGAACTCCACTTCGAGGACATGCACGCTGTCATGAGTGTCGAGCCCGTCAATCCACAGGACAAGCTGATGATGGGGATGCTTGTGTCGCTAGGGATTGAAAGAGGTAAGCCGTTTACGCCCGATGAAACAGCGAAGAAGGCTATGCGCCAGGCAGCAATCGATGCATGGTTTTATATGCAATCCTGGTACGACCATTTTCCGCAAGAAAAGCTGTTCTGGCCTGACCGACATTACGCCTCTCTACTCCAGGCCGATGAGCACAAGAGGTTCACTTTTGTAGACCAAGATAGAATCGACCTGATCAATCGTGCGGCCGAGTATTTCTGGTGCACGTACATGCCCAAGGTTCTGACGGCAGATCCGGCCACGCAATATCTGATGGCGGTAGCGGACAATAACGGAAATCTGCTCGAGGCAGGCAAGCTATACAAGCTGGACGTGCCTGCCCAGATGCCCGTCAAGCAATTCTGGGCATTGACGGTCTACGACCGCGCCACCAATGCATTCATTTATAGCGAGTCCAACCGTACGACCCTTTCCTCGTACGATGTCGACAAAATGACGAAAAACGCCGATGGTGGTGTGACGATTTATGTAGGTCCGAAAGCGCCAGCGGGGCTTGAGGCTAACTGGATTCCGACCGCAGGAAAGCGTCCTTTACCTGCCATGCGTCTCTATGGTCCGACAGAGGCGCTTAACAACAAAACTTTCAAGCTATCGGATTTTCAGCTTGCCTGAAGCGTCTCAAATGGTCGATCAACTGGCCGACCAATGCAATCAGCATTGGAACGTCGGCTATCCGACAGAGAGCGCCGCTTAAGCGTTCAAATGTTGCGTTGCGCCAACATCCGGTTGTGGCCATGTCCGGCAGTTCGGCGAAACTGACCGTCGACGAGCCGACAGGGCAGTTGTCAGTCGAGCGCCTACAACTGCGCGCTCGCACGTCAATGGCATGCGCGTGCGCGCCGCAGCAAAGCTGCACCCGGCCCGGCTCTACATCTTTGATCGGCTCGCGGCGGAAGAGCGAGACGCTTCGGGCGCTGCCCGCGGCCAGAGAAAAAAATGCTCCGCGACAATGGCCGTACCCGAGCGCGCGGCAAAAAAGGGCTAACGGCAGCAGAGGCAACCGCCTCGATGAGACATGCCGTAGTTGCCGGCATCACCCGCGCCATCGCTGGACGAACTTGCGCCGCCCACGCTCGGTGCCGCGATCGTCACGCGCGCGGCCGGCGCGCCGCATTGCGGACACGCCACGGGATCGTCGCGCTCGGCGATCCGGCGAACGACTTCAAATGCGCCGCACTCCGCACAATCGTAATCATAGACAGGCATGACGTTTCCACTCGAAGAAGGGCCAAGCGCGGTCATCATCCAACGTCCCTGAACGACAGGGATCCGCTCGGGCGGCGTGCATTGGTCCAGTTGAAAGTGGCGAACCGGGCCCATTGGACCTTCTTTGAACCCGGCTTTTAGGCGGCACCCGCCATAAACTCACATATAAGGAAATGCTCTCATGCTCCAGGCTTCAGGATGACTTTCGTCCAGCCTCGGTCACGCGAGTCGAAGTGCTGGTAGGCCTCCGCCGCCTTGTTCAGTTCGATCTCATGTGAAACGATAAACGAGGGCTTCGCCCTGCCGGCATGAATCAGGTCGCGCAGCTGGCGGTTGTAGGCTTTCACATTGCACTGCCCTGTGGCGATATGCTGGCCCTTAAACCAGCACATTCCCCAGTCGAACGCGATCTCGCCCTTCTTGGCCAGGTCGTCTGATGCGCCGGGATCCTGTGGCGTGAATACGCCGACCACACCGATGCCGCCGGTGAACTTCACCGATTGGACGAGATTGTTCATGGTCAGATTCGGTATCTCCTTTCCGGCGGGATCATGGCATTGATAGCCGACGCACTCGCAGCCGACATCGGCACCCAGGCCATGGGTAAGCTCCATGACGCGATCGACCGGATTGCACTTCGAATCGTCGATGGCGACGGCGCCTATCGATTCCGCCAGCTTCAGCCGATCGGGATGGCGGTCGACCACCATCACCTTGCAGGCGCCCTTGATCATCGCTGCATGCGCGGCCATCAGCCCGACCGGACCCGAGCCGTAGATGACGATGGCATCGCCCGGCCGCATCCCTGCAAGCTCAGTGGCATGCCAGCCGGTCGGAAAGATATCGGCCACCATCACATAGTCGTTCTGCTTTTCCTCGGCATCGGGAGGCAGTTTCAGGCAGTTGAAATCGGCCCAAGGAACGCGCAGGAATTCCGCCTGCCCGCCTTGATAGGGCCCCATGTCGGCAAAGCCGAAGGCAGCGCCAGCCATGCCCGGTTGGGGATTCGCAGCCAGACAGAATGCGGTCAATCCTTTTTCGCAATTTCGACAGTGGCCACAGCTGATATTGAATGGCATACACACCCAGTCCCCGACTTTGAATCGCTCAACGGCGGCCCCCACTTCCATGATCTGGCCGAGATTCTCATGCCCGAAGACCCTCCCCGTTTCGAAGTCGGTCCTGCCTTCGAACATATGCAGATCTGAACCGCAGATATTAGTGCTTCTGATCTGTACGATCACATCAGTCGGTCGCTCAATTTTGGGATCAGGCACGTCTTCCACGCTGACATCGCGCGGCCCTCTATAGACAACAGCTTTCATGATGTTTCTCCGGTTACACGCATGCCTCTGCCTGACCTGGTGCCCTCGCTTTGCAGGGCCCCATGAGTCTGACCGGGCGGCGTTACCACAGGACCCTCCGCTGATGCCGCCGGGCGACGTACTGGTTGTATGAAGGCCGGCGGGTCGCCAGGCCATACAACCGAGTGCTAGACCTTCAGCGGCTTTGACATCGTCCCAATGCAACTCTTCCAGCCGCGGAGGGTTCTCTCCATCGGATAAGCCGGCCGATTCGCATGGGCATCAGTTCGAGCAGCAATGCATATACCAGATGAAAGCGATGCGCCCGGCGTGGGAGGCACGTAGCTTGTGCAGTCCGCGCGCTTCGCGTGAGACATCTCAATGTCTGCATTACGCAGAACGTCGCCCGCATCCAACGCCGGCACAGGGGAGCCCGCTACGCCGATGCTCGCGCCCCGCCGAGGCCCGCAGGCACGGCTGCTGGATTGGCTCGCAGGCGTACTGTGACTCGCGCGCGACGTCGCCCTTGGGGGCGCCAACGATGAAAACGACGGATTTGCTACCGCCGATGCGAGAAACATGCGCCGCCCCTTACGGGTCGAAGACAACTTTGATGCAGTCATCCGAGGAAGCCGCGGAGCGAATCGGCGTCCCCGTCAGCGACCGTGCGACTGCACTTGCCGTTTATGTCGGGCAGCCTTTCGTCGAGGAAGTAATTGAAAAAGCGCTGATACGAAGAGCCCAAGCGCAGTTTTGCCATCGTAGGCCACAGGCACCATGATGGTCATAGCAGTCCAGCAGGAAAGCGAGTCTGTCCGCGACAGATTCATTGTCACCAGGCTTCGATCGGATTCGAAACGTTCCTTGAAACCTCGCAACGGAGACGGTGAGGGAATTTTTCAACGGTATCAAGGGGACAGGGGCGCCTTGGTCCGGATGATAAAAGTCCGACGACAAATCAAACGACAAAAGCTCGGCGCACTTCAACGCTCTTCTGTCGGGGGATCGACAGGCGAAATTCGGTCTGGCGACCGTCGGAAACTGCGTCGAGCCTGCCTCGATGAGCTAGAGCTATCTGTCTTGCGATAAAGAGGCCCAAGCCAAGACCAGCGCCAGTGTGGGATTCGCCCCCGGAATCACCGTGCACGAATGGTTCGAACAAGCCGGCGATAATTTCCTTGGGAATCGCTTCCCCTTCGTTTGTCACTGTAACGGTAACACCGGAGTCGCCTACCCTCGCATTCAACGACACGGGACCTTCCGGTTTCCCGTGTCTTACGGCGTTAACCAGCAGGTTCGAGATCAATTGAGACAGTCTGCCGGCGTCCCAGACGCCTCGCAGATCGCCCTCCAGGACAACCGTTAATTTGGTGGACGGGCTTATCGCCCGGAGTTCGGCTGCAGCCTGTTCGCAAATGGCTGCCATGTTCGCGTCGGTTGGCGTTATGGGCAAGACCTGACCCAGACGGGTATGCGTCAGATCCAGCAGCCCATCGACAAGCATTTTCATCTGCTTCGTGCTTCGCTGGATACGCAGCGCCGCTTCAATGCTACGAGGCGGGGTTCCTGCGTCGAGCACAATGCATTCTGCAAACAGCGTTGCGGCAGAAAGTGGAGTTCGCAGATCATGTGCGAGCACGCCCAAAAAAATGTCTCTCATTCGATTGAGCTCTGAGGAAAAATGCGCAACTGATTCACTTAGGGCTGATCCATACTTTCATTGAAGCGAACAAGATCGGTCACGCCATGATCGTGCGAAACAGCGACGCTTCTCAACCAGTGATGCGTCACGCTTGCACGCAGCGCGCGGTATTCCACTACCACATGATCAATGGTAAAGCCCTGAGCAAACCGGCTCTGGGCATGCAAGCGGGCACTACGTGTGATCTGCGGCGCGTTGTCAGGAACGTCCCCGTGTGACTTGTCCGCCCGGCGTTGTTCAGATTGATCATGTCTCATATCGTCAACGATGCTCGACAACATGTCACGCGCCGAATTTTCCAGCTCAGCCGCCGAAAGATGCCGGTCACTGAGCGCCAGGCGGTCGGCGAACTGTCGCCAGTCGTCGAGGATTGTCTGTACATTCTGTTCGATAAAGTCAGCAAGCACCCCGTGGTACTCCTCTTGTCTATAACCGGCTCCGGGGCACAATCAGGCGCGTCAGGGCCGAAGATATGCGGATCGAGCACCAGTGCCCGCATCGGCTGCACGCGGTGTTCCGTACCGTCCGCTTCTTCCGGTACGACCGCGCCTCAGCAGAAGCGTTCGAATGGTCGGCGAGACCTGCCGTCTGCTGCAAAAGCATCATGCGTTTTTCAATGGCCCTCAAATTTGTCCCACAGGCCTGGATCGATGGATTCGTTGACCTCAGCGATGGTCGATTTGAATAGATAACATGTCCCGTGTGGCATCGGAATCTAGTGGTAGGTCCGTCCTGAATCTGGATCGTTACGTCGTGGCAGTCGGGACGGGGGTACCTCGTTACCTTGCCGAAGTCCATCACGCCGGCGTCCATGCCACGGCTATTCATCGCAATCGATTTGCGATTTCGAATTGCGCATGCCGGGTCCGGAGCGAACGCGAGGCAACCCCGGTCCTTGACAGCCCATAGTCCCACGGTGCCATCGTCGAGTGCGACGGTAAGGACAACTCCAATGTCCGGCGAGCCGCCGTTTTCGTCGCGCTGCAAATTATCCCATCCTCACCACGTGCTTTGCATCGTATGCTCGCCCAGGAGAGCAGCTTGCCGGCTGTCGTAGGTCAGGACGGGGGAAGCGATCGCGGACAAAGAATAATATGTGGCCAGCGCCGACCGCCATCTGATGAGCGACGAAGTCTGTATCCGCCTCACGCGCGGCCTTTCGAGGCTCGTTGCCGCTGGCCTCGCTTCGATGAATGACGCAGCACTCACAGCCCTCAACGCCCAGTAATGACCGGAAACGCTTACGCTTACTTGACCACTCCTTAAAGCATAGTACTGGGCGAGAATGCTTGCTTCGTCATTCTGAAAAAGGAACGGCCGTCCAGGACAGCTCACGCGTTCGCATGATCTTGTTGGAGTTGACACAGGACGACTTGGGCGGTCAAGCAGGCACGTGGCCGACGTCCGCTATTGGTGCATGCGGGACGTTTTAACGTGCGCTTAACAACACGATCCCACGAGCCAAGCTGCAAATGGCCTAACCCTGTGCCGCGACAACGGGCACACCTCCACCTACAAGAGCCTAGGCTACTTGGAGTCGCGCATCACGACTTCCGTCCTTTGCCAGAACACGCGCTTGACCGTTATAAGTGTGCCGCAGCGCTGAACAAGGTTAAGGCGCTACCGAAAGTCGTACAGCACCGGGCCGGAATCGCTCTGCGCAAGAGTGCGCGTGCACCGTGTGATTTTCGTTGCCCACGTAATTGAATTGCATGAGTGTGTTCGCGCCAAAGCGATCGAGACAAATCTCGTCAGGCATCGCCACGAAATCGCGGTCGATGCGCACGAATTGACGTTTGCCCGCAGGCGTGCCGAGCGGCCGCGTTGCTTTTCGCATGGACGCAAGTCATGAACGAGGTGGCTGCGAGCGCAGCGGCGAACAGTCGTCTCACGCTGTCTTTTCAAGTCGGCGGCGTCTCCGACGAAGGAGCACGACTCGCAAACGGCACTTAAGAACATTGTTGTCAATTTTGGCCGACACATCGAAGGCCAAACTGACAGGACAGCGCCGCATGGTCTGCCGTACGTCGCCTCCCATTCGCATGCACGTCACTCCGAGTTCAGGTCAGCCCCGAATCTGGCATTCAGCATTGGATTCATTAGGGCGGTTCCGACGCTATGTTTACAGAGCGCCGAATCTACGTAGTTGGCCTCAATTTCCGTGCACCGTTGGCTTCCTGGCCGACTCCTGCTCCGCTCTGACTCGCTCGTCTTGCGCTGTCCGCTTGCGATCTCGCATAGACGGCGCGAGCGCATCGGGCGTGCGCATATCCCGCGGAATCATGAAGTCGGCAACCGCCGCGCCGCGCATCTGCGCCGGCGCTTGCGGGAAGCCGGTGCGGTTCGCATAGTCAGGCGCAGCCCGCGGCGCCGTATTGCCGTCCATGCTTAACTGCTTTGCCGCGTATAGATCGAGGGCAGCGACACAGGCCAAGTTCATTGCCCTAGCGCCGGCGCGGCGCTCCGACCGGTTCGGTGCAACGGCGAGGGTGCCCAGATCAAGCGCGTCGCCGGCAACGCGTGCCCAGATAAACGGCACCGGCTCCCGCGAAGCGAAAATGCCGATGCCGCACGCAAGTTCGCGCAAGCCGTAAAGACGAATCAGGTCTGCATGGCCATGGACACCGGCGACCCGGCTGACGGCCCGTGGCGCGATTATTTCCGCCACGCCGATGGCGATGCTAAACCAGCCGAGGCCTCGGGCGAGCGGGTCGCGCCGCGGCGTCATGTCTTGCGGCCGGCGGCCATCGCGGCGCGTCGATTGCGAAAGAGAGTTCATCTGCTTGACATATCGTAGACGCGGACCGGTAACGGTAAACGCCACCGGGTCCGCCGTAGGGCGAGGGGGAGCGAGTAAGATCGGCTCATGGCTTTAACACGACCTTGATACAACCGTCCTGCTTGTCGCGGAACGTGGTGTACATGCCCGGCCCCTGCTCGAGTGGCACGCTGTGCGTGATGACGAACGACGGGTCGATCTGCCCTTCCTGGATCCGCCGCAGCAGGTCGTCGGTCCACCGGTTCACGTGCGTCTGGCCCATGCGCCAGGTCAATCCCTTGTTCATCGACGCGCCAAATGGAATCTTATCAATCAGGCCGCCGTAGACGCCCGGCACCGACAACGTGCCCGCCGGACGGCACACGTAAATCATCTCCCGCAGCACGTGCGGCCGGTCGGTCTCTAGCATTACAGCCTGCTTTGCGCGGTCGTACATCGCATCGATCGAACGCGTTGCGTGCGACTCCATGCCAACCGCGTCGATGCATTTTTCCGGCCCCTTCCCGTTGGTCAGCTCTTGCAGACGTTCGAGCACGCTTTCCTCCTTGAAGTCGATTGTGGTCGCGCCCCCTGCGCGCGCCATCGACAGGCGTTCTGGAACGCAGTCGATTACGATCACCTGTTTCGCGCCGAGCAGCACCGCGCTGCGAATCGCCATCTGGCCAACCGGGCCGGCGCCCCAGATCGCGACAGTGTCGGTCGGCTCAATATCGCACTGCACCGCGGCCTGCCAACCAGTGGGAAATATGTCGCCCAGGAAAAGCACCTGCTCATCGCTCAACCCGTCGGGAATCTTCACGTGGGTTTTATCTGCAAACGGCACGCGAACGAACTCAGCCTGTCCCCCGGGATAGCCGCCGGTGAGATGCGTGTAACCAAACAGCCCCGCCGTGGTATGTCCGAATAGCTTGTCTGCCGCGCTCTTGTTCCGGTTGCTGCGCTCGCAGACGGAGAAATTTCCGCGCTTACACTGCTCGCACTCGCCGCAGATAATCGTGAACGGAACCACCACACGATCACCCACTTTCAACGCGATGTTCTCCTTTCCGACTTCCACGACCTCGCCCATGAACTCGTGGCCCATGATGTCTCCAGATTCCATGCCGGGCATGAAGCCGTCGAAGAGATGCAGATCGGAGCCGCAGATCGCACAGGTAGACACTTTGATAATGGCGTCGCGGGGTTGCTCAATTTGAGGATCCGGCACAGTGTCGCAGCGGATGTCTTTCTTTCCATGCCACCTGAGTGCTTTCATTACTCCCTCCCATGAACGTCGCATCGCGCGGCGTTGATAACAGTGTTTGCGGCCACGTCGGGCGATTGCTGCCCCCGACGCGGCTAGAGGTGCGAAGCATTGCTCTCACGGCAACGTTTTCGACTTTGTCTTGCTGGTTGCGGGGACCCTTGCGGTTCTCGCCGTTCGTTATCTGCACTTGCCCTTCGCCTTCCGGCCCTCAAGGCGCCTAATGAAACCGGTGCCTTATTTACGACCCCTTTGGTCTCTGCCGCGACGCCTCGCGCTGGCCATGTCTGGCAACCAGCGCGCAAGCGCTATACCTTGCATCCGCCCTGCAGATTGACATTGTCGCTCCGGCAAAGCCTTTGCGTTCGCCGCAAAAACGTCGCGACGTTGCGCCGTCGAGTGAGTCAGGTGGCGTCCAACAGCGCCTACGCCGCACCGGCTGCCGCGTGGGGCCGCATGAAAATCGCGTTCGTGATGCGCCAGCAGTTCTCTTCCTAAACGGCGTCCGCCGCCAGGCGCATGCGAACGATGCTTGGCATGGAGGTGCTGGACGCGCGTCGACGAAAGCATCGCGCTCTATCGGTGCGAATTTCGGGGTTTGACGTCCGAGAATAACGGGCCTGATCGTGCCGGCACTGCGCCGCTGCGCAGATGTAAATTCTGCTAGCAGAGCTTGCAAAATATACGTTCGAGCCCTACGCCCATCGGCCTTTCAAGTGGCGCGGTGCTTGTCCTTTGCACCCCGCGCGCAAAGCCGTCCGTCCACAATATCTCAATCAAACAGAGCGCGAAGCGACGAATTCGCCGGTTGTCCAGAGCGTCCAGATTTCCGCACAGAGTTCGGCGAGACCGCCAACGGCGTCACGGGTGCCGTTCCGCTCAATCGGTCGGGTTCTGGGCGCGAGCCTGTGCCGCGGCAAAGCGACACTCTGGTGAATGGGGCCGAATGGGGAGAGGAACGCCTGCGTGCGTCGTGGCTGGCGAATTCTTCGTAACTCCAGATAGTTCGTCGAGCGAACGACCGGTGCTAGAGATCAAGGCGACGTGCAAATGTCGGGACCGTGGTGTGGACGAATGACCGGAGGTGGCCGGCTGTACGCGTTCACACCATTGAGAATTCTGACATTTCATGGCGGCACGTTCATCGATCTGCTGCTAGCACCCATAGACGGACGTCAGAGTGACCGGGAACTCGTCGGCCGCCGGGAGTCTATGCCGCGGTGGCGTTACGGCGGTAGGTTTGGACGAGGACGGCCGGATAAATCCGCGTGTACACTGCCGAGGTGCCAACCGGCAGCCCCAACGCCCCTTGTCAATCGATATCTCTCGACTAAGCAATGCAACCACCATTCAAAAAGGCTTCTCTCGCGTCAGCGAGCGAGCGGGTCGTGGGAACTTTACCTGCGCTGGTTTTTGTGACGAGACCAATCTCGCAGAAAATTTTCAAGCCTGGGCCGTTTGAGTTGTCGATGGTTACGGCTGAGCACACATACTTCTCTCAACTGCTGGCTCGCCTCGTCCGGGAGATCAAAAACCTCCCGGATTTCTCCGACGACAAGCGAATCGCCGTGATGACAGACTTCGGCGGTGAGCACCCGACAGCGAGCTTCTATACGTACTCGTTCCTTTTTATGGCGGCCGACAAGGGCGGTCCGTTTGTAAAGCAGGTGCAGGAACTAAGAGCTAAGCATCAGCTACTCGCACCCTACAGCGAATTCGCGTACAAGCGACTGAAGCATGGTCCAAGGAGCCGCGCGCTTCCCGAATATCTGGATCTCGTCAACAACTTCATTCATGGCGCGATCATTACGGTCGCAATCGACAAGAGCATCGACACGGTATTCGGGCCGACGAAAGGGCAAACGCACCCCCATCTAGTCGATCAGTTATCAGACACGCAGCTCGGCACCTGGGATGGCCACGCGGCGGAGAAGGCACTTCGCGTCTGCCATATGCTCTCCGCATTCCTCGCCCTGCTCTCGGGCGATAAGCAGGAACTTCTTTGGTACTGTGACAACGACCGCATCAACGAGGACGGTAGGGAGCGGAGTTTTTTGGATCTGCAGAAGATGCTAGGCCATGTCCTCGGCCTGTACATGACTCATCGCTTCAAGCATGCGCAATTTGGCAAGTCGTTGGAGAGCAAAAGCTTTCTGGACGATCTGTTAAGCGTTCCGGATCTCGCCGCTGGTGTCATTCAAGATCTCCTGCAGGCACAACACACCGGTGTAGACAACATTCCGGGCGGGGACGAGAAGATTCCCCTGATCCGGTGGACTGCAACTCCCTCCAAATTCCTGTCGAAGATAACGCTTCAAATTGTTCGAACAGAGGACGGCGAAATCGGCACCGGGATCGTCCACATCGTCCCTGCGGCTGAAGGCAGCGCACCATGACGGCAGGTTTTGTGAAAAGAAAAAGCATGAGCGCTCAACTTAGACAAACGGATGGCCGGTTACGGAGCGGGGCTGACGTCTGAACGTCTTAGCGAAGAAGGAGCCGAGAGACTCTTCATGGCCGAACCCGGAAGTTCATCGGGAGCCCGAGCAGCACCAACGCCGACCGAACGCTGAACTTCCGTAGACGACCCCGAGCGGACTGTGTGTCCGGGCCACCCGACCGGCCGCTCCCGGAGAGGGAGCGGTCGTTTTATACTCTGCGTCTGTATCAAGAAATCACTAAGAGCCGCTTACACGAGTCATCCACGAAGCGGAAGCAAATGATGGCGGCGGCAAGCTGGAGTAGCGCAGTATGAAGATCAAGCCGCCGCTCGAAGCGGAATCGCAGCTTGCCGAATCCGGCAAACCACGCATGGGTGCGCTCGACTACCCATCGGCATCGCCCAAGGCGGTCTTTGCTCTCGATGCCTTTGCGGGCGATTCGAGCCGTGATGCCGTGTCGGCGCAGATCATTATGGCATCGACGGCAGTCATAACCCTTGTCGGCATACAGTCTGTCCGGACGCTTGCGTGGTCGCCCTTCGAGCCCTAATACTGGCGAAATAGCGTCTGACGTCGACTCGAAAGCCATCGAATCATGACGATTCGCGGGTTTTCAGTTGTCGAGCTGATCGAGTTCAGCCCTGAGCGTTCGCGACATCCAGACCACAAATTTCTGCCATGCGTACCAATTGATCGCGGTACGGCCGCTCGCATCATGCCGGTATGCATAGTCGGTGGTTTCTTCCCACGCCAGCCTCGCGCGCACATCGTCAATATCCGCCCGGTCTCCCCTGATGGGAGGCGGCACGGGTGCCGGCGCTTGGCGTTGCCGCAGATTGAGCCAGCGGCCCAACGCCTCGACCAGCTCAAACGGCGCTTCATCCATGTACAGGACGGTTTCGCCGTTCAGCTCACGCATCGGTATTCCGGCAATCATGCCGCACATCATTGAGTGGTTCTTTTCCTTGATAGCCATAGTGTCCTCCGTCAGGCGGCGCTGCGTTCGAACAGTAGCGGCAGATCCGCGAGGTCCAACACCATCAACTCTCCTCCGTCCACAGCGCCGATGTCGATATTGACGACATCGTCGGCGGTCACCCCATGCACCGACTAGTGCGGATCGACGGGCTAAGTTGCCCGTTCACCCGCAGAACAAAAATCGCACCCATGGACGGCGACATCGCATCAAATTGATGTCGCGCATCGTCGACCTTCAGGCCACGCATGGAAACAGAAAAATTGCAGCGGGCTTTATCGTGGACTCCACCACATGCCACATTCGGAAAACCAGCCTGCCATCGCGGCTACCGCGGGCCTCCCAAGTACTGCCAGTGCCGACGGAATCCGCTGGATCCCTTCGCTGGTCGTATCCCGCAGCCGGTTTTTTCGGACGCCGCACAACCCGACGACATCGAGCGCGTGTGCAGCATGGGTCGCAGGAGCGCTTGCGATACCAGCATCACCACCGCCGCGTCGCGGTCGACATCCGCGATGCGGGCAATGCTCACGAAGCCACTGCGGTCGCATTCGAACTTCGTCCGCCTAGCGTCATAGTGACGGTTTGACGCGGCGCCGAGGCCATCCCTGGAGACGGTTGGTTTCGCCAACTGGTGTGCGCGCTCTTCGTCCCCATCCAGGACCGGTTCAGATGTTTTCCGAGGCATCAAAATCCGCTGTCGCATAGCGGTTCGCACGGGCATCGACCAGCGCGTGATGCCGGCCGCGATGCTCGCGGTAATAGTCCTCCTTGCGGCCCGCATCAAGCAGCAGGCCCACCTGGCAGGCCTGCCAGCCAGCGGGCGGCCCATCGAGCAGATCACACAGCAACTCCCAGTCACCGCTGTAGTCAAAACATAGCCAGCGTTCCGGTTCCGCGGCGAACTGGTCGAGCCAGGCGACGAGCGCCGCGCGCAGCCTGCCACGCGTGAACACGCGGCCCGGATGCTGGCCGAGTTGCGAGAGCACGGCCGCACGCACGAATTCATTGCAGCTCGCCTGATCGTAATCGGAACGCTCGCCGTAGAACTCGCGGCCATCGTCCGCAACCAACCCGACGCTGATCATGTCGCAGTCGATGAAGTCGGTAAATTCCGTGTCGACAAATACGCGCATGGATGCCCTTCCGGTGTGATAGTCATTCGTAGTGCAGCCGTCCTGCTTTCACGTTCAGAACCCGCGCGAGCGGAGTTGTTGTGCCCGTTTGGCGGCCCACACAGGCCGGTCGTATCGGCGCCAAGCATGAACGGAGCATGTAATGTCGCCGGGAATGCCCGACGCGCGGCCTGACATGTTTGCGCACGATCATGGTAGTTGCTCACTCGTGTGGAAAACAGCCCCTCCTATTGCGGTCGCCAAGCGAAACAGCTTGCCCTCGATCACGATGGTTCGTCATTGGACGGCCAGACAGGATCGGTCGGGACGTCATCGTCGCGACGGACCGATCCACGTAACCGCTCAAGTGGCGTTGCGGCGGGGCTCGCACGAGCACCGAATTCGCAGCCGACCGGTTCTGCATCGGCCCACACTTCGCCGGCATAGGGCGCTGACGGATCACAATGTTCGAGCTGGTCGGCCAGCGTGAGCTTTTTGCGTGTCATCCAGACCTCCAGGGCGCATCCGTAAAGTCGCTGCTAACTTTTGCGTACATGCCGCTCGGGGCCATATCGACCGCTCAATCAAACTACAACGTAGGCCCCGATCGACGCCAGCCGAAATTACGCCTCATCGGCCTGGGGCGCGAACATGCCTTTGTAACGATTTCTGGGCATGTCCTCGACACCGCGCAGACCGGCCGTGAATTCAACTTCCATCCGATGACGCGACAGCACCCGCAGGCTGTTACTTGCCCGTGGATCAGCCGGCTCTAATGTATGGAATGCAGCCGGTGTAGTGGGCAGGTTACCGATGCATGACACCACCTTTTATGTCTAGCGCGCCCCGCCAGGCCCAGGCCGTCGGGACTTCGCGGACCCTGGCGACGTCCCGGCATCCCGTCCCGCGGCTCAATATCGTTCTGGGACAGCTGATGAAATATCGGGTGGCCATGTGACGGCCCTCTGGGAGCTCTGATGCGTTATCTTTCGTTCGATCTCGCGCAGGTCGGCCCCGCCGTGAAAGCGGGCGGCGTCCTGTCTGCCATCCTGCGCGCCGGCAACGGTGGTTTCCACATCGAGCTGGAAACCCACTAATCTGGCCTCGCCGAGCTCGTGACGGCCAACGGTCGCCGGCGGCGTACCTTCCGCGCGCCCCGGTCCCGCGCTTCGCGACGTGCGCGAACTGGGCATCGTCAGCGGCCGCTTTGTCCTCGAAGACTGGGATACGCGTGCGCCCCAAATACCCGCCAGGGCCCGACTAGGCGGCTGGCATGAAGGCTCGCCCCCTGCACGCTATGGCAGCAACCACGCTCGAAGCGGTCGCCCGACAGGCGCTGGCCGCAACTGACGATCCGGCGACGGCATCCGTGCCGGCCGGAAAGCTCATCGCACTACTTGACACGTCGCCCGCTCAGGTCCGCAGGCGCGCGGGCCGCCCATGATTGTCGCGTCATCGGGGCTTGCGAAACAGGCCGCTACCCGCCATGTGCACACGCCCCGGCTCCCAAGGCCTACACGGCAAGCCGCGGGTGTGCGCGTGCCCCTCGTCTGTGCGCTCGCAAAAGGACCGTGACCCTTAACAGCATGCCCGCGCGGCAGAACGCCCGGACCGCAATGCCTGGCACCGTCTCCTCAAAGAGGCAGCGCATCGTCGGGCGTCGTTTTTTCAGCCCACAGCGCGTTACTGCAAAGTCACCGCAAGCGAAGGCCGTCAAATTTTATTCACGCGCCCTGTCGAGCGACAGGCCGGATCCCGGCATAGCGATCGGTCTGACATTCCAGCCTACCGTCAATGATTTCGCAAGCGCGGGCGATGTCGACCGGACGCAACGCACTCGCCGCAGCGACCGCCGCCAGACTTGAGCATGCACCTTATCCTGCACTGACCGGACTGTCGTGAAGTTCACCCGCCGGACAGGCAACCACGCGTCCAGGCATCGCTCATCCAATGAAGCGAAACGAAGCGAGCGCGGCGGGTCCGATCGCGGCAGCCAGTCTGGTGGCCTCCTCCGGTGAGCAAACGACCTCCAGTCCCATCCATGTGCCGAGCCCTAAAGTTCCGTCACTGGTGTCGTAACCCGCCTCGACGTCACCATTGATGAGCATTCTTACCGTCATGCCCGACACGCTGCAGGACAAACTCAGCAGCGACTGCTCGCGATCGAGTTCAGCGTGCACGAGCCGCCCGAGCGGGAAGTCGACAGCAGCTGAATCTTTTCTGGGCTTCTTGCCTCGGCGCATCATTCACCTGTGGTTCCGTCACTATCCTGATATCCGCCGCAGAACGGCAGAATCATTGTGACTCAAAAACTCTCAAAAGAAAAGCCATTGGCAGCCGGCCAGGTCGTGACGGTATCTGTCTTCATTCGTTGCGACCCGCCGGGAATGTCTGATGGCTGGAGTCGCTCATCTGCCAAACGTTGCGGTCTTCAACGAAGCGGATGGTCGACCACTGTCCAGCGCTGTTCTCTTCAGCCTGCCATCAGATCCTGCACCAGCCAGCCCCGCGCAGGACTCGCGGTCAGCACGACCACGATGTCTTCGACAGCAACCATGTATCAGTTTGTGGTGCGGCGCATTGAGTCAAATAGGTATGACTTGCGCGGACTCCCCAATACGCCGTGTATTTTTTCTCACGAGCGCTCCCAACTGGCTGATGACGGGAGCGAATCTTGGCGGGTGCATGGTCGTATGGGTTTGTTGGAGCGGGGATGCCGGTACACATGCGGGCAGGAAGGTAGTACGCCAACTGCAGCCCCCCTTTACAGTCGCCAAGTGGGAAGATTCTGCACGCGCCGTCGTCGCGGCCATCCGACATGCCGTCTTAATCAGCGAAGAGTTCGCCGATAGGAACCTGCAGGGCAATGGCAAGCCGGTCAAGTACATCAACTGAAACATTTCTGCCCTCTCGTTCCACGTGTGCGATAAACGAGCGATCGACGCCGCTACGCTGGGCAAGAGCGTATTGCGACAAACCGTATTCCGCTCGTAGCCTGCGGAGGTTCCCAGCAAGTGTAGCCCGGGCAGTTGGTCTGGGTGGTTTGTGAGCGGTTCGCGGCATTCGCAGAATACTGCGAATATCCCCGTCCCGCGTCAGCAGTCGTTAAGTCACAATTGAAAATTTAATCAATAAATTTGGATTGTTTTGCGCTTTTCTCACTGATTTTTTGGTCAACAAGGACTCGATCCGTCCAGCGCCCGCGTTCCTGACCTTCCCCCGTCGACTTTGCTGCCCTGTCTCTAGTCGCAAAGCGGGCACTTCGGAAACAGGACGATTTCGCAAAAACCGCAAAAAATCTCCCCACGATCAGCGTCCGACGGTCACAGCCATCCGAAGACCGCCGCCGCAGGAGGCCTCGTGGGCACGATCCGCGTCGCCCGGGGCCCGTGCAGACGGCCGACATCCCTGACAAGTCGGCCGCTTCTTTCACGGGATTGTCTGGGGCCCGTGAGATAAGAATTGACGCTCAATCGGGTAGTCCAGTTACGATTAGAGATCATTCGGTCGGGAGAGTAAAAGCACATCTACAAGTCGCTTAACCAGTCCGGATTGGTCAGGTGGGGACAGGGTTACCGTCTCGCGGTTGATTGCAGCAGGCTCGCTGTTTTAGCTAGTCGCCAGAGCCTCGCACTGGTCCGGTCGGTGGGGAGCGATACAGACAGATGTTTGACCTTGTGCAAGTGTTCACCACACATTGCTCTGCGACTTGAACGTTTCGCGTCGTGCGTGGCTATTCTGCCGAAATGCAGCCTCAATTTTTTGCGAAATCCAGCAGAAAAGTGACTCAAAAGCTACTAATATGAATTACTGAATCGACGCGGAATTTCGATTACGGGCTAGAGCACTACCGCAATTTTCAAAACGCTCTTCGCAACGGACGTCAGCGGTCAAATCCTGTATGTAGGACCTATGGAATGCAGTGGCGCGGACACCGCAGGACGTCACGAACGCGTCAGCTCCGGACAAGGTCAGACACGGGGGTACAGAGTCTGTCCAATCCGTCAGACCTGCCATCCGGTCGGTGCCCGATCGGTTTGCCGCTCGCTATCAGACACGGAACAGATTGCATTGCCTGAGTCGACACCACCAGTGGACGAGGCAGCGGTCCCTCGGAGGCATTGTGAATACGCCAACTGAATGCATACGGCAGCGATTGACATGGGATCCAAGGGGGCCGGCCCCATATGAATCGATGTGGAGCATTCTGTTGAAGGTCGCTGCGCTAAATTCGCTGAGCGCAGCTGAGTTGCATGGTTTGCTATCGCCGGTCCAATCAGCACGGACAAGACGGAACGTACGGCTGTCATCCATCGACCTTACAGAAGTCAGGCCCGCTGCGCATTTCTTGGGCATTACTGAATCGAGGTTGAAGGCTGGAAGTCTTGAGGCCTTGGGTTTCGACAGTGGAGCAAGAACCGCGTACGCCCCACGACATTGTCCGGAATGTTTCCGGCTCGGATATCACTGTTCTTTGTTTGACTTGCCGTTTGTCGCTGTTTGCCCGTGGCATTCGACGTATCTTTGTCACGGTTGCAGTATCTGCGCTCGCGCCTTAGGTAGCAGATCATCGAACCAGCTGCAAAATTCTGCGCGCTGGGTTTGCCGGACTTGTGGAGTCTATTTCGACTTCCATCAACATCGCAGGGTCAATCGCATCGACTCCGGGACAGAATTTGCTATACAGGCTTTAGGCGATGGATTGACAGCCTGGTGGACAGGTTTCTGCACGTGCTTTCCTGACTCATATTCCCTTGCAGCACCCTTGCTTCGCGAGCAACAAGAGACCTCGTCCCTACATAACAGCTGGCGACTGGGACTGATTGAGGCACTGGTGCCCCATCCAGCACGGTGGACCTTCACGGATCGACCATTACTCACCCACGCGGTCGCCCCAATACGAGGCTTTCATTTGGCGAAGGCGAGCGCAAAAGTGATATCGCTCGGTGCAGTAGACGACTCGGCGTTCAAAGCGATGCGGCGTGCGTTGTTCCGTCGCTTCGTGGCTCGACATCGAAAGTGTCTTGCGGAACTCACGCGTTTGGGAATTTTTGAACGCTCGGCTCTTGACTCCCAACGAGTGTGTTCTGTGTCGGTAGCCTGGATGTCATGGCTCATGGCTCACGACTATGGGGGATTGAAAAGAGAGCAAGGGGCAGAGTTCAAGTTGGCTTCCGATCTTCAGGACATACGCGTGGGCGGACACGCTCCTGACGGGCCGGGAACTGGGCTTCAGTTGGCATACGCGAATTTTTTTCGGGTATGGGGCACTATTGAAGCCTTAATCCCCGATCGTGCGATACGAGTATGCATCGTAAAACCGCTGGACAGGAATTGCGATTTACCACATAGAACGATACATCGGTCGGGTGCAGATTCGGTCGAGTTACTCGTACCGGACCGCAACGCGCTGGAAGAGCCAGCCTCGGAACGTTGCATCCAACGCTTCCGTGCACGCCTGCCCATGTACCAGGCCGGTGCGGCCTATGCAAATTCGGGGTGGAACGCAACGCCCGATATTTGCATGCCGTTCACGATCCGTCAACACGGGAACGGAATAAGGAACACATACTGGTATCTTGAGGTTTGAATAAATTTAATTGTTCGCATGCCTTATCATTTAATAATCGATATCTAAGTTTCCATAAGGTCTAATTCGCCCTGTACGCATTCTTGTCACGCGGTTATCCTGATATAGGCGCGTTTGACGCGCCGTTGAGAGTTTTGCAACCTGAACAAGACATCGTTATTACACATTTCACGCATCGCATTCTGAGGGCCAAACCCGAAATCAGGGTCACCGCTGCCATCCATGACTTCGCCCTCGTTACGTCGACGTTTGCATCGGTCGTAAGCGAGTCTGGCCAGAGTACCACCATCAGGAATTGTGACTCGCTCAGTTAGCGCAGCGTCTTGCCAACCATGAAGGTAGGCGACCACCGTTGACGGAAGAGGGAGCCGTCTCCGATCTCCGAATAGCAGGAATGTTTGACTGTTTCTTGACGCGGACACGACCATGATGTTCTCACGAGGGTATTCCCTCTCAAGCTCCATTAGTAGCCGAAGATAATCAACGTACATTATGTTAGACATAGATGTCGGAGAAAGGGTGGTGCAGCGCGGTGGAAGGCCCCGCTCGCCATCGCCTGAACCAGGGAGATAGAGTCCTGTCGACGGTTTAGGGCCACCCTCGTGAGCATGTCGCCACGCAAAATAGGCGACGCATACCGTGCATGCATAATCCCGTTCGAGGCACGTCCATGCGCACCGCGACATGGAGCATAGGATTGCAAGACAGCGACGATGCGGCCGAACAAATTTCCGGAATATCTTGCGACGCACTGATCGATAGCAACGCATGCGGCTATCCTGCTTGCTGACTTTATCCCCAGTTTCTGGTTCAACCGGGTCCGCCCAAGCAATGACGTCGCCCGGCGTCGCGTATGCGCTGAGCCACTGAAATTCTGGCGGCAAAGCAACTTTCTGCAAACACCCGATCCTCAAATGAAGCTTTGTGGGAAGTATGTCCAATTCGTCATTGGAGCACAACGCAGAACCGAAAAGTTCATTCGCACACGGTTCATAATCGCGAACATCCCGCCACCATTTGACAAGATGGGTGCATCGCGTGAACGCTTCCTGCAATCGCTGCGCAGTCATTTCGTCCCGAGCCAAGGGATCGGCGGGATCGACTATCCTGATACCACATGCTGGGCACGTCAATTGGTCGCTACCACCACGCAAAAGAAACGATTGCACTGTCCGCGCACACTGGACGCAGCAGTTGGTCAAACGAACGTCATGCCACGGGCAACGTAAGAGGGCCTGAATATTGAACAGGGAGCAGTGATAGCCGAGACTGGCGCATTCCGGACAATGGCTGATGCCCACGCGATATGCAAGCGATTCGGGAAAACCCAGAACGCTCAGAAAGCTCGACTCAATCATTTCGTATGGTTCGCCCAACAAGCGCGAAAATTTGTCGATGTCGACCCATCTTCCTGAAATGAACGGATTAATTCTGCTGTCAAGCTGGGATCGACTTATGGCAATGAGCCGTTTCAACTCCGACCATTTAAGATGATTGATCGCCATCGCTTTGGCGCACACCATCCAGGCGGATTCAAACGGAAGAATATGTCCAGGCGACCAAGTAAGTCGTCCCTCCCTTCGATCGAACCGAGTACGGACATCGGCAGGAATTTGCGGTGCAACAAACTCATCACGTTTGAAATCCATGATCGTATTAAGCATGCGTCCGTTAAAAACCGAAGTTCGATATCCGGCGTCGAAGCACGGCGCGACAAAAGAATCTCGCTCGAATGCCTCTTCGCGTCACAAATCTGCCGACGCGAGTGCATTTTCAATGTCCTCGTCGGATAAGATCAGGTTGCTTATATCGCGATTTTTCATACCAATGTATAACCCATTAATCGTTAGCGCGATCGCTTCCATTGTGAAACTGGGTGATTGCTCGGGCAATGCCTTTACCAGAGCGCGCCAAATCGCCCCTGCAAAGGTAGCAAGCCGAAAACCGTTTCTGAACGCTCTCGGGAAAAAGAAGTACGTGTAAGTCCATCCCGAGCCTTCGGGCCATTCCGTATCGTCGTCCAAAGAGTGCAATACTTTGGCAAGCGTTTCCTCCGACGTGCAGGAACAGAAAGGTATCGGCTTTCTGAAAAATCGCGCGATGATCTGTCTCTGGCCGGTTTTATGTAAGGCGGAAATCACGTCAAGCACCTCTGGCTGCCCGAACGATATCGTCGTCATCTTAATACCGTCCATCCAGAAAATATTGTGTATTTCCAAGAGTTCTGTCAGATCGAATTCATTCAATAAATTGACCTCGTCCATGACCAGCACGAACTGATCGCCATTCACATTTGCGAGCATTGTTTTTATGTCCGTGATTACATTTCGGAGAAGAGCCTCCGGATCCGTACGACTGGCAAGCACGTGATTGCACCCTTCAAGAATCAGGCGGGAAACATGTCCTTGTTTAGGTCTTAGAGAGCGTCTGGCGCTGGCCATCGTAACGAAGACCCCGGCAAACTCTGCTCTAAGGTCGTCTCGGATGCTCTTCGCGCAGGTCGTTTTTCCGGCTCGCGTTTCTCCATAGAACACTACGCCTGTTCTGCGTGACCACACCCGGTCCCGCGCTTCTTCGTGCGCATCGATCAGCATCGGCGTGGGGACCGTATATTGCCCCCTCATCACCGGATGATCTTCAAGTAGTGTCTCTCTTTGCTCGATTGAAAGATCACCGTTCGAGTGCTCTCCAGCCCCTGACGTTGAGCCACCGCAATGCTGCTCAGGGTTTTGAGATCGAGCATTTTCGCCCTCCTTATCTGCCACCCCACTGCTGCTCGCCTCTACCGGACTGGACGGCTTGGAGGGTTGCGTTGCTGGAGACTTCCCGGCTCTCATGGTTCGCATCGCGTCCTCCGCTATCGATTCTTGACCTTGTAATGTCTTCCTGACGGCGGCGCTAGCAGCGGGCGAGGATTCCGCATCGGCGGAGGACTGCGTTGAAGTTCGTCCTGCGGCTGTCCAAGCCCTTTTGGCAACGTTGGCAAGACATCTGCTTCCTTCGCTACTCTGACTAGCGCAGTGGTATCTTTTGGAGAGATGACTGCGCCTTTTCGACTTTTCCGCAACTCATCGGCGAGATGCCGCATGTAAACGTGAACCGGGTTTTGAGTCTCGGAAAGGATCAATATCCGCTTAGAGACAAGACTAAAAATCGCTTTGCGAGTAGTTAAACTATGTTTGCTTATACTCCAGCCACCCGTGGCGGCCAGTATTCCGAAATCGAGCCCGTCGTGGCTGAATGCCCTGACCGTTCGCAGGTCTTCATCATCAATGTAGATTGTCATTTCGGTGCCGATGAGACGCGTACACTCCTTAAGCACTGGACTTGTATAGTGAACGTGCTCGAACTGCACGTAACATCGCCGACCGCGCTTTACGCTGCCACGAATCGGACGTATCTCACGTCGCATGAGAGTACGTACACGGCTTGTTCCAAAAAAGGGAAGTCGTCTCACCATAGTAGCCGGCGATGCTTCACACAGGAAATACCGAATGGTCTCCAGTGGTGAACGATAGTAGTTGCCCTCGCCGGGCAACCCGTTGTGTTCGGCAAATGTCACGTCGACAAGTTGCTCGATATCCGCGGCGCGGATACGGTGTTTTATGGCTGCCGCCGCCGCATCCGGTGCCCGCCCCGATCGCGGATTTGATCCCGTCGTAGATGCAAGCCGAAGAAAAAGATCTTCGGCAATACGTCTAAACGTCCTCTCAACGTTCGGTCGACGCTCGAAATGACCGGGAGCACCCCAGTTCACTACGAACCCTGTTGCCTTGCGAAGTGTGTCATGAATCAGATTTGAGAGATGCGCGAGCGCACCGTCCAAAAGGGTGGCCGTCCAAAGCGCTCCTTCTGATTCCGGGACGACCGCGCTTGGGAAACCTGCTTTTGGCGGGTACTTAAGACCTTTGATAGAAAGGTCCATAGGTACCCAACGCTTGCATATCGCATCACGTATCACGCTCGCCACATCGGACGCCGTGACCTCCGTTCGATACACGATTCGATACGCCAATACTGCGGTTGACAGGCGTTCAACTGCGGCTATTAGCCAAAGCCGCTCCAAGGTTGCCTCTACCCCGGCTCCGTCCGGTGTCGTGAATTCAACTGAAAAAATTGCGTCAATGTGATACGCGTCAATCTCGACAGCGTCATATAGTTCACCGAACGGAATAATCGGTGCGCGCCCTGATCCTGTCGCAAGATGCGCTTGCGCGTCCTTACCCCCCCGTAGCCGAACCGCAGCTGGAAAATTGTGGCTCAGTAATTCCTGCATGAAACCGACTATAGTCCGGCGTCCGAGGTAACTAGTGCAAAAAGGCCATTCGAGTTCAGTAACGCCGAGCGCCCTGAGCTCCGTGGTGAAATAGCGATGTAAGTCGATCGGACGAAGCCTTCGCGCGTAATCTTGGGCGTCACGGCCGTCCGTAAAAATTTGCGCAACCAATCTGCGTTCAAGCTCCGGAAATCTTGAAAGAGTCGATTGCAACATGCACGTCATACCCCCGCGCTGGTGTTTGCGTTTGGCCTTCAGCGGGGCCTTTCTGACGTTACCATTAAAGCGGATAAATGGCGGCAGACCTCTAAAACCTTGGATGCGGCCGTCGGACGCCCGCGACAGGCACATCATTGTGATTTTTCTGATTTGGTTGTGATGCAATCCGGTTAATAACGTGATCTGCTTATATGTCTTGCCAAGCATCACCATCCGCACTGCTTGTTCCCTCTTTTCAATGAACTCTCGGTCCTCCGTTGAAAGACCGGAATAATCGAATTGGGGCCACTCATCGAGTGGTGGTGCTACGGCCAAAGCAGCGCTTCTTATCCACTTCATCGTCCACTCCTCCAGGTCCACGATGAAGCCAATGTGAAGCCGAACATTGACAGATCTAGCGTAACGTCTCCTAGAACTGCCATTCTAGAGATGACTCCAAGTACAACCTGGGTATCAAAATCCGACATCCGCTCGAGTACGTCGACAATCTTTCCATGGCCCGAACTATTCATAATCGCGATTGCGGCCATCGTTGCCTCGGACTGTCGTTCGTCACGTATTGCTGCGCAATAGCCAATGACCTTGAGCCACCTCATAGCCTCCGCACTTCGAGAGCGCAAATGGGGATCGAAGAACCAGCGAGTGGATGCAATGGAAGTCCTGACGGCTTCACCACTTGCATCTTCTGACAGATCGTCGTCGGTCTCCAATGACGTAACTTTGTGGTACTCGTGCGCCCCATTCTCGAGGATTGCCTTCGCGTCGGGTTGGCCAATTTCTAGACCAGAACTGAATGGCATGTCCTCCTCCGGTTCAATCTCAAATGAACGAACAAGAGGATTAGTCTCGAGATATAGAAGCCAATGGATAAGATGTCGATCACTAGCCAAAATCCAGTCTCGGTTTGTCTTGACGCTGTAGACAAGCCATAGGTTGCGATTTGCTCGACCTCGCGAGCGATACGCACGCAAGACTTGCGATCGCTGTCGAGACGGAAGCGTTCGACTCTTAGACATTCAGGACCTCCGGATCGAGGCAAGAGCGACCGCAAAAGGGTCGACAGGAATATTCTAAACTTTAGTACACGGCGCACGATTGTCCAAAATTTAGTTCCCAAAGTCGGACTAAACAAGATGAGATCATTTTCACATCCAAGGATGCTCCCAGTCTCAAACCGCAGTTCCGGCGGGGGACTTCACCATGTGAAATGTCTCAAATATAGTTCCTCGCGCTCATGACGACATCCGGGATGATCACCATGACGATGTGCGAGGTTGACCGGCTCAGGACGATCCAGTCGCTAGTCGATGGCCTGCTGATGACGTGGCAGGCTGCAGAACGGCTGCATCTGAGCCGGC
>NZ_CAAJGL010000068.1 GCF_900996225.1 Paraburkholderia sp. BCC1884 | reverse complement strand
TGCGGCGAAATCCATCGGGGCCGGCGGGCATGCCCGCGATCGAGTCCGAATATAAGTCCGCAACCACCCTTCTCGCTACGAACAATCACCTTGCAAATGGGAGGCGACCATATAAGTAATGTCCGCTTCGGGGGTGCGGCGGATAAGTTGGTTGCCAGCAGCTCTTCGGGAACGCCGGCAATGGACGGACGTGGATTCATCTCAACAAGGAACGCGTCCGTCATCCAGTCGCCAAATCCACAATAGTGGAATTCATGTCACGCACTGGTGCGATGAAACGTGACGGTGCACTGCTGCACGATAAAGCACCTCAAAAACGAGCGATGTCCTCAGCCACGGTGGTCCTCAAAGCCGTACCGTAAAAAACCAGCAAGCTTTTCTTCGCCACCCAAAAAGCGAGCAAACTCACCTCCCGCCGCCTATTCGCGCGACTCTCCCTATCCGCCGCCCTGCTTCGCCGCCTTCCCTCGCAGACCTGTCCGCCGACAAGTCACAAAATGGCATGGACGTTGCTCTACTTTAGGAGAATTACCTCTACCATCGTTACAGGGAGCCCCCATGAGTCAAGTCACCGCCGATGCCCCAGTTTCCAGTGCGGAACTCGCGTCGTCGCAGCATCTTGGTAGAGAACGAAAGCGCGTGCTGATCGCCAGCGTGATTGGATCGATATTCGAGTGGTACGACTTCGTCGTGTATGCCATCGCCACCGCGCTGGTCTTCAACAAACTGTTCTTTCCCACGACGAATCCGCTGGTCGGCACGATTGCAGCGTTTGGCACGTACGCGGTCGGTTACGTCGCGCGGCCGCTAGGGGGCGTCGTGTTCGGCCACTTCGGCGACCGGCTCGGGCGCAAAGCGATGCTGTCGTTGACGCTCGCGATCATGGGCATCGGCACGTTTCTGATCGGCTGTCTGCCGACGTACGCGCAGATCGGCTTGTGGGCGCCCGCGCTGCTAATCGTCTTGCGCTTCACGCAAGGTCTCGGAATCGGCGGCGAATGGGGCGGCTCGATCCTGATGGCCGTCGAGCACGCGCCACCCCATCGGCGCGGTCTGTTCGGCAGTCTGGTGCAACTCGGCTATCCAGTCGGCGTGCTCGTCTCCACAGCCGTGTTTTCGATGATGGCGTGGTTGCCTCAAGCGGACTTCCTCTCCTGGGGCTGGCGTTTGCCCTTTCTGATCAGCATCCTGTTCGCGGCGGCGGGGATCGTGATCCGCTTGCGCGTCGCTGAAAGCCCCGCCTTCGAACGCGTCGCGCAACCGGAGAAGCTCGCGAAGGTCCCCTTCTTCGAGATTCTCGCGACCCATCGCCGGACCTTCCTGCTGGCGGTCGGCCTGAAAATCTCGGAAATTGCATGGGTCAGCGTCGCGACCATCGTGACCATCAGCTACGTGACGATCCATCTCGGCCTGCCGAAAAGCGTGATTCTGAACGGCTTGTTGTGGGCGGCCGCACTCGAACTCGTGACAATTCCGCTGTTCGGCTGGCTGTCCGATCTGTACGGACGACGCGCGATGTTTCTCGCCGGTTGCGTGTTTTCGATCGTGTTCGCGTTTCCGCTCTTCCATCTGCTCGATACGCGCGACCCGACCACGATCGCGCTGACCATCGCGATCGCAGTCAGCCTCGGACAAGGGATCATGTTCGGCCCGGAGGCAGCATGGGTGTCTGAACTATTCCCAACGCGTCTGCGCTATAGCGGCGCATCGTTGGGCTTCCAGTTGGGTGGCGCGATCTCGGGCGGCCTGACGCCGCTGGTCGCCACCTTGCTAATGAGTTGGGCAAGCGGCGCGACATGGCCGGTTTCGATTCTGCTTATCTGCACCGCCTGCATCACCTTGCTGGCCGCGTGGCACGCGCCCGAAACCGCACATGCGCCGTTGCGGACCTGAGCCAAGGCATCTTTCTGAGCCGTATCCTCGCGCGCGGTTACGGGCGACGGATACGGCCGGCGCATTTCGACCGCGTTCAGCCTCGCACCGGATTGATGATAATCAGATACTTGCAGGCGCTGCGTCCGAGGTTCTCAAAACGATGCGGCGCGTCGGCGCGGTAGTACAACGAGTCCGACGCATCGAGCACGGTACGTGTGTCGCCGACCGTCACGGTCAGCGAGCCCGATAGCACGTACACGTATTCTTCGACCGGCAAGGTGTGTGCAACCAGCGAACCCGTGTCCGATTTCGACGGCATCTCCGCCATCACGAAGTCCAGCCCGCGCCCCGGCAAAATGGGCGAAAGAATGCGCCGCGAAAACCCCGTGTCAGGGTCGACCAGCACGGTTTGCTGATCGTGACGCATCACGACGACATCATGCTGGCGCACCTCCTGGCCAAGCAGGCGGGCGACCGTCGTATCGAGTGCATCGACGAGTTTGGAGAGGATCGACGTGGAGGGTGACGACTGCGCGCGCTCAATCTTCGAGATCATCGCGCGGCTGACGCCCGACGCGTTGGCCAGGTCGTCGAGCGACATGCCTTTCAGCTTGCGTTGACGGCGCAATTCGTCGCCGAGCGCTGCGTTGGTCGACGTTGCGGCGCCCTGGGTCACAACCGCAGAGTCTTCTGCGTCGGGAGCGGCGTCGTCACGCGCCGTCCGGCTGGTCGAACGGGAAGGCTGCCGCGCGCCGGTTTTGCTTTTTATCACAGTCGAATTCGCGTTCGTTTGAATCCCGTGATTTTATAGCGTTCCGAACGCGCGGCGCCAAATGGCGCCGCGAGGGCACCCGGCGACGTCACACCACGAGACAATCCGGATGATTACGCAATGCGCGCCGTGCGTAATACGCGAAGGTGACCGCGTCGCGTTTGTCCGTGGACACCCAGTCGTGTGCTTCCACGGCCAGCGCCTGAGGCAACGGCTTGATGGTGCCCGCCGCCATCGCCAGTAATTGCAGACGCGCCGCCCGTTCCATCAACAGCGCCAGCATGCAGGCTTCTTCGATCGTCTTGCCGACCACCAGTTGGCCGTGGTGCGCAAGCAGGATGGCTCGCTTGTCGCCCAGCGCCGTCGAAATGATCTCCCCTTCCTCGTTGCCGACCGGAACGCCCGGCCATTTTTCGAGGAACGCGCAATCTTCGAACAACGGACTGGTATCCATATGCGACACCGCCAGCGGCACTTCGAGCATCGACAAGGCGGAGATATACGGCGGGTGCGTGTGGATGATGCACTTGATCTCGGGCCGCGCGCGATAGATCCACGTATGAAAGCGGTTCGCAGGGTTCGGAATTCCCTCGCCGGAAACCACCTGCAAATCTTCGTTCACCTTGATCAGGTTGGACGGCGCGATCTCGTCGAACCCAAGGCCCAGACGCTGCGTGTAGAACGTGCCGGCCTCGGCGCGGGAGGTGATCTGCCCGGCGAGACCGGAATCGTGGCCGCCGTCGAACAGGATTCGACAGGTCAGCGCGAGTTTTTCCGACACTGTCCAGCTGCCTTTGCGAACATCGGCGTCGAGCCTGCGCTGCGCGAGTGCAATCAGGTCCTTCTTGGACATTTCAAGCGTTTCTGCCATGCCATCGACCCCTTATTAAATCCACCAAAAGTAGAATTGCCTCTACTTTATGAGATCAATAAGACGATGTAAAGCGGCCGTGTCAGACACGCGCCAGCCGTTGAATGAATTGAGTCCGGGATGAAAACCAGCCGTCGTACCGATCAGAAACTGAGCGCGAGTCCGACGGAAACGCCCGTTACGTCCTTGCCAAAGGCGTATCTCGCAACGATGCGGAGGCGGGAAAAGAGCTTCGTTACCGCGCCCGTGTCGATTTCGACACCTGCGCCCAGCGAGGTCAGTTGATTGAAGCCAAGAATGTCAGCCTGGCTTCCGAGGTAGGTCGAGTGAGAGAGTTCGAGGACGTATCGCAGCGGGCGATGGAAGGCCAGTAAGCCTGTCGGGGCGCGCCAGCGGGCATAGAGGTTCGTCGACTCCGCGTCGGCGGCGCCGCGCACCCCGCTCGATGAGCCAAAGCTTTGCAGATAGATGTTCGTATAGCGCAGTTCGAGATCGAACTCATAGGGTTCCATGCGCGGATACCAGCCGAGCATTAGCGAACCGCCCAGCCCGTACGCATTGAGCGAGCCGCTCTGGATGAAATCGATGTTCTTGTCGGTCTTGCGATTGATGAGAAATTGCGCCGCCGTCGCGTCGCTCAATACTTCGCCGAGGGAAAAGTTGAAGATCGGCCGGATGACCAGACTCTTGCTTTCATTGAGCGGAAAATCCCATCCTATCCCGCCGGTTGCGGCTACGTTCGTCCAGCGCGTCGGCAGAACGCGTTGCTCCTGACCGTCAGAGACCACAAACGTGGGGTCGTAGCGCGACCCCCCTAACGCTCCCTCCAGATAAAGGGGAAAGTTCGGACTCAAGGTAAAGCCGCCGCCGAACTGTGTCATATTCAACGACGGGTTCCCGGAGGACCCGTTCCGGATGCCGAGTGTGCTGGCGGAAAGATCGGGTGTCACGGTGAAGGACAGCAAGGCGAGTACGGCATCCGCCCGCCGTTGCACATCCGGGCCGGTAAATGCCGGCTTGGACGAGGTTTGCGCTTCGGCCGCTTCGGCCAGTAGACACAGTCCGACCGCCAGCAGACACGAGCTTGCAACCCGCATCGTCCGTCCTCGCCGGTGTGTCCCGATGCGCCGGAAAGTTGGCGCGCGGCTCGCAACGCCCAGGCTGCGAACGCATCGATCGATCCTGTCGGGCTTCCCTGCCATCTTCCCTCCCGTCGAGCGGGCGCTGCATCGTGACTGGTCGCGCCGCGTCAGCCGATCTCGAAGACGATCGGCTGACGGTTTCATCAAGGAATGGTGGCCGCCTGTTTTACGTCAGCCATTGCCGTTGCCCTGAGCATCGAAAGCAGTTCGTCACGTTGATGCAGCGGACCATCGACGAACAACAGCGAATCCGTCGTCAGCCTGCTGGTTTCCAACTCCTCGTCGAGCCACGCTTGAAGCGCGACTTGAGAGGTCACCACGACGAGGCTGCGTTCGTCGACATTGTCGGCAAGCACATTGGGTATATCCGGCACGATGTCGGGGTCGAAGCCCTCCGTCGTGGCATGGAAGAAACCCCATGTGTCGTTTTCGATGAGTAACACGTAGAAGTCCGGCAGAGCCAACAGCTCATCCACCGACAGGGCATCCTGGATGACGCCCTGCAAGCCGTTGAGCGTGTCGACCGCCGTCATCCTCAACCGCGCCTGCGCGAGCGCGCCTTCGACATCGGGCTCACGCAGCAGTCCCGCTTCGATTGCCTTTCGCGTCGCGACGGCGACCGTCAATGCCTGGGGATGCCCCACGCTGAATTCAATCTTGAAGTCACAGATTGCACACATTCCAGCACCTCAGGGTGTGACGATGTTGAAATAGAACTCGAAGTTGTCGAGCCAGGACACGAACTCGCCGAGCTTCTGGCTATCGCCGTCTATCTTCGCGCCGCCTGACATCACCAGTTTTTGCATATTGGTCTGCCCAAGCATGATGTTGTTCAGATCGACACGCGTCATAGTGATTGTCGCATTCGCATTGCCCGAGGTTTTGCCCTTCGAGTAATGCAGCGCGCTATTCTCGACTCCCAGTAGATAATTTTCCTTGGTGTCGGTGAGCGCCAGATTGAACGACACCGCTTTGCCGGCAGCGCGATCGGCATTCAGGCGGATGCCGAGATAATCCAGGAACATGTCGAGCGGCATCGCGCGAATCGTGTCGGCGCTCTGTGGTGCAGGTGCCGGTACTTTCTTGATGCCATCGCGCAGTTCCATCGCGCCGGTGAGATAGAAATTGCGCCACGACGCCGCCTCGGACTGGTAGCCGAGCTGCTCATAAGCGTCCGCCAGCAACTGTTTCGCAGCCGTATTTTGCGGGTTGCTGAAGACGACATGATTGACGACCTCGGCGACCCATCGATACTCACCCTTGTCGTAATAGACCTGCGCCTTGCTCAGAACGGCAGCGGCACCGCCCATGAACTCGACATAACGCTTGCCATTCTCCACGGGCGGCAGTTGATGCAGATTGGCGGGCACGCCGTCGAAGAAGCCGAGACGCAGGTTGTACTGCGCGACCACGTCGTGATAGACGGTGCCGTAATAGCTCCGGCAATACCAGTGTTTCGCCAGGCTATCGGGCAGGCGGATGGTCTCGCCGATTTCACGAGGCGTGTACCCCATGTTTGCCAGCCGCATCGTCTGGTCGTGCAGATAGCGGTACATGTCGCGTTGCGCACCAAGGAACGGCAGGATGCGATCGTTGCCCCAGGTCGGCCAGTAGTGCGATGCGAACAGCACCTGCATGTCCCCACCGAACATGTCGATTGCCGCTTGCAGGTATTTGGACCAGAGCAGTGCGTCCCGTACCTTGGCTCCGCGCAGCGTATAGAGGTTGTGCAGCGTGTGGGTGGCGTCTTCTGCCGCGCAGAAGGCCTTGAACTTCGGCAAATAGAACATGAATTCGGATGGCGCCTCTGACTCCGGCGCCATCAGCACGGTAATGTCGACGCCGTCGAGCGTCATGGTCTGCCCGGTCTTCTCCACGAATACCGTCGGCGTAATCAGCGTAATAGTGCCGACCGAGGTCGTCTTGCCGAGGCCGCCATCGACACCGCCAGTAGGGCTTCGCGTCAGCAGCGAGCCGTACATGTAGCTTGCCCGCCGTCCCATTGCATTGCCTGCAATGATGTTTTCGCCGACCGCCGCTTCTGTGAAACCAGCGGGGGCCACGATCTTCACCTTGCCCGAGGTCACGTCGTCTTCGTTAATCAGACCTCGTACGCCGCCGTAGTGGTCCACGTGACTATGCGTATAGATGACGTGCGTGATGGGCTTATCCCCCAGTTGAGGGATCACCAGTTGTTTCCAGACGGTCGTTGCGACCTCCTCGGTGACGAACGGGTCGACGACAATGTACCCCTGATTACCGCGAATGATACTCATGACCGACAGGTCGTAGCCCCGTACCTGCCAGATGCCGTCGACCACCTGAAAAAGCCCGTGATGCATATTGAGCTTGGCGTTACGCCAGAGACTCGGGTTGACGGTTGGCGGCGCATTGTTTTCCGGGCCGCCGGTGATAAAGGCGAACTGTTGCAGATCCCAGGCCGGATAATCGCCCTTCCCTTTGATGATGACCGGCTCGGGAAGCGTCGCGACCAGTCCGCGAGTGGCATCGGCGAAATCCTGCGTATCGGCGAACGAGAGAAATTCCGCATACTGCCGATTGATATCGAGCGTCGCCTTCGTCGCGGGTTTGCTCGCCGCGCTGGTGGATCGCACGGATGTCGTTTGAGCCAACGCTTCTCCTACCACGCCAGACAAACCCGTTGCAGCGCCAGCCACTGCGACGTTTTTCAGAAACGCTCTGCGAGCGCCGGGTTCTGCGGGTTCTTTCGGTTCGGACATGACGGCCTCCAGTTATGTGACGACAACGTTGTTGTTGAACCATTCTTCAACGGCGAGGATGCAGTTCTATTTCGGAAACAGCAGGGTCACCACGAGGCGAGCGCCCCATCCGTGTGGACCGGAGTCCGGACTTGCCGCCCAATAGCGCACACCGCCGCCAATGCTCACCGGTTGCTTGCCGAATTTGAGCAACTTGCTGACCGTTGCATTGATCGGGGTCGACCATTGATGGCGCTTCCAGTCGTAGGTCGATTCGGTGTTCAGGCCGAAGGTCCACGCGTCTTTCGTCGTGTAGTTGAGAAAGGGCTGCAGGAAAGTCGAACTGACGCCCGACCGGTCACCGTTGCCGGCGAAGGACCAGATGTGATTGACCAGCGCGCCGTAGGTCCATCCGTTCGCCTGCCACAGCAAAACGGCGGTTGGACCGGCGCCCCATTTTTCGGCGCCGAGCAGCGGGTCGGTATCGGTGGGTAACAGCAGCGCAGGGCCGACGCCCCATATCAGTCCACCCGCTGTCGGCTTCGACGGCGAAAAGAAAAAGCTCTGGACGATGTCGCCTAATCCGGTCTGCGAGCCAGAACCCGGCGCAATGTTGTTCTGCGACACGACCGGCACGATCGTGCGGGAGATCAGATTCCAGTCCCCGTTCAGATGGAATGGAATGACGGGCTGGAAATTCAGGAGGTATTTGTATCCATCCCGATTGGGACCGAGATTGCCGTCGTAGTTGAATTGAAACGGTACGCTGATTAACGCGGCGACAGGATTGCTCAGTTGCTTGGCGAGATCCTCGTCGCTTTGTGAAAAAGCGGACGGCGACGCACTGAGCAACGACACACAACATGCCATGATCGGCAGAATGCCGCGCGTAGTGATCGATTTGCCGCGCATCAGAGCCGCGCCCAGACGTGGCTGGAGCCGAACGTCGGCAAGGCAAAAAGATGCGGCATTATCACGTTCGAATCCGGCAGTGCGTGCATTCTGGCGTCCCTTTTGCGAATGCCAATTTTTTGCACAGAAGCCGGCTCCGCACTATAGGTACTTAGGGCAAAAAAATTGCCCCGGGGGGCAATCGATTTGCCGCAGACGGGCCTGGCGAATTCGTAGGTCACCAAGGCCGCCTGCGGTACTACGTGTTTGCCGCCGGGTCAATGTCCGGCGCTACCGCCAACCTCGTCGAGTTGTCGCATTACTGCATCCAGATTGAAGGAGGCCGCTTTCTGCCGAGGCGGGAATGCCTTGAACTGTTCGATCTGCGATGCCACCACCGCTTGCATGCCATAGATCAGATAGGCATGCGAGATCAGCCAGTCATAGTAAGTGTTCGAGTTCTCATCGGCTCGCTCGAACGGATCTCGCCGTAGATTGAACATCTTCGGAATCCGCAACGGCACGAATGGCTCCGACCAGCACGCCAACTGTCTGGCGCGTTGCTCCCGCAACACGGCTTTCCAGTCCTTCACCCGGATCGCCATGATGTCGCCGTCGTCGCTGATATAGAAAAACGACTCTCGCGGGCTTTCTTTCACTTCGCCCGTTAAATACGGCAGCATGTTGAAGCCGTCCAGATGAACCTTGAATGTTTTCTCTCCCGCCTTGTGTCCCTTAAGGAGTTTCTCCTTGATCTCAGGTTCGCCGGCCGCCGCCAGCAGCGTCGTCATCCAGTCCTGATGCGACACGATCCCGTTGAGCACCGTACCGGCGGGAAACTTGCCCGGCCAACGGATAAATGCAGGGACACGCCAGCCGCCTTCCCAATTGGTGTTCTTCTCCGAGCGGAACGGAGTAATGCCGGCGTCCGGCCAACTGTTGTAGTGCGGCCCGTTGTCGGTCGAGTACATGACGATGGTGTCATCGGCGATTCCCAACTCGTCGAGCTTGGCCAGCATCAGTCCGATGTTCTCGTCGTGCGCAACCATCACGTCGTTGTATTCGCCTTGCCCACTTTTACCTTTGTGCTTTTCGGCGCAGTGAGTGCGGAAATGCATGGCCGTGGTGTTGTACCAGAGGAAAAACGGCTTACCGTCTTTATGGGCGCTGTCGATAAACGCCTGGGCATGAGCGGTGGTTTCGTCGTCAATCGTTTCCATGCGCTTTTTGGTGAGCGCGCCGGTATCTTCGATCTTCTGCCCGCCTTTTCCATCCGCCCAGCAATGCAATACGCCTCTCGGTCCGAAACGTTTCCTGAACTCCGGATCCTTCGGGTAATCGGGATCTTCCGGCTCTTCCTCGGCATTCAAATGATAGAGATTGCCGAAGAATTCATCGAAGCCGTGCATGGTCGGCAGGAACTCGTCCTTGTCGCCCAGGTGATTCTTGCCGAATTGGCCCGTGACATAGCCTAGCGGCTTGAGCATCTCCGCGATGGTCGGGTCTTCCGGCGAGAGGCCAACGTCCGCACCCGGCATGCCGACCTTGGTCAGTCCCGTCCGGATAGGGTTTTGTCCGGTGATAAACGCCGCACGTCCAGCCGTGCAGCTTTGTTGGGCATAGTAGTCGGTAAACGCCACGCCCTCGTTGGCAATGCGGTCGATATTCGGTGTGCGATAGCCCATTTGCCCGCGGCTATTGAAACTGATATTCCACCAGCCGATATCGTCGCCCCACAGAATCAGGATATTCGGTTGCTTTGTTGCCATGTTCGCTTCCACTCCTTTCAGTTAAGGCCCGGCGAGCGTGGTGCCAACCGGGCGAAGAGGCTGCGTCAATCGACGAACTGCAGCCACCGCGTGTCACGAGGCAATCCCAGCTATGCAGAGGTAGAGCGAAGGCCGATGTTGGCCGGCCAATACTACGGTGATGAACTGTGCTGCGCCGAGGTACTCGCCGTACCGGACAACGTCCGCGGCGAGTTATCGCCGTGGCAAAACCTGAATTTCCGCCCGCTGCCGCATGGACATGGCGCATAGGGCCCGCGCCGCTTGTCTTCGCTTGCAGTGAGCGCCATGACGTCCGAAGGCGGACGGCCGGAGCGAAACAGTTTCGCCATGGTCTCCATGGCGGGACGCGAACGGGTGAAGAACAACTCCAGTCCCGCGCAAAGATAATTCTGGCCCTCCTCGCCATCGCGGGAGAGCGCGAACCGGTCTTTGGGGCAACCGCCATTGCACAGTGCCCTGACTTCGCAACTCCGGCACTGGGCGGTGAGCGCATCGCGCTTGTCCAGTCCAAACTTGCGCTGCTCGGGCGATGCCATCAACTCGAGCATGTGAGTTTCGTGAATGTTGCCCAGCCGGAAGCCGGGTTCGACGAAGTGGTCGCAGGAATACAGATCGCCGTTGGATTCGAGCGCGGGACCCAGGCCGCAGGTCGGTGCGTGAATGCACAACAGATGGCGGCCGAAAAGTGCTTCCAGCGTCACGTCGAACAATTGCACGTACACGCGGCCGACATCGTGGCGCAACCATTCCTCGAAGATATCCAGCAGGAACTGCCCATACTGCCGCGCGCCCACGGAACGGTCGGTGACCCGATTGCCGGTCTGTGTATAGAGCACGCGCTTGCGACCCGGTTGTTCGCTCCAGCCCAGATTCGCCAATTGGATGGTCTGTTCCGTGGCGCGTTCGATGATAGGAATGAACTGCACCCACTTTGCGCCGAGTTCATCGCGAAAGAAGCGATAGACCTCCCGGCCGTGGTTCTGATTGGCGGCGTTGACCGTGCAAAGAATGTTGAACTCGACGCCGTGCTTGCGTAACTGCTGCCAGCCTCGCATCACCAGATCGAACGTGCCCTGCGCACGGCGGTCGACGCGAAAGGTATCGTGAATCTCGCGCGGGCCATCCACACTCAGGCCGACAAGAAAGTCGTGCTGCCGGAAAAACTCGCACCATTCATCGTCGAGAAGAATCCCGTTGGTCTGAAAAGTGTGCTTCACGACCTGCCCCGGCTTGCGGTGCTTCTCGACCAGTTCGACCGCGTGCCTGAAGAACTCGACCTTCATCAGCGTCGGCTCACCACCCTGCCACGCGACGGTCACTTCGGGCGTGCGATGGGACTCGAGGAGTTGGCGGAGATAAGTTTCGAGTGTCGCCTGCGACATTCGATGCTTCTCGTCCGGATACAACGCTTCCTTCGAGAGGAAGAAGCAGTATTTACAATCGATATTGCAGGTGGAGCCACTTGGCTTTGCCAGCAGATGAAAACATGGCGGCGCGTCGGATGGCCGGACGCCGGCGTCCTGGTGTGCTTCGGAGTCCGATGTCGTAGCGGGAGACAGCAGTGTGGCCTGCATTGCGATAATCCCCTGGGCCGCGCTTCGCGGCGATGTGCTAGGTCAGCCTGCTCTGTGAGAGTACGAGTGCGCGACGCACACGTGATGGGTATTTAAGTCGGCTTATCGTGGGAAAGCAAACGCAATATGCATGATCTGCAATTTAAACGCATGACGTGAAGCTTTCGGTGACTGACGGGCGAGGCGAAGCGCAGGCTCGACGTTGCCATGACCTCGTTTGAACAGGATACTTACATGTAGGGTGGCCTCGGCGGATTTCCCACTATTTCCGGCAAGCCGGAGATATTCTCGCAATCGTGTCGTACGTGAACTAGATTAATCTGGGTGCGTAAAACGCTCCCACCCGGATGTAACCACACGGAGGTTCGCGTGACACAAGCGCAAGCACGCACGTCGGACCAACTGGCCGTGGATCGCACCGGCCTCGCAGCAACGCGTACGCTGATGGCGGCGGACCGCACCTTGATGGCGTGGATCCGGACCGCGCTGTCGATGATCAGCTTCGGCTTCACGATCTACAAGGTGCTGCAAGGTTTTGCGGACGCCGGCGTGCATCTGAATCATCCGAATAGCCCTCGAATGGTCGGTCTGTTCCTGACCGCAATGGGCACGGTGTCGATGGTATTGGGCACGATCGAATATGCGCGGGCTATTGCCATGCTCCGTGAGTATCAAGAGGAGAGTCTCTGGCGACCGAGCTTTTTTATCGCGTTGATCATGGCTTGCTCGGGCAGCTTCGTCTTTCTGAGCATCATCATCCGCTTACTTTAACGATGGCCCGACCTGGAAGGCGCCAATGTCGTGACTGAAATCCTCCTGATTCTGCTCAAGGCATCGGTGGTCGTCACCATCGTTTCGGTGGGCGCGGGAACCTCGCCTGCCGACCTCACCTATCTGTGGCGGCGACCTCGACTATTACTTCGCTCGCTCGCGGCGATGTACGTGGTGATTCCGCTGATCGCGTTCGGCATCGTGCTGATCGCCCCCATCGAGGCGGGCGTCAAGGCCGCGATCCTGGTTCTCGCGGTCTCGTCGGGCGCGCCGCTGCTGCCCAAGAAACTCAAGAAGCTCGGCAGCCAGGAGTACATTTTCAGCTTGCTGGTTACATCCTCTCTGGTCGCCATCGTCGCCGTCCCGTTGTGGGTCGCCCTGCTCAGCAATTATTTCGACGTTTCGGTCAAGCTGACCGCCAGTACCGTGCTGTTCGCCATCGCCAAAGCGATTTTGTTACCGATTGCGTTGGGCATGCTGCTCCGTGTCATTTTTCCGGCCCAGTCGGAGCGGCTCTCGGACCGGCTGATTACGCTTGCCGGCTTCGTGCTGGCAGCGTCCGGCGTGCTCCTGCTCGCGACTCACTGGCGCTTGCTGAGCGGTCTGAGCGTGGGCGGCGTGGTCGCGCTCGTGGCGCTGATGATTCTGGGGCTGGCAACCGGCCAGCTTCTGGGCGGCCCCCAGGCGGATGACCGAACGGCCCTCGCCATCGCTTGCGCAACCCGCCACGTCGGCATCGCGCTGGTCGTCGCGGCAGAATTCGCCGGCGTCAAGACGGCCGTTTTCATCGTCTCCTACTTCCTCACGGTCGTCGTCGTGTCGGGCGTTTACCTGACCTGGCGAAAACGCGCCGGCGCGAATTAGGGATTTGCCCTCAGGGGCAGGCGTTTTGCCCGAAGTCCCTATAGCGCTGCGCCAGAGCGTCTGAAAGAATGCAAGCTCGGTAAAAGCATCTTGCGCGGGTTCTGCAGATCGATCGTCTGTCTGCCGGCCTCTTGCGGATGTCAACGAACCCAGGGGAGACATGATATGCAACGACGCGATTTTCTTTCGGCCACCACGGCTTCTCTCGCACTCGGCGCATTGACGCTGGCGGGCTGCACGACATCGTCTGGATCGCACGATTCGGCCGCAACGGATATGTCCAAACGGCAGTCTATCGATGCCAGCGTGGACGGCACCCTGTCGAAGCTTTATTCAAGCGTCAACGGTTCGCGTGAACTGGTGTCGAAAGCGCGTGGCGTGCTCGTGTTTCCTTCGGTGCTGCAAGTCGGGTTCATCGTCGGCGGACAATATGGCGAGGGTTCGCTGCGTGTCGCCGGCAGCACGGCGGGCTACTACAGTACCGTATCCGGTTCGTTCGGCTTCCAGGCGGGCGCGCAGTCCAAGGCCATCATCTTCCTGTTCATGACTCAGGAGGCGCTGGCCAGTTTCCGCAGTTCGGACGGCTGGTCGGCCGGCGGCGACGCGTCGGTCGCGCTGGTGAAGGTCGGCGCGAATGGCGCCATCGACACCACCACGGCTACCGCGCCTGTCGAGGTATTCGTATTGACCAATGCGGGATTGATGGGCGATGTGTCGATCGCTGGAACGAAGGTTTCCCGCCTCAAGATCTGATTCTTAGATCCGCGAAAAAGCGGCCCTGCGAAACTTTGCAGGGCCGAACGCTCGCTCCTCGCGGGAACTCAGGGCTGATTGACTACGACGTACGCTACGTCGCTGCCTTGATACTGCGGTTGATACCAAACGGTTCCACACTGCATGTAGGCGACATTGCCGCGCATGACCTGAGCGCAACTCGGCGGCAACTGATTGGCGTGCACGATCGATCCGACCACGGCCGACGTGACTGCCACCGTCGCGGTCACCGCCGCTGCGGTGGCGACCGGATGGTAGTGATCATCGTAACGGCCGCCGTGGTTATCCACGTTGATGTTCACATCGCGATTGCTGTGAACGTTGACGTTGCGGTTGTTATTGACGGTGGTTCTGCTCGAATTGCGCTCCACGCGATTGCCGCCCGACGCTCCGGCACGATTCACTGAAGCTCTGGCCTGCCCTCTCTCATGCGGCCCCGCCAGAGTGTCGGCCGACACGACGGCACCGAGTAGCGCAACAGCCGTGAGCGCCAGCAGAACGAATTGCGAATTGGTTCGTTTCATGTGGTCACCCTTATTCCTTGACTTTCTTGAACGGGATCGACGTATCGCCCTTGCCCGGCACGAAAGTGAAGCTGGACTCCTTGATTGCCGGCGTCAGATTCCAGCGATACACCGCGCTATATTCGGGACGGCTGTCGTCGCTCGTGGTGGTGATGACAAGCTTGCACGGCAACGGCTTATCGGAGCGCGAGACCCACAGTTGCCAGTCGGCGCCATCCTGACGGAAAGCCAGATGATCGCAAGTCTTGCCGTCTACCTTCGACGGACCGACGTAAGCCGCACTCTTGATCGCGTCGATCTGGGATTGATCGCGGCCAAACAGAAACAGATCCTCCATTGGCAATCGCAGGTCGTAGTAGTCTTCGACCTGATGCAAGGTATCGAGAATTTTCGGTGGCGCATTCACCGTGGTGTAGTACTTCAGGGCCGGCGAGTACTGGGTCAGCTGTTTGCCGTTGTAAAAGTACTCGCGGCTTTGCGTGTCGGTTTCGGCGCGCGCATACAGGTGGCTTCTGCCCTGCACCACCATCTCCGTGGTGCCCAGTGTCTTGATCTTTTGGCCGTTGTCGAGCACGACATCACGCTCGACAGTGGCGTCTACCCGGAAATCGGGCAGGCTGCGGAGGTAATCTCCCATTTGCACCACTTTATCCACTACTTGCGGATTAACCACGTCGGCCGTGTCGGCGGCATCGGGGGCACTGGCCGCCTCCGCAGCCCAGACGGTTGTGGTGAGTGGAACCATAAGCAGACATAGCAATCTGGCGCTAGGTGCCATAAAACTTCTCCTGAATCGTCGTTGTACAGGATAAGGAAACAAAGGTAAAAGCGACTTCGCACAGCGAGCCAAAAGACAGGTCAACGCAGGCTATCCATAGCCCGATAGTTATTGGTTATGCTTCGTTGATGCGTATATCGATGAATTGCGAACCAGCTGGAAGCCGTCCTCACGCTGGCCAGTGAGAAGCCATGCGAACTGTGTCATGCGTGCCGCGAAGAAATGGCGTGACCATTGCGTGAGCGCGGCAATGACGGAAAGGTGTGGGGCTGCATCAGACTTTACTTCACTTTTCGCCACTCAAGATGCCGTCAACAATAAAAATTTAATTCGTGGTTGTCGATACGTAGAAGTCCATACCACACCGCATCAATGGAAGTACATTGATGACGCGAAATTATGACGATCTCACTACGCACATGCTCCACAGAGAGAATTCGTCGCTATACTTATTCGGATGATTGCTGCAGCGCATTGGACAAAGCGGCGAAGGCCACGTCGGTACGGCTATTAAATAATTGCCGAATCGTGACTAAGACTGCTATCGCATGTCCATTCCTTATCGCATCTGGACCTATCCGGAGTGCATAACGAAATGCCTTTAAAGTCTGAATCGCCGCGTGCTGCCGACCACCTCCGGCCACGTCGGCATGCATTGGCGCTAGAGCAAAGAATTCTGTTCGACGGCGCGGCTGCAGCGGCCGTCGAACATCACCATCACAGCGATTCGGCCGGCGGTGTGGCGGCGGTCGGCACGAATGGCGAGGTGTCGCGCCACACCGCCGCCGCGAATGCGAACACCCATGCGGACAGCCGCACTGCAACACCCACGCGAACCGCCACGCCTGCGGCCTCCGCAGCGCCTACCGAGGCGCCCCCACCCGCAGTGCATCAGAATCTGGTCGTGCTCGATAGCCGGGTCGACAACGGTAGCGAGTTACTGGCTAATTTGCCGGCCAATACCCGGGTGCTGATCATCGATCCCGGTCAGGACGCGGTCAGCGCAATCAGCGCGGCCCTTGCTTCGATGGGAAAAGTCGATTCGATCCAGATCTTTTCTCACGGCGCATCCGGGCAGTTCACGCTGGGCGATCAGACCTTCACAAGCGCCAGCATCGCGCAAATGGCCAGTACGCTCGGCGCGTGGCGCACGGGCCTGAATGCCGGTGCGGACATTGAACTCTATGGTTGCAACGTGGGCGCCGGAGCCGCCGGCCAGGCGCTGGTTCAGGAACTCGCAAGCGTGACGGGTGCAACCGTCGGTGCGTCGAACGACAACACCGGCAGCGCCGCACTGGGCGGCGACTGGACACTCGAGGTCACGAGCGGCGCAATCGATAAACCGATCGCGCTCAGCGCGGATGCGCTGAGCCACTTCAATAGCCTGCTGGCCGACGCGAGTCCGACCGTAGCGGTCTCGTCCGGCGGACAAAACGTGCTGCTCGGCGATCAGTTCACCTTCGACGTTTCGTTCACCAATTCATCCACGCAGGTGGGCTACGCGCCGTATATCGATCTGCTGATGCCGGCCACCGGCAAGGACGGCAACGACGGCGCCAGCTTCGTATCGGCGACCTATCTCGGCCAGGCGGTGACGTCGTTCATCGTCACCTTCGACGCGAACGGCAACGCGATTCATCCCCTCGCCAAGGACGCCAACGGCAACCCGCTGGTGATCAATGCCGCCTCCTACGGGCTGCACGCCGGCGACCAGCTGGTCGTACTGGAACTCCCGTTCGGCAGCGTCTCGCAAGGGCAACCCGCGATCACGGTGCAGGTGACCGCGACGCTCAGCGATCTCGCGGACACCGCCTTTTCGAACGCTACGCCCGACCTGACGATCCAGGCACGCGGCGGCTTTCAGTTCGGCAATGACCAGCTCGACAACCCGACGGTGGACCCCACGCTGGTCGAAGCTTCGTTGCATGACTTCGTCGTCCATCCGACCGTGGTGACGCTGACGCAGAGTGTCAATATGACCGAAGGAGAAACGGTCAGCGGTCCAAATTACGTGCACACGGAAACGGTGACCGCATCGCCGGCGCCGGGGCAGACACTCACGAATGTCACCGTCACGCAGGATATTCCAGCCAACGTTCAGGTCACGGCGATCACGCCGGGCGCCGGCGGCAGCGTGACGTCGATCACGCTGCAGGACGGCACGACGCTCACCAATCCCACCTTGATCGCAGCGGCCATCGCGAGCGATTCGGTCTTCATCCGTTCGTATTCAATCGAGTACGCCACACTCAGCGCGCCGGAAAATACGGTGGTGAGTTTCTACGTGCCGGAAACGGACGCATTCGGGCAGCCCGTCATCGACCCGGTTTCCGGTGCGCCGGTGACGATCGCGTTCGGCACGGCGAGCGGCAGCGGCGAGTGGGCGCCGCTCGACCCGCGCGATCTGACGCCGCCGGCCACCTCGGTGGCATTCAGCGGCTCGGCCGATGGCACGGGCACGACCTTCATCGCCAAATCGGTGACACTGGAAAAGCAGGTCACGGATCAGGTCGACACGGGCACCGTGGGCATTTCGCCGGGCGACACGCTCGGCTATACGCTCGACATCGCGATTTCCGACTACTTCGCAGCGGGCCAGACGCAACTCGGTCAAGGCCAGTTCGTCATTACCGACCAGCTGAGCGACGGCCAGACGCTGACCGGCACGCCCACGCTCACCTATGTGAGCGCCGGCGTCTCGCACACCATTGCACTCGTGAGCACGAGCACGGTCAATGCCGACGGCACCACGACCGTCACCTTCGACATCGGCGCCTCGATCCGGGCGGCCGGCGTGCTGCAGGCCGGCAACCTGGCCGGCGACCTCGCCTTCGACAACGTGCTGCAAGGCGCGACCACAGCAACGGTCAACTACACCGCCCTCGTCGACCAGCGCTACACGACGGCCTACGCGCAGAGCGACCTGAACGAAGGCGATTCGATCGGCAACAATGCCACGGTCACCGCCACCCTGCTGACGGACAACCTCAACCTCACGGGCAGCGCCGTCACCGATCAATCGGAGACGAGCAGCACGATCCCCACCCACACCGTCGATATCGCGATCGTGTCGGTCAACGGCGCGGCGCCGCCCGCGAGCGGCGAACTGAATCCGGGCGATACGATTACCTTCAGCATGACGTACAACCTGGTAACAGGCGACTACGAACAGTTCCAGCTGGCCGCCTATCTGCCGCTGCCGTTGCTGAGCCTCTCGGGCATTACGTGGAGCGAAGGCACGGGCGTCGGACAATGGTCGCTCGGCGCGGCCAACACGAACGCGGGCGGTGTACTCAGCGTGGCCGATGGCACGGGCAATTCGCTGATCTTCAACTTCGGCAGCTTCGCCACCAATGCGAGCGCCGGCAGCACGATTCAGGTGCAATTCACCTTGCGCGTCGGCGATACGCCCTACGCGGACCAACGCTCGCTCGACGTGCTCGCACAATCGAGCCAGGTGACGACGATCGCGCATCAGCCGCTGATCTCGTCGGATGTCACGACGATCGTCTCCGTCGCCGAACCGACCCTCGCCATCAAGCAAGGCGTCGTGTCGAGCAGCGACGGCACGGTCACCGGCACGACCGGCACGTGGAGCGCGCCCGGCAGCACCGGCACGCCATTCACCGGCAGCGTGACCGACCTGGCCGCGGTCGACGGCAATGTTAGCGGCATCGACGCGGGCGACACGCTGCGCCTCGCCACGGCGATCGAAAACACCGGCGGCGGTGGTGCATTCGACGTATCCACCAGCGTGACGCTACCCGCCGGCCTGCAGTTCGTGGGGGGCAGCCTCGCGACATCGGGCCTCAAGATCTATCGCGGCGACGGCACCTTGCTGGTCGCCGGGGTGGATTACAGCGTGTCCGGCAACACGGTCACTTTTCTCGATGCGGGCGGCGTGGCCACCCTGCTCGCAGGCCGCAGCGGCACCACGGCGGACACCAGCGGGTCGAACCTGGTCGTTATCACCTACGACGTCACGGTCGATGCCAGCATCCCTGCCGACAGCACCTTGCAGACCAGCGCGGCGCTCACCAATTACGCGAGCGTGGAAGGCGGCGCCGATTTCACGCCGACCGATCTGACCGACACCGCCGCCGAGCAGGTCGCCGCGCCGACAGTCAGCGTGCAATACGCCGGCGGCACGCTCGATAACGGCGACTCCAGCGCCGCGCAGACCACCGGGAGCGATCTGGTAATCGGCGAGAGCATGCAGTACGACATCGTCGTGACCTTGCCCGAAGGCAGTACCCAAAATCTCCGCATCGACGATCTGATTCCGGCCGGCCTGCATCTCGACACCAGTTTCAACGGCGGTCTCGGCTATCAGCTGATCACGACAGTGGCCGGCAGCGCCGCGCTGACCGCCAACTTCAACGGCACGCTCAGCGGCGACGCGCTGAGTGGGCTGAACGGCGGCACGCTGGGCGCGGATGGCGTCGGTGGGCACTGGACCTTCACGGTATCGAAGGCCAATGCGGACAACGACGCGGGCAACAACAGCTTCGTGATCCGCGTGCGGCTGGTGGCGAGCGACGTGGCCGGCAACCAGGCGGGCACCACACTGACCAACACCGCGCAACTCGTCTTCAGCGATCCCGACGGCGACACGCCGAATGGCACGGCGCCGCTGGACCGAACCGTCGCGCCCACGGCAGCCGCGCCGACCGTCGTAATCCGCGAGCCCACCTTGGTGATTGCGCAGACCTCGACTTCGACCGCCGGCCTCGGCGTCGATCAGGGCGACACGGTCGAGTACGACATCACGATCAGCAATGGCACGGCAAGCACGGACTTCAACGCCTACGACATCAGCTTTCTCGACACGCTGCCCACCGAGCTGAGCGGCCTGACGCTGCTTGGCGTGACTTACAGCGGCGGCGCGACCAATAACGGCGGTGCGGACTTCGAACTGGTCGGCGGACAGTTGCGCACGGCAACCGGCGCCAACGTCGACATCGCCACGGGCGGCAGCATCACCCTGCGCGTCTCGGGCACCGTACTGGCCGCGGCGGCGAGCGAGCCGTCGTTCGCCAACACGGCGAGCGTGCAATGGACCAGCCTCGACGGCAGCGTCGGCGGCACGGCGGATCCGGCCGGCGAGCGCACCGGCGTGGACGGCGCGCTCAACAGCGGCGTGCTCAACGACTATCGGTCGGATTCGACGCTGGTCGTGCCGGTCGCGCAGACGGTCATCGTTTCGCGCGTGGGCGGCCTGCCGGACACCCCCGCCGCGACGCCTACCGACGCCACGGACGAAAGCGTCACGGTAGGCGAAATCGTCCGCTATCGCGTGGTCGCGATTCTCGCCGAAGGTTCAACCAACGACTACACGCTGCAAGTCACCCTGCAGAACGGACTCGGCTTCATCAACGACGGTACGGCCATGCTCGCGTTCATTTCGAACAACGGCATTACCACGAATCTTGCGAATCTGATTACCGGCGGCACGCTCAACGTCGTCGGCAACCAGTTCAGCGAGCAGGCCGAGCCGATTACGCCCGGTCTCACCGGCGCAGCGCCTGACGGCGTGCTCAATGCGGCGGACATCGACGTCACGACCGACAGCAACGGCAACCAGGTCATCACCTTCCATTTGGGCAACCTGGTCAACATGGACAGCGACGCGGACAAGGAAGGCGTGTCGCTGGAGTTCAATGCGCGGGTGCTCAACCAGGCATCGAACGTCGGTGGCACGGCGCTCTCGGTGAGCGCCGTGGATCGTTCCGGCGCGACCGATCTGTCGCACTCCGACACCGTGCGCGAGGACGTGGTCGAGCCGTCCATCACCGGCATGACCAAGCAGGTCGTCAGCTTCAATCCGACCAGCGCGACGCCGGGGCTCGGCACCGCCAGCGTCGAGATCGGCTTCACGCAAAGCGGCGGCTCGCCCGCATACGACGTCACGCTGACCGACAGTTTTCCGACCGCGTCGAACTACACCTTCGACCACCTCGTTCTCAACAACCAGTCGTACACGGCCGCGCAACTCGCGGGCATCGGCGTGAGCGTCGATATGACGAACGGACTTGACATCACGTTCGCCAGACTCGCTTCCAACGCGCAAGTCTCGGTGTTTTATTCTGCCAGCGCGCCCAATACGGCGGCCATTGCGCCGACCGATGCCACCGTCACCTGGACCAGCCTGCCCAGCAGTTTCACCACCTGGGGCGGTTCGAGCGTGGGCGCCACGCCCGGCAACAGCGACGGCGAGCGCACCGGCAGTGGCGTCGGCCCGAATACCTATATTCGCGAGGCCGCTGCGGGGCTCGGTGTGATCAGCGGCACGCTGTGGGACGACACGGCCTCGGCCACTTCGTCGAGCACGCCGGACGGCCCCGGTCTCGAGGGCCAGACGGTCACGCTGACGTGGGCCGGCGCGGACGGCATGCTCGCCACGACCGGTGACAACCTCGTCTACACGACCATCACCGACAGCAACGGTGAGTATCATTTCGGCGTGCTCCCCACGGGGACCTACCAGATCCAGACGCCAACCGGCACGCTGAGCTATCCGCAGCCGGTCGGCACGCTGGCGGTGCGCATCGACAGCGATGCGTCGACGCCGCTCGGCACCATCGGCGTCGCGCTCGCGGACGGCGGCACGGCGGCCGCCAATGCCGGCTACGTCGAACAGAACGACGCGCCGGTCAATCACTTGCCCACGGCCTCGCCTTCGGGACTCGAAGACATCACCTTCAGTGTCGCCGGCGTGACGGTCTCCGACGTCGATGCGGGCAATCGCGATCTGCAGATCACGCTGACCGTGCTGCACGGCACGCTGTCGCTCAGCGCGCTGCCAGCCGGTGTGACCGAGAGCGGCGCGAATACCGCCGTGCTGGTGTTGACCGGCAGCCAGGCCGATCTGAACACCGCGCTCGCCAATCTGCAGTATCTCGGCAATCTGAACTACAACGGCGCCGACACGCTGACGATCAACACCAACGACCTGGGCAACTTCGGCGATCACGACGGCGACGGCATTCCCGGCGAGCCGGGCGACGCGCTCAACACCCAAAGCACGCTGGCGATCACCGTGGTGCCGGTCAACGACCCGCCGGTGGCCGTCGCCGACACGGCTTCCGCGACCGAGGCGGGCGGCAGCGCCAACAACCAGCCCGGCGTCGATCCGACCGGCAACGTGCTCGCCAACGACACCGACGTCGATATCGCCACCAACGGCGATTCGCTGCGGGTCATCAGCGTCAGCAGCCAGGACGGCACGGCGATCGCGTTGCCCGGCCAGACGGTACTGGCGGGTCTGTACGGCTCGCTGACCATCGGCATCAACGGCGGCTACCAGTACACGGTGGACAACGGCAATGCAACTGTTCAGGCGCTGCGTTTGCCGGGTCAAACCTTGACTGAGGTGTTCACGTACACGATTTCCGACACGGGCAACGCCACTTCCACGGCCACACTCACGGTCACGATTCACGGCGCGAACGACGCGCCGATCGGAGTCGACGACATCGGCTCTGCGACCGAAGCCGGCGGCGTGCTCAACGGCACGCCCGGCAGCGACGCCACCGGCAACGTGCTCGGCAACGATACCGATGTCGACAGCGCCGCCAACGGCGAGACCAGAGCGGTTACCGGCATCACGAATCGGCCCGAGGCGCTGGTCAACAGCCCGCTTGCCACGGTCGCGGCGGGCACGACGAGCGGGACGGGCACGATCATCGTCGGCACGTACGGCACGCTCACCATCGGCGCCGACGGCAGTTATCGCTATGTGGTCGACAATAACAATGCCGTCGTGCAATCGCGCGTGCCGGGCGATGCCCCGCTGGTCGACACCTTCACCTATCAGCTCACCGACGCGGGCGGCCTGAGCGATCTGGCGCAACTGCAAATCCAGATCCACGGCGCAAACGACAACCCCGTTGCAAGCGACGACCAGGCCACCGCGACGGCGGGCTCGACGCAGCTCGGCGTGAACCCCGTCAATCCGAGCGGCAATGTCATCACGACCGCGAGCCGTCCCGGTTCGGTCGATCAGCCTGGCGGCAACGGTATCGATACGGACGTGGACCATACCGACCAGCCCGATACCCTGCTCCAGGTCGACGGCGTGCGCAGCGGACTCGAAGCCGCAAGCGGAACGTTGACGGCGGTCGCGACCGGCACGACTGCGACGAGCGGTGCCGTGGTGAACGGCAACTACGGCACGCTGCATATCGGAGCGGACGGTTCGTACACCTATGACGTGGACAGCAGCAACGCCAGCGTGCGCGGGCTCGCGGCCGGTGCGACGCTGACCGAAACCTTCACCTACGAGATCGTCGATACGAGCGGCCTGACCGATCGCGCGCAGCTGGTGATCACCGTGGTCGGCATCAACGACGCGCCGGTCGCGCAGAACGACACGGCTCAGGCCCGCGAAGCCGGCGGGGTGGACAACGGCACACCCGGCGTCAATCCGGCCGGCAACGTGCTCAGCAACGACAGCGACCCGGACGGCGACGCCCTCGCCGTTTCGGCGATCCGCACGGGCGCGGAAACCGGCACCGGCACTGCCGGCACGGTCGGGCAATCGCTGCAAGGGCAATACGGCAGCCTGACGCTGAACGCCGATGGCACCTATACCTACGTGGTCGACAACGGCAATGCGGCGGTGCAGGCGCTGCGCCTGCCGACCGACCAGCTGGTCGAGCACTTCACTTACACGGTGACGGACCCGCACGGCGCGACGGATCAGGCCGAGCTCGATATCGTGATTTCCGGGCAGAACGACACGCCGGTCGCGCAGAACGATCAGGCGGGCGCCACCGAAGCGGGCGGCACCGATAACGCGACGGCGGGCGTCAATCCGGCCGGCAACGTGCTGACCAACGATACCGATGTCGACGCCGGCGACACGAAAACGGTAGACGGCGCGCGCAGCGGCACCGAAGCGGCCGGCGGCGCATTCGCCGCCGTGAACGGTGCGACGACGATTGCGGGCACCTACGGCACGCTGACTCTCAATCCCGACGGCAGCTACACCTACACGGTCGACAACAGCCTCGCGGCGGTGCAAGCGCTGATTCCCGGCCAAAGCGTCACCGACACGTTCAGCTATCGCATGCACGACACCGCGGGCGCGTCCGACACGGCCCAACTCACCGTGCAGATTCAAGGCGCGTGGGATGCCCCCGTCGCGAACGACGACCTCGCGCTCGCGGCGGCGGACAACGGTAACGGCAACGCCCATAATCCGACCGGCAACGTGCTGACCAACGACACCGACGTGGACGCCGGCGACGCGCTGACCGTCACCGCCGCGCGCTCCGGCACAGAAGCCGCGGGCGGTGCGCTGAGCGCCGTTGCAACCGGGACCGGCAGCGGCAGCGCGAACGCGAGCGTGTTGCACGGCCAGTACGGCGACCTGGTGCTCGGCGCGGACGGTACCTATGTCTACGACGTCGATACGAGCAACGCGACACTGATCGCGCTCGGCCCGCTGCAGGCGGTGACCGATGTCTTCACCTACCAGGCCACCGACAAGGGCGGCCTCTCCGACCTCGCGCAGATCACCATCGTGGTACGCGGACGTAACGACGCACCGGTGGCCACCGGTGACGCGGGCACCGCGCTCGAAGCGGGCGGCATCGCCAACACGACGCCGGGCGTGAACCCATCGGGCAACGTGCTGACCAACGACTCCGACCCGGACGGCGACGCGATCCACGTGGCAGGAATCCGCACTGGCGACGCCACGGCCACGGGCACCACCGGCGCGGTGGGCAGCGCGCTGCAAGGCATGTACGGCACGCTCACGCTGAACGCAGACGGCACATGGAGCTACGTGGTCGACAACGACTCGGCCGCGGTACAGGCTTTGCGCACCGCCAGTCAGACCTTGCAGGACACGTTCACCTATACCGTCGACGACGTGCTCGGCGCCCAGGCCACGGCGCAGTTGCGCATCACGATCGACGGGCAGAACGATACGCCGGTCGCCAATAACGACGCGGGCACCGCGCTCGAAGCGGGCGGCGTCAACAACGGCACGCCGGGGCGGGACGCCACCGGCAACGTGCTCGGCAACGATACCGATGTCGACAGCGCCGCCAACGGCGAGACCCAGACCGTGGTCGACGTGGCCAACGCAGACGGGCAATCGGCCAATGCCGGCGCCGAACTCGCGGGACGCTACGGCCATCTCGTCGTGAATGCGGACGGCAACTACGACTATGTGGTCGACAACGCCAACGCCGCGGTGCAGGCCTTGCGCACCAGTAGCGAGACGCTCACCGAGGTGTTCACCTACACCCTGCGCGACACGGCCGGTGCGACTGCGAAGGCCAGCCTCACCATCACGATCCACGGCGCCGACGATGCGCCCGTCGCACACGATGACAGCAACGTGGCGAGCGACCAGTCGCCGACACCGCAAGCCAGCGGCAACGTCCTGAGCAACGACACCGACGTCGACGCCAACGATCACCTGAGCGTGGTCGGCATCCGCACGGGCGAAGAAACCGGCAGCGGCACGGCGGGCACGCCGGGCCAGGCCCTGGCGGGGCGCTACGGCACCCTCGTGCTCAACGCCAACGGCACCTACACCTATGTCCTCGACCTGACCAACCCGCAGGTGCTCGCCGCAGCCGGGCTCGGTCAGGTGCTGCACGACCCGTTCACCTACACGATCAGCGATCTCGCCGGCGCGACCGATCAGGCCCAGCTCGTCATCAATCTCGACATTGCCTCGCCGTACATTCCACCGAGCGGCGGCGCGCATTGGGACCGCGATCTGGGCAACCGCGCGGACCAACCGCCCGCGCTGTCGTTCGAGCCGGCGGTGTTCATCACGCCGGTCGTGGAACGGGACGCGGTGCGTTCACTCGTCTCGGCGCGTGAAACCGACGGCAGCCAGATTGGCTGGCCGCTTTATCCGCTCGACGACGAGACCCCCGTCGGCGACGGGCTTGGCCACGTGCCCGGCCAATTCGTCGCACAGTCCGTGCGTGCCAGCCAACGGGAGAGCGCCTTCGACCGCGCCTGGGCGTTCGGCCAGCACTCGCGCACGGATCTCACCGCAGACGGCCTGCTGCCCGACCCGTCGCTGTTCGCCCCGCTCTCCGACCATCTCACCCACGGGCTCAAGCCGATCGTCGAAAAAGCGCCGGCCCGGACAGCACAAAGTTTCGTGAATCAATTGCGCGTCGCGGCGCTCAAGTTGCCTGAAGCACCTCAGAACGTAGAAAAATCCGTCGAACATTAGTATTCGAACGTATGCGAACGAGGACCGGTTATGCGGAAACACCAGGCTCACGTCCTGGGTGCAACGATCACGTGCACCATGCTGGTTTTGACGGGCTGCGCATCGCTTCAGCCCCGCCCGACGACGAAAGACGAAGTTCGTCAACGGGTCGTCGACGATCAGCTCGCGATGTACAGCGCGCAAGAACCCGTTACGGGCCCGATTACGTTCTATGAGGCGGCGGCCCGCGCGCTCAAGTACAACCTCGACTACCGGCTCAAACTGCTCGAAAGCGCACTGGCCTCGAACCTGCGCGATGTCTCGACCAATGAACTGTTGCCGCAGCTGGTCGCCTCGGCGGGTTACTCGGATCGCAGCAACGATTCGGGCGGCACCTCGGTCGGCATCGAGGACCGTCAGGTGACGTTGCGGCCGTCCACCTCCGAACAGCGTTATCACGAGGTCGCCGCACTCGGCATGAGCTGGAATCTGCTCGACTTCGGCGTGGCTTATTACCGCACGCAGCAGAAGGCCGATCAGGTGCTGATGGCGGAAGAGCGGCGCCGCAAGGTCGCGCAAAACGTCCTGCAGGACGTACGCAACGCGTATTGGCGCGCGCTGGCGGCACAGCGCCTCAAGCCGGAAGTGGATCAACTGCTGGCGCGCACCTTCACCGCATTGCGCGCCGCACGCGAAGCCGAGAACAAGGGCCTGCTGCCGAAACAGGAAATTCTCGCGTACCAGCGCGCACTGCTCGACTCCGTCTCGCTGCTGACCATCCGCCGTCAGGATCTCGAATTCGCGCAGTCCGAACTGGCCGCGCTGATGTCCTTGCCGCCCGGCACGCCGCTCGTGCTGGCCGATACGCAGGAAGGCGCGTTGCCGCCGCTTTCGGTGCCCGAGCCGCAACTGGAACAACTGGCTTTGCAGAACCGGCCTGAAATCATGGAAGAGTGGTATCGAAAACGCGTCAACGAAAACGACATCAAGATCGCCAAGACCCAGCTCTGGCCGAACATCGGTATCGATCTGAGCACGAACTACGATTCCAACACTTATCTCTACAACAACCTCTGGTCGGCGGTGGGGGTGCGGGTGTCGATGAACCTGTTCCGGCTGCTGCAGATTCCTTCTTTGAATGCGCAGCAGGACACGCAGACGAAGACCGACGATATGCGCCGGCTCGCGCTGTCGATGGCGATTCTCACGCAAGTGCGGGTCGGCACGCTGCGCTACCGGCTCTCGCTCGAAGAGGTCCAGTTCGCCGACGACAGTCTGCGCGTCGATCGCAGCCTGCTCGACTATGCACAGGCCGCGCACACGACCTCGTTCGGTTCGGAGCTCGAAGTGATTCGCGCTGAAGGTCGTTATCTGTTGTCGCGCTATCAACGCGAGGCCGCGTATTCGGATGCTCAGGCCGCGTGGGGCCGTCTGTACAACTCGATCGGTTTCGACGTGATGCCGGACGCGATCGCCAAAGACGACGTCAAGACGCTCGCGCAGGAAATCGAAAAAACGGTCGACCTGCAGCAGCAACAGGAGCAGCAACTGCCCATGCCGTCGCCCTCACCTTCGCCCTCACCTTCGCCCTCGTCCGATCAGGCGCAACCGGTGACTTTACAGCCCACCTTGCCACCCGCCTCGCAATTTATGCCTGCACTCAGCGCGCAAAGCCAACAGTGGCTGCCGAGCGCCGCCACACATACCAGCCTCGGCCCGCAGATCGCCACACCCAATGGAGGTGGCAATGCGCCTGCTGTCCAGTAAGTCCCGCCATGTCGCGCTCGCTACAGCGCTGTTCCTTTCCGTCACCGCCGCTCACGCCGCGAAACCCGCAGGCAGCGGCGACAGCTTCGACGACCCCAACGCGATTCGCGTGCTCCTTGCGCCGAACCTCGAGACCACCCTGTCGAGCCAGATGAACGGCACGATCACCGATCTGCGCGCGACGCTGGGCAAACCCTTCGCGCGCAATGCCGTGCTCGCCCTGCTCAATTGCGCCGAAGTGCAGGCGCGCACCGATGTCGCCAAGGCGGAATTGAACATGGCGCGGCAGAACCTCACGGCCAAACGCAGTCTGCGCGAACTGAAGGCGGCCGGCGACATCGAGGTCGCCATGTCCGCCACCGAGGTCGAGAAAGCACAGGGCGCGCTGTCGCTCGCCAACGCGCAACTCGGCTATTGCCGCGTGATCGCACCGTTCAGCGGACACGTGGCGAAGGTTTACGTGAAGCCTTATCAGACGGTGAGCGCCGGCACGCCGATCGTCGACCTCGTCGGCGACGGCGCGCTCAAGGTGCGGCTCAACGTGCCCTCCTCGCTTCTGGTGAAGCTGAAGCCGAACGCCCATCTCGACATCACGATTCACGAAACCGGCAAGACTTATCCCGCGCATGTCAGTGCGGTGAATTCCCGTGTCGATGCGGTAGCGCAAACGGTCGAACTCGAAGCGCAACTCGACGGCGATCATCCCGAACTGGTTGCCGGCATGAGCGGCACGGCTCGTTTCCCGCCCGCGCAATGAACGAAGCGCTTCCTCATCCCCAATTGCTGCTGTATCTGGATGCGTTGCGCGATCGCGCACTGGCGGCGGATTCGTTGAATACGCTGGCGTTTTCGATCGCCAACGACCCCTACTCGCTACTCAATTACCGTCAGGCGCTCGTGTTCGCCGAACACGGCAAGCGCTTCGAGTTGCTGTGTATTTCCGGGCTCGCCAAACCGACCGAAGACTCGCCTTACCTCGTCTGGCTGCAGCGCGCGGTTCGCTGGCTGGCGTCGCAACTCGAAGGCCGCGAGCCGCAGTGGCTCGCGCGCGATGCGGCGGAGCCGCCGCCCGATATCGCGGACGGCTGGTCCGAATGGTGGCCGGCGGGACTCTGGTGCGTGCCCATTCACGAGCCGAACGGCAAACGGCTCGGCCTGCTGTTGACGCTGCTCGATGAGCGCCCGGCTGAAACGCTCGCGCCGACCCTGCGCGGGGTCGTGCAGACCTGGGGCTATTGCTGGAACGCATTGGTCCGGCAACGCCGTCCGCTGCGTTGGCGGCCGACGCGTCGTCAGAGCGCCGGCGCGCTGGCCGCCGCCGCGATCCTGCTGCTGATTCCAGTGCGGCAGACCGTACTCGCGCCCGCCGAGATCGTATCGAGCGACGCGCGCATCATCAGTTCGCCGATCGACGGCGTCGTCGAACGCATGGCGGTGCGTCCAAACCAGGCCGTGAAAGCAGGCACGCTGCTGTTCTCGCTCGACGAAACCTCGTTGCGAAGCCGCGTCGAAGTGCTCAGCCGACAGGTCGCCGTCGCCGACGCCGAACTGATGGCGGCGAGCCAACGTGCCTTCGACAATCCGCAGAGCAAGAACGAATTGACCGTGCTGAACGGCACGGCCGAACAACGCCGTGCCGAACTCGCGGCCGTCACTGCACAACTGAAGCGCACGCAGGTATTCGCGCCCGAAGCGGGCGTCGCAGTGTTCGGCGACCCCAACGACTGGATCGGCAAACCCGTCGTCACCGGCGAACGTATTCTGCAACTGGCCGATCCCAACAAGCCGGCGATCCTGATTCAGCTGGCCGTGGCCGACGCCATCGCGCTGGAACCCGGCGCCGAGGTGACGCTTTATCTCACCGCTTACCCACTCGCACCGCTGCACGGACGCATTCTCGAAACCAGTTATCAGGCGAAGGCCAGCGAAGACGGCATCGTCGCGTACCGGTTGCTGGCAAGCGTGGACGGCGACGGCCAACGCGACCAGGCGCGCCTCGGCCTGCACGGCACGGCGAAGCTCTACGGCAAACGCGTCACGCTGGCCTATTTTCTGTTGCGCCGGCCGCTCGCTACCTTCCGCGCGTGGAGCGGACTGTGATCGCGTTCGACCCCCAGGTGCCCTCGCCCGCGCTGCGTGACGACCTGCGTCTGGGCGAAGCGGCGAGCGGCAAGGATGGCGAGCCGTCGTGGATGATCCAGGATACGGTGCTGAACCGCTTCTACCGGGTTGGCTGGCTCGAGTTCGAATGCCTGATCCGCTGGGACAAACCGCCCGCGCAGATCTGCAAGGAAATCGGCGAGCAGACCGCCTTGCGGCCCGAGCTGGAACAGATTCTCGATTTCCGCAGCTTTCTCGAACAGCACGAACTGCTCAGGGCGACGCCCGAGCGGCTGGCGCGCCTGCAACAACGCGACCGCAGCGGCGGCTGGTTGACGTGGCGCTGGTGGTTGCATCACTACCTGTTCTTTCGCATTCCGCTGGTGCGGCCACAGCGCTTCCTGGGACGGCTGGTGAAGTGGCTCGACTGGCTCTTTACGCCCGTCACGCCGATTGTCGTCGTGCTGCTCGGTCTGCTTGGCATCGTGCTCGTGCTGCAGCAGTGGGACACCTTCACGAGCGCTGTCGTCGAATCGTTTTCGACCGACGGTCTGATCAGCTTCGCGGCTGCGCTGGTGGTCGCCAAGACGTTGCACGAGCTGGCGCATGCGCTTGTCGCGACGCGGCTCGGTCTGCGGGTCGCCCATATGGGCATCGCGTTCGTCGTACTCTGGCCGATGCTTTATACCGACACCGGCGAAAGCTGGAAGCTGCGCAGTTCGCGCCAGCGTCTGGCGATCGCCTCGGCGGGCATTCTCTGCGAACTGTCGCTCGCCGGGCTGGCCACGCTCGGTTGGGCCTTGAGCGATCCCGGCCCGCTACGCAATGCGCTGCTGTATCTGGCGACGACCAGCTGGGTGCTGTCGCTGGGCCTGAACGCGAGTCCGTTCATGCGCTTCGACGGCTACTTCATTCTGTCCGATCTGCTCGATTTTCCGAATCTGCATCTGCGAGCCTCGGCTCTGGCGCGTGTGGCCATCCGTCGCGTGCTGCTCGGCCTCGACGAAGACTGGCCCGAGCCGTTCAGCGCTGCGCAGCGCCGCATGCTCGTCGCGTTCGAATTCGTGACCTGGCTTTACCGGCTGGTTCTGTTTCTCGGCATTGCTGTCACGGTCTATCTGTTCTTCTTTAAACTTCTCGGCATCTTCCTGTTCGTGGTCGAGGTCAGCTGGTTCGTGATGATGCCCGTCGTGCGCGAGTTGCAATACTGGTGGGCCAATCGCAGGCGCATCCGGCCGGATCGCAAACTGCTGCTTGGCGTGACGGCGGCGGCGTTCCTGTTGTTGATCGCGATACCCTGGCGCACTCAGGTTCATGCGGAAGGCGTGGCGCGCACCGAGCGGCAACTGCGCGTCTTCGTGCCCTTTCCGGCGCGGATCAGGACGATTCATCCGGTCGGCCTCGTGCAGGCCGACGACACGCTGATGATCATGGAAGAACCCGATATCGCTTCGCACGTACAAGGCAGCGAGGCCGGCGTGCGCGGTTACGAGGCGCGCCTTGCGGGATTGATCGCGGACACCGGCGGCCTCGAGCAGCAGGCGGCGACACGCGAGCGTCTACGGGTTCAGTACGAGGAAGCCCAGGCGGCCCGTTCGGAGATCGCCCGGCTGATCCTGCACGCGCCGTTCGCCGGCCGCTGGATGGATGTCGATCCGCAATGGCAGGCGGGCCAATGGATCAATCCGAAAGAACCGGTCGGCGTGCTGGTGGATCCGAGCCGCTGGCAAGTCGATGCCTACGTCAAACAGGACGACGTGCAACGTCTCGCCGCCGGCGATGCCGCGCGCTTCTATCCGATTGGGCAGGCCGCGCCGATTGCGGGCCACGTGGTTGCAATCGACTCGACTCGCGTGCGCGTGCTGCCTCATCCGATGCTGGCCTCGCGCTACAAGGGCCCCGTCACGGTGGCCGCCGATCGCGATGCGCTAATCCCGAATCCGCCCATGTTCCACGTGCTCGTTCAACTCGATCATGCCCCGCCCGGTCTATGGGAAACCCGCGGGCAACTGCAGATCGACGGCAACCGCCGCAGTCTGTTGATCGAGGGCGGCACGCACCTGGTCGCCGCGTTGGTTCGCGAGAGCGGATTCTGAATGAAGCCGGTTTAGGCACAGTCGTATGGAAATAACCGGGTGAACGAACTAAAGTTCCAAGAGGCCGACGGCCGCCACGTACGAGCGTCAAAACAAGGGGAACACGATATGACAAGGGTCGCCGCAATTGCTGGCCGGATTGCCGCAAGTGTTTTCACCACGAGCCTCAGGAGTGTCGCGATTCTGGCGCTCACCGCTGCGTCCTATGGTGGCGCGCAGAGCTTCGCGCAGACACCGCCACCGGCGCCCGCACCCGCGAATGCCGCGCCGGCCGCGCCCAAACTCGATGCGCAGCAACTGGACGCGTTGACCGCGCCGATTGCCGCGTATCCCGATGCGTTGCTCGCCCAGGTCCTGATGGCGACGACCTTTCCCGACGACGTCGCCGCTGCGGCGGCGTGGTCGAAGGACCATCCCCAGGTGAAGGGCGATGATGCGGTGAAGGCGGTATCGAGCATGCCGTGGGACCCGAGCGTGCAGTCGCTGGTGGCATTTCCACAAGCGCTCGCCACGATGGCCCAGAATCCCAACTGGGTCGATGCCATCGGCCAGGCTTTCCTCGCCCAGTCCAGCGACGTGATGGACTCGGTGCAGCGTCTGCGGCAAGCGGCCTATAAAGCCGGCAACCTGAAGACCTCCGAGCAGCAGAAGGTGGAAGTGCAACCGGCCAATAACACGATTGTCATCCAGCCGGCCAATCCCCAGGTCGTGTACGTCCCGACCTATAACCCCACGACCTTTTATGGACCGTGGCCGTACGCGGCCTACCCGCCGACTTATCTGCCGCCGCCTCCCGGCTACGCCATCGGAACCGCACTCGCCACGGGACTTGCGTTCGGCGCCGGTATCGCCATCACCAATTCATTGTGGGGTGGCTGCGACTGGGGGCGTCATGACGTGAATGTGAACGTCAATCGCTACAACAATATCAACGTCAATCACCGCATCGACGCCAACCGCTCGACCTCCAACTGGGATCGCAGCAACGCGATCAACAACCGCTCGCGCATGCAGGCGAACGGTAATCGTCCGGGTGGCATCAACGGACGCCCCGGCGGTCCAGGCGGTGGAGCCGACCGAAGCGCATATCGTGGTCGCGACAACGCGCAACGCGATCAGGCCCGGCAGACGCTGAGCCAGCGCACCGGGCAGAATATGTCGGGTTCCGCTAACGACCGCGTCAACAACATCCGACAGGGCGGCGGTGCGAAGCCCGGCGCGGGCGGCAATCGCGGCGCGGGTGCGCGTGCCGGCGGCGGCGCGGCGGGCGCCAACCGCGCGGAAGTGGGCAATCGTGCGCAGGGTCTCAACCGGGACAATGCGTTACGCGACGCCGGCAATGGCAACGCGAGCCGCCAAAGCATCCAGCGCGGCCAGCAAAGCCGCGCCGAAGCGGGCTCGCGTGGCAGCGGCGCCATGAGCAATGCGCGGCAGAACAATGCGGGCGGCGCTCGCGCAGCGGCCGCGAATCACTCGGGCGGCGGACGTGCTGCCGGTGGCGGCGGTGGGATGGGCGGTGGTGGTGGACGCGGCGGCGGCCTCGGTGGCGGCGGCGGAGGACGTGGCGGCGGCGGTGGCGGTGGGCATCGGCGCCATTAGACGATGCTTCGCGCACGTGTCGCCCGTTCGCCGTGTGCGCCGCGATATCCACTTTCACCCCGTAATGAAGCAAGGAGCGCTACATGATCCGGTTTGCGCAATTGTTCTCTCATCGTCCTGCCGCTTCATTTGAGCGGCCACGCGAGTACAGCGCGGCAGCTCGGTTGGCCGTCCCGCGTGTTTCATCCATCGCGCTGCGCCTTGCCATGCTTGGCGCGTTATCGATCGCGTCCGGCCAGAGCAGCGCACAGGCGGTTTATCCGACGCCTGACGCAGCGGGCGACGCGTTGCAGCAGGCGCTCGCCACGCACGACCCCGACGCACTCGCGAAAGTGCTGGGCGCGGACTACAAACAGTTCATTCCGATTGCGTCGATCGACATGGACGACGTGTACACCTTCCTCTCGGCGTACGCGAAGCACCACGAGATCGTCGACGACGGCAAGGGCACCGCGCATCTGCAGGCAGGCGACTCGGGCTGGACGCTGCCAGTCCCGATCAAACAGACGAAAGCGGGCTGGCATTTCGACGTCCACCAGGCGCGTAACGAACTGGCGATTCGCCGCATTGGCCGCAACGAACTCGCGGCGATGCAGACAGTGCTCGCGATCGGCGACGCGCAACGCGACTTCGCCAAGGCCAAGGGCGAGACGGTCTACGCGCAGCGCTTCATCAGTCATCCGGGCCAGCAGGATGGGCTGTACTGGCCGAGCGCCGAAGGCGAACCCGAGAGTCCGCTAGGCGACCTCGCTTCGGTGATGGACCCGACCGCGCCGCCCAATCAGGCGTATCACGGTTATCACTACCGTATCCTGAGTGGCCAGGGGCCGCACGCGCCGGGCGGTGCGCACAGCTATCTCGAAGGCGGCAAGATGAGCGGCGGCTATGCCGTCATCGCCTGGCCCGCAGACTACGGACAGACCGGCGTGATGAGCTTCATCAGCTCAAGCGACGGCAAGGTCTATCAGCAGGACCTCGGGCCGCAGTCGGCGGCCGCGGCGGCACGCATCCGCGTGTACGACCCGGGCCCCGGCTGGCAAGCCGTGCCGGATGCGCAACTGGCCGGTGACCAGAACTAGCCGGGCGCGCGATGTCCACCAGCGAAGAACAGGATTCCGGCGCGGCGGGCGCAGCAGCCTATCCGTCCGGAATCGATCCATCGCTGGTGCGCGACGACCCCGGTTTTCGTCTGCAGCGCCGCCTCGGTCTGATTCCCCGCGTGGGCATGGGCACCGCGCGCCGCGCGCTCATCTTCGCGGCGGTCTGCTGGCTGCCCATCGTCGTTTGGGCCGCGCTGACCGGCCGTGCGTCCGGCAGCCAGCACGGCGATGCCTTGCTGGCCCATTTCGGCGTGCATGTCCGCTGTCTGGTGGCAATTCCCGTGCTCGTCATCGCGGAAGGCATGGCGCAGAAGACCGTGCCGCGCTTTCTGCGCTACTTCGTCGAATCGGGACTCGTGCCCGAGGACAAGTTGCAAGCGTTCCGCGAACTCATCGTCAGCTTCGTGCGCGTCAGGAATCACGCTTTGCCGTGGGTGCTGATCGCCGGCATCGTGATCGCGTGGACCACCGCGGGCGCCGTGCGCAACCAGATCGACGACGTGATCTGGCCGAGCGGGCCCGGTGACACGTCGAGCGCCATCACCTTCGGCGGCTGGTGGTTCATCCTGGTGGTGCGTCCGCTGTTCACGGCGCTGCTGCTGGCGTGGCTATGGCGTGCGTGCCTCGTGTTCGTGCTGTTCTTCAAGCTGTCGCGATTCCCGCTGGCCTACGTTCCCGTCCATCCCGATCGCCTCGCCGGCGCGGGTTTTGTCGAGCGCTTCGCGTTCATTTTCAGTCCGGTGGCGTTCGCCGTCTCGACGGTCGTGGCGGCCTCGTTCGCGCACGACGTCATGTATCACGGCGTCAGCGTCGCCGATATCAAAGACGAGTTGATCGCCACCGCCGTCCTGCTGACCGTGATCTTTCTGGCGCCGTTCACACCGTTCGTCGTCGCCCTCGGCAAGGTCAAACGCGATGCCATGTTCAGCTATGGGAGTCTGGTCGGCCATCACGGCCGGCTCGTGCACCGGCGCTGGATCCTGAAAGAAGACGTGGGTTCGCCAGAGATTCTGGACGCGCCCGAACTAGGTCCGGTCGCGGACGTGCAAGCCGTCTACGGCGCAATCAAAAGCATGCGCCGGATGCCGATCGGTAAGCTGGGCCTCGCTGCGATCGTCGTGCCGGCCGCCTTGCCCATGCTGATCGTCGCCGCCACGCAACTGCCGTTGGAAAGCATCGTGGCGAAAGTGCTCGAAACGCTGATCTGATGGATGATTAAGCCGCGACGCCCGCTCTTCATGCATGCACGCGCTCAGTGTGGCGCGCATCGCTGCGCCTCAGGATGTGCCGCCGTGGAAGACGCTGCGTGCTGATAAACACGTGTGCGCTCCGCGGCCACGAGCGCGGTTTTTTTCTTCTGCGTTGGGCGGGTATAGCGCGGGTCGCCCAAGGCCAGAACGTAGTCGGCAAAGCGGCGTCTCCTGAAACGCAGGAAGAAATCAGAACCCGGCATCCCGCAATCCAGTGCGAGCAGCACGCCGTAGTCGCAGACTTCGAGGTCTTCGAGTTCTTTTGCTGCCGCTTCGAGCACGTCGTAGCGTTCGGCAATCGGCATGCGCGCCGGCAACAGCGCGTGTAGCCGCTGATACGGCAAGACGGTGCGATTGCGCGCGGTTTGCCGCAGTGCGATGACCAAGCGCTCCACCAGATTCGAGTCCATATGCGCTCCAAAGGAAACCCGGGATGAGAGGCGTCACCTCACGGCAAACCCCGTATCGCTTCGCGTACGGCGGCCACCAGGGCATGGCCCAGAAATGGCTTGATCAGCAACGCGTGCGGCCCCGCCCTTCGCACGGCCTCGCGCGTGGCGGGGTTGTCGAAAGCGGTGACGAACACCGCCGGCGGTCGTGGCGGACGCAGCGTTTCATAGAAGGCGGGACCTGACAGCCCCGGCAACTGAACGTCGAGGATCAGACAACATGCCGATGAAGCACTCTCGAGTACGTCCGGCTCTTCCGCACTCGCGAACGAGCGTGTGTCGAATCCCGATACGCTCAGCAAACGCTCGACAGCGCGCCGCAAGCTGACATCGTCTTCGAGGATCATGATCAGGTTCGGCATCTCATCCCTACGGGCGACCCGCTTGCCAGTGCCAATTTTTCGCACAGCCGCAGGTCGAGCACCATAGGTATTTCGGGCAATCCAGTTGCCCCTTCGGGCAATATTACATAAGGTCGAGGCCGGCGAATTGCCCCGAGTCCCTATGTCGGGATTACAACGTGTGTATGACACTGAGCGAAGCAGGCCTCGCGAGTGAACCGAACATCCAAAGGAGCGGCGAATGGCGCAACTGATAAGACATCCGATCATCCTGTTTTTTGTCGCATTCGTGGTGATGTCGTTCGCCGCGTGGATCGGGAGCACCGCTCTGCGAGCGCGCGTCCATCTCGACGAAGACACGCGCGACGACTTCAAGATCGTGCAGTCGGCCACGCTGACGTTGCTCGCCCTGGTCATCGGGTTCAGTCTGTCGATGGCGGTGGGACGCTACGATCAGCGAAAAAATTACGAGGAAGAAGAAGCCAATGCAATCGGAACCGAGTTCGTTCGTGCCGATCTGCTGCCCGCCAGTGCGGCCGCTGCAATCCGTGCGGACCTCACTCGGTATCTCGAGTTGCGAATCGACTACTATCAGACCCGCGACCTGCAACGCGTCGAGCAGATCGATGCCGCAACCGCCGATTTGCAGAACAAGTTGTGGGCGGCCGCCACGGGCGGTGCCACTGCACAGCCGAACCCGGTCACCGCGCTGGCAGTCGCGGGCATGAACGACGTCATCAACACGCAGGGCTACACCCAGGCGGCGTGGTGGAACCGAATCCCCGTGGCTGCATGGATTCTGATGATCGTCGTTGGTATTTTCAGCAATTTGCTGGTGGGATACGGCGTGAAAAACGCCGCGGCTAAAAACCGCTTTTTGCTGATCATGCCTTTGACCGTGTCGCTTTCATTCATGTTGATTGCGGATATCGATAGTCCGCGCAACGGCATTATCCGGGTCGTGCCGCAGAATCTGATCAGCACTATGCAATCGCTGCCAAAACAATAGCGGCTCGCCGCCGACGCGAAAGCAATTCGTGAGCCAGTTGCATCGCGCATGGTCGAACGCCTCGCCTCGTCTTCTCCTGTCTTGTCGAATGGCCATTACGCGGCATGCGAATTTCGCGATTCAATTCGCATGCAGGAGCATGGCCACTCGATTCATCGTCTCCCATTGCGCATTGAGCAACGTATTCATTGGGCTGAAGTTGCTTAATCAGTAGTGTTTATTGGACTTTTTTCCTACAAAATACTTTCTGCCCATAGGATGCTCTGGCATAGTGACTGCGACGCCCAGTTCTCGCAGAATCTATGAACGAGCAACGCAGTTCGAGGAACGATGCGACTAGCCGCCGCGCGCCGCTTGCGATTGCGCGTGCCTATGCCATGCGCTACCTGTTTGCCGCGTTGGCAGTACTCGGGCTATCCGCAGGCGCCTGCGAGGCGCATCCCTGGCGCGTCGTGATTCTGCCCGGTGCGGACTCTTCGCAGCCGGCTGCCCAGGAGCAGGTTCGCGCAATACGCAGTGCTATTTCTGCTGCTGCGCCGGACGGGGTGGAGTTCTACACCGATCCGCTCGACGATCTCCGGTTCGACGCTGCAGACCTGATGCCCAGCTTTCTCGCGCTGATGAAGAGAAAGTACGAGCACAGACCGGTCGATATCGTGATCGGCCTGGGTGACTTTGCGCTGGACTTCACGAAGCAATATCACGACGAGATCTGGCCGGCCGCGCCGGTGGTGATTTCCAGTGTCGGCGATTCACGTCAACACGACATTCCCTCGGGATTTATTTACGTGCCGATGCATTTCGACCTGGACGGCACCCTCGCGCTGGCGGAGACGCTGCAGCCCAAAGCGCGACGTCTCGTGGTCGTGTCGGGCGCGGCGAACGTCGACCTTCGGGCTGCGCAACGGGCCGCCGATACGGCGCGCGCACGCAAATCCCATCCGTGGACCGTGGACGAATGGAGCGGCCTGACCGTGGCCGAACTACAGCGCCGGCTCGCCGCACTCGAACGCGATACCGCCGTGCTCTACACGACGATGTATCGCGACCGCAACGGCCGCACTTATTTTCCCTATGACGTCGTCGCGCCGATGGCAAAGAGTTCCGGCGCGCCGATCTACGGCTGGTACCCAACCTATCTCGGCCATGGCCTGGCGGCGGGCTCGGTGGCTAGCGTCGAGACCAACGGCCGCGTCGTCGGCGAACTGGCCCGCTCGATTCTGCTCGGCAAGGCGCCGCGTCAGGACGCCATGGCTTCCTCTGGCGCGTCCCGGTGTGTCGCGGACGTCGGCGTGATCGAAAGGCTGGGGCTGCGCGCCGACCTTTTGCCCGAAGGCTGCGAGTTGATCGACGTGCCGCCCACGCTGTGGCGTGAGTATCGGATCGTCGTGCTGATTGCAGTCGCGGTTGTCCTGCTGCAGGCGTTGACCATTGCGGCGCTGCTCTGGGAGCGCCGGCAACGCCGCATCGCCGAAGATAAAGCCACCGAGCGCCTCGGGGAGCTGACGCGCGCGGGGCGGTTCGCGCTGGCGGGCGAACTCAGTGCATCGATCGCACATGAAGTCGGACAGCCGCTAGGCGCGATTCTGAGCAACGCCGACGCGGCCGGCCTGATGCTCAGAGACGAACCCGAGGTCGGCGAACTCCACTCGATTCTCGGCGACATACGCCGTGACGCGTTGCGCGCGAACCAGGTGGTCCAGCGACTCAGAGCGCTGCTGCAGAAGCACACGGTCAAGCTCAACCCGCTCGACCTGAACTCGACTTTCGACGAAGCGCTGGCATTGCTCAACCTCGAAGCGAGGCGGCGGCGCATCGTCATTGAATCGCATTTGGCGGCGATCGATACGCTCGTGCTGGGTGACCGCGTGCAATTGCAGCAGGTGCTGCTCAATCTCGCGATCAATGCAATGGATGCGATGGAAGACACGCCAGCCGCGAACCGCATCGTGTCGATTTCCACGCGCGTGGCGGGACAAGGCTATGAGTTGTCGGTTGCCGACTGCGGACACGGCATTCCCGTGGGTACCGGCCCGCGTCTGTTCGACTCGCTATATACGACGAAACCGCACGGCATGGGCCTCGGACTCTCGATCGTCCGCACTATCGTGATGACTCACGGCGGACATGTCTCGGCCTCGGCTCGCGAGGGCGGCGGCAGTCTGTTCAAAGTCTGGCTTCCCTCACTGCCGAAGCGCGCGATGGCGGGCGCTCGACTCGAGCTTGATAAGCGCGCTGAAAAGGCTACATTTGAAACGCGGCCTGAACCACAAGGAGGACACCCGTGAGCGATCACACCGAAGCTGTCATCCATGTCGTTGACGACGACGACGCGCTGCGCGTCGCGCTGACGCGGTTGCTGAGCCACGCGGGCTTCACGGCAAAGGGTTACGCGAGCGCCGGTGACTTTCTCGTCGCACCTTCTGACGCCGCAGTCGGGTGTCTGCTGCTCGATCTTGAACTCCCCGGACCGGACGGTCTGGATTTGCAGCGCGCGTTGCAGCGTATGGGCAACCCGATGCCGGTGGTGTTCATCAGCGCGCATCAGGACATTCCCAGGACTGTCATGGCGATGAAGGCGGGGGCGCGCGATTTTCTCGTCAAGCCGATCGAGGCGCAGGCACTCTTCGCCGCGATTGAAAGTGCGCTGGCCTCGGCCAACGTCGAGCTTTTCGCGGAGGACGCCGTCAGTTCGACCGACGGCATCGATCTAAGCGCGCGCGAGCAGGTTGTGCTGCGTGGCGTTGTCGCCGGGCGTCTCAACAAACAGATCGCCGCGGAACTGGACTTGAGCGAGCGCACCATCAAATCCTGCCGGGCCGATCTCATGCACAAGTTTCACGCCCACTCGCTTGCCGACCTCGTGAGACTGGCTGCACCGGTCATGCGCGCTCAGGCGCAGGTCTGACACACGTGCCGCGAAGGGCGAGCGCAGTGCCCACGCCCGACGGCGTCGAACGTTGTAGCCATGAGGTCCCTGCGCAAATTACTCGTCGAGCGTCGACAAAAAAGCCATAAAGTCGCCGATCAGGAGGGGTTTGGCAAAATAATGATCGAAGCCTGCCTGAGCGGCGCTGCTTCGGTAATCGGCGCTGGAGTAACCACTCAACGCAACCAGCGTCAGGCAAGCCGAAACAGGCTGCCTGCGTAATGCCGCCGCCACGTCGAACCCCGGCATATCCGGCAAGCCGAGGTCGATCACTCCGACGGTCGGGCTGAATGTCTTCGCCAGTGACAAGGCGCTGCCACCGTCGTAAGCGACAGCGCACTCGTAGCCGTGCAAATCCAGAAGTGCCGCCAATGCGTCCGCCGAATCCTTGTTGTCGTCGACGATCAGCACCCTCTGCTCGCCGTTTCCGACCCGCTGGGGAACATCCGGCAACGTCTGCGCGACTTCCTCGTCGACGATCGGCAACGCGACGACAATACGGCTACCCATGCCCACTCCCTCGCTAAACGCGGTAACCGACCCGCCATGATCTCTGACGAGCCGCTGCACCACGGTCAGCCCTATGCCCAACCCGGCGTCCTGACGTCCGATCGAAGTCGAGGCCTGAGCAAACAGATCGAACACGCGCGGCAGCATCGAGGAGTCGATTCCTACCCCGCGATCGATCACCGCGATGTGCACGTCGTTGCCCACACGCTCAGCCTGTATGTGAATCACGTCGGGCTGCAACGTATAACGCGCGGCATTGTGGATGATGTTGTTGAAAACCTGCTTCAGGCGCGCGACATCGACTCGTACGGAGACCGGTTCGTGCGGGTAGTCGACCTGAATTCTGTGACCTCGGCGGTTGACCTCCGCCAGCGACATTTCGATCCCGCCGTCGATCAGCGCGGCGATCGAGGCGACTTCGGTTTGCAACTCCACCTTGCCTCGCGTGATGCGGGACACGTCCAGCAGATCGTTGACCATCCTGGACAATTGCGCGGTTTGCCGTCCGATCACGGCGAACGTCTGCTCGCGCGGGTCGGCCGCACTGGCTTGCGCCAACTCGAGTGACAGCGAGATCGCCGCCAGCGGATTTCGCAACTCGTGCGCCAGCATGGCCAGAAACTCGTTTTTTCGTGTGTCGGCTTCTTCGAGTTCAGCCTTCTTTCGACGCAACTCTTCGAGTGTAAGTAGCATCTCGCGGTTTTGCTGCTCGAGTTCCTCAACCGGCGTTTGCGGTTTGCGTCGGGTCAGTTGCTCGACGCGAGCACTGAGCTCCCGTCCCGACAGGCGTGCCGTGCCTCGCGCCAGAAAAATTTCCAGTGTGACCGTGGTGCCCTTGCCGGCCTCGGACTGAATGAAGAAGCCGTCCATCATGCGCCGGCTGCCGGGAATGCCGACGCCCACTTCGCCGGAGCGGCCGGGATAATCGCCGAGCAACTCGTCGAGATTGGCGATGCCAGGCCCGTTGTCGCTGATCTGCGCGATCACGCACTGGGTGTCGTCCACATCGGTGGCATCGCCGACGAGAAAGGTCAGCGTGCCGCCGCCCGCGAACTGAATCGTATTGCGCGCGATCTCCGAGACGGCCGTAATGAAGCGCGTGCGCTGCACGTTGTCGAGGCCGAACAGTTCGCCGATCTGACGCGAGCGGTCGCGGATGGCGACGAGGCTCAGGTTCGTACTGATCGGCGTCGAAAGGATTCGGTGACGCATGTCAGGAGGCCTTGACGACGACGATCGTTGCATCGTCCGCGTCGCGTCCGAAGTCGCGATGCAGGACGTTGGCGATCAGGCTCGGATGCCGGTCCGTGAGACCGGGGTGACGATTGAGGTTCCAGCGCGTAGAAAGCCCGTCGGTTGTCGCGATGTAGACACTGCCTTTTCGCCAGGCAACCTCGGTGGGACGAACGGTACGCATGTTATAGCCGACGGTGCCGTCCGTCGAAATCAGATGCTGAGTGTCGTCGCCCGACGCGACGATCGCAACGATATTGCCCACACCGGCATACTGCATGAGCGCACTGTCCGTGTCGAACATCGCGATCGCCATCACGGCACCGCGTGTCGTCTTGATGCCCTGATGGGCCGCTCGCAGCACATCGGCGGGCTTATCGTCCGGGTTTGCCTGCTGGACGATCTGGATGGCACGATTCGACGCCTCGGCAGCCAGCGGGCCATGGCCAAGCCCGTCGAGCAGAGTGATCCATAGATGTTTGCCGACATACCGCGCGCTCCATGCGTCGCCACACACATCCTGTCCCAGTTTCGGCGCTGACTTCGCGCCGATCTGGAAAGCGCAGGAAGCCACGTCGCGCGTACCTGCAATTCGCGCAATCAACGCGGTGCCGTTGCCGGGTACCGAGTAGATATCGAACAGGGTCGAATGTCGTGCGATGGTGCCGAGTCCGGCTCCCAGACTTCCACCGGTGGAAAACCCGTCGGTGCGTGCCGAGCTCACGTTGGCGATACCGGGTCCGCGATCGAGCGCAACGACTTCGAGGCCTTGGGAGGCGCCCTCCTGGTAACTCCTGAGCGTGATTTCGCCCCGCCCTGCGTACTTGAGAATATTGGTCGCGGCCTCGGTCACGATGAGTGCGGCGTCAGCCTGAAGCTTCTCCGATAAACCCAGTACATGAGCCATGTGTATCGCACGCCGACGAACATCTGCGACGCCGCTTTTTTCTGCCAGGCTTAGCGTCGCTTCCATTGAACAATACTCACTCTGGTGCCCTGTCCTACTGTTGATGTGATGTCGAACTCGTTGACGAGCCGTCGCGCGCCGCCCAGTCCCAAGCCCATGCTTTTTGCTGTGCTGAAACCATCTTCGAGCGCGCGCTCGATGTCGGGAATGCCAGGGCCGGCGTCTTCGAAAACGAGTTTGATGCCAGTCCGGCCACCTTGATTGACCTCTTCGATCGTGAGCGTCCCGCCTCGACCGTGAACCAGCGTGTTGCGAGCCAGTTCGCTCGCCGCGGTGACGAATTTGGTCCGTTCGAGCGTGCCGAACGCCAGGCGCACAGCCCAGTCCTGGACCGTTTTCCGAGCAAGGTTGACCTGGTCGCCTGACCGGATGTCCAGTACGACTTCGCTTACCTTAACGATGGCGGTTCTCCCGCGTCGTCCATCGATGCGCGCAGTAAAGCCATGCCTTTGTCGACATCGAGCGCGGTACGGATCCCATGCAGCGACATGCCGAGTTCGACCAGCGTGATCGCCACGGCAGGACGCATGCCTACGAGGACCGTCGTGGCGTCCATGACGCGCGCCATCGCCGCGATATGGCCGAGTGTGCGTCCAATGAAAGAATCGACGATCTCCAGCGCGGAAATATCGATCAGAACGCCGCGTGCGCGCGTACTTTCGATACGCGAGGTCAGGTCGTCCTGAAGGTTCAGCACCAATTCGTCATGGAGCTCGACCTGAATCGACACCAGCAGAAATTCGCCGAGCTTGAGAATTGGAATCTGTTCCATCTCAGTTGTCCTGCTTCAGAGCCGAAATCTTGCCGACCGCGAGGCCTACGCGTTTCAAGGCGACCTTGAGCGCCTCGGCGAGCGTGGCCTTCGTCACCACATCGCCCAGATCGACGCCTAGGTGCACGATGGTCTGCGCAATCTGCGGACGGATACCGCTGATGATGCATTCCGCGCCCATGAGGCGGGCGGCGGCGACCGTTTTGAGCAGGTGTTGCGCCACCAGCGTGTCGACCGTCGGTACACCGGTGATATCGATGATGGCAATCGCGGCTTCGTTCTCGACGATCGAGTCGAGCAGACTTTCCATCACGACCTGCGTGCGCTCGCTGTCGAGCGTACCGATCAGGGGCAGCGCCACGATCGAATCCCACAGGCGCACCACCGGCGTGGTCAGGTCGAGCAATTCCTGTTGCTGGCGTTCGATGATTTCCTGGCGGGTGGCCTGATAAGCCTCGACCGTAAGCAGGCCGAGTTGGTCGAGCGTTTGCGTCAGCTTCCAGAGTTCGTCGACCAGACCGGCGGAATCTTTACCGAAATCTTTGCGCAGCACGTCAAACAGCGGTTTCTTCAGCGAGAAAATGAAGGTCGCGGTCTCTGCCGGCGAAAACCCCTGGATCACGCGCTCGCGCGACAAGGCGGTCAGATGAGCGCGTAGTGGTTCCCACGCATCGCCGTCCAGTTGTTCGTCGTAGTCACTTTTTACCGCTTTTGCAAAAGCGGAAAGAAATGCACGCGACGATTCTTTCAACTCGCCCGCCGAAATCACGCCTTGCCGCGAAGCGCCTGCCAACTGTCCTTCAACCCATGCCGCCAAAATCGTATTTTCATTCTTTTCAAGAATGTTCGCCAAATCGGTCTGATCGCTCAATGTTCGCTCCTGAATGGGTTCACGCGCTATCTAACAAGTGCCATATCATACAACGGGGTGATTTTCAGAAGCAGCGGTTCCTCACGGCATTGGGGATTTCTCTGATCGCACGACTGGCCAGCATACACGTTCAGGCACATGCGCAGCGTCGCGCGCCGCCGCGCAGGAATCGAGCTTCGTGACGGCCGCCATCGCCTTCCTTGAACGTCGGAGGCGAACGGAAACCGCAACCCTAACCAGTGCACCCGCGCACCACAAACAGGCGCGTTAGCCTCGCGCCGCCGCATCATCACGCCAGCGTGTCTGCGTTTTCAGCGCCCAGTAAGGCCACACGCCATCCGACCCCGGTGGCACGCTTCTCGCTTAGAGAACAGCCAGGAGCCGGCGCCACATCCGGTTTAGTAGTCACAATTTGCAATGGACGGCTAGGGTTCCGGTCCGCATCGCGTTAAGCGATGCAGATGCTGGTCCGAGAGCTGTCGACCTCAGGCGAGGTTACACGGCGGGATAAAAGCCCGGGAGAGAACGCGATTCGTCGCGCCGCTCCTACCGTCGATAACCCGCCATCTCGAGGTCAACCTCATGCGCAAGTTCCGTCTGTTCGCCGCTGCCGTCACCGCTCTCTCCGTTTTCGCCTCCACCCCCTCGTTCGCCGCCGGACGCACCGACTTCAAAGTCTGCTGGACGATCTACGCCGGCTGGATGCCGTGGGGCGAAGCGAAAACCCAGGGCATCGTGTCGAAGTGGGCGAAAAAATACGGCATCAATGTCGATGTCGTGCAACTCAACGACTACGTCGAGTCGATCAACCAGTACACCGCCGGCAAGTTCGACGGCTGCGCGATGACCAACATGGACGCGCTGACGATCCCCGCCACCGGCGGCGTCGACTCCACCGCGCTGATCATCAGCGACTATTCGAACGGCAACGACGGCGTGCTCATCAAGGGCAGCGGCAAGAAGGTCGCGGACCTCAAGGGCCAACAGGTCAACCTCGTCGAGTTCTCCGTGTCGCATTACCTGCTCGCCCGCGCGCTCGAATCGGCCGGTCTGAGCGAGCGCGACCTGAAGGTGGTCAACACCTCGGACGCCGACATCTCCGCCGCCTTCGCGACTCCCACGGTCAAGGACGCCGTCACGTGGAATCCGATGCTGGCCGATCTGAAGGCCAAGCCGAACGTCACCGAAGTCTTCGACTCCAGCAAGATCCCCGGCGAAATCATGGACATGATGGTCGTGAACACGAAGACGCTCAACGAGAATCCGGCGCTAGGCAAAGCATTGACCGGCGCGTGGTTTGAAATGGTCGCGCTGATGCACACGGACAGCGCCACCAGCAAAACCGCGTTGACTTCGATGGCGAAGGCTTCCGGCACCGACCTCGCGGGCTTCAAGGGTCAACTCTCGACCACCGCCCTCTTCTACACACCGAAAGCCGCGCTCGACTTCGCCACCAGCCCGACCCTGCCGCAGACCATGACGCGCGTGGCCAGATTTTCCTTCGATCACGGCCTGCTCGGCCAAGGCGCGCCTGACGCAAACGCGGTCGGCATGGCTTTCGATAAAGGCGTGATCGTCGGCAGCAAAAGCAACGTGAAGCTGCGCTTCGATCCGACCTACGTGCGCATGGCCGCGGACGGCAAGCTCTAATTCCCACGCTCCAGAAATACCAGGCGGTACGTCATGCGACTCATCAATCGATACCCCGGGCGAAGCGCTGCCCTGATGCTGCTGCTCATGCCATTCATCGTGCTGGTCGCGGTCTATTTCACGGGTTCGACGCTGCGGCTGGCGGCGAATCCCGAAGACAAGCTGCTGCCCAGTGCGACGCAAATGAGCGACGCCATCAAACAGTTCGCCTTCACCGAGGACAAACGCACCGGAGAACATCTGCTGTGGGCCGATACGGCGTCCAGTCTGCGGCGACTCGGCATCGGGCTGGTGGTGAGCGCGGCGATCGCGCTGACAGCGGGTCTGCTGACGGGCAGCATTCCGCTCGTCACGGCAACGTTTTCGCCGTTCATCACCGTGATCTCGATGATTCCGCCGCTCGCGGTGTTGCCGATCCTGTTCATCGTGTTCGGGCTGGATGAACTGTCGAAGGTCGTGCTGATCGTGATCGGCATTACGCCCATGATGATCCGCGACCTGCAGCAGCGCGCCCGCGAAATCCCCGACGAACTCTGGGTGAAAGCGCAGACATTGGGCGCGACCAGCTGGACTTTGATGCTGCGTGTGATCGTGCCGCAACTCTTGCCGCGCCTGCTGGTGGCGTTGCGTCTGTCGCTGTGCTCGGCGTGGCTGTTCCTGATCGCCGCCGAAGCGATCGCATCGACCGACGGCCTCGGTTATCGCATCTTCCTCGTGCGCCGTTACCTGGCGATGGACGTGATCCTGCCGTACGTCATGTGGATCACGCTGCTTGCCTGGCTGATGGACGAAGCACTGCGGCGTCTCACGAAAGCGATGTTCCCCTGGTACGGCGGAGGCGCGCGATGATCGAAGTCCGCAACGTCTGGAAGGAATACGGCGAACAGGTCGTGCTGGAGCGCCTCGACCTGCGCATCGAACAGGGAGAATTCTGTTCGATGGTCGGTGCGTCGGGCTGCGGCAAGTCGACGTTTTTGCGCCTGCTGCTCGGTCAGGAACGCGTCACGCGCGGCGCGATCCTGCTCGACGGCCAGCCCTTGCCCGGTGAACCGGACGCCCATCGCGGCGTGGTGTTTCAGCGCTATTCGGTGTTCGAGCATCTGAGTGTGATGCGCAACGTTCTGCTCGGGCTCGAACTGCCGCACGCGAAACTCACCGGGCGTCTGTTCGGCGCACGTCGGCGAGCCGCGCAAGACGAAGCCGTCGCGATGCTCGAACGCGTGGGCCTCGGCGTCGCGCTCGACAAGTATCCGCATCAGTTGTCCGGCGGCATGCAGCAACGTCTGGCGATCGCGCAAGCACTGGTGATGAAGCCACGCGTGCTGCTGCTCGACGAACCGTTCGGCGCGCTCGATCCCGGCATCCGTAAAGACATGCAGGATCTGCTGCTGGCCCTGTGGCGCGAGACGGGGCTCACGATCTTCATGGTCACGCACGATCTGAAGGAAGGCTTTGCGCTCGGCAGCCGCGTGCTCGTGTTCGACAAGGTGCGGGTCGATCCCCAGGCGCCGCACGCTTATGGCGCACGCATCACCTACAACATTCCGCTCGATCACAGTCGCGCTTCGACGTCGTCCCTTCACCTGGCGCAGGCCGTGGTGCAAGGCGCGTCACGTGCCGACACGGTCGCGGCTTAAGGAACTCCGACATGAATCTGCTACTGGAAGAAACCATCCCGGGCGGCGGCCACGCGTCGCTCATCGTCAAACGCGGGCAGTCGTTGCGCGTCACCGATCTGCGCGGCGGCGCCAACGTCAGCGTGATGATGGTCAACGCGCAGGAAAAAAGCGAACGCCTGAATCTGCCCGATACGCTGAAGTGCCAGCACACCGCGAAACTGACTAGCGGGCACTGTCTCTACTCGGACATGGGCCGCGTTCTTGCAGCCGTTGTCGCCGACACGTGCGGCTGGCACGACACGCTCACGGGTGTCTCCAACGCGGAAGAAGTCTTCGAGAAATACGGTGCGGGCCGCTATCAGGAACTGCGCAACGCCTTCTTTCGCAATGGCACCGACAACCTGCTCGTCGAACTCGGCAAGTGGGGACTCGGCCTGCCCGATCTGCTGATGACGCTGAACCTGTTCAGCCGTGTCGACGTGACCGAGGCGGGCATGCTGAGTTTCGTGCCGGGCAATTCGAAGGCCGGCGACTACGTCGAGTTGTACGCGCCGATGAATACGCTCGTCGTGCTGACCGCGATCCAGCATCCGCTCGATCCCAATCCGGACTACGCGCCGAAGCCGGTCAAGCTCAGCCTGCAGGCCACGGACCCGCAAGTCGCGGAAATCTGTCGAACCTCATGCGACGAAAACGTCCGTGGCTTCATCAACACCGAACGCTTCTTTCTTTGAACGGAGACGCCAGATGACGACAACGCTCACCGAAAGCACCCGCCGTCCTGCCGACGCGGTCTATCGCGAAACACTCGCGGCCGGCGAACCCTGGCTCAAGGAAGTGAAAGCCGGCCAGACGCTGCGCATTCACGACCTCGAAGGCAACCAGGCGGTCGACACGCTGTTCTACAGCCTCGCCGATCCACGCGAGCGCTACGACGCGCAACGCACGTTGCGCCGTCAGCAAAGCCTCTATCTGACGACAGGCACGGTCCTCTACTCGAATCTGGGCAAGCCGATGCTAACGATCGTCGCCGATACCTGCGGGCGTCACGACACGCTCGGCGGCGCTTGCGCACAGGAGAGCAACACGGTGCGTTATGCGCTGGAAAAGCGCTACATGCACAGCTGCCGCGATAACTACCTGCGAGCGTGCGCGCACGATGGACGGCTGACTAAGCGCGACATCAACGCGAACGTCAATTTCTTCATGAACGTACCGGTAACCGCGAGCGGCGGTCTGACGTTCGAAGACGGTATTTCGGCACCGGGCAAATACGTCGAGATGCGTGCGCAGATGGACGTGATCGTGCTGATCTCGAACTGCCCGCAACTGAACAACCCCTGCAACGCCTACAATCCGACTCCCGCGGAGCTGCTCATATGGAACTGAAGACCTTGCGCGACTGGTTTTACGACGTATTGCGCGTGCGCGCCGAACGGCATTGGCCTCTGCGTCATCGCGCTGGCCGGTCGCCCGCGCAGAGTCGGCCCTAGACGCCCTCGCTGCTCATCGCCGATCTGCCGTGGACGACCACGGTATGCATGCCCACGTGGCGGGACGGCCCGCCCACGCCTAAAACGTCCTCTCATGTTCGACAAAGTCCTGATTGCCAATCGCGGTGCGATTGCCTGCCGCATCCTGCGCACGCTGCGCGAACTCGACGTCGCGGGTATCGCGGTCTATAGCGAGGCCGACCGCGCGAGCCTGCACGTAACGCAAGCCTCCTCGGCGCATTGTCTCGGTGAAGGCGCGGCCGGGGCGACCTATCTCGACGTCGGAAAAATTCTCGAGGTGGCGCGTGCCGAAGGCGTTCAGGCGATCCATCCGGGCTACGGATTTCTCTCTGAGAATGCGGCGTTCGCGCAAGCGTGCGAAGCGGCCGGCATCGCCTTCATCGGGCCGACGCCCGAGCAGTTGCGCTCGTTCGGTCTGAAGCATACCGCGCGCGCCATCGCCGCCACGCAAGGCGTACCGATGCTGGAAGGCACCGGCCTGCTCGACGATCTCGCGGCGGCGCTGGAGGCGGCACCACGCATCGGCTACCCGGTGATGCTCAAAAGCACCGCGGGCGGCGGCGGCATCGGCATGCGCGTCTGTGGGTCGGCCGATGAACTCACCGCTCACTTCGACGTGGTGAAGCGGCTCGGCCAGAACAACTTCAGCGACGCGGGTGTGTTCCTCGAAAAATACATCGAGCGGGCACGGCACCTCGAAGTGCAGGTATTCGGCGACGGTGCGGGAGAAGCCATCGCACTCGGTGTACGCGACTGCTCCGTGCAACGGCGCAACCAGAAGGTGCTGGAAGAAACGCCCGCGCCCAACCTGCCCGACGGCATGGCCGATGCGCTCTGCGAGGCGGCCATCCGCCTGGCCAAGGCAGTGAGTTATCGCTCTGCGGGCACGGTCGAATTCGTCTACGACAGTCTGGCGCAGCGTTTCTATTTTCTCGAAGTGAATACGCGTCTGCAGGTCGAACACGCCGTCACCGAACAGGTGTGGGGCGTCGATCTCGTGCGCTGGATGATCGAACTGGCGGCCGGCACGCTCGCGCCGCTCACGACCCTCGCCAGCCGACTGAGCCCGTCAGGCCACGCGATCCAGGCGCGGCTTTACGCGGAAGATCCGGGTCGCGATTTCAAACCAAGCCCGGGTTTGCTGACCGACGTCGCATTCCCCGCTGCCGATGGCCGCGCGTTACGTATCGACACCTGGATCGAAACCGGTTGCGAGGTTCCGCCCTACTTCGACCCGATGCTCGCCAAGCTGATCGCGTGGTCGCAAACCCGGGACGGTGCACGCCACGCGCTCGCCGATGCACTGGGCGCAACGCGCCTGTATGGCGTCGAAACGAATCGCGACTATCTGCGGCAGATCATCGACGACACGCCGTTCGCGAGCGGTGAGCCGTGGACGCGTTGTCTCGAATCGCTGCGCTATCACGCGACCACGCTCGAAGTCATGAGCGGCGGCACGCAAACCACGGTGCAGGATTATCCCGGGCGACTGGGTTACTGGGCCGTCGGGATTCCGCCTTCGGGTCCGATGGACGACCGTGCTTTGCGCCTCGGCAATCGTCTGCTCGGCAACGACGCCACGGCCGCCGCACTCGAAATCACCATGAGCGGCCCGACGCTGCGCTTCAATACCGACGCCGTCGTCGTCATCACCGGCGCGGCGTTGCCGGTCACGCTCGATGGTGAGCCGCAACCGATGCAGACGGCGCTGCTGATGCCTGCGGGCGCGATCCTCGCGCTAGGGACCATCCGCGGCGCCGGCGCGCGCGCCTATCTGTGCGTGCGCGGCGGCTTCGACGTCGCGCAGTATCTAGGCAGCCGCAGCACGTTCACGCTCGGCCAGTTCGGCGGTCACGGGGGCCGCGCGCTGCGCGCCGGCGACGTGCTGCATCTGCATCCGCTCGTCGATCGCACGGCCGGCGCAGTGCTGCCCGAGCCGTTGTCACCGCCGCTTCAGGATGTGCGCGTATTGCGCGTGATCTACGGCCCGCATGGCGCGCCCGAATACTTCAGCGCGCGCTATATCGACCGGTTTCTCTCGACTGAATGGGAGATCCATTTCAATTCGAGCCGCACCGGCGTGCGGCTGATCGGACCCAAACCGGAGTGGACGCGCGAAGATGGCGGCGAAGCCGGACTGCATCCGTCGAACATTCACGACAATCCGTATGCGGTGGGCGCGATCGATTTCACCGGCGACATGCCGGTGATACTCGGCCCCGACGGTCCGAGCCTCGGCGGCTTTGTCTGCCCGGTGACGATCATCGAGGCCGACTTGTGGCAGATCGGTCAGTTGAAGGCCGGCGACAAGGTGCGCTTCGTGCCGGTCGATATCGCGGTTGCGCGCGCCGCCGCGCAAGCCCGCAAGATTGAAACGGATACGCTCGAGGTCATGGTGGACGCTGCGCCGCGCGACGCGGCAAGTCTTCTCGCGACGCCCGCGCTCGCCTCGCCGATCGTGCTCGATATTGGCGCGGATCGCGAGCGGCTGGTCGCACGTTTATCCGGCGACACCCATCTGCTGCTCGAAATCGGACCGGCCGAACTCGACCTCGTGCTGCGTTTTCGAGGCCACGCGCTGATGCAATCGCTCGAAGCGCTCGACCTCGACGGCGTGATCGATCTGACGCCGGGCATCCGCTCACTGCAGATTCATTACCAGCCGGAACGCTTGCCGCTCGTCACGCTGCTCGCGACGATCGAAACCACCTGGCAGCGCGTCTTGCTGCAGCAGGACTTGCGTGTGCCCTCGCGCATCGTCTATTTGCCCTTGTCATGGGACGACCCCGCCTGCCAGTTGGCGATCGACAAATACATGACCACGGTGCGCAAGGATGCGCCGTGGTGCCCGAGCAATCTGGAGTTCATCCGCCGCATCAACGATCTCGAGTCGATCGAGGCGGTGAAGCGCATCGTATTCGACGCCAGTTATCTGGTGATGGGTCTCGGGGACGTCTATCTCGGCGCGCCGGTTGCGACGCCGCTCGATCCGCGTCATCGGCTCGTCACGACCAAGTACAACCCCGCACGAACCTGGACGGCGGAAAATTCGGTGGGGATCGGCGGCGCTTATCTCTGCGTATACGGCATGGAAGGGCCTGGCGGCTACCAGTTCGTCGGTCGCACGTTACAGATGTGGAATCGCTTCAGGCAGACCGCTGACTTCGCGGGCCAACCGTACTTGCTGCGGTTCTTCGATCAGATCCGCTTCTACGAAGTCCCCGCTCAGGAACTGCTGCAGATTCGCGAAGACTTTCCGCTCGGACGCTATCCGTTGCGTATCGAGCAAACCGCGTTGTCGCTCACGGACTATCAGGCCTTCCTGCAGCAGGAAGCGGAAGGCATCGAGCGGTTTCGCACGCGTCAGCAGACGGCATTTCAGGCCGAGCGGCAACGCTGGCATGAAGCGGGCGATGTCGAAGAAGCGTTGGAACCGCCTGTGGCCTCCGACACCGGCACCGCGCCGCTCGACGATCACCAGGTGGCCGTGGACAGCGAGATCGCGGGCAACCTCTGGCAGGTTCACGTGAGCCCCGGTGCGAGCGTGGCCGAAGGCGACGTGCTGCTCGTGATCGAGTCGATGAAAATGGAGATTTCGGTCACCGCGCCGTGCGCGGGCGTCGTCGATGCGGTCCACGTCGCGCCGGGGTCGCCGGTGCGGGCCGGTCAGCGGGTGGTGGTGATCGGTCGCGCGTGAAAAGCGCGAGGGGCGAACGCCAGGAGCCGTTAGTGATGAAATTGCCGAACGTCTCCCGGCATTGGCCCCCTGCATTGATCAGCCGCCGGACGCCGTTGTCGTCACCCCCGCCGCTTCCGCCCGTTTCGTCGTGAAGTTCCAGCGCTGCGCCGTCGCCGTTTCGACCGGCGCCGGTAGCAGGCCCGCGCGATAGAAAGTGTCGGCGATCTTTTGCTGCTCGCCGAAATTCTGCGCGTCTACTGCGCGGACCTCATAGCTTCGCCGCGCATTGGCTCGCTCGATCGTCGACGCATCGAGGCCCCAGACTGGCGCGAGCAGCCTCGCCGCCTCGTCCGGATGAGCGCGAACCCATACGCCAGCCGACTGCAACTGCGCGAACACGGTTGCGATCACGTCGGGATGTGCCGCAGCGAACGTGCTGGATGCCAGGTAATAGCGTTGATAAGAGGCGAGACCCTGACCGTTGGCCAGAATGCGCACATCGGCCGCTTTGTCCACGGACGCCACGTACGGGTCCCAGGTCACCCATGCATCCACGCTGCCGCGTTCGAATGCGGCGCGGCCATCGGCGGGCGTGAGATAGCTGATGCGCACGTCTGCGGGCGTGAGACCGGCCTTCGCGAGCGCGGCAAGCAGCAGATAGTGACTGCCCGCCGCTTTGGTCACGGCAATACGCTGTCCCTTCAGATCAGCCAGTTTGTGCAGCGGCCCCGCGCTTTTCACGATGATGGCCTGAGCGCCCGGCGACGGCGCCTCCTGCGCGACATAGACGAAGCGCGCGTGCGCGGCTTGCGCGAACACCGGCACTGTGTCGGCGACGTCCGCGCTCAGGTCGACGGCGTCGGCGTTGAGCGCTTCGGTCAGGGGCAAGCCGCTCGCGAATTCGTTCCAGCTGATGCTCACGCCGAGCGGTGCCAGCGCCTGCTCGAGCGAACCGCGTGCCTTCAGAATCGTGATGAGTGTCGACGACTTTTGATAGCCGATCCGCAGTTTTACCTGCGTCGTATTGACGGCACGTTGCGCATGGGCGACGTTCACGACGAGTAGCGAAATCAGCGTCGTCCGGGCGAGGAAACGCAAAATAGACAATGTCACGGCTCGAATTCCAGTTAGGGTAGCGACGACGAAACTGCGATCGTAGCAACGCCGCCCTTTCCGGATAAACGAGCTTTTTAACTATGCTTAGCACCCAACTGGATAACGGCGCGACGCCTTCCCCTGTCAGGCGCCGCGTGCATGCAATTCGCCGGCAGCCGCCGGCCGCGTAACGCGTTGCTTTCGCCCGCGTGACACGTCATTTTTTTCGACGCTGCGCCCCATCCTCCTGCAATGGCGCGCTATCGGGGATGTCCTGGAGCCGATCTTCCTGCATGGGCTGATCGCCGCGCTCACGTTCCGCCGACTGATCCGCGCTCATCGACGGCGCGGTGCCATCCAGTTCGCCCTCGGCTTCGAGCTGCCTGCGCGCCTCCTCCCAGTGCTGCTCCGCATTGCCGTCCTGTGAAGGATTCATTTCCCAGATGTGATAGGCCCGCGTCCGGATACGGGCTTCGAGATCGCTATTCATGGTTACAGTCTCCAATGTGCGCATCGGGCAAAGGGCCCGTTGCCGCCGGCTCTCAGGGGGTGTTTGTCTGAAGAAGCCCAATCCATGATGAGCAACGACCATACCGCGCCACGCGCGCAGCAGTCGAATTGGCGTACGGAGGCGGCAACGCGCCGGGAACATCGCTTGCGCCCGCAACAGCATTGCCCTCAAAACCTGCCCGGAGCCCATCAATGAGCACCTTATTTGCCATTCGCCCGCTTACGTTCGACACGACTTTCGAACAAATACCTGACGACGAGGCCGACACAACCCGGCAACTGATCGACGCACTGCACGGTATTCAGGAGAAAACGTCGCAGGATTACCATCACGCCGTTCGCAGCGTGCATGCAAAAAGTCATGGCTTGCTCGACGGCGAACTGACCGTGCTCGACAATTTGCCGCCCGAACTTGCTCAGGGCATTTTCGCGCGACCCGGCACGCACAAGGTGGTGATGCGTTTGTCGACCAATCCCGGCGATATCCTCGACGACAGCGTGTCGACCCCGCGCGGTCTGGCCATCAAGATCGCGGATGTCGAAGGCGCCCGGTTGCCCGGGAGCGAAGCCCAGACCACTCAGGACTTCGTCATGATCAACGCGCCTGCTTTCACGGTGGCCACGCCGAAGGCGTTTCTTTCGACACTGAAACTGCTCGCCAAAACCACCGATCGCGCGCCCACCGGCAAGAAGGTGCTGTCGGCGGTGCTGCGTGGTGCCGAGAAAGTGGTCGAGGCGGTGGGCGGCGAAAGCGGCACGCTCAAAAGTCTGGGCGGTCATCCTGAGACGCACATTCTTGGCGAGACGTTCTACACCGGCGTGCCGTTTCTTTACGGACAGTACTTCGCCAAACTCAGCGTCGCGCCGGTCTCTGCTGAACTCACTGCCCTGACGGACGCGCCGCTGGATGTCAACGGACATCCCGATGCTTTACGTGACGCGGTCAACGCCTTTTTCGCGACCCAGTCCGGCGAATGGGAAGTGCGCGTGCAACTTGCCACCGACATCGAAAAGATGCCGGTGGAGGATGCCTCGGTGCCGTGGCCCGAGGATGAAAGCCCATACGTGGCGGTGGCGCGCATCCGCGTGACACAGCAACCTGCGTGGAGCGACGCGCGTTCGGCTGCCATCGACGACGGCATGCTGTTCAGTCCGTGGCATGGGCTTGCCGCGCACCGGCCGCTCGGCGGCGTAATGCGCGCGCGCAAACCAGCGTATGAAGACTCGGCGGAGTTTCGTGGGCGTTTCAACGGTTGTCCGGTCCACGGATAACAAAGTGGCGAGAACGTGGCGATCGTGCGGTTCTCCCGCACGCTATCGCCAGGTCGGCCGGCAGATCATCCTGCGCCGGTCCCTTCAGCGCGCACAAACGGCAACCGCTTGCACCAAGGCATCCTGCTCGACCGGATTCTGAAAAAACGCCTCCAGACTCGTGTGCTCCTCATTCGCGAGTTGCTGCAGACACAGCGCGTTATTTGCACGAATGCTTGCCGGCGCGTACGCAACCGCTGCAACGAATGCAGCGACGACCACCAGCGTCACCAGCAGACCGACAATCCATCGGCCTCTTTCTACTTGCTCGCGCGCACTTCGGCTGGTCTTCGCGCACGACGTCGATGAGTGATTCATCAGTCTTCCCATTTAGTTAGCATGACAACTATTGATCAAAAAAAACGCTGCCGTCACGACAACGCTTTTCTAACGCTATGCATATTGGCAACCGTGGTTCCGAACAGATCCGCCCCGAGCTTCTCGCGCAATGCCTTCGCAATCGCGGCGCTCGCTGCGTTGATCGGCTTGTCGAGCGCTTTTCCCGCGCGGGTGGGAAAGACATACCACTCGCGGCCGTCGGCCTCGCCTTGACGGCGCTCGACCAGACCCTTGTCACCCAGGTTGTCGATCAATCGCGTGGCCGTGGGACGGGCAATGCCCAGCAAGTCCGCCACCTCGCTGCCGAGACATCCGGGCGAGGCCAGCACGACGCGCAGCACGAATCCCTGCGCCGGCGTCAGCCCGAAAGGCGCATACGCTGAAGCCCATTCGCGCTCGACGAGGCGCATCAACGCGGACGAATTGAAGTAAAGGCAATGATCGAACATAAGAAGATTAGAACGCAATATGATTAGCAAGGCAACTAAAATATCGACGCCCAAAGCGGGCGTGCCTCGCAAAATGAGCGGGGATGTCTACCGGCGCTTGACTCGCGCACGTAACGCCGCGATCTCGTCGAGCAGATCGAGGGCCAGCGCGACGCCGGGCGCATTGATCTGAAGGCCGTGCGTGAGCCGCTGCGCCGTGCGCGCGCGCCGCAGCGCCGTGCCGCTGAAGCGCCACTCTTCGGGTTGCGTTCCGACCGGCTCGCACACGCCCTCGGCGACCCACAGCGTCAATTCGTCTTCCGTGGCCCCGCTTGCGCGGCTGAGTTCGACGAGCGTGAACTCGAGGTTGTCATCGACAATCTGCCCTTGCAACCAGGTCGTCGTATTAGTCTCTTTCACGATGATCACCCATAAAAGTGCGCGCGCGGATCGAAGTTGAACGCGAGGCGCATCGCCTCGTAAGCCGCTTTCGACGACTCGTTGTCGGCGGGCGGCAGCACGATATTCAACACCACGTAGAGGTCGCCGGGCGGGTTGGCGGGGATGCCCTTGCCTCTGAGACGCAAACGCCGGCCGCCGGCCGAACCGGCCGGCACGGTCATCTCGACCGTGCCGTCGGGGGTGGGCACCGCGATCGGTGCGCCGAGCGCGGCTTCCCAGGGCGCGACCGGCAATTCGATCGAGACGTCGCGGCCATCCACGCGAAAACGCGGATGCTCGCGAAAGCCGATCTCGAGATAAAGATCGCCGGCGTTTTCGGGTGTCGTGCCCGGTCCGCCCTGCCCCGCGAGCCTCAGATGCTGGCCCTCGCGAATGCCCTTGGGAATGGTGACGTCGAGCGTGCGCGATTCGAGCGCGACATGGCCTTGCGCATCGACCACCGGCACTTGCAGCGAAATGGAGCGCTGCGCGCCGCGATAAGCGTCTTCGAGATCGATCAGCACTTTCGCGTGATGATCTTCGCCACGCGCTTCGAACGGTCTGTGACGCGCATGCTGGCCGTGCTGGGCGCGCGCGTCGCCGAACATCGAACCGAAGAAATCGTTGAAGTCGTGCGGCTCGCCATGCATGCCGCTCTGGCCGCCCGCGCCACGGAACTCGAAGCCCTCGTCCCAGTTCGGCGGCGGCTGAAAGTCCTGGCCGTTGCGCCAGTCGCTGCCGAGGCGATCGTAGGCGGCGCGCTTCTCGGGGTCCTTGAGCACCTCGTAAGCCTCGCCGAGTTCCTTGAAGCGCTCCTCCGCGTCGTCGAGCTTGCTGACGTCAGGGTGATACTTGCGCGCGAGCTTGCGATACGACCGCTTGATGTCGTCCTGCGACGCAGCGCGCTCGAGGCCGAGAAGCTCGTAATAGTCCTTGTATTTCATCGCGGAGGCAGACCCATAAGGAACAGTGGAGGTGATGCACATCCATCGCGCCGCATCGCGGTCGCCGACCTACTTTATACCAACAAATCGACGCCACGGCAGGCATCCCTGCCTCACGCCGCACTCGCCGCGCGGACCAGCTCTTGTTATAATCCTTTCATCAACTCGAACAAAACATAACGCCCCTCCACACTGCGCGACAGGACCTCCATGCTGAAACCCGACCGCCTCCGCGCCCTCGCCGATGCGCTGGCCAGGCAAAACGTGATGCGCCTGCGCGACGCCGCCGCCCTGCTAGGCGTTTCGGAGATGACCGTGCGGCGCGACATCGCAGGCAGTCCGGAACGGTTCACGTATCTCGGCGGCTATATCGTCAGCGCAACCGACGTTCCCAACAACGCCGGCTACTCACTCGAAGAAGAAAAAGACCACTTCGCGCAGGCCAAGGCCGAAGCGTCGGCGGTGGCGGCGGGACTGATCGGCGATAACGAAACGCTGTTCATCGACTGCGGCACGACCCTTACCACGCTGGCCCGACTGATTCCGGTGGAACGGCACGTGACAGTCGTTTGCTACTCGTTGAACGTCGCGGAAATTTTGCGGCGCAAGCCGAATGTGCGAATGATTCTGCTGGGCGGCGTTTATGTGCCCTCGTCGGATTCGTTCGCCGGCGAAGAGAGTCTGGAGATGCTGCGCCGCATGGGCATCAACAAGGCCTTCATTTCAGCAGGCGGCGTGGACGCGGCGCGCGGCGTGACCTGCTGGAATTTTCATGAGGTGGCGCTCAAGCAGGCCGCGATGGCGAGTGCGGTCGAGCGTCATCTGGTGGTGGATCAAAGCAAATTCGGTGTAGTGAAAGCCGTGCGCTTCTCGCAAGTCGACGACTTCGATTCGATCATCACCGAGAAAGGCCAAGATCACCGCAAGCGTCGTTAAGCGCTGACGTCCAGCATGGAACGCTCTCGCGTTCCATGCGCTTTCGCATCAGTTCTTGCGCTGCAAAGCAAACAGCGTCCCGGCGATCAGAATGAACGCGCCGATAATCACCTTCTGCCAGGTACTCGGCACGCCGACCAGAATCAGCACGCTATTGATCAGCGTGACCAGCACCACGCCGAGCAAGGTGCCCGCCACCGTCCCCGTGCCGCCCGTTATGCGTGCACCGCCCAGAATCACCGCCGCGATCACATCGAGTTCCGAGCCCACCAGGTCGAACGGATTTGCGAGCCGGTTGTTCGAGACGTGCAGGATGCCCGCGATGCCGGCAAGCATCCCCGTGTAGCCGAACACGAACAGATGGATCGCGCGCAGGTTGTAGCCGAGCCGCTCGGCAATCGCGAGACTGCCGCCCATCGCGTAGACGCCGCGACCCATCATCGTGCGATTCAACAGCCACCAGGTGAGCACCGCCGCAGCCACCAGCGCCACCACCGAAATTGGCAGCACGGCGCGCAAACCATCACTCGTGTGATAGAAAAACAGCGGAATGCGCCCGAAGCGATCCATGCTGTGCGGGATATTCATGAAGAACGACGTGCCGATAAACGTCAACAGCAAGCCACGATAAAGATATTGCGTGCCGATCGTGACGATCAGCGAAGGCGCTTTCAGTCGATGCACCAGCAAGCCGTTGACGATGCCCAGCACGACACCGCCCAGCGCACCGGTAATCAGAATCAGCGCAAATGGCGCATCGGGCCACCAGGCGAACACGGCCTTGGTGATGCCGTACATGGTCAGCGCGGCAATCGCCGTGAACGACACGTCGATCCCGCCGGAGGCGAGCACCACGAGCGTGCCCAGCGCGAACAGCGACATGGTGGTGGCCGAGTGCAGCAGATCGAACAACGTGGCCAACTGGAAAAAACGTGGATTGATCGCGCCGACAATCAGGCACGTCACCACGATCAAAGCGGCGGTGAACCATTCGGGATTGCGGGCGAGCTTGGCCCGCAAGCTCGGCGGCTTGACCTCGGGGGCGACTTCGACGACGGTCGGGGTGGTCATGGTCTGGTTCAGGCGCGAATCGATGCGCGAGTTCATGGGTGGGAACGTCCTTTATGCCGCTTCCGACAGCAGCGCGTGATACAGATCGGCTTCGCTCAAGGCATCGGCCCGATATTCGTCGGCCACGCGGCCTTTCTTCATCATCAGAATGCGATCGCAGTTCTGCAGCAGTTCAGGCAAATCGTCGCTGATGAGAATGATGCCGATGCCGCGTTGCGACAGCCGCTGCATGATGCGATAAATGATGTCCTTCGAGCCGACGTCGACGCCGACGGTAGGGCCATGCAGAATCAGCACGCGTGGATCGATGGCGAGCCAGCGGCCGATCAGCACGCGCTGCTGGTTGCCGCCGGAGAGCGACTGCACGGGTTTATCCACACCGGGCGTGGCGATCTGCAGATCCTTCACCGTCTGCTCCGCCAGCGCTTGCGCGCGGCTGCGGTCGATCTGTCCGAAACGGTCGCGCAGGCTGGAGATCATCGCGGTGATGACGTTGTCGCGAATCGGTTTGTCGAGAAAGAGCCCTTCGTTCAGGCGGTCTTCCGGCACATAGCCGATCCGATGGTCCTTCGCATCCGACGGCGTGCGCAATGCGATCGCCTTGCCGTCGAGCAGCACCTGTCCGGATTGCGCGGGCGCGACCCCTGCCAGTGCGCGCGCGAGTTCGTTGCGTCCCGAATCGAGCAGCCCGGTGATGCCGAGAATTTCGCCGCCATGCAAAGCGAACGACACCTCGCTGAACTGGCCGTTGCGTGTGTAGCCGCGCACGTCGAGCACGACATTCGGCTCGCAGGCGCCTTCGCGATAGCGTTCGTTCGACAGATGCCGTCCTGTCATCAACTCGCTGATCTGCTCCTTGCTGAATTGCGCGATCGGCCCTTGCGCCATTTTCTGGCCGTCACGCAACACGATGACTTCGCCGCCGATCGCGTAGCACTCGTCGAGCTTGTGGCTCACGAACAGCACGGTGACGCCCTGCGCGCGCAGTTTGGCGAGCACGGCAATCAGATTGTCGACTTCCTTCTGGGTCAGCGAGGTGGTGGGTTCGTCCATGATGACGAACTTCGCCTCGCTGGCGATCGCGCGCGCAATCGCCACGAGCTGCCGCGTGGCCAGCGGCAATTGCTCGACGAGCGTGGCCTGAAACTGGGCGTCGCCGGGCAAGCCGACCGAAGTCAGCGCGCGGGCCGCGGTGCTGGCGAGCGCACGACGATCGAACGTGCGGGCCAGTTTGCCCGCGTGCGTGGCCAGTTCCGAGGTGAGCGCAACGTTTTCCGCCACGCTCATGTTCGGCAACAGGGAGAGATCCTGATAGACGGTTTCGATGCCGGCCGCGAGCGATTCGAGCGCGGAGAGACGCGCGTGCCGCACGCCTTCGATCACGAGCTCGCCTTCGTCCGGGGGCTGGGCACCGGAGATGATCTTGATGAGTGTGCTCTTGCCACAGCCGTTCTCACCGAGCAGGTGATAGATCTGGCCGCGTTCGAACGAGAGGCTCACGCCGCGCAGCGCATGCACGCCGGTAAAGCGCTTGTGCACGCCGACCACCTGCAGGAAAGCTTGCGACGTGCCGCTTTGCGGTGACGGGGATGACTGCGGTGAACTGACGTCCTGATTCATGGTGGCGAGTCGCAGGTTAGGGCGTGCCCTTGCGGGCACGCGTCGTTACACGTACTGCAGGAAACTCAGAACGGATACTGTTTGTAGTTCGACTTGTCGACGTTCACCCAACCCTGACCGCGCACGATGATGCCCTTGCCCGGACCTTTGGCGACCGTCACTTTCGTGTAGCCCGGAATGCCGAGATCGGCGCCGTTCTCGACCGTCTTGCCGTCCACCAGCATCTTGGCGATCTTGTTCATCGCGATGCCTGCGAGCTTCGGATCCCAGAAAGCGATGCCGTTGATCGCGCCGCTTTCGAGGTACTTGCCCGCTTCAGTCGGCAGACCCGTGCCGTAGACGCAGATCTTGCCCTGCATGCCGGCCTCTTCCACCGCACGGCCGATGCCGATCACGTCGAGCGAGGACGAGCCCTGGAAGCCCTTCAGGTCGGGATGCTTGCGCAGCACTTCCTTCGCGACTTCATAGGCACGTTCGCCGTCATTGTTGGTTTCGAGCTTCGGTTCGACCAGATCCATCTTCGGATACCTGGTTTTGGCGTTACCGATGCCGCCGTCCGCCCATTGCACCTGCGAGCGGCTGCCGAGCGAGCCGACCAGCACGGCCCATTTGCCGTCGTCGTGCATGCACGAGGCGAGACGTTCGTTCAGGCCCGCGCCGTAGGCGGTGTTGTCGAAGGCTTCGATGTCGACCATCGTATTCTTCTCGTTGTCCGCTTCATGCGTGACCACCTTGATGCCGCGATCCATCGCTTTCTTCAGCGCCGGTTCGAGCGTCGGCGGATCGTAGGGCACCACGGCAATCGCCGTGACCTTCTTGGCGATCAGGTCTTCGATGATCTTCAGTTGTTGTGCCGCGTCCGCGCGGCCGGGGCCGGTTTGATACGCAGTCACGCCGGGGTTGTCCTTGGCGAACTCTTTCACGCCGTCGTCCATCCGGTTGAACCAGTTGATGCCCGTCACCTTGACGACCGTGACGATCGTTTCGTTGGTCGCCGCGTGCGCCGCAGCGATCACGCCAACAGTAAGAACGCCTGCCGCCAGCGCGGCGCTCAGTCGAGTCAGTTTCATGCGATGTCTCCTTTCTTCGTTCGATGTCGCCCACTTAACCGTGACGGACAGCCGGGGCTCGTTGTCCGCTGTGTACTGAAACTTTTGTCGGTGCCTGGGCTAACGCCTGGGCGTCGCGGCCGAACCACCGCCACCGCCGCCACCACCGCCGAATCCGAAGATCGCCCGCACCCGTTCGCCGCCCGCGAACGCGAGCGAGAGCAGCAGCAGAAAACCCCACGCGCAATCGCCGAAGAACTGCGAGACGCCCATCAGATTGAACAGGCTGGAGAGAAACTGCAGCACGGTCGCCGCGAAAAACACGCAGATGATGCGGCCATGCCCACCCGCCGGATTCACGCCCCCCATCACCGCGATCAGGATCGCGATCAGCAGATAGGAGTTGCCGTAGTCCCATTTTGCGCTGGACGTATGGGTCGCACTGATCAATCCAGCCAGCGACGCGAGCACGCCGCACATCGCATAGGTGGTGATCAGCATGCGGGCGCGTGGAATGCCGGCATAGAACGCGGCCTTGGGATTGGTGCCCATCAGATAGAGCCGCAAGCCGAACGGGCTGCGCTTGAGGAGCCACCCCAGCACGATCACGGCAGCGATGAAGATGCAGAACGCGATCGGCACCTGGAACACCGTACCGTTGCCGATATCCGACAACGGGTCCACATAGTCGACATGTACCGACGCGCCGTTGCTCAACACCACCGCGAAGCCGGTAAAGAGCAATTGCGTGCCGAGTGTGCAGAGAATCGGCGTGAGTCTGAGGCGCGCGATCACCACGCCGTTCAGCAAGCCGCCGAGCAGTCCCATCACCACCACGATCACGCAAAAGAGCGCGGTGTAAAGCGCGGGCGAATCGTCGCCATTGACGAAGTGCGGCACGATCAGCGCGGCCACCATGCCGGACAGATTGGCGAGCCCGACACCGGACAGGTCGATGCCGCCGTTGCCGGACACCATCGAGAGCATGATGCCGAGCGCGAGCAGGCCGAGTTCGGGCAACTGGCCGCCCATCGACTGCAGGTTGTCGATATCGACGAACTGGCCGTGCGAGAGCCACGTCGCGACCAGCACGACGAGCACGTTGACGATCAGCAGAAAATTCAGTTGCCGGTCGCCGAACAGTTTTCCAGCGGCAAACGTTGACTTCATGGTGACGACACGCTCCTTCAATCTACGCAAACGCTCAGGATGCCTGGGACAGGCCGGCCGGCTGGTTCAACACCTGGTTCACTTCGTCGAGCGTCGGCATGGACGGCGCCGTGCCCGGACGGGTCACGGAAATGCCGGCCAGCGCGGAACCGAAGTGCATGGCGGTGATGGCGTCTTCGCCACGTGCGAGAGCCGCCGCGAAACCGCCCGTGAAGCCGTCGCCCGCGCCCGCGGTTTCCACGACGCGGCCGCAGTGGTATGCGGGCACGAGGATCGATTGCGTGGCCGAATGCAGCAGTGCGCCACCCTCGCCCAAGGTCACGATGACCGTGCCGACACCTTTGGCGAGCAGAACGTCGGCGGCGCGGCGCGCGTCCTCCGCGTTCGCGATCGGCACGCCAGTGAGCGCGGTCGCTTCGGTTTCGTTCGGGGTAATGTAGTCGCACAAAGGGAAGATGCCGTCGTCCAGCGGCATGGCCGGCGCCGGATTGAACACGGTGACGACGCCATGCCGGCGCGCCACTTCGAGCCCGCGACGCGCTGCCGCGAGCGGCTGCTCGAGTTGCGTGACGAAAACCTGAGCGGCGGCGATATCGTCTTCGATGGCGTCGACGTCAGCGGCCTCCATCGTGCCGGCCGCGCCAGAAGCCACGATGATCGCGTTCATGCCGGTGTTGTCGTCGACGAAGATATGAGCGGCGCCTGTCGAGACGCCGTCGATCACGGTCGCGCGCGCCGTGATGCCTTCTTTGGTCCACGTGGCGCGCGCAATCTCGCCGAACGCGTCGTTGCCGAGGCGGGTGCAGAACACCACGTTTGCGCCGGCGCGCGCAGCGGCCACGGCCTGATTCGAGCCCTTGCCGCCGGGCCCCATTGCGAAAGCCGTCCCCGCGATGGTTTCGCCGATCTGCGGCATGCGTCCGGCGCGAAACGTCAGGTCGGTCACATAGATGCCGAGAATGACGACGCTTCCGTTGCGTTGCGAAGACGTGCTCATGCGGCTTCCCCCCGTACCCGGCGAATCGGGTTGAAGAGATGTTCCTGCGTTGCCTGAAGTGCGCGAGGCACTTCGGCGTGGTCCTGCAGATCCAGATTGTTCAGCACGGTATCTCCTCCATTTTCTGGTTGGCGTGCGTGTCGTTCAGACCATCGGCGCGACTGTCGTTCAGTCTCCGTACGGTATCCAGATGTTCTTGACCTGCACCGCCTGGCGCAGCAACGGCCGCCCTTCGCTGGCACCGTCGAACCAGTCGAACTGGTGGCCGTAATCGACGAAGGTCCGCTTCAGATTGCCGACCGATTCGCGCTCCACCAGCGTCGAGTCCGCCGCATTGCCGAAGCACCAGACGGCATCGACATCGTCGTGTTTCGCAAGCGCCGGCAGCAGGGCATTGCGTGTACCCGTCACGATATTCAGCACGCCGGCCGGCACATCCGAGGTCTCGGCCACCTGATAGAAATCGGTGATCGTGAGCGGCGATGCTTCGCTCGGCAGCACCACGACGCGATTGCCCATCGCCAGCGCCGGCGCCACCAGCGAAACGAAACCGAGCAACGGCGCTTCGGCCGGACATGCAATGCCGATCACCCCCAGCGGTTCATGCATGGCGAGCGCGACGCCGCGCAAAGGCGGCGTATGTACGGCGCCGTCGAACTTGTCGGCCCACGCCGCGTAGGTGAAAAGGCGTTGTACCGAGGCATCCACTTCCGCATGCGCCGCCGCTTCCGTCGCGCCGCTGCGCACGACCAGTTGCCGCGCGAATTCGTCTGCTCGCACAGCGAGGTTTTCCGCCAGATAGAACAGCACTTGCGCACGGTTATGCGTGGTGGCCTGCGACCACTTCTGCGCGCCGCGCGCCGCCTCGACTGCGTTGCGGATGTCCTTGCGATTGCCCTCGCCCACTTCGCCGACCGCCGTGCCATCCGGTGCGTGAACCGGCATCGAATAGCCGCTGTCCGGGCGCACCTGCTTGCCGCCGATAAAGAGCTTCGCGGTCCGATCGATCGAGGTCACATTCGACAGCGGATCGAGCACGTTCTCGTCGCTCACCGCGCCGATGCTGCGCGCGGCGCGCCGATCTGGAAGATTGAGCCACGCTCGCGGTTTCAGATATTCGTAAATGCCCTCACGGCCGCCTTCGCGTCCGTAGCCCGATTCGCGATAGCCGCCGAAGCCCACCGCCGCGTCGAACAGATTGGTCGCGTTGATCCAGACCACACCGCAAGCCAGACGCGGCGCGACATCGAGCGCGCGGCCGATGGTTTCGCTCCACACGCTCGCGGCCAGTCCATAACGCGAGTTGTTGGCGAGCGCAATCGCTTCGTCGGGCGTGCGAAAGCTCATCGCCACCAGCACCGGGCCGAAGATTTCCTCCTGCGCCAGCACGGAAGCCGGCGCCACGCCGGTCACGAGTGTGGGCGGATAGAAGCAGCCGCCCGCAGGCAGCGTGGTATCGGGCGATTGCCACACGGCGCAACCTTCGCGCCGGCCGGTTTCCACCAGCGACTGAATCCGTTCGAGTTGCAGCGGATCGACGATCGCGCCGAGATCGATGCTCTTGTCGAGCGACGTGCCGACGCGCAGCGTCTCCATGCGTCGCTTCAGCTTGGCGATGAAGCGTGCTTCGACGCCCTCCTGTACCAGCAGCCGCGAGCCCGCGCAGCACACCTGACCCTGGTTGAACCAGATCGCGTCGACGACGCCTTCGACCGCGCCGTCGAGGTCCGCGTCGTCGAATACGATGAACGGCGATTTGCCGCCGAGTTCGAGCGTCAGCGATTTGCCCGAGCCGGCCGTTGCCGAACGGATCAGGCGGCCGACTTCGGTCGAACCGGTAAACGCGATCTTGTCGACTTGCGGATGCTCGACGAGCGCCGCGCCGGTGCGGCCATCGCCCGTCACGACATTCAGCACGCCCGCAGGCAGACCCGCACGATGCGCGAGTTCTGCAAACAGCAACGCGGTGAGCGGCGTGTATTCGGCAGGCTTGAGCACCACGCAATTGCCCGTGGCGATGGCCGGCGCGATCTTCCATGCGAGCATCAACAACGGGAAATTCCACGGCACGATCTGACCGACCACGCCAAGCGGCGCGTAGTCGGCAAATTCGCTGTCCTGCAACTGCGCCCAACCGGCGTGATGCAAAAAGTGACGGGCCACGAGCGGCACGTCGATATCGCGCGTCTCGCGGATCGGCTTGCCGTTGTCGAGCGCTTCGAGCACGGCAAACAGACGGCTATGACGCTGCACCATGCGCGAGAGCGCATACAGATGGCGCGCGCGTCCTGCGCCGCCCAGCGCCAGCCAGCCAGCTTGTGCGGCACGCGCAGCGGCGACCGCGGCGTCGACATCGGCTGCGTCGCCTTGCGCGATATTCGCCAGCCGTTCGCCCGTTGCCGGCGCGTTCGACGCGAAACGTTCTCCGGCCGCAGGCGCATGCCACGCACCGCCGATGAAATGCCCGAAGCCCGCTTCATGCTGCGCGAGCCACGCGCGCGCGGGTTGATCGTCCTCGGGTGCGGGACCGTACTCCATCGATGAAAAATACTCGGCTACGCTCATGGGATCGATCTTCTATTCAGGCTACGGGGTGACGGTTGAAAGCGGAGTAACGGCCGCTCACGTAATGTTCGAGCTGGCGTTCGATATCGGCCAGCAGGCTCGATGCGCCGATGCGGAAGAGTTCCGGTTCGAGCCACGCGCGGCCGAGTTCTTCCTTCATCAGGATCTGATAGGACAGCACCGATTTTGCCGTCGAGACGCCGCCCGCAGGCTTGAAACCGATCAGCACGCCGGTGCGTTCGTGGTATTCGCGGATCATCCGCACCATCACGAGCGAGACGTCCAATGTTGCGTTGACGCCCTCCTTGCCGGTGGACGTCTTGATGAAATCGGCGCCGGCCATCATGCAGACCATCGAGGCGCGCGCCACGTTCGACAGCGTGCGGATGTCGCCGGTGGCGAGGATGGTTTTCAGATGCGCCGGCCCGCAGGCCGCGCGGTAGTCCCGCACTTCGTCGTAGAGCGCCTGCCAGTTGCCGGTCAGCACGTATTCACGCGTGACGACGATGTCGATTTCCTGCGCGCCATCCGCCACCGACGCTTCGATCTCTTTCAGCTTCAGCGGATGCGGACTCAGTCCCGCGGGAAAACCCGTGGACACTGCCGCGACCGGAATGCCGCTGCCCTGCAACGCATCGACCGCGGCGCCGACGAAGCGGTGATACACGCACACCGCGCCCGTCGTGATGCCTTGCGGGGCGATGCCGAGTGCTTCGAGCAGATCGGTGCGCACCGGCTGCCGCGCTTTCGCGCAGAGTCTGCGCACGCGGCCTTCGGTGTCGTCACCGCTGAGCGTGGTGAGGTCGATGCACGTGACCGCTTTGAGCAACCACGCCGCCTGCGCGTCTTTCTTGACGGTGCGGCGGGTGCCGAGCGTGGCGGTGCGCCTTTCCACGGCCGACTGATTGACGCGCAAGCCGTCGAGCCACGAGGCGTCGAACGGCATGCCGGGATTGCGCGCGGGATGAACGATCGGCATGCCGCGTAAGGCGACGACCGAGGAAGAAGATTGCAACGGGGCTTCGGGCATAAGACATCCGGAAATATGACGCGGCGCACAACTGCCGCCGACAATTTGTTCGCACTTATGCTACAACGATTGATAGAATCATAACAAGCTTTGCGAGTAATCGTTACATAAGCAGGCGCTTAAGGCCTAGGGAAAGCCCGTAAATGTTATTGACGCACCATATTCATGATGCGAAGATCACAACACGGTCCCGGCCGACTAGCGTCAGATAAAGAAAAGAATCTCGTCACCTAGACGAAGGAGACATGCCAGATGAGTGAGCCGGTTGCGGTCGCGGCCGCGTCATCGCCTCGGGTTCCATTGATCCGTGTTGCAGGCGTCACCAAGCGATTTGGCGGCGTGCAAGCGCTGCGCGGCGTCAACCTCAAAGTTTTCCCTGGCGAAGTGCATGCCCTGCTCGGCGAGAACGGTGCGGGCAAATCCACGTTGATCAAGATACTCAGCGGCGTGCATGCGTACGACGACGGCGTGATCGAAATCGGCGGCCAGAAAGTGGTGTTCGACTCGCCTGCTCAATCGCGCGATGCCGGCGTTGCCGTGGTCTATCAGGACTTGAGTCTGGTCGAGTCGCTCTCGGTCGGCGCCAATCTGATGCTGGGCCGCGAGCCGCGCACGCGTCTGGGTTTTGTGAAGAACCGTCAGTTGATGGCGACCGTCGGCGAATTTCTGCGCTCGCACGGCATTCCGCTCGATCCAAAGGCGCAGGTCGATTCGCTGCCGTTCGCGTACCGTCAAATGACGGAAATCTGCAAGGCCTTGATGGGCGAAGTGCGCGTGCTGATCCTCGACGAACCGACTTCGGCGCTCACTGGCGGTGAAGAACAGATTCTGTTCGACGCGATTCGCGCGGTTACCGATCGCGGCGTCGGTGTGATCTATGTGACGCATCGGCTGAACGAAGTGTTCCGGATTGCGCAGCATGTCACCGTGTTTCGTGACGGCGCCAACGCAGGATCGTTTGCGACCGCGCAAACCGATATGAAGCAACTGGTGGCCGCGATCGTCGGCCCCGGCCACGCTGCGTTGCAGGCGCGAGAAAAGACGGCGGTTGGCGCGGCGCAACAGGCGCGTCCGGTTGCGGGAGACACGCAGCCACCGGAGAGAGATCGCGCAGTGGAGACCGACTCCCCCGCTGCACCCGTGCTCAAACTGTCGAACGTGAGCAACGACCGGCTGCGCGACGTCAGCCTGACGCTTCATCGCGGCGAGATTCATGGACTCGCGGGCCTGATCGGTAGTGGCCGCACGGAGATTCTGCAAACCATTTTCGGGCTTCGATCAGTCGACACCGGCACCATCGAAATCGATGCTCAGCGGCTCCCACGCATCGTACCGGCGCGAGCCATTCAGCTAGGTGTCGCCCTGGTGCCGGAAGACCGTCATCTGGAGGGCCTCGTGCTCGATCATTCGATCGAACGCAACCTGACGCTGCCACGCCTGCCGCATTTCTCGCGCTGGGGATGGCTGCGCAGCCAGGCCGCCGTGCAACAAGCCAGGCGTTCCATGAAAGAGCTGGCCGTCAAAGCACCGGGCTCGTCTACAGCAGTCAGGTTTCTATCCGGCGGCAACCAGCAGAAAGTGGTCTTCGCGAAGTGGAATCACCCGCGTCCCAAACTGCTCATGCTCGACGAACCGACCGTCGGCGTCGACGTCGGCGCGCGCGAGGAAATCTACGGCGTGGTCAACGACGCCGCGCAAGCCGGCACGGGCGTACTGGTCGTCTCCTCCGACCTCGACGAACTCCTGCGGCTGTGCGACCGGATTTCGATCGTCGCGGATGGCGCGATCGTGAAGACCGTCGAGCGTAACGAGGTGGCCAGCGCCGAAGCCTTGCATCACATGATCCAACTGTCCCGTTCTTCAATAGAGCCCGCAATATGAATGATTCTGTCTCGCCGCTGACGGCGCAACGGCAGGCCGCGCCGCCGCAAAAAAGCCGTATGCGGCGCATTGCGCAAGTCCTCCTGCAAGGCGACCGACCGTATGCGCTGTATGCCGCGTTCGCGATTCTGCTCGTCGTGTTCAGTTTCGCGTCGCCGTGGTTTCTGTCCATCGACAACTTCCTGAACATCGGCCGGCAAACCGCGCTGGTCTCGATCATCGCGATCGGCATGACGTTCGTGATCATCGCGCGGCAGATCGATCTGTCGGTGGGCTCGACGCTGGCACTCTCCGGCATGTCGGCGGCACTGGCGATGGCGTATGTCGGCAACAACTGGGTCATCGGCGCCATTGCGGGGATCGGCACGGGTGCGATCGTCGGCGCGATCAACGGCATCGTCACCACACGGATCAACATCCCGTCGTTTCTAGTCACGCTCGGCACCTTGAGCGCCGCACGCGGACTGGCGCTGATGGTGACGACCACCAAGCCCGTCATCATCGACAACGACTCGTTCATCTCGATCTTCGGCGAGGGCGATATTTTCGGCGTGCCGGTGCCGATCATCTGGACCTTGCTGGCGGTGATCGCGGGCATTCTGCTGCTGCACTACAGCGTGTTCGGCAGGCAGATTTACGCGGCGGGCGGCAACCCGACGGCCGCGCTCTACTCCGGCATCAACACGCGGCGCGTGACCACCCTCGCCTTCATTCTCACCGGCGCGCTGGCCGGCCTCGCCGCGCTCGTGCTGTCCGCCCGCTCGCATGCGGCGCGGCCCGACGTCGTGCAAGGCATGGAGCTGGACGTGATCGCCTCCGTCACGCTCGGCGGCTGCAGTCTGTTCGGCGGACGCGGCTTCGTGCTCGGCACGCTGCTCGGCAGCCTGATCATCGGCACGCTCAACAACGGACTGGTGCTGCTCGGCGTCAGTTCATCGCTGCAACTCGTGATCAAAGGCGTGATCATCGTCGCGGCGGTCGCCTTCACGAGGAAGTAATCCGTAAGCAGCCCGTTGACGGGATTGGCAGGAGACGTAGTACCGACATCAAAACCAATGGAGGAGAAACATGAAACAACGTCGTGGCTCAAGAATGGCGTTAGCCAGCGTGATGGCGGCAGCCGTGGTGGCTTCGCTGGCTGCCTCGGGCGCTTACGCGCAATGCGTGACCGGCATTCCCGCCGGACAGATCGGCCCGAAGGGCATCGTCGGGCAAGGGCCGAACGGCGAGAAAGCCGCTTCGGTGGATGCCGTGAAGCTGAGCGATGCGGACATCGCCAAGATCAAGGCGGGCAAATTCAAGGTCGGCATTTCGATGCAGACGATGAATCTCGACTGGTCGCAACTGCAGGTGCAAGGCATCACCGACACGCTGAAAAAATACGGCGTGGAAGTGATCGGCACGGCCTCGGCTGAGTACCAGGTCGACAAGCAGATCGCCGACATCGAGAACACGATTCAGCGCCATCCCGACGGCATCATCTCGATTCCGGTCGACGGCACGGCTACGGCCGCCACCTACAAGAAGGTGTCCGAGGCCGGCATCAAGCTCGTGTTCATGGATAACGTGCCAACCGGCCTGAAGCATCCTGAACAGTATGCCGCGATGATCTCGGCGGACAGCGAAGGCAACGGCCAGATCGCGGCGAAGGTGCTGGCCTCGTGCGTGCCGCAAGGCTCGACGATCGGCCTCGTGAATTTCGGCGTGGACTACTTCAGCACGACGGAGCGCACCAAGGCCGTCAACGACTGGTTCAAAAAGAATCGCCCCGACATCAAGATCAAGCAGGTCGCGTTCACGGACCCGTCGAAGGTCGGCCAGATCGCGGGTGACTTTCTCACCGGCAATCCGGACGTGAAGGGCTTGTTCGCGGTGTGGGACCAACCGGCCCTCGATACGCTCACCTCGATGCGCGCCCAAGGCGTGACGATTCCGATGACCACGGTCGATCTGGGCCTGCAATCCGCGATCGAGATCGCCAAGGGTGGTCCGCTCAAGGCGACCGGCTCCCAGCGTCCGTACGATCAGGGCGTGGCCGAAGCCATGGCGATGATGAAGGCGCTGATCGGCCAGACGCCGCCGGCGTGGATCGGCGTGCAGTCCTTGCCGGTGGTTCAGTCGAACGTGCTCGAATCGTATAAGACGGTGTTCAAGAAAGACCCGCCGCCGCAGCTCGCCGATGCGTGCAAGAAGGCCAAACCGGCCTGTGGTTGATCGGCATGTCCTGGTGAGGCGGACGAGGCGCGCGCGTTGCGGCGTGCGTGCTTCGTTCCTCACCGCGTCGTTTTTCTCCGTGCAGGCGTGACTGCAACGTATCGGGCGCGAAATCTGCTACTCGATAGACCCGTTGCCTTTCGTCAACTCGAACAAGGAGAACAACAATGACGCTGGTTATTTATCTGATTGGTTGGATCATCCTGATCGGCGGCGTGTCCTGGGGATTGATGGCCATGCATGTCGCTCAACATACGATCGCCATCGTCGCCGTCATCATGCTCGGCGTCGCCGTGATTACCGGCGCGACGCGGGTACGCAGCCGCGACCGTTCGTAGACGTGCTCTGGAAGGAAATCCTTTCGTCGCATCAACTCATTCTCCAATGCCGCGCTGACTCGCGGCGTCGGGCGTCTGAAGCCGCATGCCGGGCGCGAGCGCCGCGTCCGTTTCCGGCGATCCGGCTTCCTCAGGCGTCGGTTTCCTCACCCGCTCCATCGCCTCGCGCATCAAACGCCGCCCGCGCATCGCCACCAGCCCCCATGTCGAGTTGATCGTTTGAACGGTCCACGCGGTCGTCGCCCGGCGACGCGACCAATAGGCCTTGAATTCCTCGGTGCCTACGCCGAAATCGAGGTCGTAGCCGCTTTCGAACGCCCATTTGACGCAGTGCTCGATGCCGATCAGGCCGGGGCAGCATTTGCCATAGTGCGGGTCATAGCCGGAAATGATGGCGCTCGCCCACGGATTGCCGAGACTGACGATCAGCGCCGCTACCGGCGCATCGTCCAGCGTCACGACGATCAGCCGCGCCATCGAAGCCACGTCGCCCGAATAGATCAGCTTGCACAGGAAGCGCTCGAACTCGGGTGAATCGAGCCAGACGCTATGCTTGCCCACCCGGCCGCTCCAGACACGTTTGCACTCGAACATCCATTTGACGATCGACGCCGTCTCGCTCTCCTCGGCGGGGTCGAGCATGCGCACGTCGACCGTGCCTTCTTTCGCGAGCTTCTTCGTGAAGCCGCCTGGCTTCTTGCGAAACAGCGTGCCAAGGGTCTGGCAATACTCGTCCCACGTTCCCTCGCCGCGCAGTTTCGCCGCCGACGAATTGTGCGGCTCGGCGAATACGATCCTGCGCTCGCCGGTCACGAGCTTATGCAGCACGAGCGATTCACGTACATACGGCAAATGAATGAAGTCGGCCCCGCAACGCCGCTTTGCCACCTCCCATGCGCCCGTCACGAGCGAGGCGGTCTGTGCGCCGTTCTCCACCAGCACGCTGGTGAAATCGCCGCCTTCGGGTCCGAGCGGAACGAGGTACGTCCAGAGCGAACGTCTAACCATTTCGAGCGGCCAGACCATCACCAGGCGGCCGCCTTCCCGGCACACGAGACACTTGAGCTTGCGTCCATGTGGTTTCGACACGTGCAGCCAGGCCAGCCAGCAAAATGCAAACGACTGGTAACAGAAGCCCTCTGCCCTCGACCACAACGCGTCCCATTCGGGCTGCAAGGCGCGAAATCCGGCTTCATCGGTGATGACGTCGTAGCGCCGCGCGTTCAGCTTTGTCTCGTCCATATCGCCTCACTGCAGATGAGCAATACTGCTTCCCTCTCCCGCTCCGGGCGGGAAAACGCGTGCCGGACTGGCGGTACACACTGTAAGGGTTGCAAGGAGAATGCCTTGCCGTTGGCTTACGGTGTGTGCGCAGGCGCACGTTTCTTCGCGTCGTGACGGCGTTTTCGACGCTGGGGCATCGCAGGCCGTCCGTGAGCCGACATCCGTGCGACAAATCCCGAAACTGTTAAGCTTCCCACTCTTCCGACCCCGCTGGTCGGCGGCCGCCTTCCGGCGGCCCTCCCCAAAGGCGCTCTGGCGCCCGTTATCCGAGAGACAGGAATTTGCATGTTCGGTTTTTTGCGCGGCTATTTTTCCAACGACCTGGCCATCGACCTCGGCACGTCGAATACCCTGATTTACATGCGTGGCAAGGGCATCGTGCTGGACGAGCCTTCCGTGGTCTCGATTCGTCAGGAGGGTGGTCCTAACGGCAAGAAAATCATTCTGGCGGTCGGCAAGGAAGCGAAGCAGATGCTCGGCAAGGTGCCGGGCAACATCGAGGCGATTCGCCCGATGAAAGACGGCGTGATCGCCGACTTCAACATCACCCAGCAGATGATCAAGCGCTTCATCCAGATGGCGCACGAGACGCGTATGTTCGCGCCGTCGCCGCGCATCATCATCTGCGTACCGTGCGGCTCGACCCAGGTGGAGCGGCGCGCCATCAAGGAAGCCGCGCACAGTGCGGGCGCCTCGCAGGTGTATCTGATCGAAGAGCCGATGGCCGCGGCCACGGGCGCCGGCCTGCCGGTGTCGGAAGCAACCGGCTCGATGGTGGTCGATATCGGCGGCGGCACGACCGAAGTCGGCGTGATCTCGCTCGGCGGCATCGTCTATAAAGGCTCGGTGCGCGTGGGCGGCGACAAGTTCGACGACGCGATCGTCAACTACATTCGTCGTAACTACGGCATGCTGATCGGCGAACAAACCGCCGAGGCGATCAAGAAGGAAATCGGCTCCGCGTTTCCGGGCTCCGAAGTCAAGGAGATGGAAGTCAAGGGCCGCAATATGTCGGAAGGCATTCCGCGCAGCTTCACCGTGTCCAGCAACGAGATTCTCGAAGCGCTGACCGATCCGCTCAACCAGATCGTCTCGGCGGTGAAAATCGCCCTGGAGCAGACGCCGCCGGAACTCGGCGCGGATATCGCCGAGCGCGGCATCATGCTGGCGGGCGGCGGTGCATTGTTGCGCGACCTCGACCGTTTGCTGGCTGAAGAAACCGGCCTGCCGGTGTTCGTCGCCGAGGCGCCGCTCACTTGCGTGGTGCGTGGCTCGGGCATGGCGCTGGAACGCATCGACAAATTCGGCGGCGCGTTCTCTTACGACTGAACCCGAAGCGCGCTCAGGAAACGAAGGGCAGCTTGCTGTCGCGCGCGGCGGCGAGCATCGACAAGGTGATCTTGCGCACTTCCAGCTTGCTCTGTGTGACGTGCGCGCGCAGCAGGATGATCGCCTCGGTGAGACGATTGCGCTCGATCAGATTGAGCATGGTGGAGTGTTCGTCGTAGGTCGCGCTGGTGCGATGCGGTTTCAGAAAATCGAGCCGCCGCACGATGCGGATGCGCTCGGTCACTTCGTTATGTACCCGCAGCATTTCGGCATTGCCGGTGGCGGCAACCAGTTGACGGTGGAAGTTTTCGTCCATGCCGAACATCTTCACCGGATCGCTTTCACGCAGTTCGGGCGCCACGCACCAGACTGCCTTCAACCCTTCCACCGCCTCGTGCGCGACGTCGCCGCCCGCGCCAATGCGCTCCACCGCCGCTACTTCCAGCACGATGCGTAAATCGTAAAGCTGGTCCAGTTGATCGAAGTTGATCGGCGCCACTTTCCAGCCGCGCCGGAAACCCACTTCCAGATAGCCTTCCCGTTGCAGACGGAACAAACCGTCGCGCATCGGCGTGCGCGACACGCCATAGTGCTGCGCAATGCCGTTCTCCGAAAAGCGGTCGCCGGGAAACAGGCGAAAGCTGAAGATGTCGTTCTTCAACTGCTGATAGACCTGTTCGGCAAGCGGGTTGGCCGCAACAGGTGCCGCGGATGTCTCCTGCACACTCGAAGCACTCGGCTGCTCAAGCAGATTGGTCGGTTCGTTCATGAGGCCGGATTCCCCCTTTGTTCTTATTATCGACGTTTCACGGCGCGGCGATAAGACTGACGTGAGCCGCGACGATTTTCCAGCCTTCGGTTGGGCCGAGTCTCGCCCAGGTTTGCATCTGACGGCCGAGCAAAGGCGTGGCGTCGCTGGTGAATTCGGTGCTGACGGTGGCGAAGTCCGAGCCGAAGGTCGTGACCACCGTCCGATGCAGCGTGCGCGATTTCGGCACCGGCTGACAGCTCTCGCGCCAGAGGCGAATCGCTTCGCCGCCATGCTGGATTTCCGCAATGCCATAACGCACCGTTTCCGGCGTATTCCAGAAAAGCGCGTTCATCGCCGCGACGTCGTTGTCGACCAGCGCGCGCTCGTACTCCACGAAGGCCGCGCTTACCTGCGCGACGATGTCGGGCTGATTGACTTCCATACTCAGTGAGTCTCCTCGAGTTGCAACAAGGCGGAAAGAGGCGCGGTCCAGCCGACGATGCCGCCTTGCGAGCGCACCATGTCGAGCGTGGCCTGTTTGAAGGCCGGAATGTAACTGGCGGTCGCGTCTTCGACGAGCAGACTGTCGTAGCCGCGGTCGTTGGCTTCGCGCATCGAGGTCTGCACACAGACCTCGGTGGTCACGCCGGCAAAAAATAGATGCGTGATGCCGCGCATCGCCAGTTCTTCGCCAAGCCGCGTGGCGTAGAACGCGCCCTTGCCGGGTTTGTCGATCACGAGTTCGCCGGCTAGCGGCGCGAGCGTGTCGACGATCGCATTGCCGGGTTCATCGCGAATCAGGATGCGGCCCATCGGGCCGGTGTCGCCGATCCGCGCATTCGGTGCGCCGCGCAGGCGTTTGGCCGGCGGACAATCGGACAGGTCGGCCGCATGCGATTCGCGGGTGTGGATCACCAGCCAGTCATGCAGGCGTGCGAACGCGAGCAGATCGGCCACCGTCGGCACGATCTCCGCGAGCAGCGACACATCGTTGCCGAGCGATTCGCCGAAGCCGCCCGGCTCGATGAAGTCGCGTTGCATGTCGATCACGATCAGCGCGGTTTTCGCGGCCTCGAAAGTGAATGGGCTGGGTTGTGCGTCGATGGTCAGCATCTGGGCGGAAGTCATCCAATCGTTTCCTTCTGTTTTTCGGCGGGCACCACGGGCTGCGCGGGCGTATCGCCGTGGCCCGCCATATGCTGGCCGAGCACGGTTCGATCGGCGCGCGCGGCAGGCGTTTCGAACACCAGTTCGCCCTCGGCGATCACCATGATGCGGTCCGCGAGTTCCAGCAGTTCGTCCAGGTCTTCACTGACCAGCAGCACGGCTGCGCCCGCGTCGCGCGCCGCCATGATGCGCGCATGAATGTCGGCCACCGACGCGAAGTCGAGCCCGAAAACCGGATTGGCGACGATCAGCACGTCCACCGGTTGCCCGAGCTCACGAGCGAGCACCGCGCGCTGCACGTTGCCACCGGAAAGCGTGCCGATCGCGCGCTCCGGCACGGGCGGTCGCACATTGAATTCGCCGATCAATTGCACGGCACGCGCGCGCATCGCACCGCGGTCGAGCCACCAGCCGCCACGTCGCAGAGGTTCCCGGTCGAAGTCGCGCAGCGCGAGATTCTGCGCCACACTCATGCTGCCCACACAGGCGTTTTTCAGCGGTTCCTCGGGGATGGCGAACACGCGGCGTCGCGTCATCTGTTCTCGGGTCGCCTGATAAGGCTTGCCGGCGACCTGCATGTCGCCGGTCCTGACGCGCCGCTGGCCGACCAGCGCTTCCACCAGTTCCTTCTGACCGTTGCCGGACACCCCCGCAAGCCCGAGGATCTCGCCGGCTCGCACCGCCAGATTCGCATGCTTCACCGCCATGTGACCACGATCGTCTTCCACCGAGAAATCGCGCAGCGCAAGACGCACCTGCGCGGCTTCGTCGAGCGGCTTGCGCGCGATGCGCTCCACGGTCACGGCGGCCATCACGGGCGCGTCGCTCGTGGCGACCGTGCCCATCATCCATGCGGCGAGCTGGTCGCGGCTCGTGTCGGCCACCGCGGTCGTGCCGACCTGACGGCCTTTGCGCAACACAGTGACGTCGTCCGCGTAGGCCATCACTTCACGGAACTTGTGGGTAATCATCAGCACGGTCAGCTCGCCGCGCGTGGTGAGATCGCGCATCAGGCCGAGCACTTCGTCGGCCTCCTGCGGCGTCAGCACCGAGGTCGGCTCGTCGAGGATCAGGAAACGTTGCTGCAAATAGAGTTGCTTGAGGATTTCGAGTTTCTGCTTTTCGCCGGCTGCGAGCGCGGACACCGGCGTGTCGAGCGGCAAGCGAAACGGCATGCGCTGCATGAATGCGGTGAGCGCGGCCCGTTCCGCTTTCCAGTCGATTTTCCACGGCAGTCGGCCGCGTGCGAGCAGCAGGTTTTCTTCGACGGACAAGCCCGCGGCCAGCGTGAAATGCTGATACACCATGCCGATGCCGAGCGCCTGCGCATCGCGCGGCGAATGGATGTGGACTTCGCGGTCGTCGGCGGCGATCTGCCCTTCGTCGAGCACGCCGTAGCCCACCAGGCCCTTCACGAGCGTACTCTTGCCCGCGCCGTTCTCGCCGAGCAGCGCGTGGATCGTGCCGGGCTTGACCTTCATCGAGACGTCGTCGAGCGCGCGAAACGCACCGAACGATTTGCCCGCATGCAGCACTTCCACGCCCATGGCCTTGCGCGTCGGGGTCGACATGTCAGCCACCCAGCGTCTGGAGCAACGCGGTCGAGTCGGACACCGTGCCGAACACGCCGCCTTGCATGGTGATCATGTGCAGCGCGGCGTCGTGATTGCCCTGGTCGGTCGCGCCGCAGCAGTCGGCCAGCACCGTGCATTCGAAGCCGCGGTCGTTGCCCTCGCGCATGGTCGTGTGTACGCAGACGTCGGTCGTAATGCCGGTTAGCACGAGATTGTCGATGCCGCGCGTGCGCAGGATCAGTTCGAGATCGGTCGCGCAGAACGAGCCCTTGCCCGGCTTGTCGATGATGATCTCGCCTGCCAGCGGCTTGAGTTCGTCGATGATCTCCCAGCCCGGTTCGCCGCGCACGAGAATCCGCCCGCATGGGCCGTCGTCGCCGATACCCACGCCGTTCGTGCCCGCGCGACGGCTGCGCCAGCGTTTGTTGGCAGGCAGATCGGAGAGGTCGGGCCGGTGGCCTTCACGCGTATGGATGATCGTGAAGCCCTGTTCGCGCATGACTTTCAGCACGCTGTTGATCGGCTCGATCGGCGCGCGCGTGTTCGAGAGGTCGTAGCCCATCTTGTCGACGTAGCCGCCGTGGCCGCAAAAGTCCGTCTGCATGTCGATGATCACGAGCGCCGTGTTCTCCGGGCGCAGGTTGCCGTCGTAGGGCCACGGGTACGGTTTGGCTTCGATGAATCGGGTCATGGTCGGATATCCTGTGTGAGTTCGCTAAAACAAAGATCCTGAATCGGCACGGCGCGATCAGCGAGTCAGACTCAGTTCGCCAGGTGCACCCGCGAGCGTGCGATCCGGCCGGCAATTGATGATCATGATCACGAGCGTCAGCACGTACGGTGCGGCGTTGTAGAGGTAGTAGCCGCTCGTCACGCCAACGGCCTGCAACGCGGGGCCGAGCGCACCGGCCGCGCCGAACAGCAAGGCGGCCCACAGGCAGCGCAACGGCTGCCAGCGCGCGAAGATCACCAGGGCAACCGCCATCAGACCTTGCCCGCTGGAGAGCCCCTCGTTCCAGCTGCCGGGATACACGAGCGAAAGATAGGCGCCGCCGATTCCAGCGAATACGCCGCCTACCGCCGTTGCCGCGATCCGTACGCGGGTGAGCGGATAGCCCATCGCGCGCGCCGTTTCGGCGTGATCGCCGACCAGGCGCAGCACCATCCCCCACCGCGTATTGCGCAGGCCCCATTGCAGAACGAAGGCGAGCACCACGCCGATCACGAACAGCAGGTTCAGATGCAGCGCGTTATGCAGTTGCGGCGACGAGGTCCATGTGCCGAGATCGATGAACGGCAGCATCGGCGCTTGCGGCTCGATGAAAGGTTTGCCGAGGTAGAACGCGAGTCCGGTGCCGAGCAGCATCAACGCGATGCCGAAGGCAATGTCCGATACACGCGGCAACGAGCAGACGAGCCCGTGCAGGCAGCCGAGCAGCAGCCCCACCAGACCGGCGGCGAGCACACCGACCCACGGCGAGCCGCTCAGAAACGCACCGGCGTAGCCGCTCATCGCGCCGGACACGAGAATGCCTTCGAGGCCGAGATTCACGCGGCCGCCTTTCTCGGTCAGACATTCGCCGATACTCACGAACAGATACGGCGTACTGACGCGGATCGCACCGGCGAACAGCGACAGCAACAGGATCACGATGGGCGAGTGCATATCAGGCATGAGTGCGCTCCAGTTGCACGGGAAGATCGGTTTGCGCGGCGGCCTGCAACTTCACGCGCCACGCGGCGATGCGGCCGCCGAGCGCTTCCCACGCCAGCAGGTTGGCGAACAGCAGGCCTTGCAGAACGAGCGTGGTGGCGTCGGGTAGATCGAGATGCCGTTGCAGCAGACTGCCGCTCGCCTCGATGCCGCCGATCATCAGCGCACAGGCGATGATCGCGAGCGGATTCTGGCGCGCGGCAAACGCGACGAGAATGCCCGCGTAACCGTAGCCCGCCAGCAGCGAGGCATTCGCACTGCCCTGCACGGCCGCGACTTCGAACATGCCGCCGAGGCCCGCCGCTGCGCCACCGAGCACGCACGCCGTCAGCGCCAGCAGGTTGACCGGCAGACCCACCAGACGCGCCGCGCGATTGCTGCCGCCCACCACGCGCATGGCGAAGCCCCTGGTGCTGAACTTGACGAACACCCACGCCGCGATGCAGGCGACGATGCCCCAGACCAAACCCCAATGCGTGTCGAGTCCGGGGATCGAGCCGATCATCATCGAGTCGGGCACCGGCAGCGTGGACGGTTTGTTGAGACTGGCGGGATCGCGCAGGGGTCCTTCCACGAGATGCTTGAACAGCGCAATCGCGATGTACGACATCAGCAGGCTACTGATCGTCTCGTTGACGCCGCGCCATTGCCGCAACGCGCCGACCGCACCGATCCACACGCCGCCCGCCAGCATGCCGGCGAGCGCCATCAACGGCGTGGCGATGAGCCAGGGCGTGCCGTGCGGCAGCATCTGTGGAACGATGGCTGCGCACATGCCGCCGAGTGCCAGCGCGCCCTCGCCGCCGATCACGATCAGCCCGACCTGAGCGGGCAAGGCCACGCACAAGGCGGTCAGCATCAGCGGCGCGGCGCGCAGCAAGGTGCTTTGCCACGCGAACGACGAACCGAACGCGCCCTGAAAGATCAGCACGATGGCATCGAGCGCCGGCTGCCCCTGCACCAGCAGGAACAGCGAAAACAGCAGCAGGGTGCCGAGCACCGCCAGCACCGTAGGCAGCGCTGGCAGGAGCGCGAGCATCACTCTCGCGGCAGAGGCATTGGGGGCATGGGCACGCATCGCGGCTCCTTCGTTCAAACAAACACCGCCGTCGTCAGATCTGGCCGACGACGCCCGCGACCAGGTAGTTCATGCTTTCCAGCGTGTAGTCGCTCTGCCCGTGACTCGCGCCTGAGGCAATTGCCACGCCGCCCTTGTTGTCCTTCATCGGGCCTTTGAAGATCACGAAGTTGCCGGCCACCATGCTGCTTTTGATCGAGTCGGCGTTTTGCTTGGCGGCGGCGGTAACTTTCGGGCCATACGCCGACATCTTCACGAAGCCTTCCTTCAGGCCGCCACGCAATACGTTGGGTTGCGGCGTGCCGGCTTGCGCGCCCGTCACCAGTTGCCGGTACGGCGTCGCCCAGTCCCATTCCGCGCCGGTCAAATAGCCCTTGGGTGCAAGCGCGGCCTGGCTCGCGTGATAACCACAACTCATTGCGCCGCGTTTTTCGGCGGTCTCGACCACCACCTTCGGGCCGTCGACGTGGCAGGTCAGCACATCGCAGCCCTGATCGACGAGACTGTTGGTCGCTTCGGCTTCCTTGACCGGCATCGACCAGTCGCCCGTGAAAATCACCTGAGTGGTGATCGACGGATCGACCGACTGTGCGCCGAGCGTGAACGAATTGATATTGCGCAGCACCTGCGGAATCGGTTTGGCCGCGACGAAACCGAGCTTCTTGCTCTTCGTCATGTGACCCGCGACCACGCCGTTCAGGTACTGGCACTCGTCGATGTAGCCGAAGTAGCTGGTGATGTTCGACGGGTTGCCCTGCTTCCACAAACCGCCGCAGTGGGCGAATCGCACCTTCGGATACTTCGCCGCCATTTTCAGCACGTGCGGGTCGAAGTAGCCGAACGAGGTCGCGAAGATCAGCGTGGCGCCGTCCTGCTCGATCATCGCTTCCATGGTCTTTTGCACGGCGATGGTTTCAGGCACGTTCTCCTCTTCCACCACCTTCACGTCCGGCATTTTCTTGATCACGGCGGCGGCTTGCGCCTGCGCCTGGTTGTAACCATAGTCGCCGCGCGCGCCGACGTAGATCACGCCGACGGTGGTTTTCGGCGCAGCGAACACCGACTGGATGGGCAGAATGTTGCCGAGCGTCAGCAGACTGGCGCTCTTGATGAAATGGCGGCGGCTGGTCATGGTGTCCGATTCCTGATCGAAGGTTAAAGAGCGATGGGCTGTGTGGTTGCCGAGGGCTTGTCCGTCAGACTGGCGAGGTATGCGAGCCAGCCGCCGAACGAGGTGATGTCGAGCGCGCCGCTCTCATCCGCGACGGCGGACGGTTCGCAGATAAAGCCCTTCACGGTATGGCCGCTCGCGAGTTGCAGCGTGCCGATGCCGAGCGGCGCGGGCACCTCGGCTACGAATTTGCCGAAGGTGCGCAACGGGACCTGCCAGAGTTCAATGGCGATCGGCTGGCCTTGCCCCTGCCCTTGCGCGATGCGAACGAGGCCGGGTTTCGGCGGCTGCGTTCCGGCGAGCGCGTAGAGCTTGTAGTCCGGCGCGGTGTGAGTCGCTTCGACGAAACGTGCGCCCGCTTCCTGCAGTTGCCAGTTCAGCGGCTCGCCGCGCAGATGCGCGCCGACCACCGCAAGCGTGACAGTCGGCTCCTGGAACGGCAGCGGTTCGATGCCCGTCGCATTCGTATCGGCGCCGGCGGCATCGCCCGCGTCGGCAAACAGCGCCTGAATCCGCGCACCGAGTTCGGCGAGACGCCGGTCGGCGCCGCTCGGCGCGATCAGCGTGACGCCGGCGGGCAGACCGTCGCTGCGGCGCTGGCAGGGCACCGCCAGCGCGCACAGATCGAGCAGGTTGACGTAATTCGTGTAGAGACCGAGCTGGCTATTCAGTTCGACCGGATTGGCCTGCACGTCGGCGATCAGCGGATGCGTCGGCGTCGTGGGCACGACCAGGATGTCGATCGTTTCGAAGAGCGCCTCGGCATGGCGTTTCAGGTCGGCGAGCGCGTATTGGCCGTTGAACGCGTCCGCGGCGCTGAATTGTGCGGCCTTGCCGATCACGCTGGCGACGACCGGATCGATTGCCTCGTGATGCGTTTCGAAAAACGTGCCGAGCGCGGCACGCCGTTCCGCGACCCACGGGCCGTCGTAAAGCAAGGCGGAGACCGCCTTGAGCGGCCCGAAGTCGATCGTCTGGCTCGGCAGATGCAGATGCGTGGTGAGCGAGTCCAGCGCTGCGGAGAAGGCCTGGCTCGCAGTCGCGTCGCCATAGAATTCGAGCTGTTCCGGCACGCCGATGCGCGGCGCCGAACGCAGCAAGCCGAGACTCGGCACTTTGCGCGAGAAGCCGTCGAGCGCGTCGAAGCAGGCGATCTCGCTGAACACGCGCCATGCGTCGTCGACGTCGTGCGCGAACACCGAGATCGTGTCGAGGCTGCGGCACGCCGGCACCACGCCGCGTTTGCTGACGAGTCCCAGCGAAGGCTTGAGGCCCACGAGCCCGTTGAATCCCGCCGGCACGCGGCCGGAGCCGGCGGTGTCGGTGCCGAGCGAAAAAGCCACGCATCCCGCCGCCACCGCGACCGCCGAGCCCGAGCTCGAGCCGCCCGAGACGCGCAGCGGCGACTCGGTGTGGCGCACCGCGCCGAACGGCGAGCGCGTGCCGACCAGGCCAGTGGCGAATTGATCGAGATTGGTCTTGCCGATCAGGATCGCACCGGCGTCGAGCAGACGTTGCACGGCGAAGGCGGACGCCTCCGGCGTATAGACGAACGGTTCGCACGCGGCCGTGGTCGGCAAGCCGGCGACGTCGATGTTGTCCTTGACCGCGAACGGCACGCCGAACAAAGGCATCTGCGCAAAGATGGCGTTGCCTTGGGCTGCGTATAAAGCTTCCAGCGTCCGGGCGCGTGCTTGCACCTCGGCGGACGGCACACGCAGGATCCAGACTTCAGGCCGGTCGATGGCATCGATTTGCGCCAACGCCGCGGTTGCAGTCTGGCTCGGTGTGAGGCTTCCCGATGCGTAGGCGTCGAGGAGTCCTTTGACGGTCATGGGTAACGAATTTGGCACCTGTTTTTCCTTGAGTTCAATCTTGAATACAAGTTTGGACTCAACTTAGCAGGAGGTATGCCAAGTGCGTGATGTAACCCGGAAAATCCTTGCAAACCCTTGACCAGCGCATCTGCATGGCAAAGTTTCAGGCAGCCTGCCTTGCTTGCAGGTACCTTTCGCCGTGGCGGCGGCGGTGCATCGCTCACCAACTCGGGGCTCTCACGCCCCGCATTCGCACCCGGCTATGCCGCCCCTGTCACCACGAACGCGCGCACCATCTCATGCGCCTGTGCCTTGTGATCTTCCTGCCACTGCTTCGCCAGCATGTCGGTGTTGAAGATGCGCGACAGCGTATAAGCGTTCGACTTATGAAACGAACAGAGACTCACGAGCGCGACATACAGATGCAGCGGGTCCATGCCCCGGCGCAACGAGCCGTCGTTTTCGCCACGCGCGATCACGGTGCTCAGCAGCGCGAGCACCGGCGACGACATCTCCGGAATCGCGCTCGAACGTTTCATCACGCGAGCGCGATTCAGATTTTCGAACGACAGCAACTTGGACAGTTCGGGATGCGCCGCGAAATGCCCTTCGATGAAATCGTAAAGCTGCACGATGGCCGTGACCGGCTCGATCTGGTCGACGTCGAGCTTGAGTTTCAGTTCGGCTTCACGCAGCCGCGCCAGCACGAATTCGAGCACCTCCAGATAGAGCGCTTCCTTGCCGCCGAAGTAGTGATAGATCATGCGGATGTTGACCTTCGAGCGGCTGGCGATCGTCTCGACGCGCGCGCCGCTCAGGCCTTTGTCCGAGAACTCGGCTATCGCGATCCTGAAGATCCGCTGACGGGTCGCCGCCGCGAGCTTCTGACGCTGGGTCGCGGGCGCCGTCGACGATGCAGCCGAGGACGGGTTGGCGGCGGGGGTTGCGTAACCTGATCGGGCTGAAGCTCGTGTCATAAGGTCAAAGCGAATTAAAGCCAAACGGCTGCATGGTGGCATCGACAGGACGCGCCGGGGCGCGCCTGCTGGCATTGTAAGCGCCGCCTCAGCGCCTGAACGGCTGGGTCAGCGCAAGCGGCGCGGTTTGCCGGCCGATCAACCCTGCCACCGCGATCAGCGCGAGCAGATACGGCAGCATCACCAGCAGCGCGGTCGGCACATGCACGCCGATCAGCGGCAACTGGAATTGCAACGCGCTCGCCGCGCCGAACAGCAAACACGCGCCCACCGTGCGCCCGATCTTCCAGTTGCCGAAGATGATCGCGGCAATCGCCAGATAGCCGGAGCCGCTCGTCATACCTTCGGTGAACGTGTGAATGTCGCCGATCGAAATGAAGCAGCCTGCCGCGCCTGACATGAGGCCGGAAAACAGCACCGCACCATAGCGGAGTCTGGTCACCGAGAGCCCGGATTGATCGACCGATTTCGGCGCTGCGCCCACCGCATGCAGCGCGACGCCGAGCGCAGTGCGGCGCATCACGAGCGACGTGGCGAGCAGAATCGCAAGGCCGAGATAGACGAGCCACACCTGATGAAACACCGGCTCGCCGATCACGGGAATCGCACCGAGCCCCGGCGGCGACCAGCGCGCCAAACCCGGAATCACGGCGCTCGAACGCTCGCCGAACATCTCGCGATACGCGAGCGTCGTCGCGCCGAGTGCGAGGATATTGATGCCGATGCCCGTCACGATCTGATTGGCTCGCAAGGTCACGCTCAGGAACGCTTGCAGCAAGGCGATCGGCAACACGCCGAGCATGCCGATGGCGAGCCCGAGCGTCGCATTGCCGGTCGCCCATGCGCCGGCCGCGCCAAGGAAAGCGCCCGAGAGCATCATGCCTTCCACGCTCATATTGAGCACACCGGCGCGCTCGCTGATCAACTCGCCGGTCGATGCCAGCATCAAGGGCGCCGCGAAGCGAATCGACGAGCCGACGAAAACCGCCACGAATTCCGCATTCATTACCGTGCCCCTTTGGGTTCGAGCCACAACGAACCGCCCGCCAGCGCGACGATCACGATGCCCTGCACCACCAGCACCAGCGCCGACGGCACCTGCGCCACCATTTCCATATTGATGCCGCCCGAGCGCAGAAAGCCGAACAGCAGCGCCGCCGCGCACACGCCGGTGATCGAGCCGCGCGCGAGCAGGCCAACCACGAGGCCGTCGAAACCATAGCCCGAGGAAAAGCCCGCCTTCAGCGAGTACTGGTCGCCCTGCAACATCAACGCACCGGCGAGACCGCCCAGCGCGCCCGCCAGGGCCAGCGCGCCGACGATCGTCGACGTGATCGGCATGCCCGCGCGCCGCGCGGCCAGCGCGTTCAGACCGACCGCGCGCAGATGCATGCCGAAGCGGCTGTACAGCAGCGCGATCGCCACCGCGACGCACAGCACGATGGTGACCGGCAAACCGATATGCAGGCCCGTCGAGCTCGCACTGGAGAGCATGGGCAGCTTCGTCGAGTCGGGAATATCCAGTGATTCGGGCAGCGTCGCCCCGTTGCTCATCGGCTGACGCAGCAGTGTTTCGGATTGCACGCACCAGTAGAGAAACCAGACTGCGATGAAGGTCAGCAGCAACGTGCTGATCACTTCATTGGTGCCCGCGCGCGCTTTGAGCCAACCCGGAATCGCGCCCCACACGGCGCCCGCGAGCGCGGCCGCCAGCATCGGCACGATGAACGCCAGGCCAAACGGCAGATGCGCCACGTGTCCATAGAGACTCACCGCCGTGGCCGCGATGCCGCCCATCGCGATCTGCCCTTCTCCACCAACGTTGGTCAACTGCGCGCGATTGGCCAGCACGAAGCCGCTGCCCACCAGCGCAAACACGAGGCTGCGATTGACCGACGCGCCGATCGCATACGCCGAGCCCCAGGCGCCGTCGGCGAAGGCCGCGAGCGCGTCGCCGAGCGGCACGTGGACGATCGCGATCAGCGCCAGCGCCGCCGCGATCGCGACGAGCGCCGCACCGCCCAGCACGGCGGCGGTTCGCACGCGCCGCGAACCGCGCCAGCCGGCGCGGGTGAAGCTTGCCAATGAAGTGGTCGGAGTCATGCTGTCTGCCCTGCCATCCATGCGCCAATGCGCTCGCGTTGAAGAGTGAGTTGCGACGCATCCGGCACACAGGTGCCCATGATGCGGCCGCGATACATGACGAGAACGCGGTCGGCCACCGACAGCAACTCGTCGAGTTCGGACGAGATGAGCAGCACGCCCACGCCCTCGTCGCGCGCCGCGCGAATGTGGTCGTAGACGGCGGCCACCGCGCCGACGTCGAGTCCGCGTGTCGGTTGCGCGGCGACCAGCACGGCGAGGCCGTCGAGCGTCAACTCTCGCGCCAGTACGGCTTTCTGCTGATTGCCGCCCGAGAGTCCGCGAAACGCCACATCGGGGCTGGCCGCGCGCACGTCGAAACGCTGCATCAGCGCGCGCGCATCGCGCCGCATCGCGCGACGCCGCATGAAGCCGCGCCGCGCATAGTCGTCGAGGCGATTGAGAAAGAGGTTGTCGGTCAAGCTCATGTCGGGCACGCAGCCGACCGCGTGACGGTCTTCCGGCACCACGCCGACGCCCGCCTTCGTCAAGGTCTGCGGCGCGGCCTGGGTGCAGTCTTTACCCTGCACGAAAAAACGCCCCGCGCTCGCCTTCTGCATGCCGGCGAGTACCGCGCCGAGTTCGCTCTGGCCATTGCCTTCCACTCCCGCAATGCCGACGATCTCGCCACGGTTGACCACCAGCGTGCAGTCTTCGAGGCGCGTCACGCCGTCCGCGTCGCGCACGGTCAGGCCGTCGATCTGTAACGCTTCGTCGGCGAGCGGACGGCCGTAGGGCGACGCACTGAGCGTGGCCGAACGCGGCGCCGCGTTTGTCCGTGCGTGCAGGATCGCGGCTGGCGTGCCGTGGTGTTCATCATTGCCTGGCCGCTGAATCATGGCTCGCACGAGCGCGTCGACATCGGTGGACGGCGTGCTCGAACGTGCCACGACGCGCCCGCTTTGCAGCACGGTCGCGCGATCGGCGATACGACGGATCTCGGCCAGCTTGTGCGTGACCAGCACCACCGCGCAGCCGCGCGTGACCACGCGGGCGCAGGTGTCGAGCAAGGCGTCGATTTCCGCCGGCAACAGCACCGCGGTCGGCTCGTCCAGCACCAGTAGACGCGGCTCGCGAATCAGACACTTAACGATCTCGACGCGCTGCTTTTCGCCCACCGACAAGTCCGCGACGCGTGCATCAGGATCGAGCGTGAGCCCGAGTTCCGCCACCAGGGTGCGCACGCGCGCGGCCTCGCGTTGGCGATCGAGCCAGCCACGCACCTGACCGAGCAGCAGGTTGTCGAGCACGCTCACGTCTTCGACCAGGCTGAAATGCTGATGCACCATCGCGATCCCGTGCGTCAACGCATCGCGCGGACTCTGCGGCCGATACGGCGCACCGTCGAGCCACATGGCGCCCGCGTCGGGCTGGTGCACGCCGAACATCACGTTGCACAGCGTCGACTTGCCCGCGCCGTTTTCGCCCAGCAGGCAATGCACTTCGCCCGCGAAGAGTTCGAGCGAGACATCGCCCAACGCCTGAAACGCGCCGAAGCGTTTGACGATGCCTTCCATGCGCAGCACCGCGGCGCGCGGTGCATCGTCAGCCGCCTGCGCGCTCAGGTCGGCCGCCGCGGTAGCAGAAGGGGAAATCGCGTCCATGTCAGCCTTCGGAGACCTTGATCTTGCCGCTTTCGATGTCTTCTTCGATCTGCTTGATCTTCGTCGACATCTCCGGGGTCGGCTTGCACACGACCATGCCCGACGCCTTCGGGCCCATCGCCAGACCGAACGCCTTATAGCCGGGCTGCCACGTACCGGCCGCCATCTGGTCGATCGCGTACTGCACCTGATAGCCGACGCCGGTGATCGAGTACGCGATATACAGCGGGTCGGTGCCACAGCGATCCGTATAGCTGCCGATCACATGCGTGTGCTTCTCGTTGGCGGCCTGCTCCATGCCGCGCAAGCCGAGATTGAGAATGTGATAGTGAACGTCCGCGCCTTGCGAGATCGCGGCGAGCGTCGCTTCCTTCGCTTTCGACACGTTGTCGAAGTCACCCGTGTAGCTCTCGAAGTATTTGATTTTCGGATTGATCGAGCGCGCGCCGTTGCCGAATTCCTTGCCCGCATTGACGATCGACGGAATCTCCATGCCGCCCACGTAGCTGACCGCGCCGTTCTTCGACAGCATCGCCGCGGCCGCGCCGGCCACGTAGGCGATCTCGGCCTGCTTAACGTCATAGCCGGCCACGTTCGGCGGCATGTCCTGCCCCTTGTTGCCGCCGACGATCGCGAACTTCACATTGGGAAAGCGCCGGGCGATCTTCAGCACCGAAGCCTGCGTCTGTCCGCCCACGCCGATCACCAGCTGGTTCTTCGAAGCCAGATTGGTCAACGCCTGTTCCATGTCGGCGTAGTTGATGTTCTCGATCATCTGCGTCTTGAGCTTCGGGCCGAGTTCTTTCTGCGCGGCGACCAGACCGTCATAGCCGGACTCCATCCAGCCCTTGTCCGACTTCGAGCCGGGAATCAGCACACCGACGCGCAGCGGATCGGCCGCCACCGCATGCATCGCGCTGGTGGATGCGGCGAGTGCGACGACGCAGGTAGCGAGGGTTTTGAACTTGACGATCGACATTCTGGCATTCCTTTTGCGTTGAGTTTCGGTAAGTAGGTTATTCATGAACGAAAGCAATGCAACTTCGATGCCATCCCGTAGTTCCGGCAGCATCTGGCCTTCGTTCCAGGCTGGCGGAAACAGCGCATCGAACGCGGCTCATGACGCGCTCGAACGACGTCCCCGCCACCTCAGTTCACTCGCGATTCAGACCCGATGGAGAAGCTTCGATGAAACAGCACGACGCATATGGCACAAGCGTTTCCGGTCAGTTGGGGCGCGACGGCCGGCCCCGCTGGAGCGCCAGCGCGACGCTCGTCGACATGGCCTTGCCGGCGCCCGCACCGGTCGTCGCGACGCTGCCGTGCGAGCCGCAAAACGTGCGGATCGATCTGCGCAGCACGGCGATCATCGTGATCGACATGCAAAACGACTTCTGCACCAAGGGAGGATGGGTTGCCCAGATTGGGGGCGATTTCGATGTGGACCGCGCGCCGATTGCACCATTGCAGCGCCTCCTGCCCGTGCTGCGCAAAAACGGCGTGCCGGTCATCTGGGTGAATTGGGGCAATCGCCCCGACCTCGCCAACATGCCGCCGAACCAGTTGCATCTATATAAGCCGACCGGCACCGGAACCGGTCTCGGCGAGCCGCTCGCGAGCAACGGCTCGCATGTGCTCGAAAAGGATTCGTGGGCGGCGGCCGTGGTCGACGAACTCGCGCCGCTGCCGGAAGATATCTGCGTGGACAAGTACCGGATCAGCGGCTTCTGGGACACGCCGCTCGACAGCATCCTGCGCAACCTCGGCATTCGCACGGTGATGTTCGCGGGTGTCAATACCGATCAGTGCGTGATGCATTCGCTGACAGACGCCAATTTTCTGGGCTATGGCTGCGTGCTGGTGGAGGACTGTTGCGCGACGTCGTCGCCGGACTTCTGCACGCAAGCGACCGTGTGGAACGTGAAGAAATGCTTTGGCTTCGTCACCGATTCGGTGCGGATCGTCGACGCGCTGGCGGACGTTGCATGAACGCGAGTGCGTTTGTCCCCGGCCCGCCTGTGCGAGTGGTTGCGACGTCGGGTGGAGCGCTCGACGGGTTGCGCTTTGCGGTGAAGGACCTGATCGACGTCGCCGGCGTGACGACGGGCGGCGGCAATCCGGATTGGCTCGCAAGCCATACCGCAGCCCTCACCCATGCGCCCTGTGTGGATGCCCTCCTCGCGGCCGGCGCGATGCTCGACGGCAAGACCCTCACCGACGAACTCGCCTATAGCCTCGAAGGCGCGAACCATCATTACGGCACGCCGCTCAATCCGCGCTGGCCGCATGCGTTGCCGGGGGGCTCGTCGAGCGGCTCGGCGTCGGCGGTGGCAGGCGGCGCGGTGGACTTTGCTCTCGGCACCGACACGGGCGGTTCGGTGCGTGTGCCCGCGGCGTTTTGCGGGCTGTTCGGTATGCGCCCGACTCACGACGCGATCCCGCTCGACGGCGTGCTGCCGTTTGCGCCGCGCTTCGATACGGTGGGCTGGTTCGCGCGGTCGATCGACGTGCTGGCGGCAGTGGGCAACGTCTTGTTGCCTGAGGCGCCAGGCACCCCTGCTGTTCCAGAGCAACCCATGCGCCTCATTCGCGTCAACGAAGCCTTCGCGGCCCGCGCCCGCCACGAACCTGACGATGCCGCGCGGCTCACCGCCATCGCCGAATCGTTGGGCGCACAGACGTCACTCGATATGTTCGACGGCGACGGCTCACGCTGGCTCGCGTGCTACCAGGCCGTGCAAGACCACGAAATCGACGCCTCGCTAGGCGACTGGATCCGTTCGACGCGGCCACGATTCGGCCCATCCATCGCCCCTCGCTTCGCGCGGCTCGATACGCTAGATAAGCAACATGCCGCCCACTGGTACGCGGTTCTGCGTGAGTTGCGTGCCGCTTCGGACACGCTGTTCGAATCAGAGAACGTCATCTTGCTACTGCCCACCACACCCGTTGCGCTCTTGCCCAAAGACGCCTCGAACGAGACGCTCGGCGCCTTCTACCAGGACGCGCTCACGATGAATTCGATCGCCGCGTTCGGCGGCCTGCCGCAAATCACGCTCCCGTTTGCCGACGCCATCGACCGTCCGCTCGCGCTCTCGATCGTCGGTCCGCGCGGCAGCGATCGCGCCTTGCTGGGCATCGCGCGCGATCTATACTCGCGACACGCTTCGGCGAACCTTCGGTAGCGGAGCCTTTATGCAGAATCCAATACTCGCCGGCACGCGCGGCGGCATGGTCACCAGTCCGCATGCGCTCGCGAGCGAAGCGGGCCGCGACGTGCTGCGCGCGGGCGGCAACGCAATCGAAGCGGCCATCGCCATCGGCGCGGCGCTGTGCGTGACGTATCCGCATTTCACCGGATTGGGCGGCGACGCATTCTGGGTGATCGGCGATCGGCACGGCATGTTGCGCACGATCTCGGGCATCGGCCAGGCCGCCGCGCAACTGCCCGCGTACGACGCTGCGATTCCGTCGCGTGGCGCGGCAGCCGCGATCACCAGCGCCGCAACCGTCGACACGTGGCATCAGGCTTACGAGATCAGTCAGTGCGCGTGGGGTGGCACGCAGCCCTGGTCGTCGCTCTTCGACCGCGCGCTCGACTACGCCACCGAAGGGTTCCCCGTCACGCCGTCGCAGCATTTCTGGCAAAGCCTGCGCGCCGACGAATTGCGCACCCTGCCCGGTTTCGCGACGACATTCGCGCCGCACGGGCGGATTCCCGCAATCGGCGAGCGCTTCGTTCAACCCGCGCTGGCGAAGAGCCTCAAGCGGATTGCACGCTTCGGCGCGCGCGAATTCTATGAAGGCGACCTGGCTGGGCAAATCGCGCGCGGACTGCGCGAGGCCGGCTCACCACTGCGTTCGAGCGACCTCGCCCGCACCCACGCCCGCGACGAAGCGCCCTTGCGCGTGGCCTATCGCGGCGGCGAACTCGTCAGCATGCGCCCGCCCACTCAGGGCGTCACGACCTTGCAGATCATGGGCATCCTGGATCGCTTCGACCTTGCCGCGATTCCGGAAGGTAGCGCCGACTACTATCATCTTCTGGTCGAGGCAGTGAAATGCGCATTCGTCGATCGCGACCGCTTCGTCAGCGATCCGGACTTCAATGCGGTGCCGGTCGAGCAGATGCTGTCGGCCGCTGCGCTCGATGCGCATGCCCGCGTCATCAGCCAGCGTGAAGCGCGCGCGTGGCCGCATCTGTTCCGCCCCGGAGACACCGTCTTCATCGGCGCGACGGATAGCGCAGGCCGTAGCGCGAGCGTGTTGCAAACGGTCTACTTCGATTGGGGCAGCGGCGTGGTAGCGGGCGATACCGGCATTCTGTGGCACAACCGCGGCGCGTCGTTCAGCACGAATCCCGCGCATCACAATGCCGTGCAGCCGGGCAAGCGGCCATTCCATACGCTCAATCCCGGCATGTATCTGCGCGACGGCCGGCCGCATCTGCTATTCGGCACGCAAGGCGCCGATGGTCAGCCGCAGACGCTCGCCGCGATTCTCACGCGTTTGATCGATTACGGTATGGACCCGCTCGCGGCCCTTGCCCGTCCGCGCTTTCTGCTCGGCCGAACCTTCTCCGATGCGCGCGATGCGTTGAAGCTCGAAGCGGACGCGGGCACCGAAGTATTCGAAGCGCTCGCCGCGCGCGGTCACGAGGTCAGCGCCATTCCAGCACAGAGTCCGCTAGCGGGACATCCTGGCGTGATTCGCATCGCGGCGGACGGCTCGGCCACGGGCGCACACGACCCGCGCAGCGACGGCCGCGCCCTCGGTGTTTGATGCCGGCGATTCAACCCAGCGTGAACCTGTCGCGCGTCGTGATGTAGTCGCTCGCGCCGAAGCGGCCCACCGGAAAGTAATGCTGCAAGCGCACGCGCCACGTTTCGGTGTCGATCAACTCATCGCGTGCATGCAGCCGATGCACCCGGCCGATGAAAATCTGCCGGCTGCTCGTCTCCAGCGTCTCCCAGATCGTGCACTCGAAGGCCACCGGCGCTTCGGCAATACGCGGCGGCGCGACGTGCGAACTCGGCACCGGCGTCAAGCCGACTTCGGCGAGTTCGCTCACGTTGGGCGGCAGGCGCTCGCCGCAGCGATGCATTTTTTCGGCGATGGCTTCGTCGGCGAGATGCACGACGAACTCGCCGGTGCGCACGATGTTGACCGCCGTATCCTTCAGCGTGCCGTCGGACACCCGGTTGATGCTGATCATCACGATCGGCGGTTCTTCGCCGAGCATATTGAACATTGAGAACGGCGCCGCGTTGACGGTGCCGTCCGCACCGAGCGTCGTGACGAGCGCAATCGGACGCGGCACGATCAGGCTCGCCATCAGCTTGTAACGCTGGTATTCGGTGATCGCTTCGAAATCGATTTCCATGCTGGACCGCCTAGTTGGAAGTGGCGTGTTCGGTGATGCCGAGCAACTGACCGAGGCTCTTTTCGCCGCGCATACGGGATGTTTCGATGCGATCCTGCAAGTCGCGCAGATGCGCTTCCATATGCGCCATCGCGCCCGCCGCATCGCGTGCCTCGATGCAATCCACGATCGCCGCATGCTCCGCGTGCTCGCAAGGCGCATGTCCCGGCGGCTCGTACACGCCGACGATCAGCGAGCAACGCGAGACCAGTTCCTTCAGGTAGTTTTGCAGAATCGAATTGCCGGCCAGCGCGGCGATGCGCATATGAAAGCCGCTGGCGAGCGTCGCCCATGAAGGCTGGTCGAAACGATGCATGGCGTCATGCTCGCTCGCCAGCTGGTCGCGCAAAGCCTTGATATCCTGGGCGCTCACGCGCTGCACCGCCAACTCCACCAGCATCCGCTCGACCGAGCGCCGCGCTTCGAAAATCTCGCGGGTTTCCTCGGGCGTGGGCTCCGCGATCACCGCGCCTTTGTTTGGCCGCAAGACGACGATGCCGTCGTACGCGAGCTTTTCCAGCACGCGCCTGACCACGGCGCGGCCCACGCCGAACAACTGGCATAGCTCGGGCTCCGGCAGCTTCGTGCCCGGCGTCAAGCGGTGATTCAATACGCCGTCGAAAATCGATTGATAGATTCTCGCGTCGAGATCGGCATCGTCTTTCGCGGTCTTCTTCGCGGTGGCCGCGCCGGCTTTCGCGCTCATGCGAGGGCCGGGCCCAGCACGCCGTCCCGCTCCAGTAAGTCCATATGACTGGCGATGGCGCCGGGCGTGGTGATCCACACGTCGCCGCGCGCGCGTGCCGCGGCAATGTGCTGAAGCGCGCGGCGCACATGACGCAGACGGTAAGGCTGCCCGACGAGATACGGGTGCAACGCGATGCCCATCACGAGCGCCTGGGGCTGTGCGCCGCGGTTGGACTGTTCGAGCATCTCGTCGAACTGATCGACGATCATGTCCGCGAATGTGCGGCCGTCCATGTGGCGCGCAACCATCATCGGCAGATCGTTGAGTTCCTGCGGATACGGAATCGACCAGAGCGGCGCGCTGCGCGTGGCCATGCGCACGGGCCGGTCATCGTGACACCAGTTCAGCGTATAGCGATAGCCCGTCTCCGCCAGTAGATCGGGCGTCAGATGCGACTCGGAAATCCATGGCGAGAGCCAGCCTTGCGGCGCCATGCCGGACACCTCGGCGATGCGTTCGCGGCAATGCAGAAGCAGTTCGCGCTCGCCGGCTTCGTCGAGATCGCTCTGGCGATGCGCATTGGTATGCCCGTGACCGATCAGCTCGTCGCCGCGCGCCACACATGCCGCAATCAGTTCCGGACAGTGATCGTAGAGCGCGGTATTGATCAGCGTGCCCACCGGCAATTCGAGTTGATCGAAGAGTTCGATGCAGCGCCACGCGCCGACGCGGTTGCCGTACTCGCGCCAGCTATGGTTCAGCACGTCGGGTTGCGGTGAGACGGGACCGAGCGCCGCGCCAAGTCCCTCGCCGAAAGCGAAATGCTCGATGTTGAAACCCAGGTAGACCGCAAGGCCGGCGTCGCCCGGCCAGCGGTACGGATCGGTGTCGGTGATCGGCCGATAGGCAAAGCGGCCATGCGTGGCGAGCAACTGGTGCGCGCGGTTTTCTGCAACGGGCATGTTCCGTGTGTGATTCATTTGACTCAGCCGTGGATGACAAAAGGCGCACGGTAGCGGCCCGCATGAACCGGATTGGCCGGTTCATGCCCCGAGAAGGACCGAAGACGCACCGTGATCGCGCAAGAATTCATGAGCGGACCGCTAACGATCGACGTGGCAGATCGTTTGCAATATGTGAGCCAACTCGTAGACGTTAAGCACACCGGCACGTCGTCAATCGGTGTGCGTCACGTTGTCATGCATGGCACATGTCTTGCATTTGCACTGCTTCGCGTCGCTGCCAAACAGGGTGCCGCGTTGGCTTACCGTGCATCCCGCTCTTTGCCGTTCACGAGGACATTTTCTTCATGATTCAGCCTGTCTCCAAGGTGCTCGAAACCAAAGCCGCCGACATCGAACTGGTCCACGTGTCGAAGCAATATGGCGATTCGCTGGCCGTGGACGCGATCGACCTGCGCATTGCGGGCGGCCAGTATTGCTGCTTGCTCGGACCGTCGGGATGCGGCAAGACCTCGACCTTGCGCATGATCGCCGGGCATGAATCCGTCACCGAAGGTGACGTTCTGATCGCAGGGCGCAACGTCACGCGGGCCGAACCCGCTGCGCGCGGCACGGCGATGGTGTTTCAGAACTACGCGCTCTTTCCGCATCTGAGCGCGCTCGACAACGTCGCGTTCAGCCTGAAGATGCGCGGCGTCGCCAGGGAAGAGCGGCGCAAGCGCGCCGCCGAACTGCTCGAACTCGTGGCGATGTCCGCTTACGCCGAACGCAAACCCGCGCAGCTATCCGGCGGCCAGCAGCAGCGTGTGGCGCTCGCGCGCGCGTTGTTGAATCAGCCGGGCTGCCTGCTGCTCGACGAACCGCTCTCCGCCCTCGACCCCTTCCTGCGCGTGCAGATGCGCGCCGAACTCAAGCGCTGGCAGAAAGAACTCGGCATCACCTTCGTGCACGTCACGCACTCGCAGGAAGAAGCGATGGCGCTCGCCGATCTCGTGGTCGTGATGAGTCACGGCCGCATCGAACAGAGCGGCACGCCGCACGAGGTGTTCAACCGTCCGCGCACCGAGTTCGTCGCGCGCTTTCTCGGCGGTCACAACGTCTTCAACACGAATGGCCGGTTGTTTACCGTGCGTGCCGATCACCTGCGCGTGGTGCCGCACGGCGTCACGCCGGTGCAGAACGCGAGCGGCGACAACGGCCTCACGCGCATCGGCGGCGTGCCTTGCAAGGTGCGTGAAGCCGAGTATCAAGGCACGCATCTGCGTATGACGCTCGATCCGCTCGACGGCTCGCCGGAACTGGTCTCGCTCGTGAGCGACGGCGACTACGACCCGGCTCGGCTCGGCCCCGACGCGCGCGTGGTGGTGTGGTGGAACGAGCAGGACGCACATCCGCTGGCAGCATAAGCCGCAAAAACCGAACGTCAACGAACGTCAACTGAGGAGAGAGCAATGAGTGAAGCGAACGAGAGCCCGGCAGCGGCCACGACGGAAGTGAAGGACAAAGGCCTGTCGCGCCGCACGTTCATCAAGGGCGCCGTCGCGGCGGCCGGCATCGCCGGCTTTCCGTACGTGCACGCGCAGGAGAAGATCACCTTGCGCTACCTCGGCACGGCGGTCAATCAGAGCGCCGACATTGCGCGCAAGTTCAAGGAAGACACCGGCATCGAGATTCAATATGTAGCGGTGACCACCGACGACGTCGCCAAACGCATCATCACGCAGCCCAACTCGTTCGATATCGTCGACACCGAATATTTCTCGCTCAAGAAGCTGATCCCCGCCGGCACGCTGGCGGGCATGGACACGAAACGCATCAAGCTTGCCGACAAGATCACGCCGGTGCTCACGCGCGGTGAAATCAACGGCAAGAAGATCGGCGACCAGGGCACCGCGCCGAAGAAGGTGATGTTCCTGACCGGCCCACGCTCGACCGAATTCTCGCCGACGCCGACCGAATGGATGACGCTGATTCCCACCACCTACAACGCGGACACGCTCGGCATTCGTCCGGACCTCATCAAGCGTCCGATCGACAGCTGGGCGGAACTGCTCAATCCGCAATTCAAGGGCAAGGCCGCGCTCCTGAACATTCCCGCGATCGGCATCATGGACTCGGCCATGGCGATCGAGGCAATGGGTCACATGAAATACGGCGACAAAGGCAACATGACCAAGGCCGAGATCGATCAGACCATCAAGATCCTGATCGAAGCCAAGCGCGCCGGCCAATTCCGCGCCTTCTGGAAAGACTTCAACGAGAGCGTGAACCTGATGGCCTCGGGCGAAGTGGTGATTCAGTCGATGTGGTCGCCCGCCGTCACGAAAGTGCGCACCATGGGCATCCCCTGCAAATTCCAGCCGCTCAAGGAAGGCTATCGCTCGTGGGCATCGGGCTTCGGCATTCCGCGCTCGTTGCAAGGCAAGAAGCTCGACGCCGCCTACGAGTTCGTCAACTGGTTCCAGGACGGCTGGGCCGGCGCTTATCTGATGCGCCAGGGCTATTACTCCGGCGTGCTCGAAACGGCGAAGACGCATATGCAGCCGTACGAGTGGGACTACTGGATCGAAGGCAAGGCGGCCGCGCAGGACATCAAGGCGCCGGACGGCCAGTTGCTCGAGAAAGCCGGCAGCGTGCGCGACGGCGGCTCGTACACCCAGCGCATGGGCGCGATCGCCTGCTGGAATGCAGTGATGGACGAGAACATCTACATGGTGCAGAAGTGGAACGAGTTCATCGCGGCCTGAACGGCGTGATGCAGTAACGGACTGCCGACGCATCACCAGCTGATGCGCCGGCGGTTGCAATCTATCCGACCGCGCGGTCCATCCCAAGACATTCGCTTATGGCAACGATCGACCTTCCCTCGCATGCCCAGGACGAGCCTGTCCGCCACCGCCGCGCACCGGCGTGGCTGCAGGCGACGCCGCTTTCGTTGACCTTCCTGCTGTTCTTTATCGTGCCGCTGGTCATCACGCTGATCGTCAGTTTCTGGGACTTCAACGAATACCAGATCATCCCGGCCTTCACCTTGAAGAACTACGCGGCGATCTTCGACGGCTGTTCGTCGATGACGGATGTCTGCGTGACCTTCAAGACCTATTGGTCGACGCTCAGGTTCTGCGCGATCGTGTGGGCCGTGACGCTGCTGCTGGGTTTTTCGCTCGCGTATTTCCTCGCCTTTCACGTGCGCACCACCAGCATGCAGACCGTGCTGTTCCTGCTCTGTACGATTCCGTTCTGGACCTCGAACGTGATCCGCATGATTTCGTGGATGCCGCTGCTCGGCCGCAACGGCCTCGCGAATCAGGCGCTGATCGGTGCGCATCTGATCGACCAGCCGCTCGAATGGCTCCTGTACTCGAACTTTTCGGTGGTGCTCGCCTTCGTGCACCTCTATACGTTCTTCATGATCGTGCCGATCTTCAACGCGATGATGCGCATCGACCGGTCGCTGCTCGAAGCCGCGCGCGACGCCGGCGCAAGCGGCTGGCAGGTGGTGCGCGACGTCGTGCTGCCGCTCTCGAAGACCGGCATCGTGATCGGTTCGATCTTCGTGATCACCATCGTGATGGGCGACTTCCTGACGGTCGGCGTGATGGGCGGCCAGCAGATCGCCTCGGTCGGCAAGATCATTCAGGTGCAGACCGGCTACCTGCAATTTCCCGCGGCGGCGGCCAACGCGATCATTCTGCTGGCGGTCGTGCTGATGATCGTGTGGGGCCTGACGCGCGTCGTCGACATTCGCAAGGAGCTGTGAGCATGCAGGCTATCCGTCACCCTCATCGCGAACGGCGCCCGGCGAGCTTTTACTGGCTCGCGCTGCTGTTCGGCCTGTTCGTGCTGTTCCTGTACGGCCCGGTGATCACGATTTTCATTCTTTCGTTTCAAGGCCCCGAGGGCGGCCTTACGTTTCCGATGCGCGGCGTGTCGCTGCACTGGTTCGCGGTGTTGCGCGACGGCGTGGGCGACGTCGACATCTGGGGCGCGTTCGGCCGCTCGGTGCGACTCGCGCTGGCGGTGACGGTGCTCACCGTGCTGTTTTCGGTGGCGGCAGGTCTTGCGTTTCGCCGGCGCTTTCGCGGCGATACGGCGGTGTTCTACGTGTCCGTCGCGAGTTTGATCATGCCGTCGATCATCGTTTCGCTCGGTATCGGTTTGACGTTCCGCCTGCTGGACAACGGCGTGAAGTACCTTGCCACGAGCTGGGGTTATCAGTCGTTTACTGACAGTTACACGACCTCGATGGGGCTCTTCACGTCCGCGCTCGGCGCGCATCTGACATGGACCTTGCCGTTCGGTTTGCTGGTGATGTTCGCGGTGTTCAATCGCTTCAACCCGGCTTATGAGGAAGCGTCGCGTGATCTCGGTGCAACACCGTGGCAGAGTTTTCGCCATGTCGTGCTGCCGATCATCGGCCCCTCGGTAGTGGGCGTCGCCATGTTCGGCTTCACGCTGTCATGGGACGAGATTGCCCGCACATCCCAGGCGATCGGCGATCAGAATACGTTGCCGCTGGAACTGCAAGGGCTCACGACCTCGGTGACCACGCCGGTGATTTACGCGCTGGGTACGATGACGACGGTTCTCTCGCTGACCGTGATGGCCGTGTGCCTGATCGGCGTGAGACTGCTGGCGCGCAGGCGCGCGGTGGTGGCAATGAAATAAGCGGTTGCGCGGCCGCGACCGGTGACTTCTCTCTCAGCGGCCGCGCGCACGACGAACGCTTCAGCGTGGCAAGCCAGGCCGCACCGGCGCAGCCATCGTTTCATGGGTTCGCTCGCTTCATGTGGCACAGTATCGTCAGGCGCGGGCATCACGCTCGCGAAACCGAACGGCCCTGCCTTGACGAGCAACATGAAGAATCTGCCAGCCTACGAGCCCCCCGTCGACGAAAACGAACTGTTGCTGAAATGGATCCGGCGCGCTCGTGAATCGCAGATGAGCCATTACGACATGGCCGACCTGCTCTCGGCGCGCGATCGCCAGCTCGGCTGGCTCGTCACCGCGCTGACCGCGTTCGTCGGCACGGCGGTGTTCGCGTCGTTGAACGAGCAGGCGGTCTCGGCGGCATTGCGGATTTTCGTCGGCCTCGTGAGCGTCGCGGCGGCAGTTTCCGCCGCGCTGCAGACCTTCCTGCGCTATGCGGAACGCGCCGAAAAACACCGCTCGGCCGGCGCACGTTACGGCGCGGTGCGCCGCCGTCTCGAAGCGATCTTCGCGGGCGATGCCGACGCCCGCGACGGCCACTATCTCAGCGCAATCCGCGACGAGCTCGACCGCCTCGCCGAAGACTCGCCCAACGTGCCGCCGCGCATCTTCTACCGTACCCAGCAACGCCTCGCTCGCCAGTCCGCTTAAGCATGGCTTAAGGTCGCGCCGGGCATCATGCGCGATGCCCGGAAACCTGCCCATTAGCTCGTCATTTTTTCGTCAGGCACTCGAAATACTCGAGGCTCGCACACGCCTGCGGCATTTCCGTTCAGCCCCGCTTACCATCCCTTTTCTTATGCTATTGTCCGGCCTGCGCGAAAAGCGCAGACACACTCAATCGGGCAGCGTAACGGCTCCCTAGAAAAAATATTATGGATGTTCAGAATGCCCGACGCTGGGCACCTCGCGGAGCCCGCACCTGGCTTGCCGCTGCTGCCGCATTGGCGGTTGCAAGCGGTGTGCGTATGTTGCTGCACCCTCTTATCGGCCCGTTCCTGCCGGGCACGGCGTTTTGCATTGCGGCCTCGCTGGTCGAATATTTTCTCGGACTCGCGCCCGCATTGGCCGTGATGCTCCTTGGCCTGGGCATCGCCGATTATCTGTTCGTCCCGCCTTACGCCACCATTACCGTGTTCAATCAGGCGGACGTGGTGCTGCTGTTTTCGTATCCGCTGGTGACGCTGCTGGTGATCGTCCTGATCGAACGTTTGCGGCGCTCGCAGTGTCGCGCGGAGCTGATCGCCTCGGTCGCGCAATCGCGTTATGAAATGCTGCTGCGGCACGACAACGAGCGCATGCTGGCGCGCCGGGCAGTCGACGAAACGCACCGCCTGCTGCGGCATCTTTCGCATCATCACCGCACCTTCGTGTTCATTCAGGCGCTCGAGCGCAACGCCTTGCGGCCCCTCGACGACGTCAAGCCGGCCGGCACCCTGCCGCGCCTGCCCAACGAAATCGCGCCCGGCCCGCGCTTTGCCGATGTCGATCCCGAGGACGTCCAGCGGCTCAGCAAGGCGCTGTTGCCGGGCAGCCACCGTGTGCGCCTGAGAAGCGGCGACGGCCTGTCGAGGCTGACCGAGTGCGTGTGCGAGCGCTTCACGACGCATGCCGGCGACTTCCTCGTCTTGCGGATCGGAGCCTGAGCCGTGAGTGAACCGACCCGTCTGTTCTTCCCCGGCGACAACCACGCCGTGCTGATGCTGCACGGCCTGTCCAGCTCGCCGCTCGAATTGCGCTATCTCGCGCGCTTTCTGAACGCCGAAGGCTTCACCACCTGCGCGCCGTTGCTACCCGGTTATAGCGCCGGCTCGAAAGAAGCTGCCATGGAACTGTGGCTCGACGCCGCCGCGCGCGAGTACGACGCCCTCGCCGCGCGGTTTGCGCGCGTCTCGATCTGCGGTCTGTCGATCGGCGCGGCACTCGCGCTGGCCCTCGCGCATAAGCGGCCGCAGGCGCAGTCGCTGGTGCTGCTGTCCTTGACACTTTCTTACGATGGCTGGGCCATCCCCTGGTATCGTTTCCTGCTGAACGCTGCCTACTACACGCCGATGCGCCACCGCTGGCGCTACCGTGAAGCGGCGCCGTTCGGGCTGCGCAACGAAGCGCTGCGGGCGAAGATCGCCCGCGCGATGCAGCGCAGCGACTTCAGTGAAGTCGGGCCGTCCACGATCTCGTTGCCGGCATTGCATCAGGCGAGCCGGCTGGCGGCGCACGTGCGCACGCTGGTGCGCGACATCAAGACGGATTGCCTGATCGTCCATGCCATCGACGACGAAACGTCGAGTCCGCGCAACGCACGCTTCGTCGCGGGCGCGATCGGCACGGCTTTTTTACGCACAATCTGGCTGGATGATTCGTATCACATGATTACGTCGGACAACGAGCGCGAAATCGTCGCGCGCGAAACCGCGCTGTTTCTGCGCGAGAGCGAGGCCGCGCACAGCGGCGATGACGGCGCGCGGCAACCCGTGGTATCGAAGGCGCTGGCGCGGCGCTTGAGGCAGCTTGCCGCACTCGGCAAGGAGCGCGCATGACGGCGCTGGCCGCGGTATGGCGGCGGGCGAACAAACCGGCGCGGGTGGCGCTGCTGCTCGGCGCCGCGCTGGCGTCGGGCACCGCGGCGCAATCCGCCCACGCGAACGATGCCGACACCGGCACGAGCACCGACATGAGCACCGACACGGGCGCTACCGCCGCCACCGACAGCAAATGGAAAATCGGTGTCGGCCCCGGCCTCGTGATCACGCCCAGGTACCCGGGCTCACGGCAACTCAGCTACATTCCGTTCCCCGCGCTCGACATCTCCTATGACGACCGGTTCTTCTCGCAAGGTCCGGACGTGCTGGGTGTGAACGTGCTGCGTGGACCCGCTTATCACCTGGGCGCGGCCCTGAGTTTCGATTTCCAGTCGCGCAAGGAATCGGACGATCCGCGTCTGCGCGGCCTCGGCGATGTGAACGGCGGCCCCAAGCTCAAGCTGTTTGCCGACTACACCATCTGGGCGTTCACCGGCGCGGTGGCGCTGTACCAGGATATCGCCGGTCACCATCAAGGCACGACGGTTACCACCGACCTCGTCGCGTCGGCGCCGGTCGGCGGCTGGCTGTTTTCGGTGGGGCCTGGCTTCACCTGGGCGAACGGCACCTACACGCGGACTTTCTTCGGCGTCTCGGATCAGCAGAGCGCGGCGTCGGGACTACCCACGTACAACACCAGCGCGGGCGTGCGCGATATCCACATGAACGCGCAGGTAACCTACGATTTTTCGCGGCACTGGAATGGCTCGATCTCGGCCACGTTCGGCCGTCTCGAGCACAATGCGGCCAACAGCCCGATCACCCAGAAGCGCTTCGAACTGAACACGCTTGCCTCGGTGAATTACAGGTTCTAGGCGTTGGCCTGGACAGTCACTCGCCGCCGGTGAGATCGCCGGCGTCGATGCCCAACTCGGCGGCCATGCGGCGCACCACCGTTTGCAGGCGGCTCACTTCGTCCGCGAGGCGTTTCTGCTCCGCCTTCACCGCCTCGAACGCGGACAGCGGCACGCTCTCGTCCTCCGCCGCGCCGGGCTGGGCAAGCTCACTGGCGCTCACTTCACCGCACAGCAGATGCATCCAGCGGTTCTCGCGCTCGCCTGGCGTGCGTGCCAGCTTGACCACGCGTGGCGGGTCGTTGACCGCCAGTTCGTCGAGAAAGGCTTCGACCGACGAGATATCGGCGAAGCCATGCAGACGCGCGCTATTCAGACGCAACTCCGCAGCGGTTTGCGGACCGCGCAGCAGCAAGGTAGTCAACAACGCCCCCGACTGACTCGGCAAGCCCAGCACGCGGTTCATGTTCTGCTCGAAACGCGGCACGCGGCTACTGCTGCCTTCCATCACGAGGCTCAGACGCTTCAGGCCGTCGACGGCGGTCAACACTTCGGCTTCGGTTGCGTTCATCACCGGTGCGCGGCCGGTCTTCTGGTTGCAGCCCAGGGTGAGCGCATTCAGCGAGAGCGGATAACTGTCCGGCACGGTGTGCTGTTTTTCGACGAGCACACTAAGTACGCGCCCTTCGAGTAAGGTCAAGGCGCGGATCGAGGGGCGGGAAAGAGCGTCGGGTGTGGTGTTCATAAAGCCTGTTGCGGCATGAGTCGCCGTGTCTCGTGGATGATGTGCGTGAACGCTGCACAGCAAGGCGGCGATATGGAATTCGCTGTCTGGTGATTGGGCACTATGATAAACGCGCGCGGACCCGCAGGGTGCGTGAATCTCCGGACTGACCCGGTGTTTCGCGCGAGCCATGTGACATCGCGTGACCTCTGGCACATCACGTGCTGACTCAAAACGTCCCCTGCTCCGGAGTCACCTCATGGCCGTTCGTCCTCAGCCCGTATTGCGTGTGAGCGCCATCTCGCTCGCGCTCGGTGCGGTATGCCTGCTCGGCGCCTGCGCGCTCAATCCCGCCGGCAAACGCGGCAACGCCCACGTGCCGCAGCCCGCCAAGCCGGTGGACCTGGCCCGCTACGTGGGCCGCTGGTACGAACTGGCACGCTATGAAAACGGCTTCGAACGCGATTGCGAAGCCGTCACCGCGGACTACGCCGCGCGCGACGACGGCCTGATCGACGTGACGAACAGTTGCCATAAGGGCGGCGTGAGCGGCCCACTGGACGTCGCCAAAGGCCGCGCGAAAGTGGTTGCGGGTTCGGACAACGCCAAATTGAAGGTGTCGTTTTTCGGGCCGTTTTTCTTCGGCGACTACTGGGTTCTGGATCACGCGGACGACTATCGCTGGTCGATCGTCGGCGAACCGGGTGGCCGCTATCTGTGGATTCTGACGCGCGAGGCCGCGCCGCCTTCAGCGGAAAAAGCAGAACTGATAGAACGGGTTCGCGCGCTGGGCTACGACACGTCGATGCTGCGCATGACGCGCCACGAGTAGCCTCGGCGCCGGATTTTTGGCGGCTTGACCGATTTCCATATTCGAGATAATTTTCCGGATATGGAAAACTCTCCCTCCACCGACAACCTCATCGACCGCCGCATCGCCCAGCGCCTGCGCGCCCTGCGTGCCGAGCGAAATTGGTCGCTCGACGATCTCGCGACCCGCAGCAACGTCAGCCGCGCCACCTTGTCGCGTCTGGAAAACGCCGCCGTCAGTCCGACCGCGAGCGTGCTGGGCAAGCTCTGCGTGGCTTACGGATTGCCGATGTCGCGTCTCATGCACATGGTCGAGGAGGACTTCGCGCCGCTCGTCCCGCGCGCCGACCAGCCGTTGTGGACCGACGCGAGTGCTGGTTTCCGGCGACGCTCGGTGTCGCCGCCCGCGCAAGCGCTGAGCGGCGAAGCGCTGGAGTGCGAACTCGGCGCCGGCGCTCACATCACCTACGACGCTTCGCCTCGCCCCGGACTCGAACACCATCTGATTCTGCTCGAAGGCGAACTGCAGATCACCGTCGATGGTCAGCAGCACGCGCTGCAAGCCGGCGACTGCCTGCGCTATCAACTATTCGGCCCCAGCGCCTTCGCGACACCCGCGCACAGCGCGGCCCGATACATCCTGTTTATCGTGTGAGCCAGCATGAATGAAACGACCATCAGCAGCGTCTCTGCGGACGACCTCACACGCCACTTGCCGGAGCTCGGCGCGTTGCTGCGCGCCTGCGTAGACGACGGTGCGAGCGTGGGTTTTGTCACGCCGTATGGCGTGGAGGAAAGCGAGGCGTTCTGGCGCGACAAAGTCCTCACCTCGCTGCGAGCGGGCGGATTGATGCTGTTCGTGGCGCGCCAGGGCAACGCGATCGCCGGCACCGTGCAACTGGATTACGACACCATGCCGAATCAGCGGCATCGCGCCGAAGTGCGCAAGCTGCTGGTGCACCCCGCGTTTCGCCGCCAAGGCGTCGCCCGCATGTTGATGATGGCGCTCGAAGCCCACGCACACCGCTTGCAACGCAGCCTGCTCACGCTCGACACCCGCACCGGCGACAAAGCCGAGCCGCTTTACACCGCCTTGGGTTACCAGACCGCCGGCGTGATCCCGGGCTATGCACGCGGCACGCGCGACCATGAGCAGGATCGCTTCGACGCGACCACCATCATGTACAAAGCGTTATCGGGCCAGTAGCGGATTGCGGTTACCGGCGAGACAACGAGCGCAGCGAGCTTGCCGAAAGCGGCCACCAAAACCTCAAGCCGGTTTCGAATACTTGAACGTGCCCTGCGCGCTCGCGATCAGCAGTGTGCCGTCCACCCAGGCCTCACCACGCGAAAAGAAAATCGAACGACCCTGGCGCTCCAGAAAACCTTTCGCCGTCACTGATTCGCCGAGGCCCTTGTCGAGATAATTGGTGGTCAACGACAACGTGAACGCATGCCGCGCGGCCTGCCCCGCTGGCGCGAACAGCCCGGCATAGCCCGCTGCCGCGTCGAGCAGGGTGGCGATCGCGCCGCCTTGCAGAACGCCTTGCCGATTGAGCTTGCTGGCGTCGATCGGCATGAATAGTTCGGCGTAGCCATCGCGCCATTGCGTCAGGCGTACGCCGAGCGATTCGAGAAACGGATTGTCGATGGGAAACTCAGTCATGCGCGAACTCCGGTGTCACGATCAGCGGCGGGGATCGAGTGCGATGCGCACCGCCAGTCCGGCCAGCACCGTACCCATGAGCCAGCGCTGCGCCAGCAGCCACACCGGCCGTCCTGCGAGAAACACGGCGATCGAGCCCGCCATGCTGGCAATCAAGGCATTGACCGTGACGCTGATGACGATCTGCACGCAACCCAAGGCGATCGATTGCGACAGCACACTGCCATGTCCCGGCGAAATGAATTGCGGCAACAGCGACAAATACATCACCGCGATCTTTGGATTCGCGAGATTGGTGACGAGCCCCATGGTGAACAATTTACGACGGCTGTCGTGCGGCAGATCGCGCACCTGGAACGGCGAACGTCCACCGGGTTTGACTGCTTGCCATGCCAGGTACAGCAGATAGAGTGCGCCACCGAAACGCAGCGCGTCGTACGCATACGGCACCGTCAGCAATAGCGCAGTGATGCCGAACGCGGCGCAGAACATATAGAACACATAGCCGAGCGCCACGCCGCCGAGCGAGACCAGACCCGCGCGCCGGCCCTGGCATAGCGAGCGCGAGATCAGATAGATCATGTTCGGACCGGGCGTGAGCACCATGCCGAGCGAGACCAGACCGAAGGCGATGAGCGTTGTGAGGGCGGGCACGGCATTCTCCACGTTGGGTTGAGCGGGGGCAGTGCTGCCCAATATAGCCGAGTTCAACCTGACGGGTCTTCGAATCGGGCTCGCGAAAGCGGTCGGCGAGTCTTAAGGCTGGACGTGATCGGCTGACCCGACTACTGTTCTCTCATCCGCCTTCTTTCCGTGAAGAACCCATGTCACGTACCCGCTCGATGAAAACCGCCCCACGCAAGACCGCAAGCCCGCGCCTGAGCGATGCGCACATCGCCGCCGAAGCCACCCGCCGACTCGCCTGGGATGACGCCGTGCCCGCCCACACCCTGACGGTTGAAGTCGCGCACGGACGCATTACACTGCTGGGCGAACTGGCGGAGGATCGGCAGAGAACCGCCGCGCTGGAAGACATCACGCGGCTGTTCGGTGTGACCGGCGTGCGCGACCACACGACGATCAAGCGGGTTGCACAACAGCGCAGCAACAAACGTCCCTAGCCCGCGGCCTCCTTCAGCAGCGCCCGGCAATGCCGCGCAATCTGCTTTTCCTCCTCGGTGTGAATCGCCTTCACCTTGCCCGCCGGATCGCCTTCCACGAGCCCCATGAACGCGAGGCCCTCGCACACGCGCTTGCGCATCTCCTCGCTGTGTTCGCCGATGCCGCCGGTGAACACCAGCAGATCGATTCCGCCCAGTAAGGCCGCGTAGCCGCCGACCGTCTTGCGCACCGCAGTGGCGAACGCGTCCAGCGCCAGCGACGCATTCGCATCGCCCGCCGCAGCGCGCTTTTCGAGCGCCTGCATGTCGCTCTCGCCGTCCGAGTAACCGGCAAGGCCGCTATGACGATTGAGCATCGTCTCCAGCGCGCCGGCATCGAGCTTTTCCACCCGCATCAGATAGAGCAGCACGCCCGGGTCGAGATCGCCACTGCGCGTGCCCATCGGCACACCGCCGGTGGGCGTGAGACCCATCGAGGTATCGACCGATTTGCCGTCGCGCAACGCGCACACACTCGACCCGTTGCCGAGATGCGCAAACACCGCGCGCGGCGGCAAATCCGCGCCGAGCCGCCTGACTAGCGACTCGTACGACAGACCGTGAAACCCATAGCGGATCACGCCGGATCGCAGATAACGGCGCGGCAACGGCAGTTGTGCGGCACGCGGCGGTAAGGTCGCGTGAAAGGCCGTGTCGAAGCAGGCGAAGTGCGGCGCCTCGTGGAAGATCTTCGCGGCCTCGTCGATCAGGGCGAGCGCAGGTGGAATATGCAACGGCGCAAAGTGCACGGCGTCCTGCAGGCGTTGCCGAACCGCGGGCGTCAGGCGCTGATGCTTGCGCAGATGCGGCCCGCCATGCACCACCCGATGGCCCACCGCCGCTGGTCGTGCATGATGCTGCCGCGCCAGCACCTCAGCGAGCTTCTGCAGCGCCTCGGTCTGCGATTCGAGCACGTGCTCCTGCTGCTCGAGCACGCGTCCATCGGGCGTCCTGATCTGCAGCGTGCCGTCACTGCGGCCGATACCTTCGGCGCTGCCTTCCAGCAGCAAGGTCTCGTCGCCCTCCGAGTGCCGGAACAAGCCGAACTTGAGCGACGACGAACCGCTGTTCAGCACCAGGATAGTGGGCTCCTGAGCCGCGTCTTGAGTGTGCATGGGCGCCCTCGCTCAGCCTTTCCACGTCCAGTTGCGGATTTCTTCCTTATCGATTCCTTCCGCGTACGCATACGCCAGATGCTCGATGATCTGCCCACGCAGCCATTCCTTCGCGTGATCGCCGACCCCGCGCAGCTTCGGCACGCGATCGATCACGTCGATCGCAAGCGAAAAGCGGTCGACCTGATTGATGATCGCCAGTTCGAGCGGCGTGTTGATATTGCCTTTCTCGTGATAGCCGTGCACATGCAGGTTGGCATGATTGGTACGGTTGTAGGTGAGCTTGTGCACCAGCGACGCATACGAATGAAAATTGAAGATCACCGGCTTGGTGGCGGTGAAGAGCGAATCGAAATCGCGGTTCGACAAGCCATGCGGATGCGCGTGCTCGGGCATCAAACGGAACAGATCGACCACGTTGACAAAGCGGATCTTCAGATCCGGAAAGTGCTCCTTCAGGATCTGCACGGCGGCCAGCGACTCCATGGTCGGAATGTCGCCCGCGCAGGCCATCACCACGTCCGGCTCCACGCCCTGATCGGTCGATGCCCAGTCCCAGATGCCGATCCCCTTGGTGCAGTGCGTGACGGCCGCGTCCATATCGAGGTACTGCAAATGCGGCTGCTTGTCGGCGACGATCACGTTCACGTAATCGCGCGAACGCAGGCAGTGATCGGCCACGCTCAACAGACAGTTCGCGTCGGGCGGCAGATAGATGCGCACCACGTCCGGGCTCTTGTTGGTGACCACGTCGAGAAAGCCGGGGTCCTGATGCGTGAAGCCGTTGTGATCCTGACGCCACACGAGCGAAGTGATGAGCAGATTGATCGACGGCACCGGCTGACGCCAGCCGAGATCGCGCTTGGCTTTCTCCAGCCACTTCGCGTGCTGGTTGAACATCGAATCGATCACGTGGACGAACGCTTCGTACGTGGCGAACAGACCATGGCGGCCAGTCAGCACGTAGCCTTCGAACCAGCCTTCGAGCGTGTGCTCGCTGAGCATTTCCATCACGCGGCCGTCGGGCGCGAGTTCGCCGCCGTCGGCGTCGCCCGGTTCGGTGAGCGCGAGCCAGGTTTTCTCCGATGCCTCGTAGATCGCGGTGAGTTTGTTGCTCGCGGTTTCGTCCGGGCCGAACACGCGGAAGTTGGTCATGTTGTTGCGCATCACGTCGCGCAAAAACTTGCCGAGCACATCGGTCGGCGACGTGTAGGACGCGCCCGGCTTTTTCACCGCGACGGCGTAATCGCGAAACGCCGGCAGGTCGAGCGTCTTGCACAGCAGGCCGCCGTTCGCATGCGGGTTGGCGCTGATACGGCGCGCGCCTTCGGGTGCCAACTCGCGCAATTCCTCCACCAGACGACCCGCTTTGTCGAACAGCGACTCCGGCTCGTAGCTGCGCAGCCAGCTTTCCACCAGCTTCAGGCTCTTGCTGTTGGTGACCGGATCGAGCACCGGCACCTGATGCGCGCGCCATGAGCCCTCCACCTTGTGGCCGTCCACTTCCTTCGGGCCGGTCCAGCCCTTGGGCGAACGCAGCACGATCATCGGCCAGCGCGGCCGGGACGTGTCCTTGTTTTCGCGCGCATTCTGCTGGATCGCGCGGATTTCGCCGATGCACTGTTCAAGCGTGGCCGCCATCTGCTGATGCATGATCGCGGGGTCGTCGCCTTCGACGAAATAGGGCTTGTGGCCATAGCCGGTCAGCAAGGCTTCCAGTTCTTCGTGGGGAATCCGCGCGAGGATGGTCGGATTGGCGATCTTGTAGCCGTTCAGATGCAGCACCGGCAAGACCGCGCCGTCGCGGATCGGGTTGAGGAATTTGTTCGAGTGCCACGAGGTGGCGAGCGGGCCGGTTTCCGCCTCGCCGTCGCCGATCATCACGGCGACGATCAGGTCGGGGTTGTCGAAGGCCGCGCCGTAGCCGTGCGAGAGGCTGTAGCCGAGCTCACCGCCTTCGTGAATCGAGCCCGGCGTTTCAGGCGTGCAATGCGAACCGATGCCGCCAGGAAACGAGAACTGCCGGAAGAAGCGCCGCATGCCGGCTTCGTCCGCGCTGCGGTCGGGATAGATCTCGGAGTAGTGGCCTTCCAGATAGCAATTGGCCAGCGTGGCCGGCGCGCCGTGACCGGGACCGGCCACGTAGATCATGTTCAGATCGAGTTTCTTGATCAACCGGTTCAGATGGACGAGCAGGAAACTCTGCCCCGGGTCCGAACCCCAATGGCCGAGCAGGCGGTTCTTGATGTGCTCGGGTTTGAGCGGTTCGCGCAACAGCGGGTTGTCGCGCAGATAGATCATGCCGGCGGAGAGATAGTTGCAGGCCCGCCAGTAGCGATCCATTTTGTGCAACGTGTCGGCGTCCAGTATCTGCGGCGGGGTCGGGCGGGAGCTTGCTTCAGCCATGGCGTCATTCCTCGAAAAGAACTGTCAGGCAGGTTAGCGATGCGGCACGGAGGCCAGACGATGCGGCCGGCGAAAAAAGGTGAGTCAGCCGGCCCTTCTGTCATGCGGACGACATCATGAACGGGTACTGCGCGAACGGTACGGCGAGAGACATGCGGCCGGCGATGTTCCGGGCGATCGTCAGCGGTGTGACAGGCAGCGGGCCGCATGGTTCGGCACAATCATCCAAAGCTTGATGCAACTGCGGTAAATCGCACTGCGGTTGCGTGAGACCACGGCATCTTCAGCACACTGTAAGTGCATATTAAGTGAATACGTTTAAGCTGTCGGTGCCGAATGCGCGACGGCGGACGCGCATTCAGCGCATTCCACCTTGCTCGCGCCTTACCTGAACGTTCACCATGCCGACTCCCAGTCCCTTTAAAGCGTCCTTGATTCTGGTTTTTTCGCTCGTGCTGCTGTGCGTGGGCGTTGCCGTGTTCGTCGGCCTGTTCGGCTTGCTGATCAAACTGTTTGGCAGCCTGTAGCGTGGCGCCGGCTGGGCGTCGACGGCGCAAAATGTGTATCCTGAACGATCTTCCCGGCGCCGCGTGGCGCGGGTTTATTGCAAGGAGATTTCATTGACGGACCACGCCCACCCTTCCCCGCCCTCGGGCTCGCCGATCGATCCCGAGTTGCTCGAACTGGCGCAGCAGGTTTTCGATCTCGCACGAGCCGGCGACGCCGCCATGCTGGCCGCGGTGATCGAGAAAGGCGTGCCGCCGAATCTGCGTAACGACAAAGGCGACAGTCTGGTGATGCTGGCCAGCTACCACGGTCACGCGGAGGCGGTTCGCACGTTGCTCGAGCGCGGCGCCGATCCGAACCTGCGCAACGACAACGGTCAGACGCCGATTGCCGGCGCCGCCTTCAAGGGCTTCGATGCGGTGATCGAGACGCTGCTCGCGCACGGCGCGGACGTGGAAGGCGCCTCGCCCGATGGGCGCACCGCATTGATGATCGCCGCGATGTTCAACCGCACGGCGATCATGGATCTGTTGATCGCGCATGGCGCGAACCCGCAGGCGCGCGACGCCGGCGGCGTGACGGCGGCGGATGCAGCCGGCAGGATGGGTGCGGGCGCCGCGCAGGCTAAACTGAAGGAACTGGGCGGGGGCGCCTGAACGAAGCACAAGGCTCGCGTGTCTGCGTCGGGCTTTTGAACTCGAGCGTTCAGGCGAGCGGGCGTGGCAACCCACCCCGCCCGCCCCTCAAGCCTGTTCGCTTTTACCCACCAGCCAATCCACGTCGATAGTCGCAAGTTCACCAATCCGCTCGGCCGTCACATCGGCGGGCGGATTGTTCGCGATCTCTTTGGGGTCGAACGCATAGTGCCCCTGACGCGGAAAGACCGTGGTCAGCTTGTCGCCCCACGCCTTTTTCATGGCCGTGAGAATGCGCAGTTTGTCGTCCACCATCACGTAGTGGCGTGCGGGATAGCACTCCATCACCTGATCGAGCATCAGTTCCTTGTGGATGTAAATCAGCACACGGCCCTCCACCTCGTCCCACAGGCCCGAACGCGCCAGCTTGCGCGGCTGGAACACCACGTCGCCATCGGAGAGGATCACCGTGGGCCCACGCATCGAAAGATGCCGCAGTGTGTCCAGCGCGCCAGGATACAACCGGTTGGCAAACGGATAGTCGATCAGGAACGACGACATCAACAACAACTTCGTGTCGCGCGGATGCTCCAGCCGATAGCGTTGCAGCGCGCCCAGGTAGTCGGCGTAACCCAGCTCCGTGCGCAGGTCCTCGAAAATTTGCCAGTATCGCGCGCTATTCTCCGCGCCGAACTCGCGCATCATATGCGCGCGCAAATCCGACAGCACGTGATCGTTGTCCAGCAAGGTGTTGTCGCAATCGAACAGAAAGACGACGTCGTGCGGCGGAGTATCGGGTTTGGTCGCTTGCATCGCGGCTCCTCTGGAATCAGCTTTTCTGTGCGCCGGGCGGCGTGGCGGCTTTCTCGACGTGGCCGCCGAAATCGTGCCGCATGGCCGACAACACCCGGTTGGCGAAATCGGCCTCGCCGCGCGAGCTGAAGCGCGCGAATAGCGCCGCGCTCAACACCGGCGTAGGCACCCCTTCGTCGATCGCGGCGGCCACCGTCCAGCGTCCCTCGCCGGAATCGGACACGCGTCCGGCGTAGTTCGCCAGATCGGCGTCGCCGGCGAGCGAGCCCGCGATCAGGTCGAGCAGCCACGAGCCGATCACACTGCCGCGCCGCCAGACTTCGCTGACGTCGGCGAGATTCAGATCGTATTGATACAACTCGGGACGGCGCAGCGGCGAGGTTTCCGCATCCACTTCACGCGCATGCTTGCCGGCGTCGGCGTGACGCAGAATGTTCAGGCCTTCGGCATACGCGGCCATCATGCCGTATTCGATGCCGTTGTGAACCATCTTGACGAAGTGCCCCGCGCCTTGCGGACCGCAATGCAGGAAGCCCTGGTCGGCCGTGCTGTCACTGGCCGCACGGCCTGGCGTGGCAGGCGCGGCCGCCGAACCCGGCGCGAGCGTCGAGAAAATCGGTTCGAGCCGCTTCACGACCTCGGCTTCGCCGCCGATCATCAGGCAATAGCCGCGCTCGCGGCCGGCCACGCCGCCGCTCGTGCCGACGTCCACATAATGAAGCTTGCGCGCGCCCAACTCGGTGCCGCGGCGAATGTCGTCGTGGTAATACGAGTTGCCGCCGTCGATCACGATGTCGCCCGGCTCGAGCAGGGGCACGAGTTTTTCGAGCGTCGCGTCGACCACGGCGGCGGGCACCATCAGCCACACCGCGCGCGGCTTCTCGAGTTTGGCCACCAGGTCTTCCAGTGACGACGCACCTGCCACGCCGTCCTGTTTCAGTTTCTCCACCGCTGCCGGCTGCACGTCGTAAGCGATACAGTGCTGACCGCCCTTGGTCAGTCTCCGCACCATGTCGGCGCCCATGCGTCCCAGTCCAATCATGCCTAGCTGCATATCTCGCTCCGGAAAGTGTCTCGTTGCGTGGCTCGATTTGATTCGTTGTACTGCGGCTGTGTGCTGCCGTGCCGCACGCATCGAAAGACGATACGCTTCTTTACAGAGGTTTTGCGCGGAAGAAGGTTCCTGCCCGGCGGTTTATGCGAGGCAATAGTTGTGGCGAAGGCGGCAGGCTTCGATTCGGCTGACTGTCTTCTTACGTTTCTACCGCCGACGCGTCTGAAAGTTCGCATACTGGGTACGCGCAAAGCGCTTGACCGCACGCCACATCAGCGGATAGCGATCGCCCGGCACGGCGAACAGGATCAGCGCGCACAAAGCCAGTAAGCCGCAAAACAGGAACGTGCCGCGATAGCTGAACGCCTGCACCAGCAAACCCGACAACACGCCCGACAGAATCGAGCCCACCCGCGCCGCATTGAAGAACAGCGCGGTGGCGCGCCCCGGCGACTGCGGCATGAGGTCCTGTACATAGGTCATGCCAAGGCAGGACGTGACCGCCACCACGAAGGCGTTGAGCATCTGCATCGGAATCAGGACATGGACCGTACCGGCCAGCGACATGCCGACGAAATACACGGCGTGCACCGCCGCGCAGGCCGCGAGCCAATTCGGTTTGTGCAGGCTCGACGACTTCGCGCCGAGCACCAGCATCATGGGAATTTCCATCAAGGCGCCCAGCCCCAGCATGACCGACACGTCCAGATGCGTGCCGTTCAATCCATGCACGATGTAGAGCGGCAACACGATCATGGTCGCGTTCGCGGCGAGACCAAGCAGGCAGAGCGCGGCCACGGCGCGGCCGATGTCGTTCGCCGACGCCACACCCGGCAGGCTCTCGTGCGCGTCTTCACCCGGCGCCGTGAGCGGTGGTACGGTAATCGACGCCGACGGCTCGGCGGCCGTGTCTTCCACCGTGTGATCGCCGAGATGGCCTTGCGGCTCCTGCATGCGCCAGACGATGGTCGCGCACGCCGCGAAACTGGCCGCGGCGAACAGGAACAGTCCGTAGAAGCTGGTGGCGGCGAGCACCAGTGCGCCCACCGATGGTCCGAACACCCACGCCGCCGACAGAACCGTGCGCAAAGTCGCGCTGGCGAACACCCGCTTGGCCGGGTCCGGCACCGGCAGCGCCGCGCGGCTGAAGGAGAACACCATCGAAATCGCCGAACCGCCCGCGCCGATGAAGACGATACCGACCACCAGCAACAGCCGGTAGTCACGCACCACGCATAGACAGAGATAGCCGAGCGCGGCCAGCACCAGTGCGACCAGCAGCAAAGGCCGATGCCGACCGCTGGCGTCGGCCCAGCGCCCGGCGAAGGTGCTGGCGAGCACGCCGCTCGCGGCGATCAGCGTCATGAAGATGCCGAGCCTGAGCGGCGTCATGCCGGCGCGCTCGACGCCGAACAAGGATAGATAAGGTGCAGTGAAGGACATCGCGACGCCGAGCATGAGCGTCGCGGCAGCGAGCGGCTTGAAGCCAGGAATGCGCAGCAGGTCGAAAAAGCGTGAGGTTTTCAACACGGGTGGCGGTGGGTCAGGGAAAGAAGCTGCGAAGCGCAATGCGAGGCATCGCGCAAACTCGGCAGCTTCGGCAACTTCATGGCCGGAACGACCGGGGCATTATCTGCCTGGCTTGCGATCACGTAAACCCGCGACCGCCTGTCCCAGATTGACGGATCGCCCGCGAGCGCGCGGATAGCCGCGCACTTCACGTGCAGACGCGCTTACTTGCCGTCCGTTGCGCGCATTTGCTGCGCTTGCGCCTTGTAGTCGTAGGTCGGATAAAACTCCGTGCGATAGCCGCCCCACGCAGTTGTCTCGATCGCCCGGTTGACTTCGCGCAGACGGCTGGCAGGCACACGCAGCGTCACCACCTGGCCGATGCCCATCATCACGTACCAGGAGACGACTTCGATGCCGGGCGGCGGAAACGTTTTGAAGAATCCTTGTGCGCGCAACTGGTCGTTGATTTTCGGTAGCGGTCTGGATTCGTCGTGGCGCAGGAAGATGGTGAGCAGGAAGGTGTCGTCGGGCGTGGCCGGCGTCGCGGCGGCGGCTGGCGGCGTGCTTTGCGGCGGCACGAGAGTCGGCACGACGGCCGGCGAAACGGCCGGCTCGGCGCTGTAAGCGAGTGGCGCGGCGCCGAGCAACGCGGCCCAGACCGCGCAATGCCACCCGCGGCGCAGCATGCTGGAAGACAAGAGCGGACGACCGACAGCGCAAGCAGTAAGCATGAGACCTCTCCATGGCGAATGGGGCAACGTTGGCGACGCAAACAGCGGGCTCTCCACACATTCCGCTCGCGCGGCGACCGGCACACTGCGCGCATTACACCACGGTATAGCCGCGCTGTTCGAGGGTCCAACGATGCCATTGATTGCCATACACGCCACAACCAAGACCGAACAGCACCGACAGCACGAGGCCAATCAGACCCGCCGTATCACCCCACAGATCCATGAGAAACAGTATCGTGCTGACCGCCAGCATGACGAAGGCGGCAAACCACATCTTCTTCGACAGCGCCCAGGCGAAGCCCAGCAAAAATGCGCCCCAACTGAAACCGATGGCAACCGCCACGGCTTCTCCTTTCCCCGGGGACTGCAGATAAATCCGTTCTCGCATTTGCTTTCCTGATCGCAGTTGCCGATGACTGGTGACCGATAGTCGATAGTCGATAGCTCGCCGTCCGCTGACGGCGCACACGATGTTTAACACGCCGCGCAGGCAAACATGCCGGTTCCGATGAAATAGACGCTCGCTGACGATACCCGCCTTAACTGCTACTCTTATCGGGTTCGCATCGATTCGCGTACCAGACAAACAACCGTGGAGCCCGCATGGCAACCCAGACAGCCTATTCCCCGCAAGCGCCGTCCCGAGCCGAACTCGACGTGCTGCCCGGCGCGACTGTCGTCGAGTTCGGTACGGACTGGTGCGGCTATTGCCAGGGCGCGCAAGCGTCGATTGCACAGGCCTTCGGGCCGCATGCGGAGATCCGGCATCTGAAAATCGAAGACGGTCCTGGCCGGCCGCTCGGCCGCTCGTTCAAAGTCAAGCTCTGGCCCACGCTGATTTTCATGCGCGAGGGCGTCGAAGTGGCGCGCATCGTTCGCCCCACCAGCGCGGCGCAGATCGCGGAAGGCTTCACGTCTTTGACCTCCCGCTAACGAGCCGGGTGCACCACACGGCCCCATCATGCGACAAGCCATCCATCATCTCAGCATCAAAGCCCGCAGCCGAGGCCTCGTCGAATTCACCGACGAAGCACGCCGCTTCGTCGCCGGGCAAGGTATCGATCTCGGTCTGCTGACGCTATTTTGCCGCCACACGTCCGCCTCGTTACTGATCCAGGAAAATGCCGACTCCTCCGTGCAGCGCGATCTGGAACGCTACTTCGCGAGCCTCGCACCCGAAGACGCCGAACGCTACGAGCACGACGCCGAAGGCCCCGACGACATGCCCGCTCATCTACGCACGGCGCTCACCCAGGTGCAACTGTCGGTACCGGTCGAACACGGCCGCATGGTGCTCGGCACCTGGCAAGGCCTTTATCTGTTCGAACATCGCCGTCACACGCAGCAGCGCGACATCGTGCTGCATCTGATCGGCGAATGACGACACGGCTTCAGGATCAAAGCGGCACCGCTCCGAACGCCTGACGCTGCGCCAACGAGACGAACGCCTGCGCGTCGCGCGCCGCCTCCACCACCGCCGCCATGCCGAAAAATTCGTGCGTCGCGCCGCGATAGTTGCGGTGCTCGACCCGCACGCCGGACGAATGCAACTTCTCGGCAAGCTTTTCGCCCTCGGAGCGTAGCGGATCGATCCCGGCAGTCACCACGACCGTCGGCGGCAGGCGCGACAGATTCACGCTCAACACATCGATCAAGGGACTCGACAGGTCGGCCTTTGCGTCGATCACGTTCTGAATGAACCACAGCATCATCGGCTTGTTCAGCGGCTTGGCGTTGCGATTTTCTTCGTACGAGACCGACACGATATTGTTGCTCGCCACCGGGTAGATCAGTGCCTGGTGAATCGGCATCGGCAAGCCCGCGTCGCGTGCGTGGATCGATACGTTGAGCGCCAGATTGCCGCCGGCGCTTTCACCCATCACGGCGATTTTTTCCGGATCGCCGCCGAGGCTGACCGCGTGATCGATCAGCCAGCGCCACGCGGCGAAGGCGTCTTCATGCGCGGCCGGCAACCTGTGTTCCGGCGCCTGCCGGTAGTGCACGGACACCACGACGGCGCGGCTCTGCGCCGCCATCGCACGCGGCGTGGCATCGTATGTGTCGAGGTCGGCGATCACCCAGCCGCCGCCGTGAAAGTACAGGATCAGCGGAAACGGCCCCTCGCCCTGCGGTGTGTAGACGCGCGCCGGAAGGCTGCCCGTCGCGCCCGCGATCGTGATGTCTTCGGCGCGCACAGCTTCGAGTTCGAGCGAAGGCCGCGCGCTGAAGGCGGGCTGATTCATCAGTGCCCTGACTGCGTCGGCGGGCGTGGGTTGCAACCTCGCCTCGGCCACCGTGCAGTCTTCGATCGGTTTCGGGTTCAGGCTTTTGAGTGCGTCGAGCACGGCCTTCATGTCGGAATCGGCATGACCGGTGGGGTCCATGCCGACCATGCCTTTGATAGTGTCGCCGAGTGTCATGGGAAACGCTCCTGATGGTGGAAGCACGGAACCATCAGCAGCGTTCATGGCGGCGCCCGACGACCGTGTATGCCGTCGGATTCAGCAAGCGCTATACCCATCGAAACGGCGCGCAGCAAACGCGCCGGTCGCAAAAAATCAGACTAAACCGTCAACGGTTGGTGGTGGTCGTGCGCGCAATCTTATCGAGCAGCGCCTGCAGGGAAACCGGCTTGCCGAGATGACCGTCGTAGCCCGCGCGTATCGCACGCGTGGCGTCCTGCGGCCGGCCGAAGCCGGTCAGCGCGAGCGCCGGCACCGCCGCCGTGGCGGGCAGCTTGCGCAGCGCCGCGATCAGTTCGTAGCCATCCATGCCCGGCATGCCGATGTCGGACAGGATCAGGTCGAACGGCTGTTGTGCGGCGACGGACAGCGCGTCCGCGCCATTGGTTTGCGGCCAGACCTGCGCACCTTCCATTTCGAGCAGGGTCTGAAACGCCTGGAGACTTTCCACCGCGTCATCCACCAGCAGAATCCGCATGCCTTTGAGCAGAGTGACGTCGCCCGGCGTTTCGCTGCTTTCGCTGCGCACGGCCGTGCTTTCGGCCGGCAACCAGACCCGGAAACGCGCTCCCTTGCCGACCCCTTGGGATTCCGCCTCCACACGCCCGCCATGCATCTCCGCGAGTTGCTTGACGAGCGCGAGCCCGATTCCCAGGCCACCGCTATGACGTCGATGCGAACCTTCGGCCTGGCTGAACATATCGAAGACGTTCGGCAAGAACACCGGTTCGATGCCGCGCCCCGTATCGCGCACTTCGATGCAGGCGTAGCGGTCTTCGCGCGAGAGCTTTAGCGTAATCCGGCCGCCCGGCGGGGTGAACTTGACCGCGTTGCTGAGCAGATTCCACAGAATCTGCTCGAAGCGCACGGCGTCGGCGTCGATAACCAGTGGCTCGGACACGCCCTCCAGGCTCACGCTGACCTGATGCGCAAGCGCATCGGCTTCCATCGAACCCGCTACCGACGCGACGATCGCCGCGATGTCCACCCGCCTGCGCTCCAGCGTCAGTTTGCCGGTGCGCACGCGCGACAGATCCAGCAGGTCGTCGATGATCTTGGCGAGGCTGATCACCGAGCGGCGAATCGCATCGGCCGCGTCGCGCACCACCGGCAGCCCCTGCGCGGACGGCGCGCGTTCGAGCATGTCCGCTTTCACGTGAATCAGGTTGAGCGGGTTCTTCAACTCGTGCGACAGCACGGCGAGAAACTCGTCTTTCAGACGGCTGGCCGCCTCCAGCTTCTGACGCACCGAACGCTCCAGCGAAATCTTACGCTGTTCGAGTTCCTCGGTGCCCTTGCGCTGCGTCAGATCGCGCACGATCTTCGCGAAACCGCTGAAACTCTCCGACGCCACGGGCGTAATCACGCCGCTGCAATAGAGTCGCGCGCCGCTCTTGTGCACATACCAGCGCTCGTCTTCGGCGCGGCCATCATGCTGCGCACGACGGCGCTCGATGGCGGGCTCGTTCGCTTCACGCTCCTCCGGCAGATAAATCCGGTCGAGCGGCTGGCCGGTCACCTCGCTCTCGCTGTAGCCGAAAATACGTTCCGCACCTTTGTTCCAGGTTACCACCCGACCGTCGATGTCCTGCACGATGATCGCAAAATCATTCGTGCTTTGCGCAGCCAGACGCAAGCTCTCCTCGCCGGCTCGCACCAGTTGTTCGGCACGCCGCAACGCCGACACATCGACGATGGTCAGCACCGCGCCGTCGATATGATCGTCGTTGGTGCGGTAGGGCGAGAGCCGCGTGAGGAACCAGCGGCCATCGGTGCCGCGAACCTCGCGTTCGATCAGTTGCAGCGATTCGAATACCGCCACCGTGTCTTCGCCGAGTTGCGGCCACTGGAGCCGATGCGTGATGTCGTGCAGCGGACGGCCCACATCGGACGGAATCACGTTGAAGAGTTCGGTCGCGGCCGGCGTATAGCGCTTGATGCGCATCTCCCGGTCGACGAATAGCGTCGCGATTCCGGTCGAGGCGATCAGGTTCTGCAGGTCGTCCTTGGCCTTGCCGGTTTCCTCGATCTTGGCCTGCAACTCGGCGTTGACGGTGAACAACTCCTCGTTCAACGACTGCAGTTCTTCCTTGCTGGTTTCGAGTTCTTCGGTGGCAGCACGCAACTCCTCGTTGATCGCCTGCAATTCTTCATTCGACGCTTTCAGCTCTTCCGTCGAGGCCTCCGACTGCTCGACCGTGGAGCGCAACTCCTGTTTGGTCCGATGCAGTTCGTCCTCGAGATGGACCAGCAGGGAATCTTGCGCGACGGGGGTGCCCGGCTGGCCACGCGTCGACGCGGCGCTATGCGCATCGACCTCCTCGAAAAGCACCAGCGCGAACTCGGGTGCGTCTTCAGTGCGCCGGTAAGGACGCACGACGATCCGCACGCTCGCTTCGGCCGTGAACTCGATGGGCGCCGTGGCGGCTTCCGCACCGTTGCGCAACGCCTGGAAAAGGGTGGCGCGCAGCTGCAGACGCAAGGCCGGATGTACCAGCATGATCAGGTTGTACGACGGCTCGCCGCGCACGAAGCGCAGATAACGTCCGGCGTGCTCCGACATGTGCAGGATGTTGGCATCCGTATCGACCACCACGCTCGGCGGCGCGTACAACTCCAGAATCCGGTGATGCAGGGCCGAGAACGGCAGCGTCTGTGGCAACGCCGGTGCGACGCCGACGTTTGCGACCGTCATCACGTTGCCGTGCTGGACCGCGGGCAGGCTGATCGGCGGCCTCACGGTGCTCGCCACCACGTTCGCGCGATAGATGCGATGCTTCTTGTCGACCGCCGTGAACAGATCGCCGGCCGCCTCCGCCGATTCGGAGCTGCCAAGCAACAGGTAACCGCCAGGCTGCAGCGCAAAGTGGAACATCTGCAGCACCTGGGTCTGGACGCTGCGGTCCAGATAGATCAGCAGATTGCGGCACGACACCAGATCGACGCGCGAAAACGGCGGATCGCGCAGCACGTTATGCACGGCGAACAACACCTTTTCGCGAATCGCCTTGGTGACGCGAAAGTGCGAGCGCTCCGACGTGAAGAACTGGCGTAGACGCTGACTGCCCACGTCCGCGGCAATCGACTCGGGATAAAGCCCGGCGCGCGCGAAAGCAATCGCGCGTTCGTCGATGTCGGTTGCGAACAGCTGCACCGGAATGCCTTCGTGGCGATCCGGGTGGTCGGCCAGCAGCATGGCGAGCGAATACGCTTCCTCACCGGTCGCGCAGCCGGCCACCCAGGCGCGCACCGGATCGTCCTCGGACTTTTTATGGAACAGCTTGGGCACGATCTCGCGCTCGACCACTTCGAAGGTCTCGCGATCGCGGAAGAAATTCGTCACGCCGATCAGCATATCCTTGAGCAGCGCCGGCGTTTCGTCGGGATGCGTGAGGACGTAGTCCTGATACGCCTGCAGGTCGGGAATGCCGTTGACCTGCAGACGCCGTTCGATGCGCCGCAAGATGGTGGCGCGCTTGTAATGGCGAAAATCGTGACCGGTACGCGCGCGCAAGGTGGCGAGCACGCCCAGCAGCGCCCGCTCGGCAACCGAAGCCGGGTCGGGACGCTTCACGGCGTGGGTGTCGGGTTCGTCGTCCGCGTCCGGCAGGCGGATCGAGCGCGCGTTGTCGGCCAGTTCGCGCAATTTGCGCGGCATGTCCGCGGCAGGCAGAGCGATATCGATCATGCCGGTGGCGAGCGCGTTCTGCGGCATTTCCGGGTATTCCGCATCCGACGGCGCCTGGGCGATCGTCACGCCGCCCTGCTCCTTGATCCGCCCAATGCCGGTCGCACCGTCCGCGCCGGTGCCCGAGAGCACGATCGCGATGGCTCGCTCGCGATGCGTGTCGGCGAGGCTGCGGAAGAACAGGTCGATGGCGATCGGCCGGCCGCGCGGCCGGTCCATTTCAGTGGGCGTCAAATGGCCGTCGTCGAGCGCCAGGTCGTTCGACGGCGAAATCACATAGACGTGGTTCTTTTCCACTTGCACCGGATGTTGCACCTGACTCACCGGCATGCGGGTGGCGTGCTGCAATACCTGATCGGCGCTGCTCGCATGATCGGGCGACAGATGCAGCACGACCACGAAGGCCATGCCCATATCGCTCGGCGCATTTTCAAAGAAACGCAGCAGCGCCTGCACGCCGCCCGCCGATGCACCGATGCCGACCACGGGGAAATCCAGTGCGCCGGCGCCGGACATGGCACGGCCGTCCGCCGTGCTGGCAGATTTCGCGGAGTTCGTTTGGGTGTCGGTCTGCGCGCCCGTTTGCGCGGTGGACTGGGTACCGGTCGAAGACGCGGCCTGAGACCCGGTTTGAGACGCCCCTGCTTCACTGCCAGCCATACCTATCCTTGTGCGCTGCGCTGCATCTTGGCCTGCCTGCTCGCACCTGTCGGGCTCAGAGGGCACGGCTCTATCAGCCAGCATTGTCGCGTGTGTTGCGCCGCATTGCAAAGGCCGGTATGACCTTGCCGGAAGTACGCGGGAGCGTCGGCTCACGGCGCTCCCGCGTACTTCCGGCAGATCGGGCAAAGCGTTCGGTCTCAGTGCCCCTTGGTGTCGCTGCTGGCGTCGGCGCCCGGCATGTTGGTGGAATCGGTCATGGGCTTCGTCGTCTTCTTCGTGTGATGCGTCTTCGACTTCGAGTGAGCCATGGCGCCCGAGGCCTGCATGTCGCCGCCCTCACGCGTTGCGCCGCCGTTGGTGCCGCCGTTCGGATCGTTGCCGGCCGGGCCGCCACCCCCGCCTCCACCGCCGCTGCCTTGGGCCATCGCCAGCGAAGACGCCGCCAGCAGGGTCGAAATGAGCAAAGCGTTCCTGATCTTCATGGCCGTTCTCCTGTCCGAAAGAAGCGGGCTGCGCGCCGGCTGCTCCAGCCGCGTACGCATGCCTCGTGATCTTTACAGCAAGGGGTGTGCCGCGAATCATGAAACGCTTCGAACATGCGCCTTTCTTACGGCTCGCACACTACCAGCGCGTGCAGTTCGTCGATATTGAACGGCTTGGCGAGGATCGCGACGCCGAGGCGCCGGGCGCGTTCGAGCTCGTCGGCGTAGCCCGTCATGAGAGCGATCTTCTGCGACGGCCACGCGCTGCGAACCTTTTCCGCCAGATCGATGCCGTTGAGCTTGCCCGGCATCTGGATGTCGGACAGCACGAGCTCGAAGCGTGCGCCGCTCGTCAGCACGTCGAGCGCCTGATCGGCGGTCGGCTCGTGCCGCACCTCGCAGCCGAAAGTCTCCAGCACGGCGGCGACACCCGCCGCCACGTCCTCGTTGTCCTCCACCAGCAGGACCACGCCCGCCGTTGCGGGCACCGGCTGCTGCACCGTTTCGCTGCCGGCCGGCGAGGTCTTCTGACGCTCGCGATAGCGCGGCAGGTAGAGCCGCACCGTCGTGCCGCTGCCCGGCACGCTTTCGATTTTCGCGGTGCCGCCGGCCTGCTCGCACATCGACAGCACCTGGGCGAGACCGAGGCCGGTGCCCGAGCCGCGCAGCTTGGTGGTGAAAAGCGGCTCGAAGGCGCGACGTGCGACGGCCTCGGGCATGCCTTCTCCGTCGTCGGAACAGGCGATCAGTACATACTCGCCGTCCGGCAAAAGCGTGTCGCTGCTCACCAGCCGGTTGTTCTGGCAGCGGATCACGAAGCGGCCGCCGCGCGGCATGGCATCGCGCGCGTTGACCGCCAGGTTCATGATCGCGAATTCGAGGTCGGTCGGATCGGCCAGTACCTGCCAGAGGTTGTCCACCAGATTCAGCGCGAGTTCGACCTGGTCGCCCAGCGCCGCGTCGATCAGCGGGGCGGCGGCCGGCAGCCAGCGCGCCAGTTCGACGGGCTCCTGCTTGAGCGGCTGCTTGCGCGCCACGCTCAGCAGCCGCCGCGTCAGCGATTCGGCAGTGCCGGTGGCGCGTTCCACCGCGAGCACTTCCTTCTCGACGTCGTTGAAGCGCTTGAGCCGCGCGAGTTCAATGTTGGCCGAGACCACCATCAGCAGGTTGTTGAAGTCGTGCGCCACGTTGGCAACCAGATTGCCCAGCGCGCCCATGCGCTGCAACTGCCGGCTCGAGGCTTCGGCGGAAAGCCGCATCGCCACCTCGCCTTGCCAGCGCTCCCAGGCGCGGCGCTCGCCTTCCAGTTGCCGCAACGAATAGAACACCAGCAGCCAGATCGCGATGCAGGGCACCGCCGTGAGCGCCGCGATCATCAGAAAGTGCTGACGCCAGGCCGCGCCGATCGACGACGTTTCATACGCGCTCATGACGTAGAGCGGGTAGTCGCCGACGCGGCGAAACGCAAGCAGCCGCTCGACTCCGTCGACGGTCGAGTGCAGACGCACGTGGCCGGACACCTGACGGTCGCGTAAGGCCTCGGTGAAGGCGCTCTGCGGGCTCGGATGCCTGCCCGCCGGCCGCGCCGGATATCGCACCAGCAGATTGCCGTCCTGCCGGTAAAAGCCCAACGCGAGCGAGGGATCGCCGTTCGTCAGTTCACGATAGAAGCGCGAGAAATACTCGTTTCGCAGGGCCACCGACACCACGCCGAGAAACTGGCCGTCGGCGCCCGAGCGGCCGGTCGCGGTGGAGAACACATTCGTTTGCGAGAGCGGCCCGAAGATCGGCAGGGAGAAATACGGTTGCGGACGCATCGCGCGCGCCGACGTGAAATCGTCACGCTGACCGATCGACATGGCCGGGGCCGGATACGCGCGACTCGACACCAGCAGGTCGCCCTTCGCCCCCAGCAGATAGATCGACGACACCTGCGGGAAGTCGCCGCCAATGTCGCGCAGGCGTTCGTGCAACATCGCTTCGCGTGAACGGATTTGCGCGTCGTCCGCGTTGCCGAGCAGTTCGACGATGCGTGAGGCCATCTGCTGATTCAGGTCGAGCACCTTGACGGCCTGTTCCTCCGCCACGCGCGCGAGCCGGTCGATCATGTCGTTCGAATCGGCAATCCGGCGTTGGTAATCGAAATAGCCGTAGCCTGCGAGGCAGGCCAGCGGAAACAGGATCGACACTGCGAGCACGATCAGCAGCATGCGTCGCGTCGCGGCGAAGTTGCGCGACGGCATGGGGAAATCGACTGCGACTCGCTCCGCACGCTGCACGGTCACGATCTCCATGAAAAGGTAAGACGGTCAAAGGGGCGCAGCACGTCGTGCCGCCCGCGCTGTTCGCGCGCTATTTCCATTTTTACCGAATTTACCGCACTTCCGCCGTTCTCCATAGCCCGGCCGTACCTTCAAACAGCGCTTATGCGCCGCGGCGCGCCAGGCACATGGTTTGCTGCCGCAGGCTCATCAGCGATACCCCACGTCTCTGTCATGACGTGCTGCACTGCGTCGGTGGCCGCTTTCGGCGAGCCGCGCGCGACACCACGTCCCGCCCCTGAGGAACCGGCCATGCCCACGACTGCCCACTGCGCCGCCCAGCTATCGCGCTTGCGAGCGGACCGCGCCGAGCGCGTCGAGGTGGAGGGTCAGGCTATCCTGCTGATCCGCGACGGCGATGCGGTGCGCGCCTACGCAGCCGATTGCCCGCATGCCGGCGCGCCGCTCGAACAAGGCGCCATCTGCGATGGTCGGCTGATCTGTCCTTGGCACAAGGCTACGTTCGACGTCTCGACCGGCAACCTGCTCGAACCACCCGCGTTGTTCGCGCTCGATCGTTATCCCGTCGCCATCCAGGGCGACGACGTCATGGTGACGCCGGAAAAAGTCCCGCAGCCGGTGCGCAGCGCGAGCGGGCAAACACCGCATTTCGTCGTGATCGGCGCGGGTGCGGCGGGCGCGGCCGCTTGTGCGGCGTTGCGCGAAAGCGGCTTTGAAGGGCGCATCACGTTGCTTGGCCAGGAGCCGCACGCACCTTACGATCGGACTTCACTCAGCAAGTTCGTGCCGTCCGGCGAGATGGCGCCCGCCGATGTCCCGCCGCTTCTGCCGCCGGACTGGTTAGGGCAGCACGGCATCGAGCGGATCGTCGCCGATGTGGCGCGCCTCGACGTGCCCGCACGCACCCTCCATCTCTCGACGGGCGGCGAACTGCGCTACGACACCGCTCTACTCGCCACCGGCAGCACGCCGAAACTACCGCCGATTCCTGGCTGCGAGCTCGGCGGCGTGCATGTGCTACGCACGCTCGACGACGCCACCGCGCTCGTCGACGCACTCGGCGACGAGGCCCAGCAAACCAGCGTGGCGATTCTCGGCAGCAGTTTTATCGGCCTCGAAACGGCCTCCGCGCTGCGCAAGCGCGGCACGCCTGTCACCGTCGTCACACCCGACACATTGCCGTTCGCGAAGCTGTTCGGTGAGCGCGTCGCTGCAATGTTCCGTGCGCTGCACGAGCGCAATGGCGTGCGCTTTCACTTCGAGTCGAAGGTGGCCGCGCTCGAAGGCGAGGAAGGCAACGTGCATGCCGTGATGCTCGAAGGCGGCGATCACGTCGACGCCGATCTCGTGCTGCTGGGCACGGGCGTTGCGCCGGCTACCGGGTTTGTCGAGGGACTGCCGCTGCAGAAAGACGGCGGCGTGATCGTCAACGCCGGCATGCAGGCCGCACCGGGTCTTTATGCGGCCGGCGATGTCGCGGCCTTCTGTCTGCGTGAAAACGAACCGCCCTTACGTATCGAGCATTGGCGTGTGGCCCAGCAACAGGCGCGCATCGCCGCGCAAAACATGTGCGGCGCGCGGCACCGGTATGCCGGCGTGCCGTTTTTCTGGACGTATCACTACGGCATGAACTTCGAATATCTCGGGCACGCCAGCGAGTGGGACGAGATGGTGGTCGACGGCGACCTCGACAAGCAAAGCTTCGTCGCGCTTTACGTGAAGGACGGGCAGGTGGTCGCCGTGCTCGCCTGCCAGCGCGAAACGGATACGGCGCGTCTGATCGACGCAATGCGGCACGGTCTGTCGCGAGCGGTTGCGCTCGAACTGATCGGCCGCGTATGAATTGCGGCGCGCACCACTACGCGCGCGTGTAAAAAACACAACCGAAGGAGAACAACCATGACAGAACACAAGGAAAAACACCCGCACGCCGACAAGAGCGAAAAGCAGATCGACAAGCAGGTCGAGGACAGTTTCCCGGCAAGCGACCCGCCGTCCACCGGCGGCACCACCAGAATCGTGCCCGACAAGGACGCCGGGCCGCACGACAAGGCGTCGGCCGACAAGCCCGCTAAACGCTAGTTTCGCCGCTACCGCAGTCGCGCTTCTTTCACCGCATCAGGACCGCCCGCGCACACGCCTGCCGCCGGGCGGTTTGTCTTCACTGACGCATCCGCTACCCCTCTGGACGACGGGAACCTATCGCCATGTCAGACAAGACCGGCTCCGCTCAGGACGAGCAAGATCAGGACACACGCAAAGAAACTAAGGACGACAACACCGAGGACAACAACAACAACAACAACAACAACAACAACAACAACAAGGCTAACGGCGACAAAGGCAACGGCGAGAAGAAAGGCGACGATGACGGCAATGGAAATGATAAGGACGACGGCAAAAGCCGCAAGAAGCCCGGCAAGAAACCGCTGATCATCCTTGCCGTGGTGGTGATCGTACTGGGGATCGTCGCGTTTATCTGGTGGTTCGCGACCCGCAACGAAATCACCACGGACGACGCCTACACCGACGGCAACGCCATCACGATGGCGCCGAAAGTGTCCGGCTACGTGGTGCAGCTCGCGGTGAACGATAACGTGTACGTCCACAAGGGCGACCTGCTGGTCGTGATCGACAAGCGCGACTATCAGGCCCAGGTCGATCAGGCGCAGGCGCAGGTCGGACTTGCCAAGGCGCAGTTGAATGCGGCCTTCGTGCAACTCGATATCGCGCGGGTTCAGTATCCGGCGCAGTATCGCCAGGCGCAGGCGCAGACCTCGTCGGCCGAGGCCAACTTCCGCCAGGCGCAGGCTGCATACGTTCGCCAGCATGCCGTCGATCAGCGCGCCACTTCGCAACAGAACATCGATACCGCCGACGCCCAGCGGCAATCGGCCAACGCCAGCGTCGAACAGGCGCGCGCGCAGCAACAGACCGCGAGCCTCGTGCCGCAGCAGATCCGTCAGACCGAAGCAACCGTCGAGGAACGTCGCCAGCAGGTGCAGCAGGCCGAGGCGCAACTCGAACAGGCGCAGCTCAATCTCTCTTACTGCGAGGTGCGCTCGCCGTCGGATGGCTGGATCACCCGGCGCAACGTGCAACTCGGCACGTTCCTGCAAGCCGGCGTCTCGCTCTTTGCGATCGTCACGCCGCAAGTGTGGGTCACGGCGAATTTCAAGGAATCGCAACTCGAACGTATGCGGCCCGGCGACAAGGTGAAAGTCGAGGTGGACGCCTATCCGAAACTCGACCTGCACGGCCACGTCGATAGCGTGCAGTTGGGCAGCGGTTCACGCTTTTCGGCGTTCCCGGCAGAAAACGCTACCGGCAACTTCGTGAAGATCGTGCAACGCGTGCCGGTGAAAATCATCATCGACGACGGTCTGCCGCGCGATCAGCCGCTGGGGCTAGGGCTGTCCGTCACGCCGAAGGTGTATCTGAAATGAGTGCGCTCTCCACCACTTTCCGTTTTCGGCCATTCGCGCGTGCAAGGCACGCGCCATGCTGTGAATCTGGTCATGAAGGCAACGTACAGGGAGCCCCTCATGAAACCCCACCGCAACCAGTCGGCCCAACTCGTTTTCGCGCGGCTTGTCACCGCCTCGGTGCTCGCGCTCGCCGGCGCGCATCTGGTGCAGGCGCAGCAGCCCGCCGCCACGCAGGACAGCACCACCACGCGCGCCGCGAAGAAAGCGGAGTTGAAGAAGCTCGAACAGAACGGCTATCAGCCGACCGCCAACGACCCGCACTATCCGCAGGACATCCAGAACGCGGAGAAGAAAACCAACGGCACGGCCGCGCCGGGTGCGCCGAATGCCGTGGGGCAAAGCCCGAACTAAGCCCAGGCGACACTGCCAGGCCGTTTGACGGCCGCGTCGCGCCGCGCGACATCTTCCGCGGCGCGGGGCGGCGATGAGTACAGCCGACGCCGCCAACGGCAATCAATCGAACTGGAAACCGTCGGCCAATCCGTGGCTGATCGCGATCGTGGTGACGCTGGCCGCGTTCATGGAAGTGCTCGACACGACCATCGTCAACGTCGCGCTGCCGCATATCGCCGGCACCATGTCGGCGAGTTACGACGAAGCCACCTGGACGCTCACGTCCTATCTGGTGGCCAACGGCATCGTGCTGCCGATTTCCGGTTTTCTGGCACGGCTGATGGGCCGCAAGCGCTATTTCGTCGTGTGCATCATCGCGTTTACGATCTGCTCGTTTCTCTGCGGGATCGCGACCAACCTGTTGCAGCTGATCATCTTCCGCATCTTGCAAGGCTTCTTCGGCGGCGGCCTGCAACCGAACCAGCAATCGATCATTCTCGACACCTTTCCTCCGGAACAACGCGGCCGCGCGTTCTCGATTTCGGCGATCGCGATCGTCGTCGCGCCGGTGCTGGGTCCGACGCTCGGCGGCTGGATCACCGACAACTTCTCGTGGCGCTGGGTGTTTCTGCTCAACGTGCCGGTCGGCGTGTTGACCACGCTGGCCGTGATGCAACTGGTGGAGGACCCGCCCGGCAAGGAGAAAGGCACCAGCAAGGTATCGGTCGACTATATCGGCATTACGCTGATCGCAATCGGCCTCGGCTGCCTGCAGGTGATGCTCGATCGCGGCGAGGACGACGACTGGTTCTCCTCGGGCTTCATCTGCCTGTTCGCGGTATTGGCGGTGGCGGGCATCGTGGGTGCGACCTTCTGGCTGCTGTACACGAAGAAGCCCGTGGTCGATCTGCGCTGCCTGAAAGACCGCAATTTCGCGTTGGGTTGCCTGACGATCGGGGCATTCGCCATGATCCTGTATGGCAGTGCGGTGCTGGTGCCACAGCTCGCCCAGCAGCAACTCGGCTATACCGCGATGCTCGCGGGGCTCGTGCTATCGCCGGGCGCGGTGCTCATCGTGCTGGAAATTCCGATCATCAGCAAAATGATGCCTTATGTACAGACGCGCTTTCTGGTGGCCATCGGCTTTGCGTTACTGGCCTGCGCCCTCGCCTACTCGCATCTGCTGGTGCCGGATATCGACTATGCAACGCTCGTGAAGATGCGCAGCGCGCAATCGCTCGCGATCGGGTTCCTGTTCGTGCCGATCACCACCCTCGCCTATCTCACCGTGCCGCCGCGTTTGAACGACGACGCCTCCGCGCTCTTCACCATGTTCCGCAACGTGGCGGGGTCGATCGGCATTTCGCTGTCGACCGCGCTGATCCGCGAGCGCACCCAGGCTCGCATGGCTCATCTATCAGAACACATGTCCACGCTTTCGCAAAACTACAACGACGCCATCCAGCGCAGCGCGCAAACCATCGCGGAGATGACCGGCGTGCCGTTTGCCCAGGCCATGCAAACGGCAACCGGACGCATGTACACCGAGTTCATTTCGCAGTCGACCATCCTCGCCTACGTCGACGTCTTCGCGATTCTGGCCGTGTTTTGCGTGCTCTGCATTCCGATGACGCTGTTCTTTTCTCCGGCCAAGGCGGCCGGCGGCGCAGGAGGACATTGACATGCGACGCCCGTTTCCCGTTTTTCGATTGTCGACGCTGTCTCTCGCGATGCTGCTTGCCGCCTGCTCGGTCGGCCCGGATTTCCACGCCCCGTCGAGCGAAGTACCCGCGCACTGGCATGATCCCGAGCGCGGCGCCAATGCCGCCAGCGCAGCCGCCAGTACAGCCGTGTCGCCCGCTTCCGCGCCCGAGGTGGCCTCGGTGCCCACGCTCGACACCGATCCCGACCCACGCTGGTGGCGCACCTTCAACGACCCGACGCTCGACGCGCTGATCGACCGCGCCGCGCGCGGCAACCTGGATCTGCAGGAGGCGGTGCTGCGCATCGTCGAAGCGCGTACCCAGGTGCAGAGCGCCGCCGCCCAGGGCCTGCCGAACGTGCGTGCCACCGGCAGTTACGAGCGCGAACAGCTCGGCGTAAAGGGCTTTCTGGAATCCGACGGCGTCTACGACAAGGTCAACCAGCTCGGCGCGCCGAACTCGCCGGTCAACGCACTCGCGCCTGGCGCGGGCGCCACGCTGCAAAACGGCGCGAACAATCTGCTCAATCAGCTGACCGCGCCGGTCAATCTCTGGCAGGCCGGTTTCGACGCCTCGTGGGAGCTCGATCTGTTCGGCCGTGTGCGCCGTTCCGTCGAAGCCGCGAATGCACAAACCACCGCCGCGGAAGAGAGCCGCAACGACGCCCTGCTGTCGCTCGAAGCCGAGGTCGCGCAGACCTATATGCAGCTACGCGGTGCACAGGTCCAGCACGATATCGCGGTGAGTCTGGTCGATCAGCAACGCGAAATCGTCACCCTGACGCAGAGCCAGGCGAAGGTCGGCCTAGCCAGCGAACTCGATGTGAAGAGCGCGGTCGCGCAACTCGCGCAGACCCAGGCGCAGTTGCCGCAATACGAGCAACAGATCGCGCAGGCCCTGAACGCGCTGGCCTATCTGGTCGGCGAAGCGCCGGGCGCGCTGGAGGCCGAACTTGCGACGCCGGCCGCCGTGCCGCCGGTGCCGCCATCCGTGCCGGTGGGCTTGCCGTCGACGCTGGCGCGCCGCCGGCCGGACATTCGACGCGCGGAGGCGAATCTGCATGCCGCGACGGCCAATGTCGGCGTGGCCGTCGCGCAGTTCTATCCCGACATTTCACTGACCGGCGAAGTGGGCACACGTGCGACGAACGCCGGCGATCTGTCGCGCTGGTCGCATCTGTTTTATTCGTTCGGGCCCAGCGTGTCATTGCCGATTTTCCAGGGCGGCGCACTCGTGTCCAATCTGCGCATGTCGAAAGCGCAGGAGGCGGAAGCGGCGCTCGACTACCGGAAAACCGTGCTGATGGCTCTGCGCGACGTGGACAACGCGCTGGCCGTCTATCGCACCGATCAGGCGCGGCGCGATTCGCTCGGCGACAGTGTGGCGGCCCAGCAGGCCTCGTTCGAACTGGCGCGCGACAGCTATCGCAAAGGTATTACGAGCTTCATCAACGTGCTCGATGCCGAGCGGCAACTGGCGCAAGCGCGCGAGCAGTACGCTCAGGGGACCATGCAGGTCAGCACCGATCTGGTGGCGCTGTACAAGGCGCTCGGCGGTGGCTGGCAGGACGCGTCCGATACGGCAGCGCGCTAGCCGTTCACCACCGCGAGGCCCTCGTCCGCTCGCGTGGTTTCGATCCGCCTGCACGCCGCCAGCATCTCCTGCAAGGTGCTGGCGTAGCATTCCGCGCCCATGGCGCTTTGCAGATCGGCGCTCCACTTCTCGGTGTCCTGCGCGGCCCACAAGCCGACCACGATCGACACGTTCGGCAAGCGCGCATGAATCCGCCGGACGAGATAGCGCAAATGCGAAGGAATACCGTCGATACGCAGATAGAGCAGGCAGACGATGTCTACATCGTCTGCCTCCAGCGTATCGATCGCGGCGCGCGACGCGGCTTCGTGCGGCAAGGTGCGCGCGCCGAAGCCGTGCTTGCCGAGCAGTTGCAGCAGGATGGTGGTCGCGAGCGGATCGAGCGGACCGCGTCCGGGAATGCAGAGCACGCGGTTCCTCGCCGGGCGGCGCGGGTCGTTCGACGGGTTCGGGTCCAGCGGTTTATCCGCTGTCGCTGTCGCATGGTTCGCCTGGTTCCTGATGACCGGTGCGGGCGCCTGCGAGGACGGCGAAGCGGCGTGGGAGTCGCCCGCCGGCGCGAGCGGAGCGATCGTGCTCACCTCGTCGGCCGATGCGGGCGGCGCGGGCACGCGGTCTTCGTAACCATCCAGGCCGTCCACCAGATCGTTGGTGGTCGACTCGATTCGCGCGAGCTGGGCAGCGGTGACGCTACCGCGCACGACGTCGTTGGCCGCGAGTTGCAGACCCATGATCGCCACCTCGTCGTAGTACGCCGACAGCGAGCGCTCGCGCAACAGAACTTCCGCCTGTTCGATCGCTTCGTCCGGGTCGCCTGCGAGGGCACGCTGGTAGAAGTTCTCGATCGGTGTCAGCGCGGGCTGATCGCCAAGCAGTACATCGAGAAACTCCAGGCGCCGGATGTGCCGCCCGAGCACCAGCAGGCACAGGGTGAGCGGTGTCGAGAGAATCAGTCCGATCGGCCCCCAGATCCAGCTCCAGAAAATCGCCGCCACCACTACCGAGAAAGGTGAAAGCCCGGTGCTGCGTCCATACAGCAGCGGCTCGACGATCTGTCCCACCAGCATCTCCACGGTCACGAACAGCGCCAGCGAGCCGATCGCCATCGCCCAGCCGGGACTGACGGCGGCGGCGAGCGCAGTGGCAAGCGTCGCGGAAATCCAGATGCCGACATAAGGCACGAGGCGCAACAAAGCCGCCAGAATGCCCCACAGAATCGGACTCGGCACGCCGATCAGGAACAGTCCCGCACCGATCACCACGCCGACGCCCGCATTCAAACCGAGTTGCGAAACGAAATAGCGGCTCAGCCGCCGCGCAGCTTCGTCCATCACCGTGGTTGTGCGATGCAGATCGCGCGAGCCGAACAGACGGATCGCGCGGTCGCGCAGATCGTCGCGTTGCAGCAGGATCACCACCATCACGACGAACACGATGAACGCGGTTTCGATCGGACTGATGGCCGGCGACAACACACGTCGCGCGAGTTCGAAAGGCGTGGGCACCGGCTCGCGGACTTCAACGGGCACGGCAGCGGAAGCCGGTGCATTGACGGACGACACCGTGTCGCGCGCCGGTGCCGAAGGCGGAGGCTCGCTCGTCGCGCGTTGCAAAGCCTGACCGGCCGCGTTCGCGAACCGGTCGAGCTTGCCGATGGTCAGGTTATGGGCGGTTTCCATCTTGTGCTCGATGGTCGCCTGATAGCGCGGCATGCCGGCGGCGAGGTCGGTCAATTGCGTGGCGATCACCGCGCCCAGCATCACGATCACCGCCACCGACATCAACACCGCGGCGAACACGGAAGCCACATGCCCGAGTCGCAGACGGCCGAGCGCGTCGACCAGCGGCGCGACCAGAAAGCTCAACAGGATGGCGAGCGTGATCGGAATCAGCACGGCGCTCGCGAAGTACAGGCAGGCCACTGCTGTTACGCCCACTGCAAGCGAGATCAGACTGTCGATGCGAAAAGCGGCCGGCGGCGCTTGGATGCGAGTGGCCGGCCGTGAGCTTCGCGGTTCGGGAAAGTCTTTCATGAGCCGCGGCGCGCTCTGCGAATAGCGAAGCAAGGCATGGGCGCTTACTTCCCGGAGACTTCGGTCACGGGGCCGCTCTCGATCGGCGGCGCTTCTTTTTCTATTTCAGCGCGGGCCTGTTCCCAGTATTCGTCCGGGGTGCCTTTGGTTTCGCCGGCCTGCTCCCACAAGTAGTAGGCGCGCGTGCGAATCTGCTCTTCGAGAGAGCCTTGTTCCAGTTCCATTTGATCACCTTCGATAAGTTTGGCGAAGACCGAGATCGGCTGCGCAACTGAAGGTGGTCGAGCAAGCGTTATACCCGGCGGCGCGAGCTCGTCAAAGCCCGCGCCGCCGCGCGATCAGGCGGCGGGAGGCGTCTCGCTTTCGTCGGTGGTGAGTTGTTCCTCGAGGCGATCGAACACGCGCTGGGTCGCGCGGGTTGGCGCATCCAGCGCGAACAGCAGCAGCGAACGGGCGGTCACCTGATAGGCGTCGCCCGCGCTGAATTGCGGCAACTCCGCGCGCACCGGCATGTTGGTGTCCAGCAGGCAAGTCCACTGCTCGCCCTCCGGAATGTCGGGCAGCGTGAAGTTGACGACGTCGTGATGCGCGTTCAGCACCAGCAGCAAGGTGGCATCCGAGGCCGGCCGCCGAATGCCGCTCGCCTGCGCGCGTCCGTCGATCACGAGGCCGAAGCAGCGCATGGAGGCGTCGTCCCATTGTTCGGGCGAGAGGTCGCCGCCGTCCGGCGATAGCCAGCGGGCGTCGGTCACGTCCAGCGCCTCGTTGTATTCTCCGATCAGAAAACGCCCGCGCCGCAGCACCGGCAGACGGTGGCGCAGTGTGGTCAGATTCTTGACGAACTCGGTGAGCGCGCGACCGTCGTCGTCGATGCCCTCCCAGTCGACCCAGCTGATTTCGTTATCCTGGCAGTACGCGTTGTTATTGCCTTTTTGCGTTCGTCCGAATTCGTCGCCCGCAAGGATCATCGGCGTGCCTTGCGAGAGCAGCAGCGTAGCCAGCAGGTTGCGTTTCTGGCGCTCGCGTTGCTGGCGGATCTCGGCGTCGTCGGTGGGGCCTTCCGCGCCCATGTTCCATGACTTGTTGTCGGAATGGCCGTCCTTGTTGTCCTCGCCGTTGGCCTCGTTGTGCTTGTCGTTGTACGAGACCAGATCGTTCAGCGTGAAGCCATCGTGCGCGGCGATGAAGTTCACGCTCGCCCACGGACGCCGTCCGCGATGATTGAACTTGTCGCCGGAACCGGTCAGGCGGGTGGCGAGATCGGCGACCTTGCCTTCGTCGCCCTTCCAGTATTCGCGCACGGTGTCGCGAAAGCGGTCGTTCCATTCGGCCCAGCCGGGCGGAAAGCCGCCCACCTGATAGCCGCCCGGACCGCAGTCCCACGGCTCCGCAATCAGCCGCACGCTGGAAAGCACCGGGTCCTGGCGGCAACTGTCGAGGAAACCGCCGCCCTCGTCGAAGCCATGGGTTTCGCGGCCGAGAATCGTCGCGAGGTCGAAGCGGAAACCGTCCACCTTCATTTCCGTCACCCAGTAACGCAGGCTGTCGGTCACCATCTGCAGCACGCGCGGGTGCGACAGGTTCAGCGTATTGCCGGTGCCGGTATCGTTGATGTAATAGCGCGGCTCGTCGGGCATCAGGCGATAGTAGGACGCGTTGTCGATGCCCTTGAACGAAATCGTCGGGCCACGTTCATTGCCTTCCGCGGTGTGGTTGTAGACCACGTCGAGGATCACTTCGAGATTGTTGTTGTGAAAGCGGTCCACCATCTCCTTGAACTCGGCCACCGAATCGTTCGAGGACGCGAAGAAACGCGGATCGGCCGCGAAAAAGCCGATCGTGTTGTAGCCCCAGTAGTTGGTCAGGCCTTTGTCGAGCAGATAACTATCGTTGACGAAAGTCTGGATCGGCATCAACTCCACCGAGGTCACGCCGAGGTTTCTGATGTAGTCGAGCACGACTTGCTGACCGAGCCCAGCGAACGTGCCACGCAGTTTCTCCGGCACTTCCGGATGACGCTGCGTAAAACCGCGCACATGGGTTTCGTAGAAGATGACGCGTTCCCACGGCAGCGCATTGCGCTCGGGGTGTGTCCACGAGAAATTCGCATCGACGACTTTGCACTTCGGCACGAAGGGCGCGCTATCGCGTTCGTCGAACGAGAGGTCGCCTTCTTCCGAATCGAGCGTATAGCCGAAGATTTCAGGTGCCCATTTGAGTTCGCCGATATGCGCCTTCGCATACGGATCGAGCAGCAATTTGTTCGGATTGAAGCGGTGGCCTTGCTCGGGTTCGTACGGACCATGCACACGATAGCCGTACACTGCGCCGGGTTTGAGGCTCGGCACGAACACGTGCCAAACCTCGTCGGTATATTCCGGCAGTTCGATTCGCTCGATCTCGTTCTCACCGGTTTCGTCGAACAGGCAGAGTTCGACCTTGGTGGCATGCGCTGAAAAAAGCGCGAAATTCACACCGCTTCCGTTCCACGTCGCGCCGAGCGGGAAAGGCGTGCCTTCCGAAATGCGCGTCGAATAAGGGGCTTGGGACATAGTATTCCTGTGGAAGCAAGAGGCGCTTACGCGCGCGATAGGCCCGTGTCACGAGGCGGCCGGTTCGGCCATCTGGCAGCAGGCTCGCTGAATTAGCAAATTCCAGACCTGGGAGAGCGATTATGTAGCGATGCGCGACGGCGGCACAGGACCGAGCGGCGTTCTGATGGGGATTGACGTCAGGACTCCCGACGCACGCTTCAGCAAGGAGCGGGCTCTCCTTCATCGCGGGCGCCGCCGGCCCGCGGCGTGATAAGCATTTTTTTCAAATCAGCCGCCGCCTTTACGGGGGGCCGGCGACATGCAGTGCGGCAGCCGACTCGAGTACTCTCAGCAAACGCTCGGGCGTCAAAGGCTTGGCGCAGTGCGCGTCGAAGCCGACCGCTCTGGCACGCGCGCGGTCGTCGCGCGAGGCGAATGCCGTGCAGGCAACCAGCAGCATATGGGCGGTGAGCGGATGTGCGCGTAGGCGGCGCGCCAGTTCCAGTCCGTCGAGGCCAGGCATCTTGATGTCCAGCACCACCGCAAATGGCTGCCATTCGCGGGCCATGTCGCACACCGCATGCGGATCTTCGAGCGAGCGGCACTCGAAACCGTCGGCGTCGAGCAGCATCTGCAGCGCTTCGGCTGCCTCGCGATAGTCGTCCACCACCAACACGCGACGATGCGACGCCATCGCATACTGGATCGGCCGCCACACCACGACGTCATCGTTCTCATCCATCCGGTCGTCGAACGTCACCCTATTCTCCTTGGCTCATTCCGCGCGCCACTTCCGGGCACCTCGGAACAGGCGCGCAAGATTCGCTCCCGTCGCGCGCACAACACTCATCGCTTGCCAGGCGTTGACTTCTATTGTGTCCAGCCGGCTTCACAGCACCGTCGCATCGCCCTGCCTCATTACCTTGTCTTAGCACCTCGTCTCATCACCATAGCTCACGCCGCGCCATCGCGCCTGCTGGTTTGCTCGTAGGACGGCGCCCGAGTCGACCGTGCCGCGCGGCGAAAACGCACTTGCACCGTGCACCACGCCCGTGGCGCGTGCATCGCGAAACTGCCGGATTAGCAGGCTATGGGGGAAAAGTGTTGGGCGTGACGAGACGCTATGTCGGGAAAACACTAACGCTTTCGCGTCGTGCTGCGCGGGTTATCCCGCACGATCGTCGATGAAGCCCTTGAGCATCGCCAGGGTGTCGGCGTCGTCGATCTGTTTATCGGTGCGCCAGCGCAACATGCGCGGAAAGCGCACGGCCACACCCGACTTGTGCCGCGGGCTCGACTGAATTCCTTCGAAGCCGATTTCGAACACCAGCGACGGCGTCACGCTACGCACCGGGCCGAATTTTTCCACGGTGGTTTTACGTACGATCGCGTCTACCTGACGCATTTCTTCATCAGTGAGACCGGAATAGGCTTTGGCGAAGGGCACCAGCGTGCGCATGCCATTCGCTTCGTCCCACACCGCGAAGGTGAAGTCCGTGTAGAGGCTGGCGCGGCGCCCGTGGCCACGCTGCGCATAAACCAGCACGGCGTCCACTGCGTACGGATCGACCTTCCACTTCCACCACGTTCCGGAAGCCTTGGTGCGGCCCACGCCGTACAGCGATTGGCGCTGCTTGAGCATGAGGCCTTCAACCCCGCGCGCGCGGCTCTCGTCGCGCAATGCTGCAAGCGTTTGCCAATCCGCTGCCTGCACCAGCGGCGAGACGCGCAGGAGATCGCGCGCCAGCGTGCCGTCGAGTTGCGAGGCCAACGCGTCGAGTTGGGCACGCCGCTGCGCTAGCGGCGTCATGCGCAAGTCTTCGCCTCGTGCTTCGAGTAAATCGTAAGCCAGCAAGGTGGCGGGCGAATCGGCGAGAATTTTCTTCGTCAATGTTTTGCGGGCGATGCGCGGTTGCAAGCGCGCAAACGGCAAGGGCGCGCTCGCGCCGGGTTCCCACGCGAGGATTTCACCGTCGATCACATGACCGTCCGGCAGCGCCGCGCCTAGGGCGGCAACTTCCGGAAAACGGTCGGTGATCAGATCCTCGCCGCGCGACCACAGCCACACGCGACCGGCGCGCTTCACGAGTTGCGCGCGAATGCCGTCCCACTTCCATTCGATCTGCCAGGCCGACGGCTCGCCGAGTGTCGCAGGGTCGGCCTGCAGAGGATGCGCGAGAAAGAACGGATACGGCAAACCGAGATCGCTGTCGTGCCGCATGTCGCCGTGCTGCGCCTCCTCACCTTGCGCGCCTTGCAGCTCGGGAGCAATCAGGCGCAGATAGCGGGCGGCGTCGGGCTTCTGTTGCGAATCGGTCCAGCCGACCATGCGCTGGGCAATGCGTTTGTGATCGACGCCGGCAACTTCCGCGAGCGCGCGCACCACTAGTTGTCTCGCCACGCCCACCCGGAAGCCGCCGCCGATCAGTTTGGTCAGCAGAAAGCGGCCGCTCCAGTCGAGTTCGTCCCAATAGCTGATCAAGCGCGTGCGCAGTTCCTCCGGAGCGACGCCGCGCAAGGTCAGCACGCGTTGCTCGATCCATTGCGTGAGGCCCAGCTCGGAGTTGCGTTGCGCGGGCGGCAGAATGTGGGCGATGGTTTCGGCAAGATCGCCGACCGCGTGATACGACTCTTCGAAAAGCCAGGCCGGCAAGCCGGCGCGCTCACGGGCGATCTCGCTCAGCAGACGGGTCGGCACCGACTGGCGCGGTTTGCCGCCGGCGAGAAAGTAGGAAGCCCACGCGGCGTCTTCGGGTTCGGCGACGGCAAAATAGCTGGTCAGCGCTGCCAGTTTGTCGTGGGTAGACGTGGTCGCGTCAAGCGCGGTATAGAGCGCGGCGAAGCGTTTCATGGGGCGCTCGCCGTTCTGTCAGCATCGGTCGGAGCGGCGGGGTCGGTGTTTCCGGCGTGGTCGGCTGGCCCCGCCTGGCCCGACGGCACGACTGATTCAGGTGGCTCCCTTTGCTCGACTGAACCAGTCGACCCGGCCGCTCCGACGGCATCGGCCTCGACGCTGTCGTCGCCGTATTGCGTGTCGAACGCGCCCGCCTCCAGTCCCTGCTCGCGCAACCAGCGCACCATAGGTTCGACTGAACCATGCGTGACGATCACGCGCCCGGCGCCGGTCGCCTGAATCGCCGTTTGCAGGCTCGGCCAGTCCGCGTGATCGGACAGCACGAAACCGCGATCGACGCCGCGCCTGCGCCGCGCGCCCCGCAAGCGCATCCATCCCGAGGCGAAGGCATCGCTGTAGTCGCCGAAACGTTTGAGCCACGCGCTACCCTGCGCGGACGGCGGCGCCACGATCAGGGCCTGCCTGAACACCGCCTTGTCTTTCGCGGGCACCTCGCCCACCAGCCCCACCGGCGGCAGGCGCACGCCCGCTTCACGATATGCGCGATTGAGCGGTTCGACTGCGCCGTGACAGAAGATCGGGCCGATGCCTGCATCGACGCTCGCCAGCACGCGTTGCGCCTTGCCGAACGAATAGCAGAACAATACCGACGCGCGTCCTTCGGCGGCGTTATGACGCCACCAGGAATCGATGCCGTCGAATACGGTTTCGGACGTGTCCCACCGGTAGATCGGCAAGCCAAAGGTCGATTCGGTGATGAAGGTGTCGCAACGCACGGGTTCGAACGCATCGCAAGTCGGATCGGGGTCGAGCTTGTAGTCGCCCGATGCGACCCATACGCGACCGGCCGACTCGATTCGCACTTGCGACGAACCCAGCACATGCCCGGCGGGATGCAACGACACGACCGTGTCACCGATGACCAGCCGCTCGCCATACGTCAGTGTTTGCAGCGTGATGCCGGGCAGACGCGACAGCAGCACGTTCGCCCCCGGCCGCGCCGCCAGATAGTGCCGATGGCCGAATCGCGCATGATCGGAGTGCGCATGGGTGATGACCGCGCGTTCCACCGGCCGCCATGGATCGATGTAGAAATCGCCTGCTGCGCAATACAGACCTTCCGGCCGCGCGATAACCAGATCCGCAGGATCGGTGTGATTAGGCTTGTCAGATGCGTTATCCAATTGAAATTCCGGCGAGCCTGCTGGTAAAGGTCTATCGGAACCTGCAAAGCAAAGTGCATTCCCGGCTCCCGGCGCGGTACTCGTGGCGCGAGCCGATGTGGCTGCATTCTTGCTTCACCTAAGCTGACGAAGCCAGTCTACGCTGCGAGGGCTCATGCAAACCATCATCGACGACCACGCGTTATATGTGGCGAAACATCCCGGCACCTTCGTGCTACAGACCCTGAAGGCGTTTCGCGCCAACCAGGGCTTGCTGCTCGCGGGTGCGGTGGCGTATTACGCGCTGCTCTCCATCGTGCCGCTGATGATCCTGATCGTCATCGCCTTGTCGCATCTGGTGCCGCAGTCCGTGCTGCTGGGCGCGCTCGGGCATCTCCTGCAATGGCTGGTGCCGGGCCAGTCCAATGCGCTCGTGCGCGAACTCGCCAATTTTCTCGCGCACCGCGCCGTGATCGGCTGGGTCCTGCTGTTGACCATGATCTTCTTCAGCTCGCTCGCCTTCACCGTGCTCGAAAACGCCATGTCGTTGATCTTCGTGCACCGCGTGGTGGTGCGGCGACGCCACTATCTGCTCTCGGCCCTGCTGCCCTATTGCTACATTCTGCTGCTCGGCGTTGGCTTGCTGATCGTAACCTTCGTGTCGAGCGGGCTGGAGGCGATCGGCGCAGCAGGCATCGATTTATTCGGCCTGCATGTTTCGCTCGAAGGCTTGTCGCGCGTCGTGTTGTATCTGCTGGGCCTGGCCGGCGAAGTGTTCGTGTTGACGTCGATCTATATGGTGATGCCGGTCGGACGGCCCTCCCTCAAGCACGCGCTGTTCGGCGGCATGGTCGCCGCCGTGTTGTGGGAGATCACTCGCCATGTGCTGGTCTGGTATTTCGCGACGTTGTCCCAGGTCAGCGTGGTGTACGGCTCGCTCACCATGGCGATCGTGATCCTCTTCAGTCTCGAATGGCTGGCTACCTTGCTGTTGTTCGGCGCCCAGGTGATTTCCCAATACGAACGCTTCGGCCTCGAATCCAGCGCGGCGCCGCAGGCGAAGATACAGACGGGTTGAACCGGAGGCCGATCCAGCAACCGATTCAACGCACGCTCAGCGCAAGTGGGTCGTCCATGCAATCAGCATGGCGAGCGTCATGAGCCCTGGAGGTGCCGCCGCGCATGGAACTCGACGCCCCGCACACCGTCGAACGCAGTCCGCGTGGTGTGTCACTATCGCAAGCCGATAACCGGCGCATGCCGGCACAGCTTTGCGCCAAGACTGCGGTAACATTCCCGACAATGCCGGGAGACGACCGCCCGGCGCCATCGTCACGTGATTTCCCGCCGGCCTCAGGACTCGACAATGAGCATCACCCAGCGCAACAACGTACGGATTTCCGGCAGCGGCAAGCGAACCATGGTGCTGGCACACGGTTTCGGTTGCGATCAGAGCATGTGGCGCCTGCTGGCCCCTTCGTTTCACGACGACTACCGGACCGTGCTGTTCGATCACGTCGGCAGCGGCGCGTCCGAGCTGGCGGCCTACGACTTCCACAAGTACGATTCGCTGCGCGGTTACGCGGACGACCTGATCGAGATCATCAACCACGTCGCACCGCCGGAGCCGGTGGTGTTTGTCGGCCACTCGGTGAGTGCGATGATCGGATTGATCGCCAGTCTGCGCGCGCCGCATCTGTTTGCCGCGCACATCATGGTGGGTCCCTCGCCGTGCTACGTGAACGACGGCGACTACGTCGGCGGCTTCGAGCGCGAAGACCTGGAAGACCTGCTGCACACGCTCGAGGGCAACTACCTGGGCTGGTCCAGCAGCATGGCGCCGGTCATCATGGGCGCGCCGGAACAGCCCGAACTCGGGGTGGAACTCACCAACAGCTTCTGCCGCACCGATCCCGAGATCGCCGGACAATTCGCGCGCGTCACCTTTCTGTCCGATCATCGCGCTCTGTTGCCACGGCTCGCCGCGCCCACGCTGATCCTGCAATGCAGCGACGACATCATCGCGCCGCGCGCGGTCGGCGAGTACATGCAGCGGACCATCCCGGGCAGCACGCTGCATGTGATCGACAACGTCGGTCATTGTCCGCACCTGAGTTCTCCCGGCGCGAGCGCAGCGGCCATGAGCGGCTTTCTCGCTCCGCTCGGGCTGTAACGCAATGCAAAGCACGGACCGCTCGCTCCCTTGCGCCGATGCGCTTTTCGAGCACGCCGCCTGCGGCCTGCTGGTCGCCGATACGGACGGCCGCATTCTGCGCGTGAACGCCACTTTCTGCGGCTGGCTCGGCTATGCGAGCGCCGAACTCGCCGGCACCCGCCGCCTCCAGGACTTGCTGAGCACCGGCGGCAAGGTGTTCTATCAGACGCATTGGGCGCCGCTTCTGCAGATGCAGGGGTCGGTGGCCGAGGTCAAGCTGAACATGATGCATCGCGACGGCCATATGGTGCCGATGCTGCTCAACGCGGTGCGCCGGCGTCACGGCGACACCAGTTATCTCGAAGTGGCGGTGCTGATCGTCGCGGATCGTCACAAATACGAACAGGAGTTGCTGCTCGCGCGCCGCAACGCGGAGGCCTCGGTGGCCGCACATCAGCTCGCGCAGCGCGAGTTGCAGGAAAGCCGCGACGTGCTGAGCCTCGCGATGCGCGGCGCGCGTATGGGCGCGTGGTCGCACGAGCCGAAGTCGGGCAAGTTCTGGTGGAGCCGCGAACTCGAAGCGCTGGCCGGTTACGCGGAAGGACGCTTCGCCAATACGCCGCGTGGCTTTTTCGAACTGATTCACCCCGGCGACCTGCTCGCGCTCAACGAAGCGGTCGATCATGCCGTGCAAAGCGGCGACGACTACGTAGCGGAATTCCGCTTCATGCATGCAAGCGGCGACTGGTGCTGGATGGAAGGACGCGGGCGCGCCACCTACGACCGTCACGGCGAACCGACGACGATCTACGGGCTCGGCCTCGACATCACCGAGCGCAAGGAAGCGCAGACCGTGCTGTTGCGTCAGGCGGCGATCTTCGAGCACTTGAGCGATGCCATCGTCATCACCGATCTGCGCGGCAATGTCACCGACTTCAACGGTGGCGGCGAACGCATGCTGGGCTATCGCATGCGCGAAATTCTGGGCAGCCCGGTCGCGACCTTCCTGCCGCCCGAAGACGCGCTGCGTATTCGCCGCGAAGCACTCGCCGCGCTGGCCGCCGACGGCACCTGGCGCAGCGAGTTGCCCTTCGTGCGTCGCGACGGTTCGCGTGGCGTCTGCGAGACCGTCGTCAAGCCGCTTGCCAACGCGCGCGGCGATATTTACGGCGCGGTCAGCATCAACCGCGACATCACCGAGCGCAAGCGTGCCGAGCAGCAGTTGAAGCGGCTCAATCTCGAACTCTCGAAAGCCGATCGCCGCAAGGACGAATTCCTCGCCACGCTCGCGCACGAGCTGCGCAATCCGTTGGCGCCGATGCGCAACGTGCTTGAAATTCTGCGCATGAAAGAGTTCTCCGATCCACAGCTGAGCTGGTCGCGCGATGTCTTCGACCGGCAATTGCAGCACATGACGCATCTGGTGGACGATCTGCTGGAAGTGTCGCGCATCACCCAGGGCAAGCTCGAACTGCGCAAGCAGCGGCTCGAACTCGCGCGAGCCATGCAGTCGGCCATGGAAGCGGCACGCTCGACCGTGCAGGCTTCCTCGCATCACCTGAGCGTGACGCTGCCGCGCGAGGCGCTGTATCTCGATGCCGATCCCACCCGTCTGTCGCAGATGATTTTGAATCTGCTCAACAACGCCGCCAAGTACACGCCGCCGGGCGGCAACATTTCGCTCACGGCGGAGCGCGAAAACGGCGAGGCGGTGATCGTGGTGCGCGATTCGGGCATCGGCATTCCGCGCGAACACCTGAACAGCGTCTTCGAGATGTTCTCGCAACTGGCGCCGGCGCTGGATCGCTCGCAAGGCGGTCTCGGCATCGGGCTCGCGCTCGTGCGTGGGCTCGCGGAACTGCACGGCGGCAGTGTCGCGGCATTCAGCGGCGGACCGGGCACCGGCAGCGAGTTCGTGATTCGCCTGCCGCTGTCGAAGCACAGCGCCGCGCCAGCAGATCGCGCCTTACCCGAGGTGCCGCACGCACGCGGCTTGCGCATCGTGGTCGTGGATGACAACGCGGACGCCGCCGACAGCCTCGCCATGGTGCTCGAACTCGAAGGCCATGAGGTGCGCACTGCCGGCGACGGTCTGGCCGGTCTCGAACTGATCGCCTCATTCGCGCCGCAAGCGGTGATTCTCGACATCGGCCTGCCGTTGCTGAACGGCTATGAAGTGGCGCGGCGGATTCGCCGAGGCGGCCACGACACCGGCATTCTGCTGATTGCGGTGACGGGCTGGGGGCAGCAGCAGGACAAGCAGACCGCCATTGCAGCCGGCTTCGATCATCATTTCACCAAGCCGGTCGATCCGCGGGAGTTGCAGCGCGTGTTGAGTCGCCACCGGGTTTGAAGCGCGCGGGCGCGCTCGATGCACTGGCCCGCCATTCATCAGCCGCTCCTTTCATGCACCTCGCTATCGCATCTGCCGCCCTCGTTCGTGCCGCCGCCCAGGCGCGGCTTCATGCTTGACCAAGCGTGTAGCAGCGGGCAATAAAGTGTGGGCTTCTGCAAATCTTGCAACGTTGCGGCAATTCTTCCACGCGGTGGCGTCGGCCGCCACCGACGCCTGAAGCGGCATTGGTAGGGAGAAAGCGCGTTTGAACGCGCAGCAGGAATGTGATCTGCTATCGCCGTTGCGGGCCCATTCTTCAGCGGATTACCGTCCGCTCGTCTCGTCGTTATGATCAGAACCGCTTCTGTCGCCGCAGCCTTGTGCGCGGCCTGCCTGACCTCAGCCTGCGTGCATATCGGTCCTTCCCGCCTCAAAGCCGACCAGGTCGACTACGCGAGAGCACTCGGCGACGCGAAGAAACGCGAGATTCTCGCCGCGGTCGTCGGTCTGCGTTATGGCGACGCCCCGGCGTTCCTGACGGTCAGCAGCATCATCGCCGCCTATACGTTCGACACCACGGCGGGCGCCACCGCGAACGCCGGTTCGGGCAGTCAGCCGAGCTACGCGCTCGCGACCGGCAGCGTGTCCTACTCGAATCATCCGACCTTCACTTTCTCGCCGACCACCGGCGAAGCGTTCGCGTCGGCCTACATCAGGCCGCTTGCGCCCTCGCTGGTCCTGCCGCTGGCGGAAGGCGGCATACCGATCGATCTGCTGTTGCGCATCACCGCACAATCGGTGGGCGGCCTGCAGAACGGCAACGCACTCGGCGGTGAAAACAGCGCGGGGGCGCCGGGCTTTTTCGAATTGTTGCAGGCTTTGCGGCGCCTGCAACTGGCAGGCGAGTTGAACGTCGAATCCCGTCAGGCCGAAGCCAAAAGCGGCGCGATGGGCGTGTTTCTGGTGATGGGCGCGACCACCAGCGGCGACTCGCCGCAAACCGCCGCCGATCTCGCGCAGGTGCGCAAGCTGCTGCATCTGTCGTCGACGACCCGGACCTACGAGATCGTTTACGGGCCGTCGTCGGCCTCGAAAAAGGGCGACCGGATTCCAATGGTCACGCGCTCGGTGCTGGGCATTCTCACCGACCTCGGCGCACAGGTGCAGGTGCCGGTAGCACGCATCGACGATGGCTCGACCAAGCCCACCGTGGGTCTGATCGGCGGCGAAACACGCCCGACCATCATCGTGCATTCGGCCGATAAGCCGCCCAGAACGGCCTACGTGATGATCGACTATGGGCCGTCGACTTACTGGGTCGATCGCAACGACTTCGACTCGAAGTACGCCTTCACGGTGGTGCAGAATCTGATGGCACTGGCCGAGGCGGATACGAGCAGCAAGGCGCCGGTGGTGACGATCCCGGCGAATTGACCGACGCAGGCGCCAATAAAAAACCAGCGGTGCGAGGAAGCACCGCTGGTTTTTTTACTTCAGGACGCCCTGCTTTTTTCAACAGGGCCTCGCCGGCTACTTCTGAGCACTCTTCCTGACGCGTGCAATCTGCTGCTTTGCTGCGTCGTACACATGCTCCGGCGTGAAGCCGAACTTCTTCTTCAGATCGGACAACGGCGCAGACGCGCCGAACGTATGCATCACCACCTGGGCGCCGTGTCGTCCCACATAACGATCCCAACCGAGTGACGCGGCCTGTTCGACACAAACGCGCGCATCGACATCCGAGGGCAGCACCGAGTCCTGATACGCCTCGTCCTGTCGCTCGAAAAGATCCCACGACGGCATCGACACCACGCGCGCCGCGATGCCTTCGCTCGCGAGCTTTTCGTACGTGTCGACGCACACCGACAACTCGCTGCCGGTCGCCATCAGGATCACTTCCGGCTTCTTGCCATCAGGCGCATCGGCGAGCACATAGGCGCCCTTGCTCACGCCGCTCGCCGCGGCATAGCGGCTGCGGTCGAGTGTCGGCAGCGCCTGGCGCGACACGACGATGCACGCGGGCCGCAGCGGGTCCGCCAGCGCCACGCGCCACGCCTCGGCAACTTCATTGGCGTCGCCCGGACGCAGCACGGTCAGCCCCGGCACGCCGCGCAAGGAAGCCATCTGCTCGATCGGCTGATGGGTCGGACCATCTTCGCCGACGCCGATCGAATCGTGCGTGAACACGAAGATCGACGGCACTTCCATGATCGCCGAGAGGCGGATCGGCGGCTTCATGTAGTCGCTGAAAATCAGGAAGGTCGAGCCGAACGGCCGCAGGTTCGACAGCGCGAGCCCGTTGACCGCGGCGCCCATCGCATGCTCGCGAATCCCGAAGTGCAGATTGCAGCCGCCATAGTTATCGTGCTCGAAACTGCCCGCACCTTCGAATTTCAGATTGGTCTTGGTGGACGGCGACAGATCCGCCGCGCCGCCGATCATCCATGGCACACGCGCGGCAATCGCGTTGAGCACCTTGCCCGACGAATCGCGTGAAGCAAGGCCCTTCGGGTCCGTGTCGAAGGTCGGAATGTCGCTGTCCCAACCAGCCGGCAATTCGTGCGCCTCGATCTGCGCGAATTCGCGCGCAAGTTCCGGATACTGCTTGTTGTAGGCGTCGTGTTTCGCGAGCCATTCGGCGCGAGCCGCCTTGCCGCGCGCGCCGATGCCCTGCGCGAAACGCTCGCGCACGCCGTCCGGCACGTAGAAAAATTTGTCCTCGGGCCAGCCGTAGGCCTTCTTGGTCAGCGCCACTTCTTCGACGCCGAGCGCCTCGCCGTGCGCAGCCGAGGTGTCCTGCTTATGCGGCGAGCCCCAGCCGATGATGCTGTGGACCACGATCAGCGTCGGCCGGTCGGTGATGCTCTTCGCTTCGACGAAGGCGGCTTCCAGCGCGGCCGCGTCGTTCGCATCGTTCACATGCAGCGTGTGCCAGTTGTAGCCGCGAAAGCGCGTTTCCACATCGTCGCTGTAAGCGAGATCGGTGTGGCCTTCGATCGTGACGCGATTGCTGTCGTAGATCCAGATCAGATTGGACAATTGCAGGTGACCCGCCAGCGAAGCCGCTTCGTGCGAGATGCCTTCCATCATGTCGCCGTCGCCGCACAACGCGTACACGCGGTAATCGAACAGCGGCGCATCCGGCTTGTTGAAGTGGCTCTCGTACCAGCGCGCGGCCATCGCCATGCCCACGCTATTGCCCAGACCCTGGCCCAGCGGGCCGGTCGTGGTTTCCACGCCCGTGGTCATGCGGTACTCGGGGTGGCCCGGCGTATTGCTGTCCAGCTGGCGAAAATGTTCGATGTCGTCGAGCGACACGGCGGGCGAACCGGTCGGCTTGCCGGCGTGGTCCACGGCCTTGACGCCGGCCAGATGCAGGAGCGAATACAGCAGCATCGAAGCGTGTCCGACCGACAGCACGAAGCGGTCGCGGTTCGGCCAGAGCGGCTCGTCCGGGTCGTAGCGCAGATGGTTTTGCCACAAGTGATAGGCAACCGGCGCCAGCGCCATCGGTGTGCCGGGGTGGCCGGAATTGGCCTTCTGCACGGCGTCCATCGATAGCGTGCGAATCGTGTTGATGCACAGCTGATCGAGGGCGGGATCGTTTTGCATGGGACACTCCTTGTTCGGCGGTTAAAAATGTGACCGCAACGCGAGGCTTTCCGCGCACCGGCCAACCGTTGTTCGTGAGGAAGAATGCATGAGGTACCGCTGCCAGGCTCACCGATGATGCGCCGATGCGCGCAACTCTGCACGGCGCGTTACATCCGGCACACATGCCGCCGTTCGACGAGGAAGCCCGGATCTTTCAAGGGGCTTGCGAAGTCGCTCGACACATCCTCGACATACCTGCGCGACGTGTACGCGACTTGCACATGGCCAGCAGCGATCAGACCGCGCCGCCCAGCCAATGTTCGACGAGCGGCCCCTGCCGGCCGTCGATGGGGTCCAGTAGCGGAAACGGCAAGGCCTCCATGGCCGTTTGCTCGTCCGGTGTGAGGGCTTCGCGACGGATATCCCATTGCTGGCCCTCCGGGTAACCCGCCACCACCCGAAAATGCCGTGCGAACGATTGCAGGCAATGGCCGGTGCCGGCCGGCAAAAGCAGCGCGTCGCCGGCGGCGATCGTGATGACTCTGCCGCCGGGGCCGCCGATGATTACCTGCGCCGAACCGCCGGTCACACCGAGAATTTCGTGTGCCGTCGCGTGGAAATGGTGATAGTCGAAAATGCCGTCTCGCCATTGCGGCGGCCACTCGTTGCGCTCGAACAGGATTTCGAAGGCAGCGGCGAGGTCGCCGCTGTCGGGCGTCAGCACATGCCGGTAAATCACGACCGGCAACCGGCGATTGTTCGGTACCCAGTCGTGGGGCGGCAGCATGAACGCTTCGTACTCGGTCTGCGCCGCGTCGAAGCCGTGCTTTGAATCGTTGAACATGGTTTGCTCCTGTGCGTCCGGATGCCCGGCTTGCAGCCGCGGGTCGCCGTGCGCGAGGGCGGTGAAAGCATCGGGCGAGTCATCCGATGCCGCATAAAGCGCGCCCGCCTCGGCGCGTGCGCGTGCGAGCGCCACACGACGTGCCGCGCCAGGTCGATGGACGAATTTTGCAAACATATGAAGGTATGGGGGCCGTCTACCGCACTTGATTGGCAGCAAGCGCTCGCGCGCGGTGAGTGGCGTCAGACCTTGCGCTGCGATTCGCGCCCGCCGCCGCCCGCAGGCTCGCCATGGTTACCCGTGCCGAGCGGCACTTCCGGCGATTGCGTCGGGCGCTCGCTGGAGCGCGGCGGATTCGTGGCCTTGTCCACGCCGGTTTGCTCGACCGGCTCGATGCCAAGCGGGCTGGGCTCGATGTAGTGCGTGCCGCTCGGCTTGTTGCGTGCCTTCACCTCTTCGCTCACCTCGAACGGGTCGCGCGATGCCGCCGGGTTCGGGTCCGCCTGCGTAGACGATTGACTGTTTTGCTCTTGCATGTCGATCTCCTCGATCTGGGGGACTAAGTCATGTGCAGCAACATCCGGTCCCCGCCCGGTAAAACAATTGTAGTGCGACGCACCTGCCGATGGGCACAGCCGTTGCGGCGCCATGGGTGGAGGTCTGGATCATTTTTGTAAAAAGGAGAACCCCATGACGATCACCACGATTCGCGTGTCCGATACCGAAGTGCAGGTTGAACGCACGCTGTGCACATTTGCCAGGAAGGACGACGCCGACGCATTTCAGCGTTGCCTAGCCGATACCTCGATCGACAGTTGCTACCGCAGCCATCCCCCCTTGTCGGCGCGGCCCACGGTGCCCGATGAGCATCCCGACGACCCAGCCCGTGGCAGTACGATTTCGCCGTCGCTCGGCGGCATGCCTTGAAGTCCGGGCGGCGGTCAGGCGCGCCGGCGGAGTTCGCTCAATTCTCCGGCGCGGCGCGATCCGCCGCCACGATCTCGCGACCATAGTCGATCGCGGCGCGGCGCGCTTCGTCGGCCGTGGCGTAGGGCCCGATCTCGGGCGCACCGTCGAACGGGAACAGAATCCTCCGGTCTGCTTTTCTGACAACCTTCAGTCCACCTACGTAACGGCCGTCGCCTGTTCCGTGATAGCTGGCGTAAATCTCGAAGTTATCGTCAGCAACATCGGCCTTATGTCGCGCCATTTTTCTTTCCCTTATCCCTGCACCTGCTATCAGTGCGTCATGTCAGTTCCATCGCTGCGATCGGAGCGATCGCACGCGTGTCGGCGCCGTATCGCATACCTGCCGCCAGCTGATCGAGCAAGGCCCGTTCCACACGCCGTGCGCCGGGGCTGGCGCGCCGGTTGACAGCCGAAGAAGCATCCGTGGCATGGCTGTTGCGCAGGGCTTCAGGAGACCCATGGAGACGGCCATGAAACTATCGACGAGCACGAGCAACCGGTACACACGCCACCAGCTTCACCTGCGGCTACACACGCCGATGCCGCCTGAGGGCGACCCGGACGCACCTCTGCCCGCCTCCGACCCCGAGCGCCAACCCGACGACGACCCGGTCAGCGATCCAGCTCAAACACCCGAGGGCGACCCGCCCGCCGAGGCGCCGCCCCTCAGCGCCGCAATCGTTGCAGCCGCATTCATCCGGCAGGAGTCAGCATGAGCACGAGTACCGAAGAGCGAGGCCCGCAAGTCGTTCCGGCAAACGAGCCCGACGGCACGCCGATCAGGGCGTACCGGAATCCGGCGGGCGGCTGGGGGTCGCTCAAGGCAGTCGCGACGATCCTCGTGCAGCAACACGTGGCCGTCAACGGCAGCCGGGTGCTCGCCCATCAGAACAAGCCCGATGGCTTTGCCTGCGTCAGCTGCTCGTGGGCCAAACCCGCCGATCCGCATCTGTTCGAGTTCTGCGAAAACGGCGCGAAAGCGACGGCTTGGGAAATCACCACCAAACGCGTCGGCGCGGATTTCTTCGCCGACCATACGTTGAGCGAATTGCGCACGTGGACCGGCCTCGAACTGGAGTCGCGTGGCCGGCTCACCGCGCCGATGCGCTGGGACGCCGCCACCGATCGCTACGTCCCCACGACCTGGCAACACGCCTTCGCGGAGATCGCGAAAGAACTGCAGGCGCTCGATCCCAACGAGGCGGTGTTCTATGCATCGGGGCGGGCATCGCTCGAAACCTCTTACATGTATGCGTTGCTGGCGCGTCTCTACGGCACCAACAATCTGCCCGACAGTTCGAACATGTGTCACGAAAGCACCTCGGTCGGCTTGCCGAAGAGCATCGGCGTTCCGGTCGGCACCGTACAACTCGAGGACTTCGCGCATACCGACTGCATGCTGTTCTTCGGCCACAACACCGGGACCAACGCGCCGCGCATGCTGCATCAATTGCAGGACGCCCGCAAACGCGGCGTCGAGATCATCACTTTCAATCCGATCAAGGAGCGCGGGCTGGTCAGTTTCGCCAATCCGCAATCGCCGCTGGAAATGCTTTCGCCCGCGCAGACGCAGATCAGCACGCAGTACCACCAGTTGAAAATCGGCGGCGACGCGGCGGCCATCGCCGGGCTTTGCAAATATCTGATCGAATGGGACGACGAGGCCCAGCGTCAGCACGCGCCGCGCATTCTCGACGCCGCATTTATCGCCGAGCACACGCACGGCTTCGAGACGTTCGCCGACGCGATGCGTGCGATGACCTGGGACGAGATCGAAGCGCGCTCGCAACTGAGCCGCGCGGCGCTTGCCGACGCCGCGCACGTCTACGCGCAGGCGAACGCCGCCATGGTGTTGTATGGCATGGGCATCACCCAGCACCGCAGCGGCGTGCATAACGTGCAGATGCTGATGAATCTGCTGCTGTTACGCGGCAACATTGGCCGGCCTGGCGCGGGTATCTGTCCGATTCGTGGACATTCGAACGTGCAAGGCCAACGCACGGTCGGCATCACGGAAAAGCCCGAACTGGCGCCGCTCGACAAACTCCAGGAACTCTACGGTTTCGAGCCGCCGCGCGACAAAGGCCTGAGCACGGTCGAAGCCTGCCAGGGCGTGCTCGACGGCACCGTCAAGGCCTTCATCGGTTTGGGCGGCAATTTTCAGGTGGCGATTCCCGATCATCACGTGATGGACCCAGCATGGTCGCGCCTGCGGCTGAGCGTGCAGATCGCCACCAAACTCAACCGCAGTCACCTGCTGCATGGCGAAGTGGCTTATCTGCTGCCCTGTCTCGGGCGCATCGAAATCGACCGCCAGGCGAGCGGCGAGCAATGGGTCAGCGTGGAAGACAGCACGGCCTGCGTGCACGGCTCGCACGGGCTCACCGAACCGGCGAGCGAGACACTGCTGTCGGAGCCGGCGATCGTCGCCGGGATTGCCCAGGCGTTACTGCCGCCCAATCCCAAAGTGGACTGGCAAGCGTGGGTCGACGATTACGGTCTGGTGCGCGAGGCGATCGAACGCACCTATCCCGACCAGTTCAAGGACTTCAACCAGCGCTTCAGGCAACCAGGCGGTTTCCACCGTCCGCTCGCGGCCTGCAAACGCGAGTGGAAAACGCAGACTGGCAAGGCGAATTTCATCCTGCCCGACACGCTCGATGAGGACGCCGATATGCCCTCCAGCGACCCCGACGTATTACGCCTGATGACGACGCGCGGGGACAACCAGTTCAACACCAGCGTCTATGGTCTGGACGACCGCTTTCGCGGCGTGCACGGCACACGCGAGGTATTGTTGATGAATGGCGAAGACCTGACCCGACTCGGCTTCGCCGAGGGCGACGCGGTCTGCATTTCCACGGTGTCGGACGACGGCGTGGCGCGCGAGATCGACGGCATGCATGTCCACGCATTCGATATTCCAGTGGGCTGCATCATGGGCTACTACCCGGAATGCAACCGGCTGATTCCGCTCTCGCATCATGCAAAGTCGAGTCTGGTGCCGGCCTCGAAGTCGATTCCGGTCAGACTGCGCAAGTCGGCGGCGACCCGGCAAGTCGCCGCCTGATACGGCAGGTGGACGCTGCGCTCACCGCAGCTTCGCGACGTCCTTATCGCTCACCTGCGTTGCCGCCGGATTGCCGAACTGTTTCGTCACGTAGTTGGTCAGCGCGGCAATCTGCGCGTCGTTCAACTCCGTGGCGAAGGCCGGCATGCCGACGTCGTTGCCCGCGGTCTTGCGGTGCACGCCATGCAGGATCACCTGCACCAGATTGCCCGGGTTCGACGCACCCACCGTGGAGTTATGCAGCAGCGGCGGATAGTAGCCGTCCGGCGTGCCCTTGCCTTGCGCCTGGTGGCAGGTCGCGCAGTTGCCCAGGTACAGGCGGGCCGGGTCGAGGGTGCCGTCTGCAAGTGCCACGCCGCGCAAACGCGTGACATCCGTGGACGGTTTGCCCCACGCGCTTCGCGCTTGCGTGCTGCCGTTGCTCACGGCCGGAACCGTGTGGACGTAGGTGGCAATCGCGGCGATATCGGCGTCGCTCATCTTCGAGAAGCTGTGCTCGACCGCCTCGCCCATCGGCCCCGCCGCCTGCGCGACACCCGGCACGCTGCCGGTTTGCAGATACTGCACGAGTTGCGCATGCGTCCAGTTGCCGATGCCGCTGTCGGTAGCGGAGGTGATGTTGTAACCCTCCCATCCGGCCAGCACCGAGCCGCTCAGGAAACCGCTGCCGGTTTCATCGAGCGCCTGCTCCTGCATCGCGAAACCGCGTGGCGTGTGACACGTGCTGCAATGGGCGAGCCCTTGAACGAGGTACGCACCACGATTCCATTCCACGCTCTGATTCGATCTGGCCTGGTAGGGACCGCTCTTCAGGAACGCCCAGTTCCATAGGGTCAGCGGCCAGCGCATGTCGAGCGGCCACGGAATGTCGCTTGCGTGCGTCGTTGCATTGACCGGCGCGACGCCGTAGCGGAAATACGCGTAGAGCGCTTTTACGTCGTCGTCGCTGACCTTTGCGTAGGACACGTACGGCATCGCCGGATAAAGGTTATGGCCGTCTTTCGATACGCCCTGGCGCACCGCGCGATCGAAGTCCCGCAGCGTCCACGAACCGATACCCGTCTGCATGTCGGGCGTGATGTTGCTCGAATAGATCGTGCCGAGCATCGGCACTTTGAGCGGCAGGCCGCCGGCAAACGGCTTGCCCTTCACGGTGCTGTGGCAGGCCATGCAATCGCCGGCGGTCGCCAGATATTCGCCGCGTTTGATGAGCGCTGCATCGTTGCTACTCGTATCGGCCTGCGCCAACGCGGGCAGCGCGACCGCACCGGCGAGCAGCCAGAAAAAGGTCTTTTTCAGCACGTTCAAACTTCCTTCTTCAACTGGTCGGCCATGCGCAATGCGAGCGCGGCAATCGTCAGCGTCACATTGACGGTGCCCACGGTCGGCATCGTCGCGCTGCTGGAGATAAACAGGTTCGGGTGATCGAACGTGCGGCAATGCTTGTCGACCACCGAATCGCGCGGATCGCTGCCCATGATGGTCGCGCCGGTAATGTGGTTGTTCGGCGCGAATTCGTCCTGATACTCGATCTCGGTGCCGCCCAGCACTTTCGCCGCGTTCGCGTAGACCTCGCGGGTGTGCGCGGCACCGCGCTTCACGTAATCGTCGATGCGGTAGGTGATCTCGGGGCGTGGAATGCCGATCGCGTCCGCTTCCGTCTTGCTCGGCACGATGCGATTCTCGGGCGCCGGCAAGATTTCGTGGAAGCAGTCGAATTCGACGAAGCGCGCCGAACGGTCGCGAATCTGTGCGTCCAGGTCAGCCGGTTTGATCAGCTTGCCCTGCTTGAAAATCTTCTGCGTTTCCTGATCGATACGCGACAGGTTCGACAAATGGATCTTCTTGGCCGCTTCGGTCGAGCGGAATGCGCCGTCGCGGAAACCGATCAGCGAGGTCATTTCCTGCGGACCACGGCCGGGCCACAGTTTTTCGTCCGCGTAGAAGGTCACGCCGGTGCCGGGGTGATCCATCAGGTTGCGGCCCACCATGTCGGAGCTATTGCCCACACCGTTCGGGAAATCGTGGCTGGTGGACATCAGCATGATCTTCGGCGTTTCGATGCCGTTCGCGGCCAGCACGAAGTACTTGCCTTCCACGCGATGCTCGGCGCCTTGCGGGTCTTTGTAGAGCGCGGCGGTGATGCGCTTATCCGGGCCAACTTCGAGTTTGTAGACCACGGCGTTGTCGATCAGCTTCGCGCCGGCCTGCTCCGCTTTCTCGACGTGCACGATGCCGTTGTACATCGCGCCGATCGGACAGATCGGCATGCAGTTGTTATTGCCGCAGCAGGTCGGGCGGCCGTCGTACGGACGGCTGTTGCGCGCCACCGGTTCGGTCACCACGTGATAGTGCGAGTCGAACGCGTTGAGCTTGCCCTTGATGGTCTGCTCGTTATACGAGAGCGGCAGCGGCGCCATCGGATACGGCTGGCTGCGCGGCGAGCCGAGTTCTTCGTCCGTCGGACCCCATACGCCGAGTTCTTCTTCGGCGCGCTGATAGTACGTTTCCAGCTCCTCGTATTGCATCGGCCAGTCGCGGCCCACGCCGTACACGGTCTTCATCCTGAAGTCGTTCGGCATGAAGCGCCACGCGGACGCCGCCCAGTGCCACGTCGTGCCGCCCACCGCGCGAATGTACTGCGAGTTGAATTTGTGCTCGCCCTTCAGAATCAGATAATTGTTCGGCGGACCGTATTCCGGATGCGGCGCCCACGCGCTCGACGGATACGGTGCGGAGTTATCCGATTTGTCGAACTGGTTGCGAAAGCGTTCGACGATTTCCCAGCGCGGCATGCGCGGACCGGCTTCGAGGAGAATCACGGACTTGCCCGCGAGCGCCATCTGATGCGCGACGATCGCGCCCGCCACGCCCGAGCCGACCACGACGACATCGGCCTGGTCGTTTTTCTGTTGTGCATCCGCCATGCTTAGCTTTGCCTTTCGATGGGTTTCGCGGCCCAGAAGCCGGGCTTGTTGGGGCAGTACGACCGGACGATCAGCGTGTCGGAAACCACGTCGTACATCAGCGCCTGTTCGTAGGTGATCACGGCGTTGTCGACCGTGCCGAGATACCAGGCTTCTATGATTTTCAGTGCGAGCGCCTGTTGAGTCGCGTCGGCGGAACCGGCGGCCAGTGCGCCCGCCAGCTTCGGCAACTGCTGCGCGAGATCGGGCGCGGCTTTCTGCAACGCGGCCAGCAGGCGCGTGCCCACGTCGCGATCCAGCGTAGGCCGCCCGGTCAGCGACTGCGACAGGGTCATGAAGGCGTCGAGCGGCACGGCGGAGGTGTCGTCGGCGAGTGCCGTGAGCGTAAGCGAACCGGTCAGGCCCGCCACGGTCAACGCGAGGGCGCCTTGCAGCCAGCGGCGGCGCGTCATGCTCGACGCTTCACCGCTCGCGGCGAATTCGCCGTGAGAGTCTTGTGGAGTCAATGGTTGTTTTTCCCTTGTGAGGCGTTCTTCAATACTTATTCAGTTCGGCGCAGTCGCGACGCAACGCGATCCGTGCCGCGAGCGTCGCAGCACACAGCACGTTTCATGCCGCCCATGCAGGTCTAGAACTGATGCAGCATCCCGACATATGCGCCGGTCTGCGATTGCCCGACCAGCGGACTCGTGTTGTTCGACGCATCGCGCGGCGACGCCTCGAGCGAGAAGTCCGAGTTCTTGCCGTTGTTCACGTAGCCCACCGTGCCGTACAGGAAGGTGCGCTTGGACAGGTTGTAGGTGGTGCCGAGCACGTACATCATCGCGTGACCGGACGGGTCGTGAGAGACGTCGCCCGAACCGTCGCCGACCTTGATGTAGAAGCCGCCCGCGGTCACGGCCCAGCGCGGCTGGAAGTTGTAGGTCGCGCCGAGCCAGTAGTGATCGGCACTGTCGGCCACGCCGATCGGCGAGTCCGGCGCGGCGTAGTGCGTATAGGCGCCCTGGATCTTCACGGCGTCGAAATGCACGTTCGCGCCCACGAAATATTCGCGCGATGCCTGGAAGATATTGGTGAAACGGCCGTTGCTGTCGCGCAGTTCGTCGTAGATACCGCGCACGTCGAACAGCGTGGAATGATAGGTCAGCATGATGCCGTCCGAGCGGCCGTATTCGCCCGTCGCGCCGCTGTTGAACGCGCCCGGCTGATTGCCGAACGAGTATTGCCCCTGCACGTCGAAGCCCCAGAATACCGGGCTGTGATATTCGATGTTGTTGCTGGTCTGCTGCCAGTTGCGCCCGCGCACGAGCGAGGCCGACGAAAATGCCTGCTGCACGAACGGGTCGAATTCCCAGACGCCGTCGCTGTCGATAAACAGATTGCGCCCGGCCTGCAGCGTGCCCCACTCTTCGCTCTTCAGGCCCACGAACGCGCGCCGCGACCAGAGCCGCCCGCCGCTCGTCGTGCCGTTCATCACCTGCAGACCGGTTTCGAGGTTGAAGATCGCATTCAGGCCGCCGCCCAGATCTTCGTTGCCCTTGAGGCCGAGCATGCTGGTGCCCCAGTCGCCGCCTTCCGCGCTCCAGCGCGTCGAACTGCCGCCCGCGCTATTGTTGATGTGATTCAGGTATTCGAGGCCGGCGTCGAGTCGGCCATACAGTTCCACGCTGGTTTGACCGTAAGCCAGCGGACTCGCGACCGCGAGAGCCGCCATCAATTTTGTGTGTAGTCTCATTGTTTTGCCGTGAGTTTTTTCTGTCGCGGGTTGAGGCAAAGCGGACTGCGAATTGTCGAGCCGGATTGACTCGGAACGACTTGACGGGCAAAGCCGGTTTAATGCGCGCGCAGGCCATTGGCGAAAAGCAATGTTGTCAAACTACATACCTGGCGGTCGAACTATAGGGCAAGCTTGCTTGATAGCCTAACCGTTTAACGCAATAAGCTTTTGCGGACTGCACGCTCGACAGCCGCAATTGAAAATGAATTCAGAGCGCCCAGAGAATAGCCGTTGTTCGAGATTCGAGTATTGAAAGCCACCCAAGATAAGATAGGCGCTCATTGCGCCTGCGCCAAATCGAAACGCGCCTGACGCGCAAGCCTGGTGCATTGAAATGCGCCTGAAACACACTAGCCGACAATCGACCTATTCATTTCTCCATGACCGCGCCCGAACTGACCGAAGACGAAAATCTTGGCCTCTACCAACGTGCCACGGAAAAAGGCGCGGAATGGTGGCGCGTGAGCGTGGCTGACCGTGCGGAAAACTACCGCCTCGAACACGGTGTCGACGATGCCACGGGCGCCGGTGCCGTCGATATCGATCTCGTGGTCGATGCAGAAAATCTGCGCGCGAAACTGAAGAAATGGCGCCGCGAAGGTTTTGCCATCGACACCGGCAACGACGGAAGCGAGCCCGGCACGGCCGAACGGATCGCCTTCATGCCGGAGTTGCAGCGCGTCGCGGCCCTCGCCACGGCCTCGCGACGCAAGCCGGCGGAAGGCGGTGGTGAGACCGTGCGCATCGGCCAGCTCGACGTTCCACGCGGCATCGACAACCCGCTCGTGCCGCGCATCAACCCGGCCTATCTGTTCTCGACGCGCTTCAACGACATCGTCGAAGACATCGTCGAGAACCGCCGCGTGATGCTGATCGGTCATACGGGTGCCGGCAAGACCAGCCTGATCGAACAGGTGGCGGCGCGCTCGCTTCACGGCGTGCTGCGCTCGAACATGAATGGACAGACCACCGTCGGCGATTTTGTCGGTTTCTGGACGGTCAAAGGGGGTGAGACGCTGTGGGTCGACGGCGTGCTGCCCACGGCGATGCGGGAAGGTTTGTGGCTGATCGTCGATGAAATCGATTTCGCCGAACCGTCCATTCTGGCCGCGCTGACCGCCGTGCTCGAACCGCATGGCCGCCTCGTGCTGAAAGAGAAAGGCAACGAAATCGTGGCGCCCCATCCGGCGTTCCGGCTCTTCGCCACGGCGAATGCAGTCGGCGCGATGAGCCAGTTTCGCCATCTCTATCAGGGTTCGAATCTGATGAACGAGGCGTTTCTCGACCGCTGGCGCGTCTATCTGCTCGACTATCTGACGCCGCTCGAAGAAGCCGATGTGCTGATCCGCACCCTCGCGCCACACATGACGCGAGCGCTGGCCACGACCCTCGCCGCGATTGCCGCCGACTGCCGCGCGGCGTTCGCCCGCGAGGATCTCTCCAGCGCCTTCTCGACCCGTCGACTGCTCGACTGGGCGGAGCTGATGCTGCGCACCGGCGACCCCGAGCGTGCCGCCGGCCCGGCCATCTATGCGAAGGTCAGTCCGGAAGACGCCGCCCTGATTCGCGGCATCATCCGCCACCACATCGCGCCGGCGGCCTGAGCGTGAACGCGATGCACGGCACACGCGACTCGCGGGGCTTTGCGTTCGAGTCCACGCTCGGCAAGGTGGCCCGCGTGCTGACCGGGCAATATGGCGTGAGTGTCGTGTTCAGTCCGGATGGACCGCGCGTCGAACCCGGCCGCATCGTGATTCCCGACTATGAGCTCGACGGCGGCGTCGAACGCGACGTGCTGATCGGCTATCTGGACCTGCTGGTCGCGCGCGCCAAGCATGCATCGCTCGCGCAACTCGACGCGCTGCCTGCCGGCGTCGCCGCGAATCTCGCGCAGGTGATCGAAGACCGTCGCGTATGCGCACAGTTGCTCGACGAATATCCGGGCGCGCAGTGGTTCATCGGCAAGCTGCGCGAGCATGCTGCAGAGCGCATCCGGCAACGCTGGCCGCAACTGCATTGGCGCGACCGGCTGGTCTGGCTGGTCGAGCGCGCGCTGTGGGACGAAACGCCGACCCGCACCGAAGCGAGCCATTCGCTGCTCGCCGCGCTGCATGCTTCGGAAGATCTGTTGCAACTGGCGCGCGCGAGCGGTTCGACCGCGCACAGCATCGCGGCGGCTCGAGCGCTGGTGGCGCGCGTGCGGGCTTTGTCGGCGGGCGACGTGAACAGCATGGCCTTTACCGCCGATCCCATCGAGGACATCGATACGGATACGGCCGAGAGTCCGGACGCCCCAGCCAACGACGACGACACGGTGCGCCCCGATCACGACAGCGCGAACTCGCCGCCCTCGGATCGCAGCGGTGGCGCGCAGGCGGAGAACGCGGTGGGCATGGGGCAATCGCTGGCCGATCCGGAGCAGCCCTCCACGGCCACGGAAGGCGAAGCCGGCCGGGCGGCCGGTGGCTCGCGGCGCCCGAGCCTGTCGCTTCCGCTCGCCACCGAATTCGACGAGATCACCGACCTGACCGGCCACGGCGACAGCACGACGTGGCGCGAACTGCGTCTGCAAGCCCGCGCGGACACCGCGCCGCTCAAGGAGAAGCTCGAACGCGCGCTGAGCGCGGACGAGCGCACGCGCTGGCGCCGCGAGCAGGAGCGCGGCGAGATCGACCGCACCGCGCTGGCCAGACTCGCCACCTCACCGGGCTATCGCACGCCGTTTCGCACTCAGCGGGCGCACAAGGGCCGTGATGTCGCGGTCACGCTGCTGATCGACCGCAGCGGCTCGATGGCCGGACGCAAGATCGAACTCGCGCGCCAATGCGCGGCCGCCCTGTGCGACGCGCTCACGCAGCTATCGTTCGATTGCGAGGTGCTCGGTTACTGCTCGCTCGAATCCGCGCCGATGAAACAGCTATACGAGCGGCAAAAAGCGGCCAAAGTGGATATGCGGCGCTATAACCGCTTTGTCGAGCGACTCGACCTGAAAGTGTACAAACGCTTCGGTGCGACCGATCAAAGCGGCATCGCGATGATCGACTGCGGCCACGAAAACCCGGACGGCGAAGCGCTGGCGTGGGCCGCCACGCGTCTCGCCGATCACCCGGCGCAACGACGCATCCTGATGGTGTTCTCCGACGGCTATCCCTCCACCGGCGACGGCGACCCGCAAGTGCTGCGCAGCGATCTGCGCGAGAAAGTGGCGGCCATCGGTCAGCGCGGCATCGAGCTGGTCGGCATCGGCGTGCTGACCGATGCGGTGGAAGACTTCTATCCGCATAACGTGGTGATCAGCCGGCTCGCCGAATTGCCGCAGACGGTGTTTTCGGTCCTGAGCGCTATGTTGCTCAAGCGCTAGAACGACGCCCGGCGGTTAGCGCCGTCGAGGCCCGTCAGGCCGTTTGCGGCTTGAACGGAAACTGCTCGATCTCGCCGCCGCGCGCCACCACCACCGTGCTCTCGGGAATTTCCTCCCACCAGCCCGGCAAATCCGCGAGCGGCTCCGACAACACCAGGAACGCGTCCTCGCCGGCCGTCACGATGCGCGGGTCGTCGGGATACAACTCGTGCAAATGACGAAACGAGGTGCTGTGAAAGAGCGAGCGCGACTGCCCTTCGCTCGAATACCGCACCGCGACGATCTGCTCGCCGTCGGTTGCGCACACCGTCATGTTCAGCGGCTGTTCGATGCCGTGCTTGCGGCCGGTCTCCTCCACGAAGGCCACCATGCGCTGTAGTGCCGTCACCGGCGCGAGCGCGAGGCCGAACGTCAGCGCCAGATAAAACAGCACCTCGGAGTCGGTCGAGCCTTCGATCGACGGGAACAGATCCGGGTCGATCGCCAGCATCAGATCGCGGCGCACCAGCGGAAAGTCGCGCACCAGACCGTTGTGCATGAAGAGCCAGCGGCCATAGCGAAACGGATGGCAGTTGGTTTCCTGCGATGGCGTACCGGTCGCCGCGCGAATGTGCGCGACGAACAGCGGCGCGCGGATCGCGCGCGCCGCCTCGCGCAGATTGCGGTCGCTCCAGGCGGGTTGAATGCAGCGGTAGCGAAACGGAATGTCGGTCGGATGCCCATACCAGCCAATGCCGAAGCCGTCGCCGTTGGTGGTGGTGTGGCCGAGCGTCGAATGGAGACTCTGGTCGATCAGGGAATGTTTGGCATTGAAGAGCACCGTTTCGAGCTGAATCGGGTTACCTGTATACGCAAGCCAGCGGCACATGAGGCTCTCTCCCGTGGAAAACGCGGCGCCGCGTTCGGCGCTATTTGACCACTGGCTGCATCGTCGCGATCGGAATCAGAAACTCGGAGAAGCCGGTCAACATGATCTGCACGCCGATGCACAGCAGCAGAAAGGAAGATACACGCATCGCGACCTTGGTTCCTTCCACGCCGAGATACTTGGCGAAAATCACCGCGCGGCTGTAGATCAGATAGACGGTGGCCGCCACCGCGATCGAGATGACCACCGAGGCCACGCTCGACAACACGAAGGCGGAGAGCTTGTGGGTGCGGTTCGCGGTCAGTGCGACGGCGGTTGCGATCGACCCCGGCCCGGTGGTCAGCGGAATCGTGAGCGGGAAGAAGGCCTTGGACATGGCGTTGTCCGCATCAACGCGCTTGACGGCGGGCTCGGCCGGCTGCGTATCCGGCGCATTGAGCATTTGCCAGCCGCCCACCGCCACCGCCAGCCCCCCGCCGATGCGCAGCGCCTGCATGGAGATGCCGAAGAAATGCAGGATCGGCGTGCCGATGAAGAAAGCCACCAGCAGCACGCACATCACGTTGATGGCGATCTTTCTGGCGAGCGCCGTGCGCTCCTCCGTGGTCAGCGAAGCAGTCCGGTCGAGGAACACGAAAGCAATGCCGATCGGGTTGATGATGCTGATCAGCCCGGTAAAGCCAAACAGAATGTCCGAGATCAGACTTTCGACCATAACGTTTCCGTGTCGAGCAATAAGTGTGAAGAGACAGCGTGGCCAGATCATATCGCGGCGCGCCACGCAAAACCGCAAAAAAGCGGGCCGCCAAACAGTTCATCCATCAGGCATGCGGGTGCGCCCCGCATGCCTCATCCATTGCAGCGCAACAAGTCTGGACAGAACGATGCGCGCGCAACTTTCGAAAAGCCTACACTTTTTTGACTTACTTTACGTAACCGAAGCATCAGGCATACAGTCCTCAGCGAAGCCGCACTTTCAACGAGACGTACTACCGGTTCGAGGAGTTGCCCCATGTTGCTTCGTGTACTCGCCGCGTTGCCGTTCATCGGCATTCTGCTCGGTGTTCCGTTTGTCAATCGCGTCGAGCCGCTGGTGCTCGGCATGCCGTTCGTGCTGGCCTGGATCGTCATGTGGGTGGTGCTCAGCGCGATCATCATGGCGATCGTCTACCGGCTCGACCCAACCAATCGTCAGGTCGCCTTCGACGGCGAGGAGGCCCGCCCATGAGCGCACTCGTCATCATTGCGGCCATCACGCTATTCGCGCTGTATCTCGGGGTACGCGCGCGGCGCGGCCACGACATGAGCCTCGAGCAATGGACTGTGGGCGGCCGCAGCTTCGGCACCGCCTTCGTGTTCCTGCTGATGGCCGGTGAAATCTACACGACCTTCACCTTCCTCGGCGGCAGCGGCTTCGCGTATGGCAAAGGCGCGCCCGTCTATTACATCCTGGCGTACGGCACGCTCGCCTACATCCTGTCGTACTGGATGCTGCCACCCATCTGGCGTTATGCGAAAGCTCACCGGCTGGTGTCGCAACCGCACTTCTTCTCGCGCAAGTACGAGAGCCCGGCGCTCGGCACCCTGGTCGCGCTGGTCGGCGTGGCCGCGCTGATTCCGTACCTCGTGCTGCAACTCAAGGGGCTCGGCATCATCGTCGCGACCGCGTCTTACGGCGCGATTTCGTCGACGGCGGCTGTCTGGATCGGCGCCGCGGTGGTCACCGCCTACGTGATCGTCTCCGGCGTGCGCGGCTCGGCGTGGAATTCGGTGGTGAAGGACATGCTGATCCTCGCGATCGTGCTGTTCCTCGGCATCTATCTGCCGCTGCACTATTACGGCGGCTTCAGCGACATGTTCCGCGCGATCGACGCGGCACGCCCCGGCTTCCTGACCTTCGCGGCCAAGGGCTCGAGCGTCACCTGGTTCCAGTCGACCGTACTGCTCACCGCGCTCGGCTTCTTCATGTGGCCGCACACCTTCGGCTCGATTTTCACGGCCAGGGACGAGCGCATTTTCCGCCGCAATGCGATGGTGCTGCCGCTTTACCAGCTGATTCTGCTGTTCGTGTTCTTCGTCGGCTTCGCGGCGACGCTGAAGGTGCCGGGCCTGAAGGGCGGCGACATCGACCTGTCCTTGTTCCGCCTGTCGCTGCAGACCTTCGACCCGTGGTTCGTCGGCGTGATCGGCGCGGCCGGCATTCTGACCGCGCTGGTGCCGGGTTCGATGATCCTCACCTCCGCCTCGACGCTGCTCGCCAACGACGTGTATCGCGGCGTGGTGAACCGCAACGCCTCGGACACTACGGTGAAGAACCTTGCGCGCCTGCTGGTGCCGGTGGTGGCGCTGGTGGCGGTCGGTTTCACGCTGCATGGCGGCGAGACCATCGTGGCCCTGCTGCTGATGGGTTATAGCTTCGTGACCCAGTTGTTCCCGGCGGTGATCTGCAGCCTGTTCGCGCATAATCGCGCGACCAAACAGGGCGCGTTTTGCGGGATTCTGGCCGGCGTGGCCGTCGTGACGATCACGACCACCCTGAAGCTGAGCATCGGCCAGTTGATGCCGTTCCTGCCCGACGCGCTGAAGGACGTCAACATCGGCTTCCTCGCGCTGGCGGTGAACGTGATCGTGTTCGTCGCCGTCAGTGCGGTGACGCAGCCGCACCCGGTTGAACAGACGCAAGCCGTGCACTAGGCATTGCATCCCGTTGGACCCAAGGGCTGGCCGCGCAAGCGCCAGCCCTTTTTCATTGCTGTCGTGCCGCACGGGCAGCGTCAAATCTACACACGAATGAAAAAACGCGCTCCTGCCAGCGGGCCAGGCGCGCGGGAGAACTCTCCGCCCGCACTGCAGCACAAACCTTCCGCCACGACATCGATCGGTCGCCCAGCCTCGGGCACACCCCTTGCTCAATCTACGCGCTAGCGAACCTCACCGCACTGTGCAAGTGCAAAAAACCCGTCCCTGGGGGCCACTTTGTCGCTCAACGTTCTTCTTGTCGCTTCCGAAGCCTTGCCGCTCGCCAAATCCGGCGGCCTCGGCGACATGGTCAGTGCCTACGCCGCCGCCTTGCGCGATGCCGGCGTCGATGTCTCGATCCTGATGCCCGCTTACCCCGAGGCGCTCGAACGCGCCGTCGACGTCACAGCCGTGGCGCGCATGACCGGCTTGCCCGGCGGCGACGCCAGACTGCTGCGCGCGCAGATGCCCGATACGGGCGTGCCGGTGCTGCTGCTGCAGATGGATCACCTGTTTGCCCGCGAGGGCCTGTACCGCGATCCGCAGGGACGCGACTACCTCGACAACCTCACGCGCTTCGCCTCGCTCGCCGCGGCGGCGGCCCGCATCGCGCGCGGCGTTCGCAATGTGCGGCGCCCCGACATCGTGCACGCGCACGATTGGCATGCAGGTCTGACGCCGCTGTACATGCGTCTGGCGGGCGTCGCGGCGAAGAGCGTCTTCACGATTCACAACCTCGCCTTCCAGGGCAATCATCCGCTCGCCATGGGCGGCTGGATCGGCGTGCCGCCGGAGTTGCTGACGCCCGCGCTGTCCGATGAACGCAGCGTCGAGTTTTACGGCTCGATCAGCATGATGAAAGCCGGCATCGTCCATTCGGACCGCGTGACGACCGTGAGCCAGCGCTACGCGCGCGAAATTCTCACGCCGCATTTCGGCCACGGCATGGAAGGCGTGTTGCAGGCGCAGGCCGGCAAGCTGTCCGGCATCGTCAACGGTATCGATACCGAGGCCTGGAATCCGGCCACCGACAAGCATATCGCCCGCCCGTTTTCCATCGACGACACGGCCGGCAAGCAGGCCTGCAAGCGTGAACTGCAACAGGCTTTCGGCCTGACGCGCGATCCGTTCGCACCGCTGGTGGCGATCGGTAGCCGTCTTACCGGGCAGAAACTGGCCGACGTCGTGGTGAGCGCCTTGCCGGCGCTGCTGGAACAGCATCCGCGTCTGCAGTTCGCGATTCTCGGCCAGGGCGAGCGCGATCTCGAACTGGCGTTGCAGGACCTCGCCGCTCGCTGGCCGGGCCGCGTCGGCGTGCAGATCGGCTACGACGAACGTCGCGCGCACATGCTGCACGCGGGCGCGGACATGCTGTTGCACGGCAGCCGCTTCGAACCCTGCGGACTGACCCAGCTCTACGCGATGCGCTACGGCACGATTCCGGTAGCCTCGCGCGTGGGCGGCCTCGCCGACACGATCGTCGATTACGCGCCGCTCGATCCGCGTGGCGAAGACAACGACAACGCCACGGGCTTCCTGTTCGACGGCGAAACCCACGACGACGTGCTGCTCGCGCTCGGCCGTGCGCTCGACGCCTTCGTGCAGCCATCGTCATGGCACGCCTTGCAGCGCAATGCGATGAGCCGCGACTTCGGCTGGGACGCGTCCACCGCGAACTATCTCGCGCTGTATGCGGATCTCGTCGACGCGCGTCCGGCACTTCCCGACACGCGTATTCGCAAGACGACGGTGCGGGCCCGCGCAGCGGCAACGGCCACCGGCACGGCGCGCAGGACTCGGACAGAGGACGGCTTCAACACGGGGACCGGCGAGATGGCGCGCAGCGCCTAGCCGTAACGAAGCGCTGCTGAAGGAGTGGAGTGGGCGCCGCGTTCAGGGTTAGACTGAGCGCCCGACTCCCCCGGGGTCTTTCCACTCAGGCCTTTCAGCGATGACGCCGAGCGATTCACAGCCCTACCTTCTCTACTACTCGCCGGGCGCGGCCAGCATGGCCGTGCACTGGATGCTGCTCGAAATGGACGTGGCATTCGAGGCACGGCTCATCGATATCGACGCCGGTGCGCAACACGATCCCGAGTATTTGCGCCTCAATCCATCGGGCCGCGTGCCGACACTGATCGTCGACGGCACGCCGCGCCACGAATCGACCGCACTGATGATGCTGCTGGCCGAACGCCATCCCGAGCTCGCGCTCGCGCCCGAAGCAGGTTCGCCGGAACGCGCCGCCTGGTTCGAGATGATGGTCTACCTCGCCAACACGGTGTTGCCCGCCATGCGCGACTGGTTTTACGCGGATGTGGACGGTGATCCCATCGGCGCCGAATGGGTACGTGCGCTCGCAAGACGCCGCCTCGAAGCGGCGTGGGACCTGCTCGACGCACGGCTCGCGCACGCGGGCAGCGACTATCTGATCGGCGGCAAGCTCAGCACCGTCGACCTGCTCGCGGTGGTGACGATGCGCTGGAGCCGCAACATGCCGCGCCCCGTGATGAGGGACTGGCCGCATCTCGCGGATTACGTGCGCCGCTTGCGGGCCCGCCCGTCGTTCATCGAATTGAATGCGCGTGAAGGACTCACCGAATGGCGCAACGCCGACGATTGAGCGCCCGCGTCAGTTCGACCGCCTGCTGATAATCACGACGCCGCGCGACAGTCCGCTCACGTTATCGACCGCCAGCGCGGCCGCGTAGAGCTGCGCAACCGGCACCCAGACGGCCGGATATTTGTAGCGCGCCACGTCCATCAGCAAGGCGCTGTCGCTGGCGCTGTCATAGGCTGCCAGCGGCGACCAGTGACCGCCGCCCTCCTCGCCAATCTCGACGCGCCGGAAATTCAACAGCGCGAAGCGGTCGCCGTGCGCCGTGGTCTGGCGGATCAGATCGCGGAACTGGCCGAGCGTCAGGTCGGCGGCATGGTACTTCCGCACGTCGATGGGAAAGGCCTTCAGCGCAGCGTCAAGCTGGTCGAGCGTCATGCCTTCGCGCGAAACCTGCGCGGCATTCGCCACCTGCGGATCGATCGAGCGGAAAAAATCCTCCTGCGAGTAAAACGGGAAGTCGGGATACAGACTCGACTCGGGCCGGCGGATGCCCAGCGCGTTGAGCGCCATCACCGAGGTCGCTACCGAGCAATACGCCTGATTGCGCTGAGTTTCGAAATATTGCGAAAGCGGCCAGTACGACTGGCTGGAGGCCGCCATCGTCAGACGCTTCTGGCCGGCAGGCCGCGTCAGCGGCAGAAGATTGGGGGGCACCGCCAACGGCCCGTCGGCGGCGCGCGCGGCGGGACCGGGCGCGGCAAGCTGCGGCGCGGCGGTGCTCGCCAGGCCGGCGCTGGCCGGCTGAGCGGCGGCCGGGTTCACCGCCGGGGCCACCGGCGCACAGGCAGCCAGCCCAGCCAGCAGAACCGAGCAAAGCGCAACGGCCCACCGTGAACGGCTCGGGACAGCGACGACGTGCATCGACGAATAATTGGACATTGAAACCTTCCGCTGCGAATGGGCCCGGACGATGGCGCTCGCCGACACAAACTCTTGCCGTGGCGCGCGTGGAATTTTTAACACGAATCAAAGCGGCGCGTGCGCGGCGTCGCGACGCCGCCTTGCGCGTGACACAGCACACCGGCACGCTACAATCCCGGCATGCCTATTCAATCCCCCTGCATCGACATCTGCCGCATCGACGGCAATTCAGGCTTCTGCGTCGGCTGTTTGCGCACCCGCGACGAGATTCGCGAATGGAAAGCCGCGAGCGACGAGCGTCGTCAACAGATCATCGACGGACTTGCGCAACGCAGCGCGACGCTGCCTGCCAGCGTGGCCGACACGGCCGCGTCATAGCGCGGCCGGTCGGCGTGACCCGGTCACGAAGGCATAGCCGTTCTTGCCGCTGCGTTTGACCTGATACATCGCGTCGTCGGCTGCGGCGACCAGACGGCGGCAATCGTCGACGAGATCCGGAAAGCTCGCGATGCCGATGCTCGCACGCACCAGGCCGAGGCTCATCTGCTCGTCGACATGAACCACGCACGCAATCAGACGGCGAGCGATCTCGGCCAACTCCTCGGCATTGGCAAACTCGCGCACCAGCACCGCGAATTCGTCGCCACCGATCCGTGCGACGAGATCGCCCTTGCGCACCGATTCGCGAAAGCGCCGCGACACCGAGACCAGAAACTCGTCACCGACACGGTGCCCGAGCGAGTCGTTCACCTGCTTGAACCCATCCAGATCGACGTACAGCACGGCGAGCTTGTGCGCCGCAGCGGCGTCGTGCCTTTGACGCGCCGCGTCTTCGAGACTGGCGAATAGCTTGCGACGGTTTGCCAGACCGGTCATCGGATCGTGCAGGGCCGCGCGCTCGAACTCGTGCGACTGCCCCGCGAGCAGGCGATTGCGCCTGGCGTACATGCCCAGCGCGGTGAACAGCATGCAGAAAAGCAGCGCCGCGATCGCGATCAGCGTGCGCGCGACATGCGTGATGCGCACGCGCACGTCGGCGCTGGCGGCGTCGCGTTGCGCGCGCCAATAGCGTGAGGCGCTGCCGAGCAACCTGTCGGTCTGATTCAGATCGGCGTCGCTATTCGAGGCAGACGGCGCGATGCGCGGCGCGGCAAACGGACTGGCATTGACCAATGCCGTCAACGAAGCGATCCGTTGCGCGAGTTCGACGCGCGCCTGCTGGTAGCCGGCGTTGCGCGTTGCGGTGTCGCGTGTTCCGGCGTCGCTTGCCGTGTGCTGCCAGACGTCGACCTGATCGCGCGCGCTCGCGGCGCGTTCGATGGCTTCGAGCACGAGCCCCGTGTATTCCTGCTTCAACTGATCGGAAAATACCGTGCGGACCTGCAAGGCGAGGTACAGCAGGCTGATCAGAAGGCAGACGAGTGAGGCGACGGCCACCGTCGCCGGGCCGGCAGTAAAGCGTGGAGTTTTCGCACGCATGCGTGGAGCGCGCCGTGCGGGCCGCCGCTCAAGGATGGGAGTAGACGTCTTGCTGCTGGCTCCCATTGCCACTGCCGCCGTCGTGTTGCCGGTAGTTGACGCGTCGGAAGAACTGGCTCATGCGGGCAAACAGGCTGCCCTTATGGCGTGCGTTGGCGGCGCTCGCGCGACGCTCCTGTTGCGCGCTTCGCCAGTCCTTGCTCTGGCGGTTCGCGGCGAGTTGTTGCTGGCGGGTCGAATGGGCCGGGAGCGTAGCGCCCGCGGGCGCGGCCGGTGCTGCATCGGCGACACTGGATGGCGGGTTGCCAGCCGACGCTGCATCCGGCGCAGCACGTTTGACCTCGCCGGCCCAGACGGCCTGCTTCGCGCCTTCCTCACCGGACGACGTCAGCGTTGCGGGCGCGGCCGTCAGGATTGCCGAGGACCGGGAGGATGGAGAGGATTGCGAGAACGCGGCAGCACGCGGCGAGGAGGCGGTGAAGCCAGGGCTAACGGCCTGCGGCGCGACCACCGCGACCGGCACGGCCACCTTCGCCGGGACGGTTGCGACAGCCGCGACCGCAGTCACCGCTGCCGATGCACCCGCCACGCCCAGCGCTTGCCGGGCGCCCGTCATGGCCTCGGCGTAAGCCTGCTGATCGTGATTGAACCAGATGCCGTACGCCACCGTGCCCACCACACCGAGCGCTAGCGCGCTCGCCGCCGCTACGCACAGCGCGAGACGTCCGAAGCGCGGCGGTGCGGCAACCGCCTGCGGCGCCTGGTCGTCGAGCCCTGCTTCGAAACCTGTCCCGAAGCCGCTGCCTGGGCTCTCTGCTATGGAATGAGGCACATCGGTATCGTTGAACATCGCAACACGCTCCGGAATCCTTCTGTCCGACGCCACGCCGGACTTTGATCACACGATTTCGACCCGATCGATGCAAGCGTTACTCGCACAATGTAACCCCGTCATCCGGCGGACGACAACATCAGGATGCTTTGCTTTAAATGCTTTAAACGATGCCCGCATCGCGCGTTTCCGTGCCCGCGCCGACAGGTAAAAGATTCAAGCCCGAACCAGCCGCGCCAGCGCGACGGCGGGACGGCTCGCCCCGCCACGACAGGCACAGGAGACGATGACGTGCGCAAGGCGACGAAACAGCAGTCTTCCAGTACGCAACAAACAGGCCTATTGATGAGGCACTGCTGCGTCGTGCGGCAGCGCTTGAAACGCCCTTCATGAAATGGCGCAACCGCCGCCGCCGCACATGGAGAAGTTGCGCCGGCGACAGAACCCCCGCCCGATTCGCCTACTGCACCGTGATGGTCTCCTTCATGTTCGGATGAATGCCGCAAAAGACCTTGTAAACACCCGGCTTGTCGAACTTGTACTGATAGGTGTCGTTCTGATCGAGTGCGGCCGAGCGGAACATGCCGGCGTCGTTGACCACCGTATGCGGCTCGCCATCCATGTTCTTCCAGGTAACCGTCGAGCCCGCGCGGATGGTGAGCGCCATCGGCGAGAACATGAAATCCTTGATGATCACGGCACCGGACGTCTCGGCATGCGTCAGGTTCAGCCCAGCCGAGGCCGCGAACAACACCGACCTGCCGAGCACGAAGAACACCACGCGGCGAATGCGATTGCTTTGCATAACTGATCTCCTGCGAAAATAAAAAATGACGACGTTCAAACCAGCGTGGTATCGGCCAGCGTCGCCCTGAGTGGATGCTGCGCGATCTTGATGCTCGTCACGCCGAGCATCCTGGGCAGCTCGTCGCTTGCGACCTTCAAGGGCCCGGGGCCGCTGCCATTGCCTGCCGTCGGCTGGGGGTAGGCCGTCGAGCGCGCGGTGTGAAAGGTGATGTTGCCTTCCACCTTCGAGACGATCTGATGGATGTGGCCGTTGAGCACCGTCACGGAGCCGAAGCGCTGCAGATAGCTCATGGCCTGGCCGGCGTCGCCGGTGCCCCAGCCCCACGGTTCGTAGATCGTCCACATCGGCATGTGCGCGAACACCACGATCGGCGTGCTCGAGGAGCGGCCTTTCAGGTCGTTGTCCAGCCAGGCGAGTTGCTCGTCGCCCAGGCCGCCCAGACCGTTCGGCTTGAAATGCATGACGTTGACGAGCGCGACGAAATGCACGCCCTGGTGATCGAAGCTGTAATAGCCCTTGTTATCCGATGCTTTGCCGAAGCGGCTGAAGTACTCCGTGCCCGGGCCGTCCGTCACGTCGTGTTCGCCGGGCACGGTATGCAGTTCCGTGATGTCGAGTCCGGCCAACAACTGGGCCGCGAGGTCGAACTCCGAGGCTTTCGACAGATGCGTGATGTCGCCCGTGTGGAGGGTGAGCGCAGGCTTGACCGGCATCGCATTGACGAAGTCGATCGTCTGTTTCAGCGTGCCCGCCACGTCCGGATTGGCTTCCTTGTTGAAGCCGATGTGCGAGTCGCTGATCTGCAGAAAGAGCGGCGTGCCTTTTACCGGAACCGACTTTGCATCGGCGGCGAGCGCGAGTTCCATCGGCGTGAGAATGCCTCCCGCCAGCATGAACACCGTACCGACGCCACCGAACGCAAGACATTTGAGTGCGCCGCGCCGCGACGCGTCGAATGAATGAGCGGATGACATGTTGACCTCACGATGAGGAGTCGCACCTGGACCGCAGGGTCATCCGGCGGTTTGGCGACTCCGTTCACGAGGCATAACCGGCGCTTGGCCCGTTTTATTCCTGCGCCGGCGCAAATCCCTTCCTGCCATGCCATTTGCGCCTCGCTCACGCCCTTCCTCCATGCCCATGAAGCATGCCCACCAGCTTATTAAGTCTTTTTACTCTGCTCGATAAGCCACTAAATTGCATTCAAGGCAGCGATTTGAAGCAACTCGCAAGATACTGAAGACGCCGCGAGCGGCTTGGCCCCATACCGCAAACACATATCCGAGCAGGAGTTGAAAATGAGCCATCCCGTTATTCTGATCACCGGCGCACTGACCGGCATCGGCCGCGCAACGGCTTTCGCCTTCGCTGAAACCGGCGCCCGTCTCGTCGTCTCGGGACGCCGCGAAGCCGAAGGCCGGGCCCTCGAAAAGCAACTGCGCGAACTCGGCGCGGACGCTCACTTCATCCAGGCCGACGTACGCCGCGACGAAGAAGTGGCCAATCTGGTCGATCAGACCGTGGCGCGCTTTGGCCGCGTCGACATCGCGGTGAACAACGCCGGCACCGAAGGCCAGCCCGGCCCGATCACCAGCCAGACCGTCGAAAGCTACAGCGCGACGTTCGACACCAACGTACTCGGCACGTTGCTGAGCATGAAGCACGAACTGCGTGTGATGACCGCGCAGAAGAGCGGCAGCGTGGTGAACGTGTCGTCGACCTACGGCCATGAAGGCGCGGCCTACGCCTCCGTGTACGCCGGCAGCAAGCATGCCGTGGAAGGCATGACCAGGTCGGCGGCACTCGAAGTCGCGTCGAGCGGCGTGCGCGTGAACGCCGTGGCGCCCGGCCCGACCGACACCGGCATGCTCGACCGCTTTACCGGCACGCCGGAGAACAAGGCCGCGCTGGCAGCCGGCGTGCCGCTCGGCCGTGTCGGCAAACCTGACGAAGTGGCGCGCGCCATCGTGTTCATCGCATCGGACGCGGCGTCGTTCGTGACGGGCCAGATCTGGACCGTCGACGGCGGCAAGACCGCGGGTTAACCGGCGGTTCGACGCCCAGGCGATCGCATTCGCCTGGGCGTCGCCCTGGACATCTGAAAACAGGAAAAGGCACTGTCGATCATGAACGCATCTAACGAATCCTTGAAACTGCTGTCGCCGGCTCGCCTGGGTCCGCTGACCCTCGACCATCGGGTCGTACTCGCCCCCATGACGCGGCTGCGCTCCGAAGCCGACGACAGTCCCAGCGCGATGATGGTCGAGTACTACCGTCAGCGGGCTTCGAACGGCGGACTGCTGATTACCGAAAGCGCGCATCCGTCTTACGACAGCCGCGGCTATCTCGGCGCGCCCGGCATCTATACGGACGAGCACGTCGCGGCATGGCGCAAGATCACCGATGCAGTCCACGCGCGCGGTGCGCACATCTTCATGCAGATCGCCCACGACGGCCGCCAGTCGCATGTCGATCTGAGTTGGGGTAACGCGCCGGTCGCACCGTCGGTGGTGCCGTATGAAACCACGGTGTTCACGCAGAATGGCTGGGTGCCGAACTCACCGCATCGCGCGCTCGAACTCGACGAGATTCCCGCGTTGATCCGCTCGCTGCACGAAGCGGCGGCGCGCGCCAAGGATGCCGGTTTCGACGGTGTGGAACTGCATAACGCCAACGGCTATCTCGCCGACACTTTTCTTCAGGACGGCACCAACAAGCGCACGGATGCCTACGGCGGCACGCGCGAAAAGCGCGCGCGTTTCTCTTTGGAAGCAGTCGAGGCGTTCGCCTCCGTGTGGGGCGCCGAGCGTGTCGGCGTGCGGGTTTCGCCGAGCGGGCGCTGGGGCGCTATTTCGGACAGCGATCCCGAAGCCACTTTCGGTTATTTCGCGCATTGTCTGAACGAGTATGGCCTCGCCTATCTGCACGTGATCGAACCTCGTGTGATGGGTACGGAAACGCTGGCGGAAGGTCAGGCACCGGTTGCATCCGCGTTTTTGCGCAAGGTCTTTACCGGGCCGATCATCGCCGCGGGTGGTTTCGATCGCGACGGTGCCGAGCAGATCCTGCAGCGTGGCGATGCGGACCTCGTGGCCTTCGGCCGCTGGTTTTCGTCGAATCCCGACTTGCCCGAACGCTTCCGGCTCGGACAAGCGCTGGCCCATTACAACCGCGACGCTTTCTGGGGCGGTGACGAGCGCGGCTATATCGACTTTCCGTCTTTAGCTGAACGTGCCGTCGCTTGACGCGCCCTCAATATCATTCAAAGGAATCAGGACATGACTGCCGACACATTGAAGCTGTACCACGGCGCTTCGTCGCCGAATTCACGACGCGTACGGATTTTTCTCGCTGAAAAAGGCGTGGCGGTTCCGCTCGTCGCCGTCGATCTCGGCAAGGGCGAGCAGCATGGCGAAGCCTATCGCGCGATCAATCCCCGCCGCGTCGTACCGACGCTCGTGATCGAAGACGGCACCTCGATCGGCGAAGTGCCGGCGATCCAGCGTTATGTCGAAGAGCGCTTTCCGGACACGCCGCTGCTCGGTGTCACGCCAAAAGACAAGGCGCTGATCGCGATGTGGGACCGGCGCATGGAACAGGAAGGTTTCGCTGCGGTGATGGAAGCAATCCGCAATCGCGCGCCGGGTTTGAAGGATCGCGCAATCGCCGGGCCGCACGATTACGCGCAGATTCCCGCGCTGGTCGAACGCAGTCGGGAACGTGCCGTCAACTTCATGGCCGATCTGGACGAGCGCCTGAAGGAGGCTGCGTTTGTCGCGGGCGATCGTTTCTCGGTGGCCGACATCACCGCGCTGGTAACGATCGACTTCGCCGCGAAAGCGATCGATCTGCAAGTACCCGTCGAGTTGCAATCGCTCAAGCGCTGGTATGACGCCGTGTCGACGCGGGCAAGCGCGACTGCGTAACCGAGGCATCGCCGAGGTGGCACGGCACTCCGCCGCGCGCGAATCGTCAGCCGCTTACCGCTGCGACGATTCGCGCGCGCATGGCTTTATCGGGCAACGGCCCTGAGCCCGCGCGAACATTGTCCGCCATGTATTGCGGACGTCCCGTACCGGGAATCACGACCGTTACCGCCGGTTGCGCGAGGACGAATTTGAGGAGAACCTGCGCCCAGCTCGTGCAGTCGATTTCCGCGGCCCACGCTGGCAACGGCGTGTTGGTCACGCGCGCGAGCAGACCGCCGCCGCCAAACGGCTGATTGATCACGACGCCTATCTCCAACTCTGCGGCGAGCGGCAAGATATGCTTTTCGGCCGTGCGGTCGTCGGCGGCGTAGTTGATCTGGACGAAATCGGGTTTTTCACTGCGCATCACCGAAGCGACCTCACCGAATGCGCTCGACGTGTAGTGCGTAATGCCGGTATAGCGAATCCGCCCGCGCGCTTTCCAGTCGCGCAGCGTGGCAAGTTGCGTGCGCCAGTCGAGCAGGTTATGCACCTGCATCAGATCGACGCGCGATTGCTGGAAGCGCCGCATCGATTCCTCCATTTGTGCGATGCCGGCCTCGCGCCCTTCGGTCCACACCTTGGTAGCGACGAAAGCCTTGCCGTGTGCATCGAGTTGCGTGAGCAAGGCCCCGGCCACCGCTTCCGACGAGCCGTACATCGGCGATGAATCGATCACGGCGCCGCCCGCTTCGAACAGGATGCGCAACACCTCTGCGAGTTGGGCGCGGCCGGCGGGATCGTCGCCGACATCGAAGGTACGCCAGGTGCCGCAGCCAACCACGGGCAGCCGTTCGCCGGTGGAGGGAATCGCGCGCCGGGCCATTTTCGGCAAGGGCGTCGACTCGATCTGCGCCGGAGCGTGGCTTTGCACCTGAGCGGCAGTCAGGCGCGGCAACACGAATGACAGCGGCAGGCCGATCGCCGCACGCCCTGTCGTGCGCAGAAAGCGACGCCTGTTATCGCGTGGTGTATCGTCGTTCGATGAAAATGCCATTGATTGTCCTTGAATATCGGCAAGGTCACGGCGACCGCCGGTTCATCCTGTCGTTATCCAAACGAAAGCTTTCATGAACGAAGGCATCGCGATACCTCGATGACGTAGTGCGATTCCTGGTTTATATTGTGCGCCGACGAATTCTTCGCGCCACGCCGAACATACGCTTGCACGGTGACGTAAGCGCCCGGACATGTCGACTGTTTGTGCGGGTCAGTAGCACCCGGACGATTATTTTTTCAGATTGGTTGTCAGACTCTGGCCCTTCTCCCGACTAAGCGCCACGCTGATTCTTTTGAGGGAGTTTGGGTGAACGACATCGATTTCGAATGCACCGCCTGTGGCAAGTGTTGCCACGATTTGCGCCTGCCGCTCACGCTGGCCGAAGCGAGCGACTGGCTTGCCCGCGGCGCGAAGATGGAACTGCTGTGCGAGGCGATTCCCTGGCCGGTCGACCCCGCGCCCGGCGACGAACTTGCCGAATACAGAAAAGTGCGCTCGTCGCCCGCCATGAGCGGCACCTTGCCCGTGCGCATTTCGATCACGCTCGCCGGCGCATTCACGGGGCCCTGCCCGAATCTGGGCGCCGATATGCGATGCGGCATTTATGAAGACAGGCCGCGGGTATGCCGGATTTATCCCGCCGAGATCAATCCTTTCGTTACGCTGGCCACGGCCAACAAGGAATGCCCGCCGGAAGCATGGCAGGGCAAACCGCTGCAAAGACAGGGCGTGCTGGTCGATGACACGACGCGCCGCCTGATCGGCGAATCACGTCGCGCGAATCAGGACGAGGCTGTGCTGCGCATGCAACTTTGCGAGGCACTCGGCTTGAACCGGGCCGCGCTCGCAAACGAGGGTTTCGTCATGCACACGCCCGACAGCGGCGCCCTTCTCGCGGCCATTCAGCAGGTGCGAGCGAACCCGCGGACAGTCGGGAGCGGCGCAGCGCAATGGACCTTCGTATCGAATCGCGCGACGACGCTGGACGCCCTGCGCTCGGTCGAGGCAAGCAGCGAACCCGATCAGCCTGAGACGACCGGCAGCTTCCGCTATCTCGGCTTTTTTCCGGCCGCCGCCTGAAAAACTTCTCAAGCGAAGGAATAAAGCCGCCACACCGCACGTTCAATCACCGCAATGGCCTTTTGTCATGTCAGTGAGGTGCGGTCATGAAGTCTCTGCTTACGGTATTGGGCGCCATCGTGGGCGTCCCGGCCCTGGTGAGTCTCGTCGCGTGCGGTGGCTCGAATACGATCAGCCTGCCCTCGTTCACCTCGACCACCCTGGTGTCCGACGGCGCGGTCCCGGCGCCGCATACGGACCCTAACCTGAAAAATGCGTGGGGTGTGGCGTTCAATCCGAAGGGATTCGTCTGGGTCGCGGATAACGCCACCTCGGTGGCGACGCTCTACGACGGCAACGGTGTACCGCAATCACTGGTTGTCAGCATTCCGAACGGAATCAACGGACCCGCGAATCCGACCGGCATCGTGTTCAACGGCACGACCGATTTCGTCGTGACACAAGGTCCAAAGTCCGGCGTCGGCGCGTTCGTCTTCGCCGGCGAAGGCGGCACGATCACCGCGTGGGCGCCCACGGTCGGGCCCACCAACGCCTTCGTCATGGTCGACAACGGTAGCGCGGGTGCGGTCTATAAAGGCCTGGCACTCGCCAGCAACGGCGGTGCCAATTTTCTCTACGCCACCGACTTTCATAACAACCGCATCGACGTGTTCGACAAAAATTTTGCGAAAATGTCCGCGGCAGGAACATTCCAGGACGCGTCGATTCCAGCGGGATTCGCGCCGTTCGGCATCCAGGCGATCGGCACGAAACTCTTCGTCACCTACGCCAAACAGGACGCGGCCGCGCACGACAATGTCGACGGCGCCGGGCTCGGTTTCGTCGACGTCTTCGATACGGCGGGCAATCTGTTGCAGCGCTTCGCTTCGGCGGGGGTGCTGAATGCGCCGTGGGGCATCACCCAGGCACCGGCCAATTTCGGCCGCTTCAGCGGCGACGTGCTGATCGGCAACTTCGGCGACGGCACGATCAACGCGTTCGATTCGGTGAGCGGCCAGCCGCTCGGCGCGATCAATCTGCCGGCGGGCAACACGTTCGTGCAGCGTGGCTTGTGGGGCATCGCGTTCGGCAACGGGCTCAGCAACCAGCCGGTCAACACGCTGTTTTTTGCCGCTGGGCCGAATCAGGAAACAGACGGCGTCTATGGACGCGTCGACGTAAAAATGTGACCGATGCCGCCGGCGCGCCGCTAGCTCTTCACACTGCGTAGCGCACACGCGGAGAGTGTCGCGAGTCTTTCCACGCTGAGCATGCGGGCGATCCGCTTGACGGCGTGCCGCACCCGCCCGCGCAGATGCGCTACGCGCATGCGGCGCCAGAAACGGTCCGGCACGAAGTCGGAGAAACGCGCTTCTTTTTCGAGCAAGGCCTTGCTGCCCGGCAGATGGACGAACGAGCAACAGCGGAACCACCGCAGGTCCCGATAATTGTTGCCGACCCAATGACGGCCGACGGCCTGATACGCGCCGACTTCGATCAGCGTCTGCCCGTCGTCGACCAGCGCGTTGAGCGCGGCGGAGATGAACGCTTCGTCGCCGTGATGTTTGAGATGCGCGCTTTCGCTCAGATAGCGGGCGTAACTGGCGCGCGCGCGCGGCACGAGGCGGCGCAACGAAGCCGGTGTCGCGAGCAGAAATTCACCCCCATACCAGCGCGGATTTCTGAGCCGCTGGTCCGCGACGATCTCGAGATCCGCCACCACCCGTTCGCTGCCGTATGCCGGAAAAACCTGATCCGAAATATCGAAGGCGCCAAGGCCCGCCTGCGCGCATCGCTCGATCAGATCGCGCTCCAGCGGAAGGAACGCCACCATATCCGCGTCGAGCAGCAACAGCATGGTGTCGGCGGGCAAGCTTTCGGCAACCTGGTCCATCAGGTCCAGTTTGAAATGCGCCGCATAGAACGGCGTGTTCTTCGGCAATTCGATGGTCGCCGTGAGCGTCCTCACGGCGGGCCGGTGTTCCGGCCGTATGCCGGCGAGCCGCTGGGCCACGACGGCCGGCGCGTTGGTCATGATGGTCAAGGTCGGCATACCCACGCGTCGCAAGCTGTTATTCAGGCAGATCGCCTGGCTCACGTACGAAAGCGGGTCGCGACTGGTCGCATTGGGCCCCGGCTTCGCATCGACATCGACATAAACAAGAGTGCAAGGAAAGAGATTCACATTGCTCCTCACCACGCGTGAGCGACGGTTCGCTTTGACTAGCGCTGCCGTTACTGTCCGGAGGTCGATCCACAGAGATTTCGTGGGACAAACCACAAGCCCGCGCGAGAATGCGCAGTCGGTCCGCGGCTCGCGCCCTCATGGCGTCACGCCCGAGCCGGGTGAGCTGATCTGCGACGATGGAGTCGGATGAACCGGGGCGCGGATATCAGCGATCACCTATCGTTTCACGTCCGAGCATTGCCTTTCCGCCAAAACTCAGCGAGACGTAACGCGAACGAAGTGGAAGTTCGAAAGGCCCGCGGGCTTTGCGCAATAATTGCAGATGCCTGAGTGATGGCGCGCGAACAAGTTACCGCCCCGTTTTGCGCAGAGGCCGGAAGAACTTGCGAATTTCCGTAGCCAGCAATTCAGGCTTCTCCATGGCCGCGAAATGTCCGCCGCTCGGCATGTCGGTCCACTGCACGACATCGAAGCTTCGTTCGAGCCAACTGCGCGGCGGATGACTCAGTTCCTTCGGAAAATGCGCGTAGCCCACCGGCGGCATGACCCGCGGTTCACGCGCAAAGCGCATCGGCTGCAAGCGGTTTTCCCAATACATCTGAATTGCCGACCCCATGCTCTGCGTGTACCAGTAGAGCGAGATATTGGTTAGCAACTCGTCTTTGGAAAACACCCGCTCGACGTCGCCATCGCAATCGCTCCACGCACGGAATTTTTCACCGATCCACGCAGCCAGTCCCACCGGTGAATCGTTGAGCGACGCCGCGAGCGTTTGCGGTTTGGTGCTATGCATGTGGGCGTAGCCGCCTTCGAGCGCGGCCCACTCGTTCTTCTCGCGCAGGAAGTTTTCCTCGGCGGCCGTAAGCGGCTTCTGCGCCGCGCCGAGCGCGGGCTCATACGATCCCGGCAAGAAGTTGAGATGAATGCCGTCGACCACCCTGGCATGCCGCGCGGCCAGCGCCACCGACACACCCGCCCCCAGATCGCCGCCCTGCGCCCCGAAACGCTCGTAGCCGAGTCCCTGCATGAGCGACACCCACAGATCCGCCACCTGAAACGCCGACGTGCCGCCCTGCGCGGCCGCCGGCGAAAACCCGAAACCCGGCAGCGAGGGCACGACGACGTCGAACGCGTCAGCGGGATCGGCGCCGAATGCAACCGGGTCGCAGAGGTGGTCGAGCAAAGTATGAAACTCGAAGAACGACCCCGGCCAGCCATGCGTGATCACCAGCGGATACGGTGCAAGACCCACGCCACGCCGATGCACGAAATGCACGCGTTGGCCCTGCACGTCCGTCATGAACTGGGGCATCCGGTTCAGGCGGCGTTCGGCTTCGCGCCAATCGAAATGCGTGGCCCAATAATCCGCCAGCTCGCGCAGCCAGCCGGTGTCGGCACCCTGCTGCCAGGGTGGCGCGGCGGTGGCGGGCGCCCATCGCGTTGCCCGGACGCGTCGGCGCAGATCGTCGATCTCGTGGTCGGCGACGGCAATCTGAAACGGTTCGATGTGCATGGCGACTCGTTCTTCCGGGATGAGAGATGAGGGGCGAGGGGCGCGCCGCCGGCGCTGTCAGCGTGAGAGCACGAAGCTATGCGCATGGTACACAATGACGCATTTTCCGTTTCACGTTCCGGAGACCGTCATGCTCGGCGCACTCGCTACCCTGCTCGTTTTCCAATGTCTCGGGGAAGGCGTCTCGTACGTCTTCCACTTGCCGGTGCCAGGACCCGTGATCGGCATGCTGCTGTTGTTCGGCTTCCTCATGCTACGTCCACAGACCGCCGACGCGATCGAGCCAACCGCGCTCGAATTGCTGCGCCATCTGTCCTTGCTGTTCGTGCCGGCCGGCGTCGGAATCATGGTGTCGGCGAGCCGGATTCGCGGCGACGCCGTAGCCGTGATCGTGTCGATCGCGGTGAGCACGACGCTGGCCATCGCGGTGGCCGCGCTGGTCACGCGTGCTTTGCTGCGCCGCCAGCGGCACGATCCGGCCGCGACCGGGGCCACGCCATGACCGCCATGCCGCGGCTCGGCGCGATCTGGGTCTATCTTGCCGCGAGCCCCCTGCTCGGACTGACCATCACGCTGGTCGCCTATCTGATTGCGCAGACGCTCTATGCGAAGGCGCGCTTCAATCCGCTCGTCAATCCGGTGCTGATCGCCGTCGCGCTGCTCGTGACGCTGCTCGAACTTACCGGCACCCCTTACGCGACGTATTTCGAAGGCGCGCAATTCGTCCACTTTCTGCTCGGTCCCGCGACCGTGGCGCTGGCGCTGCCGCTTTACCGGCAATGGCCGAAATTGCGCCGTTCTGCCTTGCCGCTGATCGGCGGACTGGTGGCCGGGTCATTGACGGCGATCGTCTCCGCCGTCGGCGTGGCGGCGCTGTTCGGCGCCTCGCATCAGACGCTGGCTTCGCTCGCCCCCAAATCCGCTACCACGCCGATCGCGATGGCGGTCGCCTCGGAGATCGGCGGCATTCCGTCGTTGACCGCTGTGCTGGTGATTTCCACCGGCGTGTTCGGCGCGGTGTTCGCACGTGCCATTCTCAACGCCTTGCGCATCGTCGAGCCGGAGGTGCGCGGGTTCGCGCTCGGGGTCGCCTCGCACGGCATCGGCACGGCCCGCGCGTTTCAGGTCAGCGAGGAAATGGGCGCCTTCGCCGGACTCGGCATGGGCTTGAACGGCGTGTTCACGGCCTTCGTCGTGCCCGTTCTGATGCCGCTCGCGGCTCGCTGGCTGGGCGGCTGATGTCGCGTGACGGCTGCCGGGCTCACGCCGACCCGATCGGTTTTCCCCAACCCACCAAGAGGAGCGTATTGCGATGTCTGCCGATGAATCCAAAGTGCCGCGAGTTTTGCTGACCAACGACGACGGTATCGATGCACCCGGTCTGGCCGTGCTCGAAGCGGTCGCCGCCGAGCTCGCGCATGAAGTCTGGGTGGTCGCGCCCGAACACGATCAGAGCGGCACGTCGCATTCGATCAGCCTGCATTCGCCATTGCGCCTCAGTCGTCAGGGCGAGCGGCGGTTCGGCGTGGCGGGCACGCCCGGCGATTGCGTCGTGATGGGTGTACGTCATCTGATGCGCGAAGTGCCGCCCACGCTGATTCTGTCGGGCATCAACCGCGGCGGCAATCTCGGCGTGGAAACGATGTTTTCCGGCACGGTCGGCGCCGCGATGACAGGCCTCCTGCTCGGCTTGCCTTCCTTCGCGCTGAGCCAGACCTTCAGCGACCGCGACAACGTGCGCTGGGACACCGCGCGCGCGCTCGCGCCCGGCGTGATCCGACAGTTGCTGGCGATCGCGCACAGCGCGCCGACTTGCCTGAACATCAATTTTCCCGACGTGGATGCGGCGCTGGCCGGTCCGCTCACTGCGACTCGCCAAGGCGTTGGACTCGTCGAAGATATCGACGTTTTGCCACAGGTCGATCCGCGCGGCATTGCTTATCACTGGCTGCGTTTTCAGCGTGGTGCGCGCGTCGACGATCCTGATAGTGAAACCGCGGTGGTGGCCTCCGGCCGTGTCTCGGTCACGCCACTTGCATTCGATCGCACGGACGAGCCGACTTTCGCGCGGCTCGCTGAATCGCTGAAATAGCCACGCGGGCCCGCTTTCGCCGCGTTACGGACCGGGGACGATGGTAAGGCTGGGCGCACCGCCCGGTCCGGCGGGGTTCGGATTGCCGAACGCAGGGAGGCTGCCGTCGCCGCGCGCGCGGATGATTTCCGCCTGAACCTGAGCACGGGTCTTCGGGCCGCCGTCGACCCTGGTCTGCGGAACGTCGGAAGGTGCGGCCTGCATCACCGTGACTGGCGTCGTGGTTTGCGCAGTCAACTCGGCCTGCTGACTCGATGGCGCGCTGTGGGTCGGTGCGGCCGACGAAGTCAGCGGCGCGGCTTGCATCGGTGGCGTCGCTTGGGCTGATTGAGCCGCCTGCACCGCGCGCGCCGGGTCCGGCAGTAGCGGCGGCAAACCCGGCCCACCGGCCTTGGTCCGACCCACCTTCGGCGCTGATGGCGGCACAGCGGTCAGGGCCGCGATCGGCGCGCCGCCGCGCGCCGTACCGCTGCTCACGGCGTCGTTGCCGGCGAATCCCGCCACCCAGGTGTCGAATGTGCGCTGGTCGTGCGCGTAGCTGGACGCCCGGCCCGAACGTTCATGGCGAGCACCGCGCCGTTCGCCATATCGGCCGCCCTTCGTCGACGTCGGGTTCGGGTTCGGGATCGAAGCCGTTTCCGGCGCACGCATCTCGGTCGACGCCGCTTGTTCACGGTCCGCCGTCTGCTGTGCGCGATCCGCTCGCGCCTGAGCGTCCCGGCGCAACGCGAGAGCGCGTTCGTCGTTCTGACGTGAGGCCCGGGCAGCCTCCAGTTGTACCTGAGCCGCCGCGAGATCGTTGCGCTGCGAGCCATCGCGCACGGCCTGCGAAGTGCCCGAAACCGGGCCGGCCGACGCATGTCGAGTGACGACCGGGCCGACGGTCACGGCCCCGGTGATGGTGTCGCCGCGCGCGTGGCCGGAGGTATCGTCATCGCGCGTCAAGCCGGTGTCGTCGGCGGATAACCAGGGTCTGCCGGTCTGCGAAACATAGGCCCCAATCGCAACGGCGCTGACAACGAGGCCCGTGAGAACAATCTTTCTGGGTTCGCTATGCAAAACGTGTCTCCCTGCCAAAATTCATCGGAGGGTTAACAGGCGAGAACTCCCGCCCGATCCAATCACCTACGAAAGTGTGAGCGATGTGGATGCGTTCCATTCCACCCCTACTGTCCTCAGGCGCCGAATCGTCCGATACTGCACGCGATGTTGTCCGAAAACGCCTGGCGGCCTCCTTCATATCATCCGACAATTGTTTGGCATCCGAAACAATGATGTCGCGACATCGGATCATTTCTTCCGCTCCGTCACGTCGTTTCGCTTGCGGCCCTTCGCCCTGCTTGCCGAGCATCGCAACCGCAATGGAACCGGCGACGATCAACGCGACGCCGAACAGCGACAACGCGCCGATCGCTTCATCCCACGCCATGTAGCCGACTAGCGTTGCGCGTGTCGCAGCCAATCGGACGCCGGGTCATAGCCGCCGCCGGGTGAAACCATCGCCGTATTTCTCCTCTGACGATTTGCGGGTAAGTCCCGATACTACGTCGCCAAACTAATAATATTATTCATATCGATTTCCGCATTCATAAGGTCAATGCTCTTTGTATATGCGCCTTATGCAGAGTTAATAATAATTATGACCATCTACTAAGCGGGGACATCAGGAGATATGTGTGCGCAATTACTATGTGCTGGCGGCGCTCGCCATGCTGGGCGCTTGCGGCGGCAATGACGGTTCACCCAATCTGAGTGCGTCGGCGGACAAGCAGGTCGCCGCCGCCGATTCTTCCGCGGCTTCGGCGGCATCCGCCGCTTCCGCCGCGGCGCAGGCCGACGCGGCCGACGTCGAGAGCGAGTTCAAGGCGGCGAAAACCATCCCCGTGGGGATGAAGACGACCACCCCGCCCCTGGTGATCGCGGACCCCACACTCAATCTGCCGCCCTACACGCCACCGCCACCACCCGCACCGGTCTCCACCACGTCGCTCGCTTTTGGCGATTTCACGAACTACCTTGCTCCCGGTTCCACGCAAGGCTGGCAACCCGGCACTTCACCCTCGACCATCACGATTCCCGCGCCGGCCACCAACGGCACCGGTGCCGGTGACAAAACCGTGGCGCTCGCCAGCACCTATGCCACGGCGTCGTACGAAGCGGACGTGACGGTCAGCGCGCCGGTCGGCAACGGCGCCGCCAATGCGGGCTTCGTGGTGCGCACCACGAACCCGACCGCCGGCGGCCCCGACAGCCTGACGGGTTATTTCATCGGCCTCGATACCGGTACGCATTCGGTGGTGGTGGGTCGTGAGAACAACAACTGGACCAATTTCATTTCGTATCCGGTCAGCACGGTGGTCGGCGGCAGCACGCACCATCTGAAAGTGACCACGAGCGGCACCGCGATCACCGTCGACCTCGACCAGCAGCGCGTCATCAGCGTGAACGACGCCACCAACGCCCTGCCCGCCGTGTTCCAGTCGGGCAGCTTCGGGCTGCGGCGTTTTGGAGTCGGGGCAAGTTTCAGCAACATCACGATTCACACCTATCCGAAGGTGACGTCGCCGAGCTACGATTTCTCCAAGGTGGTCGGCGCGGTCTATACGCCTTCCAACGCGGTGAACGCGATCGACTTCTGGGAGAACTACGACCCCGAGATCGTCAACCGCGAACTGACCTACGCGCAGACCTACGGCATGAATACCATCGCCGTGTATCTGCATTACCTCGTGTGGGCCAACGATCGCGTCGCCTTCCTCAGCAAGTTCGAGAACCTGCTGAAGATCGCCGCGCGTCACGGCATCAAGGTCTCGCCGATCTTCTACGACGACTGCTGGAACCCGACGCCGCAATACGGCCCGCAAGGCGCGCCGATCTGGGGCGTGCATAACAGCCGCTGGGTGCAGTCGCCGGGCACGCCGGTCGAGCAAGCGTATTTCCAGCCGACGTCGTCCAATGCGAGCATCACGTACAAGACGAGCCTGGCGAGCTACATCACGGACTTCGTCGCACCGCATCGCAACGACCCGCGCATCATTTTCTGGGAGACGATGAACGAGCCCGGTTGCAGCGGCAACGGCGCCCTGCAGGAAACCCGCGCCGTGCTCATGAACGACGCGCGTATCGCGATCCTCGACGCGGGCGCGACGCAGCCGATCAACGCACCGCAAGTGCAGGAGGATGAAGGCACGTACTTCTCGGACTTCTACGCGCTCCACCCGTATGGCAATCCGTACACGGGTCCGGTAAACGGCAGCAGCGTCAGCGCCTTGAATTCCGAAACGCTGCAGCGCGGTTTCCCCGGCACCACGGGACAAACCATGCCCGGCATCGTGTCGAACTATGGCGGGAGCACGGGCTTCATCGTGTGGGAGTTGATGATCGGGCGCACCAATACGCGCTTCCACTGGGGACAGGTGCCGGGCGCACCTGCCACCGTCGAACCGGCCACGCCCTTCCAGGGGACGATCTATCCGGACGGCCATCCGTGGCAGACCTCGGAGACTCAAGCGCTGACCGGCGGGTTCAACGTGAAGCTGCCGGTGCTGCAAGTCGGTTACTACAACGATCCGACTTTCAGGAGCGCGCCCGTCAAGACCTCGGTCACGCCGCTGATCGACTTCGATCTGAACACCGAGCAAGGCACCGATTCGCCTGATGCCTCCGCGGGCATCAACGCGACCGGCTACGGCGTGCGCTGGACCGGCGCGGTGGAGGCAACGCAAACGGGCCTCTACACGTTCTCGATCGACAGCGACAACGTGGCGCGCCTGTGGATCGACGGCGTGAAGGTGATCGACAAGAAGACTTCGGCGCAATCCACCGTGACCGGCAAGACCTGGCTCACCGCGAAGCAACGCGCCAAAATCAAGGTCGAGTATGTGCACGGTACGGGCCCGGCCAGCATGCATCTGCTGTGGTCGAGCCCGGCTGCGAGCAATCCGGGGGCGCTGCGGATCGTGCCTTCCGATTCGCTCGTGAGTTCGAACTAGGCGGATCGATCTGGCCCGTCCTTGCGTTGATAACGCGAGGACGGGCGCGGTCGGGACGCATCGGTGCCGTCACGACCGCATGCTTCGCCCCCTGCCATGCGTGCTCCAGAGAATGCACAGGATCAACACGGCCTGAAACGGCAGACGCACGAACAGCAGCCATAGTGGAATCGAAGGAAACCGCTCGGGATGCTGCCACATGAAGACATTTGCCGGCGTGACCGCGACCGTGAGCGCGGCGAGCCCCCAGCCCGCGTAGCGCCGGGTATGTCGTGGGATGAGTCCCAGCGCGCCGAGCAGTTCGAAGAAACCGCTGATATAGACCGCGGCGAGAGCCTGCGGAATCGAGGGCGGCACGATGCCGACAAACGAGGCCGTATAGACGAAATGGCAAACCCCGCCGATTGAAAACCACAGGAACACGAACCCCAATGCGAGGCGTCTTGCCGGAGTTGGGCGAGGCAAACTGTAGGGTGATTTCATTGGTCAGTCGCGACTGAGTGTCAAGAGGTTGTACAGCGGCGCTCGCCAATTCATCCCGTACCCGGGACTTTGCCGTGACCCGCCGTGCGGCTCTTCACGTGATCGATGAAGGCGCGCAACTTCGGCATGATCTGCCGGCGGCCAGGATAGTAGAGAAACACGCCGGGTATCACCGGCGCGAACGGTTCCAGTACCTGCACCAGCCGTTTCGCTCTCACGCCTTCAGCGGTCATTGGCTCAGGTAGCTGGGCGAGGCCCATGCCTTCGATTGCCGCGCCGAGCATGGTGGGAAAATCGTTGGCGATGAGCGGGCCGGACACGGCGATCTCGATCGCCTGGCCGCCGTCGTTGAACGACCATAGCGCGAGCGCGCCGCTGGATCGCCGCCATCTCAGGCATGCGTGCTGGCGCAGATCGTCCGTGTGTCCAGGCCGGCTGCGCACGGCGAAGTACCCAGGGCTGCCGACGACGACGAGACGCAGCGGCGGCGTCAACGGTATGGCGACCATGTCGACGTCGACGAACTGACCGAGCCGGATACCGGCATCGAACCCTTCCTTGGCGAGATCGACCAGTTCCTTGCTCGCGGCGATCTCGACTTCGACCTCGGGATACGCCTCGCAGAATGATGCGATCAGGGGTTCCAGCAGGATTGGCACCACCGCACGCGGCACCGAGAGACGCAACAAGCCGGTAGGCCGCTGACCGAATCCGCGTGCAACTTCGCTGGCGGCGACCAGCTCATCGAAGGCTGGTTTCGCGTGCGAAAGAAACCGCTCGCCGGCTTCGGTCAGGCCGACACTGCGCGTGGTGCGGATGAAGAGCGCCGTGCCGATGCGCGCTTCGAGCACACGCACCGTCTGGCTGACGGCCGACGGCGTCACCCCGAGTTCTGCTGCAGCACGACGAAAGCTGCGATGCCGGGCCACGCTCAGGAATACCTCCACGCCATCGAGCGCGCCCTGTCTGACTGTGAAGTTCTGCTTCATAGCCCGTCAACATTGTGGTGAATAGTCGATCGCGAGAGGCCATGGTACACCTGCATCTGCGCACGAAGCGTCGCGCCGATGTCAGCTCGCAAGCCGTGAGCAGGCAGCCGAAACCATGGAGCCAGCCTCTGATGAACCATGCACCCGATGACGTGCGGAAGCACGATCGCGCGATGATCCGCCGGCTAATCGCCAGCCTCACTTTCAACGCTGAAGACAACCGCTGACAGGAGGCAACATGCCACCGGAACTCATCTTCCTCCTGCACCTCAGCCTGGGATATGTTGCCTGGCTGCTTTGCCTGCGAGCCTACCTCTGGCCCAAACTCAAATCGATGGCCCCGTTCGATGCGCAACGCGCCATCGCCACCTTGCACAGCTTCCGTTTCTTCGGGCTGGTCTTCATTCTGCCGGGCGTCGTCGGGCCTCATCTGCCTGCCAGCTTCGCCGTACCCGCCGCCTACGGCGACTTCGCCACGGGAATTCTGGCGATGCTGGCACTGATCACGGCACGGACACCATCGCTCTTCAGGCTATTCGTCGTAGCCTTCAATGTGGTGGGCGCGACCGACCTCGTCCTCGACTACTACCGCGCTATCGAGGCCGGTCTACCGGCGCGCGCGGGAGAGTTGGGTGCTGCTTACGCGATTCCGATCCTCTATGTGCCCCTGTTGATGATTACCCATGTCGCGGCTTTCTATCTGCTGCTGCGCGCCCAACCCGGTGTGGCGCGCACCTATGGACCTTTGCGTGAGCCTTGAGAGGATCGAAACAGAGCGTTTGCTTGCCGGTTTATCTTTTGGTCAACCCACGTGTGCGAGCGCGGGTGTCGTGCGAACGCTGGATGGGCGGTCGCGCAACAGCAGCGGCATCAACCGCCGGTTGGCTGTCCGGGCCGCCCACTCGCAATACGCGGCGCTGCCTAACACCCAGCCCTTGAGCGTCGACTGCATCAGGTTGTCGACCTCCCTTTCGTCAAGGAGCTGTTCGCCCAGATCGCGATAAGCCTGCTGGCGCTCGAGCGGCGTGTTACCCAGCGCCCCATACAGGGGATGGTCCTTGATGAAGCTGTCGACGCGCCGCCCGATATGGTGCGTATAGCTCGACCAGGGATAGCTTCCCGGCTCGGCGACGAGGCGCCCGCGAACCGGCGCGTGATCGATGACCTGGCTCGCGAGCAGGAAATACCGTTCGGGCTCGATCACCGTTGCGCAATAGCCGCCGCGCCACATCGTGCCGCGGCGTCCATGGCGCCGGTTGAAGGTCTCGATATAGCGACGGCCGACTCCCTGCATCGCCATGGCCACGCTCGACTCGTAGGAAGGCGTGACGAGAAACTGTATCGCGTCCGGCATGAGCACCCAGGCGTGGACGGCCAGATCGGCGACGCGCGCGGCGTCCGCCAGACAGGCGAGGAAGTAAAGGTAGTCCCCTTCATCCAGGAATGCGGGCCCCGTGAGCCCTTGCAAGATAACGTGCTGCGGTTGTTCTGGAACGTAATGCCGTGCAAGCCGTGTCATGCTGAATTAACCGGAAATGCTATGGGAGAGAGCGATCCGACCAAGGTCGGGCGCGTGACGCTGCGTAACGCGGGTATGGGAAGAAATTCTATCGGGCGCGTGCGCGCGGTCGCATCGCGAACAGGCCTTTTTTATGGCCTCTTTTCGGTGATTTGCCGCGCGCAGCCACCTCTTTTTTATGACTGGCTCAAGCGATCCGGATCGTCGGTGTTGGGGGCCGGATCGAAACGGTCGGGCCAGTCAAAATACTGTATAAAAACACAGTATAATGATCCTCCCGATCTGCCCGATTTACTTCGTCTCAGCACCATGTCAGTCCAGCAAGCTCTGTTCGCGCCTGAACCCGCCTCTCTGGTCCATGACCGGGAAGGCGGAATTCGTTATCTGCCCGAGTCGATCCCGGCTGAAAAGGCGCAGCTATGGTTCGAAGCCACTCTGCGCGACACCGGCTGGCTTAGCCAGCAGCGCATGATGTACGACCGCGAAGTCGCGGTGCCGAGATTGCTGGCCACCTTCGCGCGCGAGGCCACCGATTTGCCCGCGCCGCTGGGCGCGGCGTTCGAGGCGGTGCGCGCGCTGGTCGGCGCGCCGTTCAATCGTGTCGGCCTCAATCTCTATCGCGACGGCAGTGACAGCGTCGCCCTGCACAGCGACAAAACCGAACGGCTACTGCCCGCCCAACCGATCGCCATCGTCTCGCTCGGCGCCAGCCGTCGCATGTCGATCCGGCCGAAAAGCGGCGCCGGCCGGATCGTGCATGTCGAACTGGAGCCGGGCAGTTGTCTCGTGATGAGCTACGCCTCGCAATTCACCCACGAGCACGGCATACCGAAATCGTCCGAGGTGAGCGGGCCGCGTATTAGCCTCGCATTCCGCTGCTTCAGCGACTGATCTGACGGCGCGTTGAACAACCCGGTCAGCGAGGGATTCAGCGCTTGTCTTCCTGCTCCAACGTCGGGTAGTCGATATACCCCTGCGCGCCACCGCCGTACATCGTGTTCTTGTCGGGCTCGTTGAGCGGCGCACCGATTCTGAGCCGCTCGACCAGATCCGGATTGGAGATGAACGGCCGGCCGAACGCGATCAGGTCCGCGCGTTTCGCCTTCAGCGTGCTCTGCGCAAGCGGCATGTCGTAGCCGTTGTTGGCCATGAAGAGCCCGTCGAACGCCTGGCGCAGCACCTGCAGATCGAAACCACCCGGCACTTCGCGCGGGCCGCCGGTGTCGCCTTCGATTACATGCAGGTACACGAGCTTGCGTCGATTGAGCTGCTTGACCACGTGCGTGAAAAGCGGCTCAGGGTTACTGTCGGCGATGTCGCCGAAGCTGCTGAGTGGCGAGATGCGCACGCCGACCCGCTCGCCGCCCCACACGTCCGTCACGGCATCGGCCACTTCCAGCAGCAGACGCGCGCGATTCTCGATCGAGCCGCCATACTGGTCGGTGCGACGGTTGGTTTTATCGCGCAAGAACTGATCGAGCAGATAGCCGTTGGCCGCATGAATTTCCACGCCGTCGAAGCCGGCGGCTTGCGCGTTCTGCGCCGCCACCCGATATTGCTCGACGATGCCGGCCATTTCCGCCGTTTCGAGCGCGCGCGGTGTGACGAGCGGCACGAAGCCTTCGTCGGTGTAGGCCTGTCCCTCGGGCTTGATCGCCGACGGCGCGACCGGCAGCGCATGACCCGGTTGCAAGGAAGGATGCGAGATCCGGCCCACATGCCACAGTTGCAGGAACAGGTGACCGCCCTTCTTGTGCACGGCGGCGGTGATCGGTTGCCAGGCCTGCACCTGCGCCGCATCGTAAATCCCCGGCGTGAAGACGTAACCCTTGCCTTGCGGCGAAATCTGCGTAGCCTCGGCAATGATGAGGCCGGCCGAGGCGCGCTGCGCGTAGTACTCGATGGCCAGTTCGCTCGGCACGTCGGCCTCTTTCGCGCGGCTGCGGGTGAGCGGCGCCATCACGACGCGATTGGGCAAGGTCAGCGGCCCGAGCTGAACGGGTTCGAACAGATAAGGATCGACGTGTGCGGATTCTATTGACATGGCTTCCCTTCGGAGATGGTTTGACGCGCTGGCGAAATCGGGGCACGTCGATGCAGCGCAGCAAGATACGGGCCCTGCTGCGCCGTCGGCGAGGGGCTTTCGTCAGACGAGCGTGACCTTGCCCGTCGCCAGGTCGTAGAGGCCGCCGACCACGTTCACCTTGCCGCGTTTCACGTATTGCCCGATGAGCGGTTTGGAGACCAGCAAGCGGTGAGTGTTCATCTTCACGTTTTCTATCGTTGCCTGCTCAACGAGATCCGCACCGGGATTGAGTTTCGCCATTTGCACGGCGGGTTTGAGCGAACGGACCAGCTCGGGCAGATGGCCCGGCAACTGCGCGCCGTCCTGAATCACCTTGACGGTCGCGGTGACCGCCCCACAATGCGTGTGCCCGAGCACCATGATGAGTGGCACGCCGAGAAATTCGACGCCGTATTCGAGGCTCGCGAGCATGTCCTCGTTGACGAAATTGCCGGCCACGCGCACCACGAACAGATCGCCCGGCCCCTGATCGAAAGCGAGCTCCGGCGCGACCCGCGAATCCGCACAGCCGACGATCGCCGCGAAGGGATATTGCGCGTCGACGCGGGCCGCGCGACCGGCGGAAAAATCTTTGTTGGAAGGAGCGTTCGCGGCGTAACGCGCATTGCCCTGCATCAGCCGCTCGAGCGCTTGTTGTGGAGGGATCGAGTTTGGCGCGTTGCCGCTCGGCGGCTCGGCCGCCACGGCATCGCGCCGCGCCAAAGCTGCGAGCGTTATCGACGAAGCACCGGCCAGCAGCCAACTGCGCCGCGTGGGGGAAGACACATGACGCTCGCACATGGCAGGTCTCCAACGTGCTGCTACGGCGTCGGACGCGACTCGTGGCGCAGCAGGTCACCGCGCCGCCACGAATTCATTGCCTCACATCGAGCCACACCGCGTTTTGCGAGGAAGGCCTGCGCCGCCGACGCGAGGCGCTAACGCAGTATAGGTGGCGTCAAGTCGGGCCGACGGGGTTTTATGTCCGCGCCCGAAACCGGTAGACGACACTACACGGCGTAGATATTCGGATTGTCCACGAGCGGCAAGAACTCGCCAGTGCGGCCGTCGAGCGCGAGCATCTCGCCGCTTTCGATCTCGAAGATCCAGCCGTGCAACTGCAGGGTCTTGTTCGCGAGCCCCACCGCTACCGAAGGATGCGTGCGGATATTGGCAAGCTGCGCGATCACGTTGTCTCTGACGAGCGCGTCCAGACGGTGCGCATCCGACTCGTAAGTGCGCGAGGCATTGATCGCCTTGGCCGCATCCGCGTGACGCAGCCAACCCGCCACCGCCGGCAGATGATCGAGGTTCATGCACGTCGAGATCGCCGTCATCGCGCCGCAATTCGAGTGGCCGCAAATCACGATATCGCGGATTCCCAGCACCGCCACCGCGTATTCGACCGTGGCCGACACCCCGCCCGGCGCCGGGCCATAAGACGGCACGATGTTGCCCGCATTGCGGATCACGAATAGCGCACCCGGCTCCGTTTGCGTCAGCAATTCGGGCACGACGCGACTGTCCGAGCAGGTCACGAACAGCGTGTTGGGACTTTGCGCAACGGAAAGACGCTTGAACAACGCACTTTGCTGCGGAAAGACGTCACGTTGAAAGCGGATCAACCCTTCGATGATTTCTTGCACGATTGTTCTCCAGCGAACTCGAAAAATGCGTTGGCAGTGCCTGCGGCGCCAAGCTGCGGCGGCCCTGCTGTCGATTGCCGGGACTATACCGCAAGCGTCTGGAATCGACCCGTGCGTCACGTTCGGCTGCCGGGCCGGCTCGCGCGGCCGCTGGAACGGCCATGCCATCGCCGCGCAAAAAAGCCCGCATTCCGTGGAATGCGGGCTTCGATGTCGAGAGGCCGGCAGCAACCGCTCCATGCGCCGCGCCGAACTTCCGCCGGCTTGCCCGAAAGACCGCTCGGGCCTCAGTTGAAATCGCCGGTCTCGAGTTCCACCGACTTGCCGCCGTTTTTCTCGAGCACGCGCCGGGTAGCATTTTCAATCCGCGTACGATTTGCTTCGAAGGTGCCCACCAGATTGCGAGCAGAGGGACCGTCGTTGCCGAAATGGTCGTTGAGCGCATCCAGCGACACGCTGCACCAGACGTCGGCTCCATCGACATTGGCTTCGAAGGCGACGCGCGCCGCTGCCACCACTTCACGGCGTCCGGTGAATTCGATCCTCATAATGACCCTCCATTTGTCGAAAGAAAGCGTGGAGCGCGCAAACACTGTGCCAGGAAAATGCGGCCTGAGCCCGCGAGCGCGCGCCAGCGCGGATTGGCGCGAAGGTGCATACTCGACCCCGGCCGCCCTCGTACGGCCGTTCTGATACGTCGCGGCGCGCAGGTTTCGTGGCTCGCCGCCCGACGTGCCTTACATCCTAATCCTAACGCCCGCCCCATGTCCCGCAGCCCTCAATCGTCGCGTCCTCTTGTCATTGCCGCCGTGATGGCGTCCATGGCGATGGTCGCCATCGAAGCCACCATCGTATCGACCGCCATGCCGCAGATCGTCGCCCAACTCGGCGATCTGCATCTGTATAGCTGGGTATTCTCGTCGTTTCTGCTCACTCAGACCGCCATGACCGTGGTGTTCGGCAAGCTCGCCGATCTGTATGGCCGCAAGCCGATCATGCTGGCCGGCATCGCCATCTTCCTGATCGGTTCGGTGCTCGCCGGTTTCGCCTGGTCGATGCCCGCGATGATCGTGTTCCGGCTGATCCAGGGCGTCGGCGCGGGCGCGATCCAGCCGGTCACGCTGACCATCGTCGCCGATCTCTATCCCGCGCGCGAACGCGGCAAGGTGCAGGGTTATCTGGCCAGCGTGTGGGCGATTTCGGCGGTGGTGGGTCCGATGGTCGGCGGCTTCATCATTCACAACCTCTCGTGGGCGTGGATCTTCTGGATGAACGTGCCGATCGGCCTCGCGTCGGCGGCGGGCTTCATCGCGTTTCTGCGCGAATCGGAGCGGCATGCGCGTCCGTCGATCGACTTCGCGGGCGCGGCGCTCTTCATGGCCGCCATTGCCGCGCTGATGATGGCGCTGACCTACGCCGGCGACGACGAACTCGCGCGCGCCGCGATGGCGGGCGCCGCTTTCCTGCTGTGCGTCGTGTTGTTCGTGATGCAGGAGCGCCGCGCCGCCGAGCCGATGATCTCCTTCGCGCTGTGGAGCCGTCGCCCGATCGCGGCGTCGAACGGTTCGACCCTGCTGTCCGGCATGATCCTGATGGGCGCCACCACCTTCTTGCCGATGTATGTGCAAGGCGTGCTGAATCGCTCACCGGTGGTCGCCGGTCTCGCACTGACGATGATGATGGTCGGCTGGCCGGCGGGCGCCACGCTCGCGGCCAAATCGTTTCATCGCATCGGCTTGCGGCGCATTCTGATCGGCGGCAGCGCGTTCATTCCACTGGGCGCGGTGCTGTTGCTGTTTCTGTCGCCGGGCGGCTCGCCGCTGGTGGCCGCCTTCGGCTCGCTCATCATGGGCTTCGGCATGGGCACCTCGAGCGTGAGTTGCCTCGTGCTGATCCAGGAGATCGTCAAAATGGACGAGCGCGGCAGCGCCACCGCGTCGAACCTGTTTTCGCGCAATCTCGGCAGCACGCTCGGCGCGACGCTGTTCGGCGCGGTGCTCAACTTCGGGCTGAGTCATGCCAAAGGCGTGGCCGTCGTCACGTCGGATCAGCTGAGAGCGCTCCTGCAGAATCAGACGGCGAGTCTCGGCAACAGTGACATGATCCGCATGGTGCTGCATCAATCGTTGCACCTCACGTTCGTCGCGATCTTCGTGATCGCGATCTTCGTCGTCGCGTTGCTGACGTTCGTGCCGGCGATTCACATCGGCGCGGACAAGAAGATGCCGCTCGAAGCGCTCGCGCCGCTCGAAGACTGAACGCGGCCGGCGGCTAACGCGCCGCCGGCAATGGGTCCACCGTACCCGCCATGGAAGCCCGACCACATGATGCAACTGCTCGCCGGCCTCACGCTCCGCCTGCCGCGCCGCTGGCTGCGCACCACCGCCTGCCTGCTGATCTGCGCGAACGCGCTGGCCGGCTGCGCCCTGCCTTCGCTCGCCGGTCGCACGCAATCGTCGGCGCTCGACACCACCGAGGCGCAAAGCACCCAGATCGGCCATGCGATCGCTCCCGAAGTCGCCGCGCATCCGGGACTCTCCGGCATCTATCCGCTGGCGAATCCGCAGTCCGCGTTTGCTTCGCGCATGATCCTCGCGCGCGCGGCGCAGCGCACCCTCGACGTTCAATACTACATCTGGCACGACGACCTGACCGGCACGCTGCTGCTCGAACAGCTGCGCGAGGCCGCCGACCGTGGCGTGCGCGTGCGTCTGCTGCTCGACGACAACGGTGTCGCCCCGTCGCTCGACGCCACGCTCGCGGCGCTCGGTGCGCATCCGAACTTCGAGGTGCGTCTGTTCAACCCGTTCGTGGTACGCAAGCCGAAGTCGCTCGGCTTTCTGACGGACTTCTCCCGCGCCAACCGGCGCATGCACAACAAATCCATCACCGCCGATAGCAGCGCGACGATCGTCGGCGGCCGCAATATCGGCGACGAGTACTTCGGCGCAACCGACGGCGTGGTTTTCTCCGACCTCGACGTGCTGGCCGTCGGCCCGGCGGCGAGCGACGTCGCGCGCGACTTCGACCGCTACTGGTCGAGCGACTCGGCGTACCCCGTCGACCGGATCCTGCCGAGCGCGAATGCCGACCGTTTGCAGGCGCTTGCAAGCCGGGCTCAGCAGCTGGAGCTGGAACCGGCGGGCATCGCCTATATCGATGCCGTGCGCGAGTTGCCCATCGCCGAACAACTGCAGACCGGCACACTGCCGCTGGAATGGGCGAAGGCGCGCATGATCAGCGACGATCCCGCGAAAGGCCTGAACCAGGCGGCCAGCAAAACCCGCGTCCTGCAGCAGATGCACGACATTCTCGGCGAACCGGCCGAAGAACTCGATCTGGTCTCACCGTATTTCGTGCCGACCCAGGCGGGGGTGCAGTATTTCACGCAGCTGGCGTCAAAGGGCGTCGCGGTGCGGGTGCTGACGAACGCACTCGAATCCACCGATGTCGCCGCCGTCCACTCCGGTTATGCCAGGCGCCGCGTCGCCTTGCTCAAGGGCGGCGTGCAGCTCTACGAGTTGCGACGCCTGCCCGGCGCGCCGGGTAAAAAGGACGAGTCCAAGGGCTCGTTCGGCAGTTCGGGCTCGAGCCTGCATGCGAAGACCTTCGCGGTCGATGCGCAGCGCGTGTTCGTCGGCTCGTTCAATTTCGATCCGCGTTCGGCCAATCTGAACACCGAACTGGGCTTCGTGATCGACAGTCCCGTGCTTGCCGGCAAGATCACCACGATCTTCCATACGGTGGTGCCGCAAGTGGCCTACACAGTGCGTCTCGACGACCAGGGCAAGGTGTACTGGCTCGAAGATGACGACGGCAAGCAAACCCGCTACGACACCGAACCCAACTCGAGCTGGTTAGGAAGACTAGGCGTCTGGTTCATGTCGATCCTGCCGATCGAGTCGTTTCTCTAGAAAGAAGGCGACCGCCGCGCTCATCATGCGGCAACACCGACTCGTTGAATCGGCGTCAGTCTTTCGCGTAGAGCGTCGAGTCCGCGAAACCTTCGGCGGCCAGCACCTGGCCCACCAGGATCAATGCGGTGCGTTCGATTGCAGTCGACTGCACCTTGTCGACGATATCGTCCAGGGTCCCGGTGATCTTCTCCTCGTCCGGCCAGCTCGCGCGATAGATCACCGCGATCGGGCAGTCGCCGCCGTAATGCGGACGCAATTCATCGACGATCCGCGCCAGATGCCGCACGCCGAGGTGAATCGCCATGGTCGCGCGATGCCGCGCCAGATCGGCGAGTTGCTCGCCGGCGGGCATGGTGGTTTTGGTCGCATAGCGCGTGAGGATCAGCGTCTGCGAGATATCAGGCAGCGTGAGTTCGCAGCCGAGTGCCGCCGCGCAGGCAGCCGTGGCCGTCACGCCCGGCACGATCTCGTAGGGAATCTCCAGCTCGCGCAAGCGGCGAATCTGTTCGCCGATCGCGCCGTACAAGGAGGGGTCGCCGGAATGCACGCGCGCGACGTGCTGACCCTTGTCATGCGCGGCCTTCAATAAGGCGACGATCCGGTCGAGATCGAGCTCCGCCGTATTGACCACCTGTTGCGCTGCGTGACCTTCCAGTACCGCGGCCGGCACGAGCGAGCCCGCGTACAGAATCACCGGGCAGGTTCGCACGAGGCGCTGCCCTTTCACCGTGATAAGTTCCGGGTCGCCAGGACCCGCGCCGATAAAATACACCGTCATCCATTACTCCATGATTCACTTGCACGGCACCGGGTGTGCGCGCTTCACGCCGACACGTCGCCCGATGCTCGCAACGCGTCGAGCAACCCGGCGACGCGTTCGAATTCACGATCCACCGCCGCCAGCACCGGCCGACGCAACATGACGACCGGCAAACCCCGCTCACGCGCCACCTCGAGTTTGGCTTCGGTCGCGCCGCCGCCGCTGTTCTTGCTGACCACGACATCGAAGGCTTGCAACGCGAACAGCGCGCGCTCGCCGTCGGGCGTGAACGGACCGCGCGCCGCGAGAATGCGCGCGCGCGCCGTGTCCGCTTGCGCGTCGAGACAGCGCACGGTCCAGAACTGATGCGGCGGAATCTCGTCGAGATGGTCGAGCGGTTCGCGCCCGAGCGTGAAAAGCGGTTTTCTGAATGGCGCGAGTGCCGCGACGAGTGCGTGCCAGTCGCCGACCGTGCGCCAGTCATCGCCGGCTTGCGCCTGCCAGGCCGGACGGCGCAGTGCCCAGCAGGGCACGTGCGCGAGGCGGCAGGCCGCCGCCGCGTTTGCGCTGATCCGCGCGGCGTACGGGTGGGTCGCGTCGACCACGAGGCTGATTTTTTCATCCGCGATGAAACGCGCCAGGCCTTCGCTGCCGCCGAAGCCACCCACGCGCACCGAGCACGGCAGATCGTCCGGCAGCTTGCCGAGGCCCGCGAGACTGTACACGTCGCGCGGACCGAGGTGGCGTGCGATCTGCAAGGCGTCGCCGGTACCGCCTAGCAGCAGGAGACGGGTCATCGTGTCGCTCCGTTCAAATTGCGTCGATGCGCGAAATTGCAGGCGTCGCTTTCGTCGCCTCCAGCATCGTGATCGGCAACGCCTGGCGCCACGTATCGAAAGCGCCGAGCGGTTGCGCATCGGCGAGCGCGATACGGGTCAGCGTGCCGCCATGCTCGGCGCGCCAGGCGGTCAGCGCCGTTTCGCCTTGCAAAGTGACCGCGTTGGCGACCAGCCGTCCGCCTTCGCGCAGACTCGCCCAGCAAGCCTGCAGGACACCCGGCACCGTCACGCCGCCGCCGATGAAGACGGCATCCGGCGTCGGCAATCCGTCGAGCGCGTCCGGCGCGCGACCGGCCACCAGTTGCAGACCCGGCACGCCCAACGCATCGCGATTGTGTTCGATGAAACGTTGCCGCTCGCCGTGCCCTTCGATCGCAATCGCGCGGCAAGTCGGATGCGCGCGCATCCATTCGATGCCGATCGACCCGCTGCCCGCGCCCACGTCCCACAACAACTCGCCGGGTGTCGGCGCAAGGCGCGCGAGTGTGATGGCGCGCACGTCGCGCTTGGTCAACTGGCCGTCGTGGCGGAAGGCGTCGTCGGGCAGGCCGCAGGTGAGCGGCAAACGTGGCGCGCCCGCCGTTGCGCGGCACGCCAGCGCGATCAGATTCAGGGCCGCCACCTCGCCTGCCGCCCATTGATCCGCGCGGCCGTCGATGCGCCGCTCCCGTTCGCCGCCGAGATGCTCCAGCACGGTCATGCGGGTCGCGCCGAAACCGCGCGCGTTCAGCAACTCCGCGAGCGCCGCGGGCGTACGCCCGTCCGCGCTCAGCACGAACAGACGCGCGCCGTCGTGCAAATGCGCGTTGAGCGTCGGCAACGGCCGGCCGACCAGCGACACCGTGGCGATATCCTGCACCGGCCAGCCCAGCCGCGCGGCAGCCAGCGACACCGACGACGGCGCCGGCAGCACCAGCATCTCGCCGGCCGGCAACTGCCGCGCAAGCGTCGCGCCGACGCCGAACAGCATCGGGTCGCCGCTTGCAAGCACGCACACCTTGCTGCCGCGTTCGGTCAGCAGAGGCGCGAGATCGAACGGCCGTGGCCAGGCCGCACGGCGCGCGGCGAGACGCGGGGGCAGCCTCGCCAGATGACGCTCGCCGCCGTAGATCACCGACGCCTCCAGCAAGGCACGTCGCGCGGGCCGTCCCAAACCGGCGAAGCCATCGTCGCCTATGCCCACCACGGTCAACCACGCCGGCATGCATCCATCCTTATTTTGTGTCTTCAAATCATGCGCTGTGCCACGCCGGTCAAAGCGTCCAGCCTCGTTGTGCTGTTCGAAAAAAGGCATAATACAGCCGCCGGTGCCCTTCGGGGCCGAAGAGGGAACACAGTGCGACTGTGGCTGCCCCCGCAACTGTATGCAGCGAGTCCGCCCGCGCTGCGCGCCACTGGTTCGACCGGGAAGGCCGCGACGGACCATGACCTGCCAGCCAGGAGACCTGCCGGCAAGACTGTTCGTGCCAGCCAACATCGGGCGGGGTGTACCGATGCCGCAGCAAAGGCCGCCTTGCGGCTTGCTCGGGCCGTCGCGCGACGCTCAACCGGTGTCCGTCTTGACTCAAGCTTTACCTTCCATCGTTTTGCCCCATGCGGCCGCGGCGCCGCGGCCCTCGGCATGTCCGGGGCTGCTGCGCATCGTCGCCGCGCGCGACGGCGGCATCTGCCGGATCAAGCTGGCGGGCGGCGAACTGAGCGCGGCGCAAGCTTCGACGGTCGCCTACGCGAGCGAGCGATACGCGGCAGGGGTGATCGAGTTGACCAACCGCGCCAATCTGCAGCTACGCGGCATTCGCGCCGGGCATGAGACGGCGCTGATCCAGGCCCTGGTCGATGTGGGGCTTGGACCGGAAACGCCAACGCTCGCAGCAGACGACGTGCGCAACGTCATGATCAGTCCCGTGGCCGGTCGCGACTCGTCCGCGCTGTTCGATACACGGCCCCTGTGTGCGGAGTTGCTGACGTTATTGCAAAGCGATGCGCGTTTCGCTGCGCTGTCGCCGAAATTCGCGTTGTTGCTGGACGGCGGCGAACGTCTCGCGCGGCTCGATCATCCGCATGATGTCTGGCTGGCGGCGTCATCGGATCGTGACGGCATGCGGTTCGTGTCCGGATTGGCGGGAGGTCCGTCGACGGGCGCGCTGGCTGCCGTGCTGCCCGCGCAGGTCACTGCACTCGTGCGCGCGATCCTGTACACGTTCCTCGATCTCGCCGCCGCCGACGCCACACGCATGCGCCACCTGTTGGCCGACTATTCCGCCGACGCGCTGCTGCAGCACGCCCAAACCTACGTCGATTTCCCGCTCGCGCGAGACGCATCGCTGGCCGACTGGCAGCGCGGCACGCACGCCGACGCCCGCCTTCGACTCGGCGCACACGCGCAGCATATCGCCGGCACGCAGTACGTGGGTGGCCAGCCGCCCCTCGGCCGCCTCGACGCCACTACCTTGCGCGACCTCGCCACGCTTGCGCGGCGATCCGGCAACGGCACCCTGCATTTGACACCGTGGCAAAGCGTACTGCTCCCCGACATCCCCGACGAGGCCGTGCCCGCCGTGCTCGAAGGATTGAACACGGCAGGCCTCGCCTGCGATCCCGCTGAGGCCATCACCCGCCTGATCGCCTGCACCGGTTCGCAAGGCTGCGCCAAGGGCCTCGCCGACACCAAGGCCGACGCGCTCGAACTGGCGACCCGCCTGCCCGCCGATGTCGACGTTCATCTGAGCGGCTGCTCACGCTCGTGCGCCGCCGCCCATTGCGCGCCCTATACGCTACTGGCCTCGGCGCCCGGCACCTACGACCTTTATCGACGCGATGGCCAGCCCGGTTTCGGCCAATGCGTCGCGCACCAACTGACGATCGGTCAGGCTGCCGAAATGCTCGCGCGCCTGCCCCGGAGTAACAACGATGCTTGATTACATTCGCGACGGTCAAGAGATCTACCGCCAATCCTTCGCGACGATCCGTGCGGAGGCCGACTTGTCGCGCATCCCCGCCGACCTCGAAAAACTCGCGGTGCGCGTGATCCACGCGTGCGGCATGGTCGACGTGGTCGACGATCTGCAGTTTTCCGCCGCTGCGGGCGCGGCAGGACGCACGGCACTCGCGCAAGGCGCGCCGATTCTGTGCGACGCCGGCATGGTCGCGCAAGGCATCACGCGCGCGCGGCTGCCCGCCGCCAACGAAGTGATCTGCACGCTCACCCATCCCGACGTGCCGACGCTGGCTCGCGAACTCGGCAATACGCGCTCGGCTGCGGCACTTGAATTGTGGCGTGCGCAACTGGCGGGCAGCGTCGTCGTGATCGGCAATGCACCGACGGCCCTCTTCCATCTGCTCGATATGCTCGACGCCGGCGCGCCGAAGCCCGCCTTGATACTCGGCTTTCCAGTGGGCTTTGTCGGCGCGGCCGAATCGAAAGCGATGCTCGCAGACAATAGCCGCGGCGTGCCTTACGTGGTGGTGAACGGCCGTCGCGGCGGCAGCGCGATGGCGGCCGCCGCCGTCAATGCGCTCGCAACGGAGATCGAATAAATGGCGCAGCAAGGACGGTTGTTCGGGCTTGGCGTCGGCCCCGGCGATCCGGAACTCATCACGCTGAAAGCGTTGCGTCTGCTGAAGGCGGCACACGTGGTCGCGTACTTCGTCGCGAAGGGTAAGAAAGGCAACGCGTTCAGTATTATCGAAGCGCATCTGCACGACGCGCAGCGGCACTTGCCGCTCGTGTATCCCGTGACCACGGAGGCGCTGGAACCGCCGTTGTCGTATGAAGCGATCATCGCCGACTTTTACGACACGGCGGCGGAAGTCGTGGCTGCCCATCTCGAAGAAGGCCGCGACGTCGCCGTGATCTGCGAAGGCGATCCGTTCTTCTACGGCTCGTACATGTATCTGCACGACCGGCTCGCGGCTCGCTACGAGAGCGAAGTCGTGCCCGGCGTGTGCTCCATGCTGGGTGGCGCGGCCGTGCTCGGCTCGCCGCTGGTGTATCGCAATCAGAGTCTGTCGGTGCTCTCCGGCGTGCTGCCGGAAGAAGATTTGCGCCGCCGTCTCGCGGATGCCGACGCCGCCGTCGTGATGAAACTCGGCCGCAACTTCGACAAGGTGCGGCGCGTGCTCGGCGAACTCGGTCTCGCGGATCGCGCGTTGTACGTCGAGCGCGCGACGATGGGCAATCAACGCATCGTGCCGCTCGCCGACGTCGATCCGATGGCGTCGCCCTATTTCTCGCTGCTGGTCGTGCCGGGGGAAAAATGGCAAGGATGACGACGACGCCCGCCATCGTGATTCTCGGTGCGGGCGCGCTGGACACCGCGCGGCGCATCCAGCTGCTCTACGCGGCGAGTCAGGTGCATGCGCTGCGTGGACGCGTGGAGGCCGACGTTGCGTACACCGACCTGAGCACGCATCTGCGCGAACTGTATGCGAGCGGCACGCCGATCGTCGCCTTGTGCGCGGCCGGTATCGTGATCCGTTGCCTCGCGCCGCTGTTGGCCAACAAAGGCGTCGAGCCGCCCGTGCTGGCGGTCGCCGAAGACGGCAGCGCAGTCGTGCCGTTACTCGGCGGACTGGCCGGTGTCAACGTGATGGCGCGCGAGATGGCGGCGGCGCTCGGCGTATCGCCCGCGATCACCACCAGCGGCGAGTTGCGCTTCGGCACTTGCGTGCTGAATCCGCCCGAGGGCTATGCGCTCGCGGATATCGGCCAGGGCAAGCGCTTCGTGTCCGATCTGCTGAGCGGCGAGAGCACGCGCGTCGAAGGTCAAGCGCCCTGGCTCGACGACGCACAGTTGCCGCGCTCGGCATCCGCGCGTCTGGCGATTCGCGTGACGCCGCGCGCATGGAATGGCCGTGAAGATGAGTTGGTGATTCATCCCCGTAGCGTGGTGGCCGCGGTGACGGATACAGACGACGGCGCTACGATCGCCGCCCACGTGCAGGCCGCATTGGATCGACACGGTCTCGCCACGCTTTCGTTGGCGGCCTTGCTTGCTTCGTCCGGACGAATGGCGGACGCGGCGCTCGCGCAAGCCGCTGCGAGCCTGAACGTACCGCTGCGCTTTGCACAGACCGTTGCAGAAGATGGTGCTCCGCCAGCCGGTTTGCTACATGCCGCACTGCGCATCCCGTACGAGACGCTGCACGACGACGCCCACGCGGGCGTCGCCCTCGCCTTGACACCGCTCGCCGTGGATGCGGACACGATCGGCCGTGCGCGCGGGCGCCTGACCGTGATCGGGCTGGGCCCCGGCAGCGCCGAGTTGATGGTGCCCGCAGCGCGCAAGGCGCTGACCGACGCCACCGACATTCTCGGCTACGAAACCTACGTGAAAATGGCCGGCCCATTGCGCGCGGATCAGCGCGTGCACGGCACGGACAATCGCGAGGAACTGCAACGCGCACGGCATGCGTTCGAACTGGCGAGTACGGGACGCTCGGTGGTGATGGTGTCGTCCGGCGATCCTGGCGTGTTCGCGATGGCCGCCGCCGTGCTCGAGGCGCTGGAAGACGCGCAAGACCCCGCGTGGGCCGCCGTGGAACTGGTGATCGTACCGGGCGTCTCGGCGGCCATGGCCACCGCTGCGCAAGCCGGCGCGCCGCTGGGCCACGACTTCTGCATGCTGTCGCTATCCGACAACCTGAAGCCGTGGACGATCATCGAAAAACGCCTGCGCCATGCCGCGGAAGCAGACCTGGTGATGGCTTTCTACAACCCGATTTCGCGCGCGCGGCCGTGGCAACTCGATAAGGCGCTGGATATCGTGCGGGAGTTTCGCGCGCCCACCACCCAGGTGGTGCTGGGGCGCGACATCGGCAGACCGGGCGGCACGCTGCGTACGGTCACGCTGGGCGAACTGCGCTCGGCGGATGTGGATATGCGCACGATGGTGATCGTGGGCTCGTCGACCACGCGCAAATTCGTCAACGGCGCGCCGTGGGTTTATACGCCACGCTGGTACGGGTAACGCGCTTTCATCCGCACCCGCGCATGCGTCAGACGGCCATGGCGTCGAGCAGCGCCCGCATCTGCACACCGTCGGGCAGCGCGAGGTCGTCCAGGATCGTGAAGTGATTGCAGCCGGGCAGCGGGACGAATTCAACGCGCTCGCCCGCCTGCCGACATGCCGTTGCGTATTCTTCCGAATGCCGGACCAGTTCCGCCAATTCCGCCGTACCGACGCTGATCGTCATCGGCACGCCGTGGCCGATGTGACGCATCGGGCTATACGCGTCGATCTCTTCGGGCGTGAGTTGCAGTTTGTCGTTGAGCCACGACATCGCGATCGGTTCGAGATCGACCAGCGCGCTGATCGGCATGGCATGCACGACCGACTCGTGTGCCCGATATAACGCACTCAGTTGGCCGCCCGCCGAGTGTCCCGCAAGACAGATCGGACCACGCGTGCCGAGTCCTTCCCGATCCTCCGCCAGCGCCGTCAACAGCGCGCCGATCTCGCCGACGATTCCGGTCATCGATGCCTCGGGCGCCAGCGTGTACTCGGCGAGCACCACGTTAAAGCCGCAACCGAGCGGTCCGCTCGCGACGAACGCGAAATCTTCCTTGCTACGCGCCTGCCAGTAACCGCCGTGGATGAACACGAAAACCGGCGCGTCTGGCCGGCCGCAAGGCAGCCAGTCGAAACGCTGACGCGGCTGCGGTCCATATTGCACGTCGCGCCGGCACGTTGTCGCCGAATACAGCGCTGCGCTGCGCGCCTGGAAGCCGAGCATGCGCGCGGCCACGTCCGCGACGGCGGCCACATTGTCGTAAGCGGCACGCAGCGCCGTTTGATCCATGCCTCGGTAAAGCTCGCTCATGACGTCCCGTCCCCGGAATGATTGAATGCCGTGCTCAGGCTGCCACCTTCAGATCGTCGATGGCGCGCTGTCTCACGCCGAGATCGTCCCACAACTCAGGATGGCACGTGAACACCAGAATCTGATGCCGCGTGGCCGCGTCCAGCAACGCACGCTTGATGGCGTCGCGGCGCGCGGCGTCGGTATGGACGGCGGCGTCGTCGAGCATGAGCAAAGTGGGACGGCCTGAGGCCTTCAGCAGGTCCGCGTACGCGAGCCGCGTCAGAATGCCGAGCTGTTCGCGCGTGCCGAAACTCAACGCGTCGAGCGTGTCCGCGCGACCAAAGCGGTCCAGCGTGGCGGGACTCAGATCGTCGCCGAGCGCAATGGTCGATTGCGGGAAAATCCGCTTCAGGTAGTGGCCGAGCCGCTCGGTCAACGGCGCGCGCAATTGCGCAACCGCCGCGTCGCGTTCGTCGACCAGCACTTCGTCGAGCAGACTCAGCGCGCTTGCCCGCAGGCTGAGTTCGTCTTTACGACGCGTGGCCTGTTCGAGCTTCGCTTCCACCGTGGCGAGACGTTCGCCCAGCCCCGACGCGCCCACCGTTTCCAGCTGGCTGCGCAACTGCGCGATCCGCACCTGACGCTCATGCTGTTCGCTGCGCGCAAGCTCCGCCGACGCGCGATAACGCTTCGCCTCGGCGGCGGGATCGTCCAGACGCACCGCCTGCAATTCACGCTCGCGCGCGTCGTGCTGCTTTCTCAACGCTTCCAGTTGCACGCGCTGCTCGACGAGCTTCGTCTGCCACTGCGCACGATTACGGCGGAACGTTTCGTCATCGAGTTGCGCTTCCTTACGTTGCAGTTGCGCCGCGAGCGATTCGGCGGTGGCGACACCGGTCGATCGTTTTTCACCGGCATGCGTCAGGACTTTTCGTGCCGCGTCGAGCGCATCGCGAGCGATGTCGGCGTTGCGGCGCGCTTCGTCGAGCGGCAGGGCGGCGGACACGTCGGGCAGATTCGCGAGCCGGTCGTTGAAAGTCTGCAGGCGCGCCGTCGCCGACGCCGATGCGGCGCGTAGCGCGTCGATTCCCTTGGGCGCATGCACATCGAGAATTTTCGCCTGGCTTTTCTGCTGCGCGACCAGGGCTTGCCATTGCTCGCGCCTCGACTCGGCTACGGCAAGCGAAGCGACGCCGAGCGCCTGCAGCAACTGCCCATGCTGAGCTTCGAGAGAAGCGAGTTCGGACAGCCGGGCGGGCAGATCGGAGACACCGGGAATCACGCGCAATTCGCCAAGATCGCCGAGACCGATCCGCTTCTCTTCGTCGAGGCGCAACACGCCCTCGCCGCTCACCGGTGCATCGCCCACGGTGATCGTGCTGGTCAGCCGATATTCGATACGCGTCATCGCCGCTTCGGTGCGCGCGCGCAGCACGGTCAACTCGCTTTCGAGCAAGGCAAGGCGCCTGAGTTTCGCCTCGTCGACTTCGAGCCCGGCTGCGGCACGCGCGGCTTCCAGCACTGCGTCGTTCGCCTGGGCAGCCGCGGCAATCGCCGTGTCGAGCCGTGCGCACTCGTCGCGATGGAAACCGATCTGGCTGCGCAAATCGGCCGCGGTCACGGCGGCGTTCGCCAGTTCGAGTGCGCGGCCGGCCGCAGCCGCCGCCTGTTCGAATTGCGTCACACTCGACGCCGCCTGAGCGTGCTCGCTCTGCGCGGCCGCGACCTCGGCGCGAGCCGCGTCGAGTTGCTGGCGCTCCCGCGCGACGGCCGCTTCCAGTTCGGTCGCGCCATGTTCCTGCTGCAGCGACAGCGCGAGACCCGCTTCGCTGACCTGCACCGATTGCGCAAGCCCTTGCAGACTACGTTCGAGTTCCGCGGCGGCATCGGCGCGTTGCTGCGCAAGCAAGGCCTTCTGCTCGTGAAGCTCCCACGGACGCTTGCGCTGGGTGTCGTCGAAGCTCTCTTGCTGCGTGGCCAGACGCGCGATGTTCTCCTCGAACTGCTGGCGCTGTTGTTGCAGTTCGTCGCGCTCCGCGCTCAGCGCGAGCAGGGTCTGCTCGGCCTCGGCAAGCGGCCCGGTGGACTTCTGCGTGCGCGCGGTGAGCAATTGACGAAGCTCGCGCTGCACGGCGGCGATCAATGCATCCTCGCCGGCCGATTCGCTGCTGCCCGAAAGTTGCGATAAGGCATCGCGCAGATACTGCGCCGCGTGTCCGGTGGAGTCGCGCACGTCCTGCGTGCCGCCTTGCTGCACCCACAGGAGACCTGGCACGCCCGCGTTTTCGGCCTTCAGCGGCCCGCGTGCGGCGCGCGAAAAACCGAGCAATGCGGCGAGCCTGTCTTCAGCTTCGTCTTCACCGAACACGTTCTGGCCGATCTTCAGCTCACAGCGCTGGCGCGTGACGAACTGCTTCGACAAACGGCAGGCGGCGCCGTCCAGTTCGAAGTTCACTTCAACCGAGGGCTGTCCGCTCGCCTTGCCCCACGGCAACAGATCCTTCAGATGCGAAGCCTTGTAGCGTTCCAGAAACACCGCGCGCACGGCTTCCGCAATCGTGCTCTTGCCGGCCTCGTTCGGCCCGACAAAGAGATTGAGGCCGGGCTGCAGATCGTCGATCACGAGCCGTCCGCTGAACTGTTTGAATTCCTGAATCGCGATACTGTTCAGTTTCATGCGGACCTCGCTTCGCGCGGCAATTCACGTTGAAAACGCGCCAGCAGCAGCAAGGCCTCGGCCGCGCGCTTGATCTGTTGCGGATCGGACTGCGGGTCTTCCTGCAGGCCGCGCAAGCGCGCCACTACCTTGGCCAGATAGCCGCTTTGCGCGCCGAGTTCGGCGAGATCGTCGGCGGTGGGCAGCACCTGCAGGGCGCTCAGATCGACGCGCAGCGCCCGTACCCGCGCGCGGGTTTCTTCGACGGCCACGTGGATCGCCTCGGCATCCGCGAGCGCCGTCGTGCCGCTCACGGCGACCCGCAGCACGTCGTGGCCGCCCAACGCGGCGAGACGCGCCTTGAGCGCATCCACGTCGCTCGACACCGAGATCGTTTCGTCCCAGCGATGCCATTGATATTGACCGACCCGCACCGGTTCGACCACCGGCACGGCGCCCGGCTCACTCAGCGTGACATCGAGCATGAAACCGGGATCGTTGGCGCGAAAGCGGTCCTGCTCATGCGTGCCCGCATACCAGATGCGTTCGTCGACGCGCAGATGGCCGTGCCAGTCGCCGAGCGCGAGATAGTCGAGCCGCGCGCTCGCGGCGCGCGTCGGCGCAATCGGGTTCGACGAATCGATGCCTTCCTGCAGGATGCCGCTCACGCTGCCGTGCGCGAGCCCGACGCGGTGATAGCCGGCCGGCGTCTGCGTGGTATCGAAGAAGCCGGTGGTGTCGTCGTAGGTGATGCGTTGCGTGAGCGGCGCGCACAGCAACGCGCAGCGGCAGTCGTCCAGCAGCACGACGCCCGCTTCCAGCACCAGCCGCACATTTGGCGCGACGCAGTTGAGCCGCTGTGCGCGGGTCCACACGCTCTCGACCAGCGCGGCGTCGTGGTTGCCCGGCAGCATGATCCACGGGCCGGAGAATGCCTGCAATGCGCCGAACAAACGGCGGATCACCGTGTCCGAAACGGTTTGCAGATCGAATACATCGCCCGCGACCAGCACGGCGTCGACCTTGCGCGCCGCCGCTTCGGCCGCGATCCGGCGCACGGTTTCGAAACGCGCTTGCGCGAGATGCGCGGCTTCGTCCGGCTCGAACTGGCCGAATTGCGTGCCGATCTGCCAGTCCGCGGTGTGCAGAAACCTGATCACTGTGCCTCCATTCCGTTCAATTGCCTTTTCACCTGACGCCCGCACGGGCCTTCACCCCGACGCAGGACCCCGCAGTCTAACCGTAGATGTTACCGCGCCCACGCGACCAGCCGCGTCGCCTCCACCTCGCCCATGAGTCTCGCGAGCGGCGCTACACTCGCGTGTCTGAACGCGCGCGTCGAGCGCACCGCGTTGCTCCGCGCATTTCCCTATCGACCTGGACCCGCCGCCCCACCGCCGATGACCAAAGCAATCGAACTGAAGAAGGCCAAACGCACGCCCTTACTGCTTCTGCTCGCCGCCGCATGCGTGTTCGTGGTGACGGCCTTCATGCCGCGCGGCCTATGGGTCGACGGCATCAAGGCGGTGGCCGAGGCTGCGATGGTCGGCGCACTGGCCGACTGGTTCGCGGTCGCCGCCCTGTTTCGTCGCGTGCCGATTCCCGTGGTTTCCGCGCATACCGCGATCATCCCGAGGAACAAGCACAAGATCGCCGACAACCTGGCCGTCTTCGTGCAGGACAAGTTTCTCGACGTGCCTTCGCTGGTCGGCCTGATCCAGAAGCACGATCCGGCGCGCAGCATCACCGGCTGGCTGAGCGAGCCCGCCAACAGCGCGCGCCTGGGCGACTACGTCGTCAAACTCACCAGCGGGATTCTCGAACTCACCGACGACGTGCGCATCCACGTTTTCATCAAGGACGCCTTGCGCGACGTGCTGACCAAAGTCGATCTCTCGCAATCGATGGGCGCGATTCTCGACACGCTCACCAAAGACGACCGCCACCAGGAACTGCTCGATGCCGGCATCGAACAGGTGGTGGCGCTGCTTGCGCAACCGCAGGCGCGCGAGTTTATCGCGGAACGGATCGTCGATTGGGTGAAGAGCGAGTATCCGAAGATGGAGAAGATGCTGCCCTCGGCCTGGCTCGGCGAGAAAGGCGCCGAAGCGATCGCCAACGCGGTGAACCGGATGCTCGAACAGATCAGCGAGAACCCGGCGCATCAGTGGCGCCAGAAGTTCGACGAGGCGGCGCAGAAGCTGATCGTCAAGCTCAAGACCGATCCCGCGTTCCTGCAAAAGGGCGAGGACCTCAAGCGCTATCTGGTGGAGGGCGAAGCGTTCAGTGCTTACGTAAAAGACATGTGGGGCGAATTGCGCGGCTGGCTCAGGCGCGATCTGGAAAGCCGCGACTCGGCGCTGCATGCGCGCGTGATGGCGATGGGCCAATGGGTGGGCCGCGAACTCGCGCACGATCCCGCGCTGCGGCAATCGCTGAACGACCATCTGGAAGACGCGGCGCGCGCCATGGCACCGGATTTCGCGCGCTTTTTGACGCGTCATATCAGCGATACCGTGAAGAATTGGGATGCGCGCGAGATGTCGCGGCAGATCGAGCTGAACATCGGTAAGGATCTGCAATACATCCGCATCAACGGCACGATCGTCGGCGGCTTTATCGGGCTGTTGCTGTATGCGTGCTCGCAATTGTTCGAGGTATTGCGGCTGCACATGGGCTAGACGGTGCACGATACGAATGGTGCGTGGCGCGGCAAAGCGCCTACAATCCGGGCATAGCTATTGCTGGGGCGTTTTGACGCGACGCCAACGTGCCTTTCGCGCGCCCCTGCTGCCCTGCCCTGGAAGACAGCGTGCCTCGCTGAGCCCCTCGCCGGGCACCTTCAATCGGAACGTGTGCTCATGAAAATATCATTACCGCCGCCTGGGCGGCCGAACCGCGTCTACCCGCCCGGTACGCCCAGTCTGCACGGACTCGCTTCGGTCATCACCGGCGTCGTGGTGGTGTGCGGGCTTTACTTCGGGCGCGCGGTGCTGATCCCGATCACGCTCTCGGTGCTGCTCAGCTTCCTGCTCGCCCCGCTCGTGCAGATGCTGCGCCGCCTGCACATGGGACAACTGCCGTCGATCTTCATCGCCGTGCTGTTCGCGCTCGCCACCCTGCTCGCGGCCGGTGCGCTGATCACGGCGCAACTGGTGCAACTGGCGGGCGATCTGCCGCAATACCAGGTGGCGATCGAGCAGAAGATCGAGACCGTGCAGGAGAAGACCGTCGGCCGCGCCGACTCGCTGATGAGCCGCGCCGCAGCCACCCTGCAGCGGGTCGCGCCGTCCAAACCGGCACCGCCGCGTCTCACCGGACGCGCCGCGCGCAATGCGCCGCCCGTGCCGACGCCAGTCGAAGTGCACGAACCCTCGCCCACGCCGATGCAGCTCGCGCAGCGCGCGCTCTCGCCCGCCATCGCACCGATCGAGACGACCTTCATCGTGCTGGTCGTGACGATTTTCATCCTGTTGCAACGCGAGGACTTGCGCGATCGTTTGATCAGCCTGTTCGGCTCGCGCGATCTGCACCGCACCACTACGGCGATCAACGACGCCGCCGGGCGCCTGAGCCGCTATTTCGTCGCGCAACTCGGCGTGAATCTCAGCGCGGGCGGCACCATCGCGATCGGGCTCGCCATCATCGGCGTGCCGGGTGCGTTGCTGTTCGGCGTGGTTGCCGCGCTGTTGCGTTTCGTGCCGTACATCGGCATCTGGATTGCGGCGATCCTCGCGGTGTTTCTCGCCGCCGCGATTCAGCCGCAGTGGACCATGGCGGTCTATACGCTGATCCTGTTCATCGTCGTCGATGTGGTGGCCGGGCAGATCGCCGAGCCGCTGCTGTATGGCCATCGCTCGGGGCTCTCGCCGCTCGCGGTGGTGGTCGCGGCGATTTTCTGGAGCTGGCTGTGGGGGCCGATCGGCCTCGTGTTGTCCACACCGCTCACGTTATGCGTCGTCACATTGGGGCGTTACGCCGACCGCCTCAACTTCCTGACCGTGCTGCTGGGCGATCAGCCCGCGCTCACGCCTGCGCAGAACTTCTACCAGCGCCTGCTTGCCGACGATCCGCACGAGGCCATCGTGCAGGCCGAGCGCCTGCTGCGCGAGATGTCGCTGATCGACTACTACGACAGGGTCGCGCTCGAAGGCCTCAAGCTGGCGCGCAACGACGCGATGCGCGGCGTCCTGATGCCGGACCAGTTGCAACGGATCAACGACGCGCTGGTGGACATCGTCGAAAACCTGGAGATCGCGGACGGTCTGCCGGATCGCCTCACGCGCACCGATGCCGCCGATACGGCCGGCGCGCTGCTCGCCGCCAGTTCGGCGGACCTGTCGGAGCGGCACGACAGCCATCTCGCGGCGCACCCGCAATTGCGCCCGTCCACGGAGAAAATCTCCGTGCTGTGCGTACCCGGACGCGGCTCGTTCGACGAAGTGACCACGGCCATCGCCTTACAACTGCTCGGCCGCCACGGGCTCGCGCCGATGATGGCCACCCACTCGGGCTACCGCAGCGCACGCGCCGACGAACCGAGCTTCAAGGACGCGCCGATCATCTGCATCGTCTCGCTCGACGCGCCGGAGTCGCCGCCTTATCTGCGCAACATGCTGCGCCGCACGCGCGAATGGCGGCCGCGCGCGACGCTGGTGGTGGGCGTCGGCGTCGCCAGCGCGCTCGAAGGCGGTCTCGAAGCGGGCGCGACGGGCGCCTCGCATGCAGCGCCGACCTTCCGCGCGATGATCGAAGAATGCCAGGTGGCCGCGAGCGTGCAGCACGTCCGGCACGCCTCGCATACCACCGGCGCGGACTGAGTTCCACCGCGCCGAATCTGCCGCAGCCTGTACCCAAAATGAGGACAGCGCTGCCTATCCTCTCCTGCATACTGCGCCATCACCTTGCACCGCCTTCGAAGAGCTGGACAGCCGCGGCGGGCAAGGTCCGGTATCGCAGATCCAGGAGACGCGCATGAGCCGTAGCTTCAAACCCTATCCGTTCTCACCTCGACAATACGTGGGCGCCGCGCCGTCGCTCATCGACGGCCGCGACCCCGTGCGACGCGCCGTGGCGATCGTCGGCGGCGGACCCGTAGGCATGACCGCCGCGCTTGCGCTGGCCCGCCAGGGTGTGCCTTCGGTGCTGATCGAAGCCGACGACGGCGTCTGTACCGGCAGCCGCGCGATCTGCATTTCACGGCGCAGCCTGGAGATTTTCAAACGCCTTGGCGTCGTCGGCGGTTTTCTGGAAAAAGGCTTGCCGTGGACCGGCGGCCGCAGCTTCTACCGCGATACCGAAGTGTTCCGCTTCGCGATGCATCAGGACGACGAGCAGTCGCTGCCGCCGATGATCAACATCGCGCAATACCAGATCGAACAGCTGTTGCTCGACGAGGTGGAGCGTCACGCCGATCTGATCGGGATCCGCTGGCAAACGCGCGTGACGGGCATCGAGCCGCATGCGGGCAGCAAGGGCGCCACGCTCGCCCTTACGACGGGCGAGACGCACTGGCACATGGACGCCGACTGGGTGGTAGCGTGCGACGGCGGCCGCAGCACGATTCGCGAAGCGCTCGGTTTGAAGCTGACGGGTACCACGTACGAGGGCCGCTACGTGATCGTCGATATCGACCTGCAGAGCGAACGCGCGACCGAGCGTCTCGCCTATTTCGATCCGCCATCCAATCCCGGCTCGACAGTGCTGGTGCACAAGCAGCCTGATAACGTCTGGCGCATCGACTACCAGTTGCGCGACGACGAAGACCCCGAGGCCGCCGTGAAGCCGGAAAACGTGATGCCGCGCGTGCAGAGCGTGCTCGACGCGATGGGCGAAACCGGCGCGTGGTCGCCGATCTGGATCACCGTCTACAAGGCCAATGCCTTGACGCTCGAACGCTATCGTCACGGCCCGGTGCTGTTTGCGGGCGACGCCGCGCATCTCGTGCCGATTTTTGGGGTGCGCGGCGCCAACTCGGGTATCGACGATGCCGACAATCTCGGCTGGAAGCTGGGCTGCGTGGTCAACGGCATCGCGTCGCCGGCGTTGCTCGACAGTTATAGCGACGAGCGCGTGTTCGCGGCGCGCGAGAATCTGCGCTATGGCATGAAGAGCACGGAATTCATGGCGCCGCCTTCGTTCGCCTTCGATCTGATGCGCCAGGCCGTACTCGGATTGGCCGAGCATCACGCGGCCGTGCGGCCCCTGATCAATCCGCGGCAAACCCATGCAATTGCATACGTCGACTCGCCACTCAACCAGACGGTGGCGGATGCCTTCAGCCGTGGCCCGGCGCCCGGCACGGTGCTACCGGAATGCCGCCTCGAGCGTCTGGACGACGGCGTGGGCGTCGATATTCACCTCACCGACTTACTGGAGCCCTGCTTCACCGCGTTGCGTTTTGGCGCAGATGAAGCGCAAATCGCGCATGACAGCACATGGCGGCAGATGCAAACCAGCTTGAGCGAACAAGGTATTCCGTTCAAGGTGCTCACACTGGTCAAAAGCAACGAGCCGCATGCGGCAGGTCCGCAGATAATCGATCCTGCAGGCCACCTTCACGACATGCTCGACGCCACGCCCGGCACCGTCTATCTGATGCGCCCCGATGGCCATGTCCTCGCGCGCTGGCGCGACGGCAGCGCGATGCTCGCGCAACGTGCCCTGAGCGCCGCCCTGACGATCCGAACGGAGACGACACCATGAACGATAGCGATCTCGACCTCGTCTACACGACGTTGTGCCGAACCCTCACCACCGAAGGCGAAGCGCAAGCGCCGCTCTACCTCGCGCGCCTCGCGCTGCTGTGCATGACGGAACTCGGCGACGCGCACCGGGCGCTGTCGCTGATCGAAGCAGCGCGGCTGCCGACGGGGTCCGCGCTGACTGCATCGGACGCGGAAAACTGACGTGAAAAAGCCGCCGCGCCTGTGAATGCGCGACGGCTTTTGGGCATCATTCACTCAGCCAGCCAGCCAGAATCACTGCTTCGGATACAGTCCCAACGTGCTCGCATGCAAACGCGCCAGACCGAGCAACGCATCCGTATTCGGCGTCGGCACACGGGTCAGTTGTCCGAGCTCGCGCACCGCGGCGACCAGCGCATCGAGTTCGACTGCCTTGCCCGCCTGCACGTCCTGCAACATGGAGGTTTTCATCGCGCCGAGCTTGAGCGTGACTTCGTGGCGGTCTTCGGGCTGCTGCGCAATGGGAATGCCGAAACGTGCGCCGATTTCCTTCGCCTCCAGCATGATGCTCGTGACGAAGTTGCGAACCAGTTCGTCGCTGAGAATCCGGTCGGTGGTCGCGCCGGTGATGGCGCTGATCGGATTCATCGTCATGTTGCCCCACAGCTTGTACCAGACGTCGCGCTGAATCTGCTCCGACATCGTGGCATTGAATCCGGCTGCCGCAAGCGTGGCAGTGAGCGCGGCGACGCGTTCGCTCGCCTGCCCCGTTGCCTCGCCGATAATCAGCCCATTGCCCTGATGATGCCGGATCACACCCGGCGCTTCGACGAGACAACTGGCATGCACCACGCAACCCACGGTCTGCGCCGTGGGAATCGCGGCGGCGATCACGCCCTCGGGATCGATCGACTTGAGACGCTTGCCGGCGAACTCCTCGCCGAGCCCGTCGCAGAACCACCACGGCACGCCGTTCATCGCCGTCAGCACGAGCGTCTGCGGACCCAGCAGCGGCGCGATCTGCGCGGCCACCGACGCCATCGCCGGCCCCTTCACCGCAACCACCACGAGGTCCTGCACGCCGAGTTCGGCGGGACTCGCGCTGGCCTTCACCTGAACCGGGTGCGTCACGCCCGTTTCGATCAGACGCAGGCCGTGTTCCTGCAGCGCTTCGAGCGTCGCGCCACGCGCCACCACGCTGACTCCATGCCCCGCCTGGGCGAGCTTGACGCCCATCCAGCCGCCGATTGCGCCCGCTCCGTAAATTGCTACTTTCATTGCCTGAATCCTTGCGTTAATTCTCGCGTTAATCGTGGCTTCTGTCTTTGCATCAGCCTTCGCGTCAGTCTTTGTAGCTCGGGTCGATGCGATCCACCCGCCGCACCAGCGCATCGAACACATCCTGTCCGCCGCCATGACGCGGATCGAACTGCAAGGCGTCGCGCGAACAACGAATCGCGACGTCCTCGGGAACCGGGCGCGCACGGCCCATCGAAAAGGTCGCCATCTGGATTTCGCAGGCGCGATTGAGCGTCCACAGCATCGCGAAAGTCAGCGGCAAGGTATGGCCCCAGGCAAGCAGCCCATGATTGCGCAAGATCACCGCCTGCCTATTGCCGATATGTTCGAGCAAACGCGGCCCTTCATCCGCATGGATCGTGATGCCTTCGAAATCGTGATACGCGACCCGGTCATGTAACTGCGCGCTGTAAAAATTGGTTTGCTCCAGCCCGTTTTCGAGGCAAGCCACCGCGACGCCCGCCGTGGTGTGCGTGTGCATCACGCAGTGCGCGTCGGGCAAGCCTTCGTGAATCGCCGCATGCACGACGAAGCCCGCCGGATTCACCGGATACGGCGAGTGATCGAGTATGCGTCCTTGCGCGTCGATTTTCACGAGGTTGCTCGCGGTCACTTCGCTATAGTGCAGGCCGAATGGATTGATCAGAAATTGCCGCTCGCCGCCGCTGACGGCGGGCGGCACGCGCAACGTGATGTGGTTGTAGATCATCTCGGTCCAGCCGAGCATATCGAAGATCCGATAGCAGGCCGCCAGTTGCACGCGCGCCTGCCATTCGTCGGCATGCATCGACCCGGTCGTCGGCGCGCTCCCAGCTTGCATTTCAAGGGTAGTCATCACGGTCTCCAATAGTTTTGTTCGACAGCCGCGCGAATGCGGTGCTCAGGCGCCCGACACCACGGCTGCGATCGCCGAGGCAACGTACCCGGCATTGCGTGCGTTCAGACCCGCCACGCACATGCGCCCCGAACGCAGCACATACACCGCGTGGTCGCTGCGCAGGCGCTCGACCTGCGCCTCGCTCAATCCCGTATAGGTGAACATGCCACGTTGCGCGACGTAACGTGCGCGCATCACTTCATCGACCCGGCCGGCCAGCCCGCCATGAATCGTGCCGCGCATCGCGAGAATCCGCTCGCGCATGGTGGCGAGTTCCGCCTCCCAGGACGCGCGCAGCGTTGCATTGGCCAGCACGTTGGCCACGAGGCGCGCGCCGTGCGTCGGCGGATTGCTGTAGTTGGCGCGCACCGTCGACATCAACTGACCGAGCACGCGGCCCGCCTCCTCCGACGTGCGGCACACCACGCTCAACGCGCCGCAACGCTCGCCGTACAACGAAAAATTCTTCGAGAACGAATTGGCCGCGATCAGCGGCACGCCTGCGTCGGCCAGCAGACGCACGCAGGCCGCGTCTTCTTCGAGGCCTGCGCCGAAACCCTGATAGGCCATATCGACAAACGCGATCAGCTTGCGGCGTTGCAGGACCGGCACCAGTTCCGTCCATTGCGCCGGACTCAGATCGACGCCGGTCGGGTTATGGCAGCACGCGTGTAGCAGCACGACACTCTTTTCCGGCAAGCGGCCGATGGTCTCGATCATGTCGGCGAAACGCAAGCCACCGGTGAGTTCATCGTAATACGGATAGGTGTTGACCGTGAGACCCGCGCCTTCGAACACGACCCGATGGTTTTCCCAGCTCGGATCGCTGATCCACATCTGCGATCCGGGAAAATAGCGCTTCAGAAAATCGGCGCCCACTTTCAGCGCGCCCGAGCCGCCGATGGTTTGCAGGGTCGCAATGCGCCCGGCGGCGCGCGCCTCGTGGTCCGCGCCGAATACCAGCGCCTGTGCCATGTCGCGATAGAGCGGCAAGCCGGCCATCGGCAGATAGGAACGCGGACCGATCGAGTCGAGCAAAGCGGTCTCCGCGCGGCGCACGGCGTCCATCACGGGCAGCTTGCCGGCGTCGTCGAAATAGATGCCGATGCTCAGATTCACCTTGTTCGGCCGGGGATCGAGCTGGAAATCCTCGTTCAGGCTCAGGATCGGATCGCCCGGATAGGCGGGAATGTGGTCGAACATGGCAATTCCTCGAATGCGGCCTGAAGGCCTGATGATGGCGTGTGGCGGGCATCGGTGTGGCCGACGCGGAACGGAAAGTCTAAGCGGCCTGGCGCGATGCGTCGATCAGGGCTGATTCGGATAAGTGTCGCCCGACATCGCGCCACGCACAATCAAGCGATTTTTCACGATTCGTTAGTTTTTCTTTAGAATCGATCCATGCCCCTCACACGCGTCACCATTCGCCAGTTCGAAGCGTTTCTCGCCATCGTCGATTTGCATAGCATCGGCGCGGCGGCAGCGCGGCTCGGGTTGACGTCGTCGGCGGTCAGCCAGTTGCTGGCCGAACTGGAAACGGAACTCGGCTTTCGCTTATTCGACCGGACCACGCGGCGCGTGAATCTGTCGAGCGCGGGGCAGGACTTTCTGTCATCGGCCGAATCGGTATTGCGCTATGTCCGTGCCGCCGCGCAATCGGCCGACGATATCCGCAATCGCGCCGCCGGTATCGTGCGGATCGGCGCGCCGCTGGTGCTGGCCGCCACCGCGCTGCCCGCCGCCATCGCCGCCTACGCGCGCGACAAGCCGAAGGTGGTCGTACGCATCGTCGACACCGTGGTGGAGCAACTGGTGGAGCGCGTGGAAAGCGGCGACGTCGATCTCGCCATCGGTCCCGACCGGCAAAGCGGCACACGGGTGCGCTGCGATCCGGCGTTCGTGAGTCCGTGGGTGATGTGGTGTGCGCCGACTCATCCGCTGAACACGCGGCGCCGCGTGCTGTGGCAGCATTTGCGCGAGGTGCCGATCGTCGCCACCGGCCGCGATCACGAACGCGCCGTAGCGCAGATGCTCGCCAACCTGCCGGAAGACGCCCGCATCGTGCCGGTGGACGTGGTGGACAACGTCACCACCGCCTTCGGCCTCGCCGCGCAAGGGCTGACGGTTACGCTCGCGCCCGCCTATGTCGCGCCGCTCGCGCGCACGTTCGGGCTCGTGATGAAGCGCATCGTCGACCCGGAGACCATTCGCGAGGTCTGCGTCTATCGCTCGACGGAACGCGCGCTCTCGCCGCCCGCCGATGGTTTCGCGGATTTCATCATGCCGTGGTTGAAGCAGTGGGACCGCGAGACGCAAGCCGGGGCGCGCACGAAACGTACGTGATTCGCGGCCGGATCAGGGTGGGTCGGGTTGCAGGCAGAGCGCGAACAGTTGCCGCTGGGTGGAGACCCCGAGCCGTGCGTACGCACGCTTCTGGTAGGTGACGACGCTGGCCGGCTTGACGCCCATCTGTGCGGCGATCTCGGCGGCGCTCGCGCCTTCCAGCGTGCCGCGCAACACATCGAGCTCACGCGGCGTGAGCGTCGGACAGACGCGCCGCGCGCGCGCCAGCATTGCCGCTGCCGCGCCCTCCTGATACTGCCCATTGAGCGCGTAGTGGCCTTTTGCTGCATGCGCGAATAACGGCGCGAGAGTTTCGATCCGCTCCAGTTCATGTGGCTGAAACACGCCGTAGGCGCTGTCGCGATACAGGTTGATCGCCAGCCAGACGCTGTCCATGGGTTGCACCAGCAAGGACAGCCTTTCGGACACGTTCGGCTGCGCGTAACAGGCGGCGCGGTAGGCTTCGTTCTCGATTTCGTCGACTTGCTGCCGGTGCAGAACCAGTGCGCCGCGCTCGGATCGGCTCCGCGATCGGCCGACGATCGCCCGATTGCCGTCGAGCGCATAGAACTGGCTGGCGTAACGATCGGCGACGTCGCGTAGAAACCGTCCGCCGCGATGATCGGCGGCGGACACCGTGCGCGGACGCGCGTCGAATTCATACGCGAAGATGGTGCACTGCGAAACCGGCACCGTCTCGCCGACGGTTTTTAGCATGCTGGCGGCCAGCGCGTCGGCATCGGCATGCGAGATCGACATGACGAGTTCGGCCGCGCGCGCGATGTCGATGTGCGCGCCTGAAGATGAAGTGGCGATGCGCCAGGAACGCATGATGAGGGTCGGTTACGCAACAAGATGCTGCGAAGCTTGGGTTCCGCCAAGCGTAGCACAGCGCAACCGCTTACTTGCGGGTAAACGACCCGCGCTGGAACGTCACCATTCTCGGCAGTTCGATGGTGAACACCGTGCCGGAGGCATCGTCGGAATTCACGCTGACACTGCCGCCGTGCATGCGCGCGATCTCCTGCACGATATGCAGACCGAGCCCCAGACCTTCACGCGAACGCGCGCTGCTGTTATTCGGCCCGAACGCCTTGAACAGATGCGGGAACACTTCCGGCGGGATCGTACCGAGATTGCCTACCTTCAGACGCACCGAGTCCACCGACTCGCCATCGACTTCGACGGCAATATCGCCGCCGGGCGCGCCATGGTGCAGCGCATTGCTGACCAGATTCGACACCGCCTGCCACACCAGATCCGTGTCCCACGCACCGGCCGTGTCGCCACGGCTTGCAAACACGATGCGCTTGCCGTTTTCACGCGACGTGAATTCGTCGATCACCGAGCGGCATAGCGTCGCCAGTTCGATCGAACGCGGCTGCAAGGGCAGACGGCCGCCCTGCAATCGCGCCAGATTGAGCAGTTGATCGACCATGCGCGCCATGCGCAGCGAACTGTTTTTCACGCGCCTGGCGACCGTCATTGATTGCTCGTCGGCGGCCGTGCGCATCAGGTATTCCGCCGACGCCAGCACGGCGCCGAGCGGCGTGCGCAGATCGTGGCTCAACACCGCCATCAACATCTCGTTGGCTTCGAGCATCTGGCGCGTCGTGACGAGTTGCGCGGCAAGCTGGCGTTTCTGCTGTTCGAGCTGCACGAACACATCCACCTTCGATTGCAGGATGCGCGGGTCGAACGGTTTGTAGAGAAAGTCGACCGCGCCCGCCTCGTAGCCACGGAAAGTGCGCGAGGCGTCCTGCGCCGTCGCGGTCAGGAAGATGATCGGCACATGCGAGGTGCGTGGGCTGCCGCGCATCAGCGCCGCGAGTTCGAAGCCGTTCATGCCGGGCATGTTGACGTCGAGAATCGCCAGCGCGACTTCGTGCTTGAGCAGCAGGTCGAGCGCGGCGGTGCCCGAGTCCGCCACCAGCACGGCGAGATCCGGCCGCGCCAGCAAGGCTTCGAGCGCCGTGATGTTGTGGACGATGTCGTCGACGATCAGGATGTTCACAGGTGAGTTCGTCATGGCATCGGGTCAGGAAAAGGCCGGCAAAGCGGCAAGCCGCCGGGCCATAGTTTCGGGAGTATAAATAGAGTCCGCCAGGCCGCGCTCAATCGCGGCACGCGGCATTTCGGGGGAGCCGGCCGTGTCCGGCGCCTGCACCCAGCTCGTGCCGCCCAACGCGCGCACATGCTTCAGACCTTGCACGCCGTCGTCGTTGGCGCCGGACAGCAGGATCGCCAGCAGACGCTGCCCATAAACCGCTGCCGCCGACTCGAACAGCACGTCGATCGAAGGCCGCGAAAAACGCACGGCGGCATCGGTCGACAAGGCCACGGTGTGATCCACTTCAACCAGCATGTGATAGCCCGGCGGGGCGACATGCACACGGCCCGGCAGGATCGGTTCGCCCGCATCCGGCTCCATCACCGGTAAGGCACAGCGGTGCGCCAATGCGTGAACCAGATAGCTCGGCGAATCCGGCGGCAAATGCGTGACGATCATCACGGGCTGGGCGAAATACACGGGCAGCGCGCCGAGCAATACGTTCAGCACTTCGATACCGCCCGCCGAGCCGCCGATCACGACGAGCTCGTAACCGCGCGCTGCTTCGGCGGGCGGATCGGTATCGACGGCTGGACTGGCCTTGGAGCGTGGCATGGGTGCGTGCTATCGCTTCTGGTAAATGCGTTCGCCGGGACGGAATTCGTCGAACGCTTCGTAGTGGCGCGAAAAACGCAAACTTTCCTTGCTGCCCAGGCCGAGAAAACCGCGCCGCACCAAGGCGTTTTCGAACAGACCGAGCGCACGATCCTGCAAGCCGCGATCGAAATAGATCAGCACGTTGCGGCACGACACCAGGTGCGCTTCGAGAAACACTTCGTCGGTGGAGAGGCTATGGTCGGCGAACACGACGCGGTCTTTCAGCGAGCCGGCAAAGCGCGCGCCGCCGTAGGCCGCATGATAGTAATCCGACAACGACCGTTTGCCGCCCGCGGCCAGGTAGTTCTGCGTAAAGCCCTGAATGCGGTCGAGCGCGTAAATACCCGATTCGGCACGCGCCAGCGCGTCCGGGTTGATGTCGGTCGCGTAGAACAGCGTGCGCTCGGTCAACCCTTCTTCGTCGAACAGAATCTTCAGCGACCACAACTCCTCGCCAGTGCTGCAGCCCGCCACCCATACCTTGATCGACGGATAGGTGCGCAAACGCGGCAAGACATGCTCACGCAACGCCAGAAAATACGCCGGATCGCGGAACATGTCGCTGACCTGCACCGTCAGGTACTGGAACAGCCGCGAAAACTCGTCGCCGCTGCGCATGATGCGGTCCTGCAACTGCGAGAGCGACTTCAGGCCGAACTCCTCCAGCGCCTGCGACAGGCGACGCCGCAGCGACGACATGGCGTAGTGCCGGAAGTCGTGCTGATACTTGAGGTAGATCGCCTCCAGCAGCAGCTTCAACTCGATGTCGAAATCGCTGATGCGTTGCGGCGCGTCGAATTCGGACTGACTCATACCATTTGACTCATGCGGACTGATCCATCATTCCTGTCACTGTCGTACCTAGCGTTGGCGCAGCCAGACGCGGCACAGCGCGACCAGCTTGTCCACGTCGATCGGCTTGGACACGTAGTCGTCCGCGCCGGCTTCGAGGCAGCGCGTGCGATCGTTGGCCATCGCCTTGGCGGTCAGCGCGATGATCGGCAAATGCGCGAAGCGCGGATTACGGCGAATCTCGCCCATCGCCGTCAAACCGTCCATCTCCGGCATCATGATATCCATCAGGATCAGATGCACGTCGGGGCCGTTCTCGAGCGCGTCGAGCGCTTCACGTCCGTTGCGCGCGATCTGCAGCTTCGCGCCGAGCGGCTCCAGCACATGTGAAAGTGCAAAGATATTGCGTACGTCGTCTTCCGCCAGCAGGATCGTGCGGCCCTCGAAGGCGTTGTCACGCTGACGCACCGTGCGCAGCATGCGCTGCTGTTCGGGTGCCAGCGACGACTCCACGCTATGCAGGAACAGCGTGACTTCGTCGAGCAGACGTTCGGGCGACTTCGCCCCCTTGATGATGATCGACTTCGAATAGCGGCGCAGGCGGTGCTCTTCCTCGTCGGAGAGCATGCGGCCCGTGTAGACGATCACCGGCAACGCGGCATGCGCGGTGTTCGCGGCCAGTCGTTCGAGCAGATCGTAGCCGGTGCCGTCGGGCAGCGCGAGATCGGTCACCACGCAGTCGAAGCTGAACTTCGACAGATACTCCAGTGCCTCCGCCAGCGTCGCCACTGCAACGATCTCCGTGTTCTCGCTTTGCAGCAGCGCGCGGATGCTTTCGCGCATCGGCGCATCGTCCTCGATTACCAGCACACGCTTGAGGCGTTGTTGCAGGCGCGCTTCGAGGCGGCGGATCGCGGCTTCCATCGTGCTGCGCGCGGTCGGCTTGAGCGTGTAGCCAATCGCGCCGAGATGCAGCGCCTTGTCGGCATGATCGGTGGCCGAGACGATATGAATCGGAATATGGCGCGTGAGCGGATCGTTCTTCAACCACTCCAGCACGGTCAGGCCGGAACGGTCCGGCAAACCGACGTCGAGCAGCACCGCCGCCGGACGCATGTCGCGCACCAGCGCGAGGCCGCTGGCGGCGTCGCTGGCGTGAACAAAATCGAAGTCGAGTTCGTGCGTGAGTTCGCGCAGGATCTCGGCGAACGAGTGATCGTCTTCCACGGCGACGATCAGGCGGCCGGGGCGGGTCCGGTTGTCACGATCGTCGGCGATCGGGCCGCGGGTGGCTTCCGGTGCGTTGCCGATGGTGAGGCCGTTCGCGGGAGTGATCACCGCCGTCTGATTGACGCCTGAAGGCGTGCGAACCAGTAGCGGCTCCGCTTTGGCGCCGAACGTCGCCGGCGCGGCGACCGGCGCATGTCCCGAAACGAAGCTTGATGCCGAAGCCGAAGCCGAAGCCGAAGCCGCAGCTTGCGCGCCCGGTGAGTTCGCCAGTGCGGCTTCGCCGTCGAGCGGCAGCCACAGTGTGAACACGCTGCCCTTGCCGACTTCGCTCGCCACCGTAATGCGTCCGCCCAGCAAACGCGAGAACTCGCGCGAAATCGACAGACCCAAACCGCTGCCGCCGTACTGACGGCTGGTCGAACCGTCGGCCTGCTGGAACGCTTCGAAGATCATTTCCAGCTTGTCGGCCGCGATACCGATGCCGGAATCGCGTACGTCGACGCGCAGCATATTGTCTTCAGCCGGCGCGACCGTCAGCGCCACCTCGCCATGTTCGGTGAACTTCACCGCGTTCGAGAGCAGGTTGCGCAACACCTGGGTGACGCGTTGACCGTCGGTGACAAAGGTATCCGGCGTGCCCGGCGAGCGGTTGAACGTGAGCTGCAAATGCCTGGCGCCGGCGAGCGGCTTGAACATTTCCTCGAGCGATTGCAGCGTCGCGTCGATCGAGACGGTTTCGAGTTCGACCGTGACCTGGCCGGCTTCGACCTTCGAGAGATCGAGAATGTCGTTGATCAGCACCAGCAGATCGCTGTTGGACGCGTGAATCGTTTCCGCGTAGCGCACCTGCTCGTCGCTCAGATTGCCGGTGCGATTCTGCTGCAACAGCTTCGCGAGAATCAGCGAACTGTTCAGCGGCGTGCGCAACTCGTGCGACATGTTGGCGAGAAACTCGGACTTGTAGCGGCTCGACTGTTCGAGACGCGCCGCGTTGGCGGCGAGATCGTCCTGCGCGCGCAGCAGGTCCGACTTCTGGCGCTCGAGACGCTGCGCGTACTCCTCGAGTTGCACGTTGGTCTGTTCGAGTTCGGCTTGCTGCGCTTCCAGTCGCGTTTGCGATTCCATCAGGGCACGGCCGCGCTCTTCGAGTCCTTCGTTGGAGACGCGCAATTCTTCCTGCTGCACCTGAAGCTCTTCGTTCAGTTGCTGGGTCTCGGCGAGCGCGTCCTGCAAGCGCTCGCGATACAAGGCTGCTTCGACGAAGTCGCCCATGCTGTTGCCGATCAGTTCGACGAAGTCCTCATCGCGCTTCGTCAACTCGCGCACGAAGCCCAGTTCGACCACACCATTGACCTCGCCGTCGTTTTCGATCGGCATGATCAGCAGATTGCGCGGCGCGCTCCTGCCGGTTGCCGAGACGACCTGCACGTAATCGGCCGGTACGTCACGCAAGACCAGCTTGCGCCGCGCGGCGGCCGCCTGCCCGATCAGCGTCTCGCCCTCTTCGAAATTGCGTGCCGCAGCCTGCTCGCTTTCGCGGCTGAACCCGTACGTGGCGATGCGACGCAGCGTGCCGTGCTGCCGGTCGCGCACGTAGAGCGCGGCAACCACTGCGTCCAGGTATTCGGCGAGGAAGTCGAGCATCGCGCGGCCGACCAGACCCGGGGTGGCCTGCCCGACGACCTTTTCGGCCAGCAGACGCTGCCCCGAGCGCAACCAGACTTGCCCTTGCAATAGCTCGGTCTGCTCGGCCTGCTGACGCAGCGCTTCATCGTAAGTGGACGACAGGCTCAATAATTCGCGGCGGCCCATCCATGCGAGCAGACCGCTCACACCGAGGCTGAACAGCAGGAATACGCTCACCAGGGTCGTGGTGACGCGGTGCGTGGCGTCGCTGCGCTCCTGGCGCAGGCGCAACTCGACGTCGAGAAAATCGCCGAACTGATCGCGCATGACGTCGAAATCGCTCTTGCTGACACCGCTCGTTACCGCGGCTTCGACATCCTGATGCTTGCGCCGCGCATCGATGAGGCTCTCGGCCGAGCGCGTCCAGCGCTCCTCGATTGCCTCGATGTCCTTGAGCTTCTCGACTTGCGGGGGATTGTCGGAGACCGCCTGTTGCAACGTCTGAATCTGCGATTTGAACTTGGGGCCGGCGGCTTCGTACGGCGTGAGAAATCGGTCGTCGCCGGTAATCAGGAAACCGCGCACCGCCGACTGACGGTCCACCGCGAGACGCAGCATTTCGTTGGCCTGGCCGATCACGCGTTCGGAGTGTTCGGCCCAGTTCATCGTCGAAACCAGATAGGCGATCAAGCCAAGGAACACGGCCATCGTCACCAGACCGACGCCTAAAGGCAGCGCAATGTTGCGGCGGATGATGCCGCGAAAACGATCTTGATCGACGGCCTGAGATGCGGTCATTTTTTCTGTCTTCGGCGTAGCGAATCGCGATGATTCGGAATATTTTTCGGGTTTTCCGCGTAGTGCCGGGCGGCGCGCGATAACCGGCGTAATCATACAGGATGGGTGCTGTTTTTGAGACCCAAACGACGGGTGGCAGGCTTGCTGGGCGGGGCTGTACACGATTCGCGCAACTTTGCGGGCGGTATGCGGGTCAATCGTGCGAAGAATGCAAACATCTCTCAACCGCCCATGCGTTTTATTCCGATCCGGTAGCCGATGACCTATCACGCCTCGACCGATTTACTCCGTCTTCCCTCGCGTGCCGCGCTGATTGCGGCGCTCGTCTGGCATGCATCGCTGGCGGGCGCCGCCACCGCGTCCGCCTCGCCCGCGCCGACGGCCGCCGCCGTGCAGGCCGCGCATATCGAGCCGCCGGGCCAGGCCTCGCCCGTGGTGCCCGTCCCGCCTTCCGAGCAGTACCCTGCGTTGTATCGCGACGTTCAACTCGCTCACCTGTATCCCGACAGCAAGACTTTCGCGGACATGGTGCCGCTCTCGGCGCCCGCGCAGATCGCGGCCGCTTACGACGTCGCCAGACAGCAGCCGAACTTCAGCCTCGCTGAGTTCGTGAAGCGCAATTTCACACTGCCGTCCCGCACGGCCAAGGCCTACGTCTCCGATCCGAATCAGGATGTAGTCGGCCATATCGATACGCTGTGGAACGTGCTGCGCCGCGCGCCGGATGCCAGCGCGAGCCCATGGTCGTCGCTGCTGCCTTTGCCGCATGCGTACATCGTGCCGGGCGACCGCTTCGACGAAATCTACTACTGGGATTCGTACTTCATCATGCTCGGTCTCGAAGAGAGCGGACAGCATGCGCTCGTGGTAGACGAACTGAAAAACTTCGCAACGTTGATCGATCGTTACGGGCATATTCCGAACGGCAATCGCACCTACTACCTGAGCCGTTCGCAACCGCCGTTCTTCGCGCAGATGGTGCGGCTCGTGGCCGAGAAAGACGGCGATGCCGTCTACGCGCAGTACCTGCCCGAATTGCAGCGCGAATACGCGTACTGGATGAAAGGCAGCGACGGTCTTCCCGCCGGTCAGGCGAGCCGCCACGTGGTGCGACTGGCGGACGGCACGCTGCTCAACCGCTATTGGGACGAACGCGCCACGCCGCGCGACGAGTCGTACCGTGAGGACGTGCTCACCGCGCAGCAGACACCGCAGCGCGACTCCGCCGATCTCTGGCGCAATCTGCGCGCAGGCGGCGAAACCGGCTGGGACTTCAGTTCGCGCTGGTTCGCCGACGGCAAGACACTCGCAACCGTCGACGTCACCTCGCTGGTGCCGGTCGATCTCAACTGCCTGCTGGTCGATCTGGAGCGCACCCTCGCGAAGGCCTACCGGGTACGCGGCGACGTCACGCATGCGGAAAACATGGAGCAGCACGCGGCCATGCGCGCCGACGCGATTCGGCGGGTGCTCTGGGACCCGCAGATGCAGGCGTTCGGCGACTACGATTTCGTGCATCGCACGTTGACGCACCGGCTGACTGCCGCGACGGTGTACCCGTTATATACCGGCGTAGCCAGCCGACAGCAGGCAAAGGCCGTAGCGACCACAGTGCAGCGCGAGTTGCTGCGCCCAGGCGGACTCGCCACCACCCAGGTCAATAGCGGTCAACAGTGGGATGAACCGAACGGCTGGGCACCGCTGCAATATCTGGCGGTGATCGGTTTGCGCCGCTACAGCGAAGCGGCTATTGCACAGAGCATCGCGACTCGCTGGATCAAAACCAACGTGTCCTATTACCAGCACACCGGCAAGCTCGTCGAGAAATACGATGTGGACGCGACCAGCACGGGTGTCTCCGCAGGCGGTGGAGAATATCCGCTGCAGGATGGCTTCGGCTGGACCAACGGCGTGCTGCGCGCGTTGCTGGTGCTGTATCCGCAGACCGTGCAGGCAACCCGTCCAAGCGATATTCCCGAAGGTCCGGCCGGCGTGTCGGCGGCGGCCGCATCCGCTGCGGCAGCGCCGAAGAATACGCACAGGTTACATGGCACGCGAGTGAATCCCTGAATACCTGATTCACTCGCGCACCACGTTCGCACGCTTATGCAGGCACCGACTCCGCCTGCGCGGCGCGCGACCACACGCGATGCTGCTGCGCCGTCTCGATGAACGTCTTGAGCACCTGGGCCAGTTGCTTGTCGTCGCCGGTGGCGACGCCGTCGGCATGGTCCGGCAACTGCGCCGCGGCAAGCACGTCGCGACCCGCGCCGAGCGCCGCAATCGCCTTCAGATGCTTGAACGCCTCGAGCACGAAGTGGCGCGCGTCGCCCGACTGCGCCAGCGTCTTCGCGCCCTTGTCGCCGCCCACCACGATCACGGCATCGAACATGATCGACGGCAAGCCCGCGATGGTGGCGTCCGGCGCCATGCCATCGATCGCGGCCAGGGTCGGGGCGATCAGCATGGGCGCCGCGCCCTCGCCTTGCAGGTCCTGCTGAAGCTTCTTGATCGTGGCGCCGTCCGATCCGGGCGCGGCCAGCAAGGCGATCTTGCAGGTCTTGATGCCGGGCTGCACGCGATTGAGCAGACTCAGCGCGGGCGATGCCTTGGGACCGACGAGCTTCGCCGTGCCTTTCTTCGGCGCCGGCAAACCCAGCCCTTCGGCGACCTGGGCCGCGAGCCCGGCATCGAAGTTGGCCAGAATTTCGTTGACGACGCGCGCGCGGATTTCCGGCTTCGTGACCTTGCCGAGTTCGAACTGATAAGCCGCCGCAATGTGATCCTTCTCGGGCTGCGACATGCTGTTGTAAAACAGCGCGGCCTGCGAGAAATGGTCGGCGAACGATTCGCTGCGCACGCGAATCTTGGTGCCGTCCACGCGTTCCTGATAAGTTTCGAAGCCGCCGTCGGCGGGTGCCGGATCGGTTTCCTTCGGCCAGCCGCCGCTCACCGAATTCGGCTCATACGAGGCCTGTCCGACGTTGATAGCCTGACGATGCATCGCATCGCGCTGATTGTTCACGAACGGCACCACCGGACGGTTGATTGGAATCTCGTGAAAATTCGGGCCGCCCAGACGGCTGATCTGCGTATCCGTGTACGAGAACAAACGCCCTTGCAACAGCGGGTCGTTTGAAAAATCGATGCCCGGCACGACGTGCCCCGGATGGAACGCCACCTGTTCGGTTTCAGCGAAGAAGTTGTCCGGGTTGCGATTGAGCGTCATCTTGCCGACGATCCTGACCGGCACCAACTCCTCGGGAATCAGCTTGGTCGGATCGAGCAGATCGAAGTCGAACTTGTGTTCGTCTTCTTCTTCGACGATCTGTACGCCCAGCTCGAACTCGGGAAAATCGCCGCGTTCGATCGCTTCCCACAGATCGCGTCGATGAAAATCGGCGTCCTTGCCAGCGAGTTTCTGCGCTTCGTCCCACAGCAACGAATACGAACCCAGCACCGGACGCCAGTGAAATTTGACGAAGCGTCCCTTGCCTTGCGCGTTGACGAAACGGAACGTGTGAATGCCGAAGCCTTCCATGGTGCGCAGGCTGCGCGGAATCGCGCGGTCGGACATGGTCCACAGCACCATGTGCGCCGATTCGGGCACGAGCGAAACGAAGTCCCAGAAGGTATCGTGCGCGGAACCGCCCGTGGGCATTTCATTCGGCGCTTCCGGTTTCACCGCATGCACGAAGTCCGGAAACTTGATGGCGTCCTGAATGAAAAATACCGGCATGTTGTTGCCGACCAGATCGTAATTGCCTTCCTGCGTGTAAAACTTCACAGCGAAGCCACGCACGTCGCGCACCGTATCGGCCGATCCACGCGGGCCCTGCACGGTGGAGAAACGCACATACACGGGCGTTTGCGCAGCGGGGTCCTGCAGGAACGCCGCCTTGGTGAGTTCGCTCATCGACTCGTAGACCTGGAACACGCCATGCGCCGCCGAACCGCGTGCATGTACGATGCGCTCGGGAATCCGTTCGTGGTCGAAGTGCGTGATCTTTTCACGCATGATGAAATCTTCGAGCAGCGACGGACCGCGCGGACCGGCGCGCAAGGTGTTCTGGTTGTCGGAGATCTTGACGCCCTGATTGGTCCTCAATGCCTCGCCTTCCGGCGAGATGCGAAACTGCTCGAGGTCTCTGGACTTTGCATCGTTCGCCGGCGCGTTCTTCGCTGCGGGCTTCGGCGTACTCGGTTTCTGCGTACTGGTTTTGCCTGCCATGGGAATCTGCTCCTTGCATTCGGGCGTGCCGGTGGGGAGATCCGGACTAACGCATCAAAGGCAGCAAGCAAGCGATGTACCCATGTCCGGCACGGCACACCTCGCGGCGCGCCGGCATCGCGCGCCGCGGGCTTCCTGCAGGCATCTTCGATCAGAAGCGGTAGTTGACGGAAATGTCGGCCACGCCAGTTGCCCGGGTGTGCGTAACGGGGCTATTGCCCGCGCCACCGACCAGTTGTTCGAAGGCGCCGTCGGCCGTGGCGAACCAGTGTTTGTTGAACAGCCACACGGCGCTGATACCGAAGCCCACCGACTTGAAGCCCGCGCTCGCGTGATATTGCGAATACTGCGAGTGCGCGGCCTGCGTCTGATTCACGCCGTACCAGCTATTCATATAGGTCGAGTCGGCCAGCGTCACGTTCGGGCCGGCGAACCAGAAGAACTGCTTGGTGCTGCCCGGCATCGGCATATAGGCGCCGAGGTCGCCGGTCCAGCCGTTCGAGCCGCCGAAATAGCGCCGCACGTCGGCGCGCAGCACGAGCGGAAAGTCTTTCGACACGACGTATTCGCCGGCCAGCTTGAGGCCGGGCGCGGCATTGATATTGCCCATGCCGTTCAATTCCTGGGCATCGTCGTGCGCGCGACGTCCGAGGTCGTAGACGACAGCGAGACTCGTGCGCCAGTTCTGCCCCTGCGCGAAATTGACGCCGGCGCCTTCGCCGCTCGATAAGAAGAACAGGTCCTTGTAGCGCACGTCGATGCTGGGACCGGCCATCAGGTGATAGCGATCCGAGCCTTCATAGCGCGGCTGGAACGATGTCGCCAGGCCAAGCCGGACCTGCCAGTCCGGAATATTGGGCTGCCACATCTTCTGCAGCGGAATACCCACCGAGTATTGCCACTCGCCCAGCGGCGAAGGCGTTTGCGCGAGCGCCGCGCCCGGCAGCGCGGCCGCGCCGCCGAAAGTCACGGCCAGGAGAGACGTCGCCGCGATGCCTGTTTGTTTATTGCGGAGCTTGCCGATCCGCTTTCTACGGCTGTTCAACACCAGAAGCCTCCAATCTCGCGTATCGCGAAGGGGTTATGTTCCCGGCCGGAATGTCGATGGCTCGACGAACCCGGCCGACCGCCGCATTGACACTTACGGCATGTAATTTTTTCAGCCAACGACACGCATTGCCCGGCAAAACGCGCCCTTGAACCGCTCGCCAGCCGGTCAACAGGCGATGGGTACGATCAGCGCCGTGCGAAAGATTTGCCGACGGACGCACCTACGCAAAATGCGGGCCCGGTCATAGAAGCCTGGAGATGGAGAGTGGCCAGCGGAGGGAGCGCCGGCGCCGCGTAACGCGGCGCCGGGCAGAAAGGGCAGAAAGGCCAGAAAGGACCAGAGAGGTCGCAGCGATCGCGTTATTGGGTTATTGCGCGGCTTCGACCAGCACCGCTTTGTCGCGATACAGATTCGGGAACAAACGCTTCAGGTTCTCCACCTTCGGCATATCGTTCAGCGCGATGTACGCGGAGTTGGGATGCAGCGTGAGGTAGTTCTGGTGGTAGAACTCGGCGGGATAAAAGCCTTTGAAGGGCTCGGTGCGCGTCACGATCGGCGCGGGGAAGGCATGCGCTTTCTGGAGTTGCGCGATGTAGCTTTGCGCGACGAGCCGCTGTGTATCGTTCTGCGGAAATACCGCCGACCGGTATTGCGTGCCGCTGTCGGGTCCCTGCCGGTTCAGTTGGGTCGGGTCCTGGATCACGGAGAAGTACACCTGCAGCAATTGGCCGTACGTGACCTTGCTGGGGTCGAACGTGACCTTCACCGATTCCGCGTGACCGGTGTCGCCGCCGCTGACCGTCTCGTAGTGCGCGGTGTCTTGCTGGCCGCCGGAATAGCCCGAGACCGCGCGGGTGACGCCGCGCACATGCTGGAACACACCCTGCACGCCCCAGAAACAGCCGCCCGCGAACACGGCGGTTTCCTCGTGCGCGGTGGCGGCCGAGACGGGTTCGTCGAGCGCGGGCGGCGCAATCACGACCGCCGCCTCCGCCGAGAACGCCATGTGCTGCGCGAGCACCAGCGCAGCCGCGCCGATTCCCAGCGAGACGGCAAGCGCCGCGCGACGCGACGTGCTGTCCTTACGATTCGCGAGATTCATGATGTCTCTCCTGATGCGCTCAACTGACGCCGCCCGCTGCGGGCGTAAAGGTCATGGCAAAGCCGTTCATGCAGTAACGCAGACCGGTCGGCTTGGGGCCGTCGTCGAAGACGTGGCCGAGGTGGCCGCCGCAACGGCGGCACAGCACTTCGTCGCGGGTCATGTCGAGTGACGTGTCGGTGCGCGTGAGCACGGCGTGATCGAGCGGTTGCCAGAAACTCGGCCAGCCGGTGCCACTGTCGAACTTGGTTTTCGACGAAAAGAGCGCCTGCTTGCAACCGGCACAGGCGAACGTGCCGGCGCGATGCTCGTCGTTCAGCGGACTGCTGAACGGACGCTCCGTGCCCGCTTCGCGCAGCACCAGATATTGCGACCGCGTGAGCCGCTTGCGCCACTCGGCGTCGCTGTAGTTCACCTCGTAGGCGGTTGGCGCGCCGCTGTCGGCGGCCTGCGCCGTGCGCCAGAGCGCCGTGCCGCCAAACAGCGACGCCGCGCCGAATAAGCTGAAGAATGTCCGTCTGCTGCAAGTCATGACGATCGTCCCGGAAAATTCGCCTCATTCACCTGCCCGGTTCGGCGCTGGTGGCGCCGAGCGCGGGCAGTCCCAGATATGAAGTCGCGCGAGAGCCGCATTCATGACAGCATGCGCGTCTTTTTGTGTGGCTGCCGGACCTGCAACAGCGTTCAAAGTGGAAACTGGGTGGTCGAGAGAATCTCCTTGAGCACCATGAACGAGCGGATTTGCCTCACACCCGGCAGATACAGCAGTTGCTCCGCATGCAGACGGTTGAAGCTATCGCTGTCGCGTGTACGGATGGTCATGAAGTAGTCGAACTCGCCGGTCACGACGTGGCACTCCATGCAGCCGGCCACTTTCTGCGCCGCCTTCTCGAACTCCGCGAACGACTCCGGCGTCGAGCGATCCAGCACCACGCCGATGATCACCAGCATGCCCGCCCCCGCCGCTTTCGGATCGATCAGCGCGACCACCCCGCGGATCAGCCCCGACTCCTTGAGACGCTCGACGCGCCGCAAACAGGCCGGCGCGCTCAGCTTGACCCTCGCAGCGAGCGCGACGTTCGAAATCGACGCGTCGCTTTGCAACTGCCGCAGGATCGCACGATCGATGCGGTCCAGCGACTGAAGCGGCTCGGCCGCAAGGACAGGAGCGGACGGGCGCGCCCGGACGGTGCGACGAACTTTTATTGCGCTCATTAGTACCCTTGCAATTTTTTATTACTTCGAATTAGGATTTCTATTTTTAAAAGTACGCGTTGGGCAATTTATTCGCAAGCTCATTTCAGCCGGTTTTCCCTAACATGGCTTCAACGCGAACCGCTTTTTCTCGCGCCGAACGAATTCCTACCGACCCCCACGGAGCTGCCATGAACCTGCACCGATTCCCCCGCTACCCGCTGACTTTCGGCCCGACGCCGATTCAACCGCTCAAGCGTTTGAGCGATCACCTCGGCGGTAAGGTGCATCTGTATGCGAAGCGCGAGGACTGCAATAGCGGTTTTGCTTTTGGCGGCAACAAAACCCGCAAGCTCGAATATCTGATTCCCGAAGCGCTGGCGCAGGGATGCGACACGCTGGTCTCGATCGGCGGAATTCAGTCGAATCAGACGCGCCAGGTGGCCGCCGTCGCGGCGCATCTCGGCATGAAGTGCGTGCTGGTACAGGAGAACTGGGTCAACTATTCGGACGCGGTGTACGACCGGGTCGGCAATATTCAGATGTCGCGCATTCTGGGCGCCGACGTGCGGCTAGTGGCCGACGGTTTCGACATCGGCTTTCGTAAAAGCTGGGAAGAGGCGCTGGAAAGCGTGCGGGCCTCCGGCGGCAAACCGTATGCGATTCCAGCGGGTTGTTCGGATCATCCGCTGGGCGGGCTGGGGTTTGTCGGCTTTGCGGAAGAGGTGCGCCAGCAGGAAGCCGAACTGGGCTTCAAGTTCGACTACGTGGTGGTCTGTTCCGTGACGGGCAGCACGCAGGCCGGCATGGTGGTGGGCTTCGCCGCCGACGGCCGGGCCGAACGCGTAATCGGCATCGATGCTTCCGCGAAGCCCGCGCAAACGCGCGAGCAGATTATCCGCATTGCGAAGCAGACCGCGGAACAGGTCGACCTCGGGCGTGACATCACCGGTCGCGACGTGGTGCTGGACGAGCGCTTCGGCGGCCCGGAATATGGGTTGCCGAACGACGGCACGCTGGAGGCGATCCGCTTGTGTGCTCGCCTAGAAGGCGTGCTGACCGATCCGGTTTACGAGGGTAAGTCGATGCACGGCATGATCGAAATGGTGCGCAACGGCGAATTTCCGGCGGGGTCGCGCGTGCTGTATGCGCATCTCGGCGGTGTGCCTGCATTGAACGGCTATAGCTTTATTTTCCGCAACGGCTAGGCAGAACGAAAGACAAGCGGCGGAACGGCCAGTGGCCGGCTCGTTCGAGCTAGCCACTGCGCGGCCTGGCTTCACACCGGCAGGCGCTTGCTCAAGTGATCCCGCAAGAATGCGACGAAGGCACGGATAGTAAGCGAGCTTTGCCGATGCTGCGGATATACCGCGTAGACGCTCGTCGCGCCCGGCATGAAGGCTTCGAGAACGGGCACGAGTTGCCCGCTCCTCAGTGCATCGGCGACGATAAAATCAGGAAGCCGAACAATCCCCAAGCCGGCCACTGCGGCGTCGCGAATCAGGTCGCCGTTGTTGGCGCGCAGCGGCCCATGGACCTCGACGCCCTTCACCACCCCGTCGACCATGAACTCCCAGCTCACCGCGCCACCGTGACCGTACAGCAGGCAATCGTGCCGTTCCAGATCGCGCGGCGTGGCGGGCGTGCCGCGCCGCCGCAGATAGCCGGGGCTACAGCACGCCACCAGCCGGATATCGACGAGCTTCTGCGCGATCAGCGTGGAGTCCGGCAGCGCGCCGATACGGATCGCCATGTCGAAGCCCTCGCCCACCACGTCGACGGTGCGGTCGCTCAACTCCATATCGAAGCGCACGTCGCTGTGTTCGCGCAGGAATATCGCCACCAGCGGCGACAGATGCATCATCCCAAACGACATCGGCGCACTCACGCGCAATAGCCCTCGCGGTCCGGCGCGGCGCAGCGACATGGCCTGCTCCGCGTCTTCCACTTCGCCGAGGATGCGGCGCGCCCGCTCGTAGAACTCCTGCCCGAGCTCGGTCACGGCCAGCTTGCGCGTGTTGCGGATCAGCAATTGCACGCCCAGCGTCTCTTCCAGCGCCATCACCCGCCGGCTCACGAACTGTTTGGACAGCGACAGCCGGTTCGCCGCGGCCGTGAAGTTATGCGCGTCGACCGTGGCGACGAAGATCCGCATGTCATCGAGTTGCATTTCTATTGTCCACCTCTATGTGACAGTGTTTCCTATATCGGCTCGATTATAGCCTCCTGGATTGACCTACACTCTCATTCATGGATCGCGGACAAACATTTGACCGGATCGCACAACCCAAGGAGAACAAGATGCTTGAAATCAGACACGCCAATCAACGTGGCCGCGCAGAGCACGGCTGGCTTAGCTCGCGTCACACGTTTTCGTTCGCCAACTATCACGATCCGAAGCAGAACGGCTTTTCGGACCTGCTGGTGATCAACGACGACCGTGTCGCGCCGGCGCAAGGTTTCGGCAAGCACCCGCACCGCGACATGGAAATCTTTTCGTACGTGCTGGAAGGCGCGCTCGAACACAAGGACACGATGGGCACGGGCTCGGTGATCGTCCCCGGCGACATCCAGTTGATGAGCGCGGGAACGGGCGTCGCGCACAGCGAGTACAACCACTCGAAGACCGAGCCGGTGCACTTCATGCAGATCTGGATCGCGCCGGCTGAAAAGGGTACGGCGCCGCGTTACCAGCAACGCCACTTCAGCGCTGAGGACAAGCGCGGCACCTTGCGCCTCGTGATGTCGCCGGACGGCGCCGACGGTTCGCTGGTCGTGCAACAGGACGCTCGCATCTATGCCGGCCTGCTCGACGGCGCGGAAACGGCCCGGGTCGATCTCGCCGCCGATCGTTATGCGTACATCCAGGTGGCGCGCGGCAGCGTGACGGTGAATGGCGTCGAACTAGGCGAAGGCGACGGTGCGCGAGTGCGTGGCGAAGAGGTGCTGACCTTCACGCAAGGTCATGATGCCGAGGTGCTGGTGTTCGATCTGCGGAACATTGAAACGTCGGCCTTGTGGGCCTGAGCAGTCTGAACCTTCTGATGATGTAAGCGTGGCCTGCCGCATCGGACGCGGCAAGCCACGCCTTTCCACCCTACTGAGAAAAAAATCATGCGTTACACCTTATTCGACAACCAGAAGGACGCGGTCATTCTCGTCGCCCGCATTCTGTTGATGGTGCTGTTCGTGATGTTCGGCTGGTCGAAACTGACCGGTTTTGCCGGCACCGTCGCTTATATGGCCTCGACCGGCGCGCCTGTGCCGGGCTTGTCGGCCGCGATCGCGGTGGTGATGGAGTTGGGCGTGGGTATTGCGTTGCTGGTGGGCTTTTTCACGCGGCCGCTGGCGTTGCTGCTCGCGCTGTACACGCTCGGCACCGCGATCATCGGGCATCACTACTGGAACATGACCGGTGCGGTGCAGTACGACAACATGATCCACTTCTACAAGAACATCAGCATCATCGGCGGATTGCTGTTGCTGTGCGTGACGGGCGCGGGGAAATATTCGCTCGATCGTCGCTAACCCGCGAACTGCGCGAGTACCCGTGCGCGAATCGCCGGCCGAATGGCTGTTTGCGGCCGAGCCCGTAGTGCCAGTACCAATCTCACCTCCCTCAATAAGACTTTCTAAAAAAAAGCGGCGGCCCAAAGGCCGCCGCGCGCTACTCACCCAACCACCACCACGCCATCAGACCGCGACTTCCGCCTCGGCCTCACTCACCACTTCAACTTCTTCGCTATGGCGGATCAGGTGATCGAATGCGGACAGCGAAGCCTTCGCGCCCTCGCCCACCGCGATCACGATCTGCTTGAACGGAACGGTGGTCACGTCGCCGGCGGCGAACACGCCCGGCACCGAGGTCGCGCCGCGTGCGTCCACCACGATCTCGCCGTGCTTCGACAATTCCACCGTGCCCTTGAGCCACTCGGTGTTCGGCACAAGACCGATCTGCACGAACACGCCTTCGAGTTCGACCGTCTTCGTTTCGCCCGAACGCAGATCCTTGTACACCAGACCGTTGACCTTCTTGCCGTCGCCGGTGATTTCCGTGGTCTGGGCCTGCGTCACGATCGTCACGTTGGCGAGGCTGCGCAATTTGCGCTGCAGCACTTCGTCAGCACGCAAGGTCGCGCCGAATTCGAACAGCGTCACTTCACGGACGATCCCTGCGAGGTCGATTGCCGCTTCGACGCCCGAGTTGCCGCCGCCGATCACCGCGACACGCTTGCCCTTGAACAGCGGGCCATCGCAGTGCGGGCAATACGCCACGCCGTGATTGCGGTATTCGCGCTCGCCTGGCACGTTGATTTCGCGCCAGCGCGCGCCGGTTGCCAGAATGATCGTCCTGGCCTTCAGCACCGCGCCATTCGCGAGACGCACTTCGTTGATGCGGCCCGGGATCAGCGCTTCGGCACGCTGCACGTCCATGATGTCGACTTCATACGTCTTCACGTGCTGCTCGAGCGCCGTGGCGAATTTCGGTCCTTCGGTTTCCGTCACGGAAACGAAGTTTTCGATCGCCAGCGTATCGAGCACCTGGCCGCCGAAGCGTTCCGCGACGACACCCGTCGCAATGCCCTTACGCGCCGAGTAAATCGCCGCCGCCGCGCCTGCCGGGCCGCCGCCGACGATCAACGTGTCGAACACCGGCTTCTTTTCCAGTTCCTTTGCAGCACGCGCACCAGCGTTGGTGTCGAGCTTGGCGAGGATTTCCTTCACACCGCTGCGGCCCTGGCCGAACACTTCACCGTTCATGAACATCGTCGGTACCGCCATGATCTGGCGCGCTTCGACTTCGTTCTGGAACAGTGCGCCGTCGATCGCCACGTGGCGGATGCGCGGGTTGATCAACGCCATCACGTTCAGTGCCTGGACGACTTCCGGGCAGTTCTGGCATGACAGCGAAAAATACGTTTCGAATTGATAGTCGCCGTCGAGATTGCGGATCTGTTCGATCACCGCGTCGTCGAGTTTGACCGGATGGCCGCCGACCTGCAGTAGCGCAAGGACGAGCGACGTGAATTCATGACCCATCGGAATACCGGCGAAACGGATGCCCGTTGGCTTGCCCGGCTCGCCGATCGAGAACGACGGCTTGCGCTCGGCGTCGCCGCGACGCTCGATCACGTTCACGCGTTCCGACAACGTCCCGATATCGTTCAGCAATGCCAGCAGCTCTTGCGATTTCGCGCTGTCGTCGAGCGATGCGACGATCTCGATAGGCCTGCTAACCTTTTCGAGGTACGTTTTCAACTGAGTCTTGAGATTGGCGTCAAGCATGGCGATTCGATTCCGTGACGAGGGTGTTGGGTTCCCGGCGCCGCCCATCTTCGGATAGAAGCGTGCGGCCCGGGCACGTGCGGATCGCTGTAGAAAGCGCTCCGCACGGCGATGCGCCCGAAGGCGCCAACTACGACTGGTGCTAAAGCCTGAGACCTTAGATCTTGCCGATCAGGTCGAGCGACGGCGTCAGCGTTTCTGCGCCCGGCGTCCACTTTGCGGGGCACACTTCACCCGGGTGAGCCGCGATGTATTGCGCCGCTTGCACCTTGCGCAGCAACTCGCCTGCGTCACGGCCGATGCCGTTGTCGTGCACTTCGCACAGCTTGATCTCGCCTTCCGGGTTGATCACGAACGTGCCGCGCAGTGCCAGACCTTCTTCTTCGATCAGCACGTCGAAGTTACGCGAGATGGTCAGCGTCGGGTCGGCAATCATCGGGTACTTGATCTTCTGGATCGTGTCCGACGTGTCGTGCCATGCCTTGTGCGTGAAGTGCGTATCGGTCGACACGCTGTAGATTTCAACGCCGAGCTTCTTGAATTCGTCGTAACGATCGGCCAGGTCACCCAGTTCGGTCGGGCAAACAAACGTGAAGTCAGCCGGATAGAAAACGAACACCGACCACTTGCCCTTCAGGCTTTCTTCAGTGACGGTCACGAAATCGCCGTTGTGATAAGCCTGTGCTTTGAACGGTTTGACTTGACTATTGATGATCGGCATTTGCTGATTCCTCTTTCGGAGTGGTTGGAAAGTGGAGTCAGTATGTCAGACGACGCTTAATAGGTAAAGCGGATTGTTTTAATGATTGTGATAGCCTGACACTATTTATTGCGGCGGTGAAGGCTATCGGGCGTGATTGGCTTTGGGAGTTTGTCAGGTCTTCATCAGCCGCCACAGCGTGGTGCGGCCTATTCCCAACGCCCGGCTTGCGGCAGCGCGGTTGCCGCCGGCCCGTTCCAAAGCGCGCAGGACATTCTCGCGGGTTGGCGTGACGCGGGCCGCCGAGTCTGCGTCTGCTCCGTTCGGCGCACCCGTCGACGATCTCAGCGCCGCCGTCGTCCGGTTCATTCGCCCGAACTCGGGGAACACGGCCTGCCAATCCTGACCGGCCTCATCCGGGTCGCCGAGATAAATCGCGGCGCGCGCCAGCAGATTCTCCAGTTCCCGCACGTTGCCAGGCCAGCCATAGCCGTCGAACAAAGGTGCCAGGAACACGAGCACGCGTTCGAGGTTGGCCGCAGACAACCCATATTGGGACGCGCTGCGCATCAACAAGTGCCGCGCCAGCTGCTCGAGATCGCCGCGCCGTTCCCGCAGCGGCGGCAATTCTATCTGAAGCAGATTCAGACGAAAATACAGATCCGCGCGAAATGCGCCCTGCTCGACGAGCGCGTCCAGATCGCGGTGGGTGGCCGCGATCACTCGTACGTCGACGGGCGTCGCGCGCCCCGAGCCGAGTTTCATCACCTCGCGCTCCTGCAGCACCCGTAGCAAGCGGCTTTGCAAGGCCGCCGGCATCTCGCCGATTTCATCGAGAAAGATGGTGCCCGTGTGCGCGATTTCGAAAAGACCCGGCTTGCCGCCGCGACGTGCTCCAGTAAATGCACCTTCTTCATGGCCGAACAGCTCGCTCTCGATCAGCCCCTCCGGCAACGCCGCGCAATTGAACGCGACGAACGGATTGCCACGCCGGCGACTCGCGTTATGAATGCCCTGCGCCACCAGTTCCTTGCCGGTGCCGCTTTCGCCGGTCAGCAGCACGGTGGCGTCGTGGGCCGCACCCGCGCGCGCAAGTCGCCGCACGCGTTCAAGCGGCGCCGACCCGCCGACGAGGTCGTCCAGTTGATGCCGCGCCACCAGATGCCTCGGCCGCTGACTGGTGCGCAGCGACCGGTCGATCCGCTGCGCGACCAGCGCGTCCTGCACCGTCACCACGGAGCCGGAGCGGGCGCCCTGCTCCATGATCGGCACGCAGTTGACGATCAGAGCGCGTCCGCCGATCTGCTCGATGCGCTCCTCGATCGGCTGATCGTGTTGAAGCGTTTCGCGCAGTAGCGGGCCGACCGCGCGGGCGACTTGCGCGGGCACGTCGTCGTCGCGCTGGAGACCGAGCAGATCCAGCATCGCCGGATTGACGGCTTCGACCCGGCCGGCATCGTCGAACGCGGCGACGCCGTCGCGCAGATGCGCGACGATCGTGTTCAGGCGCACGCGCTTCGATTCCTTCTGACGACTTACCTGCGCCAGTTCCACCGAGCGCTCGAAGGCTTCCTCGACCGCGCCGAGCGAGTAGAGGAACACGCTTTCGAGCCCGGCTTGCTGCGCGACATCGCAAGCCATACCGGGCCCGATGATGACGCTGCATCCTTCGGCGGCAAGGTTACCGACAGCGAGACGCACTTCGTCGATCGAGCGGTAGGCACGCTGCTTCAGCCCGACTTTCAGCAAGGCGTTCAAGTCGGCGAGTTCGTGCGAGATGGTTTCGTGCAGCACGAGGCCGATCTGCGCGCCGGGCCAGGTCGCGGTGGCACGCGTGATCGCGCTCAGCACGTCGAAGCCGTTCACCTTGACCATCACGACCGGCACGTTCAGGTGCTCGCGCAGATAGGCACCGTTCGAACCGGCGGCGAGCACGACGTCGACCGAGCCGGCGTCCACATAAGTCTGCAATGCAGCGACGGCCGCGCCATAACCCTCGCGCACCGGGAAAAAGTTGGCGCGCTGTGCATAGCGGGGCGCGACAGCCTCGCAAAGCGATTGCAAGCGGCTGATACTCACCAGTGCCACGCCAGGACGCTCGGAAGCAGCCTGCGCAATGGATGACGTCAAAGAGGACATCAGTAAGTTCCGTGTGAACATGAAACGTTCCACGAAACGTTTCATGGAACACAAAGACTCATTGTGCCACGAAGCCTCGTGTCCCTGCCGCCCTCCTAACATACTGATTTCTCGGCAAAAACCGTTTCAGCCAGTCAAATGGCATGGTTCCTGCAAAAATGCCGTCGTACCCGAACCGTCACAATCCTTCTGGAGACACTGTCATGACCACTTCCGTCACTCGCCGCGCCGCCTTTCGCGCCAAGGTCAACGAACGCCAGGGCCTGCTCGTGCCGGGCGCCTTCAACGCGATGAGCGCCCGCGTGATCGAAGACGCCGGTTTCGAGGCGATCTACATTACCGGCGCGGGCGTCACCAATATGTCGCTCGGCCTGCCGGACCTCGGCTTCATCGGCCTCGCCGAAGTCGCGGAACACACCGCGCGGATTCGCGACGCGGTCGCGCTGCCGCTGATCGTCGATGCGGACACCGGCTTCGGCAACGCGCTGAACGTGCGCCAGACCGTGCGCGTGCTGGAGCGCAGCGGCGCCGACGTGATCCAGTTCGAAGACCAGATCATGCCGAAGAAATGCGGCCACTTTTCCGGCAAGGAAGTGGTCAGCGCGAGCGAGATGGTGGGCAAGATCCGCGCGGCCGTCGATGCCCGTGAAGACGGCAATCTGCAGATCATGGCGCGCACCGACGCGGCTGCGGTCCACGGCATCGAAGACGCGATCGAGCGCGGCCATCGTTTCATCGAGGCCGGCGCCGACATCCTCTTTATCGAAGCCACCGAATCGCTCGCCGATATCGAGCGTCTGCCGGGCCTGTTCGACAAGCCGCAACTGATCAACATCGTGATCGGCGGCAAGACACCGGTGCAATCGCGCGAGGCGCTCGGCAAGCTCGGCTACGGCATCGTGTTGTACGCGAACGCGGCGCTGCAAGGCGCGGTGCTCGGCATGCAGCGTGCGCTCGGCACGTTGAAGAGCAACGGCCGTCTCGACGAGGACGCCACACTGGTTGCGCCATTCAGCGAGCGCCAGCGTCTGGTCAACAAGCCGCTGTACGACAAACTCGACCGCGAGTACGCCGCGAAGGACTGAGCTGCACGCCGACCCGGCGTGCATCCGCACGCTCGCGGTCGGCCTGCGTTATGCACCGACCACTGCGATTCCCGGCGGTACAGCCGGGTGTGTTGCGTTACGATTCAGGGCTAGCGGCCATGAGCCCTATTTCTACTGGTACGTCACCGTATGGGCCATGCTTGCCTTGCCCGTCTACATACGGATGCCGGAAACCCGCTCTCGAAAGGTAGTCGCAAGACCATGACGTCAACACAGAATCGCGCTGTCCGCGTGCGCGCCAATCCAGTCGCGCACGCCCTCTCCTTGAGCTTCCAGCCGGCGGAGAGCACGCGATGACCGCTGGCGAAGAACGCAACACGCACATCGGCTGGCTGCCGTACATCGTCGCGGCGACCTTTTTCATGGAGTATCTCGACACCACGGTGATCGCCACCGCGCTGCCGCAAATGGCGCATTCGTTCGGCGTCGGCCCCAACAGTCTCAGTCTCGGCATGACCGCATACATGCTGGCGCTGGCGATCTTCATTCCCGCGAGTGGCTGGGTCGCCGACCGCTGCGGCTCGCGCACCGTGTTCTTCAGCGCGATCGGCGTCTTCACGGTGGCGTCGGTATTGTGCGGACTGTCGCAGAACGTCGGCGAATTCACCGCCGCGCGCGTGCTGCAAGGCATGGGCGGCGCGATGATGGTCCCGGTGGGCCGCCTGATCGTCGTGCGCAGCACGGAGAAGAGCCGCATGATGCAGGCCATTTCCACCATCACGTGGCCGGCGATCGCGGCGCCGGTGGTCGGGCCGCCGGTAGGCGGGTTCATCACGACCTACGCGTCGTGGCGCTGGATTTTCCTGCTGAACGTGCCGTTCGGTCTGGCCGCAATGGCCATCGCGCTCGCCCTGGTGCCTAACCTGCGCGGCAAGGAGCGCAAGCCGCTCGACGTGGTCGGCCTGCTGTTGGGCGGCACGACACTCACCGCCGTGCTGTACGGTGCGGAACTGGCGAGTCAGCCCGGCGAAAATCCGTGGATCGCCGCGGCATGCGTCGCCGGTGGCCTGCTGATGGGCGTGGTGGCTTTCCAGCATGCGAAGCGCCATCCGCATCCGTTGATCGACGTGTCGACGCTGAAAATCCCTACGTTTTCCGTGACCGTGGTGACCGGTTCGTTCACGCGAATCGGCATCGGCGCGGTGCCCTATCTGATGCCGCTACTGTTTCAGGTGGGCTTCGGCTTGTCGGCGTTCAAATCGGGTTTGCTGCTGCTCGCCAGTGCACTCGGCAATCTCGGCATGAAGGCGCTGACCACGCGCATTTTGCAGCGCTACGGTTTTCGCATGGTGTCGATCATCGACGTGGCGGTGGCCGGCGTGTTCATCGTCGCGTGCGGCTTGCTCACGCCGAACGTGCCGCTCGTGCTGATCCTGTTCGTGGTGTTCGTCTACGGCGTGGCACGCTCCATGCAATTTTCGACGCTGGCCACGCTCGCTTATGCCGATGTCGCGCAGCCGCAGATGAGCGCGGCCAGCACGCTATGGAGCGCGGCAGCACAGATGACGATCGGCCTCGGGATCGCCTTCGGTGCGGTGTCGCTACGTGCGGCAGCGTTCTTCAATGGCGAGACAACCGGCCGCATTTTCACGCTCGACGATTTCCGCCTCGCCTTCCTGTTTGCGGGCGTGCTGACGCTTGTGTCGGTGATCGGGTACCTGGGTCTGGCGCGCGATGCCGGGCAAAGCATCGGCGGTGGCTCGCGCGGCAGCGAGGACCCGGCCAAGGGTTGAGCGCAGGCGCTGCGGGCGAACCGGTAGTTCTCGTCGACGTTCCGGCCACATTGAAGGAGACACGCAGTGCAGATCAGCGAACTCACCCCAAGTACATCGTGGCCAGCCCTGAATTGCAGGGCCTGCGCAGAATCGTCCTCGTGACGAGCGACGCGCATCACGTCTATCAGCCGCATGGGTTCACGGCGCTCGCCGCCCCGGAACGCTATATGGAACTGCATAACCCGAACGTCTACACGACGCCCTGGCGCGACGCGCGCGGAGCTCGCGCAGACAGCGACAGTTGCGCGTCGCTGTCATCGCCGTGCCACGTTCGCCGGGTACTTTGCTGCCACAACAGCAACGGTCCCCAAGCCCATGTCCCAGCCTCCCGTGCGAGACTGCCGCAGCCCCGCACGCATCGGCGGCAGCCTTGTTTAAGGCCGCCTCCACGAGCGCGCTGCTCAACGCATTCCTTTCGGTGCTGCAGATCACGCTCGGCGTGATCGCCCATTCGGACGGCCTGTTCGCCGACGGCGTCCACACCTTGAGCGACCTGGCCGCCGACAGCGTCGTGCTGATCGTGCTGTATCTCAGCTGCCGGCAGAACCGGCAAGCGCGAGCCGCCCACGACGATGGCAACGGCGCTGAGCAGACGCTCGCGTCGCTCTTCATCGCCGCCGTGCTGATCGTGACCGCGGCGGAAATGCTTTGGAACAGCGTCGCGCAGAGCTCGACGCCGAACGGCGGCACCGCAATGTATCTGTGCGCGCTCGCCATCAGCGGCTTCGTGACGATCGCGAAGGAAAGCCTGTTTCGCTACTTGCGTGCGGAAGGCCGCCGTACCCGTTCGGCGATGCTGCTGGCCAGCGCCACTCATGCGCGTCTGGATGCAGTATCGGCGCTGGTCGCCACATTGGGCCTGGCGGGGAGTCTCGCCGGCGTGCCGATTCTGGATCACGTAGCCGGCGCGGCGATCGGCCTGATGATCCTGCGCATGGGTTACACGACCGGCCGCGAGGCGTTGAAACAGTGGCTCGGTAGCCCACTGGGCGAGCCGGGCGTCGTCCGCGAGGCTGCCGGGCAGGCTCGCGTCGTCAGCCGTAGGCGCGCTCGCGCATCCACTTCGTCATGATCCATTTGTCGCCGCCGAGCACCGGCGCGCCGCCGTGCAAGGTCAATGGATCGAGTTGGCGTTCGCCGTTCATATAGCGGAAATACACCGCCCCGCCCTGTCTCGCCGCGACCGACATTCCCGCTTCCGGGAAAATCGTTTCGCCGCCGTCCGGCACGTCGTTGAGATAGATGATGAGCGTCGCCACGCGCTGACCGCCCTGCGCGGTATGCACGGCGCTGCCGGGTTGGTCGGGCGGAAAGTAGTCGAAGTGCGGCCGGTATTCGCCGGTCGTACCGTAATGCAGAATCTGCAGGCCCTCGCCGTTTTCGACCGGCCAGTTCATCAGACTCGATATGCGCCGGTCGATCTTCTCGATGAAAGTATCCTCGCCGCGCTGATACCAGATGCCTTCGCTGGTGCGGTTACGGATTACATCTTCCTTTCCGGTGGCGGGATTGACCGTGGTGGATCGTTTCAGCCGATGCCGCGAGCGTTCGATCATCTCGTTGCATTCTTCGGGTGAGAGTACGTCTGCGAACACGATCACCTGCGGACGCTCGCAACGCATCAGCACTCGCACGTCGCGATCGTGCGCCCGGATCACATTGCCGCGCGCGACGGGCGGCTCGTCGTATCGAAAGCTTTGCGGCGCGGCTTTTGCCAGGGCCGCTTCGGTCGCGGCGGCTGCGGTTGTCGCAGCAAACGCCGAATCGGCCGGATTCAGGCCGAAGGTCTTGTGCACCGCCGCGCGCGCGGCATCGGCGGCAAAGCCGGCCTGCACCATCGCGTCGATCATGGAGTCGGGACTGCAACCGCGTGCCACGTTACTGCTCAACCATTCTTCCCATGCGGCATCTACTGCTGGCATAGCATTCCTCATTCGTCCGCGTGCGGAAATACTGCATCATCCGGTGGGATCATGGCAAGCGCGGCGCCATGAACGTGACGCCGCTCCGGCTGCCGAGGAAGCCCACGCTCGCGGCGATCACCGCGGCTGCGATGCCCGCCAGCCCCAACGCGGCAGCAAAGCCACTGGCAAAGCTCGCATGCGCCGCCGACAACAACGCCTCACGCAGCGCCAGAGGCAAATGTGCCGTGGCCTGCGCCGTGTCGCCGGCCAGCACGTGCGAGATGAAACCGGCATCGAGCGCCGCTTTCATATCAGGTGAAAGCGGCACGGCGCCGACAAACGCCGCGTGCGTTCTGGCCGCGAGCACGGCGCCCAGTACCCCGACCGAGGTGACGATGGCCGTAAAGCGCGTCGTCGTGCTGATTCCGGATGCCATGCCGGTCCGCTCCGGCGGCACGCACGCCATGATGGCCTTCTGCGTATCGCCGTTCAGAATCCCGGCGCCCAGCCCCGTCACGACCATGCCGAACGCGACGAACGCATAGCGTTCGCTGCCGGCCACCCACGCCGTCAACAGATTGCCGAGCGCGATCAAGGACAGTCCCGCCGACAGCAAGGTCATGGCAGGAAGACGTCTTCCGAGCGCCGCGCCGATGTACGGCCCGACCACCATCGCCAGCGCGAACGGCAGCATGCCGACACCCGCCAGCACCGCCGACAGACCGAACGCGTTCTGCAAATACAGCGGCAGAAAGGTCATCATCACCTGCGCGCACGCGGCGTAGCCGAACATCGCGAGCACGGCGGCGACAAAGCGCGGCTGCCGGAACAGGGCGAGATCGACCATCGCATGCGCGCGCACCCGCTGCACCTGAATGAACGCGCCGAACAACAGCACGGCGGCTGCCAGCCGTGCAATGGTGGCGAGGTTCGCGAAGCCGTGCGCCGGCAAACCGATCAAAGCCCAGATACTGAGCGCAAGCCCGAGCCCGAATAGCAGGCTGCCCGCGATATCGAGCGGACCGGGTTGCGGATTGCGCGACTCGCGGATCGCACGCGAGGCGCACCACGCGAGCACCGCGCACACGGGCAGATTGAGCAGAAAAATCCAGCGCCAGCCGAGCCACTGCGTGATGACGCCGCCGACCAGTGGCGCAACCGTCGTCGCCAGCCCCATGCAGGTGCCCCATACGGCCCACGCGCGCACCCGCGCCGGACCTTCGTGGAAGGTGTTGGCGATCACGGCGAGCGCGGCGGTGAGCAGCATCGCCGCCCCCACGCCCTTGACCGCGCGCGCGATGTTCAGCGCCAGCGCCGACGGCGCAAGGCCGCAACCGAGCGACGCCAGAAAGAACACGGCGAGCCCGATCAGCAGCATCTTCCTGCGGCCGAAGCGGTCGGCGAGCCCGCCTGCCGGCAGCAGACAGGAGGCGAAGGCAACCATATACGCGCTGACCACCCATTCGACGTCGGCAAAACTGGCGTGAAACGAGCGCGCGATCGACGGCAGCGAAACCGCCACGACGTTGGTATCGAGCACGATCAGCGCGCAGGTCGCCGAGGCGGTCGCCAGTACGAAGCCTGGACGGAGGGGCCGCGCATCGGCGACGGACGCAGGCGGCGTGCTGGAAAGGGATGGCATGGGATAGGCGGCAGCGTAGCGAAAGTCAGCCATGGTAGCCCTGCGCCTCTTTCCCGTCATTGCCATAGAATCACAAAATAATTAGCCCCGATGGAAATACTCGACACCATGCGGCAGCTCGAACTTCGTCATATTCATGCCTTTGTCTGCGTCGCCAGACAATTGCATTTCTCGCGCGCCGCCGACGAACTCGGCATCGCCGCGCCGTCGCTGACCAAGCTAATTCAGGAGGCCGAACGCTTACTGGGCGTGCGGCTCTTTCATCGCACCAAGCGGTCGGTTGCGCTGAGCGCCGCGGGCATCGCCTACCTCGCCGAGGCACAGGCCGCGCTCGACCACCTCGCCCGTGGCGAAGAACGCGCGGTGCTGGCCGAGCGCGGCGAGCTGGGCCGGATCGAAGTCGGCTACGTGGCGTCGGCGGCGTATGCCGGAGTCCTGCAGCGTGCGGTGGGCGGCTTTCGCGCGACGCATCCGGGCGTCGAAGTGGCGATTCGCGAAGTGCCGATGGACGGTATCGTCGCCATGCTGCGCGACGGCCTGCTCGACGCGGCCTATCTTCGCCCGCCCACGCCGCTCGCCGACGACATTCTGGCCACCACGGTTTATCGCGACCGGTTCGTGCTGGCGCTGCCGACGGATTGTCCGCTCGCGGGGTCGGCGAATCTCAAGCCCGCGCAATTGCGCGATCAGTGTTTCGTGCTTCCCGAACAGGAGGCCGGCACCTTCGAAGTGGCGCGGCGCGGCCGTTTCTCGCCGCGGCTCGGCGCACGTCCCGGCACGTTGGCCGCCGTGCTCGCCTGCGTCTCGCTGGGCGGCAACGTCGCCGTGGTGCCGCATACGCTGGCCGACTGCATCGCCTTGCCGGGCGTGGTGTACCGGGATATCGCGGGGCCGCCGATCGCCTCGGAAATCGCCATCGCCTCTCGCAAGTACGAACGGGCGCCAGCCGTGAAGGCTTTTCTCGACTTCGCGCGGCTCGACTAGCCAGCCCGCGAGGGCCGATCCATCCGCCGAAAGCCGCGCCACCAAAGCTTCTGACAATGCGTCGCGCTACACCCTGACTGCGTTTCGTTATATCCTACGGAATATCACGGTGGGTTGATGGGCGCGTGGCGATCTGCTTTTCGCGTGCTCCATGAGCCAGCCAAACAAGCCCGCAGGAGCCCTCAGCAGTGCGCAGCCGATCCCATTTGTCCGCTCCGGCGGAACGCCTCGAACGCTTTCCGGATGCGCTGTCGTCGACGCTCGTCGCGGTGAAGTCGCCCTCCGAGCGAGGCCGCGCCGAGTCGATCCGCGATGTCGTCGATGCTTATCGGCGCCTTTATGGCAGCGTGCAGCGCTTCGTCCTGATGCTCACCGGCGATCAACTGAATTTCGCCTCGGTCGGCACATCGGGCTCGCATTCGCTCAACCAGTTGCTGTCGATCCTCTCCGATCAGGCGAGTGCGACGGGCTTCGTGCGCCTGAGCGACCTGAAAACGGCGATCGAGTCGGCGCGCTCGGCCGAACAGTTGCGCGACGCGATTTTCTCGGACGCGTTCAGCACCGACATCGCCGCGTTGCGCCGGGTCGTCACCGAACTCGAACGACTCGACGCGGCTTTCGTGGGCCTGTGCGTCGGTCATGTGCTCGAACAGCACGCGCGCGCCGCGGCCGCCGGCGTAAGAGGCGGCCCGGCGACACGCGCGATCGCGCGGCATGGGGCCGACACGTCCCAGGCGGGCACGGTGCCGCGCAAGCCACCTGCGCAAGCCGCCCTCGTCCACTCAAACGACTGACCCGCGGTTGCAGCCTATGCAGCGTTTTTTTTCGCTACCGCTATATCTTTACGAATATATCGCGAGCCGCGTGCCCGCGAAGAAGAGGCGGTGCGTGTTCCGCGCGCGCCTTCAGTCCGCCCGCTAACGAACCGGATCGACATCTCATGCACACGCCCCCGTTTCGTCTCGCCCAGCCTTCGCGCATCAATCTGTCCGGCGACGCCTGCTGCGCGCCCGCCAGGGTCTCGCCGCCGAGTACCAGCCGACGCGCCCGCCTCACCGAACTCGACGGCCATCTGCACTGTTCGATTATCGGGACCTGCCTGAGCACGCACGAGTTGCGCAAGCTCGTGCCTAAATTCACGGGCTTCGACGGCCGCGACGCGGGCGATCTCGAGATTCATCACGCCGCGGTCGAACTGGCGATCGAAGGCGGCGCCGGGGCCAAAGCGCTCAACAAGTTGCTCGACGAGCATTACGCGACGGCAATCCGCCGCTTCAGCAAGGCCGCCGACGACGTCGAACTGCTCAAGCTATGGGACGAAGCGCTAAAAAGCGGCGAGATCCCGCCGGCTTACTGGGCCGTGATGACTCACCCGTACGCAACCATGCCGGTGCGCCAGAAAGCGTTCGGCGAATTGCACATGCTGTCGCATCTGGTCGGCGCCGCCAATCGAGCGGACATTCGCCGGCTGGTAGCGCTGGAGGAAGAAAACGCCGCGTTGAGAGCGAAGGTCGAGCGGCAACAAAGTCGTCTGCAGGAAATCAGCCTGCAGCGCGACCAGACGGTTGCCGCGCTGAACGAACAGATCGCCCAACTCATCGCGCAGGCCTCGCGTCATCCCACGATCGCGGCAGACGATACCGAAGCCGAAACACAGCGACTGCGCGACCGCCTGGCCGAAGCCGATCGACGCGTGGCCCTGCACACGAGCCGGCGCGAAGCCGCGGAACAGCGCGCGCTCCTGCAGCAGGACGCCGCATTGGCGTTGCACAGGAGTCGCGAACAGACGCTGACGCTGCTGAAACTCGTGCAAAGCGAATGCGATGCGCTCGAACGCGCAACGTTGCATGAAGCCGACGCCGCGAACGCAAACGGAACGCGCCGGGCGAGCCTCGGCGGCGTGCAGGATAAACGGATCGTGTATGTGGGCGGACGGCCTGGTTCGAATGCCGCGCTCAGGCGGCTGGTCGCGGCGGCGGGCGGCGAATTGCTGGTGCACGACGGCGGCGTGGAAGATCGCAAGGGTTTGCTGGCGGCGACGCTGCCGGGCGCGGATCTGGTGGTGTTTCCGGTCGACTGTGTCGACCATGATTCGATGAACACGCTCAAGCGAGTCTGCGAGCGGCATCAGATCGACTACCACCCGGTGCGCACGGCCAGCGTGGCGAGTTTCGTCGAATTGATGAGCCGCCTGCAGGCCGAGGCGGCGGTTCAGGGCGGCCATCCGCCGGCTTCGGCGTTTTGCCTGCGGCATGGCTAAACACCGTCCGGCCGATGCCTCTGGCCGCCAGTTCCAAACAAGGCATCTCGCGGTGCGCCGGGCCTCGCTTTACCAGCGCATCAAACGGGTCAACTCGGCGATTTGCTTCGCGCAACTCCGCGCGGCTTCCTCTTCGACGTTGCGATACAGACGAACGATGGTTTCGCCCACGGGCGTCAGCGTGCAGCCGCCGCCGCTTTGACCGCCCTGTTCCGATTGCGTGGCGGGCGACTTGAGCGAGCGGTTCAGTTCGTCGATCAGCAACCAGGCGCGCCGATACGACATGTCGAGACTGCGTGCCGCCGCGGAGATCGAGCCGTGTTCGCGGACCGCCTCCAGCAGATCCACTTTGCCCGGTCCGAGCGCCACCGCGTCACCATTGCGGATGCGCATTCGGAAGCGCACTTCGGGGCGCGTCTTCGTGGATTTCGTCGCAGATTTTGGTTTGGTTTTTGCAGTGTCGGCCATGCGCGAAAGCATACACGAAGCGTCTCGCGCTGCCACCCTGGCCGAATGGCCGGCTGCACGTCAGCGAGTGCACCGATGCGTCAGCGTGGAAAGCAGTGAGCGTAATCTTCGCAGCCTGGGCAACCCGGCGCGGGACCGGGCTGCAAGCCCAGCGACAACGCCAGTTGCTGGGCGAGGAATTTCTTCCATCGCAAGTTGCTGGTGTTCAGCGCGACCAGCGTCGGGAAGTAGCGCGTCAGCATCCACGTGACTTCATCGCGGCCGGCAAGGCCGAGGTCGCGCCACAGATGATCCGGGCGCAAACATGCCTGCGCGATGATCGTGGCGAGGCAGTCGGCGTCGTCCTTCGGAAGCGCGGGATTCGCATGGGCGAGCAACAGGGCGTGGAGTGCACGGACGAACGCTGCGTGGCTGTCTGCGTGGCTGTCTGCGCGAAGAGTCGGCGGCAAGGCAGAGCGCGGGTGCGCCTGCGCAAAATGCCGCGCGAGCAGCGCGCCCCATGCCGGTTGCGCCAGTCCAAGCAAGCCGAGCTCCTGCCGCGAGTCGCGTTCGGCGATGAGTTTGACAAACAGCCGGGTATCGGGCGACGCCGCGTGGGTGGCGGCGTCGAGCCAATGGCGCATGCAGTCGGCGGCCTGAGGATCGAGCGGCAACGCGAGCGCCGCCACGGTCGTGGGTGCGGCAAGCTCGCGAGCAGATGAAAGCGGATCGTCAGACATGGCAGCCATACCGTTCAGAGCGGCGAAGAACAGGTCGTCGGGACCGTCGATCATGTTACGCCCGCCCGCCGCACCCACCTAAGCCATCGCCCCGAGCACATGCGCCTCGATCCGGGCGAGGCGCTTGACATGACGCGGCGCGGGCAAAATATCCGCGCCGGAAAACAGAATCGGCGCGCCATCTTCCGCATCGAGCGCGCGGCCGCCGCACTCATAAGCAACCAGCACGCTTTCGCCGATCGGCGTATTGAAGAGTTCGTGCCAGGAAAACGTCACGATATAGCCATCGCGGCCGACCGCGACGAACACCGTGCGTTTGAATTCGCCCGGCACGCTGTCGGGCAGACCCGCTTCCGTAATCAACGTGGTCAGAAGCACGCCGCGATACGGCTCCACGCTACGGATAAAACGGTTGGTCGTATAGCAGCGCAGATCGAATGGCGTCGCCAACACACTGTCGTATTGCCTGAGTTGCTCGACGCCGAACGTCACCGAACGCTGGAACCGTCCGGCGAGGACGAGCGCACCGTCGACCCTGGGCGACGCAATCGCATTCACACTATCCATACACGCTTATCTCCAGCATTGATCGGCGAGCGCCTTGTTCACCCGCTATATGCGTGTGTATATTACGCTGCGTTGACGGCCCGCGCTCAAAAGCCTGTCGATACGCAATATATCGGCAAACATATCGGCCCCTCGGCCAACGCCGGTTTCACTCACAAGAACTAACGGCACGGATTGACGCATCGGCATCTGGCCCGCGGACAATCGGCCCCTCGGAAATTCCATGCGCTTGCCTCTTTTCATGCGACGGACCACGACTTTCGTTTGCTTGCTCGGACTCACTGCATCGCTGGCCGCTTGCGGTGGCGACGAGATCTCGGTCACGCCGCAGCGGATCGCGCTCAGCGCCTCGCCGAACGGCATCGCGGTGCGCAGCACGGATGGCGCCGTCTTCATCACCGACGATCAGACCAACAGCGTGCTCACCTCGCCGGACGGCCACGGGTTTGCCCACTACGCGGCCGTACCGGGCGTGGCCGGTCAGTCGAACAGCCTGAGCCAGTTGAGCTTCGCCGACACCGGCGCGCTGATGATCGAACGCTTCGGTTTCGGTACCGCGAGCGCCGTGTTCAGCATCACCGGCGTGGACACGCTTGCGGCCCTGACCGGTCCCGACCCGACGCGCCGCCGCCTCGGACTGATCTCGATCGGTTCGAACCGTTTGCTCTCGACGTGGTTCGTCAAGCCCGGCAGCAATCCGGCGGCCGGCGGTCTGAGCCTGATCACTTACGATCCGAACGCTCACACGGCCGTCGAGCGCGATCTGCTGACGGGCCTCGGCAAACCCGTCGGCGTCGCCGTGTCGGGCGATGCGGTGTATGTCTCCGATCAGGCCAACAACGACATCGTCAAGGCGAGCCTGAGCGCGTTGCTCGCTGCCTCGCAGGCGGTGACGGCAAGCGCCTTCGCGCAGATCGACGCGCCCGACCTGATGGCCGTCGACGCCGGCGGCAAGCTGTACACCAAATGCAACACCACCGGCCTGTGCCGGATTGCGCCGGACGGCACCATCAGCGTGCTGGCGAACGACTTCCAAGACGCCCGGGGCGTGGCCGTCGACGCGCCGCGCAACCGGCTGTATGCGATCGACCGGGCGGCCAGCACAGGCGGCACCAGCTACGTCAGGATTCTCCCGCTCAATTGAGCACGAGCCTGTGCGTCGCTCTACAACGTGACACGATGACGTCGTAATATAGCGACCTTAATAACGCAAACGGGGTTTCGCATGATTCGCAAGCTGCTCGCTTCTCTCGTCGTGGTCGCCGGTGTCGTCAACGTGGCGCCGGCTTTCGCCCAGGACGATACGGTCAACGTGCTGTACGCCGGCTCGCTCGTCAACCTGATGGAGCGCAGCGTCGGCCCGGCATTCGAAAAAGCCACCGGCCAGCACTTCCGCGGCTACGCCGCCGGCTCGAACAAGATCGCCAACGAGATCAAGGGCAAGCTGCGCCGCGGCGACGTGTTCATCAGTGCCAGCCCGAAGGTCAATGACAGCCTGATGGGCGAAGCGAACGGCGATCACGTGCAGTGGTACGTGAACTTCGCCGAGTCGCCGTTGATGATCGGCTACAACCCGCAAAGCAAATTCGTGGCCCAGTTCAAGAGCAGGCGTTGGGACCAGGTGCTGCAGGAGCCGGGCATCCGCATTGGCCGCACCGATCCGAAGCTCGACCCGAAGGGCGCGTTCACTGTCGAGATGGTGACGAAGGCCGCTGAGCTCTACCATCAGCCGGATCTGGTCGAAAAGACGCTGGGCGCGCCGGAAAACGCCGAGCAGGTGTTGCCGGAGGAAACGCTGGTTGGCCGCCTGCAATCCGGTCAGCTCGACGCGGGCTTCTTCTATTCCACCGAAACCTCGGATCTGAAGATTCCGTCGATCCGTCCGGCGCCTGAACTGCAGGCCAAGGCCAGCTACACGCTGACCATTCTCAGCGACGCGCCGAACCGCAACGGCGCCAGCAGCTTCGTCGACTTCCTGCTGAGCGCGAAAGGCCGCGAGCTGCTCAAGCAACACGGCGTGGACGTGATTCAACCCGTCGTGAAGGGCAACGTGCAAGCCATGCCGCCCTCAGTGCAAGCCGTGATCGACGCCACCGCGAAGTAAGGCAATGCAACGACCCGCAGCACGAGCCCTGGTGTGGCTCGCGGCGCTGCTCGCCGTCTATCTGTGCGCGCCGTTCGTCGCCAGCGTGCCGCAACTCGGCCACGCCGACTGGGCCAATGTCGACTGGCATGCGACCTGGTCCGCGGTCGGCGTGTCGGTCGCGAGCGCCAGTGTCGCATCGCTCGTGATCCTGCTCGGCGGCGTGCCGCTCGGCTATTTGCTCGCCCGCTCGAACTCGCGCAAGACAGCGCTGCTCGGCTTCGTCGTGCAGTTGCCGCTGGCACTGCCGCCGCTCACGAGCGGCGTGCTGCTGCTGTTTCTGCTCGGCCCCTATAGCTGGGTGGGCCAACTCACCGGCGGCGTGTTGACGGATTCGTTCGCGGGCATCGTGCTCGCGGAAGTCTTCGTCGCCGCGCCGTTTCTCATCATCGCCGCGAAGTCCGCGTTCGGCGCCGTCGATCCGGTGCTCGACGATGTTGCCGCGACGCTAGGCCATCACGCCGGCAGCCGCTTTTTCCGGATCATGCTGCCGGTGGCATGGCCCGCGATTCGCGCCGGCCTCGCACTTGCCTGGCTGCGCGCATTCGGCGAATTCGGCGCGACCGTGATGGTGGCCTATCACCCCTATTCCTTGCCGGTCTATACCTACGTGGTGTTCGGCGGCCAGGGGCTGCCGGCGATGATGCCCTTGCTCCTGCCGACGCTGGCGATCGCGATTCTCTGCGCCGCGCTGTCGATTTACAGCCTTCGACAAAAAAACGCCGCCGAGCAGACCGAGAACGGCGACGACGCCCTCGAATCCAGCATCGGTCTGACGGCGAGCCGGGGCGAGTCCGCTCACCTTCGTCTCGAGTTCCATTTGCAACGACGCCTCGGTGCATTCGATCTCGACATCGCGTGGACGCCGACTACGCGGCGTCTGGCGATCATCGGGCCGTCGGGCTCGGGCAAATCGCTGGCCCTGCGTCTGATCGCGGGACTCGAATCGAATGCGTCGAGCAGAGTGCGGCTCGGCGCGACGCAATTGGACACGCTGCCACCCGAGCAACGCCAGATCGGCTATATGCCGCAAGACTACGGCTTGTTCCCGCACATGAGCGTAGCTCGCCAACTCGCCTTTCCCGTCGACGCCGACCTCGCCAGCGCGCGTTACTGGCTCGATCATCTGGGTCTTGCGCAGCTGGTGGACCGCCTGCCGCATCAACTGTCGTTCGGTCAGCGGCAGCGTGTCGCGCTCGCGCGGGCGCTGACGCGGCATAGCGAACTCCTGCTGTTCGACGAACCTTTCGCGGCATTGGATACGCCTCGGCGGCGGCGTTTGCAGCAATCGCTGCGCGCCTTGCAGCGCGAGATCGCCGCAGTGACGATCATCGTCACGCACGATCCCGACGAAGCCGCCCTGCTGGCCGACGAAGTGATGGTGGTCGAACAGGGTCGCGTGCTACAGGCCGGTTTTATCGACGCCGTGTTCGAACAGCCCGCTTCGATGCGGGTTGCCAGCCTGCTGGGTTTGCATAACGTCGGCGAAGGCGCGATGAGCGCGCCGGGGCAAGTAGCGATCGCAGCGGGGCTCGTGATCGGCACCAACGCCAGCGGGCAGGATTTCGCCGCCGGCGAACGCGTCATGTGGCGAGTCTCGGCGCACGCGATTGCCATCTCGGCCGACGGCGCGCTGGCCGGTCTGATCGACTCAGTCGAACTCAGGCGCGGCGAGCGCTATATCCGCGTATCGATTGGCGCAGTCTGTTTCGACATCGCCAGCGAAGACGCCAGTCTGCACGAAGGCATGACATGCCGCGTCGATGTTCACGCGTCAGGCGTCTGCGTCTGGCGCGTGAACAGCAGCACTCAAGCTTCGCCTTCGTGAGCGCGCTGCCTGATCTCCGCAAGCGAGACGTCGACCAGCAGCTTGCCGGAATCGAACACGGTCACCAGCGCGTCTTCCCAATCCGCCTCGGCCGTGTGTTCGTCCCATGCGAGCGGCAGCGTGACCGTGCGGTATTCGCCCGTGCGACGATTGCGCAGCAGCGTGAGGCGTCCTTTCATCGAGCGCTTGCCGGCATCCGTGACGGGGTCCTTGCGCACGTCGTGCCACGTGTCGCCCAAACGGATCGCCGAGCACTTCATCGCGAAGCGCTGCGTGTCGCGGTTGATCTGCTGCAATAGCGCGCCGCCCATGCCGAACACGATGTTGTCCGTCGCAAAGCCGGCTTCGTCGATGGCGGCAAGAATCGCTTCGATCGACTCCGCATTCACGCCGTCGCCCTGAATCACGCGCACGTGATCGAGCACGCGCCGCCCTTTGCTGTTCAGCGTCGAGCCAAACGACGCGTCGAGCGCATGCAAGGTCTGCAGGACGATCTTCTGCGGATCGCCCGAGTCCGGCCGGATCACCAGCATGCCGCCCGAATCGATCACGGCCTGTTTCAATTCCGTGCCCCAGGTGTGGAGCGCGGCGAACAGATCGTAGGAGTCGGACACCACCGAGACGATCGCGCCTGGCTTGCCGAACTGCGCGATCATGTTGCGGAACGCGTCGGTTTCGCGCTCGCGGCCCCATGACGTAATCGTGCTGTGCTCGGCGGCCGGCACCGAAAACGCCGCCATCGTCTCGTTGTAGTAGTGGTTCGCCGCGACCACGCCGAGCACCGTATCCGAGCCCATGAAGCTGACGAGATGCGCCGCACCGCCGATTGCCGCCGATTCCGCACTCGACACGCCACGCGCGCCGAAGTCGTGCAACTTGAACGGCAACTGCGTGAGATCGTCGCTGCTCTTCTCGAGCCAGCCACGGATCGTCCTGCGCAAATGCCAGCTTTGCGTCGCCACGGTGACCGGATACCAGACGCGCAGCAGCATGGTCTCCAGATACGAAGCCAGCCAGAAGACCTGCGGATCGTCGCATTCGACGGTGACCAGCACGTTGTGCGTCGGCACGACCGAGCCTTCCGGCACCGCACGAATCCGCACCGGCAGATAGCCGCCGTATTGTTCGACGATGTAGCGCCACCCGGCTTCGTTGAACGGCTCGCCGTGGCCGCCGAAAAATGCCCTGGCCTGTTCGATCATCGCCGGTGTGACGGGACGACACAGATACTCCTTGATGAGCATCTGCAAGCCGAAGAACAGCGTGCGGCCGTAACGGCCGCCGCGCGATTCGATGTACGAGAACATCGCCGACGCGTCGGGCGGATATTGCAGGTAGTGGGACGCCTTGTACGAATCCGTGTTGAGGATCGGGTTGGACAGGATCGAGGCGATATCGCTGACACCGCCGATATCGTTGTGCATGGACAATGCTGCGCTCACGTGGCTCTCTTGAGAGGGATCGGTCGGATTGGGCTCGCGACCGGCGCGAGCCCGACATAGCGACACGATACACCGTCAGAAGACACCGGGAATCACGCGGAAGCGTACCTTGGCCCGATAGGCCCGGTAATGCCCGTCCTCGGACAGCAGTCGCTCTTCGCGCACGATGCGTCCGACCTGCAAGGCAAACTGGCAACTGTAGACGAGCGCGTTCTGCAAGCCGAAGTTGGCCAGCAGAAAGCCGATATCCATCACGAAGTAGCCCAGATACATGGGATGACGCACGAACCGGTAGGCCCCGCCCGACACCACGCCGCGATTGGCCGGCAAGATGCCGAACGAGCGGCGCAGTGAAAACTTCGCGAACAGCTGCCAGAAAATGCCGATCAGCTGCAGCGCGGCGCCTACCGATTCAGGCACGAGCGGAATGCCGGGCGACAGCCGCACGGCCAGAAAATAGAAGGTGCCGCCCACCGAGCAAACAAAGGCGAACGGGGTCCAGTCGCGTTTGATCGGCACGCGTGCAAAAAGCGACAGGCCGATCGTGACGAATGCGCCCGCCACGAGCAGTAACAGGGTGATGCGGGTGGGCTGCGCGAGCCATCGTTCGATGGCGGCGTGGGCGAAGAGCGTGAGCAGCAGCGCGGCGCCGCAACGCGTGAGAATTTCCACCGAGGCCACGCGCAAACCATCGGCTGAGCCGGCGACCGGGTCATCGCGCGCCTGGTCATCGCGCGCCTGGTCATCGAGGCGGGTTCGCGCCGTCGAAGTCGCAGCGTTTTTTTCTTCCACGCGAGGGCGTTCGCCGTCGACGTCCCGGTTCGGAGTATGGGCGGTCATGCCATGCTCGTTCGATATGCCAATCAATTTTCGAGCCGCACGAAGGCGGATAGCCGGCGTCTCGCCGGCCTGCGTCTGCTGATCTCTGCGTCGCAGCGTAGCAGTCCCCGTGACACATTGTCCAGACCGCACCAACCCCGACGGCACGGTGCATCGACGGTCTATCCATTGAGCATGCACCGTCGACATCACGAACCGGACCTACCCGCCTCAATGGCCCGGTTTCAAACGCGGCGGCAGCGTCGTCTGAGTGGCGAACAGGCGCCCGAACACGCCTTTGCGACTTCCGGCAAAAGCCGGCCACAACATATCGGCGAGCAGGCTGATGCCTTGTGCAAGGATGCTGTCGTGCGCCGAGGTCACGAGCGGCACGCCGCGGCTGAGCGCCTCACTGGCCTGCTGGTCGTCGCGTGGCAACTGATGCGCGACCCTCGCGCCAAGGGTCTGTTCGAGGGTCGGCAGATTGATCGGCGCGCTCTTGTCGTACTGATTGACGACCACCCTCACCTTGCTCGCCGGATAGCCGAGTTCGCGGAAAATATCGAGCATGCGACGCCCGCCGTGCAGATAAAGCGGACTCTGCCGAACCACCATGCAGATCATGTCGCTGCGGTCGAGTGCGAGGATCGTCAACGGATTGAGACTCTGGCCGACGTCGATCAGCACCGCGTCGTAGCGTTCGCGAACCAGCGCGAGAATCCGCTCCAGCTGCGCGGGCTGCAATTCGGCAGCCTTGAGCGGATCGCCGGCGCCCGCCAGCACATCGAGATTCGCGTGCACGCGCATCACGCAGGATTCGAATAGCTCGGCATCGAGCCGATCGATCTGCGAACACAGGTCGGCGAGCGTCGTGGGCGGCGGCCGGTCGGCCATCAGCAGACTGGCATCGGCGAATTGCTGGCTCAGGTCGATCAGCAGGACGCGCCGGTTGTTCAACGTGGCAAGCGAATACGCGAGGTTCACCGCGATCAGCGTGGTGCCGCTGCCGCCCTTGCTCGAGGCGAGCGAAACGACGCGTCCGGCGCGCCGTCCGGGCGGATTTTTTCTGACTTCGATCTGGGCGAGCGCGAGGGCGATCTCGTCGGCGTCGAACGGCCAGGCGAACACATGCCGAACCCCGACGCGCAGCGCCGCACCCAGCAATGCCGTGGAAGGCTCGGCCGTGACCAGCATGCAGTGCAGCGCCGGCGTGCAGGCCAGCACTTCTTCAACGCCGTCGAGATCGCGGGCATTCAACTCGCTGTCTTCGACGATCAGCAGATCGGCGCTGCGAATCGCGCGGGCATGTGTGCGCAGTTGCCGGGCCGTGCCGCGCGCGCTACGCAGCCGGTAAGCCACGCCGCTTTGCTGAAGACGCGCCACGATCTGCGGCGCGCGTTCCGCGCTGGAGGAAATCAGGAAGATGTCGATCATGTCGGTCTCCGCCGGTGTGCAGCCGTTCGCCTGGCGAGGCCACGTCGGTCAATGCGACGCTGGGTGTTAGTCGTCCGTATCGGACGGATGGATGTCCACGCCACGCTCACGGTCCTCGCGCTCGCGCGAAACGGGCATCTCGTAGAGTGCGTCGCGCAAGCCCTCGCGTTCGACCTGGGCCTGAGCCTTACGCCGGATCGCTTCGGCGATCACGAGCGTCATCAGGTCGGGCTGCGGTGCGGCGAACAGCGAGCGCGCCGGAATCCGGCATCGTAGATAGGACAAGCCGGTGGCTTGAGGGTCCAGCCGCGCTGCGGCGTCTGCCCGGATGATCTGTTTTTTCATGACAACCCCGAATGATGGGCCCTTGCGGGCCATGTCCAGCATGTCCAGGTGAGCCGTGTCCGCATGGGTATGCGGACACGGCGCCCGGTCCACCTCGTTTATTTCGCCTCTCTAAGGAGACTCTGGCCTTGGCTCCTCGCCTCTTCGCGCCGGCCGGTCCTGCCGAGCGCTGCCCCGTCGCTATCTTGTCGTTGTCGCTATTTTTTGCTGCTGTTTTTTGTCTTATGCCTCGTACTCTCCGGTCGTGAGTGACCGGTACAGGTACCGGTCACTCCGCCGTTTATTGTTGACGTCTTTTTCTCATTGGCCCCGCCGTATCCTCGCAAGACCTGTTGTTGGCCTCCCCGACCACGCTTGCGAAGTCTGTGTCTGCCGCCGGTCTCTTCTCCCGTCGCTTCCCCGTAGGTGAACCGGGCGGCAAACGCATTCTCTGTGACTCCCTTATTGCAATGGCCGTGCCATGTGACCTCGATCCCTTGTCCATCATGGCTTTTGCTGCAGCGCACCCTGAACCGGGGCGCCTCGCGGCACACGATGATTCGTATTCGACACACGCTTATTTCAGGGCCCGAATTGCCCTGGAAAGATGTACGCGCAAATCGTCGTGAAACGGGTCGGCGCACACCACGACCCGTCGAGGCTTGCAGCGCTGTCAGGTCAAAACTGCCGATAGCTGTCGGCGTAAACCGCGCTCACACCGGCTTGCCCGATATGTTGCAAGCTTGAGACGGCAAAACGCATCATCGGCATCGACGTCTCGCGGCTGAGAACGCGGCGATTGACGCGTTATGTGCGACGACGCGCATAGCCTGTCTTGACGGTCTGTTTTTGAACGGAGAAGGCGCGCCGGCGCCGCGCAGGAAACCTTGATGAATCCACCATTGTTTGTATGGCGCTCGTCAGCACTTTCGCTTATCGTTAAGCCACGCGCCGCACAGAGCGCGGTATAACAGGCCAACGAGGTCCAACGGCTGTGGTGATTCGGGGATGAAATCGTCTGGCGGTTGCAGAATTGAACGCAGTGCCGCCATCTGTCCGATGTGTAGCAACGCGCGGTTCGCGCCGCCCGCTCCATGCTCCCCGCCAATTGCCACTACCGTGAATCCGTCAGTGACCGTCCGCCCGCAAAAGGGGCAGCCGGCGCCGGCGCAACCCATGCCCGCATCCCGTCGAACGGAGCGGCTGGCTCTGTTGACCAGGGATCGGTGCGGCCTGCCGGTCTGTCGAATATGTCAAATAGCAATACCGAGAGCAGCATCAAACCGGGGGTAACATGAATACGACTGGCACGCCTGCCGACACCGAACGCACCGTTCTCTATGTGTCGAATGCACCCGACCAGAAACTCGCCGACTTCCTGGGCGAGTCTGGTTGGCAAGCGGTGCACGCCAAAACCACCGCCATCGCCGAACGCATGATCGAGCGTGGCAACATCAAGGTCGGGCTCGTCCAGTTGCCTGGCGACTGCACCTCGCAGCAGCTTCAGGCGCTCGCCTCCTGCATGCGGCGCATGGAAACCAATTGGGTCGCGCAAATCGCGCCGGGCCAGGCGGAAGACGATCTGGTCAGCCGCTTCATCCTCGATTACTGCTTCGACTTCGTCACCCGCCCGTGGCTGAACGAACGGCTCGTGTTCGCACTCGGTCACGCGCACGGTTTGTCGAGCCTGCGTCAGTCGCGCGTCACGCCCGAGCCGTCGCTCGGCCGGCATGGCATGGTGGGCCAGTGTGAAGCAATGCAGCAGTTGTACCGCCGCATCGACAAATGCGGCGTAACCAATGCGCCGGTGTTCGTGGCCGGCGAGTCGGGCACGGGCAAGGAGCTGACCGCCCGCGCGATTCACGATCGCTCGCCGCGCGCCGGCCGCACCTTCGTCGCGATCAATTGCGCGGCGATTCCGCCGAGTCTGCTGCAAGCCGAACTGTTCGGCCACGAGCGCGGCGCGTTCACCGGCGCGCTGCAGCGCAAGATCGGCCGGATCGAAACGGCTCATGAGGGCACGCTCTTTCTCGATGAAATCGGCGATATGCCGCATGAATGCCAGGCGGTGTTGCTGCGCTTTCTTCAGGAAGGCACGATCGAGCGGCTGGGCGGCAACGGGCCGATCAATGTCGACGTGCGGGTCATTTCCGCGACCCACGTCGATCTCGACAAGGCGGTCGAAGACGGACGCTTCCGCTCCGACCTGTATCACCGTCTGTGCGTGCTGCGCCTGATCGAGCCGCCGCTGCGCGAGCGTGGCGGCGATATCAAGCTGCTCGCCAACTATGCACTCAGCATGTACAAGCAGGACGGCGCGCGCAAACTGCGCGGGCTGTCGAGCGATGCGATCGTCGCCATGTCGAACTATCCGTGGCCGGGCAACGTGCGGGAGTTGATCAACTGCGTGCGCCGCGCGGTGGTGATGAGCGAGGGGCGCTTCATCACAGCGAGCGATCTCGGTCTGCCGGAAGCCGACAATGGCCCGGCGGTGACGCTCGCGGAGATCCGCAGCAAGGCCGAGAAAGACGCCATCGAACATGCCCTGCAGCGTCATGGCTACAAGCTCTCGGAAGCGGCGGCGGAACTCGGCATTTCGCGCGCCACGCTGTACCGGCTGATGCATGCGAACCGGCTGCATCAGGAGCCGGCGGCCGGGCGCGCTTCGGCCGCGAACGGCGGGACGGATTCCGACGACGAGGCCGAGCGGCAGGCGTCGTCGCTGGTGTGACGGCCGTCGGGAGCAGACTTGGCCGACCATCGCCTGCCGGCGCCCGGGCGCTCCCGCTCGCCCGCCCAGCCCGCGCAGGCGAGTCCGTGCGACACCCTCGCCATCCGCGCGCAGCCGCCCGGCTTCGGTCATCCGTGCCGGCGTAAAAAGCTGGCGCTGGCGGCGACCATCCTCGGTTCGAGCATGGCCTTCATCGACGGCTCGGTCGTCAACGTCGCCTTACCGTCGATTCAGACCGAACTGGGCGCCAGCGTCGCGGCGATCCAGTGGGTCGTCGACGCTTATCTGCTGTTTCTCGGCGCGCTGGTGCTGGTGGGCGGCTCGCTGGGCGACACGCTCGGCCGGCGCACGGTCTTTGTCGTGGGAATCGTTCTGTTCACGCTGGCTTCGATTGCCTGCGGTCTTGCGCCGGGCGCCGGCGCGTTGATCGCGGCGCGTGCCGTGCAAGGCGTCGGCGCGGCCTTGCTGGTGCCGAGCAGTCTTGCCATCATCGGCGCGGTCTTCGACGATCGCGAACGCGGTCAGGCGATCGGCACCTGGGCGGGCGTCGGCGCGATTACCTCGGCGCTCGGGCCGGTGGCCGGCGGCTGGCTCGTCGACGCCTTGTCCTGGCGGGCGATTTTTTTCCTCAACGTACCGATTGCCTGCGCCACCGTCGCGCTGGCGCTGGTCGCCGTGCCGGACAGCCGCCGGGATGACGGTGGGCGTGAGCCCGTCGTCGCCGGCACTCGCGCCCGCTTGCCGGCCGGGATTGACTGGCCGGGCGCGGTGAGCGCGGCGGCGGGGCTCGGCGCGTTGACCTATGGGCTGACGCTGGCGTCGGCGCACGGATTTGGCGACCGACGGGTGCTGGCCTTGCTGATCGTCGGCGTCATGGTGCTGATCGCGTTCGTCGCGCTCGAAGCGAACACCCGCCATCCGATGATGCCGCTCGACGTGTTCCGTTCCCGCAACTTCGTCGGCGCGAATCTCGTTACCCTGCTGCTCTATTTCGGCCTCGGCGGGGCGCTGTTCTTTCTGCCCTTCACGCTGATTCGCGCCTATGGCTACAGTGCGACGCAAGCCGGCGCGGCGTTACTGCCGGTGCCGGTGACCATCGGTCTGCTGTCGCGGTTGACAGGCGGCCTGACGAGCCGTTACGGCGCGCGGGCCTTGCTCAGCGTGGGCCCGCTCGTCGCCGCGGGCGGCTTCGTGCTGCTCGCGCTGCCGTGGAGCGGCGGCGGCTATTGGCGCAGCTTCTTTCCAGCGCTGGTCGTGCTCGGACTCGGCTTGACCATCACCGTCGCGCCGTTGACGACGACGGTGATGACGTCGGTGTCCGCCGCGCGTACCGGCGTCGCCTCGGGCATCAACAACGCGGTGGCACGGGTGGCCAGCCTGCTGGCGATCGCGGTGCTGGGGATCGTTTTCGTCTGGTCGCACGATGCCGTGCTCGGCGCTCGGCTCGCCGCGTTGTCCATACCGCAGCGGCAGGCGCAAGCGGAGTTGCAGGCGGAACGCGCATCGGCGCGGCCCGAAGTGGCGAGGGCCCAAGCCGAAGCCCTGGCTGCGGCTCTGCGCGCGGTGGCTCTGGTATCGGCTGGTTGCGCGCTGGCCGGTGGAGCGCTGGCGGCACTGACCATTCGCTCCCAGCCGAAGCGCCAGCCTGAATAGGCGAGCGCGGGTGTCCGGCGAGACGCATCGATCGCTTAGTGCGGCGTGAACGTCGCCGACCTCATGCCGCCCGGCATGGCAAACTGCTGCACTGACCCGGCAGTCGTCGCGACCACTCGGGCTTTAGCTGTTCCGCCCGGACACGCCCGTTTCAAGCCGCCCCATTCGTCCGACGGGCAAGTTTTTTGCTACCCGCTTAGGCCACCCGACGGGGCCGCCGGGCTCTTGCGGGCCGTTTGCCACGTCCCCACGCGGAACTTGTATGACCTAAGCCGTGTCGGTTCAGGGTCACGCCGCCGGACCTTCCATGCGTTTCGGCACAGCCGCCGTCCGCTTCTGTACCCCGCTTTACACCCTATGCGCAAATTACTCCACGCCTGGTTTTTCATTCTTCTGCTGCTCGGCGCCTCGCCGGTATTCGCCGCTGCCACCGCGCCCGCCTCGGCCGCGTCCGCTCCCACCGTCACGCTGACGCCCGAGCAGGCCCGCCAGGCTCTCGCCGTCCTCAACGACCCGAAACGCCGCGCGCAAGTCTCCGATACGCTGCAGGCGATCGCCGCCGCCGGCGCTTTGAGCGCGCCAGCGGCGTCCGCGGCGAGCGCCGCCTCGGCGCCCGCACCCGCGAGCGGGGCCGCCGCGCTGGTGCCGAACGCTTTCAACTCGAACGGCCTTGCCTCGCAACTGGCCCGTCAGGGTGCGCACTGGGCCGTGCATCTGGCCAGGTCCCTGCGCGGCTCGATCGACGCCCTGCTCGACGTCGCCTCGGTACGTGCCTGGTGGAACTGGCAATCGACCAGCCCGCAAGCGCGCGCCGTGCTCGGCCATGTCGCCTGGTCGCTGCTGGCCGCGCTGGTGCCCGCGTTCGTGCTGGAATGGCTGGCGCGCCGGCTGCTTCGTGGCGTTTACAAGGCGCTGGCCGCGCGCCGCGCAAATGGCGACGACGATGACGTCGCCGCCGACGACCTGCCCATCGACGTCGCCCCGCAGCCCGCCGATGCGCCCAACGCCGCGCCCCCTCTGCCCGTGTCCCCCGTCGCCGACGCTGAAGCCGATGCGAAGGCGCGTCGAGCTGCGGCGGCACCGGTCGGCACGGCCGCCGCGGCGTCCGCGAAAGGCCGCGCGATCGAGGCCAGCGGCAAACAGAAAGCGACGCATCACTGGACGCTCCTGCGGCGCCTGCCCCGCGCGCTGTTGACCCTGGTCCTGCATTTCCTGCCGCTGGCGGTGTTCGTCGGCGCGGCGAGCGCGCTCATGTCGATCTTCACCGACGACGGCACGCCGCAAGACCGCGCGCTCGACTCGCTGGTCGACATCTACGTGCTGTGCCGCGTGATCGTGATAATGAGCGGCTTCTTTTTGCAACCCGCCGCGCCGCGTCTGCGGCTGTTGCGCATGAGCGATGCATGGGCCGTGTTCGTGCAGCGCTGGATGGTGCGGATCGTCAGCGTGGTCGGCGCCGGTTCGGCGGTCGCGGAGATCGCCCAGTCGCTCGGTCTGAGCGACGCCGCGCATCTCGCGCTGATGAAAGTCGTCGCGCTCGCCGGTCACATCATGATCTCGATCCTGATCCTGCAATGCGCGCGGCCGGTCGGCGAACTGATCCGCGAGCGCGCCGCCAAACGCAAATCGCTGGAGGTGCTCGGCGGCGCCTTTGCCGACGTCTGGGCGTGGCTCGCGATTTTCGTCGTGATGGCGCTGTGGTTCATCTGGGCGCTCGACGTGCAGAACGGCTATCACACCCTGCTGCATCTCGGCGGCATCTCGCTGGCGGTGCTGGTCGCCGCGCGCGTGGTGTCGATCGTGGTATTCGGCGCGCTCGCCCGCCTCTTCCATGTGCAGGGCGATGCGGCGCAGTCGCTGCTGCATCAGCACGCCTATCGCTATTACCCGTTGCTGCGGCGCGTGATCTCGTGGGTCATCGGCATTGTCACCGCGCTCGCGCTGATGCAGGTGTGGGGCTTTCACGTCGCCGAACTGTTCCGCGCGGGGACCATCGGTCACCGGCTCGCGTCGGCGATCATCACCATCGGCGTGGCCGCGGTGGTCGCGCTGGTGGTGTGGGAAAGCGTCAACGTATCGGTCGAACAGCGGCTCGAACGCTGGACCACCAGCGGCGACCTGGTGCGCGCCGCACGCCTGCGCACCCTGTTGCCGATGCTGCGTAGCGCCCTCTTTTGCGCGATCGCGCTGGTCGTCGTGCTCACGGGCCTGAGCGAACTCGGCGTGAATATCGGACCGCTGCTGGCGGGCGCGAGCATCTTCGGCGTGGCGCTCGGCTTCGGTTCACAAAAGCTGGTGCAGGATTTCATCACCGGCATTTTCCTGTTGATGGAAAACGCCATGCAGGTCGGCGACTGGGTCACGCTCGCGGGCGTGTCCGGCACCGTCGAGTATCTGTCGATCCGCACCGTACGGTTGCGCGGCGGCGACGGTTCGCTTTACACCGTGCCGTTCAGTTCGGTATCGACGGTCAACAACACCAATCGCGGCATCGGCAATGCGGCGGTGAAGGTCAGCATCGTGTTCGGCCAGGACGTCGATCTGGCCATCACGACGCTGAAGGAAATCGGCGCCGCCCTGCGCGAGGACGACAAGTTCAAGGACGGCATCCTGTCGGACTTCAGCTTCTGGGGTGTCGATGCGCTCGACGGTTCGGCCATCGCCCTCGCCGGCCAGATTCAATGTCGCGACAGCGCGCGCTGGGGCGTGCAGCGCGAATTCAACCGGCGCATCCTCGATCAGTTCCGGGAGCGCGGCATCGAGATCGCGAACCCGCAGCGCAACCTGCTGACGTGGGACCCTGAAAGCGTGCCGGCCCAGATCGGCTCCGGCAGCACGACGCCGGACGCGACGAAAAACGATGCGCCCGCCACCTCGCCCGCCGATGCTTCGGAACCCGAATCGACCGACAAGGGTGACGCGCCGGTGGAAGACCAGTTGCCCGTCGATCCTAAACCGGCCGGTGGTCCAGGAACGCCAGCAAATCCTGGTTCGACCTCTCCGCATGAGTGAAGTAGAACCCGTGACCGGCGCCTTCGTCGACCTGCAGTAACGCGTCCGGGATCAGCGCCGCGGTGGGGCGTCCGGTAAGGTCCAGCTACTCGCTGCCGCGCCTCGCCGATGCACGCCCTACCGCACCACCCACCATCGCGGCAACAACCGCCGCACTTCCGCCCGCCGATAACGGTCATCGATCAGATGCACCACCCCCTGATCCTGCTCCGTGCGGATCACCCGCCCAGCCGCCTGCACTACTTTCTGCAGCCCCGGATACAGGTACATGTAATCGTAGCCATTGCCGAACTTCGCCTCCATCGTGCGGCGCATCTGCTCGTTGACTTCGTTGATCTGCGGCAAGCCGAGCGTGGCGATAAACGCGCCGATCAATTGCTGGCCGACGAGGTCGACGCCTTCCGAAAACGCCCCGCCCAGCACCGCAAAGCCGACACCCTGATTCGTGCTCCGGAAGCGCGCGAGAAACGCGTCGCGCGCGGCCTCGTCCATGCCGGGTTCCTGAGTCCAGACCGGCAACTCGGGATGCCGCTCGCGCAACAACGCCACCACGCGCTGCAAGTAATCGAAGCTGCTCAGAAAGCCCAGATAATTGCCCGGCTGCGCCGCATATTGTTCGGCGATCAGGTCGGCGATCGGGACGAGCGAACGCTCGCGATCGCGCCAGCGCGTCGACACATGACCCGCCACGCGCACCTGCAACTGCTCGGCGCGAAACGGGCCCTCGACGTCGAGCCACCGGGTCTGCTCCGGCAAGCCCAGCGTGTCGAGATAGAAATGGTGTGGACTGAGCGTGCCCGAAAACATCACCGTGGTACGCGCGGCGGCGTAGCGCGGACCCAGAAACGGCGCGGGAATCACGTTGCGCACGCACAGCGTGGCGCTGGTTTTGTCGCGCGGCGCCTGGGGGGCGGCCGCGAGCGTGATGTCGAAAATCGAATGCGCGCCGAATTGCTCGGCGAGCGCGACGAAATGCATCGCGTCGAAGAAAAACCTTAGCGAGGCGTCGTCGATGGAAAGCGGTGCTTCGGCAATCTGGTCCGTCACCGCGCCCACCAGGTTTTGTGCGGCGGACAGCAGTTTGCCCGGCACGTCGGGATAGACCTGATAGGTGTCGCTCTGCGCACGCTTGAGCGCGCTCCACTCGCGCGCCAGCCGTTCCAGCGGCTTGCGCAAGGTAGCCGGCGCCGTTTTGCGCGCAAGCCGCAACGCCGCCTGATCGAGCGAGGCCGTGTACATGCGCCGGGCCCGATCGAGCAGGTTGTGCGCCTCGTCGACCAGCACGCCGATGCGCCACTGGTTGAGCTGGGTGAGCGCGTACAGCATCGCGCTGGTGTCGTAGTAGTAGTTGTAGTCGCCGACCACGACGTCGGACCAGCGCGCCAGTTCCTGCGCGAGATAGTACGGACAGACCTCATGCGCGAGCGCCGCCTCGCGCACCGCCGCACGATCGAGCCGCGGCCCCGTCAGCGCCGCACTGCGCGCCGCGTCCAGACGATCGTAGAAGCCGCGCGCCAGCGGACAGGAGTCGCCATTGCAGGCCTTGTCGGGATGCTCGCAGGCTTTGTCGCGCGCGACCAGCTCCAGCGTGCGTAGCGGCAACGGGGTGCCCGACGAGGCGGCGCTGTCGTGAAGCGTACGGATCGCATCGAGCGCCAGCGCGCGGCCAGGCGTCTTGGCCGTCAGGAAGAAAATCCGTTCGATCTGGTCCTCCGCGCACGCCTTGAGCAAAGGAAAAATCGTCGCCAGCGTTTTGCCGATGCCAGTGGGTGCTTGCGCCATCAACGGTTTGCCGTCGCGCGCAGCGCGATACACCGACACCGCCACCTCGCGCTGGCCGCTGCGAAACCGCCCATGCGGAAACTGCAACGCGGCGAGCGCGGCATTGCGCCCCGCGCGATGCGCCTCTTCCTGCACGGCCCAATCGAGAAAGCGTTCGCATTGCTCGACGAAGAAAACCTCCAGGTCGCGCGCGCTGTGGACTTGCGTCAACACCGTTTCCTTCTGGGTGCCGATGTCGTAGTACACCAGCGCCACCGTCATGTCGGCGAGCCCGCGCGCGCGGCACAGCAGATGCCCGTAGACCAGCGCCTGCGCCCAGTGCAGCGTTTGATGATTGGCGGGCATGCGCGCGAGATCGCCGCGATACGTCTTGACCTCTTCCAGCCGGTTCGACACGCGGTCGTAACCGTCGGCACGGCCGCGCACGGTCAAGCCGCGATGCGTGCCGGTCAGCGTGATCTCGGTTTCGTAACCACTCGCGCGACGCCCTGCGACGGCGAGATGGCCGGCCATGCCTTCGAGCGAGGTCGGCGCGGGCGTGAAGCGCAGGTCCAGATCGCCGCGCCGTGCGGTGAATTCACACATCGCCCGAACGGCGACCACGTAGGTCATGCGGCCGCTCCGTCGACGAGCGCGCGTTCGGCGTCGATCGTGTCCTCACCGTGGGCAGCCGATTCATCGGCCCAGCGCACGTCGACCACGCGGACCGGCATGCCGTGCTCGACGCAGTACGCAAGCCAGCGTATCTGGTTGTCCTGCAAACGGTCGCCCGGTCCTTTCACCTCGATCAACTCATAGCGCCGTTCGGCAGGCCAGAAGCGGATCAGATCAGGCAAGCCCGAGCGATTGCCGCGAATATCCCGCAGCAGGCGTTCGAAGCACAGTTTCAGATGCGCGGCGGGCAGGCAGTCGAGTGCGAGCGCGACCAGTTCCGGCGTCAGCAGACCCCAGAACACGAACGGCGATTGCAGTCCCGCCTTGTCGTGCAGATGCCGCAAAATCGTCTCGCGATACGCCTCGCTCCCGAGTTGCGCGAGGCACGCGGCGAACTGGTCCGCGCGACGCGTATGAAAATCGGGCGCGTGCAAATCGGCCGGGCCACGCTGGAACGGATGAAAAAACGCCCCCGGCAATGCCGCGAAAACCGGCTCCCAGCACAGCAACCCGAAGAGAGAATTGAGCAGCGCGTTTTCGACGTAGTGGACGGGCGCGGCTTCGCTCGTCAGATGATCGCGTGTGACGTATTCGACCGCTTGCGGCTCGTCCGGCCTCGGCAGAATCAGCGTGCTGCGCTCGATCGCGCGCGCAGACCGCGTGCGCGCGACCGGTTGGCCGAGCTTGCGCAACAGTCGCGGCAACATGCGTGCGACGCGTTGCGCTTCTTCTTCGCTTTCAGGCGCAGCAGCGGCTCGCGAGGCCAGTTCGAACGCTTCCTGAAAGCGCTCACCGCGCTCCAGCACGCGCATGCGCCGATGCCGCGCGCCAGGCCAGGCGCAAGTCTCGTAGACGCGCAGTGCGGCAGGCCAAAGCTGACGGCGCTCGCAATGGTAGCCAATGCGAAACAGCAATTTCGCGCGACGTGTTTCAAGCCATTCGTTCGAGATGCCGATCGTCGCGACGGCGGCGACGAGGTGGTCGATCGCATGCGGCTCAGTGTCGTCGCCGGGCAGCCAGTCGAGCGCCTCGCGACAGGCATGCAGCGCGAGATACGCGTCGACGTCCGCGCGTTGCTGAAACGCACGCGACGATGGTGCGAACGCCACTTTTTCATACTGGAATACGCCGAGATCGGCGAGCACGAACTCCGACCAGTCCTGCCGCAAGTTGCCGAAGAACATCAGGCGCAGCCGTTCGCACAGTGCCGCGATGGCGACATGCAGGACGCGGTCGGTGGTTTGAGGATGCCAGGCGGACAGCGGCTGGACCCGTGTGCTTTGCATGTCGGCGTCGGGTACGGCGCCGGGTGCGGCTTCGGGTGCGGCTTCGGTTGCGGCGTCGGCGGCGTCGGCGGCGTAAAACGGCCGCAACGTCTCCAGCAGGTCTGGTTTGCGCAAGGCTTTCGCGCCAGGCACGAGGGCGACGGCATCGCCGAAGATGGTCAGCAACTCGGGGCGTGTGGTGAGCGCGAATAAATCGTCGAGCGTAAGCGCCGGTTCAGGGTCGAGCCAGCCGAGCGCCGCGATGGGCGCGGCCGCCTGCAAGGGGCAGCCGATTTCCTCGTAAGCCAGTCGACTCGCGCGAAACAGCGTGCCCTTGCGCATCAGCATACGCACCAGCAGCGCGCGCGATGCCTGCGGCAACGCCGCGAACCCCTTCAGAAAGGCGTGTTCCTGCGCATCCAGCAGATCGCCGTAGCGCGCTTCGAGCCACGCCAGCGCACGTTCGAAGTTCAGCAGATAGTAAAAAGCGAATGAAGCATCTGTTGCCACGGTGCGCCCACGAAACCTGTATGTTTATACAGTGATGATATCAAACTCCGTGGGGTGAGCCGTCTGCAGTGCAGTCTTTTTCAGGCGGGCGCCATCCAGACCACCGTCAGCGAGCGCACGCCCTGCGCGCCGCGAATCAGCACGCCTTCGATATCCGCCGTCGCCGAAGGGCCGGTGACGAGCGCCGCGTAGCGGGCATCGCGGAAGTCGTCGCGCCGGTAGACATCCTGCAGGCCGTCGAGCAGTTGGGTGGGGTCGAGCAGCACGACCAGGTGCTGCACGATGTACCCGAGCGCGTTGACCACGTACTCGCGCTCACTGAACCACACCGAGCCGGTTTCGGCGACGCCAAAGCGCGCCCGTACCACGCCGACATCGATGTCCTGCAACGAAGCCGGTTCGGTGGCGGCGTTCAGCGCGCGCGTACCGGGCACTTCGGGTGTCGCCGAGGCAATCGAAGCCGCTTCGCCGAACCGCTCGCGAATCAGCCCGAGCACGCCGCCCGTATCGGCGACATCGACGCAAGTACCGCCCATCGCCTGCAAAGCCGTCGTGAATCGCGCACGCGGCTCGCCGTCCGGCGCCTTGAATAACGGCACCTCGGGACGCGGCCGCGCCGGCGGTTGGGCCTGCCGCACCTTGGCCAGAAAAGCTTCACGCGTTGCCATCTTTTTCTCCGCGATTTTTCTTGTACCAGGCGTGGAAGGTCAGCTTGGGCGCCTCCGGCAACTCGCGTTGCTTGCCCCAGATGTTGAGCGGGTTGTACAGCACGAAATTCGGCAGACGTCGCAACGCGCTGCCCATCGACGACACCGTCGCGCGATACAGCGTCGGGCTCGCGAGCAAGCGCCCCGCCATCTTCAGCACTTCCTGTTTGACGAACGGCACCTCGTGCTGCTCGGCGATGACCGAGCGCCACTTGTAGATCTGCTCGTGAATATTGATCTTCACTGGACACACGTTGGTGCAACTGCCATTGAGCGTCGACGCAAACGGCAGTGCGCTGTAGCGTTTCAGGTCGTAGGTCGGATTGATGATCGCGCCGATCGGCCCCGAGTACGTGCCGCCGTACGACAGACCGCCGCTGCGTCGATAAACCGGACAGGTGTTCATGCACGCGCCGCAGCGGATGCATTTGAGCGAGAACCAGAAGTCTTCCATCGCGAGCCGCTCCGAGCGGCCGTGATCGACGAGGATGAAATGCATTTCGGTGCCGGGGCGCGGCGCGCGAAAATGCGAGGTGTATTGCGTGATCGGCGAGCCCAGCGCGCTGCGCGACAGCATGCGAATGAACACGCCGAGGTCCGACACTTTCGGAATCACCTTCTCGATTCCGATCGACGCGATATGCAAAGGCGGCACATTCGCCGACAAATCCGCATTACCTTCGTTCGTGCAGACGACGACCGTACCCGTCTCCGCCACCGCGAAATTGCAACCGGTCATGCCGGCCGTTTTTTCGCGCACGAAGTAAGGCCGCGTGTTCATCCGCTGACTCTCGGCGAGGTAGTGAATATCGCTGTTCTTAGGATCGGTGCCGATGGTGCGGCCGAACAGTTCGGCGACATCCGCGCGCAGCTTGTGAACTGCGGGCACCACCATGTGACTCGGGTCCTGATGATCGAGCTGCTGGATGCGTTCGCCCAGATCGGTTTCCATCACCGTAATGCCGCGCGGTTCGAGATATTCGCGCATCTTGCATTCGTCGGTGAGCATCGACTTGCTTTTGACGAGCGTCGTCATGCCGCGCTCGGACATGATCTGATGCACGAGCGCGTTGTGCTCTTCGGCCGTGGCAGCCCAATGCACCGTCACGCCATTCGCCTCGGCCGCCGTCGCAAACTGCTCGAGATAGCCCGACAGATTCGACAGCGCATGTTCCTTGATGCCCGACGCCAACTCGCGCAAGGTCTCCCATTCGGGCATGCCGTGTGCCTGCTGATCGCGCTTCTCACGCAAATCCCACAGACGCCTGTCGTGAAACGCGACGTGCTCTGTCTTCTTGATGAAAGCGCCCGCGGCCTTCGCGTGATCGATACGGTTCATGCGCGTGCTCCGTTGAGGACCTGCGCGATATGAATGAAGCGCGCGTCCGCCTTCATGCGTTCGGCGCAGCCTTGCTGGTGCATCAGGCAGGACATGTCGCCGGACACGATGTATTCGGCGCCCGCGTTGAGGTGATCGCGTACCTTGTCCTGGCCCATGCGCACCGACACCGGCTCTTCCGTCACCGAGAAGGTGCCGCCGAAACCGCAGCATTCGTCGGGCCGTGCGGGCTTGACGAATTCGATGCCTTTCACGCCTTCGAGCAAGGTGCGCGGTTTCGAAAACGGCGTACCGGCCACCTCGGATATCGACGCTTCCTTCAGATGCCGCAGTGCGCTGCAACTGTTGTGCAGGCCGATACGATGCGGAAACTCGGCCCACGGAAATTCACGCGCGCCCACCACGTCGTGCAGAAACTCGACGAGTTCATAGGCGCTTGCACGGACCTTCCTGACTTCGTCGGTCTGCTCGAGCGCGGTGAGATGCTCGCGCACGTGATGAATGCAACTCGCCGACGGTCCGACGATGTAGTCATAACCCGCGAAGTTACGCGCGAACACGCGTTCCGTGCCGGCCGCCTCGACATGTGCGCCGCTGTTGGCCATTGGCTGACCGCAGCAGGTCTGCTCCTGCGGATAGTCGACCTCGATGCCGAAGCGTTCGAGCAATTCGAGCGTGGCGATCGCCACTTCGGGATAGAACGCATCGATGAAGCACGGGACAAACAGGGCGACTTTCATAAGCTCTTTGAAAAGAAAAGCGGCAGTCGGCGATTCACCTACTCTACTGCGGAATCGGGGATAACTCCGCGGTTCTTCATCGCTCAGTAAGACTGGTATTGTTGGTCTGACCAAGAAATATAAGCAAGTCGCCCGAAGGTGTCAACTGGAGGAAGCTGGGGGTGCCACGGTGCAGTACGCGATGGCGCGTACCGCGTGTCAATCAGGAATTCACGGCAGACGAAGGCTTCGCCGCATCTTCCCGGTACATTTCGCGAACGTAGGCCAAATGCTTTTCGGCCGCCTTGCGGGCCTTTTGCGCATCGCGCGTCATGACCGCGTCGTAGATGGCCTGGTGCTGGGTCATCAGCTGTTTTTCCATGGCGTCGTCGTAATCGATCAGCCGATGGTATTGGCGCATGCCTTCGCGAATCAGCGTGTGGATGCCGTGCATCACATGCGCCAGTGCAATGTTGTGCGTGGAGTCGGCAATCGCCAGGTGAAACGCGGCATCGAGCTCGGCAAGGTTGACGCGGTCTTGCGACAGCGAACCCGCCTTCAACGCCTCGAACGCCTCGCGGATTTTTTCCAGGTCGGCCGGCGTGGCGCGCTCGGCGGCATACACCGTCGAAATCGACTCGAGGCCCTGGCGTAGTTCCAGAATATCGGCACTGGTACGCGGATTCTGCAGCAGCAGTTCGGCGAGCGGCTTGGAGATGATCGGCGCGGTGACGTCGACCACCGTGAAGCCGCCCCGACCCGACGTTTCGATATAGCCGTCCGCTTCCAGTCTGATGAGTGCTTCCCGCAACGACGGCCGCGACACGCCGAGTTGCGTGGCCAGATCGCGTTCGGCCGGCAGGCGGTCGCCGGGCATCAGCGTGCCGTCCGAGATCAGTTGCTTGATCTGGTCGGACACCACGTCGGAAAGCCGTTTGCGCGTGAAAGACTGGATCGGGGAAAATTGCATAAGCAGCGATGGGGCGAGCCGGTTGATGAGGCAGTCTCTCGGACGGAGCATGAGCGCTTGTGCGCGCCCTGAACGACTCTGCCTCAGGGACGCTCAAGCGCGGAATTATACCGTTCTATGGGCTGTCCCGACTTCACCCGCTAGCCAGGGCGTTCGCATTGCGGACGGCTGAATCCCTGCTCCCGGCGCAATAAGGAACGGCGTCCAGACCAGCAGCGTGACGCCCTGTCAGCGACGCTGCAGTCCTCCAACAAACGCCGCGATCCGCTTGCATGCATCGATCAGACGCGCCTCGTCGACCACGAATCCCAACCGCACGAAACCACGCGCGGAGTCGCCGAAGGCGCTCGCATCGAGCACCGAGACGCCCTGCGCACGAAACAGCTGCCACGTGAAATCGACCGTCTCGAGGCCCGTACCGCTGACGTCGACCATCATGAACATGCCGGCCTCGGGTAACAGGCAGCGCAAACCGGGCACGCGATGCAGCCGCTCGAACACTACATCACGCCGATGCCGGTAGAGTCCGCGCATTTCAGCGGTGATCGCGGCCTTGTTCTGAAAAGCCGTCAAGGCGGCTTGCTGGATAAAACCCGGCAAGCCGTAAAGCATCGCGAGCGCGAGCCGCCCCATATGTTCGATCAACTCGGCGGGCCCGATCGCCCAGCCAACCCGCCACCCGGCCATCGCATGCGACTTCGACAGACTGCCGATCGTCACGGTACGCTCCGCCATGCCCGGCAGCGAAGCGATGCTGACATGCTCGCGCTCGAACGTGAGGTCCGCGTAGACCTCGTCGGAGAGCACCCACAAATCGTGCTGCTGGGCGAGCCGCGCAATCCGTTCGAGGTCCGCGCGCGGCATCACCACGCCAGTCGGATTGCAGGGAGTCGCGAAAAAAATGGCTCGCGTGCGCGGCGTGACGGCGGCTTGGAGCGCCTCGCAGTCGAGGTGAAATGCGCGCGCAGGATCGACCGGCACCGCCACGAGGATAGCGCCCGCCGCCCGCGCACAGGCTTCGTAGGTGAGATACATCGGCTCGGGGACGATGACCTCGTCGCCCGCTTCCAGCAGACATAGCGAAGCGGCGAACACGCCGTTCTGCGCGCCTGCCGTGACGATCACATTGGCAGCGCCGACCTCATGGCCGCTCATGCGCGCGTGCTCCCGGGCAATCGCGGCACGCAAGGGTTCGCGCCCGGCGATAGCGCTGTAATGCGTATCGCCACTACGCAGTGCCTCCACCGCGCGCTCGACGATCGGCGCAGGCGTGGCGAAGTCGGGGTCGCCTACGCTCAGCACGATCACGTCCTCCCCGTTCGCCAAGGCCTGCTGCGCAGCCCGGTGAATTTCCCACGCCGACGTGCGCCGCCCTCGCAGGCCTTCGACCCGGTTCGAGTACTTCATTGCATTCGCCCTGTTGCCGGTGGAGCCGCCAATGTAATGGGGACTGCGCGAAACGTCCAGAAACTAAAAAGCGCCACGCGGCTCAACACGTGGCTGGCCTTGCGTGGCGCCTCGGCTTCGCCTGCATTCCGTCTCGCGGGCGAAGCGTGCGCGTTGACTCTGGGCGCGTTTAAATCTGGCGGCGCAGTTCCGCCGGCGGCACCTTCATCAGATGCCGGTATTTCGCCACGGTACGGCGCGCGACCAGCACGCCCTGATCGGCGAGCATCTTGGCCAGCGACACGTCCGACAGCGGATCGCGCGTGTTTTCCGCAGCGATCATTTCCTTGAGCAACGCCCGCACCGCCGCAGCCGAACAGGTGCCGCCGCTTTCCGTGCCGAGTTCGCGCGGGAAGAAATGCTTGAATTCGAAGATGCCGCGCGGCGTGGCCATATATTTGTTGCCCGTGGCGCGCGAAATGGTCGACTCGTGCAGACCGAGTTCGTCGGCGACATCGCGCAGCACCATCGGCTTGAGCGCGATTTCACCGTACTGGAAGAAGGCCTTCTGATGCGCGACGATGCACTCCGCCACGCGCTGAATCGTATCGAAGCGCTGCTGCGCATTGCGAATCAGCCAGCGCGCTTCCTGCAACTGTTGCGCGAGCGGCGAGCGGCTCGCGCCTGCGGATTGCGCGAACAGTTCGGCGTACATGCGGTGGATGCGCGCACGCGGCTGCACCGCCGGATTGATTGCGACTGCCCATTTGTTGCGAACCTGCCGCACGATCACGTCGGGCACCACGTAGTTGTCTTCCGTGCGGCCGTAGCAGTTGCCCGGCTTCGGGTCGAGCTTGCGCACCAGCGCGCAGGCTACCCGCAGGTCGTCGGCGCTGCAGCCGATCTGCTTTTGCAGTTCGGCCTGCTCGCGGCGAGCGAGCCGCTCGAGATGATGTTCGACGATTTCGCGTGCCACGTCGCGGCCCGGCGTGTCCTCGGGCAACGCGTTGACCTGCAGCAACAGACATTCCGACAGCGAACGCGCGCCCAGTCCGGGACGGTCGAGCGACTGCACCAGACGCAACGCGACCAGCAGTTCGTCTTCGGTCAATTCGGGTTCGAGATCGACGCTGTCGGCCAGATCGGACAGCTCCTGACGCAGGTAGCCGTCGTCGTCGAGCGCTTCGATGATGAAACGGGCCACCGCGCGATCGCGATCGTCGAGACGATAGAGGCGCAGCGAATCGTGCAACTGCTCGCGCAGCGTCGGCTGCGAGCGGGCCCATTCGGCCGGATCGCTGCCATCGGAGTCGCCGTTCTGACGCGTCGAACTGCGGCTGCTGTAGTCGCCGGAGAAATCGCCGGGCACGTCGTCGGGACCTGCGCTTTCCATCGTGTCGCTGCTGCCGCTGTCGGCCGGCAACGAATCGGGTTCGGCCGTCGCGACCGTGTCGGTGGCAGGCATCGCGCCCATCTCATCACCCGTGGACGCCGTTGCGAGCGCGACATCTTCCGTCTCCGACGAGTCGTACTCGAGGAACGGGTTCGTGTCTAGCGCGGTGCGCAACTCCTGCTGGAACTCCAGAGACGACAGCTGCAACAGTCGCACCGATTGCTGCAGACGCGGCGTGAGTGCGAGAGACTGCCTTGTGCGTAGTTCAATGGAAGGCATTGTAGTGAGGTCCCGTTAATAGCTGAAAAATGGTGAGTGACCTCTACAGAGCAACTGTCGTACCAGCTCGCGCAACACACTGTTTTTTCTAGGCTTTGCATTTTCAGGCCCGCCAATTGCGGAGGTCGCGTGCGCCCTTTTTTACAAGCACCCGGCAAATTCAGGTCTGCCCCGCCGCAAGGGCGTGCGCGGGGTTCGAGCGCGCTGACCCGTTCTATTCCTCTGCCTAAATACATGTGCCGTAAAGGCTTTTCGTCTTTGCCGCTGATTGCGTGGCGAAGCAGGCACACAGCTTGCGAACGAGCACTGTGTGGACGGACGTCGGTCCTTGCACGCGAAACAGCGGGTCGAATCACTCGCGCAACGCATGCATGGACCGGCGCCCGGTGTCGATAACGGGCCCTGACGGAACCGTAGCGGCAACGATCCCACGCGTGTCATCAGCGGTTACGACCGCGATCGACCGCAGGTAACAAGACCGCAATCTTTTATCAACACCTGAAGGAGAAACCATGAAGACCATCCAACTTCTGAAGACCGCTGGTAGCATCGCTTGCCTCGCATTCGCCCTGAACGCCACGGCGCAGACCGCTGCTTCGGCTCCGTCGGCGGCGTCGGAAACCGTCGGTCAACACGTCGACGACAGCACGATCACCACCAAGGCCAAGGCTGATCTGCTGGCCGCGTCGAACGTCAAGTCGACACACATCCACGTGAAGACCCGCAAGGGTGTGGTGTGGCTCACGGGCTCGGTGCCGTCGGCTGACGACAAGGCCGCTGCCGGCGAAGTCGTGGAAGCCGTGAAGGGCGTGTCGAGCGTGAAGAACCATCTGAAGATCGCCGCGGAATAACATCGCGCGATAGTGGGTTGAAGTGCGCCGGCCTCGTGCCGGCGTTTTCATATCTGGATGCCGTTGAAGTCGCGTACAAAAAAGCCGCTCGCAAACGCGAGCGGCTTTTTCTTTGCGGTGGCTGGCCGACGCTCCGTAGAGCGTCGACCGAACTACTCAATTACCGACGAGTCGCCGCATACTGATCGCGCAGATCGCGCACGCGGTCATGGTTTTGCAGCACGCCCTGATACTGGCGTTCGACAACGGCTCGCACGTCCACCGGCAATTCCTTTTCGAGCGCGTCGTGATAGCGCTTCTTGGCGACGTCTTCGCCCTTCTCACACTCGGCCAGAATGTCGTGGTCGCTGCGGTCGGTCACGGCCGACTTCACGTCGACCCACCCGCGATGCAGGGCGCCGCTCATGCTGCCGCCCGTTTCGGGTTTGCCGCCAAGACCTTGAACCACATCCTGCAGCTCACGTGCGCCGCGCGTGCAGTCTTCGGCACGCGAGAGGAACAGCGTTTTCAGTTGCGCGTCGTGGGCATCTTCAGCTGCCTTGCGAAAGCCCTTCTCGCCATCCTTCGACGTTTCGACCAGATCGTTCAGCACGGAAACAACGTTCGTAGCCATTCAATACCTCCGGGTTTCGTTGACGATGATCCGTCGCGCGCGCCTCGTGACGTGTGCCACATATCGCATGTTTCGCGCGACGGGGTTCATCGATTGATTCGCATGATGCGTGCCTGGCCGGTCTCACGAGAGAGGCCTTGCGCAGTGCGTGATCGAAGCCTGGCAATCTTGCCGGAACACGTAAATGTTGCCCGCATCGCCACCTCCGTGAGCGGCTGGAACGCCCGCACGACGGGGGCTCCGAGCGATGGCACGGGGGTTGCTTAATCTATCCCGCCCAGGCATTCAGTGCCGACGAATCGAGAACAACGGGCAGGCAAAAACGACAGGGAGCCTTACATGAAAATCAGGCGAGCGGAGTATCTGGTAGCTATCGCGATCGTGACGTCAGCCGCCGTGCTGCAGATTCGCGAACATATGATGCATCACGGCGTTGAGTCAGCGACCATGCACGAGACAGGCACCACTTGCGGCGCAGCCCATGACGGTCTCGTACCCGCCGCGTGCGAGCCGACTCGCGACGAAAGCGCGGACCATCGCGGCGTCGAACCGCAACACGGTGCGTCGCAGATCTGGGTTTAGGCTTAACCTCACTTCGTACCTACTTACGCAGAGCATTAAAAAAACGGCCCGATGCAGATCGGGCCGTTCTGTTGTCCAGCTCTTCAGTCACCTGGCCGGGCGCAATCTCAGGCGCGATGCTCGCTGAACTCGTTCAACGGTACCGGCGTCTTGAGCGGATCGAAGTCCGCCCAACGCCCCTGCTGCCAGCGGCCGCTCGCGCGCTCGATCGCCACGCCACCGGCTTCGCGTAACACGCGCGCGGCGTCGAACTGATTGTCGGGCGAGACATGCACCGCGACCAGCACGCCGGAATCGCGGGTCTCTTCATGAAGCGGCGATCGTTGCCCCGCCTGACCGCCTTCGCGGGTACGAGCCATGGCGCCGACCAGCGATCCGACATACGCCCCTACGCCGGCCGCGATCAGCGACACGATGATCGGTGCCGAGAAGGCCGCGAAAATCCCGACGCCCACCACCGCACCCAGCACGGCACCAATGGTCACGCCCATGCCCGCGCCTTTCGGCGCGCCACGCGCCGCCGGGTCGGTATCCCTGTCGCCGCCGATGGGATAACGCGCATGCTGGCCGCGCGGATTCACAAAAAACAGCGTGACGTCTTCTTCGACGAAACCTGCGTTGAAGAGTTTTTGCGCCGCGTCTTCGGCGGCGGGAAAAGTCGTAAAACGTGCTGCGACGATGAGTGACATGAGGCCTCCTTGCATCGTTGATTAGCGTATGCGGACCGGGCGTGCGTCGCGTGCCCGCAGCGGATGCGGCGCGAGCGTCGGCGCCCGTCTTACCTACGCCGTGGCGCCGCGATCCGGTTCCATGCCTTCCACTCTGAACAGTCCGCTATGCAACACTACGCCTTCGCCATGATTCTGGTCGAGCGCTTCGGCGCACACTGAGCGGATGCGATTGCGACCTTTGTCGAAGGCAGCCATGAGGGTCGCCTCCAGCGCTGATTCCGCGCCGAAATGATCTTCCAGGGCTTCAGCCGTAATGGCACACACCACCGCTTCGCCCTCCACTCGCGCCATAAAGCGAACGATCAGATTCGCGCCGTCGAAAGCCGGCTTGTCGTCGGAAAAGGTGATCTGCATAAGAGAATCCTCATAGGCCGGCCGCGGCAGGATCGCGTTCATGACGAACCCTTCATGGCGCCGGCGAGTTGCTGAGCCATCGCGAGGTGATGTTTGATGGTGGGCAGCGCGTGGGCGGCGGCCGCCTTCAGCTGCGCGTCGGTGCCGCTCTGACTCTCCTGCGTGAACAGATCGACGGCGCGCTGATGCGCCTCGAGTCCGACCTGCTCGACGTAGGCCTGATCGAACTCTTTGCCCTTGAGCGACTGCAACTTGCCAACCAGCGCCGAATCCGCCGACGGCGTCGTACTGAAGCCCTTCTTCGCCACGAGCGCCGCCATCCCATGCGAGAGCTTCGTATGGTCGACGATCATCTGCTGCGCGAATTTCTTCACATGCGGGTCGCTCGAATTTTTCAGCGCGATCTTGCTGGCCGCGATTTCCGTGGCATCGGACTGCGACGCGTCCTGCACGAATTGCTGGTCAGCCGGCGAAAGCTTGGTGCCACTGACCGGCGCATCGCTCGCGGGTGCGTCGCTGGCTTGCGCGTGGACCGCGCCGATCGACGCCACGCTCATGCCGAGCGCGATCGTCACCACTTGTAGGGAATACCGGAGTTTCATGCATTTTCTCCCTGGTCGACGCAAGCGACGCTCACGCTGCCTTGCGTTTGGACAGTTGAGCGATCAGCGTTTTGTTGAAAGCGGGCAGATCGTCGGGTTTGCGGCTGCTGATCAGATTGCCGTCCTCCACGACTTCCTGGTCCACCCACGTGCCGCCCGCGTTGCGAATATCGTCTTGCAGGCTGGGCCAACTCGTCACGGTGCGTCCCTTGATGATGCCCGCCGACACGGGCAGCCAGGTGCCGTGACAGATCACCGCGATCGGCTTCTTCGCGACGTCGGCGGCTTTGACGAAGGCTTGCGCCTGCGGCAACACACGAATCGCATCGCCGTTCACCACGCCACCGGGCAAAACCACTGCGTCGTAGTCGTCGACGCTCGCCTTGTCGAAGGTCGTATCGACTTCGACCGCGTCGCCCTTGTCGACGTGTTTGAAGCCCTGGATCTTGCCGGGCTTTGCAGAGATCACATGGACGGTGGCGCCGGCTTCGGCGAGCGCGCGTTTTGGCTCGACCAGTTCGGCCTGCTCGAAACCGTCGACGGCCAATACCGCGACCTTGTATCCATTCAGATTGCCAGCCATGAGGTGCTCTCCTTCACATTAGTGCGTGAGGCTTGGCGCGTAGCGCCGCAGCCTCTCGATATAAGCCTCGTTCAGCAATAGCCGTGCCCGTGCCTGGCGCGCGCCGGCCAAGGGCTGCCAGTGTCCGATCACAGGCCGTGCGGATCGTCGTCGAGGCCGTCGTCATCGCTTGGCGCCAACGGGTCGATGAAGCGATCCGGTTCGATGTCCGCGTCGGGCGTCAAGGTCGAGTCTCCGTCGGCGGCGGCACGCTCACCCGTGCCGGCACGATCCGTATCGCTGGCCAATTCAGCGGCGCCGGTTTCGAGCGCGTGATTATCGAGTTCACTATCGATATCGAACTCATGGCGTTTGGCGCCGGCCATATCGCTGCCGCTGTCCGACGAATCGCTCGGACCGAGCGTGCCAGTCGTACCGGCGGTTTGCTTGACGACCTGTTGCGGCTCGTCATCGGGGTTCAGTGTGCTGCTCATTGCGCTCTCCTTGGTGATGTGCGGATGTGTTCCAAGGTTCGCAAGGACTGTTCCGCTCACGCTCGACGCAGTGCAACACGCGCGGTAGGCATCGGCTTTGCTTGTGAACAGACACCGGTGCAAGACGCGCCTCACGCCTGAAATTTCTACTTGCGACGATGCCCACTACTTCCGCTTCGACACCCCGCAGCCCCGAGCGCGCCGACGACGACGCGAAGCAATCCGTGCCCGTTGCGATGCCGCCCGGTCTGCGGCATGCCGACGACACCCAACCCGGTTACACGCGCAAACGTGACAAGACCGGCTTCGCGTACTTCGACGTCGCGGGTAAGCGCATCGACGACGAAGACGAGATCAAACGTATCAACGCGCTCGCCGTTCCGCCCGCTTACGAAGACGTGTGGATTTGTCCCGATGCGCGCGGCCATATCCAGGCCACCGGTCGCGACGCGCGCGGCCGCAAGCAGTACCGCTATCACGCTCGCTGGCGCGAAACACGCGACGCGGACAAATACGAGCGCATGGCCGAGTTCGGTCGCGCACTGCCGAAGATTCGCGCGCGGGTGGCACGCGATCTGAAACTTCCCGGTATGCCGGGCGACAAAGTGATTGCGGCGATCGTGCAGTTGCTCGATACCACACTCGTGCGTATCGGCAGCGTGGAATATGCGCGCGACAACCAGTCGTATGGACTCACGACACTGCGCAAGAAGCACGTGAAAATCGAAGCCGGTCAACTGCGCTTCAAATTTCGCGGCAAGAGCGGCATCGATCACGACGTCACCGTGGACAATCCGCGTATCAAGCGCATCGTACGGCGATGCGCCGAACTGCCGGGCCACGATCTGTTCCAGTATCTCGACGACGACGGCGTGCGTCACACCGTCGGTTCGGCTGACATCAACGACTACCTGCGACGCGCGAGCGATGCGGACTTCACAGCCAAGGACTATCGAACCTGGGCCGGTAGCGTCTACGCGCTGGCCGCGCTGCGACGCTTGATATGCAATAGCGCGGCAGAAGCGCGTCACCATATCGTTGCGACTGTGAAGGACGTGGCCGCGCTGCTGCGCAACACGCCTGCGGTATGCCGACGCTGCTACATTCACCCTGCGGTAATCAGCGCGTTTGAAGCGGACGAGTTGCAGACTCTGCCACCCGGCCAGTCGCGCCGCGGATTGAGAGTCGACGAAGTCGCGTTCGCCGCCCTGCTGGCACACGCGGAAAAGCGCGCGGCGAAACTCGCGCGCCAGGCGGGCGCGAAGGGTCGCAAGGTGCGCGAATCGGCGGTGACCCAGAGTATCGACGGATCGATTGCGAGCCTGCTCAAGAAGTCACGCGTTGTGCGTAAAGAGGCTGCTGCCAAGGTCGAATCAAAAGCAGGTACGAAAGGCCTGCGACGTGCGGCAAAGCCGAGTGAAGCCAAGCAGGCAATGCGCTGAATTCGCCGGCCAGCCAGTTGACATGATTGCGCGCCCGTATCGGGCGCGCAGTTTCAACGATTGTTGTCAGCGACGGCATCAACTGTGATTACTGTCCTTTGGTATCGCTGCTTGCATCGGCACCCGGCATGTTGGTCGAGTCCGTCATGGGCTTCTTCGTTTTTGTTTTCGATTTCGAGTGATTCATTTTCATCGAGCCCGAACTCATCGCGCCGGAAGCAGACGCGCCGCCCGTGGTCGGCGCCGCGGTCGCCGCGCCGTGCGCGTTGCCCGAGCCGCCGGTACCGCCGTTGCCGCCATTACCATTGCCACCGCCCGCTTGCGCGAACGCCGCGCCCGACATGGCGAGAAGTGCCGATACCAGCAATGCCTTTGAATGTTTCATTGAAGTCTCCCTGGGTAAATGGACAGCGTGCCGAGCGGCGTCGTTTCAAAGCTGCCTACCGCACGGCAGTGGATCGCGCTGTTGTCCATGGTTCAGCAAGCGCTATGCCGCACTGGATAGATCGGAACCCCGTAACGCGAGCTTGGGAACCTCGCGTTTAAAAAACCTGGGCGCGACGGGACGAAATAATTTCAAGCTTCCGCAGCCTTTTACGTGGCCGCCATCGATCGACGCGAGCCTGGCGGCCCACCAACCCGTCGATCCTGAAGGAACGCCGGTTGCTGAGCCATAGGCACACCCAACCTGTAGAGGAGTCACATCATGCTCAACCAGACACAGACGCAAGGCACTATGCGCACGGACCAGGGCGCGACCATCGTCGGCAAGGGCGGTGCAACGGCGGAAGGTCCCGGGCCGGACGTGATGGCGGCGGCCACCCTCGACGGCAATAAGGTGTACAGCAGCGACGGCGAGGACATCGGCAAGATCAAGGACATCATGCTCGACGTCGGCTCTGGACGCGTTGCCTATGCCGTGCTGTCGAGCGGTGGCTTTCTCGGCATCGGCGACAAGCTGCTTGCCATTCCCTGGCATGCGCTGACGCTCGACACGCAGCAAAAGTGCTTCGTGTTGAACATGACTGCGGAGCACGTGAAAAACGCGCCCGGATTCGACAAGGATCATTGGCCCTCGATGGCGGACCAGACTTGGGCGACCTCCGTGCATCAGTACTACGGCAGCGAACCGTACTGGGGCCGCGATCGGTATGATCGTCGCGATGACGTAGGCGTCGGCGACATTCCGGCAGGATCTTCCGATGCGCCCGAAGCCGGCGGACTGAAGCTCTAATCCGCGACCGGAAACAACGCGCCGGCTAGCCGCGAAGGTGGCAGCCGGCGCGTTGTTTTTGAGCCGACGCTCCGTCGGCGTATTCCTGACTATCGACATGGGAGGCACGATCATGGCCGCCAGCAAGTCCACTAGCCGATCCCGACGTCCGGTTGCGCGAGGCAAGTCGGGCCGACCGCCCCGCCAGCGTCATGCGCAAGCGCACGCAGCACATCGCGCAAAAAACACTTCTGGTAGCGCGGCGAAGCGCTCGCGGAAGTGGTCGCATCACGTGATGGAAACCAGCGACGCGATGGATATCGAACACGACATTTTCAAAACCGGCAGCGCGGAGACGATTGCGAAATCGCTCAAACAGTCTTCGATGAAGAGTCGTCGGCGTAAAGGCACGCCGTTCCAATCGGCCATGTCGATGCTGAACTTCTACATCAACCGCGCCGGTAAAAATCTGCCTAAGACGCGTCGTGATACTTTGCAGCAGGCCAAACGCAAATTGCGCGAAGCATTCGGACGCGCGCCCTGAGGCAGCGCGCCGGTCTGGCGTTCATCTTCAACCGGTCACGCATGGGTCGGATGCCCTGCTGGCCATTACCGGATGCTCATGCACGAAACATTGTGGTTTCTCATCGTCGGCGCGGTGCTCGTTTTCATGGGCATAGCGGCCACGACACTGCGGCGGCTGCCCGTCAGCGCAGCCATGTTCTACCTCGCCATCGGCTACCTGCTCGGTCTGCCCGGCATCGACCTGTTGCGGCTCGACATGGTGGCCGACGCGCACATTCTGCGCACGATCACCGAGGTCGCGCTGCTCGTCTCGCTGTTCGCCATCGGCCTGCGATTGCGGCTCGGCGTCCTCGAAAAACTGTGGACCGTGCCGCTGCGCCTCGGCTTTCTCGCGATGCTGGCCACCATTCCGCTGCTGACGCTGTTCGGTGTGTACGTCCTGCATCTCGGCTGGGGACCGGCCTTGCTGCTCGCCGCGATCCTGGCGCCCACCGATCCCGTGCTGGCCCACGACGTCCAGGTGCACAGCGCCGGCGACCATGACCTGTTGCGCTTCGCGCTATCGGGTGAAGGCGGCTTGAACGACGGCATCGCCCTACCGTTTGCGGTGCTAGGCCTCGCGCTCTGCGCCACACCCGCCGCTCAGGCAGGCGCCTTGTTCAACTTCGCGCTGGCCGGCAGCATCGTGTGGGGCGTGGCGGGCGGAATCGCGATTGGCGGCCTGCTCGGCTGGGCCACCACGCATGCGGTGGCGTGGCTGCGCACACGCCACGCGCAGGCGCTCGGGCTTGAGGGTTTCTTCGCGCTGGGCTTGATCGAGTTGTCGTTCGGCGCTGCACAACTCGCTCACACGTATGGCTTTCTGGCCGTGTTTGCTGCGGGCGTCGCGATGCGGCGCGTCGAGCATCGCGCGAGCGGCAGCGTCTCGCCGCGTCAGGCCATCGGCACGGTGGATTCGGAAGACGTCGAGGCGACGGCCGCGGACCCGAGCAAAGCGCACGCTTACATGACGGAGTCGGTGCTCGGCTTCACCATCGAACTCGAACGCATCGCCGAAGTCGCGGTGATGGCGATGGTCGGCAATGTGCTCGCCACCCTGCACGCGCCGCTTTTCACCTGGCAGACCGTGGCCCTGACCGCCGCGCTGTTCGTGATCGTGCGACCGGTGTCGGTGGAGTTGTCCCTGCTCGGATCGAGCGCCACGCCGACCCAGCGGCGCCTGATGAGCTGGTTCGGCATACGCGGCATCGGCTCGTTCTACTACCTTGCCTACGCGCTCGAACAAGGCAAGGCCGCCGACGTCGCGCCGCTCGTGCCGCTGACGCTCGCGGTGATCGCAGCGTCAGTCGTGATTCACGGCGTCTCGGCCACGCCGTTGATGAACTGGTATCACCGGCTGCGCAGCCACGAACCCTGACGCTTGTCGCCGGGCGGGCAGATCGTAAATTGGAGTCGTTAGAATACGGGACCTTCATGCTGCAATAAAACCTCTTCTTTCGATGACCCCACCCGACCCCTACGACGCATCAAAACGTACAGCACGGGCAGGCGCGGCCAACTCGCTGTTTGCTTTTCTCAAGGCCTTGCCGTTTCACGAACGGCTCGTCGAGGGCAGTTTCATGGCCGTGCAGGCCGTCACCGGCGCGAGTCTGGCGTTCGAGATCGGGCGCGCGCTGCACACCGAACAGGCATTCTGGGCGTCGATCACGGCGATCGCGGTCAGCCAGCACAGCTATATCGACACCCGCAACCTGTCGCGCGATCAATTCATCGGCGCGATGGTCGGCGGCGTCTGCGGGCTGATCGGCGTGACGCTGGGCGGCGGTTATCTCGCCGCCTACGCGGCCGCGGTGGCCGCCGCGATCGTGATCTGCTGGATCCTGAACGTGGGTAGCGCGGCGCGCCTGGGCGGCATTACCGCGACCATCATGCTGCTGGTGCCGGGTCTGGGGCCGGCATGGGACGCCGCTCTTGTGCGTCTTGGCGAAGTGACGCTCGGCACCGTGTGCTCGCTCACGGTGGCGCTGTTGATGTCGTGGGTCGAAGTACGCTGGTTTGGGAAGCCGGGTAGAAACTAGTTCGGCGGGGTGTGGCCACTTCGTTGCCCGTCCCTGAGCCGTTCGTTGGCGGGGCACTGCCGGGTCGTTGCTTTTTGTACAGTCGTCGGCCCGGCCGCCCCTCAGCCTTCGTTCGAATCGGCTTCCGGCTGCTGGCGCCGGTATCGCCCCGGCGTCAGCCCGATGCTTTGCGCGAACGCCTTGCCGAACGCCGCTTCCGATTGATACCCCACCGTCTCGCCGATTTCCGCCGCACTGCGCTGCGTGCGCCGCAGCAGATCGCAGGCGATCGTCATCCGGATCTGCGTGAGGAAGTCCATCACCGTAACGCCCGCGCGCTCGTTGAAATGACGCGCATAGGTGGCGCGCGACATGGCCGCGAGATCGCCGAGTTCGGCAATGGTCCAGGGCCGCTCGGGCTCGTTCAGCATGCCTTGTACGGAAGCCCCCAGACGCGCGTCGGCGAGCAGGGCGAGCACGCCCGAGGTCGCCGGATTCTGACCGCCGTGCACGCGCAAGGCCATGGCGAACAGCGCATGACTGAGCGCCGTGACGATGGCCAACGCTCCCGGTTGACGGTGTTCCGCCTCGGCGCGCATCAGCGCGATCACGGTCTGCAGCGAGCCTAGCGTCTGTACATCGCCGAGCGACACGTGCAGTGGGTCGGGCAGCGCGTTCATCAGCAAGGCGGACGATCCCGGCGCGTAAACGAAGCGGCCGCAAAGCAGATCGAGATCGTGCCGAGGCTGCGCCTCGCCGCCCGTTTCATCGGATGCCTGGTTGCGGCGTAACGGCAGCATGCCGTCGTGGCTCAGCGCCATGGGCGCGGGCTCGCCGGCAAGTTCAGTATCGCGCACCCGATGCGCCGCGCCGCGGGGAAACAGCATGAAATCGCCCGCGCGCAACGGCACGCGCGCGCCATTGGCGGTCTCGACCACACACGCGCCGTCGAGCACCAGATGGAACGGCGCGACGCCCGCCTCCATCGGCGCATGATTGATGTCGAAGCCGCCTGCGAGCAGGCAGCGCAAATCCAGACTGCCTTGCGGGCGGGCCAGGTCGATCAGGCGGCTAAGCGTATCCATGAGACGATCGCGCTAAAAGTTGAGCGATTCGAGTATTCAGGATATCGACGTGCAGCGCAATACTTGTCTCACGACGCCGGCACCTGCCGACGCGCAGCAGACCAAGGAGCATTGCCATGTTGAACTGGATCGATTACCGCAAAGCACTGTTCGGCCGCATCGGCGAAATCGGCAAACTGTCGCCGGAAACCGTGCGGGGTTATCAAACACTGTCGGGCGCCGGCAATAAGAAGGATGTACTCGGCGCAAAAACGCGCGAGCTGATTTCACTTGGTGTTGCAGTCAGCCTGCGGTGTGACGGCTGTATCACCGTACACACGGCAGAAGCGCTGAAACACGGTGCGACGCGCGACGAGATTGCCGAAGCGCTGGGCGTAGCCGTCGCGATAAATGCAGGCGCCGCGATGGTGTACTCGGCGCGCACGATGGACGCGGTCGCCGCTTATACGGCCGACGCGGCCGACGCGGCCGAAGCAACCGCTGCAGCAACAGCCGGGTAAGTCGCGCGGCTGAACGCCAGGCGTGCCCGGTGGCGGGTGTCAGTGGCAACGCGCTTCAAGGGCGCGCCATGCCGACGCGCCCGCCATCTTCACCTTCTCCTGACGCGCCGCCTACTGCGGATGCCGCGCCTCTTCGAGTTGCTTACGGCGCGCTTCACCTTGGCGCTCCAGCATCCAGCCCGGATATTCGGCGGGCAGCGTGCTGACCTTGTCGAGTTTGGCGAGTTCATCGGCGGTGAGCGTCACCTGGGTGGCGGCGATATTGTCGTCGAGTTGCTCGACTTTCTTCGCGCCGACAATCACCGTGCTGACCACCCGCTGATGCAGCAGCCACGCGAGCGCGATCTGCGCAACCGAGACCTTCTTGCTGTCCGCGATGTCGCGCATCACGTCGATGCAGTCGTAGGCACGCTCGCGATTGACCGGCGGAAAATCGAAAGTCGTGCGGCGGCTGCCCGCCTCGCCCTGCTGCTCGCGTCCATACTTGCCGCTCAGCAAGCCACCCGCGAGCGGACTCCACACCATTAGCCCAAGTCCTTCGCTGTGCAGCATCGGCACGAGCTCACGTTCGAGGTCGCGTCCGGCCAGGGTGTAATACGCCTGCAGCGTTTCGAAGCGTGCAAGCCCGAGACGCTCCGAAATGCCGAGCGCCTTGGCAATCTGCCAGGCCGCCCAGTTCGACACGCCGACATAGCGCACATGCCCGTGCTGCACCAGCGTATCGAGCGCACGCACGGTTTCTTCGATCGGCGTGGCCGGATCGAAGCCGTGGATCTGATACAGGTCGACGTGATCGAGTTGCAGGCGCTTCAGACTCGCCTTCACGCCGTCGATGATGTGGTAACGCGACGCACCGCGCGCGTTCGGAAATTCGCCGGTCGGGCCGAATACCTTGGTCGCCACCACCACCTGATCGCGCGGCACCTTGAGGTTCTTCAGCGCCTGGCCGGTGATCTGTTCGGACAGGCCTTCGGAATAGACATCGGCTGTGTCGATGAAATTGATGCCCGCATCGAGCGCCCGGCCCACCAGCCGCTCCGCGTCGCCCTGCTGCAGATCGCCGATCTGCTTCCAGATGCCTCCGCCACCGCCGAAAGTCATCGTACCCAGACATAGTTCTGAAATAAACACACCGGTACGGCCTAGCTGGTTGTATCGCATCGTCGAAACTCCGTCGTCGCTTCGTGGGAAGGTGAGCCGTAGAGAATACGGCAATTGGCGAAACTCGGCAGCGACGCTATTTCAAACTCCTTACGATCTCCGAACGATACGAATGGCGGCAAAATCCCGGCAAGTTTTGCGTGCCCCGCGAGCATGTCGCAACGCCATCGGCAAATAAAACTCGACGCGGTTGGCACGTGGCGTGAGTGATCTGCAACACATCCGTCCGATGCACACCGGCCGTTTGGAAAGTCGGTGTAAGCCGTGTATAAGTCGGTCCATTCCACTCAATCAAGCGGCGCCTTCTGTTGTTCCTTGACGGGGAACCCCACGTATGAAGAAGAGTCTTGGGATGGGTCTGGGCGGCATCGTGCTGTTGTCGCGCGCGCTGACGCCCTCCGCGATGGCCGCGTGCAGCAACACGGCTCCCGCGAGCAACACCACCGTGACGTGTACCGGCAGCGGTCTCGCCGCGGTCACCGCGCAAACCGGCAGCACGGGTGTGACGATCAACGCCGACAACACGGCCTCCGGCAGTTTCCTACGCAGCGCCAATGCCACCGTCTTCAGCGTCGATACGAGTAGCACGATCAACAGCAGCGGCAATTTTTCGCTCACCGGCAGCGGCAGTTCGGGGACCGTGCGAGGCGCGGTGCTGCTCGGTGTGGGCAACGGCAATCAGATCACCAATGCGAGCGGCGGTGCCATCGTCACGAGCGGTGCGTTCAACGACGGCATGGGCGCGAACGGCAGCGGCAATACGCTCGTCAATAACGGCTCGATCACGACCAGCGGCCCGAACGCTTATGGCATGACCGCGGCCTGGGGGCAGTCGAATGTCGGGCAGTCGAACAACACGCTGACCAATAGCGGTTCGGTGAACACCTCGGGCAGCAATGCGCGCGCGGCATCGATCCTCGGCGGCAGCGGCACCATCAGCAACAGCGGCTCGCTCGCCACCACGGGCGCAACGAGCCCGACGGCCTACATGCAAGGCAACAACGACCAGTTGATCAATAGCGGGACCATTAGCGCGAGCGGCGCCGGCTCGGACGCCGTGTTCTCGAACACGGCGGGGTCGAGTTTTGCGGCGACGATCCAGAATCTCGCGGGCGGCAGCATCGTCAGTCAGAACGGTTCCGGCATTCGCACCTTGAACGGCAACAGCACGGTCATCAACGCGGGCCTCGTGCAAAGCGGTATCGGCACCGCGATCACGATGGGCAACGGCAACGATCAACTGATCCTGCAAACCGGCTCGGTCATCAATGGCACGGCCGACGGCGGCGCGGGTTCGAATAGCGTGGCCTTGCAGGGCTCGGGCACGGCGTCGAACGCCTTCAATAATTTTCAGACACTGTTGATGCAAGGGGCGTCGTGGAACTGGACCGGCTCCGGCAACTTCACGCTTGCGCGTGTGCAAACCGGCACGCTGAATCTGACGGGCACGCTCGGTGCCACGGCGACGGCGCTCGTCGATAGCGGCGCAACCTTGCAGGCGAACGCGCAGAACCTGCCGTCGACCGTGACGGACAACGGACTCGTGCGTTTCGCGCAGGACACCGCCGGGACCTACACAGGATCGATCGGCGGCACGGGCTCGCTCGACAAAACCGGCGCCGGCATCCTGACGCTCGCGCCAGCATCGGCGAGCGGCAACAGCTATGCCGGCGGCACCACCCTCGATCAGGGCACGCTCGCCGTCGCCGCCGACAACGCGCTCGGCGCGAGCAACGGCGCGGTCTCATTCAACAGCGGCACGTTGCAATTCAACGCCGCGTTCAATCTGGCGGCCACGCGTGCCATCACACTCGCAGCAGGCGGCGGCACGATCGATACCCAATCGTTCGATACGACGCTCACGCAAGCCGTGTCCGGCACCGGCGCGTTGATTAAAGTTGGCAGCGGCAGCTTGCTGATGACCGGCCTGAGCACCTACAGCGGCGCGACTACCGTGGCGGCCGGCACGCTGGCGCTCGGCGACGCTGCCCACGCCGGTGCGGCGCTCGCCGGCGGCGGCGGCGTCACGGTGGCCAGCGCCGCCACGCTCGGCGGCTACGGCAGCGTGAGCGGCCCGGTGACGAACAACGGCACGCTGGCGGTGGCGAATGCGTTGCCGTCGCTCGCGAGCGAGGGCAACGGCGCGTTCACGATCAACGGCTCGCTGGTGAATGCCGGGCTCGTGCAGATCGGCGGCACGGGCGCCTCGACGGTGGGCAACCTGCTCAACGTGGCGGGCAACTATAGCGGGCAGAACGGCACGATCGGCATGAATACCGTTGTCGCGGGCGATGGTGCGGCCTCCGACAAACTGGTGCTCAATGGCGGCACCGCGACAGGTTCAACACGCCTGCAAGTGACCAATCGCGGTGGATTGGGTGCGCAGACCGTGGTCGACGGCATCGAACTGATCCAGGCGAATGGCGGCGCGACGACGGCCGCCAGCGCCTTCACTCTCGCCTCGCCCGTGAAGGCGGGGGCGTATTCCTACTATCTCGCGAAGGGCGGCGTGGACAGCGGCACCGCGAATAACTGGTACTTGCGCAATACGGTTGCGCCGGCCGTCGCGTCAGGTGAGCCAGGTGAGACATCGTCCGACATGTCCGGCGTACCAGTGGCCGCCGACGGTACGCCGCCGTTGCCGGCGCCCGGGCCTGCAGGCTCCGCGCCAACCCCGCTCTACCGCGTCGAAGTGCCCGTGTATGCGACGGCACCTGGTGTGGCGCGTGAACTGGGCGTGATGCAGATCGACACGTTCCATGACCGCCAGGGCGATCAGGCCTTGCTGGATGAAAACGGCAAACTGCCCGCCGCCTGGGGCCGCGCGTGGGGCGGCCATAGCGTGCTGAGCCAGGATGGCGCGGCGAGTCCGCAATTCGATGGCTCCGTGTATGGCATCCAGGCGGGCCAGGATCTGTATGCCGACACGAGCGCGAGTGGTCAGCGCAATCACTACGGCCTGTTCGTCGGATTCGCGCGAGCCACTGGCGATGTCGACGGCTTCGCGCTCGGCACGCCGAATCTCGCGGTCGGCCATCTCGCGATCAACGCCTACAGTCTCGGCGGCTACTGGACGCATGTCGGCCCGGGCGGCTGGTACACGGACGCCGTCTTGATGGGCAGCTCGCTCACTGTCGATCCGCTCTCGCGCGACGACGTCGGCGCAACGACCCACGGCAACGCGGTCACGGGCTCGCTCGAGGGCGGCCTGCCGATTGCGCTCGGCGCCGGCCTGTCTCTGGAGCCGCAAGCGCAACTCATCTGGCAGCACCTCGCGCTGGACGATTTCAACGACGGCGTCTCGACCGTGGGCTTCAATCGCGGCAATACCTTCACCGGACGCGTCGGCGCGCGCCTGCAAGGCCAATTCGAGGCGTTCGCGACCGACTGGCGGCCCTATCTGCGCGCGAGCTTGCTGCGCACATTCGGCGCCGACGACAAGGTCGACTTCAACGGCACGAGCGTGATGCTCGGAAGCGTCGGCCAGACGGCGGCGCAACTCGGCGCGGGCGTGGTCGGTCGATTCAGTGCGTCCGGCAGCGTGTTCGCCACGCTCGGCTGGCTGACCAACGTGGGCGGTGCGCATCAGCGAACCGTGACGGGAGACGCGGGTGTGCGGTGGGTCTGGTAGCGCCGCGTGAGCGCAGGCACGATCCCGGGCCAGTCATGCGGCAAGTCCCGGCGAAGGGGCCGAAAAACTGCGAGACTGAGGCCTGACCCGGTCGTTTTTGTTCGCTGTTTTTGCCGCGCACGGATGCGTGCGCTCTGGATATGGCTCGCCGCGCCCCCATCTATGCCAGCATGACCCCGGCCACGATTATCGACACCGCTGAGAACGCCTGCGCAAGCGGCGCGCTGGACGACTTCCACCCCGCCGTCGCCGGCTGGTTCCTGAAAACGTTTCCGGCGCCAACCGACGCCCAGGCGGCGGCCTGGCCGCAGATCCGCCGTGGCCGCTCCACCCTGGTGGCCGCACCTACCGGCTCGGGCAAGACGCTCACCGCCTTTCTCTCCGCACTCGACGATCTGGTCCGGCAGAGCCTCGCCAACGGCGGTGCACTGCCGGACGAAACGCTGGTGGTCTACGTGTCGCCGCTCAAGGCGCTCTCCAACGACATCCGCCTCAATCTGCAAGTGCCGCTGCAAGGCATCGCCGCCGAACTCGACACACTCGGCTTGCCGCCGCTGGATATTCGCACTGCCGTGCGCACCGGCGACACGACCCAGCAGGAACGCAACGCGCTGAAAAAGCGCCCGCCGCACATTCTCGTCACCACGCCCGAATCGCTCTATGTCCTGCTCGGCTCGGACTCCGGACGACGCATGCTGTCGACCGTGCGCACGGTGATCGTCGACGAAATTCATGCGCTCGCCGGCGGCAAGCGCGGCAGTCATCTCGCTCTCAGCCTCGAACGGCTCGATGCGCTGTGTCAGCGGCGTTTGCCACGGATCGGTCTATCGGCGACGCAAAAACCCGTTAGCGCGGTTGCGCGCTTTCTGGTGGGCGGCGCGAGCCTCGACAGCGAGACACCCGCCGATTGCGCGATCATCGACGTGGGCCACATTCGCGCGCGCGATCTCGCGCTGGAAATCCCGCCCGTGCCGCTCGAAGCGATCATGCCCAACGAAGTATGGGAGCGCGTCTACGATCGTCTCGCCGAACTGGTCGCGATGCATCGCACCACGCTGATTTTCGTCAATACGCGGCGCATGGCCGAGCGCGCCGCGCGGCATCTGACCGAACGCCTCGGCAAGGACGTGGTGGCTGCGCACCACGGCAGTCTCGCCAAAGAGCATCGCTTCGACGCCGAACAACGGCTCAAACGCGGCGAATTGCGCGTGCTGATCGCCACCGCTTCGCTGGAACTGGGTATCGATATCGGCGATGTCGATCTGGTCTGCCAGATGGGCTCGCCGCGCGCGATCGCGCCGTTTTTACAGCGCGTGGGACGCTCCGGGCATCAGGTAGGCGGCATGCCTAAAGGCCGGCTCTTCCCCGTCTCGCGCGACGATCTGATCGAATGCGCGGCGCTGCTCGATTGCGTGCGACGCGGCGAACTGGACGCGCTGCACATTCCGCGTGCGCCGCTCGATGTGCTCGCCCAGCAGATCGTCGCGGAAGTCTCCAGCACGGAATGGCACGAAGACGCGCTGTTCGACGTGTTGCGGCGCGCGGCGCCTTATGCGGACCTTCAGCGCGAGCAATACGACGCCGTGCTGCGCATGCTCGCCGAGGGTTACACGAGCCGTCACGGCCCGCGCGGCGCCTACATTCATCGCGACGTGGTGAGCGGCACGCTGCGCGGCCGGCGCGGCGGCAAGCTGGTCGCCGTGACCTCGGGCGGGACGATCCCCGAAAACGCCGACTATACCGTGGTGCTCGAGCCGCAAGCGATCAATATCGGTACCGTCAACGAAGATTTCGCGGTCGAGAGTCTGGCCGGCGATGTGTTTCAGCTCGGCAATGCGTCGTATAGGATTTTGCGCATCGAGAGCGGACGCGTGCGGGTGGAAGACGCGCAGGGCCAGCCGCCGAACATTCCGTTCTGGCTCGGCGAAGCGCCGGGTCGCAGCGATGAACTGTCGTTCGGGGTGGCGCGTTTGCGCCAGCAGATCGAGCGCCTGCTAGCCGGCAGCGGCGACGGAGAAAGTGGCAGTGGCAGTGGCAGTGGCAGCGGCAGCGGCAGCGGCAGCGGCAGCGGCAGCGGCAGCGGCAGCGGCAGCGAGGTTAGCGGCGAAGGCACTCTCGCCGCCCGTGTCGAACACGCCATCGACGGCCTCGTCGCCGAGCTGGGCCTCGACGAAGCCGCGGCGCGCCAGATCGTCGACTATCTGGCGCGAGCACGCGCCGCGCTCAGCGTCTTGCCGACGCAGGACACCCTGGTCATGGAGCGCTTCTTCGACGAATCCGGCGGCATGCAACTCGTGATTCACGCGCCCTTCGGCAGCCGGGTGAACCGTGCGTGGGGACTGGCGCTGCGCAAACGTTTTTGCCGCACCTTCAATTTCGAATTGCAGGCCGCGGCGACCGAAGACGCCATCGTGCTCTCGCTGACCGGCAGCCATTCCTTCGTGCTCGACGACGTCTGGCGTTATCTGCATTCGAACAGTGCCGAACATCTGCTAATCCAGGCCCTGCTCGACGCGCCGCTGTTCGGCGTGCGCTGGCGCTGGAACGCCACCACCGCACTCGGTTTGCCGCGTTATACCGGCGGCCGCAAGACCGCTCCGCAGCTTCAGCGCATGCGCAGCGAGGACCTGTTGACCAGCGTGTTTCCCGAGCAGGCCGCGTGTCTGGAGAACGTGGTCGGCGAGCGCGAGTTGCCGAGCCATCCCTTAGTGGACCAAACCGTCGACGACTGTCTGCATGAAGCGATGGACAGCGAGCGCTGGATCGCCCTGCTGCGTCGGATCGAACAGGGCGAGATTGCCCTGGTGGCGCGCGATTTGCCGGCGCCCTCGCCGCTTGCTGCCGAAATCCTCAACGCCAAGCCCTACGCCTATCTCGACGACGCCCCGATCGAGGAACGTCGCACGCAAGCCGTGTTGAATCGCCGCTGGACCGATCCGTCGAGTGCCGACGATCTCGGCGCCCTGGACGCCGCCGCGATCGACAGCGTGCGCGACGAAGCATGGCCTCAGGCGCGCAACACCGACGAGATGCACGAAGCGCTCACTGGACTTGCCTGCATCACCGACACGGAGGCGCGAGCTCACGAAGGCTGGCCGCAATGGCTCGCGACGCTCGCCGCCGCCGGCCGCGCGACACGCCTCACCCTTCCAGATCAACACGACGACGCTGCGTTATGGCTGCCGGTCGAGCGTCTCACCTGTTTCGAGGCACTTTACGCGCAACCGCGTTTCTCGCCGTCGCTCACTGCGCCCAGAGGCTACACGGAAAGCTGGCTTGCGGACGATGCCCTGCTCGACGTGCTGCGCGCACGTCTGACGGGTTTCGGCCCGTTGCCCGTCGGCCATATCGCCCGTGCGCTGCACTTGTCCGTTGCATCAGTCGAACAATGCCTGCTGCGACTCGAAGCGGAAGGCTACGTGATGCGCGGCCGCTTCACGCCGCGAGCCGCCGAGGAAGAATGGTGCGAGCGTCACCTGCTCGCGCGGATACACCGATACACGGTGAAACGCTTGCGTCGCGAGATCGAGCCGGTGGAGCGGCACGACTTCATGCGCTTTCTGTTCGAGTGGCAGCACCTGAGTCTTGACACACGCAGCGAGGGGCGCGACGCACTCGCCGCCGTGCTCGAACAAATGGAGGGTTTCCAGGCGGCGGCGGGCGCATGGGAAGACGACATCCTGCCCGCGCGCGTAAAGGCCTACTCGAATGTTTCGCTGGACGAACTATGCCGGGCCGGCAAGATCGTCTGGACGCGTCTCACCGAACGTGCGCGCGGCGCGGGCGGTCCGATCCGCAGCACGCCGATCGTGCTGCTGCCGCGAACGCAGGTGCGCGTCTGGCGTGCCCTGATCGATCCGTCGAAACAGCCGGAGTTATCGGCGCGCGCTCAAAGCGTGTATGACGTGCTGGCGCAACACGGCGCGATGTTCTTCGACGAATTGCTGAGCGAGGTCCACGTTTTACGTATGGAACTGGAGAGTGCGCTGGGCGAACTGGTCGCCGCCGGGCTCGTGAATTCCGATAGTTTCGCGGGCTTGCGCGCCTTGCTGAAACCCGTCGCCAAACGCAATGCATTCGGCGGCAGTCGCCGTGCACGGTCGAGCGCGCTGATCGGCGGCATGGACGACGCCGGGCGCTGGGCGCTGGTCGACCGCCGCGCCGCAGCCATGACAGAAGAGACCACACCGCAACGCGGCCGGCAGTTGCCGTTTGAAGTACTCGAACACATTGCGATGGCTTTGTTGCGTCGCTACGGCGTGGTGTTCTGGCGTTTGCTCGAACGCGAAGCCGAATGGCTGCCGCCCTGGCGCGATCTTCTGCGTGTGCTGCAAAGACTCGAAGCGCGCGGCGTGATTCGCGGCGGACGCTTCGTGAACGGTCTCGCAGGCGAGCAGTTCGCCCTGCCCGAGGCAATTCCCGTCCTGCGCGAAGTACGTCGGCATGCGAACGACGGTGCTTTTATCTGCGTGGCCGCAACCGATCCATTGAATCTGGCCGGCACCTTGCTGGTGGGCGAGCGTGTCCCCGCCGTGGCTGGAAACCGTCTGTTGTTCCGTGACGGCGTGGTAGTCGCCACGCTGGTAGCCGGCACGTTCTGGTTCGAAGCCCGGCTGGAGGCGGCTCCGGCCGAACGCGAGCGAGCCCGCGGCTGGCTCGCGCGACGCTTTTAGACGTTCCTGTCACGCGATGCAAAGGTGGACAAAATACTTCGCGCCATGAAAAAAAAGCTAAAGCTCAAGTAATGCGCGACCGTTAATGTTTATGAGCCGTAATCTCAATCGCTTCGCTACAATGGGGCCAGTCTTAAGTATGATAAAGACTGTTTGCCGCGTTCCGCCTTAAAGACGGCCAGCGGCACACACAGCCCGGGGATCTCATGAACGACGACCAACACGAGCAGGTGCTTTTTGCCCAGTTCGGCACGAGCAGCCCTTGCTGGCGTCTGTCAATTGACAGCAACGCGCTCGAACTCACGCCCGTGATCGGCGACGTGCCCGCTAATGTCGCCATTCCGCTGAATCCTCAACAAGCCTCGCAAATCCGCTGCCTCACCGGTGTCACCGCGCATCTCGTCCTCGACGCACGGCTGTTCGGCGATCCGTTGCGTCTGCATCTGGTCGGCAAAAAACTCAATAGCAGCACCTGGGCCGGCACCGCCTCGGCCTACGACGACACCGAATCAGTCGCACGCGATCTGGTGCATGGCCTGTCGTTTGCCGAGCAGGTGGTCTCCGAAGTCAATTCGGTCGTCGTGATCGTCGACCGGCACGGCCGGATACAGCGCTTCAACCGGCTCGCCGAAGAACTCACCGGCGTGAAGGAAGAGAACATCATCGGGCGCAACGTGTGGGCGCTGTTCATGACCACCGAAGACGGCGCCGCGTCGAGCCAGAACATCACCGGTTTTTTCAATCGCGGCGTGTCGTACGAAGTCGAACGGCGCATCAAGACCGTGCATGGCGAGCGACTGTTCCTGTTCCGCAATAAATTCGTGCAGAGCGGCAGCGGCGTCGAAGAACAGTTCCTGATCTGCTCGGGCACCGACATCACCGAAGAACGGCTCGCGCAGGAACGCCTCACCGAACTGGCCAACACCGACGCGCTCACGGGACTCGCCAATCGCAACGCGATCCAGGACAAGATCCGCCTCGCGATCGAAGCTGCCGATGCCGGCGAATCGGTCGGCGTGCTGTTTCTCGATCTCGACAACTTCAAGAAGGTCAACGACCACTACGGCCATGTGTTCGGCGACCGCCTGATCCGCGACGTATCCAAGGCCATTAGCGCCTGCCTGAACGAAGGCGACACGCTCGCGCGACTGGGCGGCGACGAATTCATCGTGCTCGCGGCCAAGGGCGGCGCGCACGAGCTCGAAGCCACCGCGCAACGCATTCTCGAGCGCATGCGCACGCCGTTCGCGCTCGGCCTCGTGGAGGTCTACACGGGCTGCTCGATCGGCATCGCCCGCTATCCGGAACACGGCGACAGCCTCGAGTCGCTGATCCGCTCGGCCGACACCGCGATGTACGTGGCCAAAGACGAAGGCAAGCGCACGCACCGCGTGTTCTCGCCGGACATGAACCGCAAGGTCGCCGAGTACATGTGGCTCGACACCAATCTGCGGCGCGGGCTCGACGAAGGTCAACTCACGTTGCACTATCAGCCCAAGCTCTCGCTCGCCACCGGCGCGGTGCAAGGCGCGGAGGCGCTGGTGCGCTGGAATTCGCCGGAGCGTGGCCAGATCATGCCGAACGAATTCATCCGGTATGCTGAAGAGTCCGGCCTGATCGGCGTGCTGGGCCGCTGGGTGATGGGCACGGCCGCGAAACAGGCCGCCAAATGGAAAGCGGACGGCTACAACCTGCGCATCGCCATCAACGTCTCGGCGCGGCAGCTGGTCGACACGGCCGTGGTCCGTCACTTCAGCGAGGCGCTGCAGAATGCGGACCTTGATCCTTGCCTGATCGATCTCGAACTCACCGAAAGCTGTCTGATCGAAGACGAAGCGGCCGCGATCGACCTCATCAAGCAATTCCGCCAGATCGGCGCTCAGGTGCACCTGGACGATTTCGGCACCGGCTATTCGTCGCTATCGCAACTCGGGCGGATTCCGCTCGACGTCATCAAGCTCGATCGCAGCTTCGTGCGCTCGATCAACGCCGACACCAAAGCGCAAGCATTGGTGCGCTCCATGGTCGCGGTCGCGCAGGAACTGGATTTCAAGGTGGTGGCCGAGGGCATCGAAACCGAATCGGAAGAACTGTTCATGCGGGGTTTGGGGGTGGAATACGTGCAGGGCTTTCTGTACGGCCAGGCCATGCCCGCCGCGGAATTCGAACGCTGGCTGCAGGATAGACAGAAGCTCAGACTGATTGCCTGAGCTTCCGCGCCCGCAGGGAACCTGTGGGGAGGCGCCCCCTACGCCTGCGTATGGCTGAACGCCGATCGGTTCAGGCGAACTGCGCCGTGCCGATCACCGTCTGCCGCTGGTTCGAGGTCCGGCGATTTTGCAGCGTCACCAGCCGTTCCATGAAAGCCAGATCCTTCTCCTCGATCGTGAAGGCGGCATTCACCCAATCCTCGGTGATCTCCATCAACTCGGCGCGCGAGAGTTGCAGCACGCGCTGACGCGCCCGCAACATCGCGCGAATACCGTTCATCTTCGGCTTGAGCGTGTCGATGAAGGTGCGGGTGGACAGATAGGCTTCGCCCGGCTCGAACAACTGGTCGACGAGACCTTTGCCGTGATGCCATTCCGCCGTATGCGATTCCCCCACGCCGATCAGTTCCTCGGCGAGGCGCATGCCGGCCTTGCGCGCCACCAGTGAATAACCGCCCATGCCCGGAAACAGATTGAAGGCGATCTCCGGGAAACCCATGCGCGCGTCGGTCTGCGCCAACAGAAAATGATGCGCGAGCGCCGCCTCGAATCCGCCGCCGAGCGCCGTGCCCTCCACCATCGCAATCGAAATCGCTCCCGTGTCGAAGCCGCGCGCTGCCGCATGGACGCAGTCGACGCAGGCGCGTGCGTACGCCATGAGCGCCTGGCGCTTGCCGGTGCGGATGGCGTCCGCGAAGAAATCGAGATCGCCGCCGACGTTGTACATGGTCGGAATCAGCGAGCCCGTCACCCAGAAATCGATCGGCAAGCCCGACTCCCGCGCCGCCTGCGCGAGGCCGAGAATGTCGTGTACCAGATCGAGATTGAAACAGGGACGTGGTTGGGCGCGCAGCATCATCCACATGATGTTGCGGCCTTCTTCATAGTAAGCGGAGATTTGCGACAGATTGCCGGCTTCGAGGAAAGGGCGGCAGGCGTGATGGCTATGCAGATTCATTTTGAATGGTCCTTTTGAGGTTAAACGCTGGCATTGCAATGCGAGCCTAAAGCAGACCGGATTAGGATGGGAGCGGGGTAACCAACAGATGAATGCAAGCCGTTATCGAAGACGCATCAAATGGCGTCCAGCCGGGCTTTGCGGGCGAGCGCGGACATCCGTGCACCGCAAACGCTTGCGCACCGGAAATGGGCGGGATTAGCCCTTAAATGAGCACGCATCGGCAATAAATACAGAAAACGTGCTGGATTGAATTTTTTGCCGTATTTATCAAAAATTCATTCGCCGTTCGACTAGAAAATTCAATCGAAAATAAGAGTGGCGAAGCGTTTTTTGGTAAGAACCGGGCGAGCAGTTGGAACATTCGATTGGCATAATTAAAACGCCAATCCGTCGCGCTATCGCAAGCCGGCGGACCAGTTCTGCGCATCCGGCTCGCTCATGCCGACGGCCAGCGCCGCCTCGCGAATCTGCGTCCAGGTAGCCGGGTCCACGGGAATGCCTTCGGCCTCGCGCTGCGCGCGCGTCACACGCTCGGGCTCGCCGGGCTCGTAGATGCGATCGGCGCCGGTTGCGAGTGGCGAGGCCTTCACCCAGTCGAGGAACGCGTCGGCTTCGGCTTGCGCATCGGGGGCGTCGAAGGCGGCGGGATCGATGATCACCGACAGCATGCAGTTGATGATCGCGTTCGTGGTGCCGAGCGTATCGGCATGCGTGGTGAAGCCGCCCGAAAGCGCGCCGCCGAAGATCTCGCACAGCGCCGCGAGGCCGAAGCCTTTATGACCGCCGAACGGCGTCAGCGAGCCGAACGGCGCCTCGTGCATGACTTTGGGGTCGAGCGTAGGAAAGCCTTCGTGATCGATCAAGGCGCCGGGCGGCGCCGGCTTGCCCTGGTTATAGGCGACGCGCGTCTTGCCATAGGCCACCGTGCTGGTCGCGAAATCGAGCACCAGCGGCGGCTTGCCGGGCCGCGGATAGGCCGCGCAGAAAGGATTGGTGCCGATGCGCCGGTCCGCGCCGCCGAACGGCGCGACGAGCGGATCGCCCGCCACGTTGACGAAGTGAAACGACACCAGCCCGGCGCGCGCGCACTGTTCGGCCCAGTGACCGATGCGCCCGATGTGATGCGCGCCGCGCAGGCCGAGCGCGCAGATGCCCAGCCGCTTCGCGCGCTCGATGCCCCGCTCCATCGCCTCGAACGCGACCACCTGACCGAAGCCCCGGCCGCCTTCGACGGTCAGCACCGCGCCCGCGTCCTTGACCACTTCGGCGTGCCGGTTCAGTTGCAGTTGCTGGTCAGCGAGCGAGGCGACGTAGCGCGGGATCATTCCCACGCCATGCGAATCGTGCCCGGTCAGGTTGGCCGCCACCAGATGATCCGCCACCAGTTCCGCTTCGCGCGGCGTGCTGCCCGCCTGCTCCCAGATCGCCTTCACGTAGGCATGCAACTGATCGGCCGGAATCCGGAGCATGGCGGGTTGAGCGGGCTGCTGGTCGGTCATGGGCGGTGTTTGACGTTGACGGTCATTCAAGGTGCTGACGCACGGGTTGAGCGAAACGAACGGAATGCCTCAGGCCAAACCGCCCTTTACGGAGCGGCAGCAATCACCTGAGCCACCGCGGCTGTCAGCTTTTTGCCGTACGGCACGTGCAGGAACTCGTTCGGACCGTGCGCGTTCGACTTCGGCCCGAGCACGCCGCACACCATGAACTGCGATTGCGGAAAGCCCGCTTTCAGCACGTTCATGAGCGGAATCGTGCCGCCCTGCCCCATATACGCGACATCCGCGCCGTAGTGTTCACGCGACGCGTCGTTGAGCGCCGTGGCGAGCCACGGCGCGAGATCGGGCGCGCTCCAGCCGCTCGCCGCGCCTGCGTCCGGCTTGAACGTCACCTTGGCGTTGTACGGCGGATCGAGTTCGAGCAGCGCCTTCAATTCGGCGACCGCCTTCTCCGCTTCGATCATCGGCGGCAGACGCAGCGAGAGCTTGAACGCGGTGCGCGGACGCAGCACGTTGCCGGCGTCGGCCAATGCGGGCAAACCCGCCGCGCCGGTCACCGACAGCGACGGGCGCCACGTCGAGTTGAGCAGGGCTTCCCTCGGATCGGTGGTGGTGGGCAGCACCTGACGGCCGTCCTGACCGCAAGCCCATGGCAGCTTCTTCCAGACGTCGTCGCCGAGGATCTGGGCGGTGGCTTCCGCTTCGCGCAGACGGTCGGCCGGGATCTGAACGTGAAAACCCTTCGGCAGCAACGTGCCGTTCGCCGAGTCTTCCAGACGGTCGAACAATTGCCGCATGATGCGGAAGCTCGACGGCGCGATACCGCCGTAGCCGCCGGAGTGAATGCCTTCGTCGAGCACCTGCACTTCGAGATCGCCCGCCACCAGGCCGCGCAGCGACGTGGTGAGCCACAGTTGATCGTAGTTGCCCGCGCCCGAATCCAGACACACGACGAGCCCGACCTTGCCGAGCCGCTCGCGCAAGGCGTCGACGTACGGCAGCAGATCGTAGCTGCCCGACTCCTCGCAGGTTTCGATCAGACCCACGCAGCGCGGACGCTCGACGCCCTGCGCATCCAGCGCGGCCAGGGCGGTGATGCTGGCGTAGATCGCGTAGCCGTCGTCCGCGCCGCCGCGGCCGTAGAGCTTGTCGTTCTCGAGTTTCGGCGTCCACGGACCGAGGTCGTTGCGCCAGCCGTCGAACTCGGGCTGCTTGTCGAGGTGACCGTAGAGCACGATGGTTTCGTCACTGCCCGAACGCGTGGCCGCCGATTCGAAGAAAATCACCGGCGTGCGGCCGGGCAGGCGGATCACTTCCAGTTTCAGGCCGCGCACCGGTTGCTGTTCGGCCCATTGCGCGGCGTCCGTGATGACCCGCTCGAGGTAGCCGTTCTTGACCCACTCGGGATCGAACGCCGGGCTCTTGGCCGGCACGGCGATGTAGTCCGTCAGCGCCGGCACGATCTCGTCGTTCCATTTACGGTCTACGAACTCGCGTAGCGTGTCCGGGTTGATGCTTTGAGCCTGCTGGGTATCGTCGGAGATCATGATGGCGGTCCGTGGGGATTCGGTCGGTCAAAACGATCATGATAGTCCCGATGCGCCATCGGCTGAACCCCTTGCCCCTGCGCAAGCCGCTCTTTCGCGCGACAATTGCGGCATGTCTCACGTCCTGGGAGCCGTTCATGGGTGGCAATGTCGTCGTGCAGGCCATCGCCGCCGTGCTCGCGTTGGCCCTGTATTTTCTGCCGGCGATTCTGGCGGACCGGCGCAAGCGTCACGACGTGCTGACGCTCGCGCTCTTCAATGCGTGTCTGGGCTGGACCGGCTTTGGCTGGCTGTTGGCGCTGTACTGGTCGTTGCAGCCGAACCCGCCGACGAACGTGGCGGGTGAAGTCGTGGAGACGAGGAAAATCGTGCGGATGCGAGCGTTTTCCACCGCGCTGCTGGTTCGCGTGCAAAAACGCTCGACAGCGCGCGACCGGACGGAGAAATAGCGGGTCTATTTATTTAACGTGTCGCGGCCGTGCGCGGAGCGCGCACGAGGGGCACGCCGACCACCTCAGGCCGCGCGGCCCACCCGGCTCCACAGCACGGAACCGGCGGGAATCGAGCGCGGTTCGGCGCGCACGCCCGCAGGCAAGAACATCTCGCGGCGCAGTTCGCCGTGTTCGTCGAACCACTCGCAGATCAACCATTCGCCGGGATTGAGCGCCACCGGACCGGTGTAAGTCACGGTCATGCGCGGGCCCCCTTCTTTTAACGTGACGACGTCGCCGACGTTAAAGCAGGCGGCGGGTGGCGTGTCGAATGCGTCAATGGTCGCGGTCAGCATATTCAACCCCTTTGGAAGCATTTGGTCGGTATTAAGTCATTGCACCAGGCTTTTCGACATGAGTAGTGTGCGACTGAGGGATCACTCTAAAGGTGAAAATGTTTGCCAAGATTAACAATCGAAAATCACCTCGGCAAGTGATTTCTATTGATACCGTTTTCAGTGAGAGTGGAATCGCTTCCGTCTGCCGATGGCGCCGGCAGCAAACCGGGAAAACCCGCGAACTCCACGCCAGCATGCGTATTCGTGCGGCACTGCATGATCGCAAGAGTTACTGGCGCAAGTGCATTGCGCCAGTAGAAAATGCGCGCTGTTTCCGTCATATCTAACCCCGCATTTCGCATATTCAGGGTTAATTCCAATCGGTCACAAAACGTCCAATTACCTGTGAACGCGACACTCACCGGTAAATACCTCCGCCATCGAAAATCTTTTATGGCTGATTTACTTAATACTTGGCGCCGCTGACAACCTTTGAAAACGATTACCGCGGCGCTATTTTCAAACCGGCTGGACGGCCGCCCGGCGCAGCGCGAGTTGCTGATGCCGCACGAGCAGCAGGCTCAGTCCAATGCAGACGAACATCAGTGCCGCGTTAATCATGAGGCTGCCTTTGAAAGCATGAGCGAACGCCGCCGGCGCCGTGCTGCCGCCAAGCGTGCTGAAGAACACGCCGCCGATCGCCGCCGCGCCCACCGCCGCGCCGATCTGCAAGGTCGACGACACCATGCCCGAAGCGAGGCCAGCCTTCTCCGGCGTCACTTCCTGCAAGACGATGCGCATGATCGATGGCAGCGTCAGGCCTTGTCCGATGCCTGCGCAAACCAGGCCGCAATAAAACAGCAGGTCGGGCGTGGCCGTCCGGGTGGCGGACCAGGCGGTCACGGCAAAGCCCGCCGTCATCATCGAAAAGCCGAGCGTCAGCACATGGCCGCCGATGCGCCTCACGACCGCCGGTGAGCTGAGCGGCCCGATCACGAAACCGATCGCGAACGGCATGATCGCCATACCCGCGACGAGCGGCGACCAGTGCAGGCCGGTCTGCAGGAAGATGCCGTAAGTGAGGAAGAACGCGCTGTTGCAGTAGAACAGGAACGCGAGCACCAGGCCCAGCCCGAAGGCCGGATTGCGGAACAGATGCAGATCCACCAGCGGATGACCGCCGCGGCGCTCGACCCGCCGCTCGGCCGCGATGAAGAGCCCAAGCGCCGGCACGGCGAGCGCGAACATCACATAGGTCCACGCCGGCCAGCCGGCTTCGCGGCCGTGCGTCATCGGATAAATCACCAGCAGCAGCACGGCCGACAGCAGCACCACGCCCAGCAGGTCGATGCCAGCGCGCGTGGCCGGCTGGTTTTCCGGCACGAACTTCCAGGTGCCGATGAACGCGGCAATACCGATTGGGATATTGATGAGAAAGATGATGCGCCAGTCGAGCCCGAACGGGTGGTACGTGATCAACGCGCCGCCGCCGAGTTGCCCGACGATCGACGACAGCCCGAACACGAAGCCGTAAAAACTCATCACCCTGGTCTGCTGATGCAGCGGTACCACCGCGCGAATCGTGGCGAGCACCTGCGGCGCCATCACGGCGGCGGCGATGCCCTGCACGATCCGCGAGATCACCAGCACGTGGCCGCTGGACGCAAAACCGCAGAGCGCCGACGCCACCACGAACGCAGCCATGCCGGTCATGAACATGCGGCGCCGGCCGAACAGATCGCCCAGGCGCCCACCCGTTATCAGCAGCACGGCATAAGCGGAGGCATAGGCGGACACCACGAGTTGCAACTGCGCGTCGCTCGCATTGAGTCCGACGCGGATCGACGGCAGAGCGAGATTGACGATGAAATAGTCGAGCGGCGCGAGAAAGGCGCCGACGAACAGGACAGCGAGCGCCAGACCCTGGCGCTCGAAGCGCGGCGGGTCGTTTGGCTTGGCGACGGGGTCGCCGGCGGCAACGCCGACGCTTGCGCCGACGCCGCCGCAAACTCGCCTGGGTCCGACGAATGCCGCGGATGCGGACTTGATGGCTTCGCTATTCATGACCGATCGTTCAAAAATTCGACAAAAAAATTTAGACGAGCGCGCGCATGGCGACGTCCACGATACCCACGAGCGCATCTTCCTGATGAGCCACCCGCCCCAGCACCCGCAGCCCCTGCATCACGCACAGCAGGAAGTCGCCGGCCGCCTTTTCGTCGAGCGTCGAACTGAATGCGCCGCTCGCCTGACCGCGAATTACCGACGCGGCCAGCAAAGTCGCCATGCGGCGCTGGATCGAGGCGACCCGGGTGCGCAGTTCTGCGTCGCCGGGTTGCATCTCCAGCGTGGTGTTGGTGATGAAACAACTGCGCTCGCCGTTCAGCGCGCCAGCGATCCGCGCGTAGTGCAGCAAGGCGTTGCGCAACGCTTCCTCGGGCGGAACCGGTGCGTTCAGTCGCTCGGCCATGCGTTTCACCGAGCCTTCCGCGTAATGGTCCAGCGCAGCCAGCATGATGCCGTGCTTGTCGCCGAACACGCCGTACAGGCTGCCGCGCAACAGGCCGGTCGCCTTGCAGAGGTCGTCGATCGAGGTGGCGTGATAGCCGTGGTCCCAGAACACCTGGCTCGCGCTCGACAACACGGTTTCCGTGTCGAATTCGCGCGGCCGGCCCCGCGGACACACCTCGCCCGCCTTTTTGACGGAGTGCTTTGAATTGCCAGATTGCTTCATGGGATGGATATTATGACCAAGCGTTCAAGAAAGCAAGGTCGAGTTTCCGTAGGCAAGGCCGCAATAAGCGTCCATCTGGATCAACCCGGCCCGCCCCACTTCGCCGCCGCCGTCGCGAAAGCCTGATTGAGTTCGTTGCCGCTCGCGGCCTCGCTCGTGAAGGTGAAGCTACCGTGATCGCGCATCTCGCGCGCCGCGCGCAGGAACGCCCCCAACGCCGCGCGCGCCAGCGAGCCGCCGACGCTCACCCGGCGCACGCCGAGCGCCGCCAGTTCGTCGAAGCCGAGCAGGACGCCCTGCAAACCCATCAGCACGTTGACCGGCCGTTCGAGCGCGCCGACCACGGCGGCGATGTCTTCACGCGTCTTCAGGCCGGGTGCATAGAGCACGTCGGCACCCGCCGCCTGATAGGCCTGCAGGCGGCGGATCGTATCGTCGAGATCGGGCCGGCCATTCAGGTAGTTCTCGGCACGGGCGGTCAGCGTAAAGGGAAACGGCAACGCGCGAGCCGCTTCGACGGCGGCATGCACGCGCTCGACGGACGCCTCGAACGCGTAGATCGGTTGATCGGCGCGGCCCGTGGCATCCTCGATCGAACCGCCGACCACCCCCGCTGCTGCCGCTTGCCGGATGGTCTCGGCGCAATCTTCCGGGGCATCGCCGAAACCGTTCTCCAGATCGGCGCTGACCGGCAAGTCGGAAGCGCTCGCCATCTCGGCGAGGTGCATCATCATCTGCGCGCGGCCGATGGCGTTATCCGGCAAGCCGCGCGAAAACGCGTAGCCCGCGCTGCTGGTGGCGAGCGCCTTGAAGCCGGCCAACGCCAGCAGACGCGCCGTGCCGATATCGTACGGATTGGGGATGATGAAGGCTTCGCCGGCTGCGTGAAAGGACTGGAATTGCCGTGCTTTGTCGGATTGCGTTGTCATCGACGGTCCCATGAAAAGACCGCCCTGTCCGATGCGTCGCCGACGTGAGCGGTAGGTGGGGAAAAAGGCTGGATGGAAAAAGCGGAGAAGACCGGCGTCGAGTCGAACCCCGGCGCCGGTTGCGCGGGTTGGTATTCGTCAGTGGAAAACGCGCCCTCAGGCTTCGAGTTTCGCGTCCATGGTGATCGCGGCTTTCAACACCTTGGACACCGGGCAACCCGCCTTGGCATCTGCGGTGGCTTTTTCGAAAGCCGCCTGGTCGCCGCCCGGAATCTTCACGACCACGTCGAGATGGACCGCGGTGATCGCGAAGCCGCCGCCGTCCTTGTCGAGCGTGACGGTTGCGGTGGTGGCGATGCTTTCCGGCGTGATACCGGCTCGACCGAGTTCGCCCGACAGCGCCATCGAAAAGCACCCTGCGTGCGCAGCCGCAATCAGCTCCTCAGGATTCGTGCCGATGCCGTCCGCGAAACGCGTTGCAAACGAATATTGAGTTTCCTTGAGGACGCCACTATCGGTAGAAATCGAGCCCTTGCCGTCTTGCAGGCCGCCTTGCCAGACTGCTGATGCCTTGCGCTTCATCGCTCTCTCCTGTTGATGCCCTGCTACGTGCGCTCCACGACCGGAAGTGATGCCCGCCGCAATGGTCCCGCCCGGATGGTTTGCGGTGATCGGCATGGGTCGCGGTTGCCGCGCGGCGTTGCAGGCGCGGGCGTGAACCGAACTTCATCATAGGCGCTTCCGTGTTCCAGCGTCGTGACGGTGCCGCAGACAGTCGGCACGGGAACCCTCTCGAAGACGCGATCCAGGACGGCGACCATCTTCAGCCGGAAAGCCGCCGTTTCGTGAAACCTACGGGAAATAGGCCGATATCGACTGAGGCCGGACGCGCCGCTCCACGCTCGTTCCCGTATTCCGTGCTATTCCGCAAACGGCAAGCTTTCCTGCCCGAGTGCGCGCATGCGGAACACGTTGAGCGTCATTGCCACCAGCGCGTAGTAGCCGAGCAAACCGACGAGGTTGATCACCACCTGATGCCCGAAACGCTCGACTGCCTTTGCATAGATGGCGTCCGAGACGCGTTTCGTGTCGTACAACTCGCTGGCGAAAGCGTGGATCAGCGCCTCGTCGGGATCGGCGAACGAGGGCCGCTCCCCAAGGCGGATCGCTTCAGCGTCCGCTTCGGCCACGCCGGCCTCCAGCGCGATCGGATAGTGGATATACCACTCCGCCTGCGCCTGCCAGCGCGCCGCGGTGACCAGAATCGCCAGTTCCGACAGCCGCAACGGCAAGCCGGTTCGATAGCGGCAGAATGCGCCTAACCGCTGCGCCTGCTGGGCCAGTTCCGGGCTATGAATCCAGCCGAGAAACGGCCCGTTCAGATTGCCGCGCGGACCGGACAGAATCTCGTCCAGCACGGCTTTCTGTTCGGGGGTCGCGTCGGACGGGTCGAAGTGGGGCAGGCGCTCGGTCATCGTCGATCTCGCAAGAGGTGGGTGGTTCGTTATTTCCGGCTGCGCCGAGTTGCATCGAGTTGCATCGAGTTGCATCGAGCTGCATCGAGTTGCGTCGAGCCGCAGCGGGCGCAGCGCGCCGCATCAAGCTGCGTTCAGCGCGCCGCCGATCGCGTCGCTCAGCCGGCTGACGATCTCGTCGATGTCCCGCTCGCTGCAAATGAAAGGCGGCGCCAGCAGCACATGATCGCCGATCTTGCCGTCGACCGTGCCGCCCATCGGATACACCATCAACCCGCGCGCGAACGCTTCGCGTCTGATGGCCGCGTGCAGCTTGCGGCCTGCGTCGAACGGGGTTTTGTCGGCGCGCTCCTTGACCAGTTCGACGCCGACGAACAAGCCGCGCCCGCGCACGTCGCCGATATGCGGATGCTGTGCGTAGTGCTCGCGCAAACGGCCGCGCAACTGCTCGCCGCGCGCCAGCACGTTAGCGAGCAGATTTTCCTCCTCGATCACGCGCTGCACTTCGAGCGCCGCCGCGCAAGCGGTGGCATGCCCGATATAGGTGTGTCCATGCTGAAAAAAGCCCGAGCCGCCGACGATCGCCTGGTAAATCCGGTCGCTCACCAGCGTCGCGCCGATCGGCTGATAGCCGGCGCCGAGACCCTTGGCGATGGTCAGGATATCGGGCGCCACGCCATCTTCCTCGCACGCGTAGAGATAGCCGGTGCGGCCCATGCCCGACATGATCTCGTCGAGAATCAGCAGGACGCCGTAACGATCGCACACTGCGCGAATCTTGCGGAAGTACTCGCGCACCGGTGGCACCGCGCCGGCCGTTGCGCCCACCACCGTCTCGGCGACGAACGCGGCCACGGTGTCCGCGCCGAGTTCGAGAATCTTCTGTTCGAGTTCATCGGCGAGACGCTGGGCGAAGGCCGCTTCGCTTTCGTCCGCGCGTTGCTCGCGATACGCGTAACACGGACTCACGTGATGCGCTTCGATCAGGATCGGCAGGAACGGCTCGCGGCGCCAGGCGTTGCCGCCGATCGCGAGCGCGCCCAGCGTGTTGCCGTGATAACTCTGACGGCGCGCGATGAAATGACGGCGCTGCGTCTCGCCCTTCTCCACGAAATATTGACGCGCGAGTTTCAGCGCCGCCTCGATCGCCTCGGAACCGCCCGACACGAAGTAGACGTGATCGAGTCCCTGCGGCGCGCTTGCGACGAGGCGCGTGGCCAGTTCCTCGGCGGCCTCGGTCGTGAAGAACGAAGTGTGCGCGTACGGCAACTGTTGCGACTGCCGTTTGATCGCATCGATCACGCGCTGGTTGCTGTGACCAAGACACGAGACGGCCGCGCCGCCGGACGCATCGATATAGCGCATGCCGGTGGAATCGACGATCTCGATACCTTCGCCCGCGACGGCGACCGGCAGCGACTGCTTCGGCGAACGATGAAAGACCTTGGACATGATTGCGTTTTCCTGAAGATGACGGTCGCCGCGCAGGCGCCGTGAGGGCCCGATATCGAATAGATGATGAAGCTGTCGAATGCGCACCGCTTCGACGCCACGAATCGGACACATTCAACAATCGGTACGCATTTATACTTTTAAACAACATTTGTTGTCAAATGAGGCGCGCGTGATCCAGCTGTTACTGACCAGCTGAAATTCAAGGCACGTAGGCGCCCTTCGCGTGCAGAGATTGTTCGGCGATGGCGAGTTGGTCGACGGCGTGCGCGCCTTCGAGCGCGAGCAGATGGGCTACCAGCGATTCGGCAATCGCCGTGGCCGCGACCAGCGAGGGGAAGAACGACGGGCTTTCGTGCGAGAAAATCAGCACCTTGTCCGCATTCAGGGCGATCGGCGAGACCGCGCTGTCGGTGATGGCAATCAGCTTGCTGCCTTTTTCCAGCGCAGCCTCGGCGACGCGCGCCGCCTCCACCGAATACGGCGCGAAACTGATCACGATGGTGGCGCTGTCACGCTCGACCGTGCGCAACTGCATTTCCAGCGTGCCCGCTTCGCCGTTGAGCAGCGACACGGAAGGACGGAACAGCCGGTAGCCGTAGACGAGACCGAAAGCCACCGCATAGCACGAACGGAAGCCCGCCACGTGGACGTGCGGCGCGCGCCGCAACAGACGCGCCGTTTCCACGATCACCCGACCGTTGTGCGCGGCGGTGACATCGAGATTATGTTGTTGCGCGACCAGCAGATCGTTCGCGAGTGCATCTTTCGACTTGACCAGCGAACGCGCGCGACTCGTGAGCGGTTCGGGCCGCGTGCGCACTCGCGCGACGAACAGGTTGCGCAACTCGTTCCAGCCGGGAAAGCCCAGTTGTTGCGACAGCCGCACGAGCGAAGCCGGTTGCACCTGCGCGCGTTCCGCCACTTTGCGCATGGACGAAACCGCGACCTCGTCGGGATGATCGAGCAGAAAACCCGCGCCCATCTGGAATTGCGGACTCAGTTCGGAGAAGCGCGCCCGGATCAGGGCGGCGAGCTGGTCGAAACTGTCTGGCATGCGATGGTCCGGGTGAACGACTGATGAGCGACTGATGTGCGGCCGATGTGCGGCCGATGTGCGACCGATACGGATGACAACAAATGTTACCACCGGGGGTATGGCCTCCAACAGGGGCGTGCTGTCATGGTGACGGCCAAACGATACTTGTCCTGACGCAATCAAACTTGTCCCGGCGGATTTTTCGCAATCGAATCTGTCCCAGCTCAAGGTCACTTTGTTGGACGCCGGTGCTAACGAGTTGATTTACCGAGGACTTGCGGCAGACGGAGATGTCCCGAACTGCGGTGCGGATACCGCGTTTTTGGCCGTTGCACTTTTTACAACGAGTTGTTTGCTCCGGGTCGCGCTGCACGTGACAAAGCAAAATCACAACGAATCAAGGGCTTAGCTCTTCGAGTTGCAAACAAAGTTGGCCCCGAACACATGCGTCGCAAACAATTTCTGGCCCAACAAAAAACACCTGCGACTCATTGAATTGATTATATTTTGTTGGTACACCGCGCATCTCGATGGGTACAACAAATGATTCGCTCAAAAAACGGTGCGCACCGTCGCGCACCGAAATAGTTGTGAGACGCGCTTTTGCTTCTCCGAACGAAAAAACCACGCCGACATGGTCGCTGCTCATCGGACACAATGTTAGGCGCCTTTCGACTGGGATAATAAGGCGAGCAATTCACGGTACGGCGGCATGCTTTCGACAGTATGGTCAATGGACCACCTACCCATCGAAAAAAGCTCCCCGCCGACCCCAGCCGAAACAACAGGTCGGGAACCCATGAAGCATCGACGTAAGCGCTTCCGGACGGTTGTCCGATTGATAGAATCGCCACAGCCGACACGAACATTCTCATTCAACGATTGGGCTTCGCGTGGCCGATAACACCAATGAGTGGCCTCGTGAACCAGGATTCCGAGGTTTTTATACCGACTATGGCCCGATGCCATCGTCAACGCGAAAAATCCTTGAGCCGTCGACAGGTGCAGTTATCCGCTACTCGGTGTCGCGAAATCAATGGGACGAGAAGTCCTCGCATCAGAAGAATTCGCGCGTACGCCACTTTGCCCCAAAACCGCACCCCGGCCTGCTGGATGCGCTTCGACCTTCTCGACGACGGGGGACAGGAACTTGACGACAGCGAACTCTGGTACGCATGCGACGCAATGTCGGCCTCGCTTGAGCGGCTAGCATCCGCCCTCATCGAGGCAACCGGAAGCGGGGTGACAGACGTTTTGAGTTAGGGCCGGTTCTTCACTTTGAACGGCTCGAAGTAAACCAAGAGCTGCGCGGGACCGGACTCGGCGTACTCCTCGCACAAGCGGTCCTAGCCGAACTCGTCAACCGTTTTAAGCCGTCCCTATTGCTTCTCTGCCCATTCCCGTTGCAGTTCGAAAACTGTGCGCCAGACGAAAGTGCAGACTCGAAAGGGCTGACGCGCTTCAAACGTGCCCTTGATAAGAACAGGCGGAAACTCGCTCCCCTACCCCCGGAAGATTGTCATGTTCTCTTGACCAGGTGCCGGGCCACCCAATGCACTTTCCTCTCGCCCAAGTTATCTGCGACCATCAGGTCCGGCATCACCGCTCCTGCGACTATGTGAATAGACGAGTCTACGTATTTTTCTGCACACCACACTCCAGAAACCGGATACATGTCCCCGGTCTTGACGTCTGGAACGTCAGCAAGCTCAGTGGGTGCATCTTCGCTCTTCGCAACGAGGAAATACTGTGACTCGTCCGTAATCACCCCATCCTTGTATCGCGTGTCTTCCCACAATAGACGCCAGTGGGTACTCGTGACGGCAGACCGCAAAGTGAGTGGGTCAGGCCGTCCTTTGATATTCGGCGCGTGAGTCCCTTTGACCAAATAGTTGAAGCAGCCATTGTTTTCTTCCGTCTTCTCACCGACCGATAGCAGTCCTAGCACCTTACCGCGACTAATTTTTACGGGCTCCCAGATACCGTCGGCAGTGACCTCGTCACCGGACTCGACTACCAGACCGAGGGGGCCAGGGATTTCCGGAAGTGATGGTGGGAAAACGGGGTAGTCCAATTCGTAGAACTGGTATTTATAGCGGTCCGGGTCCAGGAGTAAAGTCGCCGACTGCAACTGAGCAAAATTGTCGTTTGATGCAGTAACCTCGAAAGGCGCTTGCTCCATCTGGAACTCGGATGCACGCATCAATCGGGCAAGTCTATCCACCTTGCGTGGATATGGAGCCAACTGAGCGCCTCGCTCCCAATACGAGGGGTGGGGAAAGAAATACTGGCAAAGGTGATAGTAGCGATTGACCGCGAGTTTCAACGGTTGACCATCTTTCCAAATGAAACGATATCCACGCGCGATCTGCTCCAGGCCCTTGTCGTATAGGCCCAGAATCTCGTAGATGGTCGACAGGTTGTCAGCCGGCATGTACTCCGGGTCGCCCTCTGGCCACGTCTTGACGGCGATTTCGTACTCGTCTGCAAAAATGGCGAACGCGTCACGCTTCTTTTTCCAGAGCGCATAGCTTGTCAGCCTCTGAAGCAACCAGAAAACTTGACGGCGAGTTAAATTGTCCTGCATGTCGCATTGCTTCATCATACATGTCGCCGTTGCGTCTCGAGATTTGCGTCAGTTCGCACTGCAGCCCTCTTCACACTGTTCGTCTGCGTGACCTTGCTCTGCACTTCGTCCGTCGCGAGCCACCGTGTTTTTGCCGACTATGCGTCAGGCGTTCACGCACGTCTGACGAGACGCCATGTGACCCAGTGAACACGGCGCTCGCCCGAACCAGGCGCGCTGGCTAGAACATCCGGCATGACCTTGCCCTTCAACGCCTCGATACGGTGAGCGTCAAATTCCTTTGCTTCCCACGTACCGGATACCGGGCAAACGTCGTCTGTTCGGACTTCAATTTCGCCAGCGAGTTGTTCCTGTACGGCAGCTTCGGAACCTTTTTCGCGTTCAAGGAAATATTCGGACTCGTCTGGGATGCCGTCGTCCTTATATCGGACATCCTCCCACAGAAGGCGCCAATAGGTTCCGACACGGTCGGCTCGCGCCTGCGTCACGTTCCACTCATCGATATGGGGCGCTTTCCCATTGGCGACCAGATAGTTGAAGCAGCCGTTGTTCGCTGTTTTTTTGACGCCCAAGGGTACGATGCCGAACGCCTTCTCGCGTTCCGCCCTGACGGGTTCCCATATGCCATCCTTCGGCACGCGCTGCCCCGAGCGAACAATGAGGTCGGTTCCGACGGGCACGTCGGGAAGGTCGGCGGGTAAAACGGGGTAAGGAAGCTCGTAGAACGCGAATTTATAGGCCCCTGGATTCAGGAGACTCCCCGGGGTCGGGCAACGGGCAGTCATATGCGGCGCGTCAGGAACTTCGGTGGGCGCGTACTCCCCCTTAAACTCGCTTGCCTGCATCAGCTTGTGAAGCGCTTCCACGGGTGGCGGATAGGGCGCCAGTTGCATGCCGCGTTCCCAATAGTCTGGGTCCGTATAAAAGTAGCGAGAAATTGTGCCGGCCTTGTCGATTGCGAGAGAAAGGGGCTCTTCCACACGCCACACAAATCGATGGCCCTTCGCCAGCTCCGACACCCCTTCGTTATAGAGGCTCAGCACCTCGTAAATTCGGGGCAGTGTATCGGGGTCCATTTGTTCTGGCTGGCTCTTCGGCCAGTTCTTTACCGCGGCTTCGTACGCGTGCGCGAACACCTCCCATGCGTCGCGCTTGCGTTTCCATAGAGCATAGCTGCTGAGCCGCTTCAGCATCCAGAAGACTTGACGCCGCACGTCGTCGTCTTGCATGTCAAACAGCTTCATCTTCTCGCTCACTGCAACTGCTCCTGATGGTCAACGTTTTCGCTTCGCGTGGCTGCGGTTACTTTGCTGTTTGTCAGCTTGGTCTGGATTTCGTCGCTAGCGAGCCGCCGAGTTTTGGCTGCTCCGCTTATGTTGTCAGAGAACTTGCTGTAACTACTGGCCGACCTTATGCGCGTACTCTACGTTTCTATCTTGCCAAAACTGTCGACCAAAAACGCAAAGTTGCCGCAAGGGGACCTTATCGAAGGGCCTGCCGGTTGGGAACTATCGAATGACGAGTGGGCAGCTATCGAACACTTATTTCCGTCTGGTTCCCGAGTAAGGAGCGGCAGTGAAGCGCGCGCGTTCATCGGGGCAATTTTGACGAAGCTCGCAACCGGCGTCGGTTGGGCCTCCGTGAACTCGCAACCTGGAACGACCTCGGCTGTCAGTTCGTTCTAGCAAAACTGTCGGGTGTCAAAAAGATGGGACAAGGTTTTTGCTGCCGTTATGGAGATGAGGAAACAAACCTCGCTTCTTGCCGAAGCATGGCAGGCAGGATGAAAGCGGGACGCTGAGGCGTCATCATCGCAGTTGCAGTTTAAAAAGAGGACCGCCCAAATTTTGGGCGGTCCTCTTTTTTCTTGTTGCTATATAAGTTGGCCCGACGAAACTCTTCGCCTCTTCGGAACCCGTGTAGCTGTCGAGTGCTCCTTGCGCCGTCAGGACAATATTGATTGCATTTCACAGGACAGATTTCGTTTGCGCCCACGAAGTTTTCCACGACGCGAAGCAGGCCAGTTTTGTTTGCAACAATCGCAACATGCATTTTTTACAATCACATAATTATCAACTACTTAAAGCGCATGCATGGGACAGTTTTTGTCTGCGAGCCAGCACTGTCAAAATGACAGGCGTTTTCGAATCCGGTATAAACACCAATCTTAAACAGGGCCGAATTGCGGACGTATTGAATCATCCGCCTTTGGCCACATGTGTTGAGTTCGCTTAAATTGCAGTGGGCAAGCCGACAGCCATGATCAAACCGGAATTCAACGAGCGAGAAAGTGCGCGTCCCGACCTGCTATGTTTGCTGGTCGCGATTGCAGCGGCCTCCTACGCCTTGACGAACGAGTGGCGCGTGGACCATGTCGTCGAATCGTGCCGCCGCTGGCTGAAGAAAAATCGCCTGGAAATGAACTGGCTGGACCGGGTCCGCATCGGCCAGCTCGCGCTGAAGATTGCCCGCCAGGACCTGCTCGAAGCCGGCGTCGCGGTGCGGTTGTCGAGCGTGAACGCGCTCTTCACCAGCGAGATGGAACTCAACGAGTCGAGCACCATGGTTCAGCGCATGATGACGCTTTGCCAGGAAGCGCTTTAAACCCGCCAGGTGCGTCAGGTCCGCTAGGTCGAAGAAAACACGACCGCCGCCAAATCGTCCATATGGGTAAAGCTGCGAAAGAACCGATACGTCTTGCCGTCGATTTCAAGCTGGTTCATGCCCGCTCGCGTCGCATCGAGGATGGCGTTCGCAAGCGGCGCCGGAATCGTGCCGCGTCGCTTCAATTCCTCGCGCGGCGCCGATGCGTCGCCCACGTAAAGCGTGGCCGTGTCGCTTGCGTGGCGCATCACGATCAGACTCGCCCCCGCGTCGAGCGACAACTCCAGATACTCCGATAAAGCCTGCAGAGCCTGCGACTGCAGCTCGCGCTCGCCCGTGTTCGCCCCGGATCCGTTTGTCATGTCCTTCTCCCTTGCCGTGGGTGGATTCGTACGATACCTGTGCAGAACAGCAACTAACGTAAAAGACCGTCCAACAGGACGGCCTTTTACTCATAGTTCAAATTCAAAGCAGCGCGACGACCCTGACGTCGCCCTGCTCCGCCGACGCAACCACCTTCTCACCGATCCGCCTGAACATGATCGTAACCGACGCATCGCCCACTCGCAGATCGCCGACTTCGAGCCAGTCGATGCCTTCGGGCAGCATCGGCTGCTCGATCAGCACTTCGCGGCGCTCGGCGTCGATTTTGATGCCGAGACAGGCTTCGAGCATCATGAAGGGCGAACCCGCTGCCCACGCCTGCGGCAGACAGGCAACCGGATAGGCGGTGGGCGGCTCGCCACGCCGACGCGGAAAGCCGCAGAAGAGTTCGGGCAGGCGCATGTCGAAATTGACCGCCGCCTGGAACAGCGCTTGCAACAGCCGCACCGCCGCCGCCTTGCCGCCGTAGTGCGACAGGCCGCGCGCGCAGAGCGCGTTGTCGTGCGGCCAGACCGAGCCGTTGTGATACGCCATCGGATTGAAGCGCGCCTGGCTCGCTGCCAGCGTCCGCACGCCCCAGCCGGTGTGGAACAGCGTGGAGTCGAGCGCGCGCACCACGGACTCGCCGCGCTCGCGCGAAGGCAAACCGAAGGCCAGCAGATGGCCCGCGTTCGACGCCATCACGCGGCACAGTTCGCCGTGACCGTCGAGCGCGATGCCGTAGAAGCCTGACTCTTCCATCCAGTACTTTTCTTCGACGCACTGGCGGATCTTCTTCGCCCGTTCGCTGTATTGCGCGGCCGCGTCGTGCGAGCCGCGCAGTTTGGCGAAGTGCGCCATCGTGTCGAACGCGGCGCTTGCATAGGCCTGCACTTCGACGAGCGCGATCGGGCCATCAGGAAAGCGGCCGTCGGCATGGAACACCGAATCGTGACTGTCTTTCCAGCCCTGGTTGGCAAGTCCGCCATCCGACTCGCGCTGATAGTCGAGCAGGCCGTAGCGGTTCTTGTCGCACACGCCCGCGACCCACTGCGCCGCGCGTTCGAGCGCCGGCCACAATTCGTCGATCAAGGCGAGGTCGTCGGTGCGGGCCGCGTAGGCGCCGGCCAGCACGATGAAGAGCGGCGTGGTATCGACGCCGCCGTAATACAACGCGAACGGCACCTCGCCAGTGGCGGCCATCTCGCCCTTGCGCATCTCATGCATGATCTTGCCGGGCGCGGCGTCGCGAAACGGCGAGTTTTCGCGCGCCTGGTGTTCAGCGAGAAAGCGCAGCACGCCCGCGGCCAGTTGCGGTTGCAACCACAAGGTTTGCAGCGACGTGATGACGGCGTCGCGGCCGAAGGGAGTCGAGAACCACGGAATGCCGGCGTAGGGATATGGGCCGGTTGCGAGGTCGGTGGTCAGCAGACCGAGGTCGGCAAGCGAACGGTCGATCCACGCATTGAAAAGCGGATTGCTCGACCGCACACGCGCGGTGGCGCGGCGGCGTTCGCGCATCACGAGGTGGGCGTCGACGAGGGCCGCACGCACCGCGGCGCGTCCGACGCGCGGACGCTCCGCATCGATCTGCGACAGATGCGCTTCGCTCAGCGCGTGAGTGGGCTGCGAGACATCGGCGGCGAGCTTGCCCGCCTGCGGCACGACCTTCACCGCGACCGACAGATAAATCGACACGCAGGCTTGCGCCGGCAACTTGACGGTGTAGTCGGCGCGATCGGCGAACAGCTTGTCCGGTTCCGGCGAGAAAGCAATCTGCACGTTGCGCGCCACATCGTCGAGACCGATGTAGCCCAGCAGCACCTCGCGATTTTCGACGCGAGCCGGTTCGATCCGGCCTTGCTTGTCGCGCTTCAGGCCGCGCACCTCGAACATGTCGCGGAAGTCGCTGGAAAAAGAAATGGACAACGGCACGATGGCGTCGCTCGTGCCGTAGTTGGTGAGTTCGATCGCCTCGTTGAGCACCGTGCCCGACAGCACGCGCACGCGCTCGACGTGGATCACGCCTTCCGGCGTGCTGTCGCCGCCGAGCGGCGGCAACGGCCGGTTGGTCAGATGCGCGGTGAACGAGGTGTTGTCGCTGCTGACGCTGCCCGACAGCAGCGACGGCGCGCGGCCGCCGAAGGTCAGGCGCAATTGCGACAGCACGCGGGTGTCGTTGACGAACAGGCCGTCGTCATGGCCCGTGATATCGCCGAGCGGATCGTTGACGATGAAAGTGTCGCCCGACTTCAGCACGTGCTGAGCCGCGCTCGCCACGTTGAGGTTTTCGGTCGGGATAAATGCGCCGTCCGGCTCGGGTTCGCGGTGATCGATTCCGCCCGAAAGGCCGCCGAGGGCTTCTGGCTGCTGCATCAGGGTCACTCCTATGGGTTCGCTTGTGCGTTCAGTGTCACATCCGGCTGCTGCCCGGGCCCGCCCGGTCGCTTCCGATTGTAGAGGGTCTGTCCGCGTCAGACGAACTTATCACAGAGGAGTTTCAGTTTTTTTCCGTGGCACAGGACGTGCAGAGAAGAGGCGCGGCGCGCCTCGTGAGCGCGCCGCGCGAGCATCGGGCCGATGAAGGCCGCGATGCTTTAACGCCCGGCGAGAGGCTTGGCCTCGCGTTGCGTCTCACCCACGAACAGCTGACGCGGGCGGCCGATCTTCTGTTCCGGATCGGCGATCATTTCGTTCCACTGCGCAATCCAGCCGACCGTGCGCGCCATCGCGAAGATGCAGGTGAACATGGCGGTCGGAATGCCGAGCGCGCGCTGCACGATGCCCGAGTAGAAGTCGACGTTCGGGTACAGCTTGCGCGACACGAAGTATTCGTCTTCCAGGGCGATCTTTTCCAGCGCCATCGCGAGCTTGAACAACGGGTCGTCGTGCAGACCCAGTTCTTCCAGCACTTCGTGGCAGGTTTCGCGCATCAGCTTCGCACGCGGATCGTAGTTCTTGTAGACGCGGTGACCGAAACCCATCAGCTTCACGCCGGAGTTCTTGTCCTTCACCTTGGCGATGAATTCGGGGATGTTGTCGACCGAGCCGATTTCTTCCAGCATGTTCAGCGCGGCTTCGTTCGCGCCGCCGTGCGCCGGGCCCCAGAGACACGCGATACCGGCTGCGATACACGCAAACGGATTCGCACCCGACGAACCGGCCAGACGCACCGTCGAGGTCGACGCATTCTGTTCGTGGTCCGCGTGCAGGATCAGGATACGGTCGAGCGCGCGCACCAGCACGTCGTTGACCTGGTACTCTTCAGCCGGATTGGCAAACATCATGCGCATGAAATTCGCGCTGTACGACAGGTCGTTCTTCGGATAAACGAAGGGCTGGCCCACCGTGTATTTGTACGCCATCGCCACTAGCGTGGGCAGCTTCGCGATCATGCGGATCGCGGAGATTTCACGGTGTTGCGGATTGCTGATGTCGAGCGAGTCGTGATAGAACGCCGACAGCGCGCCGACCGCGGCCACCAGAATCGCCATCGGGTGCGCGTCGCGACGGAAACCGCGGAAGAAGAAATGCATCTGATCGTGCACCATCGTGTGCTGCGTGACGGTCTGGACGAACTCTTCCTTTTCCTTGGCCGTGGGCAGTTCGCCCTTCAGAAGCAGGTAGCAGGTTTCGAGGAAGTCGGCGTTCTGCGCCAGATTGTCGATCGGATAACCGCGATACAGCAGCTCGCCTTTGTCACCGTCGATATACGTGATTTCGGAATTACAGGCCGCCGTGGACATGAAACCCGGGTCATACGTGAACTTGCCGGTCTGGCCGTACAGCTTGCGGATGTCGATCACATCCGGTCCCAGCGAGCCCTGATAAATGGGCAGATCGATTGTCTGGTCGCTGTCGGAAAAGCTCAGCGTTGCGTGTGTCTTCGAGTTCATCTACACGTTCCTTTTACTTTCATATCGCACACGTGCCAGCATGCTCGTTCGTCATATCGTCGGACGGACGCATTGGCATACTCAGGCTCCGCTTCGCATTCTAAGGTCCAGGAGGCCATTGATTGCGACGATTGATCGCAACAATCCATCTCGGCTGGCGCAACATTCGTTGCCGTAGAGATCGCCCCGAAAGACACGCGTAGACGGCGTGCGCAAATTTTCAGCACGCCTCGTGCACATTGCCAGCCAAATGAAAGTCAGGTCGCTTAATGCAACAATGTTTTGCGGCGCCCAGGCTGCGCCGACGGGCGCTCATCTGCGATACTGGACTCGTGTTTTGCTTCCCCTGCGAACACATGCTGTCTTGGCCCGCCGTGCTATGGCGGGCCTTTTTTAATCAGCCAGAAGAAAGAACAGGAAAGACCCGATGAACGCCTCTCTCGAAACACTGTTTCCGGACCATGTTCACAACGACGAAAACATCGTCACCGCACTGAATCACCAGGACATCGTGGTGGCCTTGTCGGCCGCGTTGAAGACGCAAGACGTCGCCGTGCTGCACATGCTCTACCCGCGCACCGATGCGCGCACTCACCGCAGCCTCGACATGCTCGTCGACGTGTTACGCGGTCATGGCCTGCATGAAGTGGCCGACCTGATCGCCGACGAAGCGCACTACCTGCTGTTCAAGGATCCGGTGAAAGCGTGGAAAGCCTTCCACGAAATCCGCAACGACTCGCTCGCGATCGGCGTGCATCTTTACTACCACGGCCTCGTTGGCGAAGCGGCGGAACGCGCGCTCGACAAGGACGCGCATCGCAAGATTTGAGTTCGCGTGTCGGCGAAAAGCTTCACGCGCTCGCAGCGCGAATGAACTCGTCGACATAGCGATTGAACGCCGACGGATGCGCGAGATTCATGCCGTGCGACGCACCGCGCACCGTTTCGCGACGCGCATCCGGCAACCAGGATTGCAGCGCCTCCGCCGTCCTGCGGAACATCAGCGGGCTCTTTTCGCCGTCGATCAGCAACACCGGGCAGCGCACTTCAGCCGTTTCGTCCGGCACATACGCCGGCAACGGATCGCGGAACTGCCGCGCGAGCGTGTGGGCGTTGTCGGTCGCCATCTGCCGGAAACCCGGCGTGCTCATCGCCCAGAAACCTGGCCGGCTCACCGAGTCGACGAACAGTTGCAAACCCGCTTCCACCTCGCCTGTCTCAATCAGCTGCGCCGCTTTCGCGCGTAGCGCATTGATCGTCTCCGGCATGCTCGCGGGCGGCCGGCCGGCAATCTGCAACGGCCCGCCCGGGTCCGCGAGCGTCAACGTACGCACTTGCTGCGGATGACGTCGCGCGAAATGAAACGCCACACAGCCGCCGCGCGAATGACCCACCACGTGCGCCGGGCCGGCGCCGAAACGGTCGATGAATTCAGCCACTTCATTCGCGTGATCGCTCCAGCTGAACGGCAGGCCGGGCCCGGTATCGGTCACCGGCCAGTAATGCGTCAGGCTGACGGCGACACAGCGATAGTGCTTCGACAGACCCGCGAGTTGCGGCTGCCAATAGCGGTAGTCGCACAGCGAGCCGTGCACGAACAGCAGTAGCTTGCCCTCGCCGGCCTCCACATAAGGCATGCGCAAACCGCTTTGCAGTTCGATGAAAGACGGGGATGAAGCGGAAACAGATTGAGTCACGAGCGGGTCATGGACAGCGCGGCGACGCTCGAATTCAGCGGCACCGGCCAGCAATAGAAATGGAATTGAAAGAAGGCGAACTCGCATCCCTAAAGTTGGGATGCGGGGCGTATTGTCACACAGGCAGCCGATCAGCGTGATGGCTCGATCGATTGAAGGAACCGGGACGGAATGCGCCGGATTACTCGTAGGCGGTCTCGTCGAGCAAGCCTGCCGCGACGGCGGCGCCCGCACCGCGCACGGCGCACGTGAGCGGTTCGTCGGCGACGCGCACTTCGAGGCCGAGGTCATGGGTCAGGCGGCGGGCGAGATTGCCAAGCAGCGCGCCGCCGCCCGTCAACACGATGCCGTTGTGCGCGATATCGGTCACCAACTCGGCCGGCGCCATTTCGAGGCCGCGCTTTACCGCATTGATCACTTGGCGCAGCGGCCCTTCGATGGCATCGGCGATGTCGTGATTGCTCAACTGGACCGTGCGCGGCAGACCGTCGTCGACGCTACGGCCGGTTGCATTCATCTGTTCGAGCGGCACGTCGCGCATGGCCGTCCCGATGCTTTTTTTGACGTGCTCGGCGGTTTGCTCGCCGATGAGCACGCCATACAGATTGCGCACATAGCCGACGATCGCCATGTCGAAGCTGTCGCCGCCGACGCGAATCGAGCCGCTGTATGCCATGCCGCCGAGCGAGATCACGCCGACTTCGGTGGTGCCGCCGCCGATATCGACCACCATCGAACCGGTCGCTTCCGACACCGGCAAGCCCGCGCCGACCGCCGAGGCGAGCGACTCGCCGATCAGGCTCACCTTCCACGCGCCGGCCGCCACCGCCGCTTCCTTGATCGCGCGACGTTCGACCTGGGTTGCCCCGGCCGGCACGCACACGGTAAACGAAGCGCGACGGCTGAACAGCGAACGGGGCCGGGCGATATCGACGAATTGGCGGATCATGTGCTCCGCCGCCGAGAAGTTGGCGATGACGCCGTGGCGCATCGGCCGCACGGCTTCGAGGTTGCGCGGCGCGCGGCCCAATAACTGACGCGCCTGGGTGCCGACCGCCGCGACCCGTTTCGCGCCGCCGCCGGCGTGATTCGCTTTTTCGAAACACACGACCGAAGGCTGATTCAGCACGATGCCGCCGTCGTCGGTGAAGATCAGGGTGTTGGCCGTGCCGAGGTCCACCGCCACGGAATGACGGAACAGTCGATCGAAAAGCGGGTAGTACGGCGTCGGTTTGGCCATGGAAAGGCTCTGATATGTCGTTATCCGCCCTTGCCGGGCAGTCTGGAATTTGCGCCCCCGGTCACCCGAGCCGCGTGGCCCACCGGAGTGGGCGATGCGCGGTCCGCGCGGCGGGGGTGATTTTCATGCTAATGAGCTATTAACGGCAAGGAGATCAGAATCTTTAGGGTCACTTTTCAATCGGGGTCGTGTCAACCACGCGACAAAGCGCCCAATGCGTGCTCCAGCGCCTCCTGGCCGAGCGCCACGCCGTCCCCGTTAATCGTATGACCAATACCCGGCAAGGCGTAGGCGTCGACCGTGTAGCCAGCCGCGCTGAAGCTGTCGGCGGCGTATTCCAGTTCCTGCACCGGGATCACGTTGTCGTCCTCGCCGTGGATCAGCGTGAGCGGCGTGCCGTTATGCGCGACGATCGCCGAAGCGAGCCGCCCCGAGTACGCGACGACGCCCGCCGCGCCCTCGACGCTCGTCGCCACGTGATGCATCGACATGATCGAGCCCTGCGAGAAACCCACTAGCGCGAGGCGGCCGAACGGCAGGTGCCAGTGCGCCAGTTCCGTTTCGAGCATGGCGCGCATTGCCGGATAGGCCGCGGCCACGCGCGCTTCGCGGTTGCCCTCGCTGACATCGCGCAGGCTGAACCATTGACGGCCGCCGAAGCCACCGTCGAAGGCATCGGTGCCGTCGAGCGAGGTGAAGGCGACGTCCGGCAGACTCTCGCTCCAGATGTCCGCGAGCGGCATCAGATCGCGTGCGTTGCTGCCGACGCCGTGCATCAGCACCACGAGACCCTTGGCCGGCGCGTCCACCGGCGCACGCCGCCAACCGTGTTCGAATTGCTCCCAGGCCATATGCGTTTTCCTTGTCTTGGTTGAATGGTTGAATGGGTTCAGTAGCCGGGTTGGGCTCAGTTGCCTGAGAGCATACGCTGGCGGATTTGTTTGCGCCGCCGGTTCTGCATTTGCCGACGACGCCCGAACCCGAATGCAGGTATGCTTTTGCGAGCATTCGACGGACCCGCGGCCGGCGCCCCATAGCGTGCGGCCCCAGCGCGGTCGCCGCCCCCGATTCCGGAGAACCGTTTGAGCCAGCCCACTCCCTCCCCTGCGTCGGCGCCGCCCGCGCCGCCGCCGCCGTTGCAGGGCGGCCAGCTCGTGCTGGCAACCATCGCCGTTGCGCTCGCCACGTTCATGAACGTGCTCGACACGTCGATCGCGAACGTCGCGATCCCGACCATTTCGGGCAACCTCGGGGTCTCCGTCGACGAAGGCACGTGGGTCATCACCGTGTTCGCCGCGGCCAACGCCGTGTCGATTCCACTGACCGGGTGGCTCACGCAGCGCATTGGCCAGGTGAAGCTCTTTGTCGGGGCGATCCTCTCGTTCGTGGTCGCTTCGTGGCTGTGCGGCATTGCGCCGACGCTGCCGATCCTGCTGCTCGCGCGGATCTTCCAGGGCGCCGTGGCCGGTCCGCTGATTCCGCTGTCGCAGGCGATTCTGCTCGGTTCCTATCCCAAGGAGAAATCGTCGACCGCGCTCGCCTTATGGGCCATGACCGCGACCGTCGGCCCGATCGCGGGGCCGGCGCTCGGCGGCTGGATTACGGATAGCTACAGCTGGTCGTGGATCTTCTACATCAACATTCCCGTCGGCATTTTCGCCGCCGGCGTCACGTGGATGATCTATCGCACCCGCGAGTCGCCGATTCGCAAGCTGCCTATCGACGTGGTGGGGCTCGGCTTGCTGATCACCTGGGTCGCCTCGCTGCAGATCATGCTCGACAAGGGCAAGGACCTCGACTGGTTTTCGTCGCCGGTGATCGTGATTCTCGGCATTACTGCGCTCGTCAGTTTCGCGTTCTTCCTCGTGTGGGAATTGACGGAAGAAAATCCGATCGTCGATTTGCGGCTCTTCCAGCAGCGTAATTTCCTGGGCGGGACGATTGCGATTTCCGTCGCGTATGGCGTGTTCTTCGGCAATCTGGTGCTGTTGCCGCAATGGATGCAGGAGTATCTGAACTATCGTTCGGTGGACGCCGGTCTCGTCACCGCGCCGCTCGGCGTGTTCGCCGTGCTGCTCGCGCCGGTGATGGGCCGCGTGCTGCCGCGTTCGGACGCGCGCGTGATCGCCACGCTGGCGTTTATCGGTTTTGCAATCGTGTTCTACATGCGCTCACGGTACGTAACCGAGATTGACACGTGGCACCTGGTCCTTCCGACGCTGCTGCAAGGTATTCCGATGGCGTTGTTCTTCGTGCCGCTCACGTCGATCATTCTGTCGGGCCAGCCGCCGAACAAGATTCCGGCCGCGGCGGGTCTGTCGAATTTCGCGCGGGTGTTTTGCGGCGCGGTGGGCACTTCGATCGCGGGCAACGAATGGAACAACCGCACTGTGCTTCACCACGAGCGGCTCACCGAGCAGGCCACCGCCACCAACCCCGTGTTCAACCAGCAGATCGAGTCGACTCAATCGCTGCTGCATCTGAATACGCAATCGGCGCATGCGCTGTTCGATTTCACCGTGAACACGCAGGCCGCGATGATGGGATTGAACGACATCTTTTTCGTCTCGGCGGTGATTTTCATTCTGATCATTCCGCTGATCTGGATTACGCGGCCGGCCAAGGGTGGCGGCGGTGCGGGTGCAGCCGGAGCGCATTGAGTGCGCGATGCGCGTCGGGTTGTTTGGCGAGCGCGTTTGGCGGTGCCACCTAGCGATGTCGCTCAGCGGAATCGCTTAGCTGAGTCGCTTAGCTGAGTCGCTTAGCTGAGTCGCTTACCTAAGTCGCTTACCTAAGTCGCTTACCTGAGTCGCTCAGCGAAAATAACGCGCGGGTGTGTCGCCGAACGCATCGCGGAACACCGCGATAAACGACGACACGTCGCTGTAGCCGATTTCGAGCGCCACCTGGCTCACGCTCGTGCCGAGGCCGAGACGTTCGAGCGCGACCAGCAAACGAAGTTGCTGGCGCCATTGACCGAAGGTCTGCCCCGTTTCCTTGACGAACAGACGCGCCGCAGTGCGGCCCGTCACGCCCGCAGCCGCGGCGAGCTCTTCGAGCACGCCCGGCTCTGCCGGATTCGCGTTCAAAGCATCGGCGATTCGCGCGATACGCGGATCGCGCGGCCAGTTCAATCCCAGTGACACGACGGGCAAGGCCGGCAGACGATCCAGCAGCACCTGAACGAGGCGCGCGGCGGCCTCGTCGAGTGGGCGGGTGTGCGGCATTTCGGCCGCGGCAATCAGCAACGCTTCCACCAGACGGTCCACCTTGATCGCGCCGCTTTGTAGCGGAGGCGCAGGTAGGGCGTGCGCGTCGACGTACAGCGAATTGAGCACGACTGCGCCGGCGGCGGTGAGGCAGTGCAGCTCATTGGCAGCGACCCACACTGCGTGACCGGGTGGCATGACCCACCGTGCGCTGCCAGTACGCACGGTGAGAATGCCCGCGCGGACGTGAATGAGCCGCGCGCGGCGATAGCTTTGCCACGGCTCATCCAGCCGCTCGCTGCTTTCGCCGATGACGAAGGCCGGTTGCTCGATGTCGTCGGGCGACAAAGTGTCCATGATTGCGTCCGTTTTGCCCGGTTATAGGCGCAAAGGCAGCAAGGCTAGCATAGGCGACCACCAACGGCCCACACGATTTCCTCATACGAAGCACGAGCCAACCGCGCTTGCTTGCCAGTAGAATCGCGGCGTCAACGGTCCGAGCCCAATGAACTACGCACCCATCCTCGAGCAGATAAATCGCGATCTGCAGCCCTATCTGGGCAGCGGCAAAGTCGCCGATTACATTCCGGAACTCGCCAACGTCCCGGCAAAAAGTTTCGGCATGGCGATCGTCACGGCATCGGGAGAAGTCTTCCGCACCGGCCAAGCCGACACACGTTTCTCAATCCAGAGCATCTCCAAGCTATTTGCCTGCACGATGGCTTTCCGCCTGCTCGGCGACGCGTTATGGGACCGCGTCGGACGCGAACCGTCCGGCACCTCCTTCAACTCGCTCATCCAGCTCGAAAGCGAGCGCGGCAAACCGCGCAATCCGTTCATCAACGCAGGGGCGCTGGTCGTCACCGATGTACTGTGCCGCCGTTTCGTGCAGGCAGAAACCGCGCTGGTGGAGTTCATGCGTCGGCTGACCGGCGAGAACACGATCGACTACGACTTGCGCGTCGCGCAATCCGAGTTGCAGCATGCGCACCGCAATCAGGCGATGGCCCATTTCATGGCGAGCTTCGGCAACATGGAAATGCCGCCGGAAGTGGTGGTCGACGCCTATTGCCGGCAATGCGCGATTTCCATGAGTTGCGTCGAGCTGGCGACAGCGGCGCTGTTTCTTACGCATCACGGCGTGGTGCCGGCCACCGGCGAGCGGATACTCGACACCAGTTCCGCCAAACGCCTGTCGGCGTTGATGCTGACATGCGGCACATACGACGCGGCGGGGGATTTCGTCTACCGGGTCGGGCTGCCGGCGAAGAGCGGCGTGGGCGGCGGGATCGTCGCGGTATTGCCGGGAGAAATGGCGGTTTGCGTGTGGTCGCCGGGACTAGATAGCAACGGGAATTCGCTGGCGGGCGTGCTGGCGCTGGAATGGTTGACGACTTACACGGGGCAGTCGATTTTTTGATGATGGCCTGGCGGCGCTAGCAGCGATCACGCGCCCGCATCGGTCAGATTACGTCGAAATCCCGCGGCCGCCGCCTGCTGATCAACGCAGCAGGCGGCATCCCTCCTCACTACGCCGGCTGCCCCACCAACCGCTCCAGCACCGCCCGATACCCCGTCACCCCCACCACCTTCTCATTGCCGCCCCCTTCGAAATCGATCCACCCCGAATTGAACCCATCGATCATTTCAATACGGGGCGCGGGCCACGTCGTCCCCTGCGCCTGAAACAGCGCCTCCCACTGCTCGCGCGGCACCGCCTGCGCCGCTACTTCGCGCCCGAGCACCTCCCCGAGCAGCCTCGCAATCTCCTGCTGCGTATAACGCTGCGGCCCTTCGATCTCGATCACACGACGCCCCTGCCACGACTGCGCCAGCGTCCGCGCGATCACGCTACCGATATCCGCCGTGGCGACCATCGGAAAAGCCCGGTCGAGCGGCTGCAGAAAGCTCGGCATCACCGCCGTGTCACGCGCCGGCGCAATATCCCATAGCGAGTTCTCCATGAACCACGCCGGACGCATAATCGCCGTCGGCATCGCCAGGTCCGCGAGCGCCGCCTCGAGAATGTGCACCTGCGTAATCAGACCGAGCCCCGACTCATGCTGCCCGCCGATCGACGACAACGCCGCCACACGTTCCGGCCTCGCCTTCGTCAAAGCCTCCTTGAGCACCGCCACGGCCGCATGCGCATTCGGATAACCCGGTTGCGGCGCGAAATTCGGCGCCACCATCACGAACACGCCCGCCGTGCCGCGAAACGCGGCGGTGAGCGCGTCGGCGTCGTCGAACGAGGCGATCGCCACTTCGGCGCCCAATTTCTCCCACTGCGCCGCCTTGCCCGCGTCGCGTAACACCGCACGCACCGCGTGCCCGGCGTCCAGTAAAGCGCGAGCCGCCGCGCCGCCGACCTGCCCTGTCACACCTGTGATTGCAAACATGTTCGTCACTCCTTGAATACGGCCATTGCCGCGCTGGGAAGCATTCTCGGCGTATCAAAGGAGTTTCACGAGAGCATGAATGTCATTTGTTTAATGACGAATAAGCATGCTACGGCGTAGGTCGAGTCTCCTCATCGCAAGAAACGGTTTGACAAACTATCTTAAGATATATATCTTAAGATACATCGTAAGACACCAACGGGAGTATCCAACATGCGTCATCACCACCGTTTTTCCCGTCCGCACGAGATGGACGAAGGTTTCACCGCGGGCCATGAGCACGCGACGCTGCATGCGCTCTGGCACGCGTTCAGCCGGCATCAAGCGCATCGCGGCGCGGCACGCGACGATGCGTCCGAGCGCGGTCACGGCTCGCGCCGCCACGCTTCCGAACACGGCCACGGCCACGGCCATCGCGGTTTCGACCGTTTTTCGCTACACGCACTGTGGCACGCCATCGGCCGCCATGACCATTCGATGGGCGGCGGCCGCGGCGGCCGCGGCGGGCGCTTCGGCGGCGGCCCGGGCGGTCCCGGCGGCTTTGGCGGCGACGGCGACGGTTTTCCGCGCGGCCGCAAATTCAGCTCCGACGACCTGCAATTGCTTCTGATGTCGATGATCGAAGCCCAGCCGAGCCACGGCTACGAACTCATCAAGGCCCTCGAAACGCGCTCGAACGGCTTTTACACGCCGAGCCCCGGCATGGTCTATCCGGCCCTCACGTATCTGGAAGAACTCGGCTACGTCACCGTGCAGCTGGAAGGCAACCGCAAGCGCTATGAACTGTCGGAAACGGGCCGCGAGTATCTGACCACCCATCGCGACCGCGTCGAATTGATGCTCGCCAAGCTGAGCCACATCGCCCGCAAGATGGATTCGGTGCGCCGCGCTTTTGCCGGCGAAGAGCCGGCCGATATCAGCGAAGGCGGCTGGCTGCCCGAGCTGGGCGAAGCGCGTCGCGCGCTCAAACATGCACTGCTGCGCCGTGACGACGCGCCGGCCGCCGAACAGCGCCGCATCGCCGCGATCCTGATGCGCGCCACCCGCGAAATCGAAGGTACGAACCAACCGGAACAGGAGTAACAGCTGATGCAGACTCAAGACCCACGAACCGATCTGGCCGTCCACCGCGTGCGGCATCCGCTGAAGTTCCGGCTGCTGCAGGTCAAGGCCGTGCACGCGCTCACGCCGCATCTGATCCGCGTCACCTTCACCGGCGAAGACCTGCACGACTTCGTGTCCGCCTCGTTCGACGATCACATCAAAGTGTTCTTCCCCGAACCGGGCGCGGACAAACCGGTGCTGCCGCAAGCGGGCCCGGACGGCCCGGTGTTTCCCGCCGGCCAGCCGCGACCGATCGCGCGCGACTTCACACCACGCCGCTTCGATCAGCAGGCGCGCGAGCTCGACATCGAATTCGCCATGCACGAAGCGGGTCCCGCGGCGACGTGGGCGGCGCAAGCCGAAGTGGGGCAATATCTCGGCATCGGCGGTCCGCGCGGCTCGCTCGTGATCCCCACGGGCTTCGACTGGCATCTGCTGATCGGCGACGACACGGCGTTGCCCGCGATTGCCCGCCGTCTCGAAGAATTGCCGGCCGGCGCGCGCGTCGCCGCGGTGATCGAAGTCGCCGGTGCCTCGGCGCAGATCGAATTCGACTCGCGTGCCGAGTTGAATCTCATCTGGTGTCATCGCAACGCAGCGGCCGTGCGAGGTGAGGCGCTGCTGCAAGCAGTGCGCGACATCTATTTGCCGGAAGACGGCGAAGGCTACGTGTGGGCCGCCGGCGAATCGGCGACAATGCGCGCGGTGCGCTACCACCTGTGCACGGAACGCGGCGTCGACAAATCGCGCATTCGCGCGGCCAGCTACTGGAAACAGGGCGCCGAAGCCGTGCACGAGTCGCTCGACGACTGAGCTTGCGCGCTGCGGGTCACGAGTTCGACGCTGGCCGGCGCCGATCATCGGCCACCGGCGACGACCCGCCGACCCGCAAGCGCGCCGGACCGCGAGCAACGCAGGCGACGTGCATCCAACAACAACAAAAGAGGTCTTAACCGATGTATTCCCTTAGCTCGAAGCACGAGCGCCGCTTGCTGTGGCTGCTCGCGCTGACGCAGTTCACCATCATCATGGACTTCATGGTGATGATGCCGCTCGGTCCGCAGATCATGCACGCGTTCAGCATCACGCCGGCCGCGTTCGCAACCGCCGTCTCGGCGTATTCATGGTGTTCCGGTCTGTCGGGGCTGTTCGCGGCAACCTATATCGACCGCTTCGACCGGCGTCGTCTACTGCTGACGGTGTACGCGCTGTTCGCGTTGTCGAACCTCGCCTGCGCGCTCGCCGATAGTTTCGCGCTGCTGCTCGTAGCGCGCGCCTTCGCGGGCATTACCGGCGGCGTACTCGGATCGGTCATCATGGCGATCGTCGGCGACGTGATTCCCGTTCAGCGGCGCGGTGCGGCCACCGGCACGATCATGACCGCCTTCTCGCTCGCCGCGATTGCGGGCGTGCCGGCCGGCGTGATGCTCGGCGCGCATTTCACCTGGGCCGCGCCGTTCTTCCTGCTGGTCGTGTTGTCACTGCTGGTCTGGTCGGTGGGCTGGAAACTGGTGCCGTCGCTCGCGGAGCACCTGAATCGCCGCCAACCGCCGCTCAACGAAGTGTTGCCCGACTTGTGGCGGCTTCTGAGCAATCCGCGCCACCTGAACGCCTTCGCGCTCACCTTCATGATGATGATTTCGCACATGCTGGTGATTCCGTTCATCTCCCCCGTGCTGGTCGCCAATCACGGCGTGGCGCCGCAGCAGTTGTCGTGGCTGTACATGGCGGGCGGTGCGGCGACGTTCTTTACCTCGCGCCGGGTGGGCAGGCTCGCAGACCGATTTGGCACGCGCCGCATTTTTCGCATCATGGCCGTGCTCTCGTTTCTGCCGATCCTGTTCGTCACGCATCTGCCCAACCTGCCGTTTTACGCGCTGGTGATGTTCTTCCCGTTCTTCCTCGTGCTGATGTCCGGCCGGATGGTGCCGATGCAGGCACTCCTCACCACCGTTCCCGAACCCGCCCGGCGCGGCGCATTCCTGAGCGCGAATAGCGCGCTCCAGGCGTTGGGCACGGGTTGCGGCGCGTGGATCGGCGGGCTGATGCTGAGCAATTCGGCCAGCGGTCAGATCGAGGGTTACGGAAGGGTCGGCTGGACCGCGGTGGCCATCGCTCTCGTGGGCATCGCGTGGGTTTCGCGAGTGCGTGGTGCGCAAGGCGATACGCCTGCGCCTGCGGTCATGCGCGCTGACGCCGTCGGCGAAAGTTGATCGAGGGTCTCGCGCAGCGCTGTCAGCCGGCACTGCGCGAGACCGCGTAACGCGCCACGGTGTCTCAGTCGGTCTTGCCGGTCAAAGCGCGACGCGCAGCCTCGCCTTCGTCGTGCGAAGCCGCATAGAACACCTTGGCGCGGCCCAACACGATCTTCAGCATCGCGATCACCGGCACCGCCAGGAAAATCCCGGCGACCCCACCCAGCTGATCCCCTGCGAGCAAGCCGACGATCACCAGGAACGGACTGACCTCCACACCCTCACTCATCAGATACGGGTTCAGCACGTAGTCCTGAAAGAGGCGGTACAGGGCGATGAAAATCACGAGCCACAGCAAGTGCGCATAGCCGCTGAACACGGCGACCACCAGCGTGATCGCCACCGCGCCCAGCGGCCCGGCGAACGGCACGAACTCCAGCAAGCCCGCGCTGACCGCGAGCAGAAACGCGTAAGGCACGCCGAGCAGCGAGAACACGACGCCATAGCAGACCAGCGTGGCGAGCGAGAGAAACAGCAGCGCGCGCACATACTTCGAGAGCAGCACGTTCAGATCCGTGACGATCTGCGCCCACAGCGTGCGATGACGCGGCGTGAGCAAGGCCAGACACGAGTCGCGCATCTGCGGACCTTCCTTGATGAGCAGAAAGCTCAGAATCGGAATCAGGACCAGATAGATCAGATTGCTCGCCGCATGCACCACGCCGAGCCCGACACTGCGCGCCATCGGCACGGCCTTGTCGGAACCGGTCTCGATCTGGCTGCGCACGAAATCGACGATGCGCTCGCGCAAAGGCTCGAGAAAGTGCGGCAGCGGAAAGCGATTGGGCACGTCGGATTGCATCAGGGCGGGTAACTGCGCGAACAGATGCGTCGCCTGATCCTGCAACTGCACGCCGAACAACGATCCGGCCACGGCGATCACGGCCACCACCACCACGAACACCACGGCAATCGAGGCCACGCGCGGCACCCGTCGCGGACGCACACGTTCGACCAGCTCGACCAGCGGATAGATGAGGTAACTGAAAAACACCGCGAACACCACCACCAGCAACGTGGACGACGCGGTATAGATAACGAAAAACAGCAGTGCGATCAGGAACGCGGTCCAGACTTTTCTGGCCGTGCCAACGTCGAATCCCAGCATGAACTTCCCCGTGCAGACGATAAGATCCGGCGCTCCGGATGCGCCGGGAGCATCGGAGAACCGGATCGGACAAACAAAGCGGACCGCGCGCGCCAAGGTTGTCGGATGCCGCGCGACTGGCGCATCGGCGGCCGTGGCGCGCTTCTGACTTACATCAGCTTGCCGAGCAGGAAGCCGACGCCAAGCGCGATCAGCAACGCGCCAAGCGGATTGTTGCGGGCCGCCTCGGCGACCTGCTCGACGCCGTCGCCATACGTCGCCTGCGCCTTGCCGGCGAGCTGGCGCACTTTGCCTTCAGCCTGCAAATCGACATCGCCCGTCAAGCCGCCGACGGCGTCCTGCACCTTGCCTGCCGCATCTTTCACGGTACCTTCGAGCTGGTTCGAATTCATCGTTATTCTCCTGGAGGTGACTAGTGTTAGCGCTTCATGTGATGGCGTACCGCATCCGCGGCCTGGCCTACTTTCGACTGTACCTTGCCGGCCAGCTTTTCGGCCGCGCCCTCGACCTGCGTCATCCGGTTGCCGGTGACCTTGCCGAGCGCTTCCTTCACGGAACCCTTGACCTGTTTCGTTGCACCTGCGACACGATTCCTGTCCATGATGGTTTCCTTCCGACGGTTGAGTGGTCCGACAATCCCACTTCGGAACTCCAGCAGCATGATTCGTTCCCGACCGGAAAGACGCGGCCCCGAAAGGCCTGATTGCGCGCTGCCAAAGAAAAATGCACCGGCTGCGAGCGCGGCCGGTGCATCGTTTCCGCAGCAATCATCGCCGCGCCGTCAGTTCAGGCCGCCTGTTCGCCCAATCCCGCCAACGGATGCGCCTCCTTCTTCCACGGCGACGCCAGCAAATGCCGCACCCGTTCAGGCCGCACTTCTGCGAGCGTGGCGGGCGCCCAGCGTGGCTTGCGGTCCTTGTCGATCAACTGCGCGCGCACGCCTTCACAGAAGTCGCCCTCCTCGATCACCCGTTTGACGATGCCCAACTCCATGCGCAAGCATTCCGCGAGTGTCATCTGACGGCCTCGCAGCAACGCTTCGCGGGTGACGTAGAGCATCGTCGGCGAGTGGCTGGCGAGCGCGTCATAGGCGGTTTGCAACCATTGCTTGAGCTCGCGCGCGGGTTCGCGCTCCAGATCGTGGCGCAGGGTTGCGAGCATGCGCTCGACGCCCGAACGGCGGTCGAAGTGTCGCAGGATCAGCGGTGTCGACGCTTCCAGCGCCGCATGCGGAACGATGTTGCACGGCGGCTCGAACACGGCGCGCAAAGACGCCATCAGATCGCCCTCGTGCGACATGCGTTGCAGGCGCTCCTCGAAACTCGCGAGCCATTCCGCAGGGACGCACAGATCGGCGAGTTGCAGGCGCAGCGCGTCGGCGCCCGACAAGGTCGCGCCGGTCAGGCCCACGTACAACGCCGCTTCCGCGGGCATCACGCTCAAGAAACGGGTTGCGCCGACATCCGGCAAAAAGCCGATGCGCGTCTCCGGCATGGCGATCTTGCTGCGTTCGGTGACGATGCGCAGCCGCGCGCCCTGGCCGAGCCCCATGCCCCCGCCCATCGCGATACCGTCGAGCAACGCGACGACCGGCTTCGGAAACGTGTGCAGCGCATAGTCGAGCCGGTATTCGTCGACAAAAAACGCCAGCCACCGGTTATCGCCGTTCGTCGCCAGCCGGTGCACTTCGCGCACGTCGCCGCCGGCGCAAAATCCCTTGGCGCCCGCGCCTTTCAGCACGAGCGCAGCGATGCTGTCGTCGGTGCGGCAATGTTCGACCAGCACGGCAAGCTCACGCACCATCGCATGCGACAGCGCGTTGAGCGCGGCCGGCCGGTTCAGCGTGAGGATCGCCACCCGGTTGACGACGCGAAACAGAATCTCGCGTTCCGCCTCGGCCTCCCAAGCCGACGAGGTGGAGGAGGCGGACGAGGCGCTCTGCAGCGCGAAGGCACCTTCATGGACGTAGTCGAGCCCGATCATGACGCGCCGCCGTCCTTGCCGTCCTGCCGGTACAGCTTGATCACCGCGGAGAAGTCGAGACGTCCGGCGCCTTTCGTACTCATCGTCTGATAAAGCTGTTGCGCGAGTGCGCCGAGATAGACCGGTTGACGCGCGGTCTTGGCGGCGTCGGTGGCGAGACCCAGGTCTTTGAGCATCAGGTCCGTGCCGAAGCCGCCGGTGTAGCCGCGCGTGGACGGCGCGGTTTCGATCACGCCGGGCATCGGGTTATACGTGTCCGAACTCCAGCAGCGCCCGGTCGACGTATTGATGATGCCGCCCAGCACTTTCGGGTCGATGCCGAGCGCTTCACCCAGCGACATCGCCTCCGCCACGCCCGCCATCGTGATGCCGAGCACGAGGTTGTTGCAGATCTTGGCGACCTGCCCCGTGCCGGTGTCGCCGCAATGCACGATGTTCTTGCCCATCGCCGAGAGCACCGGCTTGACCTGTTCATACGCGCTCGCGCTGCCGCCGACCATGAAGGTCAGCGTGCCCGCCGCCGCGCCGCCGGTGCCGCCCGAGACGGGCGCATCGACAAAGGTGTTGCCGCGCTGCGCCGCGAGCTCGGCGCAGGCCTTCACACTGGCCGGGTCGATCGTGCTCGAGTCGATGATCGTCACACCCTTCGGAATGCCGGCCAATACACCGTCGTCCGCGCTGAGCACGCTGCGCACGTGGGCCGCGGCGGGCAGCATCGTGATGACGCATTCCACGTCGGCTACGGCTGCTTTCGGCGAAGCCGAAGCCTTCGCGCCCGCGTCGACCAGCGTCTGCACGGCTTGTGCGTTCAGGTCGAATACGTTCACAGCGTGACCCGCTTTGAGCAGGTTGAGCGCCATCGGCGCACCCATGTTGCCGAGTCCGATAAAGCCTATTTTCATGATCTCGTCTCCGTGTGTTCGCGTAGTCAGATCACGCGCTCAGCGCAGGCTGATGGTGGTGTTGACGCCGTCGTTGACGGTGTCGTCGTCGAACCAGCGCGCCGTGACCGTTTTGGTCTGCGTATAGAACTGCACGACCTGTTTGCCGTACGGGCCGAGGTCGCCGAGCTTCGAGCCACGCGAGCCGGTGAAGCTGAAGTACGGCACCGGCACCGGAATCGGAATGTTGATCCCGACTTGCCCGATATCGATCTCGCTCTGGAATTTGCGCGCCGCCGCGCCGCTCTGCGTGAAAAGACCCACGCCGTTGCCAAACGGATTGCGGTTGACGAGCGCGATGGCCTCGTCGAGCGTCGCGACGCTCAGCACCACCAGCACCGGCCCGAAGATTTCGGTGCGGTAAATTTCCATTTCCGTAGTGACGTCGGTAAACACCGTCGGGCCGATGAAGTTGCCCTGCTCGTAGCAGGCCACCTTCACACCGCGACCGTCGAGCGCGAGCGTCGCGCCTTCCTTCACGCCCGCCTCGATCAGGCCGAGAATGCGTTGCATCGCCGCGCGCGACACGACCGGACCGATATCCGTATTCGGCTCACTGCCGGCGTTGACCTTGAGCGTTTTCGCCTTTGCCACCAGATCGGGCAGCCATTGCTGCGAAGCGCCCACCAGCACGACCACCGAGGTCGCCATGCAACGCTGACCGGCGGCGCCAAATCCTGCACCGGCCAAGGCATTGAGCGTTTGCTCGCGATTCGCGTCGGGCAGCACCACGGCATGGTTCTTCGCGCCCATCATCGATTGCACGCGCTTGCCGTGTTCGCTGCCGAGGCGATACACATGCGTGCCGACCGCCGTCGAGCCGACGAAGGACACTGCCTTCACCAACTCGTGCGTGCAGAGCGCGTCGACCACTTCCTTGCCGCCGTGCACGACATTCAGCACACCCTTCGGCACGCCCGCTTCGAGCGCGAGTTCAACCAGTTGCATGGTCGACATCGGGTCCTGTTCGGACGGCTTCAGCACGAAGGTATTGCCGCAGACGATCGCCATCGGGAACATCCACAGCGGAATCATCGCGGGGAAGTTGAACGGCGTGATGCCGGCGCACACGCCGATCGGTTGACGTAGCGTGTAGGTATCCACCCCGCCCGCGACGTTCTCCGCAAATTCGCCCTGCTGCAGCGTGCCGATCGAACACGCGTGCTCGACCACTTCGAGGCCGCGGAAGATGTCGCCTTCGGCATCGGGAATCGTCTTGCCCTGCTCGGCGCTCAAGGTTTTTGCAATACGCGGCATGTGTTCGCGAACCAGTGCCTGGTACCTGAGCATGATGCGCATGCGCGCGCCGATCGGCGTGTCTTTCCAGGTCTTGAACGCCGCATGCGCGGAGCGGATGGCTTCGTTCACTTCTGCGGTCGTGGCGAACGGCACGCGCGCCAGCACTTCCTGCGTGGCGGGGTTGACGATATCGCGCCATTCGCTCGTTTTCGAGTCGACGAACTCGCCGTTGATCAGCAGCTTGACGGTCGCCGTGGACTGGTTCGAAGCAGTTGAGCTCATGCTGAAACTCCTGTGCAGTGGCCGCATCGCGGCCGGGCATTGACTGGGAATAAAAAGGATCAACGCAGATCCGGAAAGTCCTCTTCCCAATACTCATCGGGCAGTCGCGCGGGTTCCGCCGTGCGCTCCATTTCGCGGCGCCGCAACTCGACGCGGCGAATCTTGCCGGAGATGGTCTTGGGTAAATCGCTGAATTGCAGACGGCGAATCCGCTTGTACGGCGCGAGCTTTTCGCGCGAGAACGCGAATACGGCGCGCGCGAGTTCCGGTCCGGCTTCGTAGCCCTGACGCACGGTGACGAACGCCTTCGGCACGGACAGACGCAAGGCGTCGGCGCTCGGCACGACAGCGGCCTCGCCGATTGCCTCGTGTTCGATCAGCACGCTTTCGAGTTCGAACGGACTCAGGCGATAGTCGGACGATTTGAAAACGTCGTCGGCTCGGCCGACGTAGATGTAGTAGCCGTCGTCGCGGCGCAATGCGACGTCCGAGGTGCGGTAGAAGCCGTTACGCATGGCCTGCTCGGTGGCTTTGGGGTTGTTCGCGTAGCCGGTCATCAAACCGAGCGGACGGTCGGCAAGCGGCAAGGCGATTTCGCCTTCGGTAACGGGCTGATCGTCGGCATCGAGCAACTCGATTTTGTAGCCCGGCAGCGGCCGACCCATCGAACCGGCGACCACCGGTTGCCCCGGCGAGTTGCCGATCTGGCAAGTCGTCTCGGTCTGGCCGAAACCGTCGCGAATCGTGATGTTCCATGCATGCCTGACGCGTTCGATGATCTCCGGATTCAGCGGCTCACCCGCGCCGACGATCTCGCGCAGCTTCACCGGGTACTCGGTCAGCGGCTCCTGCACCAGCATGCGCCAGACGGTCGGCGGCGCGCACAGCGTGGTCACGTTGAAGCGCACGAGCACGTTCAGCGTCTCTTTCGGCACGAAGCGCGGGAAGTTGTAGACGAACACGCAGGCCTGCGCATTCCACGGTGCGTAGAAGCAACTCCAGGCGTGCTTGGCCCAGCCCGGCGAGCTGATATTCCAGTGGATGTCGTTGGGTTGCAGGCCGATCCAGTACATCGTCGACAGATGCCCGACCGGATAGCTTTGATGCGTATGTTCGACCAGCTTCGGCTTCGAGGTGGTACCCGAGGTGAAGTACAGCAGCATCGGATCGGTGGCGTGCGTGACGCCGTCCGGCGTGAAGTCCGGCGATGCTTCGTAGGCAGCGGCCAGATCGATCCAGCCTTCGCGCGGCGTGCCGGCCGACAACCGCGTGAGCGGCACGTCGAGCGCATCGAACTTGTCCAGCTCCGCGCTATCGACCACCACGAATTTCGCGCCGCCGATCTGCACACGGTCGCGCACGTCGTCGGCGGACAGCTGGGTGGTGGCGGGCAGGACGATCGCGCCGAGCTTCATCGCCGCGAGCATCACGTCCCACAGTTCGACGCGGTTCGGCAGCATCAGCAGCAAACGGTCGCCTCGTCCGACGCCGACACTGCGCAGGAAATTCGCCATGCGCGCCGAGCGTTCCGACATTTGCGCGTACGACAACCGCAGGCCGTCGCTGGCCGGGTCGTCGACGATCCACAGCGCCGGGTTGTCGTTGCCGCGCGCGATCACGTCGAAGTAATCCAGCGCCCAGTTGAACTCGCCCAACGCCGGCCACGCGAATTCGCGGTAAGCAAGCTCGTAGTCGGTTCGATGGCGCAATAGCAGATCGCGCGCGTCGAAAAAGGCTTTCGCTGCAGTCATCGTCGTCTCCATGTGGCGCGTTCCGCGCTCCGTTTTTTTGCTTCGCCCAGCCTTGGCCAGGCAAGCTATTTTGCGCTCAAACGCAAGCTCGTTCGCGTTTAAACACTGCGCGCGATCACCATGCGCTGCACTTCGCTGGTTCCTTCGTAAATCTGCGTGATGCGCGCATCGCGATAGTGACGCTCCACCGCGTAGTCCTCGAGATAGCCATACCCGCCGTGAATCTGAATTGCTTTCGAGCAGACTGTTTCGGCCATTTCTGACGCGAATAGTTTCGCCTGCGAAGCCTCGGACAAACACGGCTTGCCTTCCGTGCGCAAGCGTGCCGCGTGATGCACGAGCAGGCGCGCGGCATTCAGCTGCGTGGTCATGTCCGCGAGCATGTTGGCGATGGTCTGATGCTCCTTGAGCGCCTTGCCGAACTGCACGCGTTCGCTGGCGTAGCCGCGCGCGGCGTCGAAGGCGGCCCGTGCAATGCCGAGCGCCTGCGCGGCGATGCCGATGCGCCCGCCCTCCAGATTCGACAGCGCAATGCGCAAACCCTCGCCCGGTTCGCCGAGCAGATTGGCTTCGGGCACGGCGCAATCGTCGAGCGAAATCGGGCAGGTGTCGGACGCGCGAATGCCCATCTTGTGCTCAGGCTTGCCGACGTTGAAGCCCGGCGTACCGGTCGGCACGATGAAGGCGGACAGGCCGCGCTTGCCGAGATCCGGATCGGTGACGGCAAACACGATCGCGAGATCGGCACGCGAGCCGTTGGTCACGAACTGCTTGCTGCCGTTCAGAATCCACTTGCCGTCCTGCAAGACCGCGCGCGTGCGCAGGTTGTTCGCCTCCGAGCCCGCTTGCGGCTCGGTCAGGCAAAACGCGCCGACCAGACGGCCGGTGGCGAGATCTTGCAGATAGAGGTCTTTTTGCGCGGCGTTGCCGAAGTTGAGGATCGGCCCGCAGCCGACCGAATTGTGCACGCTCATCAGGGTGGCGCACGACGCGCAGCCTGCCGCGATTTCTTCGATAGCGAGCGCGTAGGCCACGTAGTCAGTGTAGGAGCCGCCCCACTCGGCCGGCACGATCATGCCGAGAAAGCCGAGTTCGCCCATCTGCCGGACGACTTCCGCGGGCAATTGCGCCTCGCGGTCCCATTGCGCCGCATGGGGCGCGAGTTGTTCGGTGGCGAAGTCGCGCGCGGCGTCGCGGATCATCCGCTGTTCGTCGGTGTAGAAGCTGTCCATGGGCTCGATCCTATGCTGTGCCTGGTGTCCGGTCGCGGCTGTTTTGCCCGCGTGCCCCACTGTCTCCTGACGAGGCCGCCCGCGATCCATCAAAGCTAAGTGTAGGCAAGCCGCCGGCCAGCTTCGATGCTCAGCCCGCTCATTCTCGGTGAGCGCATTTGCCATACTGTTACCATGCAAGCGCCGTTCACGCCGCAATTTCATGGCCTTAGCCGATTGACCACAAGGAAAACGTTGAGCGCTTTTGCCAGCTGGACCCGAACCGCATGAAAAACGATAAAGGCACGATTTCCGTCAGCATGGTGGAAGAAACCCTGGCGCGGGCGCGGGCGAGCGGCTTCGACGCGCGACCGCTCGCCGAAGCCGCGGGTATCGCGGCGCCGCTGCTCGCGTCGCCCAAAAGCCGGGTGTCGGCGGCGCAATACGGCGCGCTGTGGGCCGGCATCGCGCGCGCGCTGGACGACGAATTCTTCGGCCAGGACTCCCGCCGCATGAAAAGCGGCAGCTTCGTCGCGATGACCCGCGCGGCGCTGACCGCCCGCAACGGCGCGCAAGCGCTCGCTCGCGCGGTCGGCTTCATGCGTCTCGTTCTCGACGACCTCGGCGCACAAATCGATACCGACGCCGGGCGTGTACGGCTGCGCTTCATCGAAAGCGAACACGCGCCGGCGCCGGCCATGTTCGCCTATGCGACGTGGTTCATCCTCGTCTACGGTCTGGTGTGCTGGCTGGTCGGGCGGCGCATTCCCTTGCTCGAAGCGCGCTTTCGCTGCGCCGAGCCGCCCGCCGCGCACGAATACCGGCTGATCTTCTGCGACCAGATGAGTTTCGATCAGACCGAGTCGTACGTCGATCTGTCGCCAGCCTTCCTCGACTTGCCCGTCATCCAGACGACCCAGTCGGTCAAACCTTTTCTGCGCGACGCGCCGGCGAGTTTCATCGTCAAGTACCGCAATGCGGGCTCGCTCGCGGCGCGGGTGCGCAAGATGCTGCGCGCGCTGCCCATGACTGCGTGGCCCGCCGCCGATCAGATGGCCGCGCGCCTGAACGTCGCCGAGGCGACCATGCGGCGTCGTTTGAAACAGGAAGGCTATACCTACCAGTCGATCAAGGATGATTTGCGGCGCGACATCGCGATCGGCGAGTTGCAGGATACCGACCGTACGATCGCCGACATTGCCGCCGCCGTGGGCTTCGCGGAACCGAGCGCGTTTCATCGCGCGTTTCGCAAATGGACCGGCATGCGGCCGACCGACTACCGGCCCGCCGCGTCGCGGGCGGATTTCACGCGCGCGGCGGAATCGGACTAAGCTGTAAAGCGCAGGCCAGCCTTTCCTGGAGTAGCGGCCCGCGCCGGTCGATACCTGTCGAGGCGGCGCGGCAGCCGTCAGCGATGAGTACGTATCCACGTCTCCCGTTCCGGCAGTCCGGTCCGCCCACGCCGTTTATCCGTGACGGCGTCGTGGGCCGGTTGATGCGCGGCATGATCGCGCTCGGCGTGCTGTTGGCTGTCGGGTTCGCATCGTGCGAATTCGCGGCGCCGCTGCGGGCGGCGCTCGCACCAGGCAGCGTGGTGCTGATTCCGGTGAGCGGCGCGATCGGTCCGGCCAGCGCCGATTTCATCGTACGTAGCCTGCAACGCGCGGCTGACGAGCGAGCGCAGCTTGCCGTGCTGCAACTCGATACGCCGGGCGGCCTCGATACGTCGATGCGTCAGATCATCAAGGCGATACTCGCTTCGCCCGTGCCGGTGGCCACCTTTATTGCGCCGAGCGGCGCGCGGGCGGCGAGCGCCGGCACCTACATCGTGTACGCCAGCCATATCGCGGCGATGGCGCCAGGCACCAACCTCGGCGCGGCGACACCGATCCAGATGGGACTGGGGGCCGCCGAACCGCCTGCGGGCGCTGCCAGGCCGCCCGCCTCGGGCACGCTTGCGCTCGACAGCCAGTCGACCGAACGACGCAAGCAGGTCCACGACGCGGCCGCCTACATTCGCGGCCTGGCGCAAATGCGCGGCCGCAACGCCGACTGGGCCGAGCGCGCCGTGCGCGAAGCGGTCAGCCTGTCGGCGGCGGAGGCGCTCGCGCAACACGTCGTCGATCTGAATGCGCGCGACGTGCCCGACCTGCTGCGTCAACTGGACGGCCGCAACGTGACCACCCGCAGCGGGACCACGACCCTCGCCACCGCGCACGCCCCGCTCGTCTCACTCGAAGCGGACTGGCGCAGTCATTTCCTGGCCGTCGTCACCGACCCCAATGTCGCGCTGATTCTGTTGATGATCGGCATGTACGGCCTGTTCTTCGAATTCGCCAATCCGGGCTTCGTGCTGCCGGGCGTGGTCGGTGCGATCAGCCTGCTGGTCGGTTTGTTCGCCATGCAGATGTTGCCGATCAACTACGTCGGCCTCGGGCTGATTTTTCTGGGTATCGCGTTCCTGATCGGCGAGGCGTTTCTGCCGACCTTCGGCTCGCTCGGCTTCGGCGGCGTGGTCGCGTTCGTGATCGGCGCGCTGATGCTGATCGATACCGACGTGCCCGGCTACGGCATTCCGCTGCCGCTGATCGCCGCCGTGGTCGTCTTCAGCGTGGCGTTCGTGCTGGGCGTGTCGCGGCTCGCCTTGCGCGCGCGGCGCCGCCCGGTCGTGACGGGCTCGGAGGCCTTGATCGGGAGTCTCGGGGTGGTGCTCGACGCTGGTCTGTTGCCGGAGCACACAGCAAGGGATCAAGCCACGCATCCCGCGACAAGCGCCGACGTCGCGCCCGCTCCGCTCGCCGGCTGGGCGCAGGTTCACGGCGAACGCTGGCGGGTGTCCAGCACGGCCCCGGTCGCGGCCGGTCGCATGGTGCGCGTCACCGCGCGCCGTGGACTGACGCTGAACGTCGTGCCCGAGCAGGCGCTACAACAAGGAGAACATTCATGATCGGTTTCACATTCGGCTTCACCAGCATCCTGATTCTGCTGGCGGCCGCGCTGATCGCGTCGTCGATACGGATTTTTCGCGAATACGAACGCGGCGTCGTGTTCATGCTCGGGCGCTTCTGGAAGGTCAAGGGACCGGGCCTCGTGCTGATCATCCCGATCGTGCAGCAAGCCGTCCGCATGGATCTGCGCACCGTCGTGTTCGACGTGCCGCCGCAGGACGTCATCACGCGCGACAACGTCTCGGTGAAGGTCAACGCAGTGGTGTATTTCCGCGTGGTCGATCCGGAGAAGGCGGTGATTCAGGTCGCGCGCTACTTCGAGGCGACCAGCCAGTTGTCGCAAACGACGTTGCGTGCCGTACTCGGCAAACATGAACTCGACGAACTGCTGGCCGATCGCGAGCAGTTGAACGCCGACATTCAGAAAGTGCTCGATGCGCAAACGGACGCGTGGGGTATCAAGGTGTCGATCGTCGAGATCAAGCATGTGGACATCAACGAAACGATGATCCGCGCGATTGCCCGCCAGGCCGAGGCGGAACGCGAACGGCGCGCCAAGGTGATTCACGCCGAAGGCGAGTTGCAGGCCTCGCAGCATCTTCTGGAAGCGGCGCAGACGCTGGCGCAACAGCCGCAGGCCATGCAGCTGCGCTATCTGCAGACGCTCACGACCATCGCCGCCGACAAGAATTCGACCATCGTATTCCCGCTGCCGATCGATCTGCTGAGCGCCGTGCTCGACCGCTTTATCAAGCCGACGGCGCCTTGAGCGGGAATAACCGCCGGCTTTCTTTGGTTCTCCAGATGCAATGGTGCATTTCGTTTAGTCGTCTTACTCGGAAGGTCCAGGAAATCTAGAATGCAGACCTGCTTTTAACCGCTCCATGGGAGCTCATCATGACCATCGTTTCTAAAATCGGATTCGGCGCGCTGTTGGCCGTCTTCAGCATTAGTGCCGCCGTTGCGCAAACTGCGCAGCCTTATGGCTCCTCGGCGCCGAAAACGCGTGCCGAAGTCAAGGCCGATCTCGCCGCCTGGCGCGCCGCCGGCTACGATCCGCTCGACTGGATCGACTATCCGGACAATGCCCAGCGCGCCGGCCGCATCGTCGCGGCACGACGTGCGCAGGAATCGGGCGCACCGATCAGCCAGTAAGTGTTTCGCCGTGACGCGGCAAGCCGGGCGTGCCAATGACCGCAAGGGTCGTGGGCACGCTGGATCGGGCCTGCCGTTGTTTCTCCATCGTTTCCCGCGCTGTTCCCCCTTCCCCGCTGATTCTCTGCCCACTGGCCGCGCGCCGCGCCGCGCCGGCAAGGTATCATCTCGCCCCTTCGAATCCGCGCATTGCCGCAATCCGCATAACAAGCCGAATTTGCAGGATTCGTCGACGCAAAACGGCGTGCCGTCACCAATCATGATTACAATCCGGCCGTAGCCTCAGCGCCGGCCCGCGGCCGGTTGCTCCGGATTGCCCTGCCTCAATCACAAGAAACGCTTTCTGAACGACGAGAGACCCGCCTCATGGACTCGATAAAACGCTACTTCGGCTTCGACGCCGCCGGCACCGATCTGCGCACCGAAGTGCTCGCCGGCCTGACCACTTTCCTGACGATGGCCTACATCATCTTCGTCAATCCGGCGATTCTCGGCGACGCCGGCATGCCGAAAGACGCGGTCTTCGTCGCGACCTGCATCGTGGCCGCGCTGGCCTCGCTGATCATGGGTCTCTACGCGAATTATCCGATTGCGCTCGCGCCCGGCATGGGTCTGAATGCGTACTTCGCGTACACCGTCGTGAAGGGCATGGGTTTTACGTGGCAAGCGGCGCTAGGCGCGGTGTTCATCTCGGGCTGCCTGTTCCTGATCGTCACGCTGTTCAGGGTGCGCGAGGTGATCGTCAACGGTATTCCGCATTCCATCCGCATTGCGATCACCGGCGGCATCGGCCTCTTTCTGGCGATCATTTCGCTGAAGACAGCCGGCGTGGTGGTCGGCAATCCGGCCACGCTCGTGACGCTCGGCAATCTGCACGACCCGCACGTGATTCTCGCGGTGATCGGCTTCTTCACGATCGTCACGCTGGACTATCTGCGTGTGCGCGGTGCGATCCTGATCGGGATCGTCGGCGTGACGGTGCTGAGCTTTTTCTTCGGCGGCAACCAGTTTCACGGCATCGTATCCGCCCCGCCGTCGATCACGCCGACGCTGTTCCAGCTCGACATTCGCGGCGCGTTGTCCAGCGGCGTACTGAACGTGATCCTGGTGTTCTTCCTCGTCGAACTGTTCGATGCGACCGGCACGCTGATGGGCGTGGCCAATCGTGCGGGGCTGCTGGTGGAAGGCAAGATGCACCGCCTGAACCGCGCGCTGCTAGCCGATAGCACGGCGATTCTCGCGGGCTCGATGCTCGGGACGTCGTCGACCACGGCATATATCGAAAGCGCGTCGGGCGTGCAGGCCGGCGGCCGCACCGGTGTCACCGCGATCACGGTGGCCGTGCTGTTCCTCGCTGCGTTGTTCTTCGCCCCGCTGGCAGGCGTAGTGCCCGGCTACGCAACGGCGCCGGCACTGCTCTACGTGTCGTGCCTGATGTTGCGCGAAATGCTCGACCTGCCGTGGGACGACGCCACCGAAGTCGTGCCGGCCGCGCTCACCGCGCTGCTGATGCCCTTCACCTACTCCATCGCCAATGGCGTCGCATTCGGCTTCATCTCGTACGCGGGGCTGAAGCTGCTGACGGGTCAGGCACGCAAGGTGAAGCTGGTGGTGTGGATCATTGCCGCGATTTTCCTGTTCCGCTATTTCTATCTCGGCAGCGAATAAGCGCGGGGCGCGGCGTTGCGTTTCAGTTACGCCAGTTTGCCTCGTAGAAGCGCACATAGCCGCTTCTGAGCACGAGGCATTGCGCCCGCGTTTCCGATAGCAGACGCCGCGTGGCGGCTTCGATCCGCGCGCGATGCGCGTCGAATGCGCCGACCATGTCTTCCAGACGCGGCGACGCGGCGCCATAGTGGTCTTCCAGGGCTTCTGCCGTGATCATGCATTCCACCCTTTGCCCATCGACCATCGCCGGGAAAGCCAAGGTGAGTTCGCGGCCTGAATATTCAGGCGTTTCGTTCGGGAAAAGGATCTGCATGGGAGTTCACCTGAAAGTTAGGTGCTGCGCATGATTGCGAGGTAGTGCGCACACCGGTTGCATCGGTCGCGGCCGCAGCGCTTTCCTCCCTGGTCGAATGCTGGTGGCGCGGGCTCGTCACTTCGCTGCGAGGCCAATGCGCTTCGCGCCTCGCGGAGGTGATTTGATCCACTTTAGACGAGTTGGCGCGCGGCGCAAGTTTTCCTTTTCGTTTGCCTGAAATTGGTGCCCGCTGCGTTTTTTTTAGGCGTCCGTCGCACCTTTGCCGCCCCTCGTGCACCTCGCCGTCTCCGGCTTTTCCCTGCCGTGCGCATCCCGCCGCGTCCTGTACTATCGGGATTCGGTCGTCAGTGCGCATGTTGCGCTGCGGCATCGAGCGGTGAGCCACGCATTCGCCGCGTCCGATCACCGGAGACATGCTTTGACTCAACGCCCTGCCACGCCGGCCAGTTTCGGCCGACCTGATGTCATCGCGCAAGCTCACGCGCGCTCGCTCGAGATCGGTCTGCGGGCGTCGGAAACGCCGGACTTTCATCCGCTGCGGCGGCCCGCGTTACGCGAACTGGTCGATCGCAATCACTCGCTCTATAGGCATGCGTTACCCGTGATGGAAACGTTGCACGCGCAGATCGTCGACACGCAGAGCATGGTGCTGCTCACCGACGATCACGGCGTTATCCTGCACAGTCTCGGCGACAGCGACTTCGTCGAAAAAGCCAATCGCGTGGCCTTGTGTCCGGGCGTGTCGTGGGCCGAGGCGGATCGCGGCACCAACGCGATCGGCACCGCGCTCGTCGACGGACAACCCACCGTCGTGCACGCCGATGAACACTTCCTGCATGCCAACCGCATCCTCACCTGCTCGTGCGCGCCGATTGCCGATCCGTTCGGGCGCACCATCGGCGCGCTCGACGTGAGCGGCGACACGCGCGGCTTTCACAAGCATACGCTCGCGCTCGTGCGAATGTCGGCGCAGATGATCGAAAATCATCTGTTCTCCAATCAATTCGCCGACGCCGTTCGCGTCCACTTCCACGCCCGCGCGGAATTCATCGGCACGCTGTTCGAGGGGCTGGCTGCGTTCGCGCCGGACGGCACGTTTCTGTCCGCCAATCGCAGCGCGCTGTTTCAATTCGGCAAGCCGCTCGCGGAACTGCAACGGCAGCCGGTCGAGGCGCTGTTCGGCATCGCCTTCGCGAAGCTCCTGCAGCAGATCGCACGCGCACCCGGCGAGAGCATCGTGCTGACCCTGCCGAGCGGCGTGCGGGTGATCGCGCGCGGCGAATATATGGCGACGCGCTATATCGCGCCGGCCGACACCGCGAACGATCTATTCCAACCGGCCACGGCGGGCAACGCGCGCCAGACGCAACGCTGCGCCGAACCGGCAGCGTTTTTCCCGACGCTTGAAACGCTCGATACCGGCGACGCACAGGTCGCGCAGATTTTGCAGCGCGTCGCCAAACTGCGCGGCCGCGATATCCCGATGCTGGTGCTCGGCAAAACCGGCACCGGCAAGGAATGGCTCGCACGCGCGATCCACCATGATTCGCCGCGACGCAGCGCGCCGTTCGTCGCGCTGAATTGCGCCTCGTTGCCCGATACCCTGATTGAAGCGGAGTTGTTCGGCTATGAAGACGGCGCATTTACCGGCGCGAAAAAACGCGGCAACGTCGGCAAGATCGTGCAGGCAGATGGCGGCACGCTGTTCCTCGACGAAATCGGCGACATGCCGCTCGCGCAACAAGTGCGGCTCATGCGTGTGCTGCAGGACCGCACCGTCGTGCCGCTCGGCGGGACGCGGGAGCTTCCGGTCGATCTGCGCATCGTCTGCGCGACCCACCGCAATCTGCGCGCGATGATCGAAGCGGGCACCTTCCGCGAGGACCTGTATTACCGCATCAACGGGTTAGTGGTGACCTTGCCGCCGCTGCGCGAGCGCAGCGATCTTGCCGAACTCGTCGGACGTATGCTGGATTTGCAATCCGACAATGTACGGTTGCCGCGCCGTGTCTCGGCCGAAGTGCTGGCGCGTTTTGCACAATGCCGCTGGCCCGGCAACCTGCGGCAACTGGCCAATGTGCTGCGCACCGCGAGCATCATGGCCGAAGGCGCGCCGCAGATCGAGCTGGAGGATTTGCCGGAAGACTTTCTGCAGGATTGCGTGAGCAGCGGCAGCCACCACGACGCATCGCGACGCGACTCGCCGGCTTTCCCCGCCGACGCATCCAGCGGCGGCGTGAGCCGATGGCCCATCGCCGCCCCGTTGACGACGCCGGGCCGGATGGAAGACTGGCAAGCGACGTTGATCGCCCGGACGCTCGCGCGACACAGCGGCAACGTGTCGGCGACGGCGCGCGAATTGGGACTCGCACGCAACACGGTGTATCGGTACCTGAGGCGCAGCAGCCTGAATTGACTCCGTTCAAGGAGTTCAAAAACTAACACCCGTCACCCCGATTGACGCTTGACTTACTGTCGCAGGGCTTCCGGTAACATGGCGCCTGTTCGCTGTCGTGCGCAGTTGAAAATCGCCCTTCCGCCCATCCGTCTCTACGCCATTCATGTCCGATACCCCGAGCACTTTTCAGGTTCGCATCGAACCGCTGGGTCAGAGCTTCGAAGCGCCCGAGTCGCTAACGGTCCTCGAAGCCGCCGGTTTCGCGAATCTGCGTTTGCCGCGCTCGTGCCGCAACGGGACGTGCCGCACGTGCCTGTGCAAAATGACTGCGGGTCGGGTGCGCTATACGATCGAATGGCCGGGTCTGAGCCGGGAAGAAAAGCAGGCGGGCTATATTCTGCCGTGCGTGGCGATTGCCGAAACCGATCTGGTGATCGAAGCGCCGGAAACGGTGATGTTGCCTCCGGTGCCTTGAAGCGTGCGTCGCAGCCTTAGCGGCCGTTGCCCATGGCGCGGGCAATTTTTTTGTCGGTGGTGTACTGGCTCAGCGCGTAGACCGACCAGATCGCGGCCGGAATCCAGCCGATCAGCGTGATCTGAAGAAGCAGGCAGATGATGCCGGCAAACGGACGGCCAATCGTGAAGAATTGAAACCACGGCAGAATGATGGCAAGCAATAAACGCATTCAGATTCCCTGTCTATAGTGTCGCAACGTGCGGTCGCTCAAGCAAGAATCGGCGCCTGGTCGATTGGTGTGAAACGCGTTACCTTCACACCGTCCACGTCGACCAGCTCGAAAAATACCGAAGCCGGACGCGTCCAGATCGTACCATTGCCGGCCTTGTAGACAATCATCGTGACACTCGGATCGGACTCGAGCGTAGCCTCGCAAATCAGTTCGTAAATACCGCCTTTGTAGTGTCGATAGCGCACCATTCACATTCCCTCGAGTCGATTTAAAAATTGCAGCGTTCGTTTCGTTTCGTTGCGCGACGGCGACGGCGGCGCCGTTCGTCAAGCGCCCTCTTTCATCTGCTTCAGAATCTTGTAGACAGTCGCACGGCCCATGGTCAGCACGGCCGCCACGAAGTTCGCCGAACTGCGGCCGCGAAACGCACCTTGCGCGTGCAGCGCCTCGACGATTTCGCGCTTGTGTTCCCGCGTGAGCGCATTGATACCGATCTGCCGCTCGCGCAGCCACGTGTGCAGATACGTGTTGATGCGGTCCTGCCAATCGTCGCGGAACAGGTCGTCGGCGGGTGCTTCGGTGAGACTGCCGCCCTTGATGAACAGATCGAGCGTCGAGCGCACGTCCTCGAACACCGCGATATTGAAGTTGATGCACAGCATACCGGCGGGTTTGCCGTCGTCGTCGAACAGGATGTTGCTCACGCAGCGCATGCGGCGACCATCCCAGTTGAGCTTCTCGTACGGTCCGATCGTCTCGCCGCGCGCCGCGTAGTGCACTTCGTCGAGCACCGACGGGCCGCCCACTTCGAGCTTCGACAGATTGTTCACGAGGTACGCGATGGTCTGATCGCGCAGGTCGTGAATCACCACTTCGGCGCACGGATAGAAGAGCGCCGCGATGCCGTCGGCGATGGGCGCGTAGCGCTTGAGCAACAAGTCTTTGACAGGGGACACGTTCGGGGGGCGCATGGAGGAATCAGTGTTCGCGGGAAGCGGCTCGGCAACGCGCCATTGTAGCCATCCGGCCCCGTCGCCGCGACCGTCGCGCCGACCACGTGCCCGAAAAAATGCGCAATGCCCGCGGCGTTGGCGACGGGCGGCGATTTTTGTCCGCGTGGCGAGCGGTTTTTTTTCGTGCGATAAGAGAAGTATCTATTTCATGGAGCAACAGATGGCCACGCTCGAAGCGTTTCGCACCGTGCTCGACGACGAAGGCACGCCGGAAATCATCCGCAACCACATCATCGATTCGCTGCAGTACGCGCTGCGCAACCACGGACAGATCTTCACGTCGAAGGAAGTGGAATGGCTCTCGGCCTGGGATGACGCACGCATTCCGCTCGCCGCCTCGCGCGAGCTGCAAAAGCGCGTTGCCGAAACCTCCCGCTGAAGCACGCGTTTGCCCAATCACGGCAGGCGCCGCCGCGGCGCATGCCGACGCGGCGTGTTCGTCGCTCGTCAAGCCACGCCAGACGGGCGGTTTGCCTATGCGCGGAACTTTTTGCTATCCAATTAGGCCCATTTAGTGCATCATATTGGAATAGCTGTATCCCGCATTCGCAGCGCTGGCATTGCTAGGCAACATCAGGCAACTCCGGAAAGTCTCAAACCGGCATCGCCGCACCACCCCCGACTGTTCGACCGCCGCCTGTCAGCGATCCCGTCATTCCGGCAATGCGCCGCATGCATTCGCCGTCGCGAGTTGTGCAGCTGAGTTGTTCAGCTTTTATGCGCCCGATGTCCGCGCGACATCAGCGTGTTTCTTCTCCATCGAATCCGCGATTTTGCGCGGGCCGCGCTCAAGCCCTTGCCATCGGGCCTGTGCCAACCTTTTTCCATGGCGGCGCGCCCTAAGGTGCTGCGCTGCCCGGCTTGTCGTGCCGCGCGTAACACGCGTAACACGCGTGACATGCTGGCCACGTAATACAGGACACGAGCTTCATGAATTCAGTTGTCAAGACGTACAAGGGTTATGAAATCCACCCGCTCGTTTATCCGCGCCGCCCGGCGGACGGTCAAACGAGCCGCAATCCGGACGCAGGCTACGACGCGTCGGTGCGCATTTGCCGCGTGGGCGCCAATCCGGCAGCCGACGGCCGTGTGTTCCGTCTGCAATACCTGTTTCCGTTCGACGGCACGGGCAAGGCGCGCATTGCGTGCATGGCCCACGCCGAGCAATTGATCGACGGCCGTGTAGACGGCCAGTCCGTCGCCGATCTTTGAGCGGTACTATCAGCGCATAGGCTGATGCCGTAGGAAAGCGGGCTCGAAAAGCCCGCTTTTGCCCCAATCTGATGTTGTTCCGCCCAGCGTGGGCGAGGCAACACCCCTTATCCCATCGACCAGGAGTTATGCATGGCGAAAGAAGAATTGCTTGAACTTGACGGTATCGTCGACGAAGTACTTCCGGATAGCCGTTACCGCGTGACGCTCGACAACGGCGTCGTGGTTGGCGCTTACGCGTCCGGACGCATGCGCAAGAACCACATCCGTATTCTCGCGGGCGACCGCGTGACGCTGGAACTGTCGGTTTATGATCTGACCAAAGGCCGGATCAATTTCCGTCACAAAGACGAGCGCGCCACCGGTGGCGGCGGTGCTCGCAATTCGCAGTTCCGTCGCCGTTAAGGCACACGGAATGCAGGCTGCTCGCTGAGCGCGTTTCGCGCGATCCCGGCGTGGGCCATTGCAGGTCAGTTGTACGCGAAGCCTTTCGCGCGCCTTCTCCGGCTTGACTCGACATTTCGAGCCTGAGCGGCGCGCTGCGGCGTCGCACCCGCTTTTCTTCGCTGCTTTTCCCCACTACTCCCGGCTACATCCCGAACACCGCACCGAGATCCTCTCCGGCGGCGCTTTTGCGCGCCTGTGTCACCACTCGCTCTTCCAATTCCGACAGATGCTCGCGCATCGTCGCTAACGCCGCGTGCAGATCGCCTGCGTCGAGCGATTCGATGATTTGTGCGTGCTCGTCCGCGGAACAGGTCGAACCCTTCGATGGGTCGAACAACGCTTTGTAGAGCTCGGTCCGGGCGACCAGCTGCCCGACGAGCCCAAGCAGATCCGTGCCGCCGGCCAGTTCCGTCAACAGCACGTGAAACTGGCCCGCCAGACGCACCGATTCGTCGATCGAGCCGGCTCGCAGCGCCTTTTCCTCGCTGCGCACATGCGCTCGCAGACGGCGCTTGTGCGCGCCACTCAGGCTGCCGCACAAAGCCGCGACGATGCCCGCCTCGACGATCTGCCGCGCACGATACACCTGACGGATGTCCTCTTCCGATGGCGACGGCACGAACGCGCCGCGATTCGCCGACAGCACCAGCTTGCCCTCGAAGCCGAGCCGCGCCAGTACTTTGCGCAAGGCGCCGCGCGTGCAGCCGAAGGTGGCGGCAAGGTCCCGCTCGACCAGCTGAGCGCCCGGGCGCAACCGCCCCTGCAACAACGCCGCGGTAATCGACGCGTAAATACGCTCTTCCACGCTGAGCGAGTCGCCGGCGGAGGTCGGGAGGACCGGCGCCGCAGGGTCGGCGGACGTGATGGGACGGGAACGTGTGGCCATGGATTCGGTAGTGGAAACAAAGCGATATCGCCCGGCATTCTAGCGGCGCCCCGCGCGAGCCGCCATTCGAACGCGCCGTCACCTATACCGGGAATCACAAAAATGGTTAACCATTTCAGTTTATTATGGTTGACCAAAATTAGCTTCACACCACTTTTCCTGCCGTGCGTGGCGCATTTTAGGATCGCCGTGAACTCGCACTCCACCGCACGCTCGACCCCGCCGCCCGCCACGACGACCACCGCGCCGCTGAGTTGGCGGGACATCGTCTGGCTGGGCGCGATCGTCGTGATCGGGATTAATCTGCGCCCGCTGCTCACGTCGATCAGTCCGTTGATGACGACCATTCGCAGCGCCACCGGCCTGAGCTTCTACGGCGCGTCATTGCTGACCAGTCTGCCGGTCGTCGCCATGGGGCTCGGCGCATTCGGCGCGGCGGCCTTGACGCGCACCCTTGGCGAAACGCGCGGCGTGGCGCTCGGCCTACTGGCGATCGCGCTTGCCTGCGCTGCGCGGTGGGCGGCGGCAAGCGGTAGCGCATTACTGCTGACAGCGGCGCTTGCGGGCGTCGGCGTAGCGGCCGTTCAGGCGCTTCTGCCCGCGGTGATGAAGCAGCGTTTTCACGCTCACGTGCCGCTCGCGATGGGCGTCTTCTCCGCCTCGATCATGGGCGGCGGCGGTCTCGGAGCGAGTTTGAGTCCGTGGGTCAGCGTCGTGGCGGGTTCGTGGCATGCGGGACTCGCGGTGTGGGCCATCCCTGCCGTCATCGCGCTGGCATGCTGGCTGGGACTGAATCGCCGCCCGTCGGCAGAGCGACACATTCATGCCGACGCCCCGCAGTCCCACGCACTCGACACCCCCGCTCCCGCGCTCTGGCGCAAGCCGCGCGCATGGACGCTGGGTCTGTTCTTCGGCATCGTCAACGGCGGCTACACGAGTCTGGTCGCGTGGTTGCCGGCGTTCTACCAGCAGCGCGGCGTGAGTGTCGCGGACAGCGGCTCGCTGCTCGCCGGCATGACAGCCTTTCAGGCCGCGGCGGCCTTGCTGTTGCCGCTCGCCGCAGCTTCGTTTCGTGATCGGCGGCCCTGGCTGGTGCTCGGCCTGTGCGCCCAACTGACCGGACTGCTCGGGCTGATCTTCTGCCCCGATACGGCGTCATGGCTGTGGATCGGCGTGGCCGGCGCGGGATTGGGCGGCACGTTCTCGTTGACGCTGGTCACCGCGATGGACCATTCGGCCAATCATCGCGTGGCGGGAAAGCTGGTCGCGTTTACGCAGGGCGTCGGCTTCGTCGTCGCCGCGCTCGCGCCGATGATTGCCGGCATGGTCCGCGGCTGGAGCGGCGGATTCGTGGGCGCATGGATGATGCTGGCCGCGAGCGTCGTCGTGATGATCGGTGTAAGCCTGCTGTTTTCGCCGCGTAGTTATCACGAGTGGCATTAACCACCCGCGCTTCTCTTCAACTCGCCAGGCCAATAGTCCTACGCGCGAGGTAACTACTCTGACGCACAAATAGAAGAGCCTGATTGTTTATATCAATCAGGCTCTTTATTCTTTCAATCGAGCTAAATCAGCTGCATCGATAGATCGCAGCCGGGGTCGTAGAACCCAGCTATTCAGCAGGGGCAATTCATTCCTTCGTAGAAGAACGAGAACATTCATGCAGCAAAACAGATTCAGAGCCGGGCGCCCCGAAGTTCGACGCGGCGTGCTCGCCGGCATTGCGTGCCTGGCGCTCATGCTAGCGGCATGCGGCGGCGGCAGCAGCGCTGACATTTCCGCCACGCCGATCAGCGAAGAGGTTGCGCCAATCGACGCCAAAGCCGCAGCCGCAACCGCAGCAAGCAGCGCCGGCGCAAACACCAGAACCGACACCGAAACGTCGCCCACCGCTTCCACCGACCCCGATTCGCAAGCCCCCAACGACCGCTTCATCGTCAAATACAAGTCCGACTCCGTGGAAAGCAGATCGCCTTCCGCGGTTCAGTCGAGACTCAATCGCTTATCCGGCACCTCTCCTTCGCGGGCGCATCATGTACGCCGCCTCGGCGCGGGTGCCGACGCGGTGATCGCGGATCGCAAGCTCACTGGCAAGGAATCCCAGGCATTCATGCGCGCGCTGGCCGCCGACCCGAACGTCGAATACGTGGAGCCCGACCGCGTCATGTCCGCGCAAATGGTGCCCAACGACCCGGAGTACACAAGGCAATGGGGCTTGACCTCGAATCTGACCAACGCCTACCGGTTTTACGGCATTCGCGCCGAGGGCGCCTGGGATAAAGCCTCGGGAACCGGTGTCGTCATGGCGGCCGTGGACAGCGGCATCACCAGCCACTCCGACCTGAACGCCAACATCCTGCCCGGCTACAATTTTGCGTCCCCCAACCGCGGCGGCGACGGCAGCGATCCCGGCATCACCACGGAAACATGGTGCACCGCCGACACCTGGCATGGCACGCACGTCGCGGGGATCATGGGCGCGCTCACCAACAATGGCAGCGGCATCGCCGGGTTGGCTCCCGGCGCGAAGACGGTGCCGGTCAAGGTGCTGAATGCATGCGGAACCGGCCTCACGTCCGACATTGCCGACGGCATCGTCTGGGCGGCCGGCGGCAGCGTGCCGGGCGTGCCCGCCAACCCGCACCCCGCGAAGATCATCAATCTCAGTCTGGGCGGCCTCGGCGCCTGCGAGAACACCATGCAGAACGCCATCAATTCCGCCGTCAGCCAGGGCGCCATCGTGGTGGCGGCGGCGGGCAACAACGGCGCCGACGCTGCGAATTTCTCTCCGGCGAACTGCTTCAACGTGGTCAACGTCGGCGCGATCAGTGCGAACGGCGCGAAATGGGTCAATTCGAACTTCGGAACCATCGTCGATATCGCCGCACCCGGCGACAACATCTGGTCGACCTACAACAACGGAACCCGTGTGCCCGGCAGCGAGGGCTATGCCTACATGTCGGGCACGTCGATGTCCGCGCCGATGGTCTCCGGCGTGATGGCACTCGTTCAGTCGGTTGCGCCTCGTACCCTGAACACGGCGGAAATGCGCACGCTGCTTCAGCGCAGTGTTCAACCGTTTCCACCCGGCCAGCCGGATCAGCCTGTCGGCCCAGGCATTCTGGACGCGAACGCCGCAGTCGTCGCCGCCAGAACGGGCAACCTGCCGACGGCCGCCGATTTCATCTGCCGCGAAGCGCCGAATCTGATGCAGGTGACCTGCACCGATCGTTCGACGGCACGCGGTGCGGCGATCGCGCAATGGACCTGGCAATTCGCCGGCACCGGCATTGCGGACATGATCCGCACGCAGTCCGTGAACCCCTATGTGAATTACGAGTATCCGGGCCGCTACCTGATCACCCTGAAACTCACTGACGCGAGCGGCGCGGTCAGCACGCTGCAACGACCGTTCAATGTGACGCCGCCACCGGTGTCCGTGCTCGACTACAACGGCAGCGGCAATCCCTCCAGGCTGGACGGTCCGAACGGCTCGATGGACTACTACTCCGTGACCGTGCCCGCCAACGCCGCGAGTCTGACCGTCACCCTCGCGCCGGGCAGGGATACGGACGTGTCCACGTTATACGTCCGGGCGGATTCGCCGACGATGCTCAACCCCATCTGCACGTCGGTCATGGCGAGGAACACGGCGGCGACCTGCACGATCGTCAAGCCGAAGGCAGGACAGTGGTACGCCGTATCGGCGGCCTCCACGAAACTGTCCAACGCCCAGATCCAGTACGTTTTGAAGTAAGCGCAGCAAGGCGTCCCGGGCGGCAACCAGGTTGCGTGGGACGTCTCTCTTGCGAGTCCGGAGGTCTCACGATGTCGACGACAAAGCACGACGACGCCACGGCGGACGACGCCATCGTGCGCGCGGACGGGTACTTTGCCGCCAGGCGGATGCACGAGGCCGCGCGTCATTATCAAGCGGCGCTCGCGAGGCGTCCGCAGGACGTGCACGCACTGCATCGCATGGGGCTGGTCAGCGTTCATCTGGACGCTTTCGATCAGGCGCTTGCCTATTTGCAACGGGCGCTGCGCGTCTCACCCGGGCGCGCCGATCTGTGGGAACACGCGGGCCTGATGGCCGCGCTCAGCGGTCACTACGAAGTGGCCGAAAGCTGCTATCTGAAAGCACTCGACCTGGTGGGCGGCACCGCGAGTCTGCATCGCAATCTGGCTGATTGTCTGCGGCAACGCGGGCGTCCCGTCGACGCCATCGCGCACTATGAATGCGCACTTTCGCTCGACCCCAACCTGCATCACGCGTATCGAATACTCGCGCTGCTGAACACAGAACAAGGCGACATAGACGCTGCGCTGAAACATTGGCTGCATGCATGGACACGCCAGCCGGCAGCGTCTCAGGAAGACCTGGATCGGATCGTTGCGATCCTCAGGACCGGGCGCAGCACCTCACTCGAGGCAACCCTCCACGAAATCGAAACCCGCTTCGCCGACAACCCGCTTGCATTCAAAGCGATGGCGTACGTATTGAATACCAGCCAACGTTATCAGCCAGCGCTCGAAGCGGCACGACGCGGACTGGCAGTCGACCCCGACGACGTTCTGCTATGCCACCACGCGGCATGGTCGCTAAGGCGTCTGGGCCGCGTCGCGGAAAGTCGTCCCTACAGCGAGAAGGCCGCGCGAGCCCTGCCTCACGATCCGAGAATGCAATATCACCTTGCGGGCATCCTCCTCTGCCTCGGCGAATTTGAAGAAGGCTGGAAACTGCAGCAATCGTTCTACGAACACGAAGAGCATCGAGCGCTCATGTTCTGGCCGGGCTTTCCCGCATGGCACGGCGAGCCGGTTGCGGGATGTCGTTTCCTGCTGGTCGGCGAACAGGGGCTCGGCGATCAGATACAGTTTCTGCGCTTTGCAGAGTGGCTTCACGGTCAAGGCGCGATCGTCGATGTGCTGGTCGATCGACCCATCGCCGTGCTGGCGGCCAGCATGACAAGCATAAGCGCCGTGTACGTCGACATGCCGGACGGTCCGTACACCTATTGGGCCCATATGTTTTCGATCCCGCGGTCTATGCGGCTCGAACCGTCCATGCTGCCGATCGCCATGCCCTACCTCACCGCCGCGCTGCCCGAGGTGCGGCGCTGGCGCACGCTGATCGACGCCATGTCGAGCAGGCGCGGGGGATTGCGCAAGCGGCGCGTCGGCATCGTCTGGGCGGGCAGTCCGGAGCTCGGTCTGGACGGCTTCCGCTCGATCGGCCTGGACCGGCTGACCTGTCTCTTCTCACTGCCGGGAATCAGCTGGTATCCGCTTCAGAAAGGACCGCGCGAACGCGAAAGCGAAACGTCGGAACTGCGGTTCGATATCCATACGCTGGGGCCCTTCATTCGCGATTTCTCCGACACCCTCGCCATCCTGACATCGCTCGATCTGCTGATCACCGTGGATTCGTCGGTGGCGCATCTTGCGGGCGCCGCCGGCCTGCCCGTGTGGACGCTCGTGCCCGCCTACACCGACTGGCGCTGGATGACCGAACGCACCGACAGCCCGTGGTATCCGTCCATGCGACTGTTTCGCCAACGCGAACTGGGCGACTGGGCGCCCGTCATCGCCGAAGTCCGGCGCGCGCTGAGCGAATGGCGCGATGCGCCGCTTCGGTGCATGACTGCCGCGCGCCCCGAGCGGGTGCAATCGCAAACGAGGCGGCTGCCAGGAAGTCCATGACCACCCGAATCTCCGGCGCGTTGCATCGTCTGGCATAGCCATTGCTTTATATCTGCCGATAGCCGTCCACCCCACTCCCCATGCTGCGCGTTCTCCTCGTCACCGACACCGATAAACCCATAGGCGATCTGCGCGACGCCCTCGCCCGCCTCGGCTATGAGATGCTGGCCAGCACGGCGACGCCGCAAGCATTGCATCGCGTGGTCGAAAGCGAGCGGCCGGACGTCATCATCATCGATACGGAGTCGCCCTCGCGCGATACGCTCGAGCAACTCGCCGTGATGAACGCCACTGCGCCGCGCCCGGTCCTGATGTTCAGCCACGACGCCAACCAGCAGTTGATCCGCGACGCGGTCGGCGCGGGCGTTACCGCGTATCTCGTCGAAGGTCTCGCCACTGGGCGGCTCGCACCGATCCTCGAAGTCGCGCTGGCGCGCTTTGCGCAGGAGTCGCAGTTGCGCGAACGCCTCGCTCAGGTCGAGAACGAACTGGCCGAGCGCAAACTGATCGATCGCGCCAAGCGTCTGCTGATGGATCAGCAGAAAATCACCGAACCCGCCGCCTATGCCAGCCTGCGCAAACGCGCGATGAACCAGGGCGTGAAACTCGCCGAAGTCGCGCGCGCCGTCGTGGCGTCGGCCGACTCGCTCAAATGAAGCGCCGTCCATGAACTCTTCCACTTCAAGCGCCGGATCGTCTCCCGCGGCACCGCTCGAAAAGACCCACTTGCGGCTCGGCTTCGTGGCGCTCTCCGATGCCGCGCCGCTAGTCGCCGCGAAGCTGCTCGAATTCGGCCATGCCCACGGTCTGACGCTCGAACTGTCGCGCCAGCCCTCATGGGCCGCGGTGCGTGACAAACTGCTGTCGGGCGATCTCGACGCGGCGCACGCGCTCTACGGGCTCGTCTATGGCGTACAGCTTGGCCTGGGCGGTCCGCAAACCGACATGGCCGTGCTGATGGTGCTCAACCGCAACGGCCAGGCCATCACGCTGTCGAACCGGCTCGCCGATGCGCTCGCCGAACACGGCACACTGCCCAAGGCACTCGCCACGCTCGGTCGCAAGCCGGTGTTCGCGCAGACCTTCCCGACCGGCACGCACGCGATGTGGCTGTATTACTGGCTCGCGTCGCAAGGCGTCGATCCGTTGCGCGATATCGAGAGCGTGGTGATTCCGCCGCCGCAAATGGTCGCGGCGCTCGCCGACGACAAGCTCGACGGCCTCTGCGTGGGCGAACCCTGGAACGCGATGGCCGAAGCGCAAGGCGTCGGCAAGACCGTGGCCTTGACGAGCGACGTATGGCCGGACCATCCCGAGAAAGTGCTGGCATGCCGGCAAGACTTCGTGACGGCGCATCCGAACACCGCGCGCGCTTTGGTGCAAACCATGCTCGAAGCATGTCGCTGGCTGGACGGCGCGGGACACCGCGAGGAAATCGCCCGTTGGCTGGCGCGCCCTGACTTCATCAATATCGATGAAGCGTTTATCGCAGCGCGGCTGGGCAACAGGATCGAAACGGACGCGACACACGGCTTGCCCGTGCGATTCTTCGAGAACGGTACGGTCAACTACCCGCGCGCGTTCGAAGGCGCGTGGTTTCTCACGCAGTTCGAGCGCTGGGGCATGATCGACCCGCGTGGCGACTATGCTCAGATCGCGGCCCGGATCAATCAGACGCAGTTGTATCGCGAGGCGGCAGCCGGCGTGAACGTGGCCGTGCCGGAAGCAGAGGTGGAACAGGTTCTAATCGACGGCGAGCTGTGGGGCAGCGGCACGCCATCCGCAGGGTATGCGCAGCGCTTCCGGATTCGCCGCTAGATCGGACTCGCGCCGTCGATGTCCGGCAGCAGAAGCGGCGCGCACTTCATCGCGCGCGCGCGCCGCTGCTTCAGCATGGATTAGAAGTTGAAGTTGTCGATGTTGCTCGCGTCGAACGTGGTCGGCGGTCCAAGAATGATTTCGCCTTGCGGCCCGATCGTGCGCTTGCCGAGCTTGCCGGCGTCGAACGACTCGCCTTCCTTACCCGTGATCGTGCCCGACGCCAGCGCTGCCGCCGCATACGCCGCGAGGTAGCCAAGTTGACCCGGGTCCCACAACTGGAATGCCTTGACGGTGCCATTCTTCACGAACGCGCGCATCTGGTTCGGCGTGCCCAGACCGGTCACCGCAACCTTGCCCTTGCTCGACGAAGTCGAGATATAACGCGCGGCCGCCGCAATGCCGACCGTGGTCGGCGAAACGATCGCCTTCAGGTTCGGATACGCCTGCAACAAGCCTTGCGTTTCGGTAAAGGACTTCTGATCGTCGTCGTTACCATAGGCGATCTTCACGAGCTTGATCTTCGAATACTCGGGCTTTTTCAGCTCCTCCTGCATCCACTTGATCCATGTGTTCTGATTGGTCGCGTTGGGCGTGGCCGACAGCACCGCGAACTCGCCCTCGCCGCCCATCAGCTTCGCCACCAGTTGCACCTGGCCACGGCCGATGCCTTCCGCGTTCGCCTGATTGACGAACAGTTGCCGGCCGTCGGGCGCCGTGTCCGAGTCGAAGGTCACGACCTTGATGCCTTGCGACATCGCTTTCTTCAGATACGGCACCACCGCATTGGCATCGTTCGCGGCGATCACGATCGCGTCCTGCCGTTGCGTGATCAAGGTATTGATGTATTGGACCTGCGACGACGCGCCCGCATCCGACGGCCCGACCGCCTTGCCGACGCCGCCGAATTCCTTGATCGCGGTCATGCCGCCGTTGTCGGCGATCACTTCATAAGGGTTGTTGATCTGCTTCGGCACGAACGCGATTTTCAGGCCGCTTTTCAGCCCTGCGGCGGAGGCCGCGCAACTGATCGCGATCAACGCGACGCACAGCGCAGCCGTGCCGGTGTGACGTAGAGGTTTGAACATGAAAGTGTCTCCTGCCTTGTTGTTGGACGTGGTGTTGTCCGGGTTATCGGTTATTCGACTTTCGTTTCACAGACACAGACGCAGATGCACACAGAGATAAACACGTTATAGGGAAGACGAAGCGGACTTTGCGATAAAGCGGCGGTCGCGCGCCGCCCGCCAGCGGGCCACCAGATTCGGGATCAGCACCGAGGCGAGCAACAGCATGCCGGTGACGATGGTGAGCGTTTCGCTGGAGACGTCGTCGAGCGTCAGTGCATTTTTCAGCACGCCGATGATCAGCAGCGACAACAGCACGCCGATCATCGAGCCGCGTCCACCGAAAATACTCACGCCGCCGAACAGCACTGCGGCGATCACCGACAACTCGAAGCCTTCGCCGTTGTCGCCCCGCGCGCTGGTGAAGCGCAGCGTGTAGACCACACCCGCCAGCGCGCTCATCGCGCCGGACATGACGAAGAGACGTAGCCGCAGCTTCGCGACCTCGATGCCGGAAAACGCCGCTGCGGTCGGATTCGCGCCGATCGCGTAGAGACTGCGGCCAAACGCGGTGGACTGCAACAACACGGTGAACACCACCGCGCCGACGATCACGATGGCGAACGGCAGCGGAATGAAACTCGAGCCGACCGTGTCCATGCCGAACGCCGTATAAGCCGGCGGGAAATCCGCTACGGCCTGATCGCCGAGCAGCACATACGCCAGACCGCGAAACAGTGCGAGCGTACCGATCGTGACTGCGAGTGACGGCAGATTGAGCTTCACGATCACGAGACCGTTCAGCAGCCCGGCTAACCCACCGGCAATCACCACCAGCACGATGACGAGCGGCATCGGCAAGCCCATATGCCATAGCACGCCCATCAACGCGCTGGACGCGCCCAACACCGAGGCCACCGACAGATCGATTTCGGCGGCGACGATGATCAGCGTCATCGGCAAGGCCATCAAGGCGATCTCGGTCAGATCGGCCAATACGTTGCTCAGGTTCGCGCCGGTTAGAAACACCGGCGACAACACGCGTCCGAGCACGAGCGACAGAATCAGAACGATCACCAGCAACACTTCCCATTGCAACGGTGTTTCGCGTTTGCGCGTGAGCAGCGCGGAATCGGGTTTAGCCATGATCGCGTTTCCTCATCATGCGTTTGGCGACGGAGCGGGCGAGCAAGGTATCGGCGGTGATCGCGGCGACGATCAGCGCCCCTTCGATGGCCTGCTCCCAGAACGGCGACAGGTGCAACACCACCAGCGCGATGCTGATGACGCCGAGCACGAGCGCGCCGAGGGTCGCGCCGAGTATCGTGCCCACGCCGCCTGTGATCGCGACACTGCCGACCACCGCGGCGGCGACCACCTGCAATTCGATGCCCTTCGCGGTGCTGGCGTCGACGGTGCCGAAGCGCGCCAGCCACAATGCGCCTGCGAAACCGGCAATCGCGCCGGAGAGCAGAAAACCGGCCATCACGCGGCGTTCGACATTCACGCCCGCGAGACGCGCCGCCTCGGGATTCGAGCCAATCGCGTAATGCTCGCGGCCACCGCGAAACTGCTTCAGATACACGCCGATGCCGATCAGCACGACGACCGCGATCAGCGCGAGCGTCGGGATGCCGAGCAAGGTGCCGGTGGCCAGATGCGAATACGCGTCCGGCAGGCTGGTGGCGTTGATCTGCCCGCCATGCACCCACGCATAGTCGGCGCCGCGAAAGATGTACAGCGTAGAGAGCGTCGCCACCAGCGAGGGCACGCGCCCCACCGCTACCAGCAGCGCATTGATGCTGCCCGCCACGAGCCCGATGACGAGCCCCGCCGCCAGCGCGACCAGCACCGGCATATGCGGGAACGCGACATACAGGCTACCCACCGCGTACGCGCTGATGCCGACCGTCGATCCCACCGAGAGATCGATATGCCGCATCAGGATCACGACGGTCATGCCCGCCGTGAGCAGACTGATGATCGACACGTTGAGCAACACATCACGCAGATTCTGCAGATTCAGGAACTGAGGCCTGGCTAGGCCCGTACCCACGATCAGCAGAATCAGCACGACGAACAGCGTGGTCTCGCGGCTCTTCGCCAGGCCGGCGACGAAGCCGCCGGGCGAGCTATTCGCGCGCTGCGCGAGCGGCGGCTGCACCGGCGCGGGATGGGTCGAAGAATGGCGCATCATGCTGCGTGTCCCAAAGGAGCAATCGGCTGACCGAGCGCGGCGCCCATGATGCGCTCTTCGTCGGCCTCGGCGCGCGCGATATCGGCGCTGATACGTCCCTCGTGCATCACCAGCACGCGATCGGCCATGCCCAGCACTTCCGGCAATTCGCTCGAAATCATCAGCACGGCCATGCCGTCGCGCACCAGTTCGGCGAGCGCGCTATACACCTCGGCCTTGGCGCCGACGTCGATACCGCGCGTGGGTTCGTCGATGATCAGCACTTTCGGGTTGGTGGCAAGCCACTTGCCGAGCACCACTTTCTGCTGGTTGCCGCCCGACAAGGTGCCCACCGGCGCGTTCGGGTCACCGGCCTTGAGACGCAGACGCGTGCCCCATTGATTGGCGAGTTGCGTCTCGCTGCGCGTGGAGATCAAGCCATGTTTGACGAGCCGTCCGAGCACCGTCATCGACGCGTTGCGCGCGATGCTCAACTCCAGCGCGAGTCCTTGCTGACGTCGATCTTCCGGCACCAGCGCGAGGCCGGCGTGCACCGCGGCGGCGGGACGGCCTGCGGCAAGACGCTCGCCCGCGATCCAGATTTCGCCGGAGTCGAGCGGATCGATGCCGAAAATGGCCCGCGCCACTTCGCTGCGCCCCGCACCCACGAGGCCCGCCAGCGCGACGATCTCGCCGGCGCGCACGTCGAAGGAAATATCCTTGAATACGCCCACGCGCGTGAGTCCGCGCACCGAGAGGCGCACTTCGCCCGGCGGCCGATCGGCCTTCGGATAGAACGTTTCCAGATCCCGCCCGACCATCTTCGCGACGATCGACTCGGTGGTGAGATCGGCGGTCATGCCGTCGAACACTTTGGCGCCGTCGCGCATGATCGTGACGCGTTGTGTCAGGGCGAATACTTCGTCGAGCCGGTGGGTGATGAACAGAATCGCGACGTCGCGTTCACGCAGCTTGCGCACGATGGCAAAGAGCCGCTCCACTTCCGGCAACGACAAAGCCGCCGTCGGTTCGTCCATGATGAGCACGTTCGCGTTCAGCGAGAGCGCCTTGGCAATTTCGATCACCTGCTGATCGGCAATCGACAAACCGCGCACCAGTTGATCCGCGCGCAGATCGACACCGAGCGAGGCCAGCAGGCCGTCCACTTCGCGCCGCATCGCGTCGTACTGAATGCGGCCGATCCGGTCCACCGGTTGCCGCCCCATGAAGATGTTTTCCGCGATCGACAGATCGAAGAACAGCGTCGGTTCCTGATAGATCACCGCGAGTCCGCCGTCACGCGCTTCAGCCGGTGTGGCGAAGCGGCGCGCCGTACCGTCCACCAGCAACTCGCCGCTATCCGGCTGATGCACACCCGCGAGAATTTTTACGAGCGTGGATTTGCCTGCGCCGTTTTCGCCAAGCAAGGCATGCACTTCGCCGGGCCATAGCGCGAGATCGCCGTCGGACAGCGCACGGACCCGGCCGAACGATTTGCTCGCGTGCCGCAGTTCGAGCCTCGGCACAGCGGATGTGGGTTGTTGCACTTGCGTGTCTCCTTCTTTTCCTGCTTATCCGAATCAGAATCCGTCAGATACGGTAATAGCGTTCCGCGTTGCCGCGAAACAGCGCCGCTTTCTCGTCGACGCTGGCCCCGTCGACAATCGCCGCATACGCATGCCATAAGTTCGTGTAAGAGCCGAACTGCCGGTCGACCGGAAAGTTCGAAGCGAACATCGCGCGTTCGACACCGAACGTATCGATCGTTTCGAGCACGTAAGGCCGCAGGCTTTCCACCGTCCATCGGTGATCGAACATCGCGAGTCCGCTGATCTTGACGACGACATTGCGGCAGCCCGCAAGCAGGCGCATGCCTTCACGCCAGGCGCGATAACCGGCCACGCTGCTGCGGTCGACGAACATGCCCGCATGATTGACGATCAGCAGCGTCTCGCTATGCGCGCGGGCGAGCGCCGCCGCCTCTTCCATCTGCGACGGGTAGAGCTGCAAATCGAACGACATGTCGTAACGGCGCAGCAAGGCGAAATGTTCTCGCCATTGCGGCTCGCGCATGAAATGACGGCCGACGTAATCGAACAGTTTGTCCTCGTGCACATTCAGAATCTGGCGGATGCCGCGCGTGTTGGCGAATGCCGCGTGCGCTTCCAGCACAGCGGGCGCATTCGACGCGGACAGATCCACGCCCGCGACAATCGCGTTCGGCATGCCGCGCGACGCCTTGCGATCGGCGACGGCTTGCAGCCAGCGCGTCTCGCCCACCGGATCGGCCGGATCGTAATTCGCCTCGACGTGCACCAGTTTGAGCACCTCGATATCGCCGGCTTCGCGCAGCAGATCGTCCAGCAGATAATCGTGCTTCAGATCGCGTGCGTCACCCACGAACGACACCCCCGGGTTTTCAAGCCACGGATAACGATGCGTTTTCAGATCCCACAGATGGATATGTGAATCGACAACCTGCATGCGACACCCTCCGGCTTCGAGTCAGATAACGTGAAAAGCGATCAGCTCAGCGAGTTCAGATGAAACACCGGTTCCAGCGCTTGCTGGAGCGGCGTGTGATCGGGAGCGGTCTGCATGATGTCGGCCATGTAGTCCCACCATTTGCGCATCACGTCGAGTTGCGGCAGTTGGTCCATGGTGTGCTGACTGGTCCGCGTGAGGATCGCAAAGAGATGCTGCGAGTCCGGATCGAAGAAAATCCGATAGTCGCGCACGCCCGCGTTGTGCAATGCATCAACCAGTTCGGGCCAGATCTGCGCGTGACGTCGCTCGTATTCCTCGCGCATGCCGGGGTTGAGCACCATCCGGAAAGCGATTGTTTCCATTGCGGCTTGTCTCCCATCGTTTTCCGGGCGCTTTCGTGGTGAAGCGTCTGGAACGACTATAATTCCTGCGTCGATAGCATCTCAATCCGATTACGGGATTGGGCGATCCACAAACCGAATCGCACCGGGAACCATGAGCCAACACTCAGCCGCCGTCGCACTCGTCAACCGGCTCAAGTTCAAACACCTCGCACTGCTCGTCGCGCTCGACGACGCCCGCAATCTCCATCAGGCCGCCGAGGCCATCAACGTGGCCCAGCCGAGCGCGAGCCGCATGCTCGGCGACATCGAAGAAGCATTTGGCTTTCTGCTGTTCGAGCGCAACGCGCGCGGCATGACGCCCACTCCGCTCGGCGTCGTCACCCTCGCTTACGCCCGGCGCGCACTCGCCGAGTTGACCCGTTTCGCCGACGACCTCGACGTCAAACGCCGTGGCGGCCATGGGCAACTGACCGTGGGCGCGATCATGGGCGCCGCGCCGGATCTGCTGGCCATGTCGGTCGCCGCGCTCAAAACCGAAAGCCCGCTGCTCAACGTACGCATACTCGGCGAAACCAGCGACCAGGTGGTGCAATTGCTGCATCGCCGCGAAGTCGACCTGGCACTCGGGCGTCTTACCAGTCCGCTGCAGCATAACGACTTCAGTTTCGAGCCGCTCGCCCGCGAGACTTTGCTGCTGGTGGTGCGTTCGGTGCATCCGCTCGCCCAGCGCACGCGCATCACGCTGCGCGAACTGATCGACTGGCCGTGGGTCGCGCAACCCGTCACCAGTCCGGCGCGCGTGCTGTTCGAAGAAGAACTGGCGCGCGCGGGACTCGCCACGCCGGTGAATCTGACCGAATGCGCGTCGATCTTCGCCACGCTGCAACTGCTCGAAAACTACGATGCGGTGGCGATGCTGCCGGAGTCGGTGGTGCGCGATCATGTGCGCGGCAAGTTGCTGGTCGCGTTGCCGCTCGAAATCGGCAAGAGCCTGGCCGGCTTCGGTATCCTCACGCGCAAGGAAGAAACCCTCGCGGAACCCGCCCTGCGTTTCATCGATCTGTTGCGCGGTTTTTCCCGCAAGCTCACTCGCGACGAAACGGTCGTGACCGAGCCGGACACGTTGCGCGCCTCGGTTCCGGTGCATTGATATCGGCATCGCGCGTTATTGCAGGTTGACGAACAGGCCGCCGTCCACCAGCAACGCCGCGCCGGTCACGTAGCGCGCACGATCCGAGGCGAGGAACACGACGCAATCGGCGACATCTTCGGGACGGCCCAATCGGCCCAGCGGAATACGCTTTTCGAAGTAGGCTTTCTTCGCTTCGTCGGCGAGGTCTTCGGCGTTGAGATCGGTCGCGATGGTGCCCGGCATCACCGAATTGCAGCGAATGCCGTACGGTCCCAATGCGACTGCACACGATTGCATCAGCGAGTGCACGCCCGCTTTGGTCGGCGTGTAATGCGTCTGCATGCCGCCGCCCACCAACGCGCTGATCGAGCTCGTCGCCACGATCGCGCCGCCCGTACCCTGCGCTTTCATCTGTTGCGCGGCCGCTTGCGTGACATAGAACGCGCCGTTCAGATTGACCGCGACGGTCGACTCCAACACCTCAGGCGGCATGTCGAGAAACGCATGGAACGGACAGATGCCGGCGTTGCTGGCGAGCACGTCGACTTTGCCGAAGGCTTCGACCGTCTGGCGCACCAACTGCTGTCCCGTTTCGCGCGCGGCGACATTGCCTTCGATCGCGATCACGCGGCGCCCCAGCGCTTCGATTTCGCTCACGACTTCCGCGACGGCGGAACGCCGTCCATACGATGCGTCGTTATCGCCCCAGTAGTTGATCGCGACGTCCGCGCCTTCGCCCGCACACGCAACGGCTATCGCGCGGCCAATGCCGCGTGAGCCCCCGGTGACGATCACGACCTTGTCCTTGAGCAGCACGTCAATCTCCTTTGGTCATCGTTCACGCGATCGAGTATCGCGTACATCGCCCGTTAGTGGCGATGCAAGTTCAACGCGGATACGGCCGCACCAGCGCGCATTCCGGATTGAGCCGCACGCCGAAGCCCGGCGTGTCCGGCACCTTCATGCGGCCGTTCACGGGCACCGGCTCGTCGAGCAGCAGCGGCGTGAACATCGGCACGACTTCGTCGGCTTTGGGCGCCATCATCAGAAACTCGGCGAACGGCGAGTTGTGACGCGTGACCACGAAGTGATAGCTGTACACCGACGAGCCATGCGGCACCACCATCACATTGTGGGCATCGGCAAGTGCGGAGATCTTGATCAATTCGGTGATGCCGCCGCACCAGCCGACATCCGGCTGAATCAGATCGCAGCATTGCATCTCCAGCAGCATGCGAAAGCCCCAGCGTGTCGCCTCGTGTTCGCCCGTGGTCACCATCATGCCGCGCGGCACGTTGCGGCGCAGTTCGGCGTAACCCCAGTAGTCGTCGGGCGGCAGACACTCTTCGAGCCATTTCAGGCCGTATTCGTGCGCAGCCTGCGCGAGTCGCGTGGCATACGGCACGTCGAGACTCATCCAGCAGTCGTACATCAGCCAGAAGTCATCGCCGACGCGGTTGCGCATTTCCGCGAGTTTGTCCAGGTTCTTCCTGAGACCCGCTTCGCCTTCCGCCGGACCATGCTGCAAAGGCAATTTGCCGCCGATGAAACCCATCTCCTTGGCGAGATCGGGTCGCGCACCGGTCGCGTAAAACACGAGTTCGTCGCGCACGGGGCCGCCCAATAACTGGTACACCGGCTCCTTGCGCACCTTCGCGAGCAGATCCCACAAAGCCAGATCGACGCCCGAGATCGTGTTCAGCACCACCCCTTTGCGACCGTAGTAGAGCGTCGAGTAGTACATCTGATCCCACATCTTCTCGATGTCGGTCACCAGTTGTCCTTCGAGAAAACGCGCGAGATGTTTCTCGACGATGAATGCACCGATTTCGCCACCCGTCGTAACGGCAAAGCCGACGGTGCCGTCGCTCGCCTCGATCTCCACCACCAGCGTGCCGAGCACGTTGATGCCGAACGACTGGCGGCTCTCGCGATACTCGGGATAGCGCGCCATCGGCGTGGAGATGTGATCGTCGATCCAGTGTCCACCGGGTTGGTCGTGATAATCCGCACCGCCGCCGCGGACGGTGAAGGCACGCACGTGCCGGATAGTAGGCATGGCCATGAGAGGGGCTCCGTGATGAATGCGTCGAACGTGTAGCCGGCAACGCGCCTAACGGGCGCGGTGCAGAAAGGTTTGGAAAGAACCATCCGCTTGCGCGCCGTCGCGGCGCAGGAGCGTGCCGATCATCAGCGCGGCCAGCAGGCTCGAGAAGCCCAGCACCACCAGCCCAGCCGATGTCGACGAAAACGCGTGCTCGGCCGCCGTGCGCAAGCTCGGCGCAATGAAGCCGCCCAGCCCGCCGAGTGAATTGATGAGCGCGATGCCGCCAGCGGCAGCCGCGCCCGTCAAAAGACGGGTGGGGAAAGTCCAGAACAGCGGCTGTGCAGCAATGAAGCCGCTCGCCGCGCAACACAGCGCCAGCAGGCCGACGACGGGTGCATGCACGAGCCCCGACACGCCGATGCCGAGCCCGGCGATCACCAGTAGCGCCACCGCCCAGCGTCGATGTCCGCCCGTTCGGTCAGCGCGACGCGGCACATACCACGTGACGGCCAGTGCGCACAGCCAGGGCAAGGCGGCGACCAGACCCACGCGCAATCCAACCGTCGTGCCGAGCAAGGCCGCGACCTGTTGCGGCAGATAGAAAATCACACCGTAGACGCTCATCTGGATCAGCAGATAGATCGCCGATAGCAGCAATACGCGACGGTCTACCAGAGCGGCGAGAATGCGATGCGGCCCGTGCGCGGCAGCGGCACGCGCATCGTCGTCGAGCACGGCACGCAGACCGGTTCGTTCTTGCGGGCTGAGCCACTGCGCGTCCTCGGGACGATTGTCGAGATACCAGAAGGCCCAGACACCCACGATGGAAGCAAGGGTTCCTTCCACGAGAAAGAGCCACTGCCATCCGGCGAACCCCAACGCCCCATGCAATTCGAGCAGCGAGCCCGACAAAGGACTGCCGACAATGAAGGCCAGCGGCGCGCCGAAATAAAACACGCCGATGGCGCGTGCACGCGCGGCTTGTGGAAACCAGTTCGTCAGGTAGTAGATCACGCCGGGAAAGAAGCCGGCCTCGGCGACGCCGAGCAGAAAGCGCAATACGTAGAATGCGGTAGCGGTATGCGCGAGGCACATCGCCGCCGACACGAGTCCCCATGTCACCATGATCCGGCACATCCAGGCACGTGCGCCGACCCGATGCATCAGCAGATTGCTCGGCACTTCGAATAGCGCATAGCCGATAAAGAACACGCCCGCGCCGAACGCGAACGCCGCGTTCGACAACCCGGTATCGTGCTGCAACGCCTTTTGCGCGAAACCGATATTGGCGCGATCGAGAAACGCCAGCACGTACATCAGCAGCAGAAACGGCAATAGCCGGCGCATGACCTTGCTGTTGATCGCCTCCACCGAAACCGGCGCTTGCGGATTCATGTCGTCTCCTTCAGCCAGCTCGCGGGTCGCGGCATGGCGTTTTGGGCGCTGCGTCTTTTGTCTTGCGTACAGTTCGTCACCCCTGCGTTGCGATGACGCCTTGGGGTGATGCCTATCGGTGCGACGGCGGCTCGGACTCAGTAAGTCGCGCGACCGCCGGACAGATCGAATACCGAGCCGGTGCTGAATGCACAATCCTCGGACGACAGCCAGAGAATCAGCGAGGCGGCTTCTTCCGGCAGGAGGAAACGGTTCATCGGGATCTTCGCGAGCATGTAGTCGATGTGCTCTTGCGACATCGAATCGAAGATTTCGGTTTTGGCGGCGGCGGGCGTGACCGCGTTGACGAGGATGTTTTTGGTAGCGAGTTCCTTGCCGAGCGATTTGGTCAAGCCGATCAGCCCTGCCTTGGAAGCGCTGTAATGCGAGGCGTTCGGATTGCCTTCCTTGCCGGCCACCGACGCGATATTGACGATGCGTCCATAGCCCTGCTTCAGCATTTGCGGCACGACCGCGCGGCAGGTCAGATACGGGCCGATCAGATTCACGTCGATCACGCGACGCCAGACCTCGGGATCGAGCTCCCACGTCGTGCCGTTGCCGCCGGTGATGCCGGCGCAGTTGATCAGCACGTCGATCGCACCATGCGCGGCGACGGTTTGGGCCACCGTGTCAGCGACAGCGGCTTCCTGCGTGAGGTCGACTGTCACGGCGGTGACTTTGCCGAGTTCGCTCAATTCGCGCTGGCTGCGTGCCAGCCGCTCCGTGTCGACGTCCCATAACGCCACCGACGCGCCCGAGTTCAACGCCCGCTGCGCCACGGCGTAGCCGATGCCGCGCGCGCCGCCGGTAATGGCGACGACGCGCCCCTCCAGATCGATCCGATTCATCGCTGTGCTCCTGTGACGCGCCGGTGGCGCGTCTTCGTGTTGTTGTATTGACGCTGTCTGTGCTGACGGTCCAGTCAATATACGGGCAGGGCGATGCGCTAACAATCCGAGTATTGGAGGAGGCGATAACAAATGTGGATCGGGGGATTTTTTAATGCAAATTCAATGGAAATGGTGGTTCTGGCGAATTCAACAGCATGACAAGCTGAGGGCATCCTGCTCAAACTAGTCAGTGCATGCGGGGCAAGCAACCGCTGCCGAAGCAACGCTCTGTTCGCTGCGCCCGAAGCTCGCCAATGCCGCCAGACCCAGGAGAGCAAGGCCGCTGCCGAACAGAAAGTCGGCGGAAATACCGACATGATCGACCACCTGGCCGCCCACCAGCGATCCCAGTGCAATCGCCACCTGAATGATGCTCACGAATAGCGCCGAGCCGGCTTCCGGCGCATCCGGCGTGGCGCGCTGAATCCAGATGCTGAAGCACAGCGGCAGCGCACCGAAGGCAATGCCCCACATCAGCACCAACGCCAGAACGCCGAGCGGCGAGTGCTGCAGCAGCGGCAGCAACACCAGCGCGAACATCAATAACGAAATCATCGTGCCGACCGACAACTTCAGATTGCGCGTCACGGTGGACGACACCGCGAAGTTCGAGAAGAAGCCGATGATGCCGAAGCCGAGCAACATCCACGTGATGGTCGGCATACTGAAGCTGGCATTGCGCAGCAGGAACGGCGCGACATACGTGTACGAGGAAAAGTGCGCGCCGAACACGAGCGCCACCATCAGCATGCTGCGACGCGGATGCGGACGCCGCAGCAGCGTGACCAGATCGCGCACGCGCAGTGCCGCGGTTGAAGGCAAAGACGGTACGAGGAAAAACTGCGCGACGAGCGCGATCGCAACGAGCACGGCAGTCGCCATGAACGACGCGCGCCACGACGCGAAGCTCGAGATGAATGTGCCGAGCGGCACGCCGATCACCGTCGCGCACGTCACGCCGGTCAGGATCGTTGCCATGGCGCGTGCCGAGTCTTTAGGCCGCACGAGGCGTCCCGAAGCGGCCGTGGCGAGGGTCCAGAATCCGCCCAGGGCTGCGCCGAGCAGCGCGCGGCCGACCAGCATGACGAGAAAACCCGGCGCAAACGCCGAGATCAGATTCGATGCCAGCAATAAGGCCGTGAGCAGCAGAAACACGCGCCGCCGATCCATGCGCCCCGCCACGATCATCAGACCCGGTGCCGAGATGGCCGCGATGATCCCAGGCACGGTCACCATCAATCCCGCCGTGCCGGGCGACACACCCAGATCGGCCGCCACGCGCGGTAAGAGACCGACCGGCAGGAACTCCGTCGTGACAAAGGCAAAAGCGCCGATGGCAACGGCCACGACCGCAAGCCAGGCCCGCAGGGACGACGAGGTGTCGTCGTCGGACGAGGCTGTGCTCGCCGACAAAGTCTCTTCAATCAACATAGTATTGTTCGCGGGTTACTCAACAACGGGTGGGATTGGAGCGGTCTCGCCGAATGTTTGCGTCCGCAGATTGTTGTTCGATTAAAAAAGCAGGCCATGTGTGCCTGCTTTTATCGCAATCGGGGAATCATCGATCGAGCACCTGAATGGCAGACACCTTAGCATCGTATTAATTCGCTCGCTGACGATTGCGAAAAATCGCAGTCGCGCGTGGGGGTATTCGATTTGCAAAATCCCACGGTCGCGTTTTGCTTTTGCATCGCGGATCAAGAGCATTCTGCGCGACAAGAACGACAACAGAATGAGCGCGACGCGAAAGTTACACGGGCACGCGGTTTGCTGAAGCAGCCGTCAGTGTTTTACAGACTCTCACTGACGCTTACCCCAAGGACATCGATCATCATGGTCACGACCCGCCCCTGCACCGCCACCTGTGTCATCGAAGGCATGCCTGTCACGCTGACGTTCTATCCCGACAACGGCGTGTTGCGCATTGCGGACCCGTCGGGAAGCTGCATCAGGGAAACGCGCTGGCACGGCTCGTGGCGTTCGCTGCTCGACGAGTTTCGCGATTTCACGCAGCGTACCGAATCGGCGGAACAGCCCCAGGATGTGAACGCCATGACGACGCGTCACCACGACTTTGCCGATCACGCACAGCGCCCTATGGCGCTGGCCTAACTGGAAAGCGACAAAGAAGGTAAAACGGAAGACAGCGCGGATGATGGATGCGCCGTCTTCCCTTCGTTCGACCGGTCAGTGACCAAAATAGACCTTGCATTGCACGCCGGTATTGCACGACTGCCCGCTCGGGCCGCCCATTTGCGACTGGCCCGCCGTCACCCCGCCATACGACACGTCGCGCACTGCGGTGGCAGGCGCCACGCTCTCACCGTACGACATGTCGGTGGTGGCCTGAGCCGATTCGTTGGCGTTCTGTTGCATCGTTGCGCTGCCCGACATACCGGCGTTCTGCGCGCCGTCCGTTTGTAGCGCGATGACACTCGCCGGCACCAGCAGCAGAACGGCACTTGCGATTGCTATCCATAAACGTAATTTCATGTCCAGACTCCTTGAATCCGGCGCAGCAGTTTTCGTCCTCTTCACAATCTGATCCGCAAAAAACGCGAGGTCGACCGATCCGGGAAAAGGCCGAGTCGACGCGAACGCCTCACTGCCGCACGGAGTCACCGAACTAAACGAATAACGGGTTGCCAGACCTGCAACCGATGTCGGCCGCACCATGACGGCGCGCTGGAGCCGGTCTATCCAGTTCTGGAATTGCGGATTCACACTCCGCAGTTTTGTTATAGCTCGGCCGGCAGGGAATTCAATCTCCGCCATTTCGGCGCGCTGCAACATGCCTTGCATACCGAGCGCAGTGGCAGGCGTAAATAAAATCAGGTGCATCGGCGCGCGATTTTTCCGCGCAGTGCGCTATGATGCTGGCATAACGTGAAAAATCGGCACCATGCAAAACCCGGCGAGAGACGGAGCGTGGAAATGAAACCGACCGTTCGCAAACAGCGCATCGTCACCAGTGTTTTCCTCCTTTGCGGCCATCAGGCTTATGCAGCCACATCTGCCGCACGGCGCAGTGTTTGAATATCGCTGAGTGTTCACTGATTGCGAGACTTGTCGGAAAAAGACTGAAACGCGATTTATGGAGCAACGTTATCTAACGGGGCCCGTGGAATTTCCTTCGATTAATAACCGAGCGCGAGCCGGCCCACTTAAAGGGGTCGATGCTTTCGCGGCTTCCCCCTGCAATCCGACTTTGACAGAACGCCGGACGCTTTAGAAGGACGAATATCTTATGGACGAAAGGAAGCGAGATAGCATGATTGCGTATCTCCGCCACCGCATGGAAGAGTTTGGTATCGATCCAGAAGACCTTGCTGCCGTGCTGGCGTCCGAGCCCACAGCGCAAAAAGCTGAACGCTACCGCAGTGCAACGGGCGATAGCTGGGACGGCCAGGGCGAGATGCCCCAATGGCTCAAACAGGCGATCAGCGCAGGTCAATCAATCGACCACTTCGAATTGGCGGCGAAAACGGCGCCCGCGCCGCAGCCGAAAAAGCATGTGGACTGGCAAAACGACCCGTTCGCAGGCAGTCCGCTCGCGCGTTCGAATAACCGCTAAGCGAACCGCCAGCCCGCAAGTATTTGCATCCAGACTCCCTTGCCCGCCGTATATCCGGTCAGGGCAGCGCAATAAGGCGTTGTCTCTGAGAACCGGTCATGGCACTCATGAACGGCACATGTCCAGCTCGCAGCGATTCACCGCCTGATGAGCTCGCAAGGAGAAAATGTCATGCGCAAATCAATGCTGAAAATCATGCTGGGCGGCGTCGCCGCGCTATCGCTGGCAAGCGGTGCGGCCTTTGCACAAGGCGGCAACGGCAATGGCGGCACGGGCGGCGGTAATGCGCACAGCGCTGCCACGGCGGGTATGACGCATTGGGGCGATCCGGTCGCGAATCCACTCGACCCAATGCCCGGCAGCACGATGTCGAAGATGGACTCGAGCGGCAGCACGATGCAACCAATGTCGCAGAACGACACGATGAGCACGGCGAAAGCCTCTCAGTGAACCGGGTCGCCGTTACAGTTCTGGCGTAGGCAAGCTGGATCGGACGCCGTGCAAGGTTTATGCGTCGCAGGTGGTCACGCCATGCGTGACCTGAGCACCGGCATCGCGCGGCGGCTGGGCGTATTTCGGCAATTCGATGAACGCGCTCACCTGTCGCACGATCTGCCAGAACACTTTGCCGAAAAGACGCTCACGATCCGTTTCAGACACGCGGTCCATTAACGGATCGGCGAAATTCCAGTGAATCGTTGCGGGTTGCCCGGGAAATACCGGCACGTGCTGACCCGCCACGGACTCCTCCATCGCAACGACGAGGTCCATGCGCGGCGCCCACTCGCCGGTAAATTCCAGCCAGCTTTTCGGGCTGAGTATCTCGATCTCCGACACGCCAGGGCGCAATTGCGCGAGCGCAAACGGATGAATCCGCGCGGCAGGCTCAGGCCCTGCACTGAACGCGTCGAACCGGTGTCCCGCCAGTTCTCTCAGCAATGCTTCGGCAATGATGCTGCGTGCCGAATTCTCGCGACAGAGAAACAGCACTTTATATTTTCTGGTCACGCTCACCCCGTACCGTGTTTTTTTGCTTCTGTCTGTATTCTGCCGACCCAGTCTTGCGTCCTCGTGACACTACGATGTTCAAATTTCTCGCGCCACGGGAATTTGCACCAGGTTGCCGACACACGGACAACACGCATTGCGCTGGTCGAAAGCATACCAGCGCAGGACATATCCTTTCATTAAGCTGTCATTCACGCGACTGCGCCACCGCCGGATTTCAGACCGAAGCGTCGCTGACGGGCTGGCCGGAGACGAGACGATTGGCGGCATCGCTCGCCCGTGAAGCCGGCGCGGGCGTGCTCTCGTATTGCATCGCCGACGGCTTTGGCGCGAGTGCCTTGACGCCGTTGACGATACCCGGCGTCGCAACGTAGGGAACGAACGCCGCCGCAGCGACGACGAAAATGAAGGTGATCATGGCGGTCGTGCCTCAAGGGAATCGCAGCGCAGGGAAAGTGAAACGGGGGATGCCTGTTTGATTCTAGAAGTCCGGATTCGAACGCTGAAGCCGACGCCCTATCTGAAATCCGTCTAGGTCTATGGTCTACCGGCCAAGGCCCCATTCCTCACACAACGGACGATTGCTCGGCCTCGCTGTGGTCCTCGCCCGCCAGCGCCCGACGCGCGAGCGTGGCGGCCAGCAGCGGCACGACGTCATTCTGCTGGCGGCTTCGCGGCGAATAAACAGCTTGCGTGTCGGGAGTGAGCGGCCTGAAACGCGGCAATCGAAATTGTTCCGGATCGCCCGGATTGTCGCGTTTCTGGCGACGCACAATTTCCCTCAGACGGATTTATCCCGACGACCCGGGCGTTCATACTGAGGCTGATTTGTTGCGCCCAGGCCATGGCCGCCAAGGGTGCGACACCCCACGACAGGGCTCACCGGATGCTGAACAGAAACGCCATTAGCTCGGGCGCTTACCTCGAAAGTTTTGATTCGCTGCCGAAAGATCTGCTCTGGACGCAGGCGCGTATCGACGCTTCGCTCGCGCAAACCATGCGGCAACGTCCCCATGACGACGACGTCTGGGTGTTCGCCTATGGCTCGTTACTGTGGAATCCGGTCTCGGAGTTCGACTGCCGCCGTATCGCGACCTTGCACGGCTGGCATCGCAGTTTCAGCATCCGGTTGATCGCCGGTCGCGGCACACCCGAGCAACCTGGTCGCATGCTCGCGCTGGAACAGGGCGGCAGCACACAGGGCGTGGCGCTGCGCCTGTGCGGCGCCACGCTCGAAGAAGAGTTGCGGATCCTGTGGATCCGCGAAATGGTGACGGGCGCTTATCGGCCGACCTGGGCATCGGTCACGCTCGAAGACGGCACGCAAATCAGCGCGATCGCGTTCGTGGCCGAGACGGATCACAGGCATTACGAACGCGACGCGCACGCATCGGCCATTGCGCCGCTCATGGCGGTGGCAAGCGGCCTGTTCGGCACGAACCGGGAGTACGTCTTCAAGCTGCAACACGCGCTGGCGGATTGCGGATTGAACGATCCTTATATCGACGAACTTGCCGCCGAGCTCTCACGAATCGTCCAGCAACTGGCCTGATGTATCGAAGCGGGTTAAAACCGCAAACCGTTCAGAAATTGAAACCAGAGCCCGCTCAGCGCGCCGGCGGGATGCGTGTCGCTCGCGGTGGCTTCTTCGCGTTTGCCGTGGCTGGCGCGAGCGCCGGCGGCGTCGTGATCGGCAGCGTTTTCTTTCGTCGATGCCGCGCCGGCTCGGGCCGACATATCGGCGGCGTCCGCAGCGTCGACATCGATGCCTGCGTCTGCAGTCGCTTCAGCCACCGCCGCTGCACGGCGCGACGCCTGCAACGCCGCCACGCTGTCCGCGATCTGCGCGGCCCGGCGCGCCTCGCATCGACGCCCCAGCAACACGCCGAAGACGACATCGCGGTTGTGGCCTTCGTCGGCGAAACGCATGGCGAGCGAGACCATCTGCGCGTAGGCCGCTTCGTCGGCGGCCCGCGCCGCGGCTTCTCGTTCGGCTTGCGCCTGCTGTCGACGGGCGTGCTGCGCTTCCCAGCCGCGCATCTGCTCGGCGTACACCGCGTCGTAGACCTTGCGTTGCGCGGCATCGGAGAGGATTGCGTAGGCGTCCTTGATCTCCTGGAAGGTGGCGCGCGCCACCGCTTCCGCGCCGCCGTTCCGATCGGGATGCCACTTCATCGCGGCCTTGCGGTAGGCCCGCTTGATTTCCTCGTCCGTGGCATGCGTGTGCACACCGAGCGTGTCATAAAGAGTTGCCATGGCTTGCTCGACCTCGCGGTGAATCGCATCGCGGACCATCGTAGCATGCGAAAAACGGCTTTATCGTGAAGCGACCCAGGCGGCCGCGCCGTCCTCGTAGTCCTCACACGGTTATATCGTTAGAACAAAAAGTCGCTTCGCTCGCCGCACCGCGGTCATTAAGATGACACTTCAAAGTCCGGTTCGCCCCGGTTCGTCTGCGCGCAGCCCCGCGCCAGCGCATCGTGAGCCGCTACCGAAGGAGCATTGCATTGACCCGTTTCGACTCACATCGTCGGCCGCTGGTGATCGGCATTGGCGGCACGACACGTGCTGCCTCGTCGACCGAACGCGCGCTCGGCTTCGCGTTGCGCGGCGCGCAAACCGCCGGTGCGACCACCCGCCTGTTCGGCGGCGAATTCCTGCATAGCCTGCCCCACTATGCCCCTGACCATCCCCAGCGTACCGACGAGCAACTAGAACTAATCGAAGCCGTGCGTCACGCGGACGCGCTGATCATCGCCACGCCCGGCTACCACGGCGGCGTCTCCGGCCTCGTCAAGAACGCGCTCGACACGCTCGAAGAACTGCGTGCCGACGAACGTCCGTATCTGGACGGCCGCGCGGTCGGCTGCATCGTGACCGCGTATGGTTGGCAAGCGGCCGGTTCGGTGCTCACGTCGCTGCGCTCGATCGTCCACGCCTTGCGCGGCTGGCCGACACCGTTCGGCGCCGGCATCAATACGCTGGAAACGCGTTTCGAAACCGTCGACACCTGTTCCGATCCCAAGGTGGTCGATCAACTCGCCACCGTCGGTCAGCAGGCCGCGCAATTCGCGCTGGCCTTCAATGCGCATCGCACGCCGGCCAATGCGGCAGCCAGCGAGCCATTCGATCAGTCACAACCCGCCCGACTCCTGCACGCGGTCTGATCTTCCCTTCGTTTCAGCGCAGGATCGCCGTGGCGCCGCACAAGCGGCCCCACGGCGTCGGCGTTGGTCCTCGCGTTGGGGCAAACCGTGCGCCACGTAACAGATCGATTTGCCAATGCGCCGGATAGTGTCTGCACGAGCACGTCCTGCGGGACAGGTTCGAACGACACAGCGCCTATGTTCCGATCCCGGCTCCTGAAGACCGTTCCCGAGCGCCGCTGATTTGCATTCGACGAAAGATTGGTTCACCCGCTGCGCAGCGCGGCCTACGCTTGACCGTACCCGCTGATCGACCGGCCACACGACGCAACCCGAGTGCGTCCCAGGGCCGACGTACTCGCCACGCACGCGGGACTACCTACTGTCATGATCATGAATTCACATATTCGCTACAAGGGTTACGAAGTCGCACCGGCCGCACAACAGTTGCCCAACGGACTGTTCGCCGCCAACCTGACCATCGAGCAGACCAGCCCGCAACACCCCAAGGCGTATTCGTTCGACGCCCTCGATTACTTCTTCGACGAAGAACACGCGCTGGCCTACGCGTTCCGCTGGGGACGCATGTGGATCGATAACCACCAGTAACAGGCACCAGCAGGTGCCAACGAGGTCGCGGCGTCGTGGTTGGGGCGGTTGTGCCAGAATGGGCGACACCTTCAGTCCGATAAGGAGCCGCCGGCCATGACGTGGACCGTCGATGCACAACTTGCGCTGAGCGCTACCGAAGCCGTCGCCGCGATCCAGTCCGGGCGCCTCAGAGCCGCCGACTATGTGGCCACGCTGCTCGCGCGTGCGGCCGCGCTCTCGAGCCTCAACGCACTCACGGTTCTCGATCTCGACGGTGCGCTCGCCGCCGCGCATCGGATCGACGCCTTGCCCGCCGAAGCGAAAGCGCAATTGCCGCTGGCGGGCCTGCCGATCGTCGTGAAGGACAACATCAACACGGCTGGCCTGCAGACCTCCGCAGGTACGCCCGCGCTCGAAGGCTTCGTGCCGGCGACCAATGCCCCTTCCGTGCAACGGCTCATCGACGCCGGCGCGATCGTGCTCGGCAAAGCCAACATGCACGAACTGGCGTTCGGCATCACGAGCACGAACCTCGCGGCGCACGCCGGCCCGGTGCGCAATCCCTACGATCCTGGCCTGATACCGGGCGGCTCGTCCGGCGGCACGGCCGCTGCGATCGCCGCGCGCATCGCGCCCGCCGGACTGGGCACCGACACGGGCGGATCGACGCGCATTCCGGCGGCGCTGACGGGTACGGTCGGCTTCCGGCCATCGGTCGGCAACGGCGGCGCCGAACGTCGCTATCACGATCCCGATGCTGTCGTGCCGATCAGCCATACGCGCGACACGGTCGGTCCGATGGCGCGCACCGTCGCCGATATCGCGCTGCTCGACGGCGTAATCACCGGCGATCACGCATTGCCGACGCTCGCGCTGAACGGCCTGCGGATTGGCTTACCCGATCCGTTGTGGGAAGGGCTCGAACGCCAGGTGAAAGACGTGGCGCGCGCCGCGCTCAAGCGGCTCGACGCGGCCGGCGTGGTTTTCGTGCCGCTGCCGATGAGCGAACTGGAGCAGCTGAACGGCATGGTCGGCGGTCCGATCGCGATTCACGAACCGCGCGAGGACGTACTCGCCTGGCTCGTCGCCAACGACGCGCCGGTGCAGAGCGTCGCCGATCTGGCCGCCCGCATTGCGAGCCCCGACGTGCGCGCGATCTACGACGGTGTGCTCGGCGACGTGCTCGGCGCGCACTACGAAGCGGCGCTGAATCTGTGGCGGCCCCGTTTGCAGCGCTACATGGCCGCGACTTTCTCCGACGCGCGCCTCGACGCGCTGCTGTTTCCGACGACGCGCCTCGCCGCCGTGCCGATCGACGAACTGAACGGCTCGTCGACGGTGTCGATCGACGGCGCGCCTTCGCTCGATACGATGGACGCGTTCCTGCGTAATACCGATCCGGCCAGCACCGCAGGCATTCCCGGGCTCTCGCTGGCGGCCGGCATGACCGCGAGCGGCCTGCCCGTCGGCCTCGAACTGGATGGCCCGCTCGGCGAAGACCGGCGCCTGCTCGCGATCGGTGTGGCGTTCGAGGCGCTGTTGGGCGTACTGCCCGCGCCGGTGCTGTGAAGCCGTTCCCCAGCCTTGGACACTCTGCCAGAACAATTCAACTCTTCGTGCCGATGACCACACCGACACCGATGCCCTCGCGGCACGCTTTCTCACGCCGTAGCGTCAAATGGGCCGCAGTTCTCGCCATCGCCTTCGCAGCCAGCGCCTGCGCGCGCCTCGCGGCGGTCGATTCCGAGGCGCTGTGGAAAATCGTCGACCTGCGCTGCGTGCCGTCGCAACAGGCCACCGGCACCCCTGGCCAGTGCACCACCGTCGATCTCGACAAGCGCTATGCGATCCTCAAGGACATCGTGGGACGCTCGCAGCATCTGCTGATTCCAACCGACCGGATTACCGGCATCGAAAGTCCGCTGATCCTCGCGCCGCAAGCGAAGGACTACTGGGTCGACGCGTGGGACGCGCGCCTCTATGTCGAGAAGTCGGTCAAGCGCACGTTGCCCGACAATCAGCTGGGACTCGAAATCAACTCGGCCTATCGGCGCACGCAAAATCAGCTGCATATTCACATCGACTGCATGCGCACCGATATCGGCGATGCGCTCGCGCGTCACGCCCACGACACGCCGGGCGAGTGGCATTGGGACACGCTGGATGGCAACCGCTATCGCATCATGCGCGTCACCTCGCTAGCTCACGACGACAATCCGTTCCGCCTCGTCGCACGCGACAACCACGGCGCCGACACCATGGCGACGCAGACCATTCTGGTAACGGGCGCAGGACCGTCCGCCACGCAGGACGGCTGGCTGATCGTGAATAGCGGCATCGACGTGAACGACGGCAGCGGCACGGCCGAAGGTCTGCTCGATCACGCATGCCGCGTGGCCGACGCCCGGTAAAATTCCGCACGGCGCGCGCGCGTCCCCGCCCATGTACCGCGCCTAAGCACGATTGAGCAGATGCATTGCTCAACAAAATGGTTCGGGCGCGCTCGGGGGTTCCGTAGGATCGGTCTCAACATGCTTCACGACCCGTTCCGTCCATGGCGATTTATCTCGACGACACACAACGCAATTCCATCAGCAGGCTGGCATCCAGCTGGACATGGCGCACGCAATGGCCCACCTGGGCGTTGATCGTCACGATATACGGCGCCTGGTTCGGTGTCGCGACGCATGCACGCGATCTCGGCCTGCCGCTAAGCGCGCTCCTGCTGGCCGTGCTCGGTGCGTGGTACATGTCCCTGCAACACGAATTGCTGCACGGCCATCCGACGCGCTCGCCAGTCGTCAACGCCCTGCTCGGCTTTGCGCCGCTCGCCGTCTGGTTTCCGTATGGCATCTACCGCGATTCCCATCTCAGGCACCACGACGACCCGCATCTGACGCATCCGGGGCGTGATCCGGAAAGCTATTTCGTCAGTGCGCCGGTGTGGCAACGCACTGGGGCACCGGTGCGCGCGCTGCTGGTTTTGCGTAATACGTTGATTGGGCGTCTGCTGGTTGGGCCGGCGTTCGCCATCGCGGGCACAGCGATGGATGCGCTCGGCAAAATCAGACGCGGCGAGTGGCGCGAGGTGCCGGTATGGCTTGCGCATTTCGTCGCATTAGCCGCGCTGACGACCTGGTTGCAGCGCGTGTGCGGCATGCCGGCGTGGGTCTTCGTGATCGGCGCGGGTTACGGTGCGCTGTCGCTCGGCTCGATCCGCTCGTTTCAGGAGCATCGCGTGGCGCATGCTCATGAGCACCGCACGGTCATCAACGAGGCAGGATGGTTCTGGCGCCTGCTCTTTTTGAACAACAACTACCACGCCATCCATCACGATCTGCCGCATGTGCCGTGGTTCGCTTTGCGGCGGGTCTATGAAGCGTCCCGCGAGCAGTACATCGCGCGCTCGGGCGGTTTTCTGGTCCAGGGTTATGGCGAATGGATCAAGAACTTCGTATTCACCGCTGTGGCTCATCCCATACACGGCGATGCCATCGCTGGCGATCAATCGATTCCGCAGGCTTCCCATTACCTCGATCAAAAGTCGGCGTGATTCCGGGCCCGTTTCGGCGGGTCGGTCGATGCTATTGGCCATATCGCCCTGCCGCCAAAGATGGGCGACGGAAGAATTCCACTGCTCGTGCCAGCCACGACACTCGGTATGATGCTGGCAAAAGCGTCGCTCGCTTACGCGGCCGCGCTGGATCCGAAAGCTCATCCGATGGTCCTGGCGAACGAGGTCGAAACGATGTCCGAAGGTATGTCCGACGCAGCCCTGCGACGCATGGCCTCCGTGGTGGCGCTCGCAGTCGCGCTGGCGTTGGTGGTCGTGAAGGTATGGGCCTGGCTGGCTACGGGCTCCATTTCGCTGCTGACATCCGCCGCGGACGGACTGGTCGACGTGGTTGCTTCTTCAGTGACTTTTGCGGGCGTGCGCTACGCCGCTCGGCCGGCGGATCGCGGGCATCGCTATGGGCACGGCAAGGCGGAGGCTGTCGCGGCCTTCGTGCAGGCGTTGCTGCTTGCCGGTGCTGCGATCGGGCTCGGCATCGAATCCGTCCAACGCCTGATGGTGCCGCAGGCGCTGAACCAGACTGGCTTCGGGATAGCGGTGATCGTCGGCAGTTCGCTGGTTGCAGCCGGGCTCGTGGGCATGCAGACGCTGGTGGTGAAGCGAACCGGCTCGACCGCGATCGCTGCCGATCGGGCTCACTACGTGACGGACGTCGCCGTGAATATTGCGGTGCTGATCGCCCTTCTGCTCGATCGTTTTCTCGGCTGGAGCCGCGCGGACGCGATCGGCGCGCTGGCGATCTCGGCCTATATGCTGTGGAACGCGCGCGGCATGGCCCAACAGGCATTGTTCCAACTACTCGACCGTGAACTGGACGAACCGGACCGCGTGCGCATCGAAGCCGCCGTGCGAAGTTGCGACGGCGTACAAGGGGTGCACGATATCCGCACGCGCAACGGCGGAGATCGCGTGTTCGTCGAGTTTCATGTGGAAGTGGACGGCTCGCTCACGGTCGAGGCAGGACACACGATTGGCGACCACGCCGAAAAAGCGGTACAGCGTCTATTTCAGGGCGCCGATGTCGTCGCCCATCTCGAGCCTGCGGGCATCGACGACGAGCGCCTGGACGATCTCGTCAATTAGTGGCGGGCGTCGATGCACGGCCTTGCGCCTGCTGCATAGAATCTGGCGGAACCGGTAGCGCGCATTGTGCGGGAGATACTCGATTTCCGGACGGGATTCGTTGCCAATGCTGGCTCTCCCACATACGGCCGCCTTTCGGTTTGTCATCCTGACATCTCGGACGTGCGTAGGGAGATCGCCATGTCAGTTTATGTCGATGAAGGGTTTCGGCCCTGTGTCACGGAGTGCGCCACCGTCGCGTTCCGGGTGTGTTACGACGATCGCGCGCAGATTTTCGAAGTCAGCGCGGACGCACTCGTCACGTTCTGCGGAGCGACGAGCACACGCAAGCGCGATCTGCTCGTCGCCTTCGAAGACGCGCAACTCGAGATCCTCACGGTGGCCGCGCAGAAATGGACCTTCAGACCGACTGAGCCCGTGCGTCTCGGTCTCGATGAATTCCGAATGATCAGACATTAATCATGTCAGAATCGCGGCCATGACCTGGATCGCCGCCCTGCCGATGTACAACGTCACGCCCGCCCTCGCCTTCGAATGGCGCGCGTGGCTCGGCGACGTGCTGCGCATGGTCAAGCCCGCATGCCGCATCGTCGAGCCGGACGAGGAGTTGCACGGCTTCTGGCGACGCCCCAATGTCCTGATCTCGCAGACGTGCGGTTATCCGCTGATGCACGGCTTGCACGCCCAGGTCCAGCTCATTGCAACGCCGCGCTTCGATGCGCCCGGCTGCGAGGGCGCGGATTATTCAAGTGTGCTGGTCACGCGCGCGGACGCCCCGTTCGAGACGCTCGCGGACTGCCGCGGCGCACGTGCCGCCTACAATCAGGACGATTCGAATAGCGGCATGAATGTGTTCCGCCACGCGGTAGCGCCGCTCTCCCGCGGCGGCGGATTCTTCCGCTCGGTGTTGCGCACCGGTTCGCATCTCGGCTCGCTGCGCGCGGTGGCGCAGAATCACGCGGACGTCGCGGCGATCGATTGCGTCACCCTTGCCTTCGTCTGCGATGAAATGCCGGAACTCGCCCGGCAAGTGCGCCAGATCGGCGTGACGGCAACCGCGCCGGGCTTACCGCTGATCGCGTCGGATACAGTCCCGTTGCAAACCGTCGAAGCGCTACGCGAAGCCTTGAACGAAACCGTCGCCCTGCGCCCCGACCGCGCAAAACGCCTGCGTTTGAAGGGTTTTTCGTCGTTGCCGCTTATCGACTACAGCCGCATCGAACAACTGGAAAACGAAGCGCGCGCCGTCGGCTATACGCGCCTCGCGTGACCCTCACGCGGACTTGACGTCCAGCACCAGAAGCTGCGCTCCATCGGCGACCTGATCGCCCACGGCATACAGGACCTCCGCCACCGTACCCGCCGCCGGCGCGCCGATCGTGTGCTCCATTTTCATGGCTTCCATCACGATCAGCGGCGTGCCTTTCTCTACCACGGCGCCCGGCTCGACCAGCACGGCGATGACCTTGCCCGGCATCGGCGCGGTTAGGCGGCCTTCGCCGCCTTCCGTATCCGCTGCGTGCGCGAGCAGGTTCTGCCACTCGAACGCCAGGGTTTCGCCGAGGCAGAACACGTGGAACGTATCGCCGTCCACGAACACCCGGCCGGTCACGCGTGCATCGCCGATGGTGGCGCGATATTCGTGATCGCCAGTCGCAGCCGACCATGTGAACTCTTCACGCATGCCATCGTGTTCGAGTGTTTGCGTGGCGCCGTCGCGTGCAAAGCTCACCGTGAAAACGCTTTCGTCGTCGAGATTGCGCCAGCCCAGCGTTTGCGTATAGCCGCTATTCAGACGCCAGTGCGACAACGCATCCCACGGCGACGCGCCATGTGCCGTGCCGCCTTCGCGCGTGAGCAAGGCCGCGCAGGCCAGCGCGAGCGCTTCCTTGAAGGGTTTTTTGAGCGGCGCAAATAAAGCGTCGTGATGACGCTCGATCAGACCCGTGTCCAGATCGCCGGTGGCAAACGGCTCGCTCGCGACAATGCGTTGCAGGAATTCGACGTTCGTATGCGGGCCGACCACTTCGCACGCACGCAACGCGCGGCTCATACGCGCGAGTGCTTCTTCACGCGTGGCGCCGTGGACAATCAGCTTGGCGATCATCGGATCGTAAAACGGTGTGATGGTGTCGCCTTCGCGCACGCCGCTGTCGATCCGCACGGCCGCCTTGCGCCCCGACTCGCCCAGCACGAACTCCACGCCTTGCGGCATGCGCAGATACTTCAACGTGCCCGTGGAAGGCAGGAAGCCACGCGCCGGATGTTCCGCGTAAATACGCGCTTCGATCGCATGACCGTCGAGCTTGATCTGTTCCTGCGTGAGGGGCAGCGGCTCGTCGGCGGCGACCCGTAGTTGCCATTCCACCAGGTCCTGGCCCGTCACCATTTCGGTGACCGGGTGCTCGACCTGCAGGCGCGTGTTCATCTCCATGAAGTAGAAATGGCCCGTGCCGGTCATGATGAATTCGACGGTGCCCGCGCCGACGTAATTCACCGCGCGCGCAGCGGCCACCGCCGCTTCGCCCATTTCCCGCTTGATCTCAGCCGACAGGCCCGGTGCCGGCGCCTCTTCCAGTACCTTCTGATGACGACGCTGCACCGAGCAGTCGCGGTCGAACAGATAGACCGCGCCGCCGTGACGGTCGGCGAACACCTGCACTTCCACGTGACGCGGCCGCGTCAGATACTTTTCAATCAGCACGCGATCGTTGCCGAAACTGCTTGCCGCTTCGCGTTTGCACGAGGCCAGCGCCGCAGCGAAATCCTCGCTGCGCTCGACCACCCGCATGCCCTTGCCGCCGCCGCCCGCGCTTGCCTTGAGCAGGACCGGATAGCCGATCGCGTCCGCCTCGCGATGCAGGAGTTGCGGGTCCTGGTCGTCGCCGTGATAGCCCGGCACGAGCGGCACGGCTGCCTCATGCATCAGCGCCTTCGCGGCGGCCTTCGAACCCATTGCAGCGATCGCTTCGACCGGCGGCCCGATAAAGACGAGACCGGCCGCTTCGCACGCCTTCGCGAAGTCTTCGTTTTCCGACAGGAAGCCGTAGCCGGGGTGCACCGCCTGCGCTCCCGTGGCACGCGCGGCCTCGATGATGCGCTCGACGCGCAGATAACTTTCCGCCGCCGTCGATCCGCCGATGTGCACCGCCTCATCGCAGGCGGCCACGTGTTTCGCGTTGGCGTCCGCATCGGAATAGACGGCCACACTCGCGATGCCGAGCCGCTTGCAGGTCGCGGCCACGCGGCACGCGATCTCGCCGCGGTTGGCAATCAGGATCTTGTTGAACATGAAGTGTCTCGATGAAGGGTGCTGCGATTCAATTGCGCCAGGCCGGCGTGCGTTTTTCGAGGAACGATGCGACGCCCTCGCGGCCTTCCGCGCCGGCACGCGTGCGCGCGATACGCGCTGCGGTGTCTTCGATCATGGCCGCGTTCAGCTCGTGGCCGGCAATGTCCTGCACCAGTTGCTTGCAGGCCCGCACCGCTTGCGGCCCATTCGCGCAGAGCGTGTCGGCGATCTGCTGGACGGTAGCGTCGAGTTGCTCCGCGCTGACCGCTTCGCTGACGAGCCCGAGACGGAACGCCGTCGCGCAATCGAACTGCTCGGCGGTCGTGAAATAACGGCGCGAGGCCTGCTCGCCCAAAGCACGAATCACGTACGGCGCGATGGTGGCCGGAATCAGCCCGAGCCGCGCTTCGGAGAGGCAAAAGCGTGCGCTCTCCACTGCCACCACGATGTCGCACGCGGAGATCAGGCCCATGCCGCCCGCGTAGGCGTCGCCGTTCACGCGTGCAATTACCGGCTTGTTGCAGCGATAGATCGACGACAGCATGTTCGCGAGCAACATGGCGTCGGCACGGTTCTCGTCGTCCGAGTAACCGGCCATTTTCTTCATCCAGTTCAGATCGGCGCCGGCACAGAACGCCTTGCCGGTCGCGGCGAGCACGACGGCGCGCACATCGTCGCGCGTGTTCAGCGCGGTGAAGGCCGAGGTCACTTCGGCGATCATCGTTTCGTTGAACGCGTTGCGCACGTCCGGGCGATTCAGCGTGACCGTGGCGACCTGTCCTGCGAATTCGACGGTCAGTGTTTCGTATTGCATCGTGGCAGCTCCTGCGCGTGGTGGCGTTGCGTCGCGCCCGGTCACATTCTGAACACGCCGAAACGCGTGTCTTCGATCGGCGCATTCATGCTTGCAGAAAGGCCCAGACCGAGCACGTCGCGGGTTTGCGCCGGATCGATTACACCGTCGTCCCACAGACGCGCGCTCGCGTAATACGGATGCCCTTGATGCTCGTATTGTTCGCGGATCGGCTGTTTGAACGCCTCTTCTTCTGCGGCGCTCCACGCGCCGCCTTTGCCTTCGATCCCGTCACGTTTGACCGTGGCCAGCACGGAGGCCGCCTGCTCGCCGCCCATCACGGAGATGCGCGCATTCGGCCACATCCACAGGAAGCGCGGCGAATAAGCGCGACCGCACATGCCGTAATTGCCCGCCCCGAACGAGCCGCCGATGATCACCGTGAACTTCGGCACCTTCGCCGTGGCTACCGCCGTCACCATCTTCGCGCCGTTACGCGCAATGCCTTCGTTTTCGTACTTGCGGCCCACCATGAAGCCGGTGATGTTCTGCAGGAATACGAGCGGAATCTTGCGCTGGCAGCATAGTTCGATGAAGTGCGCGCCCTTGAGCGCCGACTCCGAAAACAGAATGCCGTTGTTCGCGATGATGCCGACCGGATGCCCCCAGATATGCGCGAAACCGCAAACGAGCGTCGTGCCGTAACGCGCCTTGAATTCGTCGAAAGCGGAGTCGTCGACGAGCCGCGCGATCACCTCGCGGATATCGAAGGGCTTACGCGTATCCACCGGAATCACACCGTACATGCTCTTCGCGTCGTAGCGCGGCGGCTTCGGTTCCTGCAAGGCCACCGGCACCTGCTTCGTGCGATTCAGATTGCCGACGATGCTGCGCGCAATCCCCAGCGCATGCGCATCGTTCTGCGCGAGATGATCGACCACGCCGGACAGACGCGTATGCACGTCGCCGCCGCCGAGGTCCTCCGCGCTCACCACTTCACCGGTGGCGGCTTTCACGAGCGGCGGGCCGCCCAGGAAAATCGTCCCCTGATTCTTGACGATGATCGACTCGTCGCTCATCGCCGGCACATACGCGCCGCCTGCGGTGCACGAGCCCATCACCACGGCGATCTGCGGAATGCCCGCGGCCGAGAGATTCGCCTGATTGAAAAAGATGCGGCCGAAGTGGTCGCGATCGGGGAACACGTCGTCCTGATTCGGCAGATTCGCACCGCCCGAGTCGACCAGATACACACAGGGCAAATGATTTTCGGCGGCGATTTCCTGTGCCCGCACGTGCTTCTTCACGGTGACCGGATAGTAGGTGCCGCCCTTGACCGTGGCGTCGTTGCAGACGATCACGCACTCCTGTCCCGCGATCCGGCCGATGCCGGTGATGACGCCCGCGCCGGGCGCGTCGTCGTTGTACATGCCGTAAGCCGCGAGTTGCGAGAACTCCAGAAACGGCGTGCCCGGATCGAGCAGTTGCGCGATCCGATCGCGCGGCAGCAGTTTGCCGCGGCCGGTGTGCTTGTCGCGCGCGGCCTGACCGCCGCCCAGCGCGAGCTTGTCGACTTTCGCGCGAAGATCGGCGACCACGGCTTCGAGCGCCGCCGTATTGGCGCGGAAATCGTCCGAGCGCGGATTCAGTTTTGATTCGATGATCGGCATTGCGAGTCTTCTCCAGTTGCCGCGATTGATGGGCTTGCGCTCAAGCCGTTTCAGCAAACAGTTCGCGGCCGATCAACATGCGGCGGATTTCGCTCGTGCCCGCGCCGATTTCATACAGCTTCGCGTCGCGCCACAACCGGCCGACCGGATACTCGTTGATATAGCCATTGCCGCCGAGAATCTGAATCGCTTCGCCGGCCATCCACGTGGCTTTTTCCGCCGTGTAGAGAATCACGCCGGCGCAGTCCTTGCGCACCTGGCGCACGTGCTCCTTGCCGAGCGTGTCGAGTTGACGACCCACCGCGTACAGATATGCGCGGCAGGCCTGCAACGTGGTGTACAGATCGGCCACCTTGCCCTGAATCAACTGGAATTCGCCGATCGATTGACCGAACTGTTTGCGATCGTGGATATACGGCACGACCGCGTCCATCACCGCGACCATGATGCCGGTCGGGCCGCCCGCGAGCACGGCGCGCTCGTAGTCGAGGCCGCTCATCAGCACTTTGGTACCACCGTTCAACTGACCGAGAATATTTTCTTCCGGTACTTCGACGTCCTGGAACACCAGTTCGCCCGTGTGTGAGCCACGCATGCCGAGCTTGTCGAGCTTCTGCGCCACCGAGAAGCCCTTCATGCCTTTCTCGACGATAAACGCGGTAATGCCACGCGAATTCGCTTCGGGATCGGTTTTCGCGTAGACCACCAGCGTGTCGCAATCCGGACCATTGGTGATCCACATTTTCGTGCCGTTGAGCACGTAGTGGTCACCCTTTTTCTCGGCGCGCAACTTCATGCTGACGACGTCCGAACCGGCGTTCGGCTCGCTCATGGCCAGCGCGCCGATATGTTCGCCCGACACTAGCCTCGGCAGATACTTCTGCTTTTGCGCTTGCGTGCCGTTGCGATGAATCTGGTTCACGCACAGATTCGAATGCGCGCCATAGGAGAGACCGACCGAAGCCGAGGCGCGGGAAATCTCCTCCATTGCAATCATGTGCGCCGTGTAGCCCATGTTCGCGCCGCCGTATTCCTCGGAGACCGTCATGCCGAGCACGCCCAGATCGCCGAATTTGCGCCACAGGTCCATCGGAAACTGATCCGTGCGATCGATTTCCGCCGCGCGCGGCGCGATTTCTTTGGCAGCGAATCCCGCGATGCTGTCGCGCAGCATTTCGATTTCTTCGCCGAGCGGGAATTGCAAACCGGGCAGGTTGCTCATTGCTGTGTCTCCAGAGTTCGTTGGCGGCCGGTCAACCGGGGTGGGCGACGGCGGGTCCGGATTCGGCCTCGCGGACGGCCGCGGCCTTGTGGGCCGCCTCGCCGCCCCGCACGAGGCGCGAAACGTTCAAGGCGCATTTCACGCTAGATTTACGTAAGCGTCAATAGGTATTTTTGAGTGTTACTCAGAAAATGGAGTGCCCCGCTCCAAAGGCTTTCCAGCGTGCTAGCATCGCGCATATCGGGCTCATCCAGGTGAAGTCAAACGCCGGCTTGCCCAACAAATCTGAACTGGACTCATATGACGGCTACCCTGAAGGCCGAACTACCCGTCTCGCGCCGTCAGCCGGCCGGGCGCAAGTCGCAGCAACGCGTGAAGGAAATTCTTCAGGCGGGCCGCGACGTATTCTCCGAAAAAGGCTACGAGCGCGCGACCACCGCCGAGATCGCGCAACGCCTGGGCATTTCCGAGGCAACCGTGTTCAGCTATTTCCGCGGCAAGCGCGAGTTGTGCGCGCGGGTCATCGGCGACTGGTACGACGAGATCATCGAAGCCATCGAATCCGGCCTGCCGCGCGACGGCAGCGTGCGCCAGCAGTTCGCCTTCATCGTGCGCACGCATTTGCGCCTGATGCTGGTGAACGGCACCGACCTGTGCGCGCTGGTGTTGTCCGAAGGACGCGCGCGGCACCATGAATTGAGCGAGGCGCTGACCGAACTGCAACGCCGCTACACCGCCCCGTTGATGCGCGTGCTGGCTCAGGGACAGGAAAGCGGCCAGATTCGCGCCGACATGCCCCTGCGTCTATTACGTTCGATGGTGTTCGGCCCGATGGAGCACGTGCTATGGGACGCCACGCTCGCGAACCGGCATATCGACATCGAGGCGACGGCGGATCAGTTGATCGACGTGCTGTGGTCCGCGCTCACGCCGCCCGACCTGGCGCACAATGCGCTGCAGCAGTTCCGCGCCGAAGTGGCGGAGGCCAACCGGCGCTTCGAAGCGGCCGCACGTGTCGAGGGGAATGCGTCTTGCGGAGATAAATAGCGCCAAGCTACCGCTTGCCTGCGAAGCCCGAAGGAGAACCCCAAGTGCCCACCGCGAAAACATCTAAAAACCCGAGTATCCGCATTGGCATCGGCGGTTGGACTTATGCACCGTGGCGGGGTGTCTTCTATCCCGAAGATCTCACGCAAAGCCGCGAGCTCGAATACGCGAGCAAGAACCTCACGTCGATTGAAATCAACGGCACGTTCTACGGCTTGCAGAAACCGTCGAGTTATGAGAAGTGGTATCAGGAAACGCCGGACGATTTCGTCTTTTCGCTGAAAGCCCCGCGTTACGCGACCAATCGCAAAGTCCTCGCGGATGCCGGTGAAACGATGGAGCGTTTCTTCGCGAGCGGCGTGCTGCTGCTCAAACAGAAACTCGGCCCGATCAACTGGCAATTCGCCACCACCAAGAAATTCGACAAGGAAGATTTCGAGGCTTTTCTGAAGTTGCTGCCCGCAAGCATCGAAGGACAGAAACTCAGGCACGCCGTCGAAGTACGCAACGAAACTTTCCAGACGCCGGAATTCATCGCGCTCGCTCGCCAGTACAAAGTCGCCGTGGTTCTCGCGGGCGACAGCGACTATCCGCAGATCGCCGACCTCACCGCGCCCTTCGTCTACGCCCGCATCATGGGCACGACCGACAAGCAGGCCAAGGGCTACTCGACCAAAGCACTCGATGCATGGGCCGAACGGGCCCGCCAGTTAGCCGGCGGCACCACGCCGGGCGACCTGGAGACCTGCGCCGAACCCGCCGCAAAAACGGCCACCCGCGACGTCTATCTGTACGTGATCAGCGGTTTCAAGGAACGCAACCCGGCAGCGGCCATGGCGTTGATCAAACGCGTCTGACGCGCGGCGTCGCGGCCTGCGCAGGCGAGTGTCATAATCCCGGCAACGAAGCACGGCAACGTCCCTCACCTACTCAGGCCGCGAGGCCACTTCGACACCCAAAGTCCGGGAGACTATTTTGAGCGCCATCGACAATCCTTTGCACGATCAGGAAGTCGGCTCGGCCGACGCCACCCAGGACACCACGCGCATCGACGACGTCCGGATCGGCGCGGTACGTCCGCTGATCTCGCCTGCCTTGCTGCAGGATGAACTGCCCTGTCCGCCTTCGGTGCAGACGCTCGTCGAGAAGACCCGCGCGGAAATCGCCGACATTCTGCACGGCCGCGACGACCGGCTCGTGCTGATCGTCGGCCCCTGCTCGATTCACGACCACGACCAGGCAGTCGAATACGCCCACAAACTCAAGGTCGCGGCGCAAGCCTACAAGGACGATCTGCTGATCGTGATGCGCGTCTACTTCGAGAAGCCGCGCACGACCGTGGGCTGGAAAGGCTATATCAACGATCCGCGTCTGGACGGCAGCTTCCGTATCAACGAAGGCCTGCGCCTCGCGCGGCAACTTCTGCTCGACATCAACGGACTCGGCCTGCCCACGGCCACCGAGTTTCTCGACCTGCTCAGTCCGCAATACATCGCCGATCTGATCGCGTGGGGCGCCATCGGCGCGCGTACGACGGAGAGCCAGAGTCATCGTCAGCTGGCGTCGGGGCTGAGCTGCCCGATCGGCTTCAAGAACGGTACGGACGGCGGCGTGCAGATCGCGGCGGACGCGATCGTCGCCGCGCGCGCGAGTCACGCCTTCATGGGTATGACCAAGATGGGCATGGCCGCGATCTTCGAAACGCGCGGCAACGACGACGCCCACGTGATTCTGCGCGGCGGCAAGAAAGGGCCGAACTACGATAGCGCCTCGGTGCAGGCAACCTGCGAGGCGCTCAAATCAGCGGGTCTGCGTGAGCAGGTGATGATCGACTGCTCGCATGCCAACTCGGGCAAATCGCATTTGCGTCAACTGGAGGTGGTGCAGGACGTGGCGCAGCAACTCTCGCAGCGCGAGCGCCGCATCATCGGCGTCATGCTGGAAAGTCATCTGGAAGAAGGCCGTCAGGATCTGAAGGCCGGCGTGCCGCTGCGTTATGGCGTATCGATCACGGATGCGTGCGTCAGCTGGACGCAGACGGAGCCGGTGCTCGCCACGCTCGCCGAAGCAACGCGCAAACGCCGGGCCGGCTGATCGCGCGCCTGGAGCGGCGACTCAGTCGCATTCCAGGAGCCGCTCAGGCACACGCGCCGCACCAGCTCCGATGCCTACCGCTCACCGGGGTTGGGCAGCGCGTGATTCCTCACACCCGATGCCTCGCTCGCCGCGCGCCGCGATGGCGCGCGTGGCTGCTCCGGCGCGAGGCGCGTTGCATTACGACGCGTTGACTGCTTCCTTGAACGCCTTGCCGGCGGTGAACTTCACCGTCTTGGCTGCAGCGATCTGGATTTCAGCGCCCGTCGACGGATTGCGGCCCACGCGTGCTGCGCGCGCGCCGGTCGAGAAAGAACCGAAACCGACCAGTTGCACCGTATCGCCACCCACCACGGCTTTGGTCACCGCTTCGACGATTGCGTCGATGGTCTGGCCGGTGGCCGCTTTGCTTTCGCCCGTCGCTGCGGCGACTGCATCAATCAGTTCCTGTTTGTTCATAGCACTTCCCGTATGGTAATCATGGAACCGGCGCCACTTCTGTTGCGCCGGGACCGACACACTAACGCATAGGCGCGTATTCGCGCAAACCTTGGGTGTAAGCCTTGTATCACCCGCCCACAGGCAATTTGACGATTTTTCGAGGCAAAGTGCCATAAGAATCGTGCGCTTACGTGTTAATTCCATTTATCGGGCGACGATTGTTAATCACAATCCGTTGCAATTTCAGTGCTTTAGCGCGGCTGAAGCGGCCTCGGGCGGCCTTTTTTACTATGTTATGGTGGTGGTGGAAGAAACGACGTTAACCGGGCCTGGTGTCTGACAATAAAGAATCCGGGAGGAATAAAAAAATGCGGTTTCGCCATATTGCAACATTCGCGGCATGCGTTTCGATATGGACGGGCTTGTTGGCCGCGTTGTCCTGCACGAGCGCGAAAGCTGTCGAAACCGGCTGCGCCACGCTGGTTGGCGCACATGCGCCGGGTTCATCCCAGGGTTTTCAGGTACGAAATGGTGAGCCAGTCGACCTGGTCGGCAGTGGAAAAACAGTGCATGGCAAGCTGCTGGTTTTCGGCGACAACGGCGTATTCCGGGCCTATTGGCAAGCCGAAAATAGCCCGGAAAAATATGTGCTGGCGAATGCCGGCGTCGATACGGTCCGGCTTGTTTCTACACCGCCGCAAGGCACACCCGTGCAGAACGGCGAACCTGGCACGACGCTCGCGCCGCAGCGCGTGCTGTCATGTCCGGCGCTTTGAGCGCGCCACGCCCGTTTAAGCAGCATAACTGACGTAAACAGCAGGCAAAACCGGTCGGACTTACCGGCTTGCGAACGCGATATTGAATTCTCGCGAAAAGACCCTCAAGGTCCCAGCGTCCCTGCCGATATACAAAGCTGCGTGTGCGGCGCAAACGATAAAAAAGGACGGGTCATGGTTCTGCTAGTCAGATTGAGAGAAGCGCTAAGGGTCGCGGAAAGCGATCCCGAACTCGTGCGCTCGCAACTCCAGGCATTCGGCCGCCAGATTCCGCTCCTCTATTTCATTCTGCTCGTCAACACGATGGCCGTCGCAGCCACGCATCTGACGAGCGCGCCCGCCTGGTTATCGGTGTATTTTCCCGCCGCGCTCGGCGCGCTGTGTATCGTTCGGTGTCTGCACTGGTGGCGCGCGCGGCATCGCCCGCTGACCCTGGAGAGCGCTCCGGCCCAACTGCGCAAGCTGGTCTGGCTGGCCGGCCTGTTCGGCGTCGCTTTCAGCACATGGTCGCTCCTCCTGTTTCCGTATGGCACGCCTTATGAGCAGTCGCAGGTCGCGTTCTATATGGCGACGACCCTGGTGGGCTGCGTGTTCTGCCTGATGCATTTACGAGCCGCCGCCCTGCTTCTGCTGTCGATCGTGATCCTAAGCTTTGCCACCTTTCTGGTGCTCACGGGCTATCCGGTTTTCATCGCAATGGCGATCGACATGACGCTGGTGGGCGTAGCGCTCGCGTTCATCATCCACCTCTATTACCGCACCTTCTCCGGCGTGGTTCACGCGCAGCGCGAACTCGAAGCGAGCCAGCTGAAAACCCAGCGTCTGAGCGACGACAACTTCCGGCTCGCGAGCATCGACGTGCTGACCGATCTGCCCAACCGGCGCAGCTTTTTCGCCTCGCTGCGCGCGCTCTCCGAGCAGGCGCTCGGCGCGGGCGGCGGCTTCAACGTCGGCCTGATCGATCTCGACGGCTTCAAGCAGGTCAACGATATCTACGGTCACGCGAGCGGCGACCTCGTGCTGCAGGAAGTCGGCCTGCGGTTGCTGCGTCTGGCCGAGCCCGGCATCTTCTTTGCGCGCCTTGGCGGTGACGAATTCGGCGTGCTGGCGCAGCACAAAATGGCCAACGAAACGCTGGTGGACCTCGGCCAGCGCATTTGCCACGCGCTCAGCGAGCCGTACCGCGTAGCCGGCAACGTCGCCGAGTTGTCGGGGACGATCGGCTGGGCCGCCTTTCCGGAAGCCGGCACCACGGTCACGCAGGTCTTCGAGCGCGCCGACGCGGCGCTCTACGTCGGCAAGGAAAGCCGTCGCGGCACGCCGGTCATTTTCTCGACCGAACACGAGACGCGCATTCGCCGCTCGAGTCTCGTGACCCAGGAACTGCGTCACGCCGACCTCGAGGCGGAACTGTACCTGGAGTTTCAACCGATCGCCGATGTGCTGTCGCAACGCACCATCGGTCTCGAAGCGTTGGGGCGCTGGCAGAATCCGCGGCTCGGCGCGGTCAAGCCGGAGGAATTCATTCGGATTGCCGAGCGTACCGAACTGATTCTGCGCATCACCGAAGTACTGCTGCACAAAGCCCTCGCCGAAGCCGCACGCTGGCCCGAGGAGCTCTATCTGTCCTTCAACCTGTCCGCAATCGACATCTGCACGTCGGCTCGCGCCCGCCGCCTGATCGAGATCGTGCAGGCGAGCGGCGTGCCGCCGCATCGGGTGTCGTTCGAGATCACGGAGACGGCCGTGACGCGCGATTTCGAACAGGCCCGCTGCTCGCTCACCATGATCAAGAAAGCGGGCTGCCGCGTGTCGCTCGACGACTTCGGTACCGGCTATTCGAGCCTCAGCTACGTGCATCGTCTGCCCTTCGATACGATCAAGATCGATCGCAGCTTCATGACCGACGTGGATACCAACAGCGCGTCGAAGAAGATCGTGAAGTCGGTGCTCGATCTGTGCCTGAACCTGGGACTCGAATGCGTGGTGGAAGGACTCGAGACGGCGTCGCAAGCCGAGGTCGTCAAGGCGCTCGGCGCGCGCGCCGTGCAGGGCTATCTGTTCAGCCGGCCGATGCGGGCCAGCGCCATCGCGGCTTATTTGCAGGCGGCGCTCGAACCGGCTTACGAAGTCGCGGCGCAGCCCTAGTTAAAACTTGGCTGCAGGCCGTCGGATGTCACGCGGTGCGTAACGCGTAACTTACGTCGCGGCATCGTAGTTCAGCTTCGGATACCAATCCTTGCCTCGCCCACCCGGCGTCATGTCCAGCACCGTCCAGATCGGCATGACATCCGGCGCACCGCGCGGGTCCTGCCCGGGGTCCGCACTCTCCGGTCCCATCTCCTCGGCCCAGAAATGGCGCACCACGCCATTCTGGCGCGTGAACACATTGAACGCGGGGTTATCGTCGCCGGTGGGATCTTCCGCCGCGTAGTCGCGATTGAACGTGTTACCACCCGACGAATACAGACGCAAATGCCGCCAGCCGCGCGCCTGCTTGAATGCCACGAGTTTCTCGAGCGGCGCACGGCCGATCACGGCGAACGCCACCCGTTGCAGGATGTCGGGCATTTCGCCGTCGTAGGCGCTTAGCAGCGACGTGCACATGGGACACGGCCGCGTGCGTTGCGGTCCGAACATCCAGTTGTAGGTGACGAGCGTGTCGTGTCGGCCGAACATCGCCGAGAGCGTGACAGGTCCGTCTTCGCCCTCGAAACGGTAATCCTCGGGGACGGCGCCCCCAGGCGGCAGCGCGCGACGCTGCGCCGCCACCCGTTCGATATGGCGGCGCAATTCGATTTCCTCGGCCAGCAAGTCGTTGCGCGCGCTGCGATAGGCCTCGCTCTCGCCGGGAAAGCGGCGCGGCAGATCGGCCAGTTCACGGGCCGGCTTGAGGGCCGGTGCAGATGCAGATACGTCGGTCATCAGCTATCTCCTCGGTGAAAAAGCAAGCAAGGGTGCGATCAGGCTGCGCGACGACGGCGCCGCATTTTCGTGCCCTATATCGCTACGACGAATGGCATGGCGGAATATCGACAGGATAGGCGCGGTTTTTTCGCGGCGATGTATCGCGCTGCGCTCTGCCGCGCAGACTGTGTCCGCTGTGCCCGCTGTGCCCGCTGTGTCCGCTGTAAAGCCCGCGTCACAGCCGGCCGACCCACGCGGTATCCTTCGACGAAGCCGCCTCTTTTCAGCCTTTTACCCGTTTCGGCCGGTCCATCCGCTGGATGCGAACGGCACAACGTCACGGCGCGCGACGCGCCGTATCCGGAGAGACATCATGCCGTTTCGTCTGCCACCTCTGCCCGCGCTTCGTCTTTTCGAAGCGGCCGGCAGGCATCAGAGTTTCAAGCTGGCCGCCGAGGAGCTGAGCGTCACGCCGAGCGCAGTCAGTCACGCCATTGTCGGCCTGGAGGAGGCGCTCGGCGTGGAATTGTTCGTACGCGAGCCACGCGGCATTTCGCTTACCGCCCACGGCGCCGATTATCTTTCGTACGTCTCCGAAGCGTTTTCGCTGATAGCGATCGGCACGCAGCGTCTGCCGAATCATCGCGCGGATCGTCCGATTGCCGTGAGTTGCGCGCCGACATTCGCGTCGCGCTGGCTGCTGCCGCGTCTCGCCGGTTTTCGCGCAGAGTGGCCGAATGTGAACGTCACGGTCGACACGTCGCATCGTCATGTCGGCTTTCCCGTCGACGGTTTCGATTTCGCGATTCGCATGAGCCGCGCCCCGGTTGCAGGCACGGCCTGGACGCGGCTATTCGGCGAGCAGTTCGTCCCAGTATGCAGCGCCGCCTATCTCGACGAATTGCGCGGCGAGCACGGCCAGATCGACCTGCGTCGCGCGACGCTCATTCACGTGAACACCGCTGGCGAAGATTGGCAGGCGTGGCTGGACGCAAGCGCCACCGAGGGTGTCGATCTCGCCGGTGGATTGTGCGTCGACACGATCCAGTTGGCCTTTGAAGCCGCCGCCATGGGTCTGGGTATGGCGCTTGGCAGACGCCCCCTGGTGGACCACGATCTGGCCAGCGGCGCACTCGTCGAGGCTTGCGCCGAAACGATTGCCTCCGAGACCGCGTATTGGCTGGTGAGTGCGGAAAACACGCAGCGCCGGCCGGAGCTGTATGAGTTCGGGCGCTGGCTCGTCAGCGAGGCGGCGCAAGTCGATGCGTATTCCGGCGCGGCACTCCATACGCATGAGTCCGTGACCAATCCGCTCTCCTGATCCACCCAAGCCAGCATTCGCCGACACGTGAGCGCCGCTCACGTGTCGTCAAAATCTTTTCCTTTGCCGCGTCTGATGCTCGCTGCGACCATGCGGTTCAAGGAGATCAGAACCATGTCGAGCACCCATCGTCCACGTTTCGCCTTCGCCTTTCACCCGACGTTCCTGGTGATTCTCGCCGGCGCGCTCATCCTGAGCGCCGCGATGGGCATCCGGCAAACTTTCGGGCTCTTCATCGGCCCGTTTTCATTCGATCGCGGTTTGCCGGTCACGCTGATCGCCTTCGCCATCGCGCTGCACAACCTGGTCTGGGGTTTCGCTCAACCCTTCGCGGGCGCCGCCGCCGATCGCTACGGCTCGGCGCCGGTGGTCGCGTTCGGTGCCACCACCTTCGCAGCAGGCCTCGGCCTCGCGGCGGTGGCGCCCGGCGGTGCGACCTTGATCGTCGGCATGGGACTGCTGGTCGGGATCGGCGTGAGCTGTACGACCTTCGGCGTGGTATTGCCGGCGGTCGGCCGCGTTGCCACGGCCAAACAACGCAGTATGGCGATGGGGCTCGTCAGCGCCGGCGGCTCCGCGGGCCAGGTGCTGATGGTGCCGCTGGTGCAAAGCGTGCGGCTCGGTGCGGGCATTGCGACGTCGCTCTTCGTGCTGGCGTTCGTGATGCTGCTGGTCGCCCCGCTCGGCATCGTGCTCGATCGGCGTGCGCGCACTGGAGCGACGGTCCATGAAGCGCCCGCCGCCCCGCTTCGCCAGGTGCTCATGCAAGCCGTCAGGCATCGCGGTTACCGGCTGCTGACGCTGGGTTTCTTCACCTGCGGCTTCCAGCTCGCGTTCATCGCCACGCACCTGCCCGAATACCTGACGCTCTGCCATATGCCGCTGGGCCTGGGCGCTACCGCGCTCGCGCTGATCGGGCTGTTCAACATGGCGGGAAGTTGGGCTTGCGGCTGGCTCGGCGGGCGTTTTCGTCAGCATCATGTGCTCGGCTGGCTGTATCTGATTCGCAGCGCCACCATCGCCACGTTCTTCCTGCTGCCGAAAACCACGATATCGGTCGTCGTTTTCGCGGCCGTGATGGGACTGACCTGGCTTGGCACCGTGCCGCTCACCAGCGGTCTCGTGGCCAAGGTGTTCGGCATGCGCCATCTTGGCAGTCTGTTCGGCGTGTGCTTTCTGAGCCATCAGATCGGCTCGTTTCTCGGCGCGTGGCTCGGCGGCCTGGTGTTCGATCTGACTGGCTCGTATTCGTTGTTGTGGGACGCGACGGTCGTCGTCGGACTCATTGCCGCGATGTTGCATTTTCCAATCGACGACCGCGCCGTGATCGCGTCCGCGTCTGCGTCTGCGTCAGACGCTGAACCTGCGGGCGCCTGAACCGTCACCCACTAATTACGTGGTGAATCGGACGCCGCTTTCGGCACGCGCCCCATCAGATAGAACTCGTCGTTCGGACGCATCGAGATCACATTCGCCATGCGGTTCGACAAGCCGAAAAACGCGGTGATCGCCGAGATGTCCCAGATATCTTCATCGGAAAAGCCGTGTTCGCGCAGGGTTTGAAAGTCGGCCTCGCCGACGCTCGCCGAGGCGCTGCCGACCTTCAGTGCAAAGTCGAGCATCGCTTTCTGACGCGGCGCGATATCCGCCTTACGATGATTCACTGCGACCTGATCGGCTACGAGCGGCGCCTTTTCGTAGATGCGCAGAATCGCACCGTGCGCGACGACGCAGTACAGGCATCCGTTCGCTGCGCTGGTGGCGACCACGATCATTTCGCGCTCGCCTTTGGTCAGGCCGCCCTCCTTCAGCATCAGCGCATCGTGATAGGCGAAGAAGGCGCGAAATTCGTCCGGGCGATGCGCCAGCGTCAGGAAGACGTTCGGCACGAAGCCGGCTTTCTCCTGCACCTCCAGGATGCGCGCGCGGATGTCGTCCGGCCATTCATCCGGTTCGGGCACGGGGTAGCGGCTGATCGGCTGCAGGGATGTCATGCGATGTCTCCGTCATCAATCTGGGCGTGTGGACCATTCTAGCAACCGGGACTGCGCTTCGCACCCGGCGCGGCAGCGGCGGCCGGCCGCGAAGCGTTGCGTCCCTTCGTGGCACCATTTCCCTACCTGTGATTAAATCCGCTACTCGTGCTGCCGGGCCGTCTTCTGGCGCCGCCGCTGGCTCGCTGGAACGCTTCGCCGGTTGCCGGTCGCCGGCTTCGACCCAGGAACGGATCATGCGCGGCACGTTCGTCACGCCCGGTGCGGGCGCGGCCATTTCCTTTCCTTCATCGCAGTATCAGGAGCGCGGTTGTGTGGCATTTTCCGGTTGCTATTCCACCCTCGCTGGGCGTCTGGGCCGTTTTCATGAGCGTGCTCGTCACCCAGCTCGGCGTGCCGATTCCGGCCGCGCCAATGCTGATTCTGGGTGGAACCATGGCTGCCATGGGACAAACCTCCTATACCAACGTGGTGTTCGCCGCCGTGGTCGCCACGCTGATCGCCGATTCACTGTGGTTCTTCACCGGACGCGCCTATGGCCGCCGGCTGCTGAACTACCTCGTACGCTATTCGCTGTCGCTCGACACGACCGTGCGCGTCGCACGCAACACGTTCGAGCGCTATGGCGTGCCGATTCTCACCATCGCCAAATTCTTGCCGGGCCTCGGCCTGATCTCGGCGCCACTGCTCGGCACCACCGCCATCAACGTGGGCGTATTCCTGCTGTGGGATCTGATCGGCGCGACGCTGTGGGCGAGCGTATGGGTGATCGGCGGCGCCGCGCTGCATGATCAGATCGTGCAACTGGTCCTGCTCGTGCGGAACAACGGCGGCACCATCGTCGATGCGTTTGCCGCGATCTTCGTGGCCGTGCTGCTGTATCGCTGGGTGCGCCGCTGGCAGTTCCGCCGCTGGCTCGCGCATATCCGTATCAGTCCGGACCAGCTCGACGAGATGATGAAATCGGCCGAACCACCACTGATTCTGGATGCACGGCCGCGCTGCGTGCGCGAGAAGGAATCGCACCGGATCGCCGGGGCCCTGCCGCTCGATCTCGATTCGCCCGAGCCGATTCATCCCGATCTGCTGCAGCGGCCCATCGTTGTTTACTGCGTGTGCCCGAACGAAGCGACGGCCAAGCGGATCATCGATCAGCTGCATCGCAAGAACATCCGCCAGGTGCGCGCGCTCAAGGGCGGACTCGACGCGTGGGAGAAGCGCGGCTATCCGGTGGAACCTCTGCCGGTCGACTTCTATACAGCACGCGCTCATCTGCTGGAAGACGAAGCCGACGAGCAAGCCGAAGGGGAATACACGGTGCGAGCGCAGCTGGCGGAGTAGACGCGAAGCTTTGCGCTCGCCGGGCGGACTTCGTGCTCGCGCAGGCGAGCGGCACACTGCTCGCCTGAACGGTCGGCTTACGCAAGGGCCGACGTCGGCCCGATCGATCGTCGTCGACAGGCCGACCGCCGGTTTGCCCCTTAGCGCAGCCGCACCAGCGTGGACTTCAGCTCGGTGTATTTCTCCATCGCGTGCAAGGACTTGTCGCGGCCATTTCCCGATTGCTTATATCCGCCGAACGGGAAGTTCATGTCGCCGCCTTCGTCGTAGCAATTGACCCATACGGTGCCCGCGCGCAACTGGCGCGACACCTCGTGCGCAGTGGTCAGATTCGAGGTCCAGACCGCTGCCGCGAGACCATACTCGCTGTCGTTGGCGATACGGATCGCTTCGTCGACGGTATCGAACGTGATCACCGAGAGCACCGGTCCGAAGATTTCCTCTCGCGCCACTTTCGCGCCGGAAGCCGGAATCTCGAAGATGGTCGGCTCGATGTAGAAGCCACCCGACTCTTCCTTCACGCGCGAGCCGCCCAGCAGCAGCTTCGCTTCGGCGCGGCCCGCTTCGATATAGCCGAGCACACGTTCGAGCTGAATCTTATCGACGATCGCGCCCATCGACGTGTTCGGATCGAGCGGATTGCCAGGCGTATAGCTGCGCGCCGCGGCGATCAGTTTGTCGAGGAACGCTTCTTTGATGTCGCGATGCACGAGCAGACGCGAACCCGCCGTGCACATCTCGCCCATGTTGTAGAAGATGGCCCCGGCCGCCGCATTCGCCGCGCGGTCCATATCCGGGCAATCGGGCATGACGATGTTCGGCGACTTGCCGCCGAGTTCGAGCCATACGCGTTTCAGGTTCGACTGCCCGGCATATTGCATGATCAGCTTGCCGACGTTGGTCGAGCCGGTGAAGGCGAGACAGTCCACGTCTTCATGCAGCGCCAGCAGCTTGCCCGGTTCGCCCGCACCCGGCACGACGTTGAACACGCCTGCGGGAATGCCGGCGTCGAGCGCGAGTTGCGCCAGGCGAATCGCGGTAAGCGGCGACTTCTCCGACGGCTTGAGCACCACGCTATTGCCTGCCGCTAGCGCCGGGCCGAACTTCCACGACGCCATCAGGATCGGGAAATTCCACGGCACCACCGCGGCCACCACGCCGATCGGCTCGCGCGTCACGAGTCCGACCAGATGATGATCGGCGGGCGCGACTTCGCCGCCTACCTTATCGATCGCTTCCGCAAACCATTCGACGCAATACGCCGCGCCCGGCACGTCGACCGTGGTGGTGTCGGCAATCGGCTTGCCGGCGTCGAGCGTTTCGAGCAACGCGAGTTCATCCGCATGCTCGCGAATCGATGCCGCCCAGCGCAGCAGCACGGCTTTGCGCTGGCGCGGATTGAGCCCGGACCATACGCCGGCGTCGAACGCCTGACGCGCGGCGGCGACGGCGGCATCGACATCCGCAGCAGCGCTGTCGGCCACTTTCGCCAGCAGCTTGCCGTCGATCGGACTCAGGCAGTCGAACGTGCGCCCGCTGCTGGCATCACGGTATTCACCGCCGATGAACGCGCGACCTTCGATCGAAAGCGTAGCGGCCTTGTCCTGCCAATAAGCGAGAGATTTCTTGTCCATCAGGATGCCTCAATGTTATGCGCGCGACGCAAACCGGCGTCGACATCGAACGGCCTTGCACTGCGTCGCGGCGTGTTGGCGCGGAGTCTTTAGAACGTGGGCGGCGAATTGGCCGACACGATCTCGCAGAGATGCTCCGCGCTGGGATTGCGAAAACGGTGCGGCAAGCGGCTCTCGAAGTAGTAACTGTCGCCGGGGTCGAGCAGCCAGATCGTGCCGTCCACCGTCAATTCGATCTGACCGCTGACGATCACGCCGCCTTCGTGTCCCTCGTGCACGAGCATTTCCGGCCCCGTATCCGACAGCGGCTGATAGACCTCGCGCAGAATGCCCATGTTCCGGTCTTTGATGCTCGAGCCCGCCAGATAGAACTCGATCGACTCATTGCCGAGGTTCGGCATATCGACACGGCGCGACACCACGGAGCGCTCGACCTCCACTTCGAAGGTGAAGAATTCGGCCAGACTCATGGGTATGCATTCGAGCAACTTCTTCAGCGAGCCGACCGAAGGACTGACGCGATTCTGCTCGATCAACGAGATCGTGCCGTTGGTCACCCCTGCCCGCTTAGCCAGCTCACGCTGAGACAAGCCGTGCTTCTTGCGGATGTATTGCAGGCGGGTTGCTACTTCTATAGACATTGCTAGGTTCTCTGACATTGAAGACGGTCGGGGCGCGTGGGTCGAGCAACGAATCCGGGTGACGAGTGCTCGCAAGTGTTGAATATTCTAGTCACTTTGACTATTGCGCCGCTGGGGAAAACCCTGAAAGGATTCCGAAATAGAAAACGCGCAACGTTCGTTCCCACGGGATGGGATTCTAGTCGGACCCTCGGGAAACCCCTGATAATTCTTTTGTAGAAATGATTTGACGGCATTATTGGCTCGTATATGCTGGTTCTCAGGCGATCGTCACACCAGCTTCACAAGACGCGAGAGGGTCTTTGGAAGCAGCGCAAATTCACTTGGCGCGGTGCAAGAAGATCATCCCAGCGTCCTGTTTCTTTAAACGCCCCGTGCGGATTCTGAGCAGGCCGTTCAATACTTTCAACAGCGCTAGTCGAGTCTAATCGTGAGAGTCCGAGGCCCTTTGGTGAGATGGAATCGTAGTCAGGCGAGTTGTCTTCGCGCTGACGGCGCCATCGCCGACGGCAGCAACGGCAGCCTTGCGTTCCGCCGCTTCCTGTCCGTCTTCACGATCCTGTCCCGTCGTTCAGTTCGACGTCACAACTCCATCTCCGCGCGCGCCTTCATTGCAGTGCGCACGGACGAAGTCGCCTCGCTACTGCCGTAGCGCCTCCCTCCTTTTCGTCGTTCGATTTGTCCGTTTGCGCGAGCGCACTCTTTCGAGTTGCGAGTTCGTGCGTGTGCGGTGCTGTCTGCCATCCGCACACTTTGCGTCCACCGGAATAGTTGCCTGGCGCAACGGCTCAAATCGAACGACCCACCTGCTTATCACGCGCGGCGCGTTTCTGTCGAAGAGAACCGCCCGCACTATCCGGCGGTCTGGCGGCTTGCGCCCGGCTGCGGAATCGTGCCGCGCTGTGTTTAACGTTGTTCATGCCGCGTCCCGCGGGGAACACACACGTCTATTCGTCATGCGAAACAAACCTCTGGTCGGTATCAGCGCCGACAGAACGATGATGGGAGCCCACCCGTCCCACGTGGTCGGCGAGAAGTACATCGCCGCGATCGTGGACGGCTCGCAGGCGCTCGCCATGCTGCTGCCGGCGCTCGGCGAACGTCAGTCCATTGAAGACGTACTCGCGACAGTCGACGGTCTGCTCTTTACCGGCAGCTATTCGAATGTCGAGCCGCATCGTTACGGCGGCCACGCCAGCGTGCCGGGCACGTTGCACGACGCCGCACGCGACGCGACGACGCTGCCGCTGCTGCGTGCCGCAGTCGCCGCCGGTGTGCCGGTGCTGGCCGTATGCAGGGGCTTCCAGGAAATGAACGTGGTGTTCGGCGGGACCTTGCATCAAAGCGTTCACGCGGTGGCGGGTCTGAACGACCATCGTGAGAACAAGGAAGACGACCTGGACGTGCAATACGCACCGTCGCATTCGATCACGCTGACGCAGGGCGCTCTGTTGCAACGCCTCGCGGGCGGCACGAATGAAGCGCGTGTGAATTCATTGCACGGTCAGGGCGTCGAGCGGTTGGGCGCCGGCCTCACGGCCGAAGCGATTGCGCCGGACGGGTTGATCGAAGCGGTGAGCGTGACGGATGCGCGTGCCTTCGCTCTGGGTGTGCAATGGCACCCCGAATGGAAACACGCCAACGACGCACTTTCCACCGCGATCTTTCGCGCGTTCGGCGACGCCTGCCGCGATCGAATGCGCACCAAGGCCGGCTATGGCGCGGCATCCGCCGCTGCCACGCATGCCTGAGCCGGTCGCGCACCAAAATAGAGAGAATAAACATGCATGAGATCGACGAATTTCTGAAGAAGAACCGCGTCACCGAAATCGAAGCGATCATTCCGGATATGGCCGGGATCGCGCGCGGCAAGATCATTCCGCGCAGCAAGTTCGAATCCGGTGAGTCGATGCGCTTGCCGCAGGCGGTGATGATCCAGACCGTCACAGGGGACTATCCGGAAGACGGCACGCTCACCGGCGTCACCGATCCGGACATGGTGTGCGTGCCCGATGCGAGCACTATCCGCATGATCCCGTGGGCGATCGATCCGACCGCCCAGGTGATCCACGATTGCGTTCATTTCGACGGCACGCCGGTTGCGATTTCGCCGCGCCGGGTGCTACGCCGCGTGCTCGAACTCTATAAGGCCAAAGGCTGGAAGCCGGTCATCGCGCCCGAGCTGGAGTTCTATCTGGTCGATATGAACAAGGACCCGGACCTGCCGCTGCAGCCGCCTATCGGTCGTACGGGTCGTCCGGAAACCGGCCGTCAGGCGTACTCGATCGAAGCCGTCAACGAATTCGATCCGCTGTTCGAGGACATCTACGAGTACTGCGAGGTGCAGGAACTCGAAGTCGACACGCTGATTCACGAAGTCGGCGCCGCGCAGATGGAAATCAACTTCATGCACGGCGATCCGCTGAAACTCGCCGACAGCGTGTTCCTCTTCAAGCGCACGGTGCGCGAAGCGGCCTTGCGCCACAAGATGTACGCCACGTTCATGGCCAAGCCGATGGAAGGCGAACCGGGCTCGGCCATGCACATGCACCAGAGCCTCGTCGACGAAGAAACCGGCCACAACCTCTTCACCGGCGCGGACGGCAAGCCGACCTCGCTCTTCACGGGCTATATCGCCGGTCTGCAGAAGTACACGCCGGCACTGATGCCGATCTTCGCGCCGTATATCAACTCGTATCGCCGGCTATCGCGCTTCATGGCCGCGCCAATCAACGTGGCGTGGGGTTACGACAACCGCACGGTGGGCTTCCGGATTCCGCATTCGGGACCGGCCGCGCGTCGCATCGAAAACCGTATTCCGGGTGTGGACTGCAATCCTTATCTGGCGATTGCCGCGACGCTCGCCGCCGGTTACCTCGGCATGACGCAAAAGCTCGAAGCCACCGAGCCGTTGCTGAGCGACGGTTACGAGTTGCCCTACCAGTTGCCGCGCAATCTGGAAGAAGGCCTGACGCTGATGGGTGCCTGCGAACCGATCGCCGAAGTACTCGGCGAGAAATTCGTGAAGGCCTATCTCGCTCTGAAAGAAACCGAATATGAAGCGTTTTTCCGCGTGATCAGTTCGTGGGAACGCCGGCATTTGCTGCTGCACGTCTAAACGCAAACGCAAGAAAAACTGGAGGCAGTATGAGCTACAGAACAGAGGAAGTCGCTTACGTGCAACCGGCCGCGCCAATTAGCGCCGCCGCGAGCGCATCGACCACGCAGGCCGCCCGCAGCACCGCCGAATACCGGGCGCTCGACGCCGCGCATCACATTCATCCGTTCTCGGATATGGGCTCGCTCAATCGCAGCGGCAGCCGCGTGATCGTGAAGGCCCAGGGCGTGTATCTGTGGGATTCGGAAGGCAACAAGGTAATCGACGGCATGGCCGGCCTGTGGTGCGTGAACGTCGGTTACGGCCGCAAGGAACTGGCCGACGCCGCGTACCAGCAGATGCAGGAACTGCCGTACTACAACACCTTCTTCAAGACCACGCACCCGCCGGTGATCGAACTGTCCGCGCTGCTCGCGGAACTGACGCCGGAACCGTTCAATCACTTCTTCTACTGCAACAGCGGCTCGGAAGGCAACGATACGGTGTTGCGCATCGTCCATCAATATTGGGCGACGCAAGGCAAACACTCGAAGAAGTTCGTCATCTCGCGCAAGAACGGTTATCACGGATCGACGATTGCGGGCGGCACGCTCGGCGGCATGGGTTATATGCACGAACAGATGCCCTCGAAAGTCGAGAACATCGTGCACATCGATCAGCCCTATTTCTTTGGGGAGGCCCAAGGCAATCTGACGCCGGAAGAATTCGGCCTCGCGCGCGCCCAGCAACTGGAAGCGAAGATCCTCGAGATCGGCGCTGACAACGTGGCCGCGTTCATCGGTGAGCCTTTCCAGGGAGCGGGCGGCGTAATCTTCCCGGCTTCGACGTATTGGCCGGAAATCCAGCGCATTTGCCGCAAGTACGACATTCTGCTGGTCGCCGACGAGGTCATCGGCGGTTTCGGCCGCACTGGCGAATGGTTCGCGCATCAGCACTTCGGCTTCGAGCCGGACCTGATCACGCTGGCCAAGGGTCTGACGAGCGGTTATGTGCCAATGGGCGCAGTCGGCCTGCATGATCGCGTCGCCAAAGCGATCATCGAGAACGGCGACTTCAATCACGGCCTCACCTACTCCGGCCACCCGGTGGCCGCAGCGGTCGCCGTCGCCAATCTCAAGCTGCTGCGCGACGAGAAGATCGTCGAGCGCGTCAAGACCGACACGGGTCCGTATTTCCAGAAACAACTGCGCGACACGTTCGCCAATCATCCGATCGTCGGCGAAATCGCCGGCGCCGGCCTGGTGGCCGGTTTGCAACTCGCGCAAGACCCGAAAGCACGCAAGCGCTTCGCCAATGGCGGGGACGTCGGCACGATTTGCCGTGACTTCTCCTTCAACGGCAATCTGATCATGCGCGCCTCCGGCGACCGCATGCTGCTGTCGCCGCCGCTTGTCATCAGCAAGCTGGAAATCGATGAAATCGTGTCGAAAGCGAAGCAAGCCATCGACGCCACGGCACAACAACTCGGTATTTCGTAACGGCAGTTCGTTCCGGCATGAGCTCACCCACAATCCAGGCGCGTGCCGGTTCTTCACATCAAGGGAAAAAAACCATGAGCGTTAGTCATCTTCGTCATGCGGTCGCGGGGGCCGCGGTTCTCGCCTTTACCGGTTTTGCGGCGCTGTCGGTGACGCCGGCCCTTGCGGCCGACACGGAACTGAACGTGTACAACTGGTCGGACTACATCGCGAAAGATACGATTTCGAACTTCGAAAAGCAGGACAGCATCAAGGTCAAATACGACAACTACGATAGCGACGACACCCTGCAAGCCAAGCTGCTCGCCGGTAGTTCGGGTTACGACATCGTGGTGCCGACGTCGAACTACATGGCCAAGCAGATTCAGGCCGGCGTGTACCAGAAGCTCGACAAATCGAAGCTGCCGAACCTCGCGAACCTCGACCCCGTGTTGATGAAGATGATCGCCGACGCCGATCCGGGCAACCAGTACGGTGTGCCTTGGGCGTACGGCACGGATGGTATCGGCTATAACGTGCAGGCCGTGCAGAAAGCGCTCGGCGCGAATGCACCGGTAGACAGCTGGGCACTCGTGTTCGATCCGGCCAATCTCTCGAAGCTGAAAGGCTGCGGTGTATCGTTCCTCGACCAGGCCGTCGACGTGTTCGCCGCCACGCTGCAATACATGCACAAAGATCCGAACAGCACGAACCCTGCCGACTACCAGGCCGCGTTCGAAGTGCTGAAGAAAGTCCGCCCCTACATCACTCAATTCAATTCATCGGGCTACATCAACGACCTCGCCAATAACGACGTGTGCGTCGCCGTGGGCTGGTCGGGCGACGTCGGCATCGCAAGCCGCCGCACCGAAGAAGCCAAGCGCTCGTATCAGGTCAAATTCTCGAACGTGAAGGAAGGCGGCCTGCTGTGGTTCGACGTGATGGTGATCCCGAAAGACGCGCCGCACCCGGAGGCCGCGCTGAAATGGATCAACTACATTTCCGACCCGAAGGTCAACGCCGCGATCACCAACGAAGTGTTTTACCCGACCGCGAACAAGGCCGCGCGCCAGTTCGTGACTCCGGGCGTCGCACAGGACAAGACCGTTTATCCGGGCGACGACGTGTTGAGCAAGATGACGCTGATGAAGCCGATGCCGACCGATATTCTGCGCCTCGAAAACCGTCTTTGGGCGCAGCTTAAAACCGGTCATTGATTAAACCCACGAGTTAGAACTTCGATCCCGCGCTCAGGGATCGCTCGAACCCTGAGCGCATGAAAGCAGTACCGGTAGTCAGCCTGCGCGCGTTTAAGGTCCCACCTGCGCGCAGTCCCATGTTTTCCGATCGCAGCGCCAGTGCGAGACGCTCCCCGCGCCCTCGTAGGGAGACACTTGCGCCCGCGATCCGCAAGGAATGGTTACATCATGAACTCGACGACCCTTAAAAGCGCAGCCGGCGCCACGCAGATGGCCCGCCCCGCAGTGGCGACAAAATCGAAGTCGGATGAATTCGTCCGCATCGAAAATGTCGTGAAGAAATTCGGTGACAGCACCGCTGTCGACAACGTCAATCTGAGCATTGCCAAGAACGAGTTGTTCGCGCTGCTCGGCAGCTCCGGCTGCGGCAAGTCCACCCTCCTGCGCATGCTCGCAGGGTTCGAGCCGGTCACGTCGGGGCGTATTTTCGTCGACGGCGAAGATCTCGCCGCGATGCCGCCGTACAAGCGGCCGGTCAACATGATGTTCCAGTCGTATGCGCTGTTCCCGCACATGAGCGTCGAAGCGAATATCGCTTTCGGGCTGAAGCAGGAAGGCACGCCGAGGAACGAGATCAAGGAACGCGTCGCCGACGCGCTCAATCTCGTGCAGATGGGGAAGTACGCGCAGCGCAAGCCACATCAACTGTCAGGCGGTCAACAACAACGTGTCGCGCTGGCCCGTTCGCTCGTCAAGCGCCCGAAGCTGCTGCTGCTCGATGAACCGATGTCGGCGCTCGACAAAAAGATCCGCCAGAAAACCCAGCTCGAACTGGTGAACATCATCGAGAAAGTGGACGTGACCTGCGTGATGGTCACGCACGATCAGGAAGAAGCGATGACGATGGCCGGCCGCCTCGCGGTGATGAGCGAAGGCCGCATCGTGCAGATCGGTTCGCCGAGTCAGGTGTACGAGTTTCCGAATAGCCGCTTCTCGGCCGAATTCATCGGCTCGACCAATCTGTTCGAAGGCACGGTCGTCGCCGATGAGCCGGACCATATCTTCGTCGAGAGCGACGAGCTCGAATCGCGCATTTACGTGAGTCACGGCGTTACTGGTCCACTCGGCATGCCGGTCGGTATCTCGGTGCGTCCGGAGCGCGTCAAGGTATCGCTCGACAAGCCCTCGACGCCACACAACTGGGCACGCGGCGTGGTCTCCGACGTGGCGTATATGGGCAGCTATTCGCTGTATCACGTGCGTCTGCCGAGCGGCAAGACCGTCGTGTCGAATCTCTCCAGTTCGCATCTGATGAGCGAAGGTGCGCCGTCCTATAACGACGACGTGTTCGTCTACTGGTCGCCGGCTAGCGGCGTGGTGCTGACGCAATGAGAAATCCCGCCACCTCTTCCCCCGCGGCGCTGGGCGCGCCCTCAGGCAGCCGTCTGCTCGCTGCGCTGAAAAACCGCCTGTCGATGCTGCTGCCTTCGGGCCGCACCACCGTGATCGGCGTGCCGTTCCTGTGGCTGACGTTGTTCTTCGCGCTGCCGTTCGTGCTGGTGCTGAAAATCAGTTTCGCCGATCTGCGCCTGGGCATTCCGCCCTACACGGATCTGGTGACGGTGAAGGACGGCATGGTGCATTTCGCCATGCAGCTCAGTCACTACGCGTTCCTGCTGCAGGACGATCTGTACGTCGCCACGTATATCAGCTCGTTGAAGATGGCGGCGGTCTCGACCTTCTTCTGTCTGCTGATCGGCTATCCGATTGCGTACTACATCGCGCGCTCGGAGCCGGCGAAACGCAACCTGTTGATGATGGGCGTGATGCTGCCGTTCTGGACGTCGTTCCTGATTCGCGTCTATGCGTGGATCGGCATTCTGAAAGACGACGGCCTGCTCAATCACACGCTGATGTCGATCGGCATGATTCATTCGCCGTTGCGTCTCTATCACACGGATATCGGCGTCTACATCGGCATGGTCTATTCGTATCTGCCGTTCATGGTGATGCCGCTCTATGCGCACCTGGTGAAGATGGATCTGACATTGCTGGAAGCCGCCTACGACCTCGGCTGCAAACCGTGGACCGCGTTCACGCGCATTACGTTGCCGTTGTCGAAGAACGGGATCATCGCCGGCAGTTTGCTGGTGTTCATTCCGGCGGTAGGAGAGTACGTGATTCCCGAACTGCTCGGCGGCGCCGACACGCTGATGATCGGCCGCGTGATGTGGGATGAATTCTTCAACGATATGGACTGGCCGATGGCATCCGCCGTCACGGTCGCCATGGTGCTACTGCTGCTCGTGCCGATGGCCGTGTTCCAGTACTACCAGGTCAAGGAACTGGAGGGCGCGAAATGATCAAGCCTAATAAAACGCTTTCGAATAGCGTGCTGACATTCGGATTTCTGTTTCTCTACATTCCGATCATCAGCCTGATCGTGTACTCCTTCAACGAGTCCAAGCTCGTCACGGTCTGGTCCGGCTTCTCGCTCAAGTGGTATGGCGCGCTGCTGCACGACGACGAGTTATTGAGCGCCGCCTGGCTTTCGCTGAAGATCGGCCTGCTGACGGCCTGCGCGTCGGTGGTGATCGGCACGTGGGCCGGCTTCGTGCTGGCGCGCTTCGGACGCTTTCGCGGCTTCACGCTGTTCGCCGGCATGATCAACGCGCCGCTCGTGATTCCCGAAGTGATTCAGGGCATCTCGCTGCTGCTGCTGTTCGTAGCGCTGGAACAGATGCTCGGCTGGCCGAAGGGCCGCGGCCTCTTCACGATCTGGATCGGTCACGTGATGCTGTGCGTGTCCTATGTGGCGATCATCGTGCAGTCGCGCGTGAAGGAACTCAACAAGTCGCTCGAAGAAGCCGCGCTCGATCTCGGCGCGACACCCTTCAAGGTGTTCTTCCTGATCACGCTGCCACTGATCTCGCAAGCCTTGATGTCCGGTTGGCTCCTGTCGTTCACGCTCTCCTTCGACGACCTCGTGCTGTCCGCGTTTCTCTCCGGTCCCGGCTCGACGACGCTGCCGCTCGTCGTGTTCTCGCGCGTGCGTCTCGGCCTGAATCCGGAAATGAATGCGCTGGCGACGATCTTCATCAGCACGGTGACGATCGGCGTGATCGCCGTGAACCGCTGGATGCAGATACGTGAACGCAAGCGCAACCGCGATATGCAAATGGCGTTCGCACTTGCCGAAGCCGCCGACCCTTTGCCTTCGGCACCACAACAAGCCGCCGTACGTAAGTCGCTCGATACGGCACGCGCATAGAAGTTCTTTCGCAATACGACCAATAAGGAGAATTTGAATGAGAAAGAAGCTTATCTGTCTGTTGGTGGCGGGGAGTCTGCCTGGCATGGCCATGGCAGATGCCACCAGCGACCAGATCAAGGCGCTCCAGGCCCAACTCAACTCGCTGCAAAAGGAGGTGAAGCAGCTGCGGGCCGAAGTCGCCAGCAAACCCAAGGCAGTCACCGCGGCGACGATGGCGCCTGCCCCGGTTGTGGTGGCCGCGCCGGTGGATATCTCGTCGCCGGATTACGGCAAGGCACAGGCGACGCTGTCCAACGACGACGTCACGTCGATGAAACAACAGATCGCCAATCAGCAATTGAAGGTGGACTCGCTCGAAGACGCAGCGCAGACCGGGCCGATCGCGGGCTTGTCGGTGACGGGTTATATCGACCCGACCTATATCTATAACCGCGCGCAAAGCAGCTCCTCGTTCCTGTTCGCGAACCACGAAAGCAGCTACAACTACTTCAACAGCACGTTCGGCGATCTGTACCTCGACATCAAGAAGACCTTCGGGGTCGGCCCGATGGCGCCGTCGGCCGAAATCACCTTGATGCCGAACCGCGGCAACGGGATTACGCTGCTTGCCAACGAACATGGCGACATCGGCAACAACATCCTGAACACGGCGGTCATCAACGTGCCGTTGACGGCGACCACGACACTCGTGGCCGGTTTGATTCCGAGCTTCGGCGGCTATGAAGTGCAGCAGTCGAATCAGATGCTCACGCTCACGCACAACCTGCTGTACGACTTCTCGGATCCGGGCAGCTACATCGGGGTCGGCGCGAACTACGCGACGGGCAACTGGGCGTGGAAGTTCTTCCTCGGCAATGAACAGTACCGCACGTATGGTGCGACGACGCAGATCGGCACCAACGCACTGGGCGACCCGATCACGACCAGCAACAAGATCCCGACCTTCACGGCGCGTACCGACTACACGTGGTCGAGCGCACTCGATGTGGGCGGCTCGGTCAATATCGGCCGTCAGACCTTGTCGAGCGCAGTCGATCCCACCACGGGCAGTGTCGCCTACGGGATTGGCGGCCAGTCGCCGAGCGCGGGCGGCACCTTCTTCTTCACCGAAGCCGACCTGACCTATACCCTCGCCGACGTGCAGTACAACGCCGAAGTCGACTACGGCCAGCAGCAGAACGGCGCGTACAACGGCGGCCAGGCGCAGTGGTATGGCCTGTCGCTGCTCGCGCACCGCAAGTTCAGTCTGCCGATGGTGGGCCGCATGGGCGTGACCGCACGTTATGACCTGCTCGTGGATAGCAAGAACGGCGGCGGTGGCGGTGGCATCGCGTTGAACTCGAACGGTATGGATACGGCCGACGGCTTCGGTATCGGCGCGGATTGCCTCGCCAATTCGAAGGCGAACGGCGGCCTTGGCTTCGAGTGCAAGGGCGCGACCCATCAGGACGTGTCGCTCGATGTGTTGTTCTATCCGACCCAGCAGATCACGGTCAAGGTGGAATACCGCCACGACTGGGCCAACAAGCAGGTGTTCCTGAAGAACGACGGTTCGTACGGCAAGTCCAACGACCTGCTCGCGACGCAGTTCATCTACTCGTTCTAAACCGTATCGCCCTTGCGCCTGGGCTCGCCTGATTCATCGCCCGGCGCAAGGGCTTCTTCTGTCTGTTCTGCCTATGCTCCCATTCTCGAACCAGCCTCACGTCGCCTCGTACTACGCCGCTACCGCCAACGACACGACCCGCCATCCTCCGCTCGAAGACATGCTGGATGTCGACGTCTGCGTGATCGGCGCCGGACTGACGGGCCTCTCCACCGCGCTGAATCTCGCTGAACGCGGGCACTCGGTCGTCGTGCTCGAAGCCTCGAAAGTCGGCTGGGCGGCGAGCGGTCGCAATGGTGGACAATTGATCGGCGGCTTTGCCTGCGATATCGATACGTTCGCGAAGTACATGCCCGCGGCCGACGTGAAGCGTGTTTGGGACATGGGCATCGAGACCGTCGATATCGTCAGGGAGCGGGTGGCGAAGCACCGGATCGACTGCGATTTGACTTTTGGTTATTTGACCGCGGCAAATAAGCCGCGCGATGTGGATGCGCTGCAAAAATGGCGCGATGAAGCGCAGCACCGCTTCGGCTATGACGGTTTCACCTATGTCGACGCGGACAGCGTCGGCCACTACGTCCAGTCGCAGCGTTATCTCGGCGGGTTGTTCGACGCCCACAGCGGCCATCTGCATCCATTGAACTACACCTTGGGCCTGGCGCGTGCGGCACGCGAAGCCGGTGTACGGATTTTCGAAGACAGCTGCGTGACGGCGCTGCGCAAAGAAAACGGCCTACAGGTAGCCGAAACGTCGCGTGGCCAGGTTAAAGCGCGCTTTGTCGTACTCGCCTGCAATACCTATCTCGGCGAACTGGCGCCGGAGGTCGCCGGCAAGATCATGCCGGTCGGCACCTATGTGATCGCCACCGAACCGCTCGATCCCGATCGTGCCGAAGCGCTGATGCCCGCCAAAGCCGCAGTCTGCGATAGCCGCTTCGTGCTCGACTATTTCCGTCCTGCGCCGGATAACCGGCTGCTGTGGGGCGGTAAAGTCAGCTACTCGACCTTAGCGCCGCGCAATCTCGGCGAAGCCATGCGCCGTGACATGCTGAAAACGTTTCCCCAACTCGACGACGTCAAGATCGACTATGCGTGGGGCGGTTTTGTCGATATCACGATGAATCGTGCGCCCCATTTCGGCCGCCTCTCATCTACCGTTTATTTCGCGCAAGGTTTTTCCGGACATGGTGTGAACACCACGGGCCTGGCGGGAAAACTCATCGCCGAAGCCATCGACGGCCAGGCGTCGCGCTTCGATCTGTTTGGCAAGGTTCGTCACCGCGATTTTCCCGGCGGCGCTACACTGCGAACCCCCGCCCTCGTGCTCGCGATGGCCTGGTATCGAATGAAGGACCTGCTTTGATGAACGCTCCGACTTCCGGCTTCAACACCCTCGATCAGCGCGCCGATGCGCTGATTGCCAACTCCTATTACGAAGCGAGCGTAGCGCGTCCGCACGTCGACGATCCTTCACTCGAAGGATCGTTCGAGGCCGACGTTTGTGTGATCGGCGCGGGTTTTGCCGGCTTGTCGGTGGCGCTGGAATGCCGGGCGCGTGGCTTGTCGGTGATCGTGCTCGACGCGCATCGGCCGGGCTGGGGCGCATCGGGCCGTAACGGCGGGCAAACGCTCGTCGGCTTCGCGAAAGACGAGATCATGGAGCGCCAGCTCGGACTCGATGGCGCGCGCGCGGCGTGGGCCATGTCGGTCGAAGGCGTGGGGCTGGTGCGTGAGCGCATCGAACGCTACGGCATCGATTGCGACTTCACTGCAGGGTATCTGACGGTTGCGACCAAACCCAAACGCGTGCCGGATTTGCGTTCGTGGATGGAGTCGGCCAGCCAGCGTTGGGGTTATACGAAGCTCTCCTGGCTCGATACCGACGAAATACGCTCACGTATCGCGTCGAAGCGCTACCTCGCCGGCGTCTACGATCCCTTTTCCCGCCATCTTCATCCGCTCAAGTATTGCCTCGGCCTCGCCGACGCAGCGCGTCGCGAAGGCGCGCAGCTCTTTGCCCATTCTCGTGTGATCGACGTCGAGCGCGGCGCGCGGCCTGTCGTGCGAACAGCGCGCGGCGAGGTACGCTGCCGTTTCGTCGCGGCCTGTGGCAACGCGACCCTTGGTGACGTATTGCCCGCGCCGATCGCGGCACGCATCGCGCCGATTGCTTCGTATATCGTCGCGACCGAACCGCTCGGCAAAGCGCGCGCGGATGCGTTGATCCACGGACGCGAGGCGATCTGCGACAACAACTTCTTCCTCGACTATTTCCGTTTGTCGGCGGACCATCGTTTGCTGTTCGGCGGACGCGCGAGTTCGACGGGCGCGTCGCCGGTGCAACTCGGTGAGGAGATTCGTCAACGCATGGTCGGTGTGTTTCCACAACTCGGCGATGTGAAGATCGACTATGCATGGGGCGGCTTTGTCGACGTGACGCGTAATCGCGCGCCGGATTTTGGATCGATCGATCCAAACTACTTCTACGTGCAGGGCTTTTCGGGGCACGGCGTGGCATTGACGGGAATCGCCGGGCGTGTCGTGGCGAAAGCGATGGCCGGCGAAACGGCGGCCTTTGATTTGTTCGCGCGGCTGCGGCATGCGCGTTTTCCGGGTGGACCGGCATTGCGCGGGCCGGCGCTGGAACTCGGGATGTTGTATCACCGGATTCTGGAGTTGTTCTAATTCGTCGCAATGCCCTGAGGTAAAGCTACACCACTTGAAAACCCGACGGGCGTTTCGATTCGCCCGTCACTCTCTCACTGCCCTCCTCGCCTGCTGATCGATTTCCGCCGATGCGCTCGGAATCGTCACGTCTTTATCCTCCGCGCGAGTTTGCGTAGCCACTTCGAGATATCACGCCTGATCGTCGCGCGTCTTTCTACGAATTTGGCTCGCCCAATTCAGATCGCCACGAATACGTTTTTAACATTTCACGCATCGTGAAAAGAAGCCTGTAGAACCGCTCAAGCCGACTGCTGACGCGCGCAAAACCTAGCAATACTTACTATCCATTTTCCCATCCCCGAGGCGGGACCTTGTTTTGGGACAGCCGTCGCAGCAGAGTTGCTGGAAGCGTGCCACGGCGAGCGTTATCGGTACGCGAGTTCACTTCACCTTCGATGGTGTTTTCAGCACGAACTGCAAAGGAATACCGCATGGCCAACCAGGAAAGGATCAGAGCTCTACGAGCAAGACTCACACCGGAGATGGAGTGCGCCGTGTGCGACGCCATAGCCAATAAGCGGCTTCCTGTCTCGCTCATGCACGCGCTCCCCCAATCCAGCCTCGACGCGCTGGAGAAGGGACAATCGTTTGGATCTGTCGCGGATACCGCCACGCAATCGTTCGGCGATATGGAGGCGATCGTCGCACTGGTCGGACGGCCGTCGCTGCTCATCCGCAACGACAAGGTGGTCATGCAGAAAATGCCGGAGCTTCCTCGGCAGACGCCTGGCTTGATCCTCGGCGTCCAGAAATGGATTCCTTCTGTCGGACGCATCGAATTTCACAACAACGACATGGCATGGGGTGGCACCGGTTGGGTCGCCGAGCGCTGGAGCAAGGGCGCGCTGGTGGTCACGAATCGCCATGTCGCCAGGATCGTCGCGCGTCGCAAGGCCGACGGCTCGGCGGTCTTCATGCGTTCGCCCTCGGGGGCCCGCTATGGCGCCGCCATCGACTTCGGTGAAGAGGTCGCGAGCAGGAAAATCGACCACAGTCGCACGGCCGAACTGTCCAGAGTCCAATACCTGGCTGACGACACGTCCGCCGACGTGGCCTTGCTGCGGATCGAGACGGCCGACTTCGAACTGCCCGAGGCATTCCGTCTGATCGAAGACGAGCGCAAGCTCGCCGAGGGGGAACTGGTCGCCCTGATCGGCTACCCGGCCTACGATTCCCGTAACGACGCCGACGCCCAGGCGCGGTATTTCCGTGACATTTACGAGGTCAAGCGTTTCGCGCCGGGCAAGATTCTTCAGGCGCCCGGCGACGGCATCCTGACCTACGATTGCACGAGCCTCGGCGGCAACTCGGGCTCACCGGTGATCCGCCTCGAAGACGGCAAGGTCGCGGGCCTGCATTTCTCAGGCATCTACGGCAAGGCCAACTCCGCCGTGAGCGCGAGGACGATCGGCGCACTACTCAAAGGCCAGCGCCCTGTCTCGGTCGCGCTGCGGGGCGAAGGCGAAGAGGCAAGAGACGGCAGCCATCCTGCTGCCTACTTTGCAGGTCGAGCCGGACTCGACACGGACTTCCTCAAAAGCCACCCGGATGCGCAGCCGGTGGCCACGCCCTGGCCAGGCATTCCCGCGCACTGGTCAGCGGGGCTTGCCGAGCCGGCCGACAATCCGCCGGAGCCTAACGAACTGCGCTACACCCACTTCGGCATCAAGTACTCCGCCGCGCTCAAGCTGCCGCTGATCACGGCGGTCAATCTCGACGGTGCGGCCTCGGTGCGGGTGAAACGGGGCAACGACAAGTGGTTTGCCGACGAGCGTATTCCCAGGTCGGTCCAGTTGAACGCGCAGAATTTCCGCGATGCCGAAATCGATCGCGGCCACATGGTGCGACGCGAAGACCCGGTCTGGGGCAGTCCGGGCGACGCCCAACAGGCCAACGACGATACGTTTCACTACACCAACGCCGCTGCCCAGCACTCCCGTCTGAATCAGGACAAATCGCTCTGGCAAGGACTCGAGAACTACATCCTCGACAACGCCCGCACGCATGGATTCCAGGCCTGCGTCTTCACCGGACCGGTGCTGCGCGATCCCGAAGGTGACGAGGAGGAGATCGTCATCGATGGCGCAATCGTGCCGATCGAATTCTGGAAAGTCGTCGCCACACTGGACGCCAGCGACAAGACGCTGCACGCCACGGCTTACGTGCTGAGTCAGGGGCAGCTCATCCGCAAGCTGCTCGAGAAGCGCTCACGGGCAGAGGCGCTGGAGGGATTCGTGCTCGGCGCCTATCGCACGTTCCAGGTGGCGATCAGCGACCTGGCGGATGCTACCGGCTACGACTTCAGTGCATACGTCGCCGCTGATCCGCTGGCGAGAAACGAATCCGGCCGGGAGGCGCTCAGAAGCGGAGAGCCATTGGTTTTACCCCTCGACAAACTAGCCGACATCATCCTGTGACGGCATAAGGGCATAAGGAATAAAGGCGCGAAGGGCGCCTCTGCCACGACCTGCCCGGTTCAATCCGGCAGGTCGGTAGCCACACGCCTCCGCATTTACCCGCAATATTCACTTTATCAACTATTTATCGATAAATTATCATGATAGATTTCGTGGCCGCTTTACTACCGTCGACCGTCGACACCATACTGACGAACCTGTTCGCACTACGCTTTCGAGGAGGCGCCGATGACTGCTCAACTCACGCCCGAATTCGCATCCCGATTCGCCAATCTCGCGCTCGCCCATCTCACGCGTGAATATCCCAACAAGCTGACACACTCCTTGGCCGGTCCGCAAGACGTGCAGGGACCGCGCGTGCTGCATCCGATCTTTTACGGCAGCTACGACTGGCACTCCTGCGTGCACGGCTACTGGCTGATCCTGCATCTGCTGGAGCGCTTTCCCGAGCTGCCCGAAGCGGCACGCATCGTCGCGGTGGTCCATGAGCATTTCACCGCGGCCAACGTGGCGGGTGAGCGTGCGTATCTCGATCTGCCGCACAACCGCGGTTTCGAGCGCCCCTATGGATGGGCCTGGGCGCTCGCGCTCGGCGCACAACTCGATTCGCTCAAACTCTCCGAAGCGGTACGCTGGAAGAAAACCTTCGCGCCGCTCACGGAAACGTTCGTCGAACGCTTCGAAGAATTTCTGCCGAAAGCGACTTATCCGCTACGCGTGGGCACGCATTTCAACATGGCCTTCGCGCTCGCGCTCACGCTCGATTTTGCGCGTCAGACTTCGCGTGAGTCGCTGGAGGCGCTGATCGTCAATACGGCGGAGCGCTGGTTCCTGAACGACGTCGCGTGCCAGGCGTGGGAACCCGCCGGCGATGAATTCCTCTCGCCTTCGCTGATGGAAGCCGAGTTGATGCGGCGCGTGCTGCCGCCCGCCCAATTCGTCGACTGGTTCGGGCGCTTTCTGCCGCATCTCGGTGCGAAAATGCCTGCTACGCTGTTTGAACCCGTGACCGTAACCGATCGCACCGACGGGAAAATTGCCCACCTCGACGGCCTCAATCTGAGCCGTGCCTGGTGTCAGCGCTCGCTCGCGCGTGCATTGCCCGCTGGCGATATCCGCCGCACCGTGCTGTTCGATTCCGCCGAGCGGCATCTGCAGAGCGCGCTGGCTCACGTGGCCGGCGATTACATGGGCGAGCACTGGTTGGGAACGTTCGCCACGCTGGCTCTGGAAGCCTGATTCGTTACGCAGTCGCGCGTCAGCAAAACAAAGCGGCGTTTGCAAACGTGAAACGGTTTGTCTGCCAACCGTTTCGCGCCGCGAACGCCGCCTGCTTTTTTCTTTGGCTTGCGAACCGCCGGAGGCGTTTCGCAAGCCGATGAGCCGACCGTTCGGTCCGCTCTCCCGGCTTACTGGCCCGTCAGCTTTTTCGGCTTCGGCGGTGCCTGGACCTTGTTGTACTGGAACTCCGGCGTTGCCTTCAACGCGTCTTTCGTTGCGCCGGCCAGATAGAAATTGCCGCCGCGAATATCCAGCGCAGCGATGGGCACCGCCACGTCATGCGACGCCACGCCGAGGAAACCGCCGGCCGAGACGATTGCCGCCGACAGCGAGCCGTCCGGTGCGATCACGAGATCGCGGACCGTACCGATCTTTTCGTTCTGGTCGTTATAAACGCCCTTACCGAGAATGCTCTTCTTGACACTCCAGCCGCTCAGCAACGCGGTGGACTGCTCGACGGTGACGCTCAGCGGTTGCGTGCCGGCGACTTGCGCCTGGGCACCGAAACTGGTTGCTGCAACTGCAACTGCGAGAACATATTTGCCCAACGTCATATCGTTCACTCCGCTCTTGGTAGACTTGACCGGCGCATCTGCTACGCCGAAGGAAACATCCCTCCGCGATCATACAGACTGCGCGAACAGGCTGCATCTAACCTGCCAGGCGCGCGGTGATCCGTCGCAACGCCACGAAGCCGCCCTCGGAAGCCGCGTCACGACCCAAAGCGCATGGCGGTAAAATCGCACGAGGCGATCACGCCCGCTTTAGAGGTGGCAGTTTGACTGAGCTTGAACAGGGTTTCATCTTGACCCGGCATTGGCGGGACACGCCCGCCGGCACGGAAGTCGATTTCTGGCTGGCAACAGACAGCGGGCCTCGTCACATCCGTTTGCGCTCGCAAGCTTCGGTGGCGTTCATTCCCGAGGGGCAGCGCGAGCGTGTCGAAACGATTCTGCGCCGCGAGGCGCCGCTCGATCTGCGCACACTCGAATTGCGCGACTTCCAGCATCGGCCCGTCATGGGCCTTTACTGTCCGCAATACCGGCAGCTGACAGGCTTCGAAAAACGTCTGAAGCAAGGCGGCGTGGATGTCTACGAGGCCGATATCTTCCCGCCCGAACGCTACATGATGGAGCGTTTCATCACTGCGCCGGTATGGTTCGGTGGCGAGGCTCAGGAACAGGGCCCGCTTCTGAACAGTGAACTCAAGCCCGCTACCGGCTATCGGCCGCCATTGAGGCTCGTCTCGCTCGACATCGAAACCAGCGCCCACGCCGAGCTTTATTCGATCGCGCTCGAAGGCTGCGGCCAGCGGCAGGTCTATATGCTCGGACCGCCGAACGGCAATACGGCAGACGCGCAAGCGCTCGACTTCGACCTCGAATACTGCGACACGCGTGCCCAGTTGCTCGACAAACTGAACAAGTGGATGGCGCAGCACGATCCCGATGCGATCATCGGCTGGAATCTCGTACAGTTCGATCTGCGGGTGCTGCAGCAGCATGCCGAACAATATCGCGTCCCGTTGCGGCTCGGCCGAGGAGGCACCGTGATGGAATGGCGCGAGCACGGCATGAAGCAGAACCACTACTTTGCCGGCGCTGCGGGACGTCTGATCATCGACGGCATCGAGGCGCTACGTTCCGCTACATGGAGCTTCCCCTCGTTCAGTCTCGAACACGTCTCGCGCACGGTGCTCGGCGAAGGTAAAGCGATCGACAACCCGTATCAGCGCATGGACGAAATCCAGCGCCGCTTCGACGAGGACAAGCCCGCGCTCGCACGCTACAACCTCAAGGACTGCGAGCTCGTCACCCGCATCTTCGAGAAGACCGAACTGCTGCACTTTCTGCTGGAGCGCGCGTCGGTCACGGGCCTGCCGGCCGATCGCAGCGGCGGCTCGGTGGCGGCGTTCACCCATCTGTACATGCCGCGCATGCATCGGCAAGGCTACGTCGCGCCGAATCTCGGTGACGTGGCCGGCGCAGCGAGTCCGGGCGGCTTCGTCATGGATTCGCGGCCGGGTCTGTACGATTCCGTGCTGGTGCTCGATTACAAGAGCCTGTATCCGTCGATCATCCGCACCTTTCTGATCGATCCGGTCGGCCTCGTGGAAGGCATGCTCGAACCCGGCGACGCGCAGTCGGTGCCCGGTTTTCTCGGCGCGCGTTTTTCACGTACACGCCATTGTTTGCCGTCGATCGTCGGGCAGGTCTGGCAAGGGCGCGAGACCGCGAAGCGCGATCGCAACCAGCCTTTATCGCAAGCGCTGAAGATCATCATGAACGCCTTTTACGGCGTGCTGGGCTCGACCGGGTGCCGCTTTTTCGATCCACGCCTGGCGTCGTCGATCACCATGCGCGGCCACGAAATCATGCACACCACGCGCGAGCTGATTCAAAGCCAGGGCTACGAGGTCATCTACGGCGACACGGATTCGACCTTCGTGTGGTTGAAGCATGCGCACGGCGAGGAAGACGCAAGCCGCATCGGCCGCGCGCTCGTCGAGCATATCAACGCATGGTGGCGGGACAATCTGCAGACACGCTTCCAACTCGACAGCGCGCTCGAATTGCAATTCGAGCGGCACTACCGGCGCTTTTTCATGCCGACGATTCGCGGCGCCGAGGAAGGCAGCAAGAAACGCTACGCGGGCCTCACCGTCTTGCCCGACGGTAAAGAAGATATCGTCTACAAAGGTCTCGAAACGGTGCGCACGGACTGGACGCCGCTCGCGCAGCAATTCCAGCAGGAACTGTATCGCCGCATCTTCACGCAGCAACCCTATCAGGACTACGTTCGCGACTACGTGCGCGCCACGCTCGACGGCCAACTCGACGATCAGCTCGTGTATCGCAAGCGCCTGCGCAGACCGCTCGGCGAGTACGAGCGCAACGTGCCGCCTCACGTGCGCGCGGCCCGCGTGGCCGACGAGTTCAACCAGCGGCAAGGGCGGCCGCTGCAATACCAGAACGGCGGCTGGATCAGCTATGTGATGACGGTGGCAGGCCCCGAGCCGTTGGAAACGCTGCGCTCGGCCATCGATTACGAGCACTATCTGACGCGTCAGTTGCAGCCGGTCGCCGACGCGATTCTGCCGCTGCTGCGCGACGATTTCACGACGTTGGTGTCGGGACAAAAGCAGTTGTTCTGAAGGTGTGTCAGGATCCAGTTGGGATCGGCCATGCACGAAGGAGTCGAATTTGAGTACAGCAAGCGATCAATCGGGCGACGCGGCAAGCAGCGTTGCGCAGCAGGTATTTGCCGAGGGCGCACTCAGTATCGGGCTCACGCTGCCCGTGTTGCGCAGCGGCGTCATCGTGGCCGACTTCAACGAACAGATGTCGCTCGCGCGTCTTGCCGACGAACGCGGTTTCCGCGCACTGTGGGTCCGTGACGTGCCCTTGAACAGCGCCGACTATCCCGATCCGGTCGGGCACCTCGATCCTTGGGTCCTGCTCGGCGCGCTGGCCGTCGAGACCCGGCGTATTGCCCTGATAAGCGGCGCCATCGTGCTCACACTGCGTCATCCGCTGCATATCGCCAAGGCGGCACGTTCGGTCGACACGCTCAGTCGCGGGCGTTTCATTCTGGGTTTGGGTTCGGGCGACCGTCCGCCGGAATACGCCGCATTCGGACGCAATGCGGACGAGCGGCGCGAGTTGTATCGCGAGCATTGGGAAACGGTGGCCGCCGCATTAGGCGAGCCGTCGCGCGTGATTCCCGACGAGGCACCCGAAGGCGTGCCAACTTTTCAGCTATTGCCTGAAAACCCGAACGCGGTCCCGCTGCTTGCCGTGGGCTCGGGTGGTCAGAGCGTCGACTGGATTGCGCGGCATTCGCTGGGGTGGATGACTTACCATCGCGAGCCGGAAGCGCAGCGCGCTCGCTATAGCATGTGGCGCGCCGCCGTCGAGCGCGCGGCGCCAGGCGCGTTCCGCGCATTCGGCGCCGCCATGCGGCTCGAACTGAGCGACGATCCGCATGAGCCGGCGCAGGCCGTTTCTCTCGGCTATCGCACTGGCCGGCACGCCTTGATTCGCATCTTGCAGGACATGCGCGCCGACGGGACGCATCACGTGACGTTCAATCTCTCGACGCAACGCAATGTGGCCGAGGTCATCAATGAGCTGGCGGACGAGGTATTGCCGCGATTCCATCCGCCTCGATGAACCGATAGCTTAAGCTCGGCTACTTCGAAATCTTCTCCAGCTCCAGCCCTTTCGTACGCGGCCCCATCAAGCCGATCGCCAGCATCACGACCAGCATCGCACCGGCGATGAAGACGAACACGCCGCTGGTGCCGAAGTGCTTCAACACCGACGCAATCAGAAACGCCGTGAAAATCGCGGAAAACCGGCTCCACGAATAAACGAAGCCCACGGCGCGCGCGCGGATGCTGGTCGGGAAAAGCTCGGTCTGGTACGCATGGAAGCTGTACGAAATGATGTTCCCGGCAAGCGTCAAACATACGCCGAGACTCACCAGCAGCACCGCGCCCGACGCCTGACTGAACCACAGCCCGCACACGATGTTGACCGCGGCCATCACCACGATCACCGTCTTGCGCTCGAAACGGTCGCCGATAAACAGTCCGATCACCGGACCCAGCGGCGCGGCCAATGCAATCACGCTCGAATACATCAAGCTCGTGGTGATCGTAATGCCCTGCTTGATCAACAGCGTCGGCACCCAGTTCGCGAAGCCATAGAAGCCCACTGTCTGGAAGATGTTGAAGATCGTCATCATCAGCGTGCGGCTGCGGTATGGCGGCACCCACATATCGCGGAAGCTGCCGCGCGGCGCCACCGGCACGGACGGTGCAGGCGGCGGCAGTTCCCGGCCATATTCACTGCGCACCCTGGCTTCGAGTTGGCTCATCACGCGATCGGCTTCGGCAAGACGCCCTTGCTGAGCGAGCCAACGCGGACTTTCCGGCAAGGCGCGGCGAATCCACCACACGAACAGCGCACCGTGTGCGCCGATCAGCACGACCCAGCGCCAGCCGTCGAGACCGAACGGCGTGCGCGGCACCAGCAGATACGACAGAAACGCCACCACCGGCACTGCCGTGAAGCCGACTGCCTGCTCGCACGCGAAGGCGCGTCCGCGAATCTGCTTGGGCACCAGCTCGGAGATATAAGTGCCGATGGTCACCAGCTCCACGCCGATGCCGATGCCCGCCACGAAGCGCCAGAAGTTCAACCCCGTGGCCGTTTCCTGGAAAGCCATCACGACGTTCGCCGCGGTGTACCACAGCAACGAATACGTGAAGACGGCGCGACGTCCGAAACGATCCGCCAGAAAGCCGCAAGCAATCGTGCCGATAAAAAGCCCGCTGAACAGCGCGGCAATAAAACTCGCGACGCCGGTCGAGCCGAATAAACCGTGCGTGGTCGCCGTCAATAGTCCGCTTTTGACGAGACCGGGCGCGACGTAGCCGGAGTACAGCAGGTCGTAAAGTTCGAAGAAGAAGCCGAGACTCAGCAGCACCACCAGCTTCCAGACGGAACGCGTGGCCGGCAAGCGGTCGAGGCGCGCCGAGATGCTGCCGGCGTCGAGCGGTGTGGCCGTGGACGTAGTGTGGAAGGACGCCGCGCCGGCGCCGTTTTGCACGACGGCTCCGGCGTGTTCTGGGGATGCCATGTTGTTTGTCTCCTGATAACGCGGGTCGCACGGGCGATGCAGACGGAACACGAACCACCTCGCCTTGACCGATCTCATGCCGGCCTTTCGTGCTTCCGCGCGTCAACCGCACCACGATGCCGGGCCACGAGGTCCGGCCTGCATTCTAGCCGCGCGTGCGCTTCAATTGTTCGAAGGTGGTGATTTTTCCGGCCAGTGCGCTCGCCGCGACGGTATAGGGGTTCGCCAGCCACACCTCGCCCGGCCCCGAACGGCCCGGAAAATTGCGGTTGATCGCGCTGATGGTCACTTCGTTTGCATCGGCCGATTGCCCCGGTCCACAATTGGCGCAGGACCCGCAACCCGGCATGACGAGCGTCACGCCCGCACGCTCGAAGACCGGTAAATAGCCTTGTTCTTCGCAATACGCACGCACCGCCATGGTGCCGAACTGCAGGAAGAGACGCGTCCCGACCGGCACACGCATATCCCGCTCGACGCCCCAGCGCAGCACCTCATGATAGAAGTCGAAGTCCTCGCGCTTGCCCGCGGTACACGAACCGCCGTAGGCAATATCGATCGCGACAACCTCGTCGAGTTGCTTCGCCGCGACGCCGTTGCCGGGATCTCCCGGGCGCGCGAGCATCGGTTCGATCGCGCCCGCGTCGAGGCGGATCGTGTCGCGATAGACGGCGTCCGCATCGCTTTGCATCCAGTTTTCAAGGGTGAAATCGACGCCGCGCCGCTCCTTCAGAAACGCCACCGTGCGCTCATCCGGTTCGACGATGCCGGTGAAGCCGCCCAATTCCGCCACCATGTTGGTCAAGGTCGCGCGTTCGTCGATCGACATCGCGCGCACCGCCGCGCCGCCGTACTCGAACACGAGACCGATCGCGCCGCCCGAGCGGATCGCCTCCAGACTCAACAGATGCAGCACGACGTCTTTCGCGGTCACCCCGTCGCGCAAGCTGCCGTCGATCTCGATGCGCAACGTCTCCGGCACTTTGCAGCGCACGTAGCCCGTCACCCAGCTATTGGCGATTTCGGTTGCGCCCGCACCGAACGCGAGGCAGCCGAGCGCGCCCGAATGCGGCGTGTGCGAATCGGTGCCGCACACGACCTGGCCCGGCAATGCGTAGTGTTCGGCCATCAACGCATGACAGATGCCTTCGGAACCCGGCAGATTATCGAGCGCGCCGTGCGCGCGCACGGGGTAGTCGCGTGAGAACGAGGTGTGCCCTTCCATCAGATTGGCGACGCCCGGCAACAGACCGTCGCGCACATGCGGAATGCTCTGCGACGCGAGCACCAGATGATCCTGAAACGCAATGATGTGATCCGGTGCATGCAGCGGCGCGGGCTTACCGAACGCGCGATGCATCAGGTGCGCGCACATGCCCGTGAAGTAATCATGACTGAAGCGCCAGTCGGCGGCAATGAACACGCCGTCGCCGCGCTGGGCACTCGCCATGCCCGGATGCAGATGTCGTTCGATGATCTTCTCGACGAGCGTTTTCGCGACGCCCCCCGCGTTTGTCTCGGCGCCCGCACGCTCCCGGGCATGCGGCGCCGGCCAGTCCGCAAACTTGCTATACGCGAGCAATCCACCGCTACGAATGATCTGCTGCGTGAGCGCGTCGCGTCCTTTGAGAAACTCGTCGATCGGCACGGCATCGCCTGCCATCAGCTTATCGAGCACCGCAAAATCCGTGGTGGTCAGAATGCCGATGTTGTCGCAGTTCTGCTGATAGATCCGCTCGAAGCTCTCCGCGACGATCAGCCGGATGCCCGCCGACAACTCGGCCAGCGGACTCGATTCGCGCGACGACCCTTTGCCATAGCGTTTGCCCGCTACCGTCACCTGAAAGCCGCCGTCCCTGATCGCGTTGCGACCGATCGGCATGCGTGCGCCAACCTCGAAGCCGACGTACGGATACTGACCGAGGCGCTCGTCGTAAGTGAGCATGACCGTGACGGGCGTGATCTCGTCGGTGGAGACGTTGTCGCGCAACGGACCCGCCGTGGCGCGCGTGAAGTTGTCGCCGGCGAGTTGCGCCGCTATCACCGTGGGATCTTCAGACAGGTACAGCACGCGGCCGTCCAGACGAATCGTGTCGCTCATGAGCATTCTCCTTGGCGCTCACTATACGGCGCACGGGATCGATGCCGAAGTGCTGGTCCGGCAACGCAGGCGTCTCGTTTGGCGAAGCTCGCGGGTGCGTCGTTCAGCGTCGCCGCGCAGGGCACGCCGCGCGACATCATGCAGCCGGCGCTGATCGAACGATGCTTCGGCTTCGCCGTGCGCATGCTGGACGCGCGCGATAGAACGGCGCCGGCGGCCGTGCCGGCATGAATGCTTCCGCGTTTGGGCGGCCGGATCGCTACGCGCCCTGGCCGAGAAACCTCACCAGCGCCGCCGCGCTTGCGCTCAACTGATCGCGCGACTTGAAGATCATGACGAGGCGGCGCACGGCCCACGCGTCGGCGAGCGACAGCAGACGCACGTCGAGCGTATTCACATACAGCAGTCCAACCTGCTCGGGCACGACTGCTATGCCGAGACCGGCGTGCACCATCCGGCACAGCGCGTCGAGACTGCTCACGCGAATTTCACATCGAGTTGGCGGCCTGCATTGGCCGCCTGCTGAACCAGTAATTGCGTCAGTGCGCTCTCGCTGCGCAGACCGACGAAGCTGTCGCCGAGCAGATCATCGAAGGCGGCGCGAGATGCATCTGCGAGCCGGTGAGCGCCCGGCACCAGTACCGCGAGACGGTCTTGCCGGTATGGCATCTGCTCGAAGGCCTCGCTGCCCGCCACCGGATTGCAGATGCCAAAATCAGCCGCATGCTCGGCGACGATGCGCAATACGTCCGCGCTATTCTCTTCTTCCAGTTCAATCGACACTTCCGGAAACACGCGCCCGAATGCGGCTACGTCTTCCGGCAAAAACTGCACGATCGACGACAGATTCGCCACCACCCTGACCCGCCCCTTGGCACCCGACGAACAGCGCGACAACTCCGCGCTCAGTTGCTCGATGTTGCCGATGATCGCGAGCGCGTAGCGCAACACGGTCTCGCCCACCGGCGTGACCGTAATGCCACGCGACTGGCGCTGGATCACCGGCAAGCCGATCAAAACTTCGATCTCCGCGATGCGCCGGCTCACGGCCGATGAAGCAATGAATTCACGCTCGGCCGCCCGCGCGATGTTCTGCTCCTGGCAGACGGCAACAAAGAGGCGCAGCGAGGTGAGGTCGAGTTTCTTGAGGAGGTTTTCCACGTTGTTCCATGGCGCGGTGCCGGTTAAGCCCGGCGACAAGCGCCATGTTAAGTCGAACGCGCCCATTCGCGTAGCGCCGACACCCGTGCGCTGCGTCCGTCGAAGCGGGGCCTCGCCTTGTCAGGCTGAAGAGCGTGGCGCGCGCCATCGGGCACGAACACGTAGCCGTGGCTGCGCACGGTCTGGATGAATCTCGGCGCGGACGGATCGGCTTCGAGGATTCTGCGCAGACGCCACACCTGCACGTCGACGCCGCGATCGGTGTGCTCGTCGGTGGGCCCGTGCAGCAACTCGAGCAGCCGCGTCCGGGTCAACGTGCGCATCGGATTTTCGACGAACACCTTGAGCAACGCGAATTCCGCCGCCGACAGAAAGAGCGCGCTGCCATCCAGCGTCAGCGTGCGAATCCGCAGATCCAGCGTATAGGGCCCAAACGTGGCAACGGGATGCCGATCCTGCGTCGCAGCCGCCAGCGATGCATTGCGGCGCCGCAAAATGGCGCGCACGCGGGCCGCGAGCTCGCGCGGATTGAAAGGTTTGTCGAGACAGTCGTCCGCGCCCATTTCCAGGCCGACGATCCGGTCCGTGTCGTTCGCGCTCGCAGTCAGGATCACCGGCACGTCGTTACCCGCTGCGCGCAGCCTGGCGAGAGCCGCGAGGCTGGTCGAGACCTGGGCGCTCTGGTTGAGCACGATGAGGTCGGGCGGCTCACGCTCGACCCGCGCCTCGAGCAGGCTCACATCGCGCAGCGCGGAGACCGCCATCCCGGCTCGACCGAGGACGTCGGTCAATGCTTCGAGCAATTCAGCGTCGTTGTCGACGACCAGTATGTGTGTAGTCATGGTGTGAGTCCGGCGCGCCGATGGGAAAGCGGGTCGGCACGACGTCGCCGCCGGGGTGCTCGCCGGCCAGGGCGGCCGGATGGCATCGGCTTTCGAAATCGTCAGGCAGAAACTTCCGGCCCGCGAACGTCGTGCTCCTGATGCTTTAACGACCCATCCGGGCACAATCCGTCGCGGTATCCAGATTTTTTTGCGCGAGAGGTTTTGCGGGCAAATTCAAGTTCTATATTTTTGGCAATCTGGATTTGCCGCTACCTCGACGTGGTTTCGGCTCGACGCCCACGCGCGGATCGCGCGCCAGCACCAGCGCGACCGCTTGTTCAACCACCTCTTCGAAAGCCGGATCGTCCTGCGGGACATAAAGCCACTTACCCAGAACCGGATGTGCCCGCAAGGCCGGCATCTCTTCGACGAGCGCGGCGTGCCGTTCCTGCGACGTGCAGATTAGCAGGCCATTCCACGGTTTCTGGCGGTCCGCGGCAACCAGACACAGCAAGCCGTCGAGGTATGCGGCATCGCAGCCGAACATGCGTTTGCCAAGGTAAGTCGGCTCGCGCTCGAAGGCGTCGAAGATCCAGATCAGCGAATTGCTTACGGTAGACGGCACAGGTTGACTCCTCAGTTCGAGCCAAGATTATCGCAATGCTGCCGGTACATTTTCCCACTGAAAGCAATACGTAATCGCGATGCTGGGATTAGCTTCAAAACCGGCTTCTTTTCGACCGATTGAAAGCCGCCGGGGCGGCGCACACTGACTTCGTGCCCATCGCGCCAGGAGTCTCAAATGTCGTCCCGTTACGAAAAGAATGGTCCGTTCGACGTCCGCTCAGCAGAATTCGCCGCCTTCGACGACGACGCCGAATCGCTGCAAGTCCTGCAGCTCGCGTCGGAGACGGTGTTGCGTCTGGCAGCCTGCACGCATGATGCGCTCGCGCGCGGCGATGAAGTGAGCGCGAACGCTGCACGCGTGGTGCTGGCAGCACAGCTAGCCCTCACCACGCAGTTGATCGACGACCTCCTCTTCGACGACACGGCCGCACCCACGACACATTGAATGGGTCGACCGGCCGCACAGTCACCACGCAGTTTTGCATCTCCGAGTACTGACATGAGCGCTTTCACCGTAATGCTTTCTATCTGGGCGATGGTCGCCTTCTGCGCGATTCTCTTCGTTCGCGGTGCCAGCCCCCGCGTCGAACGTTCGGCAAAATCACCGCAAGCGCAGCACGCGCGATTTTCCGTCGCGGAGTGAATGCGCTGTAGCGACGTAACGCTGCGAACGTGTAGCGGCATTCGGACGATGAACCTCGCGCTTTCCGTCTTACTCCAGTCTATTGCGAGAATAGTTCGGTTGCTGTGCTGATCGGCTGAACGCTACAACGCATAAAGGTTGACACGCGTTGCAATTGCAAAGACACTTGCTCGCATGCTGACACTCAACTTCTTCTCTTTCGCGATTCACCGCCAAATGGCAATCCGTTCGGATATGCCACGGGAGGCTTTTACGCGTTAGACAAGTAGAAACGCAGCTTAAAAGGCCTCGCCGGAAATACGGATGAGGCCTTTTTTGTTTGTGGCGTCTCCGCGACCGGCACTACCCGCGGAGATGACCATGGACGAAAGAAGCCCCACGTTGGCAACGCGTATTGCCCTTGCCAGAATGCTGCATCCGTACGAGTACTGGAGTCTTCCAATCGCGGAGGACCGCCGCGTTCATTCGCTCATCCCAGAGAGTCCGGACGGCAACTTGCCGGCAGCACCGGAACCATTCTGGATCGGTATTCGCGGCGTGGTAAAGCATATGCATTGCCTTGCGATCCAGTGCATCAAGGCTGCGTCGAAAAACGCCATTGCGCCTGACGGTTAATGGTTGCGCGATTGAATAACGTGTCAGGTCGACACTCAGGAGGTTCGTGTATGAAAGCTCACCGCGAATTGATGCTCAGTGCACGTCTTCACCCAGAACGGCTGCTGTTGGCAATGACGGCTCAAAGGCTCGTCTAGCGAGACGTCAGAGGTTACTATGCCGAGCATCTGAACCCACATCACAACTTGAGGCGTGGACATCAATGAACGCATCGGAACAGATCGACGAGTTGATCGCCGGCATCGCAGACTGGCGCGGCAAAACCTTCGCCAGTCTGCGCAAGACCATCCTCGAGGCCGACAAGGCAATCATCGAGGAATGGAAGTGGATGGGCAGCCCGGTCTGGTCACGCGACGGCATGATTGCCGTCGCCAATGCTCACAAGGGCAAGGTCAAGCTGACCTTCGCGCACGGGGCGCATCTCGCCGATCCTGAGCAACTCTTCAACGCGGGGCTCGAAGGCAACGCGCGACGCGCGATCGATTTTTTCGAGGGCGACAAGATCAACAAGACTGCGCTAAAAAATCTCGTGCGCGCCGCGATCGAGCACAACCAGACCAGGCTGAAGAAGAATGCCCCCGCGCGTGGCCGAGCGAAAGCATCCAGCAGTCAAGCGGAATAGAACCGCAGCTTTCGCCCGCTGATCGCCCGCTGCTCCGAGTGCGGTGCGCCGCAGTTCTGCGGCCACCAACAGTCCGCGCCACCGCCGTTTTCTCCGTCCGCATCACCCCCACGTTAACCCCTAAACCCTTGTCGATCTCGTAGCGATTGCTTGACATCATCCGTTCGGCGTTTTTAAATATTGAAAATGCTTTTTACTGGATAAAAAATGCCCCGCCGCGATACCCCTGCCTTTTTCGTCGACCAACCCGCCGATGCCGCTCTTGCGCTCGTTCTCGACTCGCCGCACAGCGGCTTCACCTTCCCGGATGATTTCCGCCCGGCAGCCCCGGTGGAAGCAATCCGCACAGGCTGGGACGCTTACCTCGACGACCTCTGGGCCCACGCCACCACACTCGGCGCCACCTTGATCGGCGCGCATTTCCCTCGCACCTACATCGACGCCAACCGCGCGGCCGACGACATCGACCAGGCGCTGCTCGACGCCCGCTGGCCTCATCCGGGCAACCCCAGCGATTACAGCCGGCGCGGTCAGGGGCTGATCCGCCGGTTCGCCCTGCCCGGCGTCCCGATGTACGACCGAAAGCTCAGCGTGGCCGAAGTCGAAAACCGCCTGGACACCTACTACCGCCCCTATCGCGCCGCCGTGGCCGAGGCGATCGAACAGACCGTGGCGCGTCATGGCCACGTGTGGCACATCGATCTGCATTCGATGAAATCGCGCGGCAACGCAATGAATCTGGACGCCGGTCAGGCTCGTCCCGACTTCGTCATCAGCGACCGCATGGGGACGACCAGCGATCCGGCGGCGACCGCCTGGATCGCCGCGAAATTCCGCGAGCTGGGTTACGCAGTCAACATCAACGACCCGTACAAGGGCGGCGACATCGTGCACAGCTATGGCGCCCCTCGGCAACGCCGCCATAGCATCCAGATCGAGATCAATCGCGCGATCTACATGGACGAGGCAACGTGTGAAAAGACGCCTCGCTATGCTCAATTGAAAGCGGACATCAACCGCTTTCTGGACGCTTTCGCGCAACGCATCGGCCAGCCGGAACAGGCTTTTTCATGAACGACTACACCGTGGCGTCGGTGGACACCGCGCTTCGCCTGCTCGCCATCGTCGCGGACCATCCGCGGCTCGGGCTGAGCGAGCTGGCCGAGCGCGCCGGCATCAACACGTCGCGTACGTTCCGGCTGCTGAGCACGCTCGCCACGCATCGACTCGTCGAGCGGGTGGGCGAACCGGCGTCGTACCGACTGGGTACGCAAGCGCTCGCATTAGGCGTGGCCGCGAGCCGTCAGATCGATCTGGCGGCCGCGGCGAATACGCCCCTGATGCAACTGGTGGAACAGGTGAACGAGGCTATCCAGATCCGCGTTCGCGACGGCGACGAGACCGTTTGCATCGCCCGGGTGGAGTCCAGTCATGCAGTGCGGGTACACGGCACGGTCGGCAACCGGCGGCCGCTGCATGTCGGCGCATCGGGCAAGCTCTATCTCGCGTTTTTGCCTGACGAAGAGCGCGACCGGCTGCTCGCGTCGCCCTTGCGCTCATTTACGCGCGAGACCCGCAAGGAGCCCAGGCGTCTGAAGGAGGAACTCGCGCACATCCGCGCAACCGGCTATGCCATCAGCCGGGGCGAAGCGACGCCCGGCGTCGTGGCCATCGCCGTTCCGGTGTTCGACTCGCAGCGCAACCTGCTCGCGGCGCTGGGCGCGTCGATCGTCGAAACGCGCTTCGACGAAGCCACCCTACCCGAGCTGATTCAGCAGATGCACGCGACGGCCAGCGAGATTTCGCGCCTGCTCGGGCACCGCGCCTCCTAACGATCAACCTGTCCACCACCATGTCAATCCAGCCCGACATCGCCCACGCTCCAACTGCGCACAAGCGGTCCCTGCATCCGATTCTGATGATGCTCGGCATCCTGCTGATCGCGATGGCGCTCACCTATCTTCTCGATGCGGGGCAATTCCAGCGGCATCAGAATCTCGTCGAGCCCGGTAGCTATCAGCGCATTGAAAAAACCGCGGACCCGCTGGCGATATTCGCACTCTCGATGCCGGCCAGCACCGCCGCGCGTGCCTACCCGGCAAGCGCGCTGTCGCTGTTTCGCGCGATTCCGGATGGCTTGACCAGGACCTCGTCGCTGATCTTCATGGTGATGTTCGTGGGCGGCATGTTCGAAGTCTTCAAGCGGACCGGCGCACTCGACGCGGGTCTCGACCGGCTCGTGTCGGTCTCGCGCGGCAACATGTACGTGCTGGCGCCGCTGCTGATTCTGACCGTCGGGCTGGGCAGCACGTTCCTCGGCCTGATGTCCGAATACCTGGTGCTGTTGCCGGTCGTGCTCGCGCTTGGCGAGCGTCTCAAGATCAGTCCGATGCTCTCGCTCGCGATGCTGGCCTTCGGCGCCAAGCTCGGCTATGTCGCCTCGGTGAGCAATCCGATCGTGTTGCCGGTGGCGCAATCCATCGCGGGGGTGCCGCTCTTCAGCGGCGCGGGCGTTCGTCTCATCGTCTTCGCCGTCGCAATGGCGATCGCCATCGCGTACTTCCTCTACCAGCTGCGGCTGACCCGCTACGAAGCCATCCGTCACACCGCGCCGGCCAGCCGCATGGCGACGCCGCACCGGCTGGTGCTGCTCGTGATGGGATTGGCCACCGTGGTGCTGGTATTCGCGGCGCGCGAGTTCAAGTGGCACAACGGCGAGCTGAGCGCGTTCTACATTTTCCTCGGCATCGCCATCGCGGTGACAGGACGGCTCGGCGCGCGCGAAGCCGCCGATGCCTTCGTGCAAGGCATGAAGGGCATGATGCTCGCGGCGCTGCTCATCGGACTGGCGGCAACCATCGAACTGGTGCTTCAACGCAGCATGGTGCTCGACACGGTCATCGAGCGGCTGTCGGAACTCGTCAACGGGCACCCGCCCGCCTTTGTCGCGAGCGGCATCATGGTGATCGAAGCCGTGCTGGACCTGCTGGTTCCGTCGACCTCGGGCAAGGCCGCCATCAGCATGCCGATCCTCGCTCCGATTGCCCACCTCGCGGGACTGAGCGGCCAGACCGTGGTGCTCGCCTTCCTGCTGGGCAACGGCATCATGGGCATCGTCAATCCGGCCTCCGGTCTTACGCTCGCCTTTCTCGCGATTTCCAGAGTGGGCTACGGCCAGTGGGTCCGGTTCGCACTACCGCTCGTGCTCATCATGAGTGTCGCGGCAGTCGTGATCGTGACGCTCGCCACGGAGTTCGGCTACTGACCGTGGCTCGCTTGATCTCTTTACAATGATCGCGATGAGCCCTTTCCGACACCACGAGCGCAAGACATGCTGACCTCCTTTTTCTGGAGCGGCGACGTCATTCGCAGCCGGCACGTGAGCGACACCGTACTGACCGGCACGCTCGCTATACCGGAACTCCCTGTGCGTCTACTCGCGGACTGGGATAGGGAAATTGCGTCGAACCTGATACTGGAAACGGGCGACGTCGAAGCCTTGCCGCTACCGCGCGCGCGGACCCGCTGGCCGGACTACGGGCGCTGCGTGCAGGCGGTTGCCGATTGGACCGCCACGCTCGGCCTGCCCGGCGTGCTGGTTTCCAGCGACGTCGCCCTGATGGCTTGCCGCGGCGCGCGCTATCACCATGACGCCATGCAGTACGGCAGCGCGGCCTTCTGCAACCTTTTCCTGAGCGAGGACTGCGGCCTGGACGTGCATTTCCCCGCTATCGGTCTGCGCATTCCCCTCAAGCGCGGTACGGCCATGATCTTCGACACCGGCCAGCCTCACGCCGTCATTGCGCGCGGCAGCAGCGGTTTCGATGCAGCCGACTTCCCGCCGGATCGGGACTACACTCAGGTATTCCTGACATGGGAGCTTCCGATCGAAGACAGCCATGTCGGCCGCGCGCTCGAAGTCGCCTTCGACACCGCCACCGCGAGCGCGTTGCAACTGGACACCGAACAGGTCTGGCTGGCAGGTCAACCGGTCGAGGTATGCCCGGCTTCCGGCCGCTGGCGCCGGACCGAATAGTCGAGCGAGGAAAAGCGTGTCACGCACGAACCATGATCGCGAAAGTACTTTCAGCAAACGCCTGCTGTGGTTCGTTGCCTTGTGGCTGCTCGGCGTGCTCGGCGCCGTTTTGCTGGCACTGCCGTTTCGTCTTCTGATTGCAGCAGCGATGCATTACCAGCGCTGACTCGGGAAGTGGACTCAGGGATTGTCGAGCGACGTCGGCAATTGTCCGAGTTGCCGGAACACGGACAACCAGTCTTCCAGATGCCAGGTCTTTTCGATCAGACTGCCGCGCATCTGATGAAAAGAATGAATCGCAAAGCTCACGTGTTTCGAGCTGGCGGCAATGCCGAGCAGCGCGCCCGATTGCGTGCCGCTGATCTGCGCGCGAACGCCTAATCGATTGTCGTGAACCAGCACGTCGAGAATATCGATTTTCATATCGGGAAGCGCGATCGCCATCCTGCCGAACACATCTTTCATCTGCTCGGGACCGAGCACGGCACCGGGCGGCTCGGGAATATATTCCCAGTCGGACGTGACGACCTTCTTCAATAACTCGACGCTCTTTCCCTCGAAGGCTCGATAGAACCCGTCAACCGCTTCGCGAGCGAGAACTTCGTTGGTGTCTACGGTCATATCCTGTCGCTCCGGAAGAATGCGCAACCCTAAGCATACATCCCGGCGCCCGATCTCTGCCGGCAGCCTCGTGGCGAATGCGGCGCAGTTGGCATCGAGTTCCCATCCAGTCGCCGCCCGGTATAACATCTGTAGGCGCGATGGACGTAGGGCAGCTCCCGTCCCTCGCATCGCCCCTTGCAACAGGACATGGCGATGTCATTCAAACAGAAATTCCCGCCCGCCTGAGGCGTGTGAAATACCCAGGCGGAACGACATGGATTCTGCCGCAGCCGGAATCCGTAACGGTCTCTTCCTACTCGAACCGATGCCTAAAGAAATCCCTGAAATGCCCGAGCCGCAAGCCATTTGTAATGACGTTTCGCGCAGCGCGATCTTTATCGTCGCGACCGTCAATGGCGGCGCCGAAGAAGCCGCAACGGTGCGCTCGTGGTGCGGCGACGTCGCGGCGCTCGTGCGCTCGGTCGGCACGCGTGCGCCTGCCGGCAAGCTGTCCTGTGTCTGTGCGTTCGCCTCCGACGCGTGGGACCGGCTGTTCGGCGCGCCGCGTCCCGCCCAGTTGCATCCGTTTCGCGACATTGGCGTCGGCGAGCGCCAGGCGTTGGGCACGCCGGGCGATTTCCTGCTGCACATCCGCGCCGATCACATGGATCTCTGCTTCGAACTGGCGACGCAACTGCTCGGCGCACTCGGCGACGCCGTCACGGTGGTGGACGAAGTGCACGGTTTTCGCTACTTCGACATGCGCGACATGGTGGGCTTCGTCGACGGCACGGAGAATCCGACAGGCCGTATCGCGGACAAATTCACGCTCATCACCGATCAGGACCCCGAGTTCGCGGGCGGCAGCTATGTGATCGTGCAAAAGTACCTGCACGATATGGAAGGCTGGAACGCACTTTCCGTCGAAACGCAGGAACGCATCATCGGCCGCAAGAAACTGTCCGACGTGGAACTCGACGCGTCGGTCAAACCCTCGCGCTCGCACAGTTCGTTGACCACCATCACGGACGAGAACGGCGACGAAGTCAAAATCGTACGCGACAACATGCCGTTCGGCCGACTCGGCGCGGCGGAGTTCGGCACCTACTTTATCGGTTATGCCCGCTCTCCCTCGCCCATCGAACAGATGCTGGAGAATATGTTCATTGGCCGGCCGCCGGGCAATTACGACCGTCTGCTCGACTTCAGCCGCGCGGTGACCGGTGGCCTGTTCTTCGTGCCGTCGGCGGAGATGCTCGAGTCGCTCGCGGATCGCGATGCGCCCGCCGTGGCCGCCGTCGAATCGAAGCCGGATACTGCACCAACCGACGAGCCGCGCCACCAAGGCTCGCTGAATATTGGCTCTCTCAAGGGAATCCCCCAACATGAATAACCTGCATCGCGAGCTTGCTCCCATCTCCCGCGCCGCCTGGTCGCAGCTCGAAGCCGAAGTGGCACGCACCTTCAAACGCAGCGTGGCCGGCCGTCGCGTGGTCGACGTCAAGGAACCTGGCGGCATCGAACTGACCGGCGTCGGCACCGGCCATCAGATCGCGATTGCCGAGCCGCAGCAAGGCGTGGTGGCCAAGCTGGCCGAGGTCAAGAGTCTGGTCCAGTTCAACGTGCCGTTCGAGTTGCGCCGCGACGAGATCGACAGCGTCGTGCGCGGCGCGAACGACGCCGACTGGCAGCCCGCCAAGGAAGCGGCGCAGGAACTCGCCTATGCGGAAGACCGCGCCATTTTCGACGGCTATAAAGCCGCGAGCATCGACGGCATACGCGAGAGTTCGTCGAACACGCCGATCGCGCTGCCGGCCGACATCGCCGACTACCCGCATGCGATCGGCAACGCGCTCGAACAGTTGCGCCTCGCGGGCGTGGACGGCCCCTATTCCGTGCTGCTCGGCGCCGACGCGTACACCGCGCTCAGCGAGGCGCGCGACCAGGGTTATCCGGTGATCGAGCACATCAAGCGGATCGTGAACGGCGAGATCATCTGGGCGCCGGCGCTGGCAGGCGGCACCGTGCTGTCCACGCGCGGCGGCGACTTCGAGTTGCACCTGGGCGAAGATCTGTCGATCGGCTATATCAGCCATACCGACGCGGTAGTACGCCTCTACCTGGTCGAGACGCTGACCTTCCTGATGCTGACGAGCGAAGCCTCGGTGTCGCTGACCTCGGCGGAGTAAATTGCCTGTCGTTGCGTGCCCGGGCACGCAACGACGATTTCACGTTCAGGCGCCCTCAGTGGTAGCCCGCATCCCCTTCACGCACCTTGCCGCGAAATACGCGGTACTGCATGGCGTTGTACACGAGAATGATCGGCAGCACGATGACGGTGCCGACCAGCGCGAACAGCTGGCTCGAGTGACTCGACGAGGCTTCCCAGATCGTCAGCGAAGGCGGCACGATGTTCGGCCAGATGCTGATCAGCAAGCCGCTGTAGCCAAGAAAGCACAACGCAAGCGTGAGCAGGAACGGCATCGCCTCGTGCTGCCGGCGCAGCGATCGAAAAATACCCCACACGCAGGCAATCACCAGAATCGGCACGGGCAGGAACCAGCCGAGGTTACCGCTGCCGAACCAGCGATGCGCCACCGCCGGCAAGCCGAGCACGGTCCACAGGCTCACCACCGCCATGACGCCGAGCAGAACGCTCAGAAGCGGGCGCATCACCTCGCGCATCTTGCGCTGCAACTCGCCTTCCGTCTTCAGAATCAGCCAGCCGCAGCCGAGTGTCGCGTAAGTGAACAGCACGCCGATGCCGCAGAACAGGCTGAAGGGCGACAGCCAGTCGAACGGCTCGCCGACGAACCGGCCATCTACGATCTTGATGCCTTGCAGCAGCGAGCCCAGCACGATGCCCTGGCAAAGCCCCGCCAGCGCGGACCCGGCGATGAACGCGAGATCCCACGCGTGCTGGGTTCGCGTGGCCTTGGCGCGCAACTCGAAGGCCGCGCCGCGAAAAATCAGACCGACCACCATCAGGATCAAGGGCAGATAGTTCGCCGGCAGCAAGGTCGAATAGACCACCGGAAACGCTCCGTACAAGCCCGCGCCGCCGAGCACGAGAAACGTCTCGTTGCCGTCCCACACCGGCGCGATGGTGTTGAGCATCACCTGCCGGTCGGCCTTCTCCTCGAAAAACGGAAACAGCAGGCCGATGCCGAGATCGAAGCCGTCGAGCATCACGTAGATGAATACGCCGAGGCCGATGATCGCAGCCCATATAACCGGAAGATCGATTTCCACGGCGTCACTCCTTTTCCAGTGCGTCCAGCGGCCGGTTGCGCAACACCGGATGTTTGCTGGACGGGCGAGCGTCGAGGCGCGGCTCCGGGCCGCGCATCATCATCCGCAGCATGTAATAGACCCCCATTCCGAACACCAGGAAATACACCAGCACGAAGATCAGCAATGACACGCCCGCCTGTTGCGCGCTGATCGGCGAAAGAGAATCGGCCGTGCGCAACACGCCGTAGACGGTCCAGGGCTGGCGTCCGACCTCGGTCGTGATCCACCCCGCCAGCAGCGCGACGATGCCCGACGGTCCCATGCACAGCACGAGCCTCTGGAACCAGCGCGTCTCGTAGAGACGGCCTCGTAGCCGAAGCAGCAAGCCCAGCAAGGCGGTCAGGAGCATCAGCATGCCGAGGCCCGCCATGATGCGGAAGGTCCAGAAGATAATCGGCGAGTACGGGCGGTCCTGCGCGGGAAACTCCTTCAGTCCGCGGATTTCGCCGTCCCAGCTGTGGGTCAGGATAAGGCTGCCCAGATGCGGTATTTGCAGCGTGTAACGCGTGACTTCCGCGTCCATGTCGGGCAATCCGACGAGGTTGAGCGCCGTGCCGCCCTTCTCGGTTTGCCACAAGCCTTCGATCGCGGCGATTTTGGCCGGCTGATATTGGCGCGTGTTGAGACCGTGCGCATCGCCGACGAAAATCTGGATCGGCGCGAGCAACAGCAGAATCCACAGCGCCATCGAAAAACTGCGCGTGATGGGCTTGTCACGCCGCCCACGCAACAGATGCCACGCGCCGCACGCGGCGATGATAAAACCCGCGACGATGAACGCGGCAATCGTCATATGGGCGAGCCGGTAGGGAAACGACGGATTGAAGATCACCTTCATCCAGTCGACCGGCACGATACGGCCGTTCTCGATTGCATAGCCTTGCGGCGTCTGCATGAAACTGTTCGATGCCAGAATCCAGAAGGTGGAAATCAAGGTGCCCGCCGCCACCATCAGCGTGGCGAAGAAATGACCGCGCGGACTCACGCGCTCCCAGCCGAACAGCATGACGCCGAGAAAACCGGCTTCGAGAAAGAACGCCGTCAACACTTCGTAGGTCAGCAGCGGCCCCGTGATATTGCCCGCGATGGAAGAAAAGCCGCTCCAGTTGGTGCCGAACTCGTAGGCCATCACCACGCCCGACACCACGCCCATGCCGAAGCCGACCGCGAAGATCTTCGACCAGAACAGGAACATGTCCTTGTAGGCGATGTCGCCGGTCAGCAGCCAGCGCGCCTCCAGTACCGCGAGAAAACTGGCCATGCCGATACTGATCGCGGGAAAGACGATGTGAAATGAAACGGTAAACGCGAATTGCAGGCGGGCCAGGTGGAATGCGTCGAAGAGGTCCATAGTCGATCAGTTCTGCGCGGCGCGCAGAACATGGACCGGCACCGACTTGCATGTGTCGCGTCGCGTGGTCATGAAAGCTCCGTGAACCGTCCCGGCAGGCCGGGAACGGCTCGATCGAGGGATGACGCCAGCCGTTAGTGACCGGCGCCCGCCGTCGTGGATTCGGCGCTGCTCGGTTCATCGGGCGATTTTTTCTTCGAGCGGCCACCGCTGCGCTTAGGCTTGGGCGCCGGTGTATCGCTCTTTGTGAACTTGACGGTGTCGCTGTCCTTATCGTAACTCACCTCGACACTATCACCGGATTTCAAATCGTTGTTGAGAATCTCTTTGGCAAGGCGTGTCTCCAACTCCTGACGGATCTGCCGTTTCAATTCCCGTGCGCCGAACTCCGGACGAAAGCCCGCTTCGGCAAGATGGTCGATCACCGACTCGTCCATCCTGAGCGTGATGTCCTGCGCGGCGGCGGTACGTATGACACGTTCGAGCTGAATCCGCACGATGGCATGAATATTTTCGCGCGAAAGCCCGTGGAAGACGATGATCTCGTCGATCCGGTTCAGGAACTCCGGACGGAAGTGGCCTTTGAGCACGCCCATCAATTCCTCGCGTACGGCCTTCTCCGGGAGACGGTCTTTCTCGTCCTTCTCGAGGTTGTCCATGATGATCGACGCGCCGAGATTACTCGTCGCGATGATGATCGTATTGCTGAAATCCACCACCCGGCCTTTGCCGTCGGTCAGGCGCCCGTCGTCGAATACCTGAAGCAGCACGTTGCTCACGTCCGGATGCGCCTTTTCGATCTCGTCGAGCAGGATCACGCTATACGGGCGGCGGCGCACGCGCTCGGTCAGCTGACCGCCTTCGTCGTAACCGACATAGCCCGGCGGCGCACCGATCAGGCGGGCCACCGCGTGCCGCTCCATATATTCGGACATGTCGATGCGGATGACCGCCTGCTCGTCGCCGAATACCGTTTCGGCCAGCGCCTTGGCGAGTTCGGTCTTGCCCACGCCGGTGGGTCCGAGGAACAGGAAGGTCGCGATCGGCCGGTTCGCCTGGCCGAGTCCGGCACGCGACAGCCGCACGGCGTCGCTGACGGCCAGCACCGCATCGTCCTGACCGACCACGCGCTCGCGCAGCTTGTTCTCCATGTCCAGCAGTTTCTGGCGCTCTTCCTGGGTCAATTCCGTGACCGGCACGCCGGTCAAACGCGAGACCACTTCGGCAACCGAAGCCACGGTGACTTCGAGCGTCTCCGAACCGGTCTTGCGTTGCCAGGCCTCGGTGAGTTCGTCGAGTTTCGTCTGCTTTTCGCCGATGCGTTCCTCGAACTTCTTCGCTTCGTCGAAACGCTTGCGCGACGACGCGTAATCCTGCTCACGCTTGAGCTGGGCGATTTCGGCTTCGAGTTCCTGCATGTCGGGCGGACGTGAGGTTGCACCGATGCGCACGCGCGCGGCGGCCTGGTCGATCAGATCGATGGCCTTGTCGGGCAGAAAGCGTTGCGTGATGTAACGGTCCGACAGTTCGGCGGCGGCCACGAAGGCGTCGTCGGCGAACGTCACCTGATGATGCGCTTCGAGCTTGTCGCGCAGACCGCGCAGGATGACGATGGTCTGCTCGACCGTGGGCTCGGGCACCAGCACCGGCTGGAAGCGCCGTTCGAGCGCGGCATCCTTTTCGATGTACTTCTGGTATTCGTTGAGCGTCGTCGCGCCGATCAGGCTGAGTTCGCCGCGGGCCAGCGCGGGCTTGAGCACGTTCGCAATGTCGAGACCGCCTTCGCCGCCGCCTTGCCCCGCGCCCACGATGGTGTGCAACTCGTCGATGAACAGCACCAGCTCGTCTTTCTTCGCGGTCACTTCGTCGATCAGCTGCTTGGCGCGCTCCTCGAACTCGCCGCGATATTTCGCGCCGGCCACCATCGAGTTGATATTGACCTCGACGAGGCGTTTGCCGCGCAGGTCTTCCGGCACGTCGTCGTTGACGATGCGCTGCGCGAGGCCTTCGACGATCGCGGTCTTGCCGACACCCGGCTCACCGATCAACACCGGATTGTTCTTTCTGCGCCGGGCCAGCACCTCGATCGTGTTTTCGATTTCCTGCGCGCGCCCCAGCACGGGGTCGAGCTCGCCCTTGCGCGCGAGCGCGGTGAGGTCGCGCCCGAACTTGTCGAGCGTCGGCGTACCGGTCGGTGCATTGACGCGCCCGTCCTCGGCGCCCTTGCCCACGACTTTCACCACTTTTTGCCGCAGTGCTTCCGGCGTCACGCCGTACTTCTTCAGCAAGCTGCCCGCGATACTGTCCGGCACCGCTGCCAGACCAATCAGCAGATGTTCCGGGCCGACATACGAATGCCCCAGATCGCGCGACGCCTGAAACGCGTACTGAAACGCTTTTTTCAGGCGCGGCGAGACGGTCATCTTGTCCATCGGCGCATCGGACGAGGCCGTGCCCTTCTGCGCGTGCTGATCGATGTAGCTCTTGATATCCTGCGGCGAGAGCTTCAATTCCTTCAGCAAGGCCGCACATACATCGGTGTCCGCGAGCACGTACAGCAAATGCTCGGTGTCGAGTTCGGTGCGCTGCAACTCGTGGGCTTTCTCCGCGGCGCGCTGCAGCAGCTCCATCGTCTGCTCGCTGAATGCGTCGGTGGCGTCGACGGATTCGCGCGGCACTTCGGCGGCGTAGCCCTCGTCCTCCTCGTCTTCGTCGTCACCCTGCTGGCCGGCGCCGCCCATGCCGCCGAAAAAGCGCGACAAGCCGCTACCGCCGAGTAGCGAATCGAACGGATTGACCATGCCCTGGTGCCGCATTAATTGCCGATAGTCGTAATCGCAAATCGATAAAGTTTTCCGCTCGCCATTCTGTACGACGGCTACTCGGGCGACAGCGGGACGGGAATGGCAGATTTCGCAGAGGGCGGGCATCGTGGAGTCACCTTTACGGTTGAAGCATCCGGCTTGACTAAAGGTTGTAGGACGCGTTGATGAGATTCGTGGATACGCGAAGCACACGCTGAGGTCGGTGCGATTCGTTCGGTTGAATAGTCGGTCCTGACGCGGACCCTTCGAGTGCCTGTCCGTTTCCGACAAGCGATGTCCGAAATAACGGAGCGACGCGAACGCCCTGGCCAAACATGTTTGGCACACCGAACTCCGTCACCGCCTTAGAATTCTATGAGTGGATCACGAGCAAGGGAACATTGCTTTTTTCGATGACCCGCAGAGGCGCACTTGCCCGACGCTATCGCTGCGCAAACGCGCGTAGCTGAAACCTCTTTCGACTCGCGGCCCTGAACACGCAACTCACTCGACGGGCCGCGTGCCAACCCGCTAATTGCCCGCTTCCCGGCGGCTCTGCTCCGCCACCGTGTATATCGCTTCGGGCATGACCTCGAGGCGCGCTTTGGGTATCGGCTCGTCGCTTTCGTCGGAGAGACCGTAGGTGCCTTCGTCGATCTTTTGCAAGGCTCGCAGGATATTGCCGATGCGTTGGTCGTTCACGTCGTTCAGCGACTGGTCGACGTCGTCCTGCGCCATGGTCTGTGCATCGTCTTCGTACTCCCTGGCCTCGTCGCCGTGCTCCTCGCCGGCCGTACGCTGGTCGGCAATCGTGCCCTCCTCGCCGCCCACCAGTTGCTGACGCAGCGTCTCGAGACGCTTACGCTGTTGCGCGATGAACTCCGCGCTCAAGTCACTTTGCTGCTCCGCCATGGTTTGCTCCCTTACCTTATTTCGCTCTACGCGCCGTAGAGCCTGGCCTTACCCACCCAGCTCCTGAAATACGTGGCCATTGGCCTCGAGCCCCTTCAGCAACTCCGCGTTCAACTCGCTTTGCCAGACGTGGCCGTCGAATTGCCAGTCGGCTTTGTCGGCGAGATCGGGCAGGCCCGCTCCGTTGCGTACGTAGAGTCCAAGTGTCGGCTTCTTCAGGTTGAGATAGAAATCGAATTCCTGCATATTCCGCACCTCATATGAGTTCAGAGTCCGGTGACCAGAATAAACAGGATAGTCCACTGCGGCACGCTATTCATGCGGCGATGGGGAAACCTCAACTGTCGTCGACGTTGTCGGCGTAATGGTCGACGGCAACCTTGCACTCGTCCACCACCACCTGCAGAAAGTCGGGCTCGTTGCGCTCCACCCAGCGCTCCAGATGCAGAAAACGCTCTGTGCCCAGATCGGCGATACGCTCGGCATCCGCGGTCGTGACATCGACCGAGACCCAGCCCCGGCTTTCACCCAGCGTCGAAATCGTGGCGGCAAACTGAAAACGTCGATACGAGAATGCTGGAGCCATCACACCTCCTCACCAGAAAATGAAATTGCAGCGACACGGTTTCGTCATACGAGTCGCCCGGTAATGTTCAGATTAACCGCGATCCCACCAACGCGAGTTGCTGGCGAACTACAACCCCGCAAATTGCGGCATGATGGCGCTTGAATCGACACGTCTATTACAGGAGCGAACGATGCCGACACGCACTGTTTCTTACGGCGAGATTGAGATTGTCGTGAACACCGAGACCAACAAACTCGGCGCCTGGCTCGCCAGCGTGAGTCTGAAAAACGCTGCGGGCACCGTGGTCGATGTGCGCCCGATGACCATTCAGCCCGAATGGCTCACGGAAGACGAAGCGATCCGGGACGCAGTCGAATGGGCGCAGCGTTTCATCGATCGTGAGTTCAACTCGCCGCAGACCCACTCCTGGGTCGCCGAACGCTCGCGCGCGGAAGAGTGGTTCCGCGCCGCCGAAGAAAAAACGCGCGGTCCGGAAATTAGTGGCTAGGCGCCGGGCTTGCAGGCTTGCAAGACACTTGCAGGTCTCGCGGCATGCCATTGACGTTCACTGGCGCCGCAGATGCGCTTCGATCTCCTGCACGCTGCGGCCGGTCAGATCTTCGCTGACCTGTTCGAATATCAAACGACGCGTGTCCTCGCTCAGGTTCAAACGCACCATGCCGAGGAATTTCGCTTCGACGGCAAGCCGCAGCCGACTGTATTGCTGGTGCAGTCGCCCTTTCTCGATGTAGTCGGACACGCGCTTCGCGAACTTCTCGCGATCCTTTTCGGTGAGCGTCGTACCGGTGTACTCGTCGTTGACGAGTTCTTCGATCTGCTGCAAATCCAGCGTGAGTCCAGGCATCTGGAAAAAACGCGCACGACCTCCGTCCGCCACGACGAGCCAGGTATTGTCGACCATCTTGCACCTCCAGACAGGGATTCTTTCAGCGTGTATGGCAAGGCTTCCGCCAACAGCCGCTGGCAGGAACACTCATCTCAAGATAGCAGTTCAAGGCGACTACGCCCAAGGTGAATCGATCGATTCACCTTGTTCGTGCAGCGCATGTAAATGGCAGCCCGACTCGATATGCAGACGCTCAACGCGCCGAACCCTGGATACGATCGATCTGATCGTCGAGCCGCGCGATCGACTTCGAGAGAAACGCGGCGCGTGCATCGAGGCGGGACAACAACAAGGTCACGATAAGAATCGCGAACGCGAACGGGATCACGGCGGCGGCCAGCCATGACGGCCTGACTCCGTTGGCCGCGCCGCAGATCGAACCCGGCAGGAAATTGGCCGCGGCCATGCCCGTGTAGTGCATGCCCGCAATCGCGACACCCATCACACAAGCTGCGCCGATGCGCTTACGCATCAAATGGATCGTCTCCGCGCCACGCAAGGTGCGCGCGACCCAGAGCGCCGCAGTCGATGCCGCGATCGCAATCAGAATCGACGCGGCGAAAATGCCGGGCTCATAGTGAATCGCGGGGTGCATCAATAGCGCCGCCATGCCCATGTAATGCATGCCGGCAATGCCCACGCCCATCAGTACGCCGCCTGCCAGCAAACCGGCGAGCCTGAGCCTCACGCGCGTGACCACGTACAACGCAAACCACGCTACGACAACGGCGATCAGCAGCGAATAACCGGTCACGGCAAAATCATAGCCAAGCGGGATATTCAATGAAAACGACAGCATGCCGATGAAATGCATCGACCAGATTCCGAAGCCCATTGCCAACGCACCGCCGAGCAGCCAGATATGACGAGCGCGAGCGTAGGCCAGCAGGAAAATCCGGTCGGCAAGATCGAGTGCGGTATAGGAGGCAAGTCGCGACGATCAGGGAGAACGCGACTAGCCCCAGGTTGTAATTGCTTTGCATAGGTCGGCGGCTTTTAAAAGCTCGATTAGTCGTTCGTGATATTGCTCAGGAACCTTCTCTCAGAAAGGCCCGGCCCGGCACAACGCACCGGCCCGTGCAGTTGCGCATTCATTTCGCATCTTCAACACCGCCAGACTGCACTTAAAATTCCGCTTGTTTTGCCGATCGTGGAGGCGGCGCGAATCACGATAAAACAGTCTTGATTTCGAGGCAAGATGGGGAAAACTCATTGCACTGCGCGATGCGGGCATCGACACAGTATGATGGCGGTCTTTCGCGCACCGACGCCCCGCGCGGGCAACCCTAAACCGCCCGCGCGCCTCGGAACGCCCACGTATTTCTTCACGATGACCCGGAGTCATTCCGCTATGACGACAGCAACGCAATTCGATCAGGTTTCCGTTATCAAACGAGCCAACGTCTATTTCGACGGCAAATGTGTCTCGCACACCGTTCTATTCGCCGACGGCACGCGCAAGACCTTGGGCGTGATCCTGCCGGGCGCGCTCAACTTCGGCACCGACGCGCCGGAACTCATGGAAGTGCAAGCCGGCCAATGCCGCATTCGCCTCGACGGTAGCGAAGAGTGGAAAACCTACAACGCGGGCGAATCGTTTTCGGTGCCCGGCAAGAGCCGTTTCGATATCGACGTGGTCGAAACGCTCGACTACGTCTGCAGCTACCTGTAACGGTAGAGACTCACCGGAGCGTCGGGCCATTGCACGGCGCTGCCGGCATGCCGGCGCTCCCTCTTTCGGCTTCTCGCCACTTGTCGCGGTTCGCCTGGCTGCATGGTCGGTCATCCGCGATATTCAACGTGCCCACCTCGCGCTCAAGCGCATTCTCAGTCGCGCCCGTCCTTCAGGATCGCCGACCTTCGTCGACCCAAACAGCTGACGAAACTCGAGCCGTTGCCAACTCGTAAGCCTGGGAAGCCCGCCTGACGGGCCTCTGCGCTGATCGCTTCAGTAAATACACCCATTTCAATCGCAATGCGATTAATTGCATTTCAATGCGATTTTTTTGCTCCTATGCTTTTCCCAGACACTGCTGATTCGCGCTCAATCGAGCCGCAGCCGCTGCCTGATCGAGGAACGGAAATGAACGATGTCGCGTCACTCCTGGCCGCACTGACCACTGCCCTCGGCGCCGATGCCGTCCTGACGGAGCCGTCCGATCTGGAGGGCTTCACGGAAGACTGGCGCGGCCGCTATAAAGGACCCGCCGCCTGTGTGGTGCTGCCCGCGAATACGGCGCAGGTGGCCGCCGTCGTGCGGTTGTGCGCGCAGTATCGAGTGCCGGTGCTGCCGCAGGGTGGCAACACGAGCCTGTGCGCCGGTGCGGTGCCGCCGGGTCAGGGCGTGCCACCGGTCATCGTCAACCTGACGCGCATGCGGCGCATTCGTCATATCGACGCCGCCAACGGCTCGATGGAAGTCGAGGCGGGTTGCGTGCTGAAGACCGTGCAGGACGCCGCTGCAGGGCACCAGCGTCTGTATGCGGTGAGTCTCGGCGCGGAAGGCTCGTGTCAGATCGGCGGCAATCTGTCCACCAACGCGGGCGGCACCGGTGTGCTGCGTTACGGCAACACGCGCGACAACGTGCTCGGCCTCGAAGCGGTACTCGCCGACGGCACGGTCTGGAACGGTCTGCGCGCGCTGCGCAAGGACAACACCGGGCTCGATCTGAAGCATCTTTTCATCGGCACGGAAGGCACGCTCGGCATCATCACCGCAGCCACCCTGAAGCTGCATCCGCTGCCCACGCATCACGCGCTTGCGTGGTTCACGCCAGCCGATCCTGCTGCCGCATTGCGCGTACTCGGACTGTTCCAGGCCGCCTGTGGATCGCGGCTCAACGCGTTCGAAATGATCAACCGCCGTCAACTCGATCTCGTGATCGAGCATGTGCCCGAGCGTCGCAATCCATTCGGTGAATCGCACCAATCGCACGAATGGCACGTGCTGGTCGAACTGGCCGACACGCAAGGCGGCGACGAAATGGCCGAGCTGCTGCAGCAGACACTCGAACAGACCGCCGAAGCCGGACTCGTGCTCGACGCCGTGGTCGCGAGCAACGACACGCAGCGCGCCGCGCTCTGGGAGATTCGCCACAGCGTCTCGGAAGCGAACAAGAAGGGCGGTGTGGGCCTGACCACGGATTGCGCGGTGCCCGTGTCCGCCGTGCCGGCGTTCATCGAACGGGCCACCGGCGCGGTACGAGCGCTCGTGCCGGATCTCGACGTACTCGTCGTCGCGCATCTGGGCGACGGTAACGCGCACTTCATCCCCTTCTTCACCTTCGAGGCCTGGCGCGAACTCGCCGATCCCGTCGCGATGGCCGCCGCGATGCGCCGCTGCGTCAACGACGTCGCCTACGAATTGCGCGGCACGTTCAGCGCGGAACACGGCGTCGGCCAAACCGGCCTCAGCGAAATGGCGTACTACAAGTCCGCGGTCGAGTTGAATCTGATGCGCGCCGTGAAACAGGCGCTCGATCCGCACAACCTGCTCAACCCGGGCCGCTTATTGCCCTGACCGTGCCTCGTCGACGAACCGCGCACGAACACCGCGCCACCCATTCCAATCCGGCCGCCCCCGCGGCCTCACCTCTCGCACTACAGGCCTTCCCTCTTCCTCTGGAGCCGACATGAAAAAGCAGCCCGCACGCGATCAGATTCAACAGCCCGGCCGTCGCACGGCCATCAAGACGGCGCTCGTCGGCGCGGCGGGACTCGCTTTCCCGTTCGTTTGGACGCCATCGCGTGCGGCCAACAAGCGGATCGTGATCCGCGACGACGGCGGCATCTATACGAAAGCCTACGGCGCGGTGTTCTATAAACCGTTCTTCGAGAAGACCGGCATCGAGGTGATCGGCGTGCAGGCCAATGCGGAACCGACCGCGCAGATCAAAAGCATGGTGGAGACCGGCAGCTACACGTGGGACATGGCGAAGATCAGCCAGCCGGCCATTTTGCTGTTGACGGGCGGCGGCAAGGAATATCTCGAGAAACACGGTCTCGAAGCCGATCCGATGGTCGCGAAAATTCCGCAGCAATACATGTCGCCGTACGGCGTGGGCACGAATGTGTACACCACCGTGCTCGCCTATCGCACCGACGCGTTCAAGGGACGCAAGGCGCCGAATTCGTGGGCGGATATGTGGAACGTGAAAGACTTTCCGGGCCGGCGCGGTCTGCGCAAATATCCGTTCGACACGCTGGAAGAAGCACTGATGGCCGACGGCGTGCCGACTTCGCAGGTCTACCCGTGCAACTTCGATCGCGGCTTCGCGAGCCTCGACAAGATCTCGAAACACGTCGACGTATGGTGGAACACCGGCGCGCAAGTCGAACAGATGCTCGGCTCGGGCGAAGTCGACATGATCAGCACCTGGGTGTCGCGCGCACAGTCGGCCATCGCGAACGGGGCGCCCGTGGCGATCGTCTGGAATCAGAACATCTGGGGTTGCGACAACTGGTCGATCCTGAAAGGGACGCCGAACGCGAACGCGTGCCGCGAGTTCATCAAGTTCGCCTCCGATCCGAAGCGCCAGGCCTCGCTGGTCGATTACTTTCCGGCCGGCGTCACGCAGCCCGAAGCGTTCAGTTTCATCAAGCAGGACATCGCCAAAAACTGCCCCACGTTCCCGGCGAATATGAAAAACGGCCTGCATATCGACGCGCGGTACTGGCAGGAACAGCAAAGCGTGGCACTCGAACGCTTCAACCGCTGGATCCTGACCTGACCTTCGTTTTCATTTTCAAGGATGCCGATTCCATGTCCGCCTCGAACCTTCAAATCACGGGCCTCAGCAAACGCTATGGCGATTTCGTCGCGCTGGCGCCGACCGATCTCGACGTCGCCAAAGGCGAGTTTCTGACCCTGCTCGGTCCGAGCGGCTCGGGCAAGACGACGCTGCTCAGCCTGATCGCCGGCCTTGCGCAACCCGATGCGGGCCAGATTCATATCAACGGCGTCGACGTCACGTGGGGCGCGCCGTATGAACGCGACATCGGCATGGTGTTTCAGAACTACGCGCTGTTTCCGCATATGACGGTGGCGCAGAACATCGCGTTTCCGCTGCAGATGCGCAAGACCGACGCGAAGGCTGCGCGCGACAAGGTGAGGCAGGCGCTGGAGATGGTGCATCTTCCGCATGTCGCGGACCGCTACCCACGCGAGTTGTCCGGCGGACAGCAGCAACGGATCGCGCTGGCGCGCTGCATGGTCTACCGGCCGTCGATCATTCTCATGGACGAGCCGCTCGGCGCACTCGACAAGAAGCTGCGCGATCACATGCAACTCGAGATCAAGCGGATTCACCGCGACCTCGGCACGACCATCGTCTACGTCACGCACGATCAGGAAGAAGCAATGACGATGTCCGATCGCATCTGCCTGATGAACGCCGGCTCGATCGCGCAACTCGGCACGCCGGCCGATCTGTATTTCCGGCCGAAGAGCGTGTTCGTGGCGGACTTTCTCGGCGAATCGAACCTGCTCGACGCGGTGGTCACCGGCCGCGCCGGCGATCAGGTGCAGATCAGCCTGCAAGGTGTCGAACAGGGTCGCGCGATGGTGTACGACCCGGTGATCGCCGACGGCAAACCGGTCAAGCTGATGCTGCGTCCGCAGAATCTGAAGGTTCACGAAGACGCGGGCAGCGGCGCCGACGGCGGCGGCACCTTGTCGGCGAAACTCACCGACATCATGGTCACCGGCAGCATGACGCGGCTCTATCTGCAACCGCCGGCGGCCGATGCCGCCCCGCTCGTCGCCGCGTTTCCCACCAACCGGCTCGGCAGCCAGTACGAAGTCGGACAGACGCTCGGGCTGTCGTGGCTCGCCGCCGACGCCGTCGCGATCGCGGGATAAGCCATGAATCATTCCGCTCTCACCGCGCAGCCGCCTCATCCTGCCAGCGCGTCGCCGGCACGACGCGCGCCCTGGCGCGCGTGGCTGCAACCCGGCGCGAAAGCCGCGCCGATCGTCGTGCTGCTGCTCGTGATGCTGGTCTATCCGGTCGGCCAGCTTCTGCTGCTGAGCGTGCACAACGGCAACGGCTTCACGCTGATCGAATACAAGCGGCTGTTCGCCTCCTCCGTGTATGTCGACGTACTGCTCATCACGTTGAAGGTCTCGCTGTGGACCACCTTCTTCTCCGTGCTGACCGGCTATCCGATCGCCTATCTGATCTCGTCGCTCACGCGCGAACGCAAGAACCGCTTGCTGTTCTGGGTGCTGCTGTCGTTCTGGACGAGCTTCCTCGTGCGCACGTTTGCATGGGTCGTGCTGCTCGGCCGCAACGGCGTAATCAACAAGCTGCTGATGAGCCTCGGCATCATCGATCAACCGTTGAGCCTGCTCTACCACTTCTCCAGCGTGATCGTCGGCATGGTGCATGCATTGATGCCGCTCGCCGTGCTGACCATGCTGTCGGTGATGGAGAACATCGACCGCCGCTTGCCGAGCGCCGCGGCGACACTCGGCGCGCGTCCCGGCACCGTGTTCTGGAAGGTGTATTTCCCGCTCTCGCTGCCCGGCGTCGCGGCCGGCGCATTGATGGTGTTCGTCACCGCGATCGGCTTTTTCATCACGCCGACGTTGCTCGGCGGACGCCATCAAACGATGATCACGCAACTGATCATCGACCAGGTGATGCAAGCGCTGAACTGGGGTTTCGCCGGGGCGATCTCGGTGCTGCTGCTGGCGGTGGTGCTGATCGTGTTCCTCGTCTACGACCGCATGGTGGGACTCTCCACCATGGCGGGCGGCAGCTCGACCGCACGCCAACCCGGCCGCGGCGGCCAGTGGCGCCGTCAACTCGGCGACGCCGTGCTGACCCTGCTCGGCAACGCAACCGACGCACTCATCGGCGTGCTGCCGCGTCGTCGCAAGCGTGCCGCCGGCAACGGCGAAAGCCTCACGCTGCGCGTGGTCGTGATCCTGCTGCTGGTGTTCCTGAGCGCGCCCGCGTTCCTGATGATTCCACTCTCCTTCGACGCCGGCTCCGGCCTCGCCTGGCCGCCGCACGGCTTCTCGCTGCAGTGGTATCGGCAGATCGTCGACTCGCCGCTGTGGATGCAGGCCATCACGCGCTCGATGCTGGTCGGCGTCGGCACCGGCATTCTGTCGATGCTGATCGGCACGCCCGCCGCCTTCCTGCTGGTGCGCGGCGGCATGCGCGGCAAGGCCGCCATGCTGGCCTTCGTGCTCGCGCCGATCGTCGTGCCGCGCATGATCATCGCCGTGGGCGTGTTCTATTTCTTCGCGAAGATCGGGCTGGTGGGTTCGTCGCTGGGACTCGTGCTCGCGCATACCATGGTGGCCGTGCCCTACGTCGTGATCACGATGATGGCCGTGCTGCGCAACTACGACACGCGTCTGGACCAGGCGGCGCACAGCATGGGCGCGCGGCCGTGGGCCACTTTGCGCCGCGTGACGTTCCCGATTCTCGGCGCGGGGCTGATGTCTTCGTTCCTGTTCGCCTTCGCCACCTCGTTCGACGAACTCACCATCGCCCTCTTCACCTCGGGCGGCGTGAGCACCACTTTACCCAAGCAGTTCTGGGACGAAATCACCATGCAGATTTCACCGGTGATCGCCGCCGTCTCGACCTGCCTGTTCGCTTTCATCGCGGTGCTGATCTGGGTGGCCGACCGCTTGCGCCGCCGCAGCCTCGCTTCCTGACTTTATTCATCGAGACTCTTTCATGCTTTCAGCACAACAACTGCGCGGCGTTCTGCCGGCCATCCCGACTCCCGTCAATGCCGACGACAGCATCAACGTCGACGCGGCGCGCACGCTGATTCGCTACCTGCTCAAGCAGGGCGTGGACGGCTTCGTGCCGCTCGGCGGCACCGGTGAATATGGCGCGCTCGCGCGCGCTCAGCGCATCCGTATGGCGGAGCTTACCGTCAGCGAAACCGCCGGCAAGGTGCCGGTGATTCCGGGCGTGCTCGATCCCGGATATCACGACGCGCTTCAGGCCGGCAAGGAATTCGCCGCCGTCGGCGCCGACGGCTTGCTGGTCCTGACGCCCTATTACACGAATCCGACTCAAGGCGGCATCCGTGATTACTTCATGCGTTACGCCGACGAATCGCCGTTGCCGATCCTCATCTATGAGATTCCGTACCGCACGCGTATCGCGATTGCCCCGGAGGTGCTGCACGAACTGTCGAAACACGAACGGATCATCGGCATGAAGGCTTGCAACACCGACATGTGGCACTTTCTGCGCACGGTGGCCGGCGTCGATTCGTCGTTCTCGGTGCTGAGTGGCGAAGACACGCTGTTTCCGCTACACGTCGCGGCGGGCGCGCGCGGTGGCATCGTCGTGACTGCGAGCTTGCTGCCGACCGCGTGGCGCACCATCCACCAGCTCGCGAGCGACGGCAAGACGCAAGAAGCCTTGACGCTGCACCGCTCGCTGATCCCGCTGATGAACATGGCGTTCGCCGAAACCAATCCGGGGCCGATGAAATCGGTGATGGATCTGATCGGCGTGCATGCGCCGGCGATGCTCGCACCGCTGGCGGAGGCCGCGCCGGAGCTGTCGGCGAATCTGCGCGTCGAACTCGAGAAGCAACTGGACCGCTTCGAGCGAAATCGCTGAGTCGCGTTGGTGCCCTGCCTGACGCTCTGGTCAGCGCTTTAGCGCGAGTAGCCCGAGAGCCGCGATTTGGAAATCGACGTCGCGGCCACCTGCACGTGTTGCGCGAGTTCGGCTTCCACGCGTTCACGCGACCAGCGCGAGGTCGGCACCGAAATATTGATCGCGGCGACCCCCATGCCGCCGTGATCCGTGACCGGTGCAGCGACCGAAATATCGCCGAGCACGGTTTCGTTTTCGATCACCGCGTAGCCGCGCCGCGCCACCTTGCGAACGCGTTCGAGCAGCTTGTCGGGATTGGTTTCGGTGTAGTGCGTGAGCGGGTCGAGCCGGGTTTGCGCGAGGATTTCGCGCACGCGCTCGTCGGACAGACGCGACAGGATCGCGATGCCTGCCGCCGTGAACATGGCAGGCAAACGGGCGCCGACCACGATGTCGATGTTGACCAGATGCTGCCCGGGAAAGCGCGCGACGAACACGATTTCGTGACCGTCGAGTTCGAGCAGATTGGTGGTCTCGCCCAGACGGCGGCTGATGTCCAGCAGATACGGCGAGGCCTTGTCGATGAGCTCGTTGGCGCGTACGTAGTTGTATGAGAACTGCAGCACCTTGGTGGTGAGACCGTAGTTGCGCGTGTCGGGCACACGGTAGAGATAGCCGAGCGTTTCGAGCGTGTGCACGAGTCGTTGCGTGGCGCTGCGATCGAGTCCGGACGCGCGTGCGATATCGACGAGCGTCATGTGCCGGCTGGGACCGTCGAAAGCATGCAGCACCTGAAAGGCTTTTTCGGTCGAGCCGACGAAAAGCGACGAACGGGACGCTTCCGGACTGGCTGTCTTCTCCGCCTTGGGCGTGCGTGCGGTGCGTTCTGACATGGTGGTATCAGGTTGTTCAACGTTTATCGGATTGCGCCTGGTTCAATTGTAATGCGATTGATTCGCACCGTTGAAGTCAATTCGATGCATCCGGAGCATTCATGCTTTCCTGTGTTGCCGATTACCGCATCGCCGCGCGCAAACGTCTGCCGCGTCTGGCCTTCGACTATCTCGACGGCGGCGCCGAAGACGGCGATGCGTTGCGCCGCAATACCGACGCTTACCGGCAATGGCTCTTCAAACCGCGTGTGATGACCGATGTGTCGCAATGTTCGATCGCCACACGGTTTTTCGAACGGGAGGCGGCGGCCCCGCTGATCGTCGGGCCGACCGGGCTCAACGGACTCTTCTGGCCGTGCGCAGACGAGTTGCTCGCGCAGGCGGCGAGTCGCGCGGGCTTGCCCTTCGTGCTGTCGACGGCGTCGACTTCGCTGCTCGAAGACGTGCGCGCCGCTGCGCCCGGCGCCGACCTGTGGATGCAGTTGTACGTCCAGCAGGACCGCGGCATCGCCGAGAATCTGATGCGCCGGGCGAGTGTCGCCGGCTTTTCGACGCTCGTCCTCACGGTCGACGTGCCGGTTCACGGCAAACGCGACCATGACACCCGCAATGGTTTCGCGCTGCCCTTGCGCGTGTCGCGCCGCTTGCTGGCCGACTGTCTCCGGCATCCGCACTGGTGCTGGCAGATGGCGCGATACGGCGCGCCGCAGTTGAAGAACATCGCGCAAAGCGTCGGCGAGCGCGCCGATCTGTCCCGCCATGCAGCGATGCTCAGTCGGCAGATGGATCTGACGCTTGGGTGGACGGATCTCGAATGGGTGCGTCGCCACTGGAGCGGCAAGCTGATCGTCAAGGGCGTTCAGGGCCACGAGGACGCGCTGCTTGCGGCCGCTCACGGCGCCGACGGAATCGTGCTGTCGAACCACGGCGGGCGGCAATTGGGCAGCACCCTGTCGCCGCTCGAACTGTTGCCGTCGATCGCCGACGAGGTCGGCCATCGATTGAGTATTTACGTCGACGGCGGCATCCGCCGCGGCAGCGATGCGTTGAAAGCGGTCGCGTTAGGCGCGCGAGGCGTGCTGCTCGGACGCGCGCCGCTGTATGGTCTCGCGTCGCGAGGCGGCGCCGGCGTGACCGACGTGCTTGCGTTGATGATGAACGAGATGCAGATCACCCTGCGGCTGCTCGGCTGCAACGCACTGGCGCAGCTTGGCCCGCGCTGCGTTGAACGCGCGCCGCTTCATCATGGAAGCGAGGACTGAGGCGCGAATCCGAAAGACTCGTTGCACGAAAAAAAGGCCGCTCAAAAGAGCGGCCTTCTTCACAGCGGACGGGCACGCAGCCCGCCGCAGGTTCAGTCTTCCAGCAGCGACAGGTCGCGCACTGCGCCCTTATCCGCCGACATCACCAGCTTGGCATACGCCTTCAGCGCCGCCGACACCTTGCGCGGACGCGGCTGGGCCGGCTTCCAGCCCTTGGCGTTCTGCTCCTCGCGACGACGCGCCAGTTCCTCGTCGGACACCAGCACGTTGATCGTGCGATTGGGGATGTCGATGCGGATCTTGTCGCCGTCGCGCACGAGACCAATCGCGCCGCCCGCCGCCGCTTCCGGCGAGCAGTGACCGATGGACAGGCCCGAGGTGCCGCCCGAGAAGCGCCCGTCGGTCAGCAACGCACAGGCTTTACCCAGACCCTTCGACTTGATGTAGCTCGTCGGGTAGAGCATTTCCTGCATGCCGGGGCCGCCCTTCGGACCTTCGTAGCGCACGATCACCACGTCGCCGGCCTTGACCTTGTCGTTGAGGATGTTCTCGACCGCTTCGTCCTGCGATTCCGTGACGTGCGCCGTGCCTTCGAACACCAGAATGCTTTCGTCCACGCCGGCCGTCTTCACCACGCAGCCATCCAGCGCGATGTTGCCCGTCAGCACGCCCAGGCCGCCTTCCTTCGAGAACGCGTGTTCATAGGAGCGGATGCAGCCCTCGGCACGATCGGTGTCCAGGCTCGGCCAGCGCGCGTTCTGGCTGAACGCCACCTGCGTCGGCACGCCGCCCGGACCGGCCATGTAGAAGGTCCGCACGGCTTCGTCCTGGGTGCGCACGATGTCCCACTGATCCAGCGCGTCCTTGAGCGTCGCGGTGTGCACCGTGGGCACGTCGGTGTGCAGCTTGCCGGCGCGGTCCAGCTCGCCGAGGATCGCCATGATGCCGCCCGCGCGATGCACGTCTTCGATGTGGTATTTGTTGGTGTTTGGGGCCACCTTGCACAACTGCGGCACGATGCGCGACAGGCGGTCGATGTCGGTCATGGTGAAGTCGATCTCCGCTTCGCGGGCGATTGCCAGCAGGTGCAGGATCGTGTTGGTCGAGCCGCCCATGGCGATGTCGAGCGTCATCGCGTTTTCGAAGGCCTTGAAGCCGACCGCGCGCGGCAGCACCGAGGCCTCTTCCTGCTCGTAGTACTTGTGAGCGAGTTCGACGATGCGGCGGCCGGCGCGCTTGAAGAGCTGCTCGCGGTCCGCATGCGTGGCCACCACCGTGCCGTTGCCGGGCAGCGAAAGACCGAGTGCTTCGGTCAGGCAGTTCATCGAATTGGCGGTGAACATGCCCGAGCACGAACCGCAGGTCGGGCAGGCGGAACGTTCCACTTCGGCGACGTCGGCGTCGGAATAGCGCTCGTCGGCGGCAATCACCATCGCGTCGACCAGATCGAGCTTCTTGAACTCGATGGTGCCGGTCTGCGGGTTCGCCAGGCGCGTCTTGCCGGCTTCCATCGGACCGCCGGACACGAAGATCACGGGGATGTTGAGCCGCATCGCGGCCATCAGCATGCCGGGGGTGATCTTGTCGCAATTGGAGATGCACACCATGGCGTCGGCGCAGTGCGCGTTGACCATGTATTCCACCGAATCGGCGATGATGTCGCGGCTCGGCAGCGAGTACAGCATGCCGTCGTGACCCATGGCGATGCCGTCATCGACCGCGATGGTGTTGAACTCTTTGGCTACGCCACCCGCGGCTTCGATCTCGCGCGCGACGAGCTGACCCAGGTCCTTCAGGTGGACGTGGCCGGGCACGAACTGGGTGAACGAATTGACCACCGCGATGATCGGCTTGGAGAAGTCTTCGTCTTTCATGCCGGTGGCGCGCCACAGGGAGCGCGCCCCCGCCATGTTGCGGCCGGCGGTGGAGGTTTTGGAACGGTATGCGGGCATTGTGGTTGCTGATTAAATATCGCCGAAAGGAAGCGGGCCACGGGAATAAAGGCCCCTCGCGCGCCCGTGCGAGCAACCTTTTGAGCCGCGCTCCGGGCAAACTCCGCGATTATCCCACAGGCCTTCGAGGCGGGTGGCTCAGGCCGGCGTCAAGGTCGAGCGGGCACCGGCGGCTTCGGCGGCGAGAGCGGATCGTCGGCCTGGTGAGCCCGGATGTGCTCGAAGAACAGCTCCACGATGCCGTGCGTCGGCACGCTGGCAGAGAGCGTCGCGATCTTGACGGGCGCGAACCAGCGGCACTTCGCGATTTCGTTGCTGGGCTGCGGCTGCGCGTGCGGCGCGAGGTCGGCAAAAAAGACGTGGTGGATCGTGTTGAAGCCGGAGAACTGGAACAGATACATGATCTGATCCGCGACGAGCGTGGTCTCCTCTTCCAGTTCGCGCAACGCCGCCTCGTGCGGCGCTTCGTCCCGATGAATCCGGCCGCCGGGCAGTGCCCAGCGCGAGCGTGCCCGGGCAACCAGCAGGATGCGGTCGTCGCGCACGCATAGAACGGTTGCCCTGTCTTTCATGCGGCCTCTGCCGGACGGTTCACTCACTACTTGTCCACTCGACGTTCGCCCCCACCGAGCGCAGATTCTCCACGAACCGTGGATGCGCCCGGCGAATCGGCAGTGCATTCATGATCTCCGAGCGCCCTTCGATACTCGCGGCGACCATCAGCAGGGCAATCGCCACGCGAATGATGTACGGGCTCTCGACTCGTGCCGGACTCAGGGGCAGTCCCCCGAAGGTAATCAGGCGATGCGGGTCCGACAAAAACACATGCGCGCCGAACTTGGAAAGTTCGACCGACCAGCCCATCGCGCCGTCGTAGACCTTGTTCCAGAACATGGCGCTGCCTTCGGCTTTCACGCCGAGTGCAATGAAGATGGGCAGCAGATCGACCGGCAGATACGGCCACGGGGCCGCTTCCACCTTGGTGAGGATATTCTGCGTGAACGGTCGCTGCACCCGCAGCGGACCCTGCCGTACGGCGCGCGACCAGCCGTCGCGGTGCACCACCTGCACGCCGAACTTCGCGAAGGTCCGGTCGATGAGCGGGAACTGCTCGGGCGCCGTGTTTCGCACGACGATGTCGCCGCCGGTGATCGCGCCGAGTGCCAGAAACGTGGCGATCTCGTGAAAGTCTTCGCTGAAACGGAACTCGCCGCCACCGAGCTTGCGTCCGCCTTCGACCGTCAAACGCGAAGTGCCGATGCCGTCGATCGCAACGCCCAGCATGGCCAGAAAGCGGCAAAACTCCTGCACGTGCGGCTCGGACGCCGCATTGACGAGGCTCGAGGTGCCGTTCGCCGATGCCGCGCACAGCACGAAGTTTTCGGTAGTGGTGACCGACGCGTAGTCCAGCCAGTGATGGTTCGCCTGCATCTGTCCACCGGCGCGCACCACCAGCGAATCCGCCGTGCGCTCGACGCTGGCGCCGAAACGCTCGAACACTTCGACGTGCGGGTCGATCTCGCGCACGCCGAGCGTGCAGCCCTTCACGTCGTTCTCCAGCCGCGCTACGCCGAAACGCGCCAGCAAGGGCGGCACGAGCATGATCGACGAGCGCATCTCCTCAGGCAGTTTGTGCGCGACCGGATCGAACGTGGTCGCGTGATGATGCAGTTCGAGCATGCCGGTCGCGAAGTCCATCGAGACCCGGCTGCCCAGCGTGCGAAAGATATCGAGGATTTTCCTGACGTCGGTGATATCAGGCACGCCGACCAGACGCAGGGGCTGGTCGGTCAGCAACGTGGCGCAAAGAATGGGGAGGACAGCGTTCTTGTTGGCGGACGGCGCGATCTCGCCGCGCAAAGGGAGACCGCCGTGCACGATCAGGTTCGACATGTTCGAAAAGAGGCTCGCGGGTTGGAAAACGAGGCCTCTATGATGCCATCGGATGCGGGACTTCAGGGCGTGACACTGCGTCCTTTAACGTGGGAGCGCATCGAGTCGAGCAGTCCGCGCGCGGACTGCTGCGTTCAGAACGTCTCCCAGTCCGCGGTGGCATCCGCGGTCGGCGCAACGACCGCGGCCTTGGCGTGGCTCCCGGCGCTCGCGGCGCGCGTCGTCTCCGGCTTCGTCGCGGCAGGACGCGGCGCGCGAACCTTCGGCGCCGCTGTCGCCACCACGCTACGCGGCTTGCTCACGCGTTCGACCGCGAGGGCGGCCGACGATCTGGCACCCTCGACCTTGAAGAACGACACCGTCTCACGCAACGCCCGCGCCTGATGCGCCATCGACTGCGCCGCCGCCGAGGCCTCTTCGACCAGGGCTGCGTTTTGCTGGGTCACCTGATCCATCTGGCTGACCGCCTGGCTGACCTGCTCGATGCCCTGGCTCTGTTCCGCCGACGCCGAGGAGATCTCGCCGACGATGTCGGTCACGCGCTTCACGGCACCGACGATTTCGTTGATCGTGCGGCCCGCTTCCTCCACCAGTTTCGAACCCGCTTCCACACGGCCGACCGAGTCGCCGATCAGGTCCTTGATCTCGCGTGCCGCCGTGGCGCTGCGCTGCGCGAGCGTGCGGACTTCGCCGGCCACGACTGCGAAACCTCGCCCCTGTTCACCGGCACGCGCCGCTTCGACCGCGGCGTTGAGCGCAAGAATATTGGTCTGGAACGCGATGCCCTCGATGACCGAAATGATCTCGGACATCTTGGCCGAACTGCCGGAGATCTCCTGCATCGTCTCGACCACGCGGCCCACCACTTCGCCGCCGCGCACCGCCACTCCCGAGGCCGTACCGGCCAGCGTCGCCGCCTGTCTGGCGTTGTCGGTGTTGTGACGGACCGTGGCGGTCAACTCTTCCATGCTCGACGCGGTTTCTTCGAGCGAGGCGGCCTGCTCTTCCGTACGGCTCGACAGATCGAGATTGCCTTGTGCAATCTCGCTGCTGGCGGTCGCCACGCCTTCGGCGTTCTCGCGTACTTCGATGACCACGCGCGACAGGCTGTCACGCATGGCCTTGAGCGACGCCATCAGGCTGGTGGTGTCGCCGGCGCGCAGGTCGACATCCACACCCAGATCGCCGTTGGCGATCTGCTTGCAGACCTCGGCCGCGTGATCGGGCTCGCCACCCAGGCTCGTGCGGATGCTGCGGATCAGCAACATGATCCCGAGCGACAACACCGCGGTCACGATCGTCGCGAGCAGCAGATCGCGCAGGAGTGCCGCGTAGAACACCTGATCGATATCGTCGACATACACGCCCGTGAAAACGTGCCAGTCCCAGTCGGCGACGAATTCGCTGGCGGAAATCTTGCGCGCGGGCGTGTCGCTGCCCGGCTTGGGCCACACGTATTCGCTGAAGTGATTGCCACCCGGCGATGAGCTTTTGACGATCTCGGCCGCCACGTGCGTGCCGTTCGGATCGACCAGGTTCGCCTGCGACTTGCCCTCGAGTTCCGGCTTGGGCGGCACGAGCAGCCCCACCACGTTCGAGTCGTAGATGCCGAAATAACCACTGCGGTCCGCGCCGTAGCGCAGCACGCGCAGCGTTTCGAGCGCCTGATGTTTTGCTTCGTCGACCGGCAAGGTATGGTCGGCGGCTTTCTTCTGGTAGAAGGCAATCACGCCGAGCGCGGTGTCCACTTCCTGGGACAGCATGCTCTTGCGCTGTTCGAGCATATCGCCCCGGCTAAACCACGCGCTCGTGACGACGAGCACACCAAGGCCAAACCAGAGCAGCGTCAGAATGCTCCAGAGCTTCTGGTTCAAGGTCAATCGCTTCATTTATGCCGGTCTCATCGATGGGATTCGTTCCTCGATTACGGCAAATGCTGGCAGAACTTAAGCAAAAAGGATATTTCCCGCGCCGTACAACGCCCGTTATGCCGCCGCAATTGTGCCGCGTGAGTTCACGCGCGGCGGCCAGCGCGCCATGCGCGGCGAGGTGCGCGGTCGGCGAGCGGCACGGTCACTGAACAGGCCGGGTTCGCCGCTTGACCCGCCGTGCGTCGGCTTGCTCGCGAATCATCTCGATGAGCGCACGCAAGCCCGCCGGCACATGGCGGCGGCCTGGGTAATACAGGCACAGGCCGTCGAGCGGCGGCGTCCAGGCTTCCAGCACGCGCACCAGCGTGCCGGCTTGCAGATCCGCCGCCGCATTCCATTCGCTCAGATACGCCAGACCGAGACCGGCCCGCGCGGCTTGAAGCGTCATCGCGGGTTCGTCGAGCATCAGCGCGCCTTTGACGTCGACCCGCAGCGCCTCGCCGCGCCGCTCGAACTCCCACTGGTAAATCGCGCCGCTGGGCATGCGCATGCGGACGCACTCGTGAGCGAGCAGATCGCCGGGGTTGCGCGGCGGTTTGCGCCGCTCGAAATAGGCCGGGCTGCCGACCACGGCAAAGCGCTGCATATCGCCGAACGGCACCGCGATCATCTCCTGCGGCACCGTTTCGGCGAGGCGAACGCCCGCATCGAAACCGTCCGCGACGATATCGATCAGCTTGCCCTCGGTGACGATATCGAGTTTCATCTCGGGATAGCGCTGCAGGAAATCGATGAAGAGCGCCATCACCTGCCTGCCCGCGCCCGCCGACGTATTGATGCGCAACGTGCCCGACACGGTGTCGCGAAAGCTGCCGGCCCGCTCGATCGCCATGCGGATGGAGGACAGCGCGGGCGCGACGCTCTCGACGAATTGCGCGCCGGCTTCCGACAGCGACACGCTGCGGGTCGTGCGATTGAAGAGGCGCACGCCAATGCGCCGCTCCAGCCCGGCCACCGCATGGCTGAGCGCCGAAGTGGACACGCCGAGTTCCGTCGCCGCCGCGCGAAAGTTACGATGCCGCGCCACCGCCAGCACCGCTTCCAGTTCACCCAGACCCGATGTTTTCATTGTCCCGAATTATTCAATGAATCATGCGCGATTGTACGGCTAGTCAGCGCAATGCCGTCGGCTTATCGTGTGTCGACCGGAACCGCTTTGGGAGCGAACCATGCAGGACATCGACACGATTTATATCGACGGCGCCTTCGTCACGCCGCACGGCGAGGAACGCTATGATCTCTTCAACCCCGCCACCGAACAGGTAATCGGCCGCGTGCGGCTGGCCGACGCGCAAGATGCCGACCTCGCGATCGCCGCCGCGAAGCGCGCCTTTCCGGCATTTTCACGCACCAGCAAGCGCGAACGCATCGACATGCTGAAGCGGATGCACGCAGCGGTACTCGCACGAGAGGACGAACTTTTCGAGGCGATCACCGAAGAATATGGCGCGCCGGTGTCGCGCGGCCGCTGGATGGCGAAGCATGCGAGCGCGGTGCTGCTCGAAGCGGCCAAGGTGCTGCAAGACTTTGCGTTCACGCGCCGTGCGGGTACGGCGGATGTCGTGATGCAGCCGCTCGGCGTCGCCGGGCTGATTACACCCTGGAACAGCGATGCCGGCTTTATCTGCGGCAAGCTTGCCGCCGCGTTGGCCGCAGGCTGTACCGCCGTGATCAAGCCGAGCGAAATGAGCGCGATGCAGACACGTGTCGTCACCGAAGCATTGCATGAGGCGGGCTTGCCGCCGGGCGTGTTCAACATCGTCACCGGACGCGGCGACACCGTCGGCGCGCGCATCAGTGCCCACCCCGATGTCGCCAAGCTGTCGTTCACCGGCTCGACGGCGGTCGGCAAGACGATACTGCGCAGCGCGGCCGATACGCTCAAGCGCGTCACACTCGAACTCGGCGGCAAGTCGCCCGCAATCGTGCTCGACGATGCGGACTTCGACGTGGTCGTCCCGCTCGTGATTCAGGCCGGCTTCATGAATAGCGGCCAGGCCTGCATTGCCGGGACGCGGATTCTCGTGCCGCAACACCGGCTCGACGAATTCGAAGCGCGCATCAGTGAGGAAGTGTCACGCACGCAAGCGGGCGATCCACGCGATCCGCAAACCGTGGTCGGGCCGATGGTCAGTCAGAAACAATGGGAGCGTGTGCAGCGCTATATTCGCCTGGGCATCGACGAAGGCGCGCGTTTGATTGCCGGCGGCGCAGGCAGGCCGGAAGGGGTCGGCGCAGGCTGGTTCGTGCGTCCGACCGTCTTCAGCGGCGTCTCCAACGACATGACGATTGCGCGCGAAGAAATCTTCGGCCCTGTGCTGTCGATCATCACGTACCGCGACACCGACGAGGCCATCGCCATCGCTAACGACACCCCTTACGGCTTGCAGGCGTATGTCTTCTCAGCCGACCCGGCGCGGGCGAGCGAAGTCGCGGCGCGTATCGACGCCGGCCGCGTCCTCGTCAACACGCTCGCGCACGAGCCGGCTGCACCGTTCGGCGGCTTCAAGCAGTCGGGCATCGGCCGCGAGTACGGTGCCTACGGACTAGAGGCTTTTCTGGAGCCGAAGGCCGTGCTGGGCGCGCGGCGCGACTGAAGCACGCGCCGGGTCCTGGGCGCGGCGCCCGGCGGGCAGCTTGAATACGGCGACCAGTTCGCGCAGCGAAGCCGACTGCGCGGCCATGGACTGCGCCGCCGCCGACGCCTCTTCGACCAGCGCCGCATTCTGTTGCGTGACCTGATCCATCTGCGCGATCGCCACGTTCACCTGCTCGATACCGGTGTGCTGCTCGCCCGATGCCGCACTGATCTCGCCCATCAGATCGGACACCTGACCCACAGCCTGCACGATTTCACCCATCGTGCGGCCCGCCTCGTCGACGAGCGCCGTGCCGCTGTTCACGCGTTCGACCGACTGGCTGATCAGATCCTTGATCTCCTTCGCCGCTGCCGCACTACGTTGCGCGAGCGTTCGCACTTCACCCGCGACAACCGCGAAACCGCGACCCTGTTCGCCCGCGCGCGCCGCTTCGACCGCTGCGTTGAGGGCGAGAATGTTGGTCTGGAACGCGATCCCCTCGATCACCGAAATGATCTGGGCGACCTGCTGCGAGCTGGCCGAGATATCGCTCATAGTATCGACCACCCGGCCCACCACGGCACCGCCGCGCGCCGCCGTTTCCGAAGCCCGCGCCGCCAGCGCATTGCCCTGGTTGGCGTTTTCGGCGTTCTGTTTGACGGTGGCCGTGAGCTCTTCCATGCTCGCCGCCGTTTCTTCCAGCGACGCCGCCTGCTCTTCCGTGCGTTGACTCAGATCGGTGTTGCCCGCGGCAATTTCCGCCGAGCCGGTGGCAATGCCCTCGCTGCTGGACGTCACGCGGCTAACGGTGTCGAGCAGACGTTCGTTCATATTGCGCAGCGCGCCGAGCAACTGCGCCAGTTCATCGCCACCCGTCACCTCGATTACCGCCGTGAGATCGCCGCGCGCGACTGTTTCCGCGACATCGACCGAGCGGCGCAGCGGACCCGTGATCGAGCGCGTGATGAACACGGCGATCGCGCCGCCGGAAAGCAAGGCAAGCGCCACCAGTAACAGCGTCCACATGCGTGCACTCTCGAATGCGGTCTGCGCAACGCCGACTTCCTGCGTCGAACCCGTGTGATTCAGCTTGATGTCGTCGTCGATAAACGCGAGCGTCGCGGTGAAGCGTTTGGACCCTTCGAGGGACGCCAACTGACGGGCTTCAGCGACATTGCTTTCGCCGCCGTCCAGCAGTTTTTCGAGCTTCGCGTCCGTTTCCAGATAGCTCGCCCACGACGATTTGATGCCGTCGTCGAAACGCTGTTCTTCCGGCGACGAGACGAGTTTCGCGTAGTCGTTCATCGCCGACGCGAAACCGGCAACGGCGGCGGCGTGTTGCGCGCGCAGCGCGCGCGTTTCTTCGGCGTCGGTCGTCAGCAACTCACGCAGCGACAAACGGCGTACGTCGTCCGCCTGGGTGCGAATGTTCCCGAGACTTTCGATACTGGGCAGCCAGTTGTCGGCGATCTCGCGGGTGCCGTCGAATATGCGTGAAGCTTCGATCAGGCCGATGCCACCCACCGCGCACAGCAGCAGTAACACGATTGCAAAGCCCGCACCGAGACGGGGGCCGATTTTGAGGTTGCTGACGAAAGCCATGAAATACCTGCGTGTTTTGATACCCGTCTTAACGACGCACCGATGCAGGTTCTGAAACGAAGTTTCAAATATGACAAATAGCCGACGACCATCCTACGGCTGTAAGCACTCAAGTCGAGCCGTCACGGTGCCGTTATAGAGCGGTGAGAAGACGGCGCGGATTCATCGATCGGGGCGAAGCGCAGAGCGGGCAACGACGCGCCATTCTTCACGCGAGATCAGCACCCATAGAAAAGGGAAGTCAGAGTCATGTCAGTCACGCTTCATGTCGAGTATCAGTATTGCCAGCATGGTAAGAAAACGGTCCAGAAAGGCAGCGATCTGGTCACCGTGCCGGAGAACACCAATAGCGCGATCCTCGCGGTCCTGAGGTTGCTGCATCCGCACTGGGAAGGCATCAAGGTGCTCGCCGTATCGGATGCGCCCGCGCCGGAAACAGCCAATCGTTCCTAACCGGCAGTGGCGGCAACCGTAGCCCGGTTGCCGGTCTCTCGCCGCTTCGTCACGCGGGCGCTCGCCGGATAAGATTGACTTCGACGTCAGATTTCCACGCGCGCGCCCAACTCGATCACGCGGTTGGCCGGCAGCTTGAGATACGCCGCGACATTGCCGACGTTGTGCAACATCACCGAGAACAGTCGCTCGCGCCACATCGCCATGCCGCTGTCGCGCGTGGGCACGAGGGTCGCGCGGCTGAGGAAGTAAGACGTCTCCGCAGCCTCGAACGTGAGCCCTTCGGCCTTGCAGATCTGCAGTGCGCACGGCAGATCGACTTCGTCCATGAAACCGTAGTTGATCGTGATCTGATAGCACTCCGCGTCCAGCCGATGCACGTTGACCCGCTCGCTCGCGGGAACCCACGGCACTTCTTCGTTATTCACCGTGACGAAAACGACGCGTTTGTGCAGCACGCGGTTGTGCATCAGATTGTTGATCAGCGAATGCGGCACACCATCCGGGTCGGGCGACAGAAAAATCGCCGTGCCTTTCACCCTGATCGGCGAGCCGGCCAGCAGCGTCGCCAGATAGGGTTTGAGCGGCATGGTGCCGGCTCGCACGCGAGCTTCGGCGCGCATCATCTCCCAGCCCTTTCCCCAGGTCGCCATGATCGTGTAGATGATCAACCCGACCAGTAGCGGGAACCAGCCGCCTTGCACGATCTTCAGCAGATTCGCCGAGAAGAACGCGGCATCGATCACGAAGAAGAACACCGTGGCCACCACGCAGAGCAACCAGTTGTAATGCCACGCGTAGCGAATCACGAAGAACGTCAGGATCGTCGTGATCAGCATCGTCCCGGTGACGGCGATACCGTACGCGGAGCCGAGTGCCGTGGACGAACCGAAGCCGAGCACGGCCGCCACCACCGCGACCAGCAGCGTCCAGTTGATACCGGGCACATAGATCTGCCCCATTTCTCTTTCCGATGTGTAGACGACGCTCATACGCGGCAGAAAGCCGAGTTGCATGGCCTGCTTCGTCATCGAGTACGTGCCCGAGATAACGGCTTGCGAGGCGATCACGGTTGCGATCGTCGCCAGCACGATCATCGGATACAGCGCCCATGCGGGAAACATCCGGTAGAAAGGATTTTGCAGCGCGCCCGGCTCGGCCAGCAACAACGCGCCCTGCCCCAGATAATTCAACGCGAGGGCCGGAAACACGAGGCCGAACCAGGTCCAGCGAATCGGTCTCGCGCCGAAATGGCCCATGTCGGCATACAGCGCTTCGGCGCCGGTGAGCGACAGCACGACCGCGCCCAATGCAACGAATGCGAGCCACCGGTGATGCAGGCAGAATGCGAGCCCCGTGAACGGATTGAGTGCGACCAGGATCGCGGGTGAGCGCATCATGTTGACGAGGCCCGCCGCGGCCAGCACGATGAACCAGAGCACCATCACGGGCCCGAATACCGCGCCGATACCGGCCGTGCCGCGCTTCTGCATGAGAAACAGCGTCACCAGCGCGACGAGGGTCACGGGGATCACGCAGGTCTTCAGAATCGGCGCGGCGACCTCCAGCCCTTCGACCGCGCTCAGCACCGAGATGGCCGGCGTAATCACGCTGTCGCCATAGAACAGGGCCGCGCCCATGATGCCCACGCCCAGCAGGGTTCGACGCAGTCGCGGCCGCGTCGCCACGGAAGACGCGGCCAGCGCCAGCAGCGCCATGATGCCGCCTTCGCCGTGATTGTTGGCACGCAGGATCAGCGTGACGTATTTGAGCGAGACCACGACGATCAGCGACCAGACGATCAGCGAGACGATGCCGACGATATTCAGCGCATTGAGCGCGAGGCCGTTGGCCGGGTCGAACACGGTTTGCAGCGTATAGAGCGGACTGGTGCCGATGTCGCCATACACCACACCCAGGGCCGCGAGCGCGAGTGCGGGCATCGCCGGACCGCGATGTCCGCGCCCGCCGTGTTCGCCCGCATCGGGCACGGCGGAAACTGACTGGCTCATGTCTCGCTCCAGTTTGACGCTCTCGCGATACGGCACACGGAGCGAATCTTACTTTTTCAGCGTTTCATTGCTTTCATGGGGACCGCATCGACATGCGCCGATGCGTCACGCACGATTGTTCTGATGTTTTGCGTGCTTCACTGCAAGCAGACGCGATCTGCCCGCAGCGGGACAGATCGGGTGCCACTGATTCACGATATACCATCGGCATGGCGTACAGAAGGAATAGTGCTCAGTCGTCAGGACTGGCCGACTTTCAGCAGGACCGGATCGGTGCGATAAAGCTCCGGGAACACCCGCTTCAGTTCGCTCACCTTCGGCATATCGTTGATCGCGATATACGGGTAGTCGGGATGGAGCGCGAGGAAATTCTGGTGATAGTTTTCCGCCGGATAGAAGCCCTTGAAGTTCTCCACCTTGGTGACGACCGGCCCCGAAAACACATGCGCGTGATCCAGTTGCGCGATATACGACTGCGCGATGGTCCGCTGCGACGGATTCACCGGAAAGATCGCCGAGCGGTACTGCGTGCCGTGGTCGGGACCCTGGTAGTTCAGTTCGGTCGGATCGTGAACCACCGAGAAGAAGATCTGCAACAGGCGTCCATACGTGATCTGCGTCGGATCGTAAGTGATCTGCACCGACTCGGCATGACCGGTGTCGCCATCGCTCACGGTTTCGTATTGCGCCGTGCTGGCCGCGCCGCCCGTATAGCCCGAGGCGACCTGCTTGACGCCGCGCACATGCTCGAATACGCCTTGAACGCCCCAGAAGCAGCCGCCTGCAAATACGGCGGTTTCGTTGTGCGTCGCGCCGACGCTCTCGTCCTGAACGGGGAGCGGAATCCTGGTGGCTCCCTCCGCCGAATGCGCGAAGCGTTGCGCGGCAAACACGCTCGCCGCGATCGCCACACAACCCGCGAGTTTGACGACGGACGAGCGCCCGCTCCAGAAAGCCTGCGTGCCAGATTTCGTGTGCATGATATCGATCCTTCAAACGTTGATTGATTCGTTGCCCCGGCCTGGTTCAGCCGAAGGTAAATGCAAAGGCCTGCACACCCGGGTCGAGAAACTCGATCGAGAAGGTGTGATCCTCGACCTCGCCGCTTTGCCGCACCAGTTGATAGAGACGCTGTCCGGTCACGGTGCCGCTGCCGTCGGCGGTGACATCGCTGCCATGCGCGGCGCCCGGTGCGGCGCCGTCGACGCTCACGCGAAACCGCACCGGCTTGCCGTCCTTGCCCGGGCCCAGCACCAGATGCAGGTCGCGCGCATGGAAGCGGTAGACGATGCGTCCCGAGGCGGCTTCGAGGGTGGCGTGCTCGGCGCCGACATGCCACGTACCGGCCAGCCCCCAATCGTTGACGGCGGGCTGGGACGGCGCCGCATACGTATGCGACTTGTCCTCGGCTTGGCCGCCCGGCGAGGAAAAATTCTCCGCCCGCTCGTAGCCGACGTAGGTTTCCGGCGATTGCATATCGGCGTTGTCGGCGGCCGCCTGGACACCTTGCGCGCCCATGTCCTGCACGCCGATGGCGATCTTCGATGCGTCGGTATGGCCCGCTTCGGTCAGCAATTGCTGGATCACTTTTTCGGACTCCGCGTAGTCGCCTTCACCGAAGTGGTGGTAGCGGATCTGACCTTTCGCGTCGACGAAATAATGCGCGGGCCAGTACTGGTTATTCAGCGCGCGCCAGATCGCATAGTTGTTGTCGATCGCAACCGGATAGTCGACGCCGAGGTCGTGCGTGGCCTTCTTCACGTTGTCGATATTGCGTTCGAAGGCGAATTCCGGTGCGTGCACACCGATCACCACCAGCCCCTGATCCTTGTACTTCTGCGCCCATGCCTTGACGTACGGGAGCGAACGCAGGCAGTTGATACACGAGTAAGTCCAGAAGTCGATCAGCACGACCTTGCCGCGCAGGTCCTGGGTCGTCAGCGGCGCGGAGTTGAGCCATTGAACCGCGCCGTTCAGCGGCGGCAACGTACCTTCCACCGGCAGCGGCGCGGGCGAGCCGGGTGTGACCTGGGAGGCGCGCATCATCGAGCCGGACCCCGTAGCGGCACCGCCGCTCGAGTCCGCTGCCGGCTGTACCACCGGGTTGGCCGACATCATCGCGTCGCCGTTTGCCGCATCGGGCGCCGCGTTAACGGCAGGCTTTTTGGGCGACAGCGAGTCGACCAGCTTCTGTTCGAGACCGCCCGTGGCCACCGTCGAGACGCTTGCCAGCACGCCGGTGTCGAAACCCAGCGCGATCGCGACCACCCCGCACAGCATGGCCGCACCGATGCCACGGCGAATCCATTCGCCGGCGCCGAGCGAGCGCTTCATCGCCGTCAACACCTTGCCGCCGATCAGCAACGCCACGGCCAGCGACGTCGCCGCGCCCGCCGCATAAGCGGCCAGCAGCAAAGTCGTGCCGACGCTGGCGCCGCGCAGCGCCGCGCCGGTCAGCACGAGGCCGAGAATCGGGCCGGCGCAAGGCGCCCACAACAGACCGGTGGCGATCCCCAACAGAAACGACGAACCCGCCCGGACCTGCTGGCCATCGGCCTGGGCGAAATTCGACAGGCGATTGCCGGCGCTAACCAGCGGACGCATCAGATGATCGGCGAACCGTGGGAACAGCAACGTCAGGCCGAATACGGCGAGCAGGGCAATGGCGATCCAGCGGCCATACTGATTGGCCTGCGTGACCCAGCCGCCGCCCACCGCCGCGAACGTCGCGACGATCGCGAACGTCAATGCCATGCCCGCCAGCAAGGGCAAACCGCTGCGCACGAAAGGCTGGTCCGCGCGGGCGAACACAAAGGGCAGCACCGGCAGGATGCACGGACTCAGAATCGTGAGGGCGCCGCCAAGATAGGCAAGAACGATGAGTAGCATGACTGTTCCGACGTTCAGGTAATGCGTGACAGGGAGAAGGCGGGCTCAGGCGGCAGCCGGCGTGAAGTTCATGGCGAGACCGTTCATGCAGTAACGCAGGCCGGTCGGCTGCGGGCCGTCGTCGAAAACATGGCCAAGATGGCCGCCGCAACGCCGGCAATGCACTTCCGTGCGGGTCATGCCGAACGAGCCGTCCTCGCGGGTGACGACCGCGTGATCGAGCGGTGCGTAGAAACTCGGCCAGCCCGTGTGACTGTCGAACTTGGTGCGCGCCGCGAACAGGTCGAGCCGGCAGCCGGCGCACCCGAACGTGCCTTTGCGATGCTCGTCGTTCAACGGACTCGTGTACGGCCGCTCGGTGCCTTCCTGACGGAGTACGTCATACTGGGCCGGGCTCAGCAACTGCCGCCATTGCTGGTCGGTATGCGTGACCTCGAAACTTTCAGCCGGCTTGCCGGCCACCGGCTGAGCCGCCTGCGCGGTGGACAGCGGACGCCAGCGGGCCGCCGCGGCCAACGCGGCGAGCGACGCCGCGCTCGAAAAAAGGAAGCGCCTTCTGCTTTGCATGATGACCCCTTCACTGGGAGGTTGCGGGAAAGTGGTCACATCCTAGTGCGCGGGCGGTGTCGAAGTCCTCACGAAAAGTTAAATTAAATGTGATAACTCGCTGCCCGAAAATTTTGCACAATGGCGCAACGCGCCGGTTTGCCGCCGGCGCGGGATTTCGGCGCTGCCCCTCTGCGCGATCCCCGCTCAACCCACTGAAGCACGCTCCATCACGCACCTGACGCCCTCTATGGACCATCCCAAGCGCATCCTGATCGTCGAAGACGATGTCGATATCGCCAACGTGCTGAGCCTCCATCTGCGCGACGAGCGCTACGAGGTCGTGCACAGCGCCGACGGCAACGAGGGACTGCGCCTGCTCGAACAGGGCGGCTGGGACGCGCTGATTCTCGACCTGATGCTGCCGGGCGTGGACGGCCTGGAAATCTGCCGGCGTGCCCGCGCGATGACACGCTACACGCCGATCATCATCACCAGCGCGCGCTCGAGCGAGGTGCACCGGATTCTCGGCCTCGAACTCGGCGCCGACGACTACCTGGCCAAGCCGTTCTCCGTGCTCGAACTGGTGGCGCGCGTCAAAGCCTTGTTACGCCGTGTGGATGCGATGGCTAAAGACTCGCGCATCGACGCGGGCAATCTGCAGATCGCCGGGCTGAGCATCGATCCGCTGACGCGCGAGGCCGCCGTCGAAGGCCGGCCCATCGAACTGACGCCGCGTGAATTCGACCTGCTGTATTACTTCGCGCAGCATCCCGGCAAGGTGTTTTCGCGGATGGACCTGCTGAACGCCGTATGGGGCTACCAGCACGAAGGCTACGAGCACACGGTCAATACCCACATCAACCGGCTGCGGGCCAAGATCGAAACCGATCCGGCCCAGCCCGAACGCATCCTGACGGTGTGGGGTCGCGGCTATAAACTCGCCGTGCCCGGCGAGGCACCGCTCGCGGCCGGCACACGCAAGGACATGCCGTGAATCTGACGCTCACCCAACGGCTCTCGATCGTTTTCTCCGCCCTGCTGCTGGCATGCTGCGGCGCGTCTGCCATGTTGCAGATCCGCTCCAGCGATCTGCATGAAAAAGAGGTCGTGCAAAGCCTCTCGAAGGATCTCGCCAACCACATCGCGCATCGCACGACCCTGATGGATGCGAACGGCCTGCGCCCCGACGCCGTGCGGCAACTGTTCGGCCAGCTGATGATGGTGAATCCGAGCGTCGAGGTCTATCTGCTCGACAACCAGGGCCGCATCCAGGGCGACGACGCGCCCGCGGGTCACGTCAAACGCGATCAGGTGGATCTCACGCCGGTTCGCCGCTTCATCGTCGGCGACACCTTGCCGATCCTCGGCGACGATCCGCGCAGTGTCGACGGCAAAAAAGTGTTCAGCGCCGCCCCGCTGCAAATGAACGGGCAGCCGCCGTCGGGCTATATCTACGTGGTCCTGCTCGGCGAAGAGCACGACGCGCTCGCCGCGCGGGTCGCCGCCAGTTCGGTGCTGCGCACCACCTTGTGGTCGATGGCGCTGGTGGCGCTGCTGGGCCTGCTGGCGGGGTTGACGGCGTTTGGCCTGATTACGCGTCCGCTGCGCCGCCTGACCGGCGCCATGCGTCGCTTCGACGCCGACGGCGAGCCCGACACACAGCCGGTCGTGCCGCGTTCGACGCCCAACACCCGGGGCGACGAAATCGCCGTGCTGGAGGCCACCTTCGCGCAGATGGCCGGGCGTATCGGCGAACAATGGCGCGCGCTGCGGCGCCAGGACCAGCAGCGTCGCGAGTTGATCGCCAATATTTCGCACGATCTGCGCACGCCGCTGACCTCCCTGCATGGCTACCTCGAAACGCTCGCACTGAAGGCCGACACGCTCGGCGAGGCCGAACGCAAACGCTATCTGGCGATCGCGCTCGCGCAGAGCGTCAAGGTAGGCCGGCTTGCGCAATCGCTCTTCGAACTGGCGCGACTCGAACACGGCAACGTGCAACCCGCGCTCGAGCAATTCTCACTGGTCGATCTCGTGCAGGACGTGTTCCAGAAATTCGAATTGCCCGCTGAAGCGCGGCACATCGAGTTGCGGGCCGGTATCCCGCCGCGCCTGCCGAACGTCAACGCCGATCTCGGCATGATCGAGCGTGTGCTCACGAATCTGCTCGACAACGCGATTCGCCATACGCCGGCAGAAGGATCGATCGAAGTCGATCTCGCGAATAAGGACGGCAAGGTATCGGTCACCGTGAGCGACACCGGTTCCGGCATTCCAGCCGAACTGCGTGACGGCCTGTTCGAGCGCCCTTTCAGTTCGGGCGGCGCGCACCGTGGCGGCGGTCTCGGTTTGCTGATCGTGCAGCGCATGCTGCAGTTGCATCACACGCAGATTCGTCTCGTCGAACACGCGGGCAAAGGCACGACCTTCTACTTCGAGTTGCCGACCGCCACGCAACCGAGTGTCGCGGGCTTGCCGCTTTGATGGTCGAGCCGGCGCCGTGACAACGGCGCCGGGTTGCATCAGCGGGGCATCTCGGCGTGGGTCTGTGGGTCGGTGGGTCTGCGTCGCAGCGGATTGCGCCGCACCGCCCGCCGCGCAGTCAAGCGTCCTTCCGCCAAAAGTCGTCGCTTTTTCGCATCACTCGCTCACAGTTGGGCGGCCTCGCCATCCGCTTCGCTGCGCCGCTCGATCGCTTTGATTCAAAAGAGCTTTTCCGGGAATTGCGACATTTCACCACTTCCGGAAACAGCTTATTGTAAAATTCCGGAAAGACTTTGGAACCGGTTCCATTTACGATGGCGCCGACGTACCAACGACAAGTTTTCAGGAGCACACTGAGCGCTCCCACCCGGTAAACAGAACCCCATGTCCCAATCCCCACTCAGCTCTCGCCGCGGCTTTCTGCGCACGGCCATCGCGCTGGTTCCGGCCGGCACGCTCGCCGGCTGCGAAGTGAAGCCATCGTCGACCACGGCCACCGCCGGTTCGGGCGAAAGCCCATCGGCGGCCCGTGCAAGCGGCGTCGACTACAAGCCGACTTTCTTCGACGCAAAGGAATGGGCGTTCATCCATGCTGCCGTGGACCGTCTGATTCCCGCCGATAGCGAAGGCCCCGGCGCGCTGGATGCAGGCGTGCCCGAATTCATCGATCGTCAGATGGAGACGCCGTATGCGCACGGCGCGCTCTGGTACATGCAAGGACCGTTCGCGCAAGGCGTGCCCGAGCTCGGCTATCAGCTGAAGCTCGTGCCGCGCGATCTGTACCGGCTCGGCATCGCGTCGGTCAATGCGTACAGCGTGAAGACCTACGGCCACGCCTTCGACGCCCTCGACGCGCCGACCCGCGACACCGTGCTCGGCGCGCTGGAAAACGACAGGATCGAACTCGCCGATGTGCCGGCCAATGTGTTCTTTGCGCAGCTGCTACAGAACACCCGCGAAGGCTACTTCAGCGACCCGATCCACGGCGGCAATCGCGACATGGGCAGCTGGAAAATGATCGGCTTCCCGGGCGCGCGCGCCGATTTCATGGACTTCGTCAATCAGAACGGCGCGGCCTACCCGTATGGCCCCGTGTCGATCGAAGGAAAGCGCACCTGATGTCCAACCAGACCAAACCGCACGTCGACGCGGTCATCGTCGGCTTCGGCTGGACCGGGGCAATCCTGGCGAAGGAACTCACCGAGGCCGGTCTGAACGTGGTCGCGCTCGAGCGCGGCGAGTATCGCGACACCTATCCGGACGGCGCGTATCCGAACACCATCGACGAACTGACCTACAACGTCCGCAAGAAGCTGTTCCTCGATCTCTCGAAGACCACGGTTTCGATCCGTCACGACGTCACGCAAACCGCGTTGCCCTATCGGCAGCTCGCGGCGTTTCTGCCGGGCGAAGGTGTCGGCGGCGCGGGCCTGCACTGGTCGGGCGTGCATTTCCGCATCACGCCAGAGGAGCTGCGCCTGCGCAGCCATTACGAAGAACGCTACGGCAAGAAGTTCATTCCCGAAGGCATGACGATCCAGGATTACGGCGTCAGCTACGAAGAACTCGAGCCTCATTTCGACTTCGCCGAAAAAGTGTTCGGCACTTCGGGGCAGGCCTACAAGGTCGACGGCAAGGTGGTCGGCGACGGCAATGTGTTCGAAGCGCCGCGCAGCGATAATTTTCCGCTTGCCGCGCAGTTGAACACCTATTCCGCCGAGCGTTTCGGCAAGGCCGCCAGCGAACTCGGCCTGCACCCGTACCGTTTGCCTTCGGCGAATACCTCGGGTCCGTACACGAATCCGTACGGCGTGCAGATGGGCCCGTGCAATTTCTGCGGCTTCTGCAGCGGCTACGCGTGCTACATGTATTCGAAGGCGTCGCCGAACCTGAACATTCTGCCCGCGCTGAAACCGTTGCCGAATTTCGAATTGCGTTCGCGTTGCCACGTGCTGCGCGTCGAACTCGACGACACGAAAAAGCGCGCCAGGGGCGTGACCTATGTCGATCCGGCGGGCAACGAAGTGTTCCAGCCTGCCGATCTCGTGATCGTTGCGGCATTCCAGTATCACAACGTGCATCTGCTGCTGCTCTCGGGCATCGGCAAGCCGTATGATCCGCTCTCGGGCGAAGGCGTGGTCGGCCGCAATTTCGCATACCAGAACCTCTCGACCATCACGGCGTTCTTCGACAAGGACACCTTCACCAATCCGTTCATCGGTGCGGGCGGCAACGGCGTCGCGGTGGACGACTTCAACGCCGACAACTTCGATCACGGGCCGCTCGGTTTCGTCGGCGGCTCGCCGTTGTGGGTGAACCAGGCGGGCACCAAGCCGGTGAGCGGTATCGCCACGCCGGCCGGCACGCCGAACTGGGGCTCGGACTGGAAGAAGTCCGTGAAGGACCACTACGCGCATACCATTTCGATGGACGCGCACGGTTCCAACATGTCGTACCGCGATGTGTTCCTCGATCTCGATCCGACTTATCGCGATTCGTACGGCCAGCCGCTGTTGCGCATGACCTTCGACTGGAAGGACAACGACATCAGGATGGCCCGCTACGTGACCGGTCAGATGCACAGGATCGCACAGCAGATGGGACCCAAAGCGATCAACGTCTACACGCGCGAATTCGGCGCGCACTTCGATTCGCGTCGCTATCAGACCACTCACCTCGTCGGTGGCGCGGTGATGGGCACCGATCCGAAAACCAGCGTGCTGAATCGCTATCTGCAAAGCTGGGACGTACACAACGTATTCGTGATGGGCGCATCCGCGTTTCCGCAGGGCATCGGCTACAACCCGACCGGCCTCGTCGCGGCGCTGGCTTACTGGTCGGCGAAAGCGATTCGCGAGCAGTATTTGAAGAACCCCGGGCCGCTGGTGAGCGCATGAAGAAGATCGATATCCAACGCCTCGCGCGGGCACTCAAACGTGCGGGCGCGGCTTCGTTGTGCGCGGCTGCCACCCTGAGCGCGCCGCTCGCCGTGAAGGCCGCAACCCCAGCTGCTGCCGGAACGCAAGCGCAAGCACAATCCGATGCGGCGCTGATTGCCCACGGCGAATACCTCGCGCGCGCCGGCGACTGTATCGCCTGTCACTCGACGCCTTCGGGCAAACCGTTCGCGGGCGGCCTGAAGTTCGACACGCCGATCGGCGCGATCTACTCGACCAACATCACGCCGGATCGCAACACCGGCATCGGCGCGTGGACGTTCGCGCAGTTCGACCGCGCGGTGCGAGCCGGCGTGAAGCCGAATGGCGACACGCTATATCCGGCCATGCCGTACCCGTCGTATGCGCGTTTGAGTGAAGCCGACATGCACGCGCTGTATGCGTACTTTTCGCACGGCGTCGCGCCGGTTGCTCAGGGCAATCGCGCGGTCGATATCGTCTGGCCGCTGTCGATGCGCTGGCCGCTCGGCATCTGGCGGCACATGTTCGCGCCGGCGCCGGCCACGTTCGACGCGCAGCACTACAGCGATCCGGTAGTTGCACGCGGCGCCTATCTCGTGCAAGGGCTCGGCCACTGCGGTGCGTGCCACACGCCACGCGCGGTAACGATGCAGGAGCACGCGTTGAGCGATCTCGACGGCACGCAGTTTCTCGCCGGCGGTGCGCCGATCGACGGCTGGGTTCCGTCGAGCCTGCGCGGCAATCCACGCACCGGCATCGGCACGTGGACCGAGGCCGATCTCGTGCAGTTCCTGAAGACCGGACGCACACAACATAGCGCGGCCTTCGGCGGCATGACCGACGTCGTGCAGCACAGCATGCAGCACATGAGCGACGCCGATCTCACTGCGATCGCGCGTTATCTGAAGACGTTGCCGTCGAACGATCCGCAGGAAACACCGTACGTGTACGACGACACGGCCGCCCGCGCGTTGCGCACCGGCGACGCCAATGCGCCCGGCGCGGCGGTCTATCGCGACAGCTGCACGGCCTGCCACCGTAGCGACGGCCACGGCTACAACCGCGTGTTCCCGGCACTCGGCGGCAACCCTGTGGTGCAGGGTAAGGACCCGACCTCGCTGATTCACGTGATGCTCACCGGCAACACGCTCGAAGGCACGAAGACGGCGCCCTCCTCGTTCACGATGCCGGCATTCGGCTGGCGGCTGAACGATCAGGAAGTCGCGGATGTGACGAACTTCGTGCGCACCAGTTGGGGCAACACCGGCTCGACCGTCAGCGCCGCCGATGTCGCGAAGGTCCGCAAGACCGTCACGGTGCATGCGCCCGAGATGCCGCCGGGGGCGTCGCTGAGTCACTGAGCGCTGAGTCACTGAACCGCTGAACCGCTGAACCACCGATCACGCGCATGCCGGCGTGAACCCCGCTTCCCCCGCACCACGCAAGACCGCCCCCTGGTTCAGGAGCGGTCGGCGTGTGGGCGGAAAAAACGAGAGATCGCCAGTCAGGCGACCTGAAATAGACGTTTCAACCGAGCTATTACCACGATGAAAAAGCCATGGATTGCCGCCCCCCTGTTGTTGTCTTTCGCCGGCATTGCGTCCGCGCAGAGTTCGGTGACGCTGTACGGCATCGTCGACGCGGGCGTCACGTACCGCAGCAATGAACGCACCGGCACGGCCGGCAACTACAGCGGCCACTCGAACGTGGCGGCGACGAGCGGCAACCTCTCCGGCAGCCGCTGGGGCATCAAGGGACAGGAGGACCTGGGCGGCGGTCTGCGCGCGCTGTTCCTGCTCGAAGACGGTTTCGACATCACGAACGGCAAGACTGGCCAGAATGGCGGCCTCTTCGGCCGTCAGGCATTCGCGGGGATCGGCAGCACGCAGTACGGCACGGTCACACTCGGCCGCCAGTACACTTCGCTGAACGACTTCGTCGCGCCGGTCTCGCCGGTCGCACTGGTCGGCGGCTATGGCGCGCATCCGGGCGACATCGACGATCTCGATCAGACCGCGCGCGTGAACAACTCCGTCAAGTACACCAGCGCCAACTACTCGGGCTTCACCTTCGGCGCGTTGTACGGCTTCGGCGGCCAACCCGGCAGCCTGAAGCAGCAGAACACGTGGAGCGTGGGCGCGGGCTACGGCAACGGTCCGCTGAACGTGGGGGTGGGTTACGAGCGCTCCGACAACAGCAAGAGCGGCCCGCAGGACGCCACCAACGGCAAGTGGAACAGCACGGACGACGGTCTGTTCAATTCGTCGATCAACGAAGGCTATGCGAGCGCCCAATCGCAGCAGATCATCGGCGCGGGCGCGACATATAGCGTCGGCCCGGCGATCGTCGGTGTGAACTACAGCAACGTGCAGTACCGCTCGGGCGCGGACTCGCTCTTCAAGGGGCACGCCACCTTCAACATCGCGGGGATGTTCGGTCAGTGGACTCTCTCGCCGGCCGTGCAACTGTTCGCCGGTTACAGCTACACGCGCGGCGGCGAAGTGGATGGCGTGGACGATCGTGCGCAGTATCACAACGTCACGCTCGGCGGACAGTACAACTTCTCCAAGCGCACGGCGCTCTACCTGATGGGCGGCTATCAGCACGCTTCCGGCGACACGCTGAACGCCCTCGGCACACCGGTCGCGGCCACCGCCTCGGTCAGCGACAAAGGCAATAGCCACTCGGCCGCCACGCAGTCGCAAGCGATCGTCAGCATCGGCCTGCGCCAGAAGTTCTGAGCGAGTCAGTGCGGCGCGGATGGTGGGTGACCGGCGCCGCCGTACAGGTTGTCCGGCGCGATCACCCGCGCGTCGTTCAGGATTCCGCTGGGATCGAGCAATGCCTTGAGTTTTCGCATCAGTTCGATCTCCGCGGATGAGCGGCTCAATGGCAGAAAGTCCTGCTTGACCACGCCGATGCCATGTTCGGCTGAAATGCAGCCATCGCACGCCTGCACCTGCGCATAGACGATTTTTTCGACTTCGTAAAGCGCGGCGGCGTCGGCATAGGGACCGGAGAGCAGATGCAGATTGCCATCGCCCAGATGGCCGAAGAACAGATGCGTCTGCTGTGGGAAACGCTCTTGCAGCGCCGCTTTCATCGTCGTGACGAAGCGGTCCATTGCGATCATCGGCAGGCCGACGTCGAAGGCCGCGTGTGGCTTCAGGCGGCCCAGCAACTCCCCCACCGTTTCGCGATACGCCCACAGTTGACGCGCATGGTCGAGCGATTGCGCAACGATCACGTCGTTCACGATGGCGTTTTCCAGCGCGTATTCCAGCACCTCTTCCAACGCGCGACGCTCGCCTGCTTCCGAACCGCCCAGGGTTTCGACCAGCACGTACACCGGCGAGCGTTCGGCAAACGGCGCCTTCAGGCCGCCGATGTCCATCGCCGCATCCATGAAGTCGTCCCACATCAATTCGAACGACGACAACGCCGGCAAACGGCGGCGCAACTCTTTCAGCAGATGCGTGGCGGCGTCGAACGAAGCGAGTGCGCAGAGCGCCGTATTCGTCACGCCGGGCTTCGGCTCCAGCTTGAGCACGAGCCGCGTGATGACGCCGAGCAGGCCTTCCGAGCCAATGAACAGTTGCTTCAGGTCGATGCCGGTCGTGTTCTTGGTGACCTTGTTCATCATCGTGAGGACAGTGCCATCGGCGAGCGCCACTTCCATGCCGAGGATCAGGTCGCGCATCACGCCAAAGCGCACGACGCGATTGCCGCCCGCATTCGTCGCCGCATTGCCGCCGACCTGGCATGAGCCACGCGCGCCGAGATCGAGCGGAAAGAACCAGCCTTGTGCTTCCACGTGCGTCTGCAATTGCTCGAGTGTCAGACCAGCCTGAACCGTAATCGTGCCGCCGACTTCGTCGAATGCTTCGATCGCGTTCATCTTCGCGAGCGACATCGCGACTTCGCCGGCTTGCGGCGTCGCGCCGCCCGCGAGTCCCGTGAGGCCGCCCTGCACGACGACCTTCTGCTTGAGGGTCGACAGCACGCCGAGCGCGCGCGCCACGTCCGCCGGCGTGCGCGGCGTCAGCACGAGCAGTGGCCGGTGTTTTGCTGCGTCGCTCCAGTCGCCCGCGTGCGCGTCGAGCACGCCCGGGTCGAGCGACACGCATTGATCGCCGAGTTGTTCGATGAGTGTCCGTTGCAAATCAGTCATGTCGTGTGTGTGTCGTGTGGTCTAACGATCAGGCCTTGTCGGCGGCGTAAGCAAGCTGGCCGCCAAAGCGTTTCAATGCCCACCCCGCCACGAGCGCGATCAATGCCACGCCCGTCAGATACAAACCTGGCGCTGCCGTCGAACCCGTCTTGTGCAGCAATTGTGTCACCAGCAGCGGCGTAATGCCCGTGAAAATCACGGTCGCCAGATTGAGCGACAACGCAATGCCGCTGAAGCGTACCGGCGTCGGAAACAGATCCGCCAGCAGATACGCATAGGAACCGTTCACGAGTCCGCCGACGAAGCCGATCACCACGAACGCGACGAGCGGGTCGATCTGATGATCGGCGATCAGCCGGTAGAACGGATAGCTGCCCACCAGCATGAGAATCGAACCGATCCGATGCCAGTGACGCGATGCCACGCGATCGCCGATCCATGCAAAAAACAGCAGCGAGGCGGACATGGTCGCGATACCGAGATTCTGGCCCGCGCTCGCCAGACTCGGCGAAACATGCAGCACGGTGGTCATATAAGAAGGCAACACCACGAACAGCAGAGTGTTCGACGCATTGACGATGCCCGCGACACCCACGCCCACCGCCACCTGCTTCGGATAGTCCGTGAGCACCATCCGGAACGGACGCTTGACCTTATGGCTGCGCAGGCGCTGAAATTCCGTGGATTCCTCGAGCGACGTGCGCAGCCAGTACGACACCAGCCCGATCACGCCGCCGAAGATAAAGGCGATCCGCCAGCCGAACGACAACACCGCCTCCGCGCTCAAACCCGCATGCAGTGCGAGGCTGATGAGTGTGGCCGTCAACACGCCCGAGTTCAGGCAGAAAATCACCAACCCGCTCACGAGACTCGCGCGTTGCGGGATTTCCTCGACGACGTACGTGATCGAGCACGGCAGTTCACCCGCGAGAAAAAAGCCTTGCGCAAGACGCAGCAGGATCAGCAACACCGGCGCCATGACGCCGATGGACGCATACCCCGGAATCAGGCCGATGCCGATCGTGGATGCGGACATCGCCAGCACGGAGACGAGAAACACCAGGCGGCGTCCGAACCGGTCGCCGAGACTGCTGAGCACGATGCCGCCAAGCGGCCTCGACACGTAGCCGATGGCGAATACACCGAAGGTGCTGATCAACGAAGCGACAGGATCGGCGGCCGGAAAGAACTGCCGGGCGATTTCGCGCGCAAACACGCCGTAGATGATGAAGTCGTAAATCTCCAGCGAACCGCCCAGGCTCGCGAGAATGACGGTCTTCCACCGGGTTTGGCGGACCGGCCGATGCGCGGTCACTGCCAGTTCTGCTGAGGCCATCGCGTTGTCTCCATCGAAATTTTTTTATGGTTCCATCGGCCGTCCGGCCGACGGTTATTCCACCGGCACGGGCGTCGCTGCCGGCGTGCCGGTTTTCAGTGCCGCCTCCCGGCCACCGAACGCCTCGATCAGACGAGCCTGATCGTCTTTCGCCAACCTGTCCACGCCTTCGGGATCGAGCAATTCACGCAGACGCTTCTCGAACAGGGCCACGATCCGCGCGTACTCGGGCAGACCCGCGAGGTCGTGCAATTCTTCCGGGTCGCGACGCAGGTCGAACAACTCGGGCTGCAAGCCGACGTAATGGTGATACTTGTATTCCGCGTCCGCGAGCATATACGCCGCGCTTTCCGAACCGACAGCATGGTACTCGCTGAAGGCAAGCCGGCCAGGCTGATCCGGTGAGTTGGCGAGTTTCACCAGCGACTCGCCCGGACCCGCATCGGCCGGCAACGCGCAACCGGTGCGCTCCAGAATCGTATTCTGAATGTCGATCAGCGACACCGGCGTTTCGCATACGCGGCCTTGCGCAATGCCCGGCCCCGCGATCATCATCGGCACGCCGGTCGATTCGCGGTACATCAGGCATTTGTTCCACATGCCGCGCTTGCCGAGGTTGTCGCCGTGATCGCTGCTGTAGATGATGGTGGTCGTGTCGTCGAGCCCGTTGTCCTTGAGCGCCTGGAGAATCTTGCCGACCTGGGCGTCGAGAAACGTCACGAGCGCGAAGTAGCACGCCATCGCGAGCCGGCGGCGGGCGTCGCTGCCGATGGCGGCATCGTGATCCATATGGATCGCCTGGCGCTCTACCCAAGGATGCCGCACATAACCGCTCGACGGCTGTAGCGGCGGCAGATCGAGCGTGTCGGGATCGTAGAGGTCGAGATATTCCTGCGGCACGATCAGCGGGAAATGCGGCGCCACCAGACCCGCGAACAACACCCAGGGCTGCGTGCCGTCGCCCTGCTCGCCGAGCCATTCAACGGCCGTGTCGGCCACGCGCATATCGAAGCGGTTGTAGTTCGACAGACCGGGGCCGATCTTGTCGTACAGCGGCGAGCGCCCCATGGTTCGCGGCATCGGCTCGCGCACCGAGCCCCACACCTGGCCGATGCCGTCGAGAATATGCACCGCGTGCTGCTGACGACGCAAGCCCACGGGCGCCGTGTCGTTCCGGTAGTGCAGTTTGCCGATGGAGTCCGCGATCATGCCGTTGCGCGACAGGTAATGCGCCCAGCCCGGCGTGCTGCCGTCGTAAGCGATTGCGTTGTCCCAGCAACGGATGTCGTGCACATAGCGGCCCGTCGCCAGGCTCGCACGCGCGGGCACACAGATCGGCGACGGCGTATAGGCATTGCTGAAGCGCGTGCCGCGCGCGGCCAGCGCGTCGAGATTGGGCGTCTTGATGAACGGGTGGCCGGCGCAGCCCATCAGGTTGTGCTGATGTTCGTCCGAAAGAATGAACAGTACGTTCGTGGCATTCATGTGATGTGTCAGGGCGCGCTGTGGGTGCGGCTGTCTCCTGAACCCAATCATGGTGCGCAGGCGCATGACAAGCAATTGACATTTTTTCGAAAGCGCATAACCATGAGTTATTCGCTACGAGGCATGCCGTGGACCCGATCGAACGGTTTTTTCAGGCTGGATTGAAGCTGAACCATCTGCGGCTGCTCGCGTTGTTCGACAGCCTCGGGCAAATCCGGCTGGTGGCCGACAAGCTCAACGTCACCCAGCCGGCCATTTCAAAACAGCTCGCCGACCTGGAGGCCGGACTCGGCGTCCCGGTCATGATCCGCGTCGGCAACCGGCTTCAATTGACGGCGGTCGGCGAGACGCTCACCCGTCGCGCGCGCGAGGTTTTGCACCAGCTCGAACAGGCGCGCTACGAAGTGGACGCCCTCACCAGCGGCATCTCCGGAAAGATTTCCGTGGGCGCCGTGGCCACCGTGCTGCCCGTGTTCGCGCCCGAACTGATACTCGAATTGAAACGGCGCGCGCCGCACGTCAACGTCGCGCTGCAGGAGGCGACCAGCGACCGTCTCTTTCCTTTGCTTGCCAACGGCTCGCTCGATTTCGTCCTGAGCCGCACCGAGCCGGTGGGATTCGGCAAAAGCGAATTCGCCTCGCGCACGATCATGGACGACCCCATCGTGGTGGTGTGTGGGCGCGATCATCCGCTGGCGAGCCGCCGCAGTGTCGTGGCCGACGACCTGGCCGGCTTGCCGTGGATACTTCCGCCCAAGGAAGCGCCGACCTTCCTCGCCCTGCAAAGCTGGCTCGCCGAATCGGGACTCGCGTTTCCCGACGGCTGCGTGCAATCCATTTCCTTGCAGACCAACGAGGCAATGCTCGCAAGCTACCCGTTTCTTGCGTTGATGCCGCTTGCCGTGGCCCGCAAACGTGCGGGACGCTCGGGACTCGCCGTTCTGGTGTTGCCGGGCGCGAGCTTTCTCGAGACAGTTCGAGTGTTCTATAGCGCGTCATCGGTCAATCCGGTGCTGCCGGCTGCGCTGGAGTGCATCACTGCGGTTCAGGAAAGACTGAGCCGGCCCGCTGTGGATTGAAGTGGAGCGCTGACTTTCGCCTCAGCTTCAGCGTGTTTGCGGCAACGCGTCGAGCATCGCCAGATGCCGCGCTTCGGTTTCATCGTCGGCCGGGAACATGCATTCGATGCGCAACTCCTGCGCGGCCACCGTCTGCGGCGTGCCGACACTTGCGACCATCGAGAAGTACCTCAACACGTGGCCGTCCTTGACGAAGCCGATCGGGATCACCGGCATGGACGCGGCGCCCGAACCGGTGCCTGCGGCCTTGTCGTGCTCGACATGCGTCTGCACGTCAGGATACGCACGTATGGCCGCGAGCAATTCGCGCGTCGGGTCGTCGACCACACGGCCCACCGATTCCCGATAGACACGCTGAATCAGACTGTCCGCCACTGTTTCCCAGTCGGCCACGAACGGGCGCATGCCCTGCGGATCGAAAACCAGATGCAGCATGTTGCGCGGCCCCTTGCGCGCCGCCATGTCGATGAAGCAATTGAAGAAACGCGGCGCGGACTGGTTGGTCATCAGCACGTTCCAGTAGCGGTCCATGACCAGCGCCGGAAACGGTTCATGCTGGCGCAGCATGCGATCCAGCGCTTTCGTGACACTCTGCATCTCCTGCGCATTCCATGCGCCATCGCTGTACATCGGCGCATAGCCTGCGGCGAGCAGCAGCGTATTGCGCTCGCGCAGCGGAATGTCGAGCGTCTGCGCGATGTCGAGCAACATCTGCCGGCTCGGCACGCTGCGTCCGCTCTCGATAAAACTGATGTGGCGTTGCGAGACGCCGGCGTTGAACGACAGGTCCAACTGGCTGACGCCACGCCTATCGCGCCAGTGACGCAACAGCATGCCGAGATCGTTCGGCGGCGTTTTCTTCACGGGGTTCGCTGGGTTCATCGCTCTTATATCCGCTGGTCGAGACAGACGAGGTCCGATGCTTTGGACCTCGCCGGTCAGGATACTCTCTGTGATTCGATCTACGCGTGCCAGGCATGCACCTGGAACTGCGCTTCCAGCGGCGGCTGCGCGATGCTGCCCACGTAGTTCGTGATCGTCGACGCTGCCGCCACGGCCAGCACTTCGAGCACCTGATCGCGACGGAACCCGGCATCGACAAAACGGCTGACGTCTTCATCGCCGAGATGGCCGCGCTTCTGGATCGCGGTCTTCGTCAGTGTCGAGAGCGCGGCATGCTGGACATCCGCCGGCACGCGGCCCGCGCGAATCGCTTCGACATCGGCGGCGGTGAGTCCCTGGTTCAGCGCCAGCGCGGTGTGAAAGGCCACGGCCCACGTGCAGGCGTTAGTGACGGCGTTAGTCAGCAACAGGGTCTGGATTTGCGCCTCGGTGAACGTACCCGCGTGGACCTTTTTAAACAGATCGAAGAATGCGTCGATCAGGACCGGCGATTCCGCCATCGCTCCGGCAATGTTGGGAATGAAGCCGAAAGTCTGCTCGATCTGCTGCAATACCGGCCTGGCGTGTTCCGGCGCGCAGGCAAGGGTATGAACTTGAAACGTCGACATGATGAGTCCTCGATGGTGGACGCGGTTCGGAATGAATCGCGCGACCACCGAAGATTAGGTGCGCGGCCGAGGCTCGCCAATTACCTCGCATGTAATAACGGCGACTCGTCCAGGCGGACGCACAAATGAAAAAGCCAGACGCTGCACCGCGTCCGGCTCTTTTTCACCTCATTACGTCCCGGTCATCAGAACCGGTGAATGATGCCCACTCCGACCGCGAATTGCCCGCTCGACGTCGAAGGCGCGCTGTTGTAACCGTCGCCGATCGTCGCCGTGGCGTCGATGATCTGCCCTGCTCCGTTGGTGCCGAGCGTCTTGCCCTTCGCCTTCTGATACGCCTGCAGGGCATACAAGCCGGTTCGCTTGGACAGCGAGTAGTACTCGGAGAGATTGAACTGATGGTACTGCGCGTTTTCGTCGATGCCGTTCGCACGCGTCGCGCGCGTGTAGCTATAGCCCGCGCCGAAGTCCCACGCCACGGCCGGCTTCCAGTGCAGAACCAGACCGCCGGTGTTGAAGATGGCCGTGTCGTGGAACTTCGAGCCCACGCCCGGAATGTACTGGACGTTCGAATACGTGGCCGATACATCCCACGCGCTGCTGAACGTGTAACCGCCGCCCACCGCGAAGCGCTGTTGTGCCTGAGCGGTCTGATAACCGTTCGTCAGCGCGGAGACGCCGATCTGCGAACCGCCGTTCGTGGTGGTGGAATCCGCACCCCACGCGCCGCCGCCGAGGGTCGAGTTGTCGATGCGCGAGAAGCCGGCCGCGAGCCCGACCGGGCCCATTGCATACTGCAGTGCCGCCGACCAGGTCGAGCCGCGATTCACGCTGCCCGCCACACCGCCCAATGAATACGAACCGCTCGCCGTCACGCCAAACAGTTTCGGCGACGTGTACTCCAGCGTATTGTTGGCGCGATAAATCGTATCCAGTCCGTCGATGTCGCCAGGGTGCGCGCCGTAGTAACCCGTGATCCACGTGGTGGGGCTATAGGGCGAGAGCAACTGGTAGTACGACGCGTATTGCCGCCCTGCCGTGAACGTACCGTAGGTCGCATTGGTCAGCCCGACCCAGGCCTGGCGTCCGAACATCGCGTTGGTGTATTGCTGGGCGCCGGTCGTCGAATTGAAACCCGATTCGAGCTGGAAGATCGCCTTCGTGCCGCCGCCCAGATCCTCGCCGCCTTTCAGGCCGAAACGGCTGCCGGCCCACACGCCCGGCGTCATCTTCACAGCCGACTTGCCGCCGCTGCTGGCGCCGAGCGATCCCTGCCCGTTCGTGTAGGAAACGCCGTTATCGACGATCCCGTACAAGGTCACGCTGCTTTGAGCGACGGCCGGCACGGTGGCCGCGATCGCCGCGCCGAACAACACGGCATCGACTCGCCTGATACTTTTATTCATGCTCCAGATCTCCAGTTACTACGTCTCGTTGAAATTCTTTTTTTGATTTATGCGTCGGCGACCGGGCTGGTGATGAAACGCAACGCGAGCCGGTTCATGACGATGGCCGCGGCCGCGATCAGCGCCGGCACCGCCAGCACCGAGAAGACCACTTCAAAGCTGAACCCCAGCGACAGCAACGCGCCGCCCACCAGTGAGCCGAGAATTCCGCCGAGCCGGCCGATGCCCAACATCCAGCTCACGCCGGTGGCGCGCGCCCGCGTCGGATAGCAGGTCGGCGCCAGCGCGTTGAGACCTGTCTGCGCGCCGCTCATGAAGAAACCCGCGCATGTCACCAGCACCGGCAGCAGGTTCGACTTGAGCGTGCCCATACCCAATGCGAAGATGAACACGCCACCCAGCAGATACGCCGCGCCGATCACGGCATTGCGATCCATGCGGTCCATCGCGAAGCCGACCGCCACCGCACCGACCGTGCCGCCCAACTGGAACAGACCGGTGATCGCGGCCGCACGCTCGACGGGCAAGCCCGCGTCCTTGATGAGCGTGGGCAGCCAGCCCGTCAGCAGATAGATGATCAGCAGGCCCATGAAATACGTGAGCCACAGCATCAGCGTGCTAAATGCGTAGCCGTCGGCGAACAGCATCCGCACCGGCGCCCTGGCGGCGATGACCGGTTCAGGCGCGGTGAAGCGCACGTCCTTGGCGAAGACATGGCCGCATACGCGTCCCAACGTTGCCGCAATCCGTTGTGCCGACATCTTGCGCACCAGCATCAGACGTGCGGACTCGGGCAGCAGCCACAGCAACAGCGGCACGCTGAGAACCGGCAACGCGCCGCCGAACAGAAACACCGCGCGCCAGCCGAAGTGCGGAATCAGCGAAGCCGCCACGAAGCCGCCCGCGCCCGAGCCGAAATTGAAGCCGGTGAACATGATCGTCAGCAGCAACGAGCGGCTGCGCGAAGGCACGTACTCGGAGAGCAGCGTGGTCGAGTTCGGCATCGCGGCGCCCAGACCGAGCCCGGTCAGAAAGCGCAGCGCGACGAGTTGCAACGGCGTTTGCGCGAAGGCGCAGATCAGGCTGAAGATGCCGAAGCAGAGCACCGATGCCACCAGCACCTTCTTGCGCCCAATGCGATCGGCCACCGGACCCGCCGCCAACGCGCCGATCGCGAGGCCTACCATCGCGGCGCTCATCACCGGACCAAAAGCGGCCCGGCTCACACTCCAGTCATGCATGATGACGGGCGCGACGAAGCCCATCACGGCGGTGTCCAGCCCGTCCATCATCACGATCAGAAAACATAGAACGAGAACGAGCCACTGGTAAGGCGAAACTTTGCGCGCGTCGATAAACGCCTTGATGTCGACTGAGTCTGCTGATTTCATGCATGTCTCCGGAGAAAATAGTTTCCCGCCCCGGATTTCTTGTCGAATCCAGGGTCTTGTTGGTATCGAATAAAAAGCCGCGGGAAATCGCGGCGTCGAGCGAGCGCCGCTACACCGCGTCCGGCACCAGACGCGTTTTCAGAAACGCTTCGAGAGTTTCGCCGCGCATGCTGGCGTACATGCCGAGATTGGTGATCTTCACCACACGTGCGAATTTCTCGAGGACGAAGAAACACACGCCATAACGAATCAGGCCGATCCAGTCCGTGCTGTCGACCAGCGCGCGTTCTTCTGCCGTGAGACCGGCCGCGTCGTAAGCGGCGCTTCGGTTTTCGAGCCATAGCGTGCGCGCCGGTGCCTCGCGCATCTGCCAGAAGAAACGGTTCAGGCGCATCGCCTTGATGCTCTGGCGAATGTCGAAGGGATACGTGCCCGTCAGTGCTTCGATGCCGACCAGCTGCGGGTTCATTGCGCCACCTCGTCTTCGTAGATCGTCACGGCCATCGCGGTGCTGGTCGCGAGATAATAGTTGCGATGCAGTTCGCGCACGGTCAGACCGAGCGCGCCGCGCATCGCGAGCCACATGATCGTTTCCACGCTTTCCGCGCCGCCCAGACGCACGTAGTCGACATGCTTCATCGCCGCAAGCCGTTGCGGGTCGTTCACGATCAGATCGAGAAACTCCATGTCCCACTCGGTGTTGTTGAAGCCGCTGCGCTCGCCATGCACCTGATGCGACAGTCCGCCCGTGCCGACCACGACGACATCCAGATCCTGATCGAACGATTCGATCGCGCGGCGCAGCGCCTGACCCAGGCGATAACAGCGGTTCGCAGTGGGCAACGGATATTGCAGCACGTTGACTTCCATCGGCACCAGCGCCATCGGCCAGCCGCCCTGATGCGGCAGCATCAGCGAGAGCGGCGAGTTGCAACCGTGATCGAGCGCGCGGTCCTGAAAAATCGTGAGGTCGAACTCATCGGCGATCATCTGCTCGGCGATATGGATCGCAAGATCGGGATGGCCTGCGATATCCGGCAGCGGACGCTTGCCCGCGCCTTCATCGGCAAATTCGTGACTGGGCGATACGCCCAGCGCGAAGGTCGGATAGCAATCGAAGAAGAAACTATTGGCGTGGTCGTTGTAGAACATCACCATCACGTCCGGCTTGCGCTCGGCGAGCCACTGCGCGACCGGTTCGTAGCCCTTGAAGAGCGGCGCCCACGCGGGATCGTTCTGCTTGCCCTTGTCGTACGCCATGCCGATAGTCGGCACATGCGATGTACCGATGCCACCAATGATCCTTGCCATATTCGTTGCCTTCCGTGACTTCATGCCGCGCGAGCCGCGCGCCGTTCCAATGGGTTGCCTGCTTAGGATAGGAATTGTGCGCGCTGGCAGAAAGTACGGGTAAACCACGCGCGGCCAGCGGGTAATGGCGAAAAACAGTTTGGATAGCCAGAACCCGAGCCGGCGACTCGTCCTTTAAGCCATGCCAGATATAGCTTTGGCGGCGTGACGGGGCGACCGATCCGAACGCGCGGAATATCCATCTGGGTTCATATCCGATAAACAGAACAGATGACCCTGAAACGAAGTCGCAAGCCGCTCTGTAAGCGTGGTGCAGGGCCGCGCGGGTAGCTATACTGTTCGGCGTATAACGAGTCGATCACGATGAGCCCAACCCTCCCGAAGGCCAGCAGCACCGAACTGCTCAATCTCGCACAGCTTCGTGCATTTCGCCTCGTGGCCGAGATGGGCAGCGCAACGCGCGCGGCAACCGCGCTCTTTCGTGCGCAATCGGCTGTCACCCGCTCGGTGCAGGAACTCGAAGCAGCCCTCGGCGAGCCGCTCTTCGACCGCGGTCCGTCGGGGATGTTGCCCACGCCGGTCGGTCGTGCCGTGCTACAGCGCTGCGAGCGGATTTTCGCGGAACTGGAAGAACTCGCGCAATGGTGTTCGGCGCGGCAAGCACGCCGCCGACCCACGGCAGAGGGCGCGTTGCCCGCGTATCTGCTCAATACGCGTCGGCTGCAACTCTTCGTGGCACTTGCACGGCACCGCCACATGCCAAGTGCCGCGAAGACCTTCGGTATCAGTCAGCCAGCGGTCAGCACGGCGATTCGGGTGCTGGAAAGCGGTGCCGGTTTGAGTCTCTTTCATCGAAGCCCGCGTGGGATTCTGCTCACCACGGAAGGCGAAACGTTTCTGCTGCACGTGCGCCGTGCGCTAAACGAATTGCGGCATATCCCTGACGATATAGCGGCTCTGCACGGCAAGGTTCAGGGCGCCGTCAACGTCGGCGCACTGCCGCTCGGACGCACGTTGATCCTGCCGAAAGCGATTGCGCGGATGACCATGGCGCATCCAGGCGTACAGGTGGTGACCGACGAGAGTTCTTACGAGGCGCTGGTCGCGAGCTTGCGGGCCGGCGATATCGACTTCATTCTCGGCGCATTACGCGAAAACGACGCGACGAGCGGCCTGAAGAACGAACGGTTGATGTCGGAAGATATGGTGGTGCTGGTGCGCCGCGATCATCCGCTCGCGCGCGGGGGGACACTGACCATTGGCGACTTGCGCGACGCGCAGTGGATTTTGCCGCGCAGCAATGCGCCCGCGCGCGCGTTGTTCGAAACGCAATTCAGGCGGACGAAGGTGAAGCCGCCGATGCCCACGGTCGAAACCGCCGACCTCGCCGTGATTCGCGGGCTGCTGCTGAACACCGACATGATTGCCGCGCTGTCGGCTCAGCAGTTGCACTACGAGGTGCAGTCGGGCCAACTGGCGGTGCTCGACGTGCCGCTACACAACACGCGGCGCGAGATCGGTTTGACCGTGCGCGCGGCGGGCACGCCCTCGCCCGCCGCACGTGCGTTGATCGATGCGATTCGCCTCTCGGTGGTCGACGTGACCCGCACGGTGAGTATCGCGGCGAGCTAGGTGTTTCAACCGCTAAGGTCGCTTATCTTTGCGGCTCCCACACCGACGCAGGAATTCCGACCACGCCGTCGAACAGCCAACGTGCCGTGCGCAACAACGCGGCGCTGAGCACGTCGGGTTGCCGTGGGTCGCCGCCGAGGGTGAGCTCGACCGTGAACTCCCCCGTCGGATGCTCGACCGACACCCGTTTGCGCGCCCCTTCCGGATCGACGGCGGCGAGTTCGTCGCAGACCGTGCCGGGAAGCACGGCCGCCGTCGCCACGCTCACCGCGCCCAGCACGCCGATCGACGCATGGCAGCGATGCGGAATGAAGCTGCGCGTGGACAACGCGCCGCCATGGCGTGGCGCGGCCACCAGACACATCTTCGGCACCGTGCGCGCGCTGACATCGCCCAGCTTCATCAGCGGGCCGACAGCCAGACGGATCGCCTCGATGCGGGCTTTCAGCGGTTCATCCGCGTCCAGTTCCTCGCGGGTTTCGTAGCCCGTGCGGCCCAGGTCGGCCGCGCGCATCAGCACGAGCGGCATGCCGTTGTCGATACAGGTCACCTCGACGCCCTCGACGAGATCCTTGAGATGCCCCGTGGGCAACAGCGCGCCGCAGGTAGAACCCGCCGTGTCCCTGAACTCGAGCGGAATCGGCGCGGCCAGACCGGGCACGCCGTCGATGCGCGCGTCACCTTCGTAGGCGACGCGCCGTTCGGGCGTGCTGACGGTAGCCACCGCGATCTGGCCAGTGTTGACCATGTGAATCGCGACCCGCGTGCTGCCGTTCTGCGCCGGCACGAGACCGCGCTCGATCGCATACGGCCCGACCCCGGCGAGGATATTGCCGCAGTTCTGGCCGAAATCGACCCGCGCCTCGTTCACCACGATCTGCGCGAACAGGTAATCGACGTCGGCGTCTTCGCGCGTGGAGCGCGAGATGATCGCCACCTTGCTCGTCAATGGGTCCGCGCCGCCGATGCCGTCGATCTGCCTTGGATCGGGTGAACCCATCACCGCAAGCAGAACGCGGTCGCGCCCAGCGGGGTCGGCCGGCAGATCGGACGCCATGAAAAACGCGCCTTTCGACGTGCCGCCGCGCATCATCATGCAAGGAATGCGGGTTTGCGTGCGACTGGACATCGTCGGGCCCTCCGTCACAGATCGTCGGCCGAAGCGACGTAGCGCAGGCCTTTTTCCGCGAGTTTCTCGCGCATGCCGTAGTAGTCGAGACCGAGCGTGCCACCGGCCAGTACCGCCCGCGTCTTCTCTTCTTTCGCGATGCGCGCCTGAGTCGCTTTCACCACACTAGCCACGGTGGCGAGCGGCACGACCACGATGCCGTCATCGTCCGCGACGATCACGTCGCCGGGGTTGACGATCTGCTGCGCGCAAACCACCGGCACATTCACCGAGCCCAGCGTTTCCTTGACCGTGCCTTGCGCAGACACCGCCTTCGACCAGACCGGGAAGTTCATTTCTTTCAGCGAGGCGAGGTCACGGCAGCCCGCGTCGATGATCAGGCCGCGCACGCCGCGGGCCTTCAGCGACGTGGCCAGCAGGTCGCCGAAATAGCCGTCCTCGCAGGGCGAGGTGGGCGCGACCACGAGCACGTCACCTTCGCGGCACTGTTCGACTGCGACGTGCAGCATCCAGTTGTCGGAGGGCGGCACCAGCACCGTGACCGCGGAACCGGCAATTGCCGCGCCGGAATAGATCGGCCGCATATACGATGCGAGCAGGCCGAGGCGGCTCTGCGCTTCATGGACCGTGGCCGCGCCTGCCTGCTGCAGGACGGCTACATCGCGCGGATCGGCGCGACCGATATTTGTGACTACGACACCGCGCTTCATGACAGGTCTCCCGTCACCGTGGGTGTGATGCGCTGATAACCTTCGGCGTATTGAATGTCGCGTGTAGCCGTGATGCCGATGTTGCGCTTGGCCTGCACGCCACGTTGCAGTGCGACGCGCGTGTAGTAATCCCACAGATGTTCCTGGCCTGCCATGCACTCGATCGCGCGGCGCTTGGTGTCCCACACCTCGGTGATGTCGAGAAAGGTGTTCGGCATCCACTCGCACTGCTCGGTCTGATGCGGTTCGAAGGCGTACACGGGCGGTGCGCCCACCACCTTCTGGCCCGGGTTATGGCCCTCTGCCTGCGCGATGATGCGCGCCTCCTGGGCGACGTGCATCGCAAGCGGATGATCGAAGTTGTAGGGGTCTTTTAATGAATGGCTCAATACGAACGCCGGTTGCAGTTCGCGATAGACATCGACCAGACGCAGCAGCGCTTCATCGGAGACGCGCAGCGGGTAATCGCCGAGATCGAAGAACTCCACTTCGGCGCCGAGGATATCCGCTGCGCGCTCGGCTTCTTCACGGCGCGCCGTCTTGACCTTTTCGATCGTCATCTCGCCCTTGCGCCACAGCTTGGCCGACTCGCCGCGCTCGCCGAACGACAGGCACACGACCTTGGCCCGATATCCATTCTGTTTGTGCAACGCAATGGCGCCGCCTGCCCGCCACACGAAATCAGCGCTATGCGCGCTTACCACCAACATCGCCTTGTCAGCCATTTCCAACCCGCCATTGTTCGGTATGTGATGAGGGTTATTGTAGGATTTGAAGGGACGTCAGACGCACCTAAAGGGGCGTTCAATGCTATCTAATCTGTTTATCGGTAAGATAATTCGAGGGTTTTTACGGGGTTGTGAGCGGCCCGGCGAGGAGAAACCTTGTCACCGAGGCGGTGCACAGTTCCGCATGCCGGGCAGGCATTGGCTAGTTCGATGCAGCCTTGGTTCGAACCGCGCTCGGCTCGCCAGTTTGCGTAAACATTTGGTCCATCAAATCCTGAACGACGCCGTCCGCGTTCGGAAACTGATGCAATACTGAGTTCTTCCAGTGTCCGGATGCAATTAGGCCACCGCTTGGGGCTTTGTAGAAACGGATGTCCATTGACCGCAGATACATGACAATGTCCCAAAACCAGCTATCGGTGTAGGTGACACTCATATCCGCGTTGTCGCATTTTGGCGCCAGCGAGACCGACACTCCGTGGTTCTCCAGGTTTCGCTGGATCGCTGCATCCATATCCGCCGACCTGCCGCCATGCGCGGTGAAACACGCTGTCGTCATCGGTGAGTTTTTCACTTGAGGACCGGCGGTGACGTTCTGAGTCGTCGAGCAGCCGGGGAGGAAGGCGAGCGCCGAGGCGGTGGCCAGCAATGAAACCAATGTGCGCATTTTTATTTTCCTGTTTGAATGCAAAGACGGCACATGGATTATCGGCACCTCACATGAGAAGTTGAGGAAAGGATGGCCGGCCTGTTCACAGCTCGCGCGGGTTGGAACTGGATGTGCTCGATGCCGATCCGCAATTCGCCGTTCCGACGACTCCGCGGTATAAGCGTTGCATCCTGCCTCGTTCAATCGAGTTGTTGGCAATGCATCGGACATTCACACGCGTTTGATAAGGCGCCATGTGACCCAGTGAACGCGGCGCTCTCCCGAGCCTGGAACATTGGCTAGAACATCGGGCATGACCTTGCCCTTCGACAACTCGACACGGTGAGTGTGGAATCCCTTTGCCTCCCACGTACCCGACACCGGGCAAACTTCGCCTGTACGGACCTCAACCTCGCCTACCGGTTGTTCCTTTGCGGCTTCTTCGTAACTTTCTTTGGGCGCGAGGAAGTATCCGGATTCATCTGGGATCACGCCGTTCCTGTATCGAGTGTCTTCCCAGAGAAGACGCCAGTGCGTACCGATTCTGTCGGCTTTTGAAACTGCCTGGTTCCAATCGCCAACGATATTGGGCGCCTTTGTGCCCATCACCAAATAATTGAAACAACCGTTATTTTCTGTGCTCTTTACACCTATCGGAACGATACCGAACAGCTTTTCCCGCTCTATTTTGATGGGCTCCCATATGCCGTCGACGGGAACGCAACGCCCCGAGCTAATGACGATGTCGGTCGCTGCAGGAAGGGGAGGAAGGACGTCCGGAAAGACCGGATAGGGAAGCTCGTAGAACTGGTATCTATAAGCATCCTGGTTTAGCAGACCTCCTGCACTACTGTACCGAGCTGCCATGTGAGCAACGAACGGAACTTCGATAGGTGCGTATTCGCCCTCATACTGACTGGCAAGAAGCAATCGGTGAAGTGTTTCAACCTTGTCGGGATAAGGCGCGAACTGAGCACCGCGTTCCCAGTAGTCAGGGTGGGGATAAAGAAAGCTCGCAATCGCGCCGGAATTAACCACCGCTACTTGCAACGGCTCGCCAGTGCGCCACACGAAGCGGTGACCACTTCGAAGCTGATCGAGCCCTTTGTTAAATGCACTCAGCGTCTCGAAAATTCGAGGTAGCCTGTCTGCGTCCATCTGTTCGGGCTGACTTTCTGGCCAGATCTGAACCGCATTCTCGTATGCAGCAGCAAAAGCCTGCCAGGCATCGCGCTTACGCTCCCATAGGGAGTAGCTGGTTAGCCGCTTGAGCAACCAGAAGACTCGGCGTCTCGTTTCTTGGTCTTGCATGTCATACGGCGTACCGGCAGCACTCACTGCAATTGCTCCTGATTTTCGGCGTTTCCGGTGCGCACTGTAGCGGTCGCACGGCTATTTGTAACTTTCGTCTGGATTTCGTCGCTGGCGAGCCGACGCGTTCGTGCAGTCTTAGATATGTCGTCGGAGAATTTGCTGTACCCATATAAGTCTTCGACGTTCGTCCAATGTGTCGGGTAGAACTGGATTTGAACTCCGCCAATTGTCTCCGACACCCCGATTCCAGTTTTCTTGACGTTTTCGCCGATACGCGTAATTTCTGTCGCGAGCGCGCCTAGGTCAACTACTATTTGCTGCCCTCCCCCTTCAAGAAATTGCGCAGGGATATCATTTCCGAACTGTTCGGCTATCTGTCCTGACCAGCCTTTCGCCGATGGCATTTGTGTCGCAAAGTTACTGGGCAGATGTACAACCGCAAGAAAACCGTTCCCGTTCCATTCGTCGAGCACGGCTGACCGGATTCGCCATTCTTCTGCGTCTTTCGGGGCATTACTTAATCCCCAAAATGCCGGCTGCCGGCCGCCGGCAGCTTTGCTGCCCCACGACGCGTGTTTTGACGGGTTGCCGAAAGCGCGATACAGCGTTTTTCCCGCAAGCTCCGCGGCGTCTACTGCGGCGACTTGGCCATGAAACGTAGACAGTGTTCGAAAGACCTTCTCGCCTCTAAATGCAGGTACTTCTGTCGTGGTATCTGCCAGAATATCCGGCCAGCCCTGGTCGATTTTCGATTGATACTTGCCCCGAATTGCGGCTTCAATCTTGCCCTTGTCAGCCAAACACTCTGTCGATGCAAACTTGCCCTGCCGTATTTCCCGCGCAAGCTTGCGCTCCTCCAGGTACGCCTCGGCCTCGCGCCTCACCTTCGGCATGCCACCGGTTGTAATCTCATGAATCTCGCCACGATAGACCATATTCTGCAGGGTCTTCAGTTTGGCATCGAGTTCCTTGACAGCTTTCGGGACCATCTGGTCCGCCAGATCCTGCACGGCGCGAAACCCGTCTCCAACCCGTTCGAGCTCCGCGCGCCACATCTCGGGCAACAGTTGACCGACGCGCGCCTTTAACGAGCGCTCGATAGCCAGCCGTACCGTGGCACAAAAGTCTTTTACCTTCGAGAGCAACTGCGACTGGTACTGGCCGATATCCAGCGCTTTCAACCACTTTGGCGCATCACCGTGCCCCATCCGGTTAAGAAACTGAACAATTTCTTGCAGTAGTTCGGCATCTTTTGCCGCGTCGCCGAGGACGCGCAATGCCAGCCGGCCCACGCCTTTGATAACACCTCCGACAACCGGAATCAGCGCGAATATGAGAACAATGAATAAGACCCACTGCATGACCTCCTGGCGTTTTCGCGGGTCCGAACTCATTCCGATACTCACTGACAAGAGGTCGCGGACGGCCGTGACATCCCCCACGAGCGGAATCATACCGATGGCGGCATCGGTGATAACCTGGCTAATCGTCTGTTTCTCGTTGAATGCACCCTGCAGGGTGCCCCAGCACCACTGGCCGACCTCCAGAGAAGTCGTCTTGAAGTCTTCTACACTCCAGCTCACTGTCACGCTCCCCCGTGCTTCTGAATCAACGAGTCGATACTGGCGTCAGTCAGTTGCTCGCTTTTAAAATCTGGATTATTAATCTGGTCCTTGCGCGCATATGAACGGGAATCCGGTCCCAGCTCAACCTTGACCGGTCCCACTGGCACGTCCTCGAGACTCATCCGCCCGTACATGTCCAACGTGCCCTGTCGAATGCTACCGTCAGAGAGCGTCGCAACATATTTCGCGCCCTGAACGGGTTCGTCGTCGTGATAAAGATACTGCATGGCCGTATCGTATCCCGACGTCGGCAATGCCGTCAGAGGATAGCTGGTACTGGCGGGCCCGTTGAACGAATGCTGACTGCCTTTTATGTCGACGTTGCCGGGCGCATGTATTTCGATGTTTCCGCCCGAGATGCGGATGTATGCGCCACCCGACGTCAACAGGATGTCCTGGTCTGCCGCGGCCTCGATTTTCTCAGTAGCGGACACCAAACGAAGTGTCTTCTGCGCTGACAGTTCGATGTTGTCCGAGTGAGCCTGAATCTCGACTTTTCCCTTTGCCGCAAATACCTTCATGCCGGCGTTCTGGACGAAGACGCTGAGTTTCTGAGCGACGCTTGCCACCAGCGATTTACCAGTCGCCATATGCGTGTTTTGCCCGCTGACGATATTGATCTGCTCGTCCGCTGCAACATGCGTGGAGCGCTGGGTCGACAGGGCAATGCCTGCCGGACTCGCGAGGAGCATCACTGGCTCATTGAAAGCATTGGCAGTGCCCATGCCCCCGCCAGCGGTACGTCCTTTCGACGATGCTCCGGAGACGCTGTTCTGTGTCGCGTCGGCGAACGCCTTGAGTGAATCACGTCCGTCAACCAAACTTTCGGCCTGATGCGCCTCGCCAGCATTTGATAAAGACTCGATAACGCTTTCGGAATTGACGAGCTGCTGTTGAGCTCCTCGAACATCGAGCGGCTGGCTCGAAGAACCGTTCGCCGCATGAGTCGACATGTACAAGCCCCGCCCCGCCCGAATGGCACCGTAGGCGTCGGTCTTCAAGTCGAACCCACTGCCCAGATAAGAGCCCCGCGTGTTGCCGGACTGCTCGATGAGATACCCAAGGTGCAAGTGCACATCCGTACTGGTCGAATACAACTGGACCCGGTTCTGACCGCTCGCATCATCCATCACCAACTGGTTATAGCCGGCTCCGCCATACTCTTTGGACTTGTATCCCGATAGCAGTCCGTTGGAATGCCAGTGCGGTGAATTGCCGGAATTGAATACCCGGCCGGTGACGATGGGGCGGTCGCAGTCGCCATCGATGAAAGAGACGATGACCTCTTCACCGACTCGCGGCACATGGACGCCACCGTAGGCGCTCCCCGTGTCGGAGTAGGCCACCCGGACCCAGCACGAAGCGTTTTCATCACCGCTATTCAAGCGGTCCCAGTGGAAAAGGACTTTGATGCGGTTCAACTCGTCTGTGTGAACCTCCACACTGGCCGGTCCGGCGACCGTAGCCGTCTGCAGGTTCATTATCGGCTTCGGATGCTCCAGCGGGCTACGGAAAGGGACCGTGCGGCGCTGAGCTTCCACCTCAACGAGATAAAAACCTTCGCTCCGGTCGGCGTGTGCGACATGGAACGCGGAGGCGGCGCCTGCATGTACTGTGCGCACTTGCGCGATTTCCGTTTTGAGACTGTGCGGCAAATCGGCGGTGGTCGAAACCGGGAGATTGTTTTCGATGTACCAGCGCGCTTCGATAACTACGAACTGTCGCTGCTCCGCCGCGTCCCGGTCATGTTCAGGATGACCGCGAAGTTCGAACCATTTTCCGGCGTCAATGTTTCGGGCGCCGCCAACGGCGGTGAAGCGCTTCGCCCGCGACTCCCACTCTTCCATCCTGACCTTCGACAAGTGGTCGCCGCGGTCCTGAGACAGATGAGTATATGCACCGGTATATTCATAGACTTCGGCCTGGAAGGGCAGATTTCCATGCGTCGGCAAGGTAGGTACGTTGGTCGACTTGTCATTGCCGGGAGATTTGTAGTCGAACGTTCTCGTGGACAGTGACGCACTATGGAGCTTGCGCGAGCCGGACCACAGGACCCATGCGTCGGATGAAGTATTTGAACCAGCTCGAGAGAATTGCAGAGTGACAGGTTCGACGGACTTCAGCGAATAGACATCGTCGGTTATAACCAGCCTGTGCGACTTACCGTCTTCGGCGTGCTCTACATGGCAAAAGAGGCCCTCCGATTCCATCAGCCGGTGACAGAAATTCCAATCGTCTTCGTATTGAACACAAAACGACCGTTGCGGCAGCGGCTTCCGCAATTCAAAGCGAAATGCGCCTTGCGCTTGAGGATGGTGGTTAAATACTGCGGACAGAATTTCGTCGCCTGTTTGGTCATGGAAGACGCGAGCGTCTTTCCTGAGCTTCAGGAAATGCATCCATGACGAAAATCTAATCTGATAGCTAGTCAGCCCGCCGTCTGATCCAAGACGGCGAACGGTATGAATATATCCGTGACGCGGCAGATAAGACCTGTCGCTCTGCCGCAGCCATAAGCAGATCGGCTGCGCAATCAGATTTTTGAGCTCTAGATCAATAGACGCTGAAACGACATCCACACTTAATTCGTAATGGCGACCGACCCGCGCGCGACCTATAGCTCGCTGCGGCAACAAAACATTGCCGCCCAACGGCGTGTCCAGTTTCAGAAGCCGGTTCTGCTGAATCAGGCCGCCCGATATTGCCGTGATTAAGTCCTGCGCGCCCATGCCGCCTCTGAATAATTTATTTACAGCGCAGACGCGCCACGCGCAATTCTACAAAAATTCAGAGGAAAGCAATGCGTCAGATTGTTAAAAATATTCGCTATGGATGCTTTTCATTCGGACAGCGGACAGCAATATCGGAAATAAGCGTTTTATGCAAAACGAATAAGGCGGCGGCAAAATGATAATTGACGCCGACAAAGGCAACGAAGCCAACCGGGTCGGTCGGTTCTCAATGGCCGAGCCAGTTCCATTTTTTCGAGCCAAGGCCATATGAATTTGATAAGTGCGTTTCTTAATCAAGTACGTGCGAGTGCACCTAGACCGGGCTTTGCTTGCAAACCACCGCCAATGGGCTTCGCCCTTTTCTGCTACAACTACAAAAGCACCTCCACGCAAACCCAAGGGCAGGCCAGCCATTGACGAACAACACTGAAACGCGATGGACGAACATCTGGCGAGCCGGCGGCAACCACCGGACGCCCCGTTGACCGCCGTATTGCGAGCCAGCGCAGTGATCGGTCTGCGCGAATTCTTCCGCCTGCTATCCTTTCGACTCAGCCCGAACCGCATCCCACCATGAATAAACGCCAATTCCTCACGCACGCGGCAATACTCGGCGCGAGCGCAACACCGGCCTTCGCGGCCCAATCCGGGCACCCCGAATGCGCGGCCGCCCCCGTCGTGCTGACCATCAGCGGCGCAATCAAACGCCACAATCGCGGCGCGCTCGACCCCGCATTCGACCAGCTGCTCGCCAGGCATCAGGTGAAGTTTTCCGAGGCGTACGGCGTCGATCTGCCCTGGATCGCCAGCCTGCCGATAGTGACGATCAAACCCACCACCGAATACGACTCGCGGGCACACGCATTGAGCGGCCCGCTGCTGACCGACCTGCTGAAACACGTCGGTGCGCCGGAGGCGGGATCGACCCAGATCGTGATGCACGCCGTAGACGGCTATGCCGTCATGACGACGCTCGACAAAGTCCGCGCCTACCGGTTCATCGTCGCCACGCAAATGGACGGCAAACCGCTCCCGCTCGGTGGCGTGGGGCCGCTGTGGGCAATTTACGATGCGGACAACATCGCCGAACTCTCGGGCAAGCCGCTCAAGGACCGTTTCGAGTTGTCGCCGTGGGGCTTGTATCACATGCAGATCACGGAGGCATAGCGGCACGCCGCACGGCACTCAGAACAGGTGATGAATCCCGCTGAGGAACACCGTTTGCCGCCCATTCGACGACGCGCCAATCCCCAATGTGTTAGCCACCGCTCCGCCACCCGCGGTCTCGAACATCAGGTCTGCGTAAAGCTGCGTACTCCTGGACAGCGAATAGATATTGGCCAGGGTGAACTGACTCCAGCGGCGCCCCGCGAGCGTCGCAGTCCATGCTCCGGCCGCCACTTCCTCGGCGGGTGTCAGACGCAGATTCGCACCGCCGTCGAAGCTGCGAAAGTGCTCGCTGCCGCCGTCGGACGCAATCCGCAAGTCGGTGGCGAGCGCATGCAGCGTGACGCGCTCGAAGCGATATGAGCCGCCAATGCCCACATCCCGCACCTGCTTCGCATTGAAAGTCGCTCCGGCCGCGAGCGTTTGCCCTTCGAACGACGTCAGCCCGAGACCATTCGACAAGGGCAGCAACCGGTCGCGATACTCGGCATAGACGGCGACCACTTTGAGCGGACCGTTCGCGTAATTCGCGCCGAAGCTGATCGTGCGTCCGTTGGTGTTACTGGCTGTCGCGCCGGAAAATCCATACAACGCGCCGAGATTCAAGCCGTGATAGTCCGCGCTCTTCCATTTCACCGTACTCGACAATTGCACGGGCAAAGTACTGCCGAGACCATCGAGATTGCCTGGGTGAAACGCCGAGAAGTCGCCAAGCGATTGACCAGTCGACACCGAGCCGAGCCACTCGAAATTCCAGTCGGTCTGACGGCCGAGCGTGACGGTGCCAAATGAAGGGTCGGCGAGTCCAACATAAGCCTGGCGATTGAAGAACGTGCTGCTACTTGCGGATGCGCCGGTCGTCGTCACGAAACCGCTTTCGAGCCGGAATACCACCGAACGGCCCGCGTCGATATCCTCGACACCTTGAAAGCCGAAGCGATCGGCTTGCAACGTGCCCTGCTCCGCGATATACGCGGCAGAGCCGTGCAGATTGCTGACATAACCGAGACCCGCATCGAGACTGCCATAAAGCGTGACACTGCTTTGTGCGTGGACCGTGGGGCAAAAGGCGAGCGCAACCGCGCCCGCGACCCACGTCGCGTGGGAAGCGAATTTTATTTTCATGGCGTGTGATGAAGCGTTGGAGGGAAATTGCGAGGGCGTCGTGGCCCGTATCAGGTAGGCTGAATTTTTTCCGCCGGTGTGAAGCGCCATGCGCCAAACACGAGATTGACGACGATGGCCGTGAGCGTGCCGGCCGCCATGCCATTGCCCAAAACGATCTGCACCGCGCCCGGAAACGAGGCATACAGATTCGGCACCAGGATCGGTATCAGACCGACGACGAGCGCCGCCGCCAGGGTGTACTGATTGCCGCGGGCCTGCAGGTCGACCTTGCCGAGCAGGTTGATTCCCATCACGCCGATCATCGCGAACACGATCAACGCGGTGCCGCCCACCACCGGCGCGGGAATCGCGTAGGCGAAGCGGCCGAGCGGCGCGAACAGTGCAACGATCATCAGCATCGTGCCGGCCATCGCGGTGACATAGCGCGAACGCACCCCCGTGGTCTGCACGACGCCAATGTTTTCCGCGCTGGTGATGATGAGCGAGGTGCCCAGCAGCGAGCCCGCCAGCGAGGCCAGCGCATCGCCTCGAATCGTGCGCGGCACGTCGCGGCGCATATCGATCTTCCGCCCGGTTATTTCGCCGACAGCCACGGTCTGCGCCGTCGCCTCGGCCATCGAAATGACACTAAAAATCAGCATCGGCAACGCGGCCAGCACGTCGAAGCGCGGCATGCCGAACGGCAGCAGGACCGGCCACGAGAAGAGCGGGCCGTTCCACATGCCGGCGGCCGGCATCAGTCCGAGCAGCCACCCGGCCAACGTACCGACGACAAGCCCCAACAGCACCGCGAGTCGGCCCACGGTGCCCTTGAACAGACGCGCCACCAGCAGCGTGGCCCCGATCGTGACCAGCGCCAGCGCGAGCGACTGAGGCCGCGCGAAACCCGCCGTGCCGGGCTGTCCGACGATGATGCCCGCATAGATCTTGATGAGGCTGACCGAGACGAGCAGCAGCATCGTGCCCACGACCACGCGCGGGAAAAACCGCAGACAGCGCGAGAACACGGGCAGGATCAGCCAGTAGAACAGGCTGGTCAGAATCGCGGCACCCGCTGCCGTACGCAAATCCGTCTGCGTGGCGATGACAGCGAACAGCATCGCGGGGGCGCCGCCCGGCACCATCACGAACGGCAGGCGGGCACCGACCGGACCCGCGCCCACCGATTGCAGCAGCGTGCCCGCGCCGCACACGAAAAACGTCGCGCCGATCAGATGCACGGTCATGTCCGCGGGCAGCGACAGCATCCTGGACACCAGGAACACGGCAGTGACCGGCGAGGCGGCCATCGACAGAACATGTTGCAGGCCGAACAGTACGAGTTGCCATGCAGGCAGGCGCGCGTCGACGCCAGGTTCAGCGGGTTCGGAATTCACGTGACCTCCAGGGTTCGGCTCGAAGAAACGCGCGACATTCATGTGCGCAGCCACGGCAGTTGCTCGCGCCGGTAGCGCAACGTCTGGAACACGCTATTCAGTTGACCCGGACCGGTTTGGCGCGCCGCCGCATCCGGGTACTCGCCGAACCACGGAATCACGTATTCCCACACCACTTCGCCGGCCGGCGTCACCTCGAACAGGCGCCCCGTGGCCGACTCGGTGATGTGCGTGTTGCCGTTCGCCAAACGTTGCGCATTGCCCATGAACGCGCTGTAGAACGCGTTCACCATGTCGTCGGCGTAGGACCACACCACTTCGTGGGTCGACGGATCGATTTCGAGCACGCGCGAGAACGCTACATGCGCGCCGCTGCGAAAGTTGCCGTTGTCGAAAGCGAGAATGTTGCCGTTGGCGAGAGAAACCGGCGCGTGCTGGTGCGACACCACGCCCGGCGGGATATGCATCGTCACGTGACCCGTTTCGCGATCCACCGCGATGATGCCCGAGGTGGTGCGCAAGCTCATCAACACCTCGCCTTTCGCGTTTACGCCGAGACCGTTCACGAGCGGCCAGTGATAACGTCCAAAGCCGGGTGCGATTGGAAAATCCTCGGGATTCAAATGTTCCCATGCCTTCCATTCCCACACCAGTTCGCCGGCGCGATTCACTTCGCGGATCACGTCCGCGAACATGGTTTCGTGCTCGCCATGCGCGGTGCCGCCCGGCACGCGCTGCGCGAATGCCTCGGACACCGGCGCGCATGCGGCGTACAACAGATTGCCGTTGGCAAGCCACTGCGCGTCGTGGTGATGCGCGGGGTCTTCGTAGCGCCACACCACCTCGCCTTGCGGCGTGACTTCGTAGAAATCGCCGCCATGCCACATCGACCACGCTGCGTAGCGCGCTTGCGACGTCGCGTGATTGCCGTTGTAGCCGAGATTGCCGTTCGGCAGGATCACCGCATGACGGCCTGGGCGCACCGGCATCTGCCATTCGTGCACGACTTCGCCGGCCATGTCGACGAGATAGACTCGCCCACTTGCCGTCTGCGGCGCGATCAGCGTGTAGCCGCCAGCCGAGCGAGCCGGGTCGTGAGCAATGAGACCGACGCCGCGGCGACGCTGGGTAATTTGATCGACAGTGGTAGCCATGGTTCGCTCCGTTAAGATGATGGAGCAAAATCTAGGCTATTCGATCCGTCAGGAAAACCTGATTGTTCTATACAGGCCGTTCGCAAAAACCATACGGTGCTTCGATGCGTCCAATATCACAGACATTCCGCTGTTTCGACGAGGTAGTCAGGCGTGGTTCGATCCGTAAGGCGGCCGAATCGCTTCATCTGACTGCCGCTGCCGTGCATCAACAGATTCTCAATCTCGAGGAGCAGGTCGGCTCGCCGCTTTTCGACCGTTTGCCGCGCGGCATGCAACTCACCACGGCGGGCGAGATCATCATTGCAGCAGTGCGTCGCGGGCAACGCGACTTCGACAACGCCATGACGCAAGTGGAAGACCTGCGTTCGCTGCGCCGGGGGCATATCAATCTCGCGGTGTCGCCTTCGTCGGCGGAGCAACTGGTGCCCGACGCGATCCAGGCGGCCATGCAAAGCTACCCCGGCGTGACCTACAGCGTGCGCTCGGGCAACGGCGAAAGCATTCTCAAATGGGTGGAGACCGGCGAGGCCGACATCGGCTACGGACTGCGGCGCAAGCCGCCACCAGGCGTTGTGGAAGTACGCGCGTTCGCGCAACATCTCGGGTTGGTCACGCCGCCCGGCCATCCGTTGACGAAGCTCGACAAACGGCCGCGCCTACGCGACTGTCTCGACTATCCGCTCGTCCTCATGACGAAAGACACCGAACTACGCGCGATGGTGGATCAGATCGACCACCGCGAGCAACGCAAAGCGCGCCCGCTGGTGGAAACCAGTTCGGTGCCGATGGTGCGCCGACTGGTGGCGCACGGCGTGGGCATCGGCTTTCTGATCGCGGAGAACGTAGTGGACGATGTGGCACAACGCAAGCTGGTATGGACCGCGCTCGCCGACGCAGGTGCGAAGTCGTTCAGCTGTCTTTATCAGCGTTCGGATTTGACGACCACGGTCGCGATGAGCATGTTCCTGCAGTTCCTCGGTCAGACCATCGAGACGACCGAGAGCCGTTTTCACGCGCCGGCGCGTGCACCGCGCAAACGCGCGGCAACCAGCAAGCGGGCATGACGCACTAGACGGACACTGGCACGCGCTGCATTGCCTCGCGCAGTGCGCGCATTCTCACGGTTCGATCACACCGCTCGCCACGCCGAATCGCTCGACACTCGCCTGCCGCACGCGCTCGACCAGCGTGGCCCAATCTTCGCCCAGCGCGCGGCGAAACAGCCGCACCGTATGCGGATACCACGGCGAATCGGTGCGCTCGTGCAGCCAGCGGCAGTCGATATCCTTGTCCGGCAACATCACCCAGCACGGTTTGCCGAGCGACGCGGCCAGATGCGCCATGGACGTATCCACACAAATCAGCAGATCGAGTTGCGCGAGGATCGCAGCACTGTCCGCGAGATCCGTTACGGCTGAACCGAGCTCAAGCAGCGGCTGCGCGGCCGAGGGGGCCTTCGCCTCGTCCTCGCCCTGACCTTTTTGCAGACTCACGAAGCTCAGACCAGCCACGCTCCAGAGCGGCGCCAGGATGTCGAGCGAAGGAATCGAGCGATTTTCGTCGTTATGATGCTTCGCATTGCCCTTCCACACCACACCGATCCGGCGTCCCGGCGGCAAGGTCTCCAGCTTCGCGCCCCACTGCTCCATCAGTTCAGGCTCGACGTTCAGACGCACCGGCCGCGGAATCGTATCCAGTGTCGTGCGCAAATGCATTGGCAGACTCAGGAGGCTGGTCCAGCAATCGTAGCGTGACACTTGCGCAATCGCTGCCTGATGATCGAGCACCGCATCCACACCGTCGACGCCGACCATCAAGCGGTGCAGCGCGGGCACACACGCGAACGCGATGTGCCGCGCGCCCTGCGCTTTCAGCAACGCGATATAGCGGCTGAATTGCACCATATCGCCGAGACCGTCTTCCTGCCAGATCAACAGCGACTTGTCCGTCAGTGTGTCGCCTTGCCATTGCGGACAAGCGAGCATCGCGCGCGATTTGTTGTGTATCAGACCGGGCTGCTCGTAGCGGCATTCGTAAAGCCGCCACCCTTCTTCGAACTGGCCCATGCCGAGTAGCAGCACACCGAGACCGAACTTCGCATCGCCGTAGTCGGCGCGCAAAGCAAGCGCCTGGCGATAGGCCTGTTCCGCTTCGCTCCAGCGTCTCAGCTGCGCGAACGCGACGCCGAGGTTGTAATGCGCCTCCGCGAGCTCGGGACAGAGCGTCAATGCACGGTCGAAACATTCGATGGCGTCGGGCAGGCGTTCGAGACGGCGCATCACGCAGCCGAGGTTGTTGTGCGCATGCACGATGTCGGGCCGCAGACGAATCGCTTCACGGTAAGCCGTCTCGGCTTCGGTAAGACGGTCCTGCGCGAACATCACGATGCCCAGGTTGTACTGCGCCTCAGCGTAGTTTGCCCGGCAGGTGAGCGCCGCGCGATAGGCCGCTTCGGCTTCCGCCAATCGGCCGAGGTCGGTCAGCACCGTGCCGAGATTCAGATGGGCTTCCGCGTAGTCTGGGCGAATCGTCAATGCAAGCCGGCAAGCCAGCTCGGCCTCGACCAGGCGCCGCGATGCCTTCAACACGCCACCCAGGTTGTTGAGCGCCTCAGGGTATTGCGGACGAATCGTCAGCGCCTCGCGATACGCGGCGTCGGCCTCGGCGAGACGGCCAAGGTCCATCAGCACATGGCCCAGATTGTTGTGCGCCTCGGCGCGACCGGACAGCCCGTCGAGCGCCTGACGGTAGGCCGCTTCCGCTTCGTGCAGCCGGCGCATCTTGTGCAGCAGGATGCCGAGGTTGTAGTGGGCTTCCGCGTAGTCCGGACGAATCCTGAGCGCCTCGCGATACGACGCCTCCGCCGGTTCCTGGTAGCCCATTTCGTAGAGCACGGCGCCGAAGTGATTGTGGCCATCCGCCTGGGCCGGCCGCAGCGCGAGCAACTGCCGGTACATCGCTTTGGCGGCGGCAAGGCGTCCGAGCGATTTGAACAGCATGCCGAGGTTGCTGTACACATCGGCGTAGCTTGCGTTTATTTGCAGACACTCGCGCCAGTAGCGCTCCGCATCGTCAGGTCGCTGCAAGGTAAATGAACAGATGCCTGCGATATTCAATGCAGCGGCACGCGCATCTTCCGGCAAGGTGGTGTTGGCGAGCGCCGGCGTCACCATCGACAAAGCCTCGGCGAATTGTCCGGCGCAACAGAGCGCGGCCGCCTGCTGGTTGAGTTCGGTAATCGAAGGAGCGAGCATCGGCGTGGACGTCATGAAGAGTGCGGAAAGCGGAACATGTACCACGCAGGATAAGGTCAACGGCCGAAATGTGACGGGAAGAAATGAAGCGCTTTCGGCCTTCTAATCGACCGCTATACCGGAGATCATGTGGAAAAAAATTGCGCGGCAATGCTAGAATCGCCCCGCCTTTACCTTTCAACATCATGACTCGACGCGCTCATCACCGCACGACTGCCTGGCTTGGCCTGTTCGCCATGTGGCTCGTCGTATTCGCGCCGCTCGTGAGTCAGATGCTGTTGTCGAGTCGCGCGCACGAACCTGTTGCGGCGCTGTGCTCGGCACTTCAACCGGATGGTTCGAACGAGGCGAGTGTCGCGCCTCATGCCGGCCCCGCTCCCGTTCATCTCAGTCACGACAACGCATTCAGCGCCTGCGGATACTGCGACCTGCTCGCCCATCACGTCGCGATGCCGACCGTCGCCGCCGTCGAGCCGCCGGCTGCACTCCTGCTCGCCGGCACCGCGGCGCCCACCTTGTCCACCCGCTTCACTCCGCTCGGCGCATTTCCGTCCGGACGTCCTCGCGCCCCACCCGTCGTTTCCTGATCGCTGCCGGTCCTGATCGCGCATTCGTCGCACCCGTCGAGGGGGCGCGCGATCGTCTGTTCAATGCATCCAGGAAACGTTCATGTTCAACTTCGCCCTGCGAAGGCTGCCTTCCTGCGCCCGCCGTGGTGCTCGCCGTCTCGCATTCAGCCCGCTGATGCGGCCGGCTTTTCCCGCCCTCGTTCCGGCACTCCTGCCGGCCTTCGTTACTTCGCCCGCCCACGCCGACAGCACGATGGCCGAGGCCACGTTGCCGACGTTCAACGTCAATGCGAACGCGAGTTCGAGGGGAGGCGCCACCGCGCGTGCCGTCGATCCCAACTTGCCGGCCTCGGTCGAGACCGTGACTCGCGAGCAGTTCGACAACTGGAACGTCGTCAACACCGAAGACGTGCTCAAGTACCTGCCGAACCTGGCAGTACGCAAGCGTTTTGTCGGCGACCTGAATTCGATCATCGCCGTGCGCGGCACCAGCAACTCGCAAAGCGCACGCGGTCTAGTCTATGCGGACGGCCTGCTGCTCAGCAATCTGCTCGGCAATAACTTTTCATTTCCACCACGCTGGTCGATGGTGTTTCCCGACGAGATCCAGCAGGTCGATGTGATCTACGGCCCGTATTCGGCGCTCTATCCGGGTAACTCGCTGGGTGCGACGGTGCTCATCAGCACGAGCATGCCGAAGAAATTCGAAGCCGACGCCGACGTCAAAGCCTTCACGCAACACTTCAGCCTGTTCGGCGTGAACCAGAATTTCAGCGGCACGGAAGCGAGCGCCACCATCGGCGACCGGATCGGCCAATTCTCTTACCGCCTCGGCGTCAATCATCTGGAGAACACGAGTCAGCCATTGCAATTCGCGACGCTCGCGAAATCCACGACGCCCGCGAAAGCCGGCGACACGCCAGTAAGCGGCGCGTATTTTTACAACAACCAGACCAACACACCCACGGCCGTGCTCGGCGTGAACGGCGAAGGCATCGAGCACACGGTGCAGGACCAGTTGAAGCTGAAGATGCAGTACGACTTCACGCCGACCCTGCAAGCCGCCTTCACGCTCGGCTACTGGCATCAGACCTATAACAGCCAGACTTCGAGTTTTCTGCGCGACGCGAACGGCAATCCGGTCTATAGCGGCAAGGTTGCCATCGGCGGCTACGAGTACACGATTCCCGCTGCCGCTCTTGCACCGAGTCTGGGTTATAGCGAGAACTGGCTGTACGGTCTCTCGCTGAAAACGCGTAACGCCACCGGCTGGAACGGGGAAGCGATCGCTTCGTACTACGACATCAGTAACAGTGTCGCGCGCACGGCCAACTCCGGCGCACCGGGCAATGGTCCCGGCACGGTGATCTTCGGCGACGGCACCGGCTGGAAGACCCTCGATCTGCGCAGCACCCACACACCCGCCTCGCAGCAGGCCGGCCTCGCCAATCATGCGCTCAGCTTCGGCTATCACTACGACAACTACTTCCTCGATAACGAAAGCTACGCCACCCTGAACTGGCGCGACGGTGCGGCGAGCGCATTCGCCAATGCCTTCAGGGGCAAGACGCAAACCCAGGCGCTCTACGCGCAGGATGCGTGGCGCTTTCTGCCGCGCTGGAAGTTCGTGTACGGCGTACGGTATGAAGACTGGCAAGCCTATAACGGTTCGCAGGCCTTAGCCGGCCAGACGCTTCCCTACAGCGACGTGAACCAGCATCACTTCTCGCCAAAAGCTTCGCTTTCGTTCGACGTGACCGACGATCTCACCCTGCGCGCGTCGATCGGCCGTGCCTACCGTTTTCCGACCGTCAGCGAGTTGTTCCAGGGGCAAATCAACGGCTCGTCGATCGTCAACAACAATCCGAATCTGAAGCCGGAAGACGATCTCTCGAAAGAACTCACCGCCGAATGGGCGCACTGGAATGGCGTGTTCCGTTTCTCGCTCTTCCAGGACGACGTGAAGAACACGATCTTCAGTCAGACCGACACCACGGTGATTCCTAACGTGACGAACTTCCAGAACATCGGCAAGGTCCGCTCGCGCGGCGTGGAAACGAGCTACTCGGGCGAGGATGTGTTCGTGCACGGCCTCGATCTGTTGGCGAGCGTGGCCTATACGCAGTCGAAGATCGTCGCGAATGCGCAGAATCCGGCCAGCGTCGGAAAATATTTTTATCGGATTCCGCTGTGGCGCGCGGATCTTGCCGCGACCTATCGCTTCGACGAACGCGCCGCGCTCACGCTCGCCGCGCGCTATTCGGGTCGTCAGTACAACACGCTCAACAACACCGATACGAATCCCGATGTGTTCGGCGGCACGAGTTCGTACACGGTGGTGGATACGAAATTCACTTTCAGGCCGACGAAGCTGAGCGAAATCGGCATCGGCGTGGACAACCTGTTCGACGCCCGCTACTTCGTCTACCACCCGTATCCGGGCCGCACCTTCTACGTCGAAGCCAGGCTGCGCATGTAAGGCCGCGCCACGCAAACCGATCGATCTATCTTTTCGTATCAGGAGGATTCCATGTCCGCCACGACCGCCGCTCAACGCAGTGTTGCGCCGACAGCGAGCACGCTCAATCCAGGCTACCGCACGCTGTGGCGCTGGCACTTTTACGCCGGCCTCTTCGTAATGCCATTTCTGGTCGTGCTGGCGATAACCGGCACGCTCTACTGCTTCCAGCCGCAAATCGAACCGCTGTTGTACCCGCAACTTCTCGTCGTCAAACCCGTCGCGATGCCTCGCCTGACGGAAGACGCCCTGCTGGTAAAAGCACGCGCGGCGATGCCGCCGACGTCCACCGCCGTCACCGCGACGATTGCGAGCGCGCCGGATCGCAGCAGTGAGTTCGTGTTCCGTCTCGCCGATGGCGACAAACAGAGTGTCTATGTGAACCCGTATAGCGGCGAGGTACTGGGCACGCTGAGTGTCGAGCATCGCTTCATGCAGGTGGACCGCATGCTTCATCGCAAGCTGCTGCTCGGCAAGCCGGGCGAGTTGTTGATGGAACTGGCCGCGTGCTGGACTCTGGTGATGATCGCAACCGGCGTTGCGCTCTGGTGGCCGCGCCGGTCGCAGACGGTACGCGCTGCACTGGTGCCGCGCTTCAAATTGCAGGGACGTCCGCTATGGAAGAACCTGCATTCGGTGATGGGCATCTGGCTCGCGCTCGGCGCGCTCGCCTTCGTGTTGAGCGGTTTGCCCTGGACCGGCTCATGGGGCAAGCAGTTCAAGGCGCTCGCCACCGCGGCGAATCTCGGCGCGCCGCCGGGTTCGTGGGGCGGCTTGCCGTTGCGCTCCATATCGCCCGGCACACGGAACGTGGCGACCGCCGCCGCCCCTGGCGACCAAGCCGCTGCACCAGATGCAGCAGATCCGCACTCAGCGCACCACGCCCATTCGGCCGACATGGACTCGATGCCGGGCATGGTAATGGACGATCTACCGTTGCCGCTCACGCCGTGGGCCGTCGGCAATCTCCGGGTGCCCGCATCGACCGAAGCTGACGCGGTCTCAGCGCTGCCGCTCGGCAACATCGTCGAACGGATCGCGGCGCTCGGCGTGACAGACGGCTACAGCATCGTACTGCCCACCTCGGCGACCGGTGTCTACACCGTCTCGTACTTTCCCGACGACCCCAGGCAGGAACGCACGCTATATCTCGACCAATACAGTGGCGCGATTCTGAAAGACATCCGTTACGGCGACTATGGTGCGGTATCGAAGGCGGTGTCGTATGGCACGTCATTGCATATGGGCCGCTACTTCGGGCTCGCCAATCAATTGCTGTGCGCGGCAATCTCGCTCGGCCTTGCGGCGATGGCCGTGACCGGCTGCGTGATGTGGTGGAAGCGCCGGCCGCAAAGCGCGCTCGGCGCGCCGTCGCGCGAGCGCGCCGCGCCACCGATGCGCAGCTGGAAAATCGGCCTCGTTCTGCTAGGCGTCGTCTTTCCGTTGATGGGCGTGACGCTCGTCGCCGTGTGGATCGTCGATCGGGCGATCGTAGGCCGCGGGTCGCGACCGGCCAACCCAAGCGCATTGGAGCACGGGGAACACTGACGCACCACGGGCGATTGCACCCGCCTCTCGTTTACGATACATTTTGCTCGATTATGATCGATTCACGAACGAGCAAGGTGAAATCATGCAGCGCACACGCCAGGAAGCCATCGACGGGCTCCTCCCCGAACAACGCGAGCAGCTAATCCTGGCGCGGCTGCGCACGCACGGGCGCGTGCTTGCCTCGGCACTCGCCGCCGAACTGCAGACCTCTGAACATACGGTGCGCCGCCATTTACGCGATCTGGCCGACCAGGGCCATTGCAAACGCGTGTACGGGGGCGCCCTGCTGATTTCGCCGTCCGACAAACCCGCGGCTGTGCGGATGAACGAAGCCGTGGACCGCAAGGCGCGGCTTGCCGCCGCCGCCGTGGCGATCGTTCGCCCCAGGCAGATTCTTCTGCTCGACGCAGGCTCGACCAATGTCGCCATCGCCGAAGCACTGCCTGACAACGCGCATCTGAGCGTCGTGACGAATTCACCCGAAGCCTGCACGCGGCTGCTCAACCGACCGGGTTTCGACGTGATCCTGATCGGCGGTCGCATCGCACATGGCGCGGCGGGCTCGCTCGGCGCGACGGCCTTGCTGCAGATCCAGCAAATCCGCGCCGACCTCTGTTTTCTCGGTGCTTGCGCGTTCGATCCACAAGAAGGCGTCGCCGCCTTCCACGCCGAAGACGCCGAACTCAAGCGCGCCATGGTCAAGGCGAGTGGCCAGATCGCCATTGCCATGACTTCCGAAAAGCTGATGACGGCCGCGCCGTTTTCCGTCGCGCCGGCTGCCGACGTCGACTATCTGTTCGTCGAGGCGGATGTGCCGGCCAATCGCCTCGCCAGTCTCGAAGCGGTCTGCGATAACGTTCTGGTAGCCCGCTCATGACGCAATCCACCGCACGATCGAAGACCCGACCCGCGAGCACCGACACGCGACTGCTGAAGGAGCGCATCGCCACGCTCGGCGTCTTTCTCGCCAACGGCTTCGGCATCGGCGCGTGGGCAGTCGAAGTGCCGCGCATCAAGGAGAGTCTCGCGCTCAGCGACACCGCGCTCGGCCTCGCGCTTTTCGCTTTCGCGCTGGGTGCGATCGTGGCGATGCCGTTGGCCGGACAACTCGCGCCGCGCTTCGGCAGCGGCCGCGCTACCGCCCTGCTCGGTGCAGCGTTTATCGTCGCGTTACCGCTGCCTGCGCTGGCCCCCGACATGGCCGCGCTGTGCATCGTGCTCTTCCTGCTCGGTGCAGCCAACGGGGCGCTGGACGTCTCGATGAACGGCCACGCCAGTGCCATCGAAACGCGTTGGCATGCGCCGATCATGTCGTCGTTTCATGCGGCATGGAGCGCGGGCGGCCTGCTCGGTGCGGCCTCGGGTGCCATGCTGCAGAAAGGCGGCGTCGGCGTGTTCGGTGGACTGGCGGTTCCGGACCTCGCGATCGCGACGCTGATTGCCGTCGCCGCCTTGCTCGCCTTGCGCGATCTCGGCGCGCGCGTGGCCGCTTCGTCCAGCGGCTTCGCGTGGCCCAGCGGTGGCGTGCTGAAACTGGCGATGCTCGCCTTTCTTTGCATGCTGGTGGAAGGCGCCGTGGCCGACTGGAGCGCGGTGTATTTGCGCTCGGTGTTGAACCGGGACGCCAGCATCGCTGCTATTGGATATTCCGCGTTTGCGTTTTCGATGGCGGCTTGCCGGATTGTCGGCGACGTGTCCGTGCGCCGCTTCGGCGCAAGCAAGGTCGTGGCGTTCGGCGGTTCGATCGCGGTGGCGGGCCTCGCCCTCGTGCTGAGCGTGCCGACCGTACTCACCGCCTGCGTCGGATTTGCGATGGTCGGCGTGGGCCTCGCCAACATCGTGCCGGTGATTTTCAGCGCGGCGGGCCGCTCGAGTGTGACGCCGGCCGTCGGTGTTTCGATGGCTGCGACCGCCGGTTATGCGGGCTTCCTGGTCGGGCCACCGCTGATCGGTCTCGGCGCGGGCCTGCTCGGCTTGCGCCTCGCCTTGTGTGTGCTGGTCGTCGCCACACTGATCGTTTGCCTGCTCGGCGGCAAAGCCGTGCGCGCCGCGAGCCCCGCAGGCTAGCCTGGAACACGCTGGGGAGCACGCGAAAACGTACCCGGCCGCGATAGACGCGATGGTCTTCATCGGCCGAAAGAAGCTGTTCCTCGCGAACGATGCGACCTACCTGCAAGGCGAACTGGCAACCGTACACCAGCAGGTTTTGCAAGCCGAAGTTCACCAGCAGGTTCGCGCGCGGCAAACCGCTTGCTACCGCGCGCGAAATCGCATCGCGTGATTTTCTACGAGCCGCGCGCCCGAGTTCATTCAGCGTTGCGAGGAACCCAGGCGCTGCGTGAATGCGTGAATCAGCGTGGCGATCTCATCGGGCGATTCGAGAGGCGACAAGTGACCCGTGCCGGGCAGCACGTGCATGACGGCCTGCGGGACGCGCGGCAGCAATTCCGCTTCGAGCGTCGCCACACTATCCACCCGGTCCAGTTCGCCGGCGATGACAAGCGTCGGAACCTCGATCGACGCGACCTCGCGCGAAATGTCTTCCTGACTCGTAGCACGCGGCCACGCGGTTTTGGCTGCGGCGGCGCCGCGCAAACTGTCGTCGATCACCTGCTGACGACGCGCCGGACTCAGTGGCCTGGCCGACAGCATGCCATCGAGCGTGGCTTCGACCGAAGCGCGCGACGTATAAGCCCCCTCCATCGCGGCCAGCGCTTCGGGCGGCAAACTCAGCGGCACGGGTGGCGACGGCGCGACCAGCACCAGTCCCGCGAGACCTTGCGGACGTCGCGAGGCCAGCAACTGCGCGACCTTGCCGCCCATCGAGTGCCCGATCAGCACGAAGCGGCGCGGCGCGAGCGCATCGATTACGCGCCGTGCGTCGTCGGCGAGATCGGCGAGCGCGTAGCCGCTCGCGGGCTGGTCCGAGTCGCCCCAGCCGCGGTGGTCGGGCGCAATCGTGCGATACACGTTGGGTAAGGCCGCGATTACGTCGTCCCACGTGCGCGACGAACCGCCCCAATAGTGCAGAAACACCAGGGCGGGGGTCTCGGCGCTATCGAAACCGAGTTCCCGGACGTGGATGTGTACACCGTTCGAGTCGATCTTCATCTGCTGGCTCCATTCGTAGTGAGGGTTTGCTGTCCGTAACCGGATCATGAAGACAATGGTAGATTCGATCTCTTCAGGCGATAATCCCGTCTTTTCTATCAACACCCAATCTCCGTATTATCGACTGGAGGCGCAGTGGACCGATTCGCCAGCATTGCCGTGTTCGTCGCCGCCGTAGAGGAAGGCAGCCTCGCCGCCGCTGGACGGCGCTTCGACCTGTCGGCATCGATGGCCGGCAAGTATCTGAGCCAGCTCGAAGCGGAACTCAACGTCCGCCTGCTGCAGCGGAGCACGCGCAGCCTCAGCCTGACGGACGCGGGCCGCGCCTATTACGTCCGCTGCAAGCACATTCTCGAAGAATTCGACGACGCCAACCGCGAAGCGAGCGACGCCCAGCGACTCGCGCGCGGTACTTTGCGGGTCGCCGCGCCGGTCACGTTCGGCGAATTGCATCTGGGCGATGTCGTGACGCGCTACCTGGCGGATCATCCGCACGTCGATATCGACATCTCGCTCGACGATCGTTATGTCGACCTGCAAAGCGATGCCATCGACGTGGCGATTCGCATCGGCCGCCTGCCCGATTCGCAACTGGTCGCAAGGCGGCTCGCGCCGTGCCGGATGGTGCTGTGCGCGTCAGCGGATTTCCTTGCGCGCGAAGGCACACCGACAAGCCCTGACGATTTGCAGAACACGCCGCGTCTCGCGTTCAGTGAAGCCGTAACGGCGGGTGCGTGGAGCCTGCTGGACGAGGACGGCCGCCAGCATGTGATCGAGGGGCCGTTGCGCTTGCGCGCGAATAACATGCAGATGCTGAGCGTAGCGGCGCTCGCGGGAATGGGGGTGGCTTACGGGCCGACTTTCGTGTTCGGCGAGGACATCAAGGCGGGACGCCTCGTCGCGTTGTTGCCGCGCTTCAAGGCACCCGAACTGGCCATCCACGCGGTTTTTTCGTCGGCGCGTTATGTGCCGTCGAAAGTGCGGCATTTCATCGACTATCTCGCCGCCGCATTTGGCGACGAGCCAGTTTGGGACGCGTTCTAGGCTGGCGTCGTCGAACGGCTTCGCCTACTGCCGTTCGACTCGCACACACTCGTTGGCTGGCAGTTAGCTTGCGGCCACCACGTCGATACGCAGCGCTTCGCCACCCGCCACGATCGCGAGCAGGTGATCGACGTTCGGGTGGGCGCCCGGACGATTGCGTGCGTCGACCGTATGTTCGGCAAACACCGCGAGGCCATGCCCGGCCGCCTGGGCGTCCAGCGTGCCGAAGGTCTTCTGCAAATAGTTGTACACCGCGAGGGAGCCCTGCTTGCCCGGCTTGTTCTCGATGCTTGCCACCACGGCGCCCTGAGCGTCGACCAGATCGATACGCGAAATTGCGTCGATGGCGGGCAGTTGCGCGAGGTTGTCCTTGAAAACGCTGCTCGGTTGAATCATTGAAAAACACTCCTTCGGTTCGGAAAATTGCGTCGCGGGCCGTATCTTAGCCGATAGCCTCCCGCGCCTCTTCCGAGGTTTTCACCGTCACGGCGTCCAGCGATACACCACCATGCTCGTACCGTTGTAGTTGTCTTTCGTGACCACGTACTCACCCGCCGCTCTGAGGTAGGCCCGCAGTCCGTACATCGAATCGACGTCGTTGCCCACATCCACGGTTGCGGGACTCGAGTTGATCAGCGTCGTATCGAGGTTGCCGGTGGTGAGATTGAAGGCGTCGATATTCGGCACGGTGTGCACGTAGCCGACGAACAGATAATTGCCGGCCGCCGCGATCGACTTCGGATTGGCACTGGTGAGGTTGATCACCGGATCGGGCCGCGTGGTGTTGCCCGCGCTCCAGCCGTGATACACCTCGATTCGGGACTGCATGGCGGTCCAGTCCGTGCTGCCGGCAATGCCCTGCACGAGAATCATCGTGTCGCTCTCTGCAAGATAGATGATGCGCGTGAGCGGCCGGATACTCAGCGGAATGGAGATCGTGATGGCCGCGCCCCAGCTCGGCTTGCCATTACCGTCGAAGCCCGCGAACGGATAGTGATAGATGTGATTGGTGCGGTCCAGCCCCGCCCACACGTCGCCCCGGCTGTCGATGCAGAACCCGGCGGTCACCTGGCGATCCGTATTGAACGCGGTGCCTGGAAGCGACCCATCGGGTATCGCGATGTAGCCGCTCGCCGGGTTGAAATGGAAGAAGTAGAAGATGCTCGGATTCTGCCCCGAGGCGACGAGAATGCGGTTGCCGCCTACGCTGACGAGTTGGCCGAAGTGCTCGTCGCGCTGCGTGTCGTTCATGTTCAGGCGCGGATCGTTCGGGTAGGTGAACGGATCGACCGTGTTCGCGACGAATGTGCCGCCCGCCGTGCCGGTGTAGATGTGCGCGCCGCTGTAGAAGTACGCGGCGTCGGTCACCGGGTCGGGCGCGCCAACCGCTTCGAAGTTGAGGGCCTGCAATTTCCATTGCAGGTTGCCGGCTGCGTCGTAGGCGTGAAGATCGGTCGCGCCGTTGCGGCCGAGATCCCAGCTGCCGCCCCACGGATTGTTGAGCACGTACAGGTTGCCGGCCGCATCTTTGCCGATCCCGGCGACGCGGGTAAAGCGCTTGTCGCCCACCTGCCCCTTGATGCCGGTGGTGGTGTCGAGATAGCCGCCCTGAATGCCGAAAGTGCCGGCGAGTGTCGGCGCACCGGCCAGGTTATAGACCTTGATGTTCATGTCGGGACCTTCGTCGCCGACCATCAATTGCCCGGACGATCCGTCGAAATACAACGCGGACGGCCGCGCGGCACTGGACATCTGGATCGTGTTCAGCGACGCGCCGCCCGGGCTGAATTCGGCGACCGTGCCGGCGCTTTGCTGGGCCACCCAGAGATTGCCCGCGCTGTCGAGTGCAAGCGCGCCGGGGCTCGCGACCGTGATGTCCTGCTGCCAGACGCCGTCGGTGGTGAACACGCGCACGCGATTGCCGTAGAAATCGCTCGCATAGAGCAGCGAGCCCGCTGTCGCCAGACCGGTGATGACGTCGGCGTGCGGGATGCCCGTCCAGGTGCTGACGGGAATCACCAGGTCGCGCGTCTGCGCGGCCCGGTTGTAACGCCCGACCGAGCCACTGCCGAAGCTCGTGTTGTATTGCAAGGCCGCGAAGATCGAGGTGGCGTTACCGGTGATCGCACTGCCCTGGAAATCCGCATGGGTGCCGATCGAGCCGATGCTCTGGCCGTTCTGATAGATCGCGACGCCGCCCTCGTTTTCATCCCACAGTGACGCCGTGTAGATCACGCCTTCGGGCGCGACCCAGAGCGAGCGCGCGGCGTTGCCTACGTGAGCAGCCAGGGTGCCGAAGGTATTGCCGAGCCAGTCCGTGGTGTATTGCGCCTGACACGCCGGGGATAGCATCGCGAGCAATGCACCGATCCATGCGACATGGATTATCTTCTTGACCATACGTCATACCCCTCGAACCGCAATGCGCTAAACATATTTCGTTCAGCCTGAATAGATAGGCCGAACCATATCAATGATTTATTTAATTCCTATTATTCGGCTATTTTTTTCGATTTTTTTATTTCCGGATGAATTGCGTCGTCAGCGAACTGCAGTCCGGCGACGGCCGGCCATTCGTGTCACTTGTAACCGTGGGTAAGAGACCGTTCCAAGGCTGGCTGAAGCCATCCGACGATTCCGCCTATATGCCGCATGGCTGCGCAGGCAACGATGCATTCCCGGCAGCCGGACCGGCGAATCGTTATGCCTTTACGGCGAATACACCTCGTTACAAATCACTACTGCAATGGGCTAATTGGCAGTCGACACTGGCATTACACGAATTGCGCCACTGAATCATTCAGAAGTCTTTCGCCGTCTCACGTCAACCTTCCAGGCGGTCCATGCATGCAGCCCACTTTTTTACCTGTCCGACGCTATAAAAAGAATACGTCCGGTCGCGACTTCGTCGTAGGCGATCTGCACGGATGTTTCGAGCAGCTTCGCCGCGAACTGGATGCACGGCACTACGACCCGGCTCGCGACCGGCTGTTTTCGGTCGGCGACCTGGTGGACCGGGGTTCGGAATCGTCGTCGGTGCTCGAGATGGTGCGCCGCTATGACATTCAATCGGTGCGCGGCAATCACGAAGACGTGATCGTGCGCTGGCACCTTCATGGCGGCAAGGACGCCTCGGTTCGATGTAACGGCGGCGAGTGGGCGCTGGAACTGGCGGACGACGAAACGCGCCTGGACGATATCGTCGCCTACATGGCGGCGCTGCCCTACGCGATCGAAATCGAAACCGACGACGGTCTGGTCGGCATCGTGCACGCCAACGTGCCGCTGCCCTCGTGGGGCGAAACGATGCAGGCGCTCGAGCAGGAAAACCGCGACGGCCGGATTCGCCGCAAGGTCATGTGGGATCGCTCGCGCTGGAAAACGCGCCGGACCGGCAGCGCGTTCTCGCTACGCCGCACGGCCGCGCACCTGCTGCGCCGGCTCACGTCGGGCCTGCGTGAGCCAACCAGACACGTTGAAGGCGTGGCCGCGGTGATCGTCGGCCATACGCCGACGACGAAGATGCTGATTCGCGGCAATGTCATCAACGTCGACACCGGTCTGGTGTACGGCGGCAATCTCACGCTTCTGCGCCTCGACGAGATACCCATGCTGCTCAATCGCAAGGCCGCGGCCAAGCCGGCGCCCGCTTACTTTACGGACAAGGGAACTGAGGCGCACAATCTGGGCGGATCATCCAGTTTGCAGTCTTCCTGATTCGCGCCACGCGGCACCCCCTATCCGGCAGCTGACTCGGCTGGGCCGCCCGTGCGCTCACCCGTGCGGAACGTTCTAATGAGTAAGTCTTCAGGCAAATTCGAAGAGTTGATACCAGGCGGTAGTCGTCATCATCAGGTTTTTCCCAGGCTGAGCGAAAAGCAGTTCGCGCTATTGGAGCGCTACGGCGAGCGCCGCAAAGTCAGTGTCGGCGACGTACTGTTCTCCGAAGGCGACCGCCACATTCCCATGTTCGCCATCGTCTCCGGCACGATCGAAACGTCGCGCGGTTCGGGCGAGACACATCACGTGCTGGGCGTGCATGGCCCGGGCAGTTTCTCAGGCGAGGTCGGCACGCTGGCCGGACGCGCGGCCGTCGCGAGCGCGCGTGTCACGTCCGATGCGGAAGTGATTGCCATCGACGAAGAATCGCTGCGCGCACTCGTGGTCGCCGAGGCCGAACTGAGTGAGACGATCATGCGCGCGTTTATCTTGAGACGCGTCGCCTTCATTCACGATCAGCTCGGCGGTCTGGTGGTGATCGGCAGCTCGGCGTCTTTTGCCACGCTCGCTTTGCGGCACTTCCTGAGTCGCAATGCCCAGCCATCGGCGTACTTCGATATCGTCGACCACGAGGAAGCGCCCGCATTGCTCGAGCGCTATGGCGCGACGGAAGCCGATCTGCCCGTGGTCATCACGTTCCAGGGCAATGTGCTCAAGCAACCGACTCACCGTGCAGTGGCCGACGCGATCGGCCTGAGTCCCGACCGGCTCAATGGCGAGCGCTTCGACGTGGTCGTGGTCGGCGCGGGACCGGGAGGCCTCGCCGCCGCCGTGTATGCCGCCTCGGAAGGCTTGCGGGTCGCCGTGCTCGACACCAAGGCGCCGGGCGGTCAGGCAGGCACCAGTTCGAAGATCGAAAACTATTTCGGCTTTCCCACCGGCATTTCCGGTCAGGCGCTGGCCGGACGCGGCCTGTCGCAATGCCGGAAATTCGGTGCGGAGGTGGGCGTGCCGATCGAAGCGCTGAGTATCGATTGCCAGAATGCGCCGCCGTTTCATATCCGCCTCAACTATGACGAGCACGTGTATGCGCGCGCCGTCGTGATCGCTACCGGCGCGCGTTATCGCAAACCGCTGCTGCCCCGACTCGAACACTTCCAGGGACGCGGCATCTATTACAGCGCCACTTTCATGGAAGCCGCGTTCTGTACCAATCAGGAATTGGTCATCGTGGGCGGCGGCAATTCAGCGGGCCAGGCGGCCGTGTTTCTCTCGGGACTGGCGCGCCATGTACATATCGTGATTCGCGGCGAAGGACTCGCCGCCAGCATGTCCAGCTATCTGATCCGGCGTATCGAAGCGGCCGAAAACATCACGCTGCATTTACGCACGCAGATCGTCGAATTGAATGGCGATGCGCATCTGGAATCGATCAAATGGGACAACGAGGGGCATATAGAAGAGAAGCCGATCCGCCACGTGTTTCTCTTTCTCGGTGCGCAACCCAGCACCGGCTGGCTCGGCGATTGTGTAGCGCTCGATAAGAACGGCTTCGTCCTCACGGGCCAGGACGCCATCGACACATGGCCCTCCGAACGCGCTCCGCATTATCTCGAGACGAGCCGGCCTGGTATCTTTGCGGTGGGCGATGTGCGCAGCGGTTCGGTGAAGCGCGTAGCAGCGGCAGTGGGCGAAGGCGCGGCCGCTATTCAGTCTCTCCATCAATATCTGGCATTGGACGGCTGACAGGTATTGCACCTTTATTCCAATAATTACGTTTAACTTTCTACATCATTTCACCAATATAACCTCAGAGCGCGCATAGTCTCTGCATCATGATTCGACAATCCGCAGCGAACGATGTCGAGCATTGCGCGTTATGTTGTACTTTTGCATTTTTGCCGCCAAACCGGCTCCGCAGGCTCGCCAACCCGCGCCGGAACGCGCTAAGCTTCGCCCCCTTACTGTTCCGCCAGCGCCACGTTGTTGTATTTTTTGACACCCCATTTATTTTCACCACCCTATGATTGGCGTGACCGATTTCACGGCGCGCATCAGGGGTGATTGGCAATGGAATGACGTCGCGCGCAATAAACAAAAACAATTATTCTTGTTTTCGCAATTCTCGCAGCAACGTGTCGCGAACGTTTTGCAGGTGCGTTCATGGCGCTGGTGGATAGAGCAATTGATTTCCTCAATCACCGCTTGATCACGGAGCCAACCCGGTATGAAAAAGTCTTTAATCGCAGCCGCGCTGCTCGGCGCGTTCACGATCTCGGCGCATGCGCAAAGCAGCGTCACGCTCTACGGCCTCATCGATGCAGGCCTCGTCTACACGAATAATCAGGGCGGCCACAGCAACTGGCAGGAAAACACCAGTTCGACGCAGAACACGGTCTTCGGCCTCAAGGGTTCGGAAGACCTGGGCGGCGGCCTGCATGCGGTCTTCAAACTCGAACAAGGTTTCCTGCTGAACAACGGTGCTCAGGCATTCTCCGGTGACGGCTTCGGCTCGCAGGCGTGGGTCGGTCTGCAAAGCGACCAATACGGTACGGTCACGTTCGGTCGCCAGTTCGACGCGATGAACGACCTGGTCGGACCGCTCACCTCGGAGTTCAACACGTGGGGCGGCAATATGGCCGGCCACCCGTTCGAGAACGACAACCTGGCCGGCAATTCGGTCGTGATCAACAACTCGGTCAAGTACGCCAGCCCGACGTATCGCGGCGTGACGTTCGAGACGATGTACTCGTTCAGCAACAAGTCCGGCGACTTCGCGAATAACCGTTCGTACGGTTTCGGCCTCTCGTACGCGATGGGCCCGTTGAACCTTGCCGCGGGCTACCTGCAATTCAACAATGCCGGCAACGAAGGCGGCGCCGTGACCACGGCCGACACCAGCGCGAACTTCGTCGCAGAGCGTCAGCGGATCTGGTCGCTCGGCGGCAACTATACGTTCGGTCCGGCAACTGTCGGCCTCGTCTGGAGCCATACGCAGATCGACAATGCATCGGGCGTGTTCTCATTCGGCACCGGCAGCTATCTCGGCGCCGACGACGCTTCCGCCGGTACGCTGGCGGGCTCGCTGCGCCTCGACAACTACGAAGTGAACGCCAAGTACGCGCTCACGTCGGCGTTGACGCTCTCGGGCGCCTACACGTATACGCGTGGCGCGTACAACGGCTCGTCGCCGGGCTGGAATACGGCCATGCTGCAGACCGATTACGCGATCAGCAAGCGCACCGACTTCTATCTGGAAGGCGTGTATCAGAACGTCCATGGCGCGCCGGCCGACTCCGTGCTGTCGCACGCGATGATCAATACGCTCTCGCCGTCGTCGACGAACTCGCAAGTGGCGGTCACGGTGGGCATGCGCCACGCGTTCTAACGCGCGGCGTTTAGCGTACTGCAACGCCTCCAGTAGGAAAACACATGCCTGGCTTGCGCCGGGCATGTGTCATTTTGGGGGTCGATTCGCGCCGACGCTTCAGTATTTCAATAGAACGGCCGGACGTTACGACCCGCGACGCGGGCTGCGACGTCCGGCCGTTTGCGCCTGGAGCCCGTGTGCCGCCTGCTTTGCGCGACATTTACAAGAGCGTAAGAAAAAGATTGTGATGAGTCTGAAAAAATTTCGGGAATAAACCCGCGACTTGTCTTGTTAGCCCTTACATGAACAGCAACACAGTCGGACGCCGCAGCCAGTAACAGAAACAACCTGTCTGCCCGGTTCCGACACATAGCGGGGGGCGCCGCGCGCAAAGTGAAGGCACGGTTCCCGATCATCCAGACAGGCGGTTTAAATTTACTTTTATTTAGGCATCCAAATGAAACGCAATCTTCTCCTCATCCTTTCGACGCTCGTTCTCGCCACCGCAGGCTCCATCGCCCAGGCTGCGACTCACGAAAAAGCGCATGCCCAGACACAGGAGTGTGTCGGCCCGGCCGGTTTCTGCACGCCGTACTTCGGCAGCTAACACAGACGCACGACCTCTTATGATCTAACGATCAGTTCATCTCATTCAAGGAGTACCCATCATGAAAAACGCTCTCGTTTGCTTCGCACTCGCCGCCGGTGCATTGGCCGCTCCCGCTCTCAGCTTCGCGCAATCGAATGCGCCGGTGACACGCGCTGAAGTACGTGCCGATCTGATCCGCGTCGAGCAAGCCGGCTACAGCCCCGCCACTGGCGACGATTCCACCTACCCCGCCGGCATCCAGGCAGCGGAAGCGAAAATCGCCGCACAAGATGTCCCGCAAGCGACGCAGGCAGTTCAAGCGCCTCAAGCTTCGCAGGCAGACTACGGTGGCGTGACACAGAACGTCGGCGCCTCGGGCAAGCCTAACGTTATGCCGATGGGGTCCACTTGTGTCGGGCCGGTTAGCTACTGCGATATTTTCTTCGGAAGCTGAGCGAATGCTGGAGGAAACTGGCGCCGCGCGCACAGCCGTCGCGAAAGCGACAGGGGAAGCTGAAACGACGACGCGCCGCCGTTTTACGGGCGGCGCGTCGTTAGTTTGCAACGTTTACTGGCCCGTGTAGCCGAGCGGAACCGTCGAATTGGCCTTCGCCACCGTGGCGTTAGCCGACACGATGTACTGCGGCACTTCGGTGACCGTCAACGCGACCTGGCCGTTGGTATAGGCAACCGTGCTGACATTGCCGTAACCATCGATCTTCGTCACGTTACCCGACGTACCCGGATTGTCGACCTGAAGCGAATAGCTCGTCGAATACGTCTGGCTGTAGACACCGCCGCTGGTCGGCCACTGTGCATTGCTGTGCGCCCATGCGGCCGTGACGACCTTGCCGTTGCCGAGCTGCTGGAACGCGTACGCGAAGACACCTGACGGCGCGCCCGTGATCCGGCCCAGTGTATTGGTGCCGTCGAGCACACGCGTCATCGTGGCAAACGCCATGGCTTCCGGCTTCGGCGAAAGATTCGTCGCGCCGAATGCGCCCTGGGCGTCGTTCAGATCGAAGAACGAGCCGTAGCCGACTTCGCCCGGATAGTCCGCGCCGTAGAACAGCGTGGTGGTTTGTGCGCCGCCGCCCAGCGTGATGATGTGCGCGCGCACGCCGACTGCGGCATGAGCGAACAACTGGTTCTGCGACGGAACGTTCGGGCCGTAGCTCATACCCGGGTCGTAGCTCACGCCGGCTTCCGTGAAGAACAGCTTCATGTTCGGCTTGCCGGCCTGCATGATCGAACGAAGCTGAGTCATCTGGTTGTCGAGCGCATTGGCCTGGTTTGCCGGATCCGGATCCGAGTCCTGCAACTCAGGCGGATGGGACGGATACGTACCCGCGTTCCAGTAGCCGTGCGTGGAGACAGCATCGATGTAGTTCCACAAGCCGAGCGCGCCGAACTTCTGCAGATAGCCTGTGGTGCAGGTCTGGCAATTCGAGGCGAACGGGTTGGCAGTGCCCATCACGACGGCATTCGGATCAGTCGAGTGAATGCCCTGATACGCGGCCTTGTACATGGCGACGAAGTTCGCATCGCTATCGGCCCAGCCGAGGCTCGGCTCCCACGTCACCTGATAGTAGTTCTTCTGCTGGTTCGGATAGGTTGCCGCGCGGATCTGGCTCGTGTCAGTACCGACCTTGGCCATGAAGCTCTGGAACTCAGTCAGGTTCGACGGCGCGTAGTAGCTGTCGTTGAACTGACCCGTCTTCGAGTCCCATGCAGGAATGCCATCCAGACGCACGATGCGCATCTGATCCGGATTGGCCTTGTAGAACGGATCGAGGTCGCTCACGCTCGGCGTGTACGTATTCGGGCCATTGGGTTCCATGGCCGATTGCTCGCGGTCGTCGATCGTCCACGAGATGCCCAGGTCGTGCAGCGCGGCGATGTTGCCGTTGAAGCCCTGCATGCCGAAACGATGCTGATCCTGATGCGCGTAGGTGACGGTGCCGATCACCGAGCTGAGGTTCGGCAATACGCCGAACGTCGCGATGCCCATCGGACGGGTGCCGCTATTCGGCAAATTGCCGCCGTTCGAACGCAGCGTCGCCGTCAGCGCGCCGTAGCCGGACCATGTCGAGGTGCACGGAATCGTGCTGGTTTGCGTGCCCGCTTTGACTGCGAAGCTACCCTGCGCCTTGATCGCGCCATTCGAATCCGCGACGGACCAGACCACCGTGTCCGCATTCGGGGCGTTCGTGGTAATCGCGAGCTTGAACGGTGCGTTGTTCTGGAACACACGCAGGCCGTCGGTGGTGGGCGTGTCGGCGCTGATGAGACCGTTTGCGGTGCCGCCGGCGGCTTGCGTCGGGGTGCTGCACGAGAGGGTCGAGTTGCTGGGTGTGGGCGTCGGTGTGGGCGTCGGTGTGGGCGTTGGCGTTGGCGTTGGCGTTGGCGTTGGCGTTGGCGTTGGCGTTGGCGTTGGCGTTGGCGTTGGCGTTGGCGTTGGCGTTGGCGTTGGCGTTGGCGTTGGCGTCGGCGTCGGCGTCGGCGTCGGCGTTGGCGTTGGCGTTGGCGTTGGCGTTGGCGTTGGCGTTGGCGTTGGCGTTGGCGTTGGCGTTGGCGTCGCGGCTACGGCTCTGACCCAGCACGATTTGCCATAACCATATGCGGGGTCTGTCTGCGAAACTGCGCCGACGTAGCAACCCACGCCATTGCTGAAGGTACGCGGTGCGGTCAGCATGACCGACGGCGAGTTAGGCGGCACTGCGCCGAACACGACCGAACCCGTCCCGAGAAACGAGCAGTTGCCATTCTCTTGACCGCACAACTTGTATTGCAAGCCCGAAACGGTGATGGTGCTTGTTTGCGCCTGTGCGTTCTCCGCACCAAACGACGCCAGAACGGTTGCCGCCGCAACCCCCAGCAGATTGAAATATCTCGTCATTGTCCGTATGTCGATGAAAGCAGGTTATCCCCGAAGGTTCAGCAAGATCGGTCGTGGCCGTCCCGCTTTGGCGTTATTGAGTACAGAGAGGAGAACGCACTGATCGCGTTCGTTGCGGATGATGCAAGAACGTCCACATGCCTGAATCAGAGACAACAACGGGTTCCGTATTTTTATTACGCATTCCTTACTACAGAGTGCGAAACCTGTCATCTGAATAAGACGCTGTCAATGTCTGCACTCCTGGATTCGCAGCGCGGCGCGTGGAGAGCAACGCGCACCACGCGCCGTGAATCAATCAGTCAAAGTCCAGGTCGACAAGACAACGCGTGTCCCGCCGCAATGCGCAGCGCGACCAGCCCATCAAAAGGGGCACGGCATGTTGGTGTACGACTCGTGACTCTGGCAAGGGCCACGTCGACAGTCCGGCGTGCCTTGTAGGTGACAAACAGTTTGCGCACCGCGCGTTCAGCAGTCCCATGAGACAGCTTGGCGTCGCGCAACTAGCACTGCAAACATTACCGGCCACATGTCAATCACAGCGTGCCCGGTATTACTTACAGACGCTTTCGGCAGAGGAATTATAAACGTTTCAAACACTTAACGTTATAGTGGCCACGGACGATAAGTGAGAATGGCAAGCATCTCATGTCGAGCGCCGGGCATGGCCCTGCAAAGTGCCCACTTCCGAAAATCTCTCCTCACCACGGCAGGGAAAAGATAATTCTTTGATTCATCAGTGGATAGAAAAAAATTCGCCAGAGCATTGGCAGTGACCGTTTAAATATCGGCGGGGCTGGTACCTCGAGGACCGCTTTAGTGACCATGCTTTGCATGCCAGTACAGGTTTAGGGTAGCTCCCTAAATATCGGCGAGGCGGTTTAGAACTAGGATTGCACGATGTGCCTGGAGAGAAATAAACATCGAACACGCGCGCGAACGACGCCCGCGTGTTCGACCACAACAGCGTGATACGAAGTCGACTAACGAGTGCTCGCGGTCTTCTCATCCGCGACCGGTCGGCCATTCATTTTCCTCACTGCATCGGCGGCCGAAGGAGCAAGATTCTGCATCGCAAGCGACGCGTCGAAGGCTTCGTCGCGCGCATGCGTGGCTTGTGCGTAGTCGGCATCGAGTTCAGCAATTCGACGGTCGTACCAGCTCTTCACGCAGGCTTGATCGGTGCAGTTGTGTTGACGCCAAAGCCATTGCTGAGTGCGTGCCGATTCGAGCGCGGCACTATCGAGCGTCGTGTCCTTCGCGTGCCGCCATGCAATTGCCAGGCGGTCATCCAGCGCTGAAAGCGCAGGGTCTTTGCAGACGATCTGTTCCGAAGCCGACAATTTGCCGGTGCATTTGAAACTCGCGGCATCTGCTTGCGAGGCCAACATGGCGCTTGCGGCGAGCACGCCGATCGATAGCCACCGGAACGGCTTGTCGGCGCGCTGAAGGGAATGGAGAAAAGCGATATTGAAAGTCAACATACCGAGCCTCTGGTCAGGGAAGTCACCCGGCTGAGGCGTGGCGAAACTTTGTCACTGCCTGTCGCCGTGCATGCAGGCATGCGCTGCTTGCGACCATAGGATAGTGGGACGACGAGGCCGCGATCCGATGAGAAAACGGCCTGATTCAAAGGTCATTACCAGAAGTTTCTTTGCCGGCGAGTCACTCACGGCTTCACGAACAACGTAATGGGCGTCCCGGCGAATGCCGCCGAAGACACCGCCGCGTCGTGTGCACGATAGAGCTCGCTCGCAACGATGCTCATATTGTCTTCCTGCTTCGTCAATTCCCCGACGAACCACACGCGTTTGTGCGAAGCGAGAAGTCGCGCGATTTGCGGACGATCGCTTTCGATCACACTCGGCACTCCCCGATTACTTTGCAGGTACGCGCGCGGCCATCCCACCGCTGGGTACTTCGCCGGCAGCGGGGCCGTCTGCATGCCATTCGCGCTGTCGCGCAGATAGTAGTCGAGACCCACCTGAACTTCATTCGGGTAAGTCATCAACAGATCGCCCTTGCGATAATTGGCTTGCAGGTATTGAGCCGCGCCGCGCAAGTCTTGCGTGGGCGCCGCATAGTAAGCCATGTCTTGTCCAATACACAGAACGAGCAGAAGCGGCAGCAGCACGAACTTCAGTTTTTGCATTCTTCCCGGCAAGAACAGGCCGGCTGCGACGACGAACAGAAACACCGGCGCCATCCATTCGAATGTGCGCGTGACGAAAACGGGCTTGAACAGATACGAAACCGTGAAGAGCCCGGCAACCGGAATGAACAGAATAGATGCCACGTAGAGCGCAAGCGCCCTGTTCGACTGATAGAGACTCTTCCACGCAAGCGCCGCAATGATAATCGCGGGAACGAAGGCGAACTTGCCGCCTGCAGCGAGCGTGAACGGCCAGGTGAGCATCTTCGGCGAAATGGTTGCCCAGAAAGCGCCTGCGACGGTTTTCGATTCAATGAGCGTGATCGGAACGCACGGCGCCCAGATCAGCAACGCGATAAGCAATGATTGAATCGCAATCGTGAAGTCACGCCGCCGGTTCGCTGAAAACAGAAGAATCGCACCGAAAATACCGATCCAGTTGCCGAAAATAATGAATGGGCTCGTGTTGTGAAGCCAAAGCGTCAGGCCACCAAAAACACCCGCGGACACGTACAGCCATCTGACAGCGCTAATTTTTGGCGCGGCGCGCTCATCGATCAGCAGGCGTTTAAGCATGATCGCCGACGCCAGGATCATCGCCGTGGCGAAGAGCGTCTGTATGGCGTAAGGGCGTGCCTGTTGCGCATATTCGATATTGCCTTGATTGATGGCGAGCAATAACGCCGCTACGACACCGACCCGGTCGCCCTGTTTGCCCAAGCCGAGCAGTCGCGGGGCGAACCCGGTCAGCGCCACCGTCGCCAGACTCGCCACTACCGAAAGCGAACGCATGCCCGCCTCCGACGATCCCAGCACCGCCGTCCAGAGTTTCAGCAAGGAGTAATAGAACGGCGCATGCGTTTCGTAGAACGGTGTCTGGGTCCAGAGCGCCGTCCATGAAAGATTGGAAAACCAGTAACTGTAGGCTTCATCCGTCCAGATCGAACGGCCTGTGAGCGTCGGCAGACGGAATGCGATGGCAAGCACCAGCACCAGTCCGACCGCTGGGACAAACCAGCCGACCGACTTCACACTAGCCCTCGCTCGCGTCACGCGGTCCGTCTGGGAAAGTGCGGGGCCGTCGACTGCGGACTGTTTATAGCCTGGTGTTTCGATGCTCTCGGACTGCATGATCGTGACACCCCCTTCCCTGCCTGTTATTTGATTGGTTTGGCGCTACCGCTCCACATGAAACTAAAGACGCGCGCCGGTACGGGTTTGCTGCGGCCTGAAGGTCCAAACCGAATTGATCAGATATGTGAGTATCAATACGAGTCCGCTCGCGACCATTTGCGCGAGCAGGTAATTGACATGATGATTTTCGGCGAGCACCTTCATCACGAGTCCATTGACGAGTACGCCGAGACACGCAATCGCCGCGAACTTCGGCAAGGTGGTCAGATGGCTGGAGGTGGCGCGAAATGTCACCCGGTGATTCAGCCAGTAATTGATCACTGCACCGAGCACGGCGCCGGCCATCGAGCCGACCGCCGGCGTGGCGGCGCCGGTGTGCACGACCACGATCAACACGAGATATTGCGTGAGCGTACCGACCGCGCCAACGGCGGCGTAAGCGAAGAAGCGGCGGCTAAACATCGCTCGCGCCGGGTTTCTGATAGCGGCTTCGCACCAGATACACGGGTCGTTTCTTCGATTCGAAATAAATCCGCCCGATGTATTCGCCGAGCACGCCGATGCCGATCAATTGCACGCCACCCAGCATGAGTACGACCGTCAGAATGGAAGCGTAGCCCGGCACGGCAATGCCTTGAATCAGAGTGCGCGTGATGAGAAATGCCGCGTAGAGGAACGCACCCAGCGCCACGAAGCTGCCGATATAAGTCCACACCCGCAATGGCAACGTGCTGAAGCTCGTAAAGCCTTCCAGCGCGAAATTCCACAGCTTCCAGCCGGAGAACTTCGAGGTACCCGCCGCGCGAGGCTCGCGTGCATAGTCGACCACCGCCGTACGGTAGCCGACCCACGCGAACAGTCCCTTCATGAAGCGCCTTGTTTCAGGCAACTTCTTGAGCGCCTCGGCCACTTCACGCGTAATCAACCTGAAGTCGCCGACGTTCTCGGGAATATGCGTATCGCAGACCGCGTTATGCATCCGATAGAACTGCGCGGCGGTCATGCGCTTCATCAGCGAATCGGAGTCGCGATTGCTACGCCGGGCCAGCACGACGTCGTAGCCTTCGCGCCACTTGCTCACCAGCCTCGCAATCACATGCGGCGGGTCCTGGAGGTCCGCGTCGAACGGGACGATGATATCGCCCAACGCCTCGTCGAGTCCCGCAGACAGCGCTGCTTCCTTGCCAAAGTTGCGCGTGAGGTCGATGACACGGATACGGCTGTCCAGCGATGACTGATACAGCAGGCGGTCCAGCGTGCTGTCACGGCTGCCGTCGTTCACGCAGACGATTTCGAAGGTCACGCCGGGAATCGTTTCGAGCACCGGCAGCGTCGTGTCGAAGAACTGCGCGATCATTTCCTCTTCGTTGTACATCGGTACGACGAGGGACAGCAAAACCGTGGGCTCCGCGACCGCCTGAGGCGCGCTGGCAAGCGGCAACGACACCGGCGGCATACGCACATCGACCGCGAGAGGCACGTCGAGATAACGCTCCCGCAGCATGGGCGAGTCGAGCAGTGGTTCGCGACCTATGTGATTCATGATTTGCCTCGATCATCACCGCGACTGAAGGGATCACTTAATCCGCCAGTCCGCTCGCGCAAGGTGCACGTTTTTGGATAATGAAAGGCAATGTAGCCGGGTTCGAGGCCCGAGTTTGTTCGCGATCCCACACTGGATATCGACGCGACACGGCCTATGATCCATGGCATCGGTACAAACCCTGACAAGAACACAAACGGCGGGACAAAAAAAAGCCCGCTTACGCGGGCAAACTTCTCTCGGACAACACACAACCCTTTTCAGCCCTTCGTCGCACCGAACGTCAAACCGGCCACGAAATGCTTCTGCATGGCAAAGAACATCGCAACGGACGGCAGCGCCGCCAGAATCGATCCAGCCGAGACCAGATTCCAGGCAGTGGTCCACTGCCCTTTCAGCGCAGCCACGCCGACCGTGATCGGTGCGGCGTCGTCGCCTTGCGTCAGGCACAAGGCCCAGAAATAATCGTTCCAGACAAAAGTGAACACGAGAATCGCCAGCGCCGCGAGCGCCGGGCGGATCAAGGGCAGCACGATCTTGAAGAACACGGTCCACTCGTTGGCGCCTTCGATGCGCGCAGCCTCGACCAGTTCAAAAGGCAGTTGCTTGATGAAATTGCGCAGGAACAGCGCGCAGAATCCGGTCTGAAACGATATGTGAAAGAGAATCAGTGCGCCGACGGTATTGAACAGGCCCAACTGCAAGGACAGATCTCGCACCGGGATCATCAGTACCTGTACCGGCACGAAATTGCCCGCCACGAAAGTGGCAAACAGGGTCGAGTTGCCGCGAAACCGGTAAATCGCCAGTGCAAATCCCGCCATGGCGGCCAGTGCAATCGATCCAACCACCGCCGGTACCGTGATCAACACGCTGTTCCAGAAGTAATGCAGCATCGGCGACGTAGTCAATGCTTCGCGATAGTTCTCGATCATCGCGAAGTGCTTCGGCCATCCCCAATAATTGCCCTCGCTGAGTTCTTCTGTCGAACGCACGGAGGTGACGAGCACTGCGATCATCGGCAATAGCCAGATCAGCAAGGCGATCGGCAAGGTCAGTTTGTACGCGCGGCGCGTCGCCGGCTTCCATTTGTCGATTGGGATCGGAAACATGGTCGACTCCTTATTGCTCGGCGCGCAGCATCCGCCGCAAGTGATAAACGATGTACACCAGCATGATGCAGAACAGTACGACTGCCACCGCCGCCGAATAGCCGATGCGGTAGTACTTGATCGCCTGGTCGTACATGTAATAAGCGAGCACGGTCGAACTTTCGAACGGACCGCCGCCTGTCATCACCGAGATCAGATCGAAACTGCGCAATGCGCCGATAATCGTCACGACGATCGCCATGAACGTCGTGGGCCTAAGTTGCGGCAGGATCACATGCCAGAGCATCGACCAGCCACGCGCACCTTCCATGCGGGCGGCCTCGATCTGCTCGGCGTTCAGCGACGTGAGGCCAGTCAGATACAGAATCATGCAATAGGCGGTTTGCGGCCAGAGCGCCGCGAAAACGATCCCGAGCGTGGCGTAGCGCGGGTCGCCCAGCACCGGCACGCCGTGACCGAGAATCACCGCGAGCAGGCCGAAGGTCGGGTCGTAGAACCACGAGAAGATCAGACCGACCACCACGCCCGACAACACGAATGGCGCGAAGAATAGCGATTTGACGATGCGGATACCCGCGACCGCCTGGTTCAGATAGAGCGCGACGGCAAGACCCATCGGCGGCGCCAGCAGAAACAGCAGCAACCAGATGAGATTGTTCTTCAACGCCGTATAGAACGTAGCGGCATGGAACAACTCGATATAGTTCGCGAGCCCGACGAACGATGGGTCGCTCATCCCATCCCAGCTGAAAAAACTCAGCCGGATAGTGGAGATGATCGGCCACACCACGTAGATGGCCACCATCACGCAGGCCGGCGCGAGGAACAGGAAGGCGGCACGACTCTGCCTGCGCGCAGTAGGCGACGGACGGCGACGGCGCGCGCCGGCAGGCGGGCCGCCGCGCACTGAGCCGCCCGATGCGGGCAGGCTGGAGCCGCCGGGTTCAGCAGGACCGCCGACAGTTTGCCGGGTGACGGAATGCGACACGATCATTCTCCCGATCGATTACGACGAATGGCGGCCTCGCGGCCGCCACCGCTCACTTCTTGTAGATACGCTTACGCGTTTGCTCGAGTTGCGCGAGCACATCGTCGAGCTTCGAAGGATCGGAGATGAACTGCTGCATCCCCTTCATACCTTCGTCGGCCATTTCCTTGGTCATATCGCGATCGTAGAACTGCGCAATGCCGCCCTTCGTATTCGCGAGAATCTGGAAGCCGATTTTGGAAATCGGATCTTCCGGCTCCGGCGACTTGCTGTTCGCCGACAGCGAGCCGAGACCCGTTGCCAGTTTCGCGCCGATTTCAGGCGTCTCGACGAAGGCGAGGAAAGTGTGTGCATCCGCCTTGTTCTTCGCCTTCGACGGAATATGCAGCGATTCGACCGGGCCATCTTCGGCGGTCGGCACTTTCGAGTCGATGATCGGGAACTGGAAGTAGCCCATTTCCGGCTTCACGTTCGCAGGGAAACCGGCAGTAATGAAGGTGCCCATCAGCATCATCGCGGCCTTGCCCTGGAATAGGAACGGCTGCACCGAATCCAGATCGTAGGAGAGCGAGTTGTCGATGAAATAGCCCGCATCGATCAATTGCTTCCACGTCGTGTAGACCTTCTTCACGCGCGGATCGGTATACGGAATCTCGCCGGCCATGAGCTTCTGGTGGAACGCATTGCCGTTCACGCGCAAGTCGAGATAGTCGAACCAGCCCGCGAGCGTCCACGAATCGCGGCCCGCCACGGCGATCGGCGTGATGCCCGCGGCCTTCAGCTTCTTGCAGTCCTCGAGGAACTCGTCCCAGGTTTTCGGTTCTCCGGCAATGCCGACCTTCTGGAACAGATCTTTGCGATAGAACATGCCCCACGAGTAGTACACGGTGGGCGCTGCGTACTGCTTCCCCTTATACGACGACGCTTCCCTGGTCGACGCATACATGTCGTTCCAGCCGTTCTTCGACCAGTCGCCGCTCAGGTCTTCGAAGAGCCCGCGCTGCGCGTAATACGCCATCCGCTCGCCGTCGTGCCAGTTGACGATATCGGGTGCAACGGTGGTGAGCCAACCCGGCAACTGGACCTTGTATGCTTCCTCGTCGACGAACGACACCTTAACGTCGATGCCGGGATGTGCTTTCTTGAAGTCGTCGATCACCGACTGCCACACCGCGCGCTGGCTTGCGCCTTTGAACGCGATATTGGCGGTCAGCGTGCCCGCTTGCGCCGTGCTGACGACGGACGTTCCCGCAGCGGCCGCAGCCAGCGCGAGGGCCAACAGAACTTTGCGTGGTTTCATTTTCATGCTGCCTGTCTCCTATATTCCTTGATTTTGCGTCGTTGTCGGTACTGCATGGAATCTACTGGTCGGCTCACTGCATTGTCATATCGATCGATAGACGACCACGCCTTGCGGCGCAATGTCGGGCGAGCCGACCACGAACGCGCCGTCGTCGATCTCGCTGAGCGTCTGCGTTTCGTCGCTGTAGTTGAACGCGTAAGTCAGTCCGCCGCGGCGGCTGATTCGCACGCTGTCGCCGAGCGGTATCGTGTCGAGCCCGGCTTGCTGGGCGATCTGATCGAACAGTTGCACGGTGAGCGCGTCGTCGAACAGGCTGGCAAAGTAGTGAAATGCGCCGCTGCGTACATACGCCGGATGGCCGTCCGCGAAACGGGCACGCACGTCGAGCGAATCGCCGTTCGCGCTGTGGATGAAATCGCGCCAGTGACGCCCAACGCCATCGCCTTCACCGTCAACCAGGCGAACCGCTTCGGTCACGTTCGGCCGCATCGATTCGACGCGCCAGACACGCAGCGGCAGCACGGAACTCAGCGCGCCGGGCGGCAGGTTCGCGGGAATCTGCAGGTCTTCGGTCTTCGAACCGGTACGCGGGCCGAAGACCACGTGTGCGCCCGAACTCTCGAGACGTGCGCTGAAATCGGCCGGCACGACCGGCAACGGCGGCACCACGATCAGACTGTAGCCGTCGAAATTCGCGTCGACCGGTACGATGTCGACGTCGAGTCCGAGCGCACGCAGCGCCGAGTAGTACTCGAAAGCAAAACGCGGATAGTGAAAGTCCGCACCCTGCGGATGAATCTCGAACAACCACTTCGCCTCGTAATCGTAGACGAGCGCGACTTTCGAGCGAATGGCGGCGTCGGCGTCGGCATTCGCGGCGAGTACCACGCGAATCTCGTCGGCCACCTGAGCCGCTTCGTTGCCGCCCACGTCGAGCCGGTTATCCGGCGTATTCAGCCCGGCATGCATCTGCTCCTGCGCGAACGGCGCCTGACGCCAGCGGAAATACGACACGCAACCCGCGCCATGCGCAAACGCTTCCCAACTCCACAAGCGCACCATGCCCGGCAACGGCGCTGGATTCCACAGCGCCCAGTTCACCGGACCAGGCTGCTGCTCCATCACCCAGAACGGCAGCTTCGACATGCCCCGATAGACATCGTGATTGAACGATGCGAAGTCGGGATGGCCGCTGCGCAGCCAGCGCGCCTTGATTTCCGGCGCGAACCATTGCTCTTCGAGCGCGCCGAGCGGATAGCTGTCCCAGGTCGCGATATCGAGGTCGGCCGCGACCTTGTAGTGATCGAACTCGGTGAAGAGCTGCATGAAATTGTGCGCGACCGGCCGCCCCGGCGAATGCGCGCGGATGATCTCGACCTGCATGCGGTTGTAGCGCGCCACTTCGTCGGAAGCAAAACGCCGGTAATCGAGGCGATGCGACGGATGCGCTTCGGTCACGGTCGCCACCGGCGCGTCGATCTCGTCGAAGCTGCGGTATTCCATGCTCCAGAACACCGTGCCCCACGCGAGATTCAGTGCGTCGATGGTTTGATAGCGCGCCTTCAGCCATTCGCGAAAGCGCCCTACGGCGGCCGGCGAATAACTGACCACCGTGTGATGGCAACCGAATTCGTTATCGGTCTGCCAGTAAGCGACGGCCGGATGCTTGCCGTAACGTTCGGCCACTGCCGTGCAGATCTTCTCGGACGCCACGAAATACGACGGCGATGAAAAGTCATAATGACGCCGCGAACCGAATGCACGCGGGCGGCCATCCGCACCGATCGGCAGGATGTCCGGATGACGGTCGATCAACCACTTCGGCGGCGTCGCGGTCGGCGTACACATCACGACCTGCAAACCGGCGGCGCCAAGCACGTCGATCGCACGATCGAGCCAACCCCAATCGTATTCACCCGGTGTGGGCTCGATGCGGCTCCATGCGAATTCCGCGATCCGCACCTGCTCGATGCCGAGTGCTTTCATCCTGCGGGCGTCGTCTTCCCACATCGACTCCGGCCAGTGTTCCGGGTAGTAACAGACTCCAAGGCGCATCCGAATGTCCTCTATACGTAATGTTCGACGGATTCGAGCGAAGCGGCGGCAAAGCCGTCTTCGGTAAACAAGTGGCAGGCGGTGCGCGGCACGCGCAAGTTCGCGCGATCGCCAGGCGCCAGACGCGTATTGCCCGGCGCTTTGGCGATAAGCGCGGCGCCGCCGGGTTGATCGAGATGGACATAGCTGTGCTCGCCGAGTTGTTCGACAAGCGAGACGGTGCGGCTCAGCACGGCGTCTTCATTCGAAGCCGTCGATGCCTCGACGAATTCCATGTGTTCCGGGCGCACGCCGACTGTGACCGTCTGCGAAATCTGCAGCCCGTCGGCGTTGATGGGAACGCGCACCACTTCTTCGGTGTGATCCAGCGTGACCGTCACGCCTTGCGCATCGACCGACTTCACGCGCCCAGGCAGAAAGTTCATGCGCGGCGAACCGATGAAGCCCGCCACGAAACGGCTCCGGGGACGGTGGTACAACTCCAGCGGCGCGCCGATCTGGGCGATGCTGCCGTAGAGCTCGGTGTCTTTGCCCGCGTGCAGCAGGACGATCTTGTCGGCGAGCGTCATCGCTTCGATCTGATCGTGCGTCACGTAGACCACGCTGGCCTTGGCGAACTGCTTATGCAGCCGTGCGATTTCGATGCGGGTCTGGCCGCGCAGCGTGGCATCGAGATTGGACAACGGTTCGTCGAACAGAAACACGCCGGGCTCGCGCACGATGGCCCGGCCAATCGCCACGCGCTGCCGTTGTCCACCCGACAGAGCCTTGGGCTTGCGTTCCAGCAACGCCTCCAGTTGCAGGATGCGGGCGGCTTCCCGCACCTTGCGGTCGATTTCGTCTTTGGGGGTTTTGGCGAGCTTCAGGCCGAACGCCATGTTCTCGAACACGCTCATATGCGGAAACAGCGCATAGCTCTGAAACACCATCGCCACGCCGCGTTGCGCGGCCGGCACGTCGTTCACAAGCCGCCCGCCGATCGACAGGTCGCCGTCGGTGACGTCTTCGAGGCCCGCGATCATGCGCAACAAAGTGGATTTGCCGCAGCCGGACGGACCGAGAAACACGCAAAACTCGTTCTCACCGATCTCCAGATCGACGTCGCGGATCACCAGCGCGCCATCTCCATACGCCTTCTGCACGCCTTTCAACGAAATGCTCGCCATTGCATCGACTCCGTGATTTAATCGGCTCGAAGTCGGAGATTAAGCGCTTAATCAGCTTGGCCGAAAAAATCGATCGCGTGCGATCGTTGGGCCTTGCCTGTCTCCGATATCGTTTGTTTGTGCGAGAGATGGTGCCCCGCCTTGAGCCACGATGCAAATGCCGGGCACTTATCCCAAATATTGGAAACATCATGCCCACACTCAGCGAAGTCGCGCGTCACGCCGGCGTTACCCCTGCCACGGTGTCCAACGTGCTGCGCAATCGCGGCCGCGTCGGCGAACAGACCCGGCAGCGCGTGCTTGCCGCCGTCGACACGCTCGGCTACCGCCCGCACCTGGCCGCCCGCGCACTCGCCGAGGGTCGCGCGCCGACCCTTGCGCTGATGGTGTCGAGCATCGCCAATCCGTTCTATCCCGAGTTCGCGCTGGCCGTCGAGCGTGCGGCGCGCACCAGTGGCCACTTCGTGATCATCTGCAATACGAACGAAGATCCGCAGACCGGTCGTGCCTATCTCGACCAGATTGCCGGGACTCTCTCCGAAGGCGTACTCGTAACGAACGCGAACCTCGATTTTGCCGATCTGCATACGACCGAAGCGCGCGGCACGCCGGTCGTGCTATGCATGTGGGAGCGGCCCCACGAACCGCCGGGTTTGCCCTGTGTGGCGGTCGATTTTCGTCTGGCGGGCGAGTTGGCGGGTGCGCATCTGCTGGCGTTGGGGCATCGGCGGATCGGCGCGATCGTCGGCAGCAAGATCTCCGGTATTCATGCGGCGCGCTACCAGGGTTTTGTCGACGCGATGCGCAAAGCGGACGTGCCGAAGAGCCGCGTCAAACACGCGGCCGATACGATTCAGGGCGGCTACGACGCAGCGCGTGCTTTGCTCGAAACCGATCCAAAGCTGACCGCGATCTACGCGACCAACGACCTGCCCGCGCTCGGCGCAATGCACGCCGCCGCCGACCTCGGCCTGCACGTGCCCGACGACCTCTCGGTGATCGGCATCACCGACATTCAACTGGCGCGCGAATCACGCCCCGCGTTGACGACCGTGGCCGTCCCGACCGTCGAAGTCGCCGGACTCGCCGTGTCGCTGTTACGCGAGTTGATCGAGTCGTCGTATGGACAGGCGGGACAGGTTGCGGCAAGCGTGCCGATGCGAATCTCCTCGCCGCCCGAACTCGTCGTGCGGGCATCGACCGGCGCGCCGCGCTCGCGCTGATGTGTCCGTAACGCCATCGCGCGCGTTACGTAGCGAACCCGGCAACCGGTCGCCACACCGTCCGCAACCGGCAACGGCAAACGCCCGCTGCACGGGGCTGTCCGCCTGATTGGCCATATTCCTCCGCTACACCATGCAAGTTGGCACGGTCTCTGCAATCAGACAGGGAAAGGCCGAGCGCCGGCGTGATGTCCATGCCGCCGCTCTCCCAACCGGCCAGGCCAAGGCCACACCTGCATGGATACTCAAAATGATCGCCGATCTCCAACTGGAAGCCGATGTCGCCGAAACGATCCACGACGCTGATTCGAGTTTCGCGCAAAGTCACCCGCTGCAAATCGCCGTGTGCCTGCGCCATCTGGTAGCGGGACAAGACTTCGTGACCGTCGAGTTCGACGACCGGCAAATCGTGACGCAAATCCTCGACGTGGACTCTCGCAACGCGCGTTTCATCTTCGATGCGGGCAGCGTCGCCGACGACAACCACGCGCTGCCCGGCGCGCGCCGACTGACTTTTCGCAGTTTGCCCGGCGGCATTCGCACCGACTTCACGACGCTCGATGCGAAGCCCGTCGTGTTCGACGGATTGCCGGCTTTCGAAGCGCCGTTTCCTTCGCTGCTCTACTACGTTCAACGCCGTGAGTTTTTCCGCGTGCAGACACCGGTGCTCGATCCGTACACCGCGAGTGGCGCACATGAAGACGGCGTCTCGTTCAGGCTGGAATTGCAGGATCTGTCACTGGGTGGCATCGCGTTGAAAACTGCCGACGTGCGTTTCGGTTCGCTCGAGAGCGGCACGGTGCTGCGCGATGTCGCGCTACAACTCGGCGCTTTTGGCACGTTGCGACTCGATCTGGAAATCGTCGCGCCGCGTCAGTTGACGACGCCGAAAGGCGATCAGCGTTATGTGATCGGCTGCAGATTCGTCGAGACGCCGGGATCGGCTGAACGGACCCTGCAACGCGTCGTCACTCAACTCGAAACGAAGCGGCAAAGTCTGGCGACGCGGCGATAAGCGCGTCGGTCTGTGTTGCGAGGCGATAGGCACATCATCGATCGGCACGTCATGGGCACGCGACGCGAATCGCCGCGGCCATGACGACGCAGTTCTGCACTGCAAACTTCAACTGCCGCCTTCATACAGGGTGCGGTTGAGGTTCTGAAGTTGGCCGCTGCGTTCCGCCTGGAACAGTTGCTGTTTGACGTCACCGCGCGTCAAACCGGCAGGACCGCCGGCGGCAGATTGTCCGCTAACGCCGGTACCCATGCCGCTGTCGGCGGCACCCGTGGCAACCTGGTTCGAGTTGGCAACGGGTTGCTGCGCGCTGTCAGGCGAAGCGCTCTGAGCAAAAACTGACGGCGCACAGGCGACCATCGATACGGCTACTGCAAGATAGGCGATTCGTTTCATGATGAACTCCCGGAAGGTAACTGTCGGATTTCGGCAAGAGACTGAGTGCGCGTCGCCGAGTCGTGGTTTCCCTGGCACCGGACTCAATATACGCAGGCAATCGTGGCCCGGCGCTGACGCGAAAGTGGCAATATCGCCACGTATAGCGGATTAGAATTCAAGCAGCATGGAAACGCAGTTGAGCAAGCCCGTAGGCGATCAGCCAATCCGGGAGAAGAAAAATGCTGACACGTTTTTTCCGGCGCCGTGCGATTCGAAGCTATCTACGCGAACTGCTTTTCCTGTTGCGGCAAGACCAGGGCGTCAACGAGGCCGACGGGTTTTACACGCCCGAACAAGTGATGCTGACGTTAAGGCGGGAGGGTTTGAATAGCAATCGCCCTTAAAGATTCCTTTCAATCGGCCGTTATTTCGACACAACACCCAAGTCGGAATACGGAGCGTGGTTTGAAAAAATTTAGTCTGGCTGCATCCTTTGCTGGAATCGCAAGTGCACTTTGTCTGGCCGGGTGCGTGACAACTGGACAAGGACAGGTCGCCGTCCAACCGGTTGTTCACCCCGCGCGTCCCGTCGCGGCGGTCGCCGCCTCGCCGGCACCCGCGCCGCGTCCGGTCGTCGTTCGGCCGATGGTGGCGGAAGTGATCATGCCGGAACCGAACGACGTCTATATCTCGACGGTCGCCAACCGGGACGTCGTGTTCGTCAACGGCAGCACGTATATCTGGGTCGAGGAGTCGGATGGCCGACGTCATCGCCGTTTCTATGCGCACGGCGATAGACGTCAGGAGGTGTTCCGTCGCCGCGAGAATCTTCGTTCGGTCAACCTGCACCGGCCGGCCCATCCGCCGCAGCGTGACGACCATCGGCATGACCGGCATGAGTGGAAAGATGCCCGGCGCGATCCGCATGCGACCCATGTCGCGAGCATGTCCGGCCATCATGACGCGCCTCGGCATCGATCTGCTGCCGCCGGTGTCACTGCTGTCACTCAGCAGACGCATCGTCCCGATGCGCACCACCAGACGAGCCGCAATCCGGCCCAGCCGTTGCGCGAAACATCGGCGCGCGACGGTGCGCGACATCACACCGAGTCGGGAGCACCGGCGGCGAAGAGCTAGGCTTCGCTGCACGGCGAACAGCGACGGGCCACGTCATTCAATCAGGCGGCCAAACCCCCGAACTCCCGCGACGGTGACTGTCCAGCAAATGCGTGTCGATGATGCCCGTCGCTTCCATGAGCGCGTGCATCGTCGTCGGTCCCACGAAAGAGAAGCCTTTGTCACGCAGCGCCTTGCTGAGTGCGACCGATTCCGTGGACACCGTGGGAATCTCATCGACAGTGCGAGGACGCGGCGTACTCGAAGGCTGAAAAGACCAGATGAAGCGGGCAAGGCCGCCCTCCTGACGTAGTCCGATCGTCGCACCCGCATTCCTGATCGTCGCCAGTATCTTGGCGCGATTGCGGATGATGCCGGCGTCGGCGAGCAGCCGCTCGACCTGCGCGTCGTCGAACAGCGCGACGATGTCGGGATCGAAACCGCAGAACGCCGCACGAAAGGCGTCCCGCTTCCTGAGGATCGTTGCCCACGACAGGCCGGACTGAAAAGCCTCCAGCGATAGACGCTCGAACAATCCCCGCTCGTCCCGCACCGGCATGCCCCATTCGGTGTCGTAGTAGGCGCGCAGCATGCCGTCGACCGCCGCCCAGGGAGGTCGCGCCAGCCCGTCTTCACCCATCACCACAGCTCGTACTTCGACGCGTGTCGCATCGTCGAGCGTGGCGATTGTGCTTTTACGAGCCGCTTTCGTGTTCGTGTTCGTTTTCGTTTTCGTTTTCGTCACCAATTCATTTCCCTCTACTTGCCTCAGCGTAACGAACTCAGACGGGACTCTTCCAGAAGCTCGAACGACGTGCCCACGACACCGTCAGGACCCGAAGCTTAAAGTGCGGAACAATGAATCTGCAAACGCTCGCCGACGGCATACGGTGCCCGATCGTTTATTCAAAAGCGCGTAAAGCTCTATTACCGGACTCGCGGTTTATCGCCCGCGATGACCACCCTACAATCCTCACTAGCGAATCGGCACTGGCTGGTGCTTCCGGATCCCTCGTCCGGCGATTCGCTACTCCAACGCAGCGCCTACCCACCTCCCCGCAGCCTCCGCCCGAACAGCGCCCGACGCGCTTTCCCGCCCACGCAACGCCTATCTCGACTAACGATTTACCCTTACCCGCCAGCTGCGCTACTGCGGCGCAACAACGGCCGGAAACCCTTTTGCCGCCTGGTCTCCAGCGATCCTTTCATGGGCAGACACGCGCAACTGCAAAACACCGCCAGGCTTGATCTTCTCTGCGCGACGGCCATACTAAATCACATTGATTGATTTAGTTTTGCTGTCCGACGGCGACGCGCAGCGTTCGCGTCCACTCGGCCAGTAGTTCGTCAAGTCGTTGCCAATAACCGGAGGAGCGTCCCATGAATCAGCATTCCCGCAGGCATCCTGTTGCCAGGAAAATCGTCTCGATGTGCGTCGCCACGTCGGCACTCTGGTGTGCCGCCGCGAGTCAGGCGGCCGATCAGCCCGTCGTCGGCCTCATCACCAAGACCGATACCAATCCGTTTTTCGTGAAGATGAAACAGGGTGCGGAAGCGGCCGCGTCGAAAGACGGCGCGAAGCTGATCACCGCGGCCGGCAAGTTCGACGGTGACAACGCGAGCCAGGTCACCGCTATCGAGAACATGATGACGGCCGGCGCGAAGGCAATTCTCATCACGCCGAGCGACACCAAGGCGATCGTGCCGAGCATCAAGAAAGCGCGCGCGGCAGGCGTGATGGTGATCGCGCTCGACACACCGACCGACCCGCAGGACGCCACCGACGCCCTCTTCGCCACCGACAACTTCAAGGCCGGCGTGCTGATCGGCAAATACGCCAAAGCCGCGATGAACGGCAAGCCCGCGAAGATCGCCACGCTCGACCTCGCGCCCGGCGTCTCGGTCGGCGTGCTGCGTCATAACGGCTTTCTCGAAGGCTTCGGCGTGAAGGAAGGCGATCCGTCGATCGTCTGCAGTCAGGACACACGCGGCGACCAGGCGAAGGGCCAGACGGCGATGGAAAACTGCCTGCAGAAATCGCCCGATATCAACGTGGTCTACACGATCAACGAACCGGCCGCCGCCGGCGCCTATCGCGCACTCAAGGCGGCGGGCAAGGACAAGAGCGTGATGATCGTCTCGATCGACGGCGGCTGCGAAGGGGTGCGCAATGTGAAGGCCGGTGCGATTGCCGCGACCTCGCAGCAATATCCGCTCAAGATGGCCTCGCTCGGCGTCACGGCGGGCGTCGACTACGCGAAGACCGGCAAGAAGGTCTCCGGCTATCAGGACACCGGCGTCACGCTGATCACCGACAAGGCGATGCCCGGTATCGACAGTAAGGACACCAGGTTCGGCCTCGACAACTGCTGGGGCAACAAGTAACGCGCACGGACCGGCGGCCCGCCAAGGGGCCGCCGCCGGAATTGCCGCGTGGCTTGCGGCCACGCTCATGCTTCGAGGATTTCCATCATGTCGACGCCTTCCGCGCCCGCTGGACACGCACGCACTTTCTCCGACCGTCTGCCCTCGCTGGCCGAGATCGGTCCACTCATTGCTCTCGTGCTGGCGTGCGGTTTCTTCATTTCGCAAAGCAACCGCTTCCTGTCGTTCCAGAATCTCTCGCTAATCCTGCAACAGACCATGGTGGTCGCGGTCATCGCCATCGGTCAGACACTGATCGTGCTGACCGGCGGTATCGATCTGTCATGCGGCATGGTGATGGCCTTCGGCTCGATCATCATGACCAAATTCGCCGTCACGCTGGGCGTGCCGCCCGTTCTGGCGATTCTGTGCGGCGTTGCCGCGAGCACGCTGTTCGGCGCACTCAACGGCGTGCTGATCACGCGCATCAAATTGCCCGCTTTCATCGTGACGCTGGGCACATTGAATATCGCGTTCGCGCTGACGCAGATCTATTCGAACGCGGAGAGCGTGTCGAACCTGCCGGACGCGATCATGTTCTTCGGCAATACGTTCAAGCTCGGCCCGGCGGATGTCACGTACGGCACCGTACTCACGTTGCTGATGTATCTCGCCACCTGGTTCGTGCTGCGCGATACGGTGCCGGGGCGGCATCTGTATGCGCTCGGCAATAACGCCGAAGCGGCGCGCCTCATGGGCCTTTCGTCGCAAAAGATCTTGCTGACGGTGTACTCGCTGGCAGGCGCGATCTACGGTATCGCGGCGCTGTTGTCCGTGTCGCGCACTGGCGTGGGCGATCCGCAGGCGGGGCAGACCGAGAATCTCGACAGCATTACCGCAGTCGTGCTCGGCGGCACCAGTCTGTTCGGCGGACGCGGCTCGATTGTCGGCACGCTGCTCGGCGCGTTGATCGTCGGCGTGTTCCGCAACGGCTTGACCTTGATCGGTGTCTCGTCGGTCTACCAGGTGTTGATTACCGGCATGCTGGTCATTCTCGCGGTGGCCGCGGACAAACTTTCCCATCGTCGCGGTTAAGCCCTCAAGGAGTCTGTCATGTCGACCCCCACTTCAGCTTCTACCGTGATGCCCGTTCTGCAGGCACGCGGACTCGTCAAACGCTATGGCAACGTGACCGCGCTCGACGGTTGCGACTTCGAAGTGCTGCCCGGTGAAATCCTTGCCGTGATCGGCGACAACGGCGCCGGTAAATCGTCGTTGATCAAGGCGCTCTCCGGCGCCACGGTGCCGGATGAAGGCGAGATTCTGCTCGACGGCAAGCCGGTCAAATTCCGCAGCCCGCTCGACGCTCGCGCGCAAGGCATCGAAACCGTGTACCAGGAACTCGCGGTGGCGCCCGCCATGAGCATCGCGGAAAACCTGTTCCTCGCGCGCGAATTGCGCAAGCCGGGTTGGCGCGGTTCGATCTTCCAGATGATCGACAAACGCCGCATGCTGGAAGAGGCAACCGCGCATATGAAGGACTTGCAGATCGGCATCCGCTCGATGCGCCAGGCCGTCGAAACGCTATCGGGCGGCCAGCGCCAGGGCGTCGCCGTGGCGCGCAGCGCGGCCTTCGCACGGCACGTGGTGATTCTCGACGAGCCCACCGCCGCCCTCGGCGTGAAGGAAGGCAACATGGTGCTCGAACTGATCCGCCGCGTGCGCGAGCGCGGTCTGCCGGTCATCCTGATCAGCCACAACATGCCCCACGTGTTCGAGGTGGCCGACCGCATCCACATTCAGCGTCTCGGCCGGCGCGCCGCCCTCGTCAATACGAAAGACGTGCACATGTCCGAGGCGGTGGCGATCATGACGGGTGCCAAGGAAGCCGACGTCAAGGCCATCGCATGACGACCGTCCCCCGCTGAGCGGAATCGACGATGGATACCACTGGCGTCCGCTCGCCACTCAAACGCACGGTCGGCTCGAATCAGATCGGTATGCGGCAGTTCAACGAGCGCATCGTGCTGCAGGCGATCCGCTTGCATGGACCGCTGCCGAAGGCGGATGTCGGTCGCCTCACGCGTCTGTCGATGCAGACGGTGTCGATGATCGTCGACCGTCTGATCGACGACGGGCTGCTCGAAAAGCAGGCCCGCGTGCGCGGCCGCATCGGTCAGCCGTCGGTGCCGATCGCGGTGCGCGCGGACGGTGCGTACACCATCGGCATCAAGGTGGGACGGCGCAGCCTCGACGTGCTGGCGATGGACTTCGCCGGTCACGTGGTGTGCCGCGATGTATTCGACTATGCCTATCCCGATCCGCGCACGCTGTTCCCCGCGCTCGAAAGCAAACTGGCGCGCGTGAACCAGATGCTCGGTGCGAAGGCCGCCAAGGTGGTCGGCGTAGGGGTCGCAGCACCGCTGTGGCTCGGCGGCTGGCGCGAGTTTCTGGGCGCGCCGCCCGAAGCGCTCGAAGCCTGGCACGAGATCGACCTGCGCACCCGCATCGCCGCCATGACCGGACTACCCGTCGAATTCGCCAAAGACACCACCGCTGCCTGCGCCGCCGAACTCGTGATGGGCCAGGGGCGCGGGATTCACAATTTCCTGTACCTGTTCGTCGGCACGTTCATCGGCGGCGGTCTGGTGATCGACGGCCGCCTGCATGGCGGACCGCACGACAACGCGGGCGCAGTAGGCTCGATTCCGCTGAGCGGCGGTAGCGCGCGCAAACCGGCGCGCCAACTGCTGCATGCGGCATCGGGCTTCGTGCTGGAAAAACTCCTGAGCGATGCAGGCGCCCCGGCCGCGGCCGCGCATGACCATCGCGCGTTATCGCCGGATATGTGGCGGCACACGGAGCAATGGCTCGACAGCGCCTGCCCTGCGATTGCCAATGCCTTGACCAATGCTGCCGCGCTGCTCGATCTCGAAGCCGTCGTGGTCGACGGCGAGCTCGACCGGCAACTGGTGCGCGAAATCATTCGACGCACGGAGCGCGTGCTCGACCGCTTCGAATGGGAAGGGATGGTGCGGCCGCAATTGCTCGAAGGCACCATCGGCGCCGACGCACGTGCGATGGGTGGCGCGATTCTGCCGCTCTATGCGCATTTCGCCCCGGTGCACGAGCTGTTCCTGAAGCCGGCCGCAGAGCCGACGGCTTAGCGGCGACATGCCTGGCGTGGCGCGTGATGCGTAATGCGTGACGTTATCCACGCCGCCACGCCCCGGTTTTATTGCGCTGCGATCTTTGCGACGGCTGCGGTTTTCACCGGCGAATCCTTCAACAACGGCTGCAACACCGGCGCCAGCGACTTCAGCAATTGAACCGACAACGCACTCGTGAATTCGTAATGCGCCGCATACGGTTCATGCACCCACGCAGTCAAGGTCCCATAGAAACGATCGCCCATCACGAACACGAAGGTCGCGCTGCGATTCACCTTGCGCGATTCGATCAGCCGCGCGCCCTTGGCGAAGACATTGAAGCGCTGATCGCCCGTCCCCGTTTTGCCGTACACCTCGAGCGTCTCACCATCGGGGAACGTCATGCCTTGCGCGAGACGTTTGGCGGTGCCGCCCAGCACGACATCACGCAACAGCACGCGCACCACACCGGCAATCTCGGGCGAGATCTGCTGCTGCGGCGCAACTGCCGCGCGCTGGAAGTGTGTCTCATACGGCGTGTTTTTTGCAAAATCGAGTTGCGTGAGACTTTCGGTCGGCACCTTGTTGCCGTCATTGGCGATTACGCCGATCAATTGCGCGAGCGCCGCGGGTCGATCGCCTGACGCACCGATCGCAGCCGCATAAGAAGGCGTGAGTGTCGCGAACGGATAGCCGAGCGCCTGCCACGATTTGCCGATCGCGTCGTAAGCGCGCAGCTCGACCATCCGTTTGATGCGATGGTCCTGAGTGAGGTGGTAACGCGTTTTGAAGAGCCACGAATATGTCGACAGACGCACATCGCGGCTCGCGCCTTGCATCTGATCGAGCGTGGCATCGGGATGCTGGCGCAGGTAGTTCAGTGTCCACAATTCGAGCGGGTGGACGCTTGAAATGTAACCTCGGTCGTTCAGATTGAAGCGGTCCACCGCGTATTTCGAGTACAGGTTCGCGAGGTCCTCATCGTCCAGCACGGCAGCCGCCGGCGTGTTTTTCAGCGCGGCGCTCATCTTCGCGTTGAACCAGGCATTCGATTCGTCCGGCGCGACGCTGCGCAACACCGTCGCGATTCTGGGTGGCGACTTGCGCACGCCGAGCAGCAGGAGCGCCAAGGCCTGGTCGGGCGTCTTGCCGTGATACTTCGTGTAGAAACGATTCATATAGACGCGGCTTTCCTGATCGGCGAACTGCGTCAGATACATTTTGCGGGTCGCCGGATCGCCCAGCCATTCAGACGACGGCCCGGTGGTCTGCACCATCTCGTAGTGGACGATGTCGCGCATCAGCCGCACGAATACCAGGTTTACCGAGTGCTGGAACGCGCGGTGCACGGTGAGAACGCGGCTGTTGTCATCGGATTCGAAGTTGTTGAAGGTCTGCGCGCCGCCGCCGGTGTAGAACGTTTCGCCGGGGCTTGCCGAGTACTTGCGCTCCACTGCTGCGTCGAGCATGGCTTGCAGCGAGTGATCGGACGTGTGAGCGAAATAGTCGAGTGCCCAGCGCGTCAGCTGGTCGTTGGGATCAGGCTTGACCGCTTTGAGTTGCGCTGAGCTCATCGACCCATAACGTGTATGCAGGTCGGAGACGATCTGCAAATACGTCACCACGGTACGCAGTTTGGCGGTCGAACCGAGATTGAGCCGCGCACCGGAGTTGATATCGAACGGCTGGTTCACGCTATCGGTTTGCACCCGCACGAGATTGGCACCGCCGCGCCGCTCGAACAGCGTGAAGCTATAGGCAATCTTCGACGGATCGTCGGAAGGCCGCAGCATTTCGAAGCCGACGAGGCCCGCGGCTTTCGCGCCGTCGCGCGTCGCCGCGTCGGCGAGGCGTTCGCTGACGGCCTGTTGCACGGCGTTGTTGAGCGTGCCCGTCGCCTGCAGATCGAGCCGGTCCAGTTCGTAGAAGCTCGGAATGCCGAGCGCCACCAGCAGATGCGAGCGCATCGACGTAACCGCCTTGCGCGACACGAACGACCCCGTGGCCGCGACGCCGGTCGGCATGCGATGCAGTTCGACGGCTGCGGAAAGCGCCGCGTCACGCAGCGGAATCGACACGACGCCGCCGCTTGCCAGCAAGCGCAGATAACTATCCGTCAGCCGCTCGAGTTCGGCATAACCGTGATGCAGGAAATACGACGGCGCACGCTGCGCGATCATCAGCGAGAGCACCTGACGAAACGCCGTGCCCTGCGCCGGCAGATTCGCCGCGGTCGAAGGCGCCTTCAGAATGCGATTGAAGTCGTCGAAGTCGCGCCCGTACCAGGCCGCGAGACCATCGCCGATCCCGTTGATTTCGCCGATGCCGGGTTGCGCCGCGAGCGGCACTGAATTGAGGTAATGCACGACGATCTGCTGACGCGCGGGCAAGGTCTGCGGACCGTTCAGATACGCGCGCACCGAAGCCGATGCGATTTGCCGCAACTTCTCCGGCGGCGTCGCCGTGCGGCCACCCGCCGAATGCCGGAATTTTTCGATCTGCGTGGCGAGCGTGCTGCCGCCTGGCGCCGACTGATGGTGATTGAACACGCGAGCACCCTGATCGACCAGGGCGCGGCTGAAGCGTCCCCAGTCGATCGCCGGATTGCGGTTCGGCTGATTCGGATCGAGCAGATAGCGGTCTTCGATAAACAGCAGCGAATTGACGACGAGCGGCGGAATCGCGTCGAAGCTCTCGTAGGCGCCGCCCGGATATTGCGCGCTGAAAAGCGGCGCGCCGGTGCCGTCGAACAATTGCAGGCCCGCCTGATCTTTCTCCGCATACGGCAAGAAAAGACCGTCGTCCGCGAGCGAGAGCATGCGCTCGGAGTCGCGCGCCTGGGCAGTGATGTCGAACCCGCGCTGTAACAAACGCTGCTGGATGGACGGCAGCAACGCGTAGCCGAGGCGGCTGTCGTAAGGACCTTTGTCGGGTGGGGGAAAGCGGATCGAATGACTGGGACCGTCGGCGACTGAAAAACCCACGTCGCGAGTCAGTTCGGAGAGGTAATGCGCCTGAAGCCGTGAGGTGTCGATCTCGATCTGAGCCACACGCACCGCGATAGCCAGCGCCAGCAAAAATACTGCCGCCAACCCCCATTTGAGCCACTTCCGCACAGGCGCCAAGCCTGCCGCGCGAAGCGGAAACCGAACCAGTGGCCGATTCATGGTTGCTCTCCCCGAGCGGGCGCCCGACTCTTTAGCGTGGCGCACCTTCAATCCAGTGTAGCCCGGAACGGATCGACGCAATTGGTTCGGATTTACCCGAGAGTGTCGCGGCTACAACACACTTTCGCGAAGCATGGCGCGGCGCGATTTGCCGTGCGATATTGCGAGTCTTTCGCGCATTGAAAAACCGCCGTTTCAGGCGGTTTTTTGCTTTCTGGGCGTGCGCTTAGGCATCGCTTCTGCGGATCGGCTCGCCGGCTGCGCGCATAGCATGCCGATGAACTGCCCGGCCGGCGGCGAAAGCACCCCACCCTTACGCGTCACGATGCCGAAAGTCTGCGAAGGCGATTTCAGTTCGACCGGCACGACGCGGAGCATTTTTTTCTCTACGAACAGCGCGGCAATTGCCGTCGGCAGCAGCGAAACCAGCTCGGCGCTGCTTTGCAGTAACGCTACGGTCACGAAGGTGGACGCGGTCGAAATCGCGTTGTCCGGCATCTCCAGCCCGGCCAGGTCCATCTCCCGTTCGAGCAGGGCATGCAAGGGCATATGCGACGGATACATCACCCAACGGTGAGCGGCCAGATCGTGCAGCTTCACTGCCTTCTTCGGCAACGGCGGATGGCTGTAACCCACCACGACCGACAACGGCTCGTCGCCGAGCGGCCGGTACTGGTATTTCGATGGATCGGCGGCCACCGTCGCGCGGCCGATCACCAGATCGAGCCGCCCGTCGTCGAGTTGCTGGAGCATGCGTGCACTCGTGTCCTCCACTACCTCGATCGATAAATCCGGCTGCGCGGCATGCAGCCGATTCAGCGCGGGCACGACGCACTCGGGAATCGCCCCCATGATCGCGCCGATCGCCAGACGGCCGCCTCGCCCCGAGCGGATTTCGGCGACGTCCTGGCAAAGTGCGGCGAGATCCGTCGTGACGAGACGTGCGTAGCGGATCACGCAATGGCCGAGCTGGTTCGGGATCATGCCGCTTTTCGAACGCTCGAACAGCGGCGCGTCGAGCATCGACTCCAGCTCCTGCAGTGCCTTGCTGGCGGCGGATTGCGTCATCGACATCGTGCCGGCGGCTTTGTGCAGCGACTTCTGCTCGTCGAGCGCGATCAGCAATTGCAGTTGCTTGATGCGTAGTTTCGAGAGCAGGACGTTCAGGGTGTCTTTCATGGCGAGGAGCAACAGCGCGGGGCGATTGGGTGAGTCGTAAAAGCGATCACAAGATGGAAACAATTCAATATACCCGCGCCGACCGGCGCCGTATAGTCGGCGGCGGAGACATTCGAACACCTACCGACAACCCACATCCATCATGACCCAACCCTCCCAAGCTGCTGCACTGCGCGGCGTGTTCCCCGTTGCGCCGACCATCTTCGACGACAGCGGCCGTCTCGACCTCGAAGGCCAGAAACGCTGCATCGATTTCATGATCGATGCGGGTTCCAACGGACTGTGCATTCTGGCGAACTTCTCGGAACAGTTCGCCCTCTCCGACGACGAACGCAACACGCTGATGCACCTCGTACTGGAGCACGTGGCGGGACGTGTGCCGGTGATCGTCACGACCACCCATTTCAGTTCGCACCAGTGTGCCGAGCGCAGCCGTGCCGCTCAGGCGGCGGGCGCCGCGATGGTGATGGTGATGCCGCCTTATCACGGCGCGACGATCCGTATCGGCGAGCGCGGCATCCATGAGTTCTATCGCACGGTGTCCGACGCGCTCCGGATACCGATCATGATTCAGGACGCGCCGGTCAGCGGCACGGCGCTATCGGCACCGTTTCTTGCCCGCATGGCGCGGGAAATCGACAACGTGTCGTACTTCAAGATCGAAACGCCGCAAGCGGCCAACAAGCTGCGCGAGTTGATCGAACTGGGCGGCGACGCAATCGTGGGTCCGTGGGACGGCGAAGAGGCGATCACGCTGATGGCCGATCTGGATGCAGGCGCAACCGGTTCGATGACAGGCGGCGGGTACGCCGACGGCATCCGTCTGATCGTCGACGCCTATGCGGCCGGCGACACCGAGGCCGCCGCCGTTCATTATCAACAGTGGCTTCCGCTCATCAACTATGAAAACCGCCAGGGCGGCCTTGCGTCCTGCAAGGCGCTAATGAAGGAGGGCGGCGTAATCCGTTCGGACGCGGTGCGCCATCCCTTGCCGCCCATGCATCCGGCCACACGTGAAGGACTCTTGAAAGTCGCGCGGCGTCTGAACCCGCTCGTATTACGCTGGGGCCGCTAGCTCGCCCATCCCGGTCCGGGCACGGCCGAACCATCGGCGCGCGCCCGGACCTTGACCAGAATGAGCCGGCTTCCCCCGAACTGCGTGACACCCTCCCGTCGATGCTTTATCCGTCCGGCATCGTCCGGCTTCGTTGCCGGCCTGTTGACCAGGCTCTTGCAACGGCACTACCCCTCCCCGCACACGCACCCCGTGTCCCTGTAGCCCGACATCGTCGCGTCGCGCCAGCCGTGTTGACCGTGGCCCGGCGCTTGCGACACTCTCAGGCTCTGCACGCACATACGTCGGGTTTGCCCGAACGGATGCAGCTCACACTCAAAAAACCACAGAAAATTCACGGCGAAATTGAGTAACATAGGCCCGCAAGCTCACCCACACACTTTCCATGACCGCCAATCCTCGAGAATTAACGCCGGAAACGCTCGCCGAGCTGCTCGAACAAGTCGCCAAAGAAGACGCTGCGGCATTGCGCGAGTTATATGATCTCGCCGCGCCGAAACTGTTTGGCCTTGCGCTCCGTATATTGAGCAAGCATGAGTGGGCCGAAGAGGTTTTGCAGGACAGCTTCGTCAATATCTGGCGCTTTGCCGGTGACTATCGCCGCGCCTTGTCCGCCCCGATGACGTGGATGTCCGCCATCGTCCGAAACCGTGCTCTCGATCACCTGCGGCGGGTCAACTCGCAGGAAACAGAATGGAGCGATGCGTTGGACGATCTCGTGGCAACCGGCGATCCGGATCCCGAAGCGCTGACCGCAGTCAGCCTGCAGGCGCGCTTGCTGGCCGGCTGCATGCAGCAGCTGGAACCGGCGCAACGACAGGCGGTGGCGCTCGCCTACCTGCGCGATCAAAGCCATAGCGAGATCGCAGAAGTCCTGACGGTGCCGCTTGGCACCATCAAGTCCTGGATCAGGCGTGGACTCGCCAAGCTGAAGAACTGTTTGGGAGGCGAGTGATGAATCTTGGTCGCTATCCTCAACTGATCGACATGCTGGCTGCCGAATACGTACTCGGCACTTTGCGTGGTGGCGCGCGGCGGCGCTTTCAACGGTATGCCGAATACGACACGGCGGTGCGCCGCGCGGTCGACGAATGGCAACGGCGCATTGCGCCGCTGGCCGAACTGGCCGAGCCGCGCATGCCGTCGGCCGCCGTATGGGATGCCATCGAGCGGCGGCTAGGACTCGCCGCCACGCGCGAGGCGGCCCGTCCGCGCACGGTAGTGGAAACGCCGGCACGTCCGTCGCGCAGCCCGTTCGAGAACCTCGCGTTCTGGCGCGGCTGGGCGCTCGGCGTCACGGGTCTCGCGGCGGTGGCCGTGGTGGTGGCGGTGCGTTCGCTACTGCCTTCGACCACCACGCAGCCCACCGCGCCTGTCGTCGCGCAACAGCAGCCGGAAGCCGCCGTCTCGCATGTCGCGGTGCTGAACAACAAGGACTCGCATCCGGTCATGCTGGTCGCGTGGGATGAAACGCACTCCACCATGACCCTGCATCCGCTCGGCAACGTGGAGTTGCCTGCGGGCCGGGCGATGGAGTTGTGGGGTATTCCCGCAAGCGGTCATCCGGTGGCGCTCGGCATGTTGCCGGACAGCGCAAGCGGCAAGCTCCCGGCGGGCGTGCAGAAGCCGGAGAGCTACGCGGCACTGGCCGTGTCGATCGAAGCGCCGGGCGGCTCGCCGAACCCGAACGCGCCGACCGGTCCGGTGGTCTTCAGCGGCAAGCTACTGCCAGTGTCCTGAGCCACGCCTGACTATTAGTACGGCACGAGGCCGGCCTTCGCTTCCCGCGGATGCCGGCTTCGTTCTTCTGATTGATCCGTCCTTTGACTTCGGCCTTGCACGATGGCTGGACGCGGCCAGGAGATTGCCGCTACCCTAGCCCCATGCAAAGCTTTTACGAGGCCACCGTTACCCGCTCGTCCGCTTATGCGCCGCTCGCCGGCCGACGCGGCGCCAACGTCTGCATCATCGGCGGCGGCCTGGCGGGCTTGTCCACGGCGCTGGGGCTCGCCGAGCGCGGCGTCGCCGACATCACCGTGCTCGAAGCCCGGCAAGTGGGATTCGGCGCGTCGGGACGCAACGGCGGATTCGTGTTCGGCGGCTATAGCCTCGACTGCGCCGATCTGCTGAGGACCCTCGGCGCCGCTCGCGCGCGCCAACTCTATGCCCTCACCACCGATGCCGTCGCTCTGATGCGCCAGCGCATCGCGAACTGTCGCATCGACTGCGATGCGACCGACGCCGGCGTGATCCTCGCCAACTGGTTCGATGATCCGGCGCGGCTCGACGTGCAACGTCGTCTCATGCTCGACGCTTTCGGCGTCGAGTGGGAACCGGTATCGACGCAACAACTCGCCGCGCAACTGAAAACGCGCCGCTATCACGGCGGCCTGTTCGAGCGCAATGCGTTCCACTTTCATCCGCTGAAATACGTGCTTGGCGTGGCGAACGCCGCAGCTCAAGCGGGCGTGCAGATTCACGAGCAATCGCCGGTCGTGCGCTTGCAGCGCGACGGCGCGGGCTTCATCGTACACACGCCGAACGGTGCGCTCGAAGCGCGCCACGTCGTGATGGCGGGCGGCGGCTATGCGCGCAACGTCTACGCCAAAGTGGAACGCGCGGTACTGCCGATCGCCACTTACGTGATGGCCACCGAACCACTCGGCGCTCGCTTGAACGAGGCAATGGACACGCGCGCCGCCGTCTACGACACCCGCTTCGCTTTCGACTACTATCGGCCGTTGCCCGACACGCGCATTCTGTGGGGCGGCCGTATTTCCGTGCGCGAGCGCGCGCCCGAGGTCATCGCGCGATTGCTGCGACGCGATCTGCTGAAGGTCTATCCGCAGTTGCACGACGTGCGCATCGAACACGCGTGGGGTGGCCTGATGAGTTACGCGCGGCACAAGATGCCGCAAATCGGCCGTAGTGCGGACGGCGTCTGGTACGCCGTCGGCTTCGGCGGACACGGCATGGCGCCGACCACCGTGTCCGGTGAATTGCTGGCCGCGGCCATCGCCGGCGAGCGACCGGTGCCCGACGCATTCGCGGCGTTCGGTCTGACGCCCGCGTATGGCGCGCTTGGTCTTGCGGCCGCGCAATTGACCTACACCACCATGCAGACGCGCGATGCTTTAGCCGCACGCCGCCAGCGGACCCGGGCCGACCTCTGAAGCAATGAGCGCCCCTGCGCCGATGCCCCGAGACCCGCGCCGGAAGCCATTTTCGACATGCTAGAATGCGCCGTCACTGCCGCTCGAAAACACAATGAAAAAGGGAAGTAAGGCCGCCGAGCCTGATACCACCGGCATCCCGTCCGACACTGCGCGTGCCGACGCCCGGCGCGGCGACACCCGCCGCAAGTACGATCCCGAACAGACCAAGCGCAACATCCTCGAGGTCGCGACCCAGGAGTTCTCCGCAATGGGCCTGACGGGCGCGCGCGTCGACGCGATCGCGGAGCGTACCAACACCACCAAGCGCATGCTGTACTACTACTTCGGCAGCAAGGAAGGCTTGTATCAGGCCGTGCTGGAGAAGGTGTATGGCGACATTCGCGCGCTGGAGCAGGATCTGCACGTCAGCGAACTCGATCCCGTCGACGGCATGCAAGCGCTAGTCGAGTTCACGTTCGACTACCACGACCGTCAGCGCGATTTCGTACGGCTCGTGACGATCGAAAACATTCACGGCGCGAAGTACGTCGAGCAGGTCAAGACCTTCAAGGGCCGCAACGTCACCGTCATTCATACGATTGAAGATCTGCTCGCGCGCGGCATCGCGACGGGGCAATTCCGCAGCGATCTCGATCCGATCGATCTGCATCTGATGATCAGCTCACTGTGCTTTCACCGCGTCGGCAATCGCCATACCTTCGGTACGGCATTCGGGCGCGATCCGTCGCATCCGCGCTTGCGGGCGAGGCATCGCGCGATGATCGTCGACGCTGTCCTGCGTTTCGTGCGCAAGGACGACTGAGGCGAACGCAAAATGAAAACGGGACGTAGCTTCGGCCACGTCCCGTTTTTTTATGCCCGCAATTCGCCCGGCTCAATCCACCAGCACGATCCGCTTGATATCGCCGACGATAAAGATGTAGGACAGCGCACCGACCATGGCGATCGCGCCGATGAACACCAGCGCGCCGACGAACGAGCCGGTTGCCGCGACGATGAATCCCACCACCAGCGGCGTCACGATGCCGGCCAGATTCGCGGCGAAGTTGAAGATGCCGCCGGTCACGCCCAGCAGGCCTTCCGGCGCGATATCCGACACCAGCGTCCAGCCCAGCGCGGCCATGCCCTGCGCGAAGAACGCCACCGACAGGATCACGATCACCACCACATTGCTCTCGACGTAGTTGGCAAGAATGATGGTCGAAGCGAGCAACAGGCCGGCGATGATCGGCAGCTTGCGCGCCACGTTCGGCGACTTGCCGCGACGCAGCAGCCAGTCGGAGAAGATGCCGCCGAACATCACGCCGATCGATGCGGCGATGAACGGCATGATCGCGAAGAAGCCGATCTTCAGCCACGCCATATGCCGCTCGGTGGCCAGATAGGTCGGGAACCACGTGAGGAAGAACACCAGCGTCGAGTTACCGGCGAACTGGCCGAGGCAGATGCCGCTCAATTGACGATGCTTCAGCAAACGGCCGATGGTGCGCCAGTTGAAGCCGCTCGTGGCCGCATTGGCTGCATTCTCCGCTGCGCTCTCGCTCTGACGCTGCGTAAGACCGCCGCCCGCCTCGATATAGTCGAGCTCCGCCTGGTTCGCCGACGGATGATCGCGCGGTTCGCGATAGAACGTCCACCAGATCAGGCCGAATACCAGACCTACGGCGCCCACCACGTAGAACAGCGAACGCCAGCCGAACGCGCCCATCAGCATGAACAGGAACGGGCTGAAGAACGCGAGGCCGATATATTCGCCGACCGTGTAGGTGCCGGTGGCCATTGCGCGTTCGCTCTGCGGGAACCACGTGGCCACGACCCGGCTATTGGTCGGGAAACACGGCGCTTCCGACACACCGAGACCGAGACGGAATGCGAACAATGCGCCGATACCGTGCACCAGACCTTGCGCGAGCGTGCACAGGGACCAGAAGGTCATCGACAGAAAATAGGTGAGCTTGCTGCCGAAGCGGTCGAGAAACAGACCGCCCGGAATCTGCGCGGCCACGTAGCTCCACGAAAACACCGAGAACAGCAGGCCCATGAGCGCCGCGTTGATGCCGAGCTCCTTGGTGAGCTGCGGCGCCGCGATGCCGAGTACGGTGCGGTCGAGGTAATTGATCATGGTGCCGACCGCGAGCAGCGTGAGAATCTGGAAGCGAGCTTTGGAGCGGCGCGCCGTGCTCACGCCGGCTCCGCTGGTCGGCGTAGCGTCGGACGCATTGGATTGAATCGGTTGCGACATGTCGTTTTTGTCTCCTCGATCGGGTTGATGCACCCGTGGTTTATCCGTCGAAAGCCGGCGCTGCGCTGCCGGTTATCCCTGCAGCAGCGACTGGAAGTGGCCGTACACGCGTTCGGCGTCCGGCTCCAGGCCGGTGAAGATGCGCATCGCGTCCACCGCCTGGTACACCGCCATGCCGCCGCCGCTCAGCGTGCGGCAGCCGAGCGCATCGGCCGCTTGCAGCAACTCGGTGCGGATCGGGAAATAAACAATGTCGGCTACCCACAGATCGCGGTGGAGCAATTCGGCTGGCAACGGCAAGCCGGGCAGCTTGGTCATGCCAGTGGGCGTTGCGTGAATCAGGCCGGTGGCGTCCGCGAGCGATCCGGCAAGCGATTCCCCCGCGCCGACCTTGCTGGCGGGGAAGCGCTTCTGCAATTGCTCGGCAAGCGAGGCGGCGCGTGCGGCATCCACGTCAAATAGCGTCAGCGTTTTTGCGCCCATGGTCAGCGCGGCGTGGGCAACGGCCGCGCCCGCGCCGCCCGCGCCGAGCTGCACCACGCGCTCCATCGACACATCCGGCAAGCCGCGCTGGAACGCGCGCGCGAAACCCGACCAGTCGGTGTTGTGGCCGATGCGTTTGCCGTCCTTGAATAGCACCGTGTTGACTGCGCCCAGAGCGCGCGCGTCGTCGGAGAGTTCGTCCAGTAGCGGAATCACCGCCTGCTTGCACGGGTAAGTGATGTTCAGACCGTTGTAGCCCATGCGTTCGGCGGCAGTGAGCAGATCCGGCAACGCGGCGATGTCGAGCTTCAAGGCCTCCAGATCGAGCCGACGGTAGACGTAGTGCAGCCCGAGCTGGGCGCCCTCTTCTTCATGCATCGCGGGACTCAGCGAGCCGCCGATACCCGAGCCGATCAGACCGACCAGATAGGAATGCGCGGTTGCCTGCGCGTGGGTTCGCGCGTTCGCCTGTCTGGGTGCTTGTGGGTTCATTTCGCCGCCCTATTCTTAAGAATGGTCGCCATCCGCTCCAGGGCGAGGACATAGCCTTGCGTGCCGCAGCCGACGATGATCGCCTCCGCCACCGCCGAGACATACGAGTGATGCCGAAACGCTTCACGGCGATGCACGTTGGAAATATGCACTTCGATAACAGGCTTTTCGATCGCAGTCAGCGCGTCGGCGAGCGCCACCGAAGTATGCGTATAGGCCGCCGGATTGATCACGATGCCCTGCACCCTGGTGCGCGCCGCATGCAGCCAGTCGATCAGCTGATGTTCGGCGTTGGACTGACAGAACTCGACGTCGAGATCGAGCCGGTCGCCTGCATCGCGGCACAGCTTCGCGACGTCGTCGAGCGTTTCCGAGCCGTAGATGGCTGGCTCGCGTGTGCCGAGCAGATTCAGATTCGGCCCGTTCAGGACCAGTACGGAGGCAAAACTCATGACGACCACTCCTGCAAAGTAACGCGTCGTGCCTGCCACGGCACTTGCCGCGGCGCGACAACGTGAAGCGAAGTGTGCGCGCATCGGCGGTCGCCGTCATTCGGGGTTTATCCGAATTTGTACCATCTAGTTAGTTTGTATAGACTGTCTAAAAATCCCGTTATTGTGGGCATTTCTGGCCTGTGTCTTGCGGTCTCGAGTAACGGACTCGGCCATTTTGCGCACTGCAACATGTTTTCTGGCAAGGCGCGCGGCGCACCGGCGGGTCGCCGCCACGCGTTTTTCCCAACCGCCGTTTGACTGTTTTTGCAGGAGCCGTCCATGCAACGTTCGATTGCCACCGTGTCGATCAGCGGAACCCTCGTCGAGAAGCTGACCGCGATCCAGGCGGCGGGCTTCGAAGGCGTCGAGATTTTCGAAAACGATCTGCTGTATTTCGACGGCTCGCCCGCCGACGTGCGGCGCATCGCCGAAGACCTCGGGCTGAAAATCATGCTGTTCCAGCCATTCCGCGATTTCGACGGGGTCAGCGCGGAGCGGCTCGAGCGCAATCTGGACCGTGCCAGACGCAAGTTCGACGTGATGCACGAATTGGGCACGGACCGCATTCTGGTATGCAGCAACGTCTCGCCCGAGACGATCTGCGACGACGCCCTGATGACCGACCAATTAGGCGCGCTGGCCCGCGCGGCCGAGTCGGCGGGCGTGATCGCGGGATACGAAGCGCTCGCCTGGGGCAAACATGTCAAGACCTACCGGCACGCCTGGAAGCTCGTGAACGCAGTGAATCACCCTAACCTCGGGCTCGTGCTGGATAGCTTTCACACGCTTTCGCTGAACGATACGGTGGACGCCATCGCCGGGATTCCGGGCGAACGCATCGCCTTCGTGCAGATCGCCGACGCCCCGAAGCTCGCCATGGACGTGCTCGAATGGAGCCGCCACTACCGCTGCTTTCCGGGCCAGGGCGATTTCGATCTGGCCAATTTCACCGCGCAGGTCGTGAAAACGGGCTACCAAGGGCCGCTCTCGCTGGAGATTTTCAACGACGGCTTCCGCGCCGCGCCCACCACGATTACCGCGGCCGACGGCCATCGCTCGCTACTGTTTCTCGAAGAGCAGACCCGCGCGCAGCTGGAGGCCGAACGTCAGCCGCCTGGCGACCTTTACCGCTCGCCGGCCGCGCCCGCGCATGTCGGCTATCAGTTTCTCGAATTCGCGGTCGATCCCACCACGCGCGCGCAACTCGTCGACTGGCTCGGCAAACTGCGCTTTCGCCAGGCGGGCCGGCATCGGTCGAAGGATGTGACCTTGTATCAGCACGGCGCGGCGTCGATCGTGCTGAACGCCGAGCCGGACTCGTTCGCCAATGCGTTCTTCCAGCAGCATGGTTTGTCGCTGTGCGCCTCGGCGTTTCGCGTGGACGACGCCAGTCAGGCGTTCGAGCGCGCCGCCGGTTTCGGCTATGCGCCGTTCTCCGGCCAGATCGGCCCGAACGAGCGCGTGCTGCCCGCCGTGCAGGCCCCCGACAGCAGCCTGAATTATTTCGTCGACGAAACCCCGGACCAGCCCACGCTGTTCGAAGCCGACTTCGTGCTCACCGACGTCAACGGTCCGACCGAAGTGGGTCCGCTCAGCCGCATCGATCACGTGTGTCTGTCGGTGCCGGCGACTTCGCTGGATACGTGGGTGCTGTTTCTGCGCACCGCGCTGGGTTTCCAGGCCGAGCCCGGCGTGCTCGTGCCGGACCCGTATGGGCTCGTCCGCAGCCGCGCGCTGCGCAGTCATGACGGCTCGGTGCGGATCGTGCTGAACGCGTCGGTCGATCACCATACGGCGGTGGCCGAGGCGCTGCACACGTACCACGGCTCCGGCCTGAACCACGTCGCGTTCAGCACCGGCGACATCTTCAGCGCGATTCCCGAATTCGTCGCCGACGGCTTGCCGGTGCTGCGCATTCCGCGCAATTACTACGACGATCTGGCCGCCCGCTACGCGTTGCCCGACGCGACACTCGACGCGCTACGCGCCCTCAACATCCTGTACGACCGCGACGAACGCGGCGGCGAGTTCTTTCACGCTTACACCGAACAGCTCGATCATCGCTTCTTCATGGAGATCGTCGAGCGCCGTGGCGGCTATGACGGTTACGGCGCCGCGAATGCGGCCGTGCGGCTCGCCGCGCAGGCGCAGCGGCGCAAATAGGCGGCCAGTCGACTCCAACCGGCATAGCGCACGCGCGTCGAGCCAGCCAGCTGCGTCAATTCACCAGGCACGGCACGTGCGGACAAACGGAGGACCCGCGCGCCGCATCGATATAATGGCGCCTGATCCACGGCCGGCGCCGCGCGACGCCGCGAAATGCGGGCGTTGCACGCACCGTTCGGCCGAATGACACGCCAGGAGAGATATGAAGAAGTTTGCCGTAGTCCTGTCAATTCCCTTACTTCTCAGCGCTTGCGCTTACTTTCAGAAGAACCCGGACGCGGGCGAGCCCGTCACCGATACCACCACGCAGCGCTCCGTCGACGACGTGGTCGCCTGCCTGACTCAAGTCGCCACGAGCCACAACGCCTCATTCAAGTCCACGGGCATCCCGCAAGGCCAGATGCTCGACTTCGGCGACTCGAACATCATCAAGGTACGCAGCGACAATGGCGCGACGACTTACCGTTTTTATGCGGGCAAGCGTCACGTGAACAACCTGTGGATCGAGCAGGCAGGCAAAACCTGCGCCCCATAAGGCTTTGCGCCGGTAATGAAGCGTAATTGTGACAATCGGTAACTTCTTCGGGTGCAATCTTCGTGTCACGGTGTTACAGGACAATGGTGTCTTAAGAATCGTTTAAGACTTCGTCCGCATCATCCACCGGACATTACCCGCACGAGGTGCGCACATGAACAAGCCCGACCACAACATCAACGACACGCCGGCGCCGGCCAAGCGGCCTACCATCCTGCGCCGCCTGCTGAGCCACCACGAACTCGCGACCCTGCTGCTCCTGCTGCACGCGCCGATCGACGCTCTCGCGAAACCCGAGATTCCGCAGCTTCACGAGGCCGGCCTGATCGAAACAGTCGCCGGCGATGCGGGCGCCTCGCACATTCGCCTGACGAAGGAAGGCAATGCGGTGCTGCGCGGACTGGGCATACGCTAAGGCGGGCTCATGCCTGCCACACGCCATAGCCTGCTTCGCGTAAGCCGATTGCAAGTTCGATTTCCATATCCTGTGCGCCGCTGTACGGCATCGGATTGAACACTTCGTACAACTCGGGCACCAGGCGCAGACCGTAGTCGCGCACATAACGATTAGCCTGAATCCCGGCCTTATGCCGGTCGAATCGCAAGTCCGGGTCCAGTCCCGTCATCCCCACATACACGCAAGGCTTGTCGAACCGGTAATCCGGATTCGAGCGACGAAACTTGGCCTCGTTCCAGACCGTGTCGTCGAGCAGGACGACATAGACGTAATAGTGATGCTTGCGACGGACCATGTGCTGCGGCTCAGCTCCGCGAGGTCCCGTGCAGCAGCATGCGATATTCGGTCGGCGTAACACCGACGGTCGCCTTGAACTGCCGCGTGAAAGCGCTGTGATCGGTATAGCCGCAGAGCGCGGCGACATCGGTGACCTTGTCGTGCGAAACCAGCAAGGCGGTGGCCGCGTCCAACCGGGTTTTCAGCAAAACCTGGCGCGGCGTCAGATGAAACACCTTGTGAAAGTAGCGCTCCAGTTGAGCGACCGACATATCCGCCATGGCGGCCAGCTGCTTCAGATTCAGCGGCTGCACATAGTTTTGCTGGATGGATTGCACGACCGCGGCAAGCCGGCTATAGGCCGGGTGACTGCTCTCGTCGGCGCGTAGATCGCGCGAGGTGCCGGCGAGGCCCACTACCTTGCCCTCGGCGTCCCGCAGCGGCTGCTTGCAGGTCAGACACCAGCCAGGCTGACGGCCCGGATAAAGATGCAATTCCAGCTGGTCGGTCATCTGGTTGCCGACCTCGATGATCGCTTTGTCCTGCGCGGTATAGATGCGCCCGAAGCGACGCGGGAACACGTCTTCGGCGGTCTTGCCGAGCAGCGCGGCTTTTTCCTTGAAGCCGCAACGCGATGCCAGCGTGCGATTGACGAGCGTGTAGCGCGCCTGGGTGTCCTTCACGAAGAACACGACGTCGGGCATCGCGTCGAACACCGGCTCGAGCAACCTGAAATGCGTCAGCATGCTGGAGAGCGTTGCATCGTCAGGTTCGAGCGGATGAGCCAGCGTGTTCATCGTGCGGGGTCCGTGTGTCGGTGCGTTGGAGGGGGCGGCGCCTGGCGGCTTGCGCGTGCGGTCGATTATAGAGCCGCGCGACCGATGACAATATGCGGGCGAGCCTGGAGCCTTGGCCTGGCCCTGGCGTGACGTGCGTTCGCCGCCGCACTAACCGTGCCGTTCATTCAGTGACAGACGCCTCGGCCTGTATCAACGTGCCGATTTGCGCCGGGCTGAACGGCGGACGCGGTTCCACCGTCGACCAGCCGAAATACACGCTTGCCGCGGTACCGCAGATTTTTCCCTGGCATGCGCCCATGCCGCAGCGCGTGTGCAGCTTGGCCTGGCGCCAGTCGGGAAAGGCGCGCACTTCACCGACGCTGACGTCCTCGCAACGGCAAAGCAGCGTCGTGTCGGCGGGCGGTGTGCGCGCGACGCCGCTCAGCGCGAACGCCTGGTCGACGCGCTGGGCAAAACGACGCCACCGCGCCCGCTGCGCATCCAGTGCCATGCGCTCTTGCGCAACGCCGCTCGCCACGATTCCCGCGATCTCGCCTTCCACACTCGCCAGTTCCGCGCCACCGACACCGGTGCACTCGCCCGCGGCCAGCACGCCATCCACCGAAGTCCGCTGTTCATCGTCGACGACGATCTCGCCCGCTTCGCTGATCGCGCAACCCAGCGTCTGCGCCAACGTGATGTTGGGCACGAGCCCGTAACCGCACGCAATGCGCTCACAATCGAGCGTGACCCTGCGCCGCCCGCGCCGTAGGGTCACCTGCTCAACGCGCCCTTCACCGAGTGCTTCATGCACCATACTGCCGGTCCAGTAATGCACGCCCGCAAAACCGCGCGTCATGCGGATGGCTTGCTGCAACTTCACAGGCTCGCGCAATAGCGAAGCGCCAAACCGGGCGATATTGCGCGCGGAAGCCTGTTCGACAATCGCCACCACCTGCGCGCCGGCCTCGCGCGCCGTGGCCAGGGCCGCGATCAGCAAAGGGCCGCTGCCGGCAATCACGATCCGCTCTCCACGCACCGGCATACCGCCTTTGATGAGCGCCTGAAGCGCGCCCGCTCCCGTCACGCCGGGCAACGTCCATCCCGCGAATGGCAAGAGGCGCTCGCGCGCACCCGTTGCGAGTATCAAGCGTTCGTAGGCGAGGCTCACGCCGCCGTGCACGGCCGATTCGATCAGCAAGGCGCGCGGACCAAGCGGCGCAACCACCCGTGCCGACGGCCAATAGGTGAGGTTCGATCGCTCATCCAATGCAGCGAGCAAAGCGCGCAACGGCGTTTGCGTCGAATGGCCCGGCCCCTGCCGCCAGATCTGACCGCCGGCGCGCGGATTGTCGTCGAGCAGCGCGACGCTTGCGCCCGTGCGCGCCGCGGCAAGCGCCGCATGCAAACCAGTGGGACCGGCGCCGACCACGACGATATCGAAGCGCTGTTTCATCACGCAGCCGCCGCTGTCTGGGTGCACACCGTCTGACCGTCGCGACACAGCGTCTGACACGCGAGCGCATGCGCCCGGCCGTCAATCGTCACGCGACACTCCTGGCAAACGCCCATCCCGCAGAACGCCGTGCGCGGCTCGCCACCGACCGATCGCCGCGTGACATGCCGGCCCGCCTGCACGAGCGCCGCGGCCACGGTCGTGCCGGGTTCGACATCGATTGCCCGGCCGTCGATTGTCACGCGGAGGCGCGCCGTCTGCGGACTACTCATGGATCACCTTTTGCGCAAAACGGATCGGCAGATAGGGGACGACGGAAATCGGCACCTCACGCGCAGCCCCTGGGACAATCTGCGCGGCAAGCAGCTTCGCCGTCGCGAGCGAGGTCGTCACGCCCAGGCCTTCGTGGCCCACCGCGAGCCAGGCACCCGGAGCATGCGGTGCGAACTCGCCGGCTGGACCGATCAGCGGCAATCCGTCCGGCGAAGCGGCGCGCAACCCCGTCCATGCGCGAATGCCGTTGAGCGTCGGCAGCGCGGGGAGATAGCGCGCGGCACGTTTGAGCATCTGCGCGAGCACGGGCAGGTCGACGGCGGGGTCCGTCGTATCGAACTGACGCGACGAGCCGATCAGTAGTTGTCCGGTGGGCCGCGGCTGCGCATTGAATGCCACCGACGTACCGAGCGCATGATGCGCGCTCTTGATGTAGCCGAGTTCGAGCAGCTGATGATGAATCAGACCGGGATAGCGATCCGTGATGAGCAGATGTCCTTTCTTCGGCTGCAATGGCAACGAAGGCAACAACTGCTGCGCGCCGAGCCCATTGGCCACGACGACATGCGCTGCACCGACGCGCTCGCCGTTCGTCAGCGTCACGCCGTCCACGCCGATTGCCGCAACCGGCGCGCCGAGCCGCACGCGAATCTTCGCGGCCGCGCTCGATTGCGTCAGCAGCCATTCGGCGGCAGTGGGCGCGTAGACGATGCTGTCGTGTTCAATGCGCAAACCGCCCGTCAGCCCATGCGCGAGCGCCGGCTCGGCAGCCCGCAGGGCAGTCGCGTCGAGTAATTGGGCCGCGACGCCTTGCGTTTCGAACGACGCCTGCATCGCGCGGGCGGCTTGCCACTCTTCGTCGTCGGCGGCGACCCAGAGCGTGCCGCAGCGCGCGAACGCCTCGCGCGAACGCAGCTGTGGCGCAAGCTGCAACCACAAGTCCCGCGAATAACGGCTGAGGGCGAATTCCGCCGGCGAGTCGTTCATCACGACGATATGGCCCATGCCCGCCGCCGTCGCGCCACCGCCGATGCCGCGTGCGTCGAGCACCTCGACCTGCATGCCATGCGTGGCCAGCTCGGCCGCGCAAGCTGCGCCGACAATACCCGCGCCGACCACCAGCACGTCCGCCGTCATGCCGTGCGAATGCCCCAGGCAAAGGGATCGCGCCCGTCGAAACACAGGCGCCCTTCCGCTGTGATGTAGGCGTGTCCGGTGATGGTCGGAATCACCGACACGCCGTCGCCGGCATGCCGGTAACTCGCCTCGAACACACTGCCGATGATGCTTTCCTGGCGCCACACGACGCCTTCGGCCAGCCTGGCGTCGGCGGCGAGGCAGGCCACTTTGGCGCTCGTACCGGTGCCGCACGGCGAACGGTCGTAGGCACTGCCCGGACAGAGGACGAAGCTGCGGCTGTCGATACCGTCGCGTGAACCGGCTCCAAAAAGTTCGATGTGATCGATCAGCGCGCCGTCCGCGCCGGTGATGCGCTGCGCGACCAGCGCCTCGCGAATCGCATCGCTGAAGGTGGTCAGCTCGTCGATATGCGAAGCGTCCAGCGAACGTCCATGATCGGCGACCAGAAAGAACCAGTTGCCGCCCCAGCCGATATCGCCGATCAGCGCGCCATAGCCCGGCACATCGACCTGCACGTCCTTGCGGTAGCGATACGCCGGCACGTTGCGCACGGCGACGCTGCCGTCGTCATTGAGTGTCGCTTCGACGATGCCGACCGGCGTCTCGATCCGGTGACGCCCCGGCCCGATGCGTCCCATGTGCGCGAGCGAGACGACGAGGCCGATCGTGCCGTGCCCGCACATGCCGAGATAGCCGACGTTGTTGAAAAAGATCACGCCGGCTGCGCAGCTGGGATCGTCCGGTTCGCAAAGTAACGCGCCCACCACGACGTCCGAGCCGCGCGGTTCGGTAACCACGCCGGCGCGCCAGTCGTCGAACTGGGTACGCAATACGTCGAGGCGTTGCGCCAGTGTGCCGCCGCCGAGCTCCGGGCCGCCCGACACCACGAGGCGGGTCGGCTCACCGCCGGTATGCGAGTCGATGATGTTCAAGGTTTTCATGACGCTCATGGTAGGAACCGCGCGCCACGACGTCTTGGTGTGCCTGCGCGCTCACCATGACGATTTCAGCACAACCGTCCCCTCCGCCGAGGCGCTGCGGCGAAGCACTGGAACCGCGTGACCAGCTATGCCGAAATCGTCACCCGTCACGCGCGATTCGCGCAAGACGCCGGGATTTTCCCTGCTTACACTGCGCTTCGACTCATCACACTCAGGAGAGCAGTCGTGGCGCATATCTGGGAAGGCGTATTGCCGGCAGTCACCACCAAATTTCACGCGGATTTCAGCATAGACCGGGCGTGGACCGGCAAGAATATCGAAGCGCAAATCGACGCGGGAGTGGACGGCATCATCGTGTGCGGCTCGTTGGGCGAGGCCTCGACGCTCTCGCTGGACGAAAAGCTCCAGGTGCTCGATATCGCGGTCGACGCCTCGCGCGGCCGCGTGCCGGTGTTGCTCACCATCGCGGAAAACAGCACGCTCGACGCCTGCCGTCAGGCCGAAGCCGGCAGCCGCCACGGCGCGGCCGGCTACATGGTGTTGCCGGGACTGCGCTATCTGTCGGACCGGCGCGAAACGCTGCACCACTTCCGCAGCGTCGCCGATGCCAGCTCGCTGCCGTTGATGATCTATAACAACCCGCTCGCTTACGGGGTCGACATGACGCCCGAGATGTTCGCCGAAATCGCTGACGAAAAGAAGATCGTCGCGATCAAGGAATCATGCGGCGACGTGCGGCGTGTGACCGACCTGATCAACGTCGTCGGCGATCGCTTCGCGATTCTGTGCGGCGTCGACAATCTGGCTATGGAAGCGATCCTGATGGGCGCGCACGGCTGGGTGGCGGGTCTCGTATGCGCGTTTCCGCATGAAACCGTGGCGATCTACAAGCTGTTGAAGGCGGGTCGTCTGGAGGAAGCCCGCGCGATCTATCGTTGGTTCGCTCCGCTGCTGGCGCTGGACGTCTCGGCGAAACTCGTGCAAAACATCAAGCTTGCCGAGGTGATCGTCGGACTGGGCACGGAGCCGGTGCGCCCGCCTCGTCTGCCGCTGGCCGGCAACGAACGCAAGGCCGTGGAAGCCCTGATCCGCCAGGCGATCGAAACGCGCCCGGCGCTGCCGTCCCTCTGATCCGGCTGCCGTGTCTTGGGCTGCCGTGTCTTGCTCAGGCTGCCTGCTTCTGCTCCACCACGGCGATCTCGCCCTGACGCAGATGCAGCAGCCGATAGCCGCTCTTGTAGACCGGCTGCAGGCGGAATTCGTTGTGCACTTCGATCTCGAGCAGTAGCCGCAGGCGCGACACGTGACTGTCGATGGTGCGCGTGAATTCGCGGAACTCGCGTCCCCAGACCATCGCAAAAATGTGATCGCGCGACATCACGCGGCCGATATTGGAAAAGAACAGCGACGCCAGCCGGTACTGCGTGCCCGACAGCTGGACCGCCTGGCCGCGCAGCATGACGAGCTGACGATGCGGGTCGAAATGGTAGGGCCCGACGTTGAAACTCGCGGCGCTGAAGCGGTCCGGATAGGCGCGGCGCAGCAACGCCGCCACCCGCTCGCGAAACTCCGCCGGACGCAATGGCAGCGCGACGTAGTCGTCCGCGCCGCCAACGAAGGCGCGCACCGTGATCTCCTCCGACGTATCGCGCGACACGAACATCACCGGCAGGCGATCGCCACCAACCGAGCGTACCGAGCGCAGGACTTCGGCACCGGACAGGCGCGTGCTCTGCCAGTCCAGTATCAGCAGATCGACGGTGGAACGGGCGAGCGTTTTCGACAGGGTCAGGCCGTCGTCGAAGGACGCGCAGCTGTGGCTCGCGGCAGTGAGAACTTTTTCGATCGACTGGCGCATGACGGGGTCACGCTGGAGGATGGCAACACGCATGGGATGACTCTTGGGTGATAACTCGGACGCGATTCTCAAAGGCGCACCCGCTCCCTCCCATAGGAGCAATCCTAATTTACGAGACCCTCGCCTCACACTGACAGCACTTGCGGCGCCTTCTCGTATTCGGTTAGGACCGATCCCAGCACACGGCCCGCGTCGTCATCAAAAATAGCGTGTCGGGGAAACTTTTTCCAATCTAATTAAGCACTTCCCGAAGTGAGCGGCTTTCATCCTGTAAAATGCCGGCCTGGCCCCAGTCGTCATCGCGCAAGCCCTATCCGGGCGGCGCGCCGGTGTCCCGTGCTCTACCCAGCGCTTGCCACACTTCTCGCCCGACGACCGCCGTATTTCCACGCGCTACGTGTGGCTCCCAATTCAAGAAAAGACAGAAGCAATGCAAGCGACAAATCTGGGTGGAGCGCAGGCTGTCACCCCACGCCCTCTTGGGCGCAGCGATTACAAGACGCTCGGTCTCGCCGCCCTCGGCGGGGCGCTCGAGTTTTACGACTTCATCATTTTCGTGTTCTTCGCGCCGGTGATCGGCCAGTTGTTCTTCCCCGCCGCCATGCCGGAATGGCTGCGTCAGGTGCAGACCTTCGGCATCTTCGCTGCCGGCTATCTGGCGCGGCCGCTCGGCGGCATCATCATGGCGCACTTCGGCGACCTGTTCGGCCGCAAGCGCATGTTCACGCTAAGCGTGTTGCTGATGTCCGTGCCGACGCTGATGATGGGCCTGCTGCCCACCTACGCCAGCATCGGCGTGATGGCGCCGGTTCTGCTCCTGCTGTTCCGCGTGATGCAGGGCGCGGCGGTCGGCGGCGAAGTGCCGGGCGCGTGGGTGTTCGTCTCCGAGCACGTGCCGCAGCGGCACATCGGCTATGCGTGCGGCACGCTGACCGCGGGCCTGACGGCCGGCATCCTGCTCGGCTCGCTGATCGCCTCCGCGGTGAATCGCAACTTCGCACCGGCTGAAATCGCTTCCTTTGCCTGGCGCATTCCGTTCCTCGTGGGCGGCGTATTCGGCATGTTTTCGGTCTATCTGCGCCGCTGGCTGCATGAAACGCCGGTGTTCGCCGAACTCAAGCAGCGCAAGGCAATTGCCGCCGAAGTGCCGCTCAAGGCCGTGCTGCGCGACCACGGCCGCGCCGTGATCGTGTCGATGCTGCTCACGTGGATGCTGTCGGCCGCGATCGTCGTGGTGATCCTGATGACGCCGACGCTGCTGCAAAAGCAGTTTCATATCGCACCGGCTACCGCTCTGCTGGCGAACTGCGTGGCGACGCTGTGCCTGACCATCGGCTGCGTGATGGCGGGCTCGATCGCCGGCCGCATCGGCGCGGGGCGGACCATTTTCATCGGCGGCCTTGCGCTGGCGGTGACGTACTACTACATGTTCCAGCAACTCGCCGTCGACACGTCCGCACTGGTGCCGATGTATGCGGTAGCGGGCCTGTTCGTCGGCGTGATCGGTGCGATTCCGTTCGTGATGGTCAAGGGCTTCCCGCCGGTCGTGCGGTTCTCGGGCATCTCGTTCTCGTATAACGTCGCGTATGCCATTTTCGGCGGCCTCACGCCGATCGCCGTGTCGCTGATGATGAAGTCCAATCCGATGGCCGCGCCCATGTATGTCGGCGTGATCTGCGTGCTCGGCGCGTTGACCACGTTTTTCATTAAAGACGCGCCGCAGACGCACTGATTGCGTGGTTTTGTAAAGCGGTATCTGTTCACAACGGCGCGCCCCCTGGCGCGCCGTTGTTGTTTGTGGCGCCGCCATTCGCAGCGGGCGCGACATCGACATTTCATGCCGGTACGAAACATGGTGCGCCGCATCCGTCCTACGATGTCACACATTGGTCACGCTCATTCGAAACCTGATGCGGTAAAAACAAATCTAATTTGGCCGTTTTCGACAAATAAATCTGCTCCGTGGGCCCTAACGAGCGCGCCACCTCGACTACAAAGGAATCTGACCTGGCGTTAACCCATTGATTCTCTGGAAATTCCGAGGGAACGCAGAAAAGCTCAGTTTGGTAGAGCGGCCTGCAATCGCTCGTAAAGTTCTGCTCCTTCGGACGTGGTGCAAACAGCGACGAGGCAACTCACGCGCAAAGCCTAATGCAATGGACCTCAAGTCGATATTCGTGACAAAGAAAACTGGTTTCGTCAAAACAAATCGCAAACAAATCTGACCTCGCCACCTCCCTCCTGCCCACACAAAACCCGCTCCCATCGAGATTCCGGCTGAGCCACTTGGTACACCTGAGCGTGACTCCGCACGACGCCTCTTCAGGCCAACCCATCCGTCGCAACTGATGCGGGGCAGAACTAGTCTAGCGGCGCGTCAGCTTGACCGAGACTGGCCACTACCTCGCAAAGCCAAGCGGCAACTGTCTGCGGATAAAACTACGGCCCTACACATCTTTCTTAAAACAGGAAACTTAAAATATGGGCACTTCTGCAATGCAAAAAAATGACGGCGACCTTTCTAACGATGAAGAATTGGACAGCGACACCGAGCATAATCTAAACGACGAACTCGACTATGAACCACCAGTTTCGCGCAACTATATGGTGGAGATAATGGAGGACGCGGAAGGATGGGCACTTAAGGTGGCGAAAGACCTGATTTGCATCCATGAGGGAGGGCCTGCGTTCTACGAAAATCTCGATTCCAGAATAATCGCGCAATGGCTCTTCGATGACTTTCCGGAGGTAGTGAGTCAGTTAGGAAAACAAGGGACCATGGAGTCGTTCCGAGCGAAGCTGACGCATTTCTGTACGCGAATGACGGCTGCGAGTGCATATGCGCAAACGCTTAATCGGGGATATCCCGTGGACACCCGTGCCGACCTCAAGGAGACGTTTTCTGAACTGCAGTTTCCGCGGCAAATAGATGTCGATAAGGAATGGATGGCTCCGCTGCCTATTGAAGTCGCGGTCCTATACGACCGCTTACGCCGACACGCTCTCCGCTCGCGCTATGAAACGGCCCCCCATGAGCGGTTTAGCTTGGATGGATGGTCAGAATTCGACCTCCCGCAAGTCCGCGCGGCAGGTAACAATGCGGGTTATGTCCTGGATTCGAAGCATTGGCCCTTTGGTGTATTCAATTTGACGAGCGAGAGCGTAAGTCTCGTGGTGGCTGCTCCACAGGGCGCTACCGACTACAACCTCGTGTGGCAGGACGAGTGTGTATGCCTACTCAGCGAGGCACAAGACGGCACTATTGAGACAGCTGAGTCGTTCGCCGGCGGGCGTCTGGTGCTGCCACTGGTACGTCACGAACAATTTTTTCGTCGACTCAGGAGCCGGCTGCCGGTCTTGTACGTCTTCGAGGACCATGTGCTGTTAGTCGAGTACAAGTGGAACCTTGTAGAAGCCGCCCGCCTCCGGTTTGAAGAGGCAAGAAACGAGGACGCTAAACTTGCTGTCGGCGAGGGTTTGTCCGTCAAACGACGTTTGTCACCGGCCAGTCATCACCGTATTGAGCAACTGTCCCCTCTTCCTAGGGCGACTGCCAACAAAGCGCAAGACGAGAACGGCTCATGGGATGAATACGGCATGCCCAAGGCGCCTTTTTGAGCAGGCGTCGCCCGTCCGCGAAAGCGGCCGCGTCATTATCACGCAACTGAAGTTTGTCAGAAAACCACCGCGCAGCCCGGACGGCACGAGAATGCTGTCCGGGGTCGCTTACTCCTCACACAGACAACTGCTCCAAGCAAAGTGGTTCACCATAAGTGTCAGGACTGATCCTGATTGGCCCGGACCAATCGTCGACCGTCGGTGCGGTGAAATACGCATTGCCACGGGCTGGGGTTCGCATGCTTCCGCAGCGGGGGCGATCGGCTGCCATGGACAGAAATCGACCGAGCGTCTGCCGGGTACTGACACGGTTGCCCGTGTCACGGAGCTCTACTTCTGATGATTCGGGACTACAGCGGCGGATGTGGCTGGTCCCAGACAAATCTCGGCGCTACCCGCGGCAAGCACGGTTGGCTCAGAGTCGAAAGTGGCGCGTACGCAGGTATTCTGAGCTGAGGGTATAAGGGACGAAAGGCAGGCTCATGCAAACAAGCTGTCAGCAACCAGATGCCGTGGACTTGCACGTCTCGCTCACCTACGCAAGGAGGATGCGATTACGAAGAACTGTGCGCAGTAGGCATCAAATCATCGGAACTCTGCTTTTCCCAAAGATGTCTGCCTCCAGAAGTGGGCCGAAGTCGAACCTCAATTGCTGATGGCTGTATCCCATCTGCACCCCGCACGGACAAGAGCGCCGCAGCTTGCCGACTTACGAACCCGCCATATTAGTGAACGGAAGCGTTGGTCGGGTGCCAAAACGCCGACATATTCGCAAGCTGTCCCAGCGAGCGCTCCTTCGCAACTTTTTCGAGCCGTTCAGTCATCAGGATGTTCACCAGAACGTGTTCTAGACGAACGCCCGGTATATCCGTCGTTGCATGGAGTTGAATTCGACCGCTTCCGGCAAGTGGCGCAGCGCGCTGAATGAATTGCCACGCCCGGTCCTTACCGCACTCCCCGCGGAACTGTTCGACAGTCATGCCAGTCTGCGGACTCCGCATGTCCCACGAAAAGAATGCTACGTTGCTGCCTTGAGCCAGCGCAAAGCCTGCCTGCCCAACTTTCTTCCAAAAGTCTATCGTTCTCCAAACCTCCGGGTCGCTCGTGTCCGCCAACCAATAAATTTGCATAGCCCCAACCTGCAGGCGCATGGTCAGCAAAGGGCAGTCATCAACATGAATGCAGCCGAAACCAAAGCAGCCTGCGCCATCGTATCGGGCATATTTTTTTAGCAGGTCCAGTTCGCAGTTCGCAGTCAAGACTGGCGTTAAGGGGCGCAGTTTTGCAGCCGACTTGCCGTACGGTGCAAAATCCTTCGCGGTCGCAATTGAAGCAATCTCGCAAATCCTGAACATCGAATCATCAATCAAAACGTTTTCCATAACACATCCTATTTGGTTGGCCCCGCTACAAGCGCAGGGCGGATTTATACGTGTCATTCTTAAGTGAAAGCGATTGAGTCCGCTTACCCAGTAGTTTCAGCAAACGAAGCCAGGGAGAAGTCGCCAAGTGACCTGCCGACCTCAAATTCACGCTTAAATCAAGAATTTCCAGAATCATACCGACTGCGAAAGATATAACAACTCTCCGACGTATAAATTCTTAAATCGGTATAAAAATCGATTCCAATATCTTGATTCCAATACAGAAATTTATTTTCTGAGAAGTGAAAATTTTTATTTGTTCTGGCACGTATAAATAGTCACCAAAAGGGCTGATCATTCGCAGCCCCCCCCGGCCACGGACTTTGCTCAAACGCTTTGCGTCACACTGAGAACGTGCCTGTGGGTAGGCGCACTCGGCTCAACCAGTGCCTTGCCTCTCACACTTACGCTAAGCAAAAGGCTTCAATGACGTTTGGTTGAGAATAATCGAACAGCACATTGCCTGATCTGTACTTTAAAGCAGATAGCCGCAGCCGCGTCTCGTCCCAAGTACGGTCCGTTTCTCGGCAACATACCCGCGTCCCTCGCCTCGCGGACCCGCCGACGTGCACAGCGCCAGCTGTAATACTGCAAATCAGCGAATCCAAGTTGCGTCAAAACCCTGCAAGTAACTTTCGCTTAATTATTGATTTATCAGCAAAATCATTCGACGATTAACTATTTATACCGACAAGCAGAGAATATTTTGCAAAACCCATTGTCGAATAGAAAATAACTCATTAATATGGTTTCCAATGCAACGGCGCGACGCACTTTGTAGACGCCCCGCCTCCCCACCCATTCCTTACTTCGGCCTGAATATCAGCCGGGTTATTTTTATACGCATTGACATGTCAAATCATCGCTACAACAGTTCTCGGTCTGCCGCACTCGAATTCGACATTGAAGATTTTAATTCGCAGGCTCTACAGACAATCTGCGACGACGCAGATGCGCGCCCTGCTCTTTCTGCCTACGTTTTGGCAGCCGATGACGTACTTGAGAACGCAGCAAAAATCTCTGGCGAGAACATCGTCGCCATCCGACTTCGCGGCCACAACTCCAACGCGATTGACCACGAGAACCCGGATATCTACAGCCAAGTTCATCCTAGCCCGGACGGTGCACGCATAGCGTGTCTTATGCTCGCCGGCGGCGCAGTAGCCCTTACGCATATGGCTCCGCACTGGGCTGACGTGAGCCTCTACGACACCCTTGACGTTCTCTGGATTTTCGATGACGAGTCGGTCGTGTCGCAGTATTACTTCTCTGACGACCTCAATGAAAGCATGATGGTCACAAACGGCATCGAAGACGACCACAATCCTTTGACCCAAGAGGAGGTAAAGGCATGGCAAAAGGTAGCGGCGGAGGCGAGCCATATCGGCGTTTTTGAAGTGGTCGACCTGACGACCCCCAAGACTTCTTTCCTGGAAATCGCTTCGGCAGCCTGACCTTGAGAATCGGCATACGGATACGGGAGCTATCGGAATCTTCAGCGGCAGGACAAACCCTCTCGATTCGCTCCTTTCGCAAATCGATGAAGTTTCTACTCTCTCGAGAGAATAGATGCGCCGGCCAACCTTTCGCTTCCCGCGTCGCCGCCCCTCAAAAAACAGCGTCTTATCAAACGTCCCCGTCGTGTACTTCGTATCCCGTCGTCGAGAACACTGACCACTAACAGCAAGGACATGTCACACGTGGACATGTCGAGCAGACAATTATCCTTGTGGAACATAGAAACGTGAACCAACCGTCTGAAATTCAACAGTCTGTAATCAACGACGTAGTTTCCTACCTGAAGCGTTGCGAAATTCCTGCTTACTTCATCAATCCTCGTCTGGTGCAGTTCGCGCTCGAGGCATCGTACAAGCCGCAACCCGTATTCTGGCGCGCGCTGGATCGCGCGACCGTTTTACGCGCACTGGAGAATCATGCTCCAGGCTTCAAAGACACTCTTTCTTTCGTTGAGGAAAATGCGTACGACATTCTTGTCGACCGGATTGACTTTATGCTTGAGCTCCGCCACCGAGACGAGATGAACGCTGAAATCCTACTTGCAGTGCCTGCCGACAAACGGCAAGCGGTCTTCGCAAATCCACTTGAATATCTGGTCCTGCAACTTCGCTCTCGAGGCCAGGCTCGACTGGCTAAGGACGTGATTGCAGACAAAGAGAGGGGACCAGATGCTGCGCTTGAACTCGTCGAGGCGCAGCTTGCTGCAAAGGAAGGTCGTCCATTTATGACTGAGTTGATGCGGGAAGCTATAGTAACCAGCCACGCATTCATTATCGACCGGCCCTTCGATGTAGATGACAGCGAGGATGATTAACGACACGGTATGAAGGTCGAGTTTTTCGGGCCCGTCGCGGATAAAACCAGACGGGCCACGCGACACATCACGTTCGCCGGACACTACGCATAAGCGTGGCATTGATAGTTGAGAGCGTTGTCGGCCTCTCCTCTCGTTCGCACTCGACAGGTGTCGGAGCGCTGCATGGCGAATGACATACGGCGAGCGATCTCGACAATCGCAACGTCACATGGCCATGCGCCATCCGGAAAATTGATCACGCACTCATCGCCACTGGCAAACGCGCGGTCTGCGGCGGCGCAACGGCTGACGGGCATCGAAGAAAGACTGCATTGGCAACGTTTATCTCTCCCGACTCTATCGAGGCTTGGCTATGTCTTGCGACCGTCTGCCAGTTTCACCTCGTCCTCTGCCAGCAGTCAAATGCAGGAGTCGATGGTCGACGATTGTTGGCAGCCTGTCTATTGGCTCAGAATGGCCGACTGGCCGTTTATGCCTGCAAGGCAAACTTGAATAAAACTTGGCTCTACATGTTTGCACAGCAATTTTTCCAACGCAAACAGGTTGACCCGAATGAACACAAGTAACAATCTAAATCAACCAGAGGCGCTCGAAGCCGCTCTCACGGCTGCCCTCGGTTTAATCGAGGATATGGACCGGTATTGGTGCACGACCAGGGAATTCTACCCGTTGTCCCGGACGTCATTTTCTGGATGATGAAACACACGTCGCCCGAACTCGCGGACGCGGTCAGCAGTGGCGGTCAAAGGGAAACCTTGACGGATTTGCTTGCTGAGCACGCGACCCTTCGCGACACCGCCGAACAAAGGCGCGCGACTTGCTGCTCAAACAAAGGTGCGGACGCAATCGCCGCCGCCTGCATACCGCACCGTCTCACACTATGGTATCTGGCGGAAAGCGTATTGTCGGAGAGTGGCTCGAAGGTCACTCCGGTGCTGCGCAATGCCATCGCATCGAACCTGCAAATCGACGGGGAACGCAGCCAGAACTCGAACGATTGATGGGAAGCTAGCACGCCATGCTTGTTCCAGGTGCCAATCGCTTTCCACACGTCGGGCTCTGTCGGGTCCGCCAGCCAGTTCAGCAAGGCATCCTCAAGGCGCGGAGAGAACACAATCATCGACATCAGCGGGCCAACCATCACGAAAGTATCGAATGCCGCGCGACGGGCGTTCACATACTGACCCGGGTCAAACTCGACCATCTGCTCAAGGACCGGCCCCCTGAGTCGTGCGTCAGCCCCTCGGTACTCGCTTGCAGGTGCAATGATGCCTAGAGGGATGGGAGAATCCTGAACCGCGTGCTGTTTCTTTTCAATGTGTTCCATTGGAAAATCCTTTTTAAAATTGGCGCGACCATTCCTGCCGCGTTTTCGACGACCCGGCCCGCTTCCCGAGTCGCATCCTAGATGCTCAGGTAGCAGATTCGTGTCTGAGTGTTCTGGTCGGCGCGCCGAGATCGGTTCGCTCGAGATTTTTGCGGCATCGAACCGCATGAGAACGTCCTGAAGCCCCCGTGGGGAATCACTGTAGCCGCAGGCGTTAGCTCCGTGGACTCAACTATCCGAGGCGTCGGTACCTGTCAGATGTCGTGCGAAACACCTGGATCGCCAAGAGGCTGGACCATCAGCGCAGATACCCCGTGCGACGCGAGCGCGTTTTTCAATCGCTTCGTAAGCAGCAAATTGACACGTGTGACCTTTAGCGACACGCCTGGGATCACACTTTGGGCGCCTTCTTCGACAGCTTTACTGTTTATCAGTTCGCGAGCTTTCGCCAGAAAATTTCCGTTCTTATGCCCTAACTCTCTCCGGTAACGGTCGAGGGCGCTGCTCGCCCCTGCGAGCGACCAGGGGATGAAAGACATATCGCTAGGGTTTCCATCAGGGACGAACACAAACGCCGCCTGCTTTGTTCGCTGCATGTTGTCGATAGCCCGCCACACATCGTCGTCTGAAGCGTCCGCAAGCCAGATGAACTGCATCCCGCCCATCTGCAGTCTCGCGGTGACAATCACGCAGTCGTCGAACTCCATCGCTCCCATGCGAAACGAGCCAGCGCCAGAACGATGGGCCTCGAATTGGGATAGATCCACGGTTGTCACGAACACAGGCGCCGCAGAGCGCAGACTCCTTGCGTCGTCGAGATGCGGCATGAAATCCCGTGCCGCCTTAAGCTCGCCGGCAGGCAGAAATGCTTTACCTGCTGAGCTCGATGAGTTCAGTGTATCGTTCGATTTTTCCATTAACGTATAAAATTAAAATAGCCAATCATTAGGGTTTTTGCATCCACAAACTGCGGCAGATCATAACCAGGTTATTCGATACAGGCAACATAGTATTTAAGCCAGTTTAAATATTTATACCAACGACTGGACCTCACAAAAGACAGCGAAGACAGGCGGAGCACTTCGCCACAAACGGTTGCCTGCTGGCCATCTCCGCGCGCCGAGCCAAAATTTTTTAAACATCAATTTGATAACCCTTATCAAATATGCCGATCCATCAGTGGGGGCCATATTCCTATGTTTTCAATGTCGGCACGCGATCCATATGACAAGCCACGTATAAAATAAATTTTCTCCAGCCTATTGAATTTCCAGAGACCATTCGTTAATCTGGATTTAAGGAAGCTAACTTTCAGACTGGGCGTGACAGTACCCAGCGATTGCTGATAAACGGCGCTGCACTTTCGCTGGGTCGAACGCTAGCCGATTGCCGTAAGTCGAGATCGGACCCGTCTGGGCGACGCGAACTGAAACTAGCCGAATTGCTATACGCATGTAGGTCGGCACCAAAGCTGCGCGGCTACAGGGCAAATCAACACAAGGAACTTACATTTTGACGACTCAAACGAACCACGCAGGAACACAGAACGACGCCGACGAATTGAGTCGGCCGAACCCCGAATTGCTGGCGGCAATCGCCGAGCATCGAGCTACTTCGGCCGGACATATTGCATACGTCATTCCGATGTCTGAACTGTGGGAGGACGCAGTGGACTCTGACGAGAAATGCATCGTCATTCCGTTGCCGGGCATTTCAGCCAGCGAAATCGACTACAAGGATGAGCGCCTGTACGCGGAGGTTCGCTATCGTCCCGATGGGACTGCGCTGGAATGCGTCATGATGGCCCGCGAACGTATCGCTCTGTCGGGCGTTGCAGTTCATTTGACTGCCGCCGAGCATCACGGCCGGCTGTATGTTCTGTGGGACTTCGATGACATGTGGGCATTTTCCGACTATCGGTTCAATGATGAGCTGGCGGAAGATATGTGGGTCGCGTCACGCGTCGCCGAGAGCCATTCGACGCCAGGCAGCCCTCGCCTCCAGTTGGTGGACTCTCGACGTGTTATCGATATTTCCGAGCACATCGTGGTCGAGATTCCGGCGACTAGCTAGCAACGTTTCGTGACTAACCGCTCGGCGCGGGTCATCCGAACGTTTTTGGGCGGCGTGTCGCTGCAAGGAAGCAGGGAAAACAGGCAATGATGCAAATGATCGAAGTTTTCGACTGGTAAGCAAGGAACGCAGGATTTCGACGAGGATGCTCTTCCAGAATCGAGAAAATCTGCCGGATCTTGCATGTCAGCAGGTCCTGCAACCGGAAGGCATTGACGACGCGTTAAGTGCTGCCAGATCCATCAGATCCCATGTGGAAACAAGTCAACCGTTTACGGTTCTCACCATCCCACAGGCTGCCATACAGTGGCACTCCCCTTACGTCGTAACATGTGGATTTTCCGCTGTACTCTGAGGTAGCTGGCTAATCCCCTTCGAAAATGCCGACCACTCGTCACAAAAATGCACTTTGCGGGTCTTGGCTGTGTAGCACTCGCAACGAAAGACTCTCTTGTGCAATCCATTTTTGTTCGGCGAATAGCGCCTTGACGGCATCGCGCAGCGCCGGCTCGAACCAATCAAGTGACGTCTCGACCAGTGTTCGCTTGCCCTCTCCCATAGGTTTACGTACACCATTCTGCAACATCCATCGATAGAAGGCAGCGGCGGGTTTGAGTGAATGACCGCCCGCAGCCTGGAGGTTTTCGCTCAGCGATGCGGCAATGCTAATGCCCGCTGGGTCGAGGTCACCGAAATATTCCGCGTGCGTTGCCCCGCTACGCTCCAGCGCGTCAAGAATTGCACCAGCCGATTTGACGATGATGTTGCCACTTCCGTATCCAATTGAACGATATCGCAATGTTGTGCGATTCCACTGCAGCATTGACCAGTATGTGTGATGGTTCTCAAGCACGAGCAACGGACCGTTCGCCTCGCTAAAATCCTCCCGCGCTAGCGGCGGCTCCGGATTGCACGCACCGATGACCGACAGAGGCAGCTTCCCATAAATGTGACCATCTCTGACCGCTCCGTCGAATGCTTTCTCATCCCCGAAAATCTCGAGCGCGCGCTCACGATAGGGCAAGACGATGGTGAGTGCGTTACGATGTTCGACGAGGAATTGATTGATCACGCGTAGTTTTTCCAGTTGAGAGCCGCGTAGCACCTTCGTTGCAAACGAAAGCTCTGGTAGCCAGCTTACATCGCTGAAGTCCGGCTTCTGGGCCCTCTCACGGATGACACTGACCCATAGAGGGAGCTTGGGCGATCCGAATGCATCCCAGCCACTTCTCCCTGCCGGCAGGCGCAGGACACCTTCAGCCGCAAGTCTATCGAGCGCCTCCTTCACCATTGCTCGCAGATTTCCGTCAGACCGGAACTCAGGAAAAACCTGCATATAACCAGCCACCAACTGATTCTGTTCGACGGTTGCCTTGGGTTGGCTGCGAAGCCAGGAGGAATACGACTCAAGCATTCATCGCCTCCGGTTCGCCATCTTCTTCTGAGGTAGGTTTGAACTGATAATCCACGATGCCGACGTGAATGCGGCCTTTGGTCGTGTTATGGCCAATTTTTTTCAGCCGCACGAATCGCTTGAACACCGACAACACGTCATACTCCTTGATCCCGGTCACGAGCAGTAGCTGGATTTTCATCGCGTCTGCCAGACCGAGAATGGTCTCCCAGATGCTGCGAGCGGTTGCGGTCGAAAACGGGTTGTCCAGAACCAGGATGCCGCCTTCGGATGAGCGACTATCAGCACGCTGCTCGTAGCGCAATTTGGCGATAATGAAATACAGGAAGAGCGCCATCGATATCTTTTCTGCGCCCGAGTTTGACAGGCCGTCAACAGGCACGTACTGCTGGGTCTCGAGGGAAACAAGTTTCAGCACTTTCAGGTCAAGTCGGCGGTTTGGAGCCAGCCGATGGACACAGGCGGCGGCAAGTGCAGCGCCCGACTCGGGAATGTTGCCGTCCCTGGACAGTTCGTCCATGTAAATGGACAGCACCTCGCGGCGCTGATCGCTGGTCAGACGGCCGACAGATGTTGTCATCTTGAGGACGCCCTTGCCCCCATAGACCGGAACCGAGTCTGGAAGCTTGAGCATGTCTGTTGCGCGGGTAAGAATACGAAGTCCATCCGTCGTGAGCGTGAGCAACGCATCGGTTCCGCGAGCCATGTCTCCGTCCATGCTGGCAAGTTCATTCTCAATAGTGTCGCGCCTGTTCTGTGCCGCACGTTGCAATCGCCGGTAATCGTTAATGGTCGCTTCTACGGAGTTGTCCCGCAAAATGATCGCGAGCTCCACGTCAACCTTGGCGAAGTCATCGTCTCGTGCCAGGCTCAAGATCTTGTCATGCAGATTCGTGCATTGAGTGAAAGCCGTACTCAGTACGGCTTTTGTTTTCCTCAACCGCTTCTCGTGCTCCCGGACATAGTTGCGTGCGTCGCCCGCATCGACAAGAAAGTCGGTCACAACTGCGTCCTCAGATACGTCGATGTCCATCGCTTGAATGATTTCGCGAAGTCCCTCGAAGTCAACTGCAAAATTGGTGAATTTGCGCTCCTCGACTTCGGATTCGCTCGCCATTGCATGTGCGCTGGCGCTCGCAGCCTTGTGCCTGATAGCGTTTTCTGCATGATCCGCTGCCTTCTGCCCGATGAGGTTTGATTCCATGCCCTCGATGCCAGCGACTGTAAAACCGCGATGCCTTCGTTGCTTTACAAATGCAGCGTAGTCAGCTCGGGCGTCTGATGCCAATTGCATCGCCCTATCCCTTTCGTCTTCCGCTTTTGCCTGCGCCCCCCTAAGCTCCAGGAGCCGGGCCGGCATATCATCGCAAAGAAGTGCATTGACGTCTTCGGGCGCAAAGGTGAGCTGAGGGTACCGGCTGCCGTAATCGGACTCCTTCTTGTTGGCATCGCGCCTGGCAACATCAATTTCAAGTTTTAGCGCTCGGGTTGATTCCTGCTCGACTGATTCAACCGCTGTCACCGCACGCTCATAATCCTGATAGATTGCGCTGGTCGTTCGAGGATTTTTTGCAAGCTCGGCTTCAACATCGATTGCAGAATCAAGCATCTCGGCAAGCACGGCTAGAAACGGCTGCCAACGCCCTACATGTTGCTGCGCATTGTTCTTCGCGTTCCAGAGTTGTCGGCGCTGTGGTTCAATGTCTTCGTGGAGCGCGTCTACTGCAGCCTGGTCGTCCGCGTAACGCTGAGCATCAGCCGTGGCCCGAGCCTGTGTTGCCTCCCATTCCGGCATAAACGATTCATGCAATCCAATGTGATCAACAAGGCTGATTAACTCTGAACGCAGGCTGCCCACCTTGTTGTCTGCGTCTACCTTCCGCGCGGCCAGGCCAACCTGGCGACTTTGCATTGCTTCGACCTGTGCGCCAATTGTCTCGATTTCCATGCGCAGCGCTTCATTGTTCGCCAGCAGACGTTCTTCACCGGCTTTGAGCGCGTCAAGTCGCCCATCACCGAAGGCCTTAACGTAGGCAACCAGATCATTCAAGGTAGAACGCGCCTCTTCGTACAACCCCACCGCTTCATCTCGCTTACCAGTCGCTGACTCGATTTCCGCTTCTAAAACTTGACCGCGTCGACGGGCAGCTGCGTGGTTATACGCGCTGTCATCGCTGCTGGGAACGGTGAAGAGACCCTCTTGCGGCAGCGCAGGCTCGACCGCATAGGCGGACACCACCACGGGTCGAATCAGCCTCAAGGCAGAGTTTCCGATAGTGGTCCGGGCCTGCTCCACAGCCTCGATTGGAACCGTCACCCCAAGGAATCGCGCTGGATTGCTCAGAACAGTTTCACGGGCAGCATTTGCATCCGGCAAAACTTCCGCCAGGTAATGTGGAAACGCCTGCACGCCTTTGACGCCTGCATTAGCGAGAAACTGAACTACGGCGGACACATCCGGGTCACGACCGGCAAGCCGCGTGTCAACGATGCTGCTCTGATCTTCCTTCAACCGGGAGAGACGAAGGTTCGCGGTAGCCATTTCTTCCATGGCGCCGCGTATAAAATCACGAAGCCGGGGCTCCAGCACCTCCGAATCGACATCAGCTACCTCCGCACCAGCTGCGCGACAGAGTACAGGCAAGTGCGCGAGTCGTTCGCGCTGCGCTTCTCCAGTCGAAATTTGTTCCTGAAGGACCTTGACTTTTTGGGCATTGACATTAACATCGCCGTCCAGTTTCGATCGACGATCTTTCAGCGTAACCAGTTCGCTCTGCGCCTCTTCGATTTGCTGCCCCAAATCATCCGCACGTGCGGCCATCTGTTCGAGCGTGGACGACAAGCGGGTGTGGGCGTCATCGCAGGTCTCAAAGGTCTCAACCACTCCCGCAGCACGAAGCCGCGCCAGTGAATTCTGAGCGCTTTCCATCAAACCCTTGACTCGGTTCAGCTCCGTGATCGCCGATTCGCGCAGGGTCTTGAGACGGCCACTTTCTGCTTTCAGATTGGCCCGCGTAACATCCAGGTCCTTCGCACGCTTGTCGAGCTCATCAATCTCCCGAGCTGTGGCTTCCATTTCTTGCTGGATGGCATGCGTAAGGATCGTGGCCTCCCTGTCTCGCTGCGCCTTCAGCGGCGCAATCTGCTTCCGTGTGACCCGGTCAATATTCTCCTGAATTCTTCCGATTACCGCGTGGCACTCAATTATTTCTTTACGCAGCTGCGCGGCATAAAACAATTTCTCTTTGTGATCCAGAGCAGCCGTGATTGCTTTTGCTGCGGATTCCGTTTTCTCGGACAGGTCCTTCAAACGGCGGCCGGCCACGTCCCTATATGCCTCGGACATGCCTTCATTTTCGATTGCGAGCTGGTCCGCCTTTCGCGCTTCAGTCCGAAATTCCACAACATTGCGTCTCGCCGCTTCCGCCGATTGCCTGTGGTTTACCGCGTAATGACCAAACGTAGCGTATGCTCGCGCAACCGCCACCTCAATCTCCCGACGGCTTTTGTGCGCTTCGTGAAACTCGGCGGCTGCAAGGGCGAATGGATCAAAGAACTGGGAAAACCGCTCCAACTGCTGTTTCGCGTCGACGAGCCTTGAGCGTCCGCCCATCCTTTTGCACAACGTAGAAATCGTCGCATGCGTTTGCTCCGCCGTCTCCGGATTGAGCGTGAGTGTCATGAATTTGCGGATGAAATCGTATTCCGTCTTGAAGTCCAGAAAAGCATCACCCATCCCACCTTCAGTCCGGTTGAACTCGACTTGGCGCCGCAACATCTCGATGTCAATCCCCCGGCCCTCCAGGCACGCCCGCCATTCATTCTGATTACTGAAGCGCTGGAAGTTGCCGGCGTGCTGCGTTTCCATCTGTTGAAGCCAGCGCAACGCATCTTCTCGGCTGTTGAGCATGCCATTCGGCCCACCGCCCAGTTGACCGGCCGGGAGTTCGTCGTAGCTCAGGCCAGGGACGCTCTCGAAAGCAAAAAAGAATCGATCCGGTTCAAAGAGCTCGCCTGACTTTTTCATGACAACGATCAGGCCTGTCACGAGCTTGCGTGAGGAAGCAAGGTCGCCGGGCATCATCCACTCGACCGCGACCAGACCGGGTTGTCCGTCCCTGTCGAAGTATTGTTCGAATCGCTGCGCGCTGTTTCGCAGATGTTGAAGAAACCGCCCCTTGTCCGGGTCGAAAATAGTGAAAAACATTGACAGGAATGTACTCTTCCCGCCCTGGTTGATGAGGTTGAAAATCGTATGCGTCGGCTGTCCCGAAAGGTCGACTAGAGGCACATCGATGCCTGGATACCAGGCGAGGACATGCCCTACGTTGCCCATGAATATGCGCGTCACTTTAAACATTTTTTTCATCCTCCCGGGAAAGCACTTCACGGCCAATTGCGAAGATTTTTTCAACGAGTACTTCTCTCAGTTGGACGGTATATCGCCGGTTAGCCGTGTACATTACCTCTCCAGGACCTGGCAGTTGGTTAAGCAAGCCTTTCTCGCGCAACTGCCGGAAGACCGTCGAAACAAGTCCCTCCAGCGTGTGACTGCTTCGGCGTTGCTGGTCCGGGCGAGATTCCGGTTTGACCAGAACACTTTGCCAACCAGGTTCCAGCTCTTTCGGAATTCCCTCAAGCTGCGCCCGGTCTTCGCGTTCTGCCATCTCGGCGCATATTGACTTGAGCGATGAAATCGTCATTGCTTCGCTAATAGGTGGCGCGTTGTACGTCTCGTCGTTAAGTTTTTCCGCCGTCGGATAAAACAGGGCGCCCACCGTCACATGAATGAGAACGGCAAGTGCACGACTTTCCTGGTTTGCAAGACCCGGCATATCTCCTAGCCGAAATGCGAAGAGACTGTCGGGGCCATCCGGAGCGAAAAATGCCCCATCCCGACCGACGGAGAGAACGGTCAAGCCTAGGCCCGCCGCTACATCCTGCACCAGCGCACGCAGTATTGGCGTCGCCTCATAAAGCGCGAGGATGGACCGATAGTCCTTGTCATTAACCGGCGTCAGTCGAGCCTGAAGACCCTTGTTAATGAGCAGCGACGCCGTGTATGCGTCTGGTAAGAATTCACTGTTGGCCATCTGCACCTCGAGGTGTGAAAAGGAGCCGGGAGCCTTCTACGCGCGCAAGGTCAAATCGTCCCTCCACCTGGGCGTCAACTCCGAAAATATCTTCTTCGCGGCTGAATGATTGATACATCATGAAAACGAGATAGTCGCGTACCACAGTATCAAGACCGTCGACTTCTGCCCTTTCCAATACTTCATCGATGTACACTGGCTTCTTTGTCGCGAAGGCACTCCTGAGATAACGGTTCCCTTCCCGGACAACCTCCGGTCCGAAATGCACAACCTCTTCCAGAACCGGTTTGATAACATCCGGTCGATCAGACTTCACAGGCGCTTCGGCCTGCGGTTCGGTCAGCAACTCGATAATCTGGCGAAGGTTAAAAACCCGCTCGATGTTTGGCGGCAACAACACATACCCGCCTCGGCGAGCCACTTGCGTAAGCGATGCCTGTGGCAGACGCAGCAATGCAGGCAGGACCCGGTCCTCCATATCTGGTAGGCGGTGCCGCTGTCGGGCTCGAAACATGGTTCGGCTCGCTTCAAGATATTTCGCCCCGGCCTGCGCGACAAGCCGCAGCAGATGAAGATGGATGTCCGCCTCGCGCTCGACGGTTTCGCACAGCCGCACGAGTCGCTCCCGCGTAATACGGTCAGAAGTGTTGTTAATCTTTTCCCTGACCAGCCCGAGAAGTGCTCGCTCTTCCTTACCCCGTTCGTCGATATGTCGGCGAGACTCCTCGAGGAAGGGCTCCAGGTCCGCTTTCCACGAAATGGAATCCGGAACCCGTTGCGCACGGTCAAGTCGCGCGCGGATATTATTTTGATACCGGACCGCCTGCAGGTAGGCCTGCCGCGAGACATCAAGGGCTTCATTGACGCGACCCCGTTTGACTAGTTCGGCTGTCATCCTGTCAAGCAATGTCTGCATCTGTTCGGCGCCGATGTCGAGCTGCCCGACATAGAGCAAGATTGCCGATTCCGTTAGGCGGTATTTGTATTGGTTGTCGTCCTGACGCTCAAACGTCAGCAGACTGAACCGGTGGCTACGCGTCGTACCCGATGCTGCGTCGAAGTATGGGTAGTCGAACTGTTCGTTGCGATTTTCCGTGTTATGAAGGCCATTGAGCACTTCAAGCGCGAGTTGATTACAGCGCTCGTCGCCCAGCGTTGGTTTCATCTGGCGGATAATATCGGCGAGATAGCTGATCACCTGCTCGCGCAGACGCCCCAGGCCAAATACGCTTCCCTCCATGATGAAATCGAACATCGCCAGCGCTAGATAATGGGTGTCGATATCCTGAAACTCACCGTCACCAAAATCTGCACGACGGACCTTGGCCGACAGTTCATGCAACGGGCGCGCGAGCAATAAATTACGCGTCTGTCGTCCAAGGTCTTGAGGACCTACCAGATGAGACTCACTCGTCATTTCGTCGACGGATTCGTCGCTCGCTGTCTGAACAACCTTGCCCATATCAAAACCTGTTTGCAGATGAATGGAACACGGGTCGGGGAAGCCGCGCGCGAAAACTATATAAATTTCAAATCCGATTGTTCAGTCTCTGGGGCACGAATACATCACCGGAGGTGGTTCGCTCCGTCTGCCGTGTTCCACCGGCCATACACGAATCAACTGGAAGCACGCACTGCAGCAAAGCCCGCCTTACCGGGCGTCCTTGGATGATCACCTGATCGTTTAAATTAACTCCCCGCAGAACAGGCATTCCTCATTTGTAGCCTAAAGCGATATATAGCTTTAAGCTACATGTAGCGCAGAGTAACGGTCGATGCTAATATTTGTCAATACTGGATAAATTTACAGGTGTGCATTGCGTCGCAGACGCATCACTCAACTCGAGTCCCGGGTTGCCCGGGTAGGATCAGCCTCGTGCCTCAGACCGCAGATCAGACACCATCCGCGACTAACTCAGACGACTTGCCGCAAACTGTCCTCCAGCGATTGATGCATCTGGAACGATGCCTGTTTTGGCGTGGAGAGTTGCAACGCGCCGATCTGATAGATGCCTTCGGCATCAATCCGATTCAGGCAGCGAAGGATTTTCGTGCCTACATGGAGCGGTATCCGCACAACATGGAATACAACAAGTCGCGCAGGCGCTACCTGCCACTGCCAGGATTTGCCCCGAAGCTGATCGAACCAAAGACGCTGGACGAATTTGCGGGCATTAGTTCCCCTCTTGTTCCTGTGGCAGACTGGCCCTTGCCGAACCGCCGCGCAACGCCACAAGTGCTATTGGCTATGGTTGCCGCCGTACGGGAACGGCAGAAGATTGAAGTCCAGTATCAGTCTATGACGGGAGAGAAACCAACGTGGAGGTGGCTATCGCCACATGCCTTCGCGTCGGATGGAGAACGCTGGCACGTCAGGGCGTACTGCCACTCCCGCGATGAGTTTAGGGATTTCGTATTAGGCCGGATTCTGACGACTCGACATGTCAAAAGCTCCGAAATCAATCGTTCGGACGACCATGACTGGGCCACGCTAGTTAATGTACTGGTGACCCCCAACCCAAACCTCGCGCCAGAGAAACGCCAGGCGATCGCATTGGAGTACGATTTGCCACCAAAAAGCATGGAAGCCACGCTGAGCCTGCGACAGTCAATGCTTTTCTATGTGAAAGCGAAGTTCCATCCGGAAGTCAATGATGTCCCCGCAGCACACCAGCTATTCGTAGAGCAAATTCGGTAGTTGACGACTCCGCGCCCTCACCCCGCGGCGGCTGCCCCACGTGCAGAAAGGACGGAGATTCCTTCTGCATGACGGCGACGTCCCGCCGCGAGAACGGTTTCCGCCGTGTTGATGTCGCAATGATGGTACGCCCGGTGCCCCTCGGCCGAAAAAAGATGGCATCCGTCAACGTTACGTCTTGCGCAGCACCATTGCTACAGGCGCGGCCGGGCGTCAAGATTACCTGCACATGGCAGATTACAATTAAAATATTGACTTTAGGAAACATGCAGGACGGCGCCCCGGCCGTGGTCGCCCTTGCCGAGAGACGTGCATCGCTCTGGTTGTTCATATCGAACGCCGGACGACGCATCCATTACTAAAATTCAAAAACCAATGAATGATCGAATGCCATATGGCGATGCGATGCCGGCTATCCTTGATCGCGAGATTTCAAACACGAGCGAGGATGCTTTTGGTCACCGGCACTTTGCTGAGGCTTTGCAAAGTCTGATCGAGTCGAAGAACCACCAGCCACCTTTCAGCATTGGCTTGCTCGGTGGCTGGGGCACAGGCAAATCCAGTATCAAGGAACTGTACACCGCCGGTTTAAATAACGACGCGGCATCGGTCGACGGACAGGTTCGTTCAGAGCGGATTCATTACGTGACGTTCAACGCGTGGCGCTTCGGCGGCCGAGAACAGGACATCAAGCGGGCGTTGTTGCGTCACGTCTTCCTTGAACTTGGCGGCGACGAGGAAAATCTCCATGACCGGCTGTTTCGCCAGATCACCAAGACAGAAGAAACACCCAAGCCTTGGCGCAAGGTAACGGGCGAACTGCTGCGCGCATGGGCGATGCCCCTCCCCGCTCTTATCGTTGTTCTTGCATTGCTGTTCGCCTTGCTATTTCTTGCGAATTTGCTTTTTCACCCCCGCGGCATATCACAGGCGGTGCTGTTCGCGTGCGTCTCGGGCATCTATACCTACGTGCTCAAACACCTGAAGCCCACAGAAGTGAAGGCGTCAAGCGCGTTGACTCGCGTAGCGCTGCCCAGCACCAGTTCCGAGCAATATGAAGACATGCTGCTCTCGCAGCTCAAGCTGTACAAGAAAGGCAAAAGCAACTCTCCAGACGGACGGAATGGAAAAACCTGCGAGCGCCTCGTCGTGTTCGTTGATGATCTTGACCGATTGTCATCCGACGAGATGGTTCTTGGCCTGGACGCCGTACGAACCTTCATGGAGATACCAACGTCGAGACTACCCGCCGGTCTGGGTCTAGTCTTCGTCATCTCCTGCGACGAAGGAAAAATCGCCGACGCCCTAGCTAGAGGTCGCCGCACCGGTGAACTCCCAGCGACAGTTTTCAACCATTCAGATGCCCGTCGCTATCTCGACCGAATCTTCCAATTCAGACTCGAAATCCCGCCGGCACCGCGTAATGACATGCGCAGATTTGCAACCCGCCAGTTGCGGCGTCTTACCCATATTGCATCGGACCTTGAACGTCGCGGCGTCGCCATTGAGGCATTAATCGACCGGATGATTCATGTCGGCGTCAGCGATCCACGAAACGCCCTTCAGATAGTTAATGCATTTGCGCAAGCATGGTGGATTGCTGTACGGCGTGAACGTGAAGGCCTTGCCAGCGATCTCCCTGGTGGGCTTCATGACGGCGCGGTCACGAACCACCCCATCTCGCTGGGAGCGCTAAGCGCAATGAAGGTTAGCTTCCCGGACTTCTATCGCGATTTGCAGGAAGATCCTCTGTTCCTCCGAGCGTTCATCGACGTCGTAGCTTTGGGGCGCCCGCTTAAAGGTCTGCCGGAACCGTCACGCAAGCGACTCATCGATGCGTACCTTGTTGAGCAGACGCCCGATAAGGAAATTCTGGAGGTCAAACCCGAGCATCGACCATTGCGCCAGTTCATTGCGAGTCTCAATGGCCTACGCTGGGCCGATCCGATTCAGAGCCTCCTGCTTCTGTCAGAGGATCCGATCACGCGCCGCCTCGGCTCGAAGATATCCGCCATTCACAACGCCTTCGTATCAGGTGACACAAAAGGCGTACTGGAAGGAATGGGGCGGCATGTTGACTCGTCCCCCTTAACACCGGAGCAGGCTCAAAGCTTGTCGCTGCTCTACGAAGGAACGGCCACTGAAACCACGGCGCGACGTAGCAACGCCGCCCGCGTGATCTCAGACCTTATTGATCGCATCCCGGAGCCGCTCGCCGGAAGGCTATTAGCGGGGCTGAGTCGTGATATCGACAATAGCCTGAACCTGCGGTCACAGCTGGGACCAGTCCGAATCACGAATCTGTTGTCGCGAGCAGAAAACACTGATCGCAAGTCTGTTACATCGCGCCTGATTGGGGACCTGCTAATGCTCGACGGGCCAATCGCACTTCAGCTTGAGACGCTTGGCACACCCGGTCTTGATGAAGCTCTAGAGATGGTTCAAACAGTAGTACCTTTCGCGATCTCGACCAGAATACAGTGCGGGTTAGACGCCGACGCCGACGAATCGCTTTTGAAGTGGCTGGTCGAACGGCACGTCGAATCAGCCAACGGAAATCGCGCCCAAATGCCCTATCAAAATCTCGAAGATTGGCTATCGAAAGACGATGGCACAGTCGCAGATGCGCTCGGCACGCGATATCTCGACGCGCTTGTTACCGAACTTGACGCGAACGACGATGTTGCATTCAACATTGACACCGCAATCCGGCGAGCGCAGTCGATATTCGAGAGGCAGATGCCAGTCGGTGAAGAGGCGCGGCAAGCCCTTTGGGAAGTATTACCGGCATACCTGGAATCCTCGTACAGCTGTGCAGTCGAGGTTGCATGGAGAGTCGGGGTACCGTTCCTGGGCAAGGCGAGCGACGAACAGGCATCCGCCTTTGTCGCAGCCTTCGCGAAGCGACTCCTGTCTTCCGAGGGCTACGAACCTGTCGACCTAGACGTTGCCTTCGACTTCATAACGAGAGCCACAACAGACAAGCTGCAGTCATTGAACGATGAATCGCTGAGCGCAATCGTAAGTCTGGCAAATCAGTGGAGTAACGCAGATGCTACCGCCGACAAGGCATGTGGCATGGCGCAACGACTGCTCGTGTTGGAGACGGACATTGAAGAGCAGCTTACGAAGAATTGGTCTTCACGGTTGATGACGGCGCTTCCGTTACCCTGCGTTCGATTCCTGGCGACGCGCTTCACTAAACAGTCCAGCTCCGTCCAGGCGACGATTGTATCGTCGCTAAACGCGACGATCGCGGCACCACGAGTTGATGAGACCGCTCAGGGCCGCCTGAAGGCGTTCGTCGATGCGCTGCAACCGGAAAACTGGAGCACCTCGCCGCTGGTCGAGTGTCTGAACGGCCTTCTAGTACAGCTTTCCGCACGCTTTAACAATCCGAACGGTTATCTGGATTCAGTTTTCCCGATATTCAAATCGATCCTAAGTCGGGCAACGCCGGCAACGTACGGAGCGCAAATCCAACAACTCCTTACCCAAGCAAGGGCGCAGGCGCCGAATTTTTACCCGTCGTTGCACGGATGGATGGTGGGCAATTGGCAGCAATCTTCAGCCGGGCAAAGTCCCTACAATCCATCCATTCTCTTCGAGGAGGCCGCTAGTTTCGTTCAGGCATATCCGACTCTTGCCAACACAAACGTTCTCAGGTCAATGCGGGATATGATTGATCGCGAAGTCGTCCCTGCTGCAAGCGAATCGCGGTTATTGGACGCAGCGTGCATTGCCTGGAAGGCGTCGCCTGTGGAGACTGCTGGCATCATTTCGGCCTATCCACAGTTGACAGCAGCACAGACATCGCAGTTGATACTACCCATCGACGGGAAAAATGAAACACACCTGTTCGCGTTGCGTGAGGTGTGGGCACGAGTTTCTCGGAGCATGGATGCGAAAACCAATTCGGACACCTTCCGCACGCTGCTGATGAGTAGCCCAGTTACCACGTTCGATCAAATCGACGCCGGCCTCGGTATCTGGCTGGATGTGCAGGCTGACGCCGGAGAATCCTTGCTATCCGCCTTGCTGATCGTTCGCGACATTTCAGACGAACAAAGACTACGGCTCTGGAGACAGGTGAGTCTGCGCGCAGAGAAGTTTGGTGCGGTATTCCTACTCAGTGCTATGCCAGAACTTTTAACATTGCCCCAGATCGAAATGACAGCGAACGCCGTTTTCCAAGACAAGGAAAAAATAACAGCGCTGCTTCGTACGAGAGAAAATCAGTCGAAGCTTGCTCGCAAGCTTATGAATGTCTTCCGGGAGGCAAAAACTAATACAGTCAAAACTGACATTTGTACCTACTGCTCAGCGCTGGCTGGACAGTCGGTGCTCAAATCGTTTGCGCCTGTAACCCTAACCTTTGATGAGTTCAAGATCATCGAAGGCGTCTTTGCAAAATCCGGTGAGCTGTCTCGCCTACGGCATCTCGTACCTGCGTCCTGACCATTTGAACAAAGCGAGCTACCAATAATTTTCTGGAATTCGCGCGTCTCAATTTTTCACGACTTCCGCTGGCGAAGGACACGTACATGCTGTCGCCAGCGCCCCCGTCCATACATCGCTGCTCAGCTTATAACGCGGCAGGTGAAAACTTTGGCGATGCGCTGAAGCGGCAGTCCGTCAGTGGCTTGCCAAATCGCAGGGCGAGCGCGGCTGTACCACTCGACAATCATCCTAGGCGGTTGCCGAAGAATACGCCGTGCGTCGAAAGCAGGCTCGCAAGGTGAAGCTACGCTGGCGGGCGTCCGCCGGCCATCGCGACATCAACTCGGCAGAGAATTTCTTGCGGCGGGACGTCGCCATCTGGTGGTAGGAATTCCCGCCCTTCCCGCGCCCGCGCGACAGCCATAGGCTGAGGGCGGAGGGACGTCAAGGTAATGGCGACAGGCGGCAGGAAGTGTTTCGACGCCGCGAAAATCTTCGCTCCATTAGTGCCCTTCGCCCGGCACATCGGCCAGCGCGATACCCTTGGCACAGCACCGGTCGAAAAGTTGAAGACAGCCATCGGCCGCAGCACATGGATGCGAAGGACACATCCGACCGCCATCATCGGCCCAGGCGCCGCCCGGCAATCAGCGACGAGTCACATCCAGCCAACCCGCGTCATGAGGCTGGACAAAAGCTAGCACAGCCGCTATGGGACACGTCCTCCGGACGTAACAGCGTGCGGTCCGTCCCCAGCGTCAAATTGCACTTTATCGCCGGCGCCGCGATTTCGACAATTTTCACCAACTGCCGAAGTCCGGCAGTAATCGTCGGCGCATCCTGGCAACGACATGCCACAAACAAAAAGGCGTCGTAGAGTAGCCCGCAACTTGGCCGCAATAGTTGATTGCGGTGTGTCAGAGAATGGATTCTTCGCCGGCACTGTCTGCACCGTCGACGCCAAGCCGTCGAAACCGCGGCGCACATCGGTAAATCCGGCCGCAAACCAGATGCGCTTGTTGGCCAGCGAACCCGTCATCGGCTTAGGCACTGGATCACCACGCATAGCGTGTCGGATCGGTGGTCGCTTCAACGAGCACCTCGCCTCGTGGCAACTGATTGTGTATCGTCCCGGGCGCCAGTGCAGCGGGTGGAGATGCGGCCGGTTCGGTAACGCCGCCGTCAGTGGCCCGGTTCACCGTGACCGGCAGGAAGGCACGTTCGCGGACGTTCACCCCGGCCGTCACCCTGTCGACCCCGGATCCGCTGCATGACTCAAGATTTCTTGTCAGCCGCCGTTAACGCAGGCCTCATTTCGTTTCCGATGCGTGTGCGCTCAGAGCAATAGCCCGCACCCAAGATGCCTACGCCAACTGGATGCGCGCCTATGAATCCGCGTCACATGTGAGACGGTCCTGGCGCAACACGCGCCAAGCCAGATACGCGACCACACCCGACGCGGTTGCCAACGAAAGTCCTTCGAGCCAGCGGTACGCGCACATTTGGATGACTGACCAGATAGCAATCGGCGGCATGTAAGCGAGCAGTTGCAGGCAAAGTCCGGGTTGAGCCGAAGCAAATCTATTTAGCATTTTTACGACCAATGAAAAAAGAGAAGGTGAACGGTCTCGTGAACAAGCAAACACGCGACGAGCGAGCGAAAGGCGGCGACCTCGCAGAGCGACTCGTCTCCGGGGTCGGGCTGTTTGTCCTCGGAATGGTCGCCGGCGCAAGCCTGACTGGACACAACCGGCGCGCAGCGCGAGTTAGCGCGAGCGTCGAGCCTTCTATAGCCATTCCCCTACCACCATCCACCTCCGATACGTCGCGCGAGTTAGATCCCCTGGACGCTAAAAAATCGCGTAAGAAGTTCCAGTCGAAAGAGTTCTGGACTCACTTGCTCCGCCACCTCTCGCTCGATCACAAAGATCCGTTGGCGCATTTCACGAAAACTCTGTTCGGTAGTATTGGCATCGTTTTTATCTTGGAAGCACTGGGCCATTGGCGACCAACTTCGGAAGCGGCACGAACTAGCCTGCCCCTCCTTATAGATCACGTTCACGAAATCCCGTCTTCGATCGTAAATATCTCGCTCGCTTTTGCTGGTATGGCCGCTTCCGCAAAAGCCTTCAAATTTCTTGATAAATTGACGACGCATGTGATTACCCCGCTTTCCGAGTTCACGCTTCACCTATTTGTCATCGGAATTGGTGCTTCAGTCGGGGAGCAGATCATCTACGCCTGCACTCATTTATTGACCGCACCGTTGCGTGCAGAGCCGGCAGTCTCCCTTCTGTGGCTTTGCGGAAATGCACTGGTCCTAGCGATCACCATGCGGTACGTTATTAACGCACCCGAGAGACTCTTACCTACGCGTATCTCGGGCCGACTGGCTTACTTTGCAGTCGGTGCAATCGTATCTGCTGTTTTTGTCGTGTATGCCCCATTCCCTAGCAGCGACGCATGGAATAGTTTATTTGCGACCAAGCTGCCAGAACTTAAGCTTAAGACCGCTAACAAGGTGTAAGACCCGTTTTTAAACGCCATGATAAGGTCTGCACAGGCTCAACGATGGCTACTGCAAACCCCGAGACGCACTTTTGATGAGCTCCGGACCCGCGGGAACATTAGATGCGCGAAAAATCAGCGTTATAGACTTTTCAGCCGGCCGGAAGTTTGCATGAGCTAAGGTCCACGACATCCGTTCCTGAATCGCGGGTTGCTATACATACCATGCAACCAACGGACAGGACCATGAACAAGTATCAGGAGCAGGAAGAGGTCAAATCATCATTCGCGTTTTCGGTCGACGCAAAGCACGAAGCTTTGCCATCCTTGCAGGAATTTTGGGACGCGTTAGCCTATTACGCGTTCACGCCATCGCAAGGACAAGCCGAAATAGCCCTTTTCCTTCGGCTTCAGGCAATTGCGGAGCACTCTCCAGAGCATGACGGGCTGATGTCAGGTTTTTGGGATTGCGCGTTCGACAGTGGACCGAGGCCAGCTCGTCCAAGAAGCAGTTAATTCACTGGCGGCCTACAGCCGCCAGTATTTTTTCAGCTGTCAAATTGGCAAAACTATGAATTGGTTGGTTGAGCTCTACTTCTGGATCGCTCTCTTACACGGCTCGCCGCGCCCGAGTGCGAAAGATACTCGCGATGTCAGCGCATGCGCCGCATTCCTCAGCAGGGACAACCGTTCGCCCTGCGACGACAATCTGCGTGAGCAGATTCGTGCATGTTAATGCACACGGTAAGTAGATAACTCGTATCGAAACAGAGTCGGCCTGAATTTGGTCCGCGTACCGAGAGCAATAAAGCTTGTCGATCCCGTTAGGGCACCGCGCCGCCGTATGCGTCGCACGATCCTGTGGATGCGCTTGATATCTTCCCTGGAATCGTGTCTGCGCTCCTCAAATTGTGTGTGATCCTTTGAACTCACGCGCTGCCCAGGCGGACCCAGACCGAATAACGGTTATTCGCTCTTGCGGCGCCGGACATTAGCGTCAAGGCTTTTCAGCTGGTGCGTCGGCAGGAAGCAGTGGGGGCGAGCCAAGGGATCCTTTGAATTGACCGATCCGCTCCCCGTAAGCCTTCCGAAGGCAGATGAGATCGCTGTCACACAAGTGGCGCGCAATTACCCAACCGGATTCAGACTGCTCGAGAGCTTTTGGGTCTGATATGGATTTCAGTGCTGCTTCGTACAGTTCCGCTAGCTCCACATCCATCGCAGCAAGTCCCGGGTCGCCACAGATTGCAATCTCATCCTCATGAGCGGCTTTATTGCAATCGAAGCTGGTCGCATACGAAGACTTTGGCGACGGCGCTGCCGTCAAAGCGCCGTTCGGACCGCCTGACGTCGAAGCATCGCTCGCCACATCAGTTGTGGAGGGCCTATCGGACGCCGGCATCGTTTCCTGGGAAGCCAACGCTACATCGCCTGCAGAGGCTGGTTGTAGATCAGATTGCGCGTCGGCGCCTCCGGCACTCGCCGCCACGGCCTCAGACGCAGCTGTGGACGGTGTAGAGGAACCCGTCCCGGATCGGGAGCTCATCCAGATAACCGCGATCAGAATCACGATTGCAACCAACACTACCGGGCCACAACCCGACGATGAACGCGGCGGCGGCTGCACAACTTCAATGTTTCTACTGCTGCACCCGGGGCATCGGAGGGAGCGCTGCTTTCCTCGCGGGAACCAGGTGTATGAGCAGTTGTTGCATCGGTTTTGTGGACGAAGACTCATGAATTTTTTTCAGCCGTATTCTTTGATTTTGTTATGTTTACGGAAAGAATCAACGAATCTTGAATTGATTCCATTCGCTATTAAACGATACCTTGACTTGCACGCTCGCGACCGAAACAGGATTGAGACCCGGCCTGCTAATGCAAGTGTGCCGGTAGCTTCGCATCGCATTTTTGCAGGACAGTCACTGCCACGAAATGCAGGTAGATACTGTCCGAAAAAATATCGTGTGCACGGGTTTCAACACCCGTGCGGCCATTTTTTTGATCCACGTGGTAAACGTTGGCGAACCTGAGTGCTCGCAATCACCCCAGTCGCAGCTATCGCTACATGCCACGGCAAGTCCGGCGAGCACTTGGTGCCCTCTCTGATTGTGTTGTGGCTGTGGTAATGTTCCAGCTTCGACTTGCCCGTAATATCATTATGTCCGCGTATATGAAGCCTCGCTGGATGCGCGATCTGCTGCGCTTCCTTCCTTTGAAGAGTCAATTTGTCCTGTCCGGCAATATACGCGATCTTCAGGCATGCGAGGTCGCTCCCGATGTCGTTACTGCGCAGTCACTTACTGCAACGCTCTGCGACAACCTTCGCGAAGCCGGTTACGTCCAGTTGGTCGTATGGAACCCGGTTACAGGGTTCACGGTAGCCGAAGGTCGAACTGCATCGGCAGAACCGCCCGAGGAAACGTTCCGCCGAATCGGATTGACACCTGTTGACGGCGTTGCACCGGGTGGGATTGACACTCTTGCAACAATTCTCGAGCGCGTGGTGAACCTGAGTGGCCAACCTATCGCATTAGTTATTGATTTTGCATCACGGCTTGCTGTCCGGGCGGAATCGCTGAGCGCCGCCGAGCACAACCTCTTCACGCGGGCACTCGTGCTGGCGCACTCGGCGACCTCCCGACCGGCTGGAGAGCAGCGGCGCCCATTTTTCAATACGATCCTTTGGATTGTCGACAAGGAGGGGGATCTTCCTGACTGGTTACTCATCGACAATCCTCGCGCCAGGCATATCCCCGTAGCCAAGCCTGATAGCGTCTCGCGTCGCGCACTGTCCGGCGCCCTTCTTCGCGGCGTGCCCGGTGCCCAGCAAGCAGCACCTAATATTCGCGCTAATGCCGAGAAGGCGTTTGTCGACGGCTCGGAAGGTTTGCTGCTCGCCGATATGAATGCGATCGCAACCCTTGCTCGTGTGGAAAGCGTGCCCATCGAGAAAATTGCCGATGCGGTCAGACGTTACAAGGTTGGCGTGACAGAGGATCCCTGGCTTCAGATTGACCGCGACAATATCCGCAACGCTGGGACGTTCGTCCAGAACCGGGTGAAGGGCCAAGCGCACGCCGTGACGCATATGCTTGACCTTGTCAAGCGTGCGATGACGGGTGTCGGTTCCCAGCGAAAAGGGAATCGGCCTCGAGGGGTCGCGTTCCTGGCCGGCCCGACCGGCGTCGGCAAGACAGAGCTCGCAAAGACCATTACCAGCCTGCTCTTCGGCGACGAAAGCGCTTATATCCGGTTCGACATGTCGGAATTCAGCGCGGAACACGCGGATCAGCGCCTTATTGGCGCGCCGCCGGGCTATGTCGGATATGACGTCGGCGGAGAACTGACAAACGCGATCCGGGAGCGTCCATTCAGCGTCGTGCTCTTTGATGAAATCGAGAAAGCACATCCACGCATTCTGGACAAGTTTCTGCAAATCCTTGACGACGGTGTGCTCACGTCCGGTCGTGGAGACAGAGTCTATTTTTCGGAAGCGTTAATCGTTTTTACGTCCAACCTCGGAATCTATCGTCAGGACGAGACGGGGGAGCGCGTAGCTAACGTACTTCCCGGGGATCCGTTCGAGATGGTCCAGGAAAAAGTGCTGGCTGAGATACAACGGCATTTCAAGCTTGTGCTGAACCGCCCCGAGATTCTCAATCGAATCGGTGAAAACGTCATCGTCTTCGATTTTATCCGTGAAGACGTTGCCGACGCGATTTTCGAGCAGATGGTTCGTTCGGTGCTAGATGACATTGTTGAGCAAGGTATTGTGATTGACCTGGAAAGCGAATCAAAATCCACGCTCCAGGAGCGGTGTCTCCTTGACCTGTCAAATGGCGGACGGGGAATCCGGAACCAGATTGAAGCGCACCTGATCAATCCGTTAGCTCGAGGGCTCTTTGACCAGGACGCAAAACCGGGTGACCGATTCATGCTGACCGGCCTGGCGACTGGCCAACTCCAGCTACAGAAGTTGTAGTCCATGGACTTGCGCTTATCCCGCGTCCATTTTCCGGTGACGAGCCTCGGGCCGGGACGCCGGATTGGCATCTGGTTCCAGGGCTGCAGTATCCGGTGCCCCGGCTGCATTTCTGCCGACACATGGTCGACCGGTCATGGGGATACGAGTCTTGAGCAGTTACTGGCTCAAGTTTCCCTGTATCTGCCTGATGCAGACGGAGTGACGATTTCAGGGGGCGAGCCATTCGAACAGGCAGACGCGCTTCTCGCTCTTCTCGGCGCGCTGCGTCAGCTAACGAGTGTCGATATTCTTGTCTACACCGGCTACCCGATCGAGGCGCTTACGCAGGCTCTTGGGAAGGCTTCGGGTTTGATCGATGCGTTAATTACCGACCCATTTGAACTGCAGTCCGCGCATTCGCGGCCTTTGCGAGGGAGCGATAATCAGCGCATGCACTTTCTCACGGCCTGGGGTCGCGAGCGATTTATGCCGTTTGAACGTTCTTTGACCGAGCAGGACAAGTCACTGGACGTTATGTTTGATGAAGATGGCAGCGTCTGGTTTGCAGGAATACCCGATCGCGGCGATTTTCAGCGCCTGAGAGACCTATTAAACGACGAGGGCCATCTGGTCCAAATCAGCGCCGACAAGGCGCGAAGCCGATAAGACAGGAAATGTCAACGATGATGCGTTTTTGCCCGAATTGCAAGACCGAAAGGTCCGTGCAGGAGTGGTACTGCGAAGAAACGGCTGCGGGGGCGGCGTGCCAGTGGGATTTGTCCGCTCTTCCGATTCGTGAAAGTGGCTGGAGGCCACAGGATGTCGTCACGTCGGATTCGGTGAATCGGGAAGCACCGGCTACCAGACTCATAACCGACGCGCAGCCTTTGCTCTGCACGAACGGGCATGCAATGAACGACGGCGACCTCATGTGCCTGACCTGTGGGGCGGATCCGGCACACCGCGCCGCGCCAGAACCGCAGCGGGACATGTCAGGGTCGGGTCAGGAACGGCTGCAGCCGACCGAGGAAACGCAGATCGACGGCTGGCGGCTGATCAGGCAGATATCCAGTACGGACAGCACCCGCGAGCGATATGTTGCACAGCACCGGGACGATAATCGTCAGGCCGTGCTCACGCTCTACCGGCAGGGTGCTGAACCAGACCCGTCAATTTACGAAGTTGTGCGCCGGTTACCACGCGAGCATGTCCCGGAAATCCTCACGACAGGACGCTGGGACGGACGCGCCTACGAAGTGGCAGAAGAACTGAGCGGCGGCACGCTAGCCGATATCGGTATCGCGCTGCGTGATTTGGCTACAATCCGGCATGTGGTTGATGAGCTCGGACAGGCGCTCCATTCATTTTCTGAAGCGGGCCTAAGGCATCGGGATTTGCGCCCCGGCACCCTCCTCGTTCGCAGCCGTGACCCGATCGATCTCGTGATCAGCGGTTTTGGGTCCGCCCGGCTGTCGGACTTCGACCTCGATATCGTCTCCCCACTTGAGACCACAAAGTACATGGCGCCCGAGGCAATTGCCGGCGGTGTCGCTGCGGCCTCCGACTGGTGGAGTCTCGGGATGATTCTGCTTGAGCAATTGACCCAGGGCGCCTGCTTCGAAGGAATCAACGAACGCGCGTTCATGATTCACGTGCTCGCAAACGGCGTGACGCTCCCGGACAATCTTGAGCCCTCGCTGCACCTGCTTCTCCGAGGGCTGTTGGCTCGCGACAGACATCAACGTTGGCAATGGCCTCAGGTAAAGGCCTGGCTCGCCGGCGAAGAAGTGACGGCACCCTCCGCCAGTGTTACCGAGGCCGACAGCAGCGAAGGCGCGAGTATCGCCCTCGGCGCCAAGCGCTTCCATAAGCCAACTGTTTTTGCCCTCGCCGCCGCTGAACGGGAGAACTGGGCGGAGGCACTGGACCACTTACAGCGTGGTGTGCTCACCACGTGGGCCGAAAATGCTGGGCTGGCGTCCAGAACACTCGCCGGCATACGTCAGGCTGCGCAACTTGAGGGAGTCGATGACGACTGCCGGCTGATGATCGCGCTGAAGCTGCTGAACCCTGAAATGCCGCTGATTTTGCGTGGGGACATTGTCACCCCTGGCTGGTTGCTCGAACACGCGTTGGCTGCATACGATTTGATCACCGGTCCCGTGCCCCCTTTCCTTGAACGGCTCGAGACAGAAACATGGCTTTCGCGATTGCGCCTTCGCGCGGAGCAGGTGCGCAACCGCGCGCACGGACACAATATTGATCTGGACGAAGACACCGTTCGGATCAATCTGCTCTCAACTTCGCGGGCCCGCCTGGTTGCCCTCTGGGAAGAACGGCGACGGCTGCTTCCAGACTCGGACCATCCGGGACTCCAGTCGCTGTCCGAACGCCGGGTGATAAGCGAAGAGGACCTCATCGTCCTGCTAAGCGCATCCATCAATCAGTTCCGGTCTGTCGATGCAATTATCGAAGAGGCCACGAACCTCGCCGAGAAAGAGCAGATTCTGGCCTTCGATGCTGAGGCGGCACGCGAAGAACTTGTCTTGCCAAGAGCAGACCTGTTCCGGAAGGTGGACGACCGGATTGCAGGGTTCGCGCGCACCGGCAACACAACCGTCGACGACTGGGCAGAGCAATTCCGTCTTGAGCGACGCCTGCCCCTGCACGAGGTCGTCGTCCTGCTGTCCGTGCCGGCCGAACAATGGCTGGAACCGCAGAAGCAGCAGTATGTGTCTCAGATTCTCGATTTTTTCGAGAAGAAGGTTTCGACAGCCGTTTTGCGCGGGCCGCTCGTGCGGATGACCATCGGCAAGACGACGGGCCGCGTCGACGTGAACGAACTGAATGGCGAACGCCACACCAGCACCGCAATTCTCGAACACCTGCTTCAGCGCAATTCGCAGACAGTCACCATCGATCCGGCCGTATTTGGTGGAAACGTCACGCTGGAGAACCGTCTTAACACCCTGCAAAGACAGACATCGCTTTATAAGCGGGACACGGGAATCGACGGCCTGTATCTGGGTTTCCCATTCCTGCATTTCAGGGATACCCGCAGCAATTCGCGCCCCCGCATCGCACCTGTTCTGCTGTGGCCAATCAAGCTGCTAATGGAGCTCGGTTCACGCGGTCAGGTCTCGCTCGCGTTCGACAGCGAACGGGAGGAAGTGCGATTGAACCCGGCGCTCGAGGGCTTGCTGGGGCGCGAAGCAATCAAGCCATGGCGCGTAGCCGCTGATGAGCTGCTCGGACGATCAGCCCTGAAAGTTCCGGATGTGGTGGACGCTTTCGGCGTGCTGGCGTCGGCCGAACGGAGAAAGCTATCCAGTTTGCCATCTCCTACGGCCGAGATTGAAGCCGGGCAGTCACAACTCGCGTGCTCGGGCGTCCTGTTCCACGTTACGTTCATGGGGCAGGCAATTGGCGAAGACTTGCGACAGTTGAAGTCGCTCTCCCCCGCTGGCACAGCGCTTGAGTCAATGCTGCGGCTCAAGGAGCGAGCATCCGGCGAGCCGGTCGAGACCAGCAATGCAGAGATTGACCGTTTTCTCACGGTAGCAAGTGATCCATCGCAGGAGTCGGCTGTGTTGCTGGCTCGGCAGAGTCCTGGCCTGCTGGTCGAAGGGCCACCGGGAACGGGCAAGAGCCAGACAATCGTCAACATGGTCGCCGACGCCATCGGGCGCGGCAAGAGCCTGCTGATTGTGTGTCAGAAACATGCCGCGCTGGAGGTCGTCCACAAACGGCTTGTCGCCGAAGGCCTTGGCGACCGAATCGTTATGGTCAACGACGTCAACAAGGACCGCGAGCCCACCATTCGTGCCGTTCGCGAGCAACTTGATGCCATCTTTAAAGGCTCGGCATTCGACAATGGCTGGGTCAGACAAAGAGAGCGAATGGCCGCCCGGATTGAGGCTCTCGAGGGTGAACTGGATCGGCATCACCAGGCTCTCCATGCGGTCGACGAGTCTACCGGTCTTAGCTATCGGGTGCTTCTCGGCGAGCTGATTCAGCTTGAGGCGGGCGAGCCGGCCATTGACGTGCCGCAGCTTCGAACAAAGTTGTCTGCGATGGACATTTCGTCGCTCACCACACTGGAGGAGCAATGCGCGCCTCTTGCCCGATACTGGCTGCCGGCTCGCTACGAAGGCAGCGCTCTCGTCCAGCTCAAACACTTTGCCACCGACTCAGCGACAATCAAGGAATTCCAGGCCGCTTTTGCGTCGTTCCTTGAGGCCGAGCAACATCGAATCGACACCTTGGCCGCGCACCCCGCCAGGTTTGATATCGATGACCCGGCGCCATATCGGGCCTGGCTTGATGCCAACGCGCGGCGGCTCGTCGATCTCGACGACGTGCAGCGCAAGTCGCTTGCTCAATGGTTACCGTTGTTCCGGCCTGCAGACAGGTCCGATGCCCCGGGGCATATCCATTATGCGGCGCTAAAGGACTTACACAGCACCCTTGTCCAGATTGACGGCGGCGCATTCGATGCGGCGCTCTCACCCGCCCTCGCCCGTCTGCCGGCTCCTGAACTGGCTGGCATCGAAGTACGGGCCACACTCGCGACCCGCGCGCCCACCTTCTTTAGCCGCTTTAACCCCGCAACCTACGTGCGGCGTAAGGCACTACTGAAATTCGCGGTGGCTCTGGGCGCATCGGCGTCAAACGACACGCTTGGGCACATTCGTGATGCTGCCCGCCTGGAGCAGAAGTGGCGTCCGTTGCGTACATCATTGAACACGATTAGCCAGGCGCTGCGCCTCGGGACGGTCGATGAGGGTTGCGGACCAACGCTCTCCGAGGAGTGCCTAACCCGCCTTCGCCAGCTTGAAGAAATCCGTGAACTCGCCCAACATCTGGCGATTGCGCCGCGTGGTGACGAGTTCGACTCGGCGGTCATGACGGGCGACCGTGCCCCGGTCGAACAGCTGCTGGACGGATTCGAGGCGGCTTTCGTGCGCCACAACGCGCGTCAGCACAGCCGGCAGGCGTTGGGGGCTCTGGAAGACTGGCTCTCCCCGGAACTGTTCGAAGCCTGCACGACCGCCATCGCTCAAAACATCAGCTATCTGGCGCCGTTGAACCGAATCAAGGATTCCCTGCCTACGTTGGCTGCCTACCAGCAGTTCCGGACCCGCGCGCGGCATCTGAATCAAGCCGCCCTCGAAATCTTCGCCCTGATGCGTGGCCACGAAGCGGCTCTCGGCGTAATACGCCCTGAGGACCTTGACTTCGAAGTTCGGCGTCTGATTAACCGGGAAGCCCGGTTGGGCTGGAAGCGCAGAATGGAGCAGGAAAATCCCGAGTTGCTCCTTGATCAGGGAGAAACCGCAGCGAAGATTGAGGCGCTGGCGGCGGCAGACGAGCAGATGCGTGGCCTCAACCGCGATGTCCTGCGCGAGGGTATCGAGCGGGGAAGACTCAGTTCCCTACACGACTGGGAAGACGTCACTCGCCTGACCGGTAAGCGCTCACGGCGTCTTCGTGAATTCATCGAACTGGGCGCGCGTCTCGGACTGATGGCACTCAGGCCAGTATGGCTCATGAACCCGGACGTTGCCAGCCGCGTGCTGCCGCTCAAGTCAAACCTGTTTGACTCAGTCGTCTACGACGAAGCATCGCAGATGCCTGTCGAGTTCGCCCTGCCGACGCTGTTCCGTGGGAGCGTCTCCATTGTTAGTGGCGACGAAAAGCAGATGCCGCCTACCACGTTCTTCTCCAGTCGTGCCGAGAGCGACGAGACGGAGCTTTTTGACGGCGAACAGCCCGAAGAGGATGCAACGGAGGAGGAGCGCGAACTCTTTGAAGACACATGGAACCGGCGAGAAATCAAGGACTGCCCTGACCTGCTTCAGCTTGCGCGTACGGCATTGCCTACGTCGACGCTCCAGATTCACTATCGGTCCGCCTACCGCGAGCTTATTAGCTATTCCAATGCGGCGTTCTATGAGAATAACCTGAGCGTTCCAGTTCGCCATCCCGACGAAAAGGTCCGTGAAGTCAAACCAATCGAACTCATCCAGGTGCACGGTCTGTACGAACAGCAGACTAATGCGACGGAGGCAAAGCGCGTGGTCGAGTATCTCGCGCAGCTCTGGCAGCAGCCGTTCGCCGAGCGGCCTTCGGTCGGAGTTGTGACATTCAACCGCAAACAGGCTGATCTCATCGAAGAGACGTTAGCAATGCGCGCTGAGGAAGACGCCAGTTTCCGTGACGCCTATCTGGAGGAACGCGATCGCGTCGAAGGTGGAGAAGACATGGGCGCGTTCGTGAAGAACGTCGAAAACGTCCAGGGCGATGAACGGGACGTCATCGTTTTTTCGACGACCTTTGGACGCAACAGCCAAGGTACATTCCGTCGTAATTTCGGCGTGCTGGGACAGAAAGGTGGTGAGCGCCGGCTGAATGTTGCGGTGACTCGTGCCCGAAAGAAGGTCGTACTTGTGACATCGATGCCGATCCGCGACATCTCCGACATGCTTAACACCCAGCGCAAGCCTGCGATTCCGCGCGACTACCTTCAAGGCTACATGGAGTACGCGCGCGCGATGTCGAACGGCGAACTGCCAGCGGGCCGGGCCCTCCTCGGGCGCCTCTCCAGTGAGCGGGCCCATGCTAGGCTCGACGACGGCAAAAAGGCCGATGGCTTTGCGAACGACGTCCTCCAGTACATCCGCTCGCTAGGTCTCTCGCCCGTTTCTGCGCAGGAAGGAGACGCGTTCGGGATGGATTTCGCGATCGCAGACCCTGAAACCGGTCTCTACGCAATCGGAATCGAATGCGATGCGCCCCGTCACGTACTCCTCCAGCGCGCACGTGCGAGAGAAATCTGGCGCCCCTCGGTCCTACGTCGGGCAATCCCCCGTCTGCACCGGGTATCTTCTCAAGCGTGGTATCACAACGGCGGCGAAGAGCGAGAACGGCTGAAGGCGGCGATTGAAGCGTCGCTCAGCATGGAGGTGGAGGCATGAGCGGTCCGAAGGTTGTGAAAATCGTAACGCGCGAGGAAATCCTGGCCATCTGCGAAGGGCATCTCCGACAGCTGGATCAGGCAATTGCTCATTGGATCAGCGAGGGGAAGCGCTCCGGCGAACTTACTGACGAGGAAATCGCTGCGACGCTCAGAAGACGAGAGGCTATTGCCAGCCTGATCACCCGCGACGCCTTCATGGAACTGCAAAAAGGTGTTCCGGACGAGATTTCCTTTCTGAAAAGTGACCTGCTCCGGCGCGAGCGTGTCGCCATCGAAAAGGCGGTAATCGCACGTAAGCGGGAGCGCCAGGGAAGGGATAACGCTTCGACTCTTCTTAGATCTCTCGAAGCCCGAGGTGTCGTGATTCCCCTGGATCTCAAGGAGCAGCTTCAGTCGGTCGCGACCGGCGGCGCGTTGAGCGACGCCGAATCGATTCTCGCGCAGTGCTTCAACCTCCTAGTGCCAGGCAGCCCGACGGGCTTGAGCGCGACACAGCAGGAACTGATTGGGCGGCTCAAGGAGTTCAACGCGGACCAAAGCTTCGAAGCATGGAAGACGAAGAACCGCGCACCCTCCTCTCTCGACCTCCTGCTTGATCGGGTCGACGGTCAGATAGCTGAGGCGCAAACGGTGCTAGGCGCCGTGAGGACCTCCGGTTATTTGCAGCGCCTGAATTCAATTGAGTCGGAGGCAAATGAGGCACGCAAGTCTTTGCTGCTCGACAGCCTGATTCTCGATATGTCCAGTGCAATTGAAGTCGTGCGACACCAACAGGCCATACGGGTGCAGCTCGCCGAACTGTCACTGGAACTCACGGAAGTCGATACGGCCGAAGCGACAACCTTGCGGGAAGCGATTTCTGCATGCGATGCCAGCACCCCGGCCAACCGGTTAGCTGTGTTGACAGAAAAGTGTCGTGCGCTCGCCAGTGCCGAGGCGCAGCGAAGGGCCGCCCAATCCCGCCGGGAGGTCATACTTCAGGGATTGGCCAAACTTGGATACGAGGTCCGTGAGGGCATGACCACCTCGTGGGCAAAGGACGGGCGGATCGTGCTGCGCAAACCGTCGCTGCCAGGATATGGCGTAGAGGTCGGCGGCCAGGCCGAGACGAGTCGCCTACAGGTTCGCGCGGTTGCTTTGAGTGAAAGTCGCGACGCGAGCCGCGATAAGGACGTCGAGACCATTTGGTGTGGCGAATTTACGCGGCTTCAGGAGCTTGTTGCCAGAGACGGAAACAATCTACTGATCGAACGTGCTTTAGCCGTCGGACAAGTACCACTTAAGGTTTTAGAAACAGAGATAGAAGCAAGAGATTCGTTCTCCCACAAGAATACTTGGGAATGACCGGATGCATCAACGTGCACAAATCTGCTCATGCAGACTGTCGTCACAGGGCGAACGGTTGCCCCTGCTAAGGGTGCTGGCGCAAGCGCCAGCACCATGGGTACCCTTCGCACTCCGGCGCGGCTTGCCGGCTTGCCGCCCCGAGTGGCGAGCCACTGCCCGCGCCCCACACCTCTATACGCCGCATGAATGCTGCGCCAGCTGGCCACACGCGAATCTCCCGCTATCCTTGCAGGTAGCTCGAGGGCGTGACGGCCACCGCGCACCGGAACACGGATCACCGTGCCGGCGCCTGGCAGACGTTCAGTCAAGTTCTGCCCGCGGCGGGCAATGACACCCGCTGCAGCAGCATGCACACTCCAGCCCCGTCGCGTTGCATATTTCACCGCACCGATGGTCGACGTGTAGTCGTGGTCGATCAGGATCGATTTACCGCGACAACAACGCCTGCGCTCACGCAAGAACCGCACGCCGGCTGCGCTGATGCAGCGCAGCTCCCCCAATCGGAATCCCGGATGCAGGCACAGCCCTCTCACGGCCCCAGGCACGAATGCCATCAATTTGCTCAGGGCTCGTCTTCGACAAGGGAACGACGTTCTGGAAGCTCCGCCGGAATAAATCATCCGATACTGCTGCGTCTCCGCTCAGAAACGCCTCTTTTACGACTTCACGGACCGCCGACTCCAAGTCGGAGCCAGCAAAGCCCTCTGATATTTCGACAAGTTCGGTCATGAGGCTGTCGTTCATCTCGTATTTAAGCCCACGACGGGCATAAATCTGGATGATTTCCCTACGTTCGTCCGGCGTCGGCAAGTCGACAAAAAAGAGCTCATCAAACCGACCGCGTCGGAGCAGTTCTGGCGGCAAACGCGAGACATCATTCGCCGTTGCGACAACGAACACCCGGGACCTAGCTTCCTGAAGCCAATAAAGAAATTGCCCGACCAGGCGAGTCGACGTGCCACCGTCGCCGGACCCTTGCGTTGCACCAGCTAGGCCCTTCTCAATCTCATCGATCCACAACACGCAAGGAGCCACGTGATCGGCGGTGCTGAGCGCCTCTTTAAGTCGCCCTTCGCTCTGACCGAGATACTGACCATGAATCGTAGACAAATCGAGCCTGTATAGCGGCATCTTCCAGTTATGCGCAATTGCTTTGGCTGAAAGAGATTTCCCGCAGCCCGGCACACCGACAAGTAGGACTCCGCGCGGTGGGCGAATGCCACGCTCGCGTAAGTCGGCTGTGAGAAGCGGACGCTCCTTGTCGAGCCAGGCTTTGAGACCGCCCAGGCCGCCCACATTGAGTTCAGAGCCTCGAACCTGAACGCGTTCAATGCCAGAAATATCAGCAAATATGCGGTCTTTCGCCTGAGTCAACTGGACGAGGTCGTCCTTGACAATACTGCCATTCGCCAACAGCGTCGCAATAATGTTCTCGGCCTCGATTCGCGAAATCCCGGTCAGAATTGCAGCAGCCTCCTTCTCATCCGCCTCGTCCCATTCAATGCGGTAGTCCGCCCGATATGCTCCAATTTGCTCACGGATGATTTCCAGCATCTCGTCTTCGGAGGGAGCAGACAAGGTCAGCGACATTCCAAGGCGCTGCAACTGTCCCCAGACCGGCGTCGTCGTGATGATGACGACAACCCCGCCGCTTTCCGCTGCCAGCATGACCGTGTCCTGCAACTGACGGGCAAACGGCGTGTCGTCTTCCGAGTCGGGTGATTCGGTAAGCACAAACGTAAGATTTTGCCTTTGTCCAATCTGCTGACTTGCGTGATCGAGCGCCCCAACCAGGGAACGGTCCTCGTTTGTGACCCGGCCACTCACCAGGTCCTTCGTCCCTTGGGATAGCGTATGGACATATATCGGTGCATTGCTAAGGCCTTGCGCAATTTCGCGGAGGATATCGAGTATGCGTGAGCGCTCAGCGCTACGGATCGAAATGAAGGGCACTCGTGCCTTCAGATAACGCGTCAGCGTACTGCGAAATTCGTTTGTATCACTCATGGTTATGCAAGAATTTTTCGGCGGCGTTGCGCAGAACCAGCGCTATTTCCGTAATTCGAGGGAGCGCCGACAGCAAGCGCCCTGTCACCTTCCACGACAGTTGCAGCCGCTGCGGTCGCCTGATAATGAAGCAGGCTGCTGTTCCGAATGGTGCTGGCCAAGTGACCTGAGCGGTCATGCTTCGCGCTATCTTCCAGTGCCTGCTGGGCAGTCTGGGCGTATTGCCCGACCTGTTTCTGGAGACTTTCTCTCAGCTCATCCGCGAAGACAGGCAATGCTGCCAATCGATACACTGTAGCGAGCTTCTGGCGTGCATCGAGCATGGCCCTTGCGAGCGTCGTCGTATCGCCACCAAGCCGCAGCGCACGCGACATGCCGTCCGCAATACGCTTTAACCGCGAATCAACCGCTTCGCTGACTCTTCTCGCGAAAAGCGGAGCGACACCGCCGGTCCAACTAAGCGACCCGATACTCATCGCGTCGATCGCTTCGTCATCATTGGTGCCAGCCTCAAACGTGTCCAGGCAGACCGACCAATCAGCATAGGTCACTGGAGTTTTCATGGCAGTGTCGGCTCGATTACTTTACACGGCGTACAAACGGCGTCGCGGGCAGCAGATCCCACTCCGGAAATGCTCCGGCTAACGCCTCATGAAACGAACGCTCCGACATGAGCCGCTCCGTAGACTGCGTGGTTGACGTCGGTTGAGCTGCCGGTTGGTTTTGCGTGGGCGAGTCGCTGGATTCACTCAAAAATTGGCGGTTCATCGTAATATTTCCTGTCAGGCTGCAGAGATAACGCGACGGACGTTGTCGTGGGACGCGAGAATATGTTGGTCAGGCGAAATTGAATCTATGAAATTCGTAACCTCGACAGCAATTGCGTCTCGCCGCGCATGCTCGCGGCGCCACTCGACGAGTTCAGCCAGGCAAGCCTTCAATGCCTGCTCGCACTGCTCTTTCTTTTTCGCGGCTTCTTCGGCGACCCGCACCTTGGCTTTCGCAATTTTCTGTTTCTCCGCGAAGAACCACCCGATGGAAGCAACACCAATCAGCGCAAGGAACCAGCCCGCAGAAATAGAACAGACGATCATGAGAACGCCGAATGCAATCGCTGCCCATTGCTTGAATCCGATCTTCAGCTTTGCCAACGCCGCATCGCGCTCGGCATCCAGGTGAGCGCCGAGTTTTCCAACCAGTTCTTCCTCGTTCTCCCCGCTGCGGGTCGAGCCTGTCCATCCTTCAATAGACAAGGCGACATCGGATGGAACACGTGCACGGAAAGAGGCCGTCAAGTCATCATGGGCATCCCGAATCCAAGTGCGGGACAAAGCAGTGGCATATCGCTGCGTTGCACGCGTTGCCTTGCTCAACTGCGGATTCATCGCCGCATTGGTTAGCAACTGGGTGAAACTCACACGCTCGTCCAATATCGTCGTTTCCAACGCCTGTTTGCGCTGTGCAGCGTCCCAATCACCTGATTTCTCGATGATCAGCTGGTTGAGGCGGTCTTCGCGACGCAAAGGCAACTCCTCGTCATCGAAGTTCTTCACCAATGAATCAAGAAGATCATCAACTGCGGCTTCGATGTTGCGTGCCGGCGTCAACGCGCCGTCAAATATGCCAACAAAATGATCACGAACGACTTCGTGAAGCGTCGCCTCGTTAAGTGAATGGTTTAACGCAGACCATGTCGGGCTGAAACGCGCAAGATGCCGGTAACGCTGAGAGTTGTCGTTTTCCGGAAGTTTCGTGAGCAGGCCATCGCTCCATTGATGGCGTTGCGCTTCCACAAAGCCGACCTCTGCTGACAGCTCTTCGACCCACGATTCGACGCGTCGTGTGCACTGCAGACGAACCTCCCCGCCAAAGATGCCGCTAGCGAGCGCGTCAACAAGAATAACGCTTTGCCGGTCAAGGCTTTTCGGGTCTTGCATTCCAAAATAGCGGTCCAGCCAAACCCGGCAAGCACCGCCGCGATCTGCGCGGCGGCTGACGAGAGCAAAGAACAGGGAAGTCTTTTCGTCGTCGCGACGCACAGCTTCTGCCAAAGCTCGCTTCGCCAGGTCGTGCTGGTCGTTCAGCCACGCAGCGAGTGCTACGAGAGCCGGGGCCAACCAGTAGCGCGGCGCCGACAACATCAGGCCTTCGGTCGCAGATTTGATGGTCTCAGCGCGTACAACATTCACATCCGCTGCCTGCAGGATGCCTGTGGCCTGTCGCCGTACTTCCGCGTAGTACCCGTACGTCGTTTCCAGTTCTTGCCGGATCTTGATCTGCCGCGTTTCGGCGAGTGCCAGTTGCTTGGCGCGCAAGTCGGCGGCAACAAACTGCATGAACGCCTGTTCAAGCCGTGCCAGTTCTGACCTTGTGTCAGCAAGCTCAGTCCCAACGCCGTTTACCTGTTGAGACACAGCCTCGATGTCACGATTGAGGCTTCTCAGGCTATTGTTGATAAAAGTAAGGTCTGCCGCCTGAATAATTCGTTCTGTGGTGCTCATTTCATCCCTTGACGATCGAAGTGTCGCCGCTCGACGTAACGGCGATTACCTTATCCAAATAAACTTCAACGAACGCGTACTGGCCATGCATCGCTAACGCGCGCCCTTTTGCCAGCAAAGGCGGCAACGATTCAAAACTTTTGTAGTGCTGGATGATGTTTCCCGCCCGGTCCAGCATATGGACCTCATAAGGCGCCCCGAGATAGCACCTAGATACGATTCCGACCGGTTGCTGATCGATGGCGATGTCGGGAAACTCTTCCGTGATTGCGGCGACCAGTGCTTCGACTGCCTGTCGATTATGGGTGTGGCCACCTGCATCAAGTCGCCCGATAGCTTCAAGGTACGCAGTGGAGCGCTTGGCTCGAAGTCGTGCATTAATCTGGTCTTGAGACAGACTCGTTGATTGCCTACAGACTGGTCGCAGCAACGTACTCGTCTCAGCAACAGGGGCGCCGGGCGTTAAAAGCTTTCGAATCATGCGAAACCCACCAGAACCGGTAGCACCTTGGGATAGAACGTGCCAAGCATGGGCCACGTACCGGCGGTATTGTGACGAACTGCCTTGACCCCAGACGACTGGGATATGAACTTACGCCTTCGGTGATGGCCGCGCGACGGACCTACAGAGCAGTCGGGGCACTGTGATCCCCTCGACCGCTTGTGACAGGAATTGCCTAACTTAACCACAACGCACCTCGTCTGTTTTTACGCTCGAGGCCAGCACTGACGGTCCTTTTGCGCTCTCGGCTGCTTATTTTTGGCCACTCAAGGTCATTCCGTCGGCGACCTTCACAGGAACGTGGTGACGCGCTTCGCCTGCCAGCACGCCCCATGTCCAGTTTTCTTGCCGACATAACGGCAGCAGCGAGACTTTCTTTAACGCTGGCTTAAATTTTCGGTGGAGCGCCTGCCTGAAGGTCGGCCCAAATCAAACGTCGCCCTACGCATCGATTAAAGATTCTTTTCAATCGGCCGTTATCTGGACACAATATTCAAGCAGCAATGCGGCGGATCTACGATGACGATGGGACGAACTATCTTGGTGGCAGGCATTTCGACCATGCTCTTCCTGTGCGGATGTTCGGCAACCACTGAAAGCCAAAGCGGCAGTCGACCGATTGCTGGGCCTCAGCCTGCCGTTACGGTTGCCACTACGCCTTCGGTTCCTCGCTACGCAGCGCCACCAAAACTGATTGTCACCGAAGCGATAGCCCCGGAAGCAAATGACGTGTACATCTCAGCGGCCACCAACTGCGACGTCGTGTTCCTGGGCGGTAGCACTTATGTGTGGGCAACGGGGCCGGACGGCCGACGCCATCGTCATTTCTATGGTCACGGCGACAGGCGACAAGAAGTGTTTCACCGTCGCGAGAACCTTCGGTCGATCGTTGTACACCATCCGGCACTGTCTCGGCAGCGCTACGCCAGGCAGGGCTTCGGCCGCCAGCATGCCGATGGGTACCACGCACAGCATCAACGTGCCAGAAATCGGGCAGGATGTGATCATCAGCTTAAAAATAGCTTTGTCGTTAACGGTCAGGCGCACTATGGCGGTTCCAAGTACGAGGTAGGACACAAGCCAGAACAGGCGATGCGCGATGTCGCCGTGGCTCGTAAGAGTCCACGCCCTGCCCCTAGCGTCTAGCTGGCGCCGGCCCGACCAATAGCGCTCCGGTGGTCGTTACTTCGAGGAGCCCCCCGTAATTCTTCTGAAGCCGGTCGGCCTCCGAGCAACTTCTACTCGAACAATCAACCAGGTCACCGTTTGCATTAACGTGCACAAATCTGCTCACGCAGATTGTCGTCGCAGGGCGAACGGTTGTCCCTGCTGAGGGATGCGGCGCATGCGCCAGCACCATGGAGTACCTTTCGCACTCCGGCGCGGCTTGCCGCGTCGGGTGGCGAGCCACTGCCCGCGCACCACGCCTCTATACGCTGCGTGAACGCGGCGCTAGGCAGCCACACGCGAATCTCCTGCTATCCCTGCAGGTAGCTCGAGGGCGTGATGACCACCGCGCACTGGAACACGAATAACCGTGTCGGTGCCTGGCAGGCGTTCAGTCAACTGCTGTCCGCGACGGGCAATCACGCCCGCCGCGGCAGCATGCACACTCCAACCCCGTCGCGCTGCGTATTTCACCGCACCGATGGTCGACGTATAGGCCGGGTAATTCAGCATCAGTTCGACACCTGCCCTGATGGGGGGCGACAATGAGTACGTCCGGTGTACCGACATTCATCTTGGCCGGTAGTGGGGAGTCAGAGGCGTCGGTTTCCGTTACCGCAAGATGATCAACATTGAAATCGATCCTGACGACGCCATACTGCGCATCCAGCGTGACGCGGCGCGCCGGCGCGAGGTCGAACGAGACGGATGCCCGCCAGTGGCGTCCGTCCAATGCAGACACCAGGTTAGTGCGACATTCGCGTGTAGGGCCTCGTTCAGCGCCCCACGGTCGTGATCGAATGTCACGTCGCTGAGACGAGGTAATTGCGCTCACCTTTGTTGTGCGGGCAGTCCGGCACCCGCACCTTGAGCTGGTAATGATCGTCGTCAGGTTTGTGGAGCTGGCACAGCTGGTTACCCGCCGTCTCGTCCTTCGAGCCGACGAAGAAGACCTGATGTGAGCGGCTGTCCTGCCAGGCACCCAACCATGCATCATGGTTTCTGAACCCCGACAGTGCGAGGCGATGCCACTGGGCAAACAGCTTGCGCGTGCCAAAGCAGATGCCTGGCACATTGGCAGCGAGCCGACGCTCGACCCCGGCCAGCTTCGCCCGCAGTCGGGCCAGCGCCGCGCCGTTGTGATGCACGGTGTGACGCAGCTTCGCCTCGCGTTGGGGGTGCATGCGCAGGCGGTCGGCCGCAATCTCGGCAAGAAGCTCCCGTCGGGTATCGAGCTGGCCCTGCAGCCTGGGCCCTACTTTCGCCTCACAAGGGAGAAGTTCTGCCCTCCCGTTTCATCCAGCTTGGCGCCCGATAAGCCTAGCCCCATCCCTGAAGCGTTACCTGTGAAAACCCTGACGTCGCAGGACGCGACATTGGCATGGGAGGATGTCCGGGTGAAAATTAGCGCGCCGCTGGCCGCCGGCAGTTCGCCAGACTGCCACACGCCGACGGGTGACGAAAATGAAGTCGGCACATGCGTCGGCATCGTACCGGGAGAAAGTCCCGCTGTATGGAAAATTAGTACGGTGACGCAGCGGGACCGATTTGTGCCCGTTCGGTGGTTCATCGATGCGAGAAAAGACATACGGAAAAGCATGTCGCCCGACCAACTGGCTGCCCGGATCAAAGCCGACGGCGTGCTTACGTCTTCGATCTCACTCGATAACCCAACAAATATCGACATCCCACTCTTGAACGATGAAATTGCCATCGTGGGACAGGCGGCGTATCGCCCCAGCCAAGGCGTACCGACGATCCCAAGGACTAGCGTATTGGCGTACGTCTGGCAGCCAACCGCCCTACTCAGCTTTTCTACTGCGCGGCGGAGCGGGACGCCGCAATCGGTGATGCAAATCGCATGATCGCGTCGATCCACAAGATGAACCCGTCAACCGAATTGCCTCGCGGCTCGATTCAAGCCATTGAGCGAACCGCCTACCAGAGACATCTGAAAAAGAATGGCGGCGCCGCAGCCAATCCAACTTTGGTCAGCGACGAAATAGGATATTTTGCGGCAACCAGGAACGACTGCCAAAGCTACGACCCAATTTCCCAGGAGCGTTTTGTGTGCTACGAGCAGCATGCCAAGGCACGGGTCGATCAACTGTCAGCACTTTCCGACTAACGAAGACGGTCTACAGTTCTGAGTGTGCTCAAACGCAAGCCACCTCCGGTCACGTACTCGGTAGCGGCTGCTGGAATCCACGATTTTTCGAAAAAACTCTGCAGACCGCTACGCTGGCGTTAAGCATGCCACTAATCAATTTGATACCATCCCAAAGCCAGTGGCCGTCTGGCAATTCAACAGCAACCTTCCAGGTCGCAAAAAAAGGAGAGATTTGTGGCAAACAACAGCCTTTTTATCAATGAGAGTGCACAAGGTAGATTCACCGTCGAACCAGCGCACAGCAACACTCCACTGCACACGGCGAACACTCAAGCAGATGCAATTGCATGGGCAAAGAAAAATCATCCGGATAAGCCATTGCATGTCGCGCGCGTTCGCCACTTGAACGACAAGAACAAGCCTGATCATTGGCGCAAGGTCTAACCGCATGCATGGCAGCGCGGCATGTGGTTTTGCCGCGCTGCAGCGCCATCACTAAACCGCGCGCTAGCACGAATTCCGAAGTGCATCTCTTCTCAAATTGGACAACACTGAACCAAGCGCCTTTCATGGCAAGTGCCAGTCTTGAAACGTTATAGCTAGCAGCACAGCACCATCCCTCATCGATCGTCGACGCGGCCAGGACTCTGAAGAGCCGCAGACTGACAGATTGGGCGCATGGAAAACAGGCCGAATTCAGCATCAAGCCAACAAAGTCACTTGAAAGCTCATCCATGCCGCATTCTCAACAAGTCTCTATGCACTACGCTCTCCGGTAACTTGTTCCAGTGTCGCTTCGGATACCAATCGGGGCCTCAAGCTGATCATGACACGCCTCCAAGAAAGCGCGATTCCAATGTTCCCGAGAGCTCTCCGCGAACAGACCGATAAACGGTTATGTGTAACACTTGATCACCTCGGATGGATCAGAACCCGGCCTCAAAAACTTTCTTTTCACCGGATAGGAAGAAGACCGGCTCGATACCTTTGGCACTCTCCAGATCGAGAGGAACCTATCCCGGCCCGCAAACGCCGCACCTCGGCCTTCCTGAAGTAGGATGGATCTTAAAACTGCGTCGCGCCCTTCGAATCCACATACTCGACTTTTTTTCACCCTTGCGCAGCAAGCCCAATGCGTCCTTCAACCGCGTTGATGTCATCTGAAACGACGTAGTCCTTTCTATAGAGATATCGCTAGTATCGGCCCGGGCTAGCAGTTCCGAGACAATGCCCATGCGCGATTCAGTAAAGTGGCCACTAACACGTTTGCGCAATATCCCGCCATCTGCGTCAGCCGACCGCCATCCACATTCCCCGGGTACCCATCCAAGCGTCGCAGCAGTAAAGCAGCGCGGACCTCGCCCAGAATACTTCAATGAAGACCGCGTGATATCCGAGCCACACAAATTGTTGCGTGGCGCGACATCCACTATCTCGACGTCGGAGGTACGAGCGCACGGTCAGGCGTCACTAGACGGCCATCAACGCGAGACGCTCACCGATTGTCCGATGGCAGTAATGCGTGGACGAGAATCTCTGTAAAAAATAACGTCATCGACCGCCTTCTCGTGCACTAAGCCCTCCTCGTCGCCGTCTTGCGTCTCGTTGCACGACAGCAGGTCACCAGACGTGTCTTATTGCCGCCCGCACAGCCGTCTGATTGCGCGTGGTCGACGGGGTAAAACTGTAGCCAATTACCGCGTCCACGCCTTCCGATGCGCGCATCCAGTCGACCGATGTGTACAGTTCAGTCCGCTTCGACAACTGATAGTGGGTCGCCAATGCAACTTCATGCCAATGGTGTCCCTCGAACATAGTGTATTGATAGGCCGAGATGAAAGACAGCGACGGCGTCCACTGATAGCGCACGCCAGGCTCGAAGACTTTCATCGACGACGAACGGCCGAACCCGTGAAACGTGGTATCGCTGAAGTCGCCGGCCATGATCAGATTGCCCAACGTATAAGACGCGCCGATGCCGAAAATCGACTGGTAGTCGATTGCGAACGGCGTCGTGGCGTGCAGATCGGTAACCGCTCCGGTTGCCGGATTCACGGTCGCCACAGTCTGGCCAAGCATCGAGGTGACACCCATTTGCGCGTACGGATCGATGGCCGCCAGCCCTTGCGGTGAATTCAGTCTCGTATAGTTCCCACCTGCTGCAAAGCCACCCGCCTGATATGAGGCGCCTGCACTCCATGCGCTGCCACTATGGAAATCTCCCGGCTGGTTGCTGAACGAGTACATTCCGCCCACCACCAGTCCGTGATAACTATTGCTGACGAACTTGATCGCATTCTGCAGACGGGCGCCGCCCTGGCGGTCAAAGTTGCCAAGGTGTACGCCGTATCCGCTCGCGTAAGCGCTGGTATTGAACAAAGCGGTGAAATCAAGCGCGAAGTCGTATTGAAGCCCGAGCGTCACCGTACCCCATGAATTACCTAGCCCGACATAGGCCTGCCGACCGAAGAGTGCCCCGCCCTGATTCAGTTGGCCCGTGCCAAGGCGAAAACCGTTCTCCAGTTTGAAAACAGCTTTGTTGCCGCCACCGAGATCTTCGTTGCCAGTAAAGCCGAGTTCATTCGGTTGATACGCGCCGTCGGCGAACTGGTATGCATGCGAGCCACCCGTGTTGCTCAAAAAATTAATCCCTGCATCCGTCGCGCCGTACAACGTCACGCTCGACTGCGCGAACGCCTCGCCTTGAACCAACGCCAACATCGTCCAGACCAGCCACGTCTTACCTTTCATTTCTCTCGCTCCTGTTCAGTTTGTTTCGTATGTTTTCGCAGTAGTCACAGGTCGATCCGCACACGGACGGTCGTTCCAGCACCGACATCGTTCGCGTGCGTTACGCCGCTCGAATCGGTAAGTACTGCAAATCGACAACCTCGGCAGCCCTCGGTCACGAAAAAAACGCTAGCCGCCCCCCCATGATCCGGACGTCGCGGGCCACCGTTCGGTGGTCGACTTCGATTACCGTTCGGTCAGCGTATTTCTGACCAAAAATATGGTCAAGCCTTCTTAATAAACATTTTTCATGACCGAACGGGCATATTCGGACTATCCTAGTCGTGCGAACAGATGCAAATTGGGAGAAACCCGGGAGAGATAGCGCTGGGCAGCTACGTCTAGCGTTCGCGCCGGCGGAATCGCGCTTCCTCGGGTTAACGCTGATTTGCATACGTATGCAACGAACAGAAATTGCGGTGCATCTTCAACACCCACCGTTTTCAACAGGAACAATCGATGATCAGGTATCTCAAGCAAGGTCGCGCCGCCGCGGCGAAAACCGACGACGATGCAAAGGTTCGCGTTACCGTCGAGGGCATCATTCACGACATCGAGACGCGCGGCGACGAAGCCGTTCGCGACTACAGCCGCAAATTCGACAACTGGGACCCGGCCGACTTCCGGTTGTCGCGCGCAGAGATCGAAGCAGCGCGTAAACAGCTGACGCCGCGCGAAATCGAGGACATCGCGTTCGCCCAGCACCAGGTCCGCAACTTCGCGCAGATCCAACGCGACTCGATGCGCGATGTCGAAGTCGAGACATTCCCCGGTGTGGTGCTCGGCCATCGCCACGTGCCGATGAACGCCGTGGGCTGCTATATCCCGGGCGGCAAATATCCGTTGCTGGCCTCCGCGCACATGAGCGTGCTGACAGCGAAGGTGGCGGGCGTTCCGCGAGTGGTCTCGACGGCGCCGCCGTATCAGGGCAAGCCGCATCCGGCCATCGTCACTGCAATGGACATGGCGGGCGCCGACGAGATTCTCGTGCTCGGGGGCGTGCAGGCGGTGGTCGCGATGGCGGTCGGGACACCGAGCGTCGCGCCAGTCGACATGTTGGTCGGCCCCGGCAACATGTTCGTCGCTGAAGCCAAGCGGCAGTTGTATGGCCGGGTCGGCATCGATCTGTTCGCGGGTCCGACCGAAACACTCGTGATCGCCGACGAAAGCGTGGACGGCGAACTGTGCGCGGTCGACTTGCTGGGTCAGGCCGAACACGGTCCGACCTCGCCCGCGGTGCTGCTCACCATTAGCGAAAAGCTTGCGCGCGACACGCTGGCCGAAATCGAACGTCAGCTCAAAGTGCTGCCCACCGCTGCGGTGGCCGCGCAGAGCTGGGCCGACTACGGCGAGGTGATCGTCTGCGACACGTACGAAGAAATGCTCGAGGTGGCCGATAGTATTGCGTCGGAGCATGTCCAGGTGATGACGCGCGAACCGGATTACTTCCTAGAAAACATGACCAATTACGGCGCGCTCTTCCTCGGCCCGCGCACGAACGTCGCGTTCGGCGACAAGGTGATCGGCACGAACCACACGTTGCCGACCAATCGCAACGCCCGATATACGGGCGGCCTGTGGGTCGGCAAGTTCCTGAAGACCTGCACCTATCAGCGCGTGCTAACCGACGAGGCCAGCGCGACGATGGGCGAATATTGCTCGCGCCTGTGCCACATGGAGAATTTTGCGGGCCACGGCGAGCAGGCGAATATTCGCGTACGCCGCTACGGTAACCGCCCGGACCTGACGTGGTATCGGCCGGTCGAGGCGCGGTCGTGACAGCGCTGCCGCCAGGGCCGAATTTTCGTGTAGACGGCCGGCGCGCACTCGTGACCGGCGGCAGCAGCGGCATCGGACTCGCGGCCGCTGTCGCACTCGCGCGCGCTGGCGCACGAGTAACGATTGTCGGGCGCCGTACCGCAGCGCTCACTGAAGCCTGCGCTGTGCTGCAGGCTGAAGGCCTCGCTTGCGATTCGCAGGTACTTGACGTGACCAATTCGAAAGCCGTCGAAGCCGCGTTCGATACCCGTCTCGACACAGAAGGCGTGCCGTTCGAAATCCTCGTCAACAGCGCGGGCATGAACCGCCCGAAGCCGCTCGTCGAACTCGACGACCTGGACATCGACGACGTGCTGGAACTCAACGTCAAGGCTGCGTTTTACGTCGCTCGTGCGTTTGCGCGGCGGCTGGTGGTTAGCGGGCGTACAGGCTCAATTATCAACATTTCATCGCAGATGGGGCACGTCGGTAGTCCGCGGCGAACGCTCTACTGCGCGAGCAAGCATGCACTCGAAGGCATGACGAAGGCGCTCGCATGGGAACTTGGCAAAGCCTCTATTCGCGTGAACACGCTCTGCCCTACCTTCATTGAAACACCGATGACCGCAGGTATGTTCGACGCGCCGGGCTTCAGACAGTGGGTCGAGGAACGCATTGCGCTGGGACGCGTCGGCAGGATGGATGAGGTGATGGGTGCGGTTGTATTTCTCGCCAGCGACGCATCGAGTCTCATGACGGGCAGCGCATTGATGCTCGACGGCGGCTGGAGCGCCGCATGAAAGCGTCTGTTCGTGCCCAAGATGTTGCGTCGCTCGCGGGCGTGTCACAGTCCGCAGTAAGCCGCACTTTCACACCTGGCGCGAGCGTGTCCGAGGACACGCGCCGCAAAGTGTTGGCTGCGGCGCAGCAACTCGGCTACCGGCCGAACGCGCTGGCGCGCAGCCTGATCACGAGGCGCAGCCGCATCGTCGCGCTGGTGATGAGCTACCTTGAGAACCAGTTCTATCCGCTCGTCATCGAGCGGCTCTCGCAGCAATTGCAGCGAGAGGGGTACCACGTTCTGATGTTCATCGCCGACATGGACGAAGCCGCCGATGGGGTGCTTGCCGAAATACTTGAGTACCAGGTCGACGGCATCATCATGGCTTCGACCATGCTGTCCCCGACGCTCGCAAGCAGTTGCGCGGCGGTCGGCGTTCCCGTCGTGCAGTTCAATCGTATTTCATCGCTGGAAGGATCGCCCCGCCACACGGTGAGCGCGGTGACCAGCGACAACCACCGCGGCGGCGAACTCGCCGCTATGCTCTTACTCGAGCGCGGCTACCGTCACATCGCATTTTTGGCAGGCCTCGAAGCTTCGTCCACTAGCATCGCACGCGAGCGTGGCTTCGCCGAGACGCTCGCAGCGCATGGGCTCGGGCTCACCGCGCGTGAGACCGGCCACTACGACTTCGCCGAAGCGCAGGCGGCCACACGCCGGCTGTTCAGGCAGCCGCAGCAACCCGACGCGCTATTTGCCGCCAACGACCACATGGCCATCGCGGCGCTCGATGTGATCCGCGGTGAACTGCAACTGCGCGTGCCGGGGGACGTCGCCGTGATTGGTTTCGACGACGTCCCCCAATCTTCGTGGGGCGCCTACGACTTGACAAGTGTCCGCCAAGACCTGGAATCGATGGTTACAGCGACGGTTTCGCTGATGTGCGAACAGATGCAAGGCGCCTTCGCGCCGCGCAACATTGTCATTCCGTGCGAACTCGTCGAGCGTTCGACAGTACGCCCCCGCATCGATCATTTGCCACTCACTGGAGCTTCGTTTTGACTGCTGCTCAGATGCCCATCGACACCCGCCTGCCCGACATGTTGCGCAGCGGACGCCGCCTGCGCGGCGTATTCAACTCGCTTTCAAGCCCAGCGATCGTCGAAATGTGCGCGTATGCCGGATTCGACTTCGTCATCATCGACAACGAACATGGTAGCTCCGACTTCGGCGTGACCGAACACATGCTTCGAGCGGCACGTGCAAGTGGCATAGTGCCAGTGATCCGCTGTTTCGAGCACGACCTACCGCGTTTTCTCGACATGGGGGCGAGCGCGGTGCAGGTTCCGATGGTCGAAACCGCCGCGCAGGCTTGCCGCCTCGTCGACTCCGTCCGCTATCCACCGATCGGCCGTCGCGGCTGCGCGTTCAGTCCGCGCGCGGCGGGCTATGGCGCGTTCACCAGCGGCCATACGCAACGGAGCGACGAAGGCATCGCGCTGATCGCGATGATCGAAACACCCACGGCTATCGCAAACGCTCGCGAGATTGCCGAGGTGGACGGCGTCGACGCGGTCTTCGTCGGCCCGAACGATCTCGCGCACGCGATGGGCCACGGCAGCAAGTGGAACGCGCCCGAAGTGCATGCTGCAATTGTCGAAGCGTTGTCCGCCATCACCGCGGCAGGAAAATGCGCCGGCATCGTCGCGCTGAGCGCCGACGACGAAGATCGATATGCGGCACTGGGCGCGCGCTACTTTGCGAATGTGACCACTAGTCTGATCACCCGCGCATTCGCCGAAGCGGCGCGCGGGCAGTCGCAGAGCATCCGTTATTGAACGTCGCGGCAAGGCCGTGACCCGTCTGTGAATCTCTGATGGCCAACTCACCCTCTTCGACCGTCAACGCCGCTCAGGATTGTGCGACGCTGACGCCACTCGTTCTGCTCGGCGGCACGTTATGCGATCGAGCGCTATGGACGCCCATGCTCGACGCCGATCCGGCGCTGAGCGCGACCGCGTTGCCCAAGTCGTACGCGGGTCATAGAAACGCAGCCGCCGCGGCTCGCGCACTGTTGCGTCAGTTACCCCCAAGGGTCGCGGTGCTTGGTTTTTCGCTGGGCGGTTTCGTCGCACTGGAACTGGCCGCGCAAGCACCTGAGCGCGTCGCAGGTCTTGCACTGGTGGCCAGCAATGCGCGGGCAGATGCACCCGACAATGCTCCTCTTCGCCGCGCGACCGTCGACGCCGCACGCGAAGCCGGACTCGCACACTTTGTCGCAACGACGTTATGGCCTCAGTACGTCGCGTCGTATCGCCGTGACGATGCCGCGCTAGCCGCAACGATCGGCGAAATGGCAGCGCGGGTCGGCCTGGAAGGATTCGCAGATCAGGTGGAAATAGCAATTACGCGTGCGGACAGCCGTCCGCGACTTCCCAAATTCAGCGTGCCGACACTAATCGTCAGCGGCGACGAAGACGCACTGAATCCCGAGGATCGGCAGCGTGAACTCGCAGACGGTTTGCCGAACTCACAATGGCACGTCTGCGCACGTACTGGGCATTTCGTGCCACTCGAAGCGCCTGCACAACTGGGTCACGCGGTCCGAAATTGGCTAGCTCGACTCTAAGGAAAGCGCAGTGCCTAGCGCCAGCGCTTGGCACGGTTCACTGCGTCGGTAAAACGTGTCCGCCATTCGCGAACCATAGCCGCCGGCCGGCGCGGTTCGAACAGCAGCGTGTCGCTGTCGTGATCAGGCAACGTGCCGTCGCGGCCGCACAGGCCTCGTGCGGCGAGCGCTGCGCAGCCGTAGGCCGTCAACTCGTGGAACGAGCGCGTGACGATCGTCCGTTCCAGCACGTCGGCGAGAAATTGCACGAAGTACCCGTTGCGCGCGAGACCACCGTCTATCGACAGGCGATCCGTCACGCCGACGTGCTCACGCATCGCATCGATCACGTCCGCGGCGCTCATCGCGATGCCCTCCAGCATCGACTGGCACAATTCGGCTCGGGTCGTGGCGCCCGTCATGCCGAGCCACAGCGCGCCCGCGCTGCGGTCCCAATGGGGACATGCGAGTCCTGAAAACGCCGGCACGAAGGCCAGCTCGCGCGAAATCGCGGGCGGCGCATCGAAACGTTCGATCTCGGACAGATCGCCGAACAGCCCCAGCCGGGATGCCCATTCGATCGTGGAACTTGCATCATAGACGCCGCCGTCGACCGCATAAGTCACCTCGTCGTCGATCTGCCAGGCCACGGTGGGCAACAGGCCGTCGTCCGGCACGCGGACGATCTGCGAACCGGTCAGCGCAAGCGCGAAAGCGCCGGTGCCGAACGTGATCTTCGCGTCGCCCGTGCGACGGCAGCCATGTCCATACAGCGCTGCCTGCTGATCGACGACGGCGGCCGTTACTGGCGTCGCGCCGATGTGGCCGAACTCGCCGACTGTCGCGCGAATCGGCGGAAGGCATTCGACCGGCACACCGAACAAACGGCACAGCTCCTCATCCCATTCGCTGGTCGCGAGATTCATCAGCGACGTGCGCGATGCGGTGGTGATATCGGTGGCGCACTGTCCGGTCAGGCGATCGAGAAACCAGGCGTCAGTTGTGCCGAGCCGCAAGCTTCCGGAGGCGAGACTTGCCCGCACGCGTTCGTTGTGGCGCAAAAGCCAGCCGAACTTGGACGCCGAAAAGTAAGCGTCGAGCGGTAAGCCGGCGCGTTCAAGCGTGAGCGTCTGCGCATCGAGTGCCCGCAGTTCGTCGATCCATGCTTCCGTGCGCCGATCCTGCCACACGATCACATCGGATAACGGCTCGCCCGTGTGCGCGTCCCACGCGAGACAGCTTTCGCCCTGATTGTCGAGGCCGATGGCGTCAACGGTGCCAGCAGCATCGATGCATGCGCGAACGTTCGCCAGCAGTTCGAGCGCGGAGTGCTCGACCCAGCCCGCCTTCACATGGCGCTGCTGGTGACGGACCGCATGCGCGATCGCCACCTCGCCGTCTTCGTCCGCGACCAGCACCCTCGTGCTGGTCGTGCCCTGATCGATTGCTGCAATCCGCATGGTATCCCTCAGTTCCTCATTCTCTGTGCCAGCTTTGCGGCCTTTGTCGCCACACGATGTATACGGTCGTCAGGCTCCCGGCCTTATCGCGACGCGCAGCGTGCCACTGGTTGCCGGAATTTCCAAATGCCGCAGCGGAATGAGCAGTCTGCGCTCGGGCAGCGCCAAGACCTGTTTCTCCCACAATACATGCCCGCCCGCCGTTAGTTCCAATGTGCCTTTGATCTGCTTTGCGACACGCACTTGCAGATGCTCGAGACCTTGCGGCACGTGCGGCACATCCCGCGGAAGCTGCGTAAGCGGGACGACGAGGCGCTGCGGCATCACCAGCCTGATGCCTTCCGCGCGCTCCACGCTCACGCTGGCAAGTGCCTCGGCCATGTGTCCATGCAGATCGGCGGCCACGCTCCGGCCGATTCGCTGACCTTCGCGAAACGACCAGCCGGCGGTCTCAAGCGGCCGCAACAGATTGCCGGCTGCGAAGTACGACGGGTCGGAGCAGCGCCCATACTGATCGACGACGGGTCCGCCCGTGCCCGGATCGAGCAGCAGATGGCTGCCGCGCACCAGCGCTGCTTCAGGCGTGAACTTCCCCGTGAACAGCACACCGTCGCAATCGATACGACGAACCGCGCCGTCCGGCCCACGCAAACGCACCCCTTCTACGCGACCGTTTCCTTCGATATGGTCCAGTTCCGTTTCATACCACAGCGGAACGCCGAAGAGGCGCGGCAACAGTGTGAACGCTCGCCGCGTAGTGGGCCGCGTGCCGGCTTCGACGATACCGACCGGCCTGATTCCCGCCTTGAAACAGGTCAACACAGCCGAAATCGCAACCAGTTCTGTCCCGACAATCAGCGGACGGCGAAACGGCATCGATTTGCGTAGATAGACGAACGACTGAAGCGCTCCCGTGTTGATCACGCCGACAGGCCGGTCGCCAGACACGAGCCGTGCCGAGCGCGGCGATTCTCGCACGCCGGTGGCGAGAATCACTCGCTCCGCGCTGAGCGACGTGCGGCCGCCGGCGTCGGCAAGTTGCACGCGCCCGCCCGGCTCCAGCCGCGTGACGGTCGTGCCCACGCGAACCGTCACGCCCTGTTCTTTCGCCAGCGTCGCGAGACGCGCGGCATAGACCGGCCCACTGTAGATGCGGCCGAACTCCCGCATCCCGAACGGCGGATGTCCACAGTGCCGCGGCACGCCGCCCAGCACGGCTTCCCGTTCGACGATCGTCACCCGTTGTACGCCCTGGCTGCGCAACGCGACCGCCGCCCCAATGCCCGCGGGACCACCGCCGATCACCAGTACATCCATATCCATGTTGTTACTCATTGACCGCTCCCACCGTCAGCGGAGTAGCAAGTCGGGTCGCAGTGAGTTCAGCGACTCGCGCGCTGCAATAGAAGCCCTGGCAGCGCCCCATGCATGCCCGGGTGCGGCGCTTCAGGCCGCCCAGATCGCCGGCGGGCACCACGCCCGACAGCGCCGCCTCGATTTCGCGGCGAGTCACGAGTTCGCAATGACAGACGATTTCGTTGTCGCCCGGACGCTCCCAATCGCGCGGCAAATGTTCGGCGAGATTAGGCAGGCGCAGTGAGCGGCGCGAGGTTCGCGTGAGCGTCGCGGTAAAGCGCGAATGCGTGCCGCGCGAGACCGAGTGCGGCTGTAAGACCCGTCGAGCGAATCCCACCGAGCACCAGGTAGCCGCGTTCCTTGTCGATCTGCACGCGGTACTCCTTTTTTTCGGTGGCCGGCCGCAGGCCCGCGTAGACCGCGGTCACCGGCATGCCCGCCAATGCCGGTACCCGAGCGACGGCGGCAGCAACCAATGCTTCGAGAGCCGGGCGCTCGACGCTCGCATGCACACGGTCGTCCTGTTCTTCGGCGGTCGGGCCGACCAGCACGTTACCGAACACCGTCCGCGTGATCACCACGCCTTTTGTGCGTTCGGTCGGCACCGGCAGCAGAATTGTTCGGATCAGCCCGGACGCCGCCTTGTCAAATACCACAAACTGCCCCTTGCGCGGATGAATCGTAAAGCTGCTGCTCCCGAGCAACGCCTGTTCGACGAGATCGCCGCGCAGACCCGCACAGTTCACGACGAAAGCGGCCTTGAACCGGCCGCGCGTCGTCTCGAGCGTCCAGTGGCGCGTGTCGCGTCGCCCTGCCTTCAGCTCCGCGCCGAATAGCGCGTTAGCGCCGTTTTCGACAGCCTGCGTCAGATAGGCGAGCGGCGCGCTCCATGGATCGATCACATGTTCGCGCGGCACCAGCACACCGCCCATCACGTTCGTCGCCAGATGAGGCTCGCGCGCCAGCATTTCGTCGCGGGTCATACGACGCACGTCGGCGACACCATTGGTTCGGGCCTGTGCCTCGATGGAGTCTAGCCGGGCCAGTTCCTGTTCGTTCCACGCCGCCACCATGGCGCCCGTTTCGAGCAGCGGCAAATTGAGCCGGCCCGCGATGTCCAGATACTCCTCGTAGCCCGCCTGCATGCAGGCGACTTCGAGGCTGTTTTCCGGTGCATCGAAACCCGTGTGCAGAATTGCGCTGTTCGCCTTGCTTGCGCCCGAAAGCAGATCGGCCCCACGCTCGAGCAGAAGCACGCGTGCCCCCTCCAGCACGAAGCGGCGCACAACCGCGCAGCCGACCACGCCTGCGCCGATCACTGCTACGTCATAAACATCGTCGTCCGACACACTCACCCGAATCACCGTTCGATCATCTTCAATGACCGAAAACTACATTAAATTGCCCATTCAGTCAAATTATGGCCATAAATTGGCAAATCTTATTTACAAACCTGCCCGCATCCACATGAGCTTGACGAATCGGGCTTCCTCCCGCACGATTCGAGTCCATCCGTGCGTGCAGGCGCAAATGCCAACGCCAGAGGAACATTCATGAAACCACACGAACGACACGTCGCCATCCTTGCGCTGGTCCGCGAACATCAGAAGATCACCGTCGACTTCCTGTCGGAACATCTGGGCACGTCGCGCGAAACGATACGGCGCGATCTAACCGAATTGTCGTTGCGCGGCCAGTTGCGCAAGTACCACGGCGGCGCAACGCTGCTCGATCAGCAAACGGAAGGCGCGTTTCGCAAACGGCTTCTAGAGCAATCCGACGAAAAGCGAGCGATTGCCCGCTATACGGCCGCGCTGTTCGACCGGGGCGATACGCTTTTCATTGACACCGGCACGACCACGCTCGCGTTTGCGCAGGAACTCGCGATGCGTCCCGCGATGACGGTCATCACCAACTCGCTCGCTATCACGCAGACCGTCGCTCGTGGCGGCGAGAACCATCGCGTATTTCTGATCGGCGGAGAATATCTGGAAGAAGCGTCGGAGAATGTCGGACGGCTTGCGGTCGAACAGATCGCGCAGTTCAACGCCGGCGACGCCGTGATTACCGTCGGTGCGATAGATACCGGCGGCGTGATGGATTACGAGCTTCGCGAAGCAGAGATAGCCCGCGCCATGATCGCGCAGGCGCAGCGCGTCACGGTGATTGCGGACTCCACCAAGCTGAATCGCACCGCGCTTTTCCGCGTCTGCGAACTGCGGCAGATTCACCGGCTGGTGGTGGACGCGGCGCCTGAACGGCCGCTCGCGGATGCGCTGGCCACGGCGGGTGTCGCCGTGATCGTCGCCAGCAACGAGCACAGCACCGCGTGATGCAACGAGCACAGCACAGCTTCACGCTCCTTGCGCGTCGGTTACAGGCCGCCGCTATCGCGCAGCATCGCCTTCGCCTGTTCGACAGATGACGAATTGCCCGCCACGTAGGTGCAATCGAGCACCGCGTTGCCGACGGTAAACAGATCGGCCCCGGCCTCGCGAATCGCTCGTACTCGCGCCGGCGTGCCGATCGACCCCGACACCACCAGTCCGCCAGGCCGCACGACTTCTCGTGCAGCCGCGACCAGTTCCAGCGGCTCCGCGTCCGATGCGCGAAACGCAAGCAGATCCACGCCCGCGCAGCCGAGATCCATGAAGCGCTTGCAGTCGTCGACGATAGCCCGCAGCGAACCGTCCAGTTGCACCGGGTGTCCGACGGGCCGGCCAGGCGCCGGGTAATACGCGGTCCGCGTGCCGGCGAGCACCGCACCGATTTCCTCGACCTGGGTGCCGCCCAGCAAGCGGTGCACGCCCAGCTCCGCCGCGATTTGCGCGGAACGGATGCAGGCCTCCGGCGAAGCCGACACGACCTCCATGTAAGACGTGGCCTCCGCTTTGTCGATCGCGTCCGCAAGCGCCTGCAGCGTGGTCTTGTCGACGCCGACATCCTTGAAGCCGAAATGCCGGACACCGGTGGATTGGAACTGTTCGAACAGTTCGAGGCAGTTAGCAACAGTCTGATCGTTGCGGGTAAAAAACAGCGCGAATTCCATCTTTGATCCAAAGAAAAATGCAGGGCGGCGCGTGCGAAGGGCTAGCGATATCTAACGATACGTATCGATCGGCACGCGCCGGGTTGTCGGCGACCCCTGTTCAGCCACGCCAGGTCGGGCCGGCCCCGTCGCCCGAAGCCGTCACCCGATACAGGCTGGCTTCGCCCGACATGCTCGGCGCGAGCGCGTGCATGAGGCCCGGCGGCACCGCACAGGTATCGCCGGGCGCCAGCACCAGCGACCCGTCGTCCCAGCTCAACCGCCAGTGGCCGCGCATCACCATCACGATTTCGTGCCGCTCGTTGCGATAAGGCGTGGGCGGTATCGAACCGCGCCCGAGCAGTTCGACCTCAAAACCGGGCCTGTCGCGCAGCAACGCGTCCGCGCCGATGACCTTCGCGGGTGCGTGGCCCGCGAGTGCTAGCAGGTCGTGGTATCGCGCCACATAATCGCGCACCACCGCGTCGACCGGCGCCTCGGGAAACACACGCAATTCGTCGTCTGTCAGCAGCCGCATTGGCAGCACGCCCGACGGCAGAGACTCGCCCTTTTTGATGTCGTAGAGACGCCCGTCCTCACCGAGCACGAGGCCATGACTCGCGGCCTCCTGAATAACCTGCGGCGCCCAGATGACTCCGCCGCCGGCGTCGTCGCCGCCGAGGATCGACATGATCATTCCGTAGTCGGTGCCCACGTTCTCGAAGCCGCGGAAAATGCCGGTGGGAATGTTGAAGATGTCGCCCTCTTCCAGCACCACTTCACCAGCATTCCCCCAACGTCCCCAGAAGAACCGCCAGCGCCCCTTCAGCACGAAGAACACTTCCGCCGTGCGGTGCGCATGCAGCGAATTCCGGCATCTCGGCGGCTGACCGGCCGCGCCGATGTTAAAGCCCGGCGTGTCGTCGATGTGCACGTGCTGATCGCGGCTTTCGGACACGCCTCTGCCGATGATCGTGAAGTTTTCCTTCTGATCCGAACCCGGCGTATGCGCGTCGATGAACGCAGTCCGACACGGCATCAATTCACCGTAGCGGACGACGCGCTGTTCCATCTGCTGCTTCGTCACCTTCATTGAATGTCCTGTTTGATTTCGTTGCCATTTGCGACGTCAGCGGTACCCGCGGCGCGCTAATCGATCCGCACACCCGTCTGGTGGTCGAACAGATGACAGATTTCAGCCGGTACCTCCGCATGCACCATATCGCCGATTTCCGACCGATAGCTCTTCGCGGACTTCACCGACACCAGCGAATCGCCAATCCGAAAGCTGGCCATCGTCGCCTCGCCCAACAGCTCCATCGAGTAAATTTCGGCGGACAGTTGGCCGTTTTCGCTAACAAGCGACGCGTCTTCGGCGCGGAAACCCAGCGTGACCGGACCGCGCGCCTTGTTCGCCAGTCCCGCGATCTGCACGCCCGGCGCGCGGAACACGCCGCCCTCGATCTCGCCTCCGATCAAATTCATCGCCGGCGATCCGATAAAGCTCGCGACAAACGTGTTGGCCGGCCGGTCATAGATATCGGTCGGCGTGCCGACCTGCTGGATCACCCCCTTGTTCATCACCACCACGCGATCGGCCATCGTCATAGCCTCGATCTGGTCATGCGTAACGTAGATGGTGGTCACCTTCAGTCGGTGCTGCAGATTCTTGATCTGCGCTCGCGTCGAGACACGCAGCTTCGCGTCGAGATTCGACAGCGGCTCGTCCATCAGGAACACGCGCGGCTGCCTGACGATCGCCCGGCCCAGCGCGACCCGCTGCCGCTGGCCGCCCGACAACGCAGCCGGACGACGGTCGAGCAGCGCGCTCAACTCCACCGCCTGCGCCGCCTTCATCACCAGTTCGTGATGACGCGCCGCTGGGACCTTGCGGACCTTGAGCGGAAAGCGGATGTTCTCGTACACCGTCATGTTCGGATAAAGGCCATAACTCTGGAACACCATCGAGATATCGCCGCTAACATGAGGGGTCTCCTATTTTGGGTTGAATTCGCGCCACGTGCGCATTAGCACCGGCGCGAGCAGAATCATCACGCCGACGATCGTCAGCACCGAAGTGGCCGCCGCCGAACCGAATTGCTGGTCGGCCTGACCCTGCAGATCATGGAACACATTCCAGCTCAGCGAGGTCGCGTTGGCCTGTGCGCTCAACCCGACAATCGGTTCGAATACGCGGAAGTTATCCATCAGTTGCACGAGCGCAATGAATGTCGCGAGCGGCCAAAGGTGCGGAATCACCACGTAGCGCACGCGTTGCCAGCGGCTCGCGCCGTCGATCATCGTCGCCTCGAGCGTGTCGTGGGGCACCGTCTGCAGGCCGGCGTAGAGCACGATGAAAGAAAACGGTGCATTGGTCCACACGCCGTACGTGAATAGTGCAAACCAAGTGAGCGGCGCGGAGGCGTTCAGCGTCAGTTGCGGATCACCGAGCAGCGTTTGCAGGCTTGCGCCGATGATCCCCTGCGGATTGATCATCCAGTAGAGAATCAGCGCGCCGATCAGCGGCGTGATGATCATCGGCAGCAGCGAAAAGAAAATCACTGGCCCTTTGTAGATAGGTGCAACCGCGTCGACGGCGAGCGCGATCGCGAAACCGAGCAGCATCGCCAGCGGCGTCACGATGAACGTGTATGCGAGTGTGAAAGACAGCGCCTTGTAGAACGGCAGCGAATAGATCCGCGCCACGCTGTCGCGCCAGCTGTCGTGGCTTTTCAGCGCAAGCCGAACCTCCTCCACGGCGAGGTGATTGCGGTCGAGATAGGTGCCGAAGCCGTTGAAATGGCCGAGCGGGTGCGCGTTGCGTAGTTTTTCGGTCGCGTCGGAATCGACGCGCACACCTTCGGTACAACCGCCGAATGGCGCGCACATCTGCGACTTGACCAGCACCTGCTCGTGTTGCGTATAAAAGGATTGCACGGCGACCGAAATAATCGGGAGCGCAATGAAAACGAACATGGCCAGCAACGATGGCAGCATGAATGCGAAGAACGCTTTGCGATGCACGATAGATTCTCTCTCAGGCGAGGTTGTTCATGCGAGCGTGAGGACGCCCGGGCCGCGCTAACGCAGGAAGCCGCTTTCACGAGCCGATGCGATATACGCAGCCTCCACGTTGGCAAGCGCCGCCTCCGCTGATTCGCGCCCTAGCAGGAACTGCGGCAGCTCAGTGCCGAGCGCGGCGTGCAACAGGTCCATATACGGCACCATCGGATACGACTGCGGATGCGCGTGCGCGGTGGCCAATACGCCGGCTGAACCCGTGCCGGGTTGATAGCCGCTCGCCAGCCATGTAGCGTCATCAGGATGCGCGCGCGCGACGGCCGGCTGGATTCCATGCATGAGCGCACGAAACGAGGCCTCCGCATCGGCGTCGGAGATATTGCGGGCGATCGAGAAACCGTCCCACCAGAGCGCGCCGGCCGGCGTCTGGCCGCCGCCTACCGTCGGCGCCGCGGCGAGCACCGTGTTCGCCGCGACGTCCGGGGCCGCGCCTTTCGGATCGATCACCGTGTCCGCCACCGAGCCCCACTGGTTCATGATCGCCGTCCTGCCCGCCATGTACACCTTATTCATTTCGTCGGCGCTGTAGGTCGAATAGTCTGGCGCCATGTAGGCGGTCAGCGCTTTCATCATGTTCAAGGCTGCAACACCCTTCGCATTGTTAATGTTGGGCGCCGCGCTACCGGCCTTGAACAGCTGGCCGCCATAACCGAAGTACATGTTGACGAACTCAGCCGCGATGTACCAGCCCGCCTTGTCCGTCGCAGCGAGGGGGTACTGCATCAGGCCTTTGTCGCGTATCGTCTTCGCGGCGGCAAGAATCTGTTCGTAGCTGGTGGGCGGCGGCAATCCGGCCTTCTGAAGAATGTCCTCGCGATAGAACAGATGCTCCGCATTGATGTCGACCGCTACCGCCATCACTTTGCCGTCCACCTTCACGAGCTGGTCCGGCGTCAGATTCTTGCCGTACTTCGCGATGAGGTCATCGAGTGGCCGGATGAGGCCCTTGTTCATCAACGGGAAAATCGAGTTGTTCGCCACGAACACAGCCGTATAAGCTGCGGGCGTAATCTGCAGCGCCGGCACCTGCAGGCTCTGGTGCTCGGTCGTTTCGTTGGCGGTGATGCTGACCGAAGGCGATGCGCACTGCTGTGCCGCTGCAATGACAATGCGCAACGCCGCAAAGTCATTGGCAAGAATCCTCACGGAACCCGACGGAATGCCGCAATCCGCGCGCGCCTCGCCCGCCGTCAAAGCCATGGCCATCGCCACCGCCATCGCGAGGCTGCCTATTAATCTGATGCTCTTCACCAATGTCTCCATCGGTCGCCCAAACCGGCGCGCCGAGTCTCCCTGATCGCTAAGCCGCCGTCGACACGCAAGCCCGCTTGCGTGTCGCGCCCTGAATCGCTGAATCTGGTGGGTTATCCGGTGATTTGCATCAGAACGCCGAACTCGTTGAACATAGTCCATTCCTTGGTGACCTTGCTGTCTTCGATCACCCAGTGCGTGATGCCCCACAGATTAATTTCCTTGCCGGTCGGCGCGCCATAACGGCCGTGGCCGCGATGTGTGCCAAGCATGCTCCAGCGTATAGCGACGAGATAGCCTTCGCGTGCGTTACCCATCCAGTAGACGTCGTCGATCGAATAGAGCATGTCAGGGAACATCGCGAGCAGGGACAGCATGAACGACTGCAACTGACCGTGGCCATGGAAGTTGCGGCCGGCGGTGACCTGCACCAGCACCGACTCGTGATACACACGGCTAACGGCGCTCAGGTTGCGGCGGTTCCAGATCGTGTGCAGCGCCGCACGAACGAACGGCTCCGGGTCGTTGCCGACGTCCGAGGGGATCGTCATGCGGGGTGGCTTCGACTGCCCGCTCGTGCGCCGCGGCTCGCTGCCGAGGAAGTCTTTGGGTAGAGGAATGCCGTTGCCGACCTGTGCAATCTTGCGCGCCGTCTCCATGACGTCGTAGCCGAGTTGCTGCACGACCGAAGCCGTGTCGTAGACGACATGTTCATGAAAGATTTCGTTGTCGCGAGCGATGCAGTTCGCGAGACACCAGAACTGGACACGATTGCCGGTCGGCTCGCCGTAGCGCGTGTAGCCGGTATTGGTGCCGATGATCCGTGTGCGATGCGACGTATGGAAACCTACCGTGTCGTCGCCGGCCCAAATCACTTCGTCCGCTACGATGCGGATATCGGGAAATGCATTGTTCAGCGCGATGGTGTCCGCGACGATCTTGTCGCGCCCGTACTGAAGCGCCAGGTCGTCCCATACCGCGCAATCGTGGCTATAGGTGTCGTAGATGTAGCCGATGTCCTTCTCTTCCCAAATCTGATGTGTGATCCGTACGATGTAATCGACGACGTTCACGTAAGTCGGCTCGAAACCACGCATCGATTGAGCGACCGCATGTTTCGGAGCGTGTCCCAGAAAGGCATCTGTGCCGCCGCGGCGATAGGCGTCGAGTGAAATCGAAAAATCCTTCGGCATGTGCTCCGAAGAAAGCGCCTTGAACTTCGCTCGGCTTTCCTTGGCCTGCGCGGCGCCGGCACGAGCCGCGGCCTGTGCCGGCGCGGTCGGGATCGCCGCCGGCGCTACGAACGGCTCATGCTCCGCCGGTTGCAGCGCCGACTGTTTGCCGGCCGTTTTGCCAGCCTGGTCGTTCTTCGTTGATTGCTCGCTCATCATCTCATCTCCATTCTCGAATACGTTCTGCCCGGTCGACCCAGCACTGTGACCGAACGGTCAGGTTGTGAGTGCCAGCGCGCTCGGTCTTAAATCTACGCGCTCGTGCAGCGGGGATATCTCTTCAAGCATTGCACGCTCCTGCACTTGCCCATCGCCCCCGGCAGGCTTGTCGCAACTATAACCAGTCAATTTCCGTATAGTCAAGTATTTTGACCGAACGGGCATTTTTAAAAAAGCAGAGTCGGTTGCCGTAGAGCGAGTCATGCCGCCGGAATGCTCGCTGACGCAAGCAAGGCGAGATCCTGCTCGACTCTGCAACCGCGGCGTCACCGTCCATTTGTGGAACGTTTGCATACGCATGCAAACGAATCAGACTGCGCGAATCTGCTAGGGGATAGAAAGGAAATTTACGGAAGCTGACGTGCCGGGGCGCGTCTTCTAAAGATGCGGTGCAAGCAGGTAGGCAGAAGCAGATTAGTCGTGCGCATAGATTCCATCGATATCTTCGCTTTTCCGATGAAATTGCTCATAGTGCCAAATCACACGCTATGCAACTGGCCGTTGACTCCAACATCTGCCTTCAGTGCGAGCATATAGTCTGTTGAGGTAAAAGTCTGCTGAGTGACGTCTAGTCCAAGGGCCGTCACGTTCTACGATGCTTTGAACGCCCCATCGGCAGCGCGTGGGTCGGCAGCGATACTAGCCTCGGCGCATGGCGAAACGTTCCTCAAGATGCCGTTTCTCTCGAAGTCGCCCCCCATCAGGATCACCTGTTTGACGCATCTTTGAATGTCAGGCGCAGCGCGCAATGCGAGAGCTATGTTGGTCAGTCAGCCTACAACGATCAGACTAACCTCGCCTAGGTATTGGCGAATCGTATCAATGATGAATTGTTGATATGCCGGACGTTCGCCAAGTTGGCGATATGTCCTCTCAGGGAGGGGAGCGCAACCAAGAGCACTTGAACGTGGACGTGGACGTGAGATATGGGAGTTGGCGCCTGAGTATGCAACGGACGCTTCCCCCTTGGCAACAAAGACGCTAGCGTCAGGAAGCTTCTTAACGAGATACAGAGCGTTTCGCGTTGTATTGTCGATCGTATCGATACCGAAGACCGAGGTCACCCCGAGCAATTCGATATCTGGATAAGATGTTTGAAAAATGAGCGACATTGCGTCATCGATACTTGGGTCCGCATTTTAGATAGCCTTATGTTATGCATTTTAGACCCCATCCCGTATTGATAATTTAGAGAATTGCAAGAGAGTCAAGGCCGTCGCTGCGTAGCATCTCCTTCGAGAGCCTTCCGTCAGATCCACTTCGCTGTTTCGATTCGCCAAGGCTTGTCCGCTTGAGCGCTGAAACGATCTCGGCCAATCTCATGAAACGCGCATGGATGGGCGTCCCGCTTCGGATGGAAATACGTACCAGAAACCATCATCGTGGAGAAATAAGTAAATCGCCATCGCGCCAGCGGAGCGCGATGCCTCTATGCGCAGACAGCGGCGATGATTTGAGTGCAAGCGTGCTAGCCGTATTATCCTGGCCGATGTCCATGGCGGCGGCCCAATCCATTTCTCAACCAGCGCGCGCAAAGAATTGCCCGTCGCGACCATCACACTCTCCTTTGGCTCCATCAAAAAAGTCGGCGCGATCGCCCCCGCCAACTCTAACGCCAGAAATCACGGTTCCTTGAAAAGTGAGCATCCGCACGACTCGCTGACGTTTATCAACGCACCGGCCTGAATGCGGCAATGATGGCCAACGGGCGACACTCCAGGTGAGCAATAGGAACATTCCTTCAATAGTTTTGCTGAGCAGATTCGACAGAGTCGCGGCAAGGACCACTCTCAGTCCGTATCTGGCTATCTCCGACCGACGCCCGGGCACCACCGTGGCAAATGCACCTGACATCACAGCGACCGAATTCAGATTCGCGAATCCACACAGCGCAAAGCTGAGAACGGCAACGGTTAGTTGGTCCATCTGCATAACTCCAGTTCTGTGAGGATATGGAAACGGCGATGCGTAAGCAACGAACTCGCTCAGGATAATTTTTTCGCCGATGAATCCACCAGCGAAAACAGTCTCGTGGAACGGAATGCCGAGAAGGTAAGCCATTGGCGCAAAGACACAGGCAACGTCAACAAACCCCGCGGTATCCGGTGCATATCTACGCTGCCTCAAGCCTGAAGTTCACTAGCACCTCCAGCTACCGCTGCGCTGTCCGGTTTTAACAATACGCTATCCACAAAGCGCTGGAATGCCGCGAGCGACCCGTGCACGCTCTGGTACTCCTCGCGTCCGATTTTGCCTTCGAGCACAACCACCATTCCGGCCTTGCGTGCTACATCCAGGATGTCCATGAACGCCTCCCACTCGGTGCGATAGCGGCCCTCGCCTCACTGCGCCTGCTGCCGCGATCATCGACATAAGGCGTTTCCGTCGGGCCATGCTTCATTACGCCACTTGCTGAAATTCGTTGCAACTGCGGGCGATGTCGAAATTCCGCCACAAATGTACACGTATGCCAAACAGTCTCGTTTTTGACGGGGAGTCACCGGAAATCTACGGCGTTTCGTGCCGCGCCCCAACCCGGTGCACATCACGGGTTGTGCAATGCAAGCCAATGTACCCACCAGTATGACGAGTAATGCCGAATTCGATTGTGGCTGGAACTCGACATTCCAATCGGTTGTACGGCGAGTATTGGCTTCTTAGAGTGACCCCAGCCAATTCCTCAAACAATGGCCTCCAGACTGTGCCCAACGTTATGTGATGGGGCCCCACCCTCTGTAATCGGAGTATGTGATGCTAAAAAACTACTTCCCACGATGGAAACTGCCCGTCAACCGAGGCCCCAATGAACCCGTGGCTCCAGACGAGCGCCTGCCTTGGGGACAGACTGTTGCCATGGGTATGCAACACGTAGTCGCAATGTTCGGAGCGACAGTGATTGCCCCGCTCATCATGGGATTCGACCCGAACGTGGCGATCCTTATGTCCGGCATTGGAACGCTTATTTTCTTCCTGATAGTTGGCGGTCGCGTTCCAAGCTACCTCGGTTCAAGCTTCGCATTCATCGGCGCAGTTGTCGCCGTCACCGGCTATTCAGGCCACGGGGCAAACGCATCCTTGCCTATCGCTCTTGGCGGAATCATTGTCTGCGGCATCATTTATGCCCTAATCGGCCTCGCGGTCATGGCCGTAGGCACTGACTGGATTGAACATGTCATGCCACCGGTCGTCACTGGCGCCGTAGTATCCGTACTCGGCTTAAATCTGGCCGGGGTTGCCGTAAAGGGGCTTAGCCACAACCTGTTCGACGGCATCTTCGCGCTGGGTACCATTGTCCTCATCACCGCTGTTGCGGTTCGCGCAAGAGGACTTCCTCAGCGGTTGATGTTACTGCTCGGCGTAATTGCAGCCTACGCTCTATATGCCATCCTGACGAATGGCATGGGCCTCGGCAAGCCTATAGACTTTTCGCCCGTAGCCAACGCCAGTTGGATTGGACTACCCAAATTTGCATCCCCAATCTTCTCTTCCCACGCCGCGCTGATGATGGCACCTATTGCCATCATCCTCGTCGCCGAAAACCTCGGTCATGTTAAGGCGGTCGGGGCCATCACGGGTAAGAACCTCGACAGCTACGCCGGCCGGGCCTTCCTGGGCGACGGCCTTGCCACCATTCTTTCCGGCTCCGTCGGCGGAACGGGCGTCACAACGTATGCCGAGAATATTGGCGTAATGGCTGTAACCAAGATTTACTCGTCCCTCACCTTTGTCATCGCTGCGCTAGTCGCAATTTTTCTTGGGTTCTCGCCGAAGTTCGGCGCTGTTATCCTGACCATCCCATCCTCCGTAATGGGCGGTGTCTCCATAGTCGTCTTTGGGTTAATTGCGGTTGCTGGCGTGCGCATCTGGACCAACCATCGTGTCGACCTTTCCTCAAACCGAAATCTGATAGTCGGCGCCACGATTTTCATTCTCGGAACGGGCGATTTCACCCTGACGTTCTTCGGCTTTTCTCTTGGGGGCATCGGGACGGCAACTTTCGGTGGCATTGCGCTGCATGCCATTGCGCGAGGCCTCAGCCGCGAGCCGATAGCCGTTCCTGCAAGTGACGAAGGTATGCCGGTTTTTGAAGTCAGCAGCTCAACTTCTAGGCACTGAACCAACTACGTATTGTCCGCGAGTCGGGGCAATGCTCCGAGCCTCGCGTGATTGAGTCGGTTCTCAGTAAAGCGAAACTCGGCGACGGGCCGTAGCAGTGAATTGCCAGGCACGCATTTACCTTGGCACGCGAATCACTTCACCTGACAGTTTAAGGATGCAGCCGGTTTTGGGCCGGACATGCTAAACACGGGCCAGAATCAGTCCCAACAGGCTCCCTTGATGTACTCCAACGGAGATTGACCCGTTGCGGCATGGAAAGCAGAGACAAAAGCTGAAGGGTTGGAGTACCCGGCAGAGCACGCGGCGCTCTTGACCGAGCGACCACAAAAGAGCAATGCGATTGTCGCCGCGACCTGCACGCGAAGTCGCCAAGTACGAAAGCCCAACCCTGTTTCATCGTGAAATATTCGCGTGAGGGTACGCTCGCTGGCGCCGAGTATTTCTCCCCACTCCTTCAGCGTTCGCTGATCATGAAGTGCGCTCATGAGCCGAAATGCAATGGGACGCGCACGTCGGTCCCGCGGTATGGGTACGCCGGCGAGAAACAGATTCAGTTTGAGCTCAACTTCGTCGGGTGAAACATCCTGAGGAAGGAACGTCGCAATCAGTCGGTCTTGCAAACTTGACCGAACGTCGCCACCGGATGTTGATATTTTTCTGATAATCGGACGGACGGATGTTTGACCGACTGGCATCAAGGTGTTGGACTGAATGCAGACAGTACGCAACGAAGCATCCGTGTTCGCTACTACCGTGTGCATGACCCCGGCCGGGATGAAGGCAGCATGTGATTGAGGCACGATACTCAACCAGTCCCTGACAAACAATGCGACGGCTCCGTGCTCGGGGTTTAGGACCTGCGCAAACTCGTGCGCGTGCCATCCCACCACGGTTCCGTCGTCCAACGTTTCCGTAAAATCTAAATGCGGCTGCAAGTCGGTCAGACGAACGTCAAGCGATGCTGACTCAACAAGCTTTGGCTTTGACCAGCGTTCTTTCATATCGCTTATCCGCAACAAGCGGCCGTTTCACGGCAAGCGTCACTAGAGACATCATCCGATCGCATGGGCGAGCGAATGGTACCGGCGCGCGAAATAGACCAGCCCCCCCTGCGCCTCTGCGCAATCCCGGATCGCCTCGACCTGGCAGAAGAAGACGTCATGCGTACCCTGCTGCACGACTTCAACGACCCGACAGTCGAAGGCCACCAATGCACCGTTAAGTACAGGCGCCCCAGTTTCAAGCGTACTCCAATTTCCAGCAGCAAACCGTTCATTGGAACTTGCCTTGCTACCGAATGTCCGCGACAGACTTTCATGACCATCGCTCAACGTATTTACGCAAAGAACCCGATTCGTAAGGACCGAGGCGTACGATGACGAGTTGCGATTAACACAAACCAGAAGAGTCGGCGGGCTATCGGTCACGCTGCAAACCGCCGAAGCTGTGAAGCCTGCCCGCCCTGACGGGCCATCGGTCGTAACGACGTTGACGGCGGTGCCCAACCGGGCCATTGCGTCGCGATATACGGCCTGTGATACGAACGAGGGAGCACCGGCCTCCATCTGTACGTTTTCGTTTGACATATCGTTGTCTCCTTCCGCCAATACAGGGCGAGAACCCGGGGGCGGGGCGTCGGTCTCCCTCGGGTTGACTGTGGGAAAACCTCCGAATCAAACGTAACGACCGAAGTCAGCGATTACACGACACGAGAGACCGCTAAATCCGCGCAGTCCAGTCCACCCGGTGAACACCTTAAAGTCGCCCTCCTTCGCCGAATGAGCAAGCCGGCCGATGTTAGCCAGATTCTCGATGATGTAGACCCCACCCTCTTCGGCACGACGGTCAGCGACGCCATGTTCGTCACCGCGACGGACTCCCGCTGCGTCGATACCGATGAAGCTGACGCCCTTTTCAATCAGATGGTCGATGAGTTCCCAGGACAATTGGGGATGGTCCTTAAAGTACTCACGCGTCCCATAGCTGTACTTCTCTAGAAATCCCGTGTGAAAGATGGCGAAATCACCGGCTTCGGGCGGCTGCCTGTCCAGGACGCTCAGATCTACATCCCGGCCAGCAAACGCGGTAGCGTCATACACCTTTCCCTTGCGCACGCAGAACTCCGGCGGAATCGTCGACTGCAGGTAGGTATCAAGGTGAGTCCCGATATGGCCCGCAGACATAAAGCTGTGCTGGTCCATGTTCGCTTTGCCCACAACGGGGTCATTCATATCAATCGAGAGCGTGAGGTCGTGAAGCATTTTGAAGTCTCCTAGGGTAAGTGAGACTTCAGAATAAATCGATAATTCTCGACAAACTATCAAAATACAGACAACCGTGCGCAGGAAAACGCCAACGTTTCGCTAACTTTTTCTTCGGCTGCTCGGGAAACGCCACCGGTGGCTGCGCCCGCATGGTGCGCAACTCAGACGATGCGATCAGTCCTGTCAGTCGCGTAAAACTGCTTGGGCGGACACCCGAAAAGCGACCTGAAAGCGAAGATGAACGCTGAAGTGCTGCTGTAACCCAAATCGAGCGCTACGGCAGTCACGCTTGTTCCATCCTTGAGCATCTCAAGCGAACGCAGGAGGCGTAACCGCTGCTTCCAGTTGTGAAACGTCATGCCCGTTTGTTTGAGGAAGTGCCTGGCCAGGGTTCGGTCCGAAATGTTCAACTCCTTTGCCCACTCGCCAGCGCCAAGCGTATTGCTCGGATTCGCCTGAATCTGCTCGCACACATAGAGCAACTTCGTGTCTTCCGGCAACGGCAGGTTGAGCGGAGCGTCGGGCAGATCGCCGAGGAGGTCCAGCAAAACCTGGACTTTCATACCATCTTTCCCTGCCTCGTCATAGTCCTCCCGGACTACGGTACATACGTGATGAATAAACGCTCGAACGAGGTCACTGACCAACACGACACGGCATCGTGCAATCGCGGCGATGATGGCAGGGTCGCTGATATAGATGCTCTCAAGGTCAACATCCTCCGGGGCCCAGACGGAATGCCGAGTATTGACTGGCAGCCACATGCCATACTGCGGTGGAACAATCATCGTCGAGTTGCTGACTCGCACGTGCATGATGCCGCGGCGAGCAAAGGCAAACTGGCACCAATCATGAACGTGCGGCTCGACGAGCGTACCGGCCGTAATGCGGTATGCACGGAAGTAAGCCGGGCGAGGAAGAGCTTCCAGTGGCAAGGTTTGCGCCAAACGGGTCGCGCGGTCCGCCTTTCTTGAAACCATGTCCTGAAATTGCCTTCGAGGGAGATTTGAGAGTGGCACTCCGGGGTACCCCTCTCATTCTATGCGAGCAAGTGCATGACATGCAAAGAACCGCCGTCGAGGGCAGAGCGAGAGTCAACAGCCGTTTGCCGACCCACGGCCCATTGTTGTCGGCTTCTACTTTGCAACAGGCATCGTGAACTCGGCACCCTTGGCAATACCATCGGGCCACCGCTGCATGATGCTCTTGTAGTGCGTGTAAAGCCGAACGCCTTCCCCGCCACACGCATGATGGTCGCCAAACAGAGAGCGTTTCCAACCCCCGAATGAATGCCACGCCATCGGCACCGAGATAGGCACATGAACGCCGATCGTTCCGACCTTGACCCGACGCCCAAAAACGCGAGCGGCGCCACCATCCGAAGTAAATAGCGACACACACAGGTCCGGAACCCGTACAACCGCTCGTTTCCTGTCGAATCTTTACCGCACGAAGATGGCCATTGGTCTGACGTCATCCGAACTCAGTGAACGTCTTGTTGCCAACATGCTCATCGAAGGTCACTATGAGCGGCACGCAGTTTCCCAAGGAGAGGTTGAAGGAGACCCATTCACGGATGACTGACGCATTCCCCGGCCTCGATATTGAGACCTTCGCGACACCCAAGGCTGGGCTTTTTCTCTGGGCAAAACTGCCAGTTAAGTCGGAGCGCGCAGAAGTCCTTGCAACGCAAGCTCCGTCTCGTGGAATCTGGCTTGCACGGGGCTCCGATCTCACAGCGAATGAGAATCCGTCTTCGTGGTTCCGGTTTAACGCTGCGACATCCAACGAGCCTGAACTATGGGATTTTCTGCTCGCTGTTTGAGATGAAAGGCAGGCACGCCAGAATTGCGCGGCACCTACATTCCGGATGCTCAGTCGATTGATTTGACAATATCTTCCACGACCTTCTTTGCGTCGCCGAAAACCATCATCGACTTCTCCATGTAGAAAAGTTCGTTATCGAGCCCCGCGTAGCCGGCTGCCATTGAGCGTTTGTTGACAATGACAGTTTTCGCCTTGTACGCGTCCAGAATAGGCATGCCGAAGATCGGACTACCCTTCTGCAAGGCAGCGGGATTGACGACATCGTTGGCGCCCAAAACAATCGCGACGTCGGCGTGGCCGAATTCGCTGTTGATGTCCTCCATTTCGAAGACCTGGTCGTAAGGCACCTCTGCTTCCGCGAGCAATACGTTCATGTGCCCTGGCATGCGGCCAGCTACTGGGTGAATCGCATACTTCACGTTTACACCCTTCTCGGTCAGCTTCTGCGCCATTTCCTTTACCGCATGCTGTGCCCGTGCGACCGCCAGACCATATCCCGGCACGATTACAACGCTCTCTGCATTGCCAAGCACAAATGCCGCGTCGTCGGCGCTGCCAGATTTCACGCTTCTCTGTGGCGAGGCAGGGGTTCCTTGCGCATCCGCTGCTGCGCCAAAGCCGCCGAGTATGACGCTGAAAAACGAACGGTTCAAGGCGCGGCACATGATATAGCTCAGGATGGCGCCAGAGCTGCCGACAAGCGAGCCCGCAATAATGAGCATCGAATTGCCAAGGCTAAAGCCAATGCCAGCGGCAGCCCACCCAGAGTAGCTATTTAGCATCGAAACTACGACTGGCATGTCTGCACCGCCAATCGGGATGATGAGTAGTACGCCAAGAGCCAGACCAGTCGCTAACATCATCAGCATGCCGATCCAGTCTTGCGTAGCAACGAAGTCGTAACAAAAATAAATGGCTGTCAATGCAAGAACGAGGTTGATCTGATGCTGCCCACCAAACCTCACCGGCGAGCCCTGGAAGAGCCGGACTTTGTATTTGCCCGAGAGCTTCCCGAACGCAATTACCGAACCGGTAAAGGTCACTGCGCCGATGAACAGGCCCAGTGCGAGTTCAACCCTGTTTCCGGCTGCCAGCGGCTCGCCTTTCCCGACCACCCCGAACGCCCACGGCTCCGCGACTTCCGCAATAGCGACGAGGACCGCGGCGAGACCAATCATGCTGTGCATGAACGCAACAAGCTCTGGCATTTTCGTCATCTCGACGCGTCTTGCCATCGTGGTTCCGATAGCACCGCTGACAACAAGTGCTACGATCGCCCATCCAATCAGAGTGGGCGTATCCCGGATATGTTCCACTATCACCGCCAATGTGGTAAGTACCGCCATAGCCATACCGCTCATCCCGAACAGATTCCCGCGTATCGAGGTGGTTGGGTGAGAAAGTCCCTTGAGCGCTTGAATGAAGCAAACGCTCGCGAGCAGATACAACACCGCTACGATGTTTGGGCTCATTTCATCTCTCCCTGCAATTGCAGTCTTTGATTTCTTTTTAAACATGGCAAGCATCCGTCGTGTCACCATGAATCCGCCGAAAACATTTACTGCCGCAAGCGCGACAGCCAGAACGCCAACGCTGCGTCCCAACAGCGTCTCGGTCTGCACCGCCGCAGGCATGGCGCCCACGATGACGATGGCCGAAATGGCATTGGTGACGGCCATGAGTGGGGTGTGCAGGGCTGGCGTAACATTCCAGACAACGTGATAGCCAACGTAGATAGCTAGCACCAGCACAGTCAGATTGGTCACGGTGTGACTCACGAGCGCTTCCATTGCGTCACTCCTCTTTCTGTTTCCCGTTGTGCGCAACCAGGCAAGCCGCAACGATTTCGTCTTCCAGATTGATATGTAGACTGCCGTCTTCGGCCGTCAGCAAGCGCACAAACTCGAGAACGTTCCGCGCGTACAGACTGCTCGCGTCGGATGCCACAAGGCCAGGAAGGTTCGTCTCGCCGACAATCGTCACACTGTCTACGACAACCGTCTTGCCCGGCTCGGTGAGCGGGCAGTTACCGCCTGCAGCTGCAGCAAGGTCGACAACGACCGACCCCGGTTTCATTGACCGCACCATGTTCTCAGTGACAAGTACGGGGGCTCGCCGACCGGGAATCAGCGCCGTGGTGATGACAATGTCGGCCGTTGCGATTCGCTTTGCCACCTCCTGTTTCTGACGCTGTAACCAGGTTTCAGGCATCGCTTTCGCGTAGCCGCCTTGCCTTTGAGCCGCATCTCGCTCTTCCTGCGTTTCACATGGGACATCGACAAACTTGGCGCCGAGCGACTCAACCTGCTCCTTGACTACGGGACGCACATCAGAGGCTTCTACCACGGCACCCAACCGTCGAGCTGTCGCGATTGCCTGGAGACCGGCCACGCCGACACCCAGGACGAATACACGGGCAGCCTTCACCGTTCCGGCCGCAGTCATGAGCATTGGGAATATTCGTTGGTACCGCTCGGCGGCAATCATTACAGCCTTATATCCCGCGATGTTCGCTTGGGAACTGAGCACGTCAATGCTTTGCGCGCGAGATGTGCGTGGTGCAGCTTCCAGCGCAAAGGCACTAATGCCCGCCAAGGCCATCCGCCCGACCCCATCACTATCGAACGGGTCGAGCATTCCCACAAGCGCAACGCCGCTTCTTAGTCTTGCAAGCTCGGGCGCAGAAGGCGCTCTGACTTTCAGGACTAGGTCCGCCGCGAGCGTTGCGGAGTCATCCGAAAGCTCCGCGCCGACAGCGCTGTAATGGTCATCCAGCATTCCAGCCCATATCCCGGCGCCGCGCTGTACCAATACCTTGTGACCTCTAGCAACAAATTTTTTCACCGTTTCAGGCGTGGCCGCTACCCGCCGCTCGCCATGCGCCGTCTCTGCTGGGATGCCTATCAACATCAGACTTATCCTCAAAATCACGATCATCATCCGACGGATTCGCACGGCTACCTGCGCCGTGCATTTGCCTCTCACGGCTGCGCCGTAAAATCCGCCGGGACGCTGCCTACGGTGCTTACTCGAGCACGCTATCCGCACTCACAGGCGGATACCCGAGGCCAGCCGCGACGGCTGCATAGGTGACGTGTCCCTCGCAGACGTTCAGCCCATTTCGCAAATTTCGGTCAGCGCGGAGCGCTTCGCGCCATCCACGGTCGGCAATGGCAAGTGCGTGGACGAGGGTCGCGCCGTTCAGCGCGAACGTCGACGTTCGCGCCACGGCGCCTGGCATGTTGGTCACGCAGTAGTGAATGACCCCATCGACTTCGAACGTCGGTTCTGCATGGGTCGTTCCGCGTGAAGTCTCAAGGCAGCCGCCCTGGTCGATTGCGACATCCACTATCACCGCCCCCTTCTTCATATTCGATACCATTGCACGCGTCACAAGCTTCGGCGCGGCGGCACCCGGTACAAGCACGCCACCGATTAGCAGATCCGCGTCAACGACGGCGTCTTCGATACTCGATGCCGTCGAATAGACGGTCGAGATACGGTTGCCATACACAAGGTCCAGCGCTCGCAGGCGTTGGACGCTCTTGTCCAGCACCGTTACGCGAGCCCCAAGGCCGACAGCCATCTGGAGCGCATTGGTCCCAACTACGCCGGCGCCAATAATGACGACGTTCGCGGGCTGAACACCCGGCACCCCGCCCAACAGGACACCGCGGCCGCCCTTGCTCTTCTCAAGATGCGCAGCGCCGGCTTGAATGCTCATGCGACCCGCCACCTCGCTCATTGGCGCGAGCAGCGGCAGGCCGCCGTCGGGACCTGTGATGGTTTCGTAAGCAATGCAAATCGCACCAGACTTCACGAGGGCGGCCGTCTGATCGGGGTCTGGCGCCAGGTGCAGGTACGTGTACAGGATCTGACCGGGACGAAGCATGCCCCACTCAGTCTGCTGCGGCTCCTTCACCTTGACCACCATTTCGGCCCGCTCGAATATCTCTTCGGCCCGGTTTACAATCTGTGCGCCTGCTGCCTCGAACAGGTCGTCTCCGAGGCCAATTGCGGCACCAGCATTACCTTGTACGAGAACCCGGTGTCCCCGCCCGGTCAACTCACGCACGGATGAAGGCGTGAGCCCAACTCGATATTCGTGATTCTTGATTTCTTTCGGAACTCCAATCAGCATGATGACTCCTCCATTGAAATAGTCAGACTTACGTCGGAAATGCCCGTCTACTTTGCGACTGCCGCCCTTTCCAACATCGCGTACAGCAGGACGTTGCACCCGGCACCAAGATGGTCTGCGCGAGCATCCTCGATCTCGTTGTGGCTAATGCCATTCTTGCAGGGCACAAAAATCATCGTAGCTGGCGCCACCCTTGCGACATAGATAGCGTCGTGGCCGGCGCCGGACACAACATCCATGTGGGAATAGCCGAGCCGTTCCGTTGCAGTGCGCACGGCGCTCACGCACGTTGCGTCGAACGGGCATGGCGGAAAATGGGATACGCGTTCGAGCGAAATCTTCACTTCCCGACTCGCCTGTACCGCGGAAATGCAGCCAAGGAGTTCATCGTGCATCTTGTCGAGTCGCTCCGCGGTTTCATTGCGCAGATCGATGGAGAAATGCACCTCACCTGGAATGACGTTCCGGCTGTTCGGAAATACCTGCACGAACCCGACTGTGCCACGTCCACCAGGCGCATATCGGTTCGCGATGGCTACAATTTCCTGCATCAAAACCGTCGCAGCCTGAAGCGCATCTCTTCTCAATGGCATCGGCGTCGGCCCCGCGTGCGACTCGACGCCCGTCACAACGCAGTCGTACCAGGACAGCCCCAGTACCGCGGGCACTACGCCAATCACACGGTCCGCGTCCTCCAGCACAGGCCCCTGTTCGATGTGTGCTTCAAAATAAGAGCCGATCGGGTGATTTCCGCACACATCCGGGCCGAGATAACCGATGCGTTCGAGTTCATCCCGGACGCTGCAACCGTCCGTGTCTTTCATGGAGTAAGCATAGTCGAGCGTGAACGCGCCACAGAAAACGCCAGACCCCATCATGACCGGCACGAAACGAGAGCCTTCCTCGTTAGTCCAGATCGCGACTTCAATGGGCGCCTCCGTCTGAATGCATAGTTCGTTCAGTGTTCGGACGACCTCAAGCCCGGCCAGTACGCCGTAGTTCCCATCGAACTTCCCGCCGGTCGGCTGGGTGTCGATGTGACTGCCGGTCATGACAGGCGGCAGCTTCGGGTTTGTGCCCTGACGACGCATGAAGATGTTGCCAATCTGGTCGACGCTCACCGAAAGGCCAGCCGCCTTTGCCCACGAGACAACCTTGTCGCGACCGCGCTTGTCCAGATCTGTCAAAGCAAGGCGCTTCACGCCGCCTTTTGGCGTCGCACCAATTGACGCCAGTTCCATGAGCGAATCCCACAGACGCTCCTGGTTGATCGACAGAGTTTTCGTCCGTCAATGCATCACTGCTCATAGCAGATTTCCTTTATCGACTGCGCCCGACAGCGCGTTACGCGTTGCCGGCAAAAGCGGGAATCACTTCTCGCCCATATGTCGAGATGATGTTTTCTTCATCACCGTTGTCGAGGTAGATGTTGAACTGGGTGACACCGGCTTCCTTGAGCTGATTGAGTTTGCGGATGTGGTCCTTGGGCTGGCCAAGCACGCAGAAGGACTGCACCACGTCCGGTGTAATGAAGTCGAGGTACGGGTTATCGCTCTGGCCGTGCTTCGAGTAGTCGTACCCTCTGCGCTTCTCGACGTAGCTCGTGAGACTGTGAGGGACGAGGTCGCTATCCTTGCCATACTTTTCGACAATATCGGCCACATGGTTGCCGACCATGGCTGGGAACCACTTCGTCGCCTCGATGCCTTCTTCCAGCGTACCGAAGTACGCGGGCGCTGCCGCCATTACACGGAATTTCCCCGGCTCACGGCCGCTGGCGCTGGCTGCCGTCTTGCACTGGTCCGCGAACCATTTGCACAGGCCAGGCTCTGCGATCTGCAGCACAACGCCTTCGGCATGCTCTCCAGCGCACTTGAGCGCGAGTGGGCCGTATGCGCCGATCCATGCCGGCATGTCGTAGCCGACAGACCAGGGGAATTTCACCGGGTTCGGACAGCCCTCGTAGGTCACCTCCTCTCCACGCACCATGGCCTTGACCTTGTACACGAACTCTGCCACTCGCTCCAGCGAAGCCGGCTTGTTGCCCATCACGCGTCGCGAACTGTCGCCGCGGCCTACCGCGATTTCGAATCGACCGCCGCTTTGCTTCGCGAGTGAACCGAAAAGCGATGCCGCAAGCGACCAGTCGCGCACGTCCGGATTGGTGACAAGCGGCCCGAAACGCATTTTTTTCGTATGCTCCATCAGCATCGCCATTGCCGGATATGCTTCACGCCACAGAATATGCGAGTCGTAAAACCAGCAGTAACTGAATCCAGCGTGCTCTGCCATGCGGACGAGATAGCGTGCCCGGTCGGCATCGACAAACCCTTTGAAACAGATTCCGAATTCCATGCTTACTCCTTGTTTATCGTGAAAATGGCGGGCAAATCAGGCCGTGTGGGCGCCTGGTGCCCAGATGCGGATGCCTGCGTGACTGAACGGCACCCTCTTGCTGATATTCAACCGAATCAGGATGGGGGTAATAGCTTCGACACATCGAGCCGAAGTCGCCGGGCCAGCGTCGTAGACGTTCACTTTCAATTTTTCAATCAACGCAACGACTTCTTCCTTTGCGCCGTCCTGGTTACCAACGACGAGTACGTCGCAATTGATACGCTCTTCGAGGTGATTGAGCGTGTGGGCCGACACGTTATGAAGCGCTCCCACGACCGGCACAGACTCGCCGAGCAGTTTTTGAGCAGCTTCGGTTGCAGAGCCTTCGGGCGGCATCGCCACTGCTCGGGCGTTGCCCGGTGCAAGCGGCACCACGATGTCGACCAGGATCTTGTTGCTTAATCCTTCGGCCACGGACTGGAGTGTCGCGTCGTGTGCCGCATAAGGCACGGCAAGGACGACGATGCGGTCCGCTTGCGCCACAGCGTCTTCATTCGACAATCCCCTAACGCGAGCAAACGAGCCGTGACCATCGAGAGAAGCGTTCAGCTCATTCGCTATCTCCATAGCGCGCTGCGCGTCACGTGAGCCGAGTGCAACCGGGACACCAGCGAGGGCGAATCGTTTTGCCAGGCCTTGCCCCTGAGGGCCAGTACCACCAAGAATTGCAATAGTCATTTGAAAAGGTCCTCATTTAGGGGGCGCACGTACCGACGCGCGTTAGCGTCCGGGTCTGCACGCCATTGCAATCCGCGAAACACGACTGCCGGGGTCGCCGCATCCTTGGGCATCAAAAGGCCGCTAGCTGCGGCAATCTCGTCTGCCAAAGCCTGTTGCGACACTTGTAACTCCCGGCCAAATGCGTCCTTCTGCCCCACCCAGTCGATCATGGGAGCAACGTCAGAAAGACCAATCGCGACATTCACAAGACCGCGACGCCAAGGACGTCCGAACGTGTCCGTGATAACTACACCAGGCCTGACCCGCGTCCTCGCCTCGATACCAGCGGCGATGCCTTGGGCGCTCGCATCAGGGTCAACTGGCAAAAGAAGTAACTGCTGTGTCCTGCCTCCAAGGTTGCTCTCATCGATGCCCGCGTTCGCGCACACCCAGCCGCACTTATGCCGCGCGATCACTATCCCGTCTGGCTTACAACGGACAACACGGAGCACTTCCGTGCTTTCATCAAGGATGGCTTGGACCTTGCGTGCATCTTTTCCACTCGCCTCAGATATCTCGATAGCTTTTGGTCCGGGCTCAATGTCGGCAATATCGCGTAACCTGTTCTCCGCCTTAGAGACAATCTTCTGAGCAACAACTACTATGTCTGAGGACTGCCAAGTGCGCCCCGCTCTTTCCATGGCTTCCACGATAAAGCCAGCGATGTCGTCCGACGGTTGCACTTCAGGGATGCCGTGCAAGGCAAACACCTCAACGCCGGAGGGTTCACGCATGACGCCCTCTCACTCGCGGTAGAAGTTGAGGTCCTGATTGCACGACGGGATGAACGACGCTCACACGGGCGCCCACATCACCGTTCGAATCGAAGCCAGAAAGAGCACCCTCTCCAGCGCCCTGCCACCAGCTAGCAAGCTGCGCGTAGTCTTCGACCGTATCTACGTCGTGTGCGAGTGCCGGCAAATTTAGCCGCGTGACAGAGAGACATTCCTGCTCCAGCAACGTGGCGTGACGCTCAGCGGAAGCGTCGCCGTAGTCGAATGTCCATTCCCGCGGCATCGCGCTCACCGGCAACAACAACGCATTTGTGCCGCCGTCACGCGACGCCACCACGGTCGCCCGTCGGGGCTCGCGCAACGAGAGAAGTTGCTGGAATTCCTGGGCGAACAAATGAGGCAGGTCGCCAGGCAACATCAACAACCAATCGCACCCCGTTGTGCGCGCACGCGTCAAAGCAAGAAGCGCTGCGTGGTTAAGGCCCGCTTGCCCTCGTTGTGTGGCGATCGGATTGGGCTGATCGCTCAAGTTCGTTTCTTGCAACACCGCAACCCGGTATTCAAGGGCCAAACGCGTGACGAGCGGGCAAGGCGTCACCACGAGGCGCTCGAGTTCCGGGAACTCCCGCGACAGGAATTCCTGGCCTCGGCTAAAAAGACAAAGTGCGACACGTTTTCTTTGCATCGAATCCAACTGTGGCACAAGCCGGGATTTCGCAGACCTCAAGTCTTTCATCGGAACGGCCACGAGGGTCCTCATACCTCCTCCGGCGCCAGGTGCTCTTGGCGAAGTCCACCAGCCTGCAGGACCGTCCGAGCGAGCTGCGTGGCCTTCTGACGGTCGTCCATTCGCGTTGCCCCGACAATCACTTGAGGTACACCCGCGGCTGTCACGACGCTAACGTCCCGCGCATCTGCTTCGTCGATGACGAAACCATCCAAAAGGTCACCGTAGAGTCTCGCGACGGCCTCGTTGCCGCTTCCTACACGTAGGTCCACCAGCATTTGGGCGAGCGGCCCCTTTACAGCCTTACCGCCTATAAGTGGAGAGACCGCGATATGCTTGGCACGGGTTGTCTTGAGTGCCTCGCTGAAGCCTGGCAGTTTAAGCATCGGATAGATGGACAGGAGCGGATTCGACGGCGCGATAACGACGAGGTCTGCCTCAGCCAGCGCGGCCGCTACCGCGGGCGACACCCGTGCCTGTTCGGTAACATAGCGAAGAGCGCGAACGGTAGGCTGCGCACGGTGCCGCACAAACCACTGCTGAAAACGCATCACCCCTTGGTCGGTATCCACAAGAGTTGGCGCAGGGTCGTCACTGGCAGGAAGAATCGTTGCCTGTACATTGAGTGCATGCGTTATTCGTGCAGTAACCGCGGTGAGGGTTTCGCCTGAAGCCAGACACTGGGCTCGAAAAAGGTGCACTCCGATATCCGCGTCACCTAGATGCATCCAAGTATTGGACGCACCGAGCTTACGAAGCATCCCAAGAGCATTTGCCGTGTCTCCCGCGACACCCCAACCCTGCTGTGCATGTATGAGCCCACCCAAGGTGTACGTCACGGTATCGACGTCCGGACATACCGTCAGCCCATGAAAGTGCTCATCGTCACCGATGTTGACGACTACGGAGAGGCTTCCGGCTGGCAGACTTCCTACAAGCCCCCGCGCCATCCGTGCACCGCCGACACCGCCGGCAAGTAGCACGACCTTAGGTTCACGTTTAAACATTGCCGGCTCCCAGAACTGGCTGGTGATAGTCGATAAACCGTATCGGACTTTGAGCGCGAGGCTTAAGCGTGGACATATCGACCGGGTCGTGGTCGCGGTAGTCCTCAAGCGTGTGATAAAGCGTCGAACGACGTACCGGATCGCGGCCGGCATCCCTGATAAGTTGCACCATCTCAAACGCCGTGACTTCTTCCCCGTGCGAGGAGCCTGCAGAGCGCGAGATGGTTTCATCCATCAACGTTCCACCCAGGTCATTTACGCCTGCGTGTAGTAGCACTTGAGAGGCGTCGGCGCCGAGCTTCACCCACGAAACCTGAATGTTGTCTATCCACCCGGACAGCATCAGGCGTGCAACGGCATGAATCTTGATATGCTCCGCGGGAGTCGCGCCAGGGCGTACGCCGGGAATACGTTTTTCAACATAAAGCGGTGCCTCCGAGTGAACAAAGCCAAGCGGTACGAACTCGGTGAAACCACCTGTGTCCTTCTGAATGTTACGCAGCCGGTCGATGTGCGCGGCCCAGTGCCGCGGAGTATCGATGTGGCCGTACATCATCGTAGACGTACTGCGAAGACCTATGGAATGTGCGGCACGGATGGTTTCTTCCCACGCAGCTGCGGAGAGTTTGTCCCGTGTGAGTTGTTGTCGAACCTCCGTGTCCAGAATTTCGGCCGCAGTACCCGGAATGGAACCCAACCCCGCTTCTTTGAGCTCGGCCAGAAATACATTGATGGGCATCTTGCGTTTGCGCGCGCCAAACCAGACCTCAAACGGGGAAAACGCATGGACATGTATCCCGGGCACCTGCTGTTTGACCGCCAGCAGCACGTCGCGATAGTAGGTCAGCGGGAGGTCCGGGTGGAGACCGCCTTGCATGCAGACTTCTGTGGCGCCTCTGTCCCACGCAACCTGCGCCCGATCAGCAACTTCGTCAAAGGAGAGCCAATAGGCGCTGGAGCTTTCACGACGTTTCGCGAATCCGCAGAACCGGCAACCCATGTAGCACACGTTCGTAAAGTTGATGTTGCGTGTTACGACGAAGCTCACCGCGTCGCCACAACGTGCTTTCCGAACTGCATCTGCCGCTGCTGCGATAGATGGCACATCGACATCACGCGCCGCAAGCAACATTTCGGCACCGCTTACATCGAGTTCGTTGCCGGCGAGCGTGCGATCGAGGATTCGCCTCGAGCCGGCTGACGCCGTGGACAACACTGTTTCAATCCTCGCGCCGCTAGCAGGGACAAGGTCAGCAAAGGACAGCGCTTTCATACGAGGACCTCCATTTTCGATTGCAGCCCGGGGTGCGCCTGATGACGAGCATGACCGTCGTTACGTGCAAGCGATGCCAATGCAACCAGCGGCTTCGGACCGAAGAAGCGAGCAACCTGTCGTGGATGTAGAAAAGCTGGATAGGCCGTCAGGCGCTCGACAAGCTGCATGCCAAGCTTTGAGCTCCGGTGCGCAATCTCATCGACTGCGGGCCACGCGCGCTCCGGATTGATGTGGTCGGCAGTAGCCGGAGAAATCCCGCCAAAATCGTTGATTCCAGCGAGCAGGTATTGCTCGAACGATTCGTTGAGGTTTGGCGGCGCCTGTAGGGAGATAGTCGACGGCAACAGAAGGCGTGCGACAGCGGTCGTGCGTAGCATGTCGTCCATATCCGGCTCAGGGCAATGCGCCATGAGCGTGCCTGACTTCGCGCGGAAGTTCTGGACAATAACTTCCTGAATATGTCCGTACTGCTCATGCAACGCCGCAATCGTCATCAAGCTATCCACGCGTTCGACCCAGGTTTCTCCGATACCGATGAGAATGCCTGTGGTCATTGGCAGACTAGCCTCGCCTGCACGTGCAAGGGTGCGCAGGCGCTGAACAGGCACTTTGTCCGGGCAGGCAAAGTGTGCCTGCCCGCGACCGATCAGCCGGCGACTGACGGTCTCGAGCATGATGCCGGCGCTGCCAGCAACGGCCTTCACCCGACGGACCTCACTCTGGTCGAGCGTGCCGGCATTCACGTGGGGAACGAGCGCACTTTTTCTCAGTACAAGCTCGCACATCGCAATCACGTAGTCGATCGTCGTCGCGTAACCTAGCGTAGCAAGCATCTCCTTGGCCTGCGGATGCAGCAACTCCGGTTTCTCGCCGAGCGAAAAGAGCGCCTCCTTGCATCCAAGTGCTTCGCCACGACGGACTATTGCCAACACCTGCTCCGGCGTTAGATAGCCCGCCCCTGGCGTACCCGGCTCCTTCGCGAACGTGCAGTAGCCGCACTTGTCTCGACACAGATTGGTGAGCGGCACGAACACTTTTCGCGAGTAAGTAACGGTGCGCCCCCAAGCCGCCTCGCGCTTCTGAGTTGCGCGCGCCTTCAGTTCCTCGAACTGCAGGCCGCAAGCGCCGCCGAGCGCGTACGCTTCTTCGCGGGTGATTGTGCTCATATCGACCTCACTACAGCGGGCCGCGCAGAGAACTCGTTACGCCGCTTTGTTATCCGGAACGTCGTTGAGAACTCCAACGCGCGCGTGAAGCTCTTCACCATCACTTCGTCGTCAGCCATGATTGCATTCTTGTAGGCCATAAAGTGTTTGAATCCGTTTGTGCCCCCTTTGCGTACGAGTTGTTCCATGTCCACGTGAACGCTCTCATCCCACCACGTCACAGCTACGTGAAACCAGTAGCCCGCAGTAGATTTTTCCGGCCATCCGCGCCAAGTGCGATACACGTCAACCAAGGGCTGCTTCGGACGGGGAATGACACAGCCGTTAATGGAGGTCGTGCCTCCCGCGAGTCCCGCAACCGTCCCTGTGAAGAAATCGTAGGCGATCACCGTGCCCATAAACGGCAACTGCATCTCGGTGTACGGGTCGATACCGCCAGACGTCGCGCATGCGCCGCCTGCGTTGATGACGTGGCTCTGAGTCGGAGCCTGCAGGTCGCCGCCAACAGCGACGACGCAACCGTCAGCACAGAGCACATCGGCGCGCTGTTCAGCGTCCGCATCGACCACCACTCCGCCGCGAATGAGAACGGACCGCATTGCTTCTCCTTGCACACCATTTCCAATGAGTTGTCTAACCAATAGAGCCAGGGCGCGCACTTCATGACATTGACCGGGGTTTGCCCCAAGTCCTAGGACAACGGCTATGACCGCGATATGTCTTACCTCTGGACGCAGCCGCGTCAGTTGAAGATTCGAGCGCACCGGCTTGGCTAGTTGATCTTTAATTTCGGCCGGTCTATTGTTTTGTCCATCAGGTCAATTTTTTTCCAAGTGGTCAAATGTTGATTCAATGTAAGAAGCCAAATTGGCGGCGAACATGCACAGCAACGAAAAAACTCCACCAACCGTACCGGTCGAGCAGTCAGCACACCAAAGAGACCTCGCAGGCGATGACGGTGCGCAGCTACCGTTCGCGTGGCGGTCTTTGGTGATCGATCGCGCGAGACGTGGGGAGCTTGTCAGTCAACTCCTCACGGGAGTGGTCGGATTGATTGAGAGCGGGACATTGGCTACGGGAGAGCGCCTGCCTTCAGTACGCGGGATTTCAAGGGCACTCGGCTTAAGCACCTTTACCGTCTCGGAGGCCTACAGCCGGCTCGTCGCGGATGGGTTGGTGCTGGGGAGGCCCGGCGCCGGCTACTTCGTCAACGGTAGTCGCGCCAGCCCGGAGCGCTCGGGTCGCCAAATTTCGAGTCCAATGGCACCGCAGGAAATAGACCCACTAATGGCAGAGCTTTACGCCCCAAGCGCAAATGTTCTGCCGGTAAGTGCAGGCTGGCTGCCGTCGTCGTTGCACGATAATGGATGGATGCAGGGTATTGAGCGGCAGGCGATCCGGCTCAACCCACAGCGGGTCCAAGGATACGGACATCCTCTAGGCTTGCCGGAGTTGCGGGAGCTTTTGGCGCATCGGATGTCAATAGCAGGCCTGCTAGACGTTGGCCATGGGCAAATATTGTTGACGCGCGGGGCAACCCAGGCATTTGATCTTGTCTTACGCACGCTCACTCGTCCTGGCGATGTGGTGCTGATGGAGGAGCCGGGGTATCCGCCACTGGCTGCGCTCATTGAGCAACTAGGCTGCAAGCTCTATCGTGTACCTCGCAGTGTGCGCGGTATCGACCTGAAAGCGCTAGATGAACTTTGTGAACAACACGCCCCGAAGCTCTTCTTTGTGCAGACAGTTTTGCAAAACCCGCTCGGAACGACTCTTAGCGCTTCCGATACACATCATCTGGTCAACATTGCCGAGAATCGACTGCTTCATCTGGTGGATATTGACGTTTGCCGAGAGTTGGCGCGCGCGGGCGACCCCTCTCTCGCGGCGCTGGACGGGCTACAGCGGGTCATACGCATAGACAGCACATCGAAGACGCTTTCGCCGCAATTCCGTGTTGGTTCCATTTGCGCGGCGGGTGACCTAATTAAGGAGTTTTCCCGCACGAAAATGGTGACTGGATTGCCCAGTTCCGAACTTGAGGAGCGTATTGTCAAACATGCACTGGTTTCAAGCGAGTATCGACGCATGGTGGCCAGACTAAAAACGCGCTTGGCGCTCGCAATCGACACAGGTCTGAGCGCGCTGGATGCATATGACATGAAGCCTCTAGCGACGCCGCAGGGTGGCTTCTTCATATCTGCAGGATTCAGCCCGAATGGTTTCGGCACGGACACAATAAGTCCGACCGGTAGTTCAATTGCCAGACTCGCGCTCGATAACGGATTGCTGCTTCTACCCGGACATTTCTTTACAGCAGAAAATTCCTCGGACCCGCCATGGTTTCGCTTCAATTTGGCGTGGATAGACCATCCTCGTGTTCAGGAATTCTTCGAATCGATAAAGAGGTAAAGTATTGTGGCTACTCCGACAAACACCTCCACTCCTACAATTTCTCGTCGTGCCCGTCTTCGCGGCGACATGCAACAGAAAATCCTTGAGCAGGCCGAACAGGTCTTCGCACAAATGGGTTTTGATGGTGCATCCGTCAACATCATTGCAGAGCGTGCGGGAGTATCGAAACAGAACCTTCTCTATTACTATCCGAACAAACTTGCGCTATACAAGCGAGTTCTGGATGACGTCATGGGAGCGTGGTTGCAGAGCCTTGACGCTCTTGCTCATACGGGCTTGCCACCTGCTGAGGCATTGGACGCGTACATTGACGCCAAAGTAGATTTTTCACTCAAGCGTCCTTACGGGTCAAGGGTCTACGCGCTCGAGATAATTGGCGGTGCAAGAAACTACGGGAAAGAAATCAAAGCCCGGCTCGTTCCGATGTTGCATCAGAATATCGCGACGCTCGAGAACTGGATGAGAGCGGGACTCACCGACCGAGTGAGCGCTGAACATCTGATCTTCGCCATCTGGGCAGCAACGCAGGCTTATGCTGACTTCGCGGCACAAATGCAGCTTGTGCTCGGGAAGAAATCGTTGACTGCAGCCGACCAGAAAGCTGCTCGCGAAACGCTCAAGACACTCGTGAAACGCACGCTCAAGCTCGCAGAGGACTAGACTCTACCCGCCGACGTCTGAAGTCAAACCGTCGAATGCCGTGCCCGACGCGACGCGAAAAGGTACCTCCGCGTCGATGCTGTCCTTACTAAAGGCGCGGCGCTCGATGCGCTAAATTTCAGCGTTCATATCTAAGGAGAGGAAAACTTCCCCGGCTTCAGTCCGCTTTGCTTGGGAACTAAGCTTGCACCAAACTCTCCGTTTAAATCGTCCGCTACAGTTATGCATCAATTACGCCATAAGCTCACTTGCCATGCAAAGCTTAGCGATATCGAAAAGCTGCCATAATTGGCGATAGCAATCCATCCAAATCTCACGCACATGCTCTTGGAATCGAGAGCGAGGATGGCTGAAGCACAATGCACCTGCAGAGGCGGGCAGAAAGCCGTCTATCCTTGCGTGCCAACCTCCTTCTGATCCTTCAGCCCGTCCCATTGCGAATTTCTCAGGTAGCGCATGGGAGACTCGCCAGTTGCTAACCGAAACGCAGCAACGAAGGCGGACGGGCTCGAATATCCCGCCGAGCACGCCGCGCTTTTCACCGACTGGCCGCACAGCAACAAGGCGATGGTCTGCGCGACCTGCAGACGGGTGCGCCAGGCGCGGAAACTCATGCCAACTTCAGTTTGAAAAATCCGCATGAGCGTACGTTCACTTGCTCCGGATTGAGCGCCCCACTCCTTCAAGGTCCGCAAGTCGTGAAGCGAGGTAACCAAGCCGAATGCGATCGGCCGTGCCCGACGGTCCCTTGGTATCGGGACGCCATAGAGGTATTGAACAAGTTGATACTCCGGTGCATCCATATCTTCGTCTTGATGAAAAACCGCTGGTAACTGGTCGGGGTGATTTTTGTCCGCACGAGGCTCCATCCGCCGAATCACAGGCTGCGCTGGTCGGCTCTCAATCGACGTCCCCGTCTGCTTTATGCAGACAATATCCAACGCGGTGCTAATACCAGCGACAACGGTGTGGAGGACGTTCGCTGGAATCCAAACGCCGTAGTTCTGCGGCACCAAGCAAAGCCAGTCGGAGAGAATGACGGCGACGACGCCCTTTGAGGGACACAGTATTTGAGCAAACTCATGAGAATGCCAATCAACAACCGTACTGTCGTCCAGCGTCTCGATTAGTACAGCATGGGGCGCGTCATCAGTGAGCGAAACGTCTCGCGACACTGACTCAACGTGCTTTTGCCTCTGTGGGCGTCCGTCCATAGCGTGCTCTGCTTCGCGCCTGGAAAAAGGCTGGATACAACTTACCATCATAGACGAGAAATCTCGATTTTGGGATGCGTAGGCTCGAGGCGTAAATTGACCAAGCACCGGCACAAGTCCTCGTGGTGGCCCTAGTCGATTCACCCGTAGGTAAGCAAGCCGAAGAGCAAACTCCAGCACCTTACGCTCAGGTTGCTCACCGAAAGAATCTTGCCAGGACGCCTTGCTGCGACGATTTTTGCCCAACCTGGCGCCACCCGGCAAAGATACTGTTTCTCGAGAAGAGGCGAGCGCGCCAGCGGTGTCTGAAGTCGCCGGCGGACAATTGAGGGGCGGCCAACTCGAGACTCAAACGGCGTCGAACGTTGTCTCGTCGATCACCACACTTACCCTTCCAGCGTAACTGGAGTGAGCGGAACGGCAACACATGGCAAACACAGCCCCGGGTCGACGGAAGCTGTGCCGTCGGGATGCGCAACCTCCCCTTCAACGATCCTTAGGATGCAACTCTCGCATTGCCCAGTTCTGCATCCACTTGCCAATGGTGCACCGGTCTTCTCTAACTGGTCTAGCAAACTGCCCGCCGAAGGATCCCAGGTAATCGATTTGTCTGAGTGGGACAAAACCACAGGTTGAGGTCCGTTGTGCTCAAGCGTTTCCTTCTTGCTTGACGGTCCAAATGCTTCCAGGTGAATTCGCTGTTTGGCAACACCGGCTTCCCGAAGCGAGTCGGTTACAATTTCGACCATCATCGGGGGGCCACAAAGGTAGAAATCCGCCTCGCAGCCATGGTCCGCGAGGAGAGCGCCAACGGAGATGTTACCTTCAAAATCGAAGCAATTCGCTTGACGGTCGCATTCTTCAACTACGCCATAAAAAGTTACGACCTGGAGATTGGGCATGGATGCCGCCAGGTCCGACAACTCTTGACGGAATGCATGATCACGCCCGCTTCGCACGCCATATACAAGTCGAACCGGGCTGCTATTACCCTGCGCTCGCAGCTGGTAAAGCATCGATATGAAAGGCGTAATCCCAATACCGCCCGCAATAAAGACGGCCGGCCGTTCAAGCTCCACTTTGCCGTCGGAGAACGGAAGATGAAATTTTCCCTTTGGCGCTTGTAACTCCACTCGCGCGCCAGCCGACAGTGAGTGCAGCAAGCCCGACATCTGTCCAACATAGTCGTCCGCGCCCCGCGCAAGTTTGACCGAAATCCGGTACGCCCGCCCTCCCTCCGCACCCGACAGCGAATAGCAGCGGACCACCGCGGCGTCATCCCGCGTGCGCGCCCGGATGTTGAGATGCTGGCCGCCGCGGAATGGAGACACAGGTTTGTTATCAACCGGTCGAAACACGAACGACACGACGCCATCTGCCTCCAGACGAGTGGAGGCAATGCGGAATTCCCGCCAGCCCACCCATCCTCGCTCACCACCGGTCCAGATAGGGACAACATCGCACATGGAAGAACGGTGCCCGACTGAGCCACTTATGGGGTCCGTTGCCTCATCAGAGATCAGCCTGTTGAGGTTTGCGCCGTCTTTGGCGAAGGGGTTTGCTGCTGGCAGGCCTAATGTCTGATTTCCGGCCCACCATCCATATTGGGCCCACACAACCCGTGAATCCAGTGTGGGATCAAGTTTGGCCCTCATCGTTGCTGAACCAAGATGAGTTTTGACTTCGACCAGCATCCCGTCTTCAATTCCGCGTTCGCCTGCCGCGTCCGGGTGAAGTTGAACCTCCGGCTCGGGCGAGCGCTTGCGTAGCGACGCGATGTCCCGATGCTGGCTATGACAGAATTGGACTACCTTGGCCGACGTAAGGACAAGCGGAAAATCCGCTGAATGCTCTCGCATCGGTGACATTGCCGGCTCGACGAACTCCGGAAGAGGATTCTGGCCGGCATCGCGAAACACCTCCGAGAACACTTCCACCTTTCCCGTGTGTGTCTTGAATCCCACGTTCCGATACTTCTGGTACTCCGTCGTCAAGTTCCTCCTGATACCGTTAGGTTGCCGCCTCAAGTCGTCAACGGTCAATTCCAACGGCTCAAGCATGTAATTCATCCCGGCTTCAATGTTTCCATCCCAAAACAGATGGCTGTGTCCCAACCGTTTCGCCAATTCAAAAACAATATCTGCGTCCGAGCGCGACTCCCCCCGGCTCTCTATGGCGGCCTGACGAAACTGAATGTGACTTTCGGCGTTCTGGCTCCCCTCAAACCCGATGCGTAGCGCTTCGCGCTCCCACGGTGTATTGACAGGCAAGAAAATGTCTGCAAACGCAGCCGTCGGCGAAAGGACAACATCGGTGTGCACGTAGAATTCCAGTTTTTTGAACGCCTCTACGCCGCGGTCGACGTTTCCGTGTGTCACCAGAAAATTTCGCCCAAACCCAAGCATCCCGCGAATGCGATACGGGCTGCCGTCGAGAATGGAACTATAAAGTGAGTCGGAGGTAACCCAAGCGTCACGGCCTGGCCCAAGGAGCGAATGGTCGAGTTCGATGCACTTCGCACGCTGCTCGCTGCTCAGCAGACTTCCGTCCGCCACGGTATTAGAACGCGGCTTGGAAAACTCAACGTTGCCTCCCTCCGCGTCGAAGCTTCCAGTCAGAGCCATGAGAATCGCTATGGCGCGATCAGTCTGAGTCGCGTTGGTGTGCTGGCCAGTTCCTGTCCACATGTAATAGCAAACGGGCCGAGCGTCATATAGCATGCGGGCTGTGTCCACGACTTGCTGTTTGGGCACCCAGCACAACCTCTCGACCAACTCGGGCGTGTACCATTCACACAGTTCCCAATACAACTGGAAAGCGCTCTTACATTGGAGCTTTTCTCCTCTATCCGTTTTGATCGTAACGACTGAGAAGAGCCTCGGCTTGGCAGCTTCTGAATAGCACTTCGACTGCCTATCATAGCCAAGCAATCCGCCAGACTCATCTTCCGCCACCAACGTATCTGGAGCGAACGGCCCGCTGATTGCTTCACCCACGTCTTCCGCGCGCAGGAATCTCATCGTATCCAACCGAACAAGAAGCGGCCCGTTGCTCCACTTTGTGATGAACTCTTCGTCGAACCATCGGTTTGAAATCATTTCGCGCGCGATACCTAGAGCAAGTGCACCGTCTGAGCCAGGCCGAACCCGTAACCATTGGTCGGCTCGCGAAGCAAATCCCGCACGACGCGGATCGACAACGATAATCTTGGCCCCTCGACTCGCGGCCGCACCGGTTGCCGTTGCATGGTCTAGCCAGGTCGCGCTCGGATTGTGCCCCCAGAGGACGACGCAACCCGCCTTGTCAAAATCAGGGGATCCTATGGACCTGCCAAATGTGTATGCGTGGGCAAAGTCCTTGTGCCAATTGCATACCTCCACTCCATACGCGATGTTTGGGCTCCCAAAAGCATACGTGAACCGCTCGACCCATTGAATGTTGTCAGAGATGGGCGTTCCACTTGGCGTGGTCCAGCTAAAAGCGACAGCCTCAGCTCCCGATTCCCGTCGAATTCTTCCAAGACGTTCAGCCACGCAATCCAGTGCCTCATCCCAGCTGACTCGCTTCCAACCGGGGTCTGCATCGCCCTTTGGACGAGTTCGCATGAGGGGAAACAACTGCCGCTCGGGACGATAGACAATTTCGGGGGCAGCACGCCCTTTCACACACAGGGCAACGCCGGTCGGGTGCTCCGGGTTCGGCTCCTGGCCAAGAAACTTCCCATTTTCGGTAACCATGACCGACCCGCAACGCGACTTGCAGAGGGCGCAGAATCCTGGTGTGCGTGAAACAGACATCAAATGCTCCTGTGGGATATGCAACTCGGGCGCGAGAAATGTTCATTACCCGGAAACGGCGCTGGCGCACGAGTGCCTATCGTGCTCATGTCGAAAATTGCATCAAAATCTAGAGGCAAAGCGTGACCGGCATCAGGAAGCGCCTATGCGTCGCGCCCGGCAGAAGCACGCCTCACCTTGGAAATGATCGAATGCGTTGTCGCACTCTCCTGGACCGACGAATGCGCGAACGGAGCGATTGGTGGCTTATCAAAGCGACCGCGCAGACGCTCTTCACCCTTCCGGCCACAGAATCTGTCCGCAAAATTTCGTTTGGTTAGTTGTTTTCGCAATTTGATTGTAGGGGTGGCCTATCTACACAAACAATGACGGCATATGTCGATTTCCCGCCAACGATATATTGAGATTGTCGGGGGGGCCAGTGCGGTGGCCTTCTGAAGCAAGTTCTCGCTGTCGTCTCGCAATAGCCGGTCAGGCGGGAGGCACACACGCATGAGAAGAACAGACCTGTCACCGCTTGAACTATCAGGAACAGCGCAGTTGCCGGGTCGCGCTTCATCATTCTTTGCTGGAATGTGCTGCCGCTTGCTCAATCTGCTTCGCGGCCCCGGTTTGGTAAACCATACTGATCACGTGGCTCGGCGTGGCTCGGCATAACCAGGACCGTTTTGCTGATGGGGCTGGTCATGAAGCGCTCCAGATCCGACGGATTGCACGGTGGGCGGTGGCAACAATCGCTTAGCTCGGCCTCGTTCTTTTGCGGTATGTGTGATCGGAGTGCCGAACGATTGCGTGGTCGCCGTCAGCTCCAAAGGGGGTCATGAATTTGGTCTCGGAGTCGGCCAGATCGGAAGCGAAAATCCGCATGGAAATTGACCTGATCGATATTCTGGTGTCCGCCAGCGACCACCGTTATTGGTTGTCAGCGGCATCTCGCTTCCACTCCGTACACGCCGATCCCGAGTTTGGAAAGCGCGCCCGTGACACACATGGGGTACCCCTCGTTCATGTTTAGCTATCGATGGTCTCCGGCAGCTTCGCGATCACCTTGATCTCAAACTGAAAACCGTATAGCCATGTCACGCCGACCGCAGTCAGCGTTGGATGCGGTGCGTCTCCCCAATACTCCGGCACGACCTTCCAGATCCTGTCGAATGTCGTATCGGGATTGACGACGAAGACGGTTACGTCAACCACGTCTTCGAATGCGCAGCCCGCAGCCGCTAGAATCGCATTCAAATTGTCAAACGCAAGTCGAACCTGTGCCTCAAGATTTGGTTCGGGCGAACCGTCCTCACGGCTGCCAACTTGCCCAGAAACGAACAGAAAACCATTGGACCGGATTGCCGGCGAATAGTGATTACGTTCGTAGAGCGCTTGGCGGGCGGCCGGAAACACTACTTTACGTTGTGTCATAAACTCTCTCCATCATTGGGTCTAAGCTGACCCGGTGCTAGCGGTGAAGAGACTTTAACGATGCGTGACGCGCGGATAAACAAGCAACTCCAGACATCACTTTTTGTAAAATCCTAACAATTCTCGAACTATCTGGCGCATGGATCAGATGGACCGTTTTGATGCGAGGCAAGCCTTCGCTCGAGTGGTGAAAAGAGGCAGCTTCACAAAGGCCGCTAAAACCTGCAACATCAGCCCCGGCAGACGGCTACGTCTGGCCGAACCCAGAAATCAAAATCCCCCGGGCGATCTTGGGCTCCACTGCTGCGCAGAACTCCCGTACCAGAAATCGTCGGCGCCTGGTGCATTCAGGCAACCTGCTCGCTCCGGGCTGGCATCAATCGCGGCGAATCGCATCAACGATATGCAAGTCGTCCTGCAACCCGATGGACAACATTCGTTTACCGCGCTCGAGACGCGAGCGAAATGTGAACATGTCGCGCGGCGACGTGTTCAGCAACAAAGGAAACAGGTGATTTCCGCTCCAACGAACGTATCTTTCTGGGCCCATCGTCGACACCCCAAGGATTAAGGCGGAGACGGATCGTGCGAGTAGCCGTTTGCTAAGGCTTCGCTGACTCCGCCCTGAACGACGAAGTTCTTCCACGTCGAACCATAGTTTAGAAAGTGAGGAGGACGGAGTGCCTCGCTAGAAAACGCTCTTCGCTCAGCCGTGGCAAGCAGGTGCCGCAGGCACCGAAGCCGGCCGGAGGCCGGCGCCTTCCTTAATAACAGTCCTCCCACCAAACGCAACAGCAAACGTACTGAAGGTAGACAATTACTGATAAAGCGTGGAGTTTCTCTGACAAAGAATGGAAACACTCTCTGATTAAAAGTTTTTTAATTCAGATAGCGAATCGCATTTAGCCTACGCCATCCAATCGATATGGCAAGCGCAGTGTGAGGCGGATATCTGACGGTATGAACCCTACCGTCAAGCCGGTCGGTTCAGCGATGAGCGATGCGATGTTCTGCATCGCTGGCGGGCGTCTAGAGAGACAGGATGCCGCAGGGTGATGCTTTTTACAATCGGTTTCAGCAACGTTTCGAAGCCCCAGTGCGGCTCTACGCACCGTACGCCTATGATGGCGATGGCTGATGCGATGCAGGCGGTGGATTCCACAGATCCGAAAATCTACCTCGCAAGGCTACAGGCACCGAAAACAGAACAGGGTTAGTGGGTCCGTTCAGTTCAACGCAAATGGCGATATTTGAAAACGACGCAATCGCGGTTCGCCAACTGGATCCGGGAGACTGGCACGATCGCAGCTTCGTACGGTGACGGAGCACAGACGGCTACCGCCACTTGAACGAAAAACTATCCGCTAGTCTTCGAGATCGACCTGTACCGTCGGGCCAACCTTGACGCGACTCATGCTGGCAAGTGTCTTGAAGCGTTTGACGTTGTTGTTCGAGAAAAAGGGATGGCGGGTCAACTCCAGGTCCCGCGACTTCCCGCGAAAAACGGCTGGCACGTTGTCTCAGACACGTCCTACGAAGGTTATGACAACATTCCGCGGGATGTTATGGCGCCTTCGCGGCAGAAATTATCGAGCAGACCGCCAACGGCCTGTGCACGCCGCCATTCACGCGCGTTTTCCTTCGAGGCGGCGTGAGAGGCCTTGCAGCGGGCAGCGAACGAGATGTGCCGCTGGTCGCTGGAGAATCAGGCGCTGCCGAGCTTGCCGGCCTGACCTCGCTCTTGCGTCATCCACAAAAAACCTACTCGCGGGCTTGGACCTGAGTTCGCGAGTACTCGTCATCAGCACGGAAGGTGCGACGGCGCGGTCAGTGTCCGCGCAGTGTATTGGCGAAGCCGATGAATCGGTGCTTGAACGCCAGACCATTGGCTTGCAAGCGCCCTCATCCGCGCGAACAACCGTCCCGCGCCTTGAACGCGTCGATCCAGCACAGGATTTGAAACCAACGTCTGGGGTCGCCTCAAGCGCTCATCGACTGTCTTTTTCAGTTTAAAAAGGAAAGAGCCCGGCCAGAAGCGGCCGGGCATAAATAATTATTTTAATACCTTCCTATGCGCTGCCCATTGGCGCTGTGCACCGCTCATCATGCAGGAAGCGCGCGCCAGGGTCTCTCTAGTAGAGTTGGTAGGCAGTCTGCTTGCTTGCAGCCCACCCGCCCATTTCAGCGACATGCTGCAGAAAGTCAGTCTCCGGCTCATCCAGGTCAAGCAACAAGGCCTTTTTAGACTTGTCGTTGACCACTTGAACGCCAGCATGCTCTCTGATTCTTTGGACGTCCTCCGCCGGCATCGGGCCTGGCCCGCGAAAGTACACCACATAAAGGCTCATGCCTATTCCTCACAGTTTCGGCAACCCGCTACCGACGTCGGTGACGCCGAACCCTAACGTGTTGCACTGATCGTATAGCAACTCCTTCAGCAGCTTCAAACGCTCTGGGCCACGTTCAATTTCGGCAAGAGATGTATCGTTCGACAAGACACTCGCCGCGATACCGGTAATGATTGGCGCAGCCATGGAAGTACCGTTCATCGCCGTGTAACTATTCGAACCGACCGTCGAAATTACCGCCACTCCGGGTGCCGCAACATTAACCTTACCGTTGTTCGAAAACCACGGAACAAAATCAAGTTTGTCGGTTCCCTGCGCCCGTTTAAGACACTTCACAAATGTCGTCCCAGCAGGAAATGTGCCTTCGCGACCGACAGCGCCAACTGATACGACATCGTCCATAACCGCAGGAAAACCTACGGATGGGTTCCCATCATTGCCTGCCGCGGCGACTACGAGAATGCCTGCCGCAAGCGCATCAACGATCCTGTCTTTCAGTGCACCGTCGACATCGCGTTGCCCAAGGCTCAAATTTATGATGTCCACGCCGTCTTCGACAGCCTTCTCAACCGCCTGGACAAGAGCAAAATTGAAAGTCTCCCTCTTCCCTTGCTCAAAAACACGATAGCTCAGAATCTCAACGTTCGCGGCAATGCCCTGCATCGCACCCGAGGCCCCAATCAACCCAGCAACGTGGGTGCCATGGCCCGTGCCATTGTCGTGCACCACAGTATCGGGCTCCGAATTCACGTGGTTCGTGCGCTGGACAACACATTTGAGGTCTGGATGCTCATCAATCCCGGTATCGATAACCGCCACTCGAACCTTCGCGCCTGCTTGCCGACTCGACGCTCCGTAATGGAACTTTCGGCAGTCGTTGAACGTGGGATCAATCGGTTGGAGCACGAATTTGGCTACGCCCGTTGAGGCGAGCAGACCAGTTCGGTAACTGTCCCAAAAACCTGCGAACGATGAAACCGCTACAAATGTAGCGAGCCCCGTTTGCGACCAAATCGATGCCTGACCTTTTGAGTCAGTCGTCGTGACCAAAGGCTCAGTCGCGTTCAGTTCCCAAAGCGAGACCTTCGCACCCGGCAGCGGTGATCCGTTGTTGTCATGAACAACGAAGTTGAAATTGCCCTCGGCAGGGGATGTCGTGCCGAACGGATGGGTCGTTGACATAGCTATTGCCATGACGCTGCCAAGATCAACTGTGGCCAACGAGTACCGATAGACGGGATATAGCTTTAGACCAGGATTCGCTTCTTCAACGCAAGCTTTCTGTTCCTCTGAAAGAGTAACCATTGCCATGTCGTCATTGTGCTTCGCCCGAGTTATCGGCACCTGACCTCCGTCAGGATTGGCAGACTCGAGAATATCTTTGATCCGATCTCGTTTGACCTTACTTTGCTTCAACATTGGGCCTGCCTGCGCACTGCGGCGCGTCTGCGGCATGATAATAAATTGCCCTGGTACCTGGTCCATCTCGCGTGCCCTCAAGTGATTTTTATCCTCGCGTTCGAGCTCGAGCCCTCAACGCATTGCGAATGTCGGTCAGATGAAGCGCTGACCCGCTTAACAATTCCTGCCTCAGATCGTCGTAAACGTCGACGCTCCTGGTTGGATCCTCAATCGTGAGTACGACGGCAAACGGCACGCCTTCGTCGGGAAAACTGGCAAGTTCACGCGTAACGTAATTCACTGTCAAACGCCAATCGGACGAACTGCCAATCCCGTTAAATTGCCCTTCCAATACCTTGACCGGACTCCACTTCAACCCGTCTAGCAGAAGCGCGGCCTCTCGTGAAGTCCTCTTTAGCCCATGCGAATGAACGGGTTTCAATCGCCCAATGTACGAAATCTTTTCGTCCTCGATGTCCTCGTCATCATCGCCCTCTACCGACCCACCAGAACTGGCCTGCCGAAGCGATGCATCCAGGCTAATGCGCGCTGCCTCAGCGCCGTACGTAAAATCAAGCGGAGGTGAATAGACCAATGTCATCCGCGCTGCGCCGAAGCACTTCCCGTCCGCCCCGACCAACGCCTGCGGCCACTTGAAATCAATCACGGTGTTCTCGCCGGGGCGAATGCTGTCGTGTACGACGACTCCAAACGTATGACGATCAAGCGACAAAATCTGATGCGACACGGCCGGAAAACCAAATCCAACGAGATTGCGCGCGAACTTTTTCGCTCCCCGACCTGACATCGGCGGCTTCAGATGTGCGCTGTGAATAAACATCGCCTGGAGCACTTCTCGCGGTGCCCGGCCGTCAAGCTCAAGATCGATGGCAGCAAGAGTCTTGGCCGCAAGGGGGGCGGCAAAGCTGGTGCCGAGCACTTCAGTCAACATACCGCCTTTAGTCACGCTAAACAGGCCGGTGTGATCGTCGTCACCCGCCGCCCCCCCGATATGGCAAACGTCCGGCTTAACTGACCCTCTCACTCCCGGGCCGCGCCGACTGTATCGAGCGGGGGCATCCGGAATGCATCCGGCAACGCCATGGCCGTTGGTCGCTCCGACGGAAATGTTGAGAAGTGAGTCCGCCGGACCGTGTAGCGAATCGTTCTTGCTTTCAATCAACTGCGCAGCCGCATAGGACGGGCGCCTGTCCCACTCTGGCCTCGCGTCGCCGTCTTCCGCATTCCCGGCAGAAATCACAAAGATGACGTCATAACGACGCGATATCTGATCAAGCCGCCTCGCCTCTTCGCTAAATTCGCTGTTGGAGACCGCTCTTCGATTGTTGAGGCTGAAGTTAAATATCCGGACGTCGTGTTGCTCGCGACAAGCTGCCACAACCCCTTCAAGGCGATCAAGGAACTTCGCGCTACCGCTCTCATAGTAGGAGCCGGCCAGTGCCTTGTTCTCATCGGGATACATCGCAATGTCGACGAGCCAGCACCCGTCGGCCTCGAATCTGGCAGCGTAGCCGGAATTCAGGCTTTCCGCGCCTACCAGCAAACCACCGATGTTCGTGCCGTGCTCTAGGTCACGATCTTTAGGCGCGACCAGATCATAGCTTTGGACAACCCATGACTTAAGGCTCTTCGAGATTCCACCGTCGATGACCCCCACGATTGGGTAATTTTTCCCCGTCAGAGGCGCAGGGATACGGGCTGGAACATAGGAAATCACCGACGTCGCGCCCAAACGCGCACGATGAGGAGCACTCGAAGGCGAAAAAGTCAGCTTTCTATCCGCAACGAAAACGTCGGGTACATTGACCCTCCGGACATTCGGATGTACTGCGAGCAGAGATAGCAAAGTTGTGTGTGCGTCACGACCGAACTCAGCGTCAGTTCTCAACTGCTCGGCCATTTCAGCGAATGATTCCTTGCCTCTCAAGACAGCGAACCCAGGGTTTTCTACTAGTCCGACATACACGTATGGGACGGTAGTTTCCTCGTCGTTTAGTAAGACGAACACCCCATAACGCTTGCTTAACTCGTTGAGCGACTGGATAAACGACAGCGCAGGCGATACATTGGTCGAGCGTCTTTGAGCAACCACTCCGCGCTCCAAGACCGTTGCGACAGACTCAAAAAGTTGCACGGAGTACATCGCGGCCAGACCATATCGCCGCAAAGATTCAATCGCAGACGCTGCAGACGGGATACGACGGTCGTCGGAGGACCACAGCGTGAGTTGCTCAATTGCTCCAACTTCAGAACGTTCACGGCTTGGATCTTCAACGAGCTTTCCTCGACTGTCGCGTTTGCGTCGAGTGACCTGCTCCACGCCACTCACGCTCGCGGCTACTGAGTCCAGCGCCTCCTTGTTCACGCGCACGATGAGTTCGCCGATATCACCGCCGCCAACCACAGGTGCGATATCAGGTGTGAATAGTTTCCGGGTTGGGCGGTGCGTCTTGGCCCATGCCCTCTCCTGAAGTCGTACTTTTACAAAAGCGGATTTGCAGAAATGAGACGTCGTCTGGGACAACTGCTGTTGCACCATCCGGATGTCGTTCGAAATTTTTCCCTTGTGAGCGATAAGGGCTTCGTCCCGATCCGCAAAGAAGTCTTTTTTTGAGCCACCGGCGTTCACCTTTCGATCTCGGCGCAACGCCCCTGGATTGGTCACAAAAAGTAGCGGGTATTGGTCGGCCATTGCTTCCCCCGAAGCGAACTCATGTTATCCAGCGACTTATAGTTGTTCGGTTCACCCTGAAGAGTTGGGCTAATTCCGTAATTGAAAAATTATAGTCGCTGTTCAGCGCGCGCGCGAGACTTCGATCCGATAATTTCAATGCGTCAAGAGCAAGCGGCTTTATGCGTGCCGCATGGATAAATGCTAAGCCACGCAACCTTTTTACGATTGATTGAACGCCCTCAATCAAAATCAGACTCTTTTTCAAAGAGCGGACGAAGTCCTCAATTTCCGCACCAGACGCACCGTCCATAACCCACGAAATGAAACGCACTTCGGCATCACCGAAAACAAGCGGTTCGAGGTTGCGTTTTACGATAATTTGCCGTGCATCGGCTTCAGGTACAGAGATAGCGATTTGCATTTCAAATCGCCTCCATATCGCGGGGTCCAGTAGCTGAGGGTGGTTCGTGATCCCAATCGTGATGCCGCATCCCTTCCGTTCATCGATGTTTTGCAGGAGCGTATTTACGACTCGCTTGATTTCACCGATCTCGTTGGGATCGTCTCGGAGCTTTGCGATCGCGTCGAACTCATCGAGGAGCAAAACCGCACGATGCCGGTTGGCGAACGCGAAAAGATTGCCAATGTTCCGGGAAGTCGTGCCAAGAAAAGAGGACATCAACCCGTCAAGCCGGGCCAGGATGACCGGCAATCCAAGCTGCCCAGACAACCAAAGTGCCAATTGCGTTTTGCCCGTACCCGGCTCGCCGTACAGGAGACAACTATTGGCGGGCGCGATTCCAACTCTAGCCAGTTCATCGGCCCGTCGCCATTCAAGCACAAATGCGTCCAGCGCCCGCATCAATTCCCGAGGGAGCACAGGTGGCGTCGACGGCAACTGTTTTTCGTACACAATCGTCGCCAAAGGCGAAGCCGTTTCCCTGTCCACCGGCATACGGGCGGATCGCGTCAGCGGTTCACCGGCGACGGTCAAAGAAAGAACGCCCGCTCGCTCGGACGGAGCTTTCACCGCAGCTTCGGATACCAAGGCTTCGAGCGCCCCTGCCACCGCTTGGTCATCTGCGGCGAGTAAGCGTTGCGCCAACCAGGTGACTGTTGCCGGCGAGCCGTGCCCACTCGCAAGAAAGTGCCGACAAAGCTCGATTAGTGCCAATGGATGCTGCGATTTATTTGATTTCACGTGCGTCAAACGAGGCAAAATGTGCGATTCTCTCCGCATACCGTGCACAACGTCAACACGTTTCTACCGTCGCAGCGCTGCTCCCGTCGCCTGACTCCCCACACTCATGTACCGGATGGCGCTACAGCGGCCTGAAACATCTTCCAGTAGTCGTACGCGGCTCCCGAGGAAACGCCCCAGGCAAGGGCCAGAAACGCAATGTTCGCTACGGCGCAACGGCCCATTTGGAAGTTCGTCGTCAAACGCAGCAGCCAGTTCGTCCATTTCCCCCCAGACTCGGCGAGTGCTCGCGTACCAGAGAGTGCGTTCAGCAGAATCGCGAAAGCACACGCCACTGCACCTCCGCCGCTTTCCAGGACAATCCGTTGGCCATGCTCGGTCAGGCGATGCCATGTTTCGCTGGCTGACGAACTAGCCGCAAGATCCAGAATGTCCTGTGGCATCGCATCCCGAATCTGACCGAGCACAACAAGCGCACCAACAGCGATCAGGCACGTCGGAAGAGCCTGCAGGAAACTGCTCAAGAAATCATCGCCGCGCATAGAAGAGGTCGCCACGACGAGAAGAGCCGGTACGACCGACAGGAAGCAGCCAAGATAAAGCACTTCGTGGATCGGAAAAAAGTGGCGCAGATAAAACCAGGCCGCGACCACAACAGCAACGAAGGCACCGACTACGACAACTCGGGGATCTCCTTCAGAGTCGCTTGCCGCCCCGCCGTTGACATGAGTAATATTTTTAATGTTCAGCGACTCGATACTGGTGTTGGAATTGTTGTCGCCAACGTTGTTTCCGTTGCCTTTGATGACAATTGGGCTACCGTGAAATTCGCTCATCATTGTTCCTTTTTTTGAAATTTTCGGCATGACGCCGATTAACTCACCTAGCCTCGACAGGCAGAAAACCCGGATTCACTCTCGAAAAATCAATCTTGTTGGGGACAAGTGTCCGATGTTCCAGTTCAACCAAGCTCAGATCCATTACCTCGTTTGCATTACCGCCGTGGAGAACGCGTAACACCTCTGATAAGACGAGGCTTGCCGCAAACATGCCGACAAACGCCGCGCCGACAGCCTTCCCGGCAAGTTCGGTCAGCCCACACTGGTCAAGCACACCAGTTTTTAGAAGCGCACTGTAGGCGGGCATTGACGTTGCCGAACCTTTGCCACTGTCTTTCGACCAGATATCCGCGGCGAGACGTGACCCGGGCAACGTGTGTATCCGAATCGATTGAAAATCGTCGTGAAGACTTCCCAACCCCGCCTCGACGACCATCCTGCAGCCAGCGGACTCCAGAGCCTGACGACCCTCGACGTTGTCAACACCAGACAACAGCAGGTCCGGGTCTCCACGACTTCTGGATGTCGCTGCATCAAAGATTCTCTCGACAAGTCTTGTCTCAAACCCTTTGCTTTCGAGCCATCGCGCGACGACCCGGGCCTTCGACAACCCAACATCCTCACATTCACTCAGAACTGAGGTGCTAAACGTTGATGAGGTTACGCGGTCAATGTCCTGCAGGACCACGAGTGGTCGTTCTGCCATGACGGCCCCATACGGGAGCGAACCGAGGCCCCACGCATATGCCTGTCCGAGATGCCCTAAGCCGAGCAGCCATACGCTGGAAGGGAGGTAGGACAGCAACGGTCCATCAGTGTCGTTATCCATCCAGCTCGACAACTGAGGCCCCCAAAGTGAGATGCCCGTTGTGCGGTTGCCCGCCAACACGGTAGCGGCGCTCACATGGAGAAACGCTTCGTTCACGGCCAGCGCCGCCGCGGCAATAGCGGCGAGAGGCATCACATAACCGTCTTCTCTCGAAACCGAATCCGGCTCGTCAATGGCTGCAATGCCAGCCCGCCAGCCTGCCGTTAAAAGTCTGATATGGAAGCTGGCCGCCCTCGGTGCCGGCGGACCAATCTCAATAGTCGGCAGCGATGAGCCGGCCGACGGAAGACCGCCCGCCGAACTCACTGCGGCGGCCAGACTCTCCTCCAGGCCAAGCCCCTTCTCCAAGGGCACGTCGAGCGTCCCGGACACCTCGACTCCCCCCAAAAACGTTCGCTTGCCAAGCTGAATAATGGTCAGCAACGCAATTTGCGCAGATCGTTGGCTCGCAGTTTCCGGAGCTAAGTGTACGTGCAACTTATAACCACCAAAGATTCGCTCTGCTTCTTCGAATGTTGATGCCCTGCCACTATCGACGAGCTGCTTGACGGTTCGATTTAGCGAATCAGGCATTGTGTTTACCATGGCATTCTCACAGTCCTATTGCAATGAACGAGCCGCGCTCAGATATAGCCACGCTCTGCCAAGTGTTCGATCCAAGGTAGTGGTACATACCGATGTCACGCCGACGAACAGGAGCATGAGCAAAACGAGGCACGATAAATGCCGTATGACCGATAACCGCAATCATTGGATTACAGCGGTCTGACTCGCTTTGGTCTACATCGCCTGGATGCGTGTGAACGTCGGCCACTACTTCAACGCTTAGTCGTTTGCATATTGCCCACAACTTCCCCATCTGGCTGCCATCTATGTGGACATACCCTCGGTCAAGCGACCGGGGGTCAATATCGTCATATGGCACAAAATGCGTAATTACACGCACATCACCATCCAAATAACCAAGCAGAAAAGCACCGCTCTCGCGCCGACCTTGCCCGCGCAACCTGAGCTCTCGCATGAGCTTTCGCCAGGTGAAGTATCCGCAGCGAACGTTATGCCGCCTGTGCAGAAGGCGGTAAAAAGTCGAGCGAATTGAGAAGCTCATAGACCACCTCAAGATATTGAACAATCGATCCATCTGGACGCCACAGTTGAGCCGGCATCTGAGTCTGCCAGGCAGGGTGAGTATTAATCGTTACCCTGTCGCACGGCAGATAGAGTGCCGTGCCGGACATCCAGTTTGTCCTGAACACTGTTCCGATCCGCCCTCCTTTGCTTCGAGGCCATAGCGGGTCCGTAAGCCGCGCATTCGTTTTCTGGTCCCACAATTGAGCGGTTGGCGGATGGGATGGATAGCCAGAAAGATCGAAGCGGAGCGTAAATGCACCGGTAGCAGCACGCACCTCAATCAATGCGTTGGGCCACTTCACTTCGCACAGCCGCCAACGGCCATCGAGTTCTGCAACGACGAAGGACGGGGCCTTCGTCGCAGCCATGAACGCGCGATAGTCTGGCGACTCGACAATCACGTCACTCATGGATCACCCCTGAATGCGCTCGTTCGGGACAAGGTCGAACATTACGGCACACAGATGTCCAGTCGTGAGCGCGCCAACGTGTGTCGACGCTGTGGGCCGGTCAATGGTTCCATGCAGTTGCAAAACATGCTCTGCGGCGTGAGCTGGGTCGATACGAAACGCCTTGTCTGCCCAGGCCTTTACCGATGCAAGCGTGGTTGACGGTGCAACATTGTGTGTAAGCGTGCGGCCGTTGTACGTCACGGAGGCGTCGACCCTACGGCACCGGTGAAAATGGAATCGCGGGTGCTTTTTAGTGGACAGCAGATCTCTCAGTAGTTCGTCTGTGAGTTGCGTTTCGCACCCCTCCTCGAAGATAGCCACTTCTTCAACCTTCAAGTGGCCTCCCACAGCTCGCTCGACGATGACGACAATAGATTCGTCATCCTTCGCTTCGAACGAGTGAACTTCCCGCGATCCTTCCCGTTGATAAAAGACAGTCATCGCCTACTCCCTGATTTGTCCGGGCTAGAAAGCGAGATGCTTTCCGACGCCCATACTAAGGAAATAGATTCGAACGTGAGAAACCGGAAAGATGATGTACAACGTATTGACTGATCTGGGGCGTTTTCTCGCAGGCCCTGTCCGTCATGGCATCGTTGGCGAACCGTGTAACCTGCCGCACACGCAGCGCTTCCGTCCCTGCGAGAGGGTGTCACGTCCAGTCAGCGCGAAGCCGTAGTTTCTGCCTCGCTGTCGCAGCGGCTGCACGAGCGAGGGACGAGCTGAAACGCGCTGCCCCAGAGGATCCAGACTTAGCGTATCAAGGAAACAATGACGGAGGTCAACCTGAAGGACATAAGAATACGTTCCCAAAGCGATTTTCAAAAAAATCCGGTAACTGCTCAAAGAGCAGTACTTCAGGGCATATGTCGAACTGATTCCGATTAACCTGGTCTACATTCGACCATCGGCGCGGTGAAGCTCGAATCGAGACGTGACTGAAGAGTGCAAGCAGCCGCAGCGCGCGTGATCACCCGTTGCGGACGTGCGGGGAAGGTCGTTGCGCCCTCGAGCTACCTGCAAGGAAAAGCCGAGATTCGTGCGTGGCCGTTTGCGCGCAGTCTTCATTCGGCGCATATAAGTTTGGTGCGCAAGTGTTGTCTCGCCACCCGGCCCGGTTCGCCGCGCCGTAGTGCAACAAGCACCACAGGCGGCGATCACACACTCCTACTCAGCATGGACTACCGTTCTTCTGCGACAACAATCCGCACGGGCAGGTTTACACACCCCTAAGATAGCGGTGAGATAGTTTGGTATGAAAAGACGAATCGTTGCAGACGAACTCCGTTAGGGCTTGACCTGTCCAGAATTTCGAGAGTTTAAATCGTCCATCAGCGACTTAATCTGTTCTGAGTTCAGGCCCACCGCGCGCAGGCCATCACTGAACGAAAGTCTCTCTCGTGCTATCTTTCCATCGACATCTATCGCCGCCAATCCTACAAGGTGCGGCTCCGCCCTGAGGTGCGACACAATAGTGGACTCTGGAAGCTGCAAGTAGCCCACCAGGCGAGCAATGAAGGCGGAAGGAATACTTTCCAGCTGGATTGCCCTGTCGCGTAGCTTGGATACAAAAGGCAGAGGCACCTTGAGATATTGAGCAAGTCCGCTGAACTGTTCGCGGCTCAACCGCTCAAGTGGATTCTCCGCCATCCCTCCGGTTGCCGCTGCCGTTTCTTCCGGCTGTTCAACTCTGGCGAGATAAGCTTGATATCGAGCGGTTGCCGCTTTGACAACTAAGTCATCAACGGGCGCCGCAGTTTCTTTAGGGTCGGCGAAACTATCTTTCACCAAACTCGCTGCGAACTCCGTGAGCACATGGCTATACTCAGGATATTTCTGGACGTATTTGAGCAATAAACTGGCGTCCGGAATCCCCCGCTCCACTGAAAACTGCAAAAGAATTTCCTGCAGGTCCGGTTTTTTTCTCTCGGTCATCATGTTAACTCCTTAAAGTTGGCGAGCTTCTCTCGGGCTCGCTTCTGGCGGTTCCGCACAGTGCGAGGATCAACATCGCACAAACCAGCAATCGAAGGCTCTGACTCGTCGCCACTTTCGGCCTTAACCCCAAGAATCGTGAGAATCATGACCTCTTGCTCGTCCGGCGAAAGTCTCGCAACCGCATCGAGCAATTGTGTGGAGAAGACACGAAGTTCCGGGTCTGTAAGCCCAAGTTCATTGTCCGCGGACCCTGAGCCGTCATACGCATCGTGGCCAGCGCCTTCGTCGTCGCTGTCGCTGGCAGTTACCAGGGGCACGAACCGCTCCTCGATTCCGGAGACACGCTTTGCCTCGTCAAACGCAAGAGCACTAACCGCGTTTTCGAAAAGAACCTCGAAGAAATCGAGCGGTTCACAACCTTTTCCGTGTGCGTCGGAGGCCAGCATCTCAGCAAATTTACCTGCAACGTTCTCAGTAGCCTCGTCAAGCCCAGCGATTTTCCGGGTGCGCAAGCGTACTCGCGTTCTGACAATCAGCCGCCGAAGGACCATTTCCACAAGCGCATTCGCCAGTTTTCGAGCCCCTTCCCTCTGCGCTTTGCGAAAACAACTCAGCAACGCCTCGCTGCTGCAATGCTGTGGATCCTTGCCATTTGTAATGCGAGCACGCCGAATCAACTCGGCGTCGGGAAGCAGTTCAAGCTCTTGAATCTCTCTTTCGACCTGCGGCAAGCGGGCCATAGTCACACCTGCTTCGGTCTTTTTGGTCAGTTTGCTTGGCACACTCCCTCCAATCGGCTACCCCTATATAAAGGAAATAGAGCCGAGACGTGAAAACCGGAAAGGCATTTTCAGAAAAAATTGTAACGATGGAAAAATGGACCCTCTGTCACCTGAAAACCGGACCCGGCAGGGACGTGGCAAGCCTTCGTTATCAACATTATGGAAAGCATTCATTAATAGACAAAGTCTATCAATCCATCTTGGCCTATCGGAAGGGGCCAGAAATCGGTCACCGATGGCAAAAAGCGGGCTTGCTTCGCAGCTAGGAAGCCTAGCCGGGCCCGGCCCGGTTGAAGCACGATCACTGGCGAGTCGGCCAGCGCCTGTCGGCAGACCCGGTGAGACCGGGATTCGGGCAGTTTACGATGGATTGGCTGCAAGCCGAGTTAGGCTGGCGGGGATAGCGAAGGGTCGACGAAAGCCTTCCCCATAATTTGCGCGAGCTATTCGCTGAGGATTGTTAGTGAAAACGTCGGCGTTTGTCGCGACGCCAGCGGTTACGCCTTGGCCTGCACCAGATTGAAGCAAAAGCTAGACTGGGATAATCGATGCGAGGTGGACGCGCAGGGGTATCACTCCCGCAGTGAGAAGCGCCTACCCCGCCGACTCGAGCCCGTACCAGATTCGTCCTTTCGACTCAGTAACAAGTATTGACGCGACAAGTCCAGCCTGATGTACCGCCCTTTTTGCCTTTTCTAGCACGTCCTTACGGTCCAGCTCCTGCTGAAGGTCATACTCCGCCTCGGGCATGGCGTAAAACTTGCCGTCGCCTGATTCGATAACACGTGAAAATCCGCACAATTCCATTTCAGCGTGCAGCTTTTGATATGCATCAGCCGATGGTGATATCAACTGAACGCGGGTCGTGAACTTAGGCATTTGCTTCCCTCATTTGACAGCCTTTGTTCTCCCAAGCCAACTTTGTTGACACCGCGCCATGACGTATGAGTATGAGGTTAACCCAGATCGTAGACACAATTGCTGGAAATGTTTGGCGAAAGCGATGAAGGCGAACGGAATCTTTCATCCCGAACCTCAGACTCGAGTAGGGTTTGCCCGAGCAGATCGTGATCGCGGGGCCGCCGCCTGACCGCGCTCAGTGCTGCTTGAGACCGCTTTGTCGACCACAAGCCGCTGCATCTCGCGACGCAGCTCTTTGCGCCGGTCTGAACTCTCACCAGCAGGCACATTCGCCCAAAAACCCCGTTGCCTGTCTTCTCCTGGCACAGATACCCCAGATTTGATTGCCTGTTGATTATGCATTTTGCCTGCAGAGCCGTCGCAATTAACCTGCAAAATGATCGAGATTTGATTGGATACGAAAATATGGCCGTTCTGCCGGCTCAAGTTTCAATTCCACAAACTGTTGATTAGCACCTTTCCGCTCGCGCCACAGCAGCGCGGTCTTGCTGTCGAAGGCCAGCCAGAACGGCTCATTGTCCCTAACGCTGGCCGTAGCGTCAAGAACGATGGTCACCGCTACCTCACCCTGTTGCCACTGTTCGTCAGATGAGTATTCCACCACCCAAACGAATTGAGCCATTGGCATTTCCATGACAGCCTGCACCATCTTCGGATCAAATGAGACCGCCTTGTCGCGAAAATGTCGCCGGAGCGCGGCCGTTGTAGTCACATAGTACCGCTTGATTCCCCCGTTCTTCGGAGGAAAAACCAGCTCCTTAAACAAGGTTCGAGCATGCGACGCCACGTCGCGTACTGATGAAGCAGGATAGAATATTTTCTCTGGAAGTGGCACAAGTATGGCGTCGATATCTTCCACACTCAAACCTACGACCTGCCCGGAGCGCTGCATCCTCATATACGCGTAAGGCAGTTGCTGATCGTCCGATACAATCAACGCTTCGGCACGCCGGAACACAGGCTGCGGGACGCTGACCGCGCCCCGGGTCGCCGAGAACCTGGACCACTTGACACCAACAATAGCAACCGCGTGCTCTTTGCTGTTTAACGCAGCAAACAAAGGAAACCCCGACTCCAAGTAGGCAAACACCTGCTCCAGAAAGGCAGCCGATTCGCGTTCCTTTCGGATAAGAAGCGGGAAGGTCCCTGTGGCGTAAAATATACGCTCCGCTTGCTGCAACGCTAAGCCGGCCGCAGGAACCATTCCACCCGGATCGTAGGGTTGCGCCAGCTTTGTGATCTCATGCAAGAGAAATTCAGCGTATTTCGAATATCGTTCACTGTAATGTCGCAGAATGGACCAGCATGCCACATGCGCACAAACGGAAATGTCCCGATGTTGCATCATCCATGGAAAACCGACAGCGTTCAGGCGATGGCCCAAGACATGTACTTTATGTCTTGCAGTTATTATCCCGCCAGCGACACCGATTAGCGCTTTTGGCGATATAACTGATCGGCCAATGTTGTCACCTCCCGTCGGCCTGAGAACCACATAGCCCAGATACCTTCGAGAAAGGACATCGTCCGGGTCTTCATCATCGACGTTTTCGCCTCGGATGATACGGAGTCCGTCAGCGGCGCAACTTAACACGACATCTTCGGCGAAAAGATGAAGGCGCACGCAGTTGCGCTTGAACTCATCCCCCTTTTTGGCGTAGAAGTTGTAGAAAACGCTGCGGTAGTCTTTGTCGACGTAGTCTCGTTCTACGAGAATACCTCTGACAGATCCGGACAGATTGTTCGCCAGCAGATCTGCGATACTGTCCTCCGCATACTCGGACGACAGAGATCCCACAATGGCGCGAATATCCTTTGGACCTGAAATGTCGTGCCAAACGTACACTGATTCTCCGTATCGGTGAAGGACTGGCTTGAGGTTAAAAAAGCCCCTCATCTGCAGGCTCATTAACCAGTGGCGAGACCGAACTTTAGCCGCCGGGAGCGAACAACGCAACAACGCAACAATGGGACAGCTCCTGGCAGTCAGCTTCGAACTTTTTTAAGGCAGAGCGGGTAGCATTGCGCGCGGGCGGAGCAATGGATTGATCCGCGCAAAGCCTTATGACTTCGGCATTCAGGCCGGATATGAAGGACCGGTGAACCGCAACGCGGAGGGATTTCCTCCACGTCTTCAAAGGTGAACCATATCACCGCTTATGCGCGGTGGCATCCGGTTGGGAGGCGAATCCCGCGCGTCTAGCTGAAGCTTCTGACCGGGCTTCCAGCATAGGCTGAATATCGACCTGACGCCCCGAGCATATGCCACGCAATTAATGAGCGACTTCGGCCGCGACCGCGACACGAGCGTTATGCTCCAGTGACGACACGTTAGTGTCGTTACGTTAGCTACGATCGTCACGCTCTACGATGAGTAGCATCGGCACGCTTCACCCACTGAGGCAATCGACGGGCCAGCCAGCTACGGACCGGCAAATCGATCAGGCGCGTGTCACAGCGAACTCAGCGACGCGCGCACAACGCGATGTTGCCGCTTATCAGACAAATCTTTCGTATCGGGTCTATACTCCCACAGTCTCCTCCATGTCTTCCCTGATATGGATTTGGCCCGCCGCCGCGCGGGCTTTCTTTTTTTGTATAACAGATCGCGCTGCGACTACTTCTCGCGATTCGTCGAATCTCAACCGTTTAGCGCCACGGCGCCATGGTTCGAAAAACTCCGTCCCGCCGAACCATCGCGTGAAATAGCGCCGCGGAAAAATGAACAAGGATCAGCACAAAGAAGCACAACGCCAGATATTTATGTGCGCTCCACAGCAACGCATGCAGAGCATTACTATGCGGCAAAATCGACGGCAGCTGAATACCGACAGCTACCACGGGATAATCCGCCGCGGCCAACATACCGTAGCCGAGGAGCGGAAGCCCAAGCATTAATGCGTAGAACGCCCAATGGGACAGATGCGCAGCGATCTTCATCGATTCCGGCATGCCCGCTGGCAGTGACGGTGCGCCGTATACGAACCTCGCCACCAGCCTGAACACGGCGAGTACAAAGATAGCGATGCCAAGCGGCTCGTGGATCGAGACAAGGGTCAGATGATCTGGACGAATAGTTGACACCATGCCTACACCAATGAACAGCATCGACAGAATGCAGATTGCCATGATCCAGTGCAGCACGCGCTGCAGCGGCGAAAAACGCTGTTGCGTAGATGTCATGGCTTCGCTCCTTCGGCTGGGGTGTGCGGGTAGTATTTGTTTTCCGCCGCGCGACGATTAAACGACACCGCGTAGGCGGCTGAGCGGGCGGCCGGGAATGGATCGTCAGAGACGTGCATCCCCACCGGGAGTATGGTGGGGTCAAAGTTCAGATCGCGGCACGGACCGTCAGCCTCCGGCTCGATCGCACTCACCACCAGCGTGCCCGTCTCTACCTTTCGGCGATCCTCGGGCCAAGCTTTGCTCGGATCGGCGGTCGGGTCACCCGGATTTGCGACGATCACGATCATCTTCCATCGTTGTGGTCCGCCATGCACGCGTTGCGTGATCTCAGACTCAAGGAAATTCGGTCCGCGCTGTTTGAGTTCGTCGGGCGTTAATATCTGCGGCTCCGCCGTAGGCACGAACGACCAGCGCACGACTCGCTGTTCGCCCTTAGCATCCACGAGCACGAAGCTGTTCAAACTGTTGAACTGGTCCTGGGCGTAAGATGCCGTCCTCGGTGCCGACATCACCCAAGCGCCGAATTTGGGAAACTCAGGATGTGCGGCCGCGAAAATCTTCATTGCGTTGGGATCGTCCTTCTTTGCCGAGGCCTGCAGCAACGCGTAAAACGACTGCGGCGTAGAGACGGCGAAGAAAGGCGCGTCAAGCATAGCCGTACGCCACTCGGAACCATCAGGCGTAACGAAATCAAGACTAAGCCCACGAACGCGGATTGTAGGGTCAGCCGCGGTGGGATCAACTGTGCCCAAATTGAAACGACCAACGACTCGATACGTACCGACGGTGAATATCTGGGCCTTGGACAGCGAGGCCCCGGCCCCATTCGATTCGAATGTCCCGGTAAAACAGATACCTTTGGCATGATTCCGCCGGAAGCCTAAGGCTGGACCTCCTGGCGGCGAGAAAGCGTTGACAAGCTTGGCGGGTGTCAATCGGTCGAACGATAGCCATCCCGCCGTGTAGGTGAACGCCAATGCTACGACGGCGGCTATCGCCGCGATGAGAACGTACGCTGGCGCATTGTTGCGGGCGTTAGGAGTCGGTTTAACCTGCATGGAACTCTCTATTAGCGCGGTTAGGTAGTAAGAGTAGAAGTCGCCCGGAATGGGTTAGCCCTCTCGACTGCAGACAGTTCGATTTCGCCCCCCTCTCCCACCAGTTCGACAAATGTTCAGCTGACAGGGGCATTACGACCTCTTTCTTCGGTACAAGCGTGGCGAAATTTCCTGTCTATGGCTCTCTGCATCGCACATCTACACGATTACGGACAGCGAGTACTGGAAATATCCGCACGTGCCGAAGCCAACGCGCGCGTTGCCACGATTTCTGTGTGCTGCGGATAGGGTGGCGATGCATCCTCGCCCTCCGCGTGTTCTATGTGCTACGGGACTAACCGAAATCGGCAATCCCAAAGATGTACGACCTTTTTCGACTCGATTGAGTAACCTTCCCCGATACGATCGGTCGCTATAACAAATAGTCAATCAATCCCTGAACGGCTATTGACCGTCAGCGCAAAGATAATGACGTCCTGGCGAGTAGGGCACTATTCAGAAATACGCCATCCTGTCGAATTCGCACGTTGATGTGGGATCAATGGTCCTCGGCGCCGTCGCAGCTTCACGACCCCCAGCCACCCGAATGAAATTGGACACAGTTAACGTAACCTCACGGGCTCGCATCGTTAGATGCAACTTTTCGCTCTGCCGGAACTGCTTTACTGACGTCTTAGCAAACCTTGAGCTACCACTGCCTCGCAGAGCACGGAAAGGACAGAATTCTCACCGCCAGGCAGAGACCTTTCCGCGCGAAAATAAATTCCGCAGAGTTGATTCTTACAAAGGGTCGTACGAGGCATTGGTGTTTTTAGACTTTGACAACGATTTGTCAATTTAGACCGATCATGGCAGCCCAAATGCAAACGCATTCTTGCGATAGGAAGCTTCAATGTGCAAACTTGGGTTGCTAGTTATCACATCATGCGATTCGAGTCGATTGAAGAATACGCACGATGCATGCCACAAGGACAACCACCTCGAGCGGGAGAGATCATGTCCGTAGAGCCTCACGCAAGCGCTGTAAAGCTGTCTGGCATCACATTGGCAACCGGAGAAGAACTGCGCTTTAAGCCTGGAGACTCAGTACGAGTCGACACGCGGTCTCCCGTCGGTCATTACCGCGTGCCGAGCTATCTGCGTGGCAAGGCAGGCACCGTAGAAGCCGTCATCGAGCCAGTCGCCATCGACAACGAACAGGAAGCCTTCGGCCGCAATGCGGGTGCGAAGCTGCATTACTACCGCCTGGCAATCTTGATGACCCAAATATGGCCAAACTACGTCGGATCGGCCGACGACGCGTTGAGAATAGAAGTTTTCGAAACATGGCTAAAAGAGGACTGATCAATGGGTACGCACGAACATGATCACCCGCATGATGAGATTAGCGCATCTGGCGCACCGGGCTATTACGACATCATGGAGACGGCTGTCCGAGAACTGCTGATAGAACGAAAGTACTTTGGCGCCGAAGAAATCAGACAGCAGATCGAGGTTCTCGACTCGAGGACTCCGGCATTGGGGGCGAAGGTCGTCACACGCGCGTGGGTCGATCCTCTATTCAGGAGTCGCTTGCTTGCCGATGGGCGCGCGGCATGTGAAGAGCTGGGCATCAGCTTTTACGACGACACACGGTTAATTGTGCTCGAGAACACCGAACAAGTGCACAACCTCATTGTCTGCACGTTGTGTTCCTGCTATCCACGGCCTGTGCTTGGGTTGCCTCCTGACTGGTACAAACTCAAGCCGTATCGCGCCCGAGCCGTCTCCGAACCGCGAGCGGTCCTTGCCGAATTCGGAACGGTCATCCCGGACCAAGTCGAGATCCGCGTCAGCGATTCGACGGCAATGGTTCGATACCTAGTGTTGCCTTTACGCCCTGAGGGTACTGAGGGATGGGACGAGGAGCAACTTGCGGCCCTTGTTACGCGCGATGCAATGATTGGTGTTGTACCAGCGACGGCACCCACGAAAAAGGACGCCCAATGAATCACTCTGAACAGCTGGTCACGAAACTTCCGAATGATATCGGAGGGGATTCCGCTGGCCCGATAGAGCGCGTCGAACACGAACTGGAGCCGTGGGAGAAGAGATGCCATGCGCTCGCCGATGTGCTGGACTTCCATAAGATCATCAACACGGAAGAGAAACGGCGCGGCGTCGAATCGCTCGGCTCAAAAATGATCGCCGAGCTAACTTACTACGAGCGATGGATCGTAGCATTTGCGAACATTCTGTTCCAGAAGAGCGTACTGACTCCCGAAGATCTCGCGAGAAAGATGGATGAAGTGAAGGCGCGATGGGACTATTCTGGGCCGGAAACAGACTCACATGAAGGGCATCATTAGCCCAAGACAGCGCGCAGCGGGCCGTGCTGCGCGGGTTTCGATCTCCCGTTTCAAGGATTAGATAACCTAGCCTGTACCGTCATGGCAGCAATATTGCCAGCTAGCACGGTGCCAATCTTTAGAATATGCACGAGTCCTGTAGACGGACCACCATGATGAATGCATCCATTGCTTCGCGCGCCTAAAACCCCTGCCTGCGAGGCCAACTGTTGCCGTGTTCAAGGTCGCCGTGGAGATGTGATCTTTTGCTAAAGTGTGCGCAGATCCATCGAACACAAAATCGCCTATGCAACGCGGCGCCCTCCTCTCTGACGAAGATCAGACTGTTTCTGTGTCCGCATCTTCTCCGTCAATGCGGTCATATCGCTTGAAAGGAGTATGCGCATCTGTCGCAGAAAACTCTTCGCGTTCTCCGAAAGTGGCCTCCCGGGCCTGAATGCAATCATGCTCGAAAAGAGCACTTCGATTGAGAGCGGTCTGACAAGGAGTCCACGTTCGACGTATTCAAAGGCCACAAGAGGGTTGGCGATTCCAAATCCAACCTTAGCCAACGCGAGCTCACATATCGTGTGAGAGTTCGGCGTTTCAACTAGGGATTGAAAAGAAACACCTGTCGTAAGTACCGCAGCCTCCATCGATCTACGCGTCGGATCGTCCGGGTTCAACGCAATGAAAGGAGCGACGCCAAGATCCACAGCCTCGATTACGTCTTTGGCCGCTAGCTGATGACTGCTGTGCATGACCGCCACGGCCTGCAAATGGGCGAACGGCGAATGCTCGAGCCCCAACATTGACATTCCTTCAGCCAGTAAGCCGAAGTCCACTTGCCCGGCAAGGACCTTTTGGTAGACTTCCTGAGAGCTCATAACCTGAAGGGAGATCTGAATCCCACGTTTTTCCGCATCAAACGCTGCGATCACGCGGGACAAAAAACCCAGACCAAATGCCGGTATAGTAGCGATGGACAAACGCCCCGAACCATACGATCGCAAAGTTCGAATTCGATGTTCGATTATTTCAAATCCCAGAAAATAACGGTCGACGTCGCTCATTAACGCGCTTGATTCGCGTGTTGGTACCAGTCGACCTCGAATTCGCTCGAACAATCGCAAACCAGCCGTAGTTTCAAGCTTCCGTATTGCTTGGCTGACTGCCGGCTGAGAAATGCCGAGAAGATCGGCTGCCTTACTCATACTGCCCGACGTCATGACAGCTCTAAAGACTTCGATTTCGCGTATGCCCATATGCGTGAGTCCAATTACTTAAGTTGTGCATGCCCCCACCCTGGCGCTTGAACGCAAGAGATAAACAACCCCGCAGCCGGATGGCTTTGAGCCGTTTTCAGCGAAACACTTGACTGGGCCACTCAGGTGTCCGGTCAAGTGTTTCCTTCGTCGCGACAGCACTCGCAGTAAGGCAACAATCCCTTCGCTCACCATCCTATGGATAGAAGTGAAGACTCAGGCACCGAGCTTCTTTCTGCGGGAAACACATGAGAAACCATGCGTCCGCGCCGCATGGCGCGAACACTTCCTCCGGATCCGCGAACTGTTTCGGCCAAGGTCCGGATTCCCTTAATCACGAGTGGTAATATCCCCTGCGTGGCGCCCCATGCCTTCGGGAGAAGCTTTAGCTGTCAGACAAACGCGCGATCCGTTGTCCCCCTTATCCCCAGGCGCCGTATGTGTGGAAGCGTCATCGGCAAATCCCTGCCATCGGATCGATCCGGTATCAGTCTTCTCGACGTCGGGTTCTATCTCGCTTACATTCGTGATCAGGTTAGAAAAAAAATTCATGGCTACATGCGCGATGATCTCGACAATTTCCGCATCTCCATAGCCCGCCCACCGCAGGCGCCGCAGTTCATCGTCGGCGACAGCCCCACCCGTCTCCAGCAGCAGATTGGCAAACCTGACTGCAATGGCCGCTCTCGCTTCTTCGCTGGTACCCGATCTTGCACGGGTGATTTCGTGCCCAGTCAGTCCGATCTTTTTTCCGTCAGCGATACACGAAGCGATACAGTATTCGCTCTCATTTTTCTGCGATACGGCAAGTGCAATTCTCGTGCGTGTGGCTGAATTCAGCTTTCCGGAATTAGTGATTTTACGAAGCCCCATGTATCCGCGCAATGCCGCTGGCGAATTTGCTAACACCTTGAAAATGTTAGGCGTTTTCCCCTGCGCGTCAGCTAGTCCACTAAGCAACGATGCCTGCTCTTCAGTGGCTCTGTTATCGGTAACCAAATTGATCCGGTCCATCGGAAACCCCAATTTCAGAAGATTCAGCTTGCCGACCCCCTCCTCGCCCTGACCGGCCGGCAAGAGAACTCATTGTTTGTCACGGGAATCTGTTTGAGAATGCATGCCTGCGCGAAAACACTCTTCTTCTAACGAGAACGATATGGACAAATTTCAGGCAATGACGACTTTCGTTGCAGTTGCAGAGACTGGCGGCTTGACGGCGGCCGCAAGGAAACTGGACGTTTCGCCTTCCGTTATCAGTCGGATTATTAGCGAGCTCGAAGATCATCTAGGAACTCGTCTGCTAACACGTACGACACGGATTGTTCGACTGACCGAAGCGGGCACCGCGTTTTTTGACGATTGCAAACGTATCTTGACCGAAGTAGTGGAAGCCGAATTGACCGCGGCCGGCTCGCACACGAGGCCACAAGGACACTTAAGTATCACTGCACCTGTTTTGTTCGGTAAAAGTTACATCATGCCGATCGTCGCCGAATACCTGGAACGCTTCCCTGAGGTCGAAATTTATAGCTTGTTCGTTGACCGGGTGGTCAATCTTGTGGACGAAGGAGTGGACATTGCGGTGCGAATTGGTGAACTGCCGGACTCGTCGTTGCAAGCCGTCTGCATCGGAGGCGTTCGTCGCATACTTTGTGCAGCGCCCACGTACCTTGAAAAGTACGGCATACCAACGCATCCAGATCAACTCGCGGACCATCTGACAGTCGTTGCAAGTGGAATATCGCCGTCCCCCGAATGGCGCTTTCTCGACAACACCAAAAATACATCCGTACGATTGCGGCCACGACTCACGACTACAACGAACGATTCGGCGATAGAGGCGGCTGTCGCTGGGGTTGGCATTACCAGACTTTTATCCTACCAAGTGGCCTCGCAACTAAGAGACGGGACGCTGCGGATCGTCCTCGCAGATTTTGAACCTCCCGCATTACCGATCAATATTGTCCATCGCGAGGGGCGGCACGTTACGCGGAAAGTACGTGCTTTCTTCGACCTTGCAGTTGATACCCTGAGGAGCGATGACTCGTTGAACTGACGGCCTCAACCGGCTGCGAAGGTACTTTTCCAGCTATCGGCCATGACCACTGTGCGCAGTGCACTCTGACGCCAACTTGCGCGGTCTGCGATGCCCACGCCACCGTATCGACCGCAGCATGCCCAGTCCCTGGGGAATTTCCGGTAGTAAGCGGATATCATTTTCCCATCATCGCTTTTCCACGCCAGAAGTTTGTTAAAAAACCGTTCGATTTTCAAAATGCCTCACCTATTGACGAGCGTAAACTGTTGTGTATCGATGCATTTCGTAGTGTTTCACGGATCCAATGCTAGGGGTTCAACATGCTCAATGCACAGAGTGCCAGTCTGCTCGCAAGATACAAATTGTGGGCCGACAGCCTTCTGTTCGATAGGATGGAGGCGCTGCCGAATCGAGAGCTTGTCAGGACAAGAAACACTCGTTTCAGGTCAATCATCGGAACGGCGAACCACAACTACGTCGTCGACCTTATCTGGCAAGCGCATCTGATGCAGACGGCGCACGGATTCACTTCGAAAGACATCATAGTGCACCCAGACCTGGTCGACCTTCGATCAGCTCAGCACGACATCAACCTATGGTTCGAATCGTGGGCAGATCAGCAAACCGACCTTTCGCTAGCTGAAAACCTGGGTTTCGCCTACGTTTCCGGGCAGCGGTCGGCAATGTCGCGAGGAGCCATGTTTATGCATGTCGTCAATCACGCCACCTATCACCGCGGCTGGATATGCGAGAGGTTCTTCGACATTCCTGCAACGCCGCCAATAACAGATCTGCCGGCTTACCTCGATGCGATGTCGAATCCAGCATGATCAACTCTTTCCCGCATTAGAGGGATCCCGTCTCAGCCTACGCGGCCTCAAAAGGTCCGTACACCACCAGGTCCGCGCTCCCGCAAGATTCGGCTTGTTGCACTGGCTGGCCACTTTGCCGTAGTTCATGACCGCGTGCTACCCGCGCCAAAACCCTCAGGGTAGACACGGTCGGATCCAACCAACCACTCGTTCAAAAATCGCAAAGGAGATTTCTGGTGACGGAGGGTTCTCTTAGGCTCGCGCCAGCCCTACATTCGGTGAACCGATAGAAAGCTAGGAGCTCCGGAAATGGTGATGTCATGCGGTCGGGCGTTCAGCGGCCACCTGTCAACACCGGAATTTAGAAATAAGCGCCGTGGGAAGGAAGGGGAAAAAGACCGATGAGCCGGGCCGACCTTCAGACGGGCCGAACTGAGACGATCGGTGTAAGCCGATTTGCGACAGCAAGGTAAAAAGGCCGAAGAACCTATGGATTGGTGAATTGTTTCGAAGTCAGGGACATCAAAGAAATTTGTTTACAGGGTGGGTTAAGTCGGATGGAGGGTTAGATGGCTAGTGCACACAAGTACCCCAGCGATATTGTTTTCACGCCCTCAGTCAAGTCGCTACAGTCGCGTTACGGGTCGCGGAAGTCGTACGCACACCGCGAGCAGGGAGACGCTTGGGAGACTGCGATCACGCCGGATTTGGCGGACTTTATTGGTGAACAGACGAGCGTCTTCCTCGCAACCGCAAACGATGATGGTCAGCCTTACATTCAACATCGCGGAGGGCCAGCCGGATTCTTGCACGTCTTGGATGACAAGAAGATCGCGTTCGCCGATTTCTCGGGAAACAAGCAGTACGTCACCACTGGGAACTTATCGGACAACAGAAAGGCGTTTCTCTTCCTGATCGACTACGCTCATCGCCAGAGAATCAAGATCTGGGGAGAGGCGTATGCCGACGAAGATGTAGAGTTGATTACCACTCTCATGCCGGAAGGTTACCGGGCAAAACCCGAACGGGCAATTGTTTTCGAGGTTTCCCTTTGGGAGGCAAATTGTCCGCAGCACATTCCACAGCGCTTTGAAGCGGCAGATGTCCGGGCGGCACTTGAAGAGAAGGACAAGCGTATCCGAGAGCTGGAGGCCGAAGTGAAGCGTTTGAAAGGTACGGTAGCAATTTAACGGAGTCCGTGAGCTGCGAAAAGCGGCACACCAGCAACTCAAATCTTTGTTAAAGGAGTCTATCTTGAGTCGGCGACGTGTGGTTATAACTGGATTGGGTGCCGTTTCGCCTGTCGGAAACACTGTCCGAGAGGCATGGGGGAACATATTGGCAGGTAAATCCGGCGTCGGAAAAATTACAAAATTCGATACCTCCGGTTTCTCAACGCGTATCGCAGCAGAGGTGAAAGACTTCGACGTCACAGCTTACATGCCTCTCAAGGACGCCCGACACATGGACGCATTCATTCATTTCGGGTTGGCGGCAGGCATACAGGCGATCGAAGACAGCGGGATTGAGGTCACCGAAGAGAATGCGGAACGAATTGGCGTTTCGATCGGTTCCGGCATCGGCGGCCTACCGCTAATTGAGGAAACACAGACTGAACTGCTGAAGCGCGGGCCGCGACGGGTTACACCCTTTTTCATCCCTGCGTCAATTGCAAACATGATTTCAGGGCATCTGTCGATCAAATACAACTTGCAGGGACCGAACCTCGCTATCGTGACGGCGTGCACGACGGGTTTGCATTGTGTCGGGTCAGCAGCTCGACTTATCGAATATGGGGACGCCGACGTGATGGTGGCAGGAGGATCTGAAGCCTCAGTTTCGCCTCTTGGGATCGGAGGTTTCATGGCCGCTCGTGCGTTATCGCAAAGGAATGACGACCCGGCGGGTGCGAGCCGACCATGGGATCGTGACCGCGACGGCTTTGTCCTTGGCGAGGGAGCTGGAGTCGTCGTTCTCGAAGAGTACGAAAGAGCTAAAGCTCGTGGCGCAGTGATCTACGCTGAAGTTGCTGGTTTCGGTATGAGCGGAGATGCGTATCACATGACCGCGCCTCCAGCGGATGGCGGAGGTGCAAGTCGTTGCATGCGAGCCGCGCTGCGTAACGCGGGCATCAATGCGGACGAGGTGTCGTATCTTAACGCGCACGGTACATCCACTCAGCTCGGAGACCGTGCAGAGACAAACGGGATCAAGCAGGCGTTCGGAGAGCACGCCCCACGGATCGTCGTTAACTCAACCAAGTCGATGACGGGGCACCTTCTCGGAGGCGCGGGTGGACTCGAAACCGTTTTTACGGCGCTGGCCGTGCATCACCAGGTTTCCCCTCCCACGATCAACCTGGCGACGACAGACGAAGGATGTGACCTTGACTATTGCGCCAATTTCGCGCGCGAAATGCCCATCGACGTAGCACTCAAAAATTCGTTCGGTTTTGGAGGTACGAACGGTACGCTCGTTCTTAAGCGCCTATCGTAAAGTTGATTTGTGAAACAGCATTACGACGTTCAACGAGTCAGAGTATTACCGGTTTTTCGCGTATTGTTGATTACGCCAAGAGCTTGGTTTGCTGCTGCCGGTAGCGTTGGAGGAATGGGATTTCCTGCTCCCTTGGCGACGTCCCGCCGCGAGAGTGTTGCTCGCTGAGTTCGTGTCGTGATTGTGACATGTCGCGTTCTCCAGCTTATACATCTGTAACCGCAGGCTTGGTGAACCGACGCCGGGGTCGTAATCGTAGGTCGCGCTCGGGACGGCTCCCCGAGCCCGGTCGGTTTCAAGTTATTTAAGTACGCAGTCGAACATATCGAGCGCCGAATCCCAAGATTCAGTCGCTGCTTGCGCGTTATAACGTATTGCATGCGGCATATTCCGCTTTGCAGCTTCCGGATTCGTGAAGCTATGGACCGTATCTCCGTACAGATGCATCTGCCATTCAACCTTGGCGGTACGCATCTCGGATTCGAAATCTGCCCGCTGCGCCGGGGCAATGAACGGATCGTCGGCACCAATGCATACCAAGACGCGTGCCTTAATAGCACCGGCTTCAGTCACAGGAGCCTTTGTTGCAAGGCCGGTATGGAAACCGACCGCCGCTTTGATCGCCGCTCCGGAGCGAGCGAGTTCCAGCGATGCCGGGAAACAGAAGCCCATAGCCCCGATGCGCTTCTCGTCAACTTCTGGCCTGGCAGCGAGCGCCTGCAGGGCCGCCGCCGCGCGAGCCCGAGTACGAGCCGGATTGTCGAATAAAGGCTGCAACATCGACATTGCCTCCTGCAAATCGTCCACTACCAAACCATCACCATGCAGGTCGCAGGCAAGAACCACATAACCAAGTTCGGCAAGGCGCACGGCACGCGAGATCGTTGCCTTGTCAAGTCCAAAAGCCTCCGGGAATACCAAGACTCCGGCACGCACCTCGGGCTCTGGATTGTAGAAAAGTTGGCTCCGCATAGTCAGGCCATCGGACTCGTAGGTAAGCGTTTCTTGGTGCATCGCATGTTCTCGTCAGAGTTAAATTGCAAGGGTCAACACGCGTCAGCGTGAGATTCGATCTGGCTCATTCTTAAACGAACGGCACGTTGGCGATCAGCGATGCCGCCCTCCCAAACAGCATGCAATACCTTGGTACGACTTGAAGTCGATGGGCTGCTGCTCCGAGACTAGTGCCTCCGTATTTTCACCGCTGCCGACTGCGGAGCTTGTGATACCGGTTCGCGAAAGTGATCATCTGCGTTCACCGCATCTACAACGATTTCAGCACTTTCAGTCTCGTTTCGGTTGCACCACGCCAAGCGAACGTATAGGGCCCACCCTTCTCGATGGCTTGCCGATATGCTGGACGGACGTAGATGTGCAAGAGATACTCGTTCAGACTGATAGGATCCAAAGCGTCGACATCGAGGTGCGGCTTCTTTAGCCGCGGCCTTTCAGCTCCCGTGCCCCACTCGCCAAGTCATCATCGAATCCGCGCTCCAATCAACATACGTAAATCAAGCTAAATCCGTCATTCTGTTTGCACTGGAATTGTAGATTTGCCCCGCCAACGCCAAATGTTTTCTGAAGTTCGCCAGACCAATGTCTAAGCGCCGTGCTTAAAGGTCTACTTCATGGGCCACGACCAGCGTTCGGACCGACACTCTTTGCTCACGATTTTCTCGGGCCTATCGAACGCCGGAAGATTCGACGCGAGACTGTTAGAAGGGCGAGGACCGCGGTCGCTGCGCAAGAATCCGGAGCGTGCGGTCGGTCGTCGGCTAAGCGGCATCCAGCGCTAACAGTGCACTTCGTAGAGCAGTGCGCAGGCCTTCCTCCACCACCGGGTGATAGAACGGCATTTGCAACATCGTGTCGACGGTCAGGTTCATTTGCAGCGCCCACGCAAGAAGATGTGCAATATGTTCGGCGGCCGGTCCGATCCACTCCGCGCCGATGAAACCACGACTGGTCTTATCCACGTAGACGCGCATTAAGCCACGGTTTCTAAGCATCACTCGGCTGCGACCTTGATCCTCGAAATTCACCTCGCCGGTCACAAATGTGGATGGATCAAGATCCGAATGCCGGGCGCCTACCATCGCAATCCCCGGATCGCTGAACAGGAGGGAAATGGACGCGCGACGGATCAACGGGACCAGGTGCGGAAAGGTCGCCGCGTTGGCACCCGCGGTGCGGCCTTCGTCAGTGGCTTCATGCAGCAAGAGGAGGATGCCGTTCGCGTCGCCCGCGATAAACACGGGATGTGCGCCGGCTTGCAAAGTCAGCCGGTCATATTCCGGTAAGCCACGGTTGTCAAGTACAAGCGACGTATTGTGCAGCGCAAGTCGCTCGATATTCGGCTTGCGGCCAGCCGTGACCAGTACGTATTCAAACGTGTCCTCTACCACCTCACCCTGATCGGTTCTAAAACGAAGCCTGACGCCATCTCCATCAAGGGTAGCGACCTCAACATGTGCACGAGGCTCAAAGCGGAACGATTCCCTGAAGACCGCTTCGGCATAGTCCCTGACCGCAGGATCAGTCAACGGTCCGACATGCCCGCGCGCACCGATGACCGTCACCTCTACGCCAAGATGCGCAAGCGCCTGGCCCAGTTCCAAGCCGATCGAACCCGCACCCACCACCGCGACCTTGCGTGGCAGATCACCCCATTCGAATACATCGTCATTGACGACGACGCGGTTACCGAGTGCCCGATACAGCGTCGGAACGACCGGCGTCGAGCCTGTGGCAATCACCACGCTGCGGGCCCGAACCTGAGTATGGCCGCCGACTTCCAACAAGCCGTCGTCAATAAAGCTGGCGTAACCAGTCAGTTTGTCCTCGGCAGGGATAGCCCACACACTATCGAGCACTAACCCGACTAGGCGGTCGCGCTCGCTCCGAACACGTCGCATGACCTCGCGACCGTCAATGCGAACCACTCCGTCGATATGCACGCCAAATGGCGCGGTACGCATCGCAGCGTGCGCAGCTTCAGCGGCAGCGATCAGGAGCTTGGATGGCATGCAGCCTACCCGCGCGCAAGTTGTACCGTACGCCCCACCTTCGATCAGGATCGCGGAAGCACCGGCCGCTTTTGCAGCGCGATAGGCAACCAGTCCAGCGCTGCCTGCACCAATGATTGCGACATCAATCCGAACAGCTTTCATTGCTTCCTTTGAAAAGCAGGCGCGGCAAAGCTCGCGGTAGATCCCGCCGTGAGCCGAAAGATGTGCCGCGACAAACCATCTAACGGCTCTCTTACCGCTTCAATCAAACTCTCTGGTTTACCACTGGGTAGCTCTCGTCGTCGGTCGGTCCCGTGCACCTCGCCGCCTAACTCACCCAATCGCAAATTCGTTAGCACGAGTCTGCACTCGTATCGCTCAACGAACGGAACGGTAAGTTGGTGACGCGGCATAGCTTTACGGGCGACGGGTTCGGTCCGAATTTTTGCACACTGAAACGAAGGAAAAAGCTTTGGCTGCCTCACGTATGCTCCAGCCCTCACCGACTCGCCGCACTCGAGCAAGAGATCTCGGCCTATCTGTTCTCTCATTCTGCGGTACAAGTGGCCGGTAAGTTCTAGAAATCGCACGACTTCGTTATTAGATTGCGTTAAATTTTATACATGGACAACAACCTCAAACAGGCACTGTGATGCAAGCTGGCGGTGTTTCGGCCCGAAGCAACGCGTGATATTAAGAGCACAATCTCACCCTAGACGCAGGCGGTCCAAGGAACGCTCGGGCGGTCCAGTACTTCGAGATCGAAGGTGGCCAGAGCAATCGCGCCAGCCAATATGTGACGGGATGGATTCGGGAAGGACTGCTGGGATGCTAGTACGGGCTGCTTGACAGCTAGGTTCGCCCTACTTAACCAACCTGAGAACTTGGCGAAAATTGGTGTGATCGCAAGTGCGCATCCACTCAAACGCGATCATTTCCACGGTTGTTAACTCAACACCCGCTCGATCAAGTCGTACCATCGCGACGTCGAGGTCAGATTGCTTCCTGGAGCCCACCGCATTTCGTACAACTGTCACTCCGATATCCCGTTCGAGCAGCCCAAACGCCGTCTGAAGCACGCAAACGTGAGACTCGCATCCGGCAAGTAAAACCCGGCTAGTCCCTGCTGGCAGAATTTCGACTAGCCCTGCGCTCGTTGCGTCGAAGGTATGCTTGATCAGTGTCTGCGAGCATAGACGCTTCAGATCGTGCACGTTCGACCCGAGATGCCGCGGGTTCTGCTCCGTTCCCACCACGGGGACTGCCAATATCTGTGCGATCTGAGCGAGACGAAAAGCCTCTCTGACGACCTCATCACCTTGATGGATCACTGGCACTAACCGTTCCTGGAAATCAACCAGAACGAGAACAGAACCATCAACATTCAGCAACATTGCGGTTTCCCCTTCATATCTAGCGTTGGCCCGGGCGCCGTAGCCTGAAGCGATCAGCAAGCAGCATTGCGCCACAATTGCAGTCCGAGTTTCTTCCGAGACTGATGGCAAACGAACCTGCGTAACTAGCCTGCAATTCAACGATTTCACCGTTGAAGGACTCCATGCCCGCTTTGATCGCCATCACTTTGCACAGCAATTTGGCGAGCCGCGCTCTCATATCACGGACTGCATCACCTTATGTGCTGGTTGAGCGCCGTGTCTGCCGCGAATGAATGCGCTATCAATGACGTGAGCTCCTATTCAACGCTAGCGGATGTGGCGCATGAATGCGCTGAAACTGGGGGCGTCTGCCTTCAACTGGCCATTCTCGTCCCAGTCATCCCAGACATTGAATTTAAGAGGTACCAGATGGTCGATGTTTTGCATATGCTGCCGTAGGTCGGCCCTGTAGCGGTCGAGCCGCGCGGCGTCCGCAGACGCACCTGCGTATCGAATTGCGGCTGCAACACCGAAAGCTGCGAATGGCGGTAAAACCGCGTAGCCCATGTAATGCAGCGTGAAATGCAAAGGCCACAAGATCAGATCTAGGTCGCCGTTCCGCCCACGGTGACTAAAAGTCGGCTCCGGTCCGCCGGCAGTGACCGATACGATCGCGCGACGGCCAGCAAAGAACCCTTTATCGTAACGCTGACGGCTCGTAAAAAGGCCGTAGACGAACACCCGATCTAGCCATCCCTTGAGAATTGCTGGCATCGAAAACCACCAGATTGGGAACTGGAATACGACCAGATCGGCTGCAAGGATTTTTTTAATCTCATCTCTGACCTGTGGGCTACTCGTATTTCCCTCATACGCGTGCCGCTGTTCGGTCTGCACATCGAAAACATCAATGCGTTTGCGGTTTGGGAAGTGATCTGCCGACTCCACCGGATCAAAACCCATGGCATAGAGGTCGGAGATTTCGACTACGGCACCTTGCTGCTCAAGGGACTCTCGAACCGTGTCCTTAAGCTGCCCATTGAAAGAGCGCTGCTCCGGATGCGCGAAAACTATCAATGCCCTCATTATTCCCTCTTCGTCCTTCGTCGAGCCTGCAAATAATCGAAATCGTTGGAGTCCAGCGACTCCCCGCCCGCCGTATGCGTTCGACTGCATTAGGCAAGGAACCCAACGGCGATTGTCGACGCCAAGTTTCGCGAAAAAATGTCGCAATCCGATTCCCGCTTTTTCGCGGCAATCACTTTCCCTTCTATATCATCGCTATAGGGTCAAATGTACCTCGGTCAAGCGCGACCTGATAAGCGCCGTACGCGGATTTGCAACGAGTTGCATTTTTTAGGCAATCCCGATCGACATTGACGCACCATGCGTCAACGCACGGTCGAACGGTATAGATTCTTGTCCTGCCACCTTTAACACGAACCGATAGACTCCCGGTCCCCGAAGCGCCAACAGCAAACGCGACGTGCTCGCACCGGAAGCTTTCACGTTCTCGGGCTCCACCAACAGCAGATCCGATTCGCCTACATGAAAGACCGCTGTGCGGGGACCAGGACTGTCCCCGACTGCTTCCGAACCGCCAGGATATGATGCCTTCGATTGAAGCAACCGCTCATAGATCGGGATGGCAGCGTCGAGATTTGGCACGCCGACAGCAAGCTCCCTTATTCCCTTCACACCATTCGGGTGTTGCCGGCAATCTCCCTCTCTCACGCGCAAGCTACGAGGCGTGATGTCGGCGCACAGGAACGGGAGCACCCTATCAATTGGCCATCCGAGCTGCCATCGGATTTCCTCGCCGCCTGGCTGTAATCGAGAACCGGGTACGGGCGCGAGGTAGGCCGCGCCCACTCCACCTGTTCTATCTATGACTGACGCCAAGTCTTCTGGACATAATGCGAAGTCAACGATGCCCTCACCCGACCTGCCTAGGCTTTCATACCACTTTTCCCCGTTTGCCGGCGCCAGCCACTCTATCAATTCGAGATAGGTCCCATCGTCAAAATATATAAGAGCATTGCGTGTCGGTGCATGCGTATGCCGCCCGCCCGTCGTCACATTGAATCCCAGCCGGGTGTAGTCACCCACCGCTGTTTCCAGATTGAGAACTGCGATGACGATGTGATCAAGCCTGATGGATGAAATCAAGAGACTTCTCCTGCACGTTAGAGCGAATGCCTACCAGGCTGCCAGGCCTTGCGCGGTTGCATTCATGATTTCCACGCCAGTGGAGAGAACTGAGTTCCGCCAAAGGTAGGATACGGGGTTGAGCGAATCCAGCAAATCTGCCCGCATTTGCGCGTAAGCGTCCGACGACAATAGATGACCATAGTCACGTAGCCAAAGGTCCTGTCGAATAGCCATTTCGCCTGCGACCGGTCCGCGAGTTCCCCATTCGATCACCCCTCCCGCCACTTGCGCATGCGGAATAAAACCTCTGATACCGTCAAAGACCAAACCCTTATAGCGTGGCCGATTTCGCCCGTGCGGTCGCGCCGCGACAACGTTGTCCTGCCCCCACCACTTCACGGCCTGCATCTGCTCCTGTGATTCATCGTCCGCAAAGGCTAGAAAGAACGGCTTGCCGTATGCCCCAATACCCGTGTGCCAATCGATGACAGCGACCTTGCTGGCGCGACCGGCGTACAGAAGAACAATCTCCTCGAGTGTTCGGTTCTCCCATGTACGCGCAGCACCGCCATAAAAGATTCCGTCTGGATGTCTGTACTGCCCGCTCGCGATTGCGTCGAAAAGAACGTCATCGCCAACGGTCCCGCGTACATGGTCAAGCGCCAGTTGTGCTTGCGCCCACGCGGCAGGGTCGGCCATGTCAGCGATTAGATATGGATGTATCTGTCGATAGAGTTCGTTATCTGGAGCATTCGCCGTATGGTCGATGAAGTTCCTGTTGAGATCGACACCGTCCTCAGTAGTCCGGATCCCGTGAGAGAAACCATAAGGATTCAATCCATGAATCAACACGATGCCGATCTCACCAAGCAACCTCGGGTCTATCCGATTGCGCAACCATGCAACTTGCAATGCCGCACCGGCGAAACCCTCTAGACCGTGTGTGGCGCTGATCATCACAAACTGACGAGGACTGTGCCGGTTGCCTACCAGACCAACATCAATAGCCAATTCTTCCCCTTCTACGCCGCGGCCAGAAGGACACTCGTAACTGGCGAAATCGCCGGCCGCATCGTTGACGGCGTCGCGAAACTTCGTCCTCGCCGCCTGATAGCTGGCAGAGAAATAGTCGGTGTATCTAATCAGCATGCGTATTCCGTTGCATGACAGTCAAGCTTTAGAACCGCTCGCAGGGCACACATTCACTCTTCGAAATCAGCCCTGCGTGGTCGAGTTGCTCGCAGGCGCAAAGCTTCCGTCCGCACGATGGGTTTCTCCTCCCGCGAGCGCTGGATTGAAAACGCATACAAGACGCAAATCGCCTTTGATCGCACGCAGGATATGACGATCGTGCTTGTCTAATACATAGATCGAGCCAGGCTTGATCTCGTAAGTCTTTCCCGTCGCAAGGTCTACAACCTCGCCGAGACCCTCGAAGCAATAATTCGCCTCAATATGATGTTTGTATTCCATTTCGATTTCGGAACCTTCTGGCACGGTCGTATCATGCACGGAGAAACCAACGCCGTCACTTGCAACAATCAGCCGTTTGCTGTCCCAGCCCTTTCCCGACGCATGTCTATCAGTTCCCACTGTCGATACCACGTCTCTCACGATCATTTTGCTTTCCTCCAGTTACCTGTTGATGGTCGTCCTATGCGAGCGCGTGCTCGACTCGTCTACTAATCGATAGCAAGTGGGCATCGTCGCGACGACGCCCGGTCAGCATGAGACCGAAAGGCCCCGCATCCAGCGCTCCAAACGGAAGCGCGATGCTCGGCACATCGACTCGATTAGCCAGTTCTGTAAGGCTGAACACCAGTGCGTTAATGCGCAGATATTCGTCCTTCTCCACGATGTCATCTACGCGCGGAGGGATAATCGGAACCGTCGGCGTCAACAACGCGTCGTAATCGGCGATTTCTTCGTCGAAAGTGTGAGCGAAACTTCGCAGCGCGGTTTTACCCTCGATGTAACGGTGCGCAGAAACATCTTGCCCCGCAAGTATCCGCGGGCCCACCAAGGGGTCGTATTTTGCGAACCTCTCATGAATCCACTTTCCATGATACGCATACGCGTCGGCTACGATGATGCCGCTCTCGGCCGCGATGCGAGAGGGCGTTGTCAGATCTGTGAAAACACGCTCGACGATATTTGCACCGCATTGCCTCAGTTTCTCTACAGCTCGCTCGAACGCTCGAGCAACCGCATCGTCGCTGCGTTGTAACGCAAAGTTTCCCGGCACGGCGAAACTTATACCGCTCAAAAGCTGCGCACGCGGGACGTCCTTATGTTCAGACACCATACGTTGCCCGTATAACTGCAACGCTTCGACGACACGCTGCATCGTTGATACGTCCCGGGTGATGAACCCAGGCGAATCGAAGCTGGTTGAAAGCGGGATACATCCTTTTTCCGACAACACGCCCTTCGATGGCTTAAAACCTGTCAGTCCGCAGAACGCCGCTGGTATTCTGACCGAGCCACTTGTGTCCGTTCCAAGCGCGATATCTGCAAGTCCGATAGCCACAGCCACCGCGCCGCCCGAGGTCGATCCGCCCGCGACGCGTTCCCGACATGTATCGAGTGGCGTACGCGGTGTGCCTGTTGTCGTGTTGATTCCGAGTGCGCCGAAAGCAAACTCCGTCATGTTTGCATGTCCGACGAGCGACGCGCCAGCCTTACGCAACGCTGCGACCACGGGCGCGTCAGCAGCAGCCGACGGCTCGTGAGCTAGCACTCCGGATGCGGCGTCGGTCACCCAACCGCGAACGTCAAAGCAGGCTTTGGCAGCCAACGTCAGCCCCGCGAGTGCTAGACCAATACCCGCGCGAAACAGGGTATCGGAGGCGATCGCCTCGGCACGAGCAGCTGCGAAACGCGTCCTGAGCAGAATCTGCCCGATGTCAACGCAATCGACGCTCGCGGACTCGGCACGTTCGACTGCCGTCAGACTTACGCCATCCTTATCGAAGGTATGCCCCATGTTTCAACGCGCCTTGAGGATTGCGATATCCTGCCAGCGCTCCTTATTCAAGCGATAGATGGTATACGGGGAATTGGCCAGATCACCCTTGGCATCGAATGCTATCGGGCCGGTGATCCCGTTCACTTGCGTTGCCTTCACAGATTCGAGCACCTTGGCGGATTGAAATGATTGCGCCTTCAGCACGCCATTGACGATGACTGTTGCCGCATCGTACGCGTAAGGCCCCTGAAAACCTTGGAGCGACGTCTTGAATCGGGCCTCATAGCGTGATCCGAAGTCCGTAGACGGCATTTTTTCCGGCGGCAGTCCCGGCTGGATGGACACAGAGCCGTCACCCGCGCCCTTTGCCATGTTCAGGAAATTGCTGTTATTGAAGCCCTCACCGACCAAGGTCGCCGTCAATCCAAAACTGCGCACACGCCGCACGAACTGACCTGCCTGAGCGTCGAAACCGCCAAACACGATGACGTCCGGGTTCACCCCCTTGAGCTTGGTGACAATGGAACTGAAATCCACCGTCTTATCGGTTACGTATTCATGGGTAACAACATTCGCGTGGCGGGCACGTAAGGTCTGCTCGACACGATCAGCGAGTCCACGTCCGAAATCGGTTTGGTCATCAACGATGGCGATACGTTTGCCCTGCAACGAATCGATTACGTACCCTGCCAAGGTCTCGCCGGCAACTGCGTCCTGACCAACCACACGGAATGTGGTCGCTAGACCTTGCTGCGTATAGGAGGCCCCTGTGGAACTGGGGCTTACCTCGGCGATTTTCGCGTCATCGTATGTTTTCGCAGAGGCGATACTACAACTTGAATTGAAATGCCCCACGACGCCGACCACGCCGAGATCGCTGAAACGCTGGGCGATCTGCGTCGCAATTCGAGGATCCCCCTGATCATCCTGTGCCTCAAGTTCAAAACGTACAGTCCGGCCGTTCACCTGCACAGCGCGCTTGTTCGCATCTTCAATGGCCAGGCGCGCTGCGTTTTCCATTTCTTTACCATCCGCCGCGGAGCTGCCCGTAAGTGGTGCGGCAAAACCGATCTTGACGACCTGATCGTCAGCGCGGACTAACCCGGCCTCAGCCAGGAAGGTGAAAGATAGGACAAGTCCCAAAAACAGGCTAGACGGACGCTTCATTTGTGCTCCGATAATAGACGGCAGGCGTTGGTCAAAGAGTACATCACACATTTAATTGTATGTATATTATTTGCATACAATATTTCGGACAATCATGCCGGGTGAGCTACGAACACGCAACTAAGCCTTTTTCATAAGGGTATAACAATAAAAAGGAAAAAAATATTGATCGCATGTGGCGAACGAAGATTTAACATACAATTTATAAATTGTATGTTAACAGGAAAAATTATGAACACTGTCTGGACGCCCAGAGTCGAGAAATGCGACAAACCGATCTATCAATGCATCGCGGACGCCTTAGCAGCAGATATCGCATCGGGCAAGCTCAATCGCGGCGACTTGCTGCCTCCTCAGCGCACGCTAGCGAGACTTCTCGGAGTCGACTTCACGACAGTCACACGCGCCTATAAGGAAGCACGTCAGCGCGGGTTGATCGAGGCGCGCGTCGGACAAGGCACTTTCGTGCGCTTCCAGCGAAACACTGCGCCTACGCCGTCGGTAGACGCGCTGATCAACATGATGGTCAACTCTCCTCCAAGCCTCGTGGAGGCCGATTCTGACGGGCACGTTCGCAATCGATTGACCCAGTCCAAAGTCCCATTCGATGCAGACACCTTCATGCGCTATCAACCGCCGGCAGGCACCTCCCGTCACCGCGACGCAGGTGCGGTCTGGCTCGCGCAAAGAATCAAAGACGTTGCAGCGGACAGATTGCTCGTCTGCCCAGGAACTCAAGGCGCCCTGCTCGTCGTCATGACGCTCCTCGCCGGAAAGGATGATGTGATCTGTGTGGAAGCGTTGACGTATCCAGGTTTCATTTTGCTCGCCCGGCATCTAGGAATACGGCTCATTCCGGTTGAAATGGACGAACATGGCGCTACACCGCAGTCATTGGCCAATGTCTGCGAGCAGCACCGTCCGAAAGCTTTCTATTGCATGCCGACGTTGCACAATCCGACTGCCCTCAGCATGCCCTTGAAGCGCCGACAGGCCATCGCGAGCGTGCTCCGCAAATTTCAGATACCGCTAATCGAAGACGACAATTACTGGCCGCTTTTCCCCGATGCCGTGGATGCTCCCGCGCCCCTGTCCACGCTCGTACCAGAACTCGCGTTTTATCTCACGGGTCTGTCCAAGTCGCTGACGCCTGCAATGCGCATTGCGTACATGGTTACCCCCGACCGACTGGCTGCGGAACGAGCCGCAGTGGTGCTGCGCGCGACCGCATCGATGGCATCGCCGCTCAATGCGGAATTGGCTACACGCTGGATCGAGGATGGCACGGCGACGGCCATTCTCACGACGATCCGGCGCGAAGTCGCGGAACGCCAGTCGCTAACGCAGCACGCGTTGTCCGGTTTGCTTCAAGCTACGGACACGTGCGCTTTTCATGTATGGTTGCGACTTCCCGCGCAGTGGACACGCGCGGCATTCGCCGAACAGTTGCGTGCGAGCGGCATCAGCGTCGCTTTGAGCGACGCTTTTTCTGTCGGCCCCGTCCCCGAGGCGGTACGGCTCTCGCTCGGGGGGCCGGAAACGCGTTTGGATCTCGCACATTGCCTCGAACGTATCGCTATGCTGCTGAAAACCGGATCGTCGGCATCAAGCGTCATAGTTTAGGTTTCCGCGCTCTCCCCAAAACCGCTAGCTTAGAGCGTGTTAGCCACCTGGTGTGAGACCTGGTATCCTGGCGGGATGAAAAAAGCAAACCACAAAGGGCGCCCGACCGACGTGTCCGACGAAGAATGGAGCCTCGCGGCCGCCTATCTGAGGCTGACGGACGTCACGGCTCCGGAGCGCAACTGTGAATTGCGCGACATATTTGACGCGTTACTCTAGATGGCTAGGTCCGGCGTGCCCTAGCAGATGCTGCCCAATTAGTTCCCAGTTGGACACTCAGAGGCGTCGCAGTTTCGCTCATTGTCTTTCTTCCATGAGTGATGCGCTTTAGCTAACGAAAGAAGCGTAGGACCCTTCAGTCATCAACGAATCCAACGAAGACGGATCGGCTAGCGAAATTCGAAAGAGCCACCCTACGCCCGGCGGATCTTCGTTAGCCGCCGACGGCTGGTCGCGCAAAGTCTCATTGACCCGAACGATGGTTCCTTCGATCGGCATTTTGATTTTACCGGCGGTCTTGACCGACTCGACAACGGCAGCCTCGTCGCCAGCCACAAATGACATTACTACTGCAGTCAGATCGACAAAAACGAGATCTCCGAGCTGCTGCTGCGCGAACGTCGTGATACTCACCGTGACCGTTCCGTGGGATTCAAGGCGAAGCCATTCATGATCCTCTGTAAATCGTAATGCGTCCATGTCTCCAGCTCCCCAGCTCCCCAGTAGATTAGAGGTAATGTACGTTGCTGTAATTTTCAGCGATATTTCCTCGAGCCGGCACTGCCGTCTGGCCAAGCAAGCGGTGGGCGAAAAATACGAACGCACGCCTGAATCAGGCCAATGAGCTGCCGAGCCAATTCGCTGCGAACTGAAAAACGAAAAATGTCTTGAATGTAAGCACAGCACGCGCGGACAGGACAGGCACCTGACATCAAGTCAGTAACCGCCCCCTCTGTCCGTGTGCCTGACAGATTGTGGCGTCAGCTCGGTGAACTGACGATCTTTCTTCGGCGAGGCACTTAGACCTCCCCTCCAGAGGGCTTTCGGTGTGACGGTCCTTTTGTCTGAGAGTTTCTGGGGCGATAGCTCTTTCGCGCCGTCCCGTTAGAAGGTCTCTCCGGTCACACTGCCCGAGACAAAAAGGATTGTCGAATCTGAATTGATTCTAGCGATCATCAAGAATCATTTGCGATGCATTCCTCCATAATTTCGAAATAGACCAAATCTGAGCAGATAGTGAAAACAAAAAAGTTCTTGTCGTCGAGACAACGCGTGGAGGGGTACATTCGACACTACCGCGTCTCCGGGACGTGGTTCGCATAGCCCGCCTCAATGTCGCTTCGATGCTTGCTACGAAGCTATAGCCGAATTCGGCATGGCATTAGCACGATGCTGAGCATAGACCAACAGCCACCGCAACCATGCCTTCGAGACGTTGCTTGGCCGCGGGCACCCCGTCACGCTCCCGCATCACTCTCCCAAGTAAGCCGCGCGTACCTTCGGATCGTCCAGCATGATATTTGCATCCCCACTCATGGACACTGAGCCAGAATCAATGACGTACCCGCGGTCAGCGGCCTGTAAGGCCAAACGCGCATTTTGCTCCACCAGAAGCACCGTCATCCCTTCTGCAGAGATCGTGCGCACGACTTCAAATATCTTTTCGACCATAATCGGTGATAGTCCCATCGATGGCTCATCCAGAAGGAGCAACTTGGGACGAGACAGCAGCGCTCGAGACATTGCGAGCATTTGCTGCTCGCCTCCTGATAGCGTTCCGGCAAGCTGCGTTGCCCGTTCTTTTAATCGAGGAAAGAAACCAAACATCCGCTCCGTATCCAACTGGATCTGTTCCGCGTCTTTCCGTAGATACGCACCCATCTGCAGGTTTTCCAGGATGGTCATTCGAGCAAATATTCCGCGCCCCTCCGGGACCATTGCCAAGCCAGCGCGTAGCAGTTCATGCGGAGGTACGCCTTTGGTGGATTCCCCGAAAAATTCGATGCTACCGCCGCCCCAATCCTTAAGATTGGTGATTGCACGCATCGTAGTCGTCTTCCCGGCGCCGTTCGCACCAATAATTGCGACCAGTTCACCCTGCTTCACGTCTATATCGACACCTTTTACGGCGTGTATTCCACCGTACGCAACCTGAAGGCCGCGAATTTTCAGCACCGAATTCTTCGCTTTGGTTCCGTCCATTAGTGCACTCCCGCGCCGAGATAAGCTTCGATCACACGCTCATCTTTCTGAACATCGTGAGGCGCCCCTTGCGCAATCACCTTTCCGTAGTCGAGTACTGTCATCTGATTGCACAAGCCCATAATCAACTTCACGTCGTGTTCGATGATCAGAACTGTCTTTCCGTCTTGCCTGATCTTGTCGAGCAGGCGCGTAAGCTCCAGCTTCTCGGTTGCATTCATTCCGGCAGCCGGTTCGTCAAGCGCAAGCAGTTTTGGATCTGTAGCCAACGCACGCGCAATTTCCAGCCGACGCTGGTGCCCGTAAGAAAGATTTCGCGATGTATAGTCCGCATATTGCAATACACCGACATATTCGAGCAACTCGAGAGCACGCTCCTTAATTTCGCGTTCCTCCTGTCGCTCCGCCGGTGTCTGAAAAACGGCACCCAGCAAACCGTGTCTGGTACAGACATGGCGTCCGACCATGACGTTTTCCAAAGCTGTCATCCCTCCAAACAGACGGATGTTCTGAAATGTTCTTGCTATTCCTGCCTTTGCCACCTGGTAGACTGCGGTTGGCGTGTAGCGCTCCCCATCAAGCTTGAACTCGCCAGTATCGGGGATATAGAGGCCCGTAATCACGTTGAAGAAGGTCGTTTTGCCCGCACCGTTCGGGCCAATCAGCCCGTAGATCGAGCCCTCTTCAATTTCCAGGCCAACGTCTGACAGCGCCTGCAGGCCACCGAACCGCTTGGTGACTCCCTTCACGGACAGACGAATTTTCTTTTCGATCATGGTTTTCTCTCCTGTCCACCTTAAGCACGCGCCGGCTTTCGCCCGCCACGCTTAGCCAGTTTTGCGATTTTGTCCTCATGTTTGGCTGCCGGCCACAGGCCCTCCGAGCGATATAGCATGATGACCACCATCGCAAGTCCATACAGCAACTGGCGAATCACTTCGGTATCTATGATTTGATGGCCGAAGATCGCGTTTTGAAGTGGACCCATTGAAGAACGGAGGAACTCCGGAAATACGGCGAGCAGAACCGCTCCAAGAATCACCCCGGGGATATGCCCCATGCCTCCTAGCACCACACACGCCAGTACCACGACAGATTCCCAGAAGGTAAATGACTCTGGAGAAACAAAGCCCTGGAAGGCGCCAAACATTGCACCTGAAAGGCCACCGAATGACGCACCCATCGCGAACGCGAGCAGTTTTACGTCGCGGGTGTTTATTCCCATTGCCTTGGCGGCGGTTTCATCCTCTCGGATTGCGGCCCAAGCGCGACCGATACGAGAATGCTGGAGTCGCGTGCAGACCCACACCACGAGCAACGCGCAGAGAACGAACAGGTAGTAATACATGTACACAGACGGGAACGAAAAATCGCCGAATGTATGCGTCTGCGCGAGGCTAAAACTGCCCACCGACACCGGATCGATTCCCGTGATTCCCTTAGGGCCATTTGTGATGTTCACCGGGCGATCGAGGTTATTCATAAAAACTCGAACGATTTCTCCAAAGCCAAGCGTGACAATCGCAAGATAGTCGCCCCTCAAACGCAACGTCGGCGCACCGAGGAGTACCCCAAAGATTGCCGCGAGCGACATTGCCACGGGCACGGTAATCCATATGGGGGTATGAAGGCCACCGGGAAACAGATGCGCAATCCATTCGAACTGAGAGGTCAAATGCGGTGATGAGAGCATTGCCGCTGTGTAGGCGCCGATGGCGTAGAAGGCGATATAGCCCAAGTCCAAAAGCCCAGCAAAACCAACTACTACATTTAGACCAAGTGCCAACATCACGTACAGCATCGCGAAGTCGAGCACACGTACCCAGTAGTTGCCGCCCAGGGCACCAATTATCACGGGCGCTGCAATCACGAAGATCGCAGTCGTTATGCCAACCGTAAGCATTCTCGTCAGGTTTTTTTCGGGGAGGAGCGTCGTAGACGGTTCAATCGGTTTAATAGATGTCATATTATTTTCCTCAGGCCCGGTCCGCAACACGCTCACCGAGCAAGCCCGACGGACGAAACACCAAGACAACGATCAACACAATGAAGGCAAAAACATCTTGGTAGTTACTTCCGAATACCCCACCGGTCAAATCGCCGATGTAACCCGCGCCTAATTGCTCGATCAGACCGAGCAGCACCCCGCCCACCATCGCCCCGCCCAGGTTACCGATGCCTCCGAGCACAGCTGCCGTAAAGGCTTTCAAACCGGGAATGAAACCCATGTAAAAATGGGCGTTGCCGTATTCGGACGCGATCATCACGCCGGCGAGCGCAGCCAACGCCGAACCGATCATGAACGTTGCGGATATGACAAAGTTCGGGTTCACCCCCATCAGGCTCGCGTTACCCGGATTTTCTGCGATGGCGCGCATGGCTCGACCGAGTTTCGTTCGGTGCACAAGTAGCAGCAAAGCGCCCATGACCGCAAAAGCCACAATGATAATCACAATTTCTGTCATGGAAATCACAGCGCCTGGCGCGGTATTCGTTGCCTCAATGACATTGAGCGGGTCCGTTGGCAACAGCTGTGGGAACGCGAGCGGGTTTCGTGACCAGATCATCATTGCCAGCGTTTGCAATAGGATCGACACGCCGATGGCAGTAATAAGAGGCGCAAGTTTCGGCGCCCGCCTGAGCGGGCGATATGCCACCCGTTCGATCGTGTACCCGAGCACTGAACATACAACTGCGGCGATCACAACGGCAATGACAAGCATGATGGGCCCAGGAAGGCTTGGCAGATGGTTTTGAAGCACGGAAATCGCCGATAGCGCTACAAGCGCTCCGACCATCAGTACATCACCATGTGCAAAATTAATGATGCCGAGAATGCCGTACACCATCGTGTAGCCGAGCGCAATGATTGCGTAGACGCTACCTAGTACAAGCCCATTGAGGATCTGCTGGACAAGAATGTCCATGAGTAGTCTCCGTTTATCGATCCATGTGTCGAGCCCAACCGGCGTGCCGTGCTCTCACCATCTCCAGCCGCGAAATGTCTCCGATTCGCGTGCCGGCGTTGGATCATTGTCTAAAGGTGGTCCGGCAGCGAATGCGCCGGATCGCCGATACTGCGGCGAGATGACTAGTTCGCTGCGTCCTTCACGGGTGTCATGGACGAGTTCTTGAAGGTATAAACGGTGATGGGCGAGTTTTTCAGGTCGCGGTTCTCGTTGAACGAGTAATCACCCGCAACGCCTTGCTGATCCACTTTGAGCAGTGCCGCCCTCACCTTTTGCACATCTATCGAGTTGGCACTCTTCACCGCCGCCGCGAGCAACATGACTCCGTCGTACATTGATGAACTGTAAGTGAGCGGATCGATGTTATAACGCTTGGCATATTCAGCCTTGAAATCACGCCCCGCTTTCGACGACTCCAGAACTGGGCCGCCGAGTGCACAAAAGGCGCGACTGTCGACAGCGCTGCCCGCCAGCTTGCCAAGTTCATCGTTACAGATCGCATCCCCTCCGAGGAGATACTGCGTCATGGCGAGGCGCGTCATTTGTTTGAGGAGTGGACCGCCTTGCGAATAGTAGCCACCGTAGAAGATGCCATCTGGCCGTTGCGACTTGACCTTAGTCAAAATTGCAGAGAAATCAGTTGCCTTATCCGACGTATACTCGCGGTCGACAATCTCTATGCCGTTCGCTTTGGCCGCCTTCACAAACTCATCGGCCACCCCCTGACCGTATGCAGTACGATCGTCAATAACCGCCATCCGTTTCAACTTGAGGTTTTTCGAAGCGTACTGCCCCATCTTGGCACCAATCTGTGAATCGCTTGCCGCGATCCGGAATACGTTGGGGAGACCTTGAGCGGTGATCTGAGGATTCGTGGCGACCGTCGCCATCAGGACGCCCGAGTCGTTGAGCAGTTTTGACGTGGGAATCGCTACACCGGAGTTGTACGGTCCGAGAGCAAGTTTAACGCCTGAATCAATCATATTTTGGGCGACAGTCATGCCCGTACGAGGGTCTGCCGCGTCATCCACGGAAACCAGTTCGAAGCGGACTTTCTTCCCGTCGGCAACGATACCTTGGGCGTTGACCTTGTCGAGTGCCATTCGCGCGCCGTTTTCATCGTCTTTCCCGATGGCCGCCTGCGGGCCGGTCAGGGGACCTGTAATGCCAACCTTGAATACCTGGTCTTCAGCTGCCGTCGCAGAACCGGTAGCGAGAAACGACAGTGCGAGCAGCATGGATGCAAAATACGGCGAACGATTTGTGAGTTTCATCTTCATCTACCATCATCTAAGTGATCGGACAAAGTTATCGTCGTGGTCTATCTTCAGACGTTCTGACGGGTCCCCTCTTTTCGCTCGGCACCCACAGCCATATGCCGTAAGGTTCGAACTTGGGAATATTCTTTGCAAACAAAAATAAAGAAAGAATGAGGACGTTCCGAAGTCCACTTCGGTGAAGGTCAAACCAAGCATCGCGCGACCGTTTAGTCTGAATCCTATGCTTCGTGTCGGGCCCACCGGGCGGGACGATGCACAGATTCACGTGGCTTGTGGGACATGCATCACCGAATTTCAGGATGTCGAACCCAATTCTTCGGGTCGCGAATCCGATTTGCGCACAGAAGATATTCTCCGGCTCAACTGACCATGGCCTCGTCACATCGACCGTCGACGAGCACATGATCCCCGCTCAGGATCGGATTTTGTATACGACGTCGAGAGTGAGAGTGTCTTGGGTTCAGGTCGACCGGCAAGGACATTCCTGAACGGGTTTCGGAAACGCCCAACTTAACTTCGGTATCGGCTGATGTTCCGCGCAGAGGCTTCCCGCTAAATTACAGCACTAATAGGCGCTAAGCCTGACTGAAACCATGCTAACTCGCGGAGATTTCTGTGGAAGACAAAGGGTCCCTCTTATTCAAGCTCGCGACTTTGCCGAAAACTGTTGTAAAGAACCGCGCCTTTGGTCGACATCTGTTCGTAGGAGGTGCGTTGCCCGTAGACAGCCACGGGAAGCTTATCGGCGCCGGAGATATTGAGGCGCAAACGCACGCCGCTTTCCAGCAACTCCAACGGGCCGTTGAGGAGGCGGGGTTTCGCATGGGGGACCTAGTCCGACTCAACACCTATTACGTGTATGAAGGCGTCGAAGAAGACGCGACGGTCTACTGGGAAAAGATGACGCGAGTACGCCTTCAGTATTTTCCGGACCCCGGGCCGGCCGCAACGGCCGTACGGGTGAAAGGCATGGGCATCTCGGGAGCGATGATCCAATTTGAGGCCGAGGCGGTTTCGACACCACTTGAAGCCAGAAAGAGAATCATGCCAGCTAAAAGCTGGGACTGGAGTATCCCTGTTCCGCTGTCACAGGGCTGGAAGGTCGGAAATCAGGTATGGTCCGGCGGTCAGGTTTCAGCAGATGAAGCGGGCCGCGCGACTGCACTCGGTGATGTAAAGCTACAGACCAGAAATGTGCTTGAACACGTCCGGAACGTACTTAAAGATGCCGGCGGTGATTTTTCTCACGTAACTCAGATCAAAATCTGCTACCTCCACGACGGAGATGACGCCGCGTCTGAACAGCGCCTGAGTGAAATGGTCACTGAGGTGTCGGCAGCCTGCGGTGGTACTTTGCCTCCAATGACCGCATTCGGCGTCAACCTGCTGTACGAAGGGCTTGTTCTTGAGATCGACTGCACCGCAGAAATCAGTGACCGCCCCCAACTCCGCTTTTCGGGTCTAGGCGCAAACAATCTCAATCGCTCCAGTGGTACCCAAGCATTGCGCATCGGTCAGCAATTGCAAATTGGCGGTGTCAGCCCCCAGCCGCAATCATTCGCGTCCGATTGCGTCACCGCGCTCGCTCGCATCTCCGCTCAACTATCCGAGTCCGGCACCGACCTCTCCGCACTTTCACATCTCCACGTTTTTGTGAGTGGTGAGGAGGTAAATGAATCACCAGACCGCGCACTTGCGCGATTTACAAGCGCACTCGAGCAGTTGTGCACCAGCAGCATCCCTCCGTTCACGTTCGTGAGAGTAAATGGACTACCGTCAAACGCAAGCATCGAGGTCGACGCGATAGCGGTGCTCCCGGAGTAGCAGTAACAGGTCCAGCAAACGATAGGAACAGTCTGAACATGAACGCAAGCGGCCTCGCGGTCGAACTCACGCAAGCACTTGTCCGATGCAACACAGTAAATCCGCCCGGCAACGAGTCGGATTGTGCGGCGTTGCTCGCGCCAATCCTGAAAGGCGCTGGTTTCAGCATCGTATCGCACGATCTTTCGCCAGGAAGAACGAACCTGGTGGCGTACATGGGTACGGGGCAAGGCCAGCCGCTCTGCTTTGCCGGCCATATGGATACCGTCCCTCTAGGACGCACCGAATGGAGCAAGAGTGCGTTCGGCGGAGAGATAGTCGACGGGAAGCTTTTTGGGCGTGGTAGTAGCGATATGAAATCGGGGATCGCGGCATTCGTCGCAGCCGTACTCGAATGCCGGGAGGAACTAGCGGCTGGGCCAGGCGTCGTGCTGCTCCTGACGGCAAGCGAAGAGACCGGTTGCCAAGGGGCCGCGTCCTTGCTTCAGAGCCAGGTCGAAATGCATCGAGCAGGCGCCGTCATTATTGGCGAGATGACCGCGAATATTCCGCTAGTGGGGAATAAAGGGGCTCTATGGATGCGCCTCGCGATGCGGGGAAAGAGTGCTCATGGCTCAATGCCCGAAAATGGTATCAACGCGCTATACAAGGCCGGGCGCGTGTTGGCGCGGCTTCAACAATATCGGTTTCAGGCTGAAGACCACCAGATTCTTGGCCGGCCGACATTGAGTGTTGGCACTTTGAATGGTGGTGTTGCAATCAATATTGTGCCGGACTATGCAGAATTAGGTTTGGATGTGCGTACAGTTCCAGGTGCAACCCACACGGAAGTCAAAGAGTCCCTTCGCTCCCACTTGGGAGATGACGTGGACGGCATCGAGCAGGTGCTGGACCTCCCTAGCGTGTTCTCTGAACCTAATAATGCATGGATCGCATCGGTGTACGCAACTGTACTTAGGGAGACTGGTGTGGCAGCCACACCGCAGGGGGCTAGCTACTACACCGACGGTTGCGTGCTACAACGGGCATTTCCGAATGTGCCCATCGTCATCCTTGGACCTGGCGAGCCGGCGATGGCCCATCAGACTGATGAGTATTGCCGGGTAGATCGCATCGAGGCGGCAGTTAGGATTTATCGGTCACTCATAGTAGATTGGCAGCGGAACCGTTTTTGATATCTTCCCCGCCCTCAGCCTGCGGCTGCCACGCTGGGCGCGGAAAGGACGAGGATTCCCACTGCCAGACGGCGACGTCCCGCCGCGAGAATATTTTGTGCCGAGTTGATATCGCGATGACGATATGCACCACATTCTAGGCAAGCCAATTCTCTTATATTTGACGATGACGAACGGTTCACCATCGTCGAGAAGAATGGCGAGCCGGGCGATATCGTCGGCTCGATTGGGCAGCGCGGAAACAACCGCCCGTGTTGATTGCTCACGAATCCCGTTAGACAACGCAAGCTTCTTGACGCCCAGAAAATGCCCGCAGCACGATCAACCGGTATCGCCGCCCGCCACGGGCAACACCGTGCCTGTGATATAACCCGCCTCGTCCGAAGCGAGGAACAGAATCGGCGCGGCCTGCTCGTCGATGCTGCCGTAGCGTTTGAAGAAGGTCGATTCAGTGACCTGTTTCACCGCTTCGCCCATCCAGATTTTTTCCTGCTCGCTATCGCCGATCGCGTTACGCGGGACACGTCGCGGCGGCGCATCGGTCCCACCCGGCGCGGTGGCGACCACGCGGATGTTGTGCTCCGCGTATTCCATCGCCAGCGACTGCGTGATCGCGTTCACACCGCCCTTCGCCGCCGAATACGGAACGCGGCGGATCCCGCGCGTGGCATTCGAGGATACGTTTACGATCGTCCCGCCTCCACGCTCGAGCAGATACGGCAAGACCGCATGACAGGCGTACAGCGTCGGCATGAGGGAGCGCCGAATTTCCGCATCGATCTGCGCAGGCTCGAACTCGGCGAAGGGACGCATGCGAATCGCACCACCCACGCCATTGACCAGAATGTCGATGCCGCCGAAGGTGCGCGCGGCGAAGGCCATCGCCGACGCGGCGCCTTCGTATGTTTCGAGGTCGGCAACAAACCCTGCCGTGTCCGCGCCGTGCGCTTCGGCGGCGACTTCCGACACGAAGTCGGCGCGGTCGACGAACAGCACCTTGCCGCCTTCAGCGGCTGCGCGAAGCGCTACCGCGCGACCGATGCCCTGCGCGGCGCCCGTGACCACCACGACCTTGCCGGCGAATCGTTGCGTGCTCATGCGGTCCTCGGAGCTGCGTTGGGAGTGAACTTCTCGTAGTGGAAGCTGTTGGGCTTCACGCCGTTGTCGTCGAAATGCTTGCGCACCGCATCGACCATCGGCGGCGGGCCGCACAGGTACACGTCCACGTCGCCATCGTTGACGGCCTCCGCCGGCATGTGCTGCGTCACCCAACCCTTGCGAGGATGAGTCGACTCCGTATCGGCCACGACCGTGCTGTATGTGAAATTCGGCAGCTTCGCCACGTAGGTTTCGATTGCATCGACCTGCACGAGGTCGAGGTCTCGCGTGACGCCGTAAATCAGATGGACTTTCTGCTGCGAATTCGTGCGAGCCAGCACTTCAAGCATCGACAGGAACGGCGCCAATCCCGTGCCGCCGGCGAGGAACAACAACGGCCGCTCGACCGCGCGCAGATAGAAGCTGCCGAGCGGTCCGGTCAGTTCGACCTTGTTGCCTGCCTGCGCGGATTCGAGCCAGGTGCTCATCACGCCGCCAGAAATTTTCTTGATCAGAAAACTGATTTTCGATTCGCCCGGTGCCGACGAAAAAGAATACGAACGGTGCTGACCGCTGCCGGGAACGTCGATGTTGACATACTGGCCTGGCAGAAATACCGGCGCGGCCGCTTCCACATCCAGCTCGAGCACGATGGCCGCATCGTTGTGCGCTTCGACCTTCGTCACGGTCGCGGCGAACTTGCTTTGCTCGGTCTTGCATGCAGTGGACGATGCCGGCACCGCAATCACACAATCGCTTTCCGGCACCATCTGGCAGGTGAGCACGAGACCGCCTTCCTTCTCATCCTCGCTCAACGCATCTTCGATGTAATCGTCGCCCAGGTCGTAGCTTCCGCTCTCGGCGCGGCACTTGCAGGTGCCGCACACGCCATCCGAGCAATCCATCGGCAGATTGATTTTGGCGCGAAAGGCGGCGTCGAGCACCTTCTCGCCCGCCTTGCATGTGACGAAGCGGGTCACGCCGTCTTCAAAATTCAGTGCAATGTTGTAGCTGGACATGTTGTCTCCTGTACTTCTCTATTCCGCGGTGTTTGCGCTCAAACGTGATAGACGTCGAGTACCTGGCGGATGTAGTCGTCTTTCAACACGATGCGCTTGTAGCAGATCAGCAGTTCATCGTTGACCTTGCGCAGAGTGACGAACATCGTGCCGAAAAACTGGTCGGTTGTTCTGTAACGGTGGCTGAGCGTGTTGAAGTTGTAGCGCACGTCCACTTCGTTCCCGCGCTCGGCCAGCACTTCCACATTGGTAACGTTGTGACTGGTTCGCGGTTCAGGCATCGACGCACTGCTGCGCTCGGTCTTGATGCGGAACACACGGTCTTCCAAGCCGCCACGGTCCGGGTAATACATCAGCGAAATCTGGCTCTCGTGGTCGTCGGTGAGCTGGTCGTCGTCATCCCACGCCGGCATCCAGTACGTGACGTCCTCGGTATAGCAGGCAAGCCATTCGTCCCATTGACGGTCGTCGAGCAGGCGCGCTTCGCGGAACAGCGTGGCGCAAACTTTCTGGTGATCGAAGCTCATGCCACGGCCTCCCCTTGTTCCTTCCTGAGTGCGTCGCGCATCACGTGGACCCAGTACTCGTGCTGACATACGAACAGGCCCTCGTCTTCGCTGCGCTCGCCTGAAATGAGTGGCTTAAGGCCCATATTTTTTGCATTCGCGTCGGCTCCTTCGACCCACAGCGGCGCGCCGCGCGACAGGTCGTTCCACATTGCAGTGGTGCCGGCATAGCCTGCCTGGCAGGCACGGAATTCTTCGAGGTCATCCGCGGTGCCCATGCCCGAGACGTTGAAGAAGTCTTCGTACTGGCGGATACGCGTAGCCCGGTCGGATGCGCTCTCGCCCTTCGGCGCGAAACAGAAGATGCTGACTTCGGTCTTGTCCACGCTGATCGGACGTACGACGCGAATCTGCGTGCTGAACTGGTCCATCAGGAACACGTTCGGATAAAGACAAAGATTGCGTGTCTGGTTGACGATGAAGTCCGCCTTCACCTCGCCCACACGTGCCTTGATTTCGTCGCGGTATTGATAGACCGGCCGCACTTCCGGGTTCATCGTCTTGGTCCACAGCAGGATGTGGCCGTGCTCGAACCCGTACACGCCGGCGACCGACTTGCTCCAGCTGTTCGCATCTACTGCCTTGGTGCCCTCGACCTTGCGCCGGTCCATCGTCGCGGCATAGTTCCAGTGCACAGTGCTGACGTGGTAACCGTCGCAGCCGTTCTCCATCTGCATCTTCCAGTTGCCGTCGTAGATATACGATGAATTGCCGCGCAACACTTCCAGCCCGTCCGGGGCCTGGTCGACGATCTGATCGATGATGACCCTCGTCTCGCCGAGGTAGTCCTCGAGTGGAATCGCGTCCGCGTTGAGCGTGCCGAACAGGAAGCCGCGATAGCTCTGGAAACGTGCGACTTTTTTCAGGTCATGCGAGCCGTTGGTATTGAATTGAATCGGATATTCGGTGGTCTTCACGTCTTTGACTTTCAGCAGCTTGCCGGTGTTGGCAAAGCTCCAGCCGTGGAAAGGACACGTGAAAGTGCCTTTGTTGCCGTGCTTTTTACGGCACAGCATCGCGCCTTTGTGCGCGCAGGCATTGATGACCGCGTGCAGTTCACCGCTTTTGTCGCGAGTTATCACGACAGGCTGGCGGCCGATCCAGGTGGTGTAGTAGTCGTTGTTATTGGGAATCTGGCTTTCATGCGCGAGATATACCCAGTTGCTCTCGAAGATATGCTTCATTTCGAGTTCGAACACTTCGGCGTTCGTGAAGATGTCGCGGCGGCAACGGAATACACCGTTTTGCTTGTCGTCCTGAACCGCGGTGTGCAGCAGTTCATCGAGTTGCGAGGCTTTGTCGAAAGTTGCGGACATGAGTGCTCTCCTACGCATGCTCCGGGTCATGGAGCACGCGCATCAGTGTCGAAAGATTCTTGCGAAGGATTGAGCGGCAGCAGTGGTATGACGCAGCGGCCGCGTTCAGCGGTCAGGCGCCGAGAGACACGCGCGGGCGATGCACGAGCTGGTTATCCTTGCCCTGAATCAGCGGAGTCAACTCGATGTCGAACTGGATTTCCTTATACGCATCGGTCTTCATTCCCAGCGCAGCGCCGCCGGTCTTTTCAACCACGTGGGGAATCAGATCTTCGCGAGTTGCGTAAGCGAAGTCGTCCCAGATCAACGGGTCGCCCTCGATGTTGATTTGCGTCGTCAGCTTGCGGGACTTGTCGGAGGTGACGAAGAAGTGCACATGCGCCGGGCGGTTGCCATGGCGGCCGAGCACGTCCAGCAATTGCTGGGTCGCGCCATGCGGCGGGCAACCGTAGCCTACCGGCATGAGCGTACGGAACTCATACTTGCCGTCGGAGCCGGTGCTGACCGCGCCGCGCAGGTTGAACTCGCTCTGCGCGCGGGTCGGGTCGAAGTGCGAATAGAAGCCTTTCGAATTGGCGTGCCAGCATTCGACCAGCGCCCCCGCAACGGGCTTGCCATCCGGGCCGGTTACCGTGCCGCGGATCACCAGCGGGCCGGCATCCTCGTCCGGATCGATATCGATTCTCGACACGCCTTCGCGCACCGGCGCACCGGCGACATACAGCGGACCTTCGATGGTGCGCGGCGTGCCGCCGGTAATTTCAGCCGCCCTGTCCTCCGCGTCCATGCGGATGTCGAGGTATTTCTCCAGACCGAGACCGGCAGCCAGCAGCGCAGCTTCGCCGTCCTGACCGAGCTTGTTGAAGTAGTGGACGCCGGCCCAGATTTCGTCGGGCGTCATGTCGAGGTCGTCGATGGCCTTGAACAGGTCGCCAAGCAGGCGATTCACGATCTGCCTGGCGCGAGCACCGCCGTCCTGGCTGCTCACGTTGGTAGCAGCCTTCAACAGGTCTTGCACTTCCTTCGTATCGAACACTTTGACGCTCATGTCTGCTCCTGAATCTCTATTTTCTGATGGGGTAAACCCTTGGTTTAGCGCCCGTTTGAATATGCCTGAGAGGTATAATGGGTGCTGAAACAGAGTGTGAATGCAGAATAATGGACGCCAGAAGACCGCGTCCAACACTGATTTAGTATCGGTCTATATCTACGAGGTATTGAAATGGAACTACGGCATCTTCGCTATTTCGTCGCCGTAGCCGAGGAACGCAATTTCACGCGCGCGGCCCAGCGGCTGAACATGGCGCAACCGCCTTTGAGCCGTCAGATCCAGCAGCTCGAAGAGATTCTCGAGGTGCAGTTGTTCCAGCGTGATTCGCGTCCGTTGAAGCTCACCGAGACGGGTAAATTCTTTTATGCTCACGCCGTCCAATTACTGGCTCAGACGTCCGAACTGGAATCCATGACGCGCCGCGTAGGCAACATCGAGCGCAGCCTCTCGGTCGGTTTCGTGGGTTCGACGTTGTATGGAATGCTGCCGAAAATCATCCGGCGCTTTCGCGACGAGAACACTACCGTCGAACTCAGCCTTCACGAGATGTCGACGATGGACCAGATTCGAGCACTCAAGGACGGTCAGATCGATGTCGGGTTCGGCCGCATTCGGCACGAGGACGCCAACATCCGCCGGGTGATTCTCCGCGAAGAGAAGATGATCGTTGCCTTCCCGGAGGGCCATCCACTCTCACTGGCCAAGCCCGTCCTCGCACTCAGTGACCTCGTCAACGAAACGCTGATTATTTTCCCCAAGGCGCCGCGCCCCAGTTATGCAGACCAGGTGCTGTCGGCATTCGAAGACCGCGGTCTCAAGCCTCGCCGGATCTATGAAGTGCGGGAGTTGCAGATTGCGCTAGGCCTCGTAGCAGCGGGCGAAGGAATTTCTGTCGTCCCGAGCAGCGTGTACGGCCTGAAGCGAGACGATGTGAGCTACAAAGAACTGGACGACCCCACGCTGGTTTCGCCGATCATCATGAGCATGCGTGCGCTCGACGAGTCGCGCGACATTCGGGAAATGCTTGAACTCATCTATCGGCTGTACGACGAGGAAAAGATACCCCATGCACCTCGTAACGATGTTGGGCGGTGATATCCGCTATACCCCGGAGGTATGACACTAGACGCCGACGGTGTTGGACAGGGGGTTATTGCGCACGCAATACTTCAGCAACCCCTCAACTCCAACATTCCAGGTATGAACGCCCAAATCACCTCCGTCGAAGCGATTCTGGTTGACCTCCCAACCATTCGCGCGCATCAGCTAGCCATGGCGACGATGCAGCAACAAACCTTAGTCATCGTCCGTCTGCGCTCGAGCGATGGCATCGAAGGCATTGGCGAAGCGACTACGATTGGCGGCTTGTCGTACGGCGAAGAGAGTCCCGAAGGCATCAAGCTGACCATCGACACTTATCTTGCACCTGCAATCGTTGGCATGGACGCGACCAACATCAACGACGCCATGCTCAAACTGAACAAGGTCGCCCGCGGCAACCGGTTTGCCAAGTGTGCAATCGAGACAGCTTTGCTGGACGCTCAGGGCAAGCGCCTCGGCGTTCCCGTTTCAACGCTTCTTGGCGGCGCTGTCCGCAAGACGCTTCCGGTCCTGTGGACGCTCGCAAGCGGCGATACCCAACGCGATATCGACGAAGCGGAAACGCTGCTCGCCGAACGTCGCCACAACACTTTCAAGCTGAAGATCGGCCGGCGTAGCGTTCGTGATGACGTAGCGCACGTGTCGACAATCAAAGCTGCACTCGGCGACCGCGCCAAAGTCACCGTCGACGTAAATCAGGCCTGGAATGAGGCTGACGCAGCGCTGGGCATCGAAGCGCTCGAAGCTGCCGGCATCGACCTCATCGAGCAGCCCACTCCGCGAGAGCAGCGCGGCGCACTCGCGAGACTTGCATCGCGTTTTATCGTACCCATCATGGCCGACGAAGCGGTGACAGGCCCGGAAGATGCCCTTGAACTTGTGCGCGGCGCCTGCGCGGATGTGTTTGCGCTGAAGATCGCGAAGTCCGGCGGAATCTACGGAATGATGCGCACAGCCGCCATTGCGGATGCAGCCGGCGTGTCCCTGTATGGCGGCACGATGCTTGAGGGCAGCATTGGGTCGATTGCATCGGCACATGGATTCAGCGCGCTCCCGCAACTTGCTTGGGGTACCGAACTATTCGGACCGCTCCTGTTGAAGGATGACATCGTCACAATGCGCCCGCAGTATCGGGACTTTGATCTTCACCTGCCGGAAGGTCCGGGTCTAGGTCTCCATATCGACGAAGAGAAACTGGCTTACTACCGGCGTGACAAAAACGTTTGAGGCTGGACATTCAAGGCAAAACCAACTACCCCGCATTTTTCTGCCGGCTCACCGGCTGGAAGAGGCACATTCATGAGGATGAATCATGCTTTACCTTGTAAGAATGGATGTACACCTACCCCAAGAGATGCCAGCAGTGCAGGCTAACGAAATCAAAGCTCGCGAAAAGGAATACTCTCAGGATCTTCAACGGCAAGGGAAATGGCAGCAGCTACATCGCATCGTCGGAGAGTATGCGAACTACAGCATTTTCGACGTTGAGTCGCATGACGAATTACACACTATTCTTTCAAGTTTGCCGCTCTTTCCGTACATGAAGTTGGAAGTGACCGCACTCGCGCATCATCCGTCATCGATTCAGAGCTCTTAAGCGTTGTCAGTTTGACGGTCGGTTTCCACGAGGTACCGTGCCCGGCCACTCTAGGCCCGAAAGTCGTAGGCTCGACCGAACGAGCGGTGTCAAGCGGGGTTCGGCCTGAGCATCATCTTCTGTCTCATGTGGGCGATCTGAATGACACATGGAACTATCACGCGATAGGCCGGGCTCGCGAGGTCGAGCACCACCCATATACCCGTGATTGCCAAACCAAGGGGACCAGCCAGCACAGCCAGTCCTTCGGACAAGGTAGATGAACCTATAGCCAAGACGACACCACGGCCGATCAGATGACTCATCGTGGCGCCCGCTACAACTGCGGCAAGCCGGTAAGACGCAACACCCGATAGCCCTAGCGTAGCAATTAACGCCGCGAGGGCCGCCGGACCCATTCCCGGACGATATATCGCACCAATCGACTGGAATAAGGTCATCCTGTCCTCTTCGCTCATCCGACCGATCAAATGCTCAAAAAACTTCCGGACAATGGCCAGTTCGATTTCAGCGCAGTCACTCCCCGTTGTTTTCGCCGCGCCCAAGTGGTTAGCGACTTCCGACAAAAGTGTTTTGTAAGAGACGCCGTCGCCGCCGCGGAAGATGTTCATCAGCGAGTTTCCACCAAATCGCGTCAGTTCCTCGGCTACCATAGCTCGGGCTAGTTCAGATACCCCGGTCTCTTTCGCCATAGTCAATCGATGGCAGACAGAGGAAGAAAGAGAGATGCGCCCTTTGCCATTGTCGGTAATAACATCAATCAAAAATTTGACATCCTCGTCGGTCGCACTTAGGAGGACGTCGGCAAGATCGGGGTCTCGGATGATTGACATGTCGCGACTCCTTTGAAATGCGAGTGTGACTATTCGTCGATACGGCGGTTACTTGGTAGCGTCAGGGTCGACATTGCGTTCACCGTCGTGACGAAATATCAAGGTGCGGCACTTGAATCAGACAAGTTACCACTTTCCATTCCGTCGCTCGAGTGGCTGACTCCGTACGATCCGCTCGTACTTCGGGGCGCGCGTTGGAATGTACTCGACAATCGCACAACATATTGTTCGATTGGGAATTCCATCTTCAACCGGTCCGCATGCGACCCTCGGTTGCTGGGATCAGACGATTCTTGCTGTCACCAATCAAGCTACTTTTCTTGGCGAATACTCGGGTCTGGTTTGAGGAAAGGCAGACGTCGATTTCGATCCTTCGGCAATGCGTCGCTGGACTGAACCGGTTGCACCTGGGCCCGAGCACCAAGGGCTCAATTGAAAAATTGCGGTTCAAACGAAGCTTCGGCCTTCGGCCCGAAATAATTCACTTCCCGATGATCTCCTTGAACCATCGCGGATGGTGCTTTCTCGCCCAACCCAATGTCACGGTCCCGCGCGTCATAGCACCTATCGCCCCCTTGATCCAAAACGCCGCATAGACATGCACGACGATTCCCACGATAAGTACGAATGCTGCAGTTGCATGAACTACCGCTGCGAACCGAATGATCTCGATCGTGAAGTAATACGAAAAATAGCGACGCCAAATCACGATGCCACTGGCTAGCAACAGTATCAGACATGTCACCATCGTGAAGAACAGGAGCTTCTGCCCGGCGTTGTATTTGCCGATCTCCGGCAGCTTTTCCTCCCGGTTAGCGAGCACATCTTGTATCTGCATCATCCACTGGATGTCGCCACTGTCCAGGTAGTTGTGGTGCCAGAATCGAAGCCCGAGAATCAGGAATGAAAGAAACATCACGCAGCCAATGAACGGATGCAGAATTCGCGTCCACTGCCCCCCACCCAGCAAAGCATAGAGCCACGACATCGCCGGATGAAACATCGCAAGTCCAGACAATGCGAGCAGCACGAAACTGATCGCCGTGATCCAGTGACTACTCCGCTCGTTCGGTGTGTAGCGAATGATCAGCCTATTACCATTCATGTCGCGAAGATCGGTCAGTTCATCGGGTTTCATCTGTGCGCTCCCTGCGGGCTTCATCCGATGCGTGCTCCGCCTCGACTTCCTCGGCCGCACTCACTTCGTTTGGTCCAACTCGCGTGTAGTGGAAGAAGCCTGCGAGCGCCGCGAACGCGATGCCCGCAAGCGCGAGCGGTTTCGCTATCCCCTTCCACAGATACACCATAGCGCTGATCTTCGGGTTCAGCCGGAGTCCGTGATAAAGCATCGGACGGTCGGCATGATGTAGCACATACATCACGTGCGTGCCGCCCACACCCACTGGGTCGTACAAACCTGCATTCTCGAAGCCGCGCTCCTTCAGATCCACGATTCGATCTGCGGCCTGTTGTTTCATGTCTTCCTTGGTCCCAAACATGATGGCGCCGGTCGGGCATGTCTTCACGCAAGCGGGTTCCTGACCGACTGCGACGCGGTCCGAACACAGCGTGCATTTATAGGCCCGATTGTCCTGCTTGGAGATTCGCGGGACGTTGAACGGGCAGCCGGTCACGCAGTACCCGCAACCAATGCAGTTTTCCTCGTGAAAATCCACGATGCCGTTCGTGTACTGCACGATCGCCCCCGGCGACGGACATGCCTTGAGACAGCCGGGATCCTCGCAATGCATGCAACCGTCCTTGCGGATCAGCCACTCGAGATCGCCCTCGGCGTTCTCGTACTCGGAAAACCGCATGACGGTCCACGAATGCTCGCTCAGGTCTCGCGGGTTGTCGTAAATGCCAGTGTTGTTACCGATCTCGTCGCGCAGATCATTCCATTCCATGCACGCGGTCTGGCATGCCTTGCAGCCGATGCATTTTGATACGTCGATCAGCTTGGCAACTGCTCCCGCAACCGGCACCCTATCGCCCGCCGGGGGTAATGTGGTCGCCGACACGCGCTTGATGTCGAGTGATTGCAACGCCATCCCTTCCCCCTATACCTTCTCGACCTTGACAAGGAACGACTTGAATTCCGGTGTCTGCGTGTTACCGTCGCCAACGGATGGCGTCAGCGTGTTGGTGAGGTAGCCTGGTTTTGTCAGGCCTTTGAACCCCCAATGCAGTGGAATCCCGACGGTCTGCACCTTCCGTCCCTCAATCAATAGTGGCTTGATACGCTTGGTGACTACAGCGACCGCCAGAATATGCCCACGATTCGACGACACTCTGACTCGATCGCCCTCAACCACCCCTATCTCTCTTGCAAGCTCTTCGCCGATTTCCACAAACGGGTCTGGCTGCACAATCGCATTCAGCCGAGCATGCTTGGTCCAAAAGTGAAAGTGCTCGGTGATTCGGTAAGTGGTCGCGGCATGCGGGAACTGAGCGGCCTTTCCGAAATTGGCCCTATCCGTCGGGAACACACGCGCGGCCGGGTTACTCGTCACGTCGGGGTGTCTAGGATGTAGAGGGTTATAGCCGAGTGGCGTTTCGAACGGTTCGTAATGCTCTGGGAATGGCCCCTCGTTCATCCCGGCCCGCGCGAAGAACCGAGCGATGCCCTCCGGATTCATGATGAACGGTCCCATCCCGAGTTCTGGCGCCTCGTCGACCTTGTAGTCCGGTACATCCGCTCCGCCCCACTTCGCGCCATCCCACGAAATCAACTTGCGGGTGGAGTCGAATGGCTTTCCTGACACGTCGCACGACGCGCGGTTGTACAGTACCCGCCGGTTCGCGGGCCATGACCATGCCCAGCCAAGCGTCTGCCCGATGCCGGTAGGATCGGAGTTGTCGCGGCGCGCCATCTGGTTGCCGTCCTGCGTCCATGCGCCGCAGAAAATCCAGCAACCGCTTGCGGTGCTCCCATCATCCTTCAGTTGCGCAAAACCAGGTAACTGGTCGCCGGCCTTAACAATCACCTTGGCCGGATCCTTCGGGTCCGTGATTGCAACCACTGCACGGCCGCTATACTCGCGCGCAAGCTCGTCGGGCCTCGGGCTTTGCGGGTTCGAGTACGGCCAACTCAAGTTAGTGATTGGTGCAGAAAACGTACCTCCATCCTGTTCGTACAGTTTGCGTATGCGCGTATAAATGCCCGACATGATCTCGAGGTCGCTGCGCGCCTCACCAGGCGGCTCCGCGCCCTTCCAGTGCCATTGCAACACTCGCGAGGAACTGACGATCGAGCCGTCCTCCTCTGCGAAACACGTTGCGGGCAGCCGGAACACTTCGGTCTGAATCTTCGACGAATCCACATCATTGAATTCGCCGTAGTCCTTCCAAAACTCGGAGGTCTCCGTAGCGAGCGGATCCATGATGACGAGCCATTTCAGCTTGGCGAGCCCGTCAACTACCTTTGCCTTATCGGGAGCGGAGGCAATCACATTGAAGCCCTGGCAAATATAGCCGTTCATCTTTCCATGAGCCATGAGCTCAATGGCCTGCAGCAAATCGTACGATTTGTCTAGTTTCGGAAGATAGTCATAACCCCAATTGTTTTGAGCTGTGGCCGCCTCGCCGTACCATGACTTCATGAGACTCACGAAGAAAGCACGATAGTTGCTCCAATAGCTGAGCTGATTCGGCCGCAGCGGCTTCAATGCCCGCGCCTCGATGTATTTATCATAGTCCTGCTCAGCGTCGCCTGGCAGCGTCAAATAGCCCGGCAGCATATTGCTAAGAAGCCCCAAGTCGGTGAGCCCTTGAATATTGGAGTGGCCACGTAGCGCGTTAACCCCGCCGCCGGCGAGCCCGACGTTACCGAGAAGCAACTGCACCATTGCGCCCGCGCGCACCATCTGAGAGCCAACCGAGTGCTGCGTCCATCCGAGCGCGTACAGGATCGTGCCAGCACGATCGGGGGCACAAGTAGAAGCAAGCATCTCGCATACACGCAGAAACTTGTCTTTGGGCGTGCCGCAGATACTCTCGACGATCTCGGGCGTATATCGCGAGTAATGCGCTTTCATCAACTGGAACACACAACGCGGGTGCGCTAGCGATGGGTCAACTTTCACGTAGCCGTCAGCCCCCCGCTCATAGTCCCAACTTGTCATGTCATAGGTTCTCTCCTCAGGTTGGTAGCCCGAGTACAACCCATCCTTGAAACCAAAGTCTTCCCGCACGATAAACGGCAAGTCCGTGTAATTCCGCACGTACTCGTGTTGGATTTTGTCGTGCGTCAATAGATAGTTAACTACCCCTCCAAGGAAGGCGATGTCAGTACCGGTACGTATCGGAGCGTAATAGTCCGCCACGGACGCCGTCCGGTTAAATCGCGGGTCGACCACGATTAATCGTGCCTTGCGGTGTGCTTTAGCCTCGGTCACCCACTTGAAGCCACAAGGGTGCGCTTCTGCGGCATTGCCGCCCATCACAAGAATCACGTCTGCGTTCTTGATGTCGACCCAATGGTTCGTCATCGCTCCACGGCCAAACGTCGGGGCAAGACCTGCCACCGTCGGGCCATGTCAAACTCGCGCCTGATTATCGAATGCGAGCAGTCCAAGGCTCCGGGCAATTTTATGGGTTACGTAGCCCACCTCGTTGCTTGCCGCCGACGCCGCTAACATCCCGGTTGTAAGCCAGCGGTTTACTGTTTTGCCTTCCGCAGTCTTCTCGACGAAGTTGACGTCGCGGTCATCCTTCATCTTTTTCGCGATACGGTCGAGGGCGTCATCCCACGAAATCCGTGTCCATTCATTCGAGCCCGGCGCGCGGTATTCCGGATGTGTCAGGCGTCCCTTACTGTGAATAAAATCGATCAGGCTCGCGCCCTTCGGACAAAGCGTTCCCCGATTGACCGGGTGATCGGGGTCGCCTTCGATATGGATGATGTTCGATTTTGCGTTCTTGGCATTGTCGCCAAGACCATACATCAGGATGCCGCAGCCAACCGAGCAGTAAGTGCACGTATTACGCGTCTCTGTGGTTCGCAGTAGCTTGTATTGCCGCACCTCTGCGAGCGCCTCCGTCGGCGAGAAACCCATCAGTGCCAAGCTAGATCCCGTCACCGCAGCGGCCGACACTTTCAGGAACTGCCGTCTTGTCATGACATCCATACGTTTGATCCTTTCCGTAAGACTCTGATTCGCCTAGCGGGCGCCTTCTGATCAAAAAAACTTCTTTTGAAGTGCGAGACTCCTGTCCTGCCTCCAATTGTGACGGCAGCATTCCTAATCCAATTTACGGAAATCACTCTTTTTTTGAAATTGCACGTCGCAGTAACGCAACTTTCGTCTCAATTGGCATCCCACGTGCTCTCTGCTCACCGCCGACTCGTCCTTCTGGACGTGAAATAAGAATTCCGATATCCAAAATCCTTTCGTTGCCGCGGAAACGAAATGCGCTCTGCTTGTAGGTGGCTCGAGACTATGGCGACTATCCCACACCGGAACGCGGGTAGCCGAAAATGCCTGCGACACACGTTCAGCAGACTTCTGCCCACGACAGGGGATACTCCCGCTGCGGCAGCATGCGTCCTCGAGCCCCGTGGGCGGATTTGCGAGATCAAGACGCGCACCGCCGTCCGGTGAACTTCTTGGTTTTAGCAAATAGTTTTGATTTGCGAAGTTGGGGAGTACCCAGCCGCGCGTGAGCGCTGATGCCATTACAACTGCCCACGGGGGCGAACACGATCAACTAGAGGCAAAGAAATGGCGAATGCCGTCCAAGAGCTGTTCCTGACTAAGCTTGAATATCACCAGAACCTACACGGTTATACCCAAAATGCGGCCTTTGCGTTTTTCAAAGCACTGAAAGCAAAGCTGATTGGTGGCAAAGCGCAATTGTTGAATCCGCTGCACGACGACTGGCAACCTGTCACTGACATCCGGGACCTGACCAAATTTGATGGAAATGTACTGCACTTTGGCGTGCAATTGGTTATCGAGAAAAATGGACAGCAGATTGGAACCGTCACGCTGCCGGTCAGAATCGAATATCCAGAAATGAAGCAATTCTTGATTCTATTCGGGCTTGAATCTCCGGGCACTACCACTGACTCGCCCGACTCTGCCGCCATTATCGACAAAGCCGTAGAAGCTATGCTGGCAATCGTAAAAAAATGGGTGCCCGCTGGGGAACCACCATTTGACCTCAAATTCCCAGACAGTCTACTTGACAGCGGTCGTTACGGCATACGTCACATTTTGCATTTAGCACACGTTGTCTTCAGGCCTCGCCCAGCTCATCGCGCGGGGCTTCTTGCTTTTTCACGATGGGTCAAGCCCAGCCTTAAAAGCAATGGTTGACTATCCGCCTTGCGAAATCAGAGGTCTCAGCGGCACGAGTGGCGTCAAAGGTCGTAAGGGACGCAGCAGCATGGGTGTTTTAAAGGCCTGAATGGAACTAATGGCGCAATGCCATTTTCGGAGTTCCTAGAGGCATGGCTTCCACACCATGCCCTTCCCTTTCATGTCTAGCAAAGTCGACTATTTGACAGATCTCAACCATCGAAGATCGGTGATTGAAAATTCATAACCTCCGTTGCCGGCGCAGCGCTGGTTTCAAAGACACTAAGCGGCGCGCGCCTTAGTGACACGCCCCAAATCCAACAACGATCCGAGGCTCACTGGCGTGGCGAGGTGTCTCCATTCCCGCAATGGAAAGCAAAATCAAAATCTCGATTTGCAACAAATCCTTAGGGCGGAAAGCAGCCGGAGTCGAACCGACCTGAGAACGACTGACGTCCTCAACTGGGTTTGAAGCCCAGCCGCACCACCGGATGCGAATGCCTTCCTTGCTACCAAGCAAAACTAGCGTAGAGGCGGAAATGAAAAGCTTCGGCGACGCGCTTAAGGTACTTCAAAACCAAAGGTTACTGGAACGATCGAGACGCCGGTCGCTCCGAGACCGAGTATATTCGAAGTGATGAACGAACCCCAAGAATCCTGGACGTGCGCTCGCGACTGAACGCGCTCCCATCAAGGATGACGAATGGCAGCGTATCACCTGCGAGGACGTACCCGGCCATGACTGAGCCTTGTTTCGCGTCGAACAACTGCACAGAGACCAGCCGGCATTGTGCGCCGATTTTTGTTGACTGGGCACGTCAATCATCCAGCGCAAGTCAACTCTACCCAGAGAAAAAATGCGCCCAGCCCAATCCAATGGAATGTTGCACATCTTTTCTTCCTTGCGACAATGTATGCCTGCACCGGTCAGCGCGTGTACTCAGGTAGTTGTGCCTCGATTGATCTGCCCTGTGGGCCCGATAATCACGCGCGCACCTCTCAACGTTCTGCGAGGGATGCGTCTTCATCGCGAATTCGTCCAGTAAGGCCGGAAATACACCGGTTCCTTTAGCCGTTCCACCGACGGCAAACTCGCCACCCGTCATTTCGGTCACTCGCCGGCGCCCTGGTCGCGTTATGCGGCCCCCGGAACCGGTCCGGCGTGTTCTTCAACATGTTTGGCCCATAACCATGGATGCGGCGAGGCCCGGCTATATCCCTCCTCTGCCATAAGGAGGTCCAGCGTGAGACTCGCAAGGTCGTCGGCGAATGGCTCAAAGCCATTGTCCTTCTCCTGGTATCCGATCTTGCGATACGCGCGACACTCGTCGCACGATTCAGCTTTTAACGCGATATTTTTTGCGTCTGCCGAACTTGTTTCGTAGCTCAATTCAGCTGCGCTCAATGCCTGATACTTTATGCCCTTGGTCGAATCGCAGTTCGAGCATTTCGCGCGGACCATGTGCCATTCCGTAGCGCAGAGCTCGCATTGCAAGAAACGGTGTCCCTCGTAGGCGCCTCCAAGTCGCACCATGCTGGCCACGGGCTGTGAACCGCAAACCGGACAAAGCGAAAGAGTTCCAACATAAGGCACGTCGCGTGCGTCGATGTTGCTTGCGAGGTCGGTCCAGACGACCTGCAATGCCGCCATGATAAAGGGCGCGCCAACCGGATCGACTTCGGCGAAGCGCTTCGCGAGGATCGCGTCAGCTTGCGTATCGAGTTCGGCGGTATCAAGGGCGCGCAACCGCGCAAGGATTTGCGTTGGTACCGGTGTACGGAGACCACCCAAGTCGACCTCATCGATCAGCCACGCGAAGACGTCGCGCCAAATAGGGTCACGAGCGCCCAGCAGCGCAGGTATCAATGGCATGGAATGCCGCTGGGCACGAGCGATCGAATCAGCGCTGGGCGACTTAGCCTTGAAGCCGGCGATGGCTTTTTGCTGCGCGTCGGCGAGCACGGCCATCAGATGGAGGTAATCGCCGATTGGGTTGTCGTTGCCTGCAAGTTGTCGCAAGCGTGACGCGCGCGCCGCAAACGTCGCCGAACGTTCAGGGATGCGGATTCGTGGAATCGCCGATCGATCGAGGGCCTCAATCTGACCGGCTTCGAGAATGCGTTGAACCACTTTATCTACCCCCTTCTAGAACCATGGCTATGCAAGACAAACTGCAGTCAACTTGCAGTTGACCGGAAGTCGCACCAACCTCCTACTCAATGGCCTAGGGCGTGGCGGGGGACGTATGCTCGTGCACCCGCACCTAATCTGGCCCCTACGACATGCCGCGCCGACCGGCCTTAAGACCCGGAACTCGCCGCGTCGCCGTTGCAGGACGCCATTGCGCAACACTCCCAGTCCCCGCATCGGCGGCTTAGTTTTTCACGGCGAAACGCGTACGGTCTCGCGAAATGACACGGTTTTTTTACATTATCACGACGCAGCACCCATTTAAATTTCTCGATAGACCAGCGCGATCCAGCCGCTAAGTGAATGACGACCAACGCTGTGGCAGCCACGAGACGTCCAATCACGACCGTGCGGAATTGGCCAAAGCGCCACTCCTGAACATCGCGCTCACTTAGTGCCTCCGCAGGGGTAAACGTCACTGGAGCGCCTTTCTGTCGTTAGACCACGCGCCGGAGCGTCGCGTCACGTTCGACATGCTTTACGGCGTAGCCGGAACTTATTTCAACGTAGACCATCTCGGGGGACCGAGACTGCAGCGTTTGGCGATCCGCCACGGACGAAGAGTTTCTCGCTGCTCCGAAAAGACGTCACGCCTAGTCAGCGTGAGGCTGTTCTGAACACATGATGTAACGCAGACAAATTGATTGCTCTTACCGATGCAGCGAAACAATCGATTTGACCAGTTGAGATGGAGCCACACCAAGAGCATGACGAAACATGGTCGAGAATGCAGAAGCATTTGCGTAGCCAAGTTGAGCCGCGACTTCCACGATTGGCACCGAGCGACCGATAAGATCGATTGCCCTAGCGAGTCTCAGTTGGCGGCGCCAGACGCCGAAGCTTGTCTGTAGCTCGCTTTCAAACAATCGCGCGAGCGTTCGCTTACTGGCGCCGACCACCGGAGCCCATTCGTCCAGCGTGCGGGACGAACCCGGGTCTTCCATCATCGCCGTGCAAAGTGCCCGCAAGCGACGGTCAGCGGGCAGCGGTAATCCCAGCGGCAAGGTGTGTGCCTCGCGGATCTCCTCAATTAATAGCTGCGTCGCAAGCTGCCGATGTTTGTTGGCCCCATCGACCTTGTCCGCCAGCGAATGAACGAGCTCTCGCATTAGCGGAGACACCTCAAGGACTAAACATCCGTCAAGCCTCAGCGGCGACACGCACGGATCGACGTACAGTGCGTGAAACTCAACCTGCCCAAGGACGACAATCTCATGGTCGGTCCCGGGTGGGATCCAGACTGCACGGTAGATTGGCACAATCCACATCATCCCAGGAACGCTCACGCGGATGCTGCCTTGCCGCGGACATGTCAACTGCCCCCACGGGTGACGGTGCCAACCAATTAGCCCGTCGACCGGCGGTTGACGCAGATGCACCATGATCGGGTCTTCGGCCGTCGGGGTGTGCTTAGGCAGCGGGTCGTAGAACGTACGTCGTGGCATCGTTTCGTAAATAAACGTCACTTAAACGAACTTGTGACATTGTAAATCACCCTACGATGAGCGGGACGCTAGGAGAGATAGAAGCCATGATAGGCTCAACGGAAATTTCGGAGATCGGAGACGCCGCATTGCCCGATAAGCTCAAGCAACCGGAAGACACGCGTCCGCCGAGGCCGCAGCGGGAGGCAGGCACAACGTTGCTTCTGATATGGCTCGTGGTAGCTATGACGCTCTGCGGCTACGTTCCAATGCTTCACGGGTATCCCGTAGGTACATCGAGAGCCGCTATTCTCACGCTCTTCACGATATGTTCATGGGCAATCGGATTATTCAAAGAGCCGCTAACGAGCTTGATGTTTTTTCTGTTCACGATGCTGTTCAGCGTGGCCGCCCCCTCTATCGTCTTCAGTGGATTCTCATCACCGGCTTGGTGGTTAGTCTTCGGCGGCATGATTACAGGCGCTGCGATACGAACCACGGGGGCTGCGAATCAGGTCAGCCGGTTACTGCTAGCGATGAATCTTAGAGGTTACCGACACTACATAGCCGCAGTGGTGGTTGTCTCCATAGCATTAGCATTCGTAATGCCGTCGACAAGTGGTCGAGTGATGTTGCTCACGCCCATTGCGATGACGCTCGCAGACCGGCTGGGGTTCGAGCCCGGACGCCCGGGGCGTACGGGAATCATCATGGCGGTCGCGGCTGCGAGCTATATGCCGCCGACCGCAATTCTTCCGGCAAATATCCCCAATTCCCTGCTTCTCGGCGCAGCGCAGACACTCTACGGTATACGCCTCTACTACGGGCCGTATTTCCTGCTTCATTTCCCAGTGTTAGGCGCGCTCAAAAGCGTGGCGCTGATCTGGCTCATTGGCCGACTTTTCCCCGACCGTGTCGAGTCGTCACAAACCGTCGAGGTGCCACCCACGTGTATGTCGCCACGCGAGCGAATGCTTGTCATGTTGTTGTTACTTTCATTGTTGTGCTATGCGACTGACTTCTGGCATGGGGTCTCTCCTGCATGGGTAAGCTTTGGAGCCGGCGTCATCTGCCTGCTGCCGCAAACGCGAATCATCTCCGCCAGGGACTTCGCGGAACAGGTTCAGATAGCCCCTCTCGTTTACGTCGCTGGTTTCCTCGGACTAGGTGCTCTGATCTCCCAGAGTGGGCTGGGGGAACTAACAGCAAAAGCGTTGTTGAACTGGACGCACATGGTGCAGGGCAATTATTCAATGAATGCGATGCAGGTCCTGCTGATCGGAGCGGGGATCGGTCTCCTGACGACTCTTCCGGCGCTGCCCGCGGTGCTCACACCACTCGCTGGACAACTTGCGCACGCAAGCGGATTGCCGATATATACGGTGCTCATGCTACAGGTGCCTGTTTTCTCGACCGTATTTCTGCCCTATCAGTCGCCGCCAATGATGATTGCCATGCATCTAGCCGATGTCTCGATGAAGGACGGCGCAAAACTCTGCCTAGCGCTAGCCGCCATTTCCGTGCTATGTCTACTACCGCTGGACTACTTTTGGTGGCGCATTCTTGGAATTTTGTAGCGCCAGTCGAGCGAACTGCGCCACGACTCGACCTTTCCCTTCCAAGATGCAGGGAATATACCAAGCTTAGATTAGCAGTCGTTACGTCAACATCGAGACATTTCGAGTCGGCGGCTCAAGCAACGGACCTCGATCTTTGGACGCACCGTGTAGCCTCGCTTCGCGCAAATATCCCCGTATCTTAGTCATATGCAAGTCTGCTTGGTAAACCAAACTGATGGCAATTCAAAATAGCACCTGGTTTTCTTCACAAAACCGTGCTAAACGACCAGCGAAATAGATGCGAATGCTATTGAATAACTCTTTCTTCAGTTCTCTTTAGCCACTGACACCATAATAGCAATCAATTGTTGCTTCTCCGTCGGCTGAAGTATGGTTCAACGGCCGACGGCCACGTAGTCCTCGGTTCACCATCGTCTTTCCTGTACAGCAAGAGCGTACTTCCGAATGCGGACTGAGGTGGACTCTGGCAGCGAGCGTGCCACGGCTATCTAAAGCCTGATCGACACCGCGAAACTCAACGACGTCTATCTTGAGATATATCTGCACCGCGCATTCGCTCGCCTCGCAAATCATCCGCTCAATCGCGTCGAAGACCTCACGCCGTAAGCCGTTGCTGCTCCGAAACCCTCACACACGTAACTCACCTCTGCGTCAAAACGGCACCGGCGACACGCTTATGGTCGTTTCCATCTACCACCGCGTATTTCCCGGAAGGCGCGGGAGGGAGATACTGGCTACCATTAAAGCGGCCGCTCATTTATGCAATCGCACAATTGGATCGGGCGCTCACTCGCCGTTGGTCGGAGCAAACCGGGCGAGCAGGTTCGCGCGAGCGACTCACCCGAGCCGTTAGAGTCAATGCGCCTTCACTCGGGCAGTGTCAGCGATACCGATGCTTCGCTTGTCAGCATCAGAAAGGTCAGCGTTTCACACAGATAGAGACGCACAATCTCGTCGGTATGACTCAGATAACCGATCGACACGTCTTCGCCAAGATGCAACTCGAAGTCGCCGCCACGCGTGGATAACACGCTACCGCCGGCAAGCGCAGGTGCCCAGACAATGTCGCCGTTCACGATCCGCTTAATGTGCTCGATGATCGGATAGCCCTGATCGCGCGCCTCGCTCAGCGCCGTATACGCGTCCGCGCCAAGCAGTACCGAATACGGGCCATCCACGCCGGCGAGCCGCAGCTCTTCGAGAGCGTTGCCAATGGCATGCGGATAATCGCCGATGTCGGCTGGTAACGCGAGCGCCGGATTCGACGAACCTTCCCGAATTCCGCCGATGCCCGCAGCCTTGTAGCCGTCGAAAATCGCACGATCTTCGGCATAGGCGAGCTGTTTCGCGGCTTCTTTCGCGGGCTGCCAGTCGGCGTCGTTGGCGCCGCGTGCGACACTGTCGATTGCCTCGCGCGACAACTCAAACGGTACGGTGAATTGCACCAGGCACTTGACCTCGGCGAGCTTCGCCACAACGCCCTGCTGCGGCGCGGATATCGCGATCTGATGCCCTGTGCCGACGCCGGACAGTTTCGTTCCGCCAGGGCTCTCGACGTCGACTACGCGACGGCCGGCGACGCTGCGTTTGAAGGTGCGGGCCACTTCGGCTTCGATCTGTGACCATGCGACTATGGAAATGGGGGCGAGCTCGCGATGCAAGTTATTCATGTTGGGACATTCCCTTGAGAGAGCCAATAATCAACGATCCGTCGTGGCGCGGTTCGACCGGCGAAGACTTGTCCGGCTGTTGTTCGATAGCGGTTGTGACGGTTGGCGCTTCGCGATTCGCGAGCGATTCGAGCAGGTCGGCCGAGGGTACAAAGAAGAGTCCGCCCGTAACCGCGCGGCTATAGTCGAGCAGCCGGTCGTAATTGCCCGGCGGCCGTCCAATAAACATATTCTGCAACATCTGCTCGATCGGCGAAGGCGAGCGTGCGTAGCCGATAAAGTAGGTGCCGAATTCGCCCGCACCGAGGCGGCCGAACGGCATGTTGTCACGCACGATCTTCACTTCCTCGCCGTTCTCGGTGATGGTGGTCAGCGAGCTGTGGGAGCATGAGGGTTTGACCGCCGCGTCGAGCTCGACGTTCGACAACTTTTTGCGGCCGATAATGCGCTCCTGGGCTTCAACGGACAGTGCGTTCCACCCGTCCATGTCGTGCAGGTACTTCTGCACGAGAACATAACTGCCGCCCTCGAAGCCCGGGTCGTCAGTGATCAGGGTGAACTGGTCGGCGCTGCTGCCCCTTGGGTTCTCGGTACCATCGACAAAGCCCACCATGTCGCGCATGTCGAAATAGCGAAAGCCGTGCACTTCATCGACCACCGTCACTGCGTCGCAAAGTGGACCGAGTAGCTGGCTGGCCAGCTCGAAGCAGAGGTCCATGTGATCGGCGCGAATGTGCAGCAGGATATCGCCTGGTGTACCGAGGGCGCGACGATTACCCTCGCCGATGTCCCGGAATGGGTGCAAAAGGGCTGGACGAGGTGCACCGAATAGTGTGTCCCACGCATCAGAGCCGAAGCCGCATACGCACGACAGGCCACCGGAAGGCGCGCGTGTCCCGACCGAACGCACGAGGGCGGCAATGTCGCCGCACCACTCGCGCACCTTGGCAGCGGGGTCGAGACCACTCGAGATCGTCGCAACGATAAAAATCGCACTGCGAGAAACTTCATTACAAATAGCTTGTGATTCTGGGATTTCGTTGGGCATCTGTTTAAGTGTTGGGACAGCGTTACGGATGGCTATCGCTGTTCCGACAGCTTGGGCAATTGCCCACCACGCTCGATCAGCCTCGAACCGAAGGGGCCTAGCGCTGGCGGTGCATGGCAGCCGCAATCAGGAGGCGCAACGGCAGCACAAGCGATATCGCTCGGATAACTGTGAGGAGCCAAAATACAATGGACCATAACAGACGGCTGCTGAACGCGGTCTGACGATCAGGCTTGTCTTTGGCGAGGTATCCCTCCCTTTCGGCTCGCACACCGGCTTCTTCGTCTGGCTGCCACCTTTTTTCTCATGGTTCGATCACGCTCCCGCAGCATCGCCACGCGTTTGCCTTTCGACCGTGGGTGGAGAAGCTGGGTTGTGTACCGCACGTGCCAGCGCGGCTGCTTCCCCGTATGGACACGTCGCGGTTTTGCTTTGGAAAACTGAGCGATCAGGGTTGCGCTTGCCCTCAATAGTCTTTCATCTCCAGCCCGAAGGTCGAACTTTTCTGGCTGACTCACGGATAAACTGGAACCTAACCGCAAGGCGACCTTGCTCACGGCGGTGGCTCATGCTCCCGTATCAATACCTTTCAGAAAAAATATGCGATTAGCAAGCCTTCGGTTAAGACGCCAAGAATCGTACTGATCAGAATAGTCGCGGTAGCGTTGGCGGTATAGGTTTCGCTCTTGAGCGCGAACATCGCAGCAGCTGTTGCCGTCGGCACTGCTCCTGTGATAATGGCTTGGTGCGCCGGTGGGCCGGCCACACCGAACAGGACAGCGCCAATCGCCATCAATGCCGGCTGCAAGAAGTTCTTGATGCCAAGATTAGCTAGCACGTTGGCGTTAATGACAAAACGCTCACCGTAGAGCATTAGCCCGAGTGCGAAAAGCGACGTACCCCCGGCTGCCTTGGCTATCAGATCGATGGAAGTCAGCACTGGACCTGGTAACGTGACGTGACAAAAGCTCAGGACCATTCCCGAGATCGGTAGCCAGACAATCGGATTCGTCACAGCGCGCCCGACGCTTTGAGCGAAGATTCGCGCAATGTCCGGTTTACCACCACCGCCATCACTCTTATCTTCAGCATGAGTCAGAATAATCGTCAATGGCAGCATGAAGATGCTCGTGATGAGATTGCCAACCAGAACTGCCAGAAACCCCTCTGGCCCGAAGACGGCGGCCAGAATGGGCGCACCAAAGTAGGCCATATCCGGAAAAGCACACACCAGCGCCTGCATGGTTGCTGTACGCAGATCATGTCTGAACACAAAGCGACCTACGCCGAGCGCAATCGCGTAGGTACCCATTAGTCCAAACGTTAGGCATAGTGCAAAACCGACGTTGTGGAGCTTGTCCGGGGACGTCTTTACCGCTCCTTCGAACAGCGCGAATGGCAATGCAAAACGGATGACCAGAGTCGCTAGAACGTCAGCATTTTCGTGTTTCAATAAACCTATGCGACCGGAAAACCAGCCTAGCGCTATGACGAATGTTATCGGTAGCAACCCGTTGAGGATCGTGTTGAGCAAAACAATACTCCCAATTGGTTGCAGGCTTAAACCGAACGGAGGTCGATTCGCTTGTAAGAAGAGTAGCGCGGAATCCAGATCTCCCCGCGAATCCGGCTCTCAATCTCGTCGGTGCTCATACCGCCGGTCAGCCCTTCCTTATGCGCTTGCAGCGCGACTGCGAGCGCGACTGTGAGAGACACCTCGCGCAACGATGAAACCGGGGGCAACAGATTTCTTTTAGGATCGTTCCGGGCGGGCGAAGCTGCTGCGAGCGCCTTCGCGGCCGCCATAAACATTTCGTCGCTTATGCGCGAGGCCTTGACCGCGATTGCTCCAAGTCCCACGCCGGGAAAGATATAGGAGTTGTTGGTCTGGTCGACCTTGAACTTCGCACCATTGCGCTCGATGGGGGCAAACGGCGTGCCCGTGCCGATAACTGCCCTGTCGTCAGTCCACTTCTGCAGATCAGTTGGCGTGGCCTCGGCTCGGGAAGTTGGGTTAGAAAGCGGAAAAATCACCGGACGCTCGTTGTGCTCCGCCATCGCGCGAACGATGGTCTCGGAGAAAGCTCCGGCCTGGCCGGATACGCCAATCAGCACCGTTGGCTTCGCGTTTCGCACTACATCCAGCAACGCAACTCGATCGGGATGATCGAGCGTCCAGTTAGCAACGATGGACCTGTCCTGCAAAAACGGTTGCTGAAAAGTAGCGATTCCCTCCATCCCGTCGACCAGCAAGCCGTCACGATCAACCATGAAAAAGCGTCTAGCGGCCTCTTCATCGGGCAGGCCAGCCTCAGTCATAGCTTTGCGAATAAGGCTGGCAATCCCGCAACCGGCAGAGCCCGCCCCCATCACGGCGATTCGTTGTTCCGTCAGCGGAACGCCAGTGACGTTGATTGCCGAAAGGAGCGTGCCGGTTGCGACGGACGCAGTACCTTGAACGTCATCGTTAAAAGTGCAAAGACGGTTGCGGTAGCGTTCAAGCATTCGGGTCGCGTTGCCTTTGGCGAAGTCCTCCCATTGCAACAGTACATGCGGCCACCGCTTCGCAACAGCATTAACGAATACCTCGATAAATTCATCGTATTCGTCTCCACGAACTCTCTCGTGGCGCCAGCCGACGTAGAGCGGATCGTTAAGACAATCCTGATTGTCGGTGCCAACGTCGAGCATGATCGGTAGGGTTGTAGCAGGATGAAGACCGCCACAGCTTGTATATAGCGCTAGCTTACCGATAGGAATACCCATACCGCCTGCGCCTTGGTCGCCCAGCCCGAGAATGCGTTCCCCATCTGTCACAACAATTGCCTGTACCTGGTCGAACCGAGGATGTGCGAGGATCGCCTCGACGCGATTCTTGTGCGGCATGCTCAGAAAGAGACCACGCGGCTTGCGAAACAGGCGGCTGAACTGCTGGCAGCCTGCGCCGACTGTCGGCGTGTACACAATAGGAAGCAACTCTTCGAGATTCTGCACGAGTAATGCGAAGAACAGCGTCTCGTTGGTGTCCTGTAGATCTCGCAGGAAAGCGTAGCGCTCAATGTCTGTCTCCAGCCCCCTTAGAACCTGAATACGGCGAGAGGCCTGTTCCTCGAGCGTGCCAATGTTCGGCGGCAAGAGTCCGTGCAGGTCGAATGTATCACGCTCCGACTCAGTAAAGGCGGTGCCTTTGTTGAGCATTGGGTCTGCAAGCAGTTCATATCCGGAACGGGACGTGCTCGTGAAGATGGCATTCGCTTCTGTATCCGACGAGTTTGACATGAAAAATCTCCAGGAAAACGGTTTTGACCGGCAAGCGCTTACGCGCCATGCTTCACATTTGTCTGCAACCCAAAACGCTTCTCCTTATCTGACTACGCGCCCAACGGCCACAAGGACTGAGCCTTCAGACTCAGACGTGTCAAGAAAAAGATGGCTTGTATCAAAAGAGCGTGTTTATCCCATGAGGATGATCATTCGCCTGACGAACGCCCCGTTATCCACTATCTCGTCCATTGTTATAGCGAGCCGGAGCATCTGGCGAAGCAATACAGACGGCGTTCCCAACGCCGCCATCGAATCGTTGCAATGTTGTGCCCCCCCGGCTCAAGGTGAACTGATGCGGTCCGGGTCTGGACGAATGGTCGAGCAATTGGCAAATCTCGTCACCCTGAACTCCTCAGAAGACAGCTCGTGCACCTACGTTCATCGCAAAGGCAATGTAGTGTCTGCAGCCAGCGCATCGACCGCACGACTTTACCAAAGCGAACGATCCCGCTTTTTCAAATTCAAACGGAAATATTGAATGACTATGGTGATGATTGAACCGCCTCGGCTTTCGAAAATTACTCGTTCACTTGGCGTCAAGGGTGTGCCAAGTAGCTTGTGTCAAGTGCTACCAAATGCCTTAACGTTACAATTAGTAAGGCGTGACTGAGTACGTCGACGCACATGGGTTACTGGTAGGTTGCCAGCTTGGCAGCGATGTGACCGGATGGATTCGACGGGCTACAAACCGCTATTCGCCATTCAATCCAGCGACTGAAGTTGATCTACGCTGGTGTGCAAATCTGCACGTGCAGATTTGAGTCGCAGGGGTAGCGGTTGTCCCTACTGAGAGGCACTTCGTCACCGCCGTAGCCCGTGGTGCCTGTCGTGCGCCGACGCGGCGAGCCGCCCCGGGTGGCGAGTCAACGCTCGCGCATCACGCCTCCGTACGCCGCATGAACGCTGCGCCAGACAGCCAACCGCGAATCCCGGCTTTCCTTGCAGGTAACTCGACGTGCGCCGAAACACGAACGGCCATGCCGGTGCGTGGCAGACGTTCAGCCAACATCTGTCCGCGACGGTCAATCACGCCCCCCTCAGCATCATGCACAGTCCAGCCGCTCGCGTGATGAGACCCGTGTGTAACAGACAGTCATCCCCTACGCTCGCCGCGCGAGGCCCAGCGAGGCGTGCACGTTATCCGGCCCGCATCGACGGAGAGGCCGCCCAGCGTCCGGCGAGCCGGCAGAAACCGATCCTGGAGGTGCCAGCGGCGCAACGTAGCCGCCGCTACGCCCCGATGGGCTGCTATCGCACCAATTGACCCAAGTCCCATCCGCGCCCCTGAAAGCTTAAAGAGACGTATAGCAACCCTATTTAGGCCTCAGTGGTCAGATTTGCTCAACATCTCAAGCAACCATTCGAAACCCGAGCCTCCCTAACGAAGAGCGCCTCAGCTTGGTCCCTCAAAAATCACTCACTTGATACTCATTGTGCAGTTGGAACGGACATCGTCAGATACCCGACTGCGATTCTTGTCGGGACGGAAATCAACAATGTAGTCGCGATACTCTACTGGCTTAGGCAAAAGGAACCGCCTCTCCCGCATTGAATCGCTACTTCCTCTCCCCAGAATCAAAACGCACTAATTACTTCGATGAACTTTGGCCTAGGCGTCCTCAAGCTAACGGTCGGCTGGTTGGAGCAAAACTTTGACTAGCAACTGCATAAGTGACGCAACCGTAACCGACGGTGTTCTTCTACACTAAGAATCACCGATCTAAAACAGTACGACACTCAAGGATAGGACGGCGCCTGTCGCTGATACCTACCGAAAACTCATTCAGTGCCATGTCTAAGTAGAATCAAACGTGACACTCCACCGAAGAAAAATGGCCAGTCTTGAGGCCGACCGTCGCGTGCATGTCTATTCCGTCCACTCCGACTACCTCACTTGTGGTTCTGCCAAACTATCTCTGATGTTCGCGATCGTCGTCCGCAAGCTGATAGATACAATCACCGCGACGCACCGAGGCCTGCACTCGTTTGCACGCCACCTCCCCATTGCCTTCAAAATACAGTGCGATTGGTTCGCGCCAAGGTGTCTCTGGGAAATGGATACGAGCCGCGGGCTGTCCTTGAGCGACACGTTGTCCGAGTGCGGCGAGCGGTTCGTACAGTCCGTCGTCGCGAGTATAGACGTAATGGTGCTTACCCTCGACCCGAAGGAAACGTGTCGTGGCAGGAGGGCCCGCCGGAACCAGGTCGCCCTGCAAAACGCCGAGATATCCGAGGAAATTGAGCAAACCCTGCCGGCCTTGGTCGATCAGGCTGCGCTCAGACATCCCCGCACCGCCTAGTTCCGTCAAAATGGAGATGGCGCCCTGTCGCCGTGCCGCAGCAGAAATGTTGACGGGGTTCGGCGCGTGCAAAAACGCCTTAGGCAAACCGAAAGCCGCGAGCATCCCTTTGACTTTCACTTCTTCGTCGGGGCTCCGCGGCGAAAGCGCCAGCATGTTGCCACCGTCGTATAGCAATGAGCTTCCACCCGAATGGATGTCGACAAGATAGTCGGCCCGCGCGAGCAGGATGTTTTCGATGTAGTCGGCGATGATTTGCGTGGGCGTGCCGGATGGGTTGCCAGGAAAGCAGCGGTTAAGGTTACCGTCGTCAAGCGGCGATGTGCGTAGGCCCGCCTGCGCTGCTGGATAATTAGCCATGGGCAAAAGGATCAACTGTCCTCGAACCATGTCCGCTTCAATCTCCCGGATCAGACTCGCGACAATTATCTGGCCTTCATATTCGTCACCGTGGTTACCCGCACTGATGAGTACGGCAGGACCGTCCCCGTTACGGATAGACGCGACCGGTATAGGAATCCAGCCATATGCGGAACGATGCACAGAATGGGGAAGACGCAGATAGCCGGTGTGCTTGCCATTCTCATCAAAGTTAATTTCACTGCTGATGGGGTTGCTCATACTCAGGTCCTGATAGTCAGGTGACAAGTGGAACGTTGATTCGGTCGCGCGATAATCGCCACGGCCGGCGCGAAACAAGCTGTTAACCCGGAGGCTGGGTCGCCTTGTGGATGTCTCCTACGACGTCGTAATCTGCGCCCAACCACTTGTGACCAAGGCGCTCGAGCGTACCGTCTGCAATCATGTCACCGATGGCCTGGTTGATCGCGTCGACGAGTTCCGGTTGATTCTTGGAAATCGCGACGCATCCCAACGAAATTGTCAGCACTGGTCCCGACTCGTGAATCGGCAGATGGTTGATCTGCTTTTCCTTCAGGCCAGCGAAGTGGGACTCAATGACCGCATCTATACGACCGCTTGCAAGGTCGTTGTACAAGAAGCCACCGTTGTCGTAGGAATGTATCTTCGAACTAGTGAGGTGCGCACGAGCCCAGACTTCATTCGAGGTGCCAGCCTCCACGCCGACATCACGGCCGGCTAGGTCGTTCACGCCATTGATACCGATAACCTTGTCGCTCACCCAGATCCGAAATTCCTGCGGCGCATAGGGCGCGGAAAAGTCGACGATCTTCTTCCGCGGTGCCGTTGCTGCCATGCTGTTTACTACGATATCGTACTTACCCACACGCAGACCATCGATAAAATTCGAGAACGTATCTGCGATGAATGTAACTTTTTTCACACCGATTCGTTTTGCTACCTCGGTGGCAACATCGACGTCGTAACCTGCGGGTTGATTCTGGTCATCAATTTGGCTCCATGGCGGGCTCGCTTGTGTATTCGCGATTGTTATGCTGCTCGCCTGCCGGAGACGCTGCAGCGCATTGTCCCCCTGAGCGTGCACTGTGCTCATGCCGATCGTCAGGCTGACGAGGAACGTGCCGATGAACTTCATCTGGCGCAAATCAAGAAATGATCGATGCATGTCCGGCCTCTTATCGCGTGATTGTTAGGTGGCGAGCTTGCCAAGGAAACGCTTCGTGCGCAGATCGTTGTTCGAGTCGGCGAAGAACTGCTCTGCGCGGCAGTCATGCAGGACCTGCCCTCCCTCCATAAAAAGAATTCGATCTGCAACATCGCGGGCGAAGCGCAGTTCGTGCGTCACAATCAACATCGTCATTCCCGCGTCGGCAAGTTCCCTCATCACATTCAACACTTCGTCCCGTAACTCAGGGTCAAGCGCCGACGTCGGCTCGTCAAAGAAGATCACTTGCGGCTCCATCGCCAAGCTTCGTGCAATGGCAACCCGTTGTTTCTGGCCGCCAGATAAATGCCTTGGGTATGCGTCAGCCCTATCGCTTAGTCCGACTCGCTCAAGCAACACAAGTGCGCGCGCTTTCGCCACGCTACGCGATATACGCTTGACACTGACAGGCCCTTCCATCACGTTCTCAAGAGCGGTCATGTGCGGAAACAGGTTGAATGATTGAAAAACCATCGCCGTATTTCGACGAATCAACTCCATCTGGTTGCGCAGCGTTCGTGGACAACGGTCCAATTGCCCCGCGTATGCCGGATTGCATTCGACCTCGATGTCGCAAACTTTGACAGTTCCGCTGTCGGGCATCTCCAAGAAGTTCAAAGAACGTATCAGCGTGGTTTTACCGGAACCGGAGGACCCCATGATGACCATAACCTCACCTGGTTTCACATCAAAACTGATTCCTTTGAGCACTAAATGGTCACCAAAGCGTTTGTGCAGATTGCTGGCGCGCAAGACGGTCCTATCTTCTTTCATCCGTACCTCCGGACAAGTACGCCTTCGAGATACGTCTGCGCGATCGTCAGAACCTGACTAATAATCCAATAAAGGCCGCCGACAATCAGGAACATATCCATGTAACGAAACGTCGATGCACCAACCTGATTTGCCACGCGCGTCATTTCCACGACGGTCACCGTAGACGCTAGCGATGTATCTTTCATCAGCCCGATAAGTCGACTGGATACTGGGGGGATGGCGATCCGCAGCCCTTGCGGAAGGATGATGCGTTGCTGCATTTTCCAGTACCCCATCCCGAGCGATAAGCCCGCCTCCCATTGCCCTTTGTCAACGGCAAGCAACCCGCCGCGGAAATCTTCACTGAGATAGGCTGCAACGAAAATAGTCAGGGCGACCGTTGCCGCCTCGAAGGGTCCAAGCGTAATGCCGTAAGTCGGCAAACCAAAATAGACAACGAGGAGCTGCAGCAGCAGCGGCGTTCCGCGAAAAATAGACAGATAGATGAACGCAGCTGTGCGGACAAGCCTGATGCTACTGATCCGGGCAAGTGCTATCAAAAGTCCGAGCGCCGATCCGACCGCGAACGAAATGAATCCGAGTGCAAGTGTAGTGAGCATGGCTAGCCTCAGCAACGGCAGCGCGCGCAGGAACAGGTCTTCCATTGATGTCTCCCCTACAAGTTGATCCGGGTCACTACGACTACTGTTGATCTCAGCGAACCTTGTTGCAATGTGCCGAGTACTGCGACAAGCCCTGGTCCAAATCGTCAATCAGCTGTTCGACGCTTTCCAGACCAATCGAAATGCGAATGATCGGCTGGTCCGTTGGCGGGAATTTCCTCGCTCGCTGGATTGACGCCGGGTAGAAAGCGATCAGGCTGTGCGTTCCACCCCAGCTCGCTCCGATGGAAAACGTCCTCAGCGAATTGAAGAATGCTGCGAGCGCTTCTTCCGGGCCAGGCCGTAGCACGAACGACAGAAGGCATCCACTGCCTTCAAAATCGCGCTTCCACACCGCGTGGCCAGAATGCGATTCCAGAGGTGCGAACAGGACGCTGTCGACGACCGGGTGCTCCTCAAGCCAATGAGCTACCTCCAAAGTGTTTTTTTCTTGCTCCGCAAAGCGCAGACGGAAGGTCTGAAGACCGCGCAGTGCGAGGAAACAGTCGTCGGCACTCGCGGCTAATCCAATCGTGGCCTGTGCTTCACGCAACTGTTCGTATAGCTTGAAGTTGCTCGTGCTGACCATGCCCATCAGCAGATCAGAGTGACCGCCAATGAACTTCGTCGCGGCTTGTACACTCAGGTCAATGCCACGCTCGATTGGACGGAATGCCAACGGACTTGCCCAGGTGTTGTCCATCATCGTGAGAATCCCGTGGCTCCTCGCAACCTCGATGATGGCGGGCACGTCAGGCATTTCCATCGAGATTGTGCCAGGTGACTCAATACAAATCATACGAGTGTTCGCTTTGACGACGTTCGCGATGTCTGCTCCCACGTCAGCAGGATAAACACCAATCTCGACGCCGAGCCGCGCTAGCCATTCGTGTGCAAAGGCTTTGAGACCACCGTAACAAGCGTCCGAGATCAGCAAATGATCACCACCTTTTACAAATGGCAGCACCGACGCAACCAGAGCCGCCTGTCCCGATGAAACGACCACGCAATGCGCTGCTCCCTCGAGCTCCGCGATGCGTGCCTCGAGTTCGCGATTGGTCGGGGTACCGTTCAGACCATAGCTGTATCCATCCGGCTGCCTCGCCTTACGTCCAATGAAATCCTCGTACGAGTCGAACACGATAGTCGACGCCCGAAACACGCCCGGCGATAGGCTTCTGAAAGGTTGTGAAAGGTATGCGAGCGAAGGTTTTTCCATGATTTCCTGCGTTTCGTGGGGTGGTGATGTGAATGTAGTTTTAATGGCCAAATGTATTCGATCTACACTTGAAACTTCTCAATCCAGAAGCGGAGCTTATACGTGTCTATTCGAGAAATTGAAGCGTTTCGTGCTGTCATGACCGCGGGTACGGCAAGCAAGGCAGCGCGGCTCCTGGGCGTATCCCAGCCTGCAATAAGTCAGTCAATACGCAAGCTGGAAGCCTTGGCGGGTTTGCGCTTATTCGAGCGTGTACGCGGCCGGCTCCAGCCGACGCAGGAGGCGATGGCGCTGATGTCGGAGGTTGACCGATATTTCATCGGTTACGAAGCGATCGAGCATCGCATTCGTAGCTTGAGACTGTTCGGCCTCGGGCGTCTCTCAATTGCCTCATATCCCGCGCTTGGCAACTGCTTCCTCGCCCGAGCGATCGCGTCGTTCGCGCCGGAACAGCGCAAGATGCAGATGATGCTACAGGTCACCAGTTCTAAAGAGGTGTATCAGCATGTAGCCTCAGGCCAAGTCGATTTCGGTTTGCTGAACGATGAAGTAAATACGCACGGCGTCGAGTCCTCGTCGTTCTCCGTGCTTCCGGGCGTAATTGCCATGTCGCCCCATCATCCACTTAGGAACAAACGAACGCTACAACTCGAAGACTTGGCGACCGATCATTTTATTGATATGAATCCAGAGGACTCTGCCCGACGCCGTCTGGAAACTGCTCTAACAGAACGCCAGGTGCAGCTGCGCTCCATTGTTGAAACTCCACTTTCCGCAACTGCTTGCGAACTCGCGCTGTCTGGTATAGGGCTCGCGATGGTGCATCCCATCGCCGCCTTGGACTTCGTCCCAAAGGGCCTTGTCATTCGCCGCCTCTCTATGGATATAGAGTGCCGAACCCTGCTGGCGTTCCGCCCCGGACGGCCGATCTCAGAGAACGGCAAAGAGTTCTTGAGATGTCTACGCATGCAACTTGAAAAGGAAACTGAACAGGTAAATCTCGCTCTCGATCGCAAAGCTCGCTGACTCAGTTTTGGACGAAAGTACACGAACGACTACCTATGAACGACCAGGAACTCCAGTTCGAAGACGGCTTGCTATTCCCGTGCAACTCAAGTCGTGCAGTGCCAACCAAGATCTGCCGGCTCGAAAACAGCGAAGCTGCAGTTCCTAGCCCGTGAGACGGCTATTACTCCAACCAGAGCAATGACCACGGTTGTAACGTGCCACGCCCCGCAAGTGACAGGCCTCGATTAATTGAGCCTCGCGAAATAGGCAAGGAAGTCAAAACTTCGAGCTTTCAGAATCACATTGCTCAATCTGCAGAGCTTGATGTTCCCCGACGTTCGCGTTGAATTGAATGCATTCGACTTGTACACAGGTTGCTCACACACTGGTTGTCTCTCGAAACGAGTTTGATACGACCGATTCTGGGCTGACTCCGTTCCCGGCCGATCAGAGCTCAGCCGTTAAAGGCTCTCGATAGGTACCGATATTATCTCGCCTCGATACGGTGTTAAGACCGACTCCTCTGCTACTTTGAGAATCCGCCGCCTGTTCAGTTCGAACGCGAGGCGTATCTGCTGTTCGCTCCTGTCGCGCGCTCCTAACTGCACCTGAACGGCGTCACAGGCTATGGACAATGCGCGATAGCCCCAGCCAAACGCGTATACAGAAAAACACAAAGTGCAATCCCGATGCAGTGACGGCAAGCTCATTTGAAGCAGTGGTTCATTCATCGTAGTACTCGCAGGTTACGTGAAAGGATGCCCGGTGTTTACGCTCCTCCGGATTATAGGGCGCATGGCGAACGGGACGAAAGCGGGAAGGGGTGTGAAACCAGCAGTTTGATCGACCTGACCGCAAACGGTCACGAAGCAGCAAGTCGTGGGGCAATCTGCGTTGCTTCATGAGTGAACCGTTAAGCCGATATCTATGCGTCGTCTCTCAGATCAGATCTCGACGCCGCCTCCGGTGCGAACACTCGGCTCGTACTGTGAACTTTGGGACCACATGTCGGAGCAAACGTGCCATCCTAGTTCGATGGGGTATTACGTCCCACCGCCGAAAAGAGGTCTTCCTTTTGCCCCGATTAAAGTCGGTACTTCTTTACACAATAGTGCGTTTTAGCCAAAGCTCGTTTGGGTTATCCCCTAAAGTCAATCGAGATGATTGGTTGGGCCGCAATTTTTCGAGAAAACTCGGGTCTTGTGCCATCCGAACTCGAGCTGCTGTGTTCTCATTCGCGCCCGTCTAGGCCCTATTCACAACGAAAAAATCACACCCCGAAACAATTCGAAGTTTGATCACGCCACTGGAGATGTCCTTTACCCGTCGTCTTTCACTGACGACACCGGATGCCGACGGCTTCAATTCCGATCCCCCACAGATACAGGCGAGACGCCCCCGGTGCGTCCGGCAGGAGAATACCCGTGGCACTTACCGCTACCGATCTTTCCAGAATTCAGTTCGCGTTTACCATCTCCTTTCACATAATTTTCCCAGCAACCAGTATCGGGCTTGCATGTTTCGTAGCTGTCCTTGAAGGAGCATGGCTCAGGACTAATAAAGCGCACTACAAGGTGCTTTGCCACTACTGGTCAAAAGTCTTCGCAATGACCTTCGGGATGGGGGTTGTGTCGGGTGTCGTCATGGCGTATGAGTTTGGGACCAACTGGTCGGGGTTCGCGAAAACTGCAGGTTCGGTGACTGGCCCGTTGCTCACTTACGAAGTGATGACCGCATTTTTCCTAGAAGCCGGGTTTCTCGGGATCATGCTGTTCGGCTGGGAGAAAGTTGGTCGCCGCGCGCACTTCGCCGCCACGGCACTAGTCGCGACGGGTACCGTGATCTCCACGTTCTGGATTTTGGCTTCGAACAGCTGGATGCAAACGCCACGCGGTTTCGTCTTTGAAGATGGGCGTATCGTCCCGACGCGCTGGCTCGACATCATCTTTAATCCATCGTTCCCCTACCGGCTAGTCCATATGACGATCGCCGCGTTCCTCGTCGCTGCCCTACTCGTTTGTGCCACGGGAGCATGGCATCTGCTGAAGGGCCGGCGCGATCAATCTATCAAGACGATGTTTTCGATGTCACTGTGGATGATTCTTGTCTTGGCCCCAGTGCAAATCATTGCCGGCGATCAGCACGGGCTAAACACCCGAAAATACCAGCCGGCGAAACTCGCGGCTATCGAAGGTCTATGGGAAACGGAACAGGGTGGGACATCACTAAATCTGGTAGGTCTCCCCGATATGAATGCCGAAGTTACCCGATACGCAATTCAGATTCCTCACCTAGGAAGCCTCATTCTGACGCATAGCTGGAACGGGCAGATCCAGGGGCTCAAGTCTTTCCCCAAAGCAGACCGCCCCAACTCCACGATAGTATTTTGGACTTTTCGTGTCATGGTCGTTCTCGGCCTGTCGATGCTCGCGCTAGGATTTTTCGCGGTTGCACTGCGTGCAGTTGGCCGCTTGTATGAAAGCAAAGCTCTTCAGTATCTCGCCCTCTTCATGGGACCATCGGGATACATCGCCTTATTGATGGGTTGGATCACTACGGAGGTCGGCAGGCAACCATGGGTCGTTTACGGTGTCCTCCGAACGTCCGACGCGGCATCTCCAGTCCCTGCCCAAACTATTGGCCTTTCCTTGATGATGCTAGTCATCGCTTACTGCATGGTCTTCGGTACAGGCGCATATTACATATTCAAACTTTTGGGTAGCGGACCATCCGCAGAAAATAATCCGATACCGCTTAAAGAGCTAGCAGGGCCGCCCAACAGATCAGGACGTCGACCGCTCGCAGCAGCGGAATAGGCATCTGCAAGTCACACCGACCGGAACTTTGATATGGATCTAACCGTCATCTGGGCCGCAGTAATCGCGTTCGGCCTCTTCGCCTACGTCGCGCTCGACGGCTTTGATCTTGGCGTTGGCATTGTCTTCCCATTTTTCCCCGACGACAAAGAACGCGATCGTATGATGCACACCCTGGCGCCGATATGGGATGGCAATGAAACCTGGCTGGTGTTCGGTGGCGCGGCGCTGTTTGCGAGTTTTCCTCTAGCCTATTCGATAGTGCTACAAGCGCTGTACCTCCCGATTTTCCTTATGCTTCTATGCTTGCTCCTGCGTGGCGTATCGTTTGAAGTCCGTGGGAGAGCGAAGCGAACGAAAAACGTGTGGAGCCTGGCATTCACGATTGGTTCCGCGGGCGCGAGCCTCTTTCAGGGAATAGTGCTTGGTGCGTATCTACAGGGAATTCCGATTCGCGACGGTGTCTTTTCTGGTGACGCTTTCTTCTGGGTATCTCCGTTTAGCCTCCTAACAGGTCTCGGCCTTATGTCTACGTACACATTGTTGGGTGCATCCTGGCTCGTCATGAAAACCGACGGAGAACTACAGAGGAAATTACACCGACTTGTGGTCCCACTTTCATTTGTGTTGCTGTTTTTCATGGTTTCCGTTTCGATCTGGACGCCTCTCTCAAACGCTCAGGTTGCGCAACGATGGTTTTCCACACCTGTCTTCTATCGGCTCCTTCCGTTTCCCTTTGCGGCTCTCATTGTCGCAGCGTTGCTAATTCGGGCGGCCATGCGAAGAAACGACGGGTTGCCTTTTGTGCTGGCGCTACTACTTGTTTTTCTCGGCTATGTTGGCATTCTTGTAAGCGTGTGGCCTTACGCAATTCCAGACGCAGTTACGCTTTGGGACGCAGCCGCACCGAAGACAGCGCAGGTATTCGTTATAGTGGGCGCAATGGTTATCGTACCCATAATTATTTTGTACACCGCAGCCGGATATTGGGTTTTCCGTCACAAAGTGACTGTGGTTCCTGAACATGATTGAGTTGAAAGCGCTTCGCCTCACGCGACGTAAATTAGCAGATGTGGTGAGTTATGCATTTCCGATGGTCGAACGTGCGATGTGCATGACAGAAAACGAAGCTAGTCGAAAAAGCCAAAACCTGGAGCAAATCGCAGAGCGTGCGGCCCCAAGTCATCCGCTATTATTCGCCAACAGAATATCAACGGCCCGGCGCTCAAACCAGCATCGGCTGGACATAAACCCAATCAACGTCCCCAAGCCACGCGGCGGCGGCCCGCGATCCATCGGCTGGTTCATTGGACTGTGGATTGCCGGCTTCATCGGCGCTTTGCTACTCGCGTTACCATTTCGGCTACTTGTCTCGATGGCTATGCGTTGAGGCTGGCACCCAAGCTGGATCAATTGAGGATCAACAACCGCTAACTTAATGATGTGCAGGTTCGTACTTGCTGATCGGGGGCTCAGGAAATAGCTGTGGCCACTGCAAGCGGGCGCGGGATGTCTGCCGTCAACGGAAGTGCAATTCACCATTCGGCGGGGTGAGCTACGTCGAATGGCGATCCAAGGCTCGTGCACCCCATCTTTGGAAGTTGCATGCCTACCGTGCTAAGCTGCCACGCGTTAACTTCCGTTTTTCCCATCGGAAAGCTCGAGGTCGTGATGGCCGTCTCGCACCGTCACACGGAGAACCGTGCCGGCACGTGGCAGACGCTCAGCCAACTTCTGTCCCCGACGGGCGAGTATGCCCGCTCAATTGGAATCAGTTCGACGCCTGCTCCGAAGCATTTTTTGCTTCGAGAATTTTTCGGTGTTTCGCGTAGAGCAGCCGGGTTTGCGCTACTTTGAACCTGAGCCCGAAGCTAAGTTTGCGAAGGCACCATGCGAGGAAGAAGGCGCGTCCGGGGGATTCGTGCGGAAAATTAGGAGTCGGCAGAATGACCAGCATCACTAGCCTCCCGAAGTGCTCGCGGAAGAATCCAGAGCCGGCTTCATTGTCAGCGCTCAAAGCGGGCTGAAGCGCGGCAGGCTTGAGTCGGCCAGAACTTATGACTGCGCCGAGCGACCTTTCCCTTGGCCGCACAACATGGTTAATCACCGCGACTAAAATCTCGCCTCCGTTGCGAAAGTGCCCACAAATTGTCCCACGAGTGAACCTTGCCCTCACGGCTACACCCTATAGGGACGTCGCTCAGATGCCGTGTGGGGCATACAGCCTCTTGGCCGCGTCGAGAATCTGGCAGCGACCTTCTTGCGCCTGTCATCTTGTTTTTTTCATCGGCTGTATCAGCTGAAAAGCGCTCGATAAAAATTGCACTCAGGATTCTCCTCCCGTTCGAGATGCACGTATGTCTCTCCAATTCTCGCTGATTCTCAGTCGTATCGATGCAGTTGCAGAAAAAATACTGCGTCGCACGATCGCTACGTCGCGACGATCCGATTTAAGGATAATAATTTTCCTAATATTCGGTTAAGCGAGGTCATCAAACACCACTCAATGCGACGGTCAAACCGACGCTATCGCCACACGTCGATGCAACACGACTAATCGTCAAACAGCTCTGTGTCGGCCGAACCTGGATCTTTTTTACCTGACATGTCGTCCACTGCATAAGTTCGAAACTAGGCTCGCAGTGCGTTTTCTAAAATCCAGTTCTAACGATGAAGAGAGAAGCCACCTTTCAGGATAATTTAGTCAGACGTACGGTGGACACACATCGTATGAAGTAAGGCACGGCTAGAGAAGGGCTAGCCCGCCAACCCTTGCGGCGCCCAGCATGGTTCGCGGCGGATATCGCGACTTCATGGACCTTTGATCAACGCAATCGAGACGAAGAGATGACTAATATTCCTGTTGTGCATCACAAGACGGCCAAAGTTGATGGAGTCGACGTCTTTTATCGAGAAGCAGGCCCGGCAAACGCACCGGTCGTTCTTTTGCTCCACGGCTTTCCCACCTCGTCTCACATGTTCCGCAACCTGATCCCGCTGCTCGCCGACAAATATCGAGTCATCGCGCCCGACTACCCGGGCTTCGGCCAGAGCGACGCGCCAGATCATACTAAGTTTGAGTATGGGTTTGGCCATTACGCAGATATCGTGGACGATCTGCTCGGTCAACTCGGCGCCGACCGCTACACCATGTATGTCATGGACTACGGCGCACCGGTAGGCTACCGTCTTGCTCTCAAGCATCCGGAGCGCGTAACTGGCTTCATTGTCCAGAACGGCAATGCCTATGAAGAGGGTCTTCGCGAATTCTGGGACCCGATCAAGACGTACTGGGCAGATCACTCCCAAAAGAACCGGGAGGCCTTGTATGTTCTGGTGAAACCCGAAACGACCAAATTCCAGTACACCGATGGTGTCTCCGATTTGACGAGAATCAGCCCAGACAACTGGGTGCACGATCAGGCGTTACTCGATCGGCCGGGCAATCGTGATATCCAGATGGATCTGTTCCGCGACTACGGCACAAACGTACCCCTGTACCCACAATTCCAAGCGTTCTTCCGCGAACGGAAGCCGCCGACCATCATTGTGTGGGGCAAGAACGACGTGATTTTCCCTGAGGCCGGCGCACATCCGTACGTCCGTGACCTTCCCGATGCGGAGGTTCACATTCTCAACACGGGACACTTCGCACTCGAGGACAAGCTCGACGAGATGGTACCGCTCATTCGAAGCTTCCTCGACCGTACAATCGGTCGATAGGCTGCCCGGATACACACCGCAATGGCGGTGTGTATCCGGTTCCGTTTTTCGTTCAAGAATACTGCAACACGTCAATAATTTCGATCGCAGCAAATGAGGCCCGATTCACGATATAGCGAATTTATCGGAGATACCTCATCTTACAGCTGTAGTGGTCGAGCCGGGTCCGGTGTCAAGCCGCAAACTCTCTGACGGCGGCAAGAACTATACGCGAGCACGGCGGAACCAGCCAGAATGACTGGCAGTCAGACGTCTCAATCTTCATATTCGTACGACAGACGGGTAGTTGCCGCTGATCAGCGTTCGTACGAATTCCCTACAATCCTCGCAACCATTCATGCAGAAATCTTCCTTTTTCGACGAATGGTTCTCGAATATTCGTGGCGACATCCTTGCAGGCGTCATTGTCGCACTTGCACTTATCCCTGAAGCGCTGGCGTTCTCCTTCATCGCGGGAGTGGATCCGAAGGTGGGACTGTATGCCGCGTTCAGTATCGCCGTCGTCTCGTCGATTACTGGCGGCCGCCCAGCAATGATCTCCGCTGCGACTGGCTCGGTCGCCCTCATCATCGTTTCCCTAGCGAAAAGTCATGGCGTGGAATATGTTCTGGCTGCAGGAATTCTGGCGGGAGCACTGCAATTTTGTGCGGGTACTATTGGACTGGGAAGTCTGATGAGTTTCGTCTCCAGATCGGTAATAACCGGTTTTGTGAATTCCCTTGCAATCCTGATCTTCCTCGCCCAATTGCCGCAACTGCGCCACGTTTCCTTATACGTCTATGCGATGGTTCTCGGTGGTTTGTCCATAATCTACATCCTGCCGCGGTTTACGAAGTCTCTCCCTGCTCCGCTGGTTTGCATCATCGTCTTAACTGCCATATCCCTCATATTTCATTTGAAAGTGCGAACCGTCGGCGACATGGGATCATTTCCAGATAAGCTGCCTGTCCCAATGTTTCCCAGCGTACCTATCTCCTTCAGAACGCTAGAAATCATCCTCCCCTATTCAATCGCGGTTGCAGTGGTAGGCCTGCTGGAATCGCTTATGACTGCCTCGATCGTCGACGACTTTACGCACATCGAAAGCGACAGAAACCGTGAATGTCGCGGTCAAGGTATTGCCAACATCGTAGCAGGCGTTTTGGGGGGGATGCCAGGATGCGCAATGATCGGCCAGACCGTGGTGAACCTGCAATCGGGGGGCCGAGGTCGCCTTTCTACTTTTGTTGCTGGTGCCTCTCTCTTGATGCTCGTTCTCTTTGCCGGCCAGTGGGTCAGACAAATTCCCATGGCAGCACTGGTAGCCGTGATGATCATGGTGTCAATCAGCACATTTAGCTGGCGCTCGATCCTCAACGTCCGGACACACCCGAAGAGCGCGTCAATTGTGATGGTCACTACCGTTGTTGTTGTCGTCGCAACCGGAAACCTGGCTATCGGGGTTTTGGTAGGAGTAGTGCTCAGCTCCTTGTTCTTCGCGTCGGAGACTCGGCAAATGCTGTTCATCAGGTCCTCGCTTGACGAACAAAAAAGAGAACGTAGTTACTTTGTCCAGGGGCAAGTATTTTTCGCGTCCTCCGAAGATTTTGTCGCAAATTTTGATTTCACGGAGGCGCTGCAATGTGCGCGTCTGGACCTGTCCGACGTTCGCTTTTGGGACATCACGGCCGTCGAGGCACTCGACAAAGTCGTGGAAAAATTCCGTCAAAGCGGGATCTCGGTTCAAGTCACAGGGCTAACCGACGAAAACTCGACGATGATCAAAAAATATTCGATGTACGAGGATCTGCCGTCAGCAAAGGTTTCCCCTCGCTGACGCTCACTCGCTGCTATTTGGCGCCGAGCCACTCACTGAGAGGAGCGACAGGCCAATCACCCTCTCAAAACGAAAGTTAACATCTGTCCAACCAGCCAGCTGTCGTCAATCCACGTCGAAAGGGTACCGGTCTCCTCACCCCTCGATTGCGGACTTCACATACCGGTCGGCTCATTCGCCAAATGGCCGTTGCGTAGCAAGATCAGCGCCGATGCGTTCGCGCAAAGTTCGTGTCTGGCATGCTTGTGCAGTCGCAGCCATGTGCCGGCCGGATAATGTTCGACTCCGTTGATGAGTTCCCCAGAGAGGACCAACAGCTCTTCCCCTCGTGGATGCGCATGATCACGAGTATGCGCACCAGACTCCCATGCAACGAAGCTCACGGCATGTCCCTGCTTCGACAGGTCCGCGACTCCCATACGGGGTGCGTGCGCGTCGCGCCAGACTCTCGTCTTCGCGAACGATACATAACGCTCTCCATGTTGGAGACACTTTTCTCGGTAGACAAAAATCCGAGCACCCGAGGAACGAGCTGTGACGACGCCCGCGCCGAATCGAATGGCAAAGTCCCCTACCTCAAGACACAGATTGCCCAAATCGACTTCGCCAAACAAAACGTAGAAATCGTAGCGCGATTCTTGACTGATCTCCCAGCTTTGACCGGGCCCAAGTTCGACGACTCCTGACCAGTGCGGATCATCGGCCTCAGAAAGATGCATCAGTCCGATTCCCGAACCAGGTTGCGCATCCAGGTCGAAATATGCGCTTTCAACGACTGCGTCGTCCATGCGACTTCCTTCATTTTTTCTGTAGAACTGAGCGCCACTTGATCCCGCTCAAGTTTTCCGGCGACTGCTCTCGAAGCCGCCAAAGAATTCTCAAACTCGAATCAGATAACGCTCAACTCGAAAGACGCGATTTCAGGAAATCCCGACCGGATAATCGAATCCAGCTCCGCCTACCAGCGACAAAAGTTGGCGGTGCAATGCCAAGAAACCTTAGTCGAGTCGAGCCATTCAGTCTTTAACGAATTCCAGAATGTCCGCATTAATTGTCGCAGCCTCGGTCGTGGGCATACCATGCGGAAACCCTGGGTACGACTTCAGTGTACCGTTCCGGAGCAGCTTGACAGTAAGAGGCGCGGAGTCTGCATAGGGGACAATCTGATCATCCTCTCCATGCATGACGAGCGTCGGCACGCGAATCTTCTTCAAGTCTTCCGTGAAATCGGTTTGGGAAAAGGCGACGATGCCGTCGTAGTGTGCTTTCGCCCCACCCACCATGCCTTGCCTCCACCAGTTTTCGATAATGCCCTCCCGCGCCTTTGCGTTGGGTCGGTTGAATCCATAAAATGGGCCTTCCGCTATCTCGCGATAAAATTGAGCCCGGTTGCTCGCAACTTGCTCCTGGAAGTTATCAAACACACTCTTCGGAAGTCCGCTAGGGTTCGTCGCTGTCTGGACCATCAGCGGCGGTACGGCGCTGATCAGCACCGCCTTCGAGACTCTGCTCTCTCCGTGACGTGCAATATAGCGAACCACTTCTCCGCCACCAGTGGAATGTCCGACGTGGATTGCATCCTTAAGATCAAGATGCTGCACGACCGTAGCCAGGTCATCTGCATAATGATCCATATCGTGCCCTGTTGCGGTCTGACTCGACCTCCCATGTCCTCGACGGTCGTGAGCGACGACGCGGAATCCATGATTGAGGAAATACATCATCTGCGCATCCCAGTCGTCCGAGCTCAGCGGCCACCCGTGTGAGAAAACGATGGGCCGACCATTCCCCCAGTCCTTGAAGAAAATTTTCACACCGTCTTTCGTTTGCACTGTATCGCCTGCCGTCGACTGGCGATTTTGCTCACGCGATTCTTTATTGTTATTTGCCGACGCGTACCCGGGCATCGCTGCTAATGCACCCAGTGCCGCCGCCATCTTGAATACACCGCGTCGCTTCGAAGGCCGGGATACAGCAGAGTCAATAGACCACATTTTTTGCTCCTCATACTTGAAAATTTAAGGGAACCACGCTCCTACAGGACCCACTCTCTTGGGTGGCTGCACAGGCCATTCTGGCGGCTCGTGTGACGCGCTTCCATTTTCTTCTCGCGCGGTCGGTGCGTTGCACGTGGCGACCGATTTTGGCAAGTCTTATGGGGTAAATCGCGCCAACAGATACTCTTAAAAACTTGCAACTTGGAGATCGAAGTCCGTACCGTCCGGCTCAGTTCACAGCGGGCGCGTGGCGAGAATCAAGAACCAGCGAAAGAAGTATCCGGTCTCAACCACCTCCCCCTTATCAAGAAAACAAGATGTTTTCTTGATTTATCGAAAATTTTTGAAATTCTCAGCGCTGAGCGAGTCAGCGTCGACACCTTGGACATAGTTGTCGCGGTCGTTTGTTGATTTCCCAAAGCAATAGCCAGACATCCGGAGTTGCGTGGTCGCATAGCAAGTCGGCCATAGGTGCGACGTCCGCCGGAAATCGCCAGCTTCCCGTCGCCTAACCTCATCTTTTCCATGTGCATCTCTCCTTGCTCGATTCTCCATCGTACATACAGGCCGCAGTCCCCGCGTCAACGACATGACGCAATGTTGCAAGACAATAATCGTGCGAATTTGCTAACTACAAAGAAAGCGCGTTGATAGGCTGTGGTTTGTGAAAGCTAAGGAGTGGTTGTGTCGACGCGAGCCGACTTAGGCCGGACCTCCATCTAACAACATTGACTCAACTTGCAAGGCAAGGGGAGAATCCGCGCGACTGGAGATACATGACGATGACGAAAAAATGTGATCCACATGTTGATACAAAAGTTGATGAAACCAACTTCAAATGTCACCGCGTCCGCAGGTCCACACTGTCCGAAGCTATTCGCGGGTCCCCCCCGTGCTGCTCACGTAAACGGCGCGAACGTTAAGGCCGGGAGCGTGTATGTTTCGCAGCTAATAGACACACCTAAGAGCGCTACTACGTCAACCAAGATCGACGAATGCGGTGTCGGGGCTGTTCTTGAAAAGGCGTCGGCATTCGTGGATAGGCGTATCGGTGACACGGCCGGCCAAGCAACCCGTCACATGCCCCATGCACGAGCGCCCAGTGGGTGGCCTCGGACGTAAAGCCGTGGGTGTTCCTATGCGAAGTCATTGAGGAGAGCCCTCAACTCCCCGGAACATTCTTGCTGGCACTCAATTCCAAAACTACGGAACAGTACTTGTTGATTGCACAACAGCGTTCTGCGCTCATGCAGATGTCCAGTTCGGTAGCGCGGCCCTTAGTCGTGTCTCGTCGCTGTTGCAGTCGAGTATTAGTATTCTAGGGAAGCTAGTCCGTCATCATATTTTTGCCATTAATTCCATTGTCTTTTCCACTGACCCACTAAGGAGTCAATCATGTCTCGTCTCACTACCCTTCCGGTCGCCGACGCGACCGGCGCCACTGCGGAACTCTTCTCGGCTATCAAAAAATCGGTAGGGAAAGTGCCGAACGTTTATGCGACGATCGGCACAAACGCACCGGATGTCTTGGCGGCGATCTTAAGCCTTGATGGGGTCGTTTCTAAATCGACACTCTCGAAGGCTGACAACGAGGCTATTCGACTGGCAGTCAGCGAAGTTGCCGGCTGTGATTATTGCTTGGCCGCCCACACACTAATGGGCAAAGCCGCCGGCCTCGCACCGGATGCCATGAAACGGATCCGAGTTGGCGAATCGACCGGCGACACGAAACGCGACGCACTGGTACGCTTTGTCCGAACCATTGTAACGACACATGGCACACTACCAAACGAAGAAGTGCGCTCGGTGCTCGAAGCAGGATATACCGAACGCCAGGTAATTGAGACGGCGCTCGCTATCGCGGCTATCACGTTTACCAACATCATCAATCGTGTGAACGATACGACCTTGGATTTCCCAGCTATCGCCTAACGGCAATGCGGCGTCTATCTGTACCTCAAGGATCAGTTCGGCGCCGCTCGTCTCGACAAGGCTTCGACGCATTATTCGCGCACAACGTAGAGCGCGCTCCTAGCCCAATGCCGCACCACAGAGTCGTGACCTTTTTGATGCCGGGTCGCAGCGATAACGCCCCGAACACGAGCCTTATCCCTCATGCGTTGCTCTTTCGCAAGCTAAGCCTCGAACTTGCGATAGCGACGCATAGACCTTTAACGCATCTACAATTCAGCGGTGTAGACTCTTTCAGACCGAGGTCAACGCCGACGGGGCGCGTACCGCTAATGCAAGTTGGTCTCGCAGTCGGGAGGACATTATGCAGATGTTGATTTCGCATTTACCAAATTAGCCTTAACGATCATGTCGATTGCATGCGTGAGCTATTCGAAGGTTTCGCTGTGCGACTCAAGACCGTAATTAAATTGGTCTTTTTGCTCCAGCCCGCTCGCGATCAGCCGTGCTCAGGCGCCTGACCGCCGCTCCTAACCGTTAGCTTGATGGTGCACAAATCTGTACGTGCGTATTTTTGTCGCAGGGGTAGCGCTAATCCCTGTTGAGGAGCATGGCGTTTGCGTCGTACCAGCGGTGTCTCCCACACTCCGGCGCGGCGAACCGCCCCGGGTGGCGCGTACCGTGTCACGCCAGTATCGCCGATGACGTCCGACAGTCCGGCTGAAGGGCATCAGCAGGCCTTGCCGATGCCAGCGTCGCAGCGTGCCGACCGCTACGCCTAGTTCTGCTGCCGGCTCGCCCGTTGATAAAGGTCGCATCCGATAACCCCACGAAGATACCTTGCGTAGCACTCGTTTTTAAGAGCGATGGTCAGGTTTGCGCGGAATCAACCCTTACCGCTGCAAACCCACGTTAAATGGAGTCAAATCGGATTGGCTTGGGACGCACAGGAGAGTGCGAAATCTGCAATGCAAATGTTTTCTACAAGAATTTAGCATGCGTTCGCACGATGATAGATCAAACGTCTGGCTACGTAAGTGCGACTGGGGAATAGCGATCCGCGCCCCTTTTTCGTCGCCCTGTTCCATCGGGCGACAGTCGTCGGGCTAGCCAACTGCATACAAGACTTCCAATTATGAGTGAATCTGCGCGATAAACTGGAAGAACAGCAGTTGACTCAGCGCAGTTTCACTGCACTCCATTGTCCGCGTGCCAGAAGAGCACAAACAGAAGCAGTGATGAAACGATACGAAGCTTTGGCGTTCTCGTTTGCTGCGCAGATTCGCGCTGGAGAAATTCCCACCGGGTCACGCCTTCCCTCCCTACGCCAGATTACGAGTCAGCATGGCGCGAGCCAATCAACCGGCGCGCGCGCCTACTATCTGCTGGAACAATGGGGTCTGATAAAAGCGCGGGACCGATCCGGATTCTATGTCGCACCGGCCGTATCCAGCACGGAAATATTGCCATCGCCACAGACTGTTCCCGAAAGCTCGAATGCCGACCCATTTTCCTTGGTATTCGCAGTGCTTGAGTCGGTACAACAGCCAGGTACCGTGCCCTTGGGTTCCGCTTTCCCGTCACCGCAACTCTTCCCCCTTCCGCGATTGGCGAAATCGCTGTGCTACGCGGCTCGCACCCAAAGTCCATGGAGTACGGTCTCCGACCTCCCGTCAGGAAATGCCCATTTACGGCAGCAAATTGCTCTGAGGTATGTAGCGATGGGTATGCCGCAGGCAACCGAAGAAATCTTGATCACGAGCGGAGCATTAGAGGCACTTAATCTGTGCCTTTCTGCGGTTACGAGACCGGGCGATTTTGTCGCCGTGGAATCGCCGAGCTTTTACGGATGCATCCACGCCGTTGAAAGGATGGGCCTTAAGGCTATCGAGATTCCGGTGGACTGCAGAGAAGGCATTGATCTTATTGCACTCGAGGCCGCACTCAATATCTACGACATTCGAGCTTGTTGGGCAATGACCAACTTCCAGAATCCGACTGGAGTAACACTTACAGTCCAAAAGAAGAAGGCACTCGTGGAATTATTGACGCGTTATCAGGTTCCACTTATAGAAGATGACGTCTATGGCGAACTCCACTTCGGGCATCATTACCCGCTGCCGGCGAAAGCATTTGACACTCAGGGTCTGGTGATGCACTGCAGTTCCTTTTCCAAAACTCTCGCACCAGGCTATCGAATCGGGTGGGTATCCGCCGGGCGGTTCGCGGAAAAAATCAAGCGACTCAAACTGATGACGACGTCATCTTCCGCGGTTCCGGCGCAGGCAGGAATTGCCGACTATCTGTCACACGGTGGCTATGACAAGCACCTCAGGAAGCTTAGGGTCGCACTTGAGCGTCAACTTCGTCAAATGGAATCGGCGCTTACGAGATGGTTTCCAGAAGGCTCCAGTTGGATAAGGGTGGAGGGCGGCTACTTCCTGTGGATTGAGCTTCCTGTCGGGGTCGATGCGTTCGAGCTACACACTCGAGCAATTGCAAATGGAATAAGCGTCGCACCCGGAGCAATGTTTTCATCAACGCGTTCGTTTCGTACAAACGTACGTTTAAACTTCGGCCATCCTTGGACTGTGAATCTTGAAGAAGCAATGCCCGCCCTCGGACGCATACTGGGAGGGCCAACGTGATCTCATGGCCTTGCTTTGCCCGACGTTTTCCATGACGTCAACCAGCGACTGCCGCGCACAGCGTGGGAAGGATAAATGAATGCTACTCCCATGTGTCTTTCTTCTTGCTCGCTGTCACTTTGCAAGCCCAGCTTCGAGCGTGCGACAGTGTCAACGCAAACCGGCGACGTGTCCATCGCCCAGCGCGATGGAATCCTTCAGGCCGAAATCAATGCAGACGGACTCTATCGTCCTGTTGCGGCATACTTCCTGAAATTCGGGTAGCTTCGCGCAAATATTGACGTATCACCTGCCTCATGCACCCTCGCTGAAATTATCGGCGCGTTGTGGTAATCACCGAGTTCGCAACTGTCTCGGAGCGGAATATCTGTCTAGACACTGAACAACTCTGTCCGCTGCGATAGCGCAGCGCGATGGCCTTGAAACGAGGGAGCCTGCCTAGGCACCGACGCGGACCACTCGACTAACGCAATCGCAGCCTCACTTGGCGCGCGTCCTCTCACCAAGTTCCATCGAGCAATCCCTGTAATTCGATCGCTATCGCGCCGACATTCGGACGGAGATTCCCTGCTCACGGCCGAACACCGTGGTTTGGAACCTCGCCTTGCCGCCATGGAGGACAAGGCGCCGATACAGCGCGCGTTTTATCGTGTCGCGCAACGTTGCCATATGGTCGAGTATCTCTGCGTCGCATGATAAGGGTCCGCCGATATCGGTAAGTCGTCACCCCCACGCAGCCAAATGTCCCCCGACAGGTATAAGTACTGCGCCCATAGTTACCATCAATGTACTCGGCATGATAATCCTATTGTGAAGGTAATTTCTTTCCTGGGAGGGCGAGACCGAAAGCGCCTAATCGGAAAATCGAAATCGCACGCTAGACCATTACCGGCTAACTGCTACCGCTAACTTCTCCACAACTGCCCCTTTTTACTAGCCTCAGGTTGGTGCATCATTTACAAAAATTAGGCAGATGCAGACTTTGAGGTCTGAAGGATATAGACACTAATAGCAGAACTACCAGCTGCTAATGAAAGCTGGTAAGACAAATTTTGGTGGCCCGGTTAATTTCATGGAGCCCCTTGCTATCAGCATAGCGTGCCAGAAAAAATATAATGATACAATTTTTTAAATCCAGATTAATTTGAATAAAATACTTTTAGATTTATTAGGACCATAGGAGCAGTATGAAAACGAAATTTCGGATCAGATTACTGACCCCAAATGACCAGACCGAAGACCAGAATTCGGAATGGATCCGACTATCAAATGATACGGATCCGCTGGCAATGGAAGAAAACCTCAGACTGTTTAGCCGAATCGAGCTAGAGTTCGTACACGCGTCAGACTCGCAAGCCTACGGGCAAGCTTTACTGTTGCGTAGACGATTACGCTTTCGAGGCGACCTTCGAGCCGTTGGTGAAATTGCGACGGATCAACTGATGCAATTACAAGGAGCCGGATTTTCTAGTGTGGTTCTCCGAGATGGAACCGATACGGCAGATGTTATTCTGCAACTTGAATCCTTACTCAGTTCGTTCGATGCCGATGCCTCAACGGAGCACGTGTCATGGTAGGCGTACGACAGCCTTCTTGTTGGTATGCCAACAGGTAATCACGTGCTTTTTAACTGGAACTATATAATTCAGATGAATAGCGTCGGCGCGGGATTACTGCAACAATTAGAAAACCAGCTTGCGCTGCGTCACCATCCATTCGTGAATTGCGTAGCATACCGGTTTTGCGTTTTGCTTGCTTCCGTAACGTCAAAGTACCGCGCAACGAGGCCCACGCCCCGTTCATAGGCACCGAGGGAATGACAAGACACTGCTTCGGCCATCTGGTCTCGCTGCCGTCGACTCGGAGCGCGGGTTCCGCAAGAAGCCGTCCCCAGCCAGTTTCCGAGCCATTGCGCGCTACATCCCGAACGAAAGAACTATCGTTGAAGCAAGCCAACTGATCGCGAATATGGCAACGGATCGCTCTCGCTGCACCGCCTGTCGGGCTACGCTTTTCCGCAAGCGACGGAGTCGATCCCACGCAAATTGCACGGTTGCCTATCGTCCGTCTGCGCACGTTGTAAAAGCTTGAATGCTCGAACTGCTCACGGCCCTGGGTTCGATCGTTTCGTGTTCACATCACGTCCTCATCTGTTACCCCCATCCCTGATGATGCAAGGAAAGCAAGTCGAGTGACGTTCAAGTCGACGTCAAAAATCGACGAGCCTGATTTCTCTGCACCACGCGCCCCTTGACACACCTATTTCATCGAAAGACTGTCTCGACGCGCTAACGCGTTCCGCCCCTCCCTAGATAAGGCTGCCGAGACGCTGGCGGCGGCGCAGAACTGGGCATACGCAAACGTCGCTGATATGCCCGTGATTGGGGCCGTTTCAGAAGGTCATTGCGTGTTGAATGCTGGCAAACACAGACGGTTTTCGGTCGCAGATCGGCGCCTGCTTCCTGCTGCCCTCAAAATTGTCTCATCTGCTGCTGTTTCGAGATGTGGCTCGCGAGCATGATCTCTACATGGAATCAACAAGGAGATAAACATGAGCACCTTCTTTAGCATGATCCGCGTCGTTCTCTGGAGTTTTTTTGGCGTTCGTAAGAGCGCTTCGCATGAAGCAGACTTCGCACACGTCAACTTTACTTTCTTGCCTTTCGTAGCGTTACTGCTGGCATTCTGTATCGGGGTAGTAATTTACGGTTTCGTGCTTCTGGTAACACACGGGGTAACTATGCCGGGCCAAGGATTTTGATTACCGCAACGTTGGGGTGTGTTCTGCCCATGCAGATGAACCTGATGAGCTGTTTCTGACAGCTGGGTCTACGAGGATTTCGCAGATGGTTCGGATGGCGTTATCTAGTTTAGTAGTCCAAGGATGGCCGAAGTTGAGACGGATGCAATTTTTGAAAGAATGGCTAGCAGAAAATATTGGTCCAGGAGCGATGCTGACGCCGCGGTCGATCGCCAAGGCATGAAGTGCCATGGCGTCGATCTCGACAGGGAATTGCAACCACAGAAAATATCCTCCGGAGGGAATAGTCCAAGAAACGTTATCAGGGAGCCATCGAGCGAGGGAGTCTTCCATCGACGCAAGTTGAGAGCGTATAGAAGTTCGCAACTTCCGAAGGTGTTTCTCGTAGCCGCCATGTTGTAGGTAATTAGCAATACAGGCTTGTGCAGGTATGCTAGCCGACAACGTTGTCATCAGCTTGAGCCTTTGAACCCTGTCCGCGAACATCCCTGCGCATACCCAGCCGATGCGATGACCCGGAGCGAGCGTTTTGGAAAACGAACTGCAGTGCATGATCAGACCTTTGCTGTCGAAAGCTTTAGCTGGCAAAGGGCGTTCTCGCCCAAAGTGAATCTCCTGATAGACGTCGTCTTCTATCAGCGGTATGTCACGCTGCGCGAGCATCTCAACAAGCGTCTTCTTCTTTTCATTCGAGAGGGTCACGCCAGTCGGATTCTGAAAGTTGGTCATGAACCAGCAGGCGCTAATCGTGTACTTCTCGAGCGCGGTTGCAAGCACATTGAGATCCAATCCTGTGACTGGATGCACGGGAATTTCAACTGCTCGCAGATCCAAACGCTCTATCGCTTGAAGGGCTGCGTAAAACCCGGGCGATTCGACGGCAACAACGTCCCCAGGGCGAGTAACAGCCATCAGGCTAAGGTTGAGGGCTTCTAGGGCACCATTGGTGACGACGACTTCATCATGTGACACTGGAACGCCAGACCCAACGTATCGCATACCAATCTGGCGCCTGAGTTGGTCGTTTCCCGGAGGAAGGTCTGACACTGTGCTCCATGGGCTTAGAGAACGGGTTCCGTCCGTAAGCGATTTCAAAAGTCGAGCGTTTGGGAAAAGTTCTGGCGAGGGGAAAGCCGAACCCAGCGGTGCAATCCCCGGATCCTTTGCCGCATCGAGGACAGAAAAAACCAAATCGCTTATTTGGATCTTTGTTGCATCTGCAAGAGGCATCGAGGTCGAGCCGACCGATTCCATGCGCTCGGCCCCGGGCGCTACGAAAAACCCAGATCGCTCTTCACTTCGAACAAGGCCTGACTCTTCAAGAAGGTAGTAGGCACGAAATGCAGTCGATTGGCTGACCCCGTGCCGCGCTATGATCTGCCGTAGCGACGGCAACCGTGCGCCGACCGCAACACGGCCAGACTGGATATCATCCGCCAGCTCGGCAGCGAGTATTTCGTATCGCTTCATAGTTCTACCGAAATTGCGTGTCTTCAAGCGGGACGCTTGCGACAACAGCTTCTATTGTGCCGGTGCTAGCACTGGAACCCAACCTGTCCTTAACCGAGCACTGGGGCCTCGCCGCAGAGGCGATACGACTGCATCAATCTGTGGAGCAACCTCAATCTATCGGTTCTCACGACTGATCCCTGTTTCAGGTCAACTGTGCAAGCCGAAGAGCGTAATGCCCCGGACCCGCTTTGAGAATTAGCATATCGAACCGCTGATGGTTAAGCCAGTCGTTCCAGAAAAAAGCTCCCTCCGTTTACGGCGGAGGGAGCGAATCCACGGCGCGCCGCCGCAGCAACGCCGTAGGAGCACAATACATTCATGGTTTTCAACACAACGACTGAACGTGAAGCCATTGTAAGTACATGGCCGCGCAGGCAACCTGCCCCATCGGGAGACCGAACGCTGCGCATTGTCCGAGGGTGTTCGACTCGCAAACGGCACGACGTCTCCCACAACATCGCCGGATCCTCGTGAACTCCCAGCTGAAGACGCTCATGCTGGGAAATATCCATCTCATGATCAAAACGTACCGTACATAAAGTAACAGAACGGCTCAACGGGCGTTATCACGAAACGTCATGGTATCGTCCAAATTTTCGATTCTCCCGTTCTGACGTCTGAGAACATGGATCCGTTGTGGCACGCCAGACTGGCGGGATAAGTAGGAACCGAGGATGTCCCTAGGGACCAGGATGACCAGCGCGGCCCCGGCGCTCGATCGCGATACCCCGAGAAGTGCCCTCGTCCCAAATCGCACCACTCCGAGAATGGGTCTCTCAATCGGGATTCGAGTGCAGCCCTCAGCACCTCATCCGACCGTAGGCTGCGGCTCGGCGTGAAATTGACAGATTCCAGTCTCCAAAGCCCCTTCTTTGGGAAACGCCGGCCGGTAAGGGCAGTAATTACTGCCCCCCCAAAGAGCAGGCTGATAATTTGCACGCCTCAAATTGTTTCACTATCGTCTCTGCAAACAGGACGAGATTGACGCTGCCTCACAAGAAGCCGCATGACTGCCACCGCTCTCGTTCGGAGCCGCTTGCGTTATGCTGTAAGGCTCCGACCTTGATCGCGCCTTCGCAGGCAATTTTGTGACACAAATTAGGAAATTCCGAAGTTCATTGTGGCGCACGCCGAACTGAATCTCGTTGAACTTTCCTCTCTGGTAACTTTACCAACGGCGCCGGCAGCGGACACATCGCAAAGCCCACACACAGCATTTTTATGGAGACGTCGATGCAAATTCAGGACGCGGACCTCAAGCTATTGCGCATCTTTGACACGATTGTTCATTGTGGAGGGTTCTCTGCAGCACAAACAACCCTGAACCTAACGACCTCAACGATCAGCGAGCACATGAGCCAGCTTGAGGCACGGCTAGGCGTACGCCTGTGCGATCGCGGCCGGGGTGGATTCAAGCTGACTGAAGAAGGCGTTGCGATGCACGAAGCCGCTCAGCGCATGTTGACGGCTATTGACACGTTCCGTCTTGAAGCTGCGAGCGTACGTCATAACTTAGCCGGAACGTTGCATTTTGGTGTAATCGACGCTACGGTCACCGATGAGGCCAGTCCGCTCATTTCGGCCATCCAGCGACTTGGCGCCATCGCGCCGGAAGCTCACCTTCACGTCCACATTGACACCCCGCACGCGCTGGAACAGCGCGTGCTTGACGGGCGCTTACATCTCGCAGTAGGTCCATTTTTGGAACGAGTCGCTGGGCTAGACTATAGTTTTGTCTATCGGGAGCACCATGGACTGTACTGTGCCCGCAATCATCCACTGTTCGACCTTAAGGAAGAAGATATTACTCCGCATATAGTTAGCAACTCCAAGCTGGCCGCTCGCGCGTATCTTGGAAATTTCGATCTTGATCAACTAGGTGTTGGTCTGGCTGCAGGCAGCGTCGACAACGTCGAGGCTCGTTCGATGATGATCTTGTCAGGCCATTACATCGGATTTCTGCCGCTGCATTATGCGAAGGCGTGGGAAAAAGACGGCTCCTTAAGAAGACTAAGGCCAGATATCTATTCCGCTCAACTTGACTTCCATCTCTTGATGCGCAATGGGCCGAATGTACCCCGAATTGTGCGAGCACTCCGTGATCAACTGATCCGCGATGCACAGGCATAGCGTCCCCCGATTGCCAACCCGATGATATTTTTTGGTGGCCAGACTACGCTTCGGGAAGACGCTATTTTTCGCGTGGCAGGTCCCCACTAGATTACTGTAAACTTGGAAGCGCAGACTACGAAAAAAACCTCGTTGAAGAGGTTTTCCGTGTCGGATCCGAAATTTCTCCCGTCCGCACCGGCGTAAGACACGCACTAAGAATTTGGAGTCGCACGTTGGCAGGCATCCGTTCGTACGAGGGGCATTTCCGATTTCCTAAAGCGGACAGCCCGTTCACAGGAGAGACATCATGGCTAACAACTTGGTGCCACTACGCAGTGAGAGTCGGCTCGATTCCATAGTCGATTGGAACTTCGATCAAGTGGACGCCACCAGCCGTGAAACATTCGCTTATAAGCGGCTCGAGTAATGCCGCTCGCGCCAAGGTATGCCCAGTGGCTCCGTAGCTCATCGCATATTGAGCGAAGCTCGGATTGCCGAATGCAGTTCCAAACCCTTGTGCCAGCGGATCTTTCCGTTTCCATTCGATCATGCCGAACGCGTCGTCCCTCAAAACAAGAACCAACAAATCAATTTCCAATCGGATTGCCGTCTCGAGCTCTTGGGAGTTCATCATAAATCCGCCGTCGCCACACACGGCTACGACGCTTCGAGTCGGGTTGACTATTTTTGACGCAATCGCGGACGGCAGCCCTGCACCCATGGTGGCAAGGGTGTTGTCGACAAGCAAAGATGCGGGCCGGCAAGTTCTATAGTGCCGGGCGAACCAGATCTTGTAGAGACCGTTATCCAGGCAGACAATCCCGTCCGGCCCCATGGCATTGTTGAGATCGTGAACAACACGCAAAGGGTGCATTGGAAATCGCAGATCAGATTCGACCGATTCGAACTGGTAGTCGAGCTTCTGTCTTGACTGTTTGGCACGGGTTGTATCCCACTGCACATCACAAAGCTGAAGCGCATCACTCAGTTTCTGCAGGCTGTCTGCGACATCGCCGATCACTTCGTATTGAGGGCAGTAAACTGGGTCGACCTGGGCCGTCGTATAGTTAAGATGTATAACCGTTTGCGCATCGTGCCACATAACGAAAGGCGGCTTTTCCATCACATCATGTCCAACAGATAGGATGCAGTCGGCCTCGTCAACCGCAGAGTGCACAATGTCATTCCTTGAGACGGATGAAGTCCCAACCCAATTTGGGTCACGTTCGTCTACTGCGCCCTTTCCGAGATGACTAGTGAAACATGGCATACCTAGCGTGCTCACAAATCTACGAAGTGCTGGCGGGACCCCATCATTGCGATTGGAAGCCAATCCGGCCAGGACTAGCGGCCGCCGAGCCTGCGAAATCACGTGAGCCGCCAGTTCAATCGACTTTTCATTGGCTACAGGACGAAGCCACTTGCTTACCTTGACCGGGTTTCCCTCCACGCGCTCCGTGGCGATGTCCTCAGGCAGCTCGAGATGGACGGCTCCCGGTCTCTCCTCTTCCGCGCGCCTGAAGGCCTCCCTGACAGCGGTCGGAACTGCTGCAGCTGACTCAATTGACCGACTATATTTTGTGATCGGCTCCATCATGCGGACAACATCCACGACTTGGAATCCACCCTGATGACGACCCCTCGCCCCCTTCTGCCCAGTGATCATCAACATCGGCATGCCGCCGAGCTGAGAATAAGCAGCTGCCGTCGTAAGGTTCGTAGCTCCGGGGCCCACCGTTGCGAGACAAACCCCAGATCTTCCGGTCAACCGTCCATAAGTTGCAGCCATGAACCCAGCAGCCTGTTCATGTCGGGTAAGTATCAGTCTGATCGACGAGTTCTTAATCGCTCTGAGCAGCTCAATATTCTGTTCTCCAGGGATTCCAAAAATATATTGCACCCCTTCATTTTCGAGTGCCCTAACGAACAGTTCAGATGCGTTCACTTAAATACTCAAAGCTTGTCATCACTTGCATCGCGCCCAATACCGGTAGTCCCGTGGGCGCGATGCCTGATTGTCTTACAGACCCAAGTCGCTCAGACTTGCATGATCGTCAGGACGACGACCCAGTGGCCAATGGAAGAGCCTGTCTTCCGCTTTGATCGGGAGATCATTGATGCAAGCGTGACGGAATTGCATCAAACCGTGTTCATTGAATTGCCAGTTCTCGTTGCCATATGAGCGGTACCAGTTTTGCGCATCATCGTGCCATTCGTATGCGAAACGCACGGCAATACGATTCCCGGTGAAGGCCCACAGCTCCTTAATAAGTCGATAATCCAGTTCCCGTTGCCATTTTCGGGCTAGGAGGGCAACAATCGCCGGACGACCAGTAGCGAATTCAGCACGGTTTCGCCATTTGCTATCCGTCGTGTACCCAAGCGAGACTTTTTCAGGATCCCGCGTATTCCAGCTGTCTTCTGCCAGGCGAACTTTCTTGATAGCGCTGGCCTCGTCGAACGGCGGCAGCGGCGGGCGTTGTTCTGTCGACATAAAAATCTCCTTCGTTAAAGTTCCTGCGGACGTCATCCGCAACAAGAAACACGCAATCTACGTGGTTGTCGGTGTACAGCGACACGCGACGCAGCTCGATACTCCATGACGCTCCGATCATAGCAACTGCATCTAGTCGACACTTCGTCATATGTCGAAGTTTGATTCGATAAGGCGTCACGTTAAGGACTAGCCATGCACAAGCCTTCTTGCTCGGTCTTTGGCTGAAAATATCGCAGAGAAACGGCAGCGTGAGAGCGTGTGATTCCGCCGACCTAGCGGCTTACAGTACGCCTCTCGCGGTGGGACGTTCCTGACAAAGCATGTTTTTTTTAAAAAACAATTTTTTCCGCGATAAATATTTCGCCAATTGCGTCTCAACTGAGCAGTGGTGCACCGTTTTCGATCAAGATCACGTCCCTGACGCTCCAGTCTCCGACCAGTGTGGTACTGAATTCGACCTCTTCGAACGGTCTGTCGAAACAGTGCGAGATGTCTGTTTCTCGCGTCGCCACAAGCACGAGCAAATTCGTAGATCGCCGATACCTTCGCTTGGCTGACACTCACAACGATCAGGCAGGAGTCTTCATGCACCCGATAGAAGTGTGACTTTCCCACCATCGCACTCGGATCGGCATGCTTGTGCACGATACAAGCTATACCTTGATATAGGTTGGTCAATCAAAAAGACCGAACAAACACACATATGCAGGGCTAGGTTTGCGGCCGCGGATCCATTAACTTTAACGCATCGCTTGCACCGTCATCCGAACCGTCGCTCTACCGTATTGGAATGAACCCGATCATGATCGCCTCACTTCACGAGCATCACGACCCAATCGCCAACATCATTCAGTCTCGTAGGTATCCCGCGATTGATCTCGAAGCGCGTTGGCGCTGTACAAACACGCCGCAAGCGCACACCCAGTCCGACAAGGATGTTCTTGTTTCGCGCTGGACTCACAGAGAGAAGGTCCCCGTCGTAGTTTCGAATCAGGGCAATGATAAGAGTCACTGCGTCGGTATCAACATGAAATGCACGTCGCTAACCTTCACGCATGCTGGTCGCAGACTGGTAGACGGCAGCGTAGCCGTCGGAGCTGTTCAAGTGACCGGGCCGGCCGTGTCAGTGAGCGCAGCCTTTGAATTCCCTGCAGATGTTCTTCACCTTTTCGTACCGCAGCCGGTGTTAAAGGAACGTTTTGAGGATTTGTTCCATCGCCAACATACGGGTGACATTCTTTTAGCTAACCCGGATCTGATACTGGATCCTGCGGTGGAAGGACTCGGACGAGCTTTGGCCGCCTCCCAGACGAACGACGCTGCGCTCGGCAAAGTATTCATCGACAGCGTTAGCCTCGCAATTGTCTCTCGCCTCACAGCGCGCCATTTCACAGCGATCCCCAAGAAAACTGACGGAGCCGCCGCGCTACCCGGCTGGCGCCTCAATCGCGTCTTGGATTACGTAGAAAACCACCTGTCGGAAAATATTAGCCTTGCTGATATGGCACAGGCAGTTGGGCTCACCCGCATGCACTTCTCGACCCAGTTCAGGCGAGCAACCGGTTGTCCTCCCCACGAATTTCTCCTGCGGCGACGTATTGACCATGCTCAGCATCTGCTCCGGACATCAAAGGCCAGAGTGATAGAAATTGCCTTGTCCTGCGGGTTTCGTTCTCAAGCTCATTTTTCAACGGTATTCAAACGTTTTGTCGGCCAGACCCCTTCGACTTGGAGAGCTATGGTCGCCCCGGTTAGAGGAGGCCGCGACGCCGGATAGCAGTTCGACACCGCGCGATCGCATGTTAAAGAGCCGAGCGGTGGAAAAAATTGATCCCGTTGGCTAGATGCGAAGCAATATGAACATATTCTTTTTGGAGCATGAAATGCTGGCAACTACGAAACTACTCGATCCGTGGTCACAAACCATGTTTCTCTTATCCGGCGAAAACGGGTTAATTGGCAACTACCAGGGCCTTCCCGACAGCGAGAAACTGGCCGGACGCGTCAACACGTCCGTTGTGTGTGCAACCGTGAAAGTCATCGAACGTCCGTCTACGTCGTCCGCAATAGTCGAATGGCGCGACCCCACTCACTGCAGTTATGGAGATCAAACGTGGAGGCTATCGCGAGCTCAGCGAGACGGCGTCTGCGCGATGAGCGGTAAGCCAATAAGCCGTAACAGCCTGGTGTATCGCCCCTTCGGCAGACCCATGCCCTGTAACGCCGATGCAATGATACGCGCAGACGAACTCGAAAGGGAGCCAGTGAACTGATCACGCCTCATCGAACCGGCCGGCAATAGGGAAGATCCGTGACGACCATGTCGTTGATGCAGGCGAATTCCGGCCCGTGAAGTCACACCGTACGAAGATCCAGGTGAAGTGAACTGAAGTCGCGGATCAATTGCGTTCGAACACTACACCGCAGGTTTTTCGGTATAACCCCGCAAACCAAATCGCGTCATGATTTGACTGCACCACTAGCCATTTAGCAATCCATCAGGTGCAGCAACCCGTCGCACTCATTTAAGAAACGTGTGCTCAGGCTTATCAAGCAACCTCCAAAAAAGGGGAAGAAATCGGTATGAACATGAAACTCATGAGATCAATGGCTTTCGCAGCCATTGCCACTGTGATACCTATGACAGCAGCGGAATCTCTAGCGGCAGAACCGGTTGACCCCGCAACTGATCCCAATATTGATCCGCAAATCCGGACATTTCTCGACAAGCTAAATAAAGATAGCAGCCCGTTCTGGGAACTCCCACAACCGAAACCTCAAGATATTCTGACTAATCTTCAGAATCAGACTCCAGTTGATATGTCTGGCGTCACGACTACCGATCGAACCATTACGGAAGACGGCCGCACCGTCAAAATTTACATCATGAAGCCGGATCACGTGGATGGTACACCCGGTGTCCTCTTTTTTATCCACGGTGGTGTGTGGATCGTGGGGAACTTCGCAAACCACCAGCGACTGCTACGCGACCTTGTAGTCGGCTCTGGACAAGTTGGGGTGTTCGTCGAATATACGTCGCTTCCCAAGGCAAAATTTCCCACGCAACTTGACGAGTCGTATGCCGCCCTGAAATGGGCCGCCGCTCACGCAGCCGAATTTGGTGCGGATGGTTCGCGGATTGCGGTCGCGGGCAACTCGGTAGGTGGCGACATGGCAGCGGCGATCACGCTGATGGCAAAAGATCGTAATGGGCCCCGGATCAGTTTCCAAGCGTTAATGATTCCTGCCACCGATGCCAGCGTCGACACGGATTCATACCATACCTACGCGACTGGCCGCTTCCTCTCCCGCTCCTTCATGAACTATGGCTGGAACCTCTACGCGCCCGACGCAAAGACGAGGGACAACCGATACGTTTCCCCTCTACGCGCTAGTGCTGAAGAGCTAAAAGGTTTGCCGCCCGCAATCATAGTAACAGCTGAAAACGATCCACTGCGTGATGAGGGAGAGGCGTATGCCAGGAAGCTCAAGGAGTCTGGAGTGAGCGTGACCGCGACCCGTTACAACGGCACGATTCACGATTTCGTAACGTTGAACGCCCTTCGTCAGGTTCCGTCGACGAGGGCCGCGCTTGAGCAGATCAGCGCTGCGATCCGCGAACATCTAGAGAGATGACCCATGGGTAACTGACCGTCTTACCAGGCGCAGACCGTGCAAGTGCCAGAGAGGCGCGCATGTGATCGGGCCCCTATCGACGGTGGACGCCCGCTTTCGGCAAGCAGCGGGAAGCCAGCCTTGAAGGTGCGGCGGCGCAACTTAATCGCCGCTGCGCCTAGGTCGGCTGCTAGCTCACCAGCCGATGCCAGTCCCATCAGCGTCTCTGAAAGCTCAAAAAGACGTATAGCTACCTTTTCTAGTCTCAGTGATCAGATCGCTCAACCTCTTCTGGAACTGTTTGAACCCAAGTTCTCCTACGCCGGCATCAGGACTGCCGCGCATAGTGTCGGAGCACGGATCTCGAGGGTCGGACGGCGTGAGGGTCTGCCGGGGGCGCACTCAGAACATCGACATCGACCGAAAGCACGGGCAGGAAGGCCGCCCGCACGCTTACAAAGGTATACGCACAGCGACGGAAGCAAGCAATTGCAGCGCCGCGCTCCCGTGTTTCTGCTTGACCGCACTCATTCGAAGACGTCGGTCATTTTATTGGCAGCTCCGCAATCAGAGCTACGCCCCAGATCAGTTCGCTATTGAAGTTGGCAAAGTCTCGGGGTTCTGCTCAACCTTCAGACCTAATGCTTGAGCCTTTAAAACAAAATCTGCCAGAGAGCGCGACTGCATCTTCTTCATTGCTTGGCCACGATGGACCTTTACGGTAATTTCGCTGAGGTTCATTTCGGCGGCTATTTGTTTGTTCATTAAGCCACTCGCCACGAAGGCCATTACCTCACGTTCACGGGCAGTCAGTGTCGTGTAGCAACGGCGTAGATCCGTTATCGACCGTTGCCTGCTACGCCTGTCAGTGTCTCGCGCTAGCGCTGCCTCCACAGCATCAAGCATGTCCTGGTCGCGGAAAGGCTTCGCCAGAAAATCCGCAGCGCCGGCTTTCATCGCCTTTACCGACATTGCGATGTCGCCGTGAGCCGTCATAAATATAATTGGGAAAACTGCCCTGCCCGCGCCCAACTGTTCCTGCATCGCGAGCCCGCTTTGCCCTTTAAGTCGAACGTCGACAATTAGGCAACTCGGCACATCTGGCGTGGCGAAGGAGAAGAACTCTTGCGTCGAAGTGAAAGGCTCAACTCGCAGCCCTACAGATCTGAGCAACATGCAGACAGCCGTCCGCATCGACTCTTCATCATCTATAACGTACACAATTGACGGCGACGGCGCACTGTTTTTTTCAGATTTCATTACGGCTTCTCCACCCACCCGATCTGCAACGCGCATTACAACACAAGATTCGCAGCCGGCAACTGCAGCCGAGACCATGCCAAAACCGTCGTCTCGACCATTTGATGTCGTCACGAAGCGACTGCGAACGAGCTCCTGCCCATTCCCAGCATAACTCTGGACTCAAAAAATTCGCGAAACAAGCCCCCATGATGACGTGGTCCGGACTATACAACTGTGATTGAATTGCAGTCACTAACGTAGTGCACTCTTGATATACAAGTGCGCCGGACCCCGATTCAAATGCCAACTTGCTTCATTCGAAGCCGTTCAGCCGCCGCGGACGAGCCGCCATTCTGCCACAAGGGAGTGTGGATCGACGGCCGAGCAGCACACACTGTGTCCAACGCGCGTCGCACCACGCAACTTCAGTTGCAACTGGACGTTGTCGGTCGGAGCGATAGCTCTCTCGCAGCACTCGAACGTCGCCTTTAGCCGCACCTTGTCGACCTGCGTCCTGTGCCGGATCGGATACTCGCATGTTACGCAAACCTCGAACACCGAATCAAAGCGGATGACAGTGTGAACGGCGAGCCCGGAGAGCGAATTCTTTGGAACCTGCGGCCAACTTAACTGGAATATTTTTCCGAACCGCTGCTCAGGTCGTTGCATCCGAGCAGACAGATTTTATTCCTTCCAGAAGTCGAGACAACTCCGCCGCGTTGACGGGCTTAGCAAGCACACATAGAGCGCCAAGTTGATGCGCCTGATTCCGCACTTTCTCGGATATAAATGCCGAAATAAAGATCATTGGGCATCTGAAACCTGTACCAAGAAGATGACGGTACATCTCAATTCCGCACATCCCTGGCATCTTCAAATCGGATATGACGCAGGTAACATCACCGAAACTCCCAGATGCAAGAAACTGCTCGGCGGACGAGTAGAGTTGAGTCTCCCAACCGAGAGACCGGATCAAGCTTGAGGTCGCGATGCGAATGGATTCGTCATCGTCAATAATCGAGATTAGTAGTTTTTTTTTCAAATCGCGAACCTCGGCCGAAATTTCAGGACAGCGGCACGAAGCAGCCCGCTTTGACCATACCATGCTACCGAAACCGGTAGGCCGGGAGAATTATATTTAGGTATATGCCATAGCATTCGAAGTAAGCGTGTCCCAATCCCTCCGTGTCGCCCCCGCCTTTTTTTGTCACCGACTAAAGACATTTGACAGTCTGCTCCGAACGCGCGAACCGATGCCCGCAGCAAGTCGAAGGATATTCCAACTTTTGCTTGATGGGTTGTTCACACGCCATAACTGCGTCTACAAATACTTCGCACGATGTTGATGCAATGAAACGTGATCCGCGTGGCAACTCAAGTGGAGTCGCGGCCCCACTCGAGTTGGGTCAAGCGCAATTCCGCTGTGTGCAACGCACGATACATTAGGCTAAATTTCCGTGCGATTACTAAAATCCACTCACTGCATCTGTGGCAAAGTAAAGCGACAGCGGCAGCGAACACGGCTACGAAAAGAGCAAGACTTCGACGTGGACGCCGTTTCTGCAACAAGCGCGCCTTTCGTAGCACAAAGGCGGATGGGAAAACCATGCTGACTTCAGATTGCAGACAAAATTTATTGATATTTTACGCCGCGTTAAGGCGTTTCGACACGTCAGTTGGATAGTTCAGCTCCGACTCTAGGAACAACGACTGTTGGAGCAAGCGAAGGGCATCTTTCCTGGCACACCGTTGTTCGAACAGTGGTTGCTTCGCGACGTCGATCGAATTCCCAATCGTATCATGGAGTTTGCCTACGTATTGATCGTCTTAAACCTGCCAAAAGTTACCCTTTGACACCGCCCGGGCAAGTCGCCTACGCACTAAGTCACGACATGTCTCTACGGTATGAATGAACCCAAACAAGCGCACACTGTTTCGAGGTCTGCCACTCTCCAAGGCCATCCGGCAGATGGACTTGGAGAGACAGGTGCTCTTTTTTGCTATGCGCCAATCCCCATCCTCATCGAAGATTGGTCGGGCATCAAGCGATGGACAGACGCACTTAAGGCGTGGGGTGTCGTGAATCTCGAGGACTATCTTAAAAAGAATCCTCGAGTGATTGAAGAGTTACGCGCTTTGCACTCCATTGTTGACGCGAACGAAGCCACTCTGGCACTCTTCGAAGCAGATTCGAAGGAGATGTTCTTTGCATGGTCCCGTAAACTGCTACCAGCAAGCCGAATAAGCAACTTTCAGGTCCTGCAAGCCATGTTCGATGGCCGCTCGTCGTGTCAAGGCGAACGGATGCTGTCAACGCTGACAGGCAAGAAGGTGCCGATAGTCTGGAAATGCTCACTCCCAAGGAGCGATGACGAGTACCGGCGCCTCCATTTCTACGCTTTCGACGTTACTGAACAAAAGCAAAACAACGACCGATTGGAAACACTGCGTTCGCAGATGGCCCGCACCGCAAGGGCTTCAATGGTCGGGCAACTCGTGGCATCGATCACGCATGAAATCGGTCAACCACTTGGGGCGATCCGCACCACGCTGGATGCGGCCATTCGCTGGCTGGATAGGTCCGAACCGGAGATCGAGGAAGCGGTTACCGCCTTTCAATATGCTTCGCGTTGGACTGACGATATGTCTGCGATCTGCCAACGTCTTCGCAATTTTCTGTCGGGGGCCCCGGTTGAAGCGATAACGCTAGATTGTGCAGATGTTATCAATTCCGCAATGCTTCTTATCGCATCGGAGGCGAATGCAAACGCTATCAAGCTAAACACGGAAATCGAACCCGGTATTCGGGTTCACGCCGACCGAGTCCAGCTTCAGCAAGTGCTGATCAATCTTTTGATCAATGGCATCCATGCCATCATCGCCAGCGGTCGCGACCACGACCGGTCAACTTTGTCCGTGCGAGTCACCCAACACGACGAAACGCAAACACTCTTCGAGGTTACTGACACAGGACATGGGATCGAGGAATCCCAAAGGGACATTATTTTTCACCCTTTTGCTACTACTAAAAGCAACGGAATGGGTATGGGCCTACCGATTTCGAAATCACTGGTCGAGGCGCATGGGGGTGAAATCTGGATCGCAACCACCGGCGAAGAGGGTACACGGTTCTGCTTCACACTTCCTTGCCCGACGTGCAATTTGCCCGACAATCGTGGCACCCCAAAGCGCGTGGCATGAGGCTGCTCTCTACTATGCTGGCGGGGCTTGTTCAGCCACGCAACAGCATGCGACGCGCCTTCGGTAGATCCATCGACGCACCGACCGAGACGCACTTTCAAAAAAGCGTTCTGGCGACTGTCGTATTGGCAAATGCGCTTGAATTTTTCGACTATTTCGCTTATACGATCTTTGCCAAATTTATCACCCGAACATTCTTTCCATACGCGGCAGCCAACCATGGGCTGCTTCTCGTACTAGGGACATTTGCCGCAGGATTCCTGTCACGCCCGATTGGCGCTCTACTCATCGGCACACACGCAGACCGTGCCGGCCGGAAACCAGCCCTGCTTCTCACTTCGGCTCTCGCCACTGCGGGCAGCCTGAGCCTTGCCGTAATACCCGGATTTTCTATGATCGGGATATTCGCTCCTGCCGGGGTGCTTTTGTGCCGTGTTCTTCAAGGCGTTGCTATCGGCGGTGAAATGGGTTCTTCAGGCGCTCTCCTGATCGAAAACTGTCGCGCTGATCAGAAATGCCTGTATGCCGGATGGTTGATGGCCGGTCAGGGACTAGCGCTCCTTGCGGCCGGGGTCTGCGGGCTTTCCCTCTACGGCCTTCTTTCTTCCACGCAGATCGAACGCTGGGGATGGCGCGTTCCGTTTCTCGTGGCAAGCTCTTTGATCCCAGTCCAGATCTATCTCCGTCGAAACATTAGCGAACGATGGCAGCCGCCGCTAGTCAGACAATCGGCCATCACAGTCATCTCACAGTACCGGGCGCAGTGGCTCGTCGCAGCAGTTTTGATTTTCGGCGGGACCGTCCCGACATACGTCGCATCCTTCACCACAATGTTTGGCGTCGGCGGAACCACCCCATCTACGACCTCTCCTTTCTTCACAACTGCCGTAGTGGGCTCTACAACTTTAGTACTGTCCGTTGTTGGCGGTTTGATGGGTGACCTATTCGGAAGAACCCGCACCATCCTTTTTGCTCGTGGCCTCACGATGGTATTTGTACTTCCCGCCTTCGGTTATGCGGCTTCCCACGCCAATCCGTTATCTTTTGCAGGTGTAATAGCTCTGTTCGCTGGTCTGTCTTCGTTGGCTGGCGGTCCGATTATCGTTGCTATCCTCGAAATGTTCCCAGTTCAGGGCCGCGCATTATCAATGTCGATTGTCTATTCTATTGGCGTTGCCTTGTTTGGAGGATCCGCGCCTTTCGTCGTCGCTTCAGCGAACAGCTTGCTAGGTATAGATTCCGCCGCTGGGTGGTATGTGTTCCTTTCAGCTGCATCGACATTCATCTCCATACCTTTTGCGGTCTCAATAGGTAACACTGCTTCGACACCGGACCTGTGACGTTTAACGTCTTCAACGAATCAGATCGAGTCACCGATGAAGATGGCGCCGTACTTCTGAACGAGCGCCGCGGAAAGCTCGTGAAGCTGGTCCCTCCGTGAATTCTTTATCGTCGCATGAAGCGCACGCACGCGTGCCTTGTTCGTCGTGCGTTGTGCCTTCGCAAGCTCGCCTTCGAGCTTGCGGTAGTGCCGCCCGGAACCCACGACGTGTCCGTCGCTGAGTGAGGCAAAATCCTTCAGCCCGAGATCAAAACCAGCGGACTTTCTGGCGCCGCTGCGCCGTGGTCCATGCTGCGGGCTTAGCTTCACACTGATGCTGATGTACCACTGGCCGCGCGAGTCCTTACTGATATTGCCGGCGCCCAGGTCATAGTCGGCGAGCCCGTAGCTGTCCCATAGCGAAAGCGCCAGTTTCCCGAAGAACAGTTGTCCGTTGCGACACCGGATCGCGTTTGCCTTGAAAGATATCCAGCCGAGCGCGCGGCGACTGCCGCCGGACGCACGCTAGCATAGCTTCACCTTGCGGGCCTGCTTTCTGCGTGTGGCGTATTCTTCGGCAACTGCCTGGATGGTTGTCGGGTGCAGTTCCAGCCCGGCTTTATCGGCACCCTTCACCCTTCGTGAACGGATGGAAATCATAGCCCGACAGGAACCGCCGCTCCCGTTCCCTCACCTTGACAGACAGCTCGTTGCAGTAGTTCCGGAGAAAGTTGACCGCGCGTGCCTGCTCCTGTAGCGCACGGGCGTGCCTGTCTTTGAGTCGAAGGTGGAGTACGCGGATGGTCTGCTGCATGTGCCGATACGATTGTTCTCCGTATAGACACACCTGTTGCTGTTTGACAAATCAGCGCAACCCGGATTCGCCGTTTACAACGGGCTTTTCATCCCCGGCCTGAAGGCCGGGGATGAAAAGCTATACCGGGGATAGAGATACCTATTTACGAAAGTGGTCAACCGAATCCGTGTTCGGCCCCTATCACATCCCCCTGTGAAAGCCGCTGTATCTTGCCGATACAACCATTCACCCACCTGAGGAGCCTCCCATTTACCCCGTTACATCGACGATTAAAAGTAAAAAGCCATTATAATCCGGCACTCAAAAAGGCTTTGTCGGCAAATATTTTCCGTTAAGCGTTATCACTGCTCTCTCACCACCCTCTGGATCCGGAACCTTCTGTATATCAAGCTTGAAATTGATTGCGCTGATTATCCCATCACCAAACTTCTCATGTACAAGAGCCTTCAGCGTCGTGCCATAAATCTGAATCATCTCGTAGAAGCGGTAAATCGTCGGATCGGTGGGAACACCTCCCGGGATACTTCCCCGAATCGGAATCGTCTGAAGCAGTTTAATCGCCTCCTCCCCGAGCTCCAACTTGTCTGCGACTATCTTGGCTGCTGCTGGTGGCAACGGGTGCTGACCTAAAATCGCAGCTGTAACGAACGCAACATTTAATCCTGTTCCTTGACTAATCTCTTCAAATGTAAAGTTCTTTTTGATCTTCGCCTCAATAATCACATCTGTGAGATTTTGGCGGAGTGATTGGCTTAAAAGTGACTGTGACATGACCATTCCTCAATAATATTCAGTTAATTTAAAGTCGCCGGCAAAAAATTAAACTTCCTGATTGCGGACTAGTCCGCATAGCTGGGATGGTCTACAAGCGGGATAAAATTCCTAGTCACCTCATCGAGAGCGCTGATCGTTCCTGGTTCGATGTCGTACACCCACCCATGCAGTTTCACCTTTCCCAATGCGAGAGCTAACGCCACAGACGGATGGGTCTTGATGTTGTTCAACTGGGCGATAACGTTTTCACGCACCATGGACGAAACACGCTCGGCGAGAGAACTGTGCTCCCTCGCCTCGTTCACCACCCTCGCCGAATCCGAGTACCGTAACCAGTTGGCTACCGCCGGCATATTGTCCAGACACTTACAGGTCGCAATTGCCGTCATTGCGCGGCAGTCCGAATGTCCACAAATTACGATGTCTTTCACTTCAAGAGCTGAAACTGCATACTCGACTGTTGCTGACACACCACCAGGCTCGGGACCGAAAGACGGAACAATGTTCCCCGCATTACGAATCACAAACAACCCTCCCGGCTCCTGTTGAGTCACCAACTCCGGAACCAACCTACTGTCTGAGCACGAAATAAAAAGGGTACTTGGCGTTTGACTGTTCGCGAGCTCCTTGAACAGCTTTCTCCTCTGCGGATACGCGTCTCGCTGGAATTTCAGAAACCCATCGATGATTCCCTTCATTGCTGCCTCCAGAATTCAATATGTTTCGGTGAGTGAAGAATGCGTCAGCCAAACGGTCACGTCCAACACCTGTTATCGATTGATTCCATAGGCCGGACCAACAGTTAGAAACAGCCAGGTACGCCTGTGACCTTATTTCCGCGGTGCCTGACTTGGTCGGGCAGTTCATCCATATCGGCATGACTTGACAGATGCTTGCATTGACCGTGAAACCTCTGAAACATCGCAGGACGGCCGCACAACCGGACGAATCTGTTGGTTGTGAAAGGCCTTCAGGTCCAGTTCTTGAAGTCTCGAACATTCTGGAGGTAGCCCTCCACATCGGCCTGACGCGCACGCCCGTCGGCGCAACTGAAGCAACCTTTGCGTCCGGCATATCCAACCGGGCTTGTCCCGCGGGACCCGGCAGCGTGTTGCTGCGAGCCCAGACGTTCCAACACTGTTCCTACGTCGCCGCCGCTGGCTGCCCGCTCCAGTGGTAGCTGAGCCTGTGTCCCAACCGTTTCCCATGCTTTAACCCCGTCCCGTAACTGATTGACATGAACGACGCCGCATAACGCAATCAACGAGAATGTGACAAGAAATCCAATCGCGAAGCCCAGGTTGTTCCTGCATAACTTTCTCTTCTTTTGTAAGTCGACTCCCATGTCCTTCACCTTTAAGGGGGCTCTTCTTGCTCCACGCAACAAGCGGCTGTGTGGACGAAGCATGCGCCTGATGGACAGAGAGCCTTTTTCTATTCCGCTACAATATGTCGATTTTGCACGCTCGAATCGCATCAGCTGACTTTTCGATTCTTGGGCCATGGAAGAATTCTGACGGATCGCGGGACGTGTAGGAGACATCGTCTGGGCGTCACGGGATTCCCGCGTGTAGAACCGTCGCAAGTAGCGCCGCCAGTACGATATGTGAACGCCGCACACGTCAGACTTTATTGCATACGGCTCTGGACGTGCGTTACATATGTTTGCCAGATCGATATGACGAAGTCCGCCGAACTCCATTCTGGTATATTCTGGGATTCGCCATAGATATATTAAAAAATAGTGATAGTTATTCCCTACTGCTGAGTCGCGGCAAGATCCTTTTGAATTCCGTTATCGTTTTGACAGGAAATCTGTAGGTTGAAGCATCCAATGATGGCGAAACTACTCAATAAGCGCGGTGCAGCGCGAGTAGCCCATACAACCCAAAAGGGTTGCGACAACGAGGGCAGGGGTCCCTACTTACAGGTCGCGCGGCGACCGCGGTCAAATCTTGGATAGTTCGATACATGCGCGACGTCCGCGGATAGGCATGTGGATCCTTCCGAAAGTGGCTCGGAAAGCATGCGCCCGAAGGGGGCGGGAGTCCATGCCGTCAGACTCAATGCGGACGGGCCTTTCTGGCGACGTCGAACTGAAGACTCGCGTTGACGAGAAGCGCGGCGCACAGTGATCGGAAATGGGCTGTGCGCCGTACGATTCGCCAGGCAGCGAATACACGCATCAAACCATCAATACTTCAGACCATACCCGAACGGATACAACGGATGCGCCGTATCGTGCGGAACATCTTCCAGTTGCGCCTCTACCTCCGCCATCGATGAAGGCAACTCGAACGGCAGCTTGCCTTGCGGCTCGCCCTTGCCGGTCAGCACATCGAACAGCGCCGTATCGCTCGCGCCGAAATTCGCGAGGATCGCGGTGACCTTGCCCTGCACGTTGGTCAGGATCGCGGGACGGTCCATGTACACCGAGACGACCTGCTTCGGCGCGCCAGCGGCCTGCTTGATCGCCTCGTAGTCCTTGCTGCCATCAACGAACGCAAGACTCCCCTCATGCTGCAGCGAGCCGAACATGTATCTCGGATGCAGTGTTTGATACGGCGTGCTCACGCGTAGAATCGCAACATCGGCGGCCTGCGGCGTAGCCACGACTTGGTAGCCGTATTGTCGCGCTACCCTGGGATCGATGCCGTACAGCCAGACCTTCTTACCGCCGGCCGCCATCGGCAGCAGCTTGTCCTTGTTTTGCAGCAGAACCATGGAACGGCGTTGCGCGTCGAGCGCCTGCGCCTGGAAATCCGCATTGCCGACGATTTTGCTTGCCGCGCTCGCATCGACATACGGATGGTCGAACAGGCCCTGTAGAAATTTTTGCAGCAGCACCCGATACGCGGAATCGGCGAGACGCGACTCCGGCAGAAGCCCCTGATTGACGGCCTGGATCAGGAGGCTCGGATCGTTCTCGCCGCCGAACTGATCGATGCCGGCGTCCACCGCTTTCACGAAACGCTGCAACCGCGTCGCCCTCTCCATGCCCCAAGGCATGCCGAGTCCGACGATCGACGGAGAACCAGACGACACACCGCTCATGCAGTTCGCGTCGCAATCGGAAGCGACCAACCAGTCCGACACAATCACACCTTTGAAGCCGTACTTGCCGCGCAGCAGGCCTGTCAGGAGCGGCTTGTCGTAGGCAGCGCCAACCTGTTCCAGCGCGATGCCATCGATCGTCACCGCACCATCCGGCTCGGAATAAGTCGGCATCACGGAACCGACGTTGGCGGCGAATGCACCTTCGAATGGCTTCAGGTGATAGGCGTAGTTGTTGCCCGGATAGGTCGCGAAGCGGCCGTAGTAGTTATGGCTGTCGAAGCCAGACTTCTGCGCACCATAGCCCGCCCAATGCTTGACCACCGCGATCACGCTATTCGCCTGAATGCCCGTGCTACCGGCCTGGATGCCTTCGATATATGCCTGCACCTGCGCGCGCGTCAGATCGGCGTCCTCGCCGAACGTACCGTTGATGCGCGCCCAGCGCGGCTCAGTGGCCAAGTCAGCTTGCGGTGACAGGGCCTCGGTGATGCCCACCGCGCGATATTCCTGGCGCGCGATATCGCCGAATTTGCGCGTGAGCGATGCATCGCCGATGGCCGCGAAGCCCAACGTCTCGGGCCACTTCGAAAAGCCACTGTCGCCAGCACTCGCGCCCAACACGGACTGGAAGTGATTGCGAGGATCCGAACTGATCGACACCGGAATGCCCAGCCGCGACTGTTCAGCAAGAGTCTGGATCTGATTGTCCTGATCGGCCATGCTGCCCGCGTCGGCGATCATACGCGTGAGAAACGTGCTGACGTTGCGGTCGTCGATCTGCGTTTTCAGCGCAGCCATGTCGTAGGCCGCGCCTGTACCCGTGCCGGTCGCATCGTTCAACATGGGCACGGTGCCGTGCATCATCAGACCGGCTTTCTCGGCAAGCGTCAGGCGGCCAACGAGATCGTGCGCGCGGACCTCGGCGGCGAGACGCCAGTCTTCATACGGTTTGAGCTGGCCGCTCTTGTCCATGTCCTTAAACTTCAGCCCGTCTTGGCTGATGAGTTTCAGCGTCGTGTAGCCGAAGTCCCGTTGCGTGACCGAAGGCGTGAGGGAATCAACACTGCTGCAGGCGTAAAAGCCCACTGTAAGCGCAGCGGCCGATCCCATCAGTGCTGAGCGGCAAATAACAGCTTTTGAGGAAAAGTGCATCCATGTCTCCTAGAATCAGGGTTGGTTTGAGTGCGACCAACCGACCTTACAAATAGCCGCAAAATACTTTATCGCCTTATTTCCATCGGCGTTTTACCGCTGGGTGCAGTTTTTATCCTTAAGGAGCGTGACGTGTAAAACAACACAAGAAAACCTCGCCGCGCCTACGCGATTGCGTTAAGAATCGCGTGCTTTGACGCTGCGCGGCGGGCGCAAGCTATGGCAATTGCCGATGGCGGCATCGGCAATTCATCTTCAAGATCGTGCGACGATCATTTTTTTATAGCCCATGTCGTCCACCACGCCAGCACGGTTTTGCGGCCACGGTCGCACCGTTTCGAATCGCATCGCTGTTCTCGCCATGAACGCCGCGGAGCGCGCCGGTATGTCGCCGCACGTTTTCACCGCCCGCACCGGCATTGGCGAGCAGGAACTGACGGACAGAAACGGCCGCATCGATGGTGCGCGGCATCGGCGAATGGTCGAGTTGATGACGGGCGCGGGAAACTCGGCGCGTATCGTTCCCGATGAGCCACGCACGTTATTTCCGGATTTTCCCGTGCTCGGCAATCTGTGCCTCAACGCGCGCACGCTGCGTGAGGCGTTGGCATGGTTTCACACGTTTCGCCCGCTGATCGGCGACTTCGATTTTCTGTGCTTTCGCAAAACACCGGACTATGCGCAGTTCGAGTACATCGGCGAATTCGCGCCGAACGATGGTTTACAGGCGCTCGCGAATTTTCAAGTACTGGCGAGCCTGATTCGTGCCTACGACGACACGCGTCGCACCGTGTTCCATGCTTCGCTGATGGGCCCCGCGCTGCCGAAGCCGCTAGATCCTAGTGAGTTTCTGGGTGCGCAGGTGCGATACGACGCTGACGCGAACCGTTTGCAGTTCGCTGCTGCGCTGCTCGACGTACCGTTCGTTCACTACAATACAGCGCTCGCGCCGTTCCTACATGAGCAAGCACAGCGTGAACTATTGCGCATCAAACGGGGGCACCTCGTTTCGAGCAGCGTCGAACGTCTCATTGGCGAAATCACCGACACCGCCGACGAGTGGCATACGCCTTCATCGCTGCTCGCACAGGTTTGCGAACGGCTGAATACCTCGCGGTGGACCTTGAACCGACAGTTGCAGACCGAGGGTCTGCATTTTACCGAGCTCGAAGCGCGCGTTAAGTTCAAGAAAGCGTGCCGCCTGCTCGGCGAAACGCGGTTGAGCCTCGGGCAGATCAGCGAACAACTCGGCTTTTCGTCGCAAAGCGCCTTCACGCGATTTTTCCGCTCACGACACGAAGCGCCGCCGTTGACGTTCCGGCAGAGCAGACAGTTACGCCATCAACTGCAGGAATAGTGTCGGGTTCGATCTGGCCTACTGTCGCTGTACTAATGCTTATTACCGGGCTCTCCCGGCGCAAAATGACCATCGCTTTCGCAAGGAACGCAGCGCCGAGACAGTGACATGCCCTGACTCGATCCGCTTTAGATCGCCACGCAACGTGTACACATAGCCATGGCCGCCTTGGCCGGTGAGTTCCTTCGCAAGTCTCTCTATCAAGTGCCGAAAAGTTCGATCGGAGGCAAACCGAAGCATACGGTTATAAGGAGTCGCTTTAGGACGTTAAAGGCATCACCTAGCGTATAGTGCAGCTCCCTAGCTTTTTAACGTCCCAACCCGTTTGCTCGTGTCTGCGTCGCTTGTGCCCAATATCTCCTTGTCGGGCGAAAAGATCGCCTCCAATTCACGAGGCAAACTGTCGGCGAGGAATGGCTTACACGACGAGCGCAGCCACCGTGGCGGTCATGTCAGCCGGGAGCTCACCGACCACTGACCGTACTGCCGCGGTGGTGGTGAAGCGCGTTTCATCACTGAATCCGCGCGGAGTGGAGATGGAGATGCAGTTGACAGAGGCGATAGTTCGGCGCACGGTGGCGCCGTTCCCCAGCACCGTCAAAAATGTTCTGGTTTGTGAGCGCACTGGCGTTATCCGTGTCCCTTCCTTTTCCCGCGCCGGACCCTTGCCGCAACTGTCGGATTGAGCGCTTGCGGTGGTGCCAGGTCAGCGTCACTAACGCCTCGAAAATCCCGATCCGGTCACAGAGCGTCGCGATGCTATACCGAATTTGCAATGTCGCGACCGGCGCTCTACGTGCCGTCTAGCTGCTTCACCCATTGGCACCTCCGGATTCCGTAAGGCGTGGACACGAAATGAAGCTGAGGCGAACCATCGCCCTCTTCGCAAGGTTGACTTAGGTGAGAGGTGACTCGCGTCATCTGGAGAGCTTTAAGTTTTGATGCGGTCAGCTCGTCCCGGCATTCGAGCACGGGTCAACTACCGAAGTTAGCTCGAGGCAGCCTACTTACGCCGCATCAAAAAAGCTGTGCACCACGGTGTCGAAAACCTCAATTTTGCCTTGGTTGAACAGTTGCCAGCGCCATTTAACAATCCCTACGCCCGATTTCGAAGTTGACGGCCGGGCTTCGATGATCGTGGCTTGAAGCGTCAAGGAATCGCCCGGTCGCACTGGGCTCAACCATTTCACGTAGTCAAGTCCAGGGGAGCCCCACGATGCAGTATCCGAAAGAAAGGCATCGCATGCCAACCGCATGGCGATAGCGCTCGTATGCCACCCGCTCGCTATCAGTCCATTCCAACGACCGTGCTTCGCGGCTTGAGAATCCGCATGGAACCACTGTGGGTCATAGCGGTTGGCAAACTCGAGCACTTCTGTCTCGGTCACGACATATGGACCGGCTTCGATTATTTGGTTGTTACTGAAGTCGGAGAATTTCATACGCTTTTTTCCTCAGCGTCGACAAATAGCGGCGCCCGCTTCTCGTCTAAGGCACGAAGGCCTTCACGAGCGTCGGCACCGCCAAATCCTAGAATTTTTGCTGCCAATGATGCCTCGAGAGCTGGCCGCGCAGCCAGTGATTAAGGGATCGCTTGGTCCAAGCCATCTTCGAGCGCGATGCGGACTTCGTCGGCCCAGCTGATATCGTCCGGCGACGCCGTCACCAGACCCTGGTGCACGGCTTCAACCGGTTTGATCGCCTGACCGATCTTCGAGCGCACGGCGTCAATTAATTCGGCATCCTCATAGCCGCGGCGCGCATGACGTGATTGATGCGCCCGTCATGTTCCTCCTTGGATTGATACAATCGTCTGTTCATTTTTACCGTGACGGGACGCTAAAACGGGTATTGAATGGGCCTGTCAAGCAAGCTAACCCACTGAATCTGCGTGAATTCATGCAGGTTGGCGGGGCCACCGAAGCGCCCTCCATTGCCTGAAGCACCCATTCCACCAAATGGCACATGGAACTCGTTATTCACTGTCTGGTCGTTCACATGAACCATGCCGGAGTGGATCCGCGAGGTCAACGCAAGACCGCGTGCCATTGAGCCCGTGTGAATGGCCGCTGAAAGACCATACGCAGAGGCGTTGGCCAGTTCCACCGCCTCATCATCGCTATCGAATACCGTGATGGGCGCGACCGGCCCAAAGATCTCGTCCGTGAACGCCGGCATTTCGGGCGTAACGTCTGTTAGGACGGTCGGCCGATAGAACAGGTCTCGATACTCGCCGCCAGCGCGCAACTTCGCTCCCGCGTCAATACTTTGACGGACGATGCTGTCGATGCGATCGCGTTGCTTCTGGTTAATCAGCGGCCCGAGATGTACATCCTCCGTGGCAGGATTTCCAACATGGAGAGCCTCGGCACGCTGCGCCAGCCTTGTAGCGTACTGTTCGGCAATGGAGCGGTGCACAAGATGTCGACCGGTCTGCATGCAAATCTGGCCTTGGTGCAGGAATGAACCCCACGCTCCGCTGGAGCTAGCCGTGTCGACGTCTGCGTCGTCAAGCACAATGATCGCGTTGTTGCCACCCAGTTCGAGGGTGACTTTCTTCAACATCTGGCCACAGATGCTTCCGATCGAGCGGCCGACGGCGGTCGATCCAGTAAACGAAATCATGCCGACCTGTTCGTGCCGCACCAGCGCGTCCCCAGCTTCAGGCCCTCCAGGAATTACATGTAACACACCCGGCGGCAGACCGGCGTCCTCGAACACTTCCGCGAGCATCAGACCGCCCGCGACAGAGCTCTGCGGGTCCGGCTTGAGCACTACTGCATTACCAACCGCCAGCGCGGGAGCGACCGATCGCATTCCGAGGAGAATCGGGAAGTTCCACGGCGCGATAACACCAACGACACCAATAGGTACGTGACGACACAAATTCATGCGCCCCGGCATGGCTGACGGATAAAACTCCCCGACGGGTTGCATCGTCATCGCAGCTGCTGCCAGCAGTTGCTCATAGGTCGCGTGAAGCTCCCATTGTGCTTTTAGCAACGTTGAGCCGCATTGGCGAATATTCCACTCGTTGATAGCCGCTTCGCGCACCTTGAGCAATCTTGCGGCCTCTCGCAGCACTGCTGCACGCTGATCGAACGGCGTGGCCGCCCACTTTGCCTGAGCACTGGTTGCGGATTCCACGGCTCTGTCGATGTCCTGCCGGTTCCCGAGCCCAACCTGAGTCAACGTCTCGCCCGTGGAGGGGTCAACTACAGGAGACAGACCGCCGCTCGCCGTAACCCAGCCGTTTGAAAAAATGCGGTTGACCCATTCTGCTTTCTGTTCAACGACGCTCATGTTTTCCTCTAGTAAGTACTGTTATCGAAGGACCGGTTTCGCATCAATGCGCTGAAGCACCCACTCCGTCCGGTACGAAAATCATTCTGTAACTCGGGGGGTAATAACAGCGGCCACTGAGATGAGTCTACGCGCGACGAGCCCAAGCGGATTGGCGTTGAACGATGCTGTGAAACAGGGCGGCCGCCGGTAATTGACCTACAACCGCACCGAACCTGCGAGGCACGATTTAGCGCCAGCACCCTCGTTCGCAGTCATAGCTTCACGCGGGTCTCAACTTCAATTAGCATGGGTTTGCCTGCCGACAAGGCCTGCCGCAACGCAGCTACTAGCGCGTCGCTGGAATCCACATGCAGTGAGCTAACTCCGTAACCGCGCGCGAGTGCGCAGAAGTCCAACCCCGGAACGTCAAGGCCTGGAACGTTCTCCGCCTGCAGCACGCCGGCAAACCAGCGCAGTGCACCGTAAGTGCCATTTTTCATAATGATGAAGATGGCCGGAATGTCGTATCGAGCTGCGGTCCACAGCGCTTGAATACTGTAATTTGCCGATCCATCACCAATTACGCCGATGACTTGGCGCTCCGGTCTGGCGAGCTGGATGCCCACGGCTGCCGGAAGCGCAAAGCCAAGCCCGCCAGCTGCCGCGAAGTAATAGCTTCCGCTCTCCGTCATCCGCAGCCTCTCCCACATGATGGTCGTCGTCGAAGTCGATTCATTCACATAGATGGCATCCCGAGGCGCAACTTCATTGAGGATGTCGAAAACACGCTCAGGTGTTAGGGCGCCTGCATTTTCGGGAGCAGGTGCAGGCATCAGACGCGGCGCCGGTTGCGCACGCGAACTCTGGGATACCTTCTCGCTGAGTACCCGCAGAGCAAGCGCAACGTCTGCAACGATTGCTTGTCCCATCGGTGCGCGCGTCGCTTCGTTGATATCGCAAGTGACGGAAATCAACTTCGCACCTTCGGGCAGGAATTTTCCAGGCTCGTATTGGTGATAACGAAAGACTGGCCCCCCCACAACGAAGATTAGATCGTGTTCACACAGAAGACGACTGACGCTCGCTATGCCGGCGGGGAGCAAACCTCTGAAACAGTGATGGGTCGTCGGGAAAGAGCAGCGTGGCGCCGAAGGTGCCATCCATACCGGCATCGAAAGCTTCTCTGCAAGCGAAACCGCATAGCTGTTCGCGTTTGCTGCGTCGACATCCGGGCCTACGATCAGCACCGGATTTCGAGCGGACTCGAGAGATTCGACGAGCGAAGTCAGCTGATCCTCTGAAAGCGCCCCGGCCGATTGCACATTTCGACTGGCCAGATGCTCCGCGCCCGGGCCCGCGTCCTTGCCCCAGTCGTCATATGGCACGGACACATAAACAGGACCCGCAGCCGGCGCGGCCGCCATATGGATGGCTCGGCTCAGTGCAAGCGGCACTTCCTCTGCACAGCTCGGCTCGCAACTCCACTTCACAAGCGGGCGTGGCAATGCTACCGAATCGGTGTTTGCAAGCAATGCCTCGACGCCGATCATTCTGCGGACCTGCTGTCCCGCAGTAACTACCAGCGGGGTGTGCGAGTTCCACGCATTTGCCAGGGCGCCCATCGCATTGCCTGTTCCTGCAGCAGAGTGCAGGTTCACAAAACCCGGCTTGCCCGTGGCCTGCGCGAAGCCGTCAGCCATACCAACAACCGTCGCCTCCTGAAGACCGAGGATGTAGCGGAAGTCTTTTGGAAAGTTCGACAGAAAAGGTAATTCGTTGGAGCCCGGGTTGCCGAAGAACGTGGTCAATCCCTGCTCGCGAAGGATTTCGTAACAAACTTGGTGAACGGTGGTCATGGCATCTTCCTCATCGACGGAAGGATGGTAGAAGACCCGCTGAAATTAAACAAATTAGGATTTTTTCGATTTTATAATAGATAACATCTATATCATCGTTTACCATAATTATGACGGACCTTAATCTCATCCGGGCGTTTGTAGCCATCTATGAAACGGGGACCGTGAGTGCCGCGGCGAAACGATTGAATCTCACGCAACCCTCGGTAAGTCACGCTTTGAGCAGGCTACGCAACCTCCTCCACGATCCACTATTCACACGTGGCCGCCAAGGCATGGTTCCTACTTTCAATGCAACGCAGCTTTTCCACGCATTTAGTGACGCGATCGGAAGCATCGAAGGCGCTATCGCCGCGACCCGCCAGTTCGACCCATCGAAGTCAACGCGCCGTTTCCGAGTGGCCATGTCTGATCTGGGCGAATTCTATTTTCTGCCTTTTCTTGTTCGCGAGTTCCTGACCGTTGCGCCATATGTCGGACTGGAAATTGTTCAGCTGGACAGCGAACGAATCTCTGAATCGCTCGTCACTGGAAGCGTCGATGCCGCCGTAGGCAATCTTCAGTTCATAGGTGGCCGGGTGCGTAAACGGGCCCTCTTCACCGAGACTTATTCGTGTCTTCTCAGTACGTCTCACTGTTTCATCGGCGAAACCTTGAGTCTGCAGGAGTACGTCGCCGCTAGCCACGTCGTCGTTACGCCATTCACTGGACACCGTCTCGTTCAGGATGTCCTCACAGAAATGGGACTCACGCGCACCGTTGCGCTTCAGGTGCCGCACTTTACGAACATCGTCAACGTCGTTGCATCGACCGACCTGCTGCTGACGCTACCGACACGTGTAGCAAAATCGTTTGCGATGAACGGACGAATGCGAGTGCTACCGGTGCCCTTCCCAATCCCGACATTTGATGTCAATTTGTTCTGGCAGCCGGACACAGAAGATTCCGCTCCACAGCAGTGGCTATGCGAAACGATAGTCAAAAGTCTGAGTGGCATGGAATAGCGGGCTGGCAGATGCTTCTCAACATCTCGTCCGGGGTTCGTCGGTATACCTCGGCGAGTTATTCAGTGATCGCGCCGGGCGCCGGCAAATTGATCAGCAACGCTGGGGCACGGTCAGGCCTTGCTTCGAGCTCTGATCAGCACCTTCTGGGAACGCCCCCACGCAACGAAGATCGCCACCGTCAATAGAACCAAATTGATGGGCAGCATTGCGAATTCACCACGGCTGAAATGGAAGATCATCGCGAACGACTGAAGGACCGTGAGGCCGACCGCTGCCCATACCGTGAGCCGAGGCGCGATCCGAGTGAGCGCTGGCAATAGGATGCCAAGCCCTCCCGCCAGATCGACAAGCCCGGTGAAGCGGACGAAAGCCAACGGTAAATCTGCTGTCCAGGGAACCTGTGCGGCAAGTTGTGAAACTGGCAAAGTGAGTTTCGAGACGGCCGAAGCTACGAACAGTGCCGCAAGTGCTCCTTGAGCAATCCACAGGCCCAATCGCAATGGCCGCCCCGCCGCAGAGGAGGTGGGATTCAAAACGTTTTCTGCATTCATTTCTCACTCCATAGTCGAACAATGCTGCTGACATGCTCTCACCTACGGTCATGAACGAGAACGTCATAAACTAGATACTTTCGATCAGATAACTAGATAATCATGGATGCACCGACCCTTGACCGATTCGTAGTCTTCATCGCAGTCGCTGACTGCGGCGGCTTCGCCGCAGCGGCGCGAAAACTAGGCCGCGCTCAGTCGGCCATGACCTACGCGATTCGCGCTCTGGAAGAGGACGCCGGATTGCTGCTGTTCGATCGGACTGGCTACCGAGCAATACTGACGGATGCTGGTCGGGCCCTTCTGACACATGCGCGGCGAATAACCATGGACGTAGACGAATACCGACGCATAGCAAAGGGTTTCGCGAAGGGGTTGGAGGCCAATCTGACGTTGGTCGTCGATGATATGGTCCCAATCGGGCCCGTGGTCCGGGTCCTTTCGGGGTTGCACAAAGCATATCCCTCCGTGCATGTTCGACTAAAAGTTGAGCCTTACCAGCGGGCCTTGGAACTCATGGTCAACGGGCAGGCCAACCTTGGAATATTGGTCCAAGCGACAGCTTTTGGCTCGGCGCTTCAGTCCTTTTCCTGGACCGAATACAGCATGGTGCCAGTTGCCTCCCCTACCCACCCCCTAGTCACATTGCCGAGGCCCATCGCGTCGGATGCATTACACGGTCACATGCAGGTTGTTTGGACACCTTCGACAGCAACTGTGGATAGCCGCGACTATGGCGTCCATTCGTTGCATTGCTGGCATGTCACGGACATGAGAGCCAAACGTGAACTTCTTCGCGCCGGTGTCGGTTGGGGGACGCTACCCGATTATTTGGCTGCAAACGATCTCGAGGAGAAAAGGTTAGTGAAGCTTGAATTGCGCGATTGGGAAGGTCACGACCGTATGCCTGCCTACGCAACAGCAATAGTTCGACGCAAGGAAGCCGTGGAGGGTCCAGCCGCTCGGTGGCTGCTCGACGAATTTAAACGATCAGCGCAACTCCACCTCGGCGCACGAGACTCACGATACACCGCCGCGCCGCATTTCCAGTGGAATCAAACAGGCCATTGAAATATCCGTAACCGACAGGTGGGGATGTTTCTTGACACTGGTGTGTGCACGTGAATTCAGGTGCGTTCGGTCTGGAGTCTGTGGGCGACGACACGTGGAAGCAGTTCACCGACGCGACCGAACGTATCAGCGATGCGAGCAAAATGTCGCGTAGTTAGATTTGTAGATCGGGACCGTTCAATCTGGCCGTGGTAACCAACTTGTATATCACGCCCACCCTTTCGCCGCCACCGGTGGAACCGAAGTGCAGGAAGGTCCAGCGTCTCAAGTCTACTGTTCAGAGGCCGTATTCAACGACATCGTTGTCGATCTCGATGCCCCGTCGTCGACGTATGGGTGGGCCACGTGTGTGCGTCGGATGGTGTCAGTCGATACCTCCGAGCGGCACCGGCAACAAGACGCGGGACAGGCACACCGTACCGCTTGCGCCCTCGGCCAGACGAAACGACCCTAGTCGAGGCGTTTCATGAGCAAGCACACCACATAGTACCGGAAGAAAAACAAGTGGGTACAGGACGGGTCGCGTTCAAGAACGGTCTGCAGCTTCGCGGCAAGACGGTTGGAACCCGTGCGCGTGTCGGTTACGCCCGCGGAATTAGCCGCAGCATTTATACTTTCCGTTTAATATCTCGCTAATACCTGGCCTCGGAGTGTGTCATAACGCGCCACGCTCCGAGGCCACGCCCGATTACTAGAACGACAAACTTAGCGCCGTGTTGAAAACCAAGGAGTTCGCACTCTTCGGTGTCAATGTCGGATTTTGTGTGTACGTCAGCGAATTAATCCAATATACGCCACGAATGACCCTAGCAGCGTATGAAATGGAATAGCCTGTCGAGTTAGCCGCTGCTGCGAAAGGCGTGGACGCGAATATGGCTCGCGCATCCGAGCTAAAAAACGTCTTTGAAAAACCGAAAGCTAGCATATCCAGCGGTCGGCCGGGGAATGGGCCGATATCGAAAAGAGAAAACTGGAAATCAGACGTGAACAAGTTGCGGTCAGGAGGAGCATAGTCCGCTTTGACGTCAATGTACAAACCGTTTGGCATGCCAGGATACGGCTGAGTCAACTGATAAGTTCCAGCGACGTAGGCTCCATAGTTGTTCGTCACTGGATTCGGTGAGTCAAACGCTGAGTAGTGGCTAGTATTGTAGATTCCGCCAGCACGAAGGTTAATCGCTCGCCCATCCGATGACTTAACCTTGTATCCGAATTCGTCGACGAACAATACTCGTGCACCGGGCACCGTCAGGCGTAGCCCGGTCGGGTTTTCGGCGATGTCCGTAGCGAAACCTTCTGGACTTTGACTTCTTGAGATTGCAAAATGGTTGTAAAACCGTGAATCAGGACTCCGAACCGTTACATCAAATGATGGAGTGGGTGTTAACAGACTCATGCCCACTTCGGACGGGATGACACTCAGAGGGCCCAGTGCGCTCGTGGTCGGGCTACCGCCGAGAAACATTCCATAAAACTCAGTTAGCAGTGGGTAATACCCATACTGCAGTTCGACCTGTCCGTTCAGTAGTGGCTGGTTCACAGCCAAGACGTACAACGTCGCCTGATTAGGAGATGTCGGCGTGAAATTCGAGTTGGACCATTGACCAGCAATAGTCAACTGGGCCTTTGGCGTGAATCCGATTCGGCTTAGATCATAGGTGACGTACCCAGCTACGGTGGTACTCCACGTTGGATCTTGCCCTGCGTATCGCTGCGGGTTTGCGTTATGCCGCAGAACATCGTACGAGAACTGGGTAATTGCTTCTGCGCCAAACCCGATCCCGTTGTCGGCCAGAGCATCCCGTACGCCTCCGAGGTGCGGCGAGATCGTCTCGCAAAATGGCGGACGCGCAGCGGCGGGTTGACTACGACTGTTAAGAGTTTCGAATGCCATGCAGTCCGGTGTGAATGAACTCATTCCTGCAGGCATTATTGGCGGCGAACTCGATGGTACTGTATTCTTTGGTTGGCCAACGCTAGAATTGTCCTGCGTGCTCTGAGACTGAGCGAACGCCGAGCAGGAGATCGATAGCTGAATCGCGACACCGACAAGCGTAGCGATTTGAGTCCTTGCATACTTCATGTTGTCTCCAATTTTCCTTGTTGTTTGTAGGGCTACACTTGTTGATACAGTTCCAGTGTTTCAGTGTGATTCGGCGGCTCTTGCTCAAGCGTAATCAGTCGCTAGGGCGGCTGTTAGCTGCTCAGTCTAGTGCGTAGGTTCATCCCAGCGACTTAAACTCGGCTTTCATTCGCCGTCTTTTTTAGATCCGGCGCACCAGGCAATGAAAAAAGGACGCGACACAGTCTGTTGTCGCGTCCCCGCCGAGCGTGGGTTGTCGCGAACGACTTTATGAAATATGCGCTTGGGGAACCATGTCAAAAGCATTTACATCCGGTGGGAGTGTGGGCCGTTTAGTTAGTTCTTTGACAGGCTCACCTTCGGAATAACGACGAATCCATTCGTCTGGGTCAAAGTTCACACCGATCGGGTTTTCGTCATAGTTACCCGACGCAAAAAACTGTTCGCACTCCGACTCGTCGAAGTTATCAACCTGTAGTTCGATTCTATGGCCGTCGGGATCCTTGTAGTATATCGACGTTGTCGGACCATGATTGATTGTCCAATATGGCTCAATCCCAAGGTCGCGCAGTCGGAGATATGTTCCCAACAACTCGCCGAGGCCACGGTACGTGAACGCGTAGTGATCCATCACATACGACGGTCCATTGGGCAGCGGCTGCATACCGGTCGCACCGATAAAACCAATGCGATGGTGTTCGTCGTCATAGCGAAGGAAGCATAGGTTGGCGTTTTCGAACGCTACCTCCGCATTGAGAACTCTGATGTACCAATCGCGCATCACCGGAATGCGGTCTGTCAGAAAGATAACGTGCGCCAATTTCCACGGGGATAGACTGTTCGCACTGTCTCGCAAAGATTTTTCAGCTTCTGTAATATTCATATTAAGATCTCGTGATTAGAATAATTTTTTGGCACCTGCTTGTCTCAGGACGGCTCCTCACAAACGATGTTCTCAATTGCGCCAATCCGATCAATTTCGACTCGCACGACGTCGCCCGCACGCAGATATGCAGGCGGATTGCGCAACCCTCCGACGCCCGCCGGCGAGCCAACCGACAGGACGTCACCGATTTCGAGCGTGCAACGCTGACTCAAATCACTGATTAGCGCCGCGCAACTGAAGATCATTTCCGAGGTTGAGCCGTCCTGACGGAGTTCACCATTGACCCAAGTCCGAATGCGCAGTGCTCCTGGGTCAGCAATTTCATCTGGCGTGACCAAGTGCGGTCCGAACGGACCATGAGTGTCGAAGGATTTACCAATCGTTGCGGTCGGCGCACGCAACTGCCAATCCCGGATGCTGACATCGTTGCAAACCACATAGCCAGCGACCATCTCGAGCGCGTCCGAAACCGACACCCGGCGGCACCGCTTGCCAATCACGATTCCAAGCTCTCCTTCGTAATCGAGCTGATTTGAATCGCGCGGCGCGTAAATTGGATCGAACGGGCCGTTCACACAGGTGACCTGCTTGTTGAACCAGATCGGATGCTCCGGTGTTTTGAAGCCAAGGTGCCGCACCTCATCAATATGAGACATAAAATTGCCACCTACTCCGAGAAATTTTCCTGGTCGCAGTATTGGCGCAAGCACATGGACTGAAGTCGGATCCACGAACGAGCGTGCGGACGCGACGCATTCTTGCGCATCCTCAAGCGCGTGGCTGCCTCGTTGCAGAATATCGACAACCTCTACGGGATTTCCTCGCAATGCCGCCGTTAGATCGACGATGCCTGCTTCCGTCTTTGCGCCCGCGCGGTGTTGACCGCCAACGATGTAATTCAATAGCCTCATGTCAAATGCCTCAATGATTTCATTTCGTGAAATGCATGCACGCGCAGCGCTCAAAGGGTCTCGTATGCGTAGCAGCGTAGAGTCCCCTTGAGCTGCGATTCTCCATGCCCTCAAAGCTTGAAGACGACTCGACGCCGCGTAAGTAGCACCGTCACTTCGATAAACACAATTCCGTCGGTTGCAGAAACACCTTCCGGCCTGAGTTTTCCAAAATCAACTGTCTTGCCCGCTCAAACATAATCCGCACCTTCCGGCGCGGAAGCCCCCTGAAACGACAGGCGCGAGGTTGGCTCCATTCGCGCGATGTTTTTTCGCGTCGAGGTGTACTTGAATTTCGCCGCACCGACTCGTCAGCAGTCGGCGTGACCTACTCAGGCTAACCACAGTTCATCGACAGTGCCGTGGGCAGATTAGAATCCAAATTGTACTGAATCGTCAAATCAGTGTTTACCCACTTTCCGATGCAGATGTCCGTGAGTTTTGACCAAGCTTTTACTTCTCAGGAGATGGAGCGACGAACATTCAAAGAAGTCACAGTGCCTAGGGTACGGGAGCATCGAAAAGATCCGTTGCGTTGGCCACTGCCCAGTCAATCCTGTCATTCGCTGGGACAGCCGTGACGAAGGCGCTCGCGACCGAACGTCTTCCGCCGATACGTGACTGAACGCAAAGTCATGTCGCACGCAAGCATGCATGCGATAACGTCCAAATTTGCACAGGAGTTTTCGCGTTTTAGCGCCTGACAAGTCAACTCGTCCTCGCTAATCTGGCATAGCCTTGCTCGCTAAGCGAAGCCAAACCACGAGGATCTGGAACAGGCTAATGAAACTGCACAAGTGATAAGGGGCGTGGGGGGAACGACTATCGGTCACGGCGTATGCGGTCGAAGTTGGTGCGGTCTTGTCAACAGCTTCATTGACCGCTTAAAGACGACGGTCCGTTTCATGAACACTTCAGTTTTCGTCCTACTCAAAAAAAGGGGCGCGAGGAAGCTTACGTCGTTGTTTGCGACACCTCCAAACTGTAACCAAGCGGCAAGCGGATGTATCGCGCGAACCCCAAAATCAACCTTAATCGAATGGATTTATAAACATGACTAGTCTTCAAGATGCAAATAAGTTGGTGGTGCAAAGATTCAATAAGGAATTTATTGAAAACAAAGATGATTCAGTCTATGACGAACTGGTTTCTACGGAATTTCATGACGGCGGCAAAGACAAGGGTGGACCCGACCCGTTTGTATTTTTTACTAAAATATTCCGACCTGCGTTTCCCGACGCGAAAGTTGTAATCCATGAGCAGATTGCTGAGGGGGATCAGGTTGTCACACGGAAAAGCTACGAGGGCACTCACAGCAGCGAATTTATGGGAGTTCCGGCCACTGGCAATACTGTCAGCTTTGAGGTTATCGAAATCATCACGGTACGCGACGGAAAATACGTCGATCACTCCGCAATCCCGGACACCATGAGCTTGCTCAAGCAGCTGAAATCGACGCCGTGATCTGATGTAAACACGGAACGCTGACGGAAATCTGAAAGGCCGTCAGCGAACCTCAATGCGGATCTTGCGCGGATGAGGACCCAGCTCTCACTAGGGCTGGCAGTACGCTGATATTGTTGATGGATGTCCCAACAACTTCTCGGGAAGGTGAACGTCTACTTAACCGACGGAGCGCAGCAGCAACTTCGATCAAGCCGATGTTCCGGCGCGACTGCCACAACTGATCCACCAATTTCCCGACAGGCCGCTTTACCGCTCGGGCTTTGAGCTACTCGCAGAGCGTTGCCGACGACACCTTACTGGGAACGACACCTGTTCGATAGTATTCCCGCGCCGGGCTACGCGGCAGAATACGGTGCTCCCAGAGCCACAGCGAAGCTCCAGACAAGATTGTTTGTCGCTTAAGAACGTCCCAAATTCAGGTGAAACCACCATTCTTTTCCCGCTGACTTACACTTCACTTCGCTCGTGCGTCTGACGGGAACCAGTAGGTCGGATGAATGCGCAGGACCAGGCGCTCGCGACCGCGATACATGCCGCGTGAACCCGATCATAGCCGGCGTCGGCAGCTTGCCCATTCGGCAACAACAATCCTCGCTCATCGGATAGCCGCCACCTCTCCTTCGCAAATGCCGTCCGGTACCTGACACCAACGCGAATGATTCGGTTGCCGTTTGCCCTTCCACGCGATGGGAACCGCGTTACCGAGGGTGCCCCAGCAATAGCCGCCAGAGGCACTTTTTCCCCGGTAACAGCTTATGCGCCAATGATATGTCCCCGTATTTCTTGGTCACCGTGCTTTTACCCGACTGTCGGAAAATTCCATGTATACTTCTTCGATTATACAGAAGCGATTGCACTTGGAGGAGACATGATTAATTTCAATGATATGTTCATTTTTTCTAAGGTCGTTGAACACAAGGGGATTACTGGAGCGGCTAAGGCGCTAGGAATAAGCCATTCTAGCATTTCAAGAAGTGTTGCAGCGCTGGAAACACGCCTGAAAGTCCGATTAATACAGCGATCAACCCGACATTTCGTTGTAACTGAACTTGGAACGGAATTTAACAGGCATTGCATTAATATGATCGCGGAAGCAAATGCGGCCGAGGAGAAAATAGTTCTAGCACAGGAAAAACCTTCGGGCCTTGTAAGAATAAGCTGCCCTGCAATGCTAGCTCAATTCGTAATCGGCCCCCTCATTCCCCTATTTTTGAAAAACAACCCAGACGTCCGCATTTCCATAGATACAACCGAAAGAGATATGCGTCTCGAAGAAAGCTTCGACCTCTCTATTCGCATTCGACTTTTACCATGCGAAGACTCGGGTCTTATGGCTCGACCGCTCGGTATCTTCCAACCGGCTTTAGTCGCCAGTAAAGAGTTCCTTGAACGGTTTGGGCGACCCAAGTCACTCGAAGAGCTTCTTCGGATGCCCACCATTAGTTACTCTTCCGCGCAGGGCCCACACGTTTGGACATTGATAACTCCCGAGAACAACGAAATACAGGCTCGACATCAACCAATACTGGTCGTCGAAGACTTCGTCGTTACTCGACAAGCCGCACTACAAGGGATAGGCGTGGCGTTGCTCCCGCTATCGTTGTGCCTGGAAGATATACGAGACGGGGCGCTCGAAATCGTTCTACCGGAATTCAACGCCCCAGTCAGCGAACTTCAAGCTGTTTTCCCTTCGCGACATGGAATGCTGCCCGCTGTCAGGCTACTCATCGACTTTCTCAGCGCCCATTGCGTTAGCGATCTTCAACGCGACGAAATTGCTCAGCATTCCAGCCATGGACCTCATGGATCCGTCCGCTTTTGGACTAGCCGCCACTCCATCGAGGAAATGGTCGAGGATTTACATCGCGATCAGAAGGCGTTGCCGATTTTGAGCTCCAGATCAGTGGACCCCGCCGTGGTGAAGTAATGCTGAGGGCGGCGCGGGAACCGCAAGCTGCTGACGACTCTTTTTCGCCTACCGGGAAGTCAAAGGCGCCCCGCGCACCAATATGTGCCTGTCCGGTGCTCTGGGCAGGTCGCCAGCGCGGCGACCTGCCTGATCTGCGCGGGCCTCATAGGCTGTGCACCCGAGGGGCATTGCTCTTTCCGTCAGGGGCGAATTAATTTTCAAGGCTGGTCGCCGCCCCAAAAGCGACGTCAGGGCAATATTAAAAGTCATCTCTCGCATATCTATCAGACAGTGGCGCACTAAAGACAATATCCTGAAGAACATAATGCGAGTCATCGTCAAACGTGATTATCAACAACCCCGAGCCCAAATAGCGTTGAGGCTGTCTGTCTTACCGGACGTTTAAGCGGATACTGCGTAAGAGTCCGGCCCTTCTTCGCTACTGAACGACCTTCCCCTGTTTCGAACTACGTCTAAATCGCATCTCCTTGTCCGGCGCGCCGTCAGCTCGTTGTGCGATTGAATTGATCGCTAGTCTCAACGGGGGTCCAAGATCAATTGGAATTTGCGCTAGCGATCGGGCCTCTTTCTTACTCAATCCGAGCGCCGTCAGTAATGTTTCGACAGTTTGATCAATATACTTGTCCGTGATTCCCTCGTGCAACGCACGATTGATAGTCATGACAAGCAAGCCGAGTCCGAGATCCATTGCAGTTTCCAGTGATTGCACGGTGAATTGGCGCTGCGCGATTGCCTGGGAAAACTGAGCCTGCATAATGAATTTCATCTCGTCATTCAGTGCGCTGACAAGTGGCATGGTTCGCAACAAAATCCATCCGCGCGTCGGATCTGAGATAGCAAATCGCAGGAATAGCCTATACGAAAGACTGATCTGGGTTGCAGGATCTGTGATACCAGCAATAGCCGGAGTGATCATGCCGTTAATCGCGTATGTGAGATCGCTTGCCACAGCCCTAAATAGCTCGTCCCGAGTTGCAAAGTGATTGTAAAACGTCCCTCGAGCAACCCCTGCCTCTGCGATCACGTCGTCGATGGTGGGCGCGTCACTGCCATGAGCAGCAAAAAGACGATATGCTGCAGCCAGTAGGGTCGCGCGAGTTTTGGCGCGCCTCTCCTCTCCAATTGCCAGTCGACGCGCTTGCTGTTCCGGATCAAGTTTGGTAGATCGACGAGACGGCATAGAACTCCGTTTTTTGTTTGACGAGCATCCGCGGGTCAGAGGCTGATGAGTGTAACCCTTCAGACTACAATTCACCCCCAACATATTATAGCTAGCCAATTTTAGCAGGCTCGACTGCCCTGGAAAAGACTCTATGTAAGTTGTTGGCGGCCTCCGCGTCCACCCGAAGATCATCGCAGAAATTTGCCATTGTCGCTACTTAAGGAAACCGAGACACCAGCAGCCCGTTTTATGACCGCATTCGATACGATTCCTTGAATTAATACTGGCGCGCGTTTTCAGCGGCAGTCTCGATTTCCGCCTCTTCAAGTTCTTTGAAGACTAAGGTTAACTAAAAGACCTACTCTAATTGGCGTCCTTGCAACGATTGCGGTGGACAAATACGTTATGCGTAGGGGGCAACCCACGAATAATTTCCGCAATCGGAATTCGCGTCCAAATTCCGTGGTTGTTTTGACCCAAACTTGCTTCGGATTGCATCGCATCTCGAAAAAAGTGTGATTCAATAGGTTTCGAAATCGCTGCGATCTCACGGTCAACCGCCATCGTTGACCGGCCCCTAGGTGACAACACGTGAAGGGAACTTTCGAGCATGGACGTTGCTCAACGTATTTCGCCCGCCACAGAGTCACCCTCACTTGCCCGGTAGGCGCTCTGGGCCGTGATTACTATTCTTGCGCGGTCCTCAGCAAGTCCATCCGAGCAGAAAGTCAACCTCAAGTAACATCGACATTTGGAGATATCTGCACGTCACATCACCGATGGTTCCCGAGAGGACTTTACCGTCAATCAGCGGCGGAGTCCCGCTTGGATCCCGCAGTGCAGTGACTAGTTACGTAACGGCAGGACGAGCCGCGTCAAATATGGCATCCAATTAATCAAAATCATCCGTCCTGACGCGAATGCCCCGCTCGAACAAAACCGACCGAGCAACGTGCCATAACCACGGCAGTTCTCAGCGTCACCGTCCAACAGTTTTCTGGCTAATGTAACTACGTTTTCAGTGCCGTCTGCTTGACGCTGCTAAAGATCAAGGACAAGACGCGACGACAAGGACCGTGAGCAGCAAGGCGTAAATTGGTCGTTTTGTGCACGCTCCTCTTCGGTAAGGTAGATATCACGATGATCTGGCTCACCCGCAAGGACGCGCGTGAGACAAGTGCCGCATACGCCAGCCTCGCAAGACACCGGCAGATTGATGCCGTTTTCATGCAGCACCTTAGCGACTGTTTTCTCCGCTGGAACCAACAATATCCGCCCGTTACTTGCCAGCTCAACCTCGAAACTCGCGGCATTCCCAGCCGCAACTGCAGGCGTAAAATGCTCAAAATGAAGTCGATCGCTTGACCAGCCGGCACATTTCGCCGCGTCTATAATCCAACTTATAAAACCCGTTGGCCCACATACGTATAGATGCGTATCAACGCACTCCTCTGCCAAAATTTCTTCTATTCTGAGTCTCTGCTGAAGCGGCTCATCGTCAAAATGGAGACGTACATTATTGCGAAAGGATGGATCCTTGATACGTTTAGCGAAAGCCATCCGATCTGCCGACCGGACGCAATAATGAAAGGTGAAATCGCTACCTTTTCGCGAAAGGACATCTGCCATACAAACAATGGGCGTAACACCGATACCACCCGCAAACAGCAAGTAACGCGACGCCGGCGTTAACTGGAAGTGATTCCGCGGAATGCTAATGGAAACAACGTCGCCTTCGCGAACCAGGTCGTGCACGGCTTGTGAACCGCCTCGAGAATTTGGATCACGTAGAACGCCGATACGGTAATAATAACGCTCACTCGGGTGGTTGCAAAGCGAGTACTGGCGAATCAGGCCGCCCGGCAAATGCAAGTCGATATGTGACCCGGCAGAGAATTCTGGCAGCATACCGCCTCGCTCATCGGCGAGGTCGATACCACAAATGTCAGCCGTTTCCGCCCACTTGCGTACAACCCTCACATCAATTTTGGAAGCAATTTTATTCATTATGCCTTTAATCTTCGCGCTGCATCATCCAATCCACACGAGAGGTTTTCGGAATCCCTTCAATGCCTTCCCATTAACCATAAAGCAGCTTCCTTCCCATACGCTACGGATAAAGCCCGCTTTCACGCCAACCGTCTGTGTCGACGCACGCTAACCGCCCGGTCTGCAAAGCAGATTCATCATCGTAGACAACTTCAAGGCCTCGTCGTCCTATGGCCATCCTTGAAGTCACCACCGAGCTTTGCGTCCTTTGTCACAGGGCTCTTTGAACGCCGCTGGCTCAGCACCCCGCATATTGTCAATACCGTGCTCCACAACCCGCCAAACGCGGATGATACTTTTGGATGACAACCTCTTTGCAGCCCCCAGCCGGGAAGTCACCGACATGTGCCCCTGCTGATCTTAGCCCCAATCTGACGGAGCAAAATTGCACAAGTGTTTTGCGTCAAGAATCGTGGCGAAAACTCTGGGCGCTCACTAGCATTCCAGTTCTACCGCTCATGAAGGAAAGCGGGTTGATGATGAACGCGTCTTCGGTTCCCTATCCGACGAACGACCTGCGCAAAACCGTTCGCTGTAGTTAGCATGACAAAATTCATTAGGCAGAAAACGTATTCAGCCTACTTTTTTTGACTCGCTGCTCGGCAAGATTTATATATCATTCGACGCCGCACTTCTAAAACACAAGGAGACAACAAATGCATGCACTGCGCAACACTTGGTATGCCGCCGCTTGGAGTTCCGAAATCTCCGCTACGCCGATGCGCAGACAAATTCTTGAAGAGAATATTGTGCTTTTTCGCACTTCCAGCGGGCAAGTCGTTGCTTTACAAAACATGTGTCCACACAGGTTTGCGCCGTTGCATTTGGGAAAGGTCATTGATGAAGTCATCGAGTGTCCGTACCACGGATTGCGATTCAACACAGACGGCCGATGCGTATTTAACCCTGATCTCGATGGTCAAACGCCCGACGCGGCACGCGTGCGAAAATTCCCGATAGTCGAAAAGTACGGCATCAGTTGGATTTGGATGGGCGACCTCGATCGGGAAGACGCGCAACTCATCCCAAAACTTTCCGCGCTGGAGATTCCTGATCTTTACCGTCCAGTGACCGGTTATCTTCATGTCCGCTCCAATTATTTATATATGACGGACAATTTGGTGGATCTCGCGCACCTTTTGGTTGTCCATCCGGATATGCTGTCCGCGCCTGGGCTTTCTAGCGCCAAACAGGTCGTCACCGAGGAGAACGGCGGCATCTCCGCGACGAGGTTCGCACAAGGCACCCCGCCGCCTCCAATCTTCGACATGATGTGGCGCCGCACCCGTGGTGACTATTCTGGACTTATGGACCATTGGGCAGAGTCGCGGTGGGACGTTCCAACCGCGATTACTCAACAAACGGGCGTCAGTCTGGAGGGTGATCCCCGGGAAGGCGGCCTCGAGACGCGGAATATCCATTTAGTTACGCCAGAAACCTCAACAACTTCGCACTATTTCTGGGCGATCTGTCGCAACTTCGAGCTGGACAACGCAACACTTGACGATGAAATTCGTGCTGGGACCGAATATGCTTTCGTGCACCAAGACGAGCGGCTGCTGCAGGCGCTGCAAGAAAACATGGGGGGGCGTGAATTTTGGGCGATGAAGCCGGTCTTGCTTCAGGGGGATGGGGCGGCGGTCCGAATTCGACGTCGGCTCGATAAAATGATTCGCGAAGAAGAGGCCGTGCGTGCGCCGGCAGTAACTGCCAATTAGTGGAAATTGGACCCTACACCACTGACAGTCAAATCTCGAGGGAGATCTTGTTGGCAACGTTAGCAGTGAACGTCCTAGCCGGCGATGAGCAATCGAGGGTGGATTGCAGATGGTGGAGGATGTCCACCAGAGCTGACGCAAGCGGATCTCACGATGGTCAATCGGACCAAGGAGATTCGCACGATCGCTGGAGCCGACAGTATCAACTTGGGTGTCTGCTGAAAAGGGGTGGTGAAGGACGGCATTGGTCCACTTCAAAGTCAGCAATCGAAGCGGAGTGGAAACGAACGCAGGGAGATTGACCCAGATGGAAATTCCGACAATCGCTACGCTGGACATCAATCTCCGTGTTGCGCTTCTCGCTGGAACCTTTTCTTTGGCACAATTTAATCACTCCCCTGCCGCCACCCGGGTGCGCTTCGCGGCGTCGCTATGGAGCAGTTTTGGCCAACGACGCATGGCTGGCTTACTCAACGGCCTCCCGTCGGATTACGTCATGTCGAGCCTCGATTGGACCGCTCCGCCGAAAAGTTAGCACCGATTCTTCCAGTTCAAAGGCATGCCGACGTTCTCGAGCGGCTTGCTCTGCTGCTTTGGGCTTGCCGATGCCCGAGGGCATTCCGCTAGCGAAAAAACGTGGCGGTCTTGCGGTCTGGCTCTCTCTGACTTACGGCGCGGCGTGCTTCCCTCGATTCACATTATCAGGAGACTTCTCATGGCCTCAAACAAAGTCATCGTGCTGGTTGCCCCAACAGGCGGCATGGCATTCAAGGAACAAAATCCGCACTTGCCAACGCAGCCCGACGAGATTGCCCGTGACGTTTACGATTGTTACAACGCTGGTGCAAGTGTCGTGGCCGTGCACGCGCGCTTGCCAAACGAACAAGCGACGTGCAATGCAGATATCTATCGAAGCATTAACGAGCAAATACGCGCGAAATGCGACATCGTCATCAACAATTCCACGGGTGGCGGTGTGCATGGCGACATGATCCAGCCAATTGAAGGCGGCATGTGGGACACGGTCTGGGAAGAACGTCTGAAGGGCATGGAAGCCGGCGCCGAAATGTGCACACTGGACGCGTGCACCTTTGTCGCGAGCTTCGGCGGCAAGGAACTTTTGTTCAACACGTCGCCTTCGCGCTGCCGCATTCTCGCCGAAGAGATGAAGAGCCGCGGCATCAAACCCGAATGGGAAGTCTTTAGTCCGACACATATCGTTCAGGATGTGACGTCACTCATCGAACTGGGGTTGGACGAGCCTCCGTACGTTATCAACATGGTGATGAATGCACATCGGGGCTTCCAGAACGCGATGCCATACAACCCGCGTTCACTTCAGTACATGGTCGATCTGCTTCCGAGAGATAGCATCTTCTGTGTCAGCGGTATCGGACCCGCGCAGTTACCCGCAAGCGTGAACTCTCTGCTTCTGGGCGGGCAAATTATTCGCGTAGGCCTCGAAGACAATTTGTACTATCGCCAAGGGCAATTCGCGCGAAACGTCGAGCTGGTCGAGCGTACGGTGCGAATCCTTCGAGAAATGGACTACGAAATCGCGACGCCCGCCGAGGCGAGGCACATGATGGGGCTGCCACGAACCGATACGGCCATCCGGCCACATTTCGCAGTTGCGTGATGCACAGCTCGCGCACGACTCATCCTTCCTGCCAGGAAACGCTTCTCACTAAGCCGAGCCGTCTTGGTCTCCGAGCGAGCCGTAGGCACTCAGCAAGCGCGTCTTGAGCAACGGAACTAAATCGTGATCACGGATGACTGCCAGCGACAAGATGGCAATGCCGAGATGTCACCGACCAGGTGAATCAGCAGCCTCTTGAGAATCTGCTCCGTAGATCGACATACGAGTAGTACACGTCGATCTCGCGGACATGAATGCTTGCTCTATGCTGATTTCGCTGCCCGGATCTGCAAAGCAGCCATCTTTTGTCAGAGAACACAACGCCCGCGGGACGATGAAACAGAATTTATCACGTCGTTTGCCACTCTCCCACAGGAGCCTCGAACCACGCGGGAATCACGCCATGATTCGGCCTCCAATTTTCGCGCCATGCTTTCATCGTCCATTGGTAAATTTACCGATGCTCCCGGTTGATTCCGTGTCTTTTCGCTAGCTCCACTGAAAATCACGTAGGGTCAACATACCTCTAGTTATAGACAACAGTTGTGCAAAGTTCGGCAATTAAGCGTGGGCCACCCGTCGATACAATCATAACTCTACCTATGCGACTTATGAAACGTAAGGGCGAGGGATTCTCGGGAAAGAGCTTGCAAGTGACGATCGGATGCCACGTTTCAAGGTTGCCCGATCACCCCGAAGATCGACCACTTTTTAGTGAACCAGATAAGGACATTAGGCGATGACGAAATTGGGTGAAGGTGAATTTGTCTACGAAGTCGCCGATTGGGGCGAGTTACCGGACGGATGGAAGATGGGTGACGTTGCCGCGATTGGTGTTGACCACAATGACCAAGTCTATGTTTTCCACCGCGGTGAACATCCGATGCTTGTTTTCGACCGCAACGGTCGCTTCTTGCGAGCTTGGGGCGAAGACACCTTCCAGGCGCCTCACGGTATCGATATTGGTCGAGACGGTATGATTTATTGCACCGACGCTTCTGATCATACGGTGCGCAAATTTACACCCGAGGGCAAGTTGCTCTTGACCCTTGGCACGCCCGGCGAATCGTCTCCATTTATGAGTGGCCGGCCTTTCAATCGCTGTACCCATACGGCACTTTCTCCAAGGGGTGACATTTACGTCTCGGACGGTTATATGAATGCTCGCATTCATAAATACACACCGGACGGCAAACTAGAGAAGTCATGGGGTGAATGCGGCAGTTCGGCCGGACAGTTCTACCTCCCCCACAACCTGTGTTCTGACGAAGAAGGTTGGGTTTATGTCGCAGATCGTGAGAATCACCGCATCCAGGTTTTCGATGGCGATGGAAAATACGAGACCTCTTATCACGGTATGCACCGTCCATGCGCACTCTGCAGGAGTGCCGGCGAATCCCCGCTTTTCTATGTGGGTGAACTGGGGCCGAACCACCCGTTTACATTGTCGTATCCCAATTTGGGCCCGCGAATAAGCATATTGAACAGTGAAGGAGACGTTTTGGCTCGCCTTGGGGACAATGGCGCTGGAACGGAGCTTCATCAGTTCATCGCCCCTCACGGTATCGCAACTGATTCCCACGGCGACATTTATCTTGGAGAAGTTTCCTACGGCGCATGGGAAATGGTCTTGCCGGGTAGAGAGAAGCCAGAGCGCGTGCGTGTTTTGCGCAAGTTAACGAAGGTATGACGCTGCTAGGGCAGCGGCCATTCAGGGTTCCCCTGAATGGCCGCTGCCCGACAGTAAGTACTGAGGCGCCGTACTCGAGAAACAAGTCTCCTATCTATAGTGACGGTTTTGATAGAAATAAGCGGGACAAGACGCTGCTTTCGGGGCCGACGCCATTCAAGGAGTTAGCGCGAAGAAATAGGACTGCCGAGGCTCGAGGGATCCGACAGAGAACTACGCCGTAGACCATTCCGGTTCCGAAATGAAACAGAGAACTAGGACGCTCGCTTTTCAGGAGCAAGGATAGCTAGAACGAGCTGCAGTAGATTGTCGCCGAGCCTTTGAGTCGTATATAGGCTAGAGGAGCCTCGCCTGCGCGCTCGTCAGTTGGTTTTCCTACACGGGCATCTACTGATAGCTCTCTCGGACACGAAGACTGAAGCATCGACACGCCCTGCTGCGTCTCAACAGGCGCGTGCAGGCAAAGGTGTAGTTTTCTCTGCAGCAGTCAACTGATGGACTGCGATTAGCTCAATTTCGCGGCGACGTCTAACTGGAGGTGCACAGTTTTCGACAGCAACCGAACTCGCAATCCTCTCCAGCACTCGCCAGATATCTCGCCCAAGATATGTCCGACGCTCGATCATATACTCTGGCATCGGGTGTCGCCGATCCGAGGGCGCATAAATCAGCACGTTGTCCGATTGCGCCGGAAATCATGCACGTCGAGCACTTCAGCGAGCCGTGTGCAGTGGTCTATGACTTCGCCGACAGGCCTCGCAGGCGAACATGCCCGCACCTTCCTTGCCGGCCAGCATGGCACGTTGGTATGTGACGATTATAGCGGGTACAAGGCCGGAATCGAGCAGGGCATTACTGAAATTGGATGTGCCGCGCACTCGAGGCGTAAGCTCTTCGAACTGTACGCCAATCACAGCAGTCAGGTCGCTGGACCGCCCATGCCGTACTTCGCTGCGCTCCACGAAATCGAGCGCGACGCAACTGTCCTGGGCGCCGAAGAGCGCCGCAAGATTCGGCAATGCCGGGCCAAACCGGTGTGCGATGCACTCTATGAATGGATGGTGCCGCCGCGCAATCTGGTTTCGGAAAGTTCAGAGATTAAGAAGGCGCTCGACTAAACCCTCAAGTGCTGGGAGGCGGTCACGCGCTATCTCGATGATCGGCACGTGCCTAGATAACGACGGAGTCGAAACCAGATTCGCCCATGGGCTATCACCAAGGCCAACTGGTTGTTCGGCGACTCACCACGCGCAGGCCAACGCGCTGCCGCCATCATGAGCCTGATACGGCAGGCAAACATCAACGGCCACGCCCCGCATGCCTAGATGAAGGACATCGTAACGCGACCGCCGACCCACAGGGCCGGCGACATCGCGGTATTTCTGCCTCATCGCTGGCAACCGACTGTGATCGTCGATTAGCCCAACCAGGCTAGTGAATACAACTCCAACCGGTGTAGAGGTTCGGAACGTAGGCCGGAAAAACAGGCCTGCAGCGAACTGGGGTTCCCCAGTCATGTACGGTTGAAGACAATTCCGAAGGTGAAGCCCATTACAGAAGTCATCTATAGCGATGCCAAGGATACGCAAACAAAGCAACCGATGCCGTACCTGAGTCCTAATGCTTTGCACTTGCAGTCGCTGCATCCTAATCTGAGGAGATCGATCAGGTTTGGCCAGTTCTGCCATTTTTTATGGATTCACCCTGGTCAAACCGAGCGCAGTGATCAGCCGCTCGGTTCGAACTACCAGTTTGCTAGTTTCGGCACTCGACTACGTTCAGCGCGGTTGGTTTGTCAACATCCCATGGTCGCGTTGCTCACTCGGCGCCGGCGAATTCCGAACAATGCAAAACCACAAGGTTGCACCTAAAGCCATTAAGCCTGTTAGCGCATAGAGACCAAGGTCCAAACTTCCCGTAGTGGCCTTGATCCAACCGATGAATGCAGGAGCCACGAAACCGCCTAGTTGGCCGAGGCAGCTGATTACTGCGAGTCCTCCGGCAATTGCCTCGTCCGCAAGATAACGATGTGGTACCGACCAAAATATTGGAAATGCCGATACTATCCCTATTTCTCCTATCGTCAGCAAAACTATGACAATAGGGAGATTTCCGATAAAGGTCGGGAACAGCGACATTGCTAAAGCTGCCCCAAAAACGCAAACGGCGTAATGAAACCGACGCTCGTTCAACCGATCCGAACTCCTTGCAATGGCCACGGTCGCGAACATCGCAGCGAGATACGGAATTGCGTTAAGCACTCCATTCTCAAGGACATTTTTCACCCCTGCCGAACTTATCATTATTGGCAGCCAAAAGTTCATTGCCATAGCTGCGCAGGATAGCGAGAAATAAATTACAACCAAAAACAAGACTTTGACATTCAATATTAGCTTCCAGGCGCGTTCTTTCCCACCCGCCACCTCGCGCTGTTGTTTCAGGTCGTCCTCGAGCGCCACTTTTTCACTATCTGACAGCCAACTTGCGTCGGCAGGCTTATCCGCGACAGTAAGCCAGGCGATTCCCGCGAGCAGTACGGATGGAAGCCCTTCAATCAAGAACAACCATTGCCATCCCGTTAAACCTAATATCCCGCCGGTGAACCGCATAATTAACCCGGACGTCAAACTGCCCAGTACTCCGGACAAAGCCGCGCCGGCGAAGATCAGTGACGTGACGCGCGCCCGCTTCGCAGCAGGGAACCAGAACGTAAGATATAGCACAACCCCGGGAAAGAACCCTGCTTCGAACATGCCGAGGAGAAACCGTAGAAAATACAACATCCCAGGCGTTCGTACCATGGCCATTGCCATCGACACCAGCCCCCAGCCAAGCATGATGCTGGAAAACGTTTTCCTAGCTCCAACGCGCGTCATGATGAGATTGCTTGGAACCCCAAAGAGCACATACCCGATGAAAAATATGCCCGCCCCTAGCCCATAGACGGCATCGCTAAGCCCCAGATCGGTGCGCATGTAAAGCTGAGCAAAGCCTACATTTACCCTATCAATTACCGCAACGATGTAGGCAACTAATAATAGGGGAAGAATACGAAATGCAATTCGTCGATAGAGCGCTTCTATGTCGACGGTGCCAGCAGAATCAGTCATGGTGGAAGTCTCCGATTTATTACTTATCGGCCTTGAGGCCGCGCACGCTAGAATTTGACTCGCATTCCGGCGATGGTGGCCACTTGGCTCTGTGTGCTAGATGCGGATAAACCGTTGATGTTGGCGACTGCTGCCCTACCGGTAGAGTCGGCACCCGAGGCATGCATATAGATTGCGTCAAAATAAAAATCGGTTCGCTTAGAAATGAAATAGTCGAGCCCCACCACACCTTCATTATAATTAGCGTTGTTCTCGCCGTAAGCATGAGTGTATTCCCAGGCGCCTGCAACGCTGAAAGCTGGCGTTACCTGATAACGCAGGCTCATCTCAGTGTTATGAAATTTCCCCGCACCTGAGTAGCCGTTTGGGTTGAGATTGACTCCAGCTGTAGACCCAAGGTCTTTGAACTGGACATTGCTATAAGTCAACCCCGCAGTAAACGATCCAATAATATAGGCGCCAGCTATTGCGAAAATTTGCTCCCTACCGGCGGACGCATATCCAGAGAATACGCGGTTATCCATGTTATTTGATCCGGCTGCCGACGCACTGGTATTTGAAAGAGCATTATCCCCCCAGAAGGAATAGTTTGGGTTTCTGGCATCTACGTAACCCGCCCCGAGAGAGAATGATCCCGTGGAATAACCAAATCCACCCGTAATAATCTGATTTCTACCCGAGGCGCCAGCTATGCCGCCAAGGCTGTATCCCGCACTAAACTTAAGTCCGTTGTAATTGTTGCTAGTGTATTTTATCGAATTATTCATCCGATTCGTGTTATTCATATTGTCCACGTCACCTGCATGGGCGGCGTAGAAGGTGCCCCATTGAGTTGCCGCCCCTAGAGGGTCAACAAAATCCACAACTGAGTCGTACTGGCGGCCGAGAGTCACAGTACCGTAACGCGTGGAAAGCCCTACATACGCCTGCCTGCCGAATTGGTCTCCCCCTTGACCAAGGCGACCATTATAAATGTTAAATCCGTTTTCCAACACGAATACAGTTTTCATATTTCCACCTAGGTCTTCGGTGCCTTTCAATCCCCACCGATCACCCTGCAAATTACCACTACTTGCTTGGAAAAGGTGATGCCCCCCAACGTTGCTAACGTATTGCAGGCCAGCGTCAACAACACCGTACAACGTCACAGTGCTTTGAGCATTGGCCAAACTTGCGAATCCGCTGAGAGCTAAAGACATGGCGATAGATTTCTTCATAATAAGTCTCCTTTTTTCCACTTGATATAGAAATTCAGACATCAAATAAAAATTGCAAAAACGGCAGTTTTCGCCGATTTTAACCACGCCATTTTCGGCGGGCTGATACTGCACCCAACAAGCTCGCGCGTTTCACACGAGTCATTTATTCACTACTTCGACGTATTCGTTGTATTTTCTTCCGCTAAAACATTCTTTAAACCACCTGCCATCAAAATTCTGACGTCACGCTTGCTGTAGGGCATGATCGGCAACTCCTCATTGGTCCGGACAACTCGCAACACAAGCGCAGTAAAATCGATTTCCACCTGATCGAAACGCTCCACCTTTTTGGAGATACCCGGACATATCACCTGTGTGAAACCGTATCCGATCTCCCCGATCCAGTAGCTCGAAAAGAAAGACTCGGCGATTACAGCCTTGATTCCTAGATGCCGCATTGTTCGCATCGCCGCGGCGTGCGGATGTCCGTACCCGAAATTTCGTCCGCCGACAAGGACGTCGCCGGGGGACAAGCTTGCTGCAAAATCTGGGTCAAAGCCATTCATGGCAACTTTCGAAAGGACGTCGAGGTCTTGCACTTTGATATTCTCAACACCGATGATCTGGTCGATATCAAAATCGTCTCCGAACACCCATGCAACGCGGGAGTGCATAGCCGGAAGTACAGGCTCAACTTTCATGAAAGGTAGGGCCTCGGATCTGTCGTGCTGCCATGAAGGGCGGATGCTGCAACCGTGGCAGCACTGGTGAGATAAATGGATGAGTCGACATGCCCCATTCTTCCAGGGACATTCAGTGTTCCGGTCGACACTGCGCGCTGGCCGGCTGCCATTGTGGCGATGTTTCCGCTGCAGAAATCGCATGATGGCGAGGAAACAAAAGCGCCCGCGCTGACCAATGCAGCAAGAGAGCCATTGCTTGCTGCCTCGGATAGGATTTTTTGACTAGTCGGGACGACGTGCAGTGAAAATCCTGACTTGATTGTCTTGCCCGACAAAATCTGCGCTGCAATCTGGAGGTCTTCAACTCTGCCCGATGCACACGAGCCCAGATATCCCGCATTTAGCGGAATTCCGAGATGTGCGGCGAGGAGACTCGCATTCGCAGGGCTCGGTGGTAATACGATCATCGGTTCAACTTCGTCAAGCACCACCTGAATATGCCGACTATAGACAGCGTCTTCGTCCGCACGAACGAAGGGGATGCTGGCGCGTGATGTATCAGTGACCGTTGCGAGGACCCGGTCGCTGGGATCAAACAGCGCCGTTATTGCGCCGGTGAACATGGCAAGTCCGCAGATTGTCTGCCGAGATTCTGCGCTGAGCGCGTCGGCTCCCGGGCCGGAAAACTCGAGAGCCTGGAAGGCGGCAAATTCCGCGCCGTATTTGAACAGCAAGTGGTGGAAGACATCTCTACCCATTACACCGACGCTGAGATTCCCAGTGAGCACAATCTTTATCGAATGTGGCACTACCATGGAGACGCGATCTCGAGCGAATGCTTCGATGATGTTCCCTCGAAGTCCGATGGCCAATGCGCCAAACGCCCCCAACTGAGCAATGTGGCCATCGGCATGAACGGAAAAACTCCCGGGGATCGCATACCCCTGCTCTGCGGCGACCTGGTGCCCGATACCGACTCTGTCGTATAACGCCATCCCCTGTTCCAGAGCCCATCCGCGGGTCTCCTCGTGGAACGCCTCCTGGTCCGGCGTTTTCGCTGGTACCCGATGATCGATATAAATCGCAAATTTTGACGGGGCGGAAATCCTTGCGGTCCCCAAAGTGGCCATGTCGCGCCGAATCACGTCGGTCGTACCCTTCAGTTCGTAGGCGTGCACGAAGTCGGGCGTGGCGACGATTTCATCTCCAGCCCGGACTACAGGCTGACCAGCACATCGAGCCAAAATCTTTTCTACAAGCGTTTGAGCGCTCATTTCATTTCCTTGTCAGGAGAACCGTTCCTCAATAGATTCTGCGAACGGCATCCCGGCCAATTGTTGAAGGTCCGCAAACGATGCGAACGTTTCAGGATCGATCCGTGTGCCGCCCCACTCCTGCATCCGACGAAGAGCCGTACGCATGCCATGCACGGATGCCAACATGAGTGAAACAGAAAGACTTACACGGGCGATTCCAGCGCGCTCAAGCTCAAGAAATGACAATGCTTCACAATCGTTCCGTTCTTCGATCAGATTCATCGCGACAGGACCATTAATCCGCGACGTGAGCTCTTTGGCCTGCTGCAAATTGCGCACCCCCTGGATGAAGACCATCGTGGCACCAACGTCCATGTAGGCGTTGCCCCGCCGTACTGCTTCATCCATACCGATGAGTCCAAGCGCATCTGTCCGCGCATTAATTACGAAATTCGGATCGACTCTAGCCGCGCAGGCAGCTTTGATCTTCGCCTGCATTTCCTCGACGGACACGATCTCCTTTCCTGCGATGCGTCCACAGCGCTTCGGAAAAGTCTGGTCTTCGATATTCAGGCCCGCGGCCCCGGCTTTCTCAAATTCTCGAACCGCATACCAAACGTTGACGACGCCTCCGTATCCAGTGTCGCCATCGGCCATCACAGGAATTTCCACCGCACCTGCGATGGCGCGAGTTCGATCAACCATCTCTCGCATCGACACGATGCTAAAATCCGGCAACGCCTCCGTGGCCGACACGCCTAAGCCGGTGCATTGAACGGCAGCGAAATTAGCTTCCTCGACAAGTTTTGCTGACAGGCCGTCAAATACAGCCGGCATGATCAGCAACTTCGGTAACTTGATAAGATTTTTTAGAATTTCGCATTTTGTCATGATTAGTCATCCTCACTGTTTTGCTATCAGAAAGTCAAAATTAATTACCGACTGTCCGCTTTTAGATCGCTTCGGCGAACTCCGCAACGCTGGAGGGCCGACGGTTCATGCCTATCTCTCTAGATAGCCCCCGTTCGGCGCATTTTCGCAACGTCTTCTTCCACATAGCCGAGCTCTTTCAGGATCTGATCCGTATCCTGTCCAAGAGTAGGTGGTGCGCATTTGATTGAATGACCGCCATTTTCGAGCGAGAAAGCAGCTACCGGCACTCCCAGCGGCGGCGACATCGCAGACAAATTCTGATGAAAATGCAGCAAAGGGCGAAACCCAACCTGAGGATCAGCCAGACTTTCCTGAAGGGTGCGCACCCGAGATGCTGGTATGCGGTTCTTCTGCAACAGTGCTTCCCATTCGTCTGCGGTACGGTTAAGCATTACTTTGCGCAACACTGCAGCCTCGCCATCGACGTCTGCGTCACGAGCTTCGTTGGACGTCTTGATCATCTCGGGGAACCCCAAGAGATTCCAGAGGCGACGCTGCTGGCGGAGATTCGCCGCACCTAGCATGAGCAGTCCGTCTTTCGTCTCATAAGCCCAGTTCGTCGCGTGTTGCAACCGATTTCCGATCGGACGGGGAGCCACGCCGTTGCGTAAGTAGCCCGTCACCTGTGAACTCATCATCATCGTAGCTACGTCGGCCATTGCGAGGTCAATGCGCTGTCCCGTTCCTGTCCGCGAACGTTGGAACAGGGCCGTCGCCAACGCGAATGCGCCAGTCGTTCCTGTCGCGTAGTCGATTACCGGAGGGCCAATCTTCAGAGGATGGACTTCAGGCGTGCCCGTACCGTACATGAGCCCGGAGGTGGCTTGGATCACGTGGTCGTACGCCGTCTCCGTTGTTCGCGGTCCACCATGCCCGAACGCGGAGATAGAACAATAGATCAGCTTTGGATTTATTTCGCGTAGACTGTGATACCCAAGCCCAAGTTCATCGAACGCACCTGGTCGATAGTTCTCAACCAGAATATCGGCAGTCGCGATCAGTCGGAGAAATACCTCCTTTCCTTCCGCTGTCTTCAAGTCTAATGTAATGGCCCGCTTGTTGGATGATTGCGCCAAGTACAGAGTACCCATCCTGGCGCTGTTGAGCTCAGCATCGGTTCCCCCCTCCCGCGCCTGATCAAACTCAAGCGGGTGCTCAACCTTGATTACGTCCGCTCCCAGCACTGCTAGCTGGTACGTAGCGAACGGCCCAGCAAGCACATGCGTTGCGTCAATGACTCTTATTCCCGAAAATGCCTGCATCATTAGTTCCTATCAGTGCGCGTCAGAAACGGAAGATGGCATTCGGGTTCTGGACGAGTGTTCGAGACAGTTGATCGTCGTCAGGCGTCATCCTATAAAGGAAATCCAAGACATCACCGTCATTCACGACTTTGTCGATCGAAAGTGGATGAGGCCAGTCAGTGCCCCAAACCATGCGTTCGGGAGCTGCTTCGCTGTAGCGGCGCGCCACGTCCACCATGTCGTCCATTAACGGACCACTACGGCTGAAGCGATGAGCGTTGGACAACATGACCCACCAGTTCCCGCGCTTCAAAAGTTCGACGATTTTGTTGACTGTCTTGTCGCCTGCCGGACCAGCGCTCATGTCCGGTCGACCGAAGTGGTCGATCAACACGTCGATTTTCAATGGCTCAAAGAGATCCATTAAGTCTACGAACTGACCGGTTGGCGGATGAACCTTAATGAACCAACCCATGTCGGCAACGCGGGCCACGCAACGGCTAAACTCTCTCGGGCTGGATATCATATTAACGCCCGGAAAGAAGTTGAAACGGGCGCCACGGACTCCCGCGTCATGAAGCTGCTGGAGTTCCCGATCTGTAGTGGAAGCACTGATCATTGCGACGCCGCGACAATCGCCCCCGACTTGTTTCATCGCATCGAGCATGGCTGAATGATCGTAACCATAGACAGTCGACTGGACGATCACACAGCGACGGATGCCCAGCGTTCGGTGCATGCGCCGCGCTTCCTCAATGGTCGCCGTAGGCGCCTCAAAGACCGCATCGGGCCGCACAGGGTAACGATTCGTCGGGCCGAACACATGAATTTGGCCATCGCAACTTCCGGACGGCGCGGGTCGGGAAGGTGGCCGCGTAACCGGATCGAATGAAGCGAACGTTTGACGTGGAACGAACCGGTCGGAGATAACATCTTTCATAATTATGCTCTACAGGTGAACACAAGCCGATGGACATGGCTTAGGACTGAAACATACGAAATGTTCGAAGGTGCAGACTTGCGCCAGTTGCAATAGTGGCAGGCGTAAGGACGCGACTAAGCCCAATCTGCTGGGTAATCTGCTCATCGTAGGAAGCGACTCGAAGCGTATGCACTGAGTCGACGCTGCCTTCGGATCACACGCCCAAAAACTGCCATCGAGCGGAGGGCGTCAGTGCGGCGCCTAAGCAGCAGCTCGCGACATACGTCGTCCATAACGTCACGAAATTCCGCAAAAAACGGCCAGAATTCGGGGACGAAGCCCAAGTCTCCATGTGCTAATTATCATGGAGTACATCCTAGCGTCGACGCAGGAGGCTCACAAGTGAATCGCGGGATCTTCACATATGTGAAAATTCGTTGCGGACGACAACCGTGCGAAAACGATGTAACCCTCACCATTGTGAAGAGCGAGTCTTGGTCAGCCACCCGTCACCCTTTGGCGCAGGACTCGCATTTTTTCCCTCTGCCTAAATTCAATGCGCCGATACTGCCCAGAGTGACCTTGTCCTCCGCGTTGCCAACCTAGCGCGGCATCACAATAGCGCCGAGGGTGCTTTAAGATATGAGCGTTGGTTTAGTAGCGGAACTGGCGGGAGATCTCTTAACCGGCACTTCGATCGCAGGAGAACTCCTTTTAGATCAGAGGAATTGTGAAATGGATCTGGTAAAGTCTGTTAGACGAACCTGTGAAATATTCGAATTGTTTTACGATTTGAAGCGGCCTTTGTCTCTTAAGGAAGTCATGGACCGTTTCGACTATCCGGCGTCGAGTTGCTCATCGCTTCTGAAAAGTCTCGTAGTTATGGGGTATTTAGAATACGACTTGAATCGTCGAACCTATTTTCCAACCATGCGGATGAACGGCATGGTGGATTGGATTGAGCGGGCGCGCTTTGGGAACGGGAGCGTACTCGCCGCGATGCGCCAATTACATCAAATAACTTCGGAAACGGTCTCCCTCGGAACACAAAGCGACCTGCACGCGCAATATGTTCATCAGATTCCCGGCATTTTGCCCCTCCCTTATCCGCGACTGCGGCAGACCGTGCGCCCCCTTGCCAGGTCTGGTCTAGGCTGGCTTCTACTCAGTAGTCTGGATGACGCTATGATCGATCACTTGGCAAAGCGCATCAACCACGCTGAGCAATATTCAAGAAATCGAATAGAAATTGGCGAGCTGATGAAGATTGTATACAAAATTCGAAAAGACGGTTTTATTTTTTCAAAAAACACGGTAGTACCGGGGGCTGGAATGATAGGAATGTTGATCCCCAAGGAAATGGGTTCAAAGCAGCTGGCACTAAGCGTCCACGGTCCGGTTTCGAGACTTGAAGAGAAAGAAAAATTAATACTTGAAAATCTTGCGGCTGTCACGACGGCTGCTGGAATTTTGGGATCTGATTGATAGATTTACCCGTTTCCGCCAGCAATGATTGCACCAAGATCATTTGCCCAAACGTCAAATTCCAAACTCTACGCTGAATTAACAATGCGCGGATCCGCCGCGCGGACCGTGATGGCGGCCCTTTATCCCGACATAACCTGAAAACATCGGCCGTCAGGCCGGAGATAAAAAGTCGACTGTAGACAACGCACCAGCACTTTCGTGTTCTCCAAGGAGAAATCTGGGTGTGCCCATCTGAAGAAACCAACCGTATCGGCACATGACACTCATTACTCGAGTCCTTCGCTTCAGACTGAAAGACAGACGCGCAAGGTTGTTGCAGAAGCTTGCGCGTGAGGTCATCGTCACTTCCGCGCCCTCAGGTCCGCATGTACAGATATGTGCACCATTAAGCTAACGGTATCAGTATTTTGCGAAAAAAGCGGTCCAGCGATCGTTCCCGCGTCATTTGCGCTGAACTGCTCCGACGCTTTTTTCGCCTTACCGCCGACAGTCTCATTCCCGCGCCTCCCGGCAATGCAAGACACGCCACCGGCGGCTAGTGCTCACTTCCCGCCGGCGACGCATTTCCGGAGGCCTATTCACATGCCCCCAAAAACTATGTCGGTTTAGCTTCTGAATCATGGATGCGCCGGATGGCCTCGGCGACACCCTCGCCATACGCGGGGTCGGCCTTGGCACAGTGCGCGATGTGCAACTGCTGGACCGGCTCAGTCGTACCGATCAATGCACGAGCCGTATTGTCAAAAAGACGTTGTCGCTCATCACGGTCCATCAGCCGGAAGAGATTGCCTGGTTGCGAGAAGTTGTCGTGGTCGGCATGATGATCCCATCGGTCAGCCACACCTTCTATCAATAGCGGTGGTTCGCTGAAGTCGGGCTGATCAAGCCATTCCCCCGTCGTATTTGGGTTGTAACTGGTCTTGCCGCCGGCATTGCCATCTGCTCGCCCTATACCATCCCGATGGTAGCTGTTGACATACGCGGCCTTGCGAGGAGCATTGACTGGAATTTGCCAATAATTTACAGACAGGCGGTAGCGTTGCGTGTCTGTATAGGAAAACAGTCGTGCCTGTAGCATCTTGTCAGGTGAAAAGCTAATTCCCGGCACAATGGTCGAAGGCGAAAACGCGGCTTGCTCAACGTCCTGGAAGAAATTCTCTGGATTGCGATTCAGTTCCATGACACCGACCTCAATCAAGGGATAGTCGTTCTTCGGCCAAACCTTAGTCAGGTCAAATGGATTGAGATGGTAATCGGCCGCCTCACTCTCCGACATGATCTGCACGAACATTTTCCATTGCGGATAGTCACCCCGTTCAATGGCGTTATACAGATCACGCTGGTTCGATTCGCGGTCCTTCGACACGACGCTCTCCGCTTCCGCGTCTGTGATATTCCGGATACCCTGTTGGGTGTGAAGGTGAAATTTCACCCAGAAACGTTCTCTGCCTTCATTCAGGAAACTGTAGGTGTGACTGCCAAATCCGTGCATGTGGCGGAAGGAATACGGGATGCCTCGATCACTCATCGTGATGGTCACCTGATGCAGCGACTCAGGGATTTGCGTCCAATAGTCCCACTGGTTCTGCGCGCTACGCATACCCGTCCTGGGATCGCGTTTGATCGCGTGGTTCAGGTCCGGAAATTTCAAAGGGTCCCGGTGGAAAAACACAGGTGTGTTGTTGCCTACAAGATCCCAGTTTCCTTCTTCAGTATAGAATTTCATTGCAAAGCCACGGATATCCCGCTCTGCATCAGCGGCACCGCGTTCTCCCGCTACGGTGGAAAATCGGGCGAACATTTCCGTTTGCTTTCCGATTTCCGAAAACATCTTTGCCTTCGTAAATCTCGTAATGTCATGCGTCACTGTGAATGTTCCAAATGCCCCAGCACCCTTCGCATGCATGCGCCGCTCGGGAATGACTTCGCGATCGAAGTGTGCCAGCTTTTCAAGCAGCCATACATCCTGTAACAGTGCGGGCCCGCGCGGACCAGCCGTCTGGATATTCTGGTTGTCAGGCACCGGAGCACCAAATGCCGTTGTCAATTTCTTCATATCGATCTCAAAAAAATTTTGTCTGAATGATCGGAGCGATGTCCTCACTCTATCCACGATAGCCAAATCGATTTCGAACCGATTTTGCTCGCTGAACATGCTTGTCTTGAAAGAAGTTGGTTAAGTCGAACTCTCGGCCCTGACTCATCCGCCGGTCGGGCCACGCGGTTGCCTCCATTGGCCAATTACGTTTGGCAAAAAGCTCAAGATGATGCTGATCTTCGCGGCGACTTCCAACATACATAGACCAAATACCCATACCGAGAATTGGTAGACTGCGTGTAACGATGGCGCCACCGCCACTACGCCGAAGCCACAGACAAGAACAAGCAGGATTTCTGCCAACAGAACACAACGCGCGGCTAGAACCACGACAAGAAGAAGGATCACTTTAGATACGAGCAACGCAACCCGCGAGTAGTCTTCACCGGCCAACCAAAATTCGAACGGCGCCTCCAAGATCGACACGCCGACCAAAAAAAACATAGAGAAACTTCTAAACAGAATAAGCCAACGTCCGCGCGGAGGACTTTTTCGATCGACAGTAGGAAAAGCATCCAGCACCGGCTCCTCGGCAAACGCTGCTTGAGGCATGGTGGATCTCCAATGCAATTTCAATCGTTAGTACTTCATTGACATCTGCGCTTAGATAGCATGACTCGAGATCGTTGACTTGCAGTTGGCCAGCTCACAACAAGGTTATACATATTCATCTGCGGTCCTTTTTCAGAAGCAACGAAATTTTCACGCAAAAACTCTGTCGCAGGGAACAACGGGTGCTAACAACCTAGCCTCCTGAAAAAATTTGGGGCGGTGGAGAATCCGCGTGGCGAGTTGAACTTCGCAACGGTAAGAGCTATGTCTAGTTGACGTGCCAAGGATCGTGCACCATACCCCTCGCGCCAGCAACTCACACGCGAACCCCGGTTACTTTGCTAGAAGCTCGAGGGCAAGACGGTCACACAGCACGGGAACACAGATAGGCACAATTTCGATTTGCTTTAAGAAATCAGAAACATTGGGCTTCGCAGTTCGCGGTGGACTGACGCCCCTAGCAGCAGGCTCCGAGATCTTAGGCCGTCTCTGAAGAAACATGTCCGAATTCTTTGGGTCGCGTAAGCCTTCCCAGGCTATTCCAATCACCGTCGATCATGTTGTAGCCAACTGGCGTGTTCTCGGTTTTTGGCTCTATGACTGGCGTCATTATAAAAAACAACCGTGGCTATAAGATACGCACGATTACAAAGCACGCGACAGGTGTCGCAGCACTGAGACTCAAGCTTTTCGAGAAAATTACCAATCTTCCGTTGCGTGCCTGCAACGAGGTTCAACCGTCAAAAGATGCGCTCTTTATCGCCGAGCCCCGCGCGAGTTGGGTTCCCAAGACGTGTACGTTTTGTGACAGGTCTAACTGCGAGAAAGCACTCCGGGCGATTCTGCGGCATATTGCACGCGCGGATCTTTTATACATGGCCTCATGTGATGGTCTGTTCCTTAGTCAAACTTAATAACGGAGGAAATCAAATGAAATACCGGACTCTTGCTGCCGCTACTGCCGTGTTGGTCGCCACCGCGGCACACGCGCAAAGCAGCGTCTCGCTTTATGGTTTGATCGATACTGGCATCGCGTATAGCAGCAACGCCCGACTGAACGCCGCCAAACCATCAACCGGCGGTGGTACACAATGGCAAGAGCTCGCAGGCACCATCAATACCCCGCGTTGGGGCCTGCGTGGCACTGAAGACCTCGGTGGCGGCTTTCGCGCCGTTTTCTTACTGGAAAGTGGGTTCAATTCTACGAACGGTACGCTGAAAAACGGCGGCGACCTGTTCGGCCGCCAAGCGTGGGTTGGAATAAGTTCGACACAATATGGCACATTGACGATGGGCCGACAGTACGATTTCATGGTCACTTACCTAGCCCCACTCGGCTCAACGGGTTCGGGTTTTGGCGGTAACCTTGCGCAACATCCGTACGATAACGACAATCTGAACAACAACATGCGGTTGAATAATTCCGTCAAGTTCAGTAGTGCGCCGTTCCACGGAGTGACAGTAGGTGCGATGTACGCTTTTTCGAATGAAGCTGGAGACATCTCAAACAACGCAGCGTACAGCGCCGGGGTGACTTATACGGTGGGCCCTGTTAACCTAGCAGCGGCCTACCTCCAGATCAATCGCAATCCAAACTCACCGAATGCCACGGGCGCTGCCAGCACGGGCGACGGTGACGCGTTAACCGCAGGCGGGATGCAGAGAACATACGGGGTTGGTGCACAGTACATGTTTGGCAAGTCGTCCGTTGGCCTTGTCTGGACCCATTCCTCAACTGCGAGCGTGACCGCCCTGTCACTTGGTGGCAGCCTGAGCAACGGCGCCCTGCCGGGCCCGTCAAACGGAGCTGGCAACTATATCAAGTTCGACAACTTTGAAATCAACGGTCGCTACTTCTTGCGACGAGACCTGAGTTTGGGTGCCGCTTATACCTACACAATGGCAAGCTTCTCTTCGGCGTCTTCCCGCGCCAATCCGCACTGGAATCAGGGTATGGTGCAGGCCGACTATCTGCTCTCGTCCAGGACGGATATCTACCTTGAGGGTGTGTATCAGCGCGTTGGAGGCGGTAATGGCATCGCTGCCTTCGACGCGGGAGTTTTCACACTCACACCGTCATCGGACAATAAACAGGCCGTAGTGTCGGTAGGTCTCAAACACCGGTTCTAACCGCAAGAGGGGCTACGCTCAACCGCGGCTTAGCCCCTCCAATGCTGGTCTCAGGGCGGTTGTCTTGGTGCCGCCTTATACAGGCTGCCGCGCTCATATAAGACTTACCACCTCGTATTTCTCGCCGCCCCGCGGTTCTCGAAACCGCAAGTCCTAATCTAATTTGTCAGCCGTCGTCCGCCTTCGTCCAGTTAGCGAGACGACGGCAACGCGTCGTATAGTTGAATTGAGATATTGCAGTGATCTTGTGCAAGACAACAGGGACGCTCTATATGACACTGTCTATAAGCGAGTTCTGCCCTTCATCGGTCGCCAACGGTGAGGGCTGCGATCAAACGCCATGAGATATTGCAGCCCCCTAAGGTTTTCAAATCGCAACCTAACCGAATGAACTTGACGACTTTGCTGTGGGGTAGCCAAGGCTCTGCAAAGCGCGGCTACCCTGTAGAGAATTGCTGCATAGACGCACGTTCCAATGCGGCAATGAAACGCTTGAAAGTACATGGATATGGTTTTGTGTGGCCGAGCGAGAACGTCGCGGCTGCAACCGGCGTCCGCATCGACTGGATTCGGATCGTTCCGTGTCCTCACTTGCAAACCTGCGTCCGAACTTGAATACCCATTGCAACGGCTAATCATCAATCGTCCACAGGAGTTCTCATGCAAGATGTTATGCAAATCATCGATCCCTGGTCTCGGACAGTGGACCTGCTGACCGCGCCCCCTTCTCATCGCGCCGACGAACACGAAGATACGGATTTGCAGCTACAGAGTAATTTCAAATCACCTTGTCTCTCGGAAAACACGATAGTCAACCTGCTTGATGAACCGACTGAGACATCGGTCACAGTTTCATGGCACGATTCAACAGTGTGTAACTACGGCGAGCAGGTTTGGCGCACCGGACACGCAAGGGGTCCAGGAGTTTGCGCGCTGAGCAGGGCGCAAATCAAACGTGGCGATCCTATTTATCAGCCGACGGGCCGCCCGAGGCCAATCAATGCGGGAGCCATGATTCTAAAATCTGCTGTAGTGGAATGGCGTTCCTGCTACCTCGAATAACCATGCTCGGTTCGACCGACAAGGTGCCATCCAGCGGACCTCGTTGTTCGATCACAATAGCGTTGAACATTCTGGCAGAGATGCCATGCTCCCGGCAGAGCGCGGTCTTTTGCGACTTCGCCTTGCCGCCGCGATCTGCGATGCGCTCGTACAGCACGGCCATCCGCGCAAGCACCTAGGAGTCGCGAGCTGCGAGATTCAGCCGCGTCTGGGTGGTCGACAGCATCAGGCCGTCAACGCGTTGCCGTTCTTGCGGCGGCGCGGGCCGCACAGCCGGAATAAGAATACCGTGAGGATCTCAACGGGGTTTTCGGTGAGTAGTTGCTCACGGCTAACATCCAGGACGACAATTTCAACGCGGAAGAAGTCGCAGTGCGAAAGAGCAGTTCACTGCCAAAGCGAAGCACCCGGACCTCCAGCACGAACCGCGTTACACGACTTCGCAGGATATCCTGGAGCGGCGGCTGCGGACCCCTCTTGCGGTAGTTCAGACAACTGCCCAAGTCGGTCACCGCTTCGATGTCAGTATATCCGGCCTGGTAGATTTTTTTGCAATCGTGTGGCTTGCGTGTGGAACCGCGCCGCCTCGTCATGTGATGAGACCCATGCGCAAAAGACGGTCTTACCTGACGCAGGTCGTGCAAGGCCCGGCAACGCGCGCACGTCATCGGGCCCGTATCGACGATAGCCCACCCAGCGTCCGGCAAGTCGGTAGAAGCCAGCGCCGGCGGCGTAACGGAGCCACCACGACGCCCAAGTGAGCTGGCACCTCACCAATCTATACAGGTCTCATCCACGTCTCTGAACGCTAAAAAAGACGTGTTGCAACCTTTAGCCCCAGTGATCAGATTTGCCCAATTTCTCAGGCAACCGTTCGAAACCCTTAGCGGCTCAAAGACTCGCAGACTTATTGCGTCCACTCAGTGAGTGCATTTATACCCTCTTGTAACGATCAAAAATACCAAAGCATATGTTTCGCACACTAATCCGTCTTACGTCTGGGCCGCCCCCCACAAGATGTAGGCTTTCCTCCCACATTCCGACTAAATCCGATCGACTATGTAGTTCCCGCGACCTCCTTAGTTCATGGCCACCAGGACTTCGTCTGTAGTCAGCACCGCATGCGCAAGAAAATGATAATTCGTCACGGCAGCTTTGTAACCATCACCCCATTCGGGATGACGCGGCCCTGCAACCGCATCTTTAATTACCGAAATTTCGAAACCCTGCTCCAGCAGTTCGCGAAGATGCGACTCGACGCAAAGATTGGCGATCATTCCGCCTAGAAGGATTTTTTCCACCCGACGCTTACGCAACTGGAGCACCAGATCATTCGTTTGGGGACCGAAAACTTTGTGTGGGCTCACCACGATGGTTTTCCCGTCTTCAATGTAGGGCTTAAACCGGTCAAGCCAGTCTGCCCCCGAATCCCTGAAGCCTGTAAGGTCCAATGCTCCCTTCCTCGCAAACGAATGATTGTCAAATTCACTTTGCTCGACGGGCCCGTTCATCTTCCATGTCACATCAGTCGGATAGAAGTAATGCGGAGAGATGTAGACTGGGTAATCGCGCTCCTTCGCCGCTTTAAAGATACGCTCCATGTTCTCAACGGTATGGTTTTCCATAACGCTCGCGCCGACAGCCTCCCAGTTGGCACCGCGGTCACTCAGTACATCGTTTTGAGGATCGATAAAAACGATCGCGGTGTTCAATTTACTCAGATTCATTGACTCTCTCCCAAAAAAGAAAATTGCGGTCCTCAGGAAGCTCCGCTCATCCACCCCGCACAGCACGCTCGACGAGCTTCGCCGCACCACCAACGACCATGTCTGCCAACGCTTCCGTACATCCGTAGCGTTCCGACAAAATTTCGGGACGCAGCATTTTGACTGTCGCCCCATTTCCACCACACGAGATCACCAGAACTTTGAGAGGGAGGTCAAATGCTGAAATCGGGTTAGCTTGCATCAGCGGTGTGCCAACACGCGGGTTACCGAAGAGGATTTCTACCAACGGATCCATCGTCAGTCCAGCTGACCGGGCGTACTGCTGTTGATCAATTACGGCGAAAACCGTCACACCCGCTTCGGTAAGAAATTTTTCTATTTTCTTCGCTGTGGTGTGGACTTCATCTTCCACATTCCATGTGAGCAACTTTTCAACGTGCATGGCATCTCTTCCTTTGATATAGCATCGTCCGCGACAGACAAACATCAAGACCGCAAGTAACTCCCCGTTCACTCCCACATCCAGATCCTGTTCCTCTGTACACCCATTTTTATGTCCCGGTGCGGCGTGTGATGGAACATTCGCTTGTATAACACGGCGCGGCCGCTCGAATCGCCGGATCTTATGGCCACTAAGGCTCACTCAAGGGCAACTGATAAATCGCGTCTTTGAGCGAGCAACGCTAGTACCAATCGACCGGTCTCCGTCAATTGAACTCGGCGATTCCCTCCAGTAGATTGTTCAAATATAACTAGATTGCGCTCCAACAGAGCGCCGAACTCCATTCGCTCTAGTTCAATCTGGCCAGGCGAGCAGTGGACCAGCATCAAGGTCGAAAATTCGTGTGGACTAAGCATCTCTCGTTTTCAAACCAAAAAACATTTATCTCAACATACTGTCCGTCTACCAGAGATATCAGACCCTAAACCGACTGACAGATCTTCTGAGCCGACACTCGACAGGTGACATGATTTGCTTTACACGGTACCGCCATCAAACTCATCCCTTCGCACTCTGAGATGAAACGGTACCGCAGGCTTCCCGACCCTATCCTGAACGCAGGGCAAGATACGCATTCTGCGAGTCCGCTAACCAAACGTAAGATGTTTCTCTACTAGCGATATACTTTTCCTGATGACTTGCCGGCGGTCCGATAATTCAGCAAGCGATGAGGGTAAACTGCTTACCGGCCACTTTCTCCGTGAGCATGCAGTTTGCCGATGTAGTAACTGTGACGGTTTTCGTCACATCGCATACCCTCCCGCTCTACGCGTTATGGAAAATTAGGCCGACATACCCACATCTGCTTTTCCTAGGTCGCCAAAGGCGTTAATACCTGCATGGATGCACTTTGGATATCTGGGCATCATCCGCCAGTTGCAACTCCCCGGTCGCACATGCGCGGCCGAAATCGTTTGTATCTGCGCCGCTGCTCCACGCTTTGGTTTTCGGCTTAAACATACTGTTGTCCGCCACGACAATGCCTTATGATCTTCCCGCGTGCACGCGCACAAGCAGAAAGTGAGCAGCGAATAGTCATCAAATGGCCTCTACATGGCTCCTTGCCGGACCCCAATGCTCATTAACGCAAACTTGGTGCTCAATCTAGTCCGGGTGTCGCGCATCGCCAAGGCACCGAAGATCGGTTTCGTCGCACCGCGACACGGCATCGCGTCAACTACAAAGTTCTCACGTTGGAGATTGGCGGACACTCATAAAATAACTATGCTTTCAAAACCGCACGACATGCGTCACTGCCCGCGACGAGTTGTCAACCTGCGGAGAAGTCGAAGATTGATTTCGATCGCCTCGTGGCGGCGTGCGATCGCACCATCCAGAGGGCACAGTCCGCTAAAGCTTGCCGGAGAACTACGAAGCGAATGCTGATTTGCACCTGCTGCCAATCTACGCCGCAATCGATACACGACGCCTCGAACGATGATCCACTCTGAATCATTGCGCCTCAAGCGGTCGCCGGCTTCGACACGTATTCCGAAGGACTTCGTTGCCCGTCGGACTCAGTTGCGCCGTCGCTTGTCCCATTCCCGCGCATCCGACATGCGTCTGATAGCACAGCCTTGAACTGCCCGGACGCGACCTCCTGGCGAAGCGGCGCTGAGCGCATCGAGCGGACCGAGAGTCGTGACCGCGGTACACTGCACGTCGAACAATAGGCGCCGCGCCAGTCAATGAGACATTTGAATAGCCTGATGGAACTCGGGCCCATGCGTCGCACTCACCGCTCGACTTCCGGAAGACGGAAACTCCCCGCAGAAATAAGACGACGCGCCAATGCGCTTCCGTCTGCATCCAATCCAACTCGCTTTATCGCCAGTCGGATTTGAAAATATAGATCTTTTTCTAAAAATCGATGCGCATTGATCCAGCAAAATTCCCAGGAATTTCAGTCGGAAATTCATCTTGACCTCTTGTCCGGACCTCCCTTTATCGCCCGAGAAGCACGCGCGATCATCCGCTTGACTGGCTGTGATGAACTGACAATATGGCTCCTACGGACGCGAATTCGAACGCCGCGGAAACGATGGCAAAGGCGGCCGAACTCGCGCCTTGGCTGCACCACGTATATCTAGACGAATGCTCGCCAAGCCCCTGATTTATAGACTCTCCGCTTCCACCGGAAACGGTAATTCGCCTCGAAGCAATGGAAAATTATTTGATTGAGACGCTCACGGTCGATCACAGTCGAGCGGCTTCCTCCACGATTTGACAGATGTAGTGCGGGAGATTTCGCAGGGCTATAAAATCATGGGCGCAACGCTCTCATGGCGACTCCTCCGTGAGTTCCGCGAAGAAACGCTGTCGGACTGCCCTTGCCGCCCGTTGGCAACGTATGTGGATTGTGGATAGCACAATCGATACCTCGCCATTCGACGCACATTCAGCGCGTGCTGAAACTCGAGTCACCAATGGAATCGGTGAACAAATCGCTCATGTTTTTTTCTGACGCTTCCGCAATTGGCTTTCAGTAATATTAAATATCTATTTAATTCATGATCTTAAGGAGCCTTTGCATTCTCACGTCGGGAAACGGCACCCACGAAAGGCAAACCACGCATGCAAACCTGAACAAGACATGACCGAAAAATCGCGTACCGGACTGATAGGCCCGAGAATAATATGTGTTGGAATCAACTAACCGAACGGGTCGTGGCATTCGCAACTCGTAAAGTCGAGGCGCGAATCTGGCTCGCAGCCCTGTCGCACCGGGACTTCTTCTGAAAGTTAGCCTACGCAGGACTCTCACATTCCACCAGCAAAGGGGCGTTGCCGAATGCCCATAGTCCTGAGGCGGAGCTATATATGCCGGCTAAAACAACTGCCGGGCATCGGCTGGAGAACAGACAAATACCTTCGTTGCCCGGCGGGAATCGTCTGCCACTTTGCCCGGAACCACGGTGCGCCACACGTGGGAGCGGCTTCTCGGTCCTGAGTCACTTTCAACGATATGATCGACCCTACGGTTTTGAAGCTAAGCCAGAGGCTGGCACGGACTGCCGCGGACCTGCCTTACTCATGCCCCCTGTAGTCAACTATATTTCGGATCACAATGCTTAGCCTTAGACATATCGAAATCTTCCATGCGGTGATGCGCACAGGCTCTATCACTGCGGCAGCTGAGTCGCTTAACGTCACTCAGCCCGCAGTCAGCACCGTACTGAAACACTTCGAAAACAGGCTTCACATGCAGCTTTTCGATCGAGTCAACGGTCGACTACGCCCGACGCCTGAAGCTGAAGCGCTCCTGCCAGATGTCACAGAGATATTCAACCGTTTAGAGGCAGTTGAGCGACTCTCACGGGACCTCGCTGGCGGGCTCCGTGGGACTTTGTCCCTTGCCGCGACCTCACCTCTTGCGAATGGACTGGTTGCACAGGCAGTTGCAAGTTTCTGCAAAGCAAGACCGGACGCACGAGTGGCGCTGCAATCGCTCAGTTCGCCAGTCGTGCTTGAGCGCGTCGTCAACCGGGAAGTCGACTTGGGCGTAGCCTACGAACCGATCATTCGCGCAGAAGTCGAAACTGAGGTCATCTCACACGGCAGCATTGCTTGCGTCCTACCCGAATCACATCCGATCGCGGAAAAGAGCGTCATTGCACCGTCGGATCTGCTGCCATATCCAATCATTACGTACCTTCCGCAGGCACTTCTAAGACCTTACGTCGACAAAGCCATGAGCGACGCAGGCGTGGCGCTTAACGTCACCATTGAGGTGGCTTTATCGGTGACCGCTATTATGCTTGCATCAAATGGAGCAGGGATTGCGCTCGTCGAACCCGACCTGCTCCACGCGATGCGCCTGCCTGGAATCACGAGCCGACCGCTTGTCCCGCGTGTCAGTTTCAAGGCGCTGCTAATCCGTAACCGCTCCGCTTCGAGGTCCAGACTTGTCAACGAATTTGTAGATCATCTACGTTTGATGACGACGCAACCGCCGTTGGAAAAGGCGTTATAGGAGACACGCTGAGACATTAATTGCATTTATAGCCCGCCGCGATTTCTTTATTGGCGGGCTTGCCGTGCCCTCCTTTAGACTTAACGTCAATTCGTTGACGTGAGAGTCCGCCATGCAGCAAAAAGTAGAGCACAGCACTGTCTATCGTCCCAAACAAGATGGGTTGTATTTCCCGCAATATCCGACGTTCGCGACGTTCGATGAAGAGCGGTTGCATCGCAAACAGCGATTGGCGGCCGTTTGCCGCGTGTTTGCAAAATTCCGCTACGAATACGGTTTTGCGGGACATGTGACGGTTCGTGACCCTGAGCACACGAACCTTTACTGGACGAATCCGTTCGCCATGGACTTCGGCCGCGTTCGAGTATCCGATCTGCTTCTAGTGGATCACGAAGGTACCGTAGTAGAGGGTACGTGGGCAGTCAACCGTGCTGGCTTTGTCCTTCATTCAGCAATCCATGAGGCCAATCCGCACATCGTCGCATCATGTCATGCACATACCACCAATGGCATGGCGTGGGCAGCGTTGGGCCGGCCACTCGATCCCATCACGCAGACAGCGTGCGGATTCTACGAGGATCACGTAGTTATTACGGAAGAAGCCGGGGCGGTCGTCGTTGACAAGGATGCCGGCTCGGCGGTCGCTGCGGCATTCGGCGACAACAAGGCCGCCATCCATCAAAACCACGGGTTGTTCTCCGCAGGCCGCGAAAGCGTCGACGAAGCTGCGTGGTGGTTTATCGCCTTGGAACGTGCTTGTGAGATTCAGATCAAGGCGGAATCCACTGGCTCGCCTCTCAAAATGATCGGTCGCGAAGCATCAATCCATTCACGCAACCACTTAGCGACTCCATTCATGGCCTGGCTTCATTTCCAGCCGATCTACGACGCCATCGCGCGCGAACAGCCTGATCTGTTCGACTAATAAGACGGCGTACAACAAAGACAAACATCGGAGACATCTTGACAAATACTGCAATGGACGCTTCCGTCCCAGAAGACCCGCCGCATGTGACGACAGACTATGTGCCGCGGTCTCGATGGTTGAGGATGGGGACGCTGATTTTTCTCGCGTACCTCGGCTGCTATGTAGATCGTAGCAATATCAGCGTTGCTGCGCCCGATATGGTGCGCGATTTCGGGATGTCCGGCGTTGTCACCGGCTTCCTGCTTGCCGCTTTTTTCTGGGGCTATGTAGTAATGCAGATACCGGGGGGCTGGCTTGCCAATCGCTTCGGCCCAAAGTGGGTGATTGTAACAAGCCTGTCCATAGTGGGCGTGACCGGTATCGCATCTGGCCTTGCAACCACCTACGATCATATCGTCGCTATACGTTTCATCATGGGCGTCGCGGAGGGAGTCATCTGGCCCAGCTTCGCGACTATCATCATGCGGTGGTTTCCCAGCACAGAACGCAGTCGCGCAGTCAATCTCGCACAATACGTTTTACCACTTTCATCGGCATTGATGGCGCCTATTGCGGGAGCTCTGATCCATCTCTCCGACTGGCGCATGATGTTCGTGGTCCAAGGTATTCCCGTTCTTATCCTAGCGCTAGCTTGGGCCTGGTTCGGTAGCAGCGCACCCGAGTACGATCGCCGAGTCTCGAAAGATGAGAAGGACATGATACTCGCGAACCGCGATGTGGAAACTGGCGATGCTGCCCCTTTCTCAAGCGTTCTGCGCCGCCCGCTGATTTTGGGCCTTGGCGCGGCCTATTTCTTGTGGTTGACGGGCCTATATGGATTTGGACTTTGGCTGCCGGTGCTCATCAAGCAACTTTCGGCCGCTGGCATCGGGAACGTTTCAGTCCTGACGGCCATTCCGTTTGCGTTCGCCGCGCTCGGCCTGTATTTCAACACGCGCTGGTCCGGGCGCGCCGGCCACGCCCGCCAATGGCACTTCATCGTGCCGCTTCTGATCGGGGGGATCGCTATTCTTCTTGAGCCGGCCGCGAGCGGCAATTTGCTCGCGTCGATGGCCATGCTCGTGATCACTGGGATCTGCCTTTATTCAGGCATCGGCATCTGGTGGTCGTGGACACTAAGTCTCGTGCCACGCAACCAGATTGGGTCATCGGCGGGACTTGTCAATTTCATTGGAAACTGGGGTGGCGCAGTCGGCCCGATCCTCGTGGGTTGGGCAGCACGAGGGGGCGCCGCCAGTAGCGGTCTCTACGTCGTGGGCTATGCGCTTCTTGCTTCGGCAGCACTCAACGCCGCTTTGTGGCTAGCCTCGGCCCGCAATCGGCCAGCGATGGCAGCGCGCACCTAACCTACCAGCAACGAATATGACTTACAGCACAACGTTCAGCTTCCGGATACCAACGGTAATCGAGTATGGAGCTGGGCGCCTGAAAACACTCCCTGCCCTCGTCCAGACGCTGGGCGGTTGCAGGATCCTAGTTGTCGGCGACCCGGGAATCAAAGCCGCAGGCATCATGGATCGCGTGATGGACACACTTGGCAATGCCGATATTCAAGCGTGGGAGTTCACCGATGTGAAAAGCGACCCTGCGGTGCAGTCTGTCACGCATGGCATTGCAAAAGCGCGCAGCTTGCAATGCGATCTCGTCGTAGGAGTCGGCGGTGGCAGCGCGCTTGACACATCAAAAGCCATCGGTCTGATGCTTGGCAACACTGGCACCATTAAGGATTATGTGGGCATAGATAAGGTGCCGAATGCCGGCGCCCCGGTCATCGCGATTCCTACAACCGCCGGCACCGGCAGCGAACTAACTATCTGGTCCGTACTGTCTGACACCGAGTCGGATGCGAAGATCTCCATCGGAAGCGTGTTCAATTGCCCGCGGATTGGTTTGCTCGACCCAGAGCTTACCGTTAGCATGCCCGCTCACGTGACCGCGGCAACAGGCATGGACGCTCTAACTCACGCAGTGGAATCCTGTGTGTGCAAAGCAAACCAGCCCATCACAGAAGCACTCACACATAAAGCTATTTTCCTGATTGCAAAATCGCTGCGCAACGCTGTCGCCGATGGTCAGCATATCGCTGCGCGCGGCGATATGCTGCTCGCCAGTGCAATGGCAGGCATTGCGTTTAATGCAACACGGCTCGGACTCGTACATGCCTTTGCGTTGCCCTTGGGCAACAAGTTCGGCATAGCTCATGGGCTGGCAAATGCCATCATGCTTCCTTCGGTGATGGCATATAACGCTTCACATAATATCGCAGGCTACGCCGCTGTCGCGGAGTTGCTCAACGACGGCGAGAAGTGGAAAAAACCCATTGATGCGGCGCGTTACGCGGCGCACGCAGTGGCAACGCTGCGCCGCGACGTAGGTATCACGCGAACGCTCTCCGATTTCGGCGTCACCGAACGAGACTTCGACGAGATTATCGACGAGGCTATGAAGTCGGGTAACGTTCTCGTCAACCCGCGCTTTCCGAGTCGCGAGGACATGGCAGCGTTGTTGCGCCATGGCATGCACGGCACCGTAGAAGACGTGCAACGCAACTAAGGTCACCGTCCACGAGTTTCGGCGCATAGGGCGCACGTTGCACCGTTCTCGCCGGGTAACCCGATCGTGCACCTAGAGTGGCCTGCGCCCATCGGCACATGCGGCATAACTGACAAAGAATAACGACAAGCAAGGAGTTCAGACGCTGGTATAGGATATTGTTATCGGCCAGAGCACAATTGATCGATTCAAATTGCTACGCTGCTCCGATACATCCGGTACTTCTTAGCCGTTGTCGAACACCGGAACTTCACTCGTGCCGCTGAGGCGCTGAACGTTTCTCAGCCAACCGACGCAGGGGCAGCGTATGCGAGCTACGCGCACCAAGCGCTCAAGCCGCTAGACGCCGGAAAGCAAGCTATATACGACGTAGCAGAGCTAAATCGTGGTTCCATGCGCATTGCGGTTACACCCACGTTCTCGGCATACCTTATCGTCCCTCCGCTGCAAAAATACGACCCCGACTATCCCAATACCAGCGGCTGGGTTCTCGAAATGCCGCAGGACCGTATGGAAGCATATGCTAAGTCAGGATGACCTCGATACAGACATCGCTTTCAATGAAACCAACCATTCTTAAATAGAAGTGATTTAACTATTAATCGAATTTTTCGCCATGATTGTCAGCAAATCGCATCAATGCGCAAAAAGGAGAATGCACTCACGAAAACGGAGTTTGGGAACGAAGTTCTTGTCCTGTTCAACGAGACGTTTGCAACGCGTCTTATATAAATCGCTACTACCGCCAGAACGAACTCTCTCCGCACATCACGATGGAAACGAACTCGATCAGGATTATCATGCGACCTTATACACCGTTCCCCTACCTTCGCCACGTTGCTCCCCGCCGCTAGCGCACGCAATGACAACAGACTGTGCCTGACTAATCTCCATCCAACGCTGCCCGATCGGACAGCGGTATTGCTCTTGCGTAAAGGTGGATATAGAAGCGGCAACGTAGGCGTTCATCAAACTCGTGATTGAGCATTGCGGCGCTGACTTCAACGGCTGCCGTCAGCCGCTTTCAAAGGCTCGTAGGTTGCAAAACCAGGAATTGAGTTGACTGCTTTGAAACGTCGTCCCGCCCTCTCATTCGACAGGTGTGTCAAAATTAGCAAGGCAAATTTTGTAGCGCAGAGCAGCTGCAGGAAACGCAAACGTCGATGTGATCGCTTGAATGCGGATTTGCCCAAGATCAGATCTCTAGCTCCACTCCTCAAGCAAGAAAACGGTGCCACTCTAGCGTTCGAGCCACCGACTACCATCTTCCCGTTCCAATCCGAAAACTCAGGTATTTTTTGATGACTGTCCACGCCGAGGCGTGTCAAGGTTCCAAAGAGCTTCAGGTCGCCAAACGAAGGATCTGAGTGAAGGGGTGATGATTCAACGTGTTGGGGCACTCCCCCAATGCAGAGAAGACATGTACGTTCAGTGGCGTGAACTGTCGCGGAAGCAGAAACGCGCGGCTGTGAGCAGCCCGTCGGCAAAGAGGTCGTGGTTGAGTGCAGCCAAGATAGATAAGTGGGCGCTCAACTGCTCGTCTGTGCCGAGCAAATTGGATTGATCGTTTTTGTTGACGTGACCATCGTAGCGCTAAAACCGTCCGATTCGGGGCACCGGTATCGAGTCGCCTCAACCACGGCGCGGCCATTGCTTCCCTGTCAGACTTAACGTGGAGTTGTAAAGTGAGCGAAATCAAAAAATACGAGTATCTCTTTCTTGGAGGAGGGAAAGGTGGAAAATCCCTCGCAATGGATCTGGCACGTGCCGGAAAGCGCGTTGCGGTGATTGAACGCGGCATGATTGGCGGGTCCTGTATCAACGTCGCTTGCATCCCCAGCAAGACCCTCATTCAGAACGCAAGGGTTGCCAATGTGCTACGAAGCGACGGGAATCATCCTTTCGCCAAAGCAGACGCGGCCAAGGTTAGAGCGAACATACAGGCAGTCGTGGACGGTATGATTGAAAGCAATCTCAGCGCTTTCAAAAAGTCGGGCCTGGAACTGGTGATGGGTACTGGGCGCTTCGTCGGTCCAAGACAGATTCACGTGCGCCTAAACGATGGTGGCGAGCAGTTGTTCGAGGGCGAAAATGTCTACATCAACACAGGCACGGTGGCCACTATCCCCGACGTTCCCGGGCTACGCGAAGCTAGCCCCCTTACCCACGTTGAAGCGCTAAAACTTGATGTGCTGCCGCAGAAACTGATTGTGCTGGGCGGGGGCTATATTGGCCTCGAAATGGCCCAAGCCTTTCGGCGGCTAGGGAGCGAAGTCACTCTCGTGCATGATGGGTCACGAGTGGCTATGCGCGAAGACGAGGATGTGAGCTTGGAAATCGAAAGGGCGTTGAAGGCTGATGGCATAGAGCTGAAGTTGGCAGCCAGGCCCGTGAAAGTTCAGGGACAGTCGGGATCAAAGGTGACGATGAACCTGGAAGATGGCACGCAGGTCGAAGGTACCCATCTGCTCGTGGCAACTGGACGGAAGCCACTGACTGACGAGATTGGGCTCGACCTCGCGGGTGTTGAATGTGACGCACGCGGCTTCATCAAGGTGGATGACAAACTTGCGACATCAGCCCGGCGGACGTGGGCAATAGGCGAAGTCGCGGGAACCGCGATGTTTACACACGCTTCGTTTGACGATTACCGGATATTGAAAGCCGGGATTGAGGGACGCCCCGCAAGCGTTGCTGCTCGAACGATACCGTACGCCCTCTTTATAGACCCCGAATTGGGCAGGATCGGTCTGAACGAAACAGAAGCAAAGGCTCGCCACTTGCCCGTTCGTGTTGCGAGATTGCCTATGGCTGCTGTCCCGCGCGCGCGCACCAATGGGGACACGCAAGGGTTCATGAAGGCGCTGATCAATCCAGAGACCGATAAGATCGTCGGCTTTACGATGCTGGGCAGCAACGCCGGCGAAGTAATGAGCGTAGTCCAGATGGCAATGCTCGGTGACCTGCCCTATACCGCTGTCCGAGACGCAATCATCGCCCATCCGTTGTTATCGGAAGGGCTCAACCTGTTGTTTGCCACACTGGCTTGATTCCCGCGCCCGCCGCTAGTCGATCCTTAGACACGCGTACCCTGCCGTGCCCGCTCCCTCGAACCGACTACGAGGGGCGTGGACTAAGTCGGGCTATACGTCGGCACTCGCACAGCAAATTTCTTCCGTCTGCGAGGAACACTAATGGCCACATTCAGCTTATTCCGTTTATTCGGAGATTCAAACGCGATGCCTAATCAAAACAACGAAGTGGATGCAGGCGACCGGGAGCGCCTGCTTCGTGTCCTCGCAGGCGCCACATTCATCATCTTCTTCCAGGCTTACATGGTTGCGCCGATTCTTCCGGCCCTTTCCCAAGCCTTCGAAACCCCAGAGCGGACGGTTGGACTAGTTGTGCCAGCCTATCTGATTCCATACGGCATGGCGACGCTTATCTATGGCCTGCTTGCAGACCGGCTGGGTATTCATCGGGTTATGTTTGTATCGATGGCTGCATTTTCAGTCCTTACCGCGTTGACCGCTAGTTCAACACAAGTCGCACAGTTAGCGATGTGGCGCATCGCTACCGGAATTGGCGCTGGAGGTGTGGTTCCACTCGCGCTAGTTCTCGTGGGCCGCCTGTTTCCGTATGAGGAGCGGGGACGGCCGCTAGGTTGGCTCTTCGGCGCCATGGCCGGTGGCATGGCATTCGGCTCGCCGCTAGGTGCGCTGCTGACTCCGGTATTTGGCTGGCGAGGGCTCTTCCTTGGTGTTGGAGCGGCAGGAATAGGCGTGCTCCTCCTGTTGCTCACTTACCGCCGCGCCATTGCAGCAGCGACTCAACCAATGAACATGCACCTAGGCGACGTGCTACGTGGTTACAAGGATTTGTTTGCAACGCGACGCGCGCGACGCACATACGGATACGTCCTGATCAACTCAATGTTTCACTCGGGCGTTTTCACATGGCTGGCTAGTTATCTCGAACGCCGCTACCACCTATCACCGGCGCACGTTGGACTCGCCCTGTTAGGCTATGGCGTTCCCGGCTTTTTGCTTGGCCCGGTTATCGGACGCCTAGCCGATCGTTGGGGTCGTGCACGCCTGATTCCTTTGGGGCTGCTGCTGAGCGCTGCGTCTGCGGCAGCGCTTGTCACGCCATTCCCGGTCCTGGTCGCGCCGATTATCGCGATGACGCTGTCCTTGGGTTATGACATGACTCAACCGCTCTTTGGCGGGATTGTCACGTCGCTCGGTGGCAAGAGACCTGGACAGGCAATGGGTATGAACGTTTTCACACTGTTCGTTGGATTTGGGCTCGGAAGCCTCGCTTTCGGCGCGATGCTGCAGTACGGATTCGGGATCAGTTTGGGTATCTTTTCGGCAATCGAGCTAGTCGCGGCCGTCTGTTCCTTGCGACTTTTCCAATCGGAATCCCCAAAGGGCATTGGTATCCGCCCACCAGCTACTCCGTAAGTTCACACTACCTGGACGGCGCCCGCAAGCGGGAAGATGAAGGCATCTGTGCCACAGAGCCGCTGGATACGGCGACCTGTTGGTTCGCTCGTGACTGGATTTCGCACAGAATCACGAGCTTTCATCGGCGCCCGTTGAAGAGTACATCGGCATCACCATGGCAAGGCGGGATGCACGATGGTCGCGAATACACGTTTGGTGAAGTAAGTGCCCAACGCAGGCCGAGGTCCGTTCGGGAGCAATACGGTGAGGATCTCGACGAGGTTTTCAGTCAGTTTCTGTTCTCGCGAGACAGCCGCTGCCGCATCGAGTATCACGACCTCAACATGGAAAAAGCACAAATGCGAAACAGCCGCTCGCTACCGAAGCGAAGCAGCCAGTCCTTTGTGACCAGCACGCGAGCCCGCGCAATATCCTCGAGCAGCCGCTGCAGACGCTTCTTCCGGTCGTTCAGACCACTGCCCGGGTCGGTCACCGACTCGATGTCTGTCAAATCAGCGTCGCGATACTATTTTTCCAGTCGCGTGGCCTGCGTCTGGAACAGCGTCGACTGCCATGTGACGAGACCCGTGCGTAACAGCCCCTCTTTCCTGAGGCAAGCCGGGCAATAAGCCGTCCCTGACGATGTCGGCTGCGCAACGTGGCAACCGAAACCCAGTTAGGTCGCCATCCCGTCAATTGATGCGAGTCTCATCCACGCCTCTGAAAAGCTTAGAAAGACGTATGGTGCCTTTTTTCAGCCTCAACGATAAGGTTTGCACAACATCTCAGGCAACTGTTCGAAACCCGTCAGAAGCTGATTCCCGCGCAATCAAGCTGCAGTCCTGTTCTGAGCTCTCCAGTGCGTTGGCGTGATTCCAGTTAACTTGCGAAACACCACTGTAAAGTGTGACTGAGATCCAAATCCGACGTCAAACGCAACGTCCTGAATTGATAGGTTTTGGTCAAGCAATAGGTCCTTCGCCTTTTCGACACGCTTCTGGAGTAAAAACAAATGTGGCGTTGTACCGGTGGCGCGCTTGAACTGCGAGGCGAAATGCATTCTACTCAGCCCCGCCTGTCCTGCCATATCCGCCAACGAGATCTTCTTGCACATATTGCCGTCGATAAACTCCAAGACCCGTCGTTGTCGCCAGATCGGAAGGCTCCCTGAGCTGATTTGGGGTTGCTTCAAGCAGTCTTTGTTGAGGCTAATCACTTTAACCAGAAGAGCCAGCGATAGGCTCTCCGACCAGATTGCCTCGCACATGTCGGACGACTGTTGTGAGTCAAACAGGATTCTACCGAGCGCGCCGATTGATGGATTGACCGAAAAATTCGGATCCTGCAAACCGAAATTTGATGAACAATTTTTCGTACCGATCAGATCGAAGGTCTCTTCCAGCAATCCCCGCGATACGAATAGATGGAGCGCCTCGTTTGGCGATGAAAACGAACACTTGATGTCGGTTTCCGGGGCGGTTATCTGAATCGCACCGAAGTCAGCGGTACCGCGATAAATTCGCTGGCCGCCTTTATGACATTCCAGAAAAGTCCTCTTCAAGAGGACATCAATGCAAAAGTGATCCGCATATATAGGCGCATTCTGTTCGACGCCAATAACCCTTTCGCGCCAATGTCCGATCACCAACTTTGTCTCGCGTTTATCCCGGATATCCCGGTGAAGTTCGTCGGAATGTCGCCATCTTCTTTCCCGCTCTACCGTGATCGAGCCGTTTGCGTCGGCCATGTTGAACGTGCTTTGGATGGAGTTGCGCTTTGTCATGGTTACCTCACGCGGAGCATTGGCAATGCGGAGCATAGCGGTAGTACCAATTGCCGGTCCATGTACAGCAAATCGGAATTTTTGTAGAACACAGCGTACGGGAAGGTCCGCGGACATCGGGCTCCACATCCCCCTATCACGCTTCGGCGACGCCGAAGTAAACTTCGGAAGTGGTCAAACCCTCAACCCTTACAAGCATGAAAACTGGGGTAGATAAGTTATGAGGGCGTCGCACTAGCGAAAGTCCGCTCTAAAGGAAAAGCGTTGGCGCGCTGGACAGTCGAAACCATCTGCCAAATCGGCCTGGCATCACTTTGGCGAGGAAGAAGCTCAGTCAACCCTGTTGTCCGGCTGCACGGTTGCTACAGCGCGGATAACACCTCATAAGCTTGAGTTATGGCGCGTGTCGAATTGCTTATTGGCGCGCAGGTGAGACTCCACGTAGACTGAAACCGCAGAAGTTACCTTTGGAAAGATATCCCCCGCAGTATTGCACGCGAAGACATGGTTCTTCGTTTGAGGAGGTAGATCCTAGTTGCTGCGTATCACATCAATACAATCCGCCAATTGTATGGACGCACATGATGTTACTCAAATACAGACCACGCAGCAAGAAGCCTGAGGTCGAAACAAACGCGGTTGATGCACCTTCTGTCAGATTTCGCGGTCGAGCAAACCAATTCACTCTGTGATGCGCCATCCGGACCGCAACACAACCGTCGCACTGAGAGCGTCGTCGGGTGATAGGGATCACGGCAATCTGAAAACGCCGATGCCACTTGAGAAAGATCTGTCGGAAAGCTTTCACTGCTGCATATCGCACTTGCCCAACGGCTATTCGCGAGAATCCAAGAAAGTCTAATAACGGAGGCATATCTTACTGCCCCGGTCATTTCAGCCACCGTGGTGGAGATCATTGTTGTCACTACATAACTACTGCCAAATCTGAATCTTAATACAAGAAAGCATGGGATTAAAAAGAACGGAAATACTCCATGTCAATTAAAAAATTTATCCCATTCAGATGCATACATCAACTACCAATGAAATTTGCTCATGAATTTTTTCTGCAGTCGCCTTTAGGTTGGAACGATGAGAAATTTTTCTCGCTTACGATGGCTGCCGCGCGAAGGGCATCAGTGAGCAAAGGTCAGATGATCTCGCGAGCCGGGGGCAGCGTGAGTTCTCCGACTGTGCGCTATCGCAAACCTCGCACGCGAGCGGAGTATGGTTTGCGACGCGCGGAACGGCTTGCAGAGCATGCGGAAGTTCGCAACACAAACCACGTTGCCTGACGTGAAAATGCAATCACTGGTATGAATTCAACTCCGACTGCCCGTTATGTATGGTTGGCGAATCGCCTCCATTCCGAAATAAGAAAAGGGCTATGGGTGCCTGGCCAACGCCTCCTCTCAGTTCGCCAACTAGGCTTGGCCTATTCAGTAAGCGTGACAACAGCACTGGCCGCTTATCGACGGCTCGAAGACTTACAGATTATCGAAAGCAGACCGAAACGCGGCTACTTCGTGCGGGCTTCGATGGGCGGGAAAGCGCCCCGAGAAAATAATCGCGCCGAAGTAGGCCAGGATGACCCACAGGATTCACATGCCTCTCAAAACCGACAGGAGCACTCGCCGTCAACTTCGTTTGGCGCGGCAGTATGCTGCGATTCGCTATTCCCGACGAACGCCCTCGCTCGACATATTTCGACAGCGGTGCGTCACGACAACGGGATTTTGTCTAGGCCGTCCAGCACTTTAGGCTCGGCGTCGCTGCGGCTCGCCCTTGCCGCTCACGCAGCGACTTGGAACTGTCACGTCGACGACAACTCCATCCTCGTGACAAACGGATGCGTCGAAGCGCTTTCACTGGCTCTTCGGGCGTTGACAAGTCCGGGCGACACAGTCCTAGTCGATTCGCCGACTTACTTTGGTTATTTGTCGACCATCGCTCAACTTCAGCTAATACCGCTTGCCATCCCGTTTTTGTCGGCCCCTCTTGAGGCACTGAACATGGTTATCAACCTAGCGCGCAATGGCAAGATAGCTGCGTGCATACTCGCACCGACCGTCAGCAATCCAAGCGGTACAAGCATGAGCGAAGACGGCAAACAGAGGCTCGTTGATCTGTTGGACACGCTTTCGATTCCTCTAATCGAAGATGCGACGTTTAACGATTTACATTTCAATTCCACGCAAAGGGCTGCTAAATCCTACGATCGCACCGGTAATGTTGTATTGTGCAGTTCAACCTCCAAAACGCTGATGCCTGGCACAAGACTGGGGTGGGTTGCTGGCGGACGTTACCATCAGTCGATCGTGTCGATAAAAGGCAATACGAGTGCCACACCTCCCCTAGTGGTCCAGCGTGCCTTGGGAGATTTTTTGCAAGGTGGTGGATACCAACATCATTTGCGACGTTTTCGCCGACGCGCCAAAGCACAGGTCCTCGAAACGTTGGCCTATATTCAGGAGCAGTTTCCCAGCGGGACAAGTGCCAGACTTCCTGACGGCGGCTATCTCTTATGGGTGAGGCTCCCAGACAGTCGTTCCGCAACGGAGCTGGCGATGTGTGCCTCCAGCGAGGGGATAAGAATCGCGCCGGGGCCGATGTTTTCGCCAATGGGCAAATTTCGCGACTACGTTCGCATTAACTGCGGCTTCCAACTTGACGCACCAAGGCGCGCCGTGTTGAGACGAATAGCCGACATTGCGACAGCATTGGTGCACCCCACAGAATTGTCTGATCTCGACATTGACATTGAGAAATAGGCGGGCACGCGCATTCGCCAATTTCTATTGAGAAGATGACGTCGAAGGATGAACATACAGCCCATGTACACCAAATCCTTTGACTATCTGCACAGACCGCCCAGGGGCTCGAAACGGGGCTATTAATGGTGACTGTTCCGGTCTACTGTCCGACATGCTCCACCTCTTTTGGCCGCGTCGAGTGAAACATTTCTCAATTACATTTCGTCAGTCAAAGCTAGCATTTTCTGCAATCTTAAATTCATCGCCAAATCGTATTTTTTGAATACGAGTGAACGGTCGCAGATAAACAATGCAGTCCGGTTCGAGTCTCGGTGCTCGAGTCTGATGTTCCCGGCGGAATGACCTACAGCACTCAGTCGCCAACAACAATAAGCGCGGGCAATCACGAGCTTATCGCTGACTAGACGAGGGTTGGCTTCCATCCCGACACTTGCTTTGAAAGATGTACCTGCGACTGCAAATGGTCGGTCACTTTGTTAGTCCAAACAACGTAGATGCCGCTTTCGCTAGAAGGCTGCTTACGACGGCAGGTTTGCGACATCCTTTCCGGGCAGCATAGCTTTCATAGGCAAGCAATATCGCGTGACGCCTTCCCTCGCCCGCCTTCGGACGGCCGATCTCGCTAAGGCTTTCGGAATACAGAATGCAGACGTGCTCAACTTTGCGAATTATCTGCCGTACAAGGCGGTCCTTATAGATAGATTCTGTGTGCTGTGACGCAACTCCGGTAACGGACCATCCAGTCATCAACGGTCGCTTCTCTTGTGCCGCTAACGGTAATTTTTGGACAGTCGTGTCACGACTCCGCGTTCTTTTCCAACAAAGTAAAAAATATGACGACAAAGGGCCAAACATTCTCGTCCGATCTGCGGCCCTCCGCAACCGGTCCACGGGCGCGAAGGTTACGCCGACGGCATCAAGCGACGCATCAGTTATTAAGTTCAGGCGCATGTGCGACTTGAACCGCCCTCACGCCTGAATCGACGATCGCGTTTGCATCTGCACTTACAGCACAGCCTCCCCGGCGTCACGCTCGTCCCTGCCTTAACTGTTTCAGCGCAGATTCGTATTCGCCAGCTCGACTACCTCATCGCCGTGTCCATTGAGTACTGCCCGCAGCATATACAAACTGAATCCCTTCGCCTGCGCCCACTGAATCTTCGGCGGCAAAGCGAGTTCGTGCGTCGCCGTCACCACGTCGATCACCGCGGGTCCCGGGTGCGCGAACGCCTCGCGCAACGCCGGCTCGATGTTCTCCGACAATTCTATCCTCACGCCGTAGATGCCCGCGCCACGCGCTATCGCCGCGAAGTCAGTGGCGGCCAGATTGGTGCCGCTTTCAAGGTAGCCGCCCGCCTTCATTTCCATCGCGACGAATCCGAGCGTGCTGTTGTTGAACACAACCACCTTGATCGGCAGATTCAGCTGGCGCGCGCTAAGCAGATCGCCGAGCAGCATCGACAGGCCGCCGTCGCCCGACAGCGAAATCACCTGACGCCCGGGATCCGCGGCCTGCGCGCCCAGTGCCTGTGGCATCGCGTTGGCCATCGAGCCGTGATTGAACGAGCCGTGTAGCGTGCGCTTACCGTTCATCGTCAGATAACGCGCGGCCCAGAGTGTTGGCGTGCCGACGTCGGCGGCGAATACGGCGTCTTCGTTCGCGACTTTGTCGATGATGCTGGTCAGGTATTGCGGATGAATCGCGCGGCCCGGAATGGACGGCCGCGCGAGATCGTCAAGATCCTTGCGCGTATCGGCGTAGTGCTTGCGGGCGTTGTCGAGGAAGCGCCGGTCGGTCTTGCGCTCGATCATCGGCAACAGCGCCTGCAAGGTCGCCTTGACGTCGCCCACGAGACCCAGCTTCAACGGTGCGCGCCTACCGAGCGCGGAGCCGCGGCGATCGATCTGCACCACGTTGCCGTGCGTCGGATAAAAGTTGCGATACGGGAAATCGGTACCGAGCATCACGAGCGTGTCGCACGACATCATCGCGTGATAGCCGGAACTGAAGCCGATCAGCCCCGTCATGCCGACGTCGAACGGGTTGCCCCATTCCACGTGTTGTTTGCCGCGTAATGCATGCACGGTAGGCGCGCCGAGTTGATCGGCGAAGGCGACCACTTCGTCATGCGCGCCGGCGCAGCCGCTGCCGCACAGCAGCGTCACGGCGCCGGCCTGATTGAGCATATCGGCAAGCCGGTCGAGATCCGCGCCGGAGGGCATCACCATAGAGCGTTCCAGCGTGCCTGCCCACGCCGGCGTTTCGTCGGACGCCTCGCCAAGTGCAACGTCGCCAGGCAGCACGATCACCGAGACGCCACGTTCTTCGATTGCGGTGCGCATCGCGCGCGCCAGCACGCGCGGAAACTGCGATGGATTCGTCACCATCTCGACATAATGGCTGCACTCCTTGAACAACTCTTGCGGATGGGTTTCCTGAAAGTAACCGAGGCCGATCTCTGAGGAAGGAATGTGTGCTGCGATGGCGAGCACAGGTTGATGATTGCGATGGCAGTCGTACAGGCCATTGATCAGATGCAAGTTTCCAGGACCGCAACTGCCCGCGCAGACGGCGAGCTTGCCGGTGGCGGCCGCCTCGGCTCCGGCGGCAAAGGCCGCCACCTCTTCGTGGCGCGTATGCATCCAGCGAATTGAACCGAGCCGGCGCAAGCTATCCGACACTCCATTCAGGCTGTCGCCCGTTACGCCCCAGATTCGTTCGATGCCAGCCGCCGCCAACGTTGTGGCCAGATAATCCGCAATTGTCTGCTTACCCATGCTGTGCTCCGCTAAGTGAGAAAAGACGTTACCTCAGGAATGCCAGAGCGTACCGGTTCCTCACGAAACGCGTCGTCAAGTTGCAATCACACGCGTGGCGAAACTATTCACATGTAGGGCCGCATTTTTCTAGCCAATCAGCGTGGCGCGAGCGACGTCACAGGCACGCAATTTGGCATTCGCGTCGCATGTTGTGCATGTGCATCGAGACCTCTACAGCGCGTTTATAACAGGGGACTTCGAAGGAGATACACATTGCGAGCGAGCGCCCGAAACCGCCCGGTATGAGATCTCATCCTTGCTGATGTACGCGGACCGGTACGTCATTGGGCCGGGGACGCCGGCCCAGCCAGCCAATCGCCCGAGTTCGCGGGCCATTGTGGGAGGGGACGCTTGCAGTTCTTGCTGGGGGGCAAAGGCAAATCATGCCGCTGCCGGTTCGGATACCGCAGTCATGCGTGACCGTTACGCTGCGCCCTGACACCCCGACAGCCTTTTGCCCATAGGAATCAGAATGTCAGCGTGCGATAACAAAAATCGGGATTCAAATAGAAAGATGTTGCACGTCCGGATCGCTATCATCGTTGCAGTTCGGTGCATGAAGACAGGTCCGTCCGGGAAACACCGCTTTTTACCCGTTACGTTCACAGTTCGGTGCGTGGAGTTCGACATATCATCGCCCGCCGGAGTTCCGGGTCGAGGGTTCTCGACTTTTCCTGACTTCGAATTGTGAAGACGGGGCTGGCTCCGCACGGCAGAGACGTCGCAGGGAACCCCACCTGGCGTGATCAATACAACGAAGCGAAACATCCCCAATTTTAATACCGTAGGAGAATTTGGATGCCTTTATCTCGCCGGGAATTCATTACAACGTCATTTGCGATTGCAATGGCCGGGTTGACTCGTGATATCTCATCGAACGCAGGTACGTTGGTACCAAACCTGGCCACAAATGGCAGTGACACGAAGTATCGTCTACTCGTCGACCGACGCGACATTGAAGTAAATGGCCGCTCAGCTAATGCTTATTCATTGGCGCAAGCCGACGGTACTCGAGGCGTCTTCCTCAACCCCGGCGAGTCGTTTTCTGTAGCTTTGATTAATGGGTTAAACGAACCGACCATTGTCCACTGGCATGGTCAGACACCACCATCGAATCAGGATGGTGTGGACCAGTTTGGAATTGCGGCACTAGGTAGCGGCGAGCAGCGAATTTATAACTTTCCTGCGCGCCCTGGAACTCACTGGATGCACTCGCATGTCGGCTTTCAGGCACAAGATCTCCTTGCCGCCCCCTTGATCGTGCGCACAAACGATGAAGTGCGCTCGGACACTCAGGAGGTAACAGTCTTCCTCGAGGATTTTCTTTTCCGCGATCCGAACGCAGTGATGGCCTCGTTGCAAGAGTTAAACCAGTCCGGTCAAAGCGACAATGCGAGCCAGTCAGCCATGCCCGGCATGAGCGAAATGAAGCCAATGGATATGTCGTCCCAGTCGCCCAACGGCCGAATGGATTTCAACGACGTAAACTTCGATGCATATCTCGCCAATAACCGCACCCTGAGCGATCCTGACATCATCCGTGTGGAACACGGCGGCAGAGTGCGCTTGCGGGTTATCAATGGTGCCGCTTCCACTAACTTTCATGTCGACTTGGGATCTTTGCGAGGCACGGTCGTTGCGGTTGATGGTGATGCTGTTAAACCGCTCCTTGGGAGCCGATTTGGATTGGCGATGGCTCAAAGAATTGACATCATCGTTGAACTTCCCAAAGGAAGCGGCGTATGGCCAATCGTCGCGGTTCGGGAGGGCGAGCGGGATCAGACCGGCGTTATCCTTGCCAGCACCGGAGCGAAGGTAAATAAGCTTCCCAATAAGGCCTCCCGCTCGGCTGGTCCGGTAGCCTTCCAGCAGGAAATGCAGTTATCGGCTCTGACTCCTTTGGCAGATCGACCAGTCGATGCGTCACATACCCTCATGCTGAAGGGTTCAATGCATCCGTACTCATGGTCAATCAACGGAAAGCAATGGCCCGAACGGGACACGGTGAAAGTACGGGCCGGTCAGCGAGTCGCAATTACTTTCCACAATATGACGATGATGTCCCATCCGATGCACCTGCACGGCCACCATTTTCAAGTGATTGCTTTTAATGGAAAAGCGTTCCCCGGTGCCATGCGAGACACTATCCTCGTGCCCCCAATGACAAAGGTGACGATCGCCTTCGATGCAGACAATCCAGGCCAGTGGCTCTTGCATTGTCATAACGACTATCACATGGCGGCCGGTATGATGACCGACGTTGCCTATATTTGAGAACGCAAGAAGGCCCAAAACCGGTCTCACGAACGTATGCAATCGCAGGAAACTAGTTGCGCACTAGCCCTAAGATCAGGTTAGGCTCAAAGCGATCGCAGCGATCCTCCCAGGACACCAGCAGTCTATCTTTCTCTGATTGGAAGCGGGCCGTTCGTCCAGCGGACGGCTCGGTAGATAGCGTCAAGCAGCAAGGCCGTCATGTCAAGACAATTGCCGACGCCCAACTCGGACTTGCAAACCTAAAAAATTGGCGCGCAAAGCACCCGCCGCATTGGCCAGCACTATTTGTGCGTGAAATGCAATTCAAACAATGCCGTAACTTACGGACATTCAGACTCAGTTCTAAGGCGCAGAATACATGTGTTGGGTTGTGGATCGTGTGGGTAAGTGAGGAAAGAGGCGTCCGTCTGTTTTTCGGGGAGAGAATCCAAGGCGGATAAATGGCTTCAGCGACAAGTACGGACAGTATGATCCTCTCTAATAGACTGTCTCCGGCTTGGCTGTGCCGAGCATGGTATCTCGCCACCCCCTCTCCTATACGGGCGACCGGAAATTTGGCTGTCGTGCGGTTACCCAACCCTCGCAGGGGTATAGGGTCACCTGCGACCTAACTTCATCGCGATTACGCAAACTATCTCTCGCGGTTCATGAATTCGGTGAAGATGCGACCTTTCACCTACTTGTCGGTTTTGTGATGAATGGTCCGGCCTCAAAAGGTCGTGCGCGTTTATCGCGGCAGACTCCACCGCCTATGGATACGGTGAAAGCATCACACATATGAATCAGGTGAGAGTTACGACCAACAACAATCAGCGTCGGACGCGAACTATCCCGGTGTCCTTTTTCGGGATCGCCGTCGGAATATTGGCCACCGCTAACGCTTGGCGCGTCGCCTCACGGTCTTGGCACCTTCCCATCGCTGTATTCGATGCACTTGCCGCCTTGGGTTTGGCGGTCTGGCTGACATTGATGCTGGCTTACGGATATAAGTGGGTGGTCGATAGCAAGATCGCACTCTTTGAACTTGAGGACCCAATCAAGGCGCCCTTTGCATCTCTGCTCCCTGTGTCCAGCCTACTCTCTGCAGGCATTATCTACCCGCACGCGCCGCGATTAGCTGTGACCATCTATGTGCTTGCGACCTTGGTTCACTTGGCGTTGGGGCTCATGTTGCAAGGTCGCATCTGGAAAGGTGGGATGGATTCTCGAGTCATAACGACTGCGGTCTATCTGCCCGTAGTTGCTCCGACTTTCGTTGGAGCTAGTTGTGCGGCTCAATTCGGATGGCCTCAACTTGCCGCCATCCTCTTCGGTGCGGGAATGTTTTTCTGGATTGCAAATGAATCGATGATTATGCATTGTGCTGCCACCAACCCGTCCACCCCAGCATGCATACGCCCACTTCTGGGCCTTCAGCTCGCTCCGTCGGTCGTTGGGGGTGGGGCATATCTCAATCTGAACAACGGCGTGCCCGACCTATTTGCCTACGCACTGCTGGGATACGGTCTTTATCAAGTCCTTCTGCTTCTCAGGTTGTTGCCGTGGATTCGCAGACAAATCTTCACGCCATCGTACTGGGCGTTCAGTTTCGGTGTCGCCGCCTTGCCAACAATGGCGATGCGTATGCAGGGTCAAACCGGATTCGTTCACTATCTGTCCATCGTGCTCTTTGCAGCATCTAATCTCACAATCCTAACGTTGGCGTGGAAAACCGTCTGGTTGGCGATGTTAGGTACACTATTTCACCCGGACGACCCCACCTGTTCCAGCCGTGCCATAGATAGATCTCGTGGAACTTGAGTACACAGCGTCAGAGTGCGAACTCATAAAGCGTTACATGTATCGTGTCTCAAAGATCGAGCAGAAGCCGGTCACCACCTCCAGTGGCTTCGCTAGCTGGTACCGCGCAGCATATGAGAGCTTCGCCTTCGTCTACATCAAATTCAGGCTGGCTGCGATAAGCTACTTCCCCCTCAACGATCCGAGTTCGACACGATCCGCAACTTCCAGAGCGGCATCCGAATTCTGGCGAAAGTCCGCGCGATTCGGCCAACTCAAGAAGGCTGTCCTCATCGGGGTTCCAGCGGGCTTCCTTTCCCGATTTGACAAATGCCACGGGTGTTGTGATGGTCGCCGGCTCCCTCACAGGCCCCTTCGTCTGCGCTTTGTCTAGCCGCCGTTTGAGAGAAGATGGTCCGAATGACTCGGCATGGATTCGATCATCAGCGACATTTATGTCACGCAACCCGTCGTAAATCGACTGCATGAATCCGGTCGGCCCGCACATATAAAAGTCGTAGTCATTCAACGGCAGCTTCCGGCTGAGCAACGAAATATTGATCCTCCCCTCCTCGTCGAAATTCTTACCCCGCTCGGCATTCGTCGTGTCAGTGAGCAGCCTGATGACTTCTACAGCACCATCCGAGGCCTCGGCCAATTTGACAATCTCCTTCTCGAAAGCTCGCTCCTGCAGAGATCGCGCCGATAGGAAAAACCAGGTTGGCCGAACCCGCCGCGTACGCAATCCCTCAAAGACGATATGTCGCAACATCGCGAGCATCGGTGTCACGCCGACTCCAGCCGCCAGGAGCACCGCTGGACGCCTTTCAAGCGCATCAAGCGTAAATTTTCCCGACGGCGAGCGCGCATCAATGGCATCGCCTTCCCGAATATGATCGTGAAGGAAGCTCGACACCAAGCCTTCTTTCTTGACGCTGATCCGATAAACCGGGTCAGCGGGGCCTGAGGAAAGCGTATAGGTGCGGAAAACATCCGTGTCATAGCCGGGCGGTTTCACGCGGATAGGCAGATGCTGCCCTGCGAGGGGGACTATCAACCCCGCACCGTCCGCAGGCTCGAGAACAAAGGAGCGAATGAGCCTGCTCTCGTCGACAATTTTCGTGACCTTTAGTGGGCGCCATGTGTCGGCTAGCGCCGCTGCCTTCAGCCTGCGCTCTGCGTCGTCCCAGCTACCAGTCATAAGCGAATTCGGTGACCATCCATTGGTTTCAAATTTCCATCGCAGCGGTAGCGCACCTTTCCTGAAGATGATTCGACTCGGCATAAAGTGCCATTGCCTTTCTGAGCCTCGAAACGCATTGATTTCCGGAGAGGTCAGGTCGACGCGCGCTCGCCCAGTCAGTTGCAAAACGTCGCCACTCTCGAAGTCAATGAATATCAGTCCACCGCGAGGATTCACGAGGAAGTTGCCCAGCGTCGCAAAAAACAGATTGCCAGCGAACTCAGGGATGGTCAGTGTCCCATCCTCCCCGATTCTGACGAACCCGGCATTGCCACCTCGGTGCGACACGTCCACCTGACGGGTATCGACCTCATCATTGATGTAGGAGGCCACGAAAAACGTGTCTGCGCCACGAATTATGTTTCGAGCGGTCGCCGTCAGGTGGCGTGACTCAACTATGTCGGCAGAAGAAAACGATCCCGGCTTTCGGACGAACTCGTAGTCTCGTAGCTGAATGTACTGAGGACAATTTCCAAAGCTCTGCCTGACTTGCAGTACAAACCCATCCGGAGACGCCTCGGTCAACACACCGTTCAACCGATTGCGCCTTCGCGTAGTCAGCTCGATTCCTAGAAGTCCAACAGCAGCCCCGACATGTAATCCCGGAAATATAGGATCATGCGGATCCAGGTTGGCACGCAGTCGCAACGTCGTTTCGGTGGGCGTATTCAAAAAACCCGGGACCCCGGGTATCAGCGCGGCCCACGGGTCTCCCTCGTGGTCTACCGTCCCAACGACGAGGAATGGGAGTTGAGCAAAAAATTCTCTGTGTTGGTCGGGCATGTAGGTTCGCACTACACGCCGCCCGAGGGCAAGCATTCGTTCAGCAACTCCTACTGTCCGCTGCATCTCTACCTCGCCTTTGTGCCAGGGCGAAGCATCGGTGTTAATAGAACGTTCACTCATTTCCTGCACCTCGAGAGAGCCGACAGCTATCGTAACCAATCAGTTCGCGTTGGCCGTCAGACTTACAGGAGTCTTCTGAAACTCAACATATCCCGGCAAAGCTTCAATCCGACGCAACCATTCACTGATCCTGGTATACGAGCTTAGATCAACGTTCCCTTCCGGTGCGCGTGCGATGTAACTGTAGAGCGCAACATCCGCGATCGTCATTGTCTTGCCTGTGATGTAGTCCCGTGTCTGGAGATCGTTGTCAATCTGTTTAAGTACACGATGAGCCCGCCCGATGACTTCGATGGCGTTGAAGGGAGCTCCCAAAAGAGCGACCTGCCGAGCGGCTGCCGGACCATACGCAATTTCCCCTGCGGCAACTGACAACCAGCGCTGGACTCGCGCCGCCGCCTCTGCCTCTTCCGGGAGCCAGTCCGTCTTTTTCAGCTTCTTTGCAAGATAAACAAGAATTGAGTTCGAGTCTGCAATCACCGTGTCTCCGTCAACAAGCACCGGCACTTGGCCAAAAGGATTGAGCTTGAGAAATTCGGGGGACTTTTGCTTTCCATTTTTCAGGTCGACTTCGACAATTTCATGGGGCTCGCCGAGTAAGGAGAGAAAGAGGCGTGCGCGGTGCGAGTGACCCGAACGCGGGTGACAGTAAAGTTTCATCATGTTTTGGTCTTCTTTAAAGAGTGCGCAGAATTGCCCCGGGAACCGTCTACTTAAGAAATTTGCGACGAGTCGCTTGACCAATTGTCACAGCGCGAAAACAGTGCTGCCGCAAACGCACGTCCCAGTTATGTCAATAAGGTGCCAGCGACCAAAATCAAACTCGTTCGCCTTAAACTACACCCGATCGGGTGGTCGCTGCCCGTGCGATGAATTCCTGCTTCCGTGTCCAGTTTGCGTCCCATCTCGCCTGTCGCTTGAGAACGCGCCCTCGTCGCGAAGCGTCGATTGTGAGAGTTAAACTACCTCTGGCTGTTGTAAGTCTGAATCGAGGCGCCAACCCTCGATACGCTGCGTACAAGAGGATCTATGGGTTAAAAGAGTGCATGTAGTCTGGCAGCGACTCGTGCGAGGCGTTTTCATTTGCGAACGACATTGCATCCGGACTTGTCAAAATCGCACTGCGCCCGCCCTCGACGAAGATGATTTATAAGATTGATGCTTGCGCCATGCGCAGCTGTGCAGCGTAGATTTCTGCGGGTTCGACAGTCAACCAACCTTCTTGATGTGCTCCCCGACCTAAGCCTACGGGATTGACGTAGAGCGGGAGTGACGAGTGCGCCAGCTCAATGCGCTAGCTGTATAGATAGGTCGTGGACAATTGCCATAGCCCTTTCTATTTAATTGGAAGCAGCAGGCGAGTTTTCAGATCGCAACAGACGGTTTAGACGTGCCCGCGCCCTTCGCTCGAACGCGCCCCGTCGGCAACCCTCCTATTTGATAACGTGCCAATCATTAACCGTGAGCGAGCACGTTCTCACCGCCACCCGCGATCGATTTGCGAAAGCAGTCGTCCACAGAAGAATCGCAAATCCGGTTATTCGTTTGAGGCACTTTTTTTGTTATCTATCGGCCGAGTCAGTCGGTCTTGATGCCGTCAGCTGAAAAGTCAAGCCGAAGCGTGACGCTTCGTGCCGTCTCCCGCGGCGGATGCGAACGTGACTCTGAAGCAGTCACTCGGAAAAAGTCAGGGCTAACCCCCGCGTTTTTTGCCGTTTTCAGCCAGTCCGGCATGTCGCCACGGCCATCCCATTCGTTACCCCATGCATCGCGAAAAATCGGCAAATGAGCCAAGTCATGCTCGATTGAGGCAGCAAGATCGTCGATCGTGATGCCGAGATCCTTCATGCGCCGACGAATCCAGATAATGAGTCGTTCGCTCGCTTCGCCATCGACAATCTTTCCCATCGTGCTATTTGATGTTTCGGTTTGAACGCTGCAGTATAGCTGCTATAGGAACTTAGCACCGCGTCAATCCGTTCGTCAATGCAATGTATGTCGCGGCTCTGACAGGCGCTTCACCAGCCGCCGAAAACCAGACGTCTAGACCGTCTGGCATTACTCGGGGGTGTAACCCGGTGGCAAAGTTCAGATGCTCTTCACGCCCTCGCGGCTCCTGAGTCTATGACAATTCCTCAAAGTGTGGGGAGGACGTCGACAACATCTATTCCAGCATTGAACGCAGCATCCATGCCGTCTTTTCGTGCGTTCGCATGCGCTGAGTCAGTAAATCGGCAGTGGGTTCGTCGTTCGCAGCGTCCGTCAATGGGAAGATTTCGCGCGCGGTACGTACCACTGCCTCCTGTCCTTCCACCAATTGACGAATCATCTCGCCTGCCGTGGGCACGCCATCCGCGTCTGCTATTGAAGATAGTTTGGCAAAAGCCTTATAGCTACCTGGCGCGTAGACACCCAGAGCACGGACGCGCTCCGCGATCGCATCGACCGCGAGCGACAGTTCGTTATATTGCGCCTCGAACATGAGGTGAAGGGTGATGAACATCGGACCCGTGACGTTCCAATGAAAGTTGTGGGTCTTTAGGTACAGCGTATAGGTATCCGCGAGAAGCCGTGAAAGCCCCGCTGCGATATCCTCGCGGTCACTATGGCTAATACCAATATTAACGTGGGGTCTAACTTCTTTCTTAGACATCGCTACTTCCTTCTTAGACATCGCTGCTCCTTTCTAAACCAATACAAACCCGCAGGCAACAGCAACTATTACGTACTTTCCGTTAACTACATATTCAGTGCTCGCCTTTGCACTGCCAATGCCGCTTCGCGAACGACTTCAGATAACGACGGGTGGGGATGGCTGATCATTCCAATATCTTCAGAAGCTGCCTTGAATTCCATCGCCACTACAGCTTCCGCGATCAGATCAGACGCGTTGGTGGAAATAATGTGAACGCCCAAAATCTCGTCAGTCTCAGCATCGGCAATCATCTTTACGAACCCGTCGGTTTTTCCCAGCCCCAATGCACGGCCGTTAACCATCATGGGAAATTGGCCGATCTTGATAGCACGACCTTCCGACTTCAGTCTCTGCTCGGTCTTGCCCACCCACGCGATTTCAGGGTCGGTGTATATGACCCACGGGATACAGTTGTAGTCGACATGCGGCTTCTGCCCATCGATGATTTCCGCCACCATCACGCCTTCGTCTTCCGCCTTATGAGCAAGCATCGGCCCGCGCACCACGTCCCCAATCGCGTACACGTTGGGAACGGCAGTCACGCAATGATCATCCACGGGGATGAACCCGCGTTCGTCAACCTTCAGTCCGATTGCGCCGAGGTCGAGATTGTCCGTATTGGGTACTCGTCCGATTGACACTATCAGCCTGTCGGCCTCAAGTGTCTGAGCCTTACCGTCATCATCCGTATAGGAGATCTCCACGCCATTAGCCATGACTTGGACCCGATCGATCCGCACGCCGAGATGAATTGAGAGGCCCTGTTTTTTGAGTAGCTTCCACGCCTCCTTCGAAAGTGAAGCATCTGCAGCGCTGAGGAAGTCAGGCAGTGCCTCAAGGATTGTGACTTCAGCTCCCAGCCGGCGCCAAACTGAACCAAGCTCAAGGCCGATAACACCGGCACCGATGACAGCCAGTTTTCTTGGGACCGTGTCGAATGAAAGTGCACCTTCATTGTCGGAGACAATCCGCCCATCAACGGGGACATTCGGCAGATGCCGAGCTTTCGACCCGGTTGCAATAATGACGCTCTTCGCGGTATAGGCCCTAGAGCCAGCTTCACCGGCTACCTCAATTCGTGTGGCCTCTCCCGAGCGACCGACAAATTTTCCATGGCCTTTCAGCCATGAAACTTTGTTCTTACGAAATAGAAATTCCACCCCACCGGTAATTTTCTCAACGATGTGGTTTTTTCGTGCAATCATCTTCGGCAAATCCAGTGTCACTTTTTCGACGCCGATGCCATGGTCGCGTAGATGATGGAGCGTGCTTTCGAATGTTTCGGATGACGCCAGCAAGGCCTTCGATGGAATGCATCCAATGTTTAAACACGTACCCCCAAGCTTTAACTTGCCTTCAGGATTTCTCCACCCTTCAACACACGCAACTGTCTTGCCAAGCTGCGCGGCACGAATGGCCGCGATGTAACCGCCAGGTCCCGATCCGATGACAACGACATCGAAGTTGGTTGCGGCAGTCTGCTGATTCGTGCCCGGATCAAGTTTTGCAATTGCCGTCGCGGCCCGAACGTTAGCGTTTTCGACTGCACTGATCGTCGCGATGACCTCGCCCGTGTGTACAGTATCGCCGTCGCTCCTCGTAAGCGATGCCACTATCCCGCCAGTGGTCGCTGGAACCTCCAGAACAACTTTGTCAGTTTCAAGGTCAGCCAGCACTTCGCCTTCTTCCACAGCCTCCCCGGTTTTCTTTTTCCAGTGTAGAGTGGCTTCCGAAACGGACTCAGAAAGCTGCGGGACCTTGACTTCGGTTGTACTCATTGCGATTTCCCTTGCTGAGATTAAACGGAGTGAGGGTGACAGCTGGTTAAAATTCTGCTGAGACCCATCGCGCATGTCATAGAGGATGGAAGGCAACTCGAATGCGTGTGCAGACTTCGCGAGAGACTAGCCGAATGTCTGCATGCATTCCGCAAGCCGAACGCTCGCGACATCTGCCACGGATCGGTACCACGCCGCCCAGTCCGGCGAGTCGAAACGTTGCGTTTTAGCATGGATCTCTCGCAGAAAAACATTGGCGCGCATCAAGAGTTAGGCTTGACGCACTTCCTAGTAGACTTAGGCCTCGTCTCATCCAAGCAAGGCGTCAAGAAGGGAGATGTTATCTTTCGATGAACGTAGATGGTTTTAGGATTTGCACGATGATCACAAAAAAGCACGAACATCTGAAATTTCAGCGCATTGCACCGTACGCCGGAACCCCTTGCGACTAGATGACGCGAAGAGTGGCGTCAAGTATTCGGCCTGCGTCTCCTCGCGGCGCGAGGCTCGGGATCGCCAGCGATGCGCGCGACGGAAGTTCGATCGTGGTTTCACTGGCTGACATTTCGCACCTCCAAATCAGAGATGATGTCGACCATTATCGACGCAATAATTTACTTCATCGATGCGCTTATTGCTGGTTTTGCACTGGTTGCATAGTGCCCCCGTTTCAAACTGTATGCGATGGCGGAAGCCGAGGGCCCGATAGCGAGAAGTCGTCACACATACAGTCACTTGGGATTTAGACGGAGTGACAGTGGACAAATTGCGACTGCGCTTCGGATAGCGAGAATTTGTGCCTTGCTTTCCAATTCGCGATGTACTGCGTTCTCGCACCCGCGTCCCTCTCTTTTCGTCGTCGCGCGTGCGTTCGTTTCTCCTACCTACCTGCTTCGTCTTGCTGCGTCAGCCTGATAAGCTGTTGTTCGGTCCCAGAATGTTGCGCGCTAACAGCGGGAATAACCGAGCCCGACGTGTCACCCCAACACTTCTCGTATCGGGCAACAAGGAAATGGTGACGATTTGGCATCCAATTTCGTCACCGATCCGGCACTCAAGGCAAGGTCAAGGTATATATCAGCGTCCGCTATCAGAACCGATGCTGAATACCCAACATAACCCCAGTTTGGTTGATGCCTAGCTCTGCCGTCCCCCCCGCAGCAACAGACACCGCGCTCTTTTTACTGTTTATCATGTAACCAGCCAACGCGTAGAGAAACGTAGATTTCGATAGCAAGTAATTGATTTTCGTCGTCGTGAGTGTCGCGTTTGAGTTTCCGTGCTGGATGTAGTGTGAAACTTGGGCGTCAAATTCCCACTGAGGCACGGGAAAATATTCGATACCTCCGAAGTAAATATCGGTTCGCAATGATGCCGCCGCGTCCACGTTGCGATGAATCCAGCCGAGACCAAGCTTGCCCAAGCTAAACGCATAGTATCCGGCGACGACCGTACGCGTGTCAGTATAAGCACTGCTCGTCAGCGGCGCCGCCGCTCCGTTCCCACCACGCATCTGGTCATAGGACCCAACGACACCGTAACTGCCGGTCTCGTATGAGAGCATTCCAGTGAACTGCTTACATGCGAGATAGTTGCCCGGCACCTGTCCACCGCAATTAGTCGCCGATGGTCCAGCTGGTCCCGCCGCATCTCGCCCGAAGCTATAAGTTGCGCCAGCTGTCAGTCCACCGAATTTACCACTATATGCGATTGAGTTGTCGCTCCTCACCACAGCCAAATATGGATCAAAGTTGGGCATCGACATAAGCGTTGGTCCGATGACGTCGGCAAAAGCGACCGAGTAGTACGTCATATTGAACTGTCGTCCCAAGGTCACAGTCCCGTAAGGCGTGCTCAATCCGATGTTTGCGGTACGCCCCCATAACCGTCCACCATACGCTAGTTGCCCGGTACCCGGTGCAAATCCACTTTCAAGGTTAAACACCCCTTTGAGGCCGCCACCGAGATCTTCGGTGCCCCGCAAACCAACACGGCTTGGCAGCTCTCCAGTGAGAGCCGGTACACCTACGAAAGAACCGCCGTTTGCGGCATGGTTATAGAAAGCCACGCCTGTATCCACGATGCCGTACAACGTCACACTGCTCTGCGCCTGAGCAGTAGCGGCAACCAGAGCCAATCCCGACAACGCATACGTCCTCTTCATATCTCCTCCTTTTGTTGACGAATATCTACTGATATAATTCAATACTCCAAACTATTATTTTTATTAAAATATAATCCGAAACTCACAAGTTCCAAAATACTTCCCGCCTCAACCGGGTATCAATTAAAGATTGAAGAAACGAATCAAATCCTGCAGTCTTTTTTATCGAATCTGCTTACTGACTAGTTTTAAATTTTTTCTCTTTAGCAGGAAAATGGAATCGACTCGTCACACCCGCTTTTGAGTTGGCTCATACGTGCCGGCATTGCCTTCTGGTTCGCTACGAGTTCGGTCGAGTAGGAGAGCGAAGACGGCGGCTGCGGCTAATATTCCGCCGAACCCTTGATACAACGTCGATGGGGTCCAACCGAGCCTCAACAAATAACCCGTCCCGATCGGGACGGCCACGGCGACGGTTCGACCGAACCCGAGCATCAACCCAACTGCCGTGCTCCGCACTATCGCAGGATAGATTGCCGGACTGATCGCATAGAACGCCACCACTCCGCCACCGGAGAAGAGTCCGACCAGCACCGATAACGGAACCGCGAGCCCGGTGTTTCGGAAATTCGAAGCGTATAGTGAATAGGTCACAGCACCACCAAACAAGATGAGCGCGGTAACCACAACCGGACGTAGTTTGAGTGATAGCAGGGCGAATACCACCGCTCCTATGACGCCCCCATACATTACCAATGCACCGACGCGAATGCCAAATTCGGGAACTCCACTGGCGTCTGCAATTAACTTAGCGGTCCATGTGTTGGCAAAATAGAATGCCGCGATCAAACCGGCATATCCAAGCCACAGATATGAAGTACGGCAGCCCATTGTGCTACCGAAAATCGACTGCAACGTAGTAGCGATCGAGTGTCCGCCTGTCGAGGTCTCGGCATTAGGAAGCACAGTCGCGTGCGGATAGCATAGCCGGTCGGCAATCCTGTTGTATTTCTCTAATGCCCGCTTTGGCCGGCGCGCAATCAGATAGTCGATAGATTCGGGAAGAAAAGCAAATACGATGACCAACAGGATTAGTGTTAGCAAGCCGCCGAATACGAAGGGTCCACGCCAACTGTACTCTCTTACCAGCGGACCTACCGCGCTTCCAGCAAGTGCCGATCCCAACGGCAGGCCGACACCGTAGAGACCCATAATGAAGCCGCGTCGCTTGTCCGAACAGTACTCCGAGAGCAGGACGTTAATACTCGAGATAATTCCGCCGATAAACAGTCCAGCAAAGGCTCGGAAGACGAGTAGCTCGACCATACTTCTCGACATGCTTGTGAGCAGCATCCCGACGGTAACGAGTACCAGACATAGTAAGATATGTCGGCGACGCCCTATTCGATCCGCCAATGGGGAGACTATCACCGCACCGATGGCCATGCCCGCCACGCTAGCGCTTAGTAGGTATCCAATTTCGACAGGACTGAGTTTCCATGCTTTGGCTAGATGGGGCATTACAAACGGCATGACAATTATTTCGTATCCGTCAATCATTGTCAGAAGGATACATATAATAAGTACTACAAATTGATACCAACGCATCGCGTTGATTTTTATGGCTTCACGAATGTCCATTCCGGCTGTCTCCTGTTAATTTTAGAATATTGATTCCACTATGCGACGAACGCTTTTACTCAAACAGACCAAGCATGGTGCATTCGGTGCCGCCAGCAATCGACCCGGACGTATCGAGACGAGCTAATTGCCGCACAAACCCATCGCTATCCGGATGAAGCTCACTACGAATCGCCTACGCTCCATACATCGCCGTGCCACACACTGCCTCAAGTTGTGCCGACTAGGCGGATGCCCATGACCAATGTGTTCAAGCGTCGGGCCGACATTGGATGCGGCTTCTCCCGCGAACCGCCCCTCCTCCACTACTCCTAGTGAGCCCCAACCTCTAGCAAAATCTTCCCCATATGCAGACCCGCTTCCATCCTTGAGTGTGCCGTAGCGGCCGCCGAAAGCGGTAGTACCAAATCCAGAACCGGCCGAAGCGTACCATCCGAGAGGCGTGGCAAAACGACGCGTTTTAGATCCATCGCAATCGCGGTCTTCTCGTTCGCTGGCAACGGTCTTAACGCAGATCCACTGATGTGAATTTCCTTCAACATTATGTCGCGGAGGTTACCTTCGAACTTCGCACCGTTGCCCGGAGAGAGGTGCACAAGCCGTCCACGGCGCGCCAGCGCATCAATGTTTCGCGCAGAATATTTGCCGCCCGACATATCCAGAATTACGTCTACTCCCCGGCCGCCTGTTCGATCCTTGACGCTTTCCACAAAATCATCACTGCGATAATTGAAGGCGCCACTCGCGCCTAGAGCCAGTGCAAAATCCACTTTTTCCGGAGTTCCGCACGTCGCATAAACAGGATGACCGAGCAGTGACAGCAGTTGAATTGCGAATGTCCCCACGCCACTTGTTCCGCCGTGCAGGAGCACAGATTCGCCTGGCCCGAGCCTTGCTACGCCGAAGAAGTTATGCCAAACCGTGAAAGCTGCTTCCGGAACGGCAGCAGCCGCCAGATGGTCGATGTGGTCTGGCATTGGCAAGACATGGCCGACCTTGGCTACGACATACTCAGCATAGCCGCCGCCATCGGTAAGCGCGCAAACGTCTTGTCCCACCTGAAAATCGAGAACATCCCTACCGACCGCGGCGACAACGCCTGAGACTTCCAACCCGGGTATGTCACTGTGAGCAGGTGTGGGGCCACGCTGGCGTTGATGGCAATCATGCCGGTTGACACCCGCGGCTCGCACTTGGATGAGGACTTCGTCGTCCAAGGGCGAAGGAACCGCCACGGTCCTAGGTTTGAGTACGTCCGGGCCACCAGCGGCGGTAATCATGATGCACTGTTGCGTTTGGGTCGGATTCATTGCACAAATGCTTCAGTATTCGTTAGTTACCGAACAATCGGTATTGGGACCACAAGATTGAGGGGACACGCAGCGCGCCACGTTGGTGCGGTCCGTGTCCCAACTTCTTACGAAATTTCGTTACGTACAGGGTTGCGCAGAACACCTACACGCTCGACTTCTACCTCCACTACGTCTCCCTCCTTCATCCAAAGCGGCGGATTGCGCTTGGCGCCCACACCGCCCGGCGTGCCGGTCACAATTACGTCGCCAGCGCATAGGGGTGCCACTGTTGACGCGTATGCGATAAGTCGAGGAATGCTGTGAATCAACATCGCTGTAGTTGCCCGCTGGACCTCCTCCCCATTGAGACGTGTGACCACTGTCAAAGTACTATCGGGTGGAATTTCATCTGCTGTTACCATCCACGGACCGAAAGCTCCTGTCCGAAAGAAGTTCTTACCCGGCCCCCATTGACTGGTGTGCAGTTGCCAATCGCGAATAGAGCCGTCGTTGTAGCAGGCGTACCCCGCGACATGGTCCCAGGCAGATGCTTCAGCGATGCGCCGACCTTGCTTGCCAATAATGACAGCGATCTCCCCTTCAAAATCCAGGCGCTCCGATTCGAGTGGACGGAGAATCGGCTGCCCATGGGCGACCTGCGAATCCGCAAATCGCAAGAAGTACACTGGTTTTTCAGTCACCTCTCGGCCGGTTTCCCGTACATGTTCGCCGTAGTTCAGACCTGCACACCAAATCTTCCCGGGATTAGGTATGACGGGAAGAAGCTCCACTTCCGCAAGGGCATAGTCAGGAAGCCTGTCTTTCAATGCGCCTTGAGCTTCAGATACGGCGTCCGACTCCAGTAGCCCCTTCAAATCAGGGTACTTGTCAGCGAGCGCTTTTCCAAGGTCGATGACGCCATCGTTCACGACGGCGCCAAAAGTAGCGCGGCCGTCTTTTTTGTAACTTATAAGTTTCATTTAGCTCTACCAATCGAAATTGTAAATATTAGTCTCTAACCGCATAAGACCTGACTTTCGTGTGCAACGGAAAATCTGCCGACCTCAATCAGCCTGACGCCATCGATCCATCGAGTGATACAGACGCTTGCCCTGCATCTGCGAAGAATCCTTTATTCAGCGCCGGCACCAAGCGGGCTAGAGCATCAACGCTGATCTTCAGAGTGCGCTCTCGAGCCACGGCTGCCACATACCGATCCGGTCTTATGATCAAGACGAAGTCGCCACCACTCAGGCCGGCAAAAGTATCGTCGAAATCGAAGACGGTCTGGCATTCGCGCTCACCGAGCGACTGCATTCCACGGAGAATCTCGATCTCGCGTCCTGTCTTGAAGCGAAGGAGTGCCCAACCAATGCCGAGGGCTTTGTCCAGGCCAACGACCGGCCCCTCCCCACAAACTACTTTCGGCTGTGGCAGCGAACGCCCAACTAAGGCCGACACTGCTGCTGGAAGATCGGGCGATGGGGGAACCACACACCCTTTGGTAAAGTGGGGCTGCTTCAGGAACCTCATCCCCACGACCCATTCCTTGGCCGTAGGCAGTAGTGATAGCGCCGCAATCGTGTGATCACGGGCCGCGGTCAAAAGCGGTTGCGTGCTCATAACTATCTGTCCGATTCGGTGGGAGAGTCTCACCATGTCACTTACGTGGGGGCGCCGCTCGATCGCATAGGTATCAATCAGGGATTCCTCGGCTTCGCCCTTCACGCACGCTGCAATTTTCCATGCAATGTTGGCAGCGTCGCGCACTCCCGCATTCAGTCCTTGTCCCGCAAACGGCGGCATCAGGTGCGCGGCGTCGCCAGCGAGCACGATGCGACCACGTCGGTAGGACTGAGCGACCCGTTGTTGCGCCGTATATACCGCGGCACGGCGAATATCGCGAGGCTGGATGCGCTGGTATGGCTGAACCAGCTTGATGATGAATTCCGGAGTTACGGCTTGAGCTTCGTCGTCTTCGCGCAGCAACATAAACTCGTACCGACAGCGGCCCTTCACGCCGGGCACGACAACGCACGGCCTCACGCCATTGCAATGGAACTGAGAAATACGTTCGGGTACTCCCGGCGTGTTCAAAACGTCCACTACAATCCACTTTTCAACCTGCGTCGATCCTTCTAATGGAATTCCGAGCTGAGTTCTGATGGGACTACGACCTCCATCGCACGCGATGAGCCATTTTGCCTGGACACGCCGTTGCCCTTCTGGCGTCGCAAGAGTGAATTCCACGCCACCACCCACATCAACGACGTTGCTTGCCTCAGCATGGAAGTGCAAATCAAGCAGTGGTCGCGACTTTGCAGCCTCAAGCAATAGTTGAGCTAATATGGGCTGATCGAAGTTCGATTTGCCCGGGTGACCCAACCGCGGCGCACGCGGTTGTACTTCCGCGAGCAATTGCCCTTTGCGCCCAAAATACCGGGTGCCGGTGTCCAGCAGCATCTCCGGTTCGAGCTTATCCAATATGCCGATTTGATCCATCACACGCAGTGACTCATCGGTGATGCTGATAGCCCTCGGTTCGTCCGCAACATTTGGATTGCGCTCGACCAACATGGTACGTATGCCGTACTCAGCAAGAAGGTTCGCGGCGGTCAGGCCGATTGGACCGGCACCTATTACTGCGACTTCGACGGCTAGGGTATCCTGATCGTTTTCCATGGGATTGAATATGCATTAGCCATCCAATTTGAAAGGTGGCCGTTACAGCTTGGTGGTCGAATTAGCAATGTGTGTCAAAAACCACGGAGACTAAGGCGAAGCATCGTTACTCAACAAACCCCTGGTGTTCGCACAGAGGGAGATAATCTTCACGCACTGGAGCAAAGACATCCACATTCAGCACTCGCTCTTCACCTAGAGGTTCAGCACCATGTTCCAAACCGCCAGGGATATAGAGAACGCTAGGGGCATGCATGTCAAACACCTCACCATCTACCCAAAAGCGCATGGAGCCGGCCAACACATAGCTCATTTGATCGAAGGGATGGGCATGGCGTCCTGTACTCTTGTAACCAGGTTCGAACCAGTTCACCGTGTGTATTGCGCCCTGAGAGCGCAGGCCAGTCCTTTCGAACCCCGGCCGAACCTCGGTGAGTGGCATTTCGTCAAGTCGATAGACTCGCGCTGTATTTTTTTTCATTTTACCTTTCTCCAATCAGTATAACTAAATGGTTATTTGGCGACTCGAAACGCCTTTCGGATGACTCGTCGCCGTATCAGCCATTTGCCATCCTCAAGGACATATTCGTCTTCGTAATCACCCACCATAAAAGGAGCCGTTTCAATGGCGGGAGCTTCTTCGCTACGATAAACTGAGGCGTAAAGCGTGCCGCGCAAAACCTCGCCGTCCCAATAAAGTCGATGGTTTGTTTCGACGTGGCGCGATACTCTGGGCAGTTTGACTCGCTCACGCCCCCATTCTTCAATTGCATCGCGACCGACCAGGTCGCGTGGCGGAAGATTTAGCAGTTCACCGTTGACGGAGTAAAGGTTGTAGAGCTTGTCCGATGCGCCATGGTCCAGCAACCATGCATGCTCGGCGATCAAGGCCTGAATTTCCTGACGGATATCGGGGGTGATAGGTTTCATCGGGCTGTCTCCATGTTATTCGCTGATGGCACTAACCATGGCAAATCCGGTCATCCACTCCTCAACCGGCCAATAGGCGCGAGTCGTGACCCTGTAGGAGCCCGCCGTAGACAGCGCTGCGAACGCCGCCAGCCAAGCTCGAATTTCATGGCCCGAGTGACCGCCGGCCTCTTCAATCCAGTCGTTCGCCCAATCATCCATTTTGGAAAGTTCCCCACTGGCGAGCGTGTCGAGCACCAACTGGTCGAACTCCGGGTTGATGGCACGGTAAGTGGTATCACCGGCAGCATGCGCTTTTCCCGCGTCGATTACACGGCGTTGACGCGCAGCACGTGCTTCCTCACTCGGATTCCGACCATTGATCAGACGGGCCACCACATCTGGAGGGGCGTCATTCAATCGTGGCACCGGTGGATCGTGCGACAAGCCGCCTGAACCGATAATCAAAACCCGCTTTCCGGACGAGATTAACTCATGGCCTAAGGCCTCGCCCAGGAGGCGTACGCGCCGCATTGGGCCCAACGGTAGTCCCACCGCATTAATGAACACTGGAACAACAGCCTGAGGCGAGTCTTTGCCGAACAGGAATTCCAATGGCTGGGTAATGCCGTGATCCACCTGCAGTTGTTCGGATTGTGCAACGTCAATGCCGGCATCCAACGCCGCTCGGACCAAACCTCGAGCTGCGTCGCGATCCACAGACAGCGGCCCCGGAACCGTCCCCCAATCACCAACGGACACCGCACCCGAGGCAATACAAAAGGCCGGCATCATGTCATAGAAAACGCCATTGAAATGGTCCGGGCCAAACACAAGCGCAAGCTCTGGATCAAAATCGCGCACGAAAGATCTGAGCTGATCCAACGTCGCACGAACTTCCTCCATGGTGGCAGCGCCCGGATCGTTTATCCCGAACAGCGGAGAGTGCGAAAGTGCACAAAGAGCGAGGGTCACGTTGTCTCCTATTTTTGCCTATACCGCAGTCAGCTAAGCGTTTTTGTCGACCGACACGGCGAGGCCCATCGACACAATGCATCATACTTGAATACTATACTTTGTGCTAAGAATATATTATTCGAACGTGATATAGTCTTTCCATGTCAAGTAACCCTACCCAACTGCCCGAGCAATCCGACACCTACCCGGTACTGGAGAGGATTCGTCATGCAATTCTCGACGGTACGTGGGCTCCTGGCGAACGGCTGGCGCCGGCTAGCCTCGCGGAACGCTACGACACCAGCACGACCGTCATCCGCGAAGGGCTCACTCGCCTCGTCGGCGAATGCCTGGTGGAGGCACGCACAAATCGCGGCTTTTTCGTACCGGAACTCCGGCTGCAGGAGTTCCGCGACCTGACAGAACTGCGATGCGCAACAGAATCGCTTGCCCTGAAACTGTCTTTGGAACGCGGAGATCTGAAGTGGGAAGGCGAGCTACTGGCGGCGCATCACCGAATGGTCCGAACGCCGAGGCGCCAGATCGGGAGTGCGCACGTCAACAATGAGTGGCGGATAACCCACTGGGGATTTCACACCGCCTTACTTGCAGGCTGCGGCTGCGAACCGATGCTGAAAATCGCTGCGAGCCTGATGCAGTCCACGGACCTCTACCGGATATGGACAGCCCAAGCGCCCGCGGCCTCCGAACGGAACGTAGAAGCCGAACACCAGGACCTAGTTGACGCAGCACTCGCCCGCAACGTCGACCTCGCTATCGATCTACTAACGGGTCATTACCGTGCAACAGCTAGGATTGTGGCCGAAGCTGGCCTTCAATCCCAGTCGCAGTGACTTTTTCGATCGCATTAGCTCACGGTTCATGGAGTTGCTCGCTCCGGCGCTGCTCGTGTGCCGCCCCGTACAGCCTTTCCGAGGCGGTGCCTTGTCCAACTTCGTGCGCTCTTGACGCGGCGTCATCCCAAACGCTCGCGCTAATACTGGAATGTCTTTCGCCAGTTGTGATCTTCATACTATCTGGCTCCCCCCGGCACTCGCCCGAACTACGCGGTCCACGAAGATTCCCGGCGTGACAATGGCTTCAGGATCGAGTTGACCAACCGGTACGATTTCCCCAACCTGGACGATGGTGAGTCTTGCAGCAGACGCCATAACGGGACCGAAGTTCCGACCAGTTTTTCGATAGACAACGTTTCCAAATCGATCGGCTTTGTACGCTTTGATAAGCGCGACATCGCCTGGCAGCGGGTTCTCAAAAACGTGCGGCTTGCCATCAATCAATCGCGTCTCTTTGCCTTCAGCGAGGCGCGTGCCGAAGGCCGTTGATGTATAAAAGCCCCCTATGCCCGCTCCGGCGGCGCGCATTCGCTCTGCCAGAGTGCCTTGCGGGACGAGTTGCAGGTCCACTTCGCCTGCCCGATACAACTCATCGAAGACGTATGAGTCAATTGCTCGCGGGTAAGAACAAATAACCCTACATACCCTCCGCTCCTTCAGAAGCGCTGCCAGACCGCGATCACCGTTACCCGCGTTATTGCAAACAACAGTCAGATCACGAATACCCAATTCCAGTAAGCCTTCGACAAGCTCCGTTGGCATGCCTGCGTTCCCGAATCCGCTGATCAAAATCGTGCAGCCATCCGAGATGCCGGCAACTGCTGCATCAATTGATGTACAAGTCTTATCTATCACCCTTACGTGCTCCAATACGCGCATAACGTTCAGCAAATGTCTTTACACCGCCAAAGCCTCCTGCGTAGCCCGCCGAGAGGCACACTTCACTCACATCTAATGGGTTGCCACCGGAGGCGCCGGAAGTGTGCCGTCGCTGCCGGGAAGAAGCTGAATGAGCTTCATCAGGAGCGTCAACACGGCAGCAAAGGCGGGTGCCATCGCCGTATAGATGAACACTTGGCCCGGAGTCACATGACTTTCTAAGAGGACGCCAATCACAAGAGGAGCGAGAACCTGACCAAAACGTCCGCAGGCCATGGCCCAGCCGACTCCGGTAGAGCGAATCGCTGGCGGATAGACCAGGACCGCTACTGCGATGGCGCCCGACGCACCAATCCCGACGAAGACGCCTACTGCGGCGAGCGCGAAACTTGCAAGCGCCGTCGACGAGCCGGCGATTGCTGTAAATGCCACCGAAGCTGCGCCGGCAGCGAGAGCGGGAATCAGGACACGCGCCGCGCCGAACCGCTCTATCATCCTGCCCACAATAGCCATCCCGATTAGCGCCCCAAAACTGTGGTAACCAATCACTACGGCTGCGTCGGCTGCACCAATACCACCAGCGCGAAGCAAAACTGGAGTCCAGTTCACAGAGACGGCTAAAGTCCCAAATGCCGTAAAGAAAATCCCGGACAAAAGCAGCGTCGCAATTGAGTTTCCGGATTGAAAAAGGAGATGAATTGCCAAACCTTGCGCTGGGGACTCACCGGGCAGGACTGAGGTACCTGGCGCGATTCCGAGTCGCTTTTTGAGACGCATAAGTGCCCGGGCGCGTTGAGGATCCGAAGCCAGAAAACGGGCCGATTCAGGTAACCAGAGCGCCAGAGCAAGCACAAGCGCAAAAGGCAGGGCCCCTCCGACAATGAAAATGGCTCTCCACGTTTCGTGCCGCAGTATCCAGGCGTTGAGGAACCCACCGACCATCCCGCCAAGAGGAAAGGCTGCCCAAAGGAGACTTGTGACAGCAGCGCGACGACGCTCAGGTGAATACTCTGCGGCGAGTGCGATAAAACATGGAACTGCACCTCCAAGGCCGATTCCGGACAACACTCGATATGCCGAAAGCTCAAACAAAGACCGGCTGAACGCCGTAAGAAGTGTTCCCGCCCCAATCAAAATCGTTGAGAAAATTAAGATCCGCTTTTGCCCAATCGCGTCAGCAAGCGCACCGAGCACAATCGCGCTTACTGCCGCACCAAACACCGACGAAGAGAACACGATGCCAAGTTGCCGATGATCAAGGTGCAACTTGTCTGCTAAAAACGGCGCGGCTATGCCTATCGATTGCGAATCGAGTCCATCGATCAAGGCAACGCAGGCGCATAGAAGCCATGTGACAATTTGAAAACGACTGATAGGGCTATCATCAATTAGTTCCGACACTGCGATAGATCGGGAGGTGGTCATCGCGGTTCCGAAATACGGTCAGAATTGATGTTGAGAGACCTCAAGCCCGCATGACCGACAATCGCGGCTAAGACGTGAGTAGTTACCAGTTGTTCCTGACGAGTAACATTTGCCCCGCCTTGGTATCGTGCGTTGCAGGTTCGGGCATGGGCCGTGGATAACGCAGAGTGCGCTATCGCGAATGGTTTCTTCATCTAGTGTCTCCGCTTTTTTTGAGGCACCGCGCTCCGCACGGCACAGTGCGCAAAATTACAAGCGTGACATCCATGAGTCAATCCACGATCTACTCATACGACGTATGAACCACATTCATACTCTAAAGATTGACTCGGGGTCGGACAGCGACGCCCCCTATCCGTCGCGGAGAGCGTCGTACACCACCTCCCTCAAGAAACGATTCGCACCGTCATCCTTGTATCGCAAATGCCAATGTTGGCGAATCGAGACGTGTGGAACGTCTTTCGGCAACGAGACGACTCGCAGGCGAGCCAGTTTCTTAAACGCGGAAACCAATTCTTCGGAAATGATGCCCATCCAATCGGTCTCCGCGAGAATTGGTGCCAGCGCCATCACATATTGCGACTCGAGGGCGACTTGCATCTTCCCACTGCGCCAAAGCTTCTGATCCAACCATTGATTTATTACACTCGTCCCCGGCGTACGCACTACGGGTATGCCAGAAAGCTGCTTCAAGGTCACAGAGTCGCCCACGCGCGCGTTGTTCTCGCTCACGATTCCGACGAACGCGCGCGAAAAGAGCAATTGCTGATAGAAGCTTGTTCGCAAGTGCGGGTGATACCCGATAGCAACATCCAGCTTGCCATCCTCAAGCGCCCCAGCAATTTCGGAGCGCGGAGTATTGTGCATGATCAGGTGCGCAAGGGGAGCGCGGTGCCTGAGCAAGCGCAAAACACGCGGAACTATAATGAACGACCCGGTTTCACTGACACAGATATGGAATGTCCGAGTGGTCGTCGCAGGATCAAACTCCGGTCTCGACAGTATCTCTTCACGGACAATCTTCAGTGATCGACCGATTGGTTCCGCCAGCTCCACAACGAGCGGAGTCGGTCGCATCTCGTTGCCAACCCGGACAAAAAGAGGGTCTTCAAACTTCTCCCGAAGCCCAGAGAGCGCGTGACTCAGCGCAGATTGACCTACACCCAGAGCCCGTGCAGCCCCGGTGATCGTCCTGTGCGCGAGGATAGCCTCGATCACGAGCAGGAAATCAAGGTTGTCAGGTCCTTCATGAGATTTTTTCATAGTCTGTATGATAGCCGGGACGTTTTCTGCGCGAACTATCGGAAATATCATCGACCCTGTCAATACTTCGCAATAGGGAGACTAGATAGATGGAAGCGGCGGATAAATTGTCAATCGAAAGACATTCGGTGCAACGCGGGCGCATAGACGTACACGCTCACTATTTGCCTACACGGTATCGGGAAGAAATAATTGCTGCGGGCCACTCGCATCCCGACGGGATGCCCTTCTTGCCTGAATGGGATATCGCCCAGGCGCTCGATCTGATGGACTGTATGCAAGTGCAGACACAGATGTTGTCGATCTCGTCGCCGGGAGTCCACTTCGGCGACGACACAGCTGCCAGGAAGCTATCTCGGTTTGTCAACGAACAAGGCGCGCAAGCGATGCGCGACTACCCAGAACGGTTCGGACTATTTGCATCGCTGCCTCTTCCGGACGTTGACGGTGCACTTTTAGAGCTTGAGCATGTGTTTGACGTGCTCAAGGCCGACGGTATTGTGCTCAAAAGCAACTTCCATGGTCTATATCCTGGTGACCCAAAGTTTGAACCACTATTTGCCGAGTTGAACCGGCGCCGGGCGATCGTATTCTTGCATCCGACTTCGCCTGCCTGCCCCTGTTGCCATGGGTCGGGCCTTGGCTACCCTCGCCCTACCCTCGAGTTCATTTTTGAAACCACTCGCGCTGTAACGAATCTCATTCTGAATGGTGTAGTTACGCGACATCCAAACATCCGATTTATTGTCCCACATGCTGGCGCAGCATTACCGCTAATCGTGGACCGCGTAATTGGAAGCATGTCAGTGCTCGGTCTCCCTCGTCCTCTCTCTGGCGAGGAGATCCTCGCGGACATCCGTTCACTATATTTCGACCTCGCTGGCTATCCTGTACCGCGAGGAATTCCGGCGCTGTTCGAGATCGCGGATCAAAGCCACGTCATGTATGGCAGCGACTGGCCATTTACTCCGCGGGCGAAGGCCGAAAAATTGGCTGAGGCACTTGACGCAACGCCAACGCTCGCCGGTGCGCTTCGCGATGCCATTATGCGTGGGAACGCGTTAGAGCTATTCCCCCGGCTGAAAGCCCGAGATTGATTCGGATTTGTGGCGACCGATCCGATGATCGATGACCCGGCGTCTACTTAGGCGGCGGATCTTCGTAAGCGTCGTATCGCGTAAGCATTGCGTCGCTTGTTGCTGGAATCCGGTCGTATCCAATCCGTCGCGTCCGCGGTTCAGGAAGAAATTCCAGAGATGTCCCGCCGTGACAAATGTGATGGACCGATTTAATGGCTAGTGCAAAGTGAAGGAAAGCGCGGATTCAAACGGATTCGAAAATGCGCTTTTTAACCAGTTTCACAGGCTGAATCCGAGTAGCTTCGAGCCTTGGGACTAGGTCCGGGCTGACTCCAGCGAGAACGAGGCGATAGGTACCGTGTTGCAAGCGATTGAATGTGGACGCACCGAGCACACGGTCACTGGGATCGAATCAGCCCATCCATCGAAGTGGAGGCTACTGATCAGGTTTTCGAGACAGTCGTCTTGTGACGATCACACCGATTTAGCTGCTGAGACGCCGACAGTGATCATGGATGCTGTTGCAAGCTGTCTCAACTCACGATCCCCTCAAACATCGTACCGGCAAGTCGGCGGAGTCTCGGTCGGATTGGGGCTAGCATCTCCTCGCTTCGTTGTATTACAAACTCGTTCCCCCTAACTTCTCCGAATCGGCCGACAATTAAGTCATTTTTCTAAACCGGGCCCAACCGGAATCGTGCTTTTGCTTATGCAGTATGTCAGTCCGCACCGAGGATGCCTACGGGAATGTCTATCGCCGCGAGGTTCCTCCTTCCCGGCGCACGTAGGTCTTTGGACCGCCGCAACACGCTTATATCCTGACTCGTCCATAGCTTTCTACGCCCTAGAAAAATCAGTATGCTCAATGCCTTACAGGCTGTGGTCGACTCAATAGATAACGAAGACTCTTTATCCTTAGATTCAGTATATCGCCGTTCTAGAAGAAGAACTACGCAAGAGAACAGACCACCAGTCTGCAGATAGACTGCCACAAAAGAACCTGCTCGTGATGTTGCGGGATCACACTTTCCCATAATTCTCCTTGCGAGGTAAGCTCGCACTCAAAACGTCACGCGGCGACGCCCTCGCTCAGAAAGTGCGACTTTGGGCTGGAAGTACTTCGCCCAACGTAAGCTGCTATCGAATTCGTGCGATTTTGAAAACCCACCGGTCATTTGTACAGCAGAATGTGCGAGCCGTATGCCGATTTCCTTGTGCGCGATCCGCAACCATACCGGCGAGGACGGGACACGGCGCGCCGTTCGGACTAGATGTCTGGATTGCTCTCAAAAAATCTGACCGGAGTAGATAGATGAACGTTTCAAAACAGTTGTCACTTCTTGTTGCTGTTGCTGTTTTCGGATTTGCTTCGGCTCGAGCCGAAGCACAAGTGGCTGGCGCACAGGTCATCGGGGTGACCGTTGAGCAAGACAGTATTGTGGTCAACGGCTGGAGCGTGAAGAAGAGTCTGCTCGGGAAACCCGTCTTTAATGAAAATGGCGAAAAGGTTGGTGTTCTGCACGACATCATGATCACCCCGGACAACTCCGTATCGTTCGCAATTGTGGCGGCCCATCAGTTTCTGGGAGTATCAGAACACGATGTCGCCATTCCAATCGGCCAGATTGACGTTGTAGACGGCAAGTTGGTGTGGGCTGGAGCTACGCGGGAAGCAGTCAAAGCAACCCCTCCGTTCCAGTATGCAAAGGTTCATACCGCGCCGATTTCGCGCAAAGATATGCCGCATCATTGACCTGTTACCCCGTTCGTTAACGCAATGGATAGATATGTATCGATGGCTTTAATGAGCGGGGCGACACATGGATAAAGTTGGTAGACGAAGGCTACCGGGCGATCATCCGGCAATACCACACACGGCGACACACGCTTCGTCAAACACCGTCAATCCGTAATCAACGGGCGTACCACTATGACACCAGTCTAAAAGGGCAAAGTGTCGCTCACGATCGCCGGACGCTGCATGACTTTGCTGTCCGCTTTGATAGGCCGCGGCGGGTCTGCATAACACGGCTTTGATTAAATTCCCGGCACAAGGTGGACTACCCCTCCACTCATCGCCAAACCGCTGACAGCCTATGTCGTCGCCGGCACGCCCCCATAACGCGCCCGGCGAGGAGCACTGTCCTTTACGCAAAACTCAGTTGTTCAGGTCTATGGATATTTCCTCAGATCGCGACCGCCGCCCCGAACTTCTATATCTTCGAATACCCATGCGAAAACGTGAAAACACCCTGCTTCACGCAGCGATTCTGGTTTTGCTAGTCGCGGCATCGCCACGGTCTCACGCCTCGGAGTTTGGCGTACAGTTCGCAGGCGGGGTTGCGGATCACGACGTGAGGAAAGCAGATGTCGGAGCAGTATGGGACCCGGGGCTGTCGTGGTGGCCAATCGGTGGCTACCACGTCACTCTCTTCGGTGAAGCACATGCGGCGTATTGGGACATACGAGAGAACAACGCTGCGCATCCAAACATTTGGGAGTTCGGGCTCACACCTGTTTTCCGGGTTATTAAAAGCAGCGGCTGGTTCCGACCTTATGTGGAAGCCGGGGTCGGTGTGAGACTTCTTTCCCATGTACGGGAGACCAGCAATCGAACATGGTCCTCGTCTTTCCAGTTTGCGGATATGGTTGGATTGGGCGCCCAGTTCGGCTCGCACCAGAACTACGCAGTTGGCTTCAGATTTCAGCATCTTTCAAATGCCGGCTTTGAGCATCCCAACCCAGGCATCAACTTCAGTGAACTGTACGTGCAGTTCAACTTCTAGTGGCCGTCGGGGCCTTCGAAGGGAGCTTCGGATCCTTTCCCGCGACGATCATAGCGACTCGTGGACTGCTTTGTAAGCTGAACGGCACACGCTGCGTCTCTCTGAAGAGATGAATCGAGGTTACTTTAGACCGGGCGATTTCAAAAGTCACCGATCATTTCTTACAGTACGTGACGGGAGTACGTGAGATATTCGCTCGTCGTCCCGGGCTGTTGCATTGACCCATCCGCACGACACAAAGGGATAGGCACGTCTAGTAGGGACTCTCGTCCAACTATTCGCCTGCCGTGGATGTGTCTCCCGTATATTTCACGTTGCCCAGATTCGCCGAATCCTGCTCACACGAATGTGTTTCCCACCCAAGCCGCATTAAAAAACTGACGCGCACATGTTGAAAGAATGTATCTACTTCAATTCTGTCGCACTCTCCCGCCTTCTTGAGCGTGAGCAGACAGTCGCGTTTGCACCACTTGGTTTGACTCCCACTCAGGCGCTTGCGCTTGACCTGATTTTGAGTACACCTGGCGAGGTTCCCGCCCGACTCGCCGAGGAGCTATGCGTTACACCATCGACGGTATCACGGGTTGTGGATAGCCTGTACAGAAAAGGGCTCATTGACCGACGGCAACGAGAAGAAGACGCTCGCGAATGGTCAATCTTTCCCACTGATGCGGGCGAAAAATTGGCACCTGCCATCGATAGAGCATACTTAACGATCAGCAGAGTCCTGCATGATAAAGCCGGTGCGGATCTGGTTCACACCGCCGTGGCAAACATGCGGGAACTGCGGAACGCTTTGAGTGACCCGTCGCCCATAGAGAAACGCTCGCTACGAAAATAGTCACATCCAGACAGTACATGCACCGCTGTCTCCAAAGTTTTCGAGCCGATCTACGTCCTGTACGGCGGCTTGGGAAAAATAACTTCCTTGCATCGGGCAGATGCAACACATTTTCCATTTCCGCCGAACCCCGCCTTACTGCGTGACATACCCGCAGGGGATGGTTTTGTCGACCAGATCATTCAAGATGGAACGCCTGGGATTCTCGAGCAGGGTTCTCAGATTTAATATTGATTTAGGAGCCGTACACAGGCAACTTCGGCAATCCAGCCTTCTTTGTCAGAGCGATGTGACGATTCGATAGCATTGTGCTTCATTCCGCGCGTAATGTTCGCCCGCGACAGTAGTGAGACTAAAAACTCGAGCGGAGCCGTACGACGGCAATTCCTCAAAGTTTAAAGTCGGCTGCGCCTAGCGCTATCGCGTCATTACGCAATCGTCGCCATTTTCGCTCCGCTACGGCAGCGATACGCGCCTTCCCATTATCGAACGCCCGCAACAAGTGCGCCTCGTCAGAACCCTTCGCAGCCCAGAAATATAGTTCTAGTGCGTCGATAGATATGGAGCAACGTATCTGTTGACCGGCGATTTCCATGACGAATGATACTGTTCCTGGCCCTACGATTGGCGCTGAGTGACCAAATATACCGTCCATCTTGTTTCCGAAATTAGGCTGTTGTGTGTCGAACACTGCCGCGACTGTACATCGGTCGACCCATGATGAACGTAAGCCCAAAGCTCAGTCGGTCTCCTCACCCGTTCGTTTAGAAAAAACAGACCCGCAGCCCTTTTTTGAGTCGCTGTGTAACAACTGCGAATCGAACTACCAAAGCAATCATCACGGCCACACCCTCTATGCCGTGAAGCAAACCTTTCCACTGCAAATCATTGATTCAAAGCCTGAGGTCTGTTCACGTCCCGACGGCCATCCCTCGTTCCACGGTCAGGCCGCAAGGCGTCATTGCTCCGTCACTCGAATAAATTCACTATCGTTGCAGGCCGCGCGTGGCATCGACAGCCCGTCCTCGTACTGGGCGTAATACGCATTGCAAAAACCAGACTCGGAACATAGACAATTCTAGCTCACTCTGTTGACGCGCGGCGCGGTGGTCCGCCGAGACGATGACGCTAAACATATCCCGGAAATTCAACTTCATATTTCAGGCTGCCACCCGCTCGTCACGTCGCAACGGTTGCACGCTGGCCCGTGAAAACGGACATCGGCAAAAATATTAGTGATTACGAGAAAAGCCAAGGCTTTTATGAAACACGTTCGTGGCCGGCGTGCGCAGAATGCCGCTGTGGTTGGCCGCCGCAAACATTGCTATTGCTCCATCAACTTTCTGGAAAATATTTTTATGAAACCATACAAACACGCCCTGACGGCCGGAACAATTGCCACCGTCCTCACTTTCGCGAACTTGGCCAGCGCTCAGGACGCGCCGCAGGCATCAGCCCCGGCTGCACCGCTGAGCAAAAAAGAGATGCGGGCGCAGAATCATCAACTCGTAAAGAAAGTTCGCTTGGCGTTAGCGCACACGAAGAATCTCAACATGGCGGATATTACAGTGCTCGCAAAGGGCGGCCACGTTACGCTGGTCGGTACGGTGCCGGACGATGGTCAGATTTCGCTGGCCGCGCAAACCGCAGGCAAGACCGCCGGCGTCACGGATCTCACGAACAATCTTACGGTTCACGAGATCGGAAACTAAATATGCAAACCGTCCGATACGGCATGCCCGCTCGGATGTATTCATGCAGATTTAACCGGCTCGCGGGGCTAGGTTGTTCCGCGCACATTGTGCGAATGACATTAGCCCTGCAAAGCCCCTTACGCACACGAAAGACGACACAGCAGCGCTACCAGATTCGAGGCTTTTCGTCAGATAAGTTGCTTTTTCGCCGGCCGATACAACCACTTTCGTCAGCGCGGTGGGAGCATTCCATATTGATGCGGCACTCTTCGCAAATACCATCTCGCGCAAGGCCGGAAACGACGGGCAACAAACCGCATACGTCGGATTCCAGCGAATGCAATTCATCAAGGACGCCCGAAAGATTCACTATGTGTTCCGTTGACGCGTGTATGGGCAGCGGCATGCCTTTATCAATACCTGGGCAACGGCCTCATTGGGAACAGAAAAACTCCTATTTCTGTTTTGCCACCAATACTTGGATGATCCTCGGTCAATGGAGCCCTCTCAGTCAGCGGAGAATCGAATTGCACCCTTTTTTGGTCGACTTTCGCCGTAGCGTTTCTGCAAAGCAGTAGTAAGCGGAGATCTGCGGGATGCCATATGGAAACGGGATCTAACTTGAGGATCTAGGTCAAGTAGGTTTCCAGAAATCTGTATCTCGAAGCAAAACGCCCGCGTGCATGCCCAACCCAATCCGACCGGTGCTATTTGGAGTAGTCACGGAACGCGTGCTTCATTTCCAATGTCGGGAGGTCGCTGTTAATACGGATTGTCGGTTCACCCTTGCAAGCAGCCCAGACAATTGATGCCAGTCTCGCGCCGACCACGTGTAAAGCGTCAATTCTTCAGGGTAGTTGGTTTTGACAACAGTCCGAGTTGACCGCCTCGTTGGCCGGAAGGATCCGAGATCGCTGACGAGGATCAGCGCAGATGCACTACCACAAGGTGCAACAAATGCAGCCCTGATGCTTTAGTTTTTCTTCAGAGTCGAACAGTCATTCACAGAGTTGACGCCGACGCTCGAGACCTGCTTGGCCTGAACCGACAACAATTGAATAACCTTGAAGGATATCCGAATGACTCTCTCCAGACGTCTTGTCATCACACTGTCTATCGCGCTGCTGGCCATGATTGCGGTGGGAGGTGTCGGCCTCTGGCGACTTAACCAGGCCCAGCAGCGTTTTGAATACGTCCAAGCCAACATTATTCCTAGCATTAAGGAGCTTGACGATGCGAAAGTCGACATCACAGGCTTTGGAAAGCTCAATTATCGACACCTTCTCAGTGCGAGCGGTCCCGAAAAGGAAGCAGATGAGCGTGCGATCTCCGCTTTGGACCGAAACGTCGATCAACACATCGCCGCATACGAACATGACGACGTTTCGGACGACGTCGACCGAAAATTTCTGGAAGTCGACAAGACGAACCTCGCCAAGTATCGAGCTCTCAGGGAAAGCTTTCTGGAAAAGTCTCGAGCAGGTGACTCGGGGGGCGCCGAGGCTATGCATGTTGAGGGCGGTGCATTGTATGTAGCAAGTGCCAACCTGCTTTCAGCCTTCGACCGTCACATCGCCTATAACGAGAAACTCAGCCAGGATTTGCGCGATGCAAATCGGATTGATTATAACCGGGCATTCTGGCTACTGGTCGTCTGCATGGGAGCAGCCGTTGCGGTGACCGCCGTTAAGGGTGTGCATCTTTATCACTTGATCAGCGCAGGCTTGAACAGAATGCAACGGACATTGCAGCTAGTGAGCGAATCCTTAGACCTGACCCGACTGGCCAAGGTTGACCGCATGGACGAAATTGGCGAGACCGCCGCCGCCTTCAATGCGTTACTAGTACGCATAGCGGAGGTCGTCATCGAGGTTCGACAATCGGCCAACTCGGTCGGCGTAGCTTCTCAAGAGATTGCGGCTGGCAATACGGACCTTTCCCAACGCACTGAGGAACAGGCGGCTTCACTTGAGGAAACAGCATCGAGCATGGTAGAACTCACCGCCACCGTCCGTCAAAACGCGGACAATGCGCGACAAGCCACCCACTTGGCGAACACCGCCTCGGAGGTTGCTAAGCGTGGCGGCGGTGTGGTCGGACGCGTGGTCGAGACAATGCGTGGGATTTCTGAAAGCTCGTCCAAAATGGCCGAAATCATCACCGTCATTGAGGGAATCGCGTTCCAAACGAACATCCTGGCGCTTAACGCGGCGGTCGAGGCAGCTCGTGCTGGGGAGCAGGGTCGCGGGTTTGCAGTTGTGGCGGGCGAAGTTCGCACTCTAGCGCAGCGCAGCGCTACGGCAGCAAGGGAAATCAAGCACTTAATCGGTGAATCTGTTGGCCGGGTAGACACGGGCTCGAAACTCGTAGAAGAAGCCGGGGGCACGATTAGTGAAATTATTCGCTCAGTTAATCATGTCACAGGCATTGTGGGTGAGATTTCGGCGGCTTCGGAAGAGCAGCGCACGGGAATTGAACAGGTAAACCAAGCCGTAGCCCAGATGGATCAGGTAACCCAACAGAATGCCGCTTTAGTCGAGGAGTCTTCGGCTGCCGCACATTCGATGGCACAGCAAGCACAGGCGCTGCGCGACGCCGTCGCTGTTTTCCAGATCACGGATCCGAAGTCGTCCGCGTGGAATACGAAGAGTTCCCACGAGGCGACACTCGCATCGGGACCAGACAACCATCCACCGCGTGGAAGGCCAATAAAATCCCGGCCGACGCTGGTCGTCGCAAAAACTTCGAAGGTGTGCGGTCCAATTGAAACCAACGCAACTGACTGGCAAACGTTCTGGAGGAGAGGAAGGTGAACAATTCAACCGATTTGCTTACCGGGGTGAGCGAAATTCTGACTGAAAGCACGAAAGCAATGAGCGTTTTCAGCGCACGTGCAATGGTTCTGGGAAGTTTTTTTGATGCCGCCATTCCGTACCTTGCGCCATTGCAGCGCATCGAAGTGACCCAATCATTCCGACGACGCATCGAAGATGTCATGTCGATGATGGATGATGTTTCGTTGCCCGCCGAATATCATTCGACGCTGCTTGACCTTACTAATTCTGTTCTGGCCACACTGGAAAATAAACGCCAAGGGATCACCTCTGCAACTCAAGGTCGATCACCAGCGAAATGATCACAAAATCGCCTCTGCTTAACAAACAGCCAACCGCGTCGTTAAATGCGTCGCTGCACGGCCGCAGTTCCGGAGTTGCGAGCCACTCATTTGCACAGCGAGGGGCGGTTGTAGCTTCGCGAGCACTTGCACCGGGACGACACGTACCAGACTTGCACCTGGATTGTCTGCTGCACGTTTGTGACACGCGCGCGCAGAGATTGACGGCGATGAGCTTGCATTTTTAGGCCGGGTAGCTGGGCCGCGCATTGGGGCATTTATTTTGATTGACTGCCGATCTGAACCGGCTTTGGCCAGATTCCGCCCGACTCACACGCTTGGACAAAGAAATGTTGACAATTGACGACATCCGCACGATTCCTCTTTTCTCGGCGCTTCCAGACAGCGAAGCGGAGCGTCTCGCGACGACATCAGCAGACCTTCAGCTTTCCGCGGGTGAATTCGCAGTCCATGAGGGTGGGGAGCGAGCGCTGTACGCTGTGCTTGCCGGCAAGGTGGAAGTGGTCAAGAAATTCGACGGCATTGACCGCACGCTGGGCTGGCGTCTACCAGGAACCACTTTTGGTGAAGTGCCGCTCGCGCTGAGCTCGCCGTTCCTCATTGCGTATCGAGCTGCCGAACCTACGCGCGTAATCCGCGTGGACACGCAGCGCTACTATGCGCTTATAGCTGCGTCGCCAGAGATCGCGTTCAAGATTGGGATGCTCGCTCGAGAGAGCATCGGCGGTCTACAGGGTGTCGTCGCCGAGCCGCGCAAGCCTCGCGCGATAATCGTGGGCGGTCGCTGGGACACGACGTGCGTAGCGCTACGCCAGTTCATGGAGCGCAATCAGATAAGTTACGACTGGACGACGCCCGATGCGCCCGACCTATCGGGAATCTGGCCCGGAACATGTCCCTCAGAGGAAGATTGTCCGGCGCTGCTGTTGGCCGATGGGACCGTGCTTATCCAGCCTGGAATAAGCGAAGTTGCCGAATCACTGGGTCTGCCGACGCGACCGCGCCGCGCCGAGTACGACACGTTGATCATCGGTGGCGGCCCCGCCGGGCTCGCTGCGGCAGTTTACGGTGCATCAGAAGGTTTGTGCACTCTCGTGCTAGAACGCGAGGCGCCAGGCGGCCAGGCGGGAACCTCTTCACGCATCGAAAACTACCTCGGCTTTCCCAACGGAGTTTCAGGCAACGAACTCTCGAGCCGGGCATTGCAACAGGCAACCCGACTCGGAGCCGAGATTCTGACGACGCGGTCAGTCGCGCACATTGATGTCGACGCGCGCTGCGTTCGCCTCGATGGAGGAGACGTCGTCAAAGCGAGAACCATTATTCTTGCGACCGGTGTCACGTGGCGGCGCCTCGCGATCGAGGGCTTTGACCAATTCGTCGGCAAAGGCCTGTACTACGGCGCGTCACGAAGCGAAGCGAACGCCACCCATGGGCTTGACGTCTATCTTGTCGGGGGCGGTAACTCGGCCGGACAGGCTGCTTTGTATTTTGCAAATCATGCACGCACCGTGACTCTGGTCGTGCGAGGTGACTCACTCGAGAGGAGTATGTCGAGTTATCTTATTGAGCAGCTCGAAGAAAAGGCAAACGTGCTGGTGCAACTCCGATCGGAAGTGGTCTGTGCACACGGTGAAACATATCTGACAGCAATCGACATACGCGACAGGTCACAGGGGGAAGTGCGCCGGCACACCTGTGGAGCCTTATTCATTTTTATCGGCGCCGATGCGCAAACCGAATGGTTGCCGCAGGAAATCGCTCGGGATACACGTGGATATGTTCTTACCGGTGACGACGTCGTTAAGGCAGGGCTCTGGTCGCATAGCCGAGACCCCTACCTCCTCGAATCGAGCGTTCCTGGTGTATTTGCCTGTGGGGACGTTAGATTGAGCCCGGTTAAGCGCGTCGCTTCGGCGGTTGGTGAGGGCAGCATGGCAATTGCGTTTGTTCACAAATATCTGCAGAGCAACGCCGAATAGCATGGAGTGCACGTAACGCGTTCACCCCACCACGTCAGCTGTGTACTGAGTATGCTTAGCTCGCCATCATTTCAAGCTCGCGTCTATCTCGAACGTGTCTGTTGCGAGCGGAATCGAAATCGCGGCAGAACAACACCGGATAGCTAACCGGATGGATTGGCTTGGAAGGAGTCAGAAATTTCCTTACAGAAATGATAGGCTCGTCACTCGCGATTTGGATATATCAATCTAAGAATTCAATCGTTGCGTTTGTGCAGTAAGCTGAATATGGTAAGAAACTACGCGCAAAGAGATCTGATATCGCCATAGATGGTCCTTGCGTGCTTAGTCCGTCTACGCGCACCCACCATGTCGAACACTGACCAAATCGCCGATTGGCTGCTCTCAGAGCTGGAATTGAAAAGTGCGTTGTTCCACGTCGGACAGTATTGCGGCATCTGGCGGGCGTCGACGTCGGGACTGGGCCGGGCCAGTTTTCATGTGATCCTGCACGGATACTGCTGGCTCCACGTACCAGCTCGCCATGGGCACAGTGCCGAAAGCATTCGATTAGCAAAGGGTGACTCAGTGTTCTTGCTGAAAGACATGCCGCATTGCCTTTCGCCCAATGAACTCGCGCCCGACTCACTGGAAGCTGTCATTCGGCTGGGAACGATGGTCCCGTTGACGCCGGATGAGGTTCCGGGCCACCTCAAAGACGGGAAAAATCCGGCTGCCGCCAGCGTTGGGCTCGCCTGTGGCTTCTTCGACTTTGAATCTGATATCAGTGATTCGATACTCGCAGCGCTACCAGACTATATAGTCGCAAAGCACGATGTTCCTGAGCTGGCGGGAGCTCGTACGGTATTCGAACTGATTCGTGTCGAAGCTCTACGCTCGGGAGACACCCCGACGGCGATGATGGCGCGCCTGACCGATCTGCTTTTCTTTTACGCCTTGCGTGCCATGGCGCTAAAAGATGAACTCACACCGGGCTTGTGGTCTCTCATGAGGCAGGCGGAGTTTGCATCGCTTGTGTCCGCGATCATTGACCGGCCAGAGGAAAACTGGACCACCGCAAGCATGGCCAACTTCGCACACATGTCGCGCGCACGGTTTTGCAAGCGGTTTGTCGAGGTAAGCAATTTGCCACCAGCCCAATTTGTCACGACCGTTCGGATGAAAGTCGCCGCTGCCATGCTTCGGGAAGGCAACAATTCTTCCCAGGTGGCCCACCGTGTGGGTTACCACTCTGAGTCTGCATTTTCGCAGGCGTTCAAGCGGGAGACAGGAGTTTTACCGGGGGCCTATCGACGCGAAAAATCTCAGGCGGTTGCATCAGCCCCACCCCTTGCGACCGATTTAGTGCACTGATGCGGCGCCTGGGTGTTTGGTGCGATATTCCGAGACAATCGCGACAAAAGCCCAGACAGTTTCGTCTTGTCTGATCGGCACTGAGTCTCGAGAATGCGGTTTTCTATCCGGGACTGACTATGAGCCGCCTGACCCTACACACTACCGAGACCGCTCCCGAAGCAAGCCGGAAATACATCGAAAAAGCTCAAGCTAATAATGGTTTTCTCCCAAATTTGATCGCATCGCTTGCAAACTCCCCCACAACGCTCGAAGCCTATCTGACCGTAGCTGAGATTAATGGGCGCAGCGGGCTGACATTAGCTGAGCGGGAGGTAATTCAGATTACCGCCGCTGCGATTCACGGCTGTGGCTTTTGCGTTGCGGGGCATACTGCTGTCGCTTTGAAAAAGGCTCAGTTACCTCAGTCGCTGGTTGACGGGATCCGAGGTCAGGAAAAGATCGATGACGCGAGACTGGACGCGGTGGCAGTGTTCACGAAAGCTGTCATCGCGAGCCGTGGAGCAGTGTCCGACGAAGCACTGGAAGCATTCCGCGGTGCCGGATTTACCGACGCGAACGCCCTAGAAGTCGTTCTTGGCGTCAGCCTTGCCACTCTCTGCAATTTTGCGAACAACCTTTCGCAAAATGATCTGAACGAACAGTTGGCGACTTACCGCTGGCAGCCCAAACTGAGCACTGTATGACCGGTTCCCATATTGCGAGGCTGACGTCCGAGCTCCGTTCGCCGGAGCTTGCAAATTGGTTGGAAAGGAATGCCGATGAGCTCGACGCGGGCCAGACGCTCGCGCCCCACGTCCTGCCCGAATTGGGTCGATCCGGCGTGTTTCGCATCGGTGTGTCTTCTCATGCGGGAGGGACAGGCGCGTCGATCGCCGAAGCCATTGAAGCTGTCGCGGATGTTGCCGAATATTCGTTGACGGCCGCGTTTGTATTCTGGGGACAACGCACGTTCATCGAGTACGTAGTCCAATCATCAAACACAGGCCTTCGAGACCGTTGGCTTCCGTCGCTGCTGAGTGGAGAGATGGCAGGCGCGACCGGGCTTTCGAACGCGATGAAATACCTGTCAGCGATCGAAAAGCTCCAGATGACCGCGCAGCCACATAAGGATGGTTGGAAGTTGAACGGTGGATTGCCTTGGATCACGAACCTCAGGAAAGAAGGCTTTCTGGCCGCAGCCGCATTTGAAAATGGCGACGGCCGTAAGCCATCAATCATCGCGATTTCGTCTGACATCCCTGGTGTAGAGCGTAGCGAGGATCTCGATCTAATCGCGCTTCGCTCGAGCAACACAGCGGCGCTCCGACTGAACGGCGCCACTGTCGGAGATGAGTTCCTCATTGCCGACGATGCGCCCGCATTTTTGTCCAGGGTTCGCCCCGCGTTTCTCGGGTTGCAGTGCGGGATGTCTGTTGGCCTTGCCCGCAGGGCTCTTGGAGAGGTTTTCGCAACAAGCCCTGCATCGCGCGCCGCGGTGCAGGCTGAAGCAGAAAGCCTTAAGGAAAAGGTGGAGCTCCTTTCGGCGACGCTGAAGAGCGATGTAGTGAGTGGACGTTCACTTGCCGACCCGTCAAGCCTGTTCGAATTGCGAATCGCGCTTGCCTATGCGACGGATGCGGCAGTTCGCCTTGAGGTCCAGGCGACCGGGGGCCGAGGTTACCTAAGAGGCCAAAGTGGTGCGGCAAGACGCACAAGGGAAGCGGCCTTCATTCCAATCGTGACACCGAGTCTGGTCCAGCTTAAATCCCAGCTCCTGCAACACAAGCGATCACAAGCTGCATGAGTACGGCCCTCATTGAAATTCTAGATATATCGCTCGAATATTCCGGCAAAAACGTGCTGGACAGAATCAATCTGGCGGTACGCGCCGGCGAGCTTGTCTCAATCCTCGGGCCTAGCGGATCGGGCAAATCAACGTTGTTGCGAATCGTGGCCGGTCTGCTCAAGCCGACATCGGGGCAAATGCGTATCAAAGGCGAGATTGTGTCGGGTCCGCGCCCAGATGTCGCACTGGCATTCCAGGACGCCTGTCTGCTGCCATGGTTGAACGTCGAGCAGAACGTCGGTTTCGGTCTGGGTTTCGCCCGCCAAGAAAAACTTCCACGCGCAATTCGTAGGGAGCGTGTAATTGCGGCATTAAACGAAGTGAGTCTACTTCAGACTGGGCGTTATATGCCCTCCCAGCTCTCCGGCGGCATGGCTCAACGGGCGGCGCTTGCCCGATGCCTTGCACGTGAGCCAGGTACGTTGCTGCTGGATGAGCCATTTGGTGCGCTCGACGAGGTCACGAGAGCCGACATGCAGAAGTTGCTCGTCAAGGTCGTTCGGGATACCGGGGCGGCGACGGTCATTGTGACGCATGACATAGACGAGGCCCTCCTGGTCTCTGACCGGGTGATTCTATTAGGGACATCCGGAACGCTTATTGAGCAGTGGGTGCTCGACATACCGGAGCCACGCGACGCCCACATTGAGGCGCTTGGCCGTCTCCGGATCGAGATACTGCAAGCTCTCCAGACATCCATGGCGCACGCAGCCTGACCATAACAGAAGGAATGACCACTAATGTGCCAAGCTCCAATGTCCCGACGAGAGTGGCTAAAACTCGCGTCGATTTTCACCGTTGCCGGTGCGGCACCTCTCATACGTGCGCTCGACGCCCGAGCTGCTACAGAACCAGATGCTCCAGTACGTATCGGATATCTGCCGATCACCGACGCAACCCCTCTCCTCGTAGCACATAACAACGGTTATTTTGAAGCCTCTGGGATTGCGGCAGAGAAACCAACGTTGTTGCGGAGCTGGGCACAACTCGTTGAAGCGTTCCTCTCTGGGCAGGTCAATGTCGTTCATCTGCTGTCGCCACTGACAATCTGGGCGAGGTACGGAAGCCAGGCGCCCGCGAAAGTCGTTGCATGGAATCACATCAACGGTTCTGCTCTGACTGTATTGCCCGAAATAAACAAGATGTCGGATCTTGGAGGCAAAACAGTGGCAGTTCCGTTCTGGTATTCCGTACATAACGTGGTTTTGCAGGATATGCTCCGCGCAGAAGGCCTCACCCCCGTTCTGAAAAAGTCGGGGGCATTGAAACCGAATGAAGTTAGCCTGGTGGTGATGTCCCCGTCTGACATGCCGCCGGCTTTAGCGTCTCAGCAAATTGCGGGTTTCATCGTTGCCGAGCCTTTCAATGCGGCCGTAGAGAACCTGAAGGTTGGCAAAGTCCTTCGATTCACCGGTGACGTTTGGCGTGACCACGCTTGCTGCGTGGTTTTCATGCACGAGCGTGATCTCAACGGGCGCCCGGCGTGGTCGCAGAAAGTAGTCGATGCCCTCGTAAAAGCCCAGGTTTGGACGCGCGCCAATCCTGAAGAGGCCGCCCGACTTCTCTCCAAGGAAGGCAAGAACCGTTACACACCCCATCCGGCACCGCTGCTCTCACGCGTTATTGCCCCCCAGACGAGCGAAGAAGGTCGCTATCTGGCAGATCGGTCAATCATCCATCCAGACTGGCACGAGAAGCGAATTGACTTTCAGCCGTATCCCTACCCCTCCTACACAGAGGAGCTTGTTCGCCGCCTGAAGGTCACTCAGGTTGAGGGAGATACCCAGTTCATCACGAAGCTCGATCCAACCTTCGCGGCCCACGACCTCGTCGACGATCGCTTCGTCAAGCAGAGCATCGCGTCCGTCGGTGGGATGCAGACGTTCGGCTTGTCGAATTCGTTCTCCCGCCAGGAGACGGTAGTTGTCTAGTCTCCCCATCAGAAACGCGTCAGGTGCTAGGGATGCGCCGTCTGCGGTTCGACGTAACTGGCTAAAAACGGCTTTGGCAGGCACAGCCGGACTTGTGGCGGTCGTCGCGCTTTGGTGGTTGGCTATACGCCTGCTTGCGGCTGACTCTGGGATGGCAGCCCAGTTCTCGCCTGTAAAAGCGGCTCAGGCGCTTCCTACTCTAATTGTCGACGAGCGGCTCCTGGAACATGCGCTTGTGAGCCTACGACGTATTGCGGTGGGACTTGTCTTTGCCCTTGTCATTGGCATACCAATCGGCTTCCTGATAGGTCACTTCCGATGGCTTGAACGAACCCTATCGCCCACATTGCAGTTTCTGCGGATGGTGTCGCCTCTTTCATGGATGCCGATTGCGGTAATGTCGCTCGGTGTGGGCGACCGCCCTGTCTATTTCCTGCTGACATTCGCAGCGGTCTGGCCACTAATAATGAGCACCGCCTCCGGCGTCGCTCATATCGATAGGCGCTGGATACAGTTGGGCGAAAGTCTGGCTGCGACCAGGTTTGAGATGCTTTGGCACGTCTACCTACCGGGAATCGCCTCGCACGTCCTCACAGGCTTGCGTCTGTCGATTGGTATCCTCTGGATTGTTCTCGTCCCGGCAGAGATGCTTGGCGTCAGCGCAGGACTTGGTTATCTTGTCTTAGACACCAGAGACAGGCTCGCATACTCAGAACTGACGGCGGTTATCGTCATCATCGGCGCCATCGGCTTTTCGCTTGATTACGCAGCCCGGCTCGCCTATCTCCATTTCAGATCGTCGTCTGACGCCCGCGGCGTCTGACGCACCTCGCTTCAAACCTCCGGGGGCGAGAGCCAACCGTGCCGTCGCGTCTTGAGCGGACTGCATCATCGGGATGTTCGCCTATAGCGGAACGGTCGACGTTAAGTCGTTTGCATTGACTCCGGTTGTCGTACGGGTCGGGAATTGCGATGAACGTCACAGCTCGCGACTTGCGATAGCGCCCACCCTCCCCTGTATGCACGCCAAGGCACTGAAATGATCCCGATTGGCGGTGCCGTCGGTCGCGCGCAATGTCGTGCCGTTCACGGCGAACAGCCAGAAGCCTCTTCACAGATACAGCGCCTGACACTGCGCGACCTGGTTACGGGCCGACTCGAGAAACCGCTACGGTAGGCGTGCGGCGCCGGCGCGTCACCGTGCCTGTGTCAGAGCACCTTTACTGACGAATGACCCATCGCGCGCAGGCAACGCGAGACCGCATCGAACCGACGAAGCCTTGACGCTAGCATCCTGATGCCGGTGAAATCGACGAACGGCGCTTCATAAGCCGGAACACAGAGGTGCCTGCTCAGAGGTCAAGCGCCGCGCACGTTAACTTTGACAGCCAGGCACATCCTTGGCAAACAGGCGTCGAAGACGCCACCGCCAGCCGAAGGCTGGCAGCCCACGAATAACAGTTCTTGCGCCAACGGCATAGCAAACATATCGAACGTAAAGTTTCTCTGTCAAAAAGTTTTTGATATGAATAGGTATTAGCTTTATTCACGGGAGGTCAAACCCACAAGCGTTACGTGCCTCTCGCGGTGGAATGCGGGGCATCTTCACGGGCAACGCGAACGTACCGACCTTTGGACTCGGATTGCAAAGTTGGCGCTCGATACCGGCGAGAGCGTGCTCCGAACTATGTTGCACTGCACAGACGCCTGATTCGATAAAGCCGAAGCAGCGTACCCATCCAGAACTGCAACGCTGTAAAAGTGCACGGGCTCGAAAGACCCGAAAAGTCCAAGAACAGAAGAATTGGCTTGCTTCAAGCGTGACGTGCAACTACGGCGACATTGACCACGCAGTGAACATCTTGCGGCTGGGAGTCGTCACCTTGGAGAAAGAATGCTTCCTGTTTGCGCGGCTCGTACGTCCGCCAAAGGCAGATCGCAATATATACGTCAAAGTTAGTACCGACCAAAACGAGACGGTTGGACGGGAAGTTGAGTCCCCGTCCACAAACGCCACTCCGGCCGGTTAGCCGGTTACTTCGGCGGCCGCGATTTCCGGCACAGCGGGGACAGTTTCAGTGGTTGCGACGGCCTTATTCACAGCCGCCGGTCGTCCGGGTGATTTCTTGACCGCCCTTCCCTTTGCAAGAGGCGTAGCTGCGGATTTCTTAGCCGACACCTTCACGACCGTCGACTTTTTTGCATTCGCCACCTTTTTTAACGCAGCTTTCTTCGCAACGATTTTTTTGGCCACACTCTTCTCGACCATTGCCTTCGTAGCTCGAACAGTCTTAGGCTTAGCTGTCGTGCCTGTGCTCGTCACCTTCACTTCGTCGGCTGCGCCTTCAATCAGGAACTTGCCACGATTTGCACCAAGCCAAGCCGGTGCGCGTCCGCGGCCACTCCATGTCGCTCCAGACTTTGGGTCGCGGTACATCGCTGGTTGCGGGCCTTTCGGTTGCCCCTTACCCGAAACTGAGCGCGCTGTGGTCTTCTCTGCAGGACGTCTTTCATTAACGGCGCCCGAGTTAACCGTACCTCCAATCAAGAATTTGGTGCGATCCTTTGCCTCAGAAATCCACGCCGGCGCACGTCCGTGGCCACTCCACGTTGCTCCGGTCTTGGGGTGTTGATATTTGGGTGTGCCCTTTGCCTGAACGCTGGAAGTAACTTTCCCAATTTTCGACGCCGCTCCTCTCAAAGTTTTCCCTTCCCGAGCGACCTTCGCTTTTGCTTCAATGTCCGCAGTAGTCAAACCATGCTCAAGCATCAACTCTCTTATTTTGTCGATTGCGGTCTGCGATTTTTTTGCGAGCATTACTTCTGCCTGCGCCTGTAGTTTCTTCAGTTTTGCCTGGATTTGTTCTAATGTCGCCATTCCACTTCTCCCTGTCGTTGATGACAATCGAACTATGCCACGTATGAGGATCTCATTGCTATGGATTCAGGCCCAACACAAGCTATTTTTCACTGTGTCGCGCACATCACCAAACCCTAGTTCCCCAATATTGTCGAATCGTCGATGTTGACGACCACCTACTTCGCCCGCACTGCTAGTGCTCTGTCCTGTGCAATACCGGAACACGAAGGCGATGAGCATGTAAGTTTTTACACGACGAGAACTTAGCGGGTCAAAGAAAGAGAGAGATGCCCCGGCCGTACATCTTCCTCGCGAAGTTAGCTCGACGGATACTATTTTCACGGCACGATGTCGCCTTCTTGCAGAAGGAGTCCGCGTCCTTCCCGCGTCCAGGGCGTCAGCCGTAGGCTGAGGACTGGAGCACGTCGATCGCTTAGTCGAGGGTTCTCAGTTGCGCAGCAGAGGTTATACAAACCTGGCCACGGTGTTTAGAAAAAGGAGTCTACACGGCATATCTTATGGAGATACTGGATGCGACTCTTGTCAGGCAGCGAAGCAGCAGACCAATTGGGCCTACCGGTACGGACGATGCGGCGCTGGCATTGACAGGAGAGACCGGGGCTTGCCGACCGGACTGTAGGTGGTCATCGTGATTAACTTCGAGCCCATCTGCAGGGACAACTGTTTGTCCTGTAACGATAATCAGCATGTGCAGATTTGTGCACGTTAAAACAAACAATCGTCCGAATTAGTTACGGCGATCTTTCGCAACCCGCTTTCCAGCCAACTATCAATCCCAGATAGAAATCGATTGAAAAGATAGCATCTCAAGTTTTGCCAGAAAACGGTGAGTGCTCCGGGCTTGCAATGAATAAGTCGAGCCGCTCCCGAGCCTCGACAAACATCCAGGCGGGAGCGGACACTAGTTGTCGGTCATACAGAGCTAACACTTCCTCTAGCGAACTCGCTGCCTCCGGATCCAGCGTCCAGATTTGTTTGAGATTCGCCTGAGCGAGCGCATCCTCCAAACCAGCTTCTGCCTGGCGATATAGCTCTAAAGACGCATCACCGAAACCAGACCGTTGCAAGTAGTACGTCGTATAGACGGTTTTCACGAGCTCATTCATCAGATACGAATTGCCTTTGCCTTCTCGACAGACCGCAAGCGCGAGATGATTCAGGAGCGCGATATCGGCGGCAGACTGCCAAGAAATTGGCAAGAGCATCTGTTTGCTCAAATGCCTTGAGCCGGATGCGGTTCGGCCGAACGACCGGGAGGCATTGCGATGCATGAGGACGTGTTTAACGCGAGGAGAATATAGTCCGGGAGATGGTATCAGACATTCCAGAATAGTTCCGACGCCAGAGAAATCCCCGCTGTCTTGATGGCACGAATTCCATTCCTGAACGATAGAGACGTCCAGCGCCGCTTACGATTGGACACCCGACCGGGCCGCGCCAAACCATCCGGGCGCGGACCCACAGCCTTAAAACTTACTTGCCGTTTACTCGGTCTTTGAAGCCTTTGCCGGCCGTGAACTTAACGGTCTTTGCAGCTGCAATCTGGATCTCTGCGCCAGTGGCCGGGTTACGACCGACTCTTGCCGCTCTGTTGCCAGTCGAAAACGATCCGAAACCAATAAGCTGCACGGTGCCTCCGTCAGAAATCGCCTTGGTGACAACCTCGATGAATGCATCGATGGTTTCGCCGGTGACCCCCTTGCCTTGACCGGTGGTGCCGGCCACAGCGTCAATCAATTCCTGCTTGTTCATACGTGTCCTTATAGAGCGTGGTGATGCCTAACGACAGGCCGGAACAGTCGACCCGTCTCTATTCGCATCCTACCATTTGCCGCGGAGCTCGCCTTCGCCTTGTTTGCAGGAGTCAATGTTGGCGGTTCACGAAGATATGTAAATCCTTAACCTGCACATACCTATTTTCATGCGCTTCGGCGGTTCCTCCCCACCCCTTGAACACTTTGTTTCACGCGGACACACCGCCGAAATAGTACGTTTCCCGCAAACCGGGAACATAGATCGCAGAGCGGGCTAAAAGGTTTATGCGTAAGTACCGCTGTTGGATTTGATTCTTCGTTACACCACAACGGCCGGCGTTGCGTTTTCTGAATGTCGGCGTTGCGATTCGACGCAGGGGCATTCGCCCCTAAGGCGCACCTGCCGCGTGTGCAGCAAGCGTGTTTGCCGTTGGCTTGAACGGCGGCCAGGTAGATGTCCTGCTCCCGCCCCAACCAAATCGTTCCTTAGCCGGCCAACCACCGTCGAGGCGCAGCCCCTTTTCGCGAAAGGGCTGCGTAACGCAACAGACGGCCACTTACCCAGATAAAAGCCGCGCCTACACGAGCTTTAACTTGAGCTCGTGTTATGCGTTCCGTCGAAGGCAAAATTAAGCAGTATGCGCCCGCAGTTGCCGGCGTTGAAAGTGAATCCCCGTTTGACGGGCTACACAGTCGTCTCGAATGCGTCGAACTGTTTGCCGGCTGCGGCGGAATGGCGAAAGGCTTGGAAAGTGCCGGCTTTCGCCACTTGGCCATGGCAGAGTTCAACGCCGCAGCGTGCGTGACGCTGCGCGCAAATTATCTGGACACCAACGATAGCGAGTCACCGCAAATCATTGAAGCGGATGTCAGGAGCATAGACTGGGGCAACTATCGCGGAGTTGACCTCGTCGCCGGCGGGCCGCCCTGTCAGCCGTTCTCCAATGGCGGTCGGGCTGCAGGGCCTGACGATGCGCGCGACATGTGGCCAGAAGCAATACGCGCAGTGCGCGAGATGCAGCCGCGGGCGTTTCTATTCGAAAACGTGAAAGGTCTACTGCGACCAGCATTCAGCGAATACCTCGACCAGATACTCCTCCGTCTCGAACGAGGCGGTTTCGAACAGTCTGTTAGAGGCCCTAGGTACCAGGTCACTCTCGTCCGAGTCAATGCAGCGGACTACGGGGCTGCCCAGAAGCGCGACCGGGTCCTCGTTGCCGGAGTTCGCGCCGATTGCGGCACCCTGCCGCAGTTTCCAGAAAAGACGCATAGCGAGCGGCGACTTGCCCTCGACAAGTGGGCGACAGGCGAATACTGGGAGCGCCACGACCTCCCTCGCCCCGACGACGGCGCGATTTCGCGCACCGTACGTGCCAAGTTTTTAGAGTCAGCGGATGCAGCTCACACGACTGAGGAAGCGGCATGGCTCACCTGTCGTGATGCGTTCCAAGGTCTCGGCACTCCGTCTTTCCAAGCAAAAGTGAGCGGGCATGAGCCACGTGGCGCAGGAAAACAATACGAGGGGCACACTGGCAGTCTTGTCGACGAGCCCGCAAAGGCGCTCAAATCGGGCGTCCACGGGGTGCCTGGCGGCGAAAACATGGTGGTGGACCTCGACGGAACCACTCGTCACTTCACAGTTCGGGAGGCTGCTCGACTTCAAGGGTTGCCCGACACATTCGAAATCCCGGGCTCGTGGTCCCAAGCCATGCGTCAATTGGGCAATGCCGTGCCGGTACAACTTGCTGCCGTCGCCGGGCGCTGGATTGCGTCGGCCTTGAGGTAGCTGCAGACATTAGTTTGAAGGTGCAAAATCTGCACATACAGATTGTCTTTGCGGGGGAGCGTTTGCTCCTCTGATGGGGGGCGTGACCGCCAAGGCCTGGGGTGCTTTTCGTATTCCGGGGCGGCGAGCCAATGCTTGCGCACCACCCTCCGCAGGCTACGTGAATGCCGCGCCAGCCAACCACACGCGAATCCCAACTTTCCCTTCCAAGCAGATCAAGGCTCCAGGCAAGTAGCAAACGCTCCGTCAACGTCTGCCCGCGAGGGGTAAATGACACCGCTAGCTTTATATGTAGGTTGAGGCGTTGCGCTGGCTACGCCTGGCCCAGGAGCTTGGCCGTTGCATTTGATTTCGAGCGCGTGTTGCGTTTGTTTGCCGGAGAGGTGCGACGAAAGGGAACGTTGAATCTTGCCATGCTGCGCTCCTCCGCGACTCATCCACTTTGCTCCAGACGCCGATAGCAGTACTGCTTCGAGGCGAGGCGTAGGCCTTCCAGCTCAAACTGCTAGCCAACTGCTTCGGGCACGAACCGCTCCTTGTTGTTCTGATTGCGTTCGTAGCGCGCGCGCCGCGACCTGCTGCAACGGCAACACTATTCAAGTCACCGATATCCAGCTTAATGGTGCACAAATCGTACATAAGGTATCGCTCCGTCGCTGCTTCTGTGAACCGGAACATCGGGTAAATGCGGACGCGTCGGCAATTCCTCCCTTCCAGTTAGCCCTACGGCGATGCATCGCCCGGCGAGATCCCAAATCGTCGAAGCCATACGCGGATAGTCTGTCAGAAGTGCGGTGCCCAAATCGCCCAGTACCTCACCGCGCAATTTGACCTCGTAAGTTGCGAGCGCTCCCGGCTTAACGTTCGAAATATCGGATTGCGCGAGGATTCGCTTGCCGCTCTCACTACCGCCGGGCAGCTCTACAGTCACGCGAAGCATCGTAGCCTCCTAAGAACCAAGTTTTTTGCCAATGGACGGAATGCCAACCAGTTGTGGAGGCCCGACCGTCCTTATGCAACTCAAATTCCAGAGTACATGACGGACAGAAACTTCAGCATAATCTCCCAGACACCGTCTCGTTGCGCACACGGCACAGGTCCGACGTCCTGACGCGGCGCGCCCTTCAGGATGACTCCGGCTGAAGCGACATTGGTTTCGAAAACGATATCGAACCGGGCCACAGGTTCGCCCCGCGAGTCTTCCGGACGGGCTATCCGCTCGACGAAAACGGTCATCAGTCGTTCAGGTTTCATTGAGGAGTCTATCGGAAAATAGTTTCGGGACGACGCTCTCAGATCTGCAAGCAGACAGACCAGACACATGCCCGCGTCGTCCGTGGGCAACGCCTCATGCTCACGCCACTCTCGACTTCCTGCCCTGGTGGAAAGCAACGGAAGCTCATCCGACTCGTCGAGATACTCGCCGACATGCGACCGCGCTGCCCATATCACGACCTCGCGTTTGTCGGCCGCATTCATATTGCAGCCTTCAGTGTCAGCCACATATTGATATAAGGCCGCGCGAGGACAGCGGCGATCCCGCCCGATAGTCGCTGGTTCGAGATGAGTCTACGTATCTGTGCCATGTCGAACTCGTGACCGTTTTCTACTCGTGTCCCGCCGCAAGTCATAGAGTGCATCTCTGAGACAACGTTTGAAGATTCGCCCTACTTCGAAAGACGAACTGGTCATCAAGTCGACGAATTCTCGTGGACGCATCTCCTTGATCTCGGCGAGAGCTTCTCCCCGCCGCAACGCATTGTCCAACTCGCGCGAAAGCCATCGCAAGTTCACATCACGAGGCCTCGTGCGTTTGCGCTTACGTCCAACTGTCATCGTCACCCCATACTCAAGAACATGCCTCAGCGCTGTTGGTCGGTCGACAGACCTTGACGTCCCCCCGCCCTCAGCCTGCGGCTGCCGCGCATGGCGCGGAAAGGACGCGGATTCCTTCTGCAAGACGGCGACGTCCGCCGCGAGAATGTTCACTGCCGCATTGATGTCGCGCTGATGATACGCGCCACATTCACGGCAAACCTACTAGCCTTCCTCAGCATCCGAGGGCGGCGTCAAGCATTTGTCGCTTTGGGACGAATCCATGGTCCGCTCCGCCTCCGGGACCGGATCTCGCCAATCCGGGCATAGCTGCTGCGTGATGTCAGACCAGCTTGATATCTCCCAGATGCTCCGCACGCGGTTCCACACGTACTCGGCGTCCTTATTAAACCCGGCCCGACCCAATAGCCGATACTGTCGACCACTGGATGTCATTCCCAATCTTGTGCGCGAGTCAAACGAGACAATAGGCGTACTTACACGACCATCGTAGTAAATGGTGTTGAACCCAACGAAATAGCGGTTCCCGCCCTCTACCTCCCGAATCGACCAGCACTCAAGCGTGATCTCGGGGCATTCGTCGACGCCAGCATCTATATATATTGACATCACTTCCTCCTAGGATTCGCCGTTTCACCGTGAGAGTTCTATAACGAGTGAGGGGTTGAAACTGGCGTTCTCATAAGGCACGTCAGGGTTGTCGTGGTTCTTGCCCGGGCGCCCTCGGGAATTGCAAATGACGCGGCAATCACCTATCCAGTAATCGCTTGATGCATGAATGTGCCCATGAATCCAGCAATCGGCTTTGACTACCAGAAGTTCGACATTCGACGCATATTCTGCGGCAAGATAGTGGGCGCGATTTCTCTGAGGGATCGACAGTCCCGATGGAGTGTGATGCGTGACTACGACCGTTTGGCCGGAAAACTGCTCGTCAAGGCGCTCGTTCAGCCAACGAAAAGTCCGACGCTGATGCTCGCGCGCGTTCTCGGGGCGAAAAAGCCGGCCAGGCCTTTCCTTAATCCGTTTATGCTCACCCATTGCTGCGCCGGCGTAACGCATTGCCTCGTCGAGTCGCAGGGGGTACAGGCTGTAATCTGTCCACAACGTGGCGCCAAGAAACCTTACGTTCCTGATGACGCCCTCTTCGTCCCGCAAAAACCGCACTGACGTACCTCGTGCCAGATCTCGAATCTCCGACACAAGTTCCTGACAACCGAACTCTATAGGCTCGTGGTTTCCTGACACATAGATGACTGGCACACGACAGTCGCCGTATAGGTCGATAGCTCTGCTACCCTCGTGGATGTCCCCAGCAAGAATCAGAACATCGAAGTCAAGCGCTATTGGAAGCGGTCCAGCGAGATCCGCACGATGTTGAGCCATCTCATGACGAAGGTCAGACGCAATCTGGATATTCACTCTTCCATCCTCCGTGGACGTTTTGCCGCGAACAGCTGTGCGGTCCGACTCCGCGTCCTGCCTTCAAGTTTTTCGAGCGATTCGATCTGCGTCTCGCTGGAGCAACGCGACCAGACGACGCAAACGACGACCACTCCTCGAAACCTGCCTCGCCGCTGCATCCGCAAACGTGCGACGTACCAATATCCGCCAATGAAATCTATGTTCGGCACGAAGACCTCGTTTTAGTTCGCAACCTTCTCGACGACATCGCATGATCGTTCGTCGATATGTGATCTCTGTTAGAAGACGGGCAGACCGTTCAATCGCCAACGATACAGCCAGGATTCGATGGCGCAGGTTCTTTGTGAACGAGGGTTCGCGCAGTTTCACCCCACGCATCGTCGGAGACCTTGGACGCGGCGACTTCATGCTGGGCCTCTTAGACATCACAGACGTGCGCCGGATGCCACCGCCATGCGGCTCGGGGTCCTGTTTAACCACCGACCTATCAACTGTATTAACGCTGAGAACCGTGCGTTCCTCGCTAGCTGGCTGCGTATGAATCTTTCGAATCACGTTTTCCCCCGAACACCGCTCGCCTGGTCAAAGTCACGGTAAAACGTCCGAGCGCCTCTGTGAAGCAATAACCAGCAGACGCCGCATGTGTTACAGCAGGTTTTCCTTGCACGGACTAAAATCGAAACATGACATGTTCAGGCATCGCCGGTTGCGTCGGGGTCTGCCCAAATGCTGGGAGCAAGCCCCGCTGAAAGGTGAATATCAATCGGCTCGGGGAAATGCCGAAGCAATCTCCGAGACAGGACCCGGAATTTCTCCAGATCAGCGTTGTCGGGCGCCTCCGCCAAATCGACAAGTAGTTGACGCGCACCTGTTACTGAACGCGTACGCTCGTGCGGAAGGGTCATCAACGCTCCTTTCTGTCATGGGACTCAGTTCCTCATCGAACGCGCATCTGCCATGAAGCAACTGCGAACGTTAACCGACGCCTCACTCAAGAGAACCGCTTCACCATTCTGATTGCGTCCGTAGCTATGGTCGCCATCGATACGCGGAACCCCACTTCTCCAGTCTGGCACAAAGTTAGGGGTGACATCGGTCCGCGTCTCTATACCCCATGACTAACCCAACATTAGCTTCTTCACGATTGCCTTAAACAGAAAGTCTTCGTCTGTGGAAAGAAGGACTATGGACACCGGTTCGATTCAAAGCGCTTGCGGCGAGTACCAGAATTAGCCCCTTGCTCGCTGACGTGCTGGGTTTCGTCTTCGCACTCTTCATCCGTAAAACTACCTCTGACCCAGACCCACTCGGGCGTTGCGACGGCAACAATTTCTTCCGCAACCTCAGCGTGAAGGCCTCCCGCCAGAAATACAACTCTCGATGTCGGGGCAACCTAACGAAGTATCTCAATGAGCTCGGACGTGGTCATGGTGTCATTTCATCAACGAATCGATATATATTTCGCACACCTACGTACTCTAGATCCATCTTCTCATCTGGATTCGCGCGCTCGACTTCACACAGCCCAGCACGCGACTCGTCAACTATGTCTCATAGAACCTCAAATCCCCTTCACCCACACAACCAGCCTGCCTGAAGCTGCGGTAACAGGCAGCATCATTCTCCGATGTCGGTCAGATCGATATGGACTGCAGGCCGGCGCAGCGCCTTCATACACTGCAGGAAAAAAACGAACGTGAATGCACCTCGCGAAATCTTGTTCGCAATCGAACGCTCAGTTTCCTCGACCCCAAGTCCCTCCAGTAGCACAGCCAGTTGTTTGTAGCCAATCTGTCTACGCACGAGCTCAGCCCGAAGCAAACGCTTTGCTTCACGGTTCCAGTCAATCATTGAAAACACACCAAACTAAAAACGCGAGTATCGCTCGCACTTTCGTCTTGGCCATCCTATAGTCTCACATGTGGGATCATTACGCCACATAAAAGATCTATCTTTTTTTGCATAACCATTTAAGCAGCTTGCGAAATTCGGTGGCTACACAGACTGAAGCCATGCGCCTTCTGCGCGGCAAAAACGTACTGGAGTAGGGGAAATGGGGCGCGGTCCAAAGAAGATGACGGAGGCACTCATCAAGGAGTGGCAAATTGAAGGCCGTGGCCAGGGCGAAGGTGCAAATTACAAACCATGGCTGGAGACGTTCGACCTCTCTTCGCCTGGCCGTGTGAGCCGCCCGTACAGTCCGAAATGTGGCCGCACTATACATCTACTTTCGGATGTTGAAGCAAACACGTTCTACGCGCTTGAATGGTCAAAGATCGTCACAGGCATCAGAGAGGAATATCCTCTCGATCGTGAACTTACGCTCGAAATTGCGGCGGCACTTGGCATAGCACACCCTTACTATCCGGGCACAAAAGTGCCGACCGTCATGACCGTCGATTTTCTGGCTGACTTCCATGAGAATGGCACGTCGTGGTTTGAAGCATGGGACTGCAAGCGAACCGAAGACTCCGAAGATCCGCGCCAGATTGAGAAACTTCAGATTACGCGGACGTACTTCGCAGGGATGGACATCCCACATCGCCTCGCATTCCACTCCGAACTACCGATGCAGAAAATCCGTAACATCGAGTGGATTCGCGGCGGCACGGTCAAGAGCGGTGAAGACGAGCGGTACGCTGGTGCCCTGCGCGAGCAATCGCTCATTATGTCCCACGACCTGGCCGGATCGACCAGAAATCAGCCACTTCAGGAATACTGTCGGAATTTCGAGATCCGGCAGGGACTGAATCCGGGCGATGGCCTCCGCGTTGCAAAACTGTTGATGAACGAGCGCGTCCTGATTTGCGACTTGAGTAACCCTGATTTAGCCAGCGCCCCGTTGGCCAGCTTCCGCTGTACGTTCAAGGCAGACAATCCTCGTGCGATGGGAGCTCGTTGATGCCCCTTTTTAGGAACGACCTGTTTCACAACGAATCCGGAACTCGCTATCGGCTCCTTCATGTCAAGCCTGAAGTTGATGAAGCCTGGATTCTGAATGTGACGGACGAGGCTACGTGGCCGAGGAAGTGCTCCTATGCTGTTCTGCTCGACGACATGGACAAGCAAAAGTTGACTCTCCTAACCGGCACCGATCAAGGGACTGTGTCTGAATACACAACCGCGGCGAAAGCGCGTCGAAAGAAAGCGTGGGACATCATCGAGCCGCTTCTTGCTAGCGCCGCAATTTTTGATTCAAAGCTGAGAGGTCGTCTGGTCAAAAATCGTGCTGAAAGCTCCGGCGCGTCCGCAACGACAATCAATAAGTACCTGCGTGATTACTGGCGCGGCGGCCAGACTCAGGATGCACTGATACCCGACTTCCCCAACATTGGTCTTAACCAGCCTCAAGCTACCAATTCCCGGGGGCGCCGTCCGGCTGACAGCCGCTACGAGATATATCAGATGCAACGCAGTGTTGACGACAAGCACGTCATCGCTGCTGTCAAAGAACACTTTCTAAACGGAGAAGTCTCTACGCTCCAGCACGCGTTCGAGGAAATGCTGAAGAAGCACTATTCCTACCGAGACGGAAACGGAGTCAGGTTCATCAAACCATCGGGCGAACGCCCCTCTTATCGACAGTTCTATACGGTCGTCAAACGCTGTTTCTCACTCGAGACAATCTTACGCGGTAAAAAGGGGAACAAGGACTTTGAGCGGGATCACGATCAGCGAATTGGCAGCGCTCTCCATGACGCCATCGGCGTCGGGTATATCTACGAAATTGATGCAACTGTCGCCGACGTCTTTCTCGTCGCACAAGCAGACCGGTCGAGAATTATTGGTAAGCCAACTCTTTACCTGATATACGACAGATATAGTCGGCTCTGCGTCGGCCTCTACGTTGGTCTGGAGCATCCGGGTTGGGAGACTGCTGTCCAGGCGATCCTCAGCCTGGCAGAGGACAAAGCAGCGCTATGTAATAAGTACGGTGTCCCTTACGACCCAGCAGATTGGCCAGCCGACCGGATCTTTCCGCAGAAGTTTCTGGGTGATTGCGGCGAGATGATTTCCCGCAACAGCAACCGGATATGCGACGGAATGGAGAGCACGATTTCTAACGCTCCCCCTCTTTCGCCTCAAAACAAGGGGACAGTCGAGTGCGGTTTCAGACTGATTCACGCTTCAATTGCGCCCGCGACACCTGGCTACGAGCCGCCATCGAACGTAACCCGACGCCGCGGAAAGGCTTACGACAAAGATGCCTGCCTTACCCTGGACGAGTTTACCGCAATCATCGTGCGCGCGATTATTGCTCATAACCGTCGGGAAATGAAAAAGTATCCGCTCGACCCAAAGGCCGCTCTACGCGGAGTCAGTCCTGTCCCGCGCGAAATCTGGGAAGACAACGTGGTGTATAGCGCGGGGGTCATTTCACGCTACAGCGAGGAATACCTGCGTCTCCAGTTGCTTCCCCGCGACAAAGCTACAGTCACCGACCAGGGCATTCAGTTCAGGGGCTGCTTCTACTCCTGCACCGAAGTGGAGAAAAAGGGCTGGTTTGTGAGCGCGGCGAACAGGGGAAGATTTGACGTTGACGTTTCCTATGACCGTCGACTTGTGGATTCGATAGTCGTTCACGACCCGCAGGATGTCCGCAAGTCATATCCGTGCGGGCTGACCACTACAAGCGAGTCTTACCGGGGATACTCACACGCGGAGGTGAAATACGTGCAGACAGTTGTGAAGCGGATTCTGCAGGAAGGCGAAGACAACGCACTTCAGGAGAGAATTAATCTGAAGACATTCATATCCGATATTGCACACCCCGCGCATGCTGCAATGAAGCAGGCTACCCAAGGAAAGTCGCGCTCTTCTCGCAAGGCAGACATCGCCGCCGATCGTGAAGCCGAGAAACGTGCTCGCAGACAAAGTGACGCTGCCCGTCCTCTATCTCCTGTATGTGCCGCCAGTCTGCCAGATAACGTCTTCCCAATGCCTGACCGTTCTGCAAGCGCAGCAGGAACCGTGACGCAGCCCTCGGTGAAAGTCGATGAAACCCCGGTCCGACCGCTTTCAATTCAGGAAAAACTACGGCTGAAGAAACTGGAGATGCTCAATGACATCAGAAAATAGCATTGTGTCGACAGCGGTAACCGCCGTCTACACGGAACAGCGAATCCCTCGGTATCGCAACAATCAACTAATCGCCGCCCTGCCGCCAGCCCTAGACGATGAAGCGCTGGGAGAGTATTTAGACGCGTTACCTTCCTTCGAAAAGGAACAGCGCGAGTGGCAGCCATTCGAGAGGCTGCATCTTGTGGGAGAACTCTCAGCGTTCATGTCTCCCCTTCAGCGGCATGTGGTGCTTGGATGGGCCTTGGACACTATGCTACGGCAAGGATATGTCGGACGTGCACCAAGAACTGCCGACCATGTCCGGGTGTTTCAAAAACTATACGAAGCTCAACAGGCAGGAAAGGCGTTCAGCCCGGTCGACGACCTTAGGCACGTCACATCCCAGAATTCTAGCGCGCTAATTGGTGTATCGGGACAAGGCAAGACTACAACTCTGAGACGCCTGATGAGACGTTACCCTCAGGCAATCTACCACCCTGACCTTGAGATAACGCAGATAACCTATATCCATATTGAAACGCCGGCTGACGGAGCATCAATCAAAGGGCTTGCTCATTCAATTCTCCGAAAAATTGACCAGTTGGTTCCCGACGGAAATTACTATCAGAAATACGGCAGGGGCAGCATGTCGGTTGAGACGATGCTGAACCATGTCGCCCGAGTAATGCACATGCACTGCGTAGGACTTCTCATTGTCGACGAGATACAGAATCTCAGGCACGGCGGCAAGAACAATGAAAAGCTCATGGCTGTTCTCGTTTCAGCCTCCAACGAACTCGGCGTTCCAATTTTGTTCGTGGGTACAAATAGAGCCATCAATGTGCTTGGCCTTGATTTCAGCCAGGGCCGCAGGTCCGTGGGCAGCGGCTTCCCGGAGTGGGGCCACCTTTCCGCCAGTCATAATCTTGGCGAGCCGCTCGAATGGGAAGACTTTGTTACGACGCTATGGACATTCCAATGGCTGAAGAATCCTGTCGAGCTCACGCAGGCACTTTCTGATCTCCTGTTTTACTATAGCCAGGGAATCATCGATATTGCAATCAAGCTCCTCGCCTGTTCCCAGTGGCAGGCAATCATCGATGGTAGCGAAACAATCACAGCTCAATTGCTCGAACTTGTCTGGAATCGCGACTTTACACGCGTTCAACCGATGATCGATGCATATCGGTCCGGCGACGCCACTCTGCTTGACCAGTACGGCGACATTGCACCCATCAAGTTTTCCAACCTGCTCGACAGCGCTCTCAACAAATTCGAGGGGCTACGCAACCAGAAAGCGTCCGTAAGACCTGGGCATCAGGACTACGCGCCCACGATTGCCTCAGCACTGGTGAGCATTGGCGTGGACAAAGAGCGCGCGCTGAGCATCGCAGATGCCGTTGAGGCTGAGGGGAAGGCAGGCACCGTTCTTGATGGAGCCAAAGCCGCCATTGACCTGATAAAGCCGCGACGAAGTACAAAGCGCCGGAAAACTACAAACAGTGCCACGCAGGAGCTCGCTCCGGATGACTATCGCAAAGCAATCAACGACTCTGTCGTCAACGGCAATACAATTCTCGAAAATCTCCGCAGCATGGGCGTCGTCAGCGACCTGAACTCCCTGCTAAAGCTCGAGTAGAAAATGTACTTCCCGCACCTCTACCCTGACGAACTAACGAGCAGTCTTTTGATCCGGGCGTCACGCCATCTCGGTATTCGATATGACGAGGTGGCTAAGACCCTTACGGGCAGCAACGTTAAGACACGGGTACATTTCACCAATCCGTTCGCTTTGATGCAAATCGCAGAAGCGACGCGGATGACGTACGACAACGTTCTTGTAAATCACACGCTCTACCCGTATGTGACGGCGCTCATGACCGTGCGGCGCAAAGAACAGATACGCGCCGGCCTGATGGAAACCACTCCACAGACGCGCTCCGATTTCAAATGGCTTGCCGGAGTGCCTTGGTCGAATCTCGCATGCCGTCGCTTTTGCCCTGAATGTTTGCGTGAGGACTTGCAGCGATATGGCGAATCGTACTGGCACAGATCTCATCAACTACCGGGCGTTTATACCTGCATCAGCCACAGAAGGCTGCTTCTGGGAACTGCGATGCCCCTTGGTTGGTGCGCACGCGCTTTCGCCAGCGCGTGTCCGGCGGATAGACCAGGAATGGAGATTAGCCCCCTTCTTTCAAAGCGCCTGCTCGACGCAATAGCATTCTACTCAAAACAAGCGCTAGAGGGTAACCTCGCGGGAAGGCTCGAAGAAGTGCGCGCTCGTATTCAAGAGGTAGATGACCTTGGACTCAAATGTTCAAAAGGTCTCATCACTCGCTGCCTGATGCGGCAACTTGAGGACTTTTATGGCAGCCGCTACCTCGGCCCTACAGGAGTTATCTGGAAGAATTTCGGAAGAAGCGTAGAGCAGTGCCCTGCGCTCTTCGTACGTCGTGGTGAAGCAATCGCCTTCACCACATTCCAGCATCTATTGCTGCAGACGTTTTTTGAACATTTCCCAGCCAGAAACGCCCATCGTTGAGCCAGCGCGCCACGAAAAGGGCGAAGGGTCCACTTTCGCACTCAGTGTTCAGTTCGAAAGCCATCCACCGCTTGCAGACGCAAACTGCGCCTGTCAAGGCGCAGGCCGTCCAAAACACCGCGTGTGTAGCAAAAACGCACGCTGAATGTCCTGCTCTGGATCTTTCCGCAAACGATTGCTTATACTCGATGCACCTCCTCTTCCGAGGCGCGTCATATGTGGCCCGAGTTGCTTAGTTTCCTCCAATACTTCCGTTGGAATACTCCCGCGACGCTGGCGCTGACGTCAGCGGCGGTCGGTTCCGTTGCATCTCTTGCCTGGATCTCGGTAAGGGATGCGGCAGTGCGCAAACGGCAGCGGCACGACACCGCGCTGGAAGTAGCGTCATCGCTGGAAAGCTATGCTCGAACTTGTCGCACAATGATGCACAAGGCTGCATGGGCGGCTTCGGCGCCGGCTGGAACTGTGAGCCGCGTGGCAAGCAATAGTGTTTCTGTCCCGGCTTTTGCGTACTCGGAAAAACTGCAATGGCAAGTCTTGAGCAGGAAAGTAATCTCCGAACTTCGCGAGTATCCCGCAACGGTTCACTCAGCACGAGAACATGTAAATAGCTTCCGGGAGTTTGGTGAGCAACTGGATTTGTGTGCACAAGTTGAGTACGAATGCGCCAAAGCCGCGAAGTCAGCGCTGACTCTTGCTCGAGTTATACGTCGGCGACACGGGGCGGCAAAGTGGAGGCCAGTCACCACGGACACCGCGCTGGAACGCGAGCTGTCTGACTTCATCGCGACAGCTGAACAAAAGCGCAGGGCATCACTGCAGGGACGAACGGATCTCGCAATAGATTCTCAAGTCACGGCCCGCCCGTTTGAACCGCCGCTGAGCGCCTAAGCTTCGGCTAAAAACCTCTTGCTGCCAGAATTTCTCTGCCTGCGCCCGAACTGAAACGCAGCACGACCAGCATCAAACGTAGACCGTCAGCTACCGCCGCTCGTTCGGTCCGAGGTCGGACAGCATGTCCTCAGGGCGTACAAATCGCAAATTCGTGGGCCCAATCGATAACACCACGACTCGTCTCGTGTCATATCTGACCGACGTGCAGGCGCGCCCCCGTAGCTCTGGCCGATACGGATACCACTTGTAGTACTCGCGCCCACCCCGCTTGCCCCCTTCATGAATCCAACGACGAGGTGCCAGATAGATTTCGCAAACCTCGTCGGCGTCGCTAGCCTCTGCGTGTTCAGCGAGGAACAATACCGTACTGTCTGCGTCCACATGTCGCAGAGCGTGCAATAGCTCCCGTACTTTCATCGACCGCTCCCTCAGTTCCGCGCACCCCATCGGCATTCAACCGAACTTCCGCCTTCCCATCGGACGGGCGCCCCAGCTGTCGCCAACTGCCTACGATCCAATTAATATCCCATATCTGCGACTATTGTATCACAATAAGGATATTTGAGAGCGACAACGGACCGGAACTCTTGGCCCGGCATCCGACCAATTGATTGGTCTCAGCGTGACGGCAGGCTGGTACGGCTGCGAGCAGAACCTCAGGGGGCGTAGTGCGATTCGGCTTCCAGGCGATCATCACGCCGGAAGGCGCTACGGTGCCCAAGAATAAAACCAGATCGCCGAACCGGACTACAGAAGATACCGGTGGTCGCGCCCGCAACGCTCGCTACCTCCGCGCAAACAATCTGGACAAAGGCTAAAACGCAAATCTATAGGTAATGGGCAACCTGACGTAACTGGAGAACCAATAGATGAACGATAGAGAACTTGTCGACAACGAAGCACCGCTCAAATCCGCGATGATTTCAGCAATCCTGCTGCTTGCCGAAATGGACCATGCACTCGACTCCGGTTGTGCGGAAGTCATAGCGGACGAAATTCTGACAAAACTGGAAGAGTTCGCTCCGTTGTCGATTGCAGAGGTCATCCGTTTCGGACTTCGCGAACGATTCCTGGAAACCATCACAATATACGGCCGCTTGCGAACAGTCGCGCCTGAGTGGCTAGACCTTGAAACATACCTTGAATCACACAGTAAGGTATTCTTTGATGACCTTCTTTACGTACTGGACGCCGACAAGTGGTACGACTCGAATCCAGCGTTCTACTCGCTAATAATGTCTATCGCACCTATGGTAGAACGTCTTCTGGACGACCGGTTCAGTATTCCGTTCTAGATAAACGTCGCGTCATTCGCGGTTGGAATGGTGCCACGGTTTCCAGGTGGCTTTAGCGTACGACGTGGCTTCGTCGTCGAGACAAGAAGCGAACACCTGCTCAAAACAAAATCGAAATCGCCATGGCCCCCGCGCAGGCTTGCATCCTCACGTCGGGAAAGGAACACGAGTTCCTTAACGATTAACCGCTTCCTTGAAAATCTTGCCTGCGGTGAATTTCACGGTTTTAGCGGCAGCAATCTGCATTTCCTGACCGGTTGCAGGATTGCGTCCGGTCCGCGCCGCGCGCGCGCCTTGGCTAAACGAACCAAAACCAATCAACTGCACCGTGTCCCCTGCGACCCCCGCTTTAGTTACTGCCTCGAGAAATGCATCAACCGTCTGACCGGTTGATGCCTTGCTTGCGCCGGTAGCGGATGCGACTGCGTCGATGAGTTCTTGTTTGTTCATTTGAACCGTCCTATTTCCGGAAGAAAAGATATGCGTACTCCAACCGATACTGTACATCACTGCACTGAGATTCGGGCATCTCGCTAATACACCAAGATTCTCTGCACTCCGATTACGGGCCAAACACGGCGAGGAGCTCCGCGGCCTGTCCTCGTGCATCGCGGGAAGCGCCCACCGACCGGCGAACCGAGAAGTCCAGTATCGTCGCCCCCGAGTAAATTTCGCGGGCTGCGTCGCAATCATGGTTGGATATTGCTACCGGGATGCCTCTGCCCGCTAGCTCCCTCGCGAGATTGGCGAGCTCGCACTGCCTCTCGAAGCTGAACTCTCCTGGACTGTAAGCGCGAAAGCTCGCGGCTCCATCGCGATCAAGATACGGTGGATCACAATAGACAACGTCACCAGGTCTCGCCATTCGCATCACAGAAGCAAAGTCAGCGTTTACGAACGTCGCTCGTTGCGCTTTTTTTGCGAAGCTCAGGATTTGCTCTCGTGGGAACCTAGGGACATGTGCATGATGACCATATGGGACATTGAACCGACCTGCCCGGTTATATCTACATAGTCCGTTAAAGCCCAGCTTGTTCAGGTAAAGAAACTGCGCTGCCCGAAGCGGACCCTCGTTCGCCTCGTTGAAAGTGCTCCGTATCTCAAGGAACCGTTCTTGGCAACGATACGCCTCGCTAAAGAACGGCTCCGCCATTGCAATGAACTGCTCGGTTTGCTGGGCCACTGTGCGATAAAGCTCAATCAAGTGTGAATTGCTATCGCCGATCAGATACTCCGAGAAATCCGTTCCGAGGAATACGGCACCGCCGCCGACGAAAGGCTCGACGAGCCTGTTCCCGACTGGCAAAGCAGGAATGAGGTGCGGTAAAAGTCTTGACTTGCCTCCCACCCACTTCAGGAAGGGTTTCGCGGACTTTTGTGTTTCTGACGCTGGATGTTTTTGCATCCAACGTCAAGGAACTCAGGTTTAGCCTTTTCCCTTCCCCGCTTATCAGCGTCAGCTCCGCACGCCTCTACGCGGAATCGTCCGTCAGCGTCGCTTCAACTGCAGCTAATGCATTTCGTTACGTGATGCGGATAAAACCTGTTGCTTAGACCTGTTTCCACTTCAACGAGGAAACAGAATGTCAGCGCAACAAGGTAACGAAAAACTAAACGTGGTCGAACTGTTTGCCGGCGTGGGCGGCTTCCGTCTCGGACTAGAAGCCGTGCACGGCAACCCATTTCAGGTCACATTGAGCAACCAGTTCGAGCCATCGAAGAAAAAGCAACACGCAAGCGAGATTTACACTTGGCACTGGCCGCACGAAGCACACATCAATGAAGACATCGCTAAAGTGCTCGAATCGACAGTCGGCCAGCAGGCTGTTCGAGAGGCGAAGCCGCACCTTGTCGTCGGCGGCTTTCCTTGTCAAGACTACAGCGTAGCTCGACCGCTGTCGCAGTCACAAGGGCTTGGAGGTAAAAAGGGAGTTCTCTTCTGGTCAATTACTAAATTGCTTGAGCAACGTTCAGCAGACGGTGAGCCCGTCCCATATCTCATCCTGGAAAACGTCGACCGACTGCTTTCCTCGCCCGCGTCCTGCCGCGGAAGAGACTTCGCCGTCGTCCTGTCCGCCCTTTATTCGCTAGGCTACGCCGTGGAATGGCGTGTAATTAATGCCGCCGACTATGGATATCCTCAGCGGCGCCGTCGCGTTTTCATCGTCGCTTACCACACCACCACAGCTCTTCACAGCCGGATTAAGGCTGCTGCACGCCGACAGCACAGTGAGTGGCACTCCGAGGGGATACTGAACGCCGCACTTCCCAGCGTACTTTCCAGCGAACTCGACGGGTGCGCGCCAGCGCTTGGAATTCAGAACGACCCATTCACCGAGCAGCTTAGTTATCGCCCACTCTCGAATGGGAAACCCCGTTTCGCAAACTCCGGATTCATGTGTGAAGGCGATGTGTGGACGTGCGCATCGCGCGCTGGAGGTATCGAAGACTTCACAGAATTCACAGGCAGCGCCGCCGCGCTCACATTGGCAGACGTTATCAAAAAAACTGGTCCTGTACCGACTGATTTCTATGTCAAGTCAGAATCCGAGGCGGCCTGGCATGCAGCGAAAGGGGCGAAAACCATCGCTCGAGAGAAAAATGGGTTCGCCTATGACTACTCGGAAGGAAACATGCCCTTCCCGGACCCGTTGAGCAAACCTGCACGAACCATCATCACGTCAGAAGGAGGTAGCACGCCATCGCGCACAAAGCATTGCATCCGTGAGATGTCTGGCCTCCTGCGCAGACTCACGCCAGAAGAATTGGAAGAGTTGATGGGATTTCCTCGCGGCTTCACAGACCTGCCGAAGGTATCCGCGACTACTCGTGCGATGCTGATGGGGAATGCCCTCGTGGTCGGCATCGTCACCAAAATCGGCGAAGCGCTGTATAACGCAATTCAAATTAACAACACTGCAACGCTCACGCCATCGTGACCGTGCTCGTCATCACAGGCTATGATGCATCCGATTCTTTCACGGAATGGTAGGCACGCTGCGGCGCTGGCATCGACAGGGCCCGGTGCTTGCCGGCCGCCGCTAAGCGCGTACGCAAATTGTGTATCCAAGAGCGCAGGAAATCTACTCTCCTCGTCCTCCGCAGCTAAATACTACTACCTATACGTTTCCTGAAATCACGGGAGACGGATAATGTGGCTGGACAGGTTTGCAAGGGTAGATAACAACCTCGTTGTTGTTGGCATTTCGGAATCAGGTGAGGAACACCTTATTCCACTCAAGCTGATGCATCAACACAGATTGCCAAAGCCCAGAGTACCGAGATCAATGTTCGTGACGAGCCTCTCTTCATGGACACAGGCCTCGGCCGCGCAATACGCATCGATGTTCGGGATTACCAAAGGGGTGACCAACCACCACGTTGTCTATAAATTCCGCAAAGGCAACTTTACGGTAATGGTGTCGGCCCTGGAACTACAACGTGCCCTGATGTCCTGCCCATCCCAAGTCGTCGGCATGTTATATCACCCTCAAGGCATCGATTTGATGTGCGCACCGCTCCTGGGAGAAGGCACTTTTGAAATGCGAATGTTGCAAAAGCGCACAATTAAAAACACGTTACGAACAGCCGACAAGTTCGTCCGTCGGCTGGATTGGTTCTACCCGTTCCCCTCAGCATACCGAGCATGGAAAAGCGTGTACCGGCACGCTACTAATGGAAAGATCGCGATGACGCTCCCGAACGCAGAGATTCAGTGCTCTGTGCAAGGTGAACGTGACGGTAACACTATTTATGCGCGAGACATCTGCATTTTTCGGATAACCCCATTAGAGGAACCACTCGAGTGGGCACAGTCCATCAGACGTGAATTCAAATTTCACGGAACTAAGGCCGCGCGACATCTCCAAGCTCAGATTAGCGATTCCCGGCTTCAGACGCGTAACGGAGATTGGAAGCTAACGGACGAAGAATGGGCGGCCGTGGAGCCTCTGATACACACAGTTGGCGTCCATTACGGCCGGCCATCCAAATTTGATTTGCGGCAAATCATCGACTGCATTATCGAAAAGCTGGGTGCATGTAAAAGCTGGAATGAAGTTGGAGGCGAAGTAACAAGTAAGTCGGTTATTGCGAATTACCACCGTCGAATGAGAAACGATGGTCGCTGGGAGCGAGTCGTCAAGGTTCTAAACGAACTTCGCAGCGCACGTCGTTCGTGAAGGCCGACAACTCGATTTACGTTTCCGACGGAGATACGCGAGCGTGGGTTCAAGAGGCGCAGAGAAACTTCCCGGCTTCGGCCGAGCATCACGTCGGAAAGGCACTGCGGGTCTATGGATCGCGGACTTCGCGACGTCCCATGCCCCTGAAGCCCTAGCACGATCCTCGCAGCCCCGGCAAGCTCCACCGTAAATCAGAAGCTCGCCCCACGCCGATTATCTCGTGGGCTGGAAGTCCACATATCTACCCAGACGCAACCCTCCGTCTCTTCGCACGCCAGGCGTCTCGAGACAGCGGCAAAGGGGGATATTTCGAGCATCGAATTTCGATTATCCCAAGTCATTGATTAGATTATACAATTCGATCAACATATCACAGTTATTCTGACATTTCCTTATTTTTAAACGGGATAATTATTTATATTATTAAAATGTCTTGATTTATTGTTGCACAGCGCCTTAATATCTGCCCAATGGCGCTGAACGCCTCCCACCCACCCTGTTTAAAATATGTCAAATACAGATATCAATCAACGCGACCATTACGGAAACGCCATTGCGGACTGGATGGAGTACCCGTCGGCCCCGCAGACGCCATTCGACGTAGTTGCAACACTACTTCCTGAGCCAAGCAAGAACAGGCAAGGAGCAACCGTTGGTCACGAGTTGGTCATTCTTATTCAGTCGGAAGAAGATTATCAATACGACGTAGTGAGCAAAATGGCCCTTTCAGGCGCTATCCATGTCGAGCTAATTCCGACCGCCCCAAACGGTGAATATGGAATCCTGCAGATTATCGGCGACGGCGCAGTTCTGAACCTGCTTTGTCATCTCAGGACTTATTCGTTCGCCTATTTTGCATTCAGTTGTGTGAAAGATGGGAAGCTCGTCGTCAAGATTCGCGATGAGGACGGCCCTTTCATTCCTCATGTCATCGAGTTAGGCGGCAAGAATGCCGCACTCACGGACACCTTGACCGCCGTCGCCCGATTTGTCGGGGAAAGCACGTCGGAGACACCCATCGACTGCTTCGGAGCAAGACGAAATTTTGATTTTTATTGCAAAGCCATTCCTGTTCTGGCACAGCCCGGGGGCGGGTATGTGACGAACACGCTCGATACAGTCAAGACGCTCCAACCTGGATGGCTGAACGAATGCACATCGACACTCGATTCGTTGGTGGAAAAGCAAAACTCCTCGCCGCATACGATTGTGTGCGAACCGCGTCAGGTTCGGGCCGGCGGCGAGCTCATTTGAGGAAAGGCGGCGCCCCGCGCCGCATCTTCCCCGCAAAACGTTCCGATCCTTCGTGCATGCGCTCCAAGTACCCTATAAATTTCCGGCGGCTTCGGCAACACGGCGGTCACTAGCTGATGACTGGAAATGCGGGCAATCTAATTTGACACTGAATAAATCGTCATGCTTGAACAACAAACCGAAACTCAAGTCCCAAACGGCCCCGCTATCTACCGCACGAGAAAAGACGTCGATATAGTCCAGGAGGCAATAACTTACGCGATGTCTGCCATCAATGAAGTGTGGGAAGGAGACAGCTTGGCTTTCTGGCAATCTATCGACTGGAGCGATGTCTATTGCTGGATGCAGGAGGATGTGCCACTGTTGGCCGAGACCATTCGCAAGCGAGATCTGGAGGAAACGTTTCACCGCCGCTTTGCGGAACACATTCATCTGTTCGAAGACGCTGAGTGCATCGTAGCTAGAATGAAGCAATCTGACGTAGATCCGATCCTCGCTTCGCACGGCCATGAATCGAGACTAGCTGCAGTCAAGGGGTACATGAATGAGACGTCGCGATCTTATACTGACCACGACAAATGGCGATACGGTTCGGGTTGGGACAATGAGGACGACTATGCCGAAGAATGGAAAGCAACGAAAAAAAAGACCGTAGCAGGCTATGGAGCCTTTGCCACCGAGACTGTCGCACGAGAAATATTGAAATTGATTGAAAGCCGTGAACCAAGCACTCTCGACACAAACTCCGACGAAGGTCACCACATCTTCGAAACTAACGAAAGTTGCGCCATCGTCGAGGAAATGCGTAGAAGTCTTTTGTCACCTTCGACTTGCTATGTAGTCGGCAATAGACTGTTGCCGCCCAGCCTGCAAGACAAATCGCGGGAGACGCACTACCTCGCGGTGCGGGTCGCGGATCAATGGCTGGACTCCCCCCGTCTTCTGGGTGCCGCTGACTCACTCCAAAAACGATTTGTCAGAATGGCAGACAACAAGCCTCCAGTGTCCGTGTTCGCCATCGGAATCAACGCTGTATGGCTCGAGGCACGGAATGGTCTCGACGTATTTCGGCGACTGAGGCGTGAGATTCCGATTCTGTACGTAGGCTCTGACAAAACGGTCTTGGTCAAGCACCCCTACAACCATTTCTTCGACCTGTCGAAGCCGTGGGCCGTTGATACAGACACGCACTCCTATGAAGTGACGCTTCAGCAATTCGCAACTCCTTTTGCAGATGGCACAATTGTCAGGCCAACGCTCAAGACGAATTTCGTGAATCTCAGTCTCAGTTAGTTTCAGGTGACGCGCTGACTACAGGGGTATTGGGGAAGGTCTTGACTGGACGCGTCGCCAAGATTCGTTGTCGGATCTGTAAGGCTGCGGGCCGCTCGGCCAGGTCATCGATCGTGGCAACCTTAAATATTTGAGAGGGGAAGATTTCAGTTACGCGACAGGCCCCGGCGGTCGTCCGGCCTTCCCCGAAGTCGCGCAATTTGGGACCTGATCGAATAAGGGGCAGCTTTTTTAGCGGAGTGGGTTCAAGGATGGGCGATACTGGCCGTTTCCGCTTCATTGAGAACAAGCATGCGACTGGCCGACTTTATTTTGCGCGACATGGAAACGATTCTGGGCCAGTGGGAGGCGTTCGCCGCCACCCTCTTGCCGGCAGCCGTGGACATGAAATCGCTTGCTCTGCGCGACCATGCGCAACAGATTCTGCAGGCCGTCGCGATGGACCTGTCGATGACTCAGACCAGGGAAGCGCAAATCGAGAAATCGCTGGGGTGCGCCCCTGTGCTGATGGGCGTTTCGGCGACCGCTGCGCAGCTGCACGCGCTTCTACGAGCACGCGGCGGGTTCGACATCAAACAGCTAGTTGCCGAATATCGTGCCTTGCGGGCGAGCGTCCTGCGTCTCTGGATGGACGAATGTCAGCCCGACCCTCCCCACACGGATGATGTAATCCGCTTCAACGAGGCCATCGACCGGGCGCTTACCGAATCGATCGGGTATTTCAGCTCGCAGGTAGATCAGGCTCGCAATCTTTTTCTTGGCATGCTTGGGCACGATATGCGAAGCCCGCTGCAGACTATCCTGATGACAGCCCAGCATCTAACCGCGCTGAACGCGGGAGACCAGGTGTCGGTAGCAGCATCCCGTTTGATCCGGAGCGGCGCGCGCATGCAGGCCCTTCTGAGCGATATGCTGGATTTCAATCGTACCAGGCTTGGTTTGAGGATCGGTATCTCGCCCACTGATGTTGACCTCGCGAAACTGTTTATTGACGAACTCGATCAGTTGCGCGCGGCGCACCCGGACCGTCGTGTCGATCTGGATCGTTACAGGAGATTGCAGAGGCGTTTGGGACGGCCGCCGTTTGCAACAGCTGCTCGGAAACCTGGTGTTGAATGCAATCAAATACGGAGCGCCGGACACAATAGTAAGAGTAGTAATGATCGGCAACGAGCGAACCATCCGTTTCGAGGTCAGGAATCAGGGACCGGCCATTGACCGAGTCACCTTGCAGCAGATCTTCGACCCGCTTCAGCGGGGCCTGAATCCTGAAGCCTCCTATAACACTGACGGCAATCTGGGGCTCGGGCTCTACATTGCGCGCGAGATTTCCAGAGCTCACGGGGGCGAAATCAACGCAAGGTCTGACGAGCGGGAAACGGTGTTCGCGGTAGAACTGCCACGTAGCAAGTAGCGATTCATCGCGCTGTCGGTCGAACGCAAGGGGGTGTCATCCAAGCAAATAACTGTCCTTGACCGGCGCGTGAGTCGGTCAATCGCACGGACGGAACGTAAGAGCCGCATCAGTGAATATTCCGGGAGAGCGCCCGTGGCGGCTGCATACGGGCTGTCTGGTGACGTGGTTTGTCCGAGGGGCACAGCGCATACTGCATGAGGTTCGGCACCGTGTTGCCATGCGTGGCAATTTCTCCGCGCATCTGCCAGAGCGTTCGCTCTGAGAGCCGGACGCCCATCAAGGGATGTGGACAACCATCTGGCAGTACCGCTATCCGGTTCAATCCAAGGTCACACGCGATTGCGCGCCGGAATGAGTACTTAGCCATTCGATGTCCAAATCCACGCGATCCACAGCGGCCAGTCACCGGAGAAGTCTCATGTTCATCCATAACAAAGGCCTCCAGTACGCCGTGCGGGTTGCCGCGTCGAACCCTGGTCTTGCGGATTTTCTACTTGAGCAATTCGGCGGACCTCAGGGAGAGCTTGGTGCCGCATGCCGATACTTTACGCAGGCTGTCGGCGAAGATGACCCTAGCCGCAAGGATATGTTGCTCAATATCGCAACCGAAGAACTTAGCCATCTGGAAATTGTTGGTTCAATCGTCGCGATGCTGAACAAAAGTGCGAAGGGTCAGCTGGCTGAAGCCGTCGAGGCGGAGGCCGAACAGTATCGTTCAATGACCGGCGGCGGACCGACTCGCACACAACGGCTTTGCTATACGGTGGTGGCCCGGCTCTAACCAATTCGGCAGGCGTACCTTCGTGCCCTTCCTCTGTCGACACAATCGGCGAACCAACGGCCGATCTGCGGTCGAACATTGCGGCGGAAGCGCGTGCGAAGATCGTCTATGAACGCCTCGTCAACGTCACCGACGACCCTGGCATCAAGGAAACATTTTTGGGTTTTCTGGTGACACGCGAGCCCATCAGAAATCATTCGAGAAAGCTCTGCATTCAATCCAGCCAAATTTTCCCTAGGGCAAGCCACCTGGCGTGCCGCAGCACACCAGCGTGTATTAAACATGTCGAAAGGCGAAGATGCGCCGCCCGGACCGTGGAACGAAGGGGCGGACTGGGAGTTCGATGAAACTCCGGAACCCGCTGTGGGTGGAGGGGACGGACTAGCAACGGTCAGCGTCTCGAAGGAAGATGTAAAAGTGCTGCCGACGTTGGCATCAAGGACAGCGTCGGATGCAACTTCGGATCCAACGACAGGTACAGACCTTGGTGCGGGTCAAACCGTTTGACGTTGCAGGCAGATGCGCGGCTGCGAAATGACAGTGCTTTCCGTCCCTCGCGCCCGGCTCGAGCGCCTTTTTCGGAAGAACCGAAGAGCCGTTGTAGGTCGCGTGCTGCCAGCGCCGGCTCCGCAGTTTCTGGCAGCGCATACTTTGCACAGGGAAACACTCGGCCAGGAGGAAACCTTGGTCCGATCCCGTCGTCCGACAGTCGGACGACAGTTTGGGCCCGATTCTGTTGAAAAAGTCGCCGTAGATGCGGATTGTTGGGTATCCTGGAAGACATCGAACGACGGGAGTGAATCGTCATGATGGGTCGATTGGACAGCGGACAGGACAAGCTCTTCTACTCGTTCAACCTCGACAACCACGTCCCGCAATCACACCTGTTGAGAGGCATTGATCGCTTCCTTGATCTGCGAGATCTGCGTCAGCACCTCGCACCGTTTTACAGCCCGATAGGCCGTCCATCAATTGACCCGGAGCTCATGATCCGGATGTTGATCGTGGGTTACTGCTTTGGCATCCGGTCCGAGCGACGTCTATGCGAAGAGGTACATCTGAACCTCGCATACCGCTGGTTCTGCCGGTTAGGTCTGGAGGATGCCGTACCGGAACACTCGACGTTCTCAAAGAATCGTCACGGACGCTTTCGCGATAGCGATCTGTTGCGTCACGTGTTCGAATCTGTGCTGAGTCGCTGCATGGCCGAGGGCCTTGTCAAGGGTGAGGGATTCGCGATTGACGCAAGCATCATCAAGGCCGACGCGAGTCGTGCGAACGGAGTGCCGGGAACAGAACCTATCGACTGGGGACGTGCCGACGGCCAGAGCCGGGCTGTGCGGGAATATCTTGAGGCACTGGCGCAAACCAATCCGGTGGAAGCGGACACGTCAGAGCCAGCAGTGTCTTCGACACCTCCAAAGAAGATATCCCTGACTGATCCTGCTGCACGATGGACGGCTGCACCTGGTGGTCCCGCGTTCTTTGCCTATTCGACGAATTACCTGATTGACCTGCAGGCAGGGATCATTGTTGACGTTGAAGCGACGCCGGCGAACCAGTCCCAAGAGGTCGAATCAACCAGGACAATGATCGATCGTGTTGAACACCAACGGGACCTGAAGCCTCGCCGACTGGTAGGTGACACTGCATACGGCACAGCGGCGCTGCTTGGCTGGATGGTTGACGAGAAACACATCGAGCCGCACGTCTCGGTCTGGGATAAAACAACGCGCAAGGACAATACGTTCTCACGTAGCGAATTCATCTGGAATGAACAGGCCAACGAGTATCGATGTCCTGCGGGAAACGCGCTACGCAGCGACTGGCGTCCACTGAAGAATCCACGCACGCACATCACGAAAGCAGACACCATCGTCTACCGAGCAAGTCAGATGGACTGTGATGGCTGTTCGATGAAGGATCGATGTTGCCCGAATATGCAGTTTCGCAAAATCGTGCGCAGCATCCATGAAGCTGCACGTGATGAAGCGAGGCGCATCGCCACAACCCCAGAATACAAACAGTCGCGCCGGCAGCGAAAGAAGGTGGAAATGCTCTTCGCCCACCTCAAACGCATCCTCAAACTTGATCGCTTGCGACTGCGTGGTCCAAGCGGTGCCCATGATGAGTTTCTGATGGCAGCAACTGCGCAAAATCTGCGAAGAATGGCCAAATGGCTCATGCCTGACGGTAAGCAGACAAACCAGGCAGCTACATGACGAGAAACGGGGGCGTCGCGCCTTGCAGGAACGCCGCCTCCCTGAATTTTCCAGCTCGAAACGTATTGCCAAAGCCCGTGCCCCAAATCAAAACTCGACTTTTTCAACAGAATCGCCCGCAAGCAGCCATTCGATTGGCGATTGCCGACCGTCGGCTTCGCGTCGTTGGCCTTGTCATTCTCGTCCTGGAGAGGTAGCGAGAAGTCGCATTGCCGGTACTTGTCCACTCAACCACGAACTACCATGCTCCGAAAACTTCATGTACGGGCGGTAGGAGTTGCGGCGACGGACGCCATGTTGTAGTCAGATGCGAAAGCACTCGTGCGAAGCTTTGTCACCAGGCGCTGAAGCGGAAAACAAGACTGCGCTCACGGGATCTCAGCACAATTGCGCTTAGCCTCCAGCAATTGAATCAGCAGTTCATCACGCTGGCGAAGCATTTCAGAAAAATCGTACGACGCCAATTCCACTTCGACGCCTGCCGAGATCGACTCGATATAGTCATCCGTCGCGGGATACTTACCAAGATCGTTGGCCCATTCGCGCTGCGCTGGACCCAGATGCTGCAGCACATGCTTCATCCCGCCAGCGCCACCCGATGCATGAAGATTGAGGAATGGACCAAGCAGCGCCCAGCGAAGTCCCGGACCATGAGAAATCGCCGTGTCGATGTCTTCCACGGAAGCGATTCCACGCTCCACGAGGCTGATCGCTTCCTGCCATATCGCCGCCTGAAGCCGGTTGGCGATATGACCTTTGATCTCCTTGTTGATTCTGATGACCTTCTTGCCCGTCGATGCATAGAACGCCATCGTCTTCGTGATGCTGTCAGGCGATGTGAGGCTACCGCCGCAAACTTCCACTAACGGAATGATGTGGGAAGGATTGAACGGATGTCCCAACACGATCCGTTCCGGATGGCTGGCACCAGCCTGGATCTCGCTGATCGAAAGACCCGAAGACGATGAGGCGATCAGAGTGGTTGCCTGCGCCGCTGATTCGATGCTCGCGATCAGCTTTCGCTTGATGTCCAGACGTTCCGGTCCGCTTTCCTGAATAAAGTCGGCATCGCGCACGGCGGCTTTCAGGTCCGTCGTGAACGTCAGATTGTCGCGAGAGGCGCCCTCCGCCAGTCCCAATCGTTCGACGGCCGGCCAGTTGTCGTCGACCGAGTTGCGCAGCCGCGATTCGGCGCCTTCGGCGGGGTCCGTTGCAGTGACGGCGAAACCGCGAGCGAGAAAGTGCGTCGCCCAGCCCGCGCCGATCACACCGGTGCCGACAGCCGCGACGGTAGTAGGTCGCCTAGTCATTGCTTAAGCCTCCAGGCCGGCTGCGTGGACCACTTCACGCAGCGGTTGCAAGCCGATGATCTCGCGTGCCTCAGAGGGCGTCGCCGGCTCGTAGCCCATTTCACGCACGAGGCGAACCAGCCGTTCGACCAGTTGGACATTGGTCGAGAGCTCCCCCTGCCTGTAGTAGAGGTTGTCTTCCAGCCCGACGCGCACATGGCCGCCAAGCAGCAGCGAGTTCATCGCGGCAGGCAACTGCGCCGCGCCGATCGCGCTGACGTTGAAAACGGTGTGTCGGGGCAGGTGGTCGACCATCGTCTGCAGTAAGCGCGGCGTGTAGGGCAGCGCGCCCTGAAAGGCATTGGCGCCGATGACGATATTGATGAAGTGTGGCGCGTCGTCGAGACCCTCGTTGATCGCGCGCTGAACGTCCTGGACGATGTCGGCAAGTCCGAACACTTCCCATTCCGGCTTGATGCCGCGCGCTTTCATCATTTGCGCGATCTGCCGGATTCGCGAAGGCGGCGTTGCCACCAGAATTTCCTTGCCGCCGAAACTCGCAATTACCGTCTGCGCGTCAAGCGTGCACATCTCGACGCCATCACCTTGCATGCCCTTCAGGCGTTCTTCCCACTGGATTTCCCACAGGCCGTTGTCGAGTTCGCGCACCATGTCGCCATTGATCCCGCCACCTGTCGAGTTGTTGAGAATGATGTCGCATTTATCGCGGATCAGGCGGTTGATCCGGCTGTAGATCGCCGGGTCACAGGTGGCTTCGTCGTCGGGACGTCGCGCGTGCACGGCGACCACGCTCGCGCCCGCGTTGTAGCAGCGATACGTGTCGTCTGCGATTTCCTGCGGCTGCGTCGGCAAGGCCGGATTCATTTTCTTGCTGGCCATGCCGCCCGTCGGGGCCACTGTCACGATTACTTTGGGCTTGCTCATGCTGATGCTCTCCAGAGAAAAATGGACTGAATGTTCTTTAGTGCGCGCTGGCGGTATCGTCTGAACCCACGCGAAGCGCGCTTCTGGGCAGGCCGAGAAGAATCGTGAGTCCGCCGCAGATGACGAGCGCGGTCAACGCCAGCAGGCCCATCTGGATGCTGCCTGTTGCGCTCTTGATCATGCCGATCAGCGTCGGGCTGACGAACCCGCCGAGGATACCCAACGAACTGATCACGGCGATGCCGGCGGCAGCGGCATGACGGTCCAGATAGGTCGGCGGAATCGACCAGAACAGCGAGCCGCCGCCAAAGATAAAGAACGAGGCGGCGCAGAGCAGGACCATGACCGGAACGACCGCCGTGCCGAGATACGAAGTCGACGCCAGAGCAACAGCACCGAGTGCCAACGTTCCGCCGACGTGCCAGCGACGCTCTTTGAAACGGTCAGAACTGCGGCTGATGACGAGCACGCCCAGCGCACCGAAAATATAAGGCACCGCCGTGTACCAGCCGATCGTCGCGATCGGGGCGATACCGAGTCCCTTGATCATGGTCGGCAGCCAGAAGGTCAGCGTGTAGACGGCGCAGGCGCAGCAGAAGTAAATGAATGCGAGCACGTAAGTCTTCGGGTCCGTCAGGGCGGCGGCGAGATGTCCGCGGTGTCCGGCTTTCGTCTCACCACGATGGTCGGCATCCAGAACCTTTTGCACCAGCGTCTTCTCGGCGCTGCTCAGCCAGGGCGCACGGGACGGACTGTCCGGAAGCATGCGATACAGTACAAATCCCAGCAGAACAGTCGGCAGTCCTTCCACGAGGAACAGCCACTGCCAGCCGTGCATGCCGCCAAAGCCTTCCAGGCCGCTCATGATGGCGCCCGATAACGGGCCGCCCAGCACACCCGTAATCGGCATACCGAAGAGGAACAGACCCGTGACTCGGCCGCGGCGTTGGCTCGGATACCAGTACGTCAGATACAGGATGATTCCGGGGAAGAAGCCGGCTTCGAAGACGCCGAGCAACAGCCTGATCGCGTAGAACTGCCATGGCGCCGAAACGAATGCGGTCGCCGCCGACGCGAGGCCCCACAGCACCATGATTCTCAGGAAGGTTAGCCGCGCACCGATCTTTTCGAGCAGGAGATTGCTCGGCACCTCGAAGAGCAGGTACGTTACGAAGAAAATGCCGGCGCCGAGTCCATACACAGCATCGGAGAAGGCCAGATCATGCTTCATCTGCAGTTGCGCATAACCGATGTTGATCCGGTCGAGGAACGCGCAGATGTAAGCGATGAGAACGAGCGGCATGACGCGCCAGCTGATCTTCCGGAAGAGTGCGTCTTCCACCATCTCGTCTGACGAATGGTCGAGCAGCGCGGCTGCCGGCGTTAGCGAACGGGCGCGTATCATTGCGTGTCTCCTGATCTTGTATGACACGCATTATTTCGGGCGACCGCCCGCACGACTGTCGATGGCGCGACAGTCGCGGACAGCGTAAACACTAACTCGCGGCGGACGCGGCGCTAGCGGCCCAGATTCTGAAGGCCAGCCAGATCCAGCACGACGATGCCGCCGTATTCGGTGCGTACCAGACCCGCATTCTTGAAGCGGGTCATCGCCTTGTTGCACGTCTGCCGCGAGACGCCGGCGAGGTTGGCGAGCTCATCCTGGGACAGTTGGAGATGCGCCGCACCGCTCGGATTGGACAGCGGATGCACCATGCCGACGAGCGCTCTGGCGACAAGGCTATCCGTATCGAGCAGGCCGTACGCCGCGACGGCGCCCATGAACCAGTGCAGCCGCTCGTTGACCCGCAACAGCAAAAAATCGTTGAACGACGGATGGTGTTCGCGAAGCCATTCGAAGGTCGCGCGCGGAATCTGCGCGACGCGGCTATCGCGTAACGCGATGAGATCCGACTCGCGCGGCAGGTTGCGAATCAGCGTGCCTTCTCCGAACCAGCTGCCGACGGACTGGCCACCCAGGGTCACCGTTTGTCCGTCGCGGGCCGTGATCGACCATTTGATCAGCCCTTCGAGCACGCCGAACCAGACATGTTGCCGCTCGCCATGATGTCCAAGAACCTGACCGGCTGAGACCGCGCGCTCGGACGCTTCAGCGCGCACGCGGGCCTTTGCGGCTTCGTCCAGCTTGCCGAACCACGACGACTGCGCGAGCAGTTCGTCGAGGGTGAGCGACACCGTGACCGTCCGCTTTTGCTTCGTCATATCGTCACTCCAAAGGGAATTGAACGACGTTGATGCGAACTGTCGTCGCATCGACAGTGTTGCGCAGGCGACCCGCGCACAATGGTTGAACTGGAAGCAGGAGCATGGACCCGTGAGTAAAGAAACTGTCTATCGTATTGACGTGCAATTCGGCGATTGTGACCCGGCCGGAATTGTTTTCTTCCCTAACTTCTCGCGCTGGATGGACGCAGCGTCGCACGATTATTTTATACATTGCGGTCTGCCGCCTTGGCGGGAGATGCAAACCCTGCCGCATTGCATCGGCGCGCCGTTGCTCGAAATGCATACGCGTTTTCACACCTCGGCAACTTACGGCGAAAGTCTGGTGGTGCATACACGAATCGAGGAATGGCGCGGCAAAGTCTTTATCCAGAGCCATCGGATCATGCGCAACGATACGCTGATCTGCGAAGGGCAGGCGACGCGCGCCCTGTGCGTCAAGCAGGACGATGGACGGTTGAAGGCCGTCCCTGTGCCTGAATTCATCCGCGCTGCCTGCGAATCAGTCGAGAACGTGGCGTATTAGCGGAACGTGTCGGGATCCCAGGGTAAACGGTAGGAAAACAGGAAGCGCTTGGATATAGTTGGTGTACGGAGTATATTGTTTGCCAGAGTAGGCAAAGACATACAGAGGACGACATCATGCAATTTCATCTCAACGGTTTTCGTACGGACGATCCGATGATCGAACCGGCCGCCGAGGGTGCGCCTCGGGTCGATCTGCCCGAAGCAGTCGACGTGCTCATCGTCGGCAGCGGTCCTGCGGGGCTCGTGCTTGCGGCGCAGTTGTCGCAGTTTCCGTCGATTACGACGCGCATTGTCGAACGTCGATTGGGGCCGTTGCTGATGGGACAGGCAGATGGTGTCGCCTGCCGGACGGTCGAGATGTTCAACGCATTCGGCCTTAGCGATCGCCTGCTCCGCGAAGCGTATTGGGTCAATGAAACCGTCTTCTGGAGACCGGATGCCGACAATCTCGGCGCGATCAGGCGTACCGGACGTGTTCAGGATACCGAAACAGGTATCTCCGAGTTTCCCCATGTCATCGTGAATCAGGCGCGGGTGCAAGAGTATCTGCTCGATCTGATGCGCCGGTCCGCACAACGGCTCGAACCGGATTACGGTCTCGAAGTCATCGACGTAAAGCGCGTCGATACCGACGAGTATCCCGTGCATGTCACGTTGCGCCGCACGGATGGAGCGCAATCTGGCGAAGCAGTCACCGTTCGCGCACGCTATGTGGTGGGTTGCGACGGTGCGCGAAGCCGCGTGCGTACGGCGATCGGTCAGACGCTGAATGGCGACGCCGCCAATCACGCGTGGGGCGTGATGGATGCGCTTGCCGCAACTGATTTTCCGGACATCCGTCTGAAGGCAGCAATCCAATCGGCGAGCAAAGGCAACCTGCTGATCATTCCGCGTGAAGGCGGCTATCTCGTACGCTTTTACGTCGATCTCGGCGAAGTCAGACCGGAGAATCGCGACGCAATCAAACAGACCACGGTCGAGCGCATCATTCAGACTGCGCAAGGGATCCTTCATCCGTATTCGCTGGACGTGAAAGAAGTCGCCTGGTTTTCAGTGTACGAAGTGGGGCAACGGCTGACGTCGCGTTTCGACGATGCAATTGCGGGCGACGGGACATCGCGTGAGCCGCGCGTCTTCATTGCAGGCGATGCCTGCCATACGCACAGCGCGAAAGCGGGTCAGGGTATGAACGTGTCGATGCAGGACGGCTTCAATCTCGGCTGGAAGCTCGGGGCCGTGCTGCAGGGACGCAGTCACGCGAGTCTGCTGCGCTCGTATTCGGACGAACGCCAGCCTGTCGCACAGGAACTGATCAACTTCGATAAGGAGTGGTCCGCGATGATGGCGGCTGCGCCGAAGGATCCGGCGCATTCCGAAGCGGGCGGAGTCGATCCCGCGGAACTTCAGGCGTATTTCGTGCGCGCGGGCCGATATACAGCGGGCGTCGCGACGCGTTACCAGCCGGGCGCACTGACAGGTAAGGCCACGCATCAGTCGCTGGCGCATGGCTTCACAATTGGCACGCGGTTTCATTCGGCACCCGTGATTCGCATAGCCGATGCCAGGCCGATGCACCTTGGTCACGTGGCTCGCGCAGATGGCCGCTGGCGCCTGTACGCATTCTCGGACGCAAGCGGTAAGGCACTCAACGCGTTCTGCGACCAGCTCACCTCGTCGTCAGAATCCGTCGTGCGTCTCGCCACACCATCCGGTGTCGATGCCGATAGCGTCTTCGATCTGCGCGCCGTGCTGCAAAAACCTCATCGTGAGGTGCGACTTGAAGATCTGCATGCGTCGTTGTTGCCGCGCAAGGGTCGATATGGACTTGTCGATTACGAAAAGGCATTTACGCGTGATGTATCGACTGATATCTTCGACGTGCGCGGCATCGATCGCGAACGGGGTGCGCTCGTTGTTGTCCGTCCGGATCAATACGTGGCGCACGTGCTCCCACTCGATGCCTTCGCCGAGTTGAACTCGTTCCTGAAGCCCATTTTTATAACCGATCCCATTTCGCAGAACCGCTAGCCAGTGCCGATCAGACCCGATCACCCCGACACGCTTTCCCGATTTACCGGCAGCCTCGTGCGCCGTGCGCAGCAGCGGCATCTGGCCGTATGGCAGAGCCAGGTGTCCACCGAGATCACAAGCGTCCAGTACTCGGCACTCGAAATCCTGCATCGGACGCCGGGTGTCAACCAGCGTCAGCTCGGGGATGAACTCGACGTAGACAGGTCGACCATCGCCGATCTTGTTGCCCGTATGGTTCGAAACGAATTAATCGAACGTTCCGACGATCCTGTCGACAAGCGGAGCTATGTCCTGTTCCTCACGCCGGCGGGCAAAAAGCAGCTTTCGGCACTGCGCCCACGAGTCGAAGACGTGGAGCGCATTCTTACTGCGAAGCTGTCGCCGGAGGAGACGCAGGAGTTGCGGCGCCTGCTGCTGGCGCTGTTACCACTTGATGAATAGCGCATTTATTCCGGAGTGGCGGATTCAACCTGTAACGGAGGTAGAAATTGAGTGCGCAGAAAGTTCTTGTGACAGCTGGCGCGTCAGGCATCGGCCGGGAGATCGCCCGCGCCTTCGCGAACAACGGTGCGAAAGTGTTCGTGGTCGACGTCGACGCAAGCGGATTGGCGGCACTTGCGGCGGAGTTGCCAGAGATCGCCACCGCAGTCTGTGACATGGCCAATCGTACCGATATCGAACGCGCGGTACCTGAGGCCATCCGAGCCCTGGGCGGCCTGGATGTACTGGTTAATAACGCTGGCGTCGCGGGGCCGACATCATCGGTTGAAAACTACGACCCCGATGCATGGGACGCTGTCATGCAGATTAACCTGAATGGCACCTTCAACGTAACCCGACTCGCGATTCCGCATCTGAAACGGTCACGAGCGGGCTCGATCATCATGATGTCATCGGTGGCGGGTCGTTTTGGCTATCCGAATCGAAGCGCGTATTCCGTCAGCAAGTGGGGCTTGATTGGATTCACGAAATCGCTATCGCGCGAACTCGGCGAGTCGGGTGTGCGCGTCAATGCGATCCTGCCGGGCGCTGTGGAAGGCGAGCGTATCGAGAGCGTTCTGGCAGGACGTGCGCAGATGAGCGGGCGGTCCGTGGAAGAAGAGCGGCAGGATGCCATGTCAATCCAGTCGTTACAACGCTTCGTCGATCCACGGGATATCGCGGCAATGGCTGTGTTCCTTGCGTCCGACGCGGGCAAGTCGATCTCTGGACAGATGCTTCCGATCGATAATGACATGCAGCAAGCGTCCTGATCCTCTATTTTACCGCCCGTGCCATCGCCGTCATCGGCAAGAAGTGGCCTGACGGGCAGTTCACTTGCCCCGAGGCGAGAACGGGAGTACTAGATTTGGTGGGTGTGCGATGAAATTTACTTTCGCGAACCTCGGCCTGTTCGGAAATACGAACGTCCGCTCGCGTAGCGAAAACGATTTTTCTATGGGGCGATATTCGATAGTCCGCGACGGGTAGAAATATGCCGATCGCATCAAGCGCTCATCGGCCAGCAAGAGTCATTCGTCGCAGCCAACATTCGGATATTCGTGCGGCTGCTTCACTCGATCAACGGCCCTTCGACTACTGATGATGTACGTCGCGTCGTCAACCTTAGTAACGGGATATGATGCGCATTGATACAACAAAAAAGAGGATTAGCGTGACGTCTGACGCACTATTCAAGCTAATCGGCCAGGTCTTCCTATACGGCGGAGTATCTGTCGGGATTGGCTGGTTAATCTTACAAAAGGCCGCGGAGCGATGGGTGGATGCTCACTTTGCAAAGCGCCAGAAGGAATTTGAGCACGAGCAGGCGAAGGAACTTCAACGCATCAAGGCAAAGCTCGACACGGTAATCCAGGGGTCGCTAAAACTGCAGGAGCGCGAATTCAAGATCATCCCCGACGCCTGGGAGAAAATTAGCGAGGCGTACACCATCGCCGATTGGTTATGTTCCCCGCTACAGAGCTACGCGTCTCTACGATGGATGTCGGTACCCGAACTTGAAGAGTTCTTGTCGAAGCGAGACCATCTGTCGGAAACACAAAAGCAGGCGATCCGAGAGAAGCGTCCAGAGGATCGGGACAAGCGCTGGCAGGAACTCGAAACTGATAAGCGCTATTTCAAGGCGCGAGAAGCACTCGCTAGCGCCGATGGTTTCGTGAAGACGAATTCTATCTTCTTGCCGGACGATCTTCGCGGAATGTTCAACAAGCAGACAGAGCTGATTTGGAAAGCGTTGGTTGCCTTTGAAGTTGGCGTTCAAAGCGAGGATTACACGATGAGAAACTCGGCTCATGAAACGCTAAGGAGCGAAGGCAAGCCATTGCACGAGCAAATTGAGAAGGCTGTGCGCGCAAGGCTGTTGGAGCAAACGCAACTGGCCGATAACAACAATCTGATGAACTAGGCGGCATCAGACGACGTTGACGGTCTTTAACGTCTACTCGTCCTTCGGCGCAGAAACGACCTCGCGCCACATTGCAACCGCCTTGTCTGTCATCGCTCCAATCTCGTCGGCGGGCATCCCTGTCGAGAACTTTGATATCTCGGTCACGCAACGGATCAGATAGTCCATCGCGAGGTTATGCAGCATGACGATAACCTCGGGCCTGATGGGAGCTCGATATTCGAGTACCGGCGATGAACCGCTGTCGTGTCGCTGAAGCAGGGTCGTCACATTCGAGTGAACGAATGCGCACAGCACGCGATAAGAGACATACATCTCCCCGACGCCCACGTTTGTCAGCTTGTCCTTCAGGCCGGCTGTCTTAACCTCGCGCGCCATCAATTCCGCAACGATGGGCCTGTTCAGCCCGATCCATTCGTTAAGCGTTTCTCGCATCCCGTCGTCGATATTGTCACTGGCCAGAAGTTCGTCGAACAGTTTGCCGTTCTCGCGCGCCGTGTAAAGCTTCATCGAGTCAACATAAGCCGGTGAAGCCGACAGGTTCAAGAGGTCGCCCAGACTGTCAAGCATTGAACGGATCGGGCCGGCAGCATGACCTGCAAGTCCGGCCCCGCTCAGCTTCATGGCCGCGTGAAACTGCTCGAAGATCGACAGCATGAGGCAGGCGGACATCTTCGCGGTTTCATCGTCGGCCTGCACGGTGATGCGGGGCAGAAGCTCGTGCTCGAACATACCGATGATCACATTCGCTGTCTCGTGGACTCGTTTCAGATCAGGCATACGTGCCCCGGTAAAAAGATTAACGCGATTATGCCAGCTGACGATCCGGCCATGAGGCGCATCCGATTCCGGAAGACCGCTTCTCTTTCGAGTGGTGGTCTCTCTGCACGCTCGACAAGTCGCCGCAATTTAGAGGAAAGCACCTTGGTGTGGCTTCAGAAGCGATGATGTCGACCGTCAGTAAAGGCCGTCTTCCAATGCGACTAAACAAACGTCCCTTGTGCCATGAAAGCCGGCCTACATGTCGCGCCGGGTCGGCCGGTGGCAACGGGTCGGCTGCTGACGATCACCTCGGGCGGACGTCGGCTAGGAAACGTCAATCGACAACAGCAATGGCGATCGTTGAAAATGTGGATGCAAGTCAAAGTGCGACGCATTAGCGGCTAAGTTCTCGGACTCGGATGATATTCGAGGCCTTTCTGTTTGCGGTTTTGAGGTGACTAAAGCTGCGCATGAGAATCGGTGTCCGCTGAACGCGGTAGAACGACGGTTCGCGGACGCGCATCGACAATGGCACGAGGCTGAACGCGGATACTTTGATCCTGAAACTTTCAGAATCTCGATCCAGACTGCGATTCAGACCCTGCGCACCACAGGGTGCGGGAGGATCGCTTGATGCGTTGGATGGTCGATGCACGTAACAAAATCGAGAAACAAGGCGAACTGGAGGCACATAGCTTCGTTCGAGCCGAGATCATGGCGTCATATTACGAGGAAGGGCCTCGGATAAAAGTCCCGGCAGAACTCTTTCAAAGTCCAACTGAACTGATCAGCAGCGTTACGCATGCTTCCGAAAAGCGGGCAGACATGGCAAACGAACGAGCAATGCTCCATGCGGTCCCAATCAGTTCTGGCACGACGAGTCGCCGCGAGCTTGAATCGAGGAATCCCGCAATACCGCTTTCAGATGTAATGCGATGGATGCCAGCCGGGGACCTTCGCCCCAAGGCCCACGCACCAATGCAATGTGCTTGCGCGACACCATGCCGCGAACGCGCGTCGCGCCGGACGCAAAAAGACACTCCCTAGCAACTGCAGCCCGACGTCTTTCAAGCCACGCTCGCAGTCTTTCGCGCAACGTTAATCTGCAGACGATTTGGTCCCGCAAACAAAAACGGCCGCTTGAAAGCGACCGTTTGAATCAGCACCAAGTTGGGGTCACATGTCAAGATTGGTCAGTCAATCTTGCCATAAAGCTTCGAGTCTCTTTCGTCGACCGGCGACACCCGGCCGTAGACGAACCCTCGCCCCTGAATGACCTCAGTAACCTTGCCCCGCCCCCTAGCGGAATCATCATGAATTCGCTGTGAAATGTTGGCAACGACTTCTTCGGCGGAACGGTTGCCAAGCAAAAGACTCAGCAATGCATCCATCTTCAACTCTCCTTCGGTAGGAGATCCATTATACCGATAAGTGTAGCGATCTCAGTCCAACGCCCGGTGCGGCACGACGCGGTCCGCAACCGAGCCGATCGCCCTCACTCGACCAGTCCCGCATCTTTTCTCTTGAGGTCGTGCAGCGTCTGACCCGTGGCGTCCTTCCAGTCCAGCCAGCCATTGCAAGCAGCGCCGCATACAACAGCGGATGCCCCACTGGGCGAAGAGAAGAGAACGTCCTCCCTGAAGACGAGTCCCCCGTTCTCGATCACGATTTTGCCTTGACGCAACAACTCGCTTCTAAGCCTCGCGAATGCATGGCCCTGGAAGCCCTTCCCGATTCCCGCTTTACCCATCGAGCCTTTAAAAACTACAAGGCCCTCGTCCGTGTACGCTCCTTGCGCTGAGGTTCCAGAGCGCCTGCAAAACAGAATGTCTTTCGACGACGTGTCAGATGATAGCTTGGTCAGTGGCTCAAACGCGAGGTGGCCAAGACATGCAAGTAGCGCACGACCAGTTTCATAGATTTCAAGGCAATCGGCGACTAGCGGAGGCGGAGTATGAGAACGCATCCCCTCGTTGGCGTTTTCAGCCTCGTATCGACCAACCCTTTTTGCTTCCTGTATAAACAGAGACTCGAGGTACAGCGCGTGAGTGGATGTGAGGCTTTCTGTTCGTGTCGTCAACACGAGAACTTTCTCCCAGAAATCCTTCTCCTTATTGTGCGTGACAAGACGCTTCCGAAGGTCACCGCTTTGACCCACATAGAGGCGCTTGCCTAACCCGTCATCCCGTTCGCCCACTAAAAAGTACAGAGCGAGTTGTTCGCTTTCTCTCATGACAAGAAAGTCAGACAAGCGACTGCGAGGAACCTCGATTACCTGAACAATACGTGTGGTGATTTCTGCGATACGGATGCCTCGCGGATCTCCTCCTGGCAGAAAGATTTGGATGGTCTGTGGTCGATTGCTCATTGCGATAATTTGACTGATTGGTAGGGCATGCCCAGCAAAGCACCAAAGCAATGCTTCGATGCCAATACAGTCAAATAGCGATCGTTTTTAGCCGCGATCAGCTTCTCGCCCGTTTATGGCTGAAAAATCAGCAGATAACTTTGCATCGACGATCGGCGATCAGCGTCGACCGCAAACTCGGCCGTTTGCAATTTCAACGCCACGCTGTCGACATGAAGCAGGTGCTGGTAAGAAGCTACGAGGCCACAAAAATCTCACGACCCGCATCAGTTCTTCAGGTTCGTGCGCCGCAAGCGCTGATCAACAAGAACCGGTTTCGTCCAGGGAGCTTGCCCATCAGCGGGACGCACCCTACGAGCCATCAACGCATTCGCGCACATCGAGCTTGATCGAATCACCGGCTGGATTTCGTTCGCGGCGGTGGACCACCGAATTTTCGCTGTCGCATCAATCCGTTACTGCCGCAATGCCCAGAGTTGCCCACAGGGTTGCGAACAGAAACTGTGGCCAACCTTTGCGGATCGCGTGCGGGAGGCGCGACTGCTGAATTACTAACTGAGCTAACGACCGCCCCCCTGATTCGGCCGCCGGTCTACTCCTTGCACACCCGCATTTGCGCCATTCCACGTTTCACGTTGGATTGAAGCATCCTCGCCAACAATCTTCCATAATCTTTCGCATGCGGCGCCTCATTATCAAAGGAACCGAGCCTGCGCGTATGCGCGCCCATCTACATTCCGAGAGTGGGGCTGACGTTGGTCCTTCCGCACTTTCGGCAGCCGCCCGTTTGCTGTCGGTGAATCGCTAGACTGATTGCGAACCGAGGTTGGTTAGCGACCGGGAACAGGTTTCGTTTGTCTCTCGCGAGATGAAACGCGCGACGCGCAGGTCAAATTTGTTTGTTCAGACCTCAAACTCATGAGAAATAGATGTTGTTAAAAATCAAAGAGTTACCGAGATACGCCAAAACAGGTTTCGTCTGTACGTTACCAACATGAACTCCCCAAATACCTCCTTCTCGCCCGCTCTTGGCCGCATTCTCGCGACGGTCAGTGTCGGGTTCGTCGTCACGCAACTCGACGTCACCATCGTCAATATCGCGCTGCCGAAAATCGGCGCGGACCTTCATGCGAATGTCGCGGGTCTGCAATGGGTCGTCGATGCCTACACGCTCGCCTTCGCCGTGCTGATGCTATCGGCCGGCGCGCTGGGCGACCGGCTCGGCGCGCGGCGCATGTACGCGGCCGGCATCGTGCTGTTCGCGCTCGCGTCACTGGCCTGCGGACTCGCGCTCGATGCCACCATGCTGGTGGCGGCGCGTGCGCTGCAAGGCATCGGCGCGGCGGCCATGTTGCCGAATTCGCTGGCGCTGCTCAATCAGTCGTATGGACACGATCCGAAACTGCGGGCACGCGCCGTTGGCTTATGGACAGCGGCCGGAGCGATTTCGATCGCGGCCGGGCCGGTGGTGGGCGGCCTGCTGATCGCGGCGTTCGGCTGGCGCAGTATCTTTCTGGTCAATCTGCCGATTTGCGCAGCTGGATTTCTGGCGACCCTGCTTTGGGTACCGCAGAAATCCGCGAACACGAGTGCGCGCGGGATCGACCTGAGCGGCCAGGTGCTAGCCATCGTCGCCATGACGGCCTTCGTTGCCGCGGTGATCGAATGGCGGCCTCTGGGATTGAGCCATCCGCTCGTGGCCGGCGGCTTCGTGCTGGCGGTACTCGCGGCCGGCGCATTCATCGCCGTGGAATCGCGCACTGCCATGCCGATGCTGCCGCTCTCGCTATTCAGCAAGCGCACTTTCAGCGCCGCGGTACTGTTCGGCATCTGCGTGAATCTGACTTACTACGGCATGGTGTTCGTGCTGAGTCTCTATTTGCAGCGGGTGCGCGGCTATACGCCGTTGCAGGCTGGTCTGGCCTTCCTGCCGCTGACGGGTGGGTTCCTGGTGTCGAATGTGGCAAGCGGCTGGGTGGTCGGGCGCTTCGGTGTGCGCGTGCCGATGATCGCGGGCGCAATCACCGCCGGACTCGGCTACGGCCTGCTGCATCTCGTCGATGCGGGTACGCCGCTGGTCGGCTTGCTGCTGCCGTTCCTGCTGATTCCATCCGGCATGGGCCTCGCCGTCCCGGCCATGACCACCGCCGTGCTGGCCTCCGTCGAAGCGCAGCGCGCCGGCACGGCGTCGGCGGTATTGAACACCGCCCGGCAAGCGGGCGGCGCGGTGGGTGTGGCCGCCTTCGGCGCGCTGGCGAGCGGTGCCGCGGCGACGCAGATCGTCGCCGGCATGCAGATGGCGACGATCATTTCGGTGGGCTTGCTCGTGCTCGGCCTGGTGCTCGGCTGTCTCGTGCATCCGGAACCGCATTCGTCACCCGCGAGCCCTCGCAATGCGGACGCCGCGCGCACCAGCAAATCGCGCTAAGCCGGTTGCGCGGGCCGCAATGCTGCTGGAAAACGCCGCCCGGGATAGCGCCTAGAGCGACGCTTCCTGGATCGTGCCGGTATCGATTGCGCGCTCGATCAGTCCTTCGTTCTGCGCCTTGGTGATGGCGTCGGCGATCAGTTTTTCCGGCTCCTCGATTTCAGCCTTGATCGTGCTGATGAGACCGGACGCGTCCAGCACCACCAGCGTTTTCGCCGAGTCGGCCAGACTGATGATCACGCGATGCGGCGTGGGCCCTTCTCCCAGACTCGCGCACAGTTGCGTGACTTTGCCACCGATGGTTTGCTCGAAACTCTGAATCATTATTTGCTCCCTTGATTACAAGCGACGTCGAAAAGCGACCAGCACAACCAGTTCCAAAAAATTCAGCGGCCCAATCCGCCACGCGGCGCGCGTGCGCCATCGACACTGATACGCCCCGCGCCCGTCACGAACAGCAGCAGGAAGCCACCGGCGATACCGATGTTCTTCCAGAAGTGAATCACCATGTCGCGTTGCAAGGCGGCGTCCGTGACATTCCAGAAATCGTGACCCAGCACTGCTGTCGCCACGGTGTAGACGGCCATGAGCAGCGCCAGCGGACGCACCTTGAAGCCCACGATCAGCAGCAGACCGCCCAACGCTTCGACGGCCGTCGCCACCGGCGCGGCAACCTGCACGAGCGGTACGCCCTTCGAATGCAGATAGCCGACAAAGCCCGCATAGCCCAGCAGTTTCATCACGCCGCCCCACAGGAACAGCACGGCGAGAGCAATGCGCGCAATGAGGATAACGCCGGAATCGACGGGACGCGTCATGGAGTGCTCCTGTAAAAGAATAAGCAGCAGACCCGCCCGGGCAGCCGCAGTTCCCCACTTTGCACCTGAGAATATGTACCTTGCCCGCCTTTTCCCAGCACAAGACGGGCCAGGTGGCGCGAGCATGCGTGGAATACGCGAGAAAAACGGTCGGACTTCAGGCTCCTGCTCGTAGCAGGCAAGCCGCCCGCACGGCAGCCTGGGCGCGCGAAGGCTGCCACCTTATGCGTCCGGATACGTGGCGACTTCGATCAGATTGCCATCGGGGTCGCGGCAATAGACCGAAGTCATCTTGCCCCGCGCACCATCGCGCTCCACCGGACCGGCCTCGATCTCGACGCCTTGGGCGAGCCAGTGCGCTTTCACCTCGGCCGGATTGGTCGTGGTGACGAAGCACAGATCGGCGCTGCCGGGCACCGCCTCGCGTCCCGTAAACCAGGCAACGGTGTCGGCGGTACACGGCCGCAGATTGATCTTCTGATTGCCGTAGGTCATCGCCACGCGTGTGCCGCTGCGCGATGCGAATTCGGTGCGCCGCATGCCGAGCATGCGTGCGTACCAGGCCGCGCTGACCTCCACGTCGGCGACATTGAGAACGAGATGATCGAGACTGTCTATCGAGAAGCTCATGGATTCGTCACCGTGATGTGATGAGGCGATAGGCATTCGCGTGACGGGCGGACTTCATGCCGCGATGCGTATGGCGCCGCCCGAAAACCGATCTTACGGGCGCGGGGCATCCGGCGCGAGCAGCACGCCTTTCGTGAAGACGAAGCAACCGTAGCCGCGTTCTTCCCCTGTGGATATCACGCAATAGGCCTGGCGAGCGCGCTCATAAAACGCGAATCGTTCGATCGACGCGAACGGCACCTCGCGTCCTTCTGCTGCGTTGACCTCGATCTGCGCTTCGCGTTGGACCGCGGGAATCGTGCCCGGCTCGCCGACCACTTCCATGCGCGAAGCCGGGTGCTCGATGAACGTGTCCAACGGCAGCACCGAGAGCACGGCGCGAATCGCACGCGGCGCGCTCACGCCGTCGAGGCGTAGCAGTTCGCCGAGCACGCTCTCCTGCGCCACCGACGCGCCGGGGAAATTCGCGTCGCAGATCACGAGTTCGTCGCCGTGACCCATCGAGCGTAGCGCGTAGAGGATGTCGGCATTCAACAGCGGGTCCAGATTCTTCAGCACGGTGTCTCCTTGTTGTCTGATAGGTCGCCTGCCGCACGGTTTTCGCTGCCTGGCGCGGCACGCATGAAGCGCCGGCGGGACAAGGCGAGCCGCTCCGTCTGCGAGATCGGTTGGTGCGACCCGGGCTCGCGAGGAACGATCTCACGCGCCGCAACGTCAAGCGATGATCGATTGTAGCAAGGGGCGTCGTGACTCGCGCGGCCGACGGGAAAACCCGTGCTGGCGGTGGGTGTGCGGCGGCTGCAGTTGGAGCAGTTGCCGTTGGAGCGACTGTCATTGCAGCCGCTGCTCAAGTGCCAGCGCAGCCAGCCGATGAGCGCCAGTACCACGAAGCCGGCGCCGCCCGCCACCGGCTCGCGCCAGCCAAGCAACGCAGTAAACATGAACGCACGCGCGCCGGCAAGCAAGGCAAAACCGGCGATCGCGCTGATGAACGCATCGGCCGCGGCGCCGATCCGGGCGAGCTCGACGATGGGTTGAGAAGGCGCAGCGGTGGCGGGTTCGTGCATGGTCGTCTCCGAAAAAAAGTCTGGATGAGCGGACATTCGGGCGTCGCCGGAGATCAGATTGGTATGCGCACTCATCTCGGACTCCCTGGCAAATAAGGCTGAGCAGTACGCTCGGCAAACGTCGTTGTAGGCAGCGGGCTCGGAGTGAAGATTGACGCGTCGCGCGTGTTGCGTCGATTACGTGGGAGGTAAGCATTTTCCTGAGAGGCGGCCTCGACGCGGACGGCGCAACCGAAGCACGGTAAGACCGCGGCATTGGCCATTCGGATGAATCGTCAGGTGCGGCGCGAGCCGCTAACCTCATGGGACATGAATGGGACCGCGCGGCGCTGACGCACGGTGTTTGTTTCATTGAATAGACACGGACGGGGAGCCGCTTTTTAATATGGTTTTTACTCTTGCAAACTCGTATCCACAAGGATACACTTCTCAACAGATCGCCTCACCACCCGTGTACACGGTCAACCGCACGGAAGTGTTCGACACCTGGCTTGCCCAACTCGGCGACCTGAGAGCGCGGGCAAAAATTCTCGTGCGTATCCGGCGCGCAGAGCGCGGGCATTTCGGTGACATGAAGTGGCTGGAAGACGGCGTCGCAGAGATGCGCGTCGATTGGGCTCCCGGCTATCGGGTCTACTTCGCGCGGGAAGGAACCACGGTGTATTTGCTGCTCTGTGGTGGCGACAAGTCCACGCAGCCAACCGATATCAAGCATGCCAAAGCAATGTGGGCAGCAATCAGAAAGGAACTGTCATGAGCAAGATCAAAACCGCACGATTCGACGCATCGCATTACCTCGATAGCGAGGCCATGATTGCCGAATATCTCAACGCGGCGCTGGAAGAAGGCGACGCCGACCTCCTGCTCGCCGCCATTGCGGATATCGCCAAGGCACGCGGCATCACCAAAGTCGCGGCCGACGCCGGATTGGGTCGCGAAAGTCTCTATAAAACACTGGCGCCCGGCTCCAAACCGCGCATGGATACGGTGTTCAAACTGCTGCAGGCGCTAGGCGTCAAACTTAATGTGGTACCGCAAGGCGTGGCCGCAGTTTGACAAGTGGCGGTGCGCTGTTCAGCGTCGGGCGTGTCCGTATATTCGTAGGCTTGAGCCGGGTATTCCATTACCTTCAACGTAATCGACCGGAGTCACGCATTGGCTATTATCGGCGCCATGAACACTTTTTCTCTTGCACAAAGCACGCCGTCGCATGCTTCGTCAGCGAGCCGCACCGTCGGCGACCTGCTGCGCGAATGGCGCCAGCGACGCCGCATGAGCCAGTTGCTGCTCGCAACCGAAGCCGACATCTCCACCCGGCATCTGAGCTTCGTCGAATCGGGGCGCGCGGTACCTAGCCGGGAAATGGTCATGCACCTGGCCGAGCGTCTCGACGTACCGCTACGCGCGCGCAATGCGCTACTCGTCGCCGCAGGCTATGCGCCGCTGTTTCGCGAGCGCCCGCTCTCCGACCCGCAACTTGCCGCGGCGCGCGAGGCCGTCGAACTGGTGCTCAAAGGACACGAACCCTACCCCGCCCTTGCGATCGACCGTCACTGGACGATCGTCGCTGCGAATACGGCGCTGGCGCCGCTGCTGGCCGGCGCCAGTGCCGAATTGCTGAAGCCGCCGGTCAATGCGTTGCGACTGAGCTTGCATCCGAAGGGCATCGCAGGGGCGATCGTCAATTGGCACGCATGGCGCGCGCATGTACTGGCCCGGCTGCAACGGCAGATCGACGTGAGCGGCGATCAGACATTGAGCGCATTGCGCGACGAACTGACGGGCTACCCTGCGCCGCCGGGCGCGCATGAAGCCGACCACGACGACAACGCAGCCAATCAGATTGCCGTCCCGCTGCGGCTACGCACGCCGATCGGCGTGCTGTCATTTTTCAGCACGGCCACCGTGTTCGGCACGCCGGTTGACGTCACGCTTTCAGAGCTGGCTATCGAAGCATTCTTCCCAGCCGACCAGGAAACCGCCACGGCATTGCGCGAGTTTGCCGACAGTCAGCGCGCCGGGACTGCGTCGCAGCCAACCACATAAGCGTTGCCAAGCACTCACGCGGCGCGCAAGCTTTCCGCATTCCACCGCTAGCCAAATAGCGCCATTCAATCCGCACGACGCAGTCCACGCGAAAAATGCCTCTCGACAATCCAACCGTAGTCATTCGACAACTCGGTCCCGCCGACCGTGACGAATACTTCCAGCTGCGCCTGCGTGGGCTCAAGGCGCATCCGGAATCGTTCGGCCAGAGTTACGAGGAAAACCTGGCGAAGGGCGCGACGCAGTACGAGACCATCTTGCAGGGCGCGCGTGCTGCCGAAGGCGATGTCCTGCTCGGCGCCTATCTGGCGACCGGAACGCCGCTGATCGGCATAGTGGGACTGATACGTAGCCAACGGGACAAGGAACGGCACAAAGCGTCGGTGGTCGGGATGTACGTCGCGCCTGAGGGCGGAGGTCGCGGCGCGGGCCGCGCCCTGCTTGCCGAATTGCTCACCCGGGTCGCGCAAATAGACGGTTTGCGCCAGATTCAGCTCATGGTCGGCAGCCATAACGAGGCGGCGCGCAAGCTCTACGAATCGGTGGGCTTTCGCAAATACGGCTGCGAAGTCGGCGCGCTGCAGGTTGGCGGCGTTTTCTACGACGCCGATCTGATGGCGTGGTTCGTGCAGCCGACATCTGGCCGCGATCGAGCTTGATAAGCGCCTAAATGGGCTGGGGCCGTCGCTCCGGCCCGGTCGGCTTTCCTGTCTCAACCGTGCTATTGTTTTCAGCCAGCTTTACGCTGCATTCCACCGAAAACACCGCAAAAAATCTGCCCCGGCGACCGTCCGGTGTCCTGCTTCCCGGCTTGTCAGTCAACTTATCATGTCCGATCTCTCCACTTCGCTTCCGCGCCTCCCTCGCCGCTTCGACGTCAATCCGAAACCACTCGGCGCCGCGCTCGTCCTGCTCGCGCTCGGCGCCGTGTATCTGGCGCAAACCGTGAGCGGCCGGCAGGCGGCGCTCTATATAGTCGGCGCCCTGCTGGGCATATCCCTTTATCACGCCGCATTTGGCTTCACCTCGGCCTGGCGTGTTTTCATCGCCGACGGCCGTGGCGCCGGTCTGCGGGCGCAAATGCTGATGCTAGCGCTCGGCGTAGTGCTGTTCTTCCCCGCACTTGCCGCCGGCACCCTGTTCGGTCACCCGGTAGCCGGATTGGTTGCACCGGCCGGCACGTCCGTGGTGGTGGGCGCCTTCATGTTTGGAGTCGGCATGCAACTGGGCGGCGGTTGCGCCTCCGGCACGCTCTACACGGTGGGCGGCGGCAGTACGCGCATGATCGTTACACTGGCCGCTTTCGTGGTCGGCTCGGTCGTGGCTACCGCGCACATGCCGTTCTGGACCGCGCTGCCGTCGCTCAAACCACTTTCGCTGGTTACCTCACTCGGCGCAGGCTGGGCCATCGCGCTGAACCTCTTCCTGTTTGCAGCGATTGCCGCCTTCACTGTACTAGTCGAGCGGCGCCGTCACGGCAAGCTGGTCGACGAAGCGCCGCGTCAACCGCATACGTCGCCGTGGTTGCATGGCCCGTGGCCGCTGTTTGTCGGCGCGATCGCACTGGCGCTGCTCAACTTCGCAACGCTTGCGCTGTCGGGCCGCCCGTGGGGCGTGACATCCGCGTTCGCGCTCTGGGGCGCCAAGATCTTTAACGCGCTAGGCGTCGACGTTGCTCACTGGCCGTATTGGGCCGGTCAAGCCAACGCTAGCGCCCTGTCCGCGCCGGTGACACATGATGTAACCACGGTCATGGACATCGGCATCATTGTGGGCGCCATGACGGCTGCCGCGCTCGCCGGCCGCTACGCGCCGGTCTGGAAAGTGCCGGCTCGCTCGCTGATCGCCGCGGTAGTTGGCGGCCTCATGCTGGGCTACGGCGCCCGTCTGGCCTATGGTTGTAACATCGGCGCTTACTTTAGCGGCATCGTGTCAGGCAGCCTGCATGGTTGGATCTGGCTGCTTGCCGCATTCGCCGGCAACGTGCTGGGCACCCGTTTGCGGCCCGCGTTCGGCCTCGAGGTCGAGCGCGTTCATCAGACGGGTTGTTAGCCACGGCAAGAAGTTACAACTGCGGCTCCATTTGTAACCGGGGCCGCACCGCCTCGTTACACCTCTGTTTTGTCCCCAAAGCATCCTCGAAGGCCGGTATTTATTACTTTCGGCCACTCCTATTTTCCGTTTTCTTTCTACTTCCTTTCTTTCTAAAACGGTTTTAGCGGTTACAAACCCGTTTTGTCGATTTGCTCAGACAAATCAATCAATCCCCCGAAACACAAGGGTTTTCATGGATTAGACGAAATTCTCAGGTGGCAAAAAATCCGCCACGCATCGTCTATTACAGTGCCGTGAAATAGTTACCGAAATTAGATGTATCTTTTTGAGATATTTTTTTGAGAAGGGATTGATTTCTTGTTTTACCCTTCATACAATTCGTCCCAAGCTGTTACGAAATGTAACGCGATGTATCAAAAAGTCGGTGCCTGTATCAGGTGGTGACATGTAGCCGGAGGTTATCGTTTCCGGCGAGGCAAAAAAGACATAACGGCAAAAAATGCCGACATAGTAATTCGGGGCTTCGGAAACAGAGAAAATGGACCGTAGCAGCGAGACGCTGGATTCAATCCGCGAGATTAACTTGTCTTACATCATGCTTGCGCAACGTATGTTGCGTGAGGACAAACCGGTCGGCATGTTCCGTCTGGGATTGTCGTCGGAACTGGCTGATCTGCTGGCAGGGTTGTCGCTTGCACAGATCGTCAAGCTGGCCGCTTCCGATCAGCTTCTGTGCTTCTTCCGCTTCAACGACCACTCGATGTTGTCGGCGTTGACGCAAACGACGAAGCACACGGCAGTTGCACCGACTCACGCGGCGATCCTGCTTGCAGGCCAGCCGGCTGAGCAGTTTGCTTAATCGAGGTGACTGCGATGCTCAAGCGTAGCCTGACGGAAGATGCACAAGACGTATTCCGCGCGATCGCGTTGATCGAACTCGGTGCGCGCATGCAGGTGCTCGAAAGCGAACTGACGCTCTCGCGTGACCGCATGATCCGCCTGTACCGTGAAGTGAAAGGCGTTTCGCCGCCCAAGGGCATGCTGCCGTTCTCGGCGGACTGGTATATGACGTGGCTGGCGAACATCCACGCATCGTTGTTCTACAACACTTACCTGTTCCTGAAGAACGAAGCGCGCTGCTCGCATCTGGATGCGCTGACCAAAGGGTATCGGCTGTATCTGGAGCATTGCCAGCACAGCGAAACCGAACCGGTGCTGGATTTGACGCGTGCATGGACGCTGGTGCGTTTCTTCGATGCCGACATCCTGCAACTGACCAAGTGCTGCCGTTGCACCGGCAAGTTCGTGGCACACAAGCACGACCTGCAACACAACGTGGTGTGCGGCGCCTGCCAACCGCCCTCGCGTGCCGGCAAGACGAAAAAGGCTGCCGCTGCCCGCCAGCAGGAAGCGCTCGAAGCCGCACAGATCGCTCAGGCTGCCTGAACCCGATCGACTCTGATTCGATGCGGGCCGGTCCAGCCCTCATCGAACCGAAGCACCCGGAGGCAAACATCCCCTCCGGGCCGCCCCTTCCAGGACCTCTGCCTCTTACGCCCAGAAGCCGACGTGCGACTGCGCAGCCTCTTCTTCCAGTAACGGTCCGACCACTTCGACGTGACGCTGGCCGCGAACGAAAACCTCTCTGCATGGCAACGAAAACGTCGGGTTTTCCGGATGATCGCCCGTGAGCGTCAACAGCCGGTGCTCGGACAGCGCGTACACCACCCGGCCGATATTGCACCAGTAGATCGCGCCCGAGCACATGCAGCAAGGTTCAGCGCTCGTATACAGCGTGCATTTCGCAAGCGCCTCGGGCGACAGCAAGGTCGCCGCTTTGGCCGCCGCCGCCAGTTCGGCGTGCTGGGTCGGATCGCCATGCGGCGGCATCGAATTGTTTCCGGCGGAGGCCACGATTTCGCCGTGCTCATTGGCGACGATCGCCGCGAACGGATGCCGCCCGTTCTTTTTCGACTCTTCGGCGAGTTCGATGGTCGCTCGCAGCAACGCCATGTCGGCGTCGGACAACGTCGCCGTGGTCAAGCCAGTTTCTACGTTCATGTTCGATTCCTGATGCGTGGTTAAAGAACTTCTGAGCGCGCGCTGCCGGTCGAAAGCGGCGCGGACGTGTCGGCGCTACCCGCCGACTGACTCTCGCGATTGAGCAAGATGTTGAGGACGATGGCGCTGATCGCACCGAGGAAAATGCCGCTATCCAGCACCAGCTTGAGCGGTCCGCTCACGTGTGCAAACAGCGCGGGAAAGGACATCGGCAACACGCCGACGCTCACCGATACCGCGACGATGATCGCGTTGCGCGTCCCGTCGAATTTCACGCGCGACAACTCCTGAATCCCCGCCACGGTCGTCATGCCGAACATGACGATCGCGCAGCCGCCGAGCACGGGCCGTGGCACCGACGCGATGATCGCACCGAGTTTCGGAAACATGCCCATCAGGATCATGATCGCACCGGCCGACGCCACCACGAAGCGGCTCTTCACGTTCGACAGCGCAATCAGGCCGGTATTCTGAGTAAAAGCGTTATACGGAAAGCTATTGAAAATACCGCCGAGCATGGTCGAGAGACCGTCGGCGCGAAAGGCGTTGCCCAGCGTCGCCTGCGATGACGGCCGGCCGATGATCGTGCCGATCGCCAGCACGTTGCCGGTGGTCTCGGCCATGATCACGAGCATCGCGAGCGTCATCACCAGAATCGGCGTGACGGCGAATTGCGGCCAGCCGAAAGCGAACGGAGCGCTGATTTCGAACCACGCGGCCTCGCCCACGTGAGCGAAGCTCGTCATGCCGCACAGCGCGGCGATGAGCGTGCCGGCAATCAGCCCGATCAACACCGAGAGATTGCCGATGAAACCCTTGAAGCGGGCATAGATGAACAGCGTGATGGCCACCGTGACCAGGCCCAACAGCAGATTACCGGGCGCGCCGAACGACGGCGCGCCGGGATCGCCGCCACCGAGCCAGATCGCGGCGGCAGGCATCAGCGAAATGCCGATGATCGTGATGAGGCTGCCGATCACGACGGGCGGAAAGAACTTCAGCAAGCGGCTGAAAACCGGCGCGATCAGAATCGTCACCGCGCCGCACGCGATCACCGAGCCGAACACCTGGCCAAGCCCGTATTGCTTGCCGATCATGATCATCGGCGCGATCGCGATGAACGAACATCCCTGGATCAGGGGCAGACGCGCGCCGAATTTCCAGAAGCCGATCGTCTGAATCAGCGTGGCGATGCCCGAGGTCAGCAGGTTGGCGTTGATCAGCGCGACCATCTGCTGCGGCGTGAGGCCGAGCGCGCTGCCCAGAATCAAGGGCACGGCGACTGCGCCCGCATACATCACCAGCACGTGCTGCAGACCAAAACTGACCAGTTGCCGGATCGGCAATATTTCGTCGACCGGATGTACCGCATTGGGGTGGTTCACGCTTGTCTCCATCGTTTGATTGCCTCGGATCGCGGTTTGCCCCGCGCTGGTCGGTGCGCCATAATCCATCAAGCCCGCCGGGCCACCAAATGAACATCCATCGATTTATTCAATAGGTCGGAAGCATTGCCCATGCGCTATTCCCTCGATCAGCTGGAAATGTTTACCCGGGTGGCGAAAGCGGGCTCGTTCTCGGCGGCCGCGCGCAGTCTGGGCAAGACGCAATCGACCATCAGCATGGCGATCGCCAATCTCGAGGTCGACTGGGGTCTTGCCTTGTTCGACCGGAGTAGCAAATTGCCGGTGCTGACAGCGGCCGGACGTAAGCTCTTGAACGAAGCGGAGTTGGTGCTGGAGCGCTGTCTCGATCTGGAGTCGCACGCCAACGATCTGGGCGAACTGGTCGAACCCGCCCTGACGCTGGCGATCGAAGTCCCCTACAACACGTTGATGCCGGCGCTATTCGACTTCGCCGAGCAGTTTCCCGATGTGGATCTCGACATTCGCCATCCGCTGCACGGCGATGTGAGCCGCCTGTTGCTCAACGATGAAGTGGACCTCGGGATTGCGTTTGCGCAACCGGCTTACCCGCGCGATCTCGGCTTCTTGCAGATGGGTAAATTGATTCTCGCGCACGTGGCAAGGCGCGATCATCCGTTGACGCGTCTGGATAAAGTCAGCTTCGCCGATCTCAGCGCCCATCGGCGACTCGTCTTCAGCGCGCACGACAACAAGCTGCCGAGCACCGAGTATCTGGACTCGATGCGCAGTTGGCAGGCGGAGAACTATCTGGCGTTGCTCGAGATGACCCGCGCCGGTCTCGGCTGGACGACGCTGCCGCGTCAATTGATACGGCGCGAACTGGACGAAGGGGAATTGGTGGAATTGCAGCTGGCGGCGTATCCGCACACCGACTGGCATGTCGGCGTCGATCTGATCTGGTCGAAAGCGCGCGTGCTCGGCAAAGCAGGCGTGTGGCTGAAACGCCGCCTGCAGGAACAGAAAGTGTATGAACTCGACCGGCACGGCAACGCCACGACCTTATAGCGGCGTTGCCGGACGGTCCTTTGCCGCAATCAGCCGATCAGTCCGACCGTCTGCACCACTAGCCAGATATTCGCCACGCTGATGACGACAAACAGCGTCCACGAGACGAAGCGGGTCAGCAGCGTATTGGCGAATTCGCCCATCAGCGAGCGATCATTGGTCATGCGGATCAGCGGATAGAGCGCGAACGGCAACTGCAAACTCAGCACCACCTGGCTTGCGACCAGCAACTTGCCGACCGCGCCGTTGCCCATCATCTGCACGCCGATCAGCGCGGGGATCAGGGCCAGCGCCCGGGTAATGAGGCGGCGCTGATAGCACGGGATTTTCAGCTTGAGAAAACCTTCCATGATGACCTGCCCCGCCACCGTCCCCGTGAAGGTCGAGCTTTGTCCCGACGCGAGCAGCGTCACGGCGAACAGGATTGCCGCGAAGCCGGTACCGAGAATCGGTGCGAGCAGTTTGTACGCGTCTTCGATTTCGGTGACCTGATTGTGGCCGGTGGCATGGAACGCCGCTGCGGCAAGAATCAGAATCGCCATATTGATCAGCAGCGCGAGCGTCAACGACGCGATGGTGTCGATGCGCGACATGCCGATCGCCGAACGGATGCTGACCGGATCGCGCCTGACCGCGCGCGTCTGCACGATCGACGAATGCAGGTAGAGGTTATGCGGCATCACAGTCGCACCGAGAATGCCGATCGCCAGATACAGGGGTTCGCGCGAATTCAACGCCTGCCAGGACGGAATCAGGCCTTGTGCAACCGAGGTCCAATGCGGCTTCACCAGCGCGAGTTCGATGATGTAGCCCACGCCGATGGTCGCGATCAGGCCGAGCATGATCGCTTCGAGGTCGCGGAAATTCTTGCCTTTCAGGCCGAGCACGATGAGCGTATCGAAGGCGGTCAGCAGCACGCCGGTGGTCAACGAACATTTGAACAACAGATGAAAAGCAAGTGCGCCGCCCAGCACTTCCGCGAGATCGCAGGCCACGATCGACAGTTCCGCGAGCACCCATTGAAAGCGCGCCACCGCCGGTGAATAACGGTCTCTCGACAATTCCGCGAGGTCGCGGCCCGTTGCGATACCCAGGCGCATGCTGAGGCATTGCAACGCCATCGCCGCGAGACTCGACAGCACCACCACGAACAGCAGGCTGTAGCCGTAGCGTGAGCCCGCTTCAATGTCGGTAGCCCAGTTGCCGGGGTCCATGTAGCCGATCGAAATCAGCAGGCCGGGTCCTGCGAACTGCAGGATCTTTTTCCAGAAAGGCGCGCCTTGCGAAACGTCGACCGAGCCTTGCACCTCGGATGGGCAAAACGGCGCCGTTGCGGTGGTCGGTAGTTTGAAGAGCAAACCGGAAGTCTCTTGAAGGGAATCAAACGCGACGAGCCGTGCCGGCCATCGCGAGCCGCCTCAAGTGTACAAAGAAACCTCGGGTAGCGTCCCACTGAGTGCATAGCGGCCGACATCGCGCACGCGATAGTCGAGCGGATCATGCAAGGTATGCACGCGCGCGTTGCGCCAGAAACGGTCGAGCGCAAGCGGCTCGTGCGTGGCGCGGGCGCCACATGCGTCGAACAGATTTTCGCTGACGTCGAGCGCGGCACGGTGCGCGACGATCTTCGCCTCCGAAGTGGCGAGCGCCACCTGCGCGCGGACGTCGGCGGTGAGCGTTGGACCTTGCTGCCAGGCGTCGTCGAGTGCGTAGGCCGCGCGCGTGGCGAGCGCTTCGGCGCTGACCGTCTGCAAACGCATTTCGCCGAACCGGTGGATCAGATAGGGGTCGTCGGTGGCTTTGTCGACGCCGGAATTGATCCACGGCCTGCCGTGCCGGGTGACGTACGAACGCGCTTCCTCGAGCGCACCTTGCGCGATGCCCACGAACAGGTTGGTGAGCACCTGTTGCGAGATCAAGGTCCGCAAGCTCGCGTACGGCGTGTCGGCCCGCTCCAGCACTTCGTGCGGCTCCACCCTGACGTTCGCGAAGGCGACGCTGCCGCTGTCGGTCTGACGCTGGCCGATCGGATTCCAGTCTTCGTCGACCGTGATCCCTTCACGCGTGGTCGGCACGACTGCGAACACCGGTTTGCCGGTGAGCGGATCGTGTGCGGACACGGTCATCATCTGCGAGCCGCGGGTACCCGAACAAAACCCTTTCTGGCCGTCGAGAAGGTAGCCGCCGTCGCCGGTTGCGCTTGCAACGAGACGGGTGTCGAGCGGATTGACGGCATTGCCCCACCACCAGCGCCCTTCCACGGTGCCGCCCAGATAGCGGGCACGTTGCTCCGCATGACCCCACACATCGACGCTGACTACCTGCAAGCAGGTAAAGCCCAATAGATGGGCAAGCGCGCTGTCGACCCGGGCGATCTGACGGATCGTTTCGTAAATCTCGGGCCACCGCGCCTGCTGGCCACCGAATTCGCGCGGCACGGCGAGTGTCAGCAGGCCCGCGTCGGCGATCCATTGTTTTTCCTGCGCGGCGTGGCCGCCTTCGCGATCACGTCGCGCCGCCGTGACGCGTAGAGCGTCGAGCAACGTCGCGAGATCGCGCACAGGCGTGGCAGCGGAGGCCTCGCGCGTTGACCGCGCGTCGGCATGGCGAGGACCATTCATGCGATTTCCACCTGGATAAAGGGGTAAGCGTCAGCAAGGCGAGCGCTCTGCTGCGGTTGATGTCCTTGCTAGCCCGATAGGCAGTGACATCGGAGCCGGATGTCCACGGCACAGGAGTTCGTTCTTCATGCGGCGCGAAAAGTGGACCGGCCAACCGTTCGCGCCTCTCTCCAGAAGAGGTCCGAACGATCATAGAGGGCGTAACGCGCGTGGTCTACGAAGGGATTTTTAGAAGGAAAGCGCGAAAAACGATTTGGACAAAAAAAGAAGCCGGGCCGCGCAATGCGCGGCCCGGCGTTCAATACTTCGGCAAGTCGAAAGACTACTGTTTCGCTACCTGCTGCACGGCAGCCGACGAGATCGCGCCCACTGCTGTGTCGGCCGCCGGCACATCGCCCCAGCCGCCGCCCATCGCGCGAATCAGATTGACCGTCGCCACCGCCTGCGTGCCTTGCAGATGGCTCGCCTGCAGTTGGGAAGTCAGCACCTGCCGCTCGCCGTCGATCACATCCAGATAGCTGACCGCGCCTTCCGTGTACTGCGTGCGTGAGAGATGCGCGGCGCGCTGCGAGGCTTGCACTGCGTCGTTCTGCTCGCGCATCTGGTCGTCGAGCAAACGCAGATCGGCCAGGTTGTCTTCCACTTCACGGAACGCCACCAATACCTGCTGACGATACTGCGCCACGTCCTCGTCGTACTTCGAGCGAGCCTGGGCAAGGTTCGCCTTGCGGCGGCCGCCGTCGAACAAGGGCAACGTCAATGCGCCACCGGCGAGCGGCCCGAGAAGGAACGCGCGGCTCGACCACATGAAGAGATCGCCGAGTGTCGCCGATTCAAAGCCCGCTGCGCCCGTGATATCGAGCTTCGGGAAGAACGCCGACTTGGCGAGACCCACCCGCGCGTTGGCGGCCTGCATGGCCCGCTCTGCCGCCGAAATGTCCGGACGCCGTTCGAGCAATGCCGACGGCAGACCCGGCGGTACGCGCACTGTCACCGGCGTCAACGGTGCTTCGGCAAAGGAGAAATCCGCCGGTGGCTTACCCAGCAGAATCGCCAGACTATGCTCGGAAGCCGCACGCTGACGCGCCACGCCAACCGCATCCGCCCGCGCGCTCGCCAGTTCGTTGCGGGCACGCGCCAGGTCCAGTTCGCTAATATCGCCTTCCTTGAAACGGCGTTCGACCAGCTTCAGGGTGTCCTCGCGCAGTGCCACGGTACGCCGATACAGATCCTGATCGGTATCGAGCTCGCGCAACTGGAAGTAGTTCTGCGCAACGTCGGCCTGCAGCGAGAGCTGCACCGAACGGAACAGCGCTTCGCTTTGCTGCTCGTCCGAACGCGAAGCGTTCACATTCGAACTCACTCGCCCGAACAGATCCGCCTCATACGACGCGCCAACCTGCGCGCGCCAGATCGTCCCCGTAGTGCCGCCTGCGCTATCCGGCAGGAATTGCGAGGCCGCCGAGGCGCGCTCGCGAGTCGGTCCGAAGCCCGCATCGAGCTTCGGGAACCAGTCCGACTTCGCGGCCTGCGTGACCGCACGTGCTTGCTGCACACGCGCTGCGGCTGCCTTCAGGTCCTGATTGGCCGCTTCCGCCTGCTCTTCCAGCGCGTTGAGTTGCGGGTCGCCGAACACCGCCCACCATTCGCCGCGATGGGCGTCGTCAGCGGGCTGTGCCTGCTTCCAGGTGCCGTTGTCCGGCGCCGAAGCTGCCGGAGCACCGGAGGCCGCGGACACCGCCGATGCCGCCGGCGCCTCCTTGAAGGCTGTCGGCGTATCCACGTCCGGTCGCTTGTAAGTGGGCTCGACCGAGCAGGCGGCGAGCAAGGCGATCAGCAATCCGCTGGTGGCCGCCCGGCCCCATCCACTCAAAGATTCATAGCGTTTCATTATTGTTTTCTCCTCAGACGTCCGTCACCGGCGCCGCGTAGTGCGGGGCGTCCTTCTGCGCGACGTGGATCGTCCCGCCAGCGAGCGTGCGCAACACGACATAGAACACCGGCGTCAGCATCAGGCCAAACAGCGTCACCCCGAGCATGCCGAAGAACACCGCGATACCCATCGCGTGACGCATTTCCGAACCGGCTCCGCTCGACAACACCAGCGGCACCACGCCCATGATGAACGCGATCGACGTCATCAGAATCGGCCGCAGACGCAGACGGCTCGCCTCGATCGCCGCCGACAACGGCGTGTGTCCATCGTGTTCGAGTTCGCGTGCGAACTCGACGATCAGAATCGCGTTCTTCGCCGACAAGCCCACCAGCACCATCAACCCGATCTGCGTGAAGATGTTGTTGTCACCGCCGGTGAGCCACACGCCGGTCAACGCAGACAGCACGCTCATCGGCACGATCAGAATCACCGCGAGCGGCAGCGTCAGGCTTTCATACAGCGCGGCCAGCACGAGGAACACCAGCAGCACGCTGATCGGGAACACCCACAGGCCCGCATTGCCAGCCAGAATCTGCTGATACGTCAGGTCGGTCCATTCGAGCTTCACGCCGTGCGGCAACGTTTCCGCCGCCACGCGTTCGGCCGCGGCTTGCGCCTGGCCGGAAGAAAAGCCCGGTGCCGGACCGCCGTTGATGTCGGCTGCCGTGTAACCGTTGTAGCGCACCACCATTTCCGGTCCGTACGTCGGTGTCACCGTCACCAGCGAGGACAACGGCACCATGTCGCCTGCTGCGTTACGCGTCTTCAGTTGCAGGATGTCGTCGGCACGTTGACGGAACGGCGCATCGGCCTGGACCCGAACCTGGTACACGCGGCCAAAGCGGTTGAAGTCGTTGACATACAGCGACCCCAGATAGATCTGCATCGTGTTGAACACGTCGGTGACCGGCACGCCGAGTTGCTTGGCCTTCACGCGATCCAGGTCGACGTTCAACTGCGGCACGTTGATCTGGTAGCTCGAGAAGGTCGGGCCGAGTTCCGGTGTTTGCGCCGCTTTCTTCACGAACGCTTCCGCCGCCTTGTTCAATTCCGCGTAACCCACCGCGCCGTGATCCTCTAACTGCATCTTGAAGCCGCCGAGCGTGCCGAGACCGAGCACGGGTGGCGGCGGGAACACCGCGACGAACGAATCCTTGATGGCGCCGAACTGCTGGTTCAGTGCACCGGCAATCGCACCTGCCGAAAGCGTCTTGCTGCCTCGTTCCTTGAACGGCTTGAGCGTGACGAACACGATGCCTGCGCTCGAGCTATTCGTGAAGCCGTTCACCGACAAACCCGGGAACGCTACCGCGCTTTCCACGCCCGGCTGCTTTAGTGCAATCGCGCTCATATCGCGAATCACTTTTTCCGTCCGGTCCAGCGACGCGCCATTCGGCAACTGCGCGAAGGCAATCAGATATTCCTTGTCCTGCGCCGGCACGAAACCGCCCGGCACGACGTGCGAGATCAGCACGGTCCCGCCCAGCAGAATCGCGTACACCGCAAGCATCGCGCCTTTACGGCGCAGCACACCCGTCACGCCACGGCCGTATTCCGTCGAGCCGCGATGGAACACCTTGTTGAAGCGCTTGAAGAAGCCACCCAGCAGGCGATTCATCACTCGCGTCAGGAAGTCTTCCTTTGCGCCGTGACCACGCAACAGCATCGCGGATAAAGCCGGCGACAAGGTCAGCGAATTGAACGCCGAGATCACCGTCGAGATCGCGATGGTCATCGCGAACTGCTTGTAGAACTGCCCCGTCAGACCCGTCATGAAGGCGAGCGGCACGAACACGGCGACCAGCGTCAGCGCAATCGCGATAATCGGTCCACTCACTTCCTGCATCGCCTTGTACGTCGCATCGCGCGCACTCAGCCCGTTCTCGATGTTCCGTTCGACGTTCTCCACCACCACGATCGCGTCGTCCACCACGATCCCGATCGCCAGCACCATGCCGAACAACGACAGGGCATTGATCGAAAAGCCGAATGCAAGCAGCAGCGAGAAGGTCCCGACAATCGACACCGGCACCGCAATCAATGGAATGATCGACGCACGCCACGTTTGCAGGAACACGATCACGACGATCACCACCAGCGCGATCGCTTCGAGCAGCGTATGCACGACCGCCTCGATACTCGAACGCACGAACTGCGTCGGGTCATACACAATCTTGTATTCGACGCCCGCCGGCATGTCTTGCGCGAGTTCCTTCATGGCCGAGCGGACCTGATCGGAAATCGCGAGCGAGTTCGCGCCCGGCGCCTGGTTGATCGCGAGTGCGACGGCGGGTTTATTGTCCAGCAGCGAACGCAGCCCGTATTCCGACGCCGCGAGTTCGACCCGTGCAATATCGCGCAGATAGGTCACGCCGCCGTCCGGCGTAGTCTTGACGATGATGTCGCCGAATTCGCCCTCGGTTTTCAAACGGCCGCGCGCATTCACCGACAACTGCAGTTGCGTGCCCGGCACCGAAGGCGATGCGCCGATCACACCGGCCGCCACCTGAATGTTCTGCTCACGGATCGCGTTGACCACTTCGGTTGCGGTCAAGCCGCGTTGTGCGACTTTCTGCGGATCGAGCCACACACGCATGGCGTAGTCGCCCGAACCCCACAACTGCACTTCGCCGACGCCCTGAATCCGCGCGAGCCGATCCTTGACGTTCAGCAACGCGTAGTTACGCAGATACGTCATGTCATAGCGATTGTTCGGCGAGATCAGGTGGACCACCATGGTCAGCGTGGGCGAACTCTTGATCGTGGTGATACCGAGCCGTTGCACGTCTTCCGGCAAACGCGGCAGCGCCTGGTTCACGCGGTTCTGCACGAGTTGTGTCGCGAGGTCCGGGTTGGTGCCGAGCTTGAAAGTGACCGTGAGCGTGAGATTGCCGTCGCTATTCGCTTGCGACTGCATATACAGCATGTTCTCGACGCCATTGATCTGCTCTTCGAGTGGCGAAGCCACGGCCTCGGCGATCACCTTCGGATTCGCGCCCGGATATTGCGCATGCACCACCACTGAAGGCGGCACGACTTCCGGGTACTCCGAGATCGGCAGCTTGAAGAGCGAAATGATGCCCGCCAGCAGGATCAGGACCGACAACACGCCGGCAAAGATCGGCCGATCGATGAAGAATTTGGATATGTTCATGGGAAGCTCTTAACGTAGGAGCAGGCGCCGCGTCGTCAAACCGCGGCGCGTGGCGCTCACGAATTCTTGTCCGCTTTGGCGCGCGTCTGCGGTTGCGCCGGTGCCGCTTGTTGCGTCTGGGCAAGCGGTACGCTGTTCGGATCCTGGTCGGCGGTCATCGACACCATGTGGGCACGCACCGCGTCGCCAGGGCGTACGCGTTGAATACCGTTGACGACGATGCGATCGGTGGCTTGCAGACCACCCTTCACCACACGCAGGTTGCCCTGCATGCTGCCCACCGAGATCTCGCGATACACGACGTGATTGCTCTGATCGACCACCAGCACGAACTTCTTGTCCTGATCGGTGCCGACCGCCGCGTCGTCGATCAACAGCGCCGCATGCGGTTCGCTGCCGCCCACCTTCACGCGCGCGTACAGACCCGGAATCAGTGCACCGTCCTGGTTATCGAAGCGCGCGCGCACGCGGATCGTGCCCGACGACGTGTCGAGCCGGTTGTCCACCGATTCGATCGTGCCGCTGCGCGAGTAGCCGGTTTCGTCCGCGAGGCCGAGTTGCACCGGCACCTTGCTGCCGTCTTTCGCGCGGCTCAGGTATTGCAGGTAGGTCTGTTCGTCCGCGTCGAACGAGGCGTAGATCGGCGACACTGATACGAGCGTGGTCAGCGGCGCGGCGCTCGCGCCCGCCGACACGACGTTGCCCACCGTGATTTCCGCGCGCGAGACGCGGCCCGCCACCGGCGCGACAATCTTCGTATAGCCGAGATTGATGCGTGCGGTTTCCACTGCGGCTTGCGCGGCTTTCAGGTTCGCGCTCGCCTCGCGTGAGGCGTTCTGCTTCTCGTCGTAATCACGCTTGGCGATGGCGTTATCGGCCAGCAGGCGTTGCGCGCGCTCCCAGTCGCTTTGCGTGTAACCCGTGCGCGCCTGGGCCGCCGCGACCTGTGCTTCGGTGCGATCCACTTCCGCTGCGTACGGACGCGGGTCGATCACGAACAGCGTGTCGCCCTTCTTCACGAGTGCGCCGTCCTTGAAGTTGACGGAGACGATCGTGCCCGGCACCTGCGAACGAACGTCCACTTTTTCGACGGCCTCGAGGCGGCCCGAATAGCTCTGCCAGTCGGTAATCGTCTTTTGCACCACCGTGGCGACGTCCACTTCCGGCACGATGGTCGGCGCAGCCGGCGAGCTCGCATCCACGCGAATCGCACCGAACGTGCCCAGCCCCGCTACGACGACGACGGCCAGCACGGCAATCGCCACGCGGCGACGGGAAAGAGGAAGAATGGTCATGAGAAGCTCCCAATATCGTTGATGAATGTCTGCTTTTTTTGTTTATCGATGGGCGCGCGCATCGAAGCGCCACTGAAAAAATCTCACTGCTTCCTGCAACGCGGGCGGGTGGTCGGCCAGCGCCGCGTGCGAAACGCTCGGATAGCGGACCACCTGGGTCAGCACACCGGCGTCGATCAGACTGCTCGCGTATTTCTCCGCTTCCACATGCAGCACGTCGTTTTGCGCCGTCGCGATCAGCGTGGCAGGCAGGCCCGCAAGACGGCACGATTCGAGCGGCGCGGCATACGGATGCATGCGTTGCGACGCTTGCGGCAGGTACGCGCGATAACACGCTGCACACTCTTTCGCGGTGATATCGGAGCCGAGCCGCTGTTCGTCGCCTAAACGCGTGAGGCTCGGATCGAGCATCGGCCCGAACAGCGCCTGCGCGGCAATCTGCACATCACCGCGATCCCGCGCGATGAAGGCGAGGCAATTGGCCAGCTGGCCGCCCGCGTCATGGCCTGCGACGCCGACTTTCCTGCTATTGCCGCCAAATGCACGCGCCCGCGTCTGCACCCACAGCGCCGCACGGTGTGCGTCTTCGGGCGCGGCAGGAAACGGAAATTGCGGCGCGAGCGAATAACCCACCGACACCACCAACGCCGGTAAGTGTTCTGCGAAATAACGCGAGGCGTAATCGGCCTGTTCGATCGAGCCCTTCGTAAAGCCGCCGCCGTGAAAATAAAGCAATACCGGCAGTGCGGTCTTCTTGCCCTGCCGGTACAACCGCAGTCTGATGTCCTGCGCGTGCCCTTCGATCTGCACGTCAGTGACGTCGAGTGCCGTGCTGTCGGTCTGTGCCGGGCCGCTGCCGGCGGGCACAAAGGAGTACGGCGGTTTAAATGCATCCATGTCGAGCCGCGCAATGCGCATAGAACTTCAATGGTGCGAATTGTGGGTTCGGCAGACTCGTAAATAAATGCCTATAATCCGGCAACACAATTCGGCGCCCCTGAACAATCGGATGCGATTGCTCTGCGGATTCGATCTCTGCTCAGTGCGCCAGCCCCTTCTGGAGGTTTGCAATGGACCGGCTTCAGGCCATGCAAGTGTTCACGCGTGTCGTCGACACAAACAGTTTTACCCGTGCCGCGGAAACGCTCGATCTGCCGCGCGCATCGGTCACCACCATCATTCAGAACCTCGAAGCGTTCCTCGGCACGCGTCTGATGCATCGGACCACGCGGCGTTTGTCGCTGACACCGGACGGCGCCGCGTACTACGAACGTTGCGTGCGCATTCTCGCGGATGTCGAGGAGACCGAGGCAAGTTTCCAGAGCGGCAACAAGAAGCCGCATGGCAAGCTGCGCATCGATATGCCGGGCTCGATTGGCCGCCTGCTGGTGATTCCTTCGTTGTGTGAATTCCACACGCGCTATCCGGACATCGACCTGCAACTCGGCTTGTCGGACCGACCGGTCGACTTGCTGCAGGAAGGCGTGGACTGCGTCGTGCGGGTGGGCGCGCTACAGGATTCCTCGCTGGTGGCGCGCCGGATCGGCCTGTTCGAGGGTGTGACCTGTGCTGCACCGGACTACATCGAACGCGCCGGCGTGCCGGGTTCGCTCGAAGACCTCGACAATCACAAAGCCGTTAACTACTTCTCGAGCCGCACAGGACGCACGATCGATTGGGCCTTCATGGTCGAGGGCAAAGAAGTTGAAGTGAAGATGAAGAGCATCGTCTCGGTGAACGACGCGGACGCTTACGTGACCTGCGGACTCGAAGGCTTCGGCCTGATTCAGCCGGCGCTCTTCATGGTGCTGCCGCATCTGCGCTCGGGACAGTTGGTGGAAGTACTGCCGGAACTGAAGCCTTTGCCGATGCCAATTTCCGCAGTCTATCCGCACAGTCGTCACCTGTCGCCTAAAGTCCGTGTTTTCGTAGACTGGATTGCCGAGCTGTTCGATCGTTGCCCGTTGTTGAGTGGCCGCGGCAGTCTCGACGCAACCTGCACGCAGCGTACTTTCGAAGAACGCGAGTCTGCGCCTACGCTCGATACGCCGGTAATAACGGAGTGGGTTGCCTGAGCTTTAATTGAGCGAAGGCCGAACGTGAACCGACATCAATTGAAGTACACAATCTGAAACAGTGAATTCCAGCCGCGGCCCTAATGCCGCGGTTTCCCGAGTTTTCAAGGCTTTCCCGACCTGCTTTCGTGATTGTTCTGGAATCTTGACAATTCATTTCGTGAAAGTGCGATTTATCCGGATCGCCTCGAAGCCTACATTTCACCCTGTCGCAGCGACACCCGTGCTGCAAACGAATCGACAGGAGTGAATCATGAAACGCAATCTCTTAGCTGGTCTCGCCCTCTCGCTGCTCGTGAGCGCACCGGTGTTCGCTCAAGGCGGCGGAGGCATTGGCCGTGCAGGTACCTATGAAACGGCACCCGTTCCCACGACCACTGCAAAAACACGCGCTGAAGTAAAGGCCGATCTGGTCGCCGCGTATCGCGACGGTTCGCTGCCCGCGCTAAATCGCACGACGTACCCGAACAAAGGACTGATTGGTCAAACGCAGGCTGCACGTATCGCGCTTCAGGAAGGTACGAATACGAACGGCGAAGTCACGCGTGTAGCAGACGGCCAGTAACCGGAACATAAAAACTGCCGCAATGATTCGGTTTCCAAAAGAAATACTCATTGCGACACGCTGCATGCACTCTTCAAAAAAGGAGCTCATCATGACACCCTCTGAACTCGACCATTGGGATTCCGATACGCCAGTGTGGACGCCGTACCGCGCGCCGCAACACTGAGTATCGAATGCTGCAGGTATGCCCGCGTCTTTCGTGTCGCGGGCATACACGCATCGAAAAACTGAAACCGTTTCACCGTTTGGGCACTCCCTCGCGCCAATCGCTCCAATGCGTGGAGATATCCTGCACGAGCGGATTGCCCGACCTGAAGAGATTTTCAATCGCGATCGTGAAGCCGCCCTGCGCGGCATAGTTGAGCAGGTTGTCCGAACTCGTCTGGCCATCGTAGGGCCGGTCGAAATCCGAACCCGCGCGCAAAACCGCCACGCGATTCAAATCCACTTTATGCACCGACGCGGCGCGTTTGAGCGCTTCATACGTGGCGTTGTCTTCCTGCTGGGTCGTGCAGTAGACGCCATTGCCGTCGGTCAGAATCCTGGTCCAGTCACGCGCGCGTTGCCCGAGCAGCGTGCCTGACCACCAGGTATCGCCCGCCAGCGTGTCGCATTGAAGCACCGAAGGCGGCTGATTGGCCGGCGCGTACGAATACTTGGCCCGTGCTGCTTGCGCCTGTGCGCTGTCGGACAGCACCACGCTGCGAGACAGGGCATACGCCGTATTGACGAGCTGAGAGTTCAGCTGGAACACCTCGGTCCGATAGTCGAGCGGTGGCTTGGCAGTGGGACTCGTGGTGTTGATGCCGAGATACCCCGTACTCCAGGCCGGCGGAATTTCACGTCCGTCGATTTCCCATTGAATCCCGAAGTCGACCAGATATTTCGCCCACGCGGCGGACCCGACCGTACCCTGCTGTGGGTCGATTCCGGCAATGCCGGCCACCATGAAGTACGTATGCCGCAGATCGAAACGCGGTGAGAAGGTCAATGCCATGATCGATGCAGCGGCATTGGTATGCCCCATGCCGGTGGTCATGACGCACACGTCCTGCTTGTTGCAATGAACCGTGGGGTAATCGGGCGAGAGGCCATCCACCGGAATATCGCGCCACGGTCCAAGCCGGTCGAGCCACACCTGCCCCTCGGGTCCGAACATCGAAATGATCATCACCTTGACGGGCCGACCGTGCGCGCCGCCGTCGCCTTGCGAGAAATTGTCGTTGTCGTCCGCGCTGGCCGGTCCTGAGGTAAAGGCCGCGCAAGCCGCAAGGGTCGTGACGCAGAGCGCGCCGAGTGTGCGAGTCAGCATCGTGATCTTCCTTTTTTGCTTGTGATGCAGGTTGGGAGAGAGTGCTGCTTTCAAGCCGAAAGAAGTATAGGTGCGAAGAAATGATTTGCCACTGCGCAGTGCGCCATTTCAAATCGACTCAATACGCCTGGTCCGCCGTTTTCTTATAATCGAAGATCCGTAGCGCGCACCGCCTTTGTGCACTCAAACCAGGAGCACCACGATGGATTATGTGAAACTCGGTCGTACCGGTCTCGATGTATCGCGTCTTTGCCTAGGTTGTATGAGCTACGGCGTGCCCGCGCGCGGCACGCACCCCTGGTCGCTCGACGACGAAGCCGCTCGGCCCTTCATCAAACAGGCGCTCGACTACGGCATCAACTTCTTCGACACCGCCAACGTCTACTCCGATGGCACCAGCGAGGAAATCGTCGGGCGCGCGCTGAAGGATTTTGCAAAGCGCGACGAAATCGTGCTCGCCACCAAAGTGAATAGCCGCATGCATCCGGGCCCGAACGGTGCCGGCCTCTCGCGCAAGGCGATCATGGCCGAGATCGATCACAGCCTGCGACGTCTGGGTACGGATTACGTCGATCTGTACCAGATCCATCGCTGGGACGACAAAACGCCGATCGAGGAAACGATGGAGGCGTTGCACGACGTCGTGAAGGCCGGTAAGGCGCGCTATATCGGCGCGTCGTCCATGTATGCATGGCAGTTCGCCAAGGCGCTACATGTGGCCGAGGTCAATGGCTGGACCCGCTTCGTCACGATGCAGAACTACGTGAATCTGTTGTATCGCGAAGAAGAGCGCGAAATGCTGCCGTTCTGCGAAAGCGAAGGGATCGGCGTGATTCCGTGGAGTCCACTGGCGCGCGGGCGTCTGACGCGCGACTGGGACACCGAAAGCGCCCGCTCCGAAACCGACGAATTCGGCCGCACGCTGTATGTGCAAGCGGAAGACGCGGATCGGCGCATCGTGGAGCGGGTCAGCGAGATCGCCAAAGAACGCGGCGTGCCGCGCGCACAGGTGGCGTTGGCGTGGGTGTTGCAGAAGAAGCCCATTACCGCGCCGATCGTCGGGGCGACCAAGTTGCATCACCTGGACGATGCGGTTGCCGCGCTCACCTTGAACCTGAGCGCGGATGAAATCCAGCGGCTTGAAGAGCTGTACGTGCCGCACGCGGTGACCGGCTTTAAATAAACCGCACGCTCGCGCGTCGGTTCGTCAGATGCGCGGTACGTCGGGCTCGAAAAACACCCAGCGGACTTGCGGAAACGTGGCCTGCAAGTCCGCTTCGATCACGTTGATCGCATCCACCATCGCGCGGCCGCTGGCATAGTCGATCATTTCCGCCTGCACGGCCACCACCACGTGGCGCCCCCATTGCAGCGTAATCATGTTGATGATGCTGCGAATCTCGGTGCGGCCACGCAGATGCGCCTCGATCGCATGGCGCACGTCCGGGCTGGCCGATTCGCCGACGATCATCGACTTCACTTCGCGTGCCACCAGCCACGCGATCACCATCAGCAACAAGCCCACGCCGATCGAACCCAGTGCGTCATAAACGGTATTGCCGGTAATCATGGTCATCAGCACGGCGACGAAAGCCATCGCGAGCCCAGCCAACGCGGCAATATCTTCACCCGCGACCACCAGCAGATCCGACTCGCGCGTCTCGCGAAACCAGCGCCACATGCTCGTGGTCGGATGGGTTTTGCGGATTTCCTTCACCGCGCCCCACAGCGAAAACGATTCGAGCACCACCGACACACCCAGCACCGCAAGCGCCACATACGCATACTGCAAGGGCTCGCGCGCCACCAGACGGTGCAGGCCCTCGTACACCGAGAAGGCGCCGCCCACGAAGAACAGCAGCAGCGCCACCAGCAACGAATAGAAGTTGATCTCGCGCCCACCGCCCATCGGATGCAAGGGACTGGCCGGCCTGCGCGCTTCACGCAGACCGAACAGCAGGAGCAGTTGATTGCCGCAGTCGGCGGTGGAGTGAATGGCTTCGGCGAACATCGCGCCGGAACCGGTGAACGTGGCCGCGGCAAACTTGCAGATGGCGATGCCGAGGTTGGCGGCGAGCGCATAGAAAATGGCTTTCGGCGATTCTTCTTTCATCGTCGTGGAGGGCGTCCGTGAGTGTGCTGAGAGCTATCGGTTGGCGATAGCCCGTATTATGGCCATGCCGGGCGGCATGCGTCCAACCCGGATGATGTTGCCACCGGACCCACGCTCTGTAGCATCCACCGTGCCGCGCGAAATGGCGGCGAGCCGCGTCAGGCCCGCTCCAGCGCCGTCATCTCACGAACGATCACGAGCAGCATCGACAGACTCGCGCCGCCCGTCGCTCGCAAGTCGGCCAGCAGACGCGCATAGCGTTCGAGTTGCGCGGCGCGCTTTTCGCGCCATGCCTGGACCAGCGCATCCGGTGTCGACGCGTCGTCGGCGTCGGCCAAAGCACTGGTGGTCAACGCACGCTTGAGGCGCGCCAGTTCGGCCAGCGCCGAGGCACGCGCCAGCATGTCCCAGTGGGTGGGCGCCGGCAAAGCGGCGGCCCGTTCGCTGATCCAGCCATAGTTGAGTTGCGTGCCGAGCGCGAAATAAACCCCCGCTACGAGTTCCAGGCTGCGCCCGCAAGCCGATGCGACTTCGGCAATGTCGAGCAGCGCCGCCGAGATGTCGCCGCTCGCGATCCGCACGGCCAGCTCGCTATCGACTCCCGCATCGGCGAGCACTCGCTGCCGCTCGGAGAGCGCTTCGAGATCGGCTGCGGGCAATAGCGCGGGCCATTGCGGCGCAAGCCTCTGGGCGGCGTCGCGGCAACGCGCGAGCAGGCCGGCCACGTCGCCGTCGCTGAGCGCGCCCACTTGCATCTGCCGCAGGAACCACAATGCCGAGCGCTCCACGAGCCGCGCGACTTCGACGAACATGCGCGCCTGGACATCGTCGGCAACGCGGTTGTCGAGCGCGTCGATGCTGCGCCAGACGTCGTCGAGATCGAACACGTCGCGCGCCATGATGCAGGCGCGCACGATATCGCCGGGATGCGCGTCGGTTTCCTCCATCAGCCGATGCACGAACTCGCAGCCCACCCGGTTCACCAGTGCATTGGTCAAATGCGTGGCAAGGATCTCGCGCCGCAGCGGATGACGTTGCATGGGTTCATTGAAACGCTGGCGCAGCGGCTTGGGAAAATAGTCGATCAACATATCGCCGACGAGCGGATCTTCCGGCATCGACGAGTCGAGCAACGCGTCGTACAGCCACATCTTGCTGTAGGCCAGCAATACCGCACGCTCGGGCGTCGTGAGACCTTGTCTGGCCGCCTGCCGCTCGGCAATCTCTTCATCGGTCGGCAGAAATTCGATCACGCGATTCAGTCGCCCGGCACGTTCGAGATAACGCATGAGGCGCGCCTCGGCATCGAGCAGTTCGACGCCGTAGCGGCCCGCAATCGATAGCGCCTGGGTCTGGTAGTAGTTGTCCTGCAGGACGAGCAGGCCGACCTCGTCGGTCATTTCAGCCAGCAGCGCATTGCGTTGCTTCCCGGTCATCTCGCCGTCGGATACGACGAGACCCAGCAGTATCTTGATGTTGACCTCATGGTCCGAACAGTCCACGCCCGCCGAGTTGTCGATCGCGTCCGTGTTGATGCGTCCGCCGCGCTGCGCGAATTCGATGCGCCCGAGTTGCGTAAGCCCGAGGTTGCCGCCTTCGGCCACGACCTTGCAGTGCAGATCGGCGCCATTCACGCGGATGGCGTCGTTGGCACGGTCGCCGACCTGCAGCTGGGTCTCGCGGCTCGCCTTCACATAGGTGCCGATGCCGCCGTTATAAAGCAGATCGACCGGCGCCTGCAGAATCGCGCGCATCAACTCGGTCGGCGCAAGCGCCGGCGCGCTGATGCCGAGCACGGTCTGCACTGCCGGTGACAGCGGAATCGTCTTGGCCGTGCGCGGAAACACGCCGCCGCCCGCGGAAATCAGCCCGGGATCGTAATCGGCCCAGCTCGAACGGTCGAGAGTGAACAGACGCCCGCGTTCTGCAAGACTGGTTGCCGGATCGGGATTTGGATCGAGGAAGATATGCCGGTGATCGAAGGCGGCCACCAGTTTGATATGCGGCGAGAGCAGCATGCCGTTGCCGAACACATCGCCGGACATGTCGCCGACACCGACGACGGTGAAGTCCATGGTCTGCGTATCGACGCCCATTTCGCGGAAGTGCCGCTTGACCGACTCCCACGCGCCGCGCGCCGTGATCGCCATTTTCTTGTGGTCGTAGCCGACCGAGCCGCCCGAGGCGAATGCATCGTCGAGCCAGAAACCGTATTCCTGCGAGATCGCGTTGGCGTAGTCGGAAAAAGTGGCCGTGCCCTTGTCGGCGGCGACCACCAGATACGGATCGTCGGGGTCGTGCCGGACTACGTCGGGTGGCGGCACGACCGTCGTGCCCGCGAGGTTGTCGGTCAGGTCGAGCAGTCCGCGCAGGAACGTCTGATAGCAGGCGATGCCTTCGCGCATCCACGCGTCGCGCTCGCTCTGCGGCGGCGGATTCTTCACGACGAAGCCGCCCTTGGAGCCGACCGGCACGATCACGACGTTCTTCACCATCTGCGCTTTCATCAGGCCGAGCACTTCCGTGCGGAAATCTTCGCGCCGGTCGGACCAGCGCAAACCACCGCGCGCGACACGTCCGCCGCGCAGGTGCACGCCTTCCACGCGGGGCGAGTAGACCCAGATCTCGAACATCGGCTTCGGCTCGGGCAGACCCGGCACGTGCGCGGGATCGAACTTGAACGACAGATACGGCTTCGGATGACCTTCGGCGTCGAAGCGATAGTAATTGGTACGCTGCGTCGCCTTGATCACGCCGAGAAACTGCCGCAGGATGCGGTCTTCGTCGAGATTCGGCACCTGGTCGAGTGCGCTGTCGATCGTATGCAGCCAGCCGTCGACATGGGCCTCGCGCGTGTCGCCCAGCGCCGGATCGAAGCGGGCAATGAATAGTTCGACCAGCATTCGCGCGATGGCCGGATTGCCGGTCACCGCGCGCTCGATATAGGCGTCGCTGAACGTGGAACCCACCTGGCGCAGATACTTGGCGTAAGCGCGCAAGATCGTCACTTCACGGGCATTCAATTGCGCACGCAATACGAGGCGATTGAAGTCGTCGCTTTCGATTGCACCGGTCCACACCTGCTCGAACGCTTCTTCGAAGAGATCCTTCACACGCTCGATATCGAATTCGGCATCGTCCGCGAGTTCGAGGCCGAAGTCGTGAATCCATGCGGGCGTCGCGCCGACCGCTTCGATCAGATAGGGCCGCTCTTCATCCACGCGCACACCGAGGTGTTCGAGCATTGGCAGACTGCGCGACAACGCGATAGGCAAACCCGCGCGATAGACCTTGAAGCGGAATGCTCGCGGACCTGCCTCGATAGGACGGTAGAGGTTCATCGCGAGCCGCTCGCTGCCCTGCACGCGCTCGATCAATTCGATATCGCGCACCGCCGTACGTGCCGGATAGTCGTCGCGATAGCCGGCGGGAAACGAATCGCCGTAATGCTGGAGCAGACGATTGCCCTGCTCTTCGCCGAAGGCGTCGAGCAACGCGTCGGCGAGATCGTCCTGCCAGCGGCGCGAGACCTGCACGAGGCGCGCTTCGAGTTCGCGCGTATCGACATTGGGCATGCCGCCCGGTTTGGCGTGCACGACGAAATGAATGCGCGCGAGCGTCGACTCCGATAGGAGCGGCGTGAATTCGACACTCTCGCCGTTGAACGCCTCGGCGAGCAGGTTGGCGATGCGTTGCCGCAAGTCGGTGTTGTACTTGTCGCGTGGCACGAACACGAGACAGGAGACAAAGCGGTCGAAACGGTCGCGCCGCACGAAGAGCCGCGTGCGCTGATGTTCCTGCAACCGCAAGACCCCGAGCGCGATGTCGTAAAGCTGGTTTTCGTCGGCCTGAAAGAGTTCGTCGCGCGGATAGGTCTCGAGCACCGTCACCAGCGATTTCGCCAGGTGACCCTTCGGCAGAAAGCCGGCGCGCCGTACGATATTGGCGCACTTGCGCCGCACGATCGGAATTTCCGACGCCGAGACGAAATACGCGGTGGACGTGTACAGACCGATGAAGCGCCGTTCGCCGATCACCTTGCCGTCCGCGCCGGTCAGTTTGATGCCTACGTAATCCAGATAGCCTGGGCGATGCACGGTCGCTCGCGAATTGGCCTTGGTGAGAAAGATGGGCGACGAACCCGAAATGATCTCGGCGGCGGCAGGCGGCAAAGCGGTGACTTCGGAAGCGCCGACCGGCCGCAGCGCGTCACGCAAAATGCCGAGTCCCGAGCCCGGCACCGCACGCAGGCCGTAGCCGACGTCGTGCTGCACGAGTTCATAGTCGCGCTGGCCGAGAAAGGTGAAATGATCGGCCACCATCCATTCGAGAAAGGCGCGCGCTTCGACACCCTCCGGACCGGCCTCGCCTGTCTTCATGCCCTTGATCGTGATGCGCGCCAGCTCGACGATCTTCGGCCAGTCTTCGACAGCAGCGCGTACGTCGCGCAGCACTTTGGCGATTGCGTCGCGCAGTGCGTCGAGCTTCGCGGCGTCGCCGCAGCGGTCTACCTCGAAGTGAATGAACGATGTGAGGTGCGAGCGCGTATCGGTGGCATCTTCCGCGCCCTGCCCCACGCGCGTGATAGTGCCGTCCACGCCTCGCCAGAGGCGAAACACGGGATGCACGACAGAATGCAGCGCGAGCCCCAGGCCGTTGACGGCCATCGACACCGAATCGACCAGGAACGGCATGTCGTCGTTGACGATCTCGATCACCGTGTGATCGGAATGCCAGCCGTGCTGTTCGAGAATCGGGTTATAGACTCGCAGCCGTTCGGTGCCCGGCACGAAGCGTTGTGCAGTTTGCCAGTGTGCGAGCGCCGCGCCGTACAGGTCGGCAATCGAGCGGCTTTGCAGATCGTCGGCGTCGACGAAATCGTAGTAGTGCCGCAGAAAAGGCTCGACCACGTTAAAGGTCGGCTCGGGCAACCGCCCGCGTGCAAATTCGACGACATCGTTCAGCAAATGCGTGACGGCTTCTTCGTTCTTTGCTTGCATCATCGACTCCCCCGGCTGGCGGCAATGGCGAGTATTGCGTGATTGGCATGCATCGTCTGAAGGGGAATTATGCACCCGTGGCCCGAGATGCGACGCGCACCCGCACTAAGGTTATACCCGTTGACACACACCATGCTGCAAGCGCACGCGCCGCCGTTTAAAGCACGGGCTTCGGCTCAGCCTGCGTTTGCGCAAGCCAGGAGCGGACTTGTTCGCTGGTCCATGCGGCGTCGTCGTGCGGCAGATCATGACCGGCCCACGCGTGTTCGATATGCATCGCCCGCCACGCCGCGGCGAGTTTCGTCGAGCACACGGGATTGACCAGGTGGTCCGCGCGCGAGGAGAGAATCAGCAAGGGGCAGTCCGGTTTGGCCGCGCCTGCGGTGAAGCGCGCGGCGGCGCAGAGCTGCCGTAACGCATTGCCACGACTCACCGGCGCGCTGCGGCGGATTGCGCTCCATGCATCGAGATCGGCGCCGAGTGTCTCGACGTTGTTACAGGTGAGCCGATGAATGTCACGCTCGGCGCGCGGTGCATCGCCCCAGCGTCGTGCGACACGTAACAGCGCCGGCCACGCCGAAGGACGCAAGCGCTCCGTCATGCGACTGAACGGACGCATGCTGGTATTGATCAGCACCAGCCGCTCGATCTCCTGGGGGTGCCGCTGCGCCCAGTCTGTCGCGACCATGCCGCCGAGCGACATTGCCAGCACGCTATAAGGCGCCGCCGCGCCGGCGCGCCTTGCGGCAAGCCGCACGAAGTCCACCATGTCCGTGACCCTGGCGGGCGCGCGCAATCCGGCGAACTCGCCGTTGCCCGGCAGATCGAGCAGCAACACACGATCGCCGCTCACGACCTCGCGCAACGCTTCAGGCAAGCGGCCCCAATGACGCGTTTCGCGCGTCAACCCGCGCAGCAGGATCCACGTGCTCATACGCTGTCCGGGTTATACCAATGGTCGATCGCGCTTTGCAGCAATTGCTCACGACGCATGCCCTGCGGCAGCCAGCGCTGCGAGGAAAACGCCGCGCGCGCGAGAAAGTCGAGCAGATTCGCATGGCGGCGCAGCACGCGCGCGGTGCGATGCGCCTTGACCGGATTGAACATGCCCTGCCGCGAAAACAGCTGTCGCGGGTTCTTCTTGATCCACAGCCACGAGCCGAGTTCGAGCGTCATCGGCAGAAAGACGTTGGGCGCAGGCGTGCGGTCGTAGGCGAAGTCCCAGAGATCGCCGTGCAACAGGTATTGATGGCTCTGCGGTTCGAACGCGTAACCGTGATGGGGATGGGCGCGCTCGAACATGGTTTTCAACACATACATTTCCGGCAGATGCGGCATCAACTTGCGGGTGCGCGCATAGGGAAACCAGATGCTGTCATTCCAGCCGTAACCCGAATGGCAATCGAGCGCGATACTCAACGGTCGCGTGGCCAGATCGTTTTCGACCACTCGCAGTAGCGCCGCGGCTTCTGCCTCCATCGGTTCGCCTTCACGGCCGCGATACCACGGCAGCCACGCCCCCACGCGCTGGCCGCCGGCAAGCAGCGGCACGCGTTCGTCGGCGCTTTGCGGCGCATTGCGCATCAGATCGACGCCATTCGGATTGGCCCGCGTCGCGGCCCACATGCCGCCGGGATTGACGATCGGCATAAAGATCAGACGAATGGACTGCAATTGCCTGACCAGCAATTCGTCCCATTCGAGCCGCGCGAGCAGCGCGCGCATGTAATCGAGTACGAGTTGCGAGCCGATACGCTCGAGCCCATGAATGCCGCCAAAAAAACCAATCGCTGGCGCGCGCGGATCGGTCGAACCGATGCTTGCGGTTTGCACGGCGAAGTGGCGGCCACGCACCGTCGTTTCGCAGACAGTCTCGATCGCGAAACTCGCGCTGCCCTGATCGAGGATCGCCTTGAGATCTTCGTACTCCGCAAAACTGTCGGGAAGGAAGGTCAGAGGCGATGGCATGACGGCGTCGCAAGGAACTGCAAGGTTATTGGGGACGGCTCGGCGAATGTCGCAATATAGCCTGTCTGCACGCGATCATGCAGAACCGACATGCGCGGAGGCGAATCGTGTCACATGGGTGTCACTTTTGCGTCGGAGGAATGACTTCGAATTGCCTTTTTAACGACATAAAAAAGGCACGCGAAGATATAGTCGTCTAGACGTTGCGACGCCTTCACTCAACCGTCACAGACGCTTCCTAGAATGAGCCCCACACATCCCGGCAAAGGCCGGATGCATCAAGGGGTACTTATGGAAGCAATTCGTATCGAGCGTCTGAGCAAGACGTTCAGCAACGGCCGCAAAGCGCTGGACGAAATCGACCTGCGCGTCGCGCCCGGCGAAATGGTGGCATTGATCGGCGCATCGGGCTCGGGCAAATCGACCTTGTTGCGGCACATCGCGGGGTTCACTGCCTCTGATGCACAGCCCTCGCAGATCGCCATTCTCGGTCGGCCAATTCAGCAGAACGGCCGCATCGTGCGCGAGGTACGCAGCATTCGCCGCGATATCGGTTTCGTGTTCCAGCAATTCAATCTGGTCAATCGTCTCTCGGTCGAAAGCAATGTGCTGATCGGCGCGCTCGCCCGTCTGCCGTTGTGGCGTCGGCTCACGGGACGCTTTCCTCGTGAAGAGCGCGCCTTGTCGCTCGCGGCACTCAATGAAGTCGGCATCGGCGACCATGCGCGCGAACGCGCCGCCAATCTCTCGGGCGGTCAGCAGCAACGCGCGGCGCTCGCACGCGCACTGGTGCAACGCGCACGCATCGTGCTCGCCGACGAACCGATTGCCTCGCTCGATCCCGAATCGTCGCGCCGCGTGATGGACATGCTGCGCGCGCTGAACCGCGAGCATCAACTCACCGTCCTGGTGTCGCTGCACCAGGTCGACATTGCCATGCAGTACTGTCCGCGCACCATCGCGCTGCGCCGCGGAAAAGTGGTCTACGACGGCCCCTCCGCCGCGCTGACACCGGTGCTGCTCAAGAAACTTTATGGCGACGACGCCCACGAGTTGCTCGACGCGAGCACGCCGGGCGAAGAGCACGAGCAGGCTGCCGACAACCTCGCAAGTCATCCGCCAGGCGGCGCACCGACCGGCGACAACACCCCGGCTTCGACGCGTTACGCGTTCGCTCTCAAACCGGCACACTCGCACTGAGCGCGCCGAATCCATCTGTCAACACAACCGGACCTCGCCCCATGAAATTCCTGCGTTCGCTGATCACGCTCGCCGTCGGCGCGGCATCGTTTGCCTGCGTCGCCACGGCGCAAGCCGAGGACATCGATCTTGGCATCATTTCGACGGATTCCTCCTCGGTGCTCAAGCAGCGCTGGGAGCCGTTGATCGAAGACATGAACAAGCAAACCGGCTTGAACATCAAAGCGTTCTTCGCTACCGACTATGCCGGCATCATCGAAGGTATGCGCTTCAATAAAGTGCAGGTCGCGTATCTCGGCAACGCGTCGGCGATCGAAGCGGTGGACCGCTCGCAAGGCGAAGTGTTCGCGAAGGTCCTGTACGCAAACGGCGACGCCGGTTACAAGTCGGTGCTGATCACTAATGTGAACAGCCGCTTCAAGACGCTCGACGACGTGTTCAAGAACACTAAAGACGTCACGCTCGGCTTCGGCGACCCGAACTCCACCTCGGGTACGCTGATTCCCGGCTACTACCTGTTCGCCAGGCACAACACGCCGGTCAACACGTCGTTCAAGAACGTGATGCCGTCGAGTCACGAAGCGAACCTGCTGGCCGTGGTGAACAACAAGGTCGATATCGCGACCAACAACACCGAAATGCTCGACTCGCTGCAAAAACAGCATCCGGACAAATTCGCGCAAGTGCGCGTGCTGTGGACTTCGCCGTTGATTCCGTCGGATCCGCTGGTGTGGCGTAAGGATTTGCCGCAAGCGACCAAGGACAAGCTGCGCAAGTTCTTCCTGAACTACGCGAAGACCGATGCCCATGAGAAAGCCGTGATGGCGGCGATCTTCGGTTACGGCGGTTTCGGAGCGTCGTCGGATGCGCAGTTGCTGCCGATTCGCCAGGTCGCGTTGTTCCAGCAGAAGCAGAAGATCGAGAGCGACACGCATCTCTCCGCCGACGACCGCAAGACCCAGCTGGCCGCGCTCGACGCCAAACTGGGCGCGCTCAACACCGAGCAGTCGAAGCAATGAACACCGTCGATCTGAGTACGTCGCCGGCGCGCTCGAGTGACGCGCTCGCCGCGCAGGCGGCGCGTCAGCCCGCGCCGGTTGCCGGCAAGCGCAGCTGGTTCGCGATCATCGGCTGGATCGTGGTGCTGGCCGTGCTCGGTGGCGCGTGGCACGGCGCCGATATGCGTCCACTGGATCTGTTCAGCGACTCCGCCAACATGGGGCAGTTCGCGAAGGACTTTTTCCCGCCGGACTTCAGCGACTGGCGCAGTTATCTGCACGAGATGTATGTGACCTTGTCGGTCGCGGTGTGGGGCACGGCGCTCTCGCTCGTGTGCGCGGTGCCGTGCGGCCTCATGTCAGCGCACAACATGGCGCCGATGTGGGTCGTGCAGCCGATGCGCCGCATGATGGACGCGTGCCGCGCCATCAATGAAATGGTCTTTGCGATGCTGTTCATCGTCGCGGTCGGACTCGGTCCGTTCGCGGGCGTGCTGGCCTTGTGGGTGCATACCACCGGCGTGCTCGCCAAACTGTTTGCCGAAGCAGTCGAAGCCATCGATCCACGTCCGGCCGAAGGCGTGCGTGCGACCGGCGCGACGAGTCTCGACGAGATCATTTACGGCGTGCTGCCGCAGGTGTTGCCGCTATGGATTTCGTACGCGTTGTATCGCTTCGAATCGAACGTGCGCTCGGCGATGGTGGTCGGCATGGTCGGCGCCGGCGGGATCGGCGTGGTGCTGTATGAAGCGATCCGCTCGTTCAACTATGCACAAACGGCGGCGGTGATGATCATGGTGATCGTCGTGGTGACGGTGATCGATCTGGCCTCGGCATGGCTGCGCGAACGCGTGACGTGATTCGATGCGGTTCGATGTGGTTCGATGTCGTTCGGGTTTGCGATTCTGACTGCCGGGTCGAGGAATGAATGAAGCTCGGCTTCGTTTATTCCTCGCCGCCCCTGCGGTCCTCTCTCTAGCTGTATACGTGCTTGCCAGCCTGGCTGATAGCGTCTTTTCGGCGCCACAAATTGCCGCCTTTTTCCACATAAAACCCCTCGACTCGCGTGGTCCGGACCGTTATCCCAGCGTTCTACTGGAATAATCACGGGCTTGCGGCCGGTCTCAGGCCGCCCTTTTCTCCCTGAGTGTCGATGCAAACCCTGGTCGTTTTGCTGGTGCTGTTCTCCGCGTTGCTTCACGCTACGTGGAACGCGTTTTTGCATCTTTCCGAAGACCGTGTCTGGCTGCTCGGCATGATGGCGATTCCGTATATCGCCGTCGGTGCGGTCGGCGTGATGGTGCTGCCGTTGCCTTCGCCGGCGGCATGGCCGTACATTTTTGCCTCGGTGCTGCTGGAATGCGGCTATCTGCTGGCACTGATCCGCGCTTACCGCAGTGGCGACTTCGGACAGATCTATCCGATTGCGCGCGGTCTCTCACCCATGCTGGTGTTCGTCGGCGCACTCGTGTTCGCTCACGAAGCGCTCAAACCGGTGGCCGCGGTCGGCGTGGCGCTGGTGTCGATCGGCATCATGTCGCTGGCATTTCGACGCGGTCTGCGCTTTTCCGGCGAAAGCGTGCCGTTCGCGTTGCTCACCGGTTTCTTCATTTCGGCGTATTCGGTCGTGGACGGCATTGGCGCGCGCGTGGCGGGCAATGGCATGAGCTACATCATGTGGGTCTATCTGATCTGGAATGTCCCGCAGTTTCTGCTCGCCTGGCATTGGCGTGGTGGCGCGAAGGGGCTGTTCATCGGCCGCGCGGTGGTCCTCAAAGGGATCACCGCGGGCGCGCTCGCGCTGTTTGCGTACTGCCTCATTATCGAGGCGTACCGTTATCTGCCGATTGCGATGGTGTCCGCGTTGCGCGAGTTGAGTTCGATTTTCGCGGTGCTGATCGGCTGGTTGTTCATGCGGGAAAAGCTGACTGCGCGGCGAATCGTGGCGTGTGCGCTGGTGACGTTGGGGGCGGTGTTGATTCGGATTTGACGCGGTCCCCCTCACGCAAACTGCACCAGCGTCGCATCGATCGCATCCGCCAGCGTGTCGAAGCACGGCGCAATCTCTTCATCCGGCACGCACGCATACCCGATCAGCAAACCCGACGGCGCCAGCGACGGCTGCGCGTAATACCCCGACAACGGCCGCACGACGATATTGCGCTCGAGTGCCGCCGTCGCCACCAGGCGGTCGTCGCTGCCTTCGGGCAACTGCATCACCAGATGCAACCCGGCATCGCCGCCCACGGCCGGCAGCGCGTCGCCATATCGGTGCGCGGCGGCATCCAGCAAGGTCTGCCGACGCTGTCCATACAACGTGCGCATTTTGCGGATATGCGACGTGAAATGCCCTTCCGCGATGAACTCCGCCAGCACCGCTTGCTGCAACAACTGCCCCTCGCGATACAACTCCGCGCTAGCCGTAGCGAAGCTCTCCGCCAGCGCCTGCGGCACGACCAGATAGCCGATGCGCAAACCCGGGAACAGCGTCTTGCCGAAACTCCCCACGTAAATCACCTGCCCCGACGTATCCAGTCCTTGCAACGACGCCAGCGGCCGGCTGCCGTAGCGGAACTCGCTGTCGTAGTCGTCCTCGATGATCCAGCATTGATGCTGCCGGGCGTACTCGAGCAACATGCGTCGGCGCGCGAGGCTCATCACCATGCCGAGCGGATATTGATGCGAAGGCGTGACGAGCATCAGCTTGGGCGGATGCGCGAGATCGTCGGCGGACGGGTTGATGCCTTCCTCGTCGACGGCGATCGGCCGCGATTGCAGCCCGGACACATGCAGCACGCTGCGCACGCCCCAGTAGCACGGGTCCTCGGTCCAGATCACGTCGCCCGGATCGGACAGCAGACGCACCGCCAGATCGACCGACTGGTGAATCCCGGTCGTGATGATGATCTGCTCCGGCGTGCAGCGCACCGAGCGCGAGGTCCGCAGATAATCGGCCAGCGCATGCCGCAACGACGCAAGGCCGCCGCCCGGCGCATAGGTCAACAGGTCGGGCCGCAGCCGTCGCCAGTATTTGTTGTGCAAGCGACTCCACACGCGCGCCGGAAACTTCGTCACGTCCGGCACGCCTGGCATGAACGCGCCCCACTGACGCTTGGACACGCCCGCGCCGGCGATCAACCGCGCGCCGCGCACGGACAGCGCGCGCTGGGCCTGCGGCGGCAGCGTCTCAGGACGCGTCTGCGGAAGCGGCGCATCCGGCACGCCGACGATCTCATCGGGCGCGCTATCGGCCACGAACGTGCCTCGCCCGGTCGCCGAGCTCACATAGCCCTCGAGCACCAGTTGCTCGTACACCTGCGTCACCGTATTGCGCCCGATCCCCAACTCCTGCGCCAACAATCGCGACGACGGCACCTTGCTGCCCGGCGGCAATTCGCGCGACAGGATCGCCTGCTGCAATAGCCGGTGCAGTTGACGATAGATCGGCTGGCCGTTGCCCCGCTCGAGGCGCTGTGCCAACCAATCGGACAAAACGCTCGCTCGCATGATTGGCTCCTACATTTTTATTGAAATGGCTCTGAAGTTAAGAGCCAAATCTCATTATAGTCGCTGCATGTGCCGCGCCGGACGTGCGGCCTCTGCCCATACCGAAGATACCGAGGAGCCAGGAGATGACCATGAAGAACGCCGACCTGAAGAGCCGCAAAGACGCCGCCACCCCGCGCGGCGTCGGCGTGATGTGCGATTTCTACGCCGAGCGCGCCGAAAACGCGGAGCTGTGGGACGTCGAAGGCCGCCGTTTCATCGACTTCGCCGCCGGCATCGCGGTGTGCAATACGGGCCATCGTCATCCGAAGATCGTCGCGGCGATTCGCGACCAGCTCGATCATTTCACGCATACGGCGTATCAGATCGTTCCGTACGCGTCGTATGTCGAACTGGCCGAGAAGCTCAACGAGCGCGCGCCGGGCGACCATCCGAAGAAGACCGCCTTCTTCACAACCGGCGCTGAAGCCGTCGAAAACGCCATCAAGATTGCCCGCGCCGCCACCGGCCGTCCGGGCGTGATCGCCTTCACCGGCGGTTTCCACGGCCGCACGCTGATGGGCATGGCGCTGACCGGCAAGGTCGCGCCGTACAAGATCGGCTTCGGCCCGTTCCCGTCGGACGTGTTCCACGCTCCGTTCCCGAATCCGCTGCACGGCGTGACGACCGCCGACTCGCTGAAAGCCATCGACTACCTGTTCAAGGCCGACATCGATCCGAAGCGCGTCGCCGCGATCATCTTCGAACCGGTTCAGGGCGAAGGTGGTTTCTATCCGGCGCCGGCCGAGTTCGTGCGCGCGCTGCGCAAGCTGTGCAACGAGCACGGCATCCTGCTGATCGCCGACGAAGTGCAAACGGGATTTGCCCGCACCGGCAAGCTGTTCGCGATGCATCACTACGACGTCGTGCCCGATCTGATGACGGTCGCCAAGAGTCTGGCAGGCGGCATGCCGCTGTCGGGCGTGATCGGTCGCGCCGATGTGATGGATGCCGCAGCGCCTGGCGGCCTCGGTGGCACCTATGCCGGCAATCCGCTGGCGGTGGCGGCGGCGCACGCGGTGCTCGACATCATCGACGAAGAACAACTCTGCGAACGCGCGACGCTGCTGGGCGACCGCATCAAGGCCAAGCTGATCGCGCTGCAAAGCGAAGTGCCGCAGATCGCCGACGTGCGCGGCCCCGGTGGCATGGTCGCAGTCGAGTTCTGCAAGCCAGGCGGCACGGAACCGGATGCAGACTTCACCAGGCGCGTGCAGACTCGCGCGCTCGAACGCGGCCTGCTTCTGCTGGTGTGCGGCGTGTATTCCAACGTGGTGCGCTTCCTGTTCCCGCTCACGATTCAGGACGCCGTCTTCGACGAAGCCATGGCGATCCTCGAAGACGTGGTCAAAGAAAGCGTCACGATCGCAGCCTGAGGAAACACGGATGACCACACTGAGCCTGAAGGACCCGACGCTTCTCAAGACGCACGCGTTCATCGCGGGCGAATGGCAAGGCGCCGACGATGCCACGACTTTCGAGGTCAAGAATCCGGCGACGGGCGAAACGATCGCGACGGTTCCCCGCATGGGCGCGGCGGAAACCCGTCGCGCCATCGACGCGGCGAACGCCGCGTGGCCCGCATGGCGCGCGACGACCGCGAAGCAGCGTTCGACGATCCTGCGCAAATGGCACGACCTGATGCTGGAACACGCCGACGATCTGGCGAAGATTCTCACCACGGAACAAGGCAAGCCGCTCGCCGAAGCCAAGGGCGAGATCCAGTACGCCGCCTCGTTCCTGGAATGGTTCGCGGAGGAAGGCAAGCGCGTGAACGGCGACACCATTCCGACGCCCGCCAACGACAAGCGCATCGTCGTCACGAAAGAGCCGATCGGCGTTTGCGCGGCCATCACGCCGTGGAATTTCCCGGCGGCGATGATTACGCGCAAGGTCGGGCCGGCCCTGGCGGCGGGTTGCCCGATCCTCGTCAAACCGGCTGAAGCCACGCCGCTCTCCGCGCTCGCGCTGGCCGTATTGGCCGAGCGTGCCGGCGTGCCGCGCGGCGTGTTCAACGTCGTCACCGGCGAGCCGAAAGCGATCGGCGCGGAAATGACTGGCAATCCGATCGTGCGCAAGCTGTCGTTCACGGGCTCGACGCCGGTGGGTCGTCTGCTGATGGCGCAATGTGCGCCGACGGTCAAGAAAGTGTCGCTGGAACTCGGCGGCAACGCGCCGTTCATCGTGTTCGACGACGCCGATCTGGATGCGGCCGTGGCCGGCGCGATCGCGTCGAAGTATCGCAATAGCGGCCAGACCTGCGTCTGCACGAATCGCTTCTACGTGCATGACAAGGTGTATGACGCATTCGCGGAAAAACTGCGCGTCGCGGTCGAACAACTGAAGGTGGGGCGCGGCACCGACGACGGTGTCACGCAAGGTCCGCTGATCAACGAAGCCGCCGTGCTCAAGGTCGAGTCGCATATCGAAGACGCGCTCGCCAAGGGTGCGCGCATCGTCACGGGCGGCAAGCGTCATGCGCTCGGTCACGGCTTCTTCGAGCCGACCGTACTCGCCGATGTCACGCCGGCCATGAAAGTGGCACGCGACGAAACCTTCGGTCCGCTCGCCCCGCTGTTCCGCTTCGCGTCGGACGAGGAAGTGATCCGCATGGCGAACGACACGGAATTCGGCCTCGCGTCGTACTTCTATAGCCGCGATATCGGTCGGGTGTGGCGTGTTGCGGAAGCGCTCGAATACGGCATGGTGGGCATCAACACCGGCCTGATCTCGAACGAAGTCGCACCGTTCGGCGGCGTCAAGCAATCGGGCCTCGGCCGCGAAGGCTCGCACTACGGTATCGACGACTACGTGGTCATCAAGTACATGTGCGTCGGCGGAATCTGAATGCGGTAGCGTCGATCTGCGTTTGCGCCGGGGGCGACGCACGTCACGCGATCTGCGGTCTCGCGACCGTCATTGTCCAGAATGCACAACAGGCTTGCCTCACCTTTCGGTGAGAGCAAGCCTGTCGCGTTGGATGCCGGTCGATCCGGCGCGCTACGATGCTGCGCGCCGTGCTGCCTGATTATCGACCGTAGCTAGCAACCGGAGCCGAGTAGGAACTGACGCTGGTCGACGAACGGCTGCCAGCCTGCGACGAACCTTGCGTAGCCGAACCGTAGCCGCTGGTTTGAGCCGAGCCGTTCTGAGCGGCAACCCGGGCTTCCGCAGCCTGAATGTTGGCCGGGTAGTCGTAGTCGTTCGAGGTTGCCGGGTTGTAGCCGGCCTTTTCGATCTGAACCAGTTCGGCGCGCACCTGAGCGCGAGTCACCGGCTGGTTCGATTGAGCAAAAGCGGCGAGCGGTGCGGTGATGAGAGCAGCGATAACAACAGCTTCGATGAGCGATTTCATGATTCCTACCTCCAGGATTTTTGTTTGCCGCGCTGAGACCTTTGTGTCTGCAGCGGATGAACAGCAGTCTAGGAGACAGGCTATCTAGGGTAAACCCCTAACCAATGAATTCACTGTTGCCAATATTAGGATAATCGCGCCAGATCCCCTTGCGACAAGGTCTGGCGCCCGGCGTGGGGCGCCCTTCTATCCGGAATTACTGCTTTCCCTCGCTCCGCCATTGCGCGAAGGTCAACGGGTTGGCGCCCACCTCGTTGGCTTCGATCGGCGCCCAGCAATAGAACGCGTCGTTCCAATCCGGAATCGGTTGGGGAGTCAGCGTCCTGACGTTCATGCCGTAACGGTAAGCCAGATCCGGCCAGAACAGCGGCATCGCCTCGCGCACCGCCAACTGGCGCAGCAACTCGGCCGGCCCGCTTTCGTCCGCGACGATCTCGCCCTGCGAGATCCAGTCGTTCTCCGCCCACGCGACGAACACGCTCGGCTTGCCCGCGCGGTCGAACATCAGGATGGCGTTCTGCTCAGGACGCCAGTAGTACTCGACGATGCCTTGGGTGGCGACGATGTTGTCGATCACCGCCCGCGTTCGCGGGTCACAGTAGGTCAGTCCATTTTCGCCGAGCGCCAGCCAGCCACCTTCGGCGCAATGCCGGTTTTTGGCGTCCTTCAGAAAATTGACCAGTCGATTGCCCGAGTCCGGTTCCGTTTTCCGCAGGTACAGATCGACGATGCCGGCATTGAACGCTTTCACCGCGACGGTTTCGTCAGCGACGCCGGTCAGCAACACCTTGGCGCAACGCAGATGGGAAATGGACGAGAGAAATTCGACCCCGCTCATACCCGGCATGTCGTAGTCGACGACTACCGCCGCCACTTCGGCGAAGCGGTCGTCGCGGCTCAGGATGTCTCGCTCGGCCGACGTTTCGACCAGCCGCTCGAAGCCCGTCTCGCTCAGACACGCCGACGCCGACGCGAACTCCAGCGAGTTCTCGCGCGCGTGCTGACGGATGAACGCCAGCGCGGTTTGCGGACGCGTGTAGAACAGATGAGTGGAAACGTCCGGAAAGAAACGGCGCAGCGCGTCGAGGTAGCTGTCGTTGTCGTCGACGAAGACGACCGTTGCCGGATAGAAAACTGGTGGTCGAATAAAGTTGTTCATATTTTCACGTGGTTCGTCGCGCCGCCGCTGGCAAAACCAACGCGGCAGGCCAGCAACCATACGAAAAAAGCGGTCCGTGTTTGCTGACACGCCGGACTGTTCAAGCCTGGTTGTCGGGCCGGTTCCCGGTGAACCGTATAGTACAGGGCTCTTTGCCAAAACGTGCAAACTTGCTTCGGCGCTCAGCCCGCATAGGTGCCCGAAGTGGCCTGAAGTGGCCTGAAGTGGTCTGAGGTCGCCTGAATATGCAGCTTGAATGAAGACGCGGCACCGCTCGGCCGCCGTCCCGGCCTTTTGCTATGCTCCTCGTCGGGCGAGACGTGCATCAACGTTCGTCCCTCCGCCCGCCTATCGCCCGCTCAGAGGAAGACGCCATGCCCGGCCTGTTCCGCAAGTTCCAGTACGCCTTGATCGGCGCGGCCCTTGCCGCGCTGGCCCTGTTCGCCACGTCGCTGGCGAGCGGCTGCACCCGCGCGCTGTATGTCGGCGACGACGGCACCGTGATAACCGGCCGCTCGATGGACTGGTCCGAAGACATGCGCTCGAACGTGTGGGTCTTTCCAGCGGGGATCGCACGCGACGGCGCCGCGGGACCCCGCACCCCGCGCTGGACCTCGAAGTACGGCAGCGTGATCGTCTCGGGCTACGAAATCGGCAGCGTCGACGGCATGAACGAGCGCGGGCTCGTGGCGAATGCGCTCTATCTCGCCGAAACCGACTACGGCAAGCCCGATCTGCAGCGCGCGCCGCTGTCCATCAGCCTGTGGGCGCAATACGCGCTCGACAACTTCGCAACGGTCTCCGAAGCGGTCGACGCGCTCGGCCGCGAGCCGTTCCAGATCATCGCGCCGCCCTTGCCCAACGGCAAACCGCTGACGATCCACCTCGCGCTCTCGGACGCCCAAGGCGATTCGGCGATTCTGGAATATCTCGACGGCAAGCTGGTGATCCACCACGGCAAGGCGTTCAGGATCATGACGAACTCGCCGATTTACAGCGAGCAGCTCGCGCTCGACACCTACTGGAAAGGCGTGGGCGGCCTGAGCTTCCTGCCCGGTACGAACCGCGCCGCCGATCGCTTCGTGCGCGCGTCGTTCCTGCTCGACGCCATTCCGAAGCAACTCGATCCGAACTACATTGCCGGCGTTCCAAACCAGTCGTATGCCTATGAGGCAGTGGCGAGCGTCATGAGCGTGATGCGTTCGGTGAGCGTGCCGCTCGGCATCAGCACGCCGAACATGCCCAACCTGTCGTCCACCATCTGGCGCACCGTTTCCGACCAGAAGAACCTGACGTACTACTTCGATTCGGCGACGCGGCCGGACACTTTCTGGGTCTCGCTGCGCGCGCTGAATCTGAAGCCGGGCGCGCCCATCATGAAGCTGACGATCGACGCCGGACAAGTCTATTCCGGCGAGGTATCGCGCTACTTCGTGCCGACGGCGTCATTCAGATTCATGCCGGCGAAGGTGTCCTGACGGCGACTGGGTTTAGAAGGGTTGTTCGATAGCGCTCAAGCCGTCGCCCCGTTTCGCCGTTAACATGCCATGCGCCGCACGACTGTTCCGATGACGTGCGCGAGAGCGCCGATCCCTGACCGGCATTCGGCTATAAGACCTGGATTACGGGCCGTATTTCATGCGTCGACGCAACGAAGCTCCGATCTTTTCGCAGCGCTCACGGCGATCCTTCTGGAACGAATATCGTCGTGGATGGATCGTGGTGGGCATCGTCCTGCTCATCGATGTGATCTGGCTGCGTGTCGCCCACTACGCCGTCAGCCTCGCCGGCATCGAAGGCAAAGCAAAAAATGTCGGCCAGCTGATCCTGATGGCGCTCGGTGTTCTAATCGTGACCCGTATCCCGCGCTATCGACAGATTACCGCCACCTTACGCATTGTCGAAGTGTCACGCACCGTCGCCTGGTACGCCGTTCTGACGTGCTTTTTCGCGGTGGCCGCCGTGCTGTCGTATCTATGCGTGACAGTCAACCCGCCGCTCGTGGATGGCACACTCGTCCGTTTCGACCAGACCCTGGGATTCGACTGGCTCGCACTTTATCAGTGGGTTCAGGCGCACCCTCACGTCCACCGCATTCTCCAACTCGCGTATGAAAGCGGACGCTGGCAACTTCCGATCATTCCATTCGTGCTCGGGCTGTCGGGCCAGAACGATGAATTGTCGGACTTTGTCTTTCTGGTAATGGTGTCCGCTCTTCTCGTGCTCGTACTTTCGACGCCCTTCCCCGCGACAGCGGCGTTCGTGCATTTCAACGTGGCCGACCCCAATCTTCTTGCAACCGTATCGGACTTCGCGACACTGCGCGATGGCACGCAACGCACCTTCGACCTGGCGAGCGTTCAGGGTTTGGTATCGATCCCGTCCTTCCATACCGTGCTCGCGGTTCTCTTCACTTACGCACTACGGCGCACACCGCTGCTTTTCTGGTGCGCTGTCGTACTCAACACGACGATGATCGCCTCGACGCCGACCCAGGGCGGTCACTATCTGGCCGACGTGATCGCCGGCCTCGCCCTCGCAACGCTGACCATCTGGTGCGTGAAGCGCGCGCACCGTCAAGGTGCCGCCCGCCCGCACGCCGGTCTCACCGGCGCGACTGGATAAGGCCGCCGTCGCAAGAGTTCGCTGGCACGCATACGCCCTGTGCAAAAATCTGCGAGACTAACAACTAGAGCGTCGCCAGCGGGCCGACGCGCCGCGGTTCAGGCAGGTAGACATGGCAAGCCATCCTCTAAGCAAACTCGCTCTACTCGTCACTGCCGGCGCGGGCTTCTGCCCCCTCACGTCGCACGCCTACTCGCTCGATGCGCAATTCGACTGCCAGGCGCATCCGCACGCGTTCATTGGCCAGTTGATCGATGACAAATACATCGAGCCGGATCCCATGCGGGTCGACTCGAATTCCGTGAACGCATATCGCCCCGTGCATGGCAGCGACATGACCGCATTCGGCTTCCGGGTCTACGCAGTACTCGGCTACGAACCGGACGACGGCATGTTCAAAAAAGGCCGCGGCACGGCGCTTGCCAGCCCGCTGTATGGCGCCGTGCTGTCCGCGCCGAGCGAGGCCGTCGAATCGCGCGTTAAGGCGGCCGGCAGCACCGCCACCGTCCACATGATCATTCCGTTGCTGCTGACCGCAGTGGTCTGCACGCATTGAGGCGGCGGCACGACGGACGTCGTGACCTCGCCGATCACGCCGTTGTTACGACGGTTGATATACGTATCGACAAACGGGCCCGCGTCTTCAGGCGTCGTTTTGTTGATCCATTCGCCCTCGAAGGTCAGGCGTTTGAATGTCAGCGGATGCGCGCTTGCGCTGGGCACACTCCATACTTCGTCTTTTCCGAACCTTCGTTCCATAAAAGGCAGATTTATCCGATTCATAGACTGACTCAGACTGGGGTCACTTCATTACCGCGGACGCGCTCCGCCAAGGACACCCGATCATGAGAACCTATCCGCGTAACAGCCCGCAAGCCGCAGCCCGTATCGTCGCCTTGGCCTTGACTTCCGATGGCCACGTCTGCAGCTCGGAGGAGCGTGCGCTGGAGAAGCTCGACATTGCCGGCCAACTCGGCCTTGCCCCAGAACAATTTGCGCAGATCGTGCAGAACCTGTGCGAGGACCACTCGGTCGGTCACACTTCGCTCTCGCCTTCCTCTGGCCAACTCGACACCGCCATGCTCGCCACGCTGATCGACGAGATCGACGACCCCGCCTTGCGTCGCAAGGTCATGCGCCTGTGCGCGGCCGTCGTGATCGCGGACAACCACTTGGCGGACGGCGAAATCGCCTTGCTCGCTGCCATATTGAAGGCATGGGGCGTCGCACCCGAGCGCCTCGTCGACTCTCGCGGCGGCGACCAAGGCCCAGCGCGCGCTCAGGTTCGCGCGGCGGCGATCACCTGAGACGCGAGCACGTGATGCTGGCCACGCCGCGAGCGGATCGCGTGGACCTCTTCGATCACGCCTTCCGCGCGGCCGAGCCAGCGCAGACCGCGCAGCAACGAGAGGTCCTCCGCGCCGAGTTCAGCCAACGGAAACACGCCCAGACCGCGCGCGGCAAACACCGCCATCAACGCGCTGTCTTCGAACTCGCCGACGATTCGTGGCCGGATACCCTCGGTTTCGAACCATCGGTCGAGCCGCGCGCGCAGCGCGCTGTGCCGCGTGGGCAACAGCACCGGCAGTTCGGCCAGACAGTGCGGAAAGCCGCCACGGCCCGCTTTGCGAACCAGTTCGGCGGGTCCATACCAATCGACCGGCGAGCCAACGAGACGCTGGCTCACGACACGCAAATCCGTGTTGTGAGGCGCAGGCTGACACGCGAGCACGAGATCGAGCCGATGCAGCGCGAGCTCCGACATCAGTTCCGCGTGTTCGCCCTCATGGCACAGCAGCCGCAGCGACGGCGTACCGAGCACCGGCGCCAGCAACGCATGAGCGGCAAGCTTGGAAATGCCGTCCGACAACCCCACGGCGAGCCGCGCGACGCCTTCGCCGCCGGCCTCGCGCATTTCGTCGAGCAACGCCTCGCCGATCTGAAAAATCTGCTCCGCGCGATGAAACGCCGTCTCGCCCGCTTCGGTCATCGTGACGCCGCGGCCCGCGGGTTTAAGCAACTGGCGCCCGATCGACTTCTCCAGCTCGCGCACCTGCGCGCTGATGGTCTGAACCGCCATGTCGAGCCGCTCGGCCGCGCGTGCGAAGCCACCCTCTTTCACGACAATCCAGAAATAGTACAGATGACGGTAGTTGAGCATGGCGGCCACACTTCGAAAAAATCGATATATCGATCAGGTTATCACTGATTTATCCGAACCAGAAAGTGGCCGATCATGAACCTCTCGCGACATTGAACGCATTCATCGCCGAAGAATCCCATGGACTCCCTACTCGTACTTTTCTCCGACCCGGCTGCCTGGGCAGCCCTCCTCACGCTGGTCGTGATGGAGATCGTGCTCGGCATCGACAACCTGATCTTCATCTCGATCGTCAGCAACAAACTGCCGGAAGCGCAGCGTGCGCGCACGCAACGCATCGGCATCATGCTCGCGCTCGTACTGCGGCTCGCGTTGCTCGGCACGGTCGCGTGGATCGCGCAACTCACGGCGCCCGCCATTTCGCTGTTCGGCCATGCGTTTTCGTGGCGCGATCTGATCCTGCTGGGCGGCGGCCTGTTCCTCGTGTGGAAGGCAACGAGCGAGATTCGTCATCACGTGACGCATGCAAACGATGCAGACGACAAGGCCCGCTCGACCGCGCAGTTGACGGTGGCGGCCGCAATCGGCCAGATCCTCGTGCTCGATATGGTGTTTTCGGTCGACAGCATCATCACCGCGGTCGGCATGACCGAGCATATGCCGATCATGTTCGTCGCGGTGATCGCCGCAGTCATGGTGATGTTGTTCGCGGCTCGCCCGCTGTCGCTTTTCATCGAGCGCAATCCGACCGTCGTGATGCTGGCGCTCAGCTTCCTGCTCGTGATCGGCATGACGCTGATCGCCGAAGGTTTCGGCTCGCATGTGCCGAAGGCTTATATCTACGCGGCAATGGCGTTCTCCGCGTTCGTCGAGGCGATGAACATGCTGGCGCGTCGGGCGAAAACAAGGCGCGTGGCTCGTAGCCCGCGTCGATCGCCGGAGTGAAGGTTCGATGTTTTTCTATTTTTCAGGAGCGAGACCTTGAAATGCCCCGCTTGCACCACGACCGACTTGCTCATGACCGAGCACCGCGCTCATGGCGAGCACCGATCGGGCTATCGCGGTTACAAGAAACGCTCGATTTTCGCTGTATTCGACTTCGACTGAAGGCGTGCCGGGCGCTAACGGGCCTGCCTCGCGAGCCCGGTCAGCGAGCTTTGCTGCCGCGCCCGCTCTTGCCGACGTTCGCAGCGCGCGATGCTTCCTTGCTGGTCTGCGCGCCGCCGTTCAACTGCTCCATCCACGCCAGCGTGTCGACGTACGACAGAAACTGCGTCAGGTAGCCCGGCGACAATTCCCGCATCAATGAAAGCGAGCGATGCACGAGGCTGCTCGAATTGAGTGGGCCGGCATTGCCCGGCGCCGGTTGCAGCGACTGTCGCAATTGCTTCTCGGTGCGAACTTTCGACCAGACGTCCCTGAAGTAGTCGAGCGCCGGCAGTTCCGGATAAGAAGCGGCTGCGCGTCGATCGCTGGTGTGGTCGATCAGTTCGGCGAGTGGCGCAGGAACGGCATCGTCAACCGCAGCACCAGCAGCAGACACGGCGCGTGCGATTTCAATTGCGTAGCCTTCGATCAACCCGGACAAACGCTCGTCGAGCAGCCGTCGCGCTTCACCGCTATGACTCGCCGTGCGCCGTTCGAGCGCGTCGATAAAATGGAAGCGCACAGGGTTCACGCGATCGACGCCACGCGCGCGCCAGGCGTCGAGCGTAGTGCGGGCGTCGCTACTCACGAGATTTCACCGTTGCGCTCGAAGGCCTCGGCACCGGCGCAATTTCCACACGCCGGTTTTTCGCCCGCCCCTGTTCGTCGCTATTGGCGCTGACCGGCTGGCCGGAGCCGAACGCGGCCGCGAATATCGACTGCGCAGGCACGCCCTGATCGATCAACGCGCGCGTCACCGTCAATGCGCGTTGAGCCGAGAGCTCCCAGTTATCGGCAAACCGCCGGTTACCTTCGCGCAAACGCTGGTCATCGGTAAAGCCGCTCACCATCAAAATTTCGTCGTTGGCGCGCAGATAGGCGGCGAGCGGCCCGGCAAGGCTCTTCAGCAGATCCAGACCCTGCGGCTGCAACTGGTCGGAGTTCAGCGCGAACAGGACGTTGCCGCTAATGCCAATGCGTCCGTTGACCAGAGTGACGCGCCCCGCCGCCAGCGGTCCCGCGAGCGCCTGCTCCAGGGTCTTGCGGCGCTGCGTTTCTATCTGCCGCTGCTTGACCTCGTGCTCCAGCTTGCTCGACAGTTCCAGCTGGACGCCGATGACGCCCACTAGAATCAGCACGAACGCACCCAGCAGCACGGACATCAGATCGCCGAACACGGCCCAGATCGGCGCACTCGTCTCGATGCCGCCGTCGATGTCCTCGCTCATGCCGCTTCGGCTCCAGCCGACGCGCGCTGACCGGCAACCCGTTGCAGTTCCTCGAGGATCTGCTTCTGCGACATCACGCTCAGGTCGATCACTTCGCGCGCTTGCGCCACGTAGTAGGCAAGCTGCTCGTCACTGCGCGTGACCGACTTGTCGAGCGCGGCTTCGATACGTTCCAGATGAGCCACGAGTTTCTCGTTCGACTCGCCGAACAGTTGCACGGCCGCGCCGAACGCTTCGCCGAGGCTCGCCACTTCGACCGCGCTGCCGGTGACCTGCGCCGCGACGCTGTCCAGTTTGCCGGTTTCGGCCTCGATCCTGTCGGTGAAACGCGTGCCGACGCGCTCCAGCAGATCGGCCGAGGTCGCAACCAGTGCGTCGACGGCGCTGCGCTGTTCGGTCGATGCGTGATTCACCGCATCGAGCAAGGTCTCCAGCGTTTCGAGCAGGCGGGTGCGTTCCTGCAGCATGGCTGTGTCGTGGACCATGCTGTCGGAGAGTTTCTGCCGCAATTCGGCGATGATCTCGGCTGCGGCCTTGGGCGCTTCCGAAGCCGCTTCCACGAGCCGGCCAATTTCGGCGATCGTGCCGGCGGCGTGTGCCTGCGTTTGGGCCGAGATATCGCTCGCGGTCTGTGCGAGGGTGTCGCAGATTTGCTGTTGACGATCTGCGCTGCGCTCGCCCGCCTGTTGCCACGCTTCGTTCAGGTTGGTGGACATCGAACCGAGCGAGTCGGTCCAGGCTGCGAGGCGTTGTTCGTCGCGTGCTGCCAGTTCCGTCTGCAAGTCCGCATGCGACTGTCCCACGGCACGCAGCAACGACGCCGAATGCTGCTCGAAGACGGCCGCGGCGGCGGTCAGTGCCTGCTGATTGTGATCCGCGAGTTTTTCACCGATGTGTTCCTGGCGAACCAACGCCTCGCTCCATGCGGTGGAGACCTTCCCCGCCGTCGCTTCGAGGCGCGCGGAAACGCTTTCCAGCAAGCCGGCCGAGCGCTGTTCGAAGCTCCCGGTAAAGCGCTCCAGCGAGACGCGCAGTTGCTGCGCCAGCTCCTCGCTCGATTGCTGGTGCTCGGCCAGTGCTTTGCTCCAGACGCCGGCGACGTCGGCCGAGGTCGACTCGAAACCGCTCGACAATGCGTCCAGTTGCTTCTGCACGGCCTGCGCAACGCTCTCGTGCAACGCAGCCGATTGCTGTGCCAATTCCTCGCGCGAACGCTGGTGATCGGCCAGAGCCTGGTTCCAGACATCGGCAACGTTCGTCGAAGTCGCCGCGAAACCGCTCGACAGCCCCTCCAATTGTTTTTGCACGGCTTGCGCAACGCTCTCGTGCAGGGCGGCCGACTCACGCGCGAGACCCGCCATGGTCGCGGCCACGACCGGCTGCAACGCAGCCCCGGCAGCGCGAGTGCTATCGGCGACGCTCTCCTTCAACGATTGCTCGACGGACGTCGCGAGACGCACGTAAGCCGCTTCGGCTTTACCGTGGAACGCATTCTGGCTGGCGATCTGCCGTTCGTTCAGCGACAGACTGTGTTGTTCGATAGCGGCCATCATCGATTGCAGACGATCGACCAGCGTGGGCATCACTTCGGCTTGTCGCTGCAGGAGTCTGAAGCTCTCCTCGCGTTGATGGCTCTGCGAGTAGACGCGCAGGTTCGTGGCGATCTGCACGTCGAGCGCTTGCGCCGCTTCGAGACGCTCCCGACGGCACAGCGCGGACAACAGCCCAAGCATGGCGGAGCTGGCCACGCCCGCAATCGAGGTGCCGAACGCGAAGCCCAGGCCCTTCACCGGCGCGGCCAGCGATGCGCGGATCGCCTGCAGATCGGTCGCACTTTCCAGCGCCATACCCGTGCCGCGCAGCGTCACCACCATGCCGAGCAGCGTGCCCAGCATACCCAGCAGCACCAGCAAGCCGACCAGATAGGGCGTGAGCGCCGGTCCCGGCAACGCGACGCGCTCGCCTTCCACACGCAGTCGCGCCGCATGGCGCAAGCTGGGATGCAAAGGCTCGAGCCAGGCGGCGAGACTCGACGGCGGCCCGGACGAGGCCACGACCGCCCGCGTCAGCGTGGCGCTCGCCTGGCTATAGCGGCGCAACTCGAGCGCGCCCGCGAGATAGCAGACGCCAATCAGCAAGGTGACGCAGAACGCCAGCGGGTTCGAGCCGGCATAGCCGGCGGCGATCCAGCACACAGCGGCCAGACCGGCGAGAAATACGGCGAGATCGATACGATATCTGGACATGGTGTCCCGGTTAGCGGGTGCGAAGGGCGGCAAGCAACCCTTCGACCGGTTGTAAACGAACTTCCAGCTCGGCCAGCAGGACGCTGCGCATGTCGTTGCGAAACGCGTCCAGCCACGCGCCCGGCGTGGCAGCGGCGGCGTCCTGCACCACACCTTCGTCGCTCGCGAGTGTGCGTGCCTCGGCCTTGCGCAAGCGCTCGAAATGGCCGGCGAGCAAGCCGGGCACCGTCGCGAGGAGCGTGCGCTCACGCTCGCCCAGCGCGCGCTCCATGACGGCGTCCACCACGGCGAGCCGCGCCATGGCGGGCGTTTGCGTGGCCAGCGTGGCGCGCAGGCGGCTGCGCAGCGCGCCGATGCCGGTTTCCATGGTCTGCTGCATGGAGAGATAGCGCTGGCGGAACACGGCGTAGTCGGCCGGTGCGTCCGCGGGCGCGGTCTGCGCGGGGGGGCGTCTTCCGGCCACGGCAAACGCGCTATCGCCGGCGATGGCCTTGGCCATCGCGGCGCGCGCCCGCGCGAACTCTTCCTCTTCCGCGCTGCCGAACGCGCGCGCGCTGACGGCGACTGCGGGCGGCTTACCGCTCAGCGCCGACGACAACGCAATAGCGTCGGTCCAGCCGAGCCATTGGCTAAGCCGGTCCGAGAGCGATTGCCCGGATTCGGGAACGTCGACATCTGCCAGACGGGCCAGTAAGCGAATGAGCGCAGGACCGCTGAACGCTGTGCGCTGGGGGGCTTGCAACATACCACCGGAGTCAAAAAAGTCAGCAGTTTACACGCTGGCGGTGGCCGGGACCGCGGCAGGGCGCCCGAGGCATGAGCGAGGGCGGCATTTTAACGTGTCCGGCGCGCCTGCCGGCAGCCTCTGCGGGGGCGTTTCCGCTCGTCAGCCTGGGTACGGAAGCGAAACGCCCTCGTCTTGCCGCAAGTTTTCGCGCATCCATTGTTCGATCCCGCAGACTGCGATGCCGCGCTGCGCGTTGAAGGTCTGCGCAGGAGACCACGAGACGCCGGCCCCGGCCGCGAACACGGCCCGATATTTCCTGAGCGAGCTGTCGGGCTCCGCGGCCAGTTCCGCCTGCAACTGCGGCACGCTCCATTCGACGCGACGCACGTGCAGGCCGAGCATGGCGTCGAGGCTATCGGCGAGCCGGCGATAGCTCACCGTGTCACCGGCGAGATAGACGACCTGGTTGGCGATGCGCGGCCTGGCAAACACGATCTCCGTCGTCAACGCGCCGATGTCGTCTGCCGTGGTGACGGTGACTGCGTTGTCCCAACTCCCCAATGCATGAACCGTGTTCTGTTCCAGGTCGACCACGCCGAAGGACGGTTCGAACAGAAAGCTGGTGAACATGCCCGTCGATACGATTACCCATTCCGTGCGCTGCTGGGCACGTAGCAGATCGCGCACGTCGAGTTGCTCGTCGAACAGATCCTGCGCGCTGCCCCGGCCGATCACGTCATAATCGACGCCGAATTGCCATGGGAAATAACGCGCCACACCCGCCTCGAGCGCGGCACGGGCGAGCTTCAACTGCACTCCCTTGCCGCCGACAAACCCCGTGCAGGAGATCACCGTATCGAAGCGCCGGAACAGCGCGGCAAGCGAAGCCGCGTCCTGCCCGGCGAGATCACCTGACACCAGTTCGATGGAGAGCGCGCGCAATTCGTCGATATCCTTGCGCCTGGCCGGATCGCCCGAGTGCAGCGTGGCGGGCCGCAGCAAGACGGCGATCGACACCTGAGGCGCAGCGGCGGCGCGACGTGCGAGACTGCGCATCATCGCCATGCCGAGTTCACCGGCACCGAGAACGAGAATGGACTGGGAGTGCGACATGAGTGGACCTTTTCGAAGACAGAAACCGTTTGGAAAGCGTTCGCTTGCACGGACGGATTGCAGTGTAGGTGTCGAGGTCCGCGGCATTGTTCGCGGTAATGGAAATGAGAAAGCGTGTGCGTCGAACGTCATGACCACCGCCGCATCCCTGTAAGATGAAAACCCGCTTCAGGCCGCCTGCGAACGACGCCACGCTCATTGGACCGACGCCCCGCTCATGGACAAACTTCAAGCGATGACCATCTTCGCGCGCATCGTCGAGGCGCAGAGCTTCAGCAAGGCTGCCGGGACGCTGTCCATGCCGCGCTCGTCGGTCACGACGATCATCAAAAATCTCGAACGCGAACTGGGCGCTGCCCTGCTTCGCCGCAGCACGCGCACACTGAGTCTGACCGACGCCGGCGAACGCTATTACGCGTCATGCCGGACCATCCTCGCGGAGATCGCACGCGCCGAAAGCGAACTGTCGACCGATACCGCCGCGCCTCGCGGGCGCGTGAGAGCCGACATGCCGGGCGTGATCGGCCGGGCGCTCGTGCTGCCGAGGCTGCGGGAATTCGAGCAACGCTTTCCCGGCATCGAGCTCGTGCTCGGACTAAGCGACCGGCCCGCGGACCTGATCTACGACGGCATCGACTGCGTGATCCGCACGGGCGAACTGGCGGACTCGTCATTGATCGCGCGACGGGTGGGCGAACTCAACTGGATCACCTGCGCGGCGCCGCGCTATCTGAAGGAATATGGCGAGCCGCAAACGCTCGGCGAGCTGGCGAGTCACCGGGCGGTCAACTATCTCTCCAATGCAACGGGCCGGCCGCTCGACTGGCGCTTTCACGTATACGGCGAAGATCACGGCATGACGATGCAGAGCCGGTTCAGCGTGAACGAAACCGAAGCCTATTTGCAATGCGGCCTCGAAGGATTGGGACTTATCCAGCTGTCCGAGTTCGTCGCGCTGCCGTATCTGACATCAGGGCGTCTGAAGGAAGTACTGGCCAGCGTCCGATGTTCGCCGGTGCCCATTTCTCTTGTGTATCCGATGGGACGCAACGCAAGCGGCGCGACGAGAGCATTCGTGGATTGGATAGTGGAAATTTTCGGGCAAAGTGAATTCGGACCCAGCAGATGAGCACAATAAAATTCGACGCCATCGTTCTCGGCGCGGGGATCGTGGGCGTAAGCGTGGCGGTGCATCTTCAGAAACGCGGCCGCCAGGTAGCGCTGGTCGATCGCAAGCTGCCGGGCAACGAGACCTCGTTCGGCAACGCGGGGCTGATCCAGCGCGAAGGCGTGTATCCCTACGCGTTTCCACGTGGACTCGACACCTTGCTACGCTATGCGCGCAACCAGTCGCCGGACGTTCGCTACCATGCCGACGCCATACTCAAGGTCGCGCCCTTCCTGTGGCAATACTGGCGCAACTCCCATCCGGCGAGGCACGCGGAAATCGCGAAGTCGTACGCGACGCTGATCGAGCATTGCGTGAGCGAACATCGGACGCTTGCGGCCGAGGCCGGCGCGAGCGCATTGCTGCGTCCGATCGGCTGGATGAAAGTGTTTCGCAGCGAAGCCGCTCACGCAGCGGAAATCCGGCTCGCGGAACAATGGCATCGGGAATACGGCATCGCTTTCGAAACACTCGATTCCGCGAGCCTGCAACGCGCCGAGCCCGATCTCGACCGCAGCTTGCGAGGTGGGTTGCGCTATCCGCAATCCGATTCGGTGAGCGATCCCAACGCCCTCGTCACCGCTTATGCGAAATATTTCGAAGCACTGGGCGGACGGTTTTTTATCGGCGACGCGGATACGCTTCGCGAAGGCTGGGAAGTCGAAACGAACGACGGCACGCTGTCGGCTTCGTCGGCCGTGGTCGCATTGGGGCCGTGGTCGGATCGGGTGAGTTCGCGGCTCGGCTACCGGTTGCCGCTTGCGGTCAAGCGCGGCTATCACATGCACTACGCGCCCGAGGGCGAGGCGCGGCTGCATCAACCGGTTCTGGACGCCGAAAACGGCTATGTGCTGGCGCCGATGGCGCGCGGAATACGGCTCACCACCGGTGCTGAAATCGCGCAACGTGACGCAGCCAGGACACCCACCCAGCTCGCCGCTGTCGAGCCGATCGCGCGCGAACTGTTCCCGCTCGGAAAACGTGTCGACGACGAACCATGGATGGGCAACCGCCCCTGCACGCCGGACATGATGCCGATCATCGGACCCGCGCGACGTCACCGCGACTTGTGGTTCGCCTTCGGCCATGCCCATCACGGGCTGACTTTGGGGCCGATCACAGGCCGGCTGATTGCGGAGATGATGACCGGCGAGCCGAGTATTGTCGATCCGCAACCGTTCCGGGTAGAGCGTTTCTAGAAAAAAAACGCCGCGGATCGACCGATCCGCGGCGTTCATCAAGCAGCGCAAAAAACGATCAGGCCGTCACCGCCGCGCGTCGCGGCGACACCATCGACACGATGAAGCTCACGACGATATTGGCCGTCAGCGCGATCAGGCCGATATACACCGGATAGACCGCATCGCCCAGATGCAGCGCGTACACCGGCTTGAGCCCCTGAATGACGGCAAGGCTCGTGCCGATCACGATCCCGACCAGCCAGCCGAGGAACAGGCCCGGCGTATTCAGACGGCGCGTGTACAGCGAGAACACGATAGCCGGGAAAATCTGCAGGATCCACACGCCGCCGAGCAATTGCAGGTCGATCGCGTACTGCGTCGGCAGGAACACGATGAACAGCAGCGCGCCGAACTTCACGACCAGCGACACGAGCTTCGCCGTGGACGCCTCGCCCTCAGGCGAGATGTTCGGCGAAACCAGCGGACGCCACAGATTGCGCGTGAACAGATTGGCCGCGCCGATCGACATGATCGCCGCGGGCACCAGCGCGCTGATCGCAATCGCCGCCGCCGCAAAGCCGACGAACCACGACGGGAACAGCGTGTTGAACAACGCCGGCACCATATCCGAGGCCGACTTCACATGCACGCCGGCCGCGATGGCCATATAGCCGAGCAAGGCGATCAGACCCAGCAGCAGCGTGTACGCCGGCAGGAAAATCGCATTCTTGCGCACCGTGCTCGCCGACGAAGACGACAGCACCGCCGTCATCGTATGCGGATACATGAACGCCGCCAGCGCCGAGCCCAAAGCGAGCGACGCATACGCGGTGAACTGCGTCGGCTTCAGCAGGATGCCCGTTGCGCCGCCCTTGGCCTTGAAGTACGTATCGGCCGCGTCGAACACATGCGCGTAGCCGCCGAGCTTCGACGGAATCAGCCACACTGCCGCGATCACGACGATATAGATCATGATGTCCTTCACGAACGCGATCATCGCCGGGGCACGCAGGCCGCTTGCGTAGGTGTAGAGCGCCAGAATCACGAAAGCGACGATCAGCGGCATTTCACCGGACACGCCGAGCCCCTTGATCACGACCTGCATGCCCACGAGTTGCAGCGCGATATACGGCATGGTGGCGATGATGCCGGTCAGCGCGACGGCCGCCGGAAACCACTTGCCGCCGTACTCACCCTGCACGTAGTCCGCCGCCGTGATGTGATCCTTCTCCTTCGCGACTTTCCACAGCTTCGGCATGACCGCGAACACGAACGGATAGACGATGATCGTGTACGGCAACGCAAAGAAGCCGTAGGCGCCCACCGAATACACCAGCGCCGGCACTGCGATCACCGTGTAGGCGGTATAGAAGTCGCCGCCCACCAGGAACCATGAAATGACCGTGCCGAACTGACGGCCACCGAGGCCCCATTCGTGCAATTGCGTCAGATCGCCCCGCTTCCAGCGCGCGGCAAAAAAACCGACCACGGTGACGAGCACGAAGAAGGCGATAAAGACCGTCATCGCTACCGGGTTCACAGGATTCAGATCACTCATTTGACACCTCGGTACACGACGTAAATCAGTAGCGAGGTCAACGGCACCCACAAGAACTGATACCAGTAGAAGAACGGGAAGCCGGCGAACGACGGACGCGTGTCGTTATAGAACGGCAGCCACAACAGCGCGATGTAAGGGATAAGCAGAATGAGCCAGAGCCATGAACGGCTGGCGGATGGGGAGGTCTCCACGAACTTCTCCTAAGTCTATTATTGACACCGCGTACCGTAACTCGTGGTTCGGACGCGGAAAACCGGTTTCCTATTAGACGGCAAACCGGCATCGCCTGCTTGCACGCCACCCACGCGGCCGAGGCCGGACCGATTTAAAGTTCATACAAATCGGCTGCGACGAACGAGGCGCGGTATGCCGCGGGGATGTAGTATTCGCGTTCGTAAGCTTCCTCACAAGCGCGCAACTACGTATGCCGGCTACGTACTATTACGTAGTTGGCCGCGGTTTTTTCGAACGATGAAACTGAAAGCAAAGATTGTCCTGCTGGCCATCGTGCCTTTTCTGGTGGCCATTGCGAGCATCGAAACCGGGGTGCGCGAGCAAGCCACCGCGCTCGCCGAACGGCAGCACGCGACCGCCCAGGCCGCCTATATGGCGAGCAAGCAGATCGAACTCAAGCATTACGTCGAACTTGCCACCACCGCGATTGCGCCGCTCTACGAGGCCGGCAGCGACAACGCGCGCGACGACGCCATGCTGCGCACGCGCGCGCTCGCTATGCTCGGCAAGATGGATTTCGGCAAGGACGGCTACTTCTTTGTCTTCGACATGCATGGCCGTGCGCTGATGCATCCGCGCGAGCCCGACATCGTCGGGCGCGATCTGTGGGCGCTGCGCGATCCGCAAGGCGCGCCGACGATCCAGCAACTGCTGGCCGCCGCATCGCGTGGTGGCGGCTACGTGCGCTATCTGTGGCAACGTCCGTCGACCGGCAAGCTCGCTTCGAAACTCGGCTACGTGGTGCCGCTGCAGCGCTGGGGCTGGATGATCGGCACCGGCATCTATCTCGACGACGTCGACACGACACTCGCGCATATCGACGAAGGGGCCGCGGCCAATATCGATCGCACGATGAAGTGGATCGACGGCATCGCCATGGCCGGCCTCGCCGTGATCGCGCTGTGCGCGCTCGTGCTCAACGTCACCGAATACCGTAGCGCCGACGCCAAACTCAAGCGCCTCACGCAGCAGGTGGTCGAATCGCAGGAAAACGAGCGAGCGCGACTGTCGCGCGAATTGCACGACGGCATCAGCCAGATGATGGTCTCCGTGAAGTTGCTGCTCGAATCGGCGTTGGCGCGCTTCGAGCGCAGTGAAGTGCGCGAACCCGCCGCCGAAGCCGCGCTTTCCACGAGCCTCACGCGCCTTGGCGACACGCTGCGCGAAGTGCGCCGCATTTCCCACGCACTGCGTCCCTCGATGCTCGACGATCTCGGCGTGGCGGCGGCGCTCGAACAACTCACGCGCGAGCTCAGCGAACAGTCCGGCATCGAGATCGGCTTCACGCAGATTGCGCATACGCACGCGGCGATCCTGCCGGATGCGGTGAATACGGTCCTGTTCCGCATCGCGCAAGAAGCGCTGACGAACATCGTGCGTCACGCGAAAGCAAGCAGCGCGGCGCTCACGCTGGAACGCTCGCGCGACGCCGTCACGCTGACGATCGCGGACAATGGGCGCGGTTTCGACGTAACGCATGCCTTCGTCGGGCGGCGCTCCGGTGTGGGCCTGCGCAATATGCACGAACGGCTCGACGCGCTCGGCGGCAAGCTCTCGCTCAGTTCACAGGCCGGCCATACCCTCCTCACCGCGCACGTGCCGCTGGACATGCACGAGCCGCATTCGCCGGCCCTGCAGGAAATCTGACCATGAACGACACCACCCTCGCCCGCCTGATTCTCGTCGACGACCATCCGCTCGTGCGCGATGGCTTGCGCGCACGGCTCGACGCCGTGCGCCACATCGAAGTAGTAGGCGAAGCGGGCAATGCCCAGGAAGCGCTCGCACTTGCTGCGAGCGAAGAGCCGCATCTGGTGTTGATGGACGTCGGTATGAATGGCATGAACGGCATCGCGCTTGCCGGCCTGTTTCATGAGCGTTTTCCAGCCATCCGCGTGCTGATGCTGTCGATGCACGACAACCTCGAATACGTGACGCAGGCAGTGCGCGCGGGCGCCAGCGGATACGTGCTGAAAGACTCCCCTGCCACCGAAATCATTCAGGCCATCGACGCGGTGCTCGACGGCAAGCAGTTTTTCAGCGCGGGGTTGGGCGCGCGCCTGATTCAGGCGTCCGCGATCCAATCGCCGGTTGAACGGCTCACGCCGCGCGAGCGCGACATTCTCGACGCGCTGGCCGAAGGTCTGTCGAGCAAGCAGATCGCGCAACGTAACGAGCTGTCGGTGCGCACGGTGGAAACACATCGGCTGAATCTGAAGCGTAAGCTCGACATCGAAGGTCAGGCGGAACTGATCAAGTTCGCGGTTGAAAACCGGCGCTCGCACCGCTGAAACAGGAGCCGATGAGAATGAAGCGTGCAATCTCTATGCGGCGGGTCAAACTTCTAATCTGGCTATGCTGCGCGAGTGCGGGCTTGGGTCAGATACAGGCTCATGCGCAACAGCCGCGCGTCAATCGCGGCCATGATCCGTTCTTCCAGATATCCAAAGCGATCGGCGATTGCCCCGTGCCGCTCGGTCCGCTAGAAACCGAGCAGGAATGGCTCGACGACAGCCATTACCGGATCGAGCGCGGCAATAGCTGCTGGGTGGAAGGACGTTGCCGTTTGTCGAACGCTTATCTATATGACGCCGAAATCGCCGACGCGGTTCAGCGTCGTTTAGCCAATATCAACTACGCCACGCACTGGCGCGAACAGTCGACACTCTGGCTTACGCTACAACGCCGTTTTATTTATGTGCAGGGCTGCGTTGCGCCCGGTTTCGACAAGGCGGCTTTTCTCGGCGAGCTCGCGAAAACCGCCGACGTGGATCGTGTCATCGACGATACGACGCCTAACCCTCGTGCCGCGCAACTCCCCTATAAGACACTCGCCGATCCGGATAAACCCGTGTTCAATCCAGGCAATTAGCGATATTTATTAGAGTTGCGTGTCCAGCAACGGCACGATTTTTTCAATCAGCCGTTCCTTGAGCGGACGCCGCTTCCATGCCTCCAGCGTGATGCGCTCCGACTTCTCGATATCTTTGGCGAATACCGATGTTTGCAACTTCGCGAACTCGTAGTCGTAAATATTCAGATTGGCTTCGTCGTTGAGCTTGAAAGACCGGCTATCGAAATTGGTCGAACCGACCGAAACAAGATACTCGTCGACCACGAGTAGTTTGCAATGAAACATGGTCGGCTGGTATTCGAACATCTCCACACCCGCTTCGAGCAGATCGCCCCAGCATGCACGCGACGCTTCCCGCACTGTGTGCGTGTCGATATGGTTTCCCGGCGTGATGACCTGCACTTTCACGCCGCGCTTCGCCGCTTCGACAATTGCGTTGATCGTGAGTTTGTCGGGTACGAAATACGCGCTTGCGAGGTGGATGGTATGCGTCGCCGCAGTGATCGCCATGAGATACATCAACTGCATGTCGTCGCTGCCGCCCGAAGGTGAACTGCTGAACATGTGCGCGAGGCCATCTCCAACCGGGTCGACGGCCGGAAAATAGTCGGGGCCGTGCAGTACATTGCCCGTCGCTTTCACCCAATTGTCCATGAACACCGCTTGCATATGTCCGACCACTGGCCCCTCCACGCGGAAATGCGTATCGCGCCAATGCTTTTCGTCCTGCGCATGACCGGTCCACTCGGGCGCAATACCCACGCCGCCCGTAAAACCTATATGGCCGTCGATCACCAGCAGCTTGCGGTGCGTGCGATCGTTCATGCGGCCCAGCCCGGTCCAATGAGGCTTGTGATACTGGACAACTTTTGCGCCTGCGTCGCGTAGCAGACCCAGATAGCGCTTGTCCATTTTCGACGAGCCGACCCAATCGAGGAGAACATGCACGGCGATACCTTCGCGCGCTTTATCGGCGAGAGCCTGTGCAATCTGCTCGCCAATTGGGCCGGACCAGTAAATGAACGTTTCGAAGGTAATGGAACGGCGCGCCGAGCGAATCCCCTCCAGCATCGAAGGAAAGATCCGGTCGCCATTCACGAGCATCTCGAAGCGATTGCCCGAGAGAACCGGCGGCCCAAGCAACAACCCCATGGAACGGAGAAATTGTGGATCGTCACTCGCGTAGAGCCGTTCGATTTTGTGCTCGATCTTCTTCTCGCCACTCGATAAATTCGCAATGACCAGAATGATGATAAGCGTGACGAAGGCGGTAATCGGAATCGTCAGCATGCGTGGCCTCGATGCTAATCAGCGGGCGCTTTGCATGGCCGCCCTGCGGGTTGACGGAGATTGCGGGCCGCGAAGAGCCCGAGCTTTACCTCGAACGCAGGACGCACGGCGCGTGCCCAATGCGGGACCGCGCCTTGCTAGTACCGGGAGTTGGGCGACTACCGGACGAGCGAGAACGCTTCCCGACTGGCGATTTCTCCCGCGCCATAGACGCCGACTACGGTGTAGTCGGACGCGACGCATTCAAATGTCGATGCCTGAAACGTAATGACGAAATGACGCGGCGTGAGTCCCGGAGAAGCCAGCGCCGCGATTTCAGCCGCGAGCGATGAGTGGATGACTTCGTGAGCCGAGCAACCGACCAACCCTTGCGAGGCGAGCGGATGAATCTCGAGATCGCCTTCCCCGGGTGGCCCCAGACGATGAAACACGCAGTCCGCGAACAGCACTGCGCAGAAGGGATCGTCGTCGGTGTCGAACGGACCAAACCGCTCGAAGTCGGCTTCCGCAATCGGGTAAGCCAGAATAACCCGACGGTCGCTGACCACCATGAACGGCTCGGCGGCGTCGTCCGCCGGACGTGGAACGGAGTCCAGCAGGACGACCTGGTCTTCCTGCTGGGGTGATTCGAGCGTACTGGTCATCGACTTCGAGACTCCGTTGCGCTTACGCGCTGACTGACGTGGCCGGAGTTTGCGGCGCTGCCGCAGGACTCGCCGTAGCGGTTTTGCCTGGAGCGGCCGCTTTGCGCACCGGCGCTTTCCTGGCCGCGGGTTTCTTTACCGCCGCTTTCGCCTTCTTCGCTGCGGGCTTTGCCACCGCTTTCTTGACTACGACTTTCTTGGCGGCCACTTTCTTGACTGCCGAGACCTTCCTGGCAGCCGTTTTCTTCGTAGCAGCCGCCTTCTTCGCGACGACTTTCCTGGCCGCAGCCTTCTTGCTCACAGCACCGCTAGCTGCCGCCGACTTCACCTTGCCGGCCTTTTTTGCAGCCTGGTGACCCGCCTTGCCCGCCGCCGCGGCAGCGCCGTCGATCAGGAATCTGGTGCGGTCTTTAACCGTTGCAAGCCATGCGGGCGCCGGACCACGGCCGCTCCAGGTTGCGCCAGTCTTGGGATTGAGGTACTTGGCCGGCTGTGCGCCTTTAGGCTGACCTTTGCTGCTGGAGGCATGTGTGAGTGCCGCCTTGACCGTCGATTTCAACTCGCTCGCACCTTCGACGAGGAATTGAGTGCGGTCTTTCACGCTGGCAATCCAGGCCGGCGCACGGCCGTGGCCGGTCCAGGTCGCCCCGGTTTTATGATCGCGGTACTTGGCTACACCCGCAGTACTCGAGCGGCCATTGCCTGCGTGACCGTTCAAACCTCTCGCGGCACGGCGCGCTTTTGCTTTTGCTTCGATATCTGTCGTGGTGAGGCCATGCTTGAGCATCAAGTCGCGAATCTGGTCGACTGCGACTTGCGCTTTTTTTGCAATAAGGACATCAGCTTGAGCCTGGAGCTTCTTAAGCTTTGCTTGGATTTGCTCTAACGTAGGCATTTGATTGCTCCTTATGTGGTAATCGAACGAACTATGCCATGAATAACACGAGAAAGGCAGACCCGCGTGGCGATAAAGAGACCAACACGTTTTTTTACATCCACGTGGAGTACGAAACTTTCGGACTCGCTACTCGATAACCCGGATGTCGACTCTTCTCTTTGTCAATCCTTCTGCCTTTTCGTTCGCCTTGCCGAATCTTTTCCGCGCACTCAAGTCGGGGTAAAAACCACTGCCTGGCGATCGGCAATGTATCGGACGCTGCGCACAAAACGGTATTGCTGCTCGTCGGCGGTGATCCGGTTGAGTCCCAGCCGGGTCAGTGTCAGCATTTCGTCTGCCTCGAAAGCAGCGACTACGCCGTAATCCTTCAAGTCTTCGAAAGCACCCGACGGATCGCCGACATAAACACTGCGCACCTGCATGCCGATTCGCATCAGGATCACGCTTTCGCCTTCGTCGAGTGCCCGTTCGAGGTAGCCGGCCAGAGTTCGAAGCGAGTCCGGCGTGCAGGCCTGGGACTGATAGACTGCAGCATTCGATGACGTCATATCCGTTTCCCCGTCGAGCGCGTCAAGAAGGGCCGCCGCTGTGCATCGCGGCAATAACCGCTTCTACTATAGGCAAGCATTCGCGGATTCAAAGGATTAGCGTTCTTTTTTTGTCGCCGGCGAATGGCGAGAGCAGCTTCGTTAAGGCGGCTATTGAAAAGAAGTCGGCCGGCGCCATCTTTGGACAACTTTTTTAACAACTCAATAGCACGGTACTTTCAGATGAAAGCAGGAAGCTTCAAAACCGCACTCGCGGCAGTGACAGTGACAGTGGCAGCAATGGGCACGGCCAACGCGGCAGGCTGCGTGAAGGGGGCGGTTGTGGGCGGCGTCGCGGGACATTACGCCGGACACCACGCAGTCATCGGTGCCGTGGGCGGTTGCCTGGTCGGCCGCCATCTGGCTAAGAAGCACGCGCAGGAAGAAGCGGCGCAGCGTCAGCAAACGAGAGTGCAATAACAGCGGCTAACGCTGCGCGATCACGCGATTCGCAATCCATAAAACGGCAGGATTTCCTGCGTGGTCACGAAGCGGTGCTCCTTGACCGCGTCGTGAAACAGACGGTAATCGCTCTTTTCAAAGGCGTCCGTCCACGCAGGCTTATCGCCCGAGTCGTCGTCGGCCAGCAAGCCGGTTGCCAGATGCTTCCATGAACCTGAGCCTTTGGGCACATAAGCCGGAATCGATTCTTTCAAACCGGGAATCCCGCCGGCTTTTACCAGATCGCAAATGTTCAGCAGGCGCCGGTTGTCGTCCAGATCCTGATTGGTGCCCAGCAGATCCGTGAGGGCGTCTTTCACGTTTGTCGGCAAGCCGGCCTGAGTTTCGAAATCCTCTCGTCCTGCCAGATATGCACGCACCACGCGGCAGCTCATATCGGCCGCCGTCACGAATGCCGGCAGGTTGTCCCGCTCAATCAACTCGTGTCGACCGTCGATGTACGTCCATTTGGCCCACGGCTGATCCGGATAGTGCAAGGCCGCACCGTGACCGACCGGCAACGCCGCCGTCAGTACATCTTCTTCAATCCGCTCGATCAGATGCTTCGATGCGCTAGTCAGCCTGGCAAGCCAGCCTTTGCGCGTGCAATCTTGCGACTCCAGAAGCCGGACCCGATTCCACAGACTTTCAATACCCGAAAAGCCCTGATGCGCCCAGGTATCGACATACGTGTGCAGCGTCACACCCAGGCGATGCAGACAGGTTTGCGCGTTGCGCTGCCGGATTGCGCGCCGCACGACTTCGCGCGCGACGGTGCTGTCGGCGCGGCACACGGCTTTTTCCTCCAGCGTCGCGCCCTCACCGGCCGGAAGGAAATGAAATGGCGCCCACACCAGCCGGTTCTGGTCGTTCTCCGTATTGGCGTAATCAAACATCTTGTGCGCTGTGGCAAACCGCTCGAAAGTCTCGCCGCCGGCAAAGCGCAGTATTCCCGCCGTAGTAGCATCGTCGATGTACTGGCAGGCGTGGGCGACGGTGACCGCCTGCGCGGCCGGCATGCCGGCCGTGCGAGCGGCGATATAGACCACGCCATAATGAAAGTCGATATTCATGACAGGCGCTCCTCGTGCGCGAACAATCAGGTCATTAGTAAACGACTCAGCGCGCCGCCGCTTTAAACGTGGTTCGCCTGAGAAACGGCAGTCGGACGTTTGCCGGCCCGCGCCGCCAATCGACCTGAAACAAGCTTAGGCTTTATTTCTCGACTTTATTATTTGCACGATCAGGCGACTCCTATATGCTGGGTGCCACTGTGATCGATTTGTAATACGCAGCCGGCATGTCCGGCTGCGTGCAGTTCGTTTTCAAAGCGTCTCGCCCCTGCACGCCAACGCGAACCCACGCAAAGGATGCTTCCCATGACACTCAAAAAATGGAAAGAAGGCGCAAGTCCGGAACGGCGAAAACTGATACGCAGCAAGGTTCACGTCGTGCTGGCCGCAGTCGGCACGCTGTCGTCGGTCGTCGGGATTGCGGTCGCCATCAATGGCGGCCTGGAATTCAATCGCACCAAAGTGCTGGTCGGAGTCGGCATTATCGTCGTCTCCACCATTCTTTATATTTCGATGCTTTTCGCGCCGCCGGAGTGAGCGGGACTCGGCCGGCCACTCCACCGTGAGTTCAATGACTCGAGTGCGAGACGCCGGTGATCGTAGCGCGGTAAATGTTCACTGCAAACCCGACAACCGGGAGAACCAGAGCGACATCGCGGCGATGATTCACGCGGCGTCTTGCGATCTTTTCAAGGTATTGCAGCCCCACAAAACAAAAGCCCCGCTGCGTTGACCGCATCGGGGCTTTTTCGCAGCGCGTTTCGCGCTGTATTGTTCGCGGCTCGTTACTTGCCGATGCTGACCAGTTCGACCTCGAACGTCAGATCGCTATTCGGCGGAATCGGGCCGACGCCACGTTCACCGTAAGCGGTCGCCGACGGGCAGGTCAGCTTGGCCTTGCCGCCCACCTTGATTTTCTGCACGCCTTGCGTCCAGCACGGGATCACGCGATTCAGCGGGAACGTTGCCGGGCCACCGTGTTTTGCGGAGCTATCGAACTCGGTGCCGTTGGCCAGCGTGCCGCGATAATTGACCGTGACGACGTCGTCAGCAGCAGGTTGAGCGCCCGTACCCTGCTTCAGCGTTTCGACGATCACGCCGGAAGGCAGTTTTTCAGTGGTCGGCGCAGCGGCCATTGCGGTCGTAGACAGAACGGCAGCAGCAACCAAAGCAACAATAGATTTCAAAGCAAGTCTCCAGATGGGTAGTGCGGGCCATTGTAACGGATCGCCTGTGGCACTCTGGCGTCAGCCGTCACGGCGATTCCTGCCACTTGCTGGCGACGCGCCGGGTCGGCTCGTGAACCACTGGCGCTCCAGGACGGTCCACTCAGAATATCGCCTGCGATTCATTCCGACCTGCGTATCCGATGCCAAAGAGCGCTTTCGATGACCGAGCCGCCTGATCCCGACGAGAACGCGATTCCGTCGCCGCCACCCGCCAACGAGCGGCGGCGTGCGCCCCGGCCACGCCGAATTCCGCGCAGTCGCGAGCAACAGGCACGCCTGGACGCGCGCGAACCGGCCTTCGAACCGCTTCCCTTCACACTCGACGCCGACGCCGCGCGCCGCCCGTTCGCCGAGAAGCTCGACGCGTGGTTCGCCGCGCGCGGCTGGCAGCCCTTCGATTTTCAGCGCGAAGTCTGGCAAGCAATCGCCAGAGGTGCGAGCGGCTTACTGCATGCCACGACCGGCGCCGGTAAAACCTGGGCTGTGTGGTTCGGCGCACTGGCAGCTTTTGCATCGCCGACATCGTCGGCACGCAACCGCGTGCCGCGTACTCAGCCGGAACCGCTCACGGTTCTGTGGATCACGCCGATGCGTGCACTCGCCGCGGATACCGCACGCGCCTTGCAGAGCTCGGCGGTCGAACTCGCCGTGCCGTGGAGCGTCGGCCTGCGGACCGGTGACACGTCGTCCGCCGAGCGCGCGAGGCAAAACCGGCGCATGCCGTCGGCGCTGGTGACCACGCCGGAAAGTCTCTCGCTGATTCTCACGCGGCCCGATGCACGCGACGTGCTGGCTCATGTGAAGCTGGTAATCGTCGACGAGTGGCATGAGTTGCTGGGTAACAAGCGCGGCACGCAAACGCAACTCGCGCTTGCACGTCTCGCGCATTGGCGTCCCGCGTTGCAGGTATGGGGATTGTCGGCCACGCTCGGGAATCTGCCTTTTGCCGCCGACGTCCTGCTCGCCCCTGTCAAAACGGAGCGCGTGAGCGTGCACGGCGCGTTGCCCAAAGCGCTGATCGTCGATACGCTGATTCCCGACACCATCGAGCGATTTCCGTGGGGCGGCCATGTCGGTATGCGCCAGGTCGGTCCCGTGGCCGACGCGATCGGTGAAGCGCGGACCTCGCTGGTGTTTACCAATACACGCTCGCAATGCGAGGTCTGGTATCAGGCGTTACTCGAAGCGCGCCCCGAATGGGCGGGTCTGATTGCGTTGCATCACGGCTCGCTCGACCAGCAGGTGCGCGAATGGGTCGAGCGTGGCCTGAAGGAAGGGTTGCTGAAGGTGGTCGTGTGTACGTCGAGTCTCGATCTGGGCGTGGACTTTCTGCCGGTGGAACGTGTGTTCCAGATCGGTTCGCCCAAAGGCGTCGCGCGACTCATGCAGCGCGCGGGACGCTCGGGACACGCGCCGGGGCGTCCGTCACGCGTGACGATCGTGCCGACGCATGCGCTCGAACTGGTCGAGGCCGCTGCCGCGCGCGAGGCCGTCGAGAAGCGGCAGATCGAAGGACGCGAAGCGCCGGAGAAACCCTTCGACGTGCTGGTGCAGCATCTGGTCACCGTGGCCATCGGCGGAGGCTTCGAAGCGCGTGAACTGTACCGCGAAATTTGCAGTACCTATGCCTATCGACAATTGACGCAGAGCGAATTCGACTGGGCGCTCGGCTTCGTGGAAGGCGGTGGCACGGCTTTGCGCGCTTACCCCGATTACCATCGCGTGGTGCGGGAAAGCGACGGGCTTTTCCGCGTGCCACGCGAAGATCTCGTGCGCAGGCATCGCAACAACATCGGGACGATCGTCGCGAACGGCACCTTGCATGTCGCTTATCTCTCGGGCGGCCGGATTGGTGCAATCGAGGAATCGTTCATTTCACGGCTCAAACCCGGCGATATCTTTACTTTCGGCGGTCGCACACTCGAATTGATCCGCGTGCAGGACATGACCGCGTGGGTACGTCGCGCGACGTCGTCACGCGGAGCCATGCCGCAATGGGCCGGTAGCCGCATGCCCTTGTCTTCCGAACTCGCCGACGCGACACTGACGATGCTCGCGCGCGCCGTCGCCGGGATCTACGACGAGCCGGAAATGCGCGCCGTGCGGCCGTTGCTCGAATTGCAGCAGAAGTGGTCTGCCCTCCCCGAGCCTGGCGTGCTGGTCGTCGAACTGCTGAAATCGCGCGAGGGGCATCACTTCTTCTGCTATCCGTTTGCGGGGCGCACGGCGCATATCGGTTTAGGCGCCTTGCTCGCATGGCGGGTCGCGCGCGAGAAGCCTGGTACTTTTTCGATCTCGATGAACGACTACGGATTCGAGCTGTTGTCCGCGCAACCATTCGACTGGACCGCGGAACTGGAGCGCGGCCTGCTCTCGCCGGAGCGCCTGGATCACGATATTCTCGCGAGCCTCAACTCATCCGAGCTCTCGATGCGGCGTTTCCGGGAAATTGCGCGCGTATCGGGACTGGTGTTTCAGGGACATCCCGGACAACAGAAGAGCGCGCGTCAATTGCAGGCATCGAGTGGACTCTTCTATGAGATCTTCCGCAATCACGACAGCGGCAATCTGCTGCTCAATCAGGCCGATACCGAAGTGCTGCTGCAGGAACTCGACGCCCAGCGCATTCGCCTCGCGCTCGAACGGATGAGCGCGAGCCGGGTGATCGTTACGCGACCGAAGAAGCCGACGCCGTTTGCGTTTCCGTTGATCGTCGGACGTCTGCGTGAGAAGGTCAGTACGGAGAAGCTGGCGGATCGTGTCGAGCGGATGCTCGCCGAACTCGAGAAGGCGGCGCGCGTATGAGACCTGAGTCGTTATCCGTGGAGATTGCCGGGCATTCACTGATGTTGTCGAGCTTGCGCGCGAGTTTCGATCCCGTGCTGCGTTGCCTGTTCGTCGCCGACGCGCATTTTGGCAAGGACGCGGTATTTCGTGCGCGCGGCATTCCAGTGCCGATTGGATCGACCGCCGACAATCTGATGCGTCTCGATGTTCTGATCGCGGAGTTCGAACCGGCGATGCTGGTGTTTCTCGGTGATCTGCTGCATGCGCGCGAAGCGCACGCGCGCGAGACGCTCGACGCGTTGCATGTCTGGCGCGCGCGGCACGCGGCATTGCGCGTCGTGCTGGTCGAAGGGAATCACGATCGGCATGCGGGTGGGTTGCCGGAAACGCTCAATGTCGAGACGGTGCAGGAGCCGTGGCGACTGGGGCCGTGGGCGTTGTGTCATTACCCGCAAAAAGTGACGGACGCCTATGCGCTCGCGGGGCACGTGCATCCGGTTTATCGGGTGACGACGCGCAACGATTCGGTGCGGGTTCCGTGTTTCAGGTTCGGTGCGGCGTGTGGGGTGCTGCCTGCGTTCGGTAGTTTTACCGGGGGAGCGCGTGAAGATGGAGATGTGGCGGGGGAGAAGGTTTTTCTGGTGGTACAGGAGCGGGTGATTGAGGTTGGGGGGTGATGGGGAAAAGTTGGTTTGCGCTTGAGGTTCTTTGGGGGTTGTTGACGTTGCTCGCGTGTTATTAGCCGTCGCGCTGTGGATGTTTTTCTAATGGAAAAAGCGGACGGGGCGATGACCCGTCCGCTCTGATCGTTCGGTCAGCGGCAGCGTGGGAGGTTGATGACCTCCATGCGCTGCCGCTGACTCGCTGCTTCAGGCCGCTTTAGTGGCCATGACCGCCGCCGTAGCCGCCGCCATTGCTGCCGCCGCGGCCCGAACCGAAGCCGCCGAAGCCGCCGCCAAAACCGCCGTGGCCTTGGCCGGCGTTGCTTGAGCCTGGACCGCTGTTGCCTTTGCCGCCATCGCCGCCTTTGCCGCCGTCGCCGCCGTCGCCGCCCTTGCCACCGTCGCCGCCCTTGCCACCGTCACCGTGGCCGGAGCCGGAGTTGCCGGGACCACCAGGACCGCCAGAACCTTGGCCGCCGCTGTTTCCGCCAGGACCGCTGCCGCCCTTGCCGCCGTCGCCGTGGCCTGAGCCGGAGTTGCCGGAACCGCCGGGACCGCCAGAACCTTGGCCGCCGCTGTTTCCGCCAGGACCACTGCTGCCTTTGCCGCCGTCGCCGCCCTTGCCACCGTCACCGTGGCCGGAGCCGGAGTTGCCGGGACCGCCGGAACCCTGACCGCCGCTACTTCCGCCAGGACCGCTGTTGCCTTTGCCGCCATCGCCGCCCTTGCCGCCGTCGCCGTGGCCGGAGCCCGAGTTGCCAGAACCGCCAGGACCGCCAGAACCTTGGCCGCCACCGTTTCCGCCAGGACCGCTGCTGCCTTTGCCGCCGTCGCCGCCCTTGCCGCCGTCGCCGTGGCCTGAGTTGCCGGAACCACCAGGACCACCGGAACCCTGACCGCCGCTGCTTCCGCCAGGGCCACTGTCGCCCTTTCCGCCGTCGCCGCTGTGACCGCTGCCGTTATGACCGCCGTCTCCATGACTGCTTCCGTCGTGGCCGCCGTCTCCATGACCGCTGCCGTCGTGGCCACCATCTCCATGACCGCTGCCGTCGTGACCACCATCTCCATGACCGCTGCCGTCGTGACCGCCGTCTCCATGGCCACTGCCGTCGTGGCCACCATCTCCATGACCGCTGCCGTCGTGACCACCATCTCCATGGCCGCTGCCATCGTGACCACCATCTCCATGACCGCTGCCGTCGTGGCCACCGTCTCCATGACCGCTGCCGTCGTGACCACCATCTCCATGGCCGCTGCCGTCGTGACCACCATCTCCATGACCGCTGCCGTCGTGACCGCCGTCTCCATGGCCGCTGCCGTCGTGGCCACCATCTCCATGGCCGCTGCCGTCGTGGCCACCATCTCCATGGCCGCTGCCGTCGTGGCCACCATCTCCATGGCCGCTGCCGTCGTGGCCACCGTCTCCATGACCGCTGCCGTCGTGACCGCCGTCTCCATGACCACCGCTGCCGCCACCGCCATCACCACCGCTACCGGAGCCACCGCTACCGGCCCCCCCGTTTCCGTTTCCTCCGTCGCCGGACCCACTGCTACCGTTTCCGCTACTACCCGACCCGCCGCTACCGCTTGTTCCGTTACCGGACCCATCACTCCCACTACCTCCACTACCCGCGCCCCCACTACCATTTCCTCCCGCCCCGCTCCCTCCGCTTCCCGCTCCCCCACTACCTGCTCCGCCACTCGACCCTGCCCCGCCCTTACCATCGCCGCCACTGCCACCACTACTGCCCGCACCATTCCCACCACCGGTGCCGCTCCCGGCACTCGCTGCACCCAACCCGGCCGAGCCTGATCCATTCGAACCAGCGGAGCCATTCGCGCCACTGCCGCCGCCTTCGCCCGCGCCACTCGACGAGGCCACGCCCCCACCGGCGCCCTGCGAACCCGCAGCCGATACCGAATCCAAGCCTCCCGCAGCCGCGGCAATGCCGATCTCGCCGGACGCCAGCAAGCCAGTGCTCTCTTTTTTGCAGCCCAGCGTGTCGTACGACGGACAATCGATCGGCAATGACTGCGCCATCATCACTTTGCCCGAGCCTGCGGTAGTGGGAACAGAAGGCGCGGAACTCGTTTGCGCACCCGCCATTGCCGCATAAAGACTCACGGCAACCGCCAACACCGCCTGACGCGTACCCAATACCCGAGCGTCCCCGTTTGATTTTTTCATTTCATTCTCCTAACCATGCATCTTGAAAGACCGGCCAATTTAAGAGCGAATCTGTAGTCATCTTCAAAAAATGAAACGTCAAAGCCCAGTTGACATTGCCCGACGCCACGTCAAATAGACATGACGTCGAACCTCTCCCACGCGGAAAATCCCCGGTCCGATTTGACGTGATTAGAGAGACTCAACCCGCTGTGTTTCGAATCAATCGCGAAAGCAACACAGCGTGGCCTGATGGACGTTGAAGTTATGCGGAGCGTCGTGCGTTGACCGTGCGCTAACCCACGCAATGCAGGATTGCCGGCTATTTGCTGTTTAATTGCGCGACCGAACTGTCAGAGATCGTCAATTACCGACGTGACCCAATTACCGGACATTATTTCTTTAGATACGCAGTCCCAACTAATATTCCACGACCGCATTCCATTCACTTCATCAGATGAATCGAACAACGTCGACCCGATTAGGTTCAACAAAGACAATCGCATTTAACGAGGACAACGACTTCAGAACCTATGCAATCGCACTACGAAAGTGCCTCTCCGCACACGCGAGATAAACTGTTCAAATGTGAATGCGGCCAACAGCACAGACACCGCTCGTCCCGGCTTTCAGGCTGCTCCGTGTTTCCCCTGATTTCATGACGGCTCAAACCGGCGATTGAAACAACCGGGATCGGCGCGCCCGGCCAAACTGTCGTAAGACAACCACCACATCGCCGCTCATCCAACACTTCTGCGCACCATCTTTTTCCGAAGTATTTCCACCATCCATCGCGTGAGCCTGTCCGGCGATCGCTTGTCAGGCCCGACGATGGCCGCTGCGCTGGCTCTCGCGCAAATTGCCGCAAAAATGCGGGTATACCTTGCTTTGTCTTCGGGGAGCCGCTCCGTTTACTGGTCGCAGACAAACCTCTCAATTCACTTTCAATGCTTCTTCGCAATCGAGAAGCGAATCGCGCTGGCGAACTGAGAGCGTTCCCACTACTCCATAGGAGATCAACCATGGTTAATGTGTCCAGCAGCGCCGTCGACGAACTGAAAGCCACCCTCCGGGGCCAACTCCTCGTACCCGGCGATGCGGATTACGACGCCGCACGCAGCATCTGGAATGCAATGATCGACCGGCATCCGGCGATGATCGTGCGCTGCGCCGGTGTCGCCGACGTCCGCCAGGGCGTGACGTTCGCGCGCGAAAACGGTCTGCCACTGGCGATTCGCGGCGGCGGCCACAACATCGGCGGCAGCGCGCTGTGCGACGACGGCCTGGTGCTCGATCTCTCGCTGATGAAATCGGTGCGCATCGACCCGGCCGCGCGGCGCGCCTATGTCGAACCTGGCGCGACGCTCCATGATTTTGACCACGAAGCTCAGGCCTTCGGGCTCGCGACTCCGCTCGGCATCAACTCGACCACGGGTATCGCAGGTCTGACGCTCGGCGGCGGCTTCGGCTGGCTGAGCCGCAAATACGGCATGACGGTGGACAATCTGATTTCAGCGGACGTCGTCACCGCCGACGGTGAATTGCTCCACGCCAGCGACGGCTCGCATGAAGACCTGTTCTGGGCGATTCGCGGCGGCGGCGGCAATTTCGGTGTCGTCACGCGATTCGAGTTCGCGCTGCATCCGGTTGGACCGCTGGTGTACGGTGGGCTCGTCGTCCTGCCATTCGCTCAGGCGAAACAGGCGCTCCTTCAATATCGCGCGGCGGCGGCGAGCATGCCGGACGATCTCAGCGTGTGGGTCGTGTCGCGACTTGCGCCCCCGTTGCCGTTTCTACCGGCCGATATACATGGCAAACCCGTGATCGTCTTCGCGATCTGCTACTCCGGCCCGCTCGAAAACGGTCCCGCGACAGTGGCGTCGATTCGCGCCTTCGGCACACCAGTCGGCGAACAGTTGGGGCCGATGCCCTACGAAATGTGGCAACAGGCCTTCGATCCGCTACTCACGCCAGGCGCGCGCAACTATTGGAAATCGCACAATCTCGCGGAAATATCGGACGGCCTGATCGACACACTGATCCATGCGATTGCCGAGCTGCCCTCGCCGCAATGCGAAATTTTCTTTGGCCAGATCGGTGCGCAGACGCAGCGCGTCGCCGTCGATGCCACCGCCTATCCAGCCCGCGACGCGCAGTACGCCATGAACGTCCACGGCCGTTGGGACGAGGCAAGCGACGACGCACGCTGCATCGCCTGGGCCCGCGCGTTTTTCGATGCGTCCGCACCTTTCGCGCTCGGCAGCGTCTACGTCAACTTCATGACGCAGGAGGAAACCGGACGTGTCGCCGACGCCTATGGGCCGAACTACGAACGGCTCGTCGTGGTCAAGGGCCACTACGATCCGCACAATCTCTTTCATCACAATCAGAACATCCGGCCCGCGATGGAGTCGTAGACAACGAGCGAGCAGCGAGGGCAGGCACGTTATATGCTGATAGGCCATTGACGCGTGGCCTTGCCCTCGTCGCGGCACTACCGCTCGATCTAAAAACGAGAAAACGTAACTTCCATAACGTAGAAAAGGAAAAAAACAATCATGCGCAGACGACAATTCATCACGACGACCAGTGCCGCTCTCGCTGCTGCCGGCCTGGGACTCGCGGGCTGCACGACCACGTCGCCTTCCTCGAGCGCATCGCCGTCGGCTAATGCCGGCAAGCGTGACACGATCAACGCGGGGGTCGACTCCACGCTGTCGCGCCTCTTTGCCAACGTGAGCGGTTCGCGCGAACTGGTCGGCAAGGCGCGCGGCATCCTCGTGTTCCCGAACGTGATCTCGGCGGGGTTCTGGGTCGGCGGACAGTACGGCGAAGGCGCGCTGCGCGTCGGCGGCCACACGACGGGCTACTACAGCACGGTCGCCGGCTCGTTCGGTTTGCAGATCGGCGCCCAGTCGAAAGCGCTCGTGTTCCTGTTCATGACGCAGGACGCACTCGACAAATTTCTCGGCAGCCAAGGTTGGGCAGCAGGTGCGGACGCAACGGTCGCCGTCCTCAAGGTCGGCGCGAACGGCGCGGTGGATACATCGACCGCTACGAGCCCGGTCGAAGCCTTCGTACTCACGAATGGCGGCCTGATGGCGGGCGTCTCGCTCGAAGGCACCAAGGTTTCCCGTCTGATGATCTAGGCGCGCGCGCTTCCTGCCATGCAGCCGCCGGGCTGCATGGCGGTTCGACACCACGGTTCGGCCGCCCGGCCCGAACCTTCGAACTACTGTAAAATTCAGGCCTTTTGCAAGCTTGCTCAACGGTAAGCGCGGCAACCGCTGCTCCGCCTCGGGCCCGACACCCTTGCCGTGCGTAGCCCTACGCGCCATCACGCAAGACGTCGCCCCTCTCTCTCCCTCGTTGAAAAATGAACACCGCTAGTCCCACTCACGGCCGGCTCACCGAGCTCGCCGGCATCAGAAGCAATGTCCTTGCAGGCCTGACTTCGTCGTTCGCGCTCGTGCCGGAGTGCATCGCCTTTGCCCTCGTTGCCCACCTCAATCCGTTGATGGGCCTGTACGGTGCCTTCTTCATCTGCACCATCACCGCCCTGTTCGGCGGCCGGCCGGGGATGATTTCCGGCGCGGCCGGTTCGATGGCGGTCGTGATCGTCGCGCTGGTCGCGCAGCACGGTGCGCAATATCTGCTCGTCACCGTGGTACTCAGCGGCATCCTGATGGTGCTGTTCGGCGTGCTACGGCTCGGCAAACTGATCCGCATGGTCCCGCATCCGGTCATGCTGGGATTCGTCAACGGCCTCGCGATCGTGATCGCCATGGCGCAACTCGCGCATTTCCGGCAGAGCACGCCGCAAGGCGAACAATGGCTGCACGGTAGCGCGCTGGCCATGATGTGCGGACTCGTCGCGCTCACCATGGCGATTGTCTATCTGCTGCCGCGTCTGACTCGCGCCGCGCCGCCCGCGCTGATCGCGATCATCGGCGTGGGCATCGTCACCCAGTTGCTGCACTTGCCTACCCGCACGCTCGGCGATATGGCGCACATTGCCGGCGGCCTGCCGAGCCTGCATCTGCCCGACGTCCCCTTCGATCTGACCACGCTGCGCATCGTGCTGCCTTACGCGGTGCTGATCGCGATCGTCGGTTTGCTGGAAACGCTGCTCACCTTCAATCTGACCGACGAAATCACCGGGACGCGCGGCCAGCCGAATCGCGAATGCGTGGCCCTGGGCGCGGCGAATATCGCTTCGGGTCTGTTCGGCGGCATGGGCGGCTGCGCGATGATCGGCCAGACCATGATCAATCTGAATTCGGGCGGACGCTCGCGTCTTTCTGGCGTCGTCAGCGGCGTAATGATCCTAATGTACATCCTGTTCCTGTCGCCGCTGATCGAACGCATTCCGCTGGCGGCGCTAGTGGGAGTGATGTTCGTGGTGGCACAGCAGACCTTCGCGTGGGGTTCGCTGCGCGTGCTCGGCAAGGTGCCGCGCAACGACGCGCTGGTGATCGTAGCGGTCACCATCATCACGGTGTTCTCCGATCTGGCGATCGCCGTGTTATGCGGCATCGTGATCGCCGCGCTCAACTTCGCCTGGCAGCATGCGCGCGAAATTCACGTGCACGTGGAAGATCATCCCGAGGACAAAATCTACGTGACGCGCGGCACGCTGTTTTTCGCGTCGACCGCGCGTTTTCATGAGTTGTTCGACCCGGCGAAGGATCCCAGCCAGGTCACGCTCGATTGCGCTCACCTGCTGCTCGCCGATCATTCCGCGCTAGCCGCCTTGCAAGGGTTGATCGAACGCTATCGCAAAGCCGGCAAGCAGCTACGTATGAAGAATCTGTCGGAGCGCAATCGTCACCTGCTGCTGCGCGCAGGCATGTCGGCCGGGTAAAACATACGGACACCGCCTGGCTCTGGCGGAATGCAGGTAGAATTTGCCTAAAATAGAACCGAGTTCCTTGCATTGAATTGCTCGCGCGCAATATTACGGAGGCCACCGTGACAAGACGCGTATCGCTTGACGATGAAACTGAGTTTGCGATCTGGAAGCAACGCAGCAAAGCGGACGCGACGCAAACGCGACGCATCCTGATCGGACATCGCGACCGGGCGATCGGTGAATCGCTCGTGCTTTTGCTGTCACTGAAGGGCTATGAAGCGATCCACGCCGCCGATCTGGTCCGGCTGAGATCGTTTCTGACGTGGTGGCGGCCGCATGCGCTGTTGCTCGACACGCGGCTCGACTCCATTGCGGACTACGCATTCGTGCGCACCGTGCGCGCCGAACCCTCGAACGTCGACATGCTGATGCTGGCCATGAGCAATATCTGGCCGGCCGATCCGATCGGCCCGCTGAAAGACGCCGGCTTCGATGGTCATTGCCGGCGTCCCTGCTCGCTGTGGCGCGTGGTAGATATTCTCGAGGGTTATTTCGTCAAGTCCTGAAGCGCTCGACTCACCATCCGGATTACCGTCCGGCCGGCAGTGTGAACACGGCGATCGCAGCGCTCAGTTGCCCCGTCTGCGCCTTCAGCACTTCCGCCGACGCACTCGCCTCCTCCACCAGCGCGGCGTTCTGCTGGGTCGTCTGATCCATGCTCGCCACGGCGATGTTGACCTGCTCGATCCCCGAACTCTGCTCCACCGAAGCCGCGCTGATCTCGCCCATGATGTCGGTCACGCGACGCACGGCCTGCACCACTTCCTGCATGGTTTCGCCAGCGCGGCCCACATACTGCGAGCCGCCTTCGATCTGCGCGGCCGACTCTTCGATCAGCGCCTTGATCTCCTTGGCGGCCGCCGCGCTGCGCTGCGCGAGGGTGCGCACTTCGCCCGCCACCACCGCAAAACCGCGCCCTTCTTCGCCGGCACGCGCCGCCTCGACCGCCGCGTTCAGCGCCAGGATGTTGGTCTGAAACGCAATCCCTTCGATCACGCCGATGATGTCGCCAATCCTGTGCGACGACTGCGAAATCCCGCGCATCGTGTCGACCACCTGACCCACCACCTGGCCGCCGCGCGCCGCCGTTTCCGAGGCGTTGTGAGCCAGTTGGCTCGCCTGTCTGGCGTTATCGGCGTTCTGTTTCACCGTCGCGGTGATCTGTTCCATGCTGGAGGCGGTTTCGCCGAGTGCCGTGGCCTGCTGCTCGGTGCGACGCGACAGGTCGGCATTGCCGGCGGCGATCTCGTTGGAAACGGTTGAAATCAGGGTCGCGCCGCTGCGGATCTGCGTGATCGCTTGCGCGAGCCGGTGCTGCATACGCTGCATCGCGGCGAGCAGGCTGGTCTCGTCGCCGGGCTTCGTATCGACGACCACGTCGAGATCGCCATCTGCGATACACGATGCGATTTGTGCCGCGTACGCCGGTTCGCCACCGAGTTGCCGCAGAATGCTGCGCAGAATCACCCCGATCACGACCGACACCAGCAAACACAGAATCAGCGCTGCGCCGACGTATTGCACGAGCGTCGTGTAAAAAGCGGCGTCGATGTCGTCGGTAAATACGCCGGTGACGATGGTCCAGTCCCACGGTTTGTAGAGGCGCACGAAGTTGATCTTCGGCGCCATCTCGTTGGTACCCGGTTTCAGAAACTGCAGATGGATGAAGCCTTCGCCGTCGCGCTCGGCGAGGTCCGAGCCGTCCTTGAACACGTGGCGTCCTTGTGGATCGGTAAAGCCGCTCATGTCCTTGCCTTCGAGATCGGCGCGCACGCCGTGCATGAGCACGCGAGCGTGCGCGTCTTCGAGCACGAGGTAGCCACCCGCGCCGTCGTAGCGCATGGCGCGCAGATCGGACATCGCCGTGCGCTGCGCGTCGGCGAGCGGCATGGCGCCGGATGCGACGAGGCCGTTGTAGCGATCCAGCACGCTATACGCGACACCGACCACGCTCTTCAGTTCGGCTTGGCGGTCGGCGATCATTGTGTCGCGCGTTTTGAACGCGCCCCACAGACCGATCGCCAGGATTCCCATGCACATGACCGCGAGTGCCAGCCAAAGCCGCACCTTCAGGCGAAACCGTTCCATCTCCGAATCCCTTTGTATTTGTGATCGAGGTGCCGCGCGGGCGAGCGCCGCAGCGGTTCACGTCTATTCAGGGATTAACGGCGGAACGGAGAAAAACTTCAGGGCTGGCAGGCCGACTCGGAGCGCGCCGAGGCCTCGCTCAGGACAGCGTCAACGGCGCGACTTCGACACGCGGCCACTGCTTCAGGACATCGGGCGAGAGCAGCAGCTTGGCCGCGCGAATGCCCGCGCCCACGACGACCTGGGCGCGCTCCATCACGGCGGCATCGACGAGGATGCGCCAGTCGTCGGGCAAGCCGAACGCCGTGATGCCGCCGAACTCCATGCCGCTGTGCTCCACCGCCGCTTCCCGCTTCGCGAACGAGAGCCGTTGCGCACCGAGCGCCGCCTTCACCGCGCCGTTGATGTCGAGCCGCAGCGAGCCCAACGAAACCAGCGCGGCGTAATGTTCGGCGCCGTCTTTCCTGTAGCGGATCACGATCGTGTTGGCGCAATCTTCCAGGCCGAAGCCATAACGCGCGCTGAATTCGGCGGTGTCGGAGGCGTCGTCGGTCACGGCGAACACCGTCACGCCTTCGCGCGGCAGTTGCTCGACGACGTGCGCAGGTAAATGCGCGCCCCATTGTTCAGTCGGAATGATGTCCAGTTGCGGCGGGAGTTCGTGCGAGTGCATGGTGAATAGCTCTATGAAAGTCCTCCGGCATTCTAACGGTGCGCTGCGCCGACTGCGCACGCCCGGCGCGCGCGCAACACGCTTGTTATAGTGACAGGCACAGGCTTTGCGAAAGGCAGGGGTGCAAAGACTTCGGCGCGGCCACCCAAAATGGCTCGCACACGCCATACGCGACGCCAGTATTCCATTGAGAAATACGATCATGGACATCAATACGCTTTCCGCCGACAACCTCCAGCACGTCGCCCGCAGCCAGGCCAACTGGGCCATCGGCGCGTTCAAACAGTTCGCCGAAGACCGCTGCGCGGCGATGGCCGCCAGCATCGCCTTCTACGCGGCTTTCTCGCTCGCGCCGACGCTCGTCATGGTGATCGCGGTCGCCGGCTGGTTCTTCGGCGCCGAAGCGGCGCGCGGCGAACTCTTCAATCACATTCACGGCCTGCTCGGCGACCAGGCTGCCGCGGGCGTGCAGACCATCGTCGAGAATGCGCATCACAGCGGCAGCGCCGGCGGTATCGCGGCGATCATTTCGTTCTCGATGCTGGCGATCGGTGCGTCGGCTACTTTCTCGTCGCTCAATAGCGCACTCAATATAGTGTGGCCCTATACCGGACCGCGTTCGTCGAGCGTGGTGGCGATGGTGCGCGTGCGGCTGATCTCGTTCGGACTGGTGCTGGGCGTGGCCTTTCTGCTGATCGTTTCGCTGGTGCTCGATACGGTGATCACGTTTATCGGCAAGTGGCTGTGGGGCGACTCGCCGTACGTGGTGATCGGCAATCTGCTGCAGCTGGGCGTGGGATTGCTGGTGCTGGCGTTCGCGTTTGCCGGCCTGCTCAAGTTTCTGCCGGACGACAAGGTGCGCTGGCGCGACGCGATTGTCGGCGGCATCGTCGCCGCCGTGCTGTTCTCGGCAGGCAAGAAACTGTTTGCCTTATATATAGCGCACGCCGGCATGGCCAGTTCGTTCGGCGCGGCGGGCTCGCTCGCGGTGCTGCTGATGTGGCTGTACTTCTCGGCCGCCGTGTTGCTGCTCGGCGCGGAATTCTCGGCGGCGCGCGGACGCATGCACGATCCGCGCGGCGAGTGGGGCATGCAGGATAACGTGCCGCCCGGCAGTCGCGCCAAGCTGGCCTCGGTGCTGGCGGCATCGACGGTATCCGGCGATGCGGCGTCGCGCGCGGAAGCAGCCACGCTCGGGGTCGATGCGGCCACCGCAAGGCGAGCGTCGACGGCGGCGGCGGCGGCGGCAAACGGACGATCCTCCGCGGCATCGCCCGCCGCTGCTTTTCGGGTGCAACCTCGCAGGCGCGCGACAGCACGCGCCGCTGCGCTTCAGGTTGGCCGCACCGTCGTGTTGGCCGAAGCACAGGCGACCCGCATCGCCGCCGTTACGCTCGTCAGCGCAAGCCGCCAGGCCGTGGCGGCCGACCGCTACGTCAGGCGCCATCCGTGGACGTCCGTCCTGTTCGCGGCAGCCGCTGGACTGGCCGCCGCGGCGGTCGCCCGCCGGCATTCCGACGGCAGCGACACCTGACTCGCACGCGTTGGCTGGCCTTGGTGCAACCCACATGGTTGCGCCGAAAGCGCCTGATGAGTTGCGCCTGGACACAAGCCCGGACTTCTGTCCAGCGCGCAAGTCAACCGAAGCGGCACCCCTTTTTTACGTGGTTGCTGCACCGCATCCCGGCGATTAGACGACTTGATTACAAACAACCCACAAACAAGTGGCGAAAACGCAGGTACCGAAGCAGTCACTGTCAACAAAACAACAATAATGCGCAGTCAACGAATTAATATTGCGGAAATAGAAACAATCGTTAACGCGCTTTAAATACAAGGCGTTGCGTGTTTTGTCAGTTTTTGACGACAGTCTTTTTTTTCCAGGTCGTGTCGATTAGAGGCCTGAGCTATTCTCCTTCCCGCAACAACGAAACTAATCATCTGCGTGGAGAAATGGATGAAACGAATCGCACTGTCTACCCTCTCGCTGGCGCTCCTCGGCGTCACTGGCGTGGCACATGCTCAAAGCAGCGTTACCCTGTACGGTTTGATCGATGAATCGATCCAGTACGCTCACAACACGGTGAACAGCGCCGGCCAGAACAAGAATCTGGTCGCAATGTACGCCGGCAACCTTCAGGGCGATCGTTTCGGCTTGAAGGGCACGGAAGACCTCGGCGGTGGCCTGAAGGCAATCTTCCAGTTGGAAAACGGTTTTGACGTGAACAGCGGCAAGCTGGGTCAAGGCGGCAAGATGTTCGGTCGTCAAGCCTACGTCGGCCTGACGGGCGATCAGTGGGGTACGGTCACGTTGGGTCGTCAGTACGATCCGCTGGTTGACCTGGTTCAGCCGCTGACGGCTGACAACTACTTCGGTTCGACCTTCACCACGCCGGGCGACGTCGACAACAACGACAACTCCTCGCGCACGAACAACGCCGTCAAGTACACCTCGCCGGTGTGGGGCGGCTTCCAGTTCGAAGGCTTCTACGCATTGGGTGGCGTAGCAGGTCAGACGGGTTCGGGTCAAACGTGGTCGGGCGCTGCAACGTACGGCACGGGCCCGTTCAGCATCGCTGCAGGCTACTTCCGCGCAGACAACGGCAATACGCTGGCTAGCCGCCTCGGTGGCACGCCGGCAACGCCGGGCTGGAACGGCAGCACGTCGGACGGCACGTTCGACAACCAGGTCAACGGCGCTTACGCTGCTGCCAAGTCGATCGGCATCGCTTCGGTCGCTGTGCAATACGTGGCAGGCCCGTTCACGGCCAACCTGCGTTACAGCAACGCACAGTACAAGCCGGATGCATTCTCGGGCTTCGGTTCGACCGAGAAGTACAACATTGGTGGCGCATACCTGGGTTACCAGGCAACGCCGGCAATGCTGGTTGGCGTGGGCTACATCTACACGAAGTCTAGCGGCGATTCGGGCGCAACGTATCACCAGGTTTCCTTGGGCGGCGACTACAACCTGTCGAAGCGCACGGACATCTACCTGGTCGGCGCGTATCAGCACGCAAGCGGCCAACAGCGTATCAACGGCGTGCTCGTCGACGCTGGCGCAGCAATCGGTTCGTACAGCTACGACTCGGCTTCCAGCTCGCAAGAACTGGTCAGCCTAGGCATCCGCCACAAGTTCTAATCGAACTTGACGGACTGCTGAAGCAACACGCAGTTTAAAACCAGCCACGGGCGTCAGCCGGTGGCTGGTTTTTTTTCGTGCTTTCGACGCGTAGCGTCGTGGCGTGTCGCATTGCGTACAAAAGAAAAAGGCCGTCAGCCAGCCCAAATCAGGCTCGTGACGACCTCGTTACCGTGTGCACCACCCAGTGCGCGGCGTCTGACCAGACAACCGTGCTCTCACGGCCTTCCTCATCGGCTGGCCGCGCGCACGCCTACCTTCGCTGACTCTTGCCCTTCTCCGCCTGCGCCAGCGTCTGTGCCGGCTTCGCAGCGAGTTCGTGCTCGATGCCGTCCGCGCCCACCGGCGCGCGATGCAGCACCAGCGCCCGCTCGCGCTGCAGCAGCGGCACATTCGGCGAATCCTGCCAGTCCGGATCGGGAATCTCGCCGAACACCTGACGCAGTCGCTCACCCCACGTGCGATGGATCATTTCGAAGTACGCGTTGTCGTGATCGATCGAGACGAATCGCGTGACGTGCAAAGCGTCCTTCTGATAGACCAGCAGATCGAGCGGCAGCCCAACCGACAGGTTCGAACGCAAGGTGGAATCCATCGAAATCAGCGCACACTTGGCGGCTTCGTCGAGCGGCGTGGACGGCGTCAACACGCGATCGATGATCGGCTTGCCGTATTTGGCCTCGCCGATCTGAAAATACGGATTTACCGCGGACGCCTCGATGAAATTGCCCGCCGCGTAAATCATGAACAGACGCGGCCGGTTACCCGCGATCTGCCCGCCGAGAATAAAGCTGCAATTGAAGTCGACGCCGAATTCCTGCAACGCCTCCGCCTCGCGCTGGTGCACGCTGCGCACCGCGCGGCCGATCACGCGCGCCGCGTCCGCCATGGTCGGCGCGTTCCAGAGCGTGGGCAAAGAGGGATCGGTAGGCTCGGAGAGCTCGTGCAGCACCGCCTGGGTGAGCGACAGATTGCCGGCGCCGAGCAGCACGAGCATGCGCTCGCCGGGCTGCTCGAACACCGACATCTTGCGTGCAGTGCTGATGTGATCGACACCCGCATTGGTGCGCGTGTCCGAGAGGAACACGAGACCGTCGTCGACGGCCATCGCGACACAGTAAGTCATAAGAAAAAGTACCCGCAAAAAACCAGCTGAACGGCGCTATTGTAATGCGGCGCGCATGCGCCTCTATTCCGTATATCGGCCCACGCGCAGGCAAACTGAATCCTTATGAGCGGTGACACTCGCTCACAGCACCTCTCGCGCCGCTTATTGCGACTGCTGCGCGCTCACCGTCACGGACACCTTCAACTGCTCCTCCAGACCGCCTATACGCCTGCCACGTACCGGCGCAGCCGCCTCGTAGTCACGCGCAACGGCGAGGCGACAATAGATCTCGCTGGCAAACGCGGCGTGCGTGACGTCGACGGAAATCCAGCCCTTGCCTTCGAGCCAGACATCCACCCAGGCGTGGCTCGCACCGTGCGGGACGTCGCCGGGTTCGATATAGCCGCTCACGTAGCGCGCCGGAATGCCGCGCACGCGACAGCACGCGAGCATCAGGTGCGCATGATCCTGACACACGCCGTTACCGAGCTCGAGCGCTTGCGCAGCCGTGCTGGTGACTTCGGTGATGCCGGGGTTGTACTTCACACGCTGCACGATCTGCTCGGACAGTTCCAGCAGATTCGCCGAACTCGTCAGCGTCGGCACCGTTGCCGCCAGTTCGCGGATCGCCGCATCGGCCTCGGTCAACCGCGTCGAACAGGTGAAGTGCTCGAGCGGAATCGGACCGACGCCGTCGGGCAAAAAGCCGTCGACCAGCGGAATCGTCTCCACCTCGCCGGACACATGCACACGAATCTCGCCATGCGGTTTGTTGATGACCAGCGTGTGCAGCGCGTTGCCGTAGGCGTCGAAGGTCGAGTCGAGCTTGCCCGGCGCGTCGATACTCCAGCGCCGCACCACCTGCGAAGCGCCGCTTGCCGGCGTCAGACGCAATTGCTGGATCGAATAATGGACCGTCGCTTCGTAGCGATAGGACGTGTCGTGGCGGATCGTCAGGTACATAAAAAAACTCCGTCAGGCGACTGGCAGCATCAGATAGGTACGCGCAACCAGATTGCCGAGCTCGAACACGCGAGCAAGGAACTGCGTCAGATAGGCGTGCAGGCCGGCTTCGAAAATCTGCCGGATGTCGGAGTACACGAGTTCGGCGCGCAACTTGCCGGCAAAACGTTCGCACTGGTTCGAGCCCGAGGTGCGCAACATCGCAAGGTTCGCGCAGACGCCTTCCAGCGACGCCAGCAAAGAGCGCGGCATCTGCTGATTCAGGATCATCAGCTCGACCACGCGCGCCGGTGTGACGACATCGCGATACACCTTGCGATAGATTTCCAGCGCCGACACCGAACTCAGAATCGAAGTCCAGTAATAGAAATCTTCGAGCTGGCGGGCGGCATCGCGTGAGTTGGGTTCGACATCCGCGAAACGCACGTCGAGAATCCGCGCGGTGTTATCCGCCCGTTCCAGAAAGGTGCCGAGTTGCGTGAAGAAGAACGCGTCGTCCTGCAGCGCAGTTCCGATCGTCACGCCGCGCGACAGATGCGAGCGAAACTTGACCCATTCGAACAGTTCATCCGGATTCGCGGTGAGTTGCCCCGCCGCGGTCCGCTCATTGAAGACAAGCCACGTGTCGTTGATGGTTTCCCACCATTCGGTGGTCAGGGTGCCGCGCACGGCGCGGGCATTTTCGCGCGCCGCCTGCAAACACGAATGGATGCTCGACGGATTGGTCGAATCGGCCACCATGAAGTCGAGCACGTGTTCGCGAGTCGGTTCGTCGTAGCGCTGCGCGAACGCGGTTTCGAGTTCGGAGATGCGCAGCACCGAGCGTTGCGCGCGCGCTTCCTGCTCGGGCGTCTGCGGCAATAGCAGCGCCTTCAGATTGATATCGAGCATGCGGGCAGTATTCTCCGCGCGCTCCATGTAGCGGGCCATCCAGAAGAGGTGATCGGCGGTGCGGCTTAGCATGACGGCATTCCGTATCTGATGACGCGAGACTTTCGTCGAAATCGATATCGAAGACGAAAGCTCGCGCCGGTTATCCTTGTGCGCCGGGCGCGTTCTGCGTGCTGCATGCGGCTCCGGTGCGCTGGGTGGCGGAGCGGTTGCCTGAACGTAAGAACAGGCAACTGCGTCAGTCGACCATCCACGTATCTTTGGTCCCGCCTCCCTGCGACGAATTGACGACCAGCGAGCCCTCCTGCAAGGCCACCCGCGTCAGGCCGCCGGCGACCATCGTGACGGTCTTGCCGGACAGCACGAACGGACGCAAGTCGATGTGACGCGGCGCGATGCCCGCCTCGACGAACGTCGGACAGGCGGACAACGCGAGCGTGGGCTGCGCGATATAACCCGCCGGCCGTGCGATCAGCCGCTCGCGGAACGACTCGATTTCCGCCTTCGTCGAGGCCGGGCCCACCAGCATTCCGTAGCCGCCCGCCCCGTGCACTTCCTTGACGACGAGCTCCGACAGATGCGCGAGCGTGTAGGCGAGATCGTCAGGCTTGCGGCACTGGAAAGTGGGGACGTTGTTGAGAATCGGCTTTTCGCCGAGATAAAACTCGATCATTTCCGGCACGTACGGGTAGATCGATTTGTCGTCGGCAATACCGGTGCCCATGGCGTTGGCGAGCGCCACGCGGCCGGCACGATACGAGGTCAGCAAACCCGGCACGCCCAGCGCCGAATCGTTGCGGAACGCGAGCGGATCGAGAAAGTCGTCGTCGACGCGGCGGTAGATTACGTCCACGCGCTTCGGTCCTTGCGTAGTGCGCATGAACACGTAGTTGTCGTCGACGAAGAGATCTTTGCCTTCCACCAGTTCCACGCCCATTTGCTGCGCGAGAAACGTGTGCTCGAAGTACGCCGAGTTGTACATGCCCGGCGTGAGCACCACGACTACCGGATCGTCGACGCCTTCCGGCGCTACCGAGCGCAACGTATCGAGCAACAGATCGGGATAATGCGCGACCGGCGCGATACGGTTCTGCACGAACAGTTCGGGGAACAGCCGCATCATCATCTTGCGGTTTTCGAGCATGTAGGAGACGCCCGACGGCACCCGCAGATTGTCTTCGAGCACGTAGAACTCGCCCTCGTCGCCCGCGCGTACCACGTCGACTCCACCGATATGCGCGTAAACACCGAGCGGCACATTCACGCCCTGCATTTCCGGCCGGTACTGCGCATTGGTATAGACCTGCTCGGCCGGCACGATGCCGGCGCGCACGATATTGCGATCGTGATAGACGTCGTGGATGAACAGGTTGAGCGCCTGCACCCGCTGCCGCAAGCCGGCTTCGAGGGTCTGCCATTCGCTGCGTGGAATGATGCGCGGAATCAGGTCGAACGGAATTAGCCGCTCGGTACCCGACAGGTCGCCATTCACCGCGAAGGTAATGCCGACCCGGCGAAACAGCAGGTCGGCTTCCGCACGCTTGCGTGCGATCGCCTCGTTGCCCTGCTTCACCAGCCACCGCTCAAAGCGCGCGTAGTGTGGTCGCACGGCATCGTCATGATGACGCATCTCGTCATAGCATCGCATGTCACGCCCCGCTCTTGTTGTCGGATAGAAGGCGAATGCGCTGCGCATTCGGTGTTCGACAATCGATCAAGCAAGCGCTATGCCATTGAGCTTTTTGCGTGCGAATCGCAAGACATGCACGCTAACAGCGCATCCCGGCCGGCATGGCTTCGGTGCCATCGTACTGCGGCGGCCCATGATGCGCTAGTACGGTGCATCCGCAACAGCGCGGTGCGTCTCGGTCCAGATTGGGCGCCGCAGCGAACGCGCATAAAAAATCCCCGTGGATTCACACCCACGGGGATTCAGATAACGCGCGTTGCAGATCCGCTCAGGCGTCGACAACGGTCAAATACCGAGGCGACGCAAGAAGCCCGATCGATCAGCCTGCAGCAGCGTCTTTCAGCTTCTTCAGCGGACGTGCCTTGATACGCACGCTAGCCGGCTTGGCCGGGAACCAACGCTCTTCGCCCGAGAACGGGTCTTTGCCGAAGCGCTTCTTCTTCGCCGGCACAGCTTGCACGACGATCTTCAGAAGACCCGACAGCGTGAATTCACCAGCGCCCTTCTTGTGCACGGCGCCGAGGATCGTGTCTTCGAGCGCGGCCAGAACAGCCTTGGCAGTCTTCGGTTCCACAGCAGCGCGTTCAGCGACGTGTGCAGCCAGCGAGGCCTTCGTGAAGGTGTCCTTGATCGGCGACGGAGCGCTGGAAGCCTTCACGGCGACCTTCTTAGCTGCGACGGCCTTCTTCGCAGGAACTTTCTTTGCAGCAACCTTCTTGGTCGGTACCGGGGCAGCAGCCTTCTTGGCCACCTTTTTTGCGGAAGTCGGCATGTTTCTCCTACCTGTTGTGGTCAGTGAATTGCACGAAGCGCACACGGTATGTACACGCTTCAACGCCGGATTCTACAAGCGCCAATGCGATTTGCGCGAATCTTTTGTGTATAACAGCCAGGGTTTGTTGCGCGCCGCAGACTGCGCAACACATTTTGATGCTTGTTTTAAAGGGTAAACGTGTGTCGAAGGGGTCCGCAAGACGAACACGTAACGCAGGTTACAAGTCATTTCGCCGCATGATTCAAGGCACTTTCTTCACCTGACGGGCGCGTCGATCAGCGTACGAGACGCGGCAAAATGTCGGCGAGCTTCGTCATCGCACGGTCGATATGCTCGACCGCGATGCTGCCGTAGCCGAACATCAGACCGGGTTGCGGCTTCACGCGCTGATAGAACGGCGCGATCCCATAGAGTCCGATTGCGGCTTCATGCGCCGCGCTTACCACCGCCTGCTCCGTCAACGGCACCTTCAGACGCGCTGTCATATGGATGCCCGCCACCGGCACGACAGGATCCAACCAGGGCGCGAGGTCGCCTTGCAGATGCTGCAGCAGCATCGCGCGACGCGTCGCGTAGATCTTGTGCATGCGCCGCAGATGTTTGGCGAAATCGCCGTTGAGCATGAAGGAAGCGAGCGCGGTTTGCGTGAGCGTGCAGCCGTGCCAGTCGGCAATCTGCCGCGCCTTGAAAAGCGGTCCGAACAGCGAGGCTGGCGGCACCACGTAACCCACTCGCAATTCCGGAAAAATCGTTTTCGAAAACGTGCCGACATAGGCAACGAGCCCGGCGCGATCCAGGCTTTTTAGCGGCTCCATGGGACGCCCTTCGAAGCGGTACTCGCAGTCGTAGTCGTCCTCGATGATCACTGCGCCGCGTTTCTGCGCCCATTCGAGCAGTTCGACGCGGCGCTCCAGACTCATCGGCATACCGAGCGGAAACTGGTGTGAAGGCGTGACGTAGACAAGCCGCGCCTTGTCCGGCAACTGGCTCACGATCAGGCCTTCTTCGTCGACCGGCACGGGCACCACTGTCGCGCCGGTCGCCGTAAAGCACGCATGCGCCGGCGGATAGCCGGGGTCTTCGATCGCGGCGATTTCACCTGGGCGCAGCGTAATGCGCGCGAGCAGATCGAGCGCATGCTGCGCACCTTGCGTGACGATCACGTCTTCCCAGTTGCTCGACACGGCGCGGTTAAAAGCGAGGTAGCGCGAGATCGCGAGACGCAACTCCTGCTCGCCGGCGGCGTCGCGATACGTGCCGGTTCCGCGTGCCTGGGAACGCAGCGCGTGGTTCACACAGCGTCGCCAGACGTCGAAGGGAAACAGCGACTTGTCGGTCGCGCCGCCGATGAAGTCCTCCGGCGACGGCACTGACGGTCGCGGCAAGGGCAGGCTCTCAGGCATCTCCTCCCACAGCGGCAGAGCGCGCGCGGCGGCTTTGGGCTTCGCCTTGACGCGCTCGCGTGACGACTCGACCGAGCGCGCATGCGCGGACTGCTCCACCGGTAGCCGCTCCAGGCCGTCGGCGACGAAGGTCCCCGAACCGGCGCGAGCGCTCAGATAACCCTCTGAAAGCAGACGCTCGAACACGTCCAGCGTAGTCTTGCGCGATACGCCCAGTTGCGTGGCGAGATCGCGCGTGGACGGCAAACGCGTGCCGCCCGCGAGACGGCCTTCGAGGATGCCCGCACGCAACTGGCGATAGATCTGTCCGGCCAGATCGTGATGCCCCTCGACCGCGATATGGATGTCCATACGAGTGGTTACCTCGACTATCCGGGGATAGCGTTATTTTGAAAGAGCAGCGACGACCGTAAGCTTACCTTCATCGCCGCGAACAGCGCCACGCCACGCCGGCGACGCAAGCGCCTGGACCGTGTGCCGTGTGCGGCTTTGAGAATGCCGGCGTAAACGTAAAAAGCGGCGCCTTCGCGCCGCTTTTCGAGCTTGCAACAGACCGACGGATTATTCGGTCACGCCCCGGTTGAGTGCGGCGCTTTCGCGTGCGTTTTCACGCGCTTCGTCGCTGCAGCGCTGATGCTCGCGCGACAGCTTGCGCATCAGCGGCAATAGCAGCACCGCCACCAGCGCGCCGGCCGCGGCGAGCCAGCCGAGGCCGGTGAACAGCCGGGTGTAAAGCGGCAGCGATTCGAGCGGATCCAGATTGCCCGCCGGCATCTGCGCGAAGTTCGCGACCACGCTGCCCAGATACTGCGATACGCCGGTCGCCACGAAGTAAGCGCCCATCATGAAGCCGCTCATACGCGCCGGCACGTAGCGCGCGATCATCGCGAGACCCAGCCCGCTGACCAGCAATTCGCCAAGCGAATACAGGCCGTAGCCGCCCACCATGAACCACGACGACACGCGCCCATTCACCGCGTAATTGCCGCTCGCGGCGTACACGAAGAAGCCGGCCGCCACCACCGCGAAGCCGAAGGCGTACTTGACCGCGACCGGCACGTCCTTGCCGCTCTTCGCGAGCTTCGTGTAAAGCAGCGCGAGCAGCGGGCTCATCAGCATGATCCAGATCGGATTGAGTGCCTGAAACTGCGCGGCGCTCCACGTGAACCACGTCTGGCCGAACAGAATGAATCGCGGGTCGACATTGCGCAGCGCGAACAGCGTAAGCGAAGTCGACATCTGCACATAAAACACGAAGAACAGGATCACTTGCGCCGTCAGGATCAACGCAGCGACCAGGCCCGAGCGCTCCGAGCGCTCGCACTTGACGAGCATGTAGCCGAAGATCGCCAGAATCGCGACGCCCGCCGTGTACACGCAGGCCACCGCGATCGCCTTGTGCTGCAGCACGAACATCGTCACCGTGCCGAGCACTATGCCACCCAGCGCGATCGCGCCAACGCGCTTCCAGCGCAGCGGTTCGGCGTCCGGCGCGGAACCGATATGCGCGAGCGTGCGGAACATGATGAAGTAGTTCAGCATCGACAACAGCATGCCCGCGCAGCAGACGGCGAACGCGGTATGCCAGCCCCAATGATCCTTGATCCACGGCGTCGCCAGCATCGACACCGTCGAGCCGATATTGACCGCCATGTAATAGATCGTGAAAGCGCTGTCGATGCGAGCGTCGTCGCCTTCATAAATGCGGCGCACGAGGTTCGCCGCGTTTGCCTTGAAGAGGCCGTTGCCCACCACGATCACGCCGAGCGACGCGTACATATAGGCGAGTTGCTCATTGGGCAGCGCCAGCATGAAATAACCGGCTGACAGCACGCCCGCGCCAAAGATCATCGTGCGGCGCGCGCCGAGAATCTTGTCGCCGATCCAGCCGCCGATCGAAGGCGCCGCGTACACCAGTGCGGTAAATGCGCCCCATGTGAGCGTGGCGTGGCTGTCGGTGAATTGCAGCTTGTCGATCATGAACAGCACCAGCAGTGCGGCCATGCCGTAGTAGCCGAAACGCTCCCACATTTCGATCAGGAAAACCGTCGAAAACGAACGGGTCTGCGAGACGCGCGCGTCCTGCGGATTGGATGAATTCATCGTGTACCTCTTGTTCAAACGGTTGCGGCGGCGCGCGAACGGGGCGCGCGCCGCGAAATACGGAAACTGGCAAAACGCACGGCAATGCAGGCGCTTCCGGGCATGAGCGTTTGCGCCATAGCCAGTGCGCTAGCGGACAGGTTCATGCGCCGGGACCAGCGAAAGATCGGGGATGGGATCGCCGCGTGCTCCAGCGGACGGCGGCCCGTGGTCGCACTGCGCGGCGCGAGGCCGGGGGCTCGCAAGGGGAAAAATCGGCAGTGATAGTGATGTCCTTTCGCCGGCCGCGACTCGGGTGGAACGCGCCGAACAATGCTCCACCGCGCAGGATCGCTGCGGGCGGAATGATAAATAGCGGCCGGACGAGCGTGTGATGGGTACACGTGGGCCGGTCCGCAAGCGGGGCAGATTGTCCAAACAGATGCATGTCGCGTCACTAAGGGAATTCACTGATCTCACGTCAATCTTCCGTCGATCTGAGACAGACGGCCTGGCTTGGGCATCGCCTAGGCCCAAAATTAGAAGTTTCATGTCACCGCTTTGCGTATGCTGGTGACCCGTTCACCAAAATTAACGCCACCCGGCATAAAAAGAGTAATTTTTACCGCATTTAGCTGCGGTTTCTCGGAATGATCCAGTCAATTCGGCCGGAGATCATTTCGATTCTGGCAACATAGAGACTTGTCTCGAAATCCGGTCCCTTTGCATCGCCGAGGCTGAACGGCCCGCAGCTACGGCTTGAAGACGAATCAAACCATATTTACTTATATCAAACAATTTTTGACGGGCTAATTTCCTCCTGCTATGGTCACGACAATTCAAAAAAGCAATCCGGCACTTGAAATTGGCAGCAAGATCCGCGCGTTGCGGCAGCGCCTCAAGCGCACGTTGGATGACACAGCAACCGCCGCGGGTATTTCCAAGCCATTTCTGTCGCAGGTCGAGCGCGGTTTGGCATCGCCGTCCATCACGTCGCTGGCCGGGATTGCCGGCGCGCTCGGGGTGACGGTGCAGTATTTCGTCGACACACCTAGCGAAGAGCGCTGCGTGAGTCGTGGCGATCAGTTGAGATTTTTTGGTTTTGCAGACTCGGCCAATCTGTTTGCGCGATTGACCAATCTGACGGGCGGCCGTCAGCTCGAAGCGATCCTCGTGAGGATGCCGCCCGGGCAGAAGCGCTCCGAAGTAACCACGCATGCCGGCGAAGAATTCGTGTATGTGATCGACGGCGAAGTGTCGTTGACGCTGGAAGGCAAGACGTTCGTGCTGCACGCGGGAGACAGTGCGCATTACGAATCGACGGTGCCGCACAGCTGGGTGAACACCGCGCGCGTCGAGTCGGTGGTTGTCTGGGTGGGCACGCCGAGACTGTTTTAAAGAGCAGGCACTTCTTCCGGTCGACCCGGCCAGGAATTGCTTGCATTACGCAATGTAAGGATTCCTGCATGTCGGACAAGCAACAAGGGCCGCCCTGGCCCGGGCAACGCAGCTAACCGGCGCTTTGCGCCACGCGTTCTCCTCTCGACCTTTCCTGCGATTTCAACCGATGAAAAACCCGTTCGTCTACGCAACGGCGCTGTCCGCGCTCGTCCTCGCATTTGCCCCCAGCGCTTTTGCCGTTAACGTGCCCGCCGGCGTCACGCTCGCCGCCAGCCAGGAAATGACCCGTCAGGTGCCGAGCGAAACCGAGTCGCTCGATCCCGCCCACATCGAATCGTGGACCGGCAATACGATCGCGCTCGACATGTTCGAAGGCCTCACGCGTATCGACGCGGCCGGTGCGGTGGTGCCCGGCGTCGCCGAATCGTGGACCCGGACCGGACCCGACACGTGGGTCTTCAAGCTGCGCCACGATGCGCGCTGGAGCAATGGTCAGCCGGTCACGGCAGCCGACTTCATCTACGCCTGGGAACGCGTGCTCGATCCGAAAACCGGTTCGAAGTACACCGTACTGGTGGAATTCGTGAAGAACGCCAAGGCGATTCTCGCCGGCAAAGCACCGTTGACGAGCCTCGCCGCGCGCGCTGTCGATCCGTACACGCTCGAAGTCACCACCGACGTCCCCGCCACCTTCTTCCCGCAACTGGTCGCCATGCCGAGCATGGCGCCGGTCAATCGCGACACGGTGGCGAAATTCGGCGCCGACTGGACCCGCCCGGGCAACCTGGTCGGCAATGGCCCGTACACGCTGAGCGACTGGCAGCCGAACAATCGCCTGGTAGCCGTCAAGAGCAAGACGTACTGGAACGCGAGCAAGGTCGTCATCACGAAAGTGACCTATCTGCCGATCGAAAACGACGAAACGGCGCTGCGGATGTATCAGGCCGGCCAGTTCGACTACACCTATCAGATTCCCTCGGGCATCTACGCGCAGATGAGCAAGCAGTTCGGCTCGGAGTTGAAAACCGGCCTGCAGATCGCCTCTTACTACTACAGCCTGAACAACGACGACCCCGCCTTCAAGGACAAGCGCGTGCGCCAGGCGCTCTCGATGGTGCTCGACCGCGATCTGCTGACCAGGCGTCTGACCGCCGACGGCGAATTGCCGATGTACGGTCTGATCGCCAAGGGCACGCAAGGCGCGGCCGTATTCACGCCGGACTGGGCAAGCTGGCCGATGGCCAAACGCGTCGACTACGCGCGCAATCTGCTGAAGGAAGCCGGCTATTCGGACGCGAAACCGCTCACCTTCACGCTCACCTACAACACCAACGACCTGCACAAGAAGGTCGCGCTATTCGCGACGTCGGAATGGCGCACCAAGCTCGGCGTGACTGCCAAGCTCGAAAACGTCGAATACAAGGTGCTGCTCAAGCAGCGTCACGACGGCAAGGTGCAGGCCTCGCGTGACGGCTGGTTCGTCGACTACAACGACGCCATGTCGTATTTCGACCTGATCCGCTGCAACAGCTTGCAAAACGACCAGCGCTACTGCAATCCGCAAGTCGACAAACTGGTCGATCAGGCCAACCAGCAACTCGACGACGCCAAACGCACCGCCCTGCTCACCCAGGCGCACGATCTGGCCATGAACGACTACCCGCTGATACCGCTCTTCCAGTATTCGGCGGACCGGCTCGTCAAGTCGTACGTCGGGGGCTATACGCTGACCAATTACGTCGACCAGCGCGCCACCCAGGACATGTATCTGATGAAGCACTAAGCGCAGGAGCACCGTCATGCTGGCTTATACGCTGCGCCGCACGCTCTGGGCGATCCCGACGATTCTCGCCGTGATCACCGCGTGCTATCTGCTGCTGCATCTCACCCCGGGCGGTCCGTTCGACACGGAGAAACACCTGTCGGCGGCCGTGCTCGCGAACCTCAACGCCAAATATCATCTCGACGAGCCGTTGTGGCTGCAGTACCTGCATTACCTCGGCTCGCTGCTGCACGGCGACCTCGGGCCGTCGTTCCGCTATGCCGACTGGAGCGTCAACGATCTGGTCTGGAAAGCGCTGCCGGTGAGCCTCGGCGTGGGCGGCGTGTCGGTGCCGATCGCGCTCGTGATCGGCGTCACGCTCGGCACGTTGGCCGCGGTGCGGCGTGACCGCTTCATCGATCACTTCGTGATGGTGCTCGGCAATATCGGCAACGTGGTCCCGCCGTTCGTGCTGGGACCCGTGCTGGTGTGGGTCTTCGCGATCCTGCTGAAAACGTCAGAAGGACGCGGCTGGCTGCCCGCCGGCGGTTGGGGCGACGGCGAGTGGCGCTATCGCGTGCTGCCGATCGTGCTGCTCGTGATCATCAACGTGGCCGGCATTGCGCGTGTGATGCGCGGCAGCATGATCGAAGTGCTGTCGGGCAACTTCATCCGCACCGCGCGCGCCAAGGGCTTGCCGGGCCGCACGATCGTGCTGCGTCACGCGATGAAGCCGGCGCTGATGCCGGTCGTCTCGCTGCTCGGCTCGATCTGTATTTCGTCGATCACCGCGGCGATCGTCACCGAATCGGTGTTCGCGCTGCCGGGTCTCGGCCAGCTGGTCGTCAACGGCGCCATCAATCGCGACTACACGCTCGTGCTCGGCCTCGTCGTGCTGACGACCGCCGTCGCCGTACTGTTCAATCTGCTGGTCGATCTGGCGTACGCCTGGCTCGATCCGCGCATCCGGTACTGATCCATGCCCCGCTCTATTCAATCGACTGTCGCGGCGCTCGATCCGCTCGCGGCCATCGCGACAGCGCCGCGTTCGCGCGGCCCGCTCGCCACGGCCGCCGCGCGCTTCGTGCGCAATCGCGCGGCTTTTGCCAGTCTCATCGTGCTGCTCGTGATTGTGATCGCCTGCGTGGCGGGTCCGTGGTTTCTGCCGAACAATCCTATCGACAGCGACTGGAGCGCGATCAGTCTCGCACCCACGCTCGTGAACATGCACTGGTTCGGCACCGATGAACTCGGCCGCGACCTGCTCGCGCGCACGCTGCAGGGCGGCCGCGTGTCGCTCGAAGTCGGCTTGCTGGGCACGTTGGTGTCGGGACTGATCGGCGTCGCGTACGGCGCGACCGCCGGTTATCTGGGCGGCCGCGTGGACGCAGTGATGATGCGCATCGTCGACATGATGTACGCGATCCCCTACATGTTGATCGCCATCCTGATGATGACGATGTTCGGCCGCGCCTTCTATCTGGTCGTGCTGACCATCAGCGCGTTCTCATGGCTCGACATGGCGCGCGTGGTGCGCGGTCAGACGCTGTCACTGCGTTCGCGCGAGTTCATCGACGCCGCCCGTGCAATCGGCGTAAGTTCGCGCTCGATCATCGCGCGCCATATCGTGCCGAATCTGTTCGGCGTGGTCGTCGTGTATGCGAGCGTGACGGTGCCCAATATCGTGCTGACGGAATCGGTACTGTCGTTTCTCGGCCTCGGCGTGCAGGAACCGATGACGAGCTGGGGCGTGCTGATTCAGGACGGCGCGCAGAAGCTCGATTCGATGGCCTGGCTGCTGCTTTGCCCCGCTGTGATGCTGTGCGTGACGCTGTATGCCGTGAATTTCGTCGGCGACGGCTTGCGCGACGCATTCGATCCGAAGGACCGCTGACATGCCGCTACTCGAAGTCAAAGACCTCAGCGTGCGCTTTACGCGTCGCGAAGGCGCCCCCGTCGACGCGGTGCAAGGCGTGTCGTTCTCACTGGAGGCGGGCCGCACGCTCGGTATCGTCGGCGAATCGGGCTCGGGCAAAAGCCAGACGGTGATGGCGCTGCTCGGTCTGCTCGCCGGCAACGGCAAGGTGTCGGGCTCGGCGACCTATCGTGGCGAAAACCTGCTGACGATGAACGAAGCGGCGCTGAACAAGATTCGCGGCGACCGTATCGGCATGATCTTCCAGGATCCGATGACCTCGCTCAATCCGTTCCTCACGATCGAGCGGCAGATGACCGAGACACTGCAACTGCACCGCAAGATGTCGCGCCGCGAAGCGCGCCGCCGCGCGGTGGAGACGCTCGAAGCGGTGCGTATTCCCGACGCCGCGCGTCGCATCACCATGTATCCGCACGAGTTTTCCGGCGGCATGCGCCAGCGCGTGATGATCGCAATGGCGCTGCTCTCCGAGCCCGAAATCCTGATCGCCGACGAGCCCACCACCGCGCTCGACGTGACCGTGCAGGCGCAGATCATCGAATTGCTGCGCGAACTGAACCGCGAGCGCGGCACCGCGATCATTCTGATCACGCACGACATGGGCGTCGTCGCTGGCTTATGCGACGACGTGATGGTGATGTACGCCGGCCAGACCGTCGAACAGGCCAGCGCGACCGCGCTATTCGCCGCGCCGACGCATCCGTACACGCTCGGCTTGCTGAACGCCCTGCCGCGCCTGAGCGACGATGACGACGACCGGCCCCTGCAAACCATTCCCGGCAACCCGCCACTGCCCGGCGAAGTCGGCGCGGGCTGCGCCTTCGCGCCGCGCTGCGCATTCAGCGACGAGCGCTGTCGCGAGTCGCGCCCGGCGCTCGTCGCCGAACAGGATGATCCGGACGCGTTGCGCGCCTGCTTCCGGCCGGTGGGTGCAATCCTCGAGGCTCAACACGTATGAACGCCCTTCCTATCGCTAATCAGGACGCCGCCACGTTGCTGTCGGTCGAGAATCTCAAGGTGCAATTCGGCGTGCCGCGCGGCGGCTATCCGTGGTCCGGCAAAGCCACGTTGCGCGCTGTGGACGGCGTGTCGTTCAACGTGCGGCGCGGCGAAACCGTGGGGCTCGTCGGCGAATCGGGTTGCGGCAAGTCCACGCTCGCGCGCGCTATCGTCGGGCTCGCGCCGGTGGCGAGCGGCAGTGTGCGCTGGCTCGGCGACGAAACCGTCCTGCCCAGCGCGCGTCGCGACACCTCGCACTTGCGCCGCGATGTACAGATGATTTTCCAGGACCCGCTCGCCTCGCTCGACCCGCGCATGACGATCGAACAGATCGTCGCCGAACCCCTCCTGACGCACGGCCAGAAGATCGCGCGCGCGGACGTGCAACGGCGCGTGCTCACCATGCTGGAACGCGTCGGCCTGAATGCGCAGCATCTGCGCCGCTATCCGCACGAGTTCTCGGGTGGCCAGTGTCAGCGCGTCGGGATTGCGCGCGCGCTGATCGGCGAGCCGCAACTGGTGATCTGCGACGAGCCGGTGTCCGCACTCGACGTGTCGATCCAGGCGCAGATCGTCAATCTGCTGCGCGATCTGCAACGCGAACTGTCGCTCTCGCTGCTGTTCGTCGCGCACGATCTCGCGGTCGTCAAGGCGATCAGCCACCGCGTGCTGGTGATGTACCTGGGACGCGTGATGGAATTCGGCGACAAGCGCGAGGTATATGGCACGCCGCGTCATCCGTACACGCGCGCCTTGCTGTCCGCCGTGCCGGTGCCCGATCCGGCGGTGGAGCGTGCGCGCCGCCATCTGTTGCTGCGCGGTGAGATTGCTTCGCCGTTGAATCCGCCTTCCGGCTGCGCGTTTCGCACGCGCTGTCCGGATGCGATCGATGCGTGCGCCGCGGAAATTCCCCAGCCGGTCACGCACGGCACGAGCGCGACGCGGGTGGCGTGTATTCGCGTCTCGCCCTGACCACGCTGGGGGCGTCGCGTCAGTGCTCACGACGTGACGCCTGCCTCGTTCAGTTTTCGCCGACGATGCGCTCAGTGGTCATCGCACGCGACAAGCCATGCATGGGCCGACGAATCGTCAGATCGAGCGTTAAGCGTCTGCGTGCTTGTTAAGGAACGCGCGCCCGGCTGTTGCAAGGCGCGCGTTTTTTGATGGACTTCAGATTGCCGGATCGGTGCCTCAAAAGAGCAGCGACACCGCCACCGCGAGCCAGATCGCCAGTACGCCGGCGAGAAACAGATGGCGCGCCACGCGAATGCGCGCGTCGTTCGTTTCCGGCTCGACGGGGCTGGTCGCCATCCACGGCACGAGCCCGAGGCAACCGAAACCGATCAGGGCGATCACCACCACCATGTGGTCGGCGACCCGCCATTTGGTCGGCTCGTACATGCCCCAATAGCCGAGAAAAACGATGCCGATCGAGAAGATGGTGGCCGACGCGCTGCTCAGCGCGGGCACCGATCCGGTTGGACTCGGCATGCTTCACCTCCGATCGTTAGGCCATCGCGGCTCGACCCTCGCGCCCTTGCCTAGCTACAGCAATCTTTCAGGACGTGCGGGCCTGCCTCGCTTCATACGTCTTCAGATGACTATAGGCGATGCGCAGCAACGACAATCCGTGCTCGCCCTTTTGTGCGTCGCCGCCACGCGAAATCAGATCGCCGAGAATGTGATCGGCCTCGGTATGCGAGTGGTTTTCCACGTCGCGCAGCATCGACGCCGTGAGCGGCGACGGCGTGAAGAGCGTTTGCGTGGCGCGGGCATCGAAGTCCGGGCCCATCGTGAAGCCCTTGTTCTCCGCCACCGCCCGGCACTCGCCGAGCAGGTTCTCGATCACACGCTTGCCATCCGGCGCAGCCAGAATATCGCCGACGGAACCCCGCATCAAGCACGTGCTGGCCGCTAGTGTGGCAAGGAACACCCACTTCTCCCACATGCGCAGCAGAATGTTGTCGCTGACCGTGGCATCGAAATTCGCCGACGACAACACCGCTTCGATCGCCGCGATACGTTCCGAGGTGCCGCCCGCGAGTTCGCCGAACGTGACGGCGTGCATCTCGTTCAGATGGACGATGTGCTGCTCGGCGTTGAGCGTGGCGGCGATCACGCATTGACCGCCCAGCACGCGCGCCGCGCCGAACTTTTCCGTGAGCACGTCGATATGGCGCATGCCGTTGAGCAACGGCAGGATCACCGTCGATTCGCCGACCAGCGGTGCAAAGGAATCGATGGCGTCGTCGAGACTGTAGGCCTTGCAACTGAGGAGCACGAGGTCGAAGGGCTCGGTGTCGACGCCCGCGAGAATCGTCCTGGGTTCGCTCAGCGTGAGATCGCCGCGTGCGCTGCTGATCACGAGTCCGTCGCGCTTGAGCCTGTCGGCGCGGCCCGGACGCACGAGGAAGGTCACGTCCTGACCCGCTGCCGCGAGACGCCCGCCGAAGTAGCCGCCTACGGCGCCCGCCCCTACTACTAGAATTCGCATCTTTCGCCTCTCGATAGATTTCGGTCGCCCACGGCGCGCCAGTGAAGAGAAGCTTCAGGGACGCTCACGCAGTGCGTGTGCAGAATGTAGCAAAGATTGACGATCGGCATCGTCCGCGATTGCGTGGCGCAGCGTGTTGCAATGCCCCCCGTATGGCTTATGTCAGAACAATCGTCGCGCCGAAGGCGCAAGCGCAGTGCGTGTTGCCCTGCGCCTCGCCCGCTTCAAAGCGTGCCGCACAAAGTGTTTTCATAAAGCGCCAGCATGCCCGGCACATCCACGCCCAGGCAGACCTTGCACTCGGGACGATCGTCCCACTCCGGCGCAGGCACCGGCATGGTGGACGGCTTCTGGATGGTTTGACCGATCGCAATGCCTTCGGTCACCACCCGCACGGGACCGCTGCGCGTCGTGTAAAGCTCGGGCGCGAGCAGGTAAGCGACCGCCGACGAATCGTGCACGTAGATACCCGCGAGTTGCGCGCTCTGTTCGTGAAACGCTTCGTAGTGCCGCGACACTTCCCAGACGAACTGCCCCGCGTGGCCCGCGCGATCGCGCAGCGAGGCCAGATACTCGTGGCTCATGATGGTGGGCTGCGTCACGTCCAGACCGACGATCGCCACTGGCCACGCCGCGCCGAGCACGATATCGGCGGCATGCGGATCGCCGAGGATATTGGCCTCCGCGGCCGGCGTGACGTTGCCGAGGACGCCGTCCGTGCCGAACGCGCCGCCCATGATCACCACCTGTTTGACCAGCGTCGCGATCTGCGGATCTTCCGCCAGCGCCAACGCAAGGTTGGTCAGCGGGCCGACGGCGATCAGCGTGACCTCACCGGGATGCGCACGCACCGTGTCGACGATGAAACGATGCGCGGAACGCGGATCGAGTTCCGCTTCGTCCGTCATATCCAGCGCGATATTGCCAAGACCGTTGTCACCATGAATCCACGCGAGCGGGTCCGGCGCGGTGCGTTCGAGCGGCGCCGCCGCACCCTGCGCGACCGGCACGCCCGCGACAAAACGGCCGGCCAGAAAGCGCGCATTGCGCGTGGTCGTCTCGATTGTCGCGTTGCCGAAAACGCTCGTCAGACCGAGCAGTTCGATATCCGGATGCAAGGCCTGAAACACCAGCGCCATTGCATCGTCCACACCAGGGTCGGTGTCGTAGATGACCTTGTGCTTGCTCATAGATAGAACGCGTCCGGCAGTTGTTCGCGCGCCGTCGTATCGCGCGCCGCGCCATGCAGGTTGCCGAGGCGAATCGGCAATTCCGGCCCACCCAGTTCGATGATCACCTGACGGCACGCGCCACACGGCGCAATCGGGCCGTCCGTATCGCCGATCACGGCGAGCGCGGCAAACTGGTCGCGCTGATAGCCCGCGGCGATCGCGCTGAAAAACGCGGTCCGTTCGGCGCAATTACACAAGCCGTACGAGGCATTCTCGACATTGCAGCCGTCGAATACCCGACCGTCTCTGGTCAGCAGCGCCGCGCCGACTTTGAACTTCGAATAAGGCGCATAGGCCTTTTCTCGCGCGACACCGGCGCGTTCCAGCAGTTGTTCCATGTTCATGCAGCGATCCTCGATTCAATTCAGCGTAACGAACATGCCCGCAATCGTGGCGCTCATCAGGTTCGAGAGCGTTGCGGCGAGCACGACACGCAGGCCGTAGCGCGCGACTTCGGCGCGGCGTTCCGGGGCGACGGCGCTGAAGCCGCCCGTCAGCACCGCGATCGACGCAAAGTTCGCGAAGCCGCATAACGCAAACGACAGAATAGCAATGGTACGCGGATCGAGCGCGTGCAGGCCGGCCGCCGTTACGCTCGCCGCATCTTTCAGATAGGGCGAGAGCGATGCATACGCGACGAACTCGTTGAGGATGATCTTCTGGCCGAGAAAATTGCCGGCGATCGCCGCCTCGTTCCAGGGCACGCCGATCAGATACGCGAGTGGGGCGAACACGGTGCCGAGCACCGACTGCATCGATAGTTGCGGATGGCCGAACCAGCCGCCGATGCCACCCACGATGCCGTTGAGCAACGCGATCAACCCGACGAAGGCGATCAGCATCGCCCCGACCATCACGGCGATTTTGAGGCCGACGGTCGCGCCCGAGCTGGCCGCTTCGATGACGTTGGCGGGACGCTTCTCGTCGAAATTGAGGTTCTCGAGATGCACGCGGCTCGGCTCGGTGGAAGGATGAATGATCTTCGCGAACAGCAAGCCGCCCGGCACGGCCATGAACGACGCGGCGAGCAGATAGTCGATCCGCACGCCGAGCCCGGCGTAACCCGCCAGCACCGAGCCGGCCACCGCCGCCATGCCGCTCGACATCACCGCGAACAGTTCGGCGCCGGTCATGTCGCGCGTGAATGGTTTGACCACGGCGGGCATTTCGCTCTGCCCGAGAAAAATGGTGGTCACCGCCGAAAACGATTCGAGCTTCGATACCCCGAGCAGCTTCTGGAACAGCGTGCCGAGCACGATCACGATCCAGCGCATCACGCCAACGTAGTACAGCACGGAAATCAGCGCGGTCACGAAGATGATCGCGGGGAGCACGCGCACGGCGAACACGAAACCGCCGTCGCCGAAGAGCTCGAACATTTTCGACTGCACGAGGCCGCCGAACAGAAACTCGATGCCGGCATTGCCATAGCCGAGCACGTGATTCACGCCGGAGGCGGCGCCCGACAGGATCGACTTGCCCAGCGGCACGAACAGAATGAAGGCGCCGATCCCGATCTGCGCGAGCAAGGCGCTGATGACGGTGCGCATCCGGATGGCGCGGCGATTGGTCGAGAAGATAAAGGCGATCAGCAGCAATACGGCAATGCCAAGGATGTTCCGGGCGATCAGTGCCATGTCTCATGATGTCGTTGTGAAAGTGGCAATGATGCTAAACGAAACTGAAGCCGCTGCAAAAGCTTTAAATGGAAGGCGGCTTCGCCAAGGCAGAAGAATGATTCGCGATTGATGCGTGACGCATTCGGGCGCCACGCATCGCCGAGACCGACAAGCCGCAGTTTCGCTTAAAGCATTTCCAATGCCAACGCGATTCCCTGGCCGCCGCCAATACACAGCGTGACGATGCCCCGCTTCAAACCATCGCGGCGCATCGAATGGATGAGGCGGGTTGTCAGCACGGCACCGGTTGCGCCGATCGGGTGACCATGTGCGATGGCGCCGCCTTGTACATTGATCAACTCATCGGCAATACCGAGCCTGCGCGCCACTGCGATCGGCACCGCCGCAAACGCCTCGTTGATCTCGAAGCGCTCGACCTCCGCCAATTGCCAACCGGCGCGTGCCAGGGCCATCTGCACGGCGGGCACGGGGCCGAGGCCGAACATGCCCGGCTCGACCGCCGCCACGCCGCACGCCACCAGGCGCGCGAACGGTTCGATGCCGCGCGCCTCGGCGAAACCGCGTTCAGCGACCAGCATCGCAGCCGCGCCGCTGTTCAGCCCCGGCGCGTTGCCCGCGGTAATGGTGCCGTCCGGGCGGAACGCGGGCCGTAATTTGGCCAGCGTTTCGAAGGTGGTGTCCGGACGCGGCTGCTCGTCGCGCGTAAAGTGCAGCGAACCTTTGCGCCCCGGCGTCTCGACCGCGATCAGTTCGGCCGCGAACTCGCCCCGCTCCTGCGCTTCGACAAACCGCTGTTGCGAGCGCGCGGCCCAACGGTCCTGGGTTTCACGCGTGATGTCGAACTGGCTCACGAGGTCTTCGGTATGCCAGCCGGAATGTTCGCCTGAAAACGCGTCGTTCAGACCGTCGCGCAACAGGCTGTCGTGGAGTTGCGCATTGCCCATCCGATTACCCCAGCGGCCGTTGTCGAGCAGATACGGCGCGCGGTCCATGTTCTCCATGCCACCCGCAACCGCGGCGTCGCCGAATCCCAGCCAGATTTCCTGCGCCGCCGAAGCAATGGCCTGCGCACCCGACCCGCACACGCGATTCACCGTCAACGCGGGCACCGCTACCGGCACGCCGCCGCCGATCGAGGCCTGCCGCGCGGGGTTCATCTTGTTGCCTGCCTGAATCACGTTACCCATCACCACGGACGACAGCGCGGCCGCATCGAGTCCGCTGCGGCGCAGCGTCTCGCGCACGGCAACTGCGCCGAGCCCGGTTGCCGGCACTTCTTTCAGCGACCCGCCGAATGCGCCGATCGGCGTTCTCACCGGATTGCAGATCACTACGTCTCGTTTGCCCGTCATCGTTTCTCTCCAGTTGAGTCAACACTGCTTGCGCGGCCTGACCGGCCGCGGCATCGATATCGGCATCGACGCCGATCAGTTGTTCGCCGATACCGCCGTGACCGTTTCAGGCACATCCCAGCCGCCGCCAAGCGACCGGTACAAAGCCACCGCCGAGAGCGCGTGCTCGCGTTTGGCCTGATTCAACGACTCCGAATCGCGCAGATACGCTTCCTGCGCGGCGAGCACATCGAGGAAGCTGGACGCGCCGTTCTTGTACAGCTCCGTCGACAGATGCAGCGCATGGTTCGACGCATCGAGCGCGCCGCCCAGACGTTGCACCTGCACGTCCCCGCTCACCAGATCGCTACGGTTGTCCTCGATTTCCTTGAGCGCCTGCAACATGGTCTGCTGCAGGCCGAGTTGCGATTCGCGCATGCGGCTCTCGCTCGCGTCGATATTCGCGGTGATGCGGCCGGCGTTGAAGATCGGGCTCGTCGCGCTCAATGCGGCGCTAAAAAGATTGTCGGTGAGCGTCGGCAACCCGACATAAGAAGCGGCGAGCAAACCGTCGGCAAGATTGATCTTGAACTGCGGGTAGCGCTGCGCTTTCGACACGCCGACTTCCGCGGCGCGTTGTTCAACCGTTGCGTAAGCCGTGCGCACATCGGGCCGCTGCAACAACGCCTCCGATGGCAGTATCTGCGGCACGCTTTGCGCGGGCACCGGAATCTCGCGGGCATTGGCGAGCAATAAAGCGTCGACGCTTTCCGGCGTGCGGCCCGAATACACCGCGATCAGACTCAACTGATGCTGCACCGCCGACTGCACCCGCGGAATTTGCGACTGCAGATCTTCCAGCTGGTTCTGCGCACGCGCGACGTCGAGTTGCGTGGACAACCCATAGTGCAAACGCTCCTGCGTGAGCTTCAAGGCACGGGCGCGAATCTGCTCGTTGTCGTTGAGGATCTGCAATTGCGATTGCGCCCAGCGCAGATCGATATACGCGGCCGCCGTGTTGGCCGCGAGCGCGAGCCGCACCTGGTTCAATGCCGCTTGACGACCCGACACCTGCGCCTGCGCGACCAGCACGGCAAGACGCTCGCCACCGAACACATCGGGCGTCCAGCTCGCCGTCACGCCGACACCGGCCTGACGCACGTAGCCGAGCGGCGGCGGCGCGTTCTGACGCGAGTCGGAAGCGGTAGCGCCGGCGTCCAGCTCGGGTAACAAGGCCGAGCGGTTCTGCGTCACCAGATCCTGCGCCTGCTTGACGCGTTCCACGGCCGCCTGCACGTCCAGATTGCTGGTCAGCACGGATTCGACGAGCTGGTGCATGACCGGGTCGCCAAACTGCGTCCACCAAGTGTTGGCGTTGACGCTGTCCTGCGGCGCGTCGACGCTCCACTGCGTCGGCGCGACCGTCGTGACCGTTTTCGACAAATCGGCGTGTGTCGCCGGTTGCACCGCGCACGCTGCGAGCGTCAGCAATGCGGCGCTCGCCAGTACCTTGATAAGCATCGGTTTCATGTTGAGTTCCTCAATGGGCATCGGGAGGCGGCGCGGTGTTGCCGAACGGACGCGAGAACGCCACGCTCAGCAAGCCCACCAGAAAACACAGCGACAGGGCGAGAAAGGTGTCGGAGAAAGTCAGCACGAGCGCTTCGCGCATCAGCAGCGCATGCAGCGAGCCGAGCCCGGCATTGGCCGCATTCAACGCATCGCCGCCGACGGCCGCGAAATGCGCCGCTTGTTGCTGCAGAATCGATTCGACCGCCGGCCGACCCGCGCTCAGATGTTCATCGAGACGTTCGTAATGCAGGTTCAAACGATCGTTGAGCATCGTGCTGCTCACGGCAATACCGATTGCGCCGCCGAGATTACGCATCAGGTTGAACAGTCCGCTTGCGGAGCGCAGCCTCGACATCGGCAGCGAGCCGAGCGCCATCGTTACGATCGGTGGAATACAGAACTGCTGACCGATACCGCGCAACGCCTGCGGGATCAGCAACTCCTGCCAGCCCCACTGATTGGTCAGCGGCACGTAGAGGTAACAGCCGACACCGAACAGCACCAGACCAAACACCAGCAGTACGCGCATGTCGATAAAACGCGCGACCAGCGAATACGCCACCATCGCGATCAGCTGGAAACAACCGACGGACAGCAACGCCACGCCGATCTGCAACGAATCGAAGCCACGCACTCGGGACAGGAATACCGGCGTCAGGAACACCGCGCAGAAAATCCCGATGCCGGTGATGAACGACAGCAGACTACCGATACCGAAGTTGCGGATCGCCAAGGCGCGCAAGTCGACAATCGGTTCTTTTGCCGTGAACGCGCGCACCATGAACAGGAAAAAACAGATCGCCGACACCCACGTGCAGAAGACGATCACGTCGTCGCCGAACCAGTTCTTGCGCGGGCCTTCTTCGAGCACGTATTCGAGGCAACCGAGAAAGCCGGACATCAGCAGGATGCCGAGGTAATCGCCCGATTTCAGCAGCTTCAGATCGACTTTGTCGAAGTGCACGTACTTGGGCACCATTACCGTCACGACGAGGCCGGGCACCAGATTCAGATAGAACAGCCAGTGCCACGACCATTGCGACGTGATCCATCCGCCGATGACGGGGCCGATGGTCGGCGCGAGCGTGGCGAGCGCGCTGATCGTGGTGGACGCAATCAGGCGCTGCTTGCCGGGGAAAAGCACGAACGCCGTGGTGAACACCGTCGGGATCATCGCGGCGCCGAGCGCGCCTTGCAAACCGCGAAACAGGATCATCGAGTTGATGTCCCACGCGAGACCGCACAACATGCTGGTGATCGTGAAGCCGAGTGCCGAGAATGCGAACACCCAGCGCGTCGAGAACACGCGGGTCAGCCAGCCGGACATCGGAATCACCAGAATTTCGGCGATCAGGTACGAGGTCTGCACCCACGAGAGTTCGTCCTGACTCGCGGACAAGCCGCCACCGATATCCTTGAGCGACGACGCCACGATCTGGATATCGAGCGTCGCCATGAAAAACCCGAGGCACATCAAGGTGAACGCCAGGACTTTGGTGCGTGTCGGCAAGTCGGCGGGATTGGCGAGAACTTCAGTCATGATCGGCTCAGTCGTGCGCCGGCGAGGCCGCGTCGAGATGCACCTTCACGGTAGCCGAGAGACCGGGGCGCAGCACGCCTTGCAGGTCCTTCGGCACGTCGAGACGGACACGCACCGGCACACGCTGCACGATCTTCGTGAAGTTGCCGGTGGCGTTCTCTGCGGGCAATACGCTGAAGGTGGCGCCCGTGGCCGGCGCGAGGCTTTCCACTATGCCGCGCATCGGCTTGCTCGAGGCGTCGAGATCGACGTCGACGCGGTCGCCGACCTGCATCTTCTTCAACTGGTCTTCCTTGAAATTCGCGTCGATCCACAACCCGCTCGCGGGTACCACCGTCAGCAACGAGACGCCGACATTCGCCAGCAGACCTACGCGCGCCGTGCGGTTACCGACATAGCCGTCGATCGGCGAGCGAATCGTCGTGTACTCGACGTTCAATGCCGCCACACGTTGTGCGGCCTGGGCGGTGGCGATGCGCGCCTCGGCGTCGCCGATCTGCGCGTCGAGCACGGCAATCTGACGCTGCGCCGCCGTCAGCGCCGCACTGCTGCGATCCACGGCAGCGTGTGCCTTGGTGAGATCGGCGTCCGCCTTTTCGACGACCTGGCTCGACACCGCGTCGTCCTTCACCAGTTCGCGGTAACGGGTTTGATCGGCCGCACTGCGCGTCAACTCGGCACCGGAGGCACGCACTTCGGCGGCCTGCTCGTTGATGGTGGCAAGCTGCAGGGATTTCTTCGCTTGCAACTCGGTCACGGCGGCCTGCGCGCTCTGTACTTCCGCGCTGGCTTGCGCGAGGCGTGCGTCGTAGTCGCGTGCATCGAGCCGGATCAACACCTGATTAGCGTGAACAAACTGGTTGTCCTGCACGAGCACGTCCGTCACGAAACCATTCACCTTGGGCGCCATGACAGTGACATCGCCGCCGACATAGGCGTCGTCGGTCGTCTCGACGAAGCGCCCGACGAAAAACCAGTACGAGATGGCAAGTGCCAGCACGACCAGCACCGTGATGACCGCCAGCAGCATCCACGGAATGCGGCGCGCCGGTGCGGCGGTCTGCGCCGCGCTCGGCGGTGCGATAGTCGAAGGGGTAGTGGACATGGTATCGATATGTGCGTATGCACTCGCTAAGTTGAAAAAAACGGCGCGTCGCGCCTGTCGTCTATTGTCAGATGTCGACTCTGGCTTCGAGCTCAATCCTGCGTCATGGCAAACAGTTCGCTACGAAGCGCAGCCGCGCGCCGTTCGCCAAACCGGTGTTCGAATTCCGCTTGTGCCGCATGCCAGTGTGCGCGTCCGGCTTCCAGGCGTGTCGCGCCGGCCGGCGTAATTTCAATCGACAACGCACGCGGGTCCGCTCCCGGCGCATCGCTTCGCACCAGGCCATTACGGCGCAGCGGCTGGATCGTGCGGACCAGGGTCGTGCGTTCCATGCGCATGGCTTCGGCAAGTTGCTTCATCGTCAATGGCCCCGTGCGCTTCACGCGGCCTAGCAACGAGAACTGCGTGATGGTGAGTCCAACATTCGCCAGGTGGCGGTCGTAAATCTGCGAGACATAACGCGCGGCCTGGCGGATCGCAAAGCAGTCGTCGTCGAATAGCCTTTCCATCTCAGCGCCTCTTCATCTATAAGTGCATACGCACATTGATAGCTGCGGCAAAAGCCGTTGGAGCGATTGCCTGCTTTAATTAACCGGTGATGCCAAACAATTCGGCGCGCAAGGTTTTGGCGCGCCCGCGCCCGAACTGTGCTTCGAATTCATCTTGCGCGGCACGCCAAGCGATGGCCGCCTGATCGAAGGTTGCTTCGCCCTTCTCCGTAAGACTGAACAGGAAGGTGCGGCCGTCGTGCTCAGCAGACTCCGCGACGACCAGACCGTCGCGCTGCAAGGGCTTCATGGCGCGGACCAGCGTGGTGCGCTCCATCACCATGGCGTCCGCAAGGTCGACCATGGGCAGATTGGGCGTGCGCGCGAGCTTGGCGAGAATCGTGAACTGCGCCGCCGTCAAACCCACGCCGCCCAGATGGCGTTCGTAGATTTGCGTGACGTGCCGTGCCGCCTGGCGCAGCGCGAAGCAGTTACATTCATCGTAGGAGAGAGGACGGTTCATAATGCGAAGTCTAGATGTGCATACACACAGCGTCAAGTTTAGTTGTGAACCACAGTGTTGCGCGAAGCATACCCAATCGTTTCCCGGCGAAGGCAACCGCCAAAAAAACGGCTCGCCGGACTACTACTCCGGCGAGCCGTTTTTTCATCCATGCGCTAAACGATACGAATGGCGTGCGTTAAAGCAACCGGTAAGCCAGCCGCGCTGCAACCCGCGCCGTGCGCTTGTCCTGATCGAGCGATGGGTTGTACTCCGCGATATCCGCCACGCGCAACTTGCCGGACGCGCGGATGCGCTGCACCATCGCTTCGACCACCAGCAAGGGCACGCCCAACGCAGCGGGTGAAGACACGCCGGGTGCGGTGGCGCCGGGCAGAACGTCGAGGTCGATAGTCAGATAGACGTCGTCGACTGCGTCCAGCTTTTGCTGAAGTTCGCGCAGATGACGCGGCAGGAGCGCCTCCTGCATGTCGACGTCGAGCACGTAATGCACGCCGAGCCGTTCCGCATGAGCAAACAGCGAAGCGGTATTGCCCAGATCGCTGACGCCGTAGCAAACGTAGTTGAACGGCACGCTACGTTCGGCGCAGTCGTTCGCGATCTGATCGAACGGCGTGCCTGAATTCACCGGACGCTTCTGGCGCAGATCGAAGTGCGCGTCGAAGTTGATGATCAGTAACTTGCGCGTGCCCGGTGCGGCCGCATTGGTGCGGGACTGATGCAAGCGCAAACCGCTATACGTCCCCCATGCAACCTCATGGCCGCCGCCGAATACGATCGGTCGCGCGCCTGCAGTCAGCACGTCGCAGACCACCTCGGCGAGTTCCTTCTGCGCGGTTTCGAGGTCGCCGTCGTCGCAAACCACGTCGCCCGCATCGGCAAGCGACGCCATCGACAGCCTCGCCGGCAAGCCCGCCAACGCGCGCCGCAACTCTTTAGGCGCGTGCGCAGCGCCGACACGACCCTGATTGCGACGCACACCTTCGTCAGAGCCGAAACCGACGATCACCGGCGTGTCGCCACGCGTCTCCAGGGCATCGCCGAACGGCACAACCTGGTTGAATACGCGTCGCGTATCGCCAGGCTCGCCGTCGTCGCAGCGGCCGGCCCAGACCTTCTCATCGAATGGAACTCTCATGCGCGCGACAGCACCGCCTGCAGGAACGCCTGTGTGCGCGGCTGCTTCGGCGCCGAAAAGATCTCGGCGGGCGGCCCCGCTTCGACGATCGCGCCGCCGTCCATCACCACCACCACGTCGGCCACTTCTTTTGCAAAGCCCATTTCGTGCGTGACGACCACCATCGTCATACCTTCGCTTGCCAGCAGTTTCATCACCTGCAGGACTTCGCCGACCAGTTCGGGATCGAGTGCGGAAGTCGGCTCGTCGAACAACATCACGCGCGGTTGCATCGCGAGTGCGCGAGCAATCGCCACGCGTTGTTTCTGACCGCCGGACAAACTCGCCGGCATCACGTCCGCCTTATGCGCAAGTCCGACCTTTTCCAGCAGCGCCATGGCGGCCGCTTCGGCTTCCGGTTTGCTGGCGCCGCGCAGCATGCGCGGTCCGACGGTAATGTTATGCAGCACCGACAGATGCGGGAACAGATTGAACGACTGAAACACCATGCCCACTTCCGTGCGCAGCGCGTTGAGGGAACGCTCCTTGAGCATTGCGCCCTGATCGACCAGCCGATGCCCGCAGATATCGATGGTGCCGCCTTCCGCCTGCTCAAGTCCGTTGCAGCAGCGCAAAAACGTACTCTTTCCCGAACCGCTCGGCCCGATCACCACCACCACCTGCTGCGGCTGGATATCGAAGTCGATACCGTTCAGCACGGTATGCGTGCCGAACGATTTGGTCAGCCCGCGAATGCTGACGATCGGCTGATTGATGTTGGCCACTGTATTCATTGCACCATCCCTCCCGCACGCAAACGACGCTCCACACGATGCAGCGCGTAATTGGTCGCCTGCGTCAACACCAGATACACCAGCGCGATGGCCAGATACACTTCGAGCGAGCGGTACGACACGCTGATGATTTTCTGACCTTCATGCATCAGATCGTCGATCGTCAGCAACGACACCAGCGCCGAGTTCTTGATCAATGCGATGAATTCGTTGCCGAGCGGCGGAATCATCCGCACGATGGCCTGCGGCAAAATGATCGCGCGCATGGCCTGGCCCGACGACATGCCGATCGAGCGCGCCGCCTCCATCTGCCCGCGATCCACCGATTGAATCGCACCTCGCACGATCTCCGACACATACGCCGCCGAATACAGACCGAGCCCGAGCATGCCGCACACGAACGCCGGCAGCAGAATGCCGAATTGCGGCAAGCCGAAAAACAGCAGGAACAGTTGCACGAGCAACGGCGTGCCGCGGAAAAACGTCAAATACGCGGTGCACAGGCCATATACGATGCGCCGCTGCGGCGTGAGCCGGCCGATACCGATCAGCAGACCCAGCACGCAACTGAGCGCGAGCGAGGCGGCGGTCACTTCGACCGTCACCAGGGCGCCATGCATGATGTCCGGCAAGCCGGCAATCACAGGCGAAAAATCGAGTTCCATTTCGTTTGCTCAGCCGGTTATTGCGCGCTAGCGCTGAACCATTTCTTGACGATTGCCGCATACGTGCCGTCGGCCTTGATCCTGGCGAGCGCGGTATTGAACGAGGTCTTCAATTCCGGCTCGTCCTTGCGCACCGCAATACCGTAGGCTTCGGTCGTGAGCGGCTTGTCGAGCACGCGGAAACCGCCGCGCGTTCTGACGAGCTGGTAGGCGGCCGGCTTGCCGGTCACCGCAGCGTCGGCGCGACCGATACCGACCAGGTCGAACATTTCCTGATTCTTTTCCACTTCGACGCGATTGATCTGCGGGAAGTTGTCGCGCAGGAAGTTCACCGATTTCGTGCCCACCTGAACCGAGACCTTCTTGCCGTTCAGATCCGCCACCGATTTGATCGGCGAATCGCTTTTCACCAGCACCACGAGGCCACCCGCGTAATACGATTCGGTGAAGTCGATCACTTTCGCGCGTTCGTCGGTGATGTAGATGCCGGAAATCGCCGCGTCGAAACGATGCGCGATCAAGCCCGGAATCAGGCCTTTGAAGTCGATGTCGGTCCATTGCACGCGTTTGCCCATGGCCTTGGCCAGCGCATTCATGATGTCCACGTCGAAGCCGGTGCGTGCGCCGTTTTCGGTGAATTCCATCGGCGGGAAAGTGGCGTCGGTGGCGACGTTGAGCACGTCCGACGTTTGTGCCGAGGCGGCGCCGGAGAATCCGGCCAGGCTCACGGCAAACGTGACGCAGGCGAGAGACAACAGTCGTTTCAGCTTCATGGGTAGGCTCCTTGCGATTTATATGGTTCGATCAGTTGATTCGGAATCCGGATTGACTCCCCGCGGTAAAGGGTATCGTCCGGTCAATCGGTTTGCATGTGCTCGGAAATAGCGCGGGCCGTACGTAGCGTCCCGTCGATGAATAGGTTTTCGCGGCCCAGGGCGCGCGTGGACGGCGCCATCAAGGTGATCGACGCGCTGCTGCCGACGCCGCGTCCGCTACGATGAAAAATCGGCGCGCTCACGCCCCACACGCCCGGGTCGACTTCGCTGTCGCTGACCGCGTAGCCTTGGGCGCGAATCTGTTCGAGTTCGGTTTCAATGGCGGCACGACCGGCGGGGTCGTTGTCGAAGGCGATATCGAGCACTTCGGTGCGGGCCTTATCGGCCATGAAGGCCAGCAGCGATTTGGCGGAAGCGCCTGCTTTGAGCGGAACGGCTCGGCCTTTCTCAAACGAACAGCGCAGCGAATGCTGACTGTCGACCATTTCCAGGCACATCACCTGATGCTTGACGGCCACCACCAGCCCGATGCTTTCCTGCGAGGCGCGCGCCAGTTGCTGCATCTCGCTGCGGCTCGCTTCGACCAGCAAGGAGTTCACATCGAAACCGAGAGCGAGTTGCAAGCTGATCGGGCCCGGCGCGTAATGTCCCGCGTTTTCCGCGACGAAACCCCAACGCTTGAGCAAGGCGATCTGCCGGTACAGCGTGCTTTGCGCGAGTCCCGTGACGGCCAGCAGATCCTTCACCGACATAGCCTTGCCGTGGCTCGCGAGCGCGGCCAGCACCAGCAAAACCCGTTCAGCTCCCGTCACACCCTGTTCCGCATTCACGATGACACCGCCCGCAATCAATCACGGACTCAGAATGCCAGAACGTTCTCGAATTTCAAAAATCGGATTCCCGCTGAATGGGAATGAGCGGCAAGGGTTTTCCCCCGAGAAGGATGAATGCGCGAGTTTCGGGCATCGGACGCCAGCGTCGACGCAATTCCTCGGACGAGAAAGCGGCACGCAGGAAGCTCTAAAGCGCGAGCACCGTCACGCCGACTTCCACCCGATGCGCACCGCCGCCCAGAATCATCCCGCGCAGCAGCGATACGTCGCTGTAATCGCGTCCGATTGCCAGCGTCACGTGATCCATATCGGCCAGCACGTCATTGGTCGGGTCGAGGTCGATCCAGCCACTGCCGGGGCAATACACCGACACCCACGCATGCGACGCATCCGCGCCGATCAGACGCGGCTGGCCAGGCGGCGGATCGTTACGCAGATAGCCGCTCACGTAACGCGCCGGCAACCCCAGCGAGCGCAGGCAGCCGATCATCACCTGTGCAAAATCCTGGCATACCCCGCTCTTCAGTTCGAAGGCGCGCTCGGCGGGCGTATCGAACATCGTCGCGGACGGTTTGTAGGCGAAGTCTTCGTGAATGCGATGCATCAGATCGATCGCGCCCGCGGCGATCGGCATGCCGGGCGGAAAACTCGGCAACGCATAGGCGCGTAGCGACGGCCGCGGCACGATGTTCGGCGACGCGAAACAGAACTGCACCTCGGGCCGGAATTGACCGCCGACGCGAAATCGCAGCGCGGTAGCCACGTCTTCCCATTTCGGCGTCGCGTCCACATCGAGGTCGGTCCAGCGCGGCGTCAACGCCACCGTGGTTTCGCTGACGAGTTGCAGGCGCTCGTGCGGCGCGTCGAGCGCGAAGTACAGCACGTCGTTGCCGAAGGCGTCGATGCGACTGGTCAGATACGACGGCTCGGGCTCGATCTGTTCGCTGTGCGACACCACGCGTTGCCACGAGCAGGCAATCGGCCGGATCGTGGCGAGATGCTGCGCGGTCTCCACGTACGTGGAATAGCGATAGGTGGTGCGATGCGAGACGGACAGCACGGTCGGCGCGTTCTTCATGACCACACCTGCGAGGCGACCGTGCTTGCGTGACTGAAATAGCGCGCGCTGATTTCATGCGCGGCCGCGCCGACATAGCTGCCGATCTGATCGCAAACCGCAATCAGGTCGGCGTAGACACCGTTTTCGTCGACGGTGCAGAGCGCCTCCAGCGTCGGCAAGGACGCGGCGGGCGGCATCAATTCCGCAAACGGACGATGTCGCATGCTGCCTGCCGACACCGCGATCTCATCGAGCTTCTTACGCAGACGTTCGTACACGCCATACAGACCCCGCGGATTGGTCGGCTCGATGACGAGCAGATCGAGCAATGCAGGCACTTCGAAGCGGCCCGGATAGAGCGAACGATAAGTCAGCGTGCTGTCGAAGAGTTGCAGCAACAGATCGAAACCCGCGGGCGTCGCGAGTTGGCCGTTATCGGCGACCACACGCAAAATCGCCGCCATCGCCGATACGCGTTCGATATGCCGTCCGACGAACAGCAGCCGCCATGCTTCGTCGCGCGTCATGCGATCGCCTTGCGCCCCGCTGATCGCCGATAGCTGCACCGACAGCCGCTCGAGCGCGTTCATCAGGATGATGCGGTCATAACGATCGTAGCGGCTGCTCGAACCGTTGCCATTGCCCGACGAACCTGCGGCGCTGAATCCCGGCGTCGGCATCAGCGTCTGCAGCGCATCGCGGAAGTCATTGCGCGCCGCGAGAATCGTGCGCCAATGGTCGTTCGACAGCCGGCCGCGCACCTCGCCATTCGAGCGTGCCTGACAGTTCAGGTTCTGGCCGATGCTCGCCGCTCCCGTGCTCTCGCTCAGGTTTGCGACGAGCGCGCGCTCGAAGGCTTGTGGCGAATGCGGCGAGAACAGGTCGCCGGACTGCACGAGCCCGCAGTACATGGCGAGTTCGACCAGGGTGGGGAACATCGCGTCGGCGTCGTTGCCTTCCAGCGAGCCGAGAATCAGCCGCATCAGGCGCACGTTGTTTTCGGCGCGTTCGCCGTAACGGCCCGCCCAGAAGAGGTTTTCCGCCGCGCGGCTCGACACGGTGCGATGCTTGCGCGCGAGATCGGCGGGCTGCATCGGCGAAGGCAGCAGCGTGAAAGTCGAAGTCGGCTGACTCGACAAGACCCACGTGTCGACGCTGCTGCCGCCGTATTGCATCGACACCGTCGTCTGGCGTTCGGCGGCCATCCGCGTGAAGCCGCCCGGCATCACATGCCAGCCGCCATTGGCATCGGCAATCGCATAGACGCGCAGCACCGACGGGCGACGGCCGATGGTGCCGTCCTCATAGCGCGGCGTGCTGGAGAAGCGCTGCGGTTGCTGGATCGTGTAGGCGTCCGGCATGGCTTCGATGCGCTCGCGCCACGTGGCGAGCTTCTGCCTGCCCTGCTCGACACCGGGCGGCGCATCGCGCGCGGCCACCGGCCAGGTCGGCACGATGAACCCTTCGTCCAGACGCGCGAACGCGTGCTCGCGCGCGGCTTTTTCGCCGCACCACCAGGTCGGCACGCTCGGCAACACGAGGTCTTCGCCGAGCAGCACTTCGGCGATGCCGGGCAAGAATCCGTGCAAGGCCGGCGACTCCACGAAGCCCGAACCCGGCACGTTGGAGACAATCACGTTGCCCGCGCGCATCACCTGCAACAGACCGGGCACGCCGATGCTCGAATCGGCGCGCAATTCCACCGGGTCGCAGAAGGCGTCGTCGAGACGGCGCAGTACGACATGCACCCGCTCGAGTCCGCCGAGCGTTTTCAGAAACAGCTTGTCGTCGCGCACGGTCAGGTCCTTGCCTTCGACCAGCGTGACGCCGAGATAGCGCGCCAGAAATACGTGCTCGAAATAGGTTTCGCTGAAGGGCCCCGGCGTAAGCAGCGCAATATGAGGCGAGGTCTGCGCACCTTCGCTGTCCGGCCGCATCGTCGCTTGCGCCGCCTGCACGAGCGTGGCGATCAGCGCGGAATAGGTCGGTGCCAGTCGGCTCACCCGCAGCGCACGGAACGGATCGGCGAACAGCGCGGAGACGATCAGGCGGTTTTCCAACGCATAGCCGAGCCCGGACGGCGCCTCGGTGCGATGGCTCATGACGGTCCAGTCGCCACCCGGCGTGCGCGCCAGATCGACCGCGACCACTTGCAGGAACTGCCCGCCGGGCGGCGTGTAGCCTTTCACCGGGCGCAGATAGCCGGGATGGCCGAACACCAGCGCGGGCGGCAGTTGCCCACGCTGTAACAAGGTCTGCGGCCCGTAGATATCGGCGACGATCGCGTTGAGCAGATGCGCGCGCTGTGTCACGCCCTGTTCGATATGCGCCCATTCTTCCTCGCTGATCAGGAACGGCAGCAGATCGAGCGCCCAGGGACGGGGCTCGCCGTTGTCCGCGTAGACGTTGTAGCTGATGTCGTTGTCGCGGATCTGCTGCGCGATCGACGCGCGGTGATCGTCCAGCCGCGCGATCCCGCCTTCGCCGAGCCGTTCGAAGAATTGCCGCCACGGCTCGCGCAACGCCCCCGACGCGTCGCGCAACTCGTCCCAGTGTCCCTCGTAGGCCGGCAACAGGCGCAACAGGGACGATGCGTCCGCGCGCGCGGCGGACGTCTCGAAGGGAAAAGTCGATTGAAAGGCCAAGGTCGTGTCGTTTTAAGTGTGGGCGGTTTACCAGTAGCGCAGATCGAGCGTGAACGGAAACTCCAGACTGCGCTGCGGCATGTCGACCGTGAGCGGCCCCGGCGTATGACCCGACGCGAAGAAACGCGCGCGCCGCCGGCTTTCCGCCTCGTAGGCGTTGACCGGGAAGGTCTGGTAGTTGCGCCCGCCCGGATGAGCGACATGATACTGGCATCCGCCCACCGAGCGCCCGGTCCATGTATCGACGAGGTCGAAAGTGAGCGGCGCGTCCACGCCAATGGTGGGATGCAGCGCCGACGGTTGCGCCCACGCGCGAAAGCGCACGCCGCCCACATATTCGCTGACGCGGCCGGTCGGCTGCAAAGGCACCGGCACGCCGTTCACGGTCACCACGTGACGGTTGTCGTTGAGCCCCAAGGCACGCACTTCGAGGCGTTCCACCGACGAATCCACGTAGCGCACCGTGCCGCCCGCCGAGCCCTCCTCGCCCATCACATGCCAGGGTTCGAGGGCGTTGCGGATCGTCAGCGACACGCCGTCGACGGTCGTCGCGCCGACCAGCGGGAAGCGGAATTCGAAGTGCGGCGCGAACCACTCGCTATCGAATGCGAAACCTGTGCGGTTCAGTTCGCCGAGCACGTCGTCGAAATCCATCTTCACGAAGGTGCCGAGCAGGAAGCGGTCGTGCAATTCAGTGCCCCAGCGGGTGAGCCGCTGCGTGTACGGCGTGTGCCAGAAACGCGCCACCAGCGCGCGCAGCAACAACTGCTGCACGAGACTCATGCGCGCGTGCGGCGGCATTTCGAAGCCGCGCAATTCGAGCAGGCCGAGGCGCCCGGTCGGACCATCGGGCGAATAAAGCTTGTCGATGCAGAACTCAGCGCGGTGCGTGTTGCCCGTCACGTCGATCAGGATATTGCGCAGCGAACGGTCGATCATCCACGCCGGCAGATTCGCGCTCTCGCGCCCGCCAAGCAGATCGATCTGCCGCTGCAACTCGCGAAACGCCACTTCGAGTTCATACACCTGATCGTTGCGCGCTTCGTCGATACGCGGCGCCTGGCTGGTCGGTCCGATGAACAGACCCGAGAACAGATAAGACAGCGAGGGATGGTTGTGCCAGTACGCAATCAGACTCGCCAGCAGATCGGGACGCCGCAGGAACGGACTGTCGGCGGGCGTCGCGCCGCCGAGCACGAAGTGATTGCCGCCGCCGGTTCCCGTATGCCGGCCGTCGGTCATGAACTTCTCGCTGCTCAGATAGCTTTCCGACGCGGACTGATACAGATACTCCGTATGATCGACCAGTTGGTCCCAGCTCGACGCCGGGTGAATGTTCACCTCGATCACGCCGGGGTCGGGCGTCACCTGCAACACCTTCAGACGCGCGTCGCGCGGCGGCGGGTAGCCTTCGAGCACGACCTGCATCTTCAACTCGGACGCCGTTGCTTCGATCGCGGCAAGCAGGTCGAGATAGTCGTCGAGTTCGGTGAGCGGCGGCATGAACACATGCAACAGCGTGCGGCCGCTGCCGAACGCCTCGACTTCGGCCTTCGGGCCGGCCGCGCGTTTCGGGTCGCGCGCTTCCACGCAGATCGCCGTGCGCAAGGTTTCCTTCGACGACACCCCGCGCGCCGGCGGCGTACCGCCAGCCGCCTCCGGGCCGCCGCGTGCGTAGGCGAGCGCCCCGCTGCCCGGCATGCCGCTCAGCAAATCCGCCGCCGACGACGACAGCGCCGCCACTTGCCGCGCATCGGCGGCACTCATGGTGCGTTGTTCGCCGTCGTATTGCATGCGCAACTGCGTGGCCGAGCGTAAGGGTACGGCCGGTGCGAACGGATCGTGGGCGTGCTGATACGGATAGTCGGTCTTCGATACCCACGGCAGCGAATCGAGCGGCAGGCGATAACCCATCGGCGAATCGCCCGGAATCAGGAACATGCGTTCATCGCGGAAGAACCAGCGCCCGCTGACCCACTTCGGCGCTTCGTGCGGCGTGTCGCGCTCACGGCCGAGCGGCATTACGTAACCTGTCGGGCCGCCAAGGCCCGCATCGAACACGCGGCGCAGGCGCACGCGTTCCAGTTCGTCGTCGAGACGCGCGTCGAGCGGATCGACGTTGACCGGCAGACGACGCTCGCGCCACAGGTAATACCAGACGTCTTCGAAACCGGGCTGAATGCCGTCCGTCTCCAGCGAAAGCTTGCCCGCCAGATGCGCGAGGAAGCGTTGCGCGTCGGCTGCCGTATAGTTGCCGGGCTCGCGCTCGTCGGCGAACAGCGCGGGGTCTTGCCAGCAAGGCTCGCCGTCGGCACGCCAGTACAGCGACATGGCCCAGCGCGGCAACTGCTCGCCCGGATACCACTTGCCCTGGCCGATGTGCAGGAAGCCGTTCGCACCGTAGCGCGAGCGCAGCTTGTCCATCAGCGCGACCGCGTAGCCGCGCTTGGTCGGGCCGAGCGCGTCGGTGTTCCATTCGTCGGCGTCGCGATCGCGTACCGACACGAAGGTGGGCTCGCCGCCCATCGTCAGACGCACGTCCATGTCGGCGAGTTGCTGGTCGACCTGAGCGCCCATTTTCAGCACGTCGTTCCAGACCGCTTCGCTGAACGGCCTGGTGACGCGCGGCGTCTCCAGCACCCGTTCGATCGACATGGTGTGCTCGAACTCGACCTCGGACTCATCGACCGCGCCGGAAATCGGCGCGGCACTGCCCGGCTCGGGCGTGCAGGCGACGGGGATGTGACCTTCGCCGGCCAGCAGCCCGGACGTCGGGTCGAGCCCGATCCAGCCCGCGCCCGGCAGGTAGACCTCGCACCATGCGTGCAGGTCGGTGAAGTCGACTTCGGTGCCGCTCGGGCCGTCGATGGATTTCACATCGGGCGCCAGCTGCAACAGATAACCCGATACGAAACGCGCCGCCAGCCCCAGTTGCCGCAAGGTCTCGACCAGCAGCCAGCCTGAATCGCGGCATGAACCGGCTGCGCTTTCGAGCGTCTCCTCGGGCGTCTGCACGCCGGGCTCCATGCGGATCAGGTAGCGGATCTCGTGCTGCAGCCGCTGGTTCAGGGCGACCAGAAAGTCGGCGGTGGCGGTCGGCGTGCGGTCGATGCTCGCGACGAAGTCGGCGAACAGCGGCGTCATGGGACGCTTGACGCGGTACGGCGCCAGTTCCAGCGCGAGGCCGGGATCGTAGTCGAACGGGAATTGTTCGGCCGACGGTTCGAGAAAGAAGTCGAACGGGTTATAGACCGCCATTTCGGCGATCAGATCGACGGTCACCTTGAATTCTCGCGTCTTCTCCGGAAAGACGAGGCGTGCCTGATAGTTGGCGAACGCATCCTGCTGCCAGTTGATGAAGTGTTCCGCCGGTTCGACCCGCATCGAGTAGGACAGGATGGGGGTCCGGCAATGCGGCGCAGGCCTGAGACGCACGACCTGGGGCGACAGCGATACCAGCCTGTCGTAGCGGTAATGTGTGACATGATGCAACGCGACGCGTATGGACACACCTGACTCCTGGACGAAGGATGGCAGCCCGCCAAAAAGCAAGCTTCATGCCGTTTGTGAAAGCCGCGCAGAAAACCACGTAAACCGCCTGCACAGCCCGGATCATTGCCCGCTGCGAACTATCCCGCGTTTGCCGGACGTCCGGTCGCCCGAATAACGCGTACCTCTCCCGCTTTTTTCCGCGCCACGCACCAAAGCGGCGCAGCATGAATGCACGATCATGCACGTAATGTGCGTTAAACCAGTGACGTCTGGCAAATGCGGCATGAAGATTGCGGCCGGTGTTCGCCCACGACTGCTCTCCACCACCCGGTCCCGATCGATGAAAACCTTCCACTGCAATCACTGCTCGCACCTGGTCTTTTACGAGAACGTTCGTTGCGAACGCTGTGAGTCCCTGCTGGGCTACGTGCCTGAACTGGCCGAAATCAGCGCCTTCGAAGACGCCGGCGAGGGCAATTGGCGCAGCCTGCACCCGACCGCCGACGGCGCGTTATTCCGGCAGTGCCATAACTACGCGGTAGAAAACGTCTGCAACTGGATGATCCCGGCCGAGTCGCCCGATGTGCTGTGCCGCGCCTGTCAGCTGACACGCACGATTCCGAACCTGAGCGCGCCGGACAACCGGCTCTACTGGTATCGGCTGGAAATGGCGAAACGGCGGCTGCTGTACACGCTCGCCGAGTTGGGTCTCGACGTGAAGTCGCGCCAGGCCGATCCCGAACACGGCCTCGCGTTCGAGTTCCTGGAGGACGGCGGCGACGGCTCGCGCGTCATGACCGGGCATGACAACGGCCTCATCACGCTGAACATCGCCGAAGCGGACGACGCCTACCGCGAGAAGGTGCGTACCGCGATGGGCGAGCCGTATCGCACGCTGCTCGGCCACTTTCGTCATGAGACGGGGCATTACTACTTCAGCCAGCTGGTGGAGCACGATCCGCACTGGCTCGAGCCGTTCCGCGCGCTGTTCGGCGACGAGAGCGTCGACTACGGCGAAGCGCTGAACGCCTACTACCGCGACGGCGCGCCGGCCGACTGGCAGGCGTCGTACATCAGCGCGTATGCCACGATGCATCCATGGGAAGACTGGGCCGAGACGTGGGCGCACTACATGCTAATCGTCGACGTGCTCGACACATCGACCGCCTACGGCGTCGCGCTGTTGCCCGACGACCCGAGCGAGCCGACGCTCACCGACCGCACACCGGTCGAAGACGCGAGCTTCGAAAATCTGATGAAGCGCTGGTTTCCGCTCACCTACGCGTTGAACAGCTTGAACCGCAGTCTCGGCATGGCGGATGGTTATCCGTTCACGCTGGCCGCGCCGGTGCTGGACAAGCTGCGTTTCGTGCATCGCGTGATCGCCGAAACGGGCGACAAATCGCGGCCGCGCGAAGCGGCGACGCCGCCGACCGAGGGTGCGGAAGTGCTGGCGGCGACTGCAGTTGAATCGCGCGCCGGGGTTGCCGACGAGCCGGTTTCTCAGCCGGCTTCTCAGCCAGTTTCTCAGCCGGTTTCTCAGCCGGCGCCGCTGCCTGCATCGCCATCTCTTTCGCCGGATGTGGAGTCGGCCGCGCAGCCGACTGCACAGGCTGTCATGGCCGGCAATGTGGTGTCGCAACCCGCAGTGCCTAATGCGCCGCCACCTGCTGGGGAAAACGTTCCGCCTGCGCCTCAACCGCAACCCACTGCGGACAAGCGCGCTTCGCCCAAACGCCCGGCGAAACGCGGCTAAACGCGGCTAAACGGTTCGCGCCATGAGCGCGCGGCCGCCCGCACCTGAAATGCGACGAGTATCCGACGAAAAAGCCCGCTGCCGGATTCCCGGCAGCGGGCTTCTTTCTGTCACGACGCGTTCCGGCTCGTGCTCAATACGCCACGTAAGGCCCCGTTCCGCCCGGCGTGGCCTGCTGCTCCACGGCGGCATACACGTTACGCCCGTAGAAGAACGGCAGACCCCAGTCGAACACCGGCGACTGCACGAAAGACGGTCCCGCCAGTAACGGCAACGCCGACTCGCCGGAGTACGTCTGCGCGATCGACGCCGCATTGCCGACGCTAAAGTTGACCGCGCTGTTGACGCCGTTCACACCTTGAATCATCGCGCTCATCTGCTGGGTCGACGACGGGCAGTAGTAAGCGCTATTCGGCGACGCACACACCGGCATGACAGTAGAGCCGAAGAACAAACCGGTCGAACCGCTGTCGAGGATACTCATCGAATAGGACGTGCTGCCCTGCACGGTCGTGAAGGTTCCCGTCGACGGGCTAACGCCGATCACCTGCGCACCGCCCAAGGTATTGTTGGTCTGCGTGCCGATGCCGAACACCAATTGCCCGGTGACGGACTGCGCGCCGCCCGAGACCGTCGGCAGGCTGAGCATCGAACCGTTGTTGTCGGTCGTGAAGTACGGAATCGGGTTAGCGACCTGCAGCGATTCGGCCAGCGGAATCGACGTGCAGGCGCTGCCGTTGCAACCGTAGTACGTGCCGGTCACGGCCTGCTGCACGCACTTCGCGCCGCAGTCGTGCTTGAACACGCCGATGCCCAGAATGCCGTTGGCCTGCAAGGTCGCCGGCGTGTCGCGTTCGGTGCCGTAGGTCGCACACTCGGCAGGCATCGAAGCGTAGTTCGAATCCATCACCTGAATCGGCAGCGAAGCGGCTTTTTCACCGGCAATCTGCAGATCGGCGAGCTTCACCGAGCCCCACGTGTGGCCGTCGAAGAACTGCATGCATTCGGCGACCAGATTGCCCGAGGCGTCCTTCTGCTGCGGTAGCGACATCGATGCGGGAAGTTGTGAAGCAAAAATCCGCACGCCCCACGAACCGGTATCCACCAGCACATGATCGATCGTCTGACACTGGGTCGTGCCCGGCGCGCAGATCGTGATGCTCACGAAGGGCATGTTCGGCACGCTGCTCACACCGGAGTCGACGCTGACCTGCACCGCATTGGCAGCCACCACCTGCGGCGAAGGCGAAATATTGGTCACGGTGGAACCGGCCGACGCACTCGTCGACGTGCTGGAACCGCCGCCACCACCGCCACCACCACCACAGGCAGCAACGAGCAACGCAAGCAGCGTCGCGGACAGGATCGTGATGAACGAAGACGTCTTACGCATGATTCGCTCCGTTATTGAATGACGCTGACGTCGACACCCGCCGGCACCGCTTGCGGCAGATAGGCGTGACCGACGAAGGCGCGCAGATGACCGGCGGAGTACACCACCAGATCGCCATTCGACACGGCGAGCGGCGAGCCGCCGCGCCTGGCGGTGGCGGCGACGTAGACATCGAACGAATTGCCGAGCATGGCTTTCAGATCGGGCAATGTCGGGCCTTCCCATGCCACGCCGAACACGATGCCGTTGGCACCGACGTATTCGCGCACCACCGTGCCTGAGGGCAACGTCATCAGGTGTACGGAATACGCGTTTTGCGTAGTGGCCGTGTGAGCAACTGCGCGCAGGCGAGCCTGGTCGCCATTCACAGTGCTGACGTTCTGGCCGAGCGTGGCATGCGCGGCAAACGACAGCGCGCAGCTTGCCCCGAGCATTGCGCGAGCAATGCTGCTGATTGGTAGCATCGGTTTCAAGAGAATTCCTTCGAGGTGAAACGCTCGTGACGAGGTATTGCGCCAATCACGAGCGGGGAAACCAGGGGCGCACTCCGCACTGACGGTGCCGGTAGGGCAATCACGTCAGTCGGGCTGCGTGAATGCGTCTACGGAGTGGCGGCGCGAAACTTTAGCGAGTGCGCGGCCGGCTTGCAATCGTTTGCGGGACGATTTAAACCTTTGCCGGACAAGCCGCCGTTCGAGCGCGTTTGAGTTTCGAACTCTGGAACGCCGAGGGGCGCTGTGTAGACGTACGTTTTTTTCGATGCCACCCGTTTAAAGCGAACATCGGTACGAAATAACAGGGCCACAGCAAATTATTTCCGATGCGATTGGCATTGCCCGGAGAATGTAAGTACACGCTGAAAAGTTTTGCTCAAACCGCCGTTTTCATCGGATGAAAGAGCGCGTCATTCGCGCTTTCGTGTGAAGAGAAGCTGATGGCGCGCGGCCGATTTCGTGCGCATAAAAAAATGCCGCGAATGACGGTGAGGTCATTCGCGGCATCGATCAGTTTGCGAAACGCGCAGCGCTCATTGCGAGCGTCCCGGCGCGCTGCCGCGCACTACTTTTTCTGCTGCTGCAAAAGCGACTTCAACTCCTGCACGTTTTCTTCTACGCGTTTTGCGATCACCGCATACGACTCGGCCTGCGTCTGATACGCGGCTTGCGCCAGTTGCTGCATGTCGGCGAGCGACTTATGCAGACTCTGCTGGATCAGCTCGGCGGTTTTCGCCGAAGGCGTGCCTCCGCCCGTCGACAACTGTCCCGTCAGCGACTGCATTTCGCCCAGTGTCGTGCGTAGCATGTCAGCCTGTTTCTGCGCGAGCGATTGCATTCCCTGGAAAGCGGTCTGATTCGCCTGAACCAGTGCTTCCATGTCCTTGCGTCGCGCTTCCATGATGGCGGGTACATCGAAGCCGGGGAGCTTGAACTGCTCCAGCATTTTGGTGAAATCGCCAAACGGATTGGCGGCGTCAGGTCGGTCCATGCGAAATCCTCCTTAACGGTTCATGACTCGCCGGCGGTGCAGCGCCGTGGGTTGCCGAGTGTCGCTGTGACGCTTGCACACGTGGCGTGGGTTGCGCCGCGCGTCCCCTGCTGGTTCTGGGGTCGGACGGCACATCGGATCAATCATGCGCTATCCGGAGGCATTGCGCCAGCGGGCACACCCTGGCTCTCGCGGAGCAGGTCGCCGCGTTACGGCCGGCCGTCTGCAAGGTTTGGTAAGTTACAAGACGGCTTCAGTAACCCTGCGAAACGGCAACTCGACTATCTTTGCTCATGCACCGGCGCACTGTAGTGCCGGTGCCGTCTCAATGGGAGCAACCTCATGAAAAAAGAAATCTTGCGCGCGGCGCTGGCCGCTCTTCTGACTGTGGCCGCGACGGCCGCGTTGGCCCAGGAAGCGTCTGCGCCGCCCGACGCGCCGCATGCGCACGGCGATCAGGCACATGGCGAGCGTCCGCACGGTCCGATGGGTGGTCCGATGGGTGGTCCGATGGGTGGTCCGATGGGACCGCACGGCGCCAGCTTCGCGGTGATCAACGATCTGGAACAACTGCGCCGTCTCTATTCGCTGAACGGACACGAAAGCGAGATCGTCGCCGTGTATCACGACGTCTTGAACAAGACCCAGGATCCGATGCTGCGCCACTACGTGTATGACTCGCTGGCGCGCGAGCAGTTGAAGCCTGCCAATCCCGACCAGGCCATCGCGACACTACGCACCAGTTTGTCGGAAGACCTTGCGGTGGCGAACAGGCAGCCCCCCGGCATGCCGCCGCCGGCTCAGCCGCAGTAAGTGCCGGCGCTGCGGTGGCCAACGCGGACCCGCAGCGCTTTCGATCGGCCCGGACGGGCCGCCGATCTCATTGCGCGGTGCGGCTTCGGGCCTTGCGCGCGGGCTTTCCTGATACGGCCTCGACGCCACGCGTAAGCGCGAGAAACGCGCGCACTGCGCCATCCGTCTCGTTCACGCGGCTCACCAACAGGAGATCGGCGCTCAGATCCTTCTCCACGATCGGTCGATAGACGAGGCTCGGGATCGCCACCTGATCGAGCGGCGCGGGCACGAGCGCAATGCCCAGCCCCGCCGCGGCCAGCGCCAGCACACTGAGCGTGCTGGACACGCGATGCGCCACCTTCACGTCGAAACCGTATTGCCGATGCAGCAGCGCGGCGATATCTTCGCCCTCATCCGCCGCATAGGTGATGAGCGGCTGCGCGGCGATCGACTTGAGCGACACGCGCTTCCTTGCGGCAAGCGCATGCGTGTCGGCCATCGCCGCCAGCATCGGCCACACGCCGATGGTTTGCGCGCTCAGTTGCGCGTCGAGTGCGAAGCCAATGCTCGGGCAATAACCGACGTCGAGTTCGCCGGCGAGAATCGCCTCGCATTGCAACCGCGGCGCCATTTCGACCAGTTCCAGTTCCACTTCCGGATAGCAGCGATGCAATTCGCGCAGATCGTCCATCAGCTTGCCGGCGAGCACGGCGTTGCCGGCAAAGCCGACTCGGACCTGGCCCGCTTCGCCACGCAGCGAGCGTTGCACGATGTTCTTCGCGCGCTCGGCCTGGGCGAGCGTGCGGCGCGCTTCGACCAGCAGCAACGCGCCCGCCTCGGTCAACTCTACGCGCCGGCTGGTGCGAACGAACAGCGCGCCGCCGATCTCCTCTTCGAGCGCGCGAATCTGCATGCTCAAAGCCGGCTGCACAATGTGTAATTGCTGCGCGGCGCGCCCGAAATGCCCCGTTTCGGCGACGGCGACAAAATAACGAAGGTGACGCAAGTCCATTTGATCGATCATCCGATTTGATTGATCGATCATATCAATCTATTTGAGTTGATGTCGATTCGCAGCCAGGCTATGGGTCGACGACACATTGCCCGCACGATCGCGCGCCACTTACGGAGAAGAATTCATCATGCAAAGCACCGACACTCAAACGCGCCTGGAAGACCGCCAGAAGATCGCCGATCTGATGACCGGCTGGATTCACCGCGATCTCGCGCAATGGGACCAGTTGCGTGAATTGTTTCATCCGGAAGGCGAAATCGAGGTGACGTGGTTCGAAGGCCTCGCCAGCGAATTCATCGACGCATCGATGCGCATGGGCGAATCGGACCTGCGCACCAAGCACTTCGTCGCCTCGCCAGTCGTGACGTTTAATGGCGACAAGGCGATTGTCGAAACCAACGCAGTGATCGTCGGCGAAAACGTGCATTTGCATCTGGGATGCAGTTCGCACAACCGCTTCTTCGATCTCGTCGAAAAGCGCAACGGCGCGTGGAAAATCATCAAACGCCAGAGCATTTACGACATGGGATCGTTTAGTTTTCCACGCGGCGTGGTCGATATCGATAGCGCGACCGTTGACCACTACCCGCGCGAATACGCGCCGCTTGCTTATCTCCTCGACAAAAGCGGTTTTCCGGTACAGCGTGTCTTTGCCACGAAAGGCAGCCAATTGGAGATCGACATGAAAGCGGCCGGCACGGCGTGGCTCGCCAGCTAAATGAAGTACCCGCTGAAGCGGGTGATCCGGTTCGAGCCGGCGGCTATTTTTTCCGGCCGAAAAAAGGGCCACGGCAAGTTTGACACTTACCACCACGCGTGGAAGCGTTCCCGCCACGAGGGTGAGCGGTCCATGCGCTCGCTGCGTTAGTTGTCCCACATTGCCGAGTCACTGACCACTTTTCATCTTCCGTCAGGTGATTAGGATAGGGGCACCGAAACGCTAGTCTCTGGTGAAGCATGCGCTACCCGCTGAATATGGCCGTTGCCGCCGTCCTGCTCGTGTTCGTCCTTGGTTGCATCATCAAACTCGCTCTGAATTGACGCCGCTCTACACGGCGTCTCCGTGCTTGACTGTCACGGCCTGGTATAACGCAGCCAAACCGCGTCGTGCTCCGTTTTCTCCACCGACGCCAGCTTCAGATAGGCAGGCGCCTGCCATTTGTCCATCGCCACTTCGAACGAAGACGGGTGCTCGGTCCGGCCATCCACCAAGGGCAAAATCAGCACGCTGACTTCGTCGACGAGACCTGCATTCACGAATGCGCCGCTCACGTGTGAGCCGCCTTCCACGATCAGCTTCTTTACGCCTAACTCGCGCGCCAAGGTTTGCATCACCTTGTCGAGATCGATCTCGCTTTTGCCGCCGAACACATAGGACACGCCGATCGACTGCAGGTAAGCAAGGTAGTCGTCCGCGACCTGTTCGGTCAGCACTTCGATCACGTGCGACTTGAGCGCCGTGTTGCTCTTCCACATGACTTTCCCTTGCGGATCGATCGATATTGCGTATTGCGACGCCTTGCGCTCGACAAAGTGATCGACGCGCGGCACGGTGCCTTTGGCGAGCCCGCGCGGATAGTCCGTGCCGTGCGAAATCTCCTGCATGGTCACGCGTCCGCAGATCCAGCCGTCGGCTTCGAAGGTGGCAGCGGTACTTTCATAAAGGTCGGAGGCATAGTCGAGATGCCAGCCGTCGGTGAGACTGCGGCCGTCGAGCGAGGACATCATGTGGGCGACGATATAGGGCTTCATAGTTTGCGGCTCCTTTAGCGCGGTGCGGATAGGCGGAAGGTCAAGGGAACGTCAACCAGACGACTTTCCAGCAAGGGCCGTTCCGCGTCCACGCATTGCATCCACACATGGCATCCGCGTGCTGCCGCCGTCTCGTGCCGTGCCGCGCGCGCTTCAGTCGCTCACGCGTGCGCCGTGCACGCCGTCCCAATGCTGCGCAAGCCGCAACAGCACCGGCAACAGCACGGCCCAGCCAAGCGCGAGCACGATCCACGCAGCGACAGGCCGATTGAAATGCACTGCGCCGAGCGCGGCGCCGGCGCGAAACGACAATGGCCCGGCCGCCGCGCCGAGGATCGCGGCAAGCAGCGGTCGACCACGCAGCCAGACGTACACGACGTTGAACTGAATCGCGAACAACGCCCACAGCGCACCGAGCCAGTAAGGCGCGATTCCTTCGACCAACGTACCCGTCTGATAGGCAAGCAATCCTGAATAAACCAGCACGCTCTCCCACCCCATGCCGAGCACCACGCTCACCACCAGCAGACGTGCTTCACGGCCCGGCTCAGGAACGCGCGCCAGATGCCAGGCGACAGCGCATGCCGCGAACAGCAGGCCGAGCCACGCCGCCCCACGCGCCGCGCTCAGCACGCAGACGAACCAGCCAGCCTGGCAGACCAGAAAATAAAGTGTTGCGGTGGCGCCGTTGCCGCGGCGCACGGAATCAGTAGAAGCCGCCATGAGGCGGAGCGTGCCGCGTATCGATGATCGTGCGCAGCGATTCAAGCCCACGGCTGATCCACGATTTGACGGTGCCGATCGGCGCGTCGAGTGTGCGGGCGATTTCCGCCTGCGATTGACCCCGAAAATAAGCCAGCGCAATCGCTTGCCGCTGCACCGGCGTCAGGCGGCCGAGATAGAAGTCGAGACGTTCGGCATCCAGCGAGAAAAACGTCCAGGGGTCCGCGTCGCTTTCGAGCGGCGCGCTGCGCTCGTCGAGTTCCTCGACGTACACCGCCGAATACGCGTTGCGCCGCAAATAGTCGAGTGCCTGATGTTTGACGATGGCCGACATCCACGTGGACGGCGAAGATCGGGCCGGGTCGTACGAGTCGGCAAAACGCCAGATCTTGATGAAGCCGTCCTGCACCACGTCCTCGGCGGACTCTCTGGTGTGAGTGACGCGCACCGCGAGACCGAACAGCCAAGGTGCCGAAGCGCGGTAAAGCGTTTCGAACGCCCGGACGTCGTGTTTCGACACGCGCTGGATGAGCGCCGCGAGATGCGCGTTTTTCTCATCCGGGGTGGGAGTGCGGACAGTCGCGTCCGTCGCAGCATCGGGTTGCATCCGGCATCCTCCACGGCAGTACGCGCGTTATTCCTGAACGGCTTGCGGCGGCTCTGGCGGCGGCCCGGCAAACCAGCCTTCTTCCCGCGCGACCCGCTCGAGCGCGGCTTCGACCATGGCACAGGCACGATTGCTGACGTCGCCCAGATAGCGATGCAGCGCGGCGTCCTGTACCGAACGCGACGTGCATTCGTCGCTGTACCGCTCGAACGCCGACAGCTTCATGACCAGCTCCGCCAGGTGTCGCGGACACTCGCAGGCAATCGTGGACGATCGGTTGGCAATCGCCTCCAGCTCGCGGTCGTCGTAGCGGCGGCGCACACGCGACCAGCCGGCTTCGTCGCCGCTGCGGTCGCGAATCTGCACCCGCTCGCAGAGGTCGCCGAGCATCTGGCGGAATTCGGTGCGACTATCCGGCTCGCGATAGAGCCGCACACCCGCCACCCGCAAAATCTCGGCCGCCGAGCCGGTACCGAAGCTATAGACCAGCGCAATCGCCTTCGCGCGCACCGCGTCGCCGAGCGCGACGATCTGGGCGGCGACGTCGTCCTGCAACGAGTCGACGCCGATCAGCAGTGCGTCGATCGGCGCGCGGTTCTCGCTGCCCTGCTTCGCCTCACCGAGATCGGCAAACAGAGTTAGCTCGCTCACGCCATAAGGCCGTAGATCGACGCCACTGCCCTGCAGCCGCTGCGCCAGATTGCCGCCGACCAGCCCCAACCGGATCTCCATTCCCTCGACGAGGCCGGCGTCAAGCGTGATGCCGGCTTCGCGGGCGTTGCGCGCCGCCAGAAACTGCAATTGCTCGCGGTCGAGCCGCGCGATGGCGCCGATGGCATGGCCACGGCTGACCAGCAATTTGATCAAAGTGAGTCGCCTGACATCGTCTTCCGTATACAGACGCTGGCCTGACGCGGTTTTGGCCGGACCGACTACACCGTAGCGACGCTCCCAGATCCGCAACGTGGTGACCGGCATTTTTGCAATACGCGCCGCCTCGCCGCTCCTGTAGCCCTGCTGCGCCGTAGTCGGCTCGCCAGATGAAGTCACCATGAAACTCTCCAAGATCGCATTCTCGTGTCAAGCATACGCGACTTTGCGACACAGTGAAACGAATTGGTGATTCATAGCGCTGAATTGAAACGACTTTTTTGATGCACTATGCTTTGAGTCGTATTTCCGATCCTTTTCTGGCTGCGCACCGTGAACATTTCAGATTCCCGTCCCCGTATCGCGGTCGTAGGCGCCGGCATTGCCGGTTTGTCCTGCGCCACGACCCTGCGCGACGCGGGCTGCCGGTTGCGTCTCTTCGATCGAAGCCGCGGCCCCGCCGGCCGAATGAGCGCGCGCCGCGAGAACGACTGGCAGTGCGACCACGGCGCGCAGTACTTCACCGCGCAAGATCGCGCGTTCCGGGCCGAAGTGGCGCGCTGGCAGCGGGCCGGCGCGGCGGCGGCGTGGCCCGCGCGCCTTGCCGTGCTCGACGAGCCCAGCCCGAAGGCGCATACCACGCATATCGAGCGTTTTGTCGGTACGCCGCGCATGAGCGCGCCGGCTCGCCTGCTCGCCGACACGCTGCCGCTGACCACCGATTGCACGATCGAGAAAGTACTGTGCGAGCCGCAAGGCTGGCGCTTGTGGTCGACCGAGCACGGCGCGATCGACGACAACTTCGATGCGATCGTGCTGGCCATGCCCGCGCCGCAAGTCGCGCCGTTGCTGCGCGCGCCGGCGCCTGAACTCGCCGCGATGGCGCACAGCACCGTAATGCGGGCCTGCTGGGCGCTGATGCTGCGTTTCGACGACGAAGTGCCGCTCACGTTCGACGCCGCCTTCGTCAATCACGGCCCGCTGCGCTGGATGGCGCGCGACAGCAGCAAGCCGGGACGCGGCGGCCCGGAAACGTGGCTTTTGCACGCTACCGCCGAGTGGAGTGAAGCGCATCTCGACACGCCGGCCGAGCAAGTAGCGGCGGCGCTGCTGGAGGCATTTGCGCGCTGCGGCGGACCGACGCCGGCGGCGTGGACCGCGCATCGCTGGCGTCACGCGGATGTCGCGCCCGAGCGCGATCCCGCGCCGGGCTATGTGTGGCGCGATATAGATGGCCTGGGGCTGTGTGGCGACTGGCTCAATGGCGGCCGCGTCGAAGGCGCATGGCTGAGCGGACGGGCGCTCGGCCATGAAATGCTGAGGGCGCTGCAGTCGGTCTAGCGCGGACGGCGACCGACTGCGCGCCGTCATGCCCGCATTTACGCGACGGCGTAGCGCTCCAGCCAGTGCGCGTAAGGCGCGGGCAACGTCCACGACGGACGCTCGACGCCGAGTTTCTTCGCCGCGTGGTACGGCCAATGCGGATCGGCCAGATGCGCGCGACCCACCATCACCAGATCGAGCTGCTCGTTTTTCACGGAGCGGTCGGCCAGTTCCGGCGTATCGATTCCCCATGCCGACGAGACCGGAATACCGGCCTCACGGCGCACGCGTTCGGCAATCGGCGCGAGGAACGCAGGCGCCCATGGAATCGCGGCCTTCGGCGTGGAAAAGCCGACGCTGACGCTCAGCATATCGAGCCCTTCGCGCTTGAAGTTCTTTGCCAGTTCGATCGATTCAGCGAGGGTTTCCTCGTCGCGGCCGTCGTATTCGAGCACGCCGAAACGCGCCGTCAACGGCAGGTGTTCCGGCCAGACCTTGCGCACCGCGGCCAGCGTTTCCAGCAGGAAACGGCTGCGGTTCTCGAGGCTGCCGCCGTAGATGTCGTCGCGTTGATTGGAGTGCGTCGAAAAGAAACTCTGGCCGAGATAGCCATGCGCGAAGTGCAGTTCGAGCCATTCGAAGCCCGCGTCACGGGCACGTTTGGCCGCGGCGACGAAGTCTTCGCGAACCCGCGCGATGTCGTCGAGCGTCATGGCTTTCGGCACCTTGGACAGGTTGCCGCCGAACGCGACGGCCGACGGCGCGATGGTCTGCCAGCCGCGGCTGTCGTCGGCGGCGATGTGGTCGTCGCCTTCCCACGGACGGTTCGCGCTGGCTTTGCGGCCGGCGTGACCGATCTGGATGCCCGGCACGGAACCGGCAGCCTTGATGGACGCCACCACCGGCGCGAACGCCTGAGCCTGCTCGTCATTCCAGATACCGGCGCAACCCGGCGTGATGCGGCCTTCCGGCGACACCGCGGTCGCCTCGACGATCACGAGGCCGGCACCGCCGCGCGCCAGACCGGCCAGGTGCACGCGATGCCAGTCGTTGATCAGACCTTCTTCGGCGGTGTACATGCACATCGGCGGAATGGCAATGCGGTTGCGCAAGGACACGTCCTTGAGCTTGTACGGCTGGAACAATGCAGACATCAGGTTCAACTCCTTCTGGATAGGCTTGTACGTTATTTCGATAAACATCGAATAACCAAGTATCGCAGAAAGCTTTATCATTTGCAGGATGCGCACCTATACCCATCCCGCCGCTGAGGATTTCACGCTCGGACGGCTATTTCATGCACTGAGCGATCCGGTCCGGCTGGAAATCGTCCGCCGCCTGTCGTCCGTCGACGAAGCGACCTGCGGCGATCTGGACGGCGGCCGCCCGAAGTCGAGCGTGTCCCATCATTTCCGTATCCTGCGCGAGGCCGGTCTGGTCCGCACGCGGGTGGCCGGCACCGTGCATCAGAATTCGCTGCGTCGCGCGGAGCTGGATCGCCGCTTTCCCGGCCTGATGGACGCGATCATCAAGCAGATGGTCGAGGAGCCGGTTGCGAGCGAGCCGGCCTGAAGCGATGCGCTACTCGCGCCAAAGCTTGCGCATGAGCGCGAGCAAGGCGCTCGGGGTCGTGCCTTTTTGACAATAGCCATCGAAATTATGACGCGCCGTCCCCGTCTCCTTGACGTGGTCTTCGTCGAGCGACGTGAAGGCGACGATGCCCAGACTGTGGGTCGGCAGATAGCTGCGTAGTGCGATGGCGGTTTCGTAGCCGTCGCGCTCCGGCATCATGATGTCGAGCACGACGACGTCCGGAACCCAGTCCTTCACACAGCGCAGCGCCTGCTCGCAACCGTTGGCGGCACGGGCTTCCACGCCTTCGTAGGAGAGATACGTGGCGAGTGCTTCGGCGGCGTTGACGTTATCGTCGATGACGAGCACGCGCGGCGTTTCGTGTAGTACCCGAACCTCGCGGGCGCTCCACCGTTTGCACGTAGAGTGTGTTCGAGACATGGGCGGCAACTTGCAATAAAAACATGTGCGGTCAGCAAACGGCGTACCACGCTGTTTTTCTCGGGTCGCTCCATAGACGCCTCGGGGCGCGCTTACGCCTTCGCGCCCCGCTCGTGCGCGGGAAAAAGCCGGCAGCCGACCGACGCGCAACGTGCCGCGCGACAACTGTGCTTCGCGAATCCCGTCGTCTGGTTAAAGACGCGGGAGCACGTCAAATCGGCTGTCATGCAAGGCGCGGGCGGTATATCCCGGTTATGGCAGCGTGATCGGCACGGGGCGCGTCAACAGATCGACGTACAGGCTGAAAAACCGGTTGTTGTCGAATTGCGTGACATAGGTGATTTTCTGCGGCGAAGCGCCCGAGGCCGGCTGATCCGGGTAGACCGTCACATGTCCCTGATCTTCCCCACTCGCGGTGTCGATATCGAGGTAGGCGCTCCGGGTTTGCGTCGCGTAGGTCGGGTCGAGGAAATAGGCGATCGTCAGCGTGTCGAACAGATCGGTGTTGGTGGCGAAGGCACCCGCGTTGGCAATGCCGTACGCTTTCGTCACTGCGGTCTGCTTGGCCGGGTTGTTGACGATCTGGTCGTACACGCTTTGCGTCAACGGCACGGTGTTGGTCACGTCGAGCGGAATGACGGCTTGGGGAATCGAGGTCTGCAGCACCGTGCGCACGGCCAGCGGATCGAACCACCAGTTGAGTTCCGCCACGGCATTGGCGTTGCCCGGCACGGCCATCGCGCCGCCCATGTAGACGATCCGCTTGATCAAGGGCACGATTTCCGGCGCCTTCATGATTGCCGTGGCGAGATTGGTGGGCGGTCCGACTTCGAGAATGGTGACCTGGTTCGGATAGCGCTTGATCGTCTGGATCATGAAATCCGCGGCGCCCAGGGTCTGCAGTTTGGTCGATACCGCGAAGCCGTCCGGCGGCGCGACGAGTTGCGACTGCTGGGTCGGTTCGGGACGGCTCCATGCGCCGAAATAACCTTGCGGATTGGCGGCCTGTTGCGCGCGAATACTCGCTACGTCGTATTGCAACGGGTAGTCCGCGCCGCCGTAGACGCCCACCACGTTTTGCACGCCCATGCGTTCGACGGCCTTGAGCGCGTCGGACTCCTCCTGAATCAGCCAGTCGTTGCCGGTGACCACGGTAAGCCCGAGCAGATTGACCTTGCCCTGCCCCATCAACTGCGTGGTCATGGCAAACAGCTGGCCGTCGTCGCCCATCGTGTTGAAGTCGGAATCGATGATGATTTTCGGCGCGCCGGCGAGCGGATCGTTCGGCGAAATGCTGCCACCACATGCCGTCAACGCCGACGACACCATTAGTATGCCTACGTATTGTGATTTCATGTTTCGTCCATGCTGGAGCGTGATTAACGAAGGAACACCATCGCGAGATGGTGCCGATAAATCAACGTCGAGCCACCCGCAGGTGGCAATACGGACTGCCTCACATCACAACCGGCAACCCGGTCAGGCCGCGCGCTCGACTTCCGCGCGTGTCGGTATCGAAGGCTGCGCGCCGGCACGCGTCACGGAAATCGACGCCGCGCGCTGCGCAAGGCTGATTGCGCCTTCCAGCGGTTGCCGCGACGCGAGCTGCGCGGCGAACACGCCGATAAAGGTATCGCCAGCGGCGGTCGTGTCGACTGCCTGCACTTGCGGTGCTGGAAAATGCGTGCCTTCGCCGCCTTCTACCAACAGATAAGCCCCCTGCGCGCCAAGCGTGACGATCACGTTGCGCGCGCCGCCACGCTGCAATTCCGTCGCGGCACGGCGCGCGCCGCTTTCCGACTCCACCGGCAGGCCGGCCAGAATCGCCGCCTCGACCTCGTTCGGCACGAGATAGTCCACCAGCGGCAGCCATTCCGCCGGCAGCGGACCGGTGGCGGGTGCCGGGTTCAGCACGGTGATCTTGCCGAGACGGTGAGCCAGCGCGAGCGTCGCGTGAACCGAATCCCAAGGCGTTTCGAGTTGGCACACCACCACGTCGCAGGCCTTGATGGCGGCTTCGTGGCGTGCCACGCTCTGCGGCGTAAGTTCGCCGTTGCTGCCCGCAACCACGACGATGGTGTTCTGTCCATCGTCCGACACCGTCACCATGGCTACGCCGGTCGGCAACGTCGCGTGAATCTCGACCCCACTGCAGTCGATGCCTTCCGCTTCCAGATCCTTGACGCGCTGCGCGCCGTTCGCATCGTTACCGACGCAACCGACCATCGCCACCTGTGCGCCGATGCGTGCCGCCGCGACCGCCTGATTGCCGCCCTTGCCGCCCGCGACCTGCGAGAACTCATGGCCGCCGATCGTCTCGCCGGGGCGCGGCAAATGCGGCGCACGCGCGACGAGATCGGTGTTGATGCTGCCGACCACGAGCACGCGGCCTTGCCTGTTTTCTTTTGACACGTTGATTCTCCTGCCGACCGTTCACCGAACGGTCGAATTAGGCGGCGCGACGCCGGCTTCGATAGGTATCCAGCACGACCGCCACGACAATGACGGCGCCGGTAATGATGCGTTTGGTCGGTTCGCTCGCGCCGATCTGGGCAAGGCCCGCGGCCAGCACGGAAATGATCAACACGCCGAAAAAGGTGCTCATCACCGAACCACGCCCACCCATCAAGCTCGTGCCGCCGATCACTACCGCCGCGATCACCTGCAGCTCGATGCCCGAGCCGGCGTTCGGGTCCGCGGCCTCGAGCCGCGAAATCTGGAACAGCGCGGCGAGGCCGGCCAGCAGACCCATCATCGCAAACACGGCGATCTTGTAGGGGCGCGGATTGACGCCCGCGAGCCGCACCGCTTCTTCATTCGTGCCGATGCCGACCAGATAGCGGCCGAACACCGTGCGCGTCAACACGAACTGCGCGGCGATCATCACGACGATTGCAATCAGGAAGGCCGGCGAAATACCGAACGCAATCGGGTTGGAGAGAAAGTCGAAGGCGTCGCCGATGTACGCCGTGCGCGAGTTGGTCAGCTGATAGGCGAGACCACGGGCCGCTTCGAGCACGCCGAGCGAGACGATGAACGACGGAATGCGCCAGGCCACGGTGATCGCGCCGGTCACGCAGCCGGTCAGGGCCGCGCCCGCCATGCCGAGCAGAGCGGCGGGCAGCGCCGGCCAATGCCACTGCAGGGCCGCGATGCTCGTGAGCGCCGCGCCGAGCGCCAGCACCGAGCCGACCGACAGGTCGATACCGGCGATGATCAGCACGAAGGTCATGCCGACCGACATCACCACCAGATCGGGGATCTGGTTGGCAATCGTGCTGAAGGTGTCGTAGGTCAGAAAGTGCGAGCTCAGCAACGAGAACAGCACGATCATTCCCAGCAATGCGCCGAGCAAGCCGAGATAGTTCGAGAATCCGAGACGCGTGCCGATCGGCTTGGCGCTCTTGGGCGGTTCGTTCTGCACGGTAGGCAGGCTGGTTTGTACGGTCATGCTCGATACTCCACTAATTTACTTTTGTCGTCGGGTGCCTTGGCGTCGGGTTCGATGGGCTCCTGCAGCAGATCGTCGCGCCGGGCATAACCTGCAAAGGCCGCCGCCAGCAACGCATCCTGAGTCCACTCGCCGCGCTCGAACAGACCCGTCATGCGGCCCGCCGACATCACGCCGATCCGGTCACAAATCGCCATCAGTTCGCGCAGATCGCTCGACACCACCACCAGCGCGCGGCCTTCGCGCGCCAGGGCGCCCATCAAGGCATAGATATCGAACTTGGCGCCGACGTCGATGCCGCGCGTCGGTTCGTCGAACAGCAACACGTTGCAATCACGCGCGAGCCAGCGGCCGATCACCACCTTCTGCTGATTCCCGCCCGACAGTTCCGACACCGGCTGCGATGGCCCCGAACTGCGGATGCTCATGGCCTCGATCTGCCGACGCGCCAATGCCGCTTCACGACGGCCGTCCACCACGCCTTTGTTCGACACCGCGCGCAGATGGCCCAGCGAAATGTTGGCGGCGATGGGCTGGCTCAGCAGCAGACCTTCGCCCTTGCGGTCTTCGGTAATCAGCGCGATGCCGTGCTTCACGGCGTCCGCCGGAGAGGCGATCGTCACCGGCGTGGGCGCCGCGCCCTCGCGCCCGATCGACACGCTGCCGGCGTCCGCGCGATCCGCGCCATAAATGAGCCGCATCAACTCCGTGCGGCCCGCGCCGATCAGTCCGCTGATGCCGAAAATCTCGCCGGCCTTGACGTCGAACGACACGTCGCGCACCGCCGGTTCGCGGGTCATGCCGCTGACCTTGAAGGCGACCTTGCCTATGCGTCGTTCGCCCAGATCGATCCGGTCGCCGATATCGCGCCCTACCATCAGAGTGACGAGACGGTCGGTGCTGAGATTGGCCATCTCGTCGACATGCACGAGCCGGCCGTCGCGCAGCACGGCGGCGCGCCGCGCGATGCGCTTCAATTCTTCCAGCCGGTGCGAGATATACACGAGCGCCACGCCACGCGCCTTGAGCCGTTCGACCTGCTCGAATAGCAGGTCCACTTCGCGGGCGGTCAGCATGGCGGTGGGTTCGTCGAGAATCAGCACGCGGCAGTCGCCGATCAGATTGCGCGCGATCTCGACCATCTGCTGATGCCCGATGCCCAGGGTGCCGACCAGCGTGTCGGGATCGATTGCGTCGAGCCCGACTTGCGCCATGGCGTGCCGCGCGTTTTCGCGCAGCCTGGCGCGGTCGATCCAGCCGAATTTGCCGCGCTGCGGCAAGCGGTTCAGGAAGAGGTTCTCCGCGACCGAGAGCGTGGGCAGCAGGTTCAGTTCCTGCATGACCATGCGCACGCCGAGCGCCTCGGCGTCTTTGCGGCTGGCCGGCGTGTAGGCCGCGCCGGCCAGGGTCATCGAGCCAGTGGTCGGCGTGACGAGGCCGCCCACGATTTTGGACAAGGTACTCTTGCCCGCGCCGTTTTCGCCGGTCAGCGCCAGCACTTCGCCCGCGTGCAGTTCCAGCGATACGTCGGCGAGCACGGGCTCGGCGTAGGTCTTGCCGATGCCTTGAACACGCAGCACGGCCGGGGTATCAGCAAGGGATGGGATCGGAGTGGACATCGGATTGACAAAGCTGGACAGGAATCAGACGGCGCGGCCCCCCACCTGGGCGGGCCACGCGTTACACGAGAAGGCTTACTTGGTGACCAGATCGACCGGCGTTTCGACGACGCCCGACAATTCAGACTGCTTCTTGTGTTCGGAGAGCGCCTTCAAAGCCGTGTCGATACCGAACACAGCCTGTTTGGCGGCGTACTGATTGGCCGTGGCGAGTACCCGGCCGTCCGCGAGCATTGGCTTGATTGCATTGATGTCGTCGTAGCCCACCACTTGCACCTTGCCCTGCTTGCCGGCTGCGCGCACGGCGGAAACCGCGCCGATCGCCATGTTGTCGTTGCCGCACAGCAAAGCCTTCACGTCCGGGTTCGCATTGAGGATCTGGCTCGCGACCGCGTTACCCTTGTCGATTTCCCAGTCGCCCGATTGCAGCGAGACGACCTTCATGCCGCCCGTCGCCATGGCCTGTTTGAAGCCGGCCGTACGTTGCTGCGCATTGGTCGTGGTCGACACGCCTTCGATAATGCCGACGTTGTCGCCCGACTTGAGGTGCTTGGCGAGGTAATCGCCTACCTTCTGCGCGCCCTTCGCGTTATCCGGACCGACGAACGGGATGTTCAGGTCCTTCGACTTGAGCACGTCGGTGTCCAGCTTGTTGTCGATGTTCACCACGATGATGCCGGCGTCGACGGCCTTCTTCAGGACCGGCACCAGTGCTTTGGAGTCAGCCGGTGCGATCACCAGCGCGTCGACCTTCGACACGATCATCTGCTCGACGATGCGGATCTGGTTCGCGGTGTCCGTTTCGTCCTTGATGCCGTTGGTGATCAGGTCGAATTTGGCGGGATTCTGTTTCTGATAATCCTTCGCGCCGGTTTCCATGGTCAGGAAGAACTCGTTCGCCAGCGACTTCATGACGAGCGCGACTTTCGGCTTATGGGCGGTCTGGGCAAAGGCTGCCGGCATCGGCAGGATCGACACGGCGAGGAAGGCAGCGCTGGCTACGATGACGCGGCGCCGCGCCGGTTGGAAATGGCGAATCATTGATGTCTCCGTATCGCTCATTCGGTCTACTGGGAGCCGTTGAGTCGTGTGATGGGCAGGAATGCCGTACTTGCCACCGTCTGCCGAATCCGTCAGGCCTCTTCGCGCAACGCTGGGCAAGTATGGTCAGATCCAATCCTATCCTTGGGGACTGGGTTATGCTATGCCAAATTTCAAAACTTATCGTTTCAAAAATGGAACACGTAGACTGGGACGACCTTCGAATTCTGGTGGCGATAGCACGAGGCGGCACCATGCGATCGGCGGCTGCCGCCTGTGACCTGAGCGCGCCGACCCTGTCGCGCCGCCTCACCGAACTCGAGCGGCGGCTGGGCGAACCGCTCGTCGACCGGGTGCCGTCGGGCTGTACCGTGACGGCGTTCGGCGCTCGCGTACTGGCCTGGGCCGAGCAGATGGAAGAGTTGGCGCATCGTATCGAACGTGCCGCCGACGTGACCGGCGGCGCAGCCGCGCATGGCACGGTGCGGATCAACGCGGTCGAGTGGCCGTCGTATATTTTGCTGAAGTTGCTCGGCTCGTTTCAGGACCGCCTGCCCGGACTCGCCATCGAAGTGTTGACGTCGCGGCGCCCGTACAGCCTCGCGCGGAGGGAAGCGGACATTGCCCTGTGGTCCGAATGTCCGGAAGAAGGCGACCTTTATGTTCGCCGGATCGGCAAGATCCGCTTCGGGCTGTTCGGCTCGCGCGATTATTATCTGCGCCACAAAGCGGCGATCGTGAAGAAGGAATGGGACAAGCTCTCGTTCGTCGGCTACGACGACCGGCAGCCCGACCATCCGGCCACGCAGTGGCTGAAAGCGCTGCCCGGCGCGCCCGCGCCATCGCTGCGCAGCAGCTATGGGATGGGGGTATTCGACGGCGTGCTCGGCGGCTCCGGTCTCGGCATACTGGCGCAACTCGCCGGTGACACGACGAGCGATCTGGTCTGCATCGAGAAGCACATCAAGGCGCTCGACCAGGACGTGTGGATGGTGCTGCATCCGGCTTTGCGCGACAGCGAGCGCATCCGGACCGTGGCGAATCTCATCGCCGAGATTTTCCGGTAGCGCGGGTGGAGAGCTTCGTGCGCGCCGCACGGCTGCATACCAACGCGAAATAAATGCGACTCAAAGTCGCCACGCCACGACTCGATGCTGCTGTGCGTTCATATCGCTTCGGCGCTTTCGGCAGCTCGCATGGCATCGAGACTCGCCGCTGCAGTCGAAGTCCGGTTGAGACACGCGTTCAACAACACGGCGGTGATCGAGGTCATCATGATCGGATCGCCAAAGATGGGATGCAGGACGGTCGGCATGATGCGAAAGAAATTCGGCGACACGATCGGAATGATCCCGAAGCCGATCGATGTACCGACAACCAGAACGTTGTGCCGCTGGGCAGCGTAATCGACCGTCGACAAGATCTTGATGCCCGTCGCGGTGACCATGCCGAACATGATGAGACTCGCGCCGCCGATCACACATTGCGGCACCGAGGCGACGATATAAGCGACCTTGGGCACGAGGCCGAGGAACAGCATGATGACACCGCTCGTCACACAGACCCAGCGGCTATAAACCCCCGTCACGCTGACCAGGCCAATGTTCTGCGAATACGACACGTAGGGAAACGTGTTGAACAGACCGCCGATCAGCGTGCCGATCGAATCGGCGCGCAGTCCCCGGGTGATCTCTTTTGCGCCAATCGGGCGCCCCGTCATGGCGCCCATCGCGAGAAACATGCCGGTTGCTTCGATAAACACGATGGTCATGACGAGACACATCGTCAGACACGGGACCAGACTGAAGGTGGGCAAGCCGAACTGAAACGGTAGCACGACTCGCACGAATGGCTGAGCATGGACGCCGGAGAAATCGGTCCAGCCCAGCGCGATCGTCACGATATAGCCGACTGCGATGCCGAGCAGCACGGCGAGGTTCGCCACGAATCCGCGCCCGAATTTGAGCACGACGAGAATGCATAGCAGCACCAGACCCGCGACCCCGAGGTACCTGGCCGCGCCAAAGTCGGCGGCCGCGCCGCCGCCTGCCCAACTGATTCCCACCCGCATCAGCGACACGCCAATCATCGTGATGATGGACCCCGTCACCACGGCTGGAAAAAATCGCAACACGTACTTGATCAGCGGCGCGACGAGCAGGCCGAAGACGCCGCCGGTGAGCACCGCGCCGTAGATGCCGTTCAAACCCACTCCGGGCATCGCCGCCATCGCGAGCATCGGTGAGATGGATACAGCCGTCACGCCCATGATGATGGGCAAGCGAATCCCAAACGGCCCGAAGCCGATCGTCTGGATCAACGTCGCGATTCCGCAGGCAAACAGGTCGGCGTTGATCAGCATCGCGATCTGTTCTTTCGGCAAATGAAGCGCGGCGCCGATTATCAAGGGGACCGCCACGGCGTTCGCGTACATCACGAGAACGTGCTGCAGACCTAGCGCGAACATGCGCGGGAACGGCAGGACTTCATCGACGGCATTCGCTGAGCTGGACATCGTGGGGGTTCCTTGCGCGCAGAGGAAGACCCATTCGCCAAGCGACTTTTATGCCCAGTGAGAAGTGCCGGCCATTGGCCGTTTCCCGCGTTTTCCGCGTTTGCGGCGTCCAAGTCGGTGCAAACGCCATTCGTCCGCCAGACGGCTCGTCCCACGACGGTGCGATGCGTTGTTATTTTGTGCGCCCGTTTATCGTCGAGCGCACACCCGGCGACTAGCGATCGCGGTTGCCAATCGTCTGGCATTGAACCGCAATCGCCATTTCATCGAATCATTTTGCGTCGGGCAGCGCATAGGCGATCACGTAGTCGCCCAGCTTGGTGCCAAAGGAGCCATGGCCCCCGGCGGCAATCACCACGAATTGCCTGCCGTTGACTTCATAACTCATTGGCGTTGCCTGGCCGCCCGCGGGCAGTCGCTCCTCCCACAACTGCTCACCTGTGTTCGTGCTGAAAGCGCGGATATAGTTGTCCGCCGTCGCGCCGATGAAAAACACATCGCCCGCGGTCGTCATCGGGCCGCCCAGCATCGGCATGCCCATCTTGAACGGAAGCGGAATCGGCGAACTGTCGCGCACGGTGCCGATGCGTTTCTTCCACACGATCTGGTTGGTTTTCAGATCCACCGCCGCGACGTAGCCCCAAGCCGGCTCCTTGCACGGCAATCCGATCGGCGACAGGAACGGATTGATCGTCACGCCGAATGGCACGCCATATTGCGGCTGGATACCCGACTCGGTGCCGGTCCCGCCTTTGTCTTCCGGGGCGGGCTCGATCGGGTTGCCGGGACCGCGCGGCAGCAGCTTCGACACGAACGGCAAGGCGATCGGATTGGCAATCGCAATCTGACGATCCGTGTCGACGGCCAGACCGCCCCATTCGAACATGCCGAGGTTGCCCGGAAACACCAGCGTGCCTTGCTCCGACGGCGGCGTAAACGTGCCTTCATAGTGCAATTGATGAAAGATCACGCGGCACGCGAGTTGATCGAACATCGTTGCGCCCCACATGTCGGCGCCCGTCAGTTTTTTGCTGGGCCGGAAAGTCAACTCGGAAAACGGCTGTGTCGGCGACACGTGATCGCCCTGCGCCGCGCCCTGCGGAACCGGCTGTTCCGGTGCGGGAACGACGAGCGCGCCGGTGCGGCGATCGAGCACAAAAAGGTTGCCGGTCTTCGCCGGCGCGTAGACCACCGGCACGACGTTGCCCGATTTGTCGGTGATGTCGGCCAGGGTCGGCTGGGCCGGCAGATCCATGTCCCACAGATCGTGATGCACGGTCTGATAGAACCAGGCCAGCTTGCCGGTCGACGCGTTCAGCGCAAGCAGGCCGCTTGCATAGCGCTCCTGCTCCGGCGTGCGGTTACCGCCCCAGATGTCCGGTGTCGTCACGCCCATCGGCAGGTAGACCAGATCGAGCTTTGCATCGTAGACAGCCGGTGCCCATGAGTTCGGCGAATTGAACGTGTAGTGCTGCCCATCGCCCAGAACGGCGTTCGGATCCCTGGCGCCCGGATCGAATGCCCAGAGCAACTTACCGGTATCCACATCGAAGCCCCGGATCACGCCCGACGGCTCGCGGGTCGAATAGTTGTCCGTCACCGAGCCCGCAATGACGATGACCTTGTCGGTGATGATCGGCGGCGAGGTCGGCTCGTACTGACCCGCCGTGGTCACCGGCTGGCCGTGCTGCAGATCGAGATCGCCGTTGTTGCCGAAGGCCGGGCAGCGCTGGCCCGTCAGCGCGTCGAGTGCGTAGAGATGGCCGTCGTTGACCGGCAGATACACGCGACGCGAGCAGAGCGCGGGATTGGCGGACGCCGACGCGTTCTCGCCACCGGCTCCCGCAGTCATGTCATGGTAGGAGACTCCGCGACAGGTCACGTGCTGGAACAAGGGATCGGTTTTCAGACCCGGGTCGAACTTCCACATCTGTTTGCCGGTTGCGGCGTCCAGCGCAAACAGTATCTGATGCGGCGAGCAGAGATACAGCATGTCGCCGATCTTAATCGGCGTTACCTCGTCGGTTATCTCGCCAGGATCGGTCGGCCGCTTCATATCGCCCGTGCGGAACGTCCACGCGATCTGCAAGTCCTTCACGTTCTGTGAGTTGATCTGCTTTAGCGGCGAATAGCGTGTGCCGCTTTGCGTGCGGCCGTAAGCAGGCCAATCGCCGTCCGCCTTGCTGGCCGCCGCAGCCGCCGCCGGCGGCGTCTCGCTCGATGCGAGCGTCCCATTGATCTCCTGGGGATCGTTGAAAGACGCATAGACGAGCACGAGACCGCTGACGATCAGGACCGCCCCCAGAGCCAGCGCCACCGGCTTTCCGGGCGCGTTGAGCCGCAGATAGACAAAGGGCAGCAGCAACCAGACTCCGAACACGACCAGTACACCCAGGCGCGGCGCCAACGCCCAGAAATCGAACCCGGCTTCCCACACGGCCCAAATGACGGTGCACAGAAGCAACAGCGCATAGAGCCCCAGCCCCGCCGCTCGCCGACGATAGAGAAGTATCGCGATCACCAGCAAAACGATGCCGCTGATAGCGTAATAAGGCGATCCGCCGAGCGAGGACAGCCAGATTCCACCAATCAGAAGATACAGGCCGGACAAGGCCGCGAACACGACACTAAGCAGACGAGGCACGCCTAACGATCCATCTGTTTGCATGACAGAGACCTCTTGTTGGCAAAAAATCCGGGCTAAATGGTGATGCAGTCCCATCCCACGCGGTTTTTGGGTGCTCCCTCCTGATGCAAGCGTGGCTTATCAAGCTCTCCGAAAATGATAGGACAATACTTGCGGATATAAACGGTCGTATTCGTGCGAGTCGGCAACAGGCAGGTCTAAACCTGCCGCGATTTATTTTTTTGCGCTTGCGCGAGCCTGGCGCCGGGTCGGATACTCAAGTGGCCCGCATTGTCTCCTCGGCGGGTGCATCAGTCTTAGGCCGCCCTGCGCGGCCTCCTTTTGGCCGAAGGGCGCGGACACCGAGCCGGCCGCCCCGCAATCCGAGGCAGGAGGCACCATGGAAGTCTGCGACGGCTGTTCCGACATCGATGGCCGCCCCGTCCATGTTCAACGGCAAGACGACCTCACCCTGATCGGCGTTGCGGAATGCAACGGCACGCTCGCGCTCGAACATTATCGCTGCACCCGTTGCCAGGCCGTGATCGCCCGACAGTTCACGGGCGACGCCGACGAACGGATCTGGAGCGTGATCGAAGCCTCGCATTGACGGATTCATAGTAGCGGCAGGGTCTGCCGGATGTGCTCCGCGAATACCGTGACCAGATGCGCAGGCCGCTCGCGCTCGAATCTCAGGGCAAGTCCGATGGTCGGCAAAGGCGGCAGGTCGGGATCGTCGGTGAGGATATGAAGATCCGGCGCAACTGCGGTCTGCGTAAGGACCGCGAATGCCTGTCCCGATCGCACCAGCGCCGTAAGCCCAGCCAGACTGCTGCTCGCATACGCGACGCGGTAGGCCCGGCCCGCACGCTGCAGCGCGTCGCAAGCCGCTACGTGGTCGAGCGTGTCCGCATCGGAGAGCGCCAGCGGCAGCGGGTCGAAATGCGCGGACTCCAGTCCCGCGCAAGCCACCCAGACCAGCGGTTCGCGGCGAATGATGCCGTCGTTCCCGTCGTCTTCGGGGCGGGAGATCATGGCGAGGTCCAGCGCATGCATCTCCAGTTGCTCCAGCAGACGCGGCGTCGGGGCGCAGACCAACTCCACCAGTGCATGCGGATGAAGACTCGAAAACTGGCGCAGCAACTGCGGCAGGAAAACGGCGGCATAGTCGTCCGGGCAACCGAAGCGGATCGTTCCCGACAGGCCTTTACCGGACAAATCGGCCATCGCCTCGTCGTGCAGTCGCAGGATGCGCTGGGCATGGATCAACAGGCGTTCGCCGGGATTGGTCAGCACCACGCCACGCCCCGTCCGCTGGAACAGCGGCTGGTCGACGATCGCTTCGAGACGCTTCATCTGCTGGCTGAGCGCGGACTGGGTGCGGCCGATCCGGTTCGCCGCTCGGCTGAGCGCCCGCACTTCGGCGATGACCGCAAACGAACGCAGCAGATCGATTTCGAGGGAAAGGCTCAAGGTATAAGGCCCGCTTCTATCTTCGATAAGAACTATTCGTTTCTATGAAACCAGAGAGGCCTCTAGACTGCAAGCTATTCCCGCTACCAGTCAAGGAGAAGCAAGGTGTCCCTGAACCAAGATGCAGTTTTTTGGCGCAATGCCAGGCAGCACCTGATTCGCTATGGCGGCACGTTCGAGCCGCTGATCATCGAGCGCGCGCAAGGGAGCTTTGTCTATGACGCCGATGGACGCGCCATCCTCGATTTCACATCGGGGCAGATGAGCGCGGTACTCGGGCACAGCCATCCGGCGATCGTGTCGGTCATCAACGAGTACGCCGGCAAGCTCGACCATCTTTTCAGCGGCATGCTCTCGCGACCGGTCGTCGACCTCGCGACGCGTCTCGCCGAAATCACCCCTGACGGGCTCGACCGGGCGCTCCTGCTCAGTACCGGCGCGGAGTCGAACGAAGCCGCGATTCGCATGGCGAAGCTGGTCACGGGCAAATATGAAATCGTCGGCTTTGCGCAGTCGTGGCACGGTATGACGGGGAACGCGGCGTCCGCTACCTACAGCGCGGGTCGCAAAGGCGTCGGTCCCGCAGCCGTGGGATCGTACGCGATCCCTGCCCCGTTCCCCTACCGGCCACGCTTCGGGACCAGTGGTCAATACGACTACCTGGCGGAACTGGACTACGCGTTCGATCTCATCGACCGTCAGTCCAGTGGCAATCTGGCCGCCTTTATCGCGGAACCGATCCTCAGTTCCGGCGGGATCATCGAATTGCCGGAAGGCTACATGGCCGCGCTGAAACGCAAGTGCGAAGAGCGCGGCATGTTGCTGATTCTCGACGAAGCGCAAACCGGCATTGGGCGCACCGGCACGATGTTCGCCTGTGAACGCGATGGCGTCACGCCCGACATGCTCACTTTGTCGAAGACGCTCGGCGCCGGTCTGCCGCTTGCGGCCGTCGTGACCTCCGCGCAGATCGAGGAGCGGGCTCACGAATTGGGTTATCTGTTCTATACGACCCATGTCTCCGATCCTCTTCCCGCCGCGGTCGGTTTGCGAGTGCTGGATGTGGTCGAGCGTGATGGTCTGGTGGCGCGGGCAAACCTGATGGGCGACCGCCTCAGACGCGGACTGCTGGACCTGATGGAGCGCTTCGAGTGCATCGGCGACATTCGCGGACGCGGACTACTTCTCGGCATGGAGATCGTCAAGGATCGCCGCACGAAGGAGCCTGCCGATGGCCTCGGTGCCAAGATCACACGCGAGTGCATGAACCTCGGGCTCAGCATGAACATCGTGCAATTGCCGGGTATGGGCGGCGTGTTCCGCATCGCTCCACCGTTGACCGTTAGTGAAGGAGAAATCGATCTGGGCCTGACTCTGCTCGGGCAGGCCATCGAGCACTCTCTGTAAGTACTTTCGTTGTTCACCGGTGTACGAATAGCAGCCGCTGGATCGATCAGGCAGCAACCGGCTTTAGCGGCGGCACGTGGGGCCTGCCGGTTTTCCGTCAATCGGGTTAGAACGATGTGCAGATTCCCACTCGTGCCACAGTCTGATTGTCTGCCGACGATTCGAGACCTTCGTCTATCGATCCGTAAAGCGTCACGCTGCTTTGCGCATGGGCGACGCCTGCAAGGATGCCCAGTGCCGAAATCAACCAATACTTTTTGTTATTCATTGGAACCCCGAGTTTTACGGGCGGATTGTTTGCCCGTCTGATTTTTTTCGCGTGGGATTCTATCTATACAAACTTTTAGCAATATTTCCTTCGAAAGGCTGCACCGCCTTATCTGGCCAATGCCGCCAACCAGCCACGGTTCTACGATGCCTACTCGATCGCTTCTGTTTCATTCGTACAACGAGGAACAGCCGCCGGGTTCGGTCAAGTGTTCAAGGGCCCGACCGGTCTGCCTTACCGCTTAAAGATTTTGACCGGCATGTGACAGGTACCTCTTATAGTCAACTCGCCGTCTCATGCTGGGAATGCAATCTGAATAATGGCGAGCGTCCTTACACTTTGAAAACCGTTTTGTCCGGTTTCCGTCCAAGGAGGCGCTCGTGAAAAGAATTCCCGTCGTGATTATTTTTTCTGGTGCACTGGTTTCGTCGGCCGCACATGCACAGAGTTCGGTGACGCTTTACGGCCTCATCGACGCAGGTCTCATGTACACCAACAACGTATCGAAAGGCGGGACGCATGGCTCGCTATTCCAGGCGACCAGCGGAAACATCAACGGCAGCCGCTTCGGGATGCGCGGCGCAGAGGATCTGGGAGGCGGACTCAAGGCCGTCTTCGTACTCGAAAATGGCTTCAATGTGCAGAACGGCAAGCTCGGGCAAGATGGCCGGATGTTCGGTCGCCAGGCTTACGTCGGCCTCAGCGCCGCACAATACGGCACCGTCACGCTAGGACGCCAATACGATTCACTGGTCGATTTCGTCTCGCCTTTGTCCGGCACGGCGGGAACGTTTGGTGATACCGGTTTTGCGCATCCATTCGACAACGACAACCTCAACCACTCGATACGGATCAACAACGCAGTCAAGTACACGAGCGCCAACTACGCGGGTCTGACATTTGGCGGCCTTTATGCGTTCTCCAATAGCACGGAGTTTTCAGCCAATCGCGTGTATAGCGTGGGCGCCAGTTATGCATTCGGCCCGATAAACTTTGCCGCGGGCTATTTGCAGATCGACGGATCCACTGGCACTACCTCGGGTAGTCCAGGCGCCGTGGATATCAACGAATCGACGGCAAACGGCACGGGCGGCTTCAGCCTTGGTGCCGACGTGCAGCGAACGATCGGCGCGGGGCTGAACTACAAGTTCGGACCGGCGGTCGTCGGTTTTGTCTACACCCATAGCCAGTTTCAGGGGACCACGTCGTTCGGACAGGTCAATATCAACAACAGCGGCTCGATGCGCTTCGACAACTACGAACTGAACGCCAAGTACGCGCTCACACCAGCCGTCAATCTGGGTATCGCCGATACCTACACGGACGGACATGTCGGCAATGGAAGTAACACCGCGTATGGCTCCAATCCGAAATGGAATCAGATCAACCTGCAAGCGGTGTATTTACTGTCCAAACGCACTGACGTCTATATCGAGGGAATGTATCAACACACCATCGGCCACGATTATGTGGCGTTCATCAATACCGCCGGCGGCGCTTCTTCGACATCCAATCAGGTCGTCGGCACGGTCGGTTTGCGCACGCGGTTCTAACTCACGCACCGCGGCCTCTTATGGCAGAGGCCGCCATTCAGGTAGCGCGCGGCAACGGCATGCGTCGGCAGATCAATGCGATAGGCCGATACGCGTCCCCATCAACCTACGCCATCGCCGTCACTGCTTCGCCTTCAGAATGTCGAGCGCCTCACGGGAAAAGTCGACCCAGAACTGCTCCTGAGCAATGCCCGCCTTGAGCACCAGATGCTGCAAGCGCTTCGCCCGCGATTCGACATTGATCGAAAAATCGTGCACCTCGATGCGGCGATAAAGATCGAGCTTCTCTTCATGTAGCTTGAGGCGCCGCTTGATTTCCTTCTCCAGACCAGCTGCGCCGAGCACGGCCTCCGCTCGCAGCCGCACCATGAGTTCGTCGCGCTGCGGCATCGGATCTTTGCTTTCGGCAACCCAGCGCCGCAACTCTTTCTTCCCGGCAGGCAGCAGTCGATAAGCGCGCTTGCGTCCGCGTCCCGACTCCGCCGGCAGTGACTCGACCCATCCGGCCTCCTCGAGACGGCCCAACTCGCGATAAATCTGTTGATGCGTGGCGTGCCAGAAATGACCAATAGACCGATCGAAGCGGCCTGCCAGTTCCGAGCCAGAGCCGGGCCGCTCGGCAAGCGCAGTGAGAAGAGCGTGAGGCAGAGACATAGTCAATCGGTGGAAGGCTGGGCAAGGTTTGCATCATGCCATAGTGGGGCCACAGGGTTTTCCTTGAAGTCTCCATCTATGCAACTGGTTGCATTATTCCGTTCGGCGACGCTATATTAATGCAACCAGTTGCATTAACGAGGAACTTTACCGATGGTCCATTACCCTCACCTGAACGCACCGCTCGAACTCGGCTTTACGTCGCTACGCAATCGTGTGCTGATGGGTTCGATGCATGTCGGCCTTGAGGAGGCACCGAATGGCTTCGAGCGCATGGCGGCGTTCTATGCGGAACGGGCTCGTGGTGAAGTTGGCCTGATCGTGACCGGTGGCATCGCGCCGAACGAGCGCGGCCGGCCGATGGGCGCGGGCGCGGCGCTCACCAGCGAAGAAGAAGCGGAGCGCCATCGCATCGTAACGCGTGCGGTACACGCGGAGGGCGGCAAGATTGCGATGCAGATCCTTCACTTCGGCCGCTATGCGTACCATCCGGCGCTCGTGGCGCCAAGCGCGCTGAAGGCACCGATCAATCCGTTTACGCCGCATGCCCTCAGCGCCGACGAGGTCGAGCAGACCATTGCCGACTTCGTCCGTTGCGCCGAACTCGCGCAATATGCGGGCTATGACGGCGTCGAGATCATGGGCTCGGAAGGCTATCTCATCAACGAGTTCATCGCGGCACGCACGAACCAGCGCGACGACGCGTGGGGCGGTGCGTATGAGAACCGCATCCGTTTTCCGGTCGAGATCGTCCGGCGTGTGCGCGAACGGGTGGGCACCAACTTCATCGTGATCTATCGGCTGTCGATGCTCGATCTCGTCGAAGGCGGCTCGACGCTCGAGGAAGTGATCCAACTGGCGCAAGCGATCGAAGCGGCGGGCGCGACCATCGTCAACACGGGCATCGGCTGGCACGAAGCGCGCATTCCCACTATCGCGACCAAGGTGCCGCGCGCCGCCTTCGCATGGGTGACGCAACGACTCATGGGCAAGTTGGGCATTCCGCTCGTCGCGACCAACCGGATCAATACGCCCGATGTCGCCGAACGACTGCTCGCGCACGGCTATTGCGACATGGTGTCGATGGCGCGACCGTTTCTCGCCGACCCGGCTTTCGTTCGCAAGGCACGCGAGGGTCGCGCGGATGAGATCAACACCTGTATCGGCTGCAACCAGGCGTGCCTCGACCATACGTTCAAGGGAGAAATCACCTCGTGCCTCGTCAATCCGCGCGCCTGTCACGAAACGGAACTGGTTCTTGAAGCGGCTGCGCAGCCCAGGAAAATCGCGGTGGTCGGCGCCGGTCCGGCCGGCCTCAGCTTCTCGATCACCGCTGCCGAACGCGGCCACCAGGTCACCCTGTTCGAAGCTGCGGCGGAAATCGGCGGCCAGTTCAATATCGCGAAGAAAGTGCCAGGCAAGGAAGAATTTTACGAAACGCTCCGTTATTACAGGCGCCAACTCGAGTTGCACGATGTCGACGTGCATCTCGGTACGCGCGTGGATGTGCAGCAACTGGTCGACGGCGGCTTCGACGAGATCGTGCTGGCCACGGGCGTGGTGCCGCGGGTGCCGGCAATCGAAGGCATCGATCACCCGAGCGTGCTGGGTTATCTCGACGTGCTGCGCGACGACAAGCCGGTCGGCACCAACGTGGCAGTAATCGGCGCGGGCGGAATCGGCTTTGATGTCTCCGAATACCTGACCCACGAGGGCGATAGCGACAGCGCGACACCCGCGCACTTTTACTCGCAATGGGGTATCGACACAGAGTACGGCGAGCGCGGTGGTTTAGGCTCGCCACGCGTCGAAGCCTCTACACGGCGGGTGCATCTCATGCAGCGCAAGGCGTCGAAGGTCGGCGAGCAACTCGGCAAAACGACTGGCTGGATCCATCGCACATCACTCAAGGCACGCCGTGTGGCCATGTCGTCGAACGTCGTCTACGAGAGGATCGACGACACCGGTTTGCAAGTGCTAATCGACGGCGAGCCACACATTCTGCCGGTCGACAATGTCGTAGTCTGTGCCGGGCAAGACCCTCAGCGCGAGCTATACGACGGCCTGCGCGCCGCCAACTGTTCGGTGCACCTGATCGGCGGCGCCGATGTTGCCGCCGAACTGGATGCGAAGCGCGCGATTCATCAGGGCACCGTACTGGCCGCGAATATCTAGGCGAACGCCGCGTGCGCTCGATCCATTTCGCCATTCATCACACTGAACGACATCAAGGCAGGAAACCACCATGACCTCTCCTCCCGCTCATTCTCCTTCGCCTGCCGGTTTGCATCCCGCCGTTGCACCGTCGCTCGCCCATTGGCACGCGATGATCGAGCGCCGCGACCTGAGCGAACTCGGCACGATCACGCATCCGGACGTGGTATTCCGTTCGCCGATGGCCGCCTCGCCTTATGTGTCGGCACCCGCGTTATCGCTTGTATTGGGCACGGTCATTCAGGTATTCGAAAATTTCACTTACCATCGCCAACTCGCATCGGACGATGGGCTGAACGTGGTTCTGGAGTTCAGCGCGCATGTTGGCGACAAGTCGCTCAAAGGCATCGACTTCATCCGCTTCGACGAGACGGGGAAGATCGTCGAATTCGAAGTCATGGTGCGGCCGCTAAGCGGCCTGCAGGCTCTTGGCGCGGAGATGGGCGCGCGATTGGGGAAAGAACTGCCGGCGTATAAGACGCACGCCTAGCACGCTCGCCAAAGTATCGGCCCCTGCGCAGTGCCACGCCCGAAAGCGGGTCTCGCCCAACAATGCCTCACTGGCAGCAAACAGTTTTTCCCCCGCCGTATGCGCTGCGGCAGACCCGGGTGCCGCAGCGCACCACAAAGCACCACTTCAGTCGAACGCTCCTGTCGGCGCCAGGCAAACGTCAGCGCCCCCTTTCGACGCAGCCGAGCAATCGGAAACCAACGAGCGCAACATCGTTCAATCTTCCACGACTGCCAATCCGCTATTTTTACGCCGACGGTAAGGAGAACCGTCGTAGAACGCCAAAATCGCGACTCCCAACCTTAATAGCTGGAGAAACAGCATGTCCCATCGTAAAACGTCTGCTTTCGTAGTTAGCGCTTTTGCCGCGGCACTCGGTGCGCTTTCCGCGGTCCCGGCCGACGCCCAGGAGTTCACTGCCGCGCAGAAAAAAATCCAGGCGGAGCATACTCAACTCGTCAAATCGGGCAAGGTCGAACCCTGCTTCGGGACCGCACTGAAAGGACAAAACGATTGCTACGCCGGTGCCGGTACGACCTGCGCCGGAACCAGCAGCACGGATTACCAGGGCAACGCATTCAAGCTGGTGCCGAAAGGCACCTGCACCGCGATGTCCACGCCGAATGGGGCCGGCAGCCTGACACCCAAGGTCTGAAGCTATCCTGATCGGCCGGGGCGCAAGCGTGCCCCGGCTTGTTTCCCTGCTTACCTGAGAGACGCCCGTGCGCGCGCCGTCCGTTGCTTCCGATACCCGAAAAATGCCGCATCGCGGCGGCGTCGCCTTAAAAGCGGAGCACTACCGCACGATCGTAGAAACGCAACCTGATGTCGGTTTTTTCGAGGTGCACGCCGAAAACTATATGGGAGCCGGCGGTCCGCCCCATCGCTTTCTGTCGGCCGTGCGCGAGCGCTATCCGCTGTCGCTTCATGGGGTCGGTTTGTCGATTGGGAGTGATCGGCCTCTGGATACGGAGCACTTGCGACGCCTCAAGGAACTGATCGCACGCTATGCTCCCGCACTGTTCTCGGAGCATCTCACATGGTCGAGCCACGACGCCGGGTTCCTCAATGATCTGCTGCCTTTGCCCTACACGTTGCAGACCTTGCATCGTGTCGTCGATCATATCGACCAGGTGCAGGAGGCGCTGGGTCTGCAGATGCTGCTGGAAAATCCCTCGACCTATCTTGCCTTCGCCGAAAGCAGTTATTCGGAGACCGACTTTATCGCCGAAATCGTGCGGCGAACCGATTGCGGGCTCCTGCTCGACATCAACAACGTGCTCGTCTCGTCGGTCAACCAGCGGTGGAATCCGTTCGCCTATATCGACGCCTATCCGCTCGCGAAGGTCCAGCAGTTCCATCTCGCCGGACATGCGCGTGAGGTCGACGAAAAAGGCCGGGCGCTGCTCATCGACACACACGATCGGCACGTCGACGCCAGGGTCTGGGATCTATTCGCCTATGCCTGTGAGGTGACGGGACCGCTGCCGGCATTGATCGAATGGGACGCCAATGTACCCGACTGGCCGACGTTGCAAGCGGAAGCGGAGCGCGCCGAAGCGATCCTGCAGGAACCAGCGCGCAGCGCCGGACACACCATGCGAATAACCGCGCAAAGAACAGCGCTGTCACCTGGCTGACGCGCCACTATCGAGCGAGAAGAGAAATACGATGATCAAACGCAAGGTACTTGTCTATTACGCCTGGAGTCGACCCGGCGAGATCGAGGCGCCGCTGGGCGTCATCGAGAACCGGTTTCCGACCCTCTTCGAGAGCCGTCGGCTGGCTTATCCAAGGTTCGAAGAGTTGTCCGATCCAGCCGGCTTCGACCAGAGTGTGGCGGGTTTTCTCGATCACATCATGAAGCCGAACTTCGCCGCTTTCGTTGAGTTTGCCGGCGCGCAGACCGGCGAACCGGTGGTACAGGTCGAGCGAGTCGTCGACGATGGTCGTCCGACTCCGCTCGATTCGGACGTTCTCGAGAACGTCGACACGGTCATCGTCATCAGCTTCGACTCGTTTCGGACCAACCAGATTGCGAGCGACATAGAACTGTCCGCCGTACGCCGCTTTCTGGCGCAGCCGGACCATCTCCTGTTCATTTGCCCGCATCACGACATCGGCGACGTGCCCGAGCTTTCGCATGACGAGCGGCTGCAACGTCAGGTGGCGGAGTTCCTTCATCACGGCGACAGGTCGCTGCCGCCTCAACAACGTTTTGGCGGATTCGCGCGCTCGTTGCTGGCCGGGTTGGGGATACCTGTGCAAAACCGCTTCGGACTCCACCCGGCTGTCGATGCCGACGGATCACCCGCTGCCATCGATGCCGAATCGGCGCTCGACCGCCTGAGCCTTCTGCGCGGCGTCGATACGTTCAATCTGCATCCGCATCTGCCGCATTTCGAACGGTTGGGCGACGCGCTCGCGAAACTGGACGTGCTGGCTCGGCAGAAGATCGATCTGAACGCACCACCTCACCCCTTCGCGCGCGAGCACACCGCTTTCGATGCGCTGCTTCAATCGAAGCCGGACACGTTCCCCGGCAGTCTGCTCGTCAGCGACGCGACGCTCTGGAGTTCGACCGCGGGCGGCGTCGACAGTCTGCGGCAGTTGTGGTCGAACGTCGTTCAACGGCCTGCCAGATCGTGAGAAGCCGATGAAACACGAAAACGCCTATCAGCCGCTCGGCGAGCGCCAACTGGAATTTGCCAGGGCAATCCTCGATCCAGCCTGTCCGCTTCCGCGCGGTTTGAACGGCCCCGATGGCGAGCCTGCCGAGAGGCGCTTCGCGGTCTACAGAAACAATGTCGTCGCCGGCCTCGGCGAAGCGCTGAAGGCTGCGTTCCCAGTAACGCGTCGCATCGTCGGCGATGAATTCTTCGCTGCGATGGCCCGGATTCATGTCGTACACGAGCCGCCGCGCTCGCCGGTCATGCTTGATTATGGCGTGGGATTCGCCGATTTCGTTGGTGCCTTCGAGCCGGCCGCTTCGCTCCCCTATCTGCGCGACGTCGCGCGCCTGGAGCGCGCGTGGGCGGAGGCCTATCACGCCGCCGAGGCCTTGCCGCTCGAGCCTGCGGCGTTCGCGCGTATCGCGCCGGAACACGTGCCATCGATCCGCCTCGCACTTCACCCTTCGGCCCGCGTGGTCCGATCGTCGTTTCCCGTGGTCACCATCTGGCAAATGAATATCGAAGACGGCGTGCCGACGATCGTCGATATCGATGCCGGTGGCGAAGACGCACTCATTGCACGGCCGAGAGCCGAAGTGGAGGTGCGCGTGTTGCCGCCGGGGATGGCGGCGTTCATCGCGGCGCTGGCAGCGAACGCGCAGATCGTCCGCGCGACGGAGGCGGCGCTCGACGACGACGCTCGTTTCGACCTGAGCCACGCGCTGGCGATCCTGTTGGACGCTCGCCTCGTTGTCGGATGGGACGAGCTCGGCGCGCCGCTCCATACCGATGCGGAGCGTGCAGCATGAGCGCCGTCGCGCCGTCGCCGCAGAACGGATTCGAGCGATTCATCCGGCTGGTTCTCGACAGGCTGGAGAGCGTCGCCCGAATCGCAGCGCCGCCCTTGCTGCGTGTAGCACTCGCACTGCCCTTCTTTCGCTCCGGCCTCACGCGTTGGGATGGCTTTCTGTCGCTCTCCGGCGGCACCCTCTATCTCTTCGAGAACCAGTTCAAGCTTCACCTGTTCGGCAAGCTCGTCGGTTTTCCCGCGCCCGATATCGTGGCGTTCGCCGTTGGAGTCGCCGAAATCACGCTACCGGTGCTGCTGGTGATCGGCCTCGCCAGCCGCTTCAGCGCGCTTGCCCTGCTGCTCATGACGGGCGTGATCCAACTGGTGTTTCCTGACGGCTGGGCAAACTTCCACCTCTATTGGGCAAGCCTCGCCGTGGCTATCCTTGCATGGGGTCCGGGTGCGCTATCGCTCGATCATCTCATCGACTCGAGTCTGCGCAGACGTCGGCCACGGGTATTGGCATGACAGTTCAGTGTCCCGCCAGCCGACGACCCGCTAGCCGGACAGGCGACGAGTCGGGCGGCGCCGGCCACGTTCGCGCGCAAATACGGCCGGCGTGCAACCGACGTGCCGATGAAAACGCCGCGTAAAGTGACTCTGGTCGGCAAAGCCCGTCATCAGCGCGATCTGGGCAAGGGGGATGTCCGTTTCGGCGATCAGCGATTGCGCCCGGCGAATCCGGCATTGCTCGACAAAGCTGATGGCGGTCATGCCCATGCTCTGCCTGAACAGACGGGCGAAATGAAAGCGGCTTACATTCACGATGGCCGCGAGCTCGGCAAGTCCGATGGTCTGATCGAGGTTGTCTTCGATGAACGCAGTCAGTCGCGCCAACTCGGCTTTTCCCAATGGCGGGGCCCGAAACTCGCTCATCGGCTCGAACGCGTTGTAACTGCGCAGCAGGTGCGCCGCGAGCACGCAGGAGACCTGGTCGACGATCAGCGCCTGGGCGGGATGCGGCTTGCGTTCAAGCTCACCCAACAGCACCTGCGCCACGTTAGCGATCACCGGATCGCGCGTCTCGAACACATTGCGAATCTCGAACTGCGAGACGTTGCGTTGTCCGAGTTGCTCGCCGGCAGAGGCGATGAGCGAGGTCGGGATGCGCAGCCGCGCCGAGGCTGCCGCGTTGCCCTCCCAGATCGAATCGTATCCGGCGGGCATCAGCAGACTGACCCCGGTCGAAATCACGCCTTCATGAAACACGCCATCGCGCCCCTGAACCAGTTTCGCCCTGCCCGAAGGGCAATAGCAGATCAGATGGTGATCAAGCGCGGGATAGCGCTCCGAGCAGTTCACGAGCGGCCGATACAGATCGACCGTCACGCCGCTCCAGCCACGCTCTCGCGTGGTCGCGGTGGGACGATGAGACAGAACATTCACGATCTCGTCGATGGAGACCAGCTTCGGGCGATCCGGGGTAATGGTTTGCGGTTCTGCCATGACGGTCTGCTCCTGCTGAGATTGTCGGGTTCGACATAATTCCGGCGATCCGGCACCGTAGCAAAGCTCGCTTGCCGATGGCAGGTATGATCGCATGTCAGCCTGACACGACGATAACGTGTTCAACACTCTGCCCAAGCCGCAATGCCTTTCAAGTTTATTTTAAGGAATGCCTGCGACTCGATCGTGCGCCGTCTGCGGCACGTTCCGGCCATCGCTGTATTAAGTCTGTCCTTACAAGGTTGCGCGCTGCGCGGCGCGCCATCGTATGAAATCTTTGGCGCTTACTTTCCGCTCTGGCTATTGAGCGCGCTAATCGGCCTTGTCGGCGCGCTGATCGTTCATCGAATTTTTCTCTCGACGGGATGGATGCAGGTCGTCCCGTATCAGCTGTTCGTGTGCCTTGCCGTCGGCCTGGTGCTCGCCGTGCTTTTCTGGCTTTCGGGAACAGGATTGCTCTTATGAAAATCGCCGGTTTGCGCACCGCCTCTTTCAAGGGCCGCGCGATTGCATGCGTGATCATTGCAATCGGCATCGTGGCAGCGGTCTATGCCTACGACCGCACCACGCGTTTCCCGTCGACGGACGATGCGACGATCGATGCCGACGTCGTCCATGTGGCATCCCGCGTGGGCGGCCGCATCGTCAAACTCGCGGTGCAGGAGAACCAGCGGGTCGCCAGGGGCGACGTGCTCTTCGAGATCGACCCGGTTCCCTACCGTCTCGCGCTCGCGCAAACCCAGGCGGATCTCGAACTGGCGCGCGCGGCGCTCGACACGCGCAGGAAGACGATCGTCGGAGAACGCGCGAACTCGGTCATCGCCGGCGATCAGACGGGTAAAGCCGCGCACAACTACGATCTGGCGGCGCGCAATGTGCAGCGACTCGCGCCGCTGGCGGCGAAGGGCTACGTTCCCGTTCAGCAACTGGACCAGGCGCAGGTTGCCCAACGCGACGCCGCGTTGTCGCTGAGACAGGCACAAGCACAGAAGCAGGCCAGCGCGCAGACCATCGGCGACGAAGCCGACGCGATCGCCATGGTGCATGCACGCGAGGCGGCGATGGCGCTCGCCCAGCACGGTCTCGACGACACCGTGGTGCGGGCGTCGCAAAACGGCTACGTCACGGGTCTCTCCGTGCTCGCCGGCGAAACCGTTGCGCCGAACCAGTCGATCTTCACGCTCGTCAACGCGGACGAATGGTTCGCGGTCGCCAACTTTCGTGAAGGAGCGCTGGCTCGCATCGAAACCGGCGATTGTGCGACGGTGTATTCGATGATCGACCGCAGCCAGGCCATGCGCGGCAAAGTGGTCGGCATCGGTGCCGGCGTGTCCGATTCCGACCGGATCAACCTGCCGCGCGCGCTGCCGATCGTGCAGCAGTCCGTCAACTGGGTGCGGGTCGCCCAGCGTTTTCCGGTGCGTGTACGTCTCGACGAGCCGGCTGGACGGCTCGTCCGTGTCGGTGCAAGCGCAATCGTCGAGGTCCGGCATGGCGCAGCCTGCCGCTGATCTGGGCCGCCCCGGCGCCGCCGAACTCCTGAAACTGCTGGCGCCTCACCCTGGGCGCGCGGAGATGGCGTTGCGCGTCGCATTGATCTGCGCGCTGACGGTGCTCGTGGCGAGCGCTTACGGCACGCCGGACGCGGCGCTCTCGGCATACGTCGTCTTTTTTCTGAACCGGCCCGACCGGGTGCTCAGCGTGATCCTCAGCTCGGTGCTGCTGTTGCTCGTCACCCTGATCATCGGGCTCGTCTTCGTCGTCGCTATCTTTGCGCTCGACGAACCTGTCTGGCGCGTGTCGTGCATTGCCGTGCTGTCGTTCGGGTTGCTGTTTCTGACGTCGGCGAGCAAGTTGCGGCCGGTCGGAGCGATCATCGCGTTGATCGTCGGCTATGCACTCGACAAGCTCGGCAGCGTACCGTTCGGCGAAGTGGCGACGCGCGCCCTGCTCTACGCGTGGCTGATGGTCGCGATTCCGGTTGGCGTATCGATCTGTGTGAACCTGGTGTTGGGACCGTCGCCACGCCGGCTGGCCAACCGTGAACTGGCGAGGCGCCTGCGACTCGCGGCGACTGGCCTGGACGCGCCCGACGCGGCGCGCGATGGGCTCGCCGTCTGTCTGCGCGAAGGCGACGAGCAGATCGGCACGTGGCTCAAGCTGTCGGTGCTCGACGGATCGTCCACGCGTGCAGATGTCGCCGCGCTCCGGCAAGCCGCTTCATCTACCGTCGCGATTCTCGTCGCAGCCGATCTGGTCGCGCGCGAACCGTCGGCGCGACTACCTGCACTGTTTGGCCGCAGCGTCGCACAGACACTGGAGACCATGGCTGGGATGCTCGAGGCAGGCGGCTATCCCGTCGACATCGAGCTCGACCTGCCCGCCGCGACGGACCTCACGCCGCTCGCACGAACCGTCAGCGCGACGCTGCACGATGCGATCACCCGCTTCGCGGAAACGCCAGTCGATGCCGAACCTGCGCCGCCCGCCGCCAAACGCGGCGGCTTTTTTCTACCGGACGCGTTCTCGAATCGCGATCACATTCGCTACGCGCTGAAGACCACCGCCGCGGCGATGTTCTGCTATCTGCTCTACTCGCAACTCGACTGGCCCGGCATCCACACCTGCTTCATCACCGTCTATGTGGTGTCGCTCGGCACCACCGCCGAAACCGTCGAAAAAATGACGCTGCGGATCGTGGGCTGCCTGCTCGGCGCGCTCATCGGCACGGCGGCGATCGTGTTCGTAACGCCCATGCTGACCTCCGTTTTCGAGCTGATGGCGCTCGCGTTCGCCGGTGCGCTGATGTCGGCGTGGATCGCCTTCGGTTCGCCCCGAATTGCCTATGCCGGATTTCAGGTCGCCTTCGCGTTTTTCCTGTGCGTGATCCAGGGCGCGGCGCCTGCCTTCGATCTGACGCTCGCGCGAGACCGCACGATCGGGATTTTGCTCGGCAATGTCGTCGTCTATCTGATTTTCACCCGCGTCTGGCCTTACAGCGTCGCCGCGCGGGTCGATGCCACGCTGAGCGCGCTGCGGCAGCAATGGACGCAGCTAGCCGCGCTGGCGCACCCCGGCGCTCGCCGTGTGCAGGCGGCAGCCGCGATGGCGCGACGCGGCGCGCTCGAAGACGACTTGGCGCTGATGCACTACGAGCCCTCATGGGTCCGCCCTGAAGCACAGTGGATCACGGAGCATCGGGCCGTGCTGGCGGAGTTCCGCGCAATCGAAGGGCCGATGTTCCTGCTTGCCGAACGCGCTCCCGGCGATAGCGCAATCGAGGGCTGGCTCAGACGGCTTGGCGACAGTCCGCCGCTGACTTCGCCCGATAGCGGTACGGCTGCGGTTGCGGGTGCGCAACCCGCCGCACAAGCGGAGTCACGTCCGCCGGACGCCGCGATCGACCACGACGCGCGCGCCGCGTTGCTAAAGCTCGGCGATGCCCGCCTCGCTGAACTCGACCATGCCGCGTCGGCCGACGCGTCGAAGGACTTTACGACTCATGCGCCGGCGTAACTCTCTCTTCGCGCTTGCGATCCTGGCCACGGCGACGCTGGCCGGCTGCGCCACGTCGTCACTGGACATGGCGCCGGACCGCCCGGACCGTCCGTGGCAACCGCAAACCGATGCGAGCGGCGCCATCGTGCCGGGGCCGGCGTCGGCGTCGGGTATGTCGTCGCAGGGCGGCTACCGGTTGCCCGCAAACCCGGCGCTTGCCGCAGTACCGCCGCCACCAGCGCTGGACGACACCCGTGCCTATGGGCTGCCGGACCTGATCGATCTGGCGGAGTCGGCCAACCCATTGACCCGCATCGCGTGGAACGACGCACGCAATGCGGCGCTCGCCGCCGGCATCGCGAAGAGTGCCTATCTTCCGCAACTGTCCGCTGCGGCGCTGGGCCAGTACGCAGGTTTGCACGATTCGAATACGTCCGCGCTCGGCGATTCGTCGTCTAGTGCATCGGGGCACGGTGCCACCGGCGTGTTGGCGCTGCAGTGGCTGCTGTTCGATTTTGGCGGACGAGCCGCGCGTGTCGAAGCAGCGTCGCAGGCGTCGGTGATCGCCAACATCGGCTTCACGGCAGTCCATCAGCAGGTGATCTTCGACGTCAGTGTCGCGTTCTATACCTACCAGGCCGCGCGTGCCCGCCTCGCTACGACGAAGCAAGGGCTCGAGAATGCCGACGCGATCCTCGCCGCTGCGCAGTCGCGTTACAGGCATGGTGTCGGCACCGTCATCGAAGTGGCGCAGGCCAATCAGAATCGGGCCCAGGCCAGGCTCACGCTCGTCGAAGCGCAGGGCGCCGTCAGCAATGCTTATCTGACACTCATCTCGGCGATGGGAATCTCTCCGCTATCGAAACCGAACATCGCCGAGATGCCGGCGCGCGCACTGCCGAAGGAAATGGATGACTCGATCGACCAGATCGTCTCTACCGCGATCGCACAGCGCGCCGACGTGTTGAGTGCGTACGCCGCCGAGCGAGTCAATCTCGCGAGAGTGAAGTCCGCCGAATCGGAATTCATGCCCAAGGTCTTCGTCTCGGCGACAGGCGCTTACAACCGCGGCAATACATCGATCTCGGCGGTGCCACCTGTCGGCCAGCAACTGCCCACGGTGAATCTGAGCGGCGGCCATTACGGCGGCAGCGTGATCGTCGGCGTCACGATTCCACTGTATGACGGCGGCTTTCGCTCGGCCGTGCTTGCGCAGGCCCGCAACGATGCCGACAGCGCATCGACCCGCCTCGCGCGCAGCCGCGAAGAAGCCGTTCGGCAAATCGTGAGCGCGCAGAACGCACTGCAAACGAGTCTGAGCGCGCACGCTGCGGCCATAGAGTTGCTCGCCGCCGCGCAGACGACGTATGACGCGGCGATCGGCGCGTATCGGCAAGGCGTCGGCTCGGTGACTGACGCTCTGCTCGCACAGAATCAGTTGCTGGCAGCGAAGAACGCGCAAGCCGATAGTTACAGCGGTGCGTTGTCGGCGGCTGCAGCGCTCGCACTTGCGACCGGGTCGATCGATTCCGTGCTGAAGCAGGCTGATTGATGAGGCCTGGTTCGGTGGTCGATCTCGGCGCTCCGGACTATTCCCGCCAACGGGGGCTCGGTTTGTTTGCTCTGAGTCGCGGTTGGCGTTTGGTGCTCCGGTCAGGAATGTTCCGGAGTCACCGCTGACAACGGGTATCCGTGACCGGAACCATCGGAACTCGATGGGGCCCGCTGCGAACCCGGCTGGCAGAAACGTCTCCGGTAGTCTGAAGGAGTTAGGCCCATGACTTTGCGGAACACGCGACGAAACCCGCCGACGTCGCCATAGCCGAGGCTCCACGAAATTTCTTCGATACTTGCCTGCGAGAATTCCAGCATTTCGCGCGCCCGGGTAATGCGCAGCCTCTGCTGGTATTCACTTGGCTTCATCCCGGTTGCCGCAACGAAGCGGCGCAGAAACGTGCGGGGTTCGAGATCGGCATACCGTGCAACGTCCGCCACGCTGACCGGACACTCGCGCTGGGTGAGGAGCCATTTCTGCGCTTTCAATATGGTTCGATCGCCGTGTTTCGTTCGCGGATCGAATTCACAATAAAAGCGCTGCTCGCGTCCTGGTGGATCGACGTTCATGAAACGTGCTGTTTCCAGCATGACTGCGGTGCCTAGAAATCTCTCGGTGAGTCGCAGGCCGAGGTCTGCCCACGCGAGCACACCCCCAGCGGTGACAACGTCTCCATAGTCAATGACCATATGATCGGTTTCAGTAAGCACGTCTGGAAATTGCAGGGCGAACCGATCGCTGAATGACCAGTGTGTGGTCGCCTGCCGGCCGCTTAAAAGACCCGTCCTTGCCAGGATAAAGACGCCACCGCACACTGCGGCGAGCACGATGCCTTCCGAGTGCTTTTCCCGAAGCCAGTCGAGCATCGGACCATCTTCTTCGGTCTTCTCAGGAGCTCGTACATTTCCTGGAATCACCACCAGCGACAACGCGTGCGGCGAACCGGGGCAACTGTCATAAGTACACCGGACCCTGGTAGCAGCGTCATCCGCTCGCCAGTGCGTGACTCGCACAGGGGGTTGCGTCCTGCCGTTTTCCCGCTTCGCCGCAAACTCTCCTGCGTACGTAAACAGATCGGTCAGTCCGTAGATACCCGCGTTCGACGTGCCCGCATCGCACGCGAGTCCGATATCCATGCGTGGCACCGACGCCGGTGCCGTTTTTGCCATGTTTTTTGTCACATTCGTCCGTTGTGGTGGCGAGGCGAGCCGAATACGCTGACAGCGGCAGACAATTTCGACAAACCGGGGTAGGACGGCCGGGGAGTCAGTGTGCCCACGTTCCAGGCCACCGGTCCATTGCAATTCCGTTGTCTGGATCGATACCGAAGGACTGGTTTCCAGAAGTCATGTCAGCGCTGATCAAACATTCATCCCTCTATTTTGAAGCGACTCTGAAAGGATACGAGATGAAAGCGAACACGGGAAGTGGATACATCACAACGGCAGACGGAACCGAGATTTTCTACAAGGACTGGGGCTCGGGAGAACCATTGGTGTTTCATCACGGGTGGCCGCTTTCCGCCGATGATTGGGATGCCCAACTGATGTTTTTTCTGGATCAGGGATATCGGGTAATCGCTCACGATCGCCGTGGCCACGGGCGCTCGACACAGACTGTGAGCGGTAACGACATGGACACCTACGCCGCCGACGTCGCCGAACTGGTCAAGGTGCTCGATCTCAGGAGCGCGGTCCATATCGGGCATTCCACTGGCGGCGGCGAGGTCACGCGTTATGTGGCCCGGCACGGCACCGGCAACGGACGGGTAGCGAAAGCGGTACTCATTAGCGCAATTCCGCCACTCTTCATGAAGTCCGAAAAGAACCCGGACGGTGTTCCGAAGGAGGTTGTCGATGAGATCCGCAAAGGCACGGCGAATCATCGTTCGCAGTTCTACCAGGACATCACCATGCCGTTCTATGGCTATAACCGGCCAGGCGCGACGATCTCCGAAGGCATTCGCGAGAACTGGTGGCGGCAGGGCATGATGGGCGGCATCAAGGCGCAATACGATTGCGTCAAGGTACTGTCGGAAACCGAGTTCTACGACGATCTCGCGTTGATCGACGTGCCGGTGCTGGTGATGCACGGCGAGGACGATCAGATCTGCCCCTTCCCGACGACTGGAGCAAAGTCCGTCAAGCTTCTGAAACATGGGACGCTCAAATCCTATCCAGGATTGCCGCACGGGATGCCTACTACGCATGCCGAGCAGATCAACGCCGATCTGCTTGCGTTTATCAAGGCCTGAGCGGCTTATACGGTGGGCAACGCCTGGGCTATCGCCTGGGCGCTATTTCCTCACGCTTTAGTTGAGCCTGTTGCAGGTGCAGTCGGTTGAACTCCGACGTGAAGGTCGGCTGCACCGGTTCCAGACCGGCAAGTTGGTCAAATATCTGACCGTCAACGCCTCTGCTACGCACGATCGTTTTCACGGTCATATATTCTGCCGCCGCGCCGACATGGTCAGCCAATCAGTCGATTCATGATTGTCCGGCTTCGTCAAATGTCTCCGGAGCTTCAGCGGGGATACAGCACTTTTTCTGATCGACCTGCCCAGAACAATCAGGGTGCCGCACGCGATTTTCCTAGAGTCGCGCGACCAGTCCGATATCCAGCGACCCATCCGCGAGGCGGCTGAGCGTGCCCTGTGACGTCATCACCGTGATCTGGACATCGATCGCGGGATGCTGTTGCCCCAACGCTTCGAGCGCTTGCGGAAAGAGGTTTGCTATTGCGCCCGTCGACGCGCCAGGTCGACACGGCCCTCGAGCCCCTGCACTTGCCGCCGGACATCGTCCAGCGCCTGCGCGGCATCGGCAAGCAGGTGCCGCGCCTTTCTCAGAAGCGTCTCTCCGATCGCCGTCGGTTGCACGTGTCCGCGCTTGCGTGACAGAAGCGGCGCACCATTGCGCTCCTCCAGTTCCTGAATGTGAAGGCTGACTGTCGGCGCTGCCAAATGTAGAACCCTGGCGATCTGGACGCCCAACGATGGGTAGCCGCGCTGACGCTCACCGGGTTGATCATGACCCTTCTGGTTATCGCCGGTCTGTACGTCGATCGCTACCCCCTGCCTGGTCCCGCCGTGCAGACCGCAATACCTGCCGACACGGGTCAAACCTCGTCTTCAGGCAACTGGCAAAGTTGGTGATAAAAGGTTTGAATATCAGCGAAATAAAACGGCCGAAACGCCCCATAGACGTTTTTCCAGTCCGGCATATAGCTCAGGAGATGTTCTCGAAATGTTGTCACGACGTCCGGACTGAGATCCTTGCGTACGATCAGGACTGCTGGTACACAAGTGTCATATTCGCCGATAACCTTCGTCGTCTGCGCATTCCCAGGTGTCGTCTTCCATACGTCTTCCAGAATCATCGTTGCGCGAACGGACTTCGCGAGAACGGCGTCGACCCGATCCTGCCATCCAGCAACCTGCTTGAGTTCGAAGAAAGTTTCGAGCTTCTTTCCTTTCTCATTCAACATGATCGCGGGCGGAAAAAAACTCGAAGAACAGGACCGGTTCAGGTATCCATACGTTGACCCTTCGAGGTCGTCGAGATTATTTGCCTGATCGTCATGGCGAACCACAAGCAGTGTGCGTTGAGCGGGTTGGCCGGTGAACTTCGACGTTGCGATGACAAGGCCGCGATAGTGCGGATTCTGCTTTCTCATCATCACGCAGAAAGCGGCCCCTGGGACATACGCCATATTCGGCCCGCCCTCCTGGATCACCTGGTTCATCTTCGGAAGGTCCGTTGTCACCTCGGCGGTCATGCCGGCCTCGGAGCAGAGGGTGGTCCAAGGTTCATCGGTGACGGGGAAATCCAGATTCCTGTTCAGAAGAAAAGTCAGATTCTGCTTTGCCATGGTTGCCACCTTCCCTATGTGAAGACATAAGACCGACATGGAACTCGGAGACTGCTTCTTGAATGTCGGACAGTTTGCGGAATTGCCTTCCAAACCGTCGCACCGTTTGTCGGTGCAGAAAAGTTCGACGGCAATAGATAGGCAATCAGCACCGTCTTTCGCTTCGATCCTGCACGTGTCATCTTATGCGGATCGACGAAGTAGAGATGGCGACAATGCCACGCATTTTTCTGAAACGAACGATCCCTGTAGCAGAATCAAGGCTAATCGGCGATCCCACCTGGCCCGAGACGACCTTCCTACCCTCTCACTCGATCCGCCAAAGCGAGGGTGCCAACACTTCCTCCTGACGCCACGCGCTGCGGAAAGCTTGCACGCTGGCGAAGCCACAATGTTCGGCGATTCTCTCGATCGGCAAACTGCTACACTTCAGCAGTCTGCGGGCCAAAGCCAGCCGCAATTGCTGTTGATATTTCTTTACCGTGATGCCGCACTCCTGCTGGAACAGGCGCGCCAGGTGTCGATAGCTAAGCGCGAAACGGCTGGCCAGTTCCTGGTAGGGCAACGCGCAACCCGGCTGCTCGGTCAGAAAATCCTGTATTGCATGGATAGCCAGGTGGTTATGGTCACGATAGCGTAGTTGCACGTCGAGAATCGGGTCGCGACTCATCCTGCGGAATGGCACCACGTTTTCACGTGCGACCCGGATTGCGGTAGCTGCGCCGAAGCGACAGGCAATCAGATGAAGGGCAAGGTCGATGCCTGCCGATACGCCAGCCGATGTTATCAACGCGCCGTCCTCGACCAGCAGCCGGTTGGACAACACGTGAGCATCAGGATGACGCTGCTGCAACCGCGCCAGGTGATCATGGTGAGTAGTGCAGTCGCGCTGATCGAGCAGGCCGGCTGCGCCAAGCAGAAACGCCCCCGTGCATACGCTGGCGAGCACGATGTCGCCCAGCAGTGGTTTCACCACGGTTTGGAGCCATTTGACTATCTGACTCTGCGCAGGAGTGAACGGTTCGTCGAGCGAAAACTTACAGCCAACGACAATCACAACATCACCGGACCCCAGACGCGCCGGTAGTGGCCGCACGGCACTCAGCGTCACGCCCTGAAAGCTCTTTATTTCTTTTTGCGGACCGACGCAGACCGTCTCGATCGGTGCAATGCCCAGCGCCGACAGTGAACTCAATATTTGTAGTGGTCCGCCGAGGTCCAGCATGTGAACCTGCGGCGGAACGACGAAAAAGACCCGCCTCATCTCCTTGCGACTTGCCAGATGCTGTGCCTGCATTGCGCCAAACCCCCGATTCGTTCGGAGGCAATGATGGCATCTTTTTTTCTATTCCAGGCATATTTTCGGATTGTTGCCGTCCTTCCGTCAAACTACGATGGCAGCTAATTTACCAATCCGTTCGCCAGCAGCGAGGAAAACAGCGATGCTTGAACTCAGACCCAGTTGTGAGCACTGCAACAAGGCCCTCCCGCCAGATTCAACTGAAGCTGGAATCTGCTCGTACGAGTGCACATTCTGCATGTCGTGCGTCGACGAAGTCTTGAGCAATGTCTGTCCAAATTGCGGGGGTGGTTTTGTACCGCGGCCGATCAGACCATCGCAGAACTGGAAAAACGGCAATTGTCTCGCCAACGATCCGGCCAGTACGACGATTAAACACCGTCCAGTCGATCCAGTCCTCCACGCGCAATTTTCTGCGCCAATCAAAGCGATTCCACCCGAGCAGCGCTAGTAGGGCAAACCGATTTCGCCGCGCAAGCCGGGCGGCATGATCGCGCTTACGACTGCCTCGCCGGGCGATGCGTGACACCGGCACCCGCCTGTCTGCGGCGGTAGTTGGTGTCTCGCGACGCCAGCCAATAATATAGCGGCGACGTCAGGAGCAAACCGATTACCCAGGAGAGATCCGCTCCATCCAGGTACTTCGGCACGGGGCCCGCATACATCGGTGTATTCATGAACGGAATCTGCACGACGATCCCGATCCCATAAGCAATCAGCGCCTGCGGATTGAAGCGGCCGTAGATGCCGCCGTCCGCCTGAAAGATCGACTGGATGTCGTATTTCCCCTTGTGAATGACGTAGAAATCGATGAGGTTGATCGCGGTCCACGGCACCAGCACGACCAGCAGCGCGAGCACGAGATCGACCAGATTGCCGACGAAATCCGTCGAAGCGCCAATCGCGCCGTAACAACATGCGACGAGAACCGCAATCGACAGAACGGCGCGCGACTTTGCCGTAGGAATCCACCGATAGGCGAACGTCTGCAGCGACGTGATGCCCGCGAGCACGGCGCCATAGAGATTCAGTGCATTGTGGCTGATCACGCTCAACAGGAAGAGGACGAGCATCGGCACCCCGAGCGGTCCGGTGGCCTGCTTGACGGCGTCCATGGCGTCGGCCCCTGGCGGCACCGCGAGCACGGCCACCGCACCGAAAGTGAACGCGAGCGTCGAGCCGATCGTGCAGCCGAGGTAGGTCGCCCAGAAGGTCGATGCAACCCGCACGTTCTCCGGCAGATAGCGTGAATAGTCGGACACGTACGGGGCGAATGCAATCTGCCAGAGCGCGGACAGCGAAACGGTCGCGAGCCAGCCGGCGATATTGAACCCGCCGCGCGTGAGAAAGTCGTCGGTGGAAATATGCGTGAGGATATAGCCGAAACCGATGAAGATGCCGATACCCAGCACCCACGTTCCTATCCGGTTCAGGATATGGATGAACCGATAGCCGATGATCCCGATCAGCCCCGAACCCAACGCGCCGATCACAATGCCGACGGGCACCGGAAGGCTATGCTCGATGCCATGCAGTGACTTTCCGGCGAGTACGATATTGGACGCAAAGAAGCCCACGTACATCACGCCCGCAATCACGGTGACGAGCAGCGCGCCCCATGAACCGAACTGCGCGCGGCTCTGGATCATTTGTGGAATACCCATTTGCGGGCCTTGCGCCGAATGCAGCGCCATCAGCACACCGCCAATGGCTTGACCGACGACGATCGCGACGATGCCCCAGAGCAAATTCAGGTGGAAGATCTGCACGCCAAGCGCACCCGTGACAATGGGCAACGGCGCGATGTTGCCGCCGAACCATAGCGTGAACAGATCGCGCACTTTGCCGTGGCGATCTTCAGGCGGCACGTAACCGATGGTGTGTTTTTCGATCAATGGCGAAGCATTGTGTTGCGAGGTATTCAAGTTCGTCTCCTTGTCGATCGGAGTAAGGCCCGGCGAGTGAGTGCGTGTCTGATCCACGCCTACCGCCGCGCCTCTTCGATGCATTGGTCTCAACAATCGGCTGATAGGTGATTCACCAGCCGAGCCAGCATTGCATCGCAGTCGCTCAATTGCTCGACGCTGACGAATTCATCCGGCTTATGTCCCTGGTCCATGCTGCCGGGTCCGCAGACCACGGCGGGAATGCCCGCGTGCGCAAAGAGCCCGCCCTCCGTACCGAAAGCGACCGTGCCGAATTCATCGGACCCGCTAAGCAAAGCCAACAGACGCGCGGCTTCGCCGTCGGGCGAAGTGGCCAGCCCCGGATAAGCAGAGAGCGACTGAAAGCGGATGTCGGCGTCGGACTTCACGGCGCGCATCTTCGGCAGCAACTCGGTTTCGGCATAGGTTTGCAATTCGTCGGCGACCTGGTGAGCGTCGAAACCCGGAAGCGCGCGCACTTCGAAGTCGAACTCACATTCCGCAGGCACGATGTTGAGCGCACGGCCACCTTTGATTACGCCGGTCTGCACGGTCGAGAACGGCGGATCGAATCGCTCGTCGCGATACGCGGACTGCGCGAGTTCCTCGCCGATCGCTTCCAGACGGGCGATCATCCGCGCCGCGTACTGAATGGCGTTGACGCCGTATGGCGCATAAGCCGAATGGCAAGCGGCGCCTTTCACCTGACAGCGCATCGCGAGCTTGCCCTTGTGACCCAGCACCGGCTTGAGTTCAGTCGGTTCGCCGATCAGACATAGGATCGGCTTATGCGGACGCCGCTCCAACTCCGCGAGCATCGAGCGCACGCCGAGGCATCCGACTTCCTCGTCGTACGAAAAGGCGAGATGCACTGGCCGCTTCAACTCGCGCTCGAGAAACAGGGGCACCGCCGCCAGCACAGATGCAATAAAGCCCTTCATGTCAGCGGTGCCGCGCCCATACAGACGGCCATCGCGTTCGGTAAGACGGAATGGGTCGACGCTCCACGCCTGGCCATCGACCGGCACCACGTCGGTATGACCGGACAGGACGATGCCGCCTCGCTCACGCGGACCGATGGTCGCAAACAGATTCGCCTTGGTGCGCTCGTCGTTATAGAACAGTTCGCTCTCGACGCCGAGTTCCTCGAGGTACTGTCGAATGAACGCGATCATGTCCAGGTTGGAATCGCGGCTGACCGTAGCGAACCCGATCAGCTTCTCGAGCACCGCACGGCTGGATCTGTCATTCATTGCCCGGCACTCCATAACTCGGCGCGACGGTCGGATTCAACGCCCGGGTCAGGTAGTCCTGCATCTGCGGTCGATATGCCTGCCACAAACCGTCGAGTTGCCCGATGGGATCGTCCTCCGCCCAATCGACCCGCAGATCGACCATCGGCCAGCTCACCTCACCCACGATCTTGAGCGCCGCCGAATGCACGGGTCCCGCTTCCCCGCCGGCAGCCATCGCGGCATGCATCGCAGCGAGCAGGCGATCGGCGAGCGCGCCCGGCGCCTGTTCGAACGCCGGCACCATCGCCTCGATCACCTCGGTCCCGGCGAGCATGTTGCCCGCGGCAACGCATTGATTGCCGGCAACGGCGTGATACGTACCCAAGGCTTCCTTGCCGCTGAAGAACGCCGTGCGGCCCTGGCTGTCGATCACCGTCACCTGCCGGTATTCACGCCAGTCGCTCGCACCGAGCGCACGGTCCAATGCGGCGGCAGGATCGAGAGACTCGCTCTCGAGAAGATCGAGAACCTGCGGGCCGAGTGCAGGCAGTGTGACGTTCTGGGTCGCCACCGCGCCGACGCCTGTCCGCAGCCACGGGCATCGGGCGCCCACTGCGATGCTCGAGGAACTGATCGCGATACCGAGTTGTCCCGTCCGTGAACAACGTCCGACGATAGAAAATGTCATGTTTTGCTCCTTAAGCCTGCGGCCGCACCCATCCGTCCGGAATCACGGCAATCACGTCGATCTCCATCAGCCACTGCGGCTGACCCAGCGCGACCACCACCAAACCGGTCGAAATCGGAAATACGCCTTTCAACCACTTCCCGACTTCCTGATAGACCGGCTCGCGGTAGCGGATGTCGGTCAGGTAGGTCGTCGTCTTGACGACGTGAGATAAATCGCTGCCAGCCTCTTCGAGCAATTGCCTGAGGTTCTTCATTGCCTGCTCGGCCTGGGCTCGCGCATCGCCGAGACCGACCAGGCGGCCGTCGAAATCCGTGCCCACCTGACCGCGTACATAGACCGTGTTGCCGGCCCGCACAGCCTGGCAAAGATCGTTGTCGAGTGTCTGATTCGGATACGTATCCTTGGTGTTGAACATGCGGATACGGGTATGCGTGGGTTGGCTCATCAATGCACCTTTATGCTGGAAAGAAAATGGATCGCGAATTAGAGTGGCGTAGAGATCAGTTCACGCCCATCTCGCTGACTTTATGCACGCGTGACCCGGCGCGTTCAACGCCTTGCTCGCCGCAGCCCGGCCCGGCGTGTTGCGCTTCGTCGTAGTACGCCAGATATTTGCGCTGGGTGACGATATGATCGGCGACGTGCTTCGCGTCGTGCCACACGCCCCAGATGAATGCCGAGCCGCGACGCGATAGCCAGGGCAGTCCGAGAAAATAAACGCCCGGTTCCTTCGACACGCCGCGCTGATGTTTCGGCTTACCCTTTTCGTCGAAAGCGTTGACATTCAACCAGCTGAAATCGACTGCATAACCGGTTGCCCAGACAATCGCGGTCACGCCCGCTTTCGCCAGATCGAGATCGTGCAACGGATGCGTGAGGCACTCCGGATCGGCGGGAATGACGCGCGCTTCGGGCTCTTCCGGAAGGTCGAGACCGTTGCGCTCGGCGTACGCGTCGGCCGCGTCAAGCAGCGACAGATAGTTCTCGTCGCCGCGGGCGATGTTCGCCGCGAGATCGGCTTCGAAGGTCGCCACGCCATTGTCGAAGGATTTCGTGAGGCCGACGAGCGTGACGCCCTGATGCGCGAGACGCCGGAAATCCACGGTATGGCCGCCGCGCGAACCGCTCACCGCAATGGTGACGTGCTCCCTGCCGGGCTTCATGACCTCTGCGTCCCATTCGCCGAGCACGCCGAGCCACCAGCAGAAATCGCGACCGCGATAGCCGCGCGGCGGACGATCATGTGCGCCAACCGACAGATAGACGCGTTTGCCTGCGCGTTGCAACTCGTCCGCGATCTGCACGCCGGACGATCCCGCACCGACCACCAGCACGCCCCCTTCGGGCAATTGCGCGGGATTGTGATAGTCAGCGGAATGAATCTGCACGAGACCTGGATCTTGCGGCGCAATCGGCGGAATGACCGGGCGTTGAAACGGTCCCGTCGCGACGACCACGCGACTGGCCTCGATCGTGCCCTCCGAGGTTTCGATGGTGAAGCCCGGGCGCCCCACATTGCGCACGACCTGCTTCACTTCCACACCGGTGCGGATCGGTGCGTCGAACTTCTGCGCATACGCGACGAAATAGTCCGCAACCTGCTCCTTTGAAGCGAATGCGTCGGGGTCGACTTCCGCGAACTCCAGATTGGGGAAACGATCGTGCCAGGCCGGACCGTTGGCAACCAGCGAATCCCAGCGTCCCGTGCGCCAGCGTTCGGCGATACGGGCTCGCTCCAGCACGAGATGCGGCACGCCGAGCCGGCTCAGATGTTCGCTCATGGCGACGCCGGCCTGACCGGCGCCGACCACCAGCGTATCGATTGACGTTTTTTCCAGTGTCATGACTATCCCTTCTGAAGATGCGGAGTATGTCGATTCGATCGCGGCCTCACAGCCTCGCGGCCCTCGAATGCTCGCGACCGTAGCCGGCCCGTCGGTGTTCGCCGATACGGAGTGCCGCCCGAGCCGTCTGTCTCCGTGAAAATCTACGCGCCGATTCGGAATCTGAAAAATATATTTAAAAAATGCATAGCATCGGATTTACCTATGCAGGGTTTTTTGACCGCGCCACAATGCGGCGAATTGGAGATCTGAGAGAGGGAGCGTGGTCGATGGAGAATCACCCGTTACGCTATTCGTTGCGCCAGCTGCGCTATTTCGTGGTCACTGCGGAAGCGCTGTCTTTCACGGCCGCGGCGAAACGTCTGCACATCTCGCAGCCGTCGATCTCCACGGCGCTGGCGGACCTGGAAGTGTCGTTCGGCGTGCAACTTTTCATCCGCCATCACGCGAGCGGTCTCTCGCTCACCCAGGCGGGGCGCGATCTGCTTGGGCAAGCGCGCAATCTGCTGAAGATCGCCGAAGAACTGCAGACGACCGCCAAGGAAATGGATGGCGGCATGACGGGCGCCATCGCACTCGGCTGTCTGGTCTCGCTCGCGCCGCCGCTCATGCCGGGGCTGATCAGCCGCTTCACGAGCGAACACGCGGGCATTTCGTTTCGCACGGTCGAGGCTCACCAGGACGGCCTCCTGCGAGGCCTGCACGACGGTTCGCTCGATATCGCCCTGACCTACAGCCTCGACCTGACCGAGGACATCGCCTTTACGCCGCTGCTCTCGCTGCCGCCTTATGCGATCCTGCCGAGGACCCATCGGCTCGCGCGCGCGCGCAAGGTATCGCTCGCCGATCTGCTCTCCGAGCCCTACGTGATGCTCGATCTGCCGCACAGTCGCGAGTATTTCGCCGCGCTCTTCGATGCGGTGGGCAGCCGCCCCGTGCCCGCGTTCCGTTCGTCGCAGCCGGAAGTGGTACGCGGCATGGTGGCCAACGGTCTCGGCTATAGCCTGCTCAACTTTCCGCTCAAGTCGACTCGCACCGTCGATGGTGAAGAGTTCATCATTAAACGCTTCAAAGACAACGTCAACGCGACGATGCTGGGCATTGCGCAATCGCGCACGATGAAGCCGCGTCAGGTCGTGCATCGCTTTGCATCGTTCTGCGAAAACTATATCCGGCGACTGCACATCGACGCATGATCCACGCGTGTTCAATCGTCTGTTTCGGGCTTGCGCACGATGCATAGGTAAAAGCTTTGCTTTGTATCTGAAAACAATATTTTGACTTGCAATTTGGCTTGATAGATTGGTGTCCATCTTGAGCGCCGCGCCGCAAAGCCTCGCGACGGCACGCTCTTACCGTGATGAATCAAGGGAGACACCATGGCCAACCCGTCAAGGACGATCGCAGTGCAAGCGCTTGTCGACGAACTGCAGGCGGGTTGCGAACGGTCATTCAGCGATGCGCACTCCATGCCGCCCGGTGTCTACACGTCGCCTGAATTCCTCTCGCTGGAGGAGTCCGCGATCTTCGAGCGGGAATGGCAATGTGTCGGCCGTGCCAGTTCGCTCAAGGCGCCCGGCGATTACCTGACGGCGCGACTTGGAGCGCAGCCCGTCGTCGTCTTGCGCGACGAAAACATGCAGATCAAGGCGATGTCGAACGTGTGCCTGCATCGCATGTCGGTACTGCTCGAAGGACGCAGCAATGTGCGTCGCATCGTCTGCCCTTATCACGCCTGGAACTATTCGCTGGATGGCGCCTTGCAAGGCGCGCCGCTCATGGACCGGCAACAGGGTTTCTGCAAGGAGAGCTACCGGTTGCCCACCGTGAAGTGCGAGGAATGGCAAGGCTGGCTCTACGTGACGCTCGATGAAAACGCGCCTCCGGTACATACGCAGCTTGCGGGGTTGAGCGAACTGATCGGCGCGTACGGCATGTCGGACTACATCGAAACCTTCCAGGAAGAACACGTGTGGGACACGAACTGGAAGATCCTCGCGGAAAACTTCATGGAGAGCTATCACCTGCCGATGCTGCATCGCGCAACGGTAGGACCGCATTCGCGCCTCGAAGAAATGGAATGCCCACCGGGCCATCCCGCTTTCAACTATCACTGGATCACCAAAGAAGCCTCATTGCCCATCGGCAATGCGCATCCGGACAATACGCGTCTCACGGGACACTGGCGCAAGACTACGGCGCTGCTCGCTATCTATCCGACGCATCTCGTCACGCTCACGCCGGGTTACTTCTGGTATCTCGTGCTGCAACCACAAGGCGTGGGGGGCGTGCATATCCGCTTCGGCGGCGGGCTTGCGCCGGAATTCATTGCGGACCCCGAGGCAAACGCGTACATGATCACCTTGAAGAAACTGCTCGACGAGGTGAATGCGGAAGACAAACGCGGCGTGGAAGCGGTCTTTCGCGGCGTGCACGCGCCGATGGCGAAGCCCGGCCACCTGAGCCACCTCGAACGCCCGAACTATGACTTCGCGCGCTATATCGCCGGAAGAATCGCGGCGACGAATTCCGGTACACATTGAATACGACGCACCATCGACAGGACGCGATCACGATGTCAAACCCTTCCTTCATTTCGTTCTCGCGCGTGAGCAAATCGTATGACGGCGTCCAGTACGTCGTTGAAGACTTGAATCTCGACGTGCGCAAGGGAGAATTCCTGTCGCTGCTCGGCCCCTCGGGCTCGGGCAAGACGACCACGCTCATGATGCTCGCGGGGTTCGAGTCGCCCACCCAGGGCGAGATCCGTCTCGATGGCCGTCGGCTCGACGACAAGCCACCGCATCGACGCGACATCGGCATGGTGTTTCAGAACTACGCGCTGTTTCCGCATCTGACGATCGCGGAGAATGTCGCGTTTCCGCTCTCCGTGCGGCACGTGAGTCGCGCCGAGCAGAAAACACGGGTGAAGCGCGCGCTCGACATGATCGAACTGTCGCATCTGGCGAACCGCCGTCCGGCCCAGCTCTCCGGTGGACAGCAGCAGCGCGTGGCACTGGCTCGCGCGCTCGTGTTCGAGCCGAGCGTCGTGCTGATGGACGAGCCGCTCGGCGCGCTCGACAAGCGCCTGCGCGAAACCATGCAATACGAAATCATGCGCCTGCATCGCGAGCTCTCGCTCACGATCGTCTACGTGACACACGATCAGGCCGAGGCATTGACGATGTCGGACCGCGTCGCGGTGTTCTCCGATGGCCGCATCCAGCAGGCCGCCACACCGAGCGAGTTATATGAGAACGCGCAGAACGCGTTCGTGGCCAATTTCGTCGGTGAGAACAATGGCTTGACCGGCCGCGTCGTCAATGCGAGCGAAGGCTGGGCGACGCTCGCGCTGTCGGACGGCAGCGTCATTCGCGGCCGTTGCGAAAGCGGCCTGCGCACCGGCGACGAAGCGATGCTCGCGTTGCGCCCCGAGCGCGCGCATATCCCGGACGCGGAAGGGACCCACGCCGATGAACACCACAACGTCGTGCGCGCGCAAGTCCGGGAACTGGTGTATTGCGGCGATCATCATCGTGTGCACCTGACACTCGGCGCGCGCGATCCGCTCGTCGTGAAAGTACCCAACACGCAGCGCCACGCACTACCCTCGCCCGGCAGCGCGATCGAAATCGCATGGCGCCACGACGACTGCAAGATTCTCGCGATGAGTGCGCCGCGAAGCGCGCCGGCGATTCCCGTATCCACACCGCCCTCACCTTCCATCATCACGACCGCACCAGCAGGAGCCAACTGAAATGCGCACACTCATCAAAGCACAAAGCGCCGTACTCGCCGTATTCGCATTCGCTACCGTCGCCACCCAGGCCGCGGAGACGCTCTCCGTCGTGACGTTTGGCGGCGCCTATGAAGCGGCGGCGAAGAAAGCCTATTTCGAACCGTTCACTCAGGCCACGGGCATCGGCTTCTCGACCGAATCGTATGACGGCGGCCTCGCGAAACTTTCCGCGATGGAGCAGGCGAAGAACACCACGTGGGACCTGATCGACCTCGAAACCAACGATGCGATCACCGCTTGCGACGAGGGTCTCCTGCAGAAGTTCGACAAGAAGACGATCGGCAAGACGAGCGATTTCATCCCCGGTTCGATCAGCGATTGCGCAGTCGCCAGCATGGTCTGGTCGACGGTGTACGCGTACGACGCGAGCAAGCTCAAGACCGCACCGACCACCGTCAACGACTTCTTCGATCTGCAGAAATTCCCGGGCAAGCGCGGCCTGCGTAAGTCGCCGAAGGTATCGATGGAATGGGCGTTGATTGCAGACGGCGTCGATCCGAAGGATGTCTACAAGGTGCTCGCGACCCCGGCCGGCGTAGACCGCGCGTTCAAGAAACTCGACACGATCAAGTCGAGCATCGTGTGGTGGGAGTCGGGTGCGCAGGCGCCGCAGTTGCTCGCCGACGGCGCTGTCGTGATGACTCAGGCCTACAACGGCCGTATTTCGGATGCCGCGAAGAAGGACAACAAGCCGTTCAAGGCCGTCTGGGACGCGCAGGTCTACGACTTCGACTGGTGGGGTGTGCCGACGGGCGCGAAGCACGCCGACGCCGCGGCGAAATTCATCGCCTCCGCGTCGCAGCCGCAGGCCTATGCGGATCTGACGAAGTACATCGCCTACGCGCCGCCGCGCAAGGACGCGATCGCGCTCGTCGACAAGCAGCGCCTCGCCGACCTGCCGACCTCGCCCGAGAACTTCAAGCGCGCCTTGCAGATCAACGCGAACTTCTGGGCCGACAACGCGGACCAGATCAACAAGCGCTTCCAGGTGTGGTTGACGCAGTAACACCATCGTCCGACGAGAGCCCAACGTGACTTCCAGCATGCCCGCTTCCACCCAAGGCACGGCCCCGGGCTCTCCGACGAGAGCCGACGGCCGCGCGTCGTTTCAGAAAGCGCGCCGTCGCGCATCGATGCAGGCGCTGTTGCTGGCGCTGCCGTTGCTCGTGTTTCTGCTGTCGACGTTCATCGCGCCAATCGCCCTGTTGCTCGCACGCAGCGTCGAGAATCACGAGGTGCCTGACAGCATGCCCGCGCTCACGCGCGCGCTCGATGCGTGGGACGGTCGCGGCGTGCCGGACGAACACACGTTCGCCCTGCTCGCGGCGGGGCTCAAAGAGGCACAGCAGAACGGCCAGCTCGGTACCGTGGCGCGACGGCTCAACTTCGCCCAAGCCGAGTTTCGCAGCCTGTTGATGCGCAGCGCGCGTCAATTGCCCGCCGACGCGCCGCCCGCGTGGAAACCCGTGTTCGTCGGACTCGACGAACGCTGGAACTCGCCGGAAACCTGGCGCTTGCTGAAGCGCGCCGCCGCGTCGCCGACGCCGGACTATCTGCTCGCTGCCGTCGATGCACAAGTGACGCCGCAAGGCGCGCTCGCCTTCCTTCCGGACAACGCTTCCGTCTACCGGCAGGCGTTCCTGCGCACGATTTCGATCAGCGCCACGGTTACGCTGCTGTGTCTCGTGCTCGGTTACCCCGTCGCATGGCTGCTCGCGAACTTACCCACCAGAAGCAGCAATCGCCTGATGCTGTTCGTCATCGTGCCGTTCTGGACCTCGCTGCTCGTGCGCACGACTGCGTGGTACGTGCTGCTGCAACCCGGCGGCGTCATCAATAGTCTGCTGATGAGTCTGGGGCTCACCACGCATCCGCTGCCGCTCGTCTTCAACCGTGCGGGCGTGCTGATCGGCATGACACACGTGCTCCTGCCGTACATGATTCTCGCGATCTTTTCCGTGATGAAGGGTGTGTCGCCGGTATACGTGCGTGCAGCGCAATCGCTCGGTGCGCATCCGTTCACCGCATTCGTGCGGATCTACATTCCGCAGACGCTGCCCGGCGTCGGCGCGGGCTGCTTCCTCGTCTTCGTGCTCGCGCTCGGCTACTACATCACGCCGGCGCTGCTCGGCGGCGCAGGCGACGAGATGATCAGTCAGCTCATCGCGATACAGACCAACACGCAACTCAACTGGGGGCTCGCCGGCGCGCTCTCGGCCTACCTCGTGATCTTCACGGCGATCGTGTATTTCCTGTTCAACCGCATCGTCGGCATCGACCGTCTGCGCTTTGGTTGAGACCGGTCGAAACACGCCCACGACGAAGGAACGCCATGCAAGCTCAACGCCACAAGTTACTGACCGAACGCATCGCCGCACGCGGGGTACGGCTGCATACCGCGCTCGTGCTGTTCTTCCTGATTGCGCCGATTCTCGCGATCATCCCGCTCTCGTTCAACTCGGGCTCGTACTTCTCGTACCCGATGCAGGGCTTCTCGCTGCGCTGGTACGAGCAGGCATTGACGAGTGCGGACTGGCAACGCTCGCTGCTGAACAGCATCGGGATCGGGGCGGCGTCTACGCTGATCGCCACCTGTCTCGGCACGCTTGCGGCGCTGGGTCTGTCGCGCGCGCAGTTTCCGCTGCGCTCGCTGATCATGCCGCTGATCGTCTCGCCGATGATCGTGCCGATCGTGGTCGTCGCGGCGGGCTTCTATCTGATCTTCGCGCCGCTCGGCCTGGTGAACTCCTACCCCGGTGTGGTGCTGGCGCATGCAGCGCTCGGCACGCCGTTCGTCGTGATCACCGTGACGGCGTCGCTGCTTTCGTTCGATCAAAGTCTGTTACGTGCCGCTTCCGGGCTCGGCGCGCCGCCATGGGCCACCTTCAGGCGGGTGACGTTGCCGCTCATCGCACCCGCGGTCGCGACCGGCAGCGTCTTCGCTTTCGCCACCTCGTTCGATGAAGTGATCGTTATTCTGTTCATCGGCGGCCCGGATCAAACCACTGTGCCGCGGCAGATGTGGAGTGGCATTCGCGACTCGATCGACCCGTCGATTCTCGCCGTGGCGACGATGCTGATCGTCTTCGCCGTGCTGCTGTTCGCGAGTATCAACTGGCTGCGCGGGCGCGCGACCACCGCACAATCGGAGTTCTGAACGAAAGTCAGTCTGCCGGCTTCTCGTTCAGTGACCCGACGTAGCCATCGGGTCCTGATCTCCGAGCTCCGATCTCCGGTAGTTCTCCCAGACCAGGCTCACCACGGGATCGTTTCGTTCTCCCAACGCGTGAACGTTCAGGGCGTCGCGTCGGGTCCAACATCCCTCGCCGCTGTTTTGCCACGTTCGAAATCTCGCGATCCAACCAGCACCGTGAAGCCGTGTGCCACGAGATCCCCGGCGATCTGAAGACCGATTCCTTGATTAGCCCCGGTGACAAGGGCGACGGTTTCTGCTGCATGGCAATCACCTTCGTACTGAGTGGTAAAGCAGCGGCTTTGCTCCTGAGCTGCACAGCGGCTCAGCGAGTTTCAGCCGCCCAGGCTTCGGCGTCGGCGCCTGCCGGAATGCGCATGGGGCACGAAGGATCGGTTGCGGCACGCCACACGGCCTCGGCCACATCCTGTGCGTGGGTGATCGGGGAAGACGTGTCCTGCAGCCCCGCAAAAACCTGTTTGACGATATCGGCGTAAGCCTCGTGATCGAGCCCATGCAGATGGGGCCGCGCGTTCTCGCCGAAACGCGTGTCGGGCGCACGGCCCGGCAACACCAGCCGCGCCCGCACGCCGAACGGCTCGAGTTCCACCGCGATCGATTCGGTAAACGCATTCACCGCTGCCTTGCTCGCGCGATAGGCCGAAAGCAGCGGAAGCGGCTTCAGCGTGACGCTGGACGTCACGTTCACGACGACGCCGCCCTTGCGCTCCCGAAACTGCGGAAGCACCGCCTGCGTCAACGCGATGGTGCCGAAGGTGTTGGTCTCGAAGACTTCACGCACCGTCGCGATCGGCGTGAACTCGGCCGGCGACGCCACCCCGAACCCCGCGTTGTTGACGAGCACGTCGATGGGACCCGCTGCCTCGACGGCCTCGCGGATGCTGTCCGCCCTGGTGACATCGAGCGGCAGTATCCGCAGGCGCCCGGAAGCGGGAAGCACGCTCGTATCGGGGGTACGCATCGTGGCCACGACGCTCCAGTCACGCGCGAGGAAGTAGCGGGCGATCTCGAGCCCAAAGCCGGAAGAACAGCCGGTGATCAACACGGTTTTCATGCGAACTCCTCAGGGGATGAATGTGAGTCCCTACGATAGCCCCATGAAATCGTACTTGCTACAATCAAAGGTCCAAATTTTGTTTGCAGGAGTCCGGCAATGATCGATCCGCTGGCCGAAGTGGTGACGCTGCTGCAGCCGGGGGCGCGGTTCTCCAAACTCGTCTTTGGCGCCAGCCCTTGGTGCGTCAGTCGATCGGACGCCGGCCAGCCGTTCTATTGCGTGCTTCTCGAAGGCGGCTGCCGGATCGCGATCGACGATCACGAGCCGATCGAACTCATTTCGGGCGACTTCGTGCTGATTCCGGCGGCCTACGGCGTCGCGATGTCGAGCCTCGAGCCGCCACCGGACGGAAGCGGAACGGTGCCCGTCGCGTTGGGCAACGGCGAATTCAGGGTCGGCGCGCCGGAGAACCCCATCGATGCGCGGATGATGGTGGGCCACTGCAGCTTTGGTTCGCCTGACGCGTCGCTGCTGGTTTCGTTGCTGCCGCAGATCGTGCATGTCCGCGGTGAACAGCGGCTGGCCACGCTCGTGCAGTTTGTGCGGGAGGAAACGCGCGAGCAGAGGCCGGCGCGCGAAGTCGTGCTCTCGCGACTGCTGGAAGTGCTGCTGATAGAGGCGCTGAGGTCGACGACCGGTATGAGCGCGTCACCGGGCCTGTTGCGCGGGCTCGCCGATTCCCGGCTCGCGGCCGCCATCCGTCGAATGCACGAAGCGCCGACGCATCCGTGGACAGTGGTTGAACTCGCCAGGGAGGCCGCGCTGTCACGTTCGACGTTTTTCGAGCGATTCAGTCGCGCGGTCGGTGTCGCGCCGATGGAATATCTGCTCACATGGCGCATGGCGCTGGCGAAAGACTTGCTGCGCCGGAACGAAGGCCGTATCGCGGAGATTGCGCTGCGCGTCGGCTATAGCTCGGCCAGCACGTTTAGCGTCGCCTTCACGCGGCACGTCGGGCGGCCTCCCGCGCAGTATGCCCGCGAGGAACAGGCGGCCGCGGATCAGGCGTAAGAGCAAACGGTGCGCCGAGCCGTAGGCTTGTTGATCGCACGAGCGCGACTTTGCGTTACGCATCCGAAGCAAAGGGACGTTCGGGCGCAATTCGAATGGCACCCAGATGCTCGCCTCAGAACCGGTAGTCGAGTTTCATCCTCGCCGTCTGCGCCGAAGCATGAGTCGTGTTGATCAGCGCGTCGTAGCCGAGCGACACCGTGAGCGATTTCGTCGGCTGCAAGCTCACGCTGACGCCTGTTGTCAGGTAGCTGCGCGGCAGCCCGGTTCCTTGCGCGGCGAACAGCGTGCCGTCCTGCGCGGCAACCGTGACAGCGCGTGTCGTATCCAGCAGTTCGTGTGCGTAGCCTAGCCGCAGTTGGACATCCACCGGCCTCAGCGCGCTGCCGAACGCCTTCTCCAGCGTCAATTCCGCGTAGGGTTGAAGACTGCGGATAGTGTCGGTGCCGACGGACAGGTCCTGCCCATTTGCGCCGCTCTCGTCGAAGCCGTTGCCGTGGAAATACGCGTACCGCAATCCGATGCGCGGCGTCAGCACGACACTGCCGAGCGTCAATGGCAGGCTGGCCTGTCCCGCAGCCGTAAACTCCTGCCCCAGGTGGTCCCCCTCGGCCGTGCCGATCGGACCGAACGGCCGCTTCTGCGTGAGGAAATCGAGGCCGTAACCCGTGGTGGCCGATACGCCCACCGGACCGAACCAACGGCTGCCGTATAGCGCGAGCCGCAACGTATCGGTCGTCGCGGAATCGCCGGTGTCCTGCTCGTCGATATCGGCATGCGTGTAGCCGGCGGCAATTCCTAGCGTGGCGTCGCCGACCCGCCGTTCGCGCCCAACGAGGAAACCATACTGGCGCGCCTCGAAACCAGGCGCGCCGTTCGTTCCGCTTACTTTGGTCTGTGCCCCGGTGGCGTTGATCCATCCATCCGCGCCGCCAACCGCCTTGCCGGGCGCGCCGCTGAGGCGGTCGAGCAGCGCCGCGTTCGCGGCCTGCGCATCCAGCGAGACCGTCGATCCAGCCGCCGTGTAGATGCTGGTATTGATCGGTGCAATCACCGTGGATGGGGTCGACGGTGGCGTCGTGGTCGAAGGCGGCGTCGTCAGCGCGGCATCGGTCAATACGAGATCGACGTTGTTCGGACCGTAGTTGATCGCCTGTTGCAATGAACCGAGATTCGCGCCGGCGGAGACCGTCTTGCTCAAGCTGGTGAACTGCCCGTTGATGCCGCCCGTTGCCGTCAGCACGGTGTACTGTCTGGCCGTGTAGGTCCCCGGGTCGTACATGATCGCGAGGCCGCCGTTCAGCGACGCCGTTCCACCTACCTTCAGTTGCGAGCCCGCAGCCGGGCTCACTTCGATGACCAGGTTTGCGCTGGCCGCCTGCGTGTAGTTGCCATTGACCGACAGCGTGCCGATCGAGCCGCCGGGCATCACCGCGCCGTTGTTCGTCACGTTGCCGCTAATCGAGCCGTGGCCGCGCAGCGTGCCGGGCGGGTCCACCAGCACGTCGCCACCCAGCACCGCGCCCGGCGTGTTGATATCGCCGACAGCGAGAGTGCCTGTCGCGACTTCGGTGATTCCGGAAAACGCGTTGCTGTTGCCGTTCAGTACCAGCGTGCCGGCGCCCACCTGCTCGATCCTTCCGGTACCGGACAGGTCATCCCCGTAGGTGACCGTATCGGGCCGGTTGAAGATGAGCAAGCCATTGTTCTCGGTCGCGCCGATCAGATCGCCGGCGGCGGTGCCTTGCCCGATGGTCAGCGTGCCGCCGGGCAGCACGACCGGATTCGTCAGCGATCCGTACAGATGCTGGGTACCGCCGCTCAATACCTGCGTACCGTTGACCGTCGCGCCGCTCGACACGGTCTGCACCCCGCCGCTGGATACGACCGTGCCATTGGTCGTCGCGCCGGACAAGACGTTTTGCGTGCCGCCGTTGCCGACGACCGTGCCGGATGTGACGCCGCCGGAAGCGACTGTTTGCGAGCCACCCGCAGTAATTAGCGTACCGCTCGCTGTCCCGCCCGAGGAGACGGTCTGGAAACCTCCGTTGCCGACAACCGTCCCATTTGCCACGCCGCCCGACTGAACAGCCTGCATGCCGCCGCTGCTGACGACCGTCCCGGTCGCCACGCCGCCCGACTGAACGGCCTGCGTGCCGCCGCTGTCGACCGTGGTGCCGGTCGTGACGCCGCCCGCGGCGACCGACTGCTGGCCGCCGCCTGCGATCACTGCGCCACTCGCCGCACCGCCGGAGAGAATGTTCTGTTGCCCGCCACTCCCGACCGATGTCGCGACAGCCGCGCCGCCCGACGAAACGACTTCCAGGCCGCCGCTGTTGACCGTCGTGCCGGTCGTGACGCCGCCTGACAGAACCGTCGCCGAGCCGCCGCTGTCGACAACCGTCCCTGTCGCCACGCCACCGGAAGAGACGAACTGTTGACCGCCGCCGCTCACGGTCGTGCTCGTGGCCGCGCCACCCGACGCGAGCATTTGCTGGCCACCGCTGCCGACGATCGTGCCGGACGCCGCCCCGCCCGACGACACCGTCTGCTTGCCGCCATTGCTCAAGGTCGTGCCCGTGGCCGTACCGCCGGACAGAAGCGTTTGCTGGCCGCCGCTGCTGACGATCGTCCCCGATGCCGCGCCGCCCGACGACACCGTCTGCGTCCCGCCGTTGCTCAACGTCGTGCCGGTGGCCGTGCCGCCGGACAGGAGCGTCTGCTGCCCGCCGCTGCTGACGAGTGTGCCGCTCGCCGAGCCGCCGGACGACACGGTCTGCGTGCCGCCGTTGCTCAAGGTCGTGCCCGACGCCGAACCGCCGGACACAAGCGTTTGCTGACCACCACTGCTGACGACGGTGCCGACGGTCGCGCCACCCGACACGATTTCGCTGCCGCCACTTACCGTCGTGCCGCTGTCGACGCCGCCGGTCAGAACGATCGCGCTACCTCCCGCGCTGACGATCGCATTGAGCGATACACCGCCTGTCGACACGGTTTGACTGCCACGACTGCCGACCAGCGTGTGGGTCGCCGTGTCGCCGACGAGAACGATCAGTTGGCCGCCGTTCTCGACCAGCACGTTCTGCGCGATGCCGCCCGAAATCGAAAACGCCCCGGATGTATTGCTGCCGCTCACCGTCGCCGATGTGTTGGTGACGAGGGCCGCGCCCGCGGACTGCACGACGTTGGATGCAGTGCCGCCTCCGGACACTTGCAGGACGGCACCGCTTCCGGCGCTGACGGTGGTCGCGCGGCCGCCCGAAGAAACCGTCACGAGACCGCCGCTGGTGACCGTCGTGAGTGTCGCCGAACCGCCCGACAGAACGATCGCGCTGCCCCGGCTACCGACGTGAGTGGCCGATGCGCTACCGCCGGAGGACACCGTCAGCGCGCCGCCGTTTTCCAGCAGCACGCCGCTGGCGACGTTACCCGTGATCGAAAACGTGCCCGACGTGTTGCTGCCGTTGACTGTCGCCTTCGTATTCGTGACCAGCGCGCCACCTGCTTGCTGCGTGACCGCCGTCGCCGTGGCACCGGATGAGACAGTCAGCGTGCCGCTGCTGCTGATCGTGGTGCTGGTCGCAGCGCCGCCCGCCGCAATGGTCGCGGTGCCCCGGCTGCCGACGTGCGTGGACGATGCGCTACCGCCGGACGACACCGTCAATGCGCCACCGTTTTCCACCAGTACGCCGCTGGCGATACCGCCGGAAATCGAAAACAGGCCCGAGCCGTTGCTGCCGCTCACCGTCGCCGACGTATTCGTGACCAGCGCGGCGCCCGCTTGCTGCGTGAGCGCCGTCGCCGTCGCGCCGGCTGAAACATTCAACGTGCCGCCGCTGCTCACTGTCGTGCTGGTCGCAGCGCCGCCCGCCGCAATCGTCGCGGTGCCCCGGCTGCCGATATGCGTGGACGATGCGCTGCCGCCTGACGAGACCGTCAAGGCGCCGCCGTTTTCCAGCACCACGCCGCTGGCGATACCGCCGGAAATCGAAAACGAGCCCAAGGCGTTGTTGCCGCTCACCGTCGCCGATGTGTTGGTGTTCAACGCCGCGCCGGCGGATTGCGTGACGGCGCTGGCGCTTCCGCCTGCGCTGACCGTCAGGATGCCGCCCGATCCGACCGTCGTGCTGCTCGCGACGCCGCCGGATAAAACGCTCTGCGTGCCGCCGCTGGTCACGCTCGTCGTGCTCGTGTGGCCGCCGGAAGACACGGTCTGCGTGCCGCTCGATCCCACCGTTGCGCCACTCGCGAGACCGCCCGACAAAACGTTCTGCACGCCACCCGAACCGACGGTTGCGAGCCCATCCTGTCCAAGCACGGTCTCGATTCCTCCCGCCGATAATTTCGTCGCACTCGCGACGCCGCCGGACGAGACGGTGAAGGCGCCGCCCGAGAGGGTCGTCGCCGAGGCGGTGCCGCCGGACTGCACGATCACCGCACCACCGCCGACGACGTGAGTCGTGTTGATCGCACCGCCTGCCGCGACGGTCTGGCTGCCGCCGGAACTGACCGTTGCCGACGTTTCCGTTCCCGCCACCGACTCCTTGCCACCCGAGCGGATCGTCGTCAGGCTGGCTTGACCGCCGGCCGCCACCGTGGCACTGCCACCGGCGCTGAGCGTCGTGCTGGTAGCCGAACCGCCCGACAGAACCGACACGAGGCCGGGTTTCACCACGGCGCCGCTAATGCTCCCGCCGGATGACACCACGAGGCTGGCCGTACTCCCGCTCAACACCGTGCCGAGCGCCACCCCGCCCGCGGAAACCGCTTCGCTGCCGCCGCTCTGAAGCGTCGTGCCGGTCGTGACGCCGCCCGCCATCACGCTCTGCTGGCCGCCGGACACCACGATGTCGCTGACGGTGCTGCCAAGCACCTGCTCGCCGGCACTCACGGTCGAAGCGGTTTCCGTCGTACCCGCACTGACCACGGTCTGCGCGCCCGCATGCTGGGCGAGCCACGGCTGCATCGACAACGCCGCCAGCAACGCGCTGACGAGGCGTGAACAACGCCGATAGCGCCGGCCGAACCTGCGGACACCAAACCAGCGGCGCCAGGTCAATCGTTTCATCTGCTTCCCCGAGGTTGCGTGGAGCTTTGTGCTCTTTTCTTTTCGCTGGTTGCCGCTTGCTTATTGTTTTTCTGCCTGATGCCTGATGCTTGTGCAGCTTCTTATCTATCGATTGCAACTATCCTGCGGGCATCACGCAGCAAGAGCCGGTGATGTCGGGAAGCCCGGTATGCGCCGGATCGTGTCCATCACCTGTTCGGCCGTAATCAGCCGCGTGCATTCGAACTGTCGCGGCGTGCCGGCATGACGCGGACACCACAGAAAATCCTTGTGATCGAACTGCACCCGCGTATCGTTCCAGCAGCTGTTGCAGGTGTGGTAATTGATAACCCGGTAAGGCGTGGCGAATTCGTTGACTGGATGCGTGAAGCCGCTGACCATCACCACGGGCGTTTCCATGGCCCATGCCAGCCATGACAGACCGCTGCTCAGGCCCACGAAGAATGCCGCGTGCTTGAGCCAGCGGGCGCGCTCCACGAGCGGGATGTCGCCGGTCTGATCTTCGGAGCCGTACGGAATGTGATTCCAGACAATGCCGCTGCCGTGCGTCGCCTTCTGATCGATGCAGATCACCCGGTAGCCTTGTTCCTTCAGGAACCGTACGAGCGCTTGCCAGCCGCCCGGATGATTCCAGTATTTGGACTGCGTGGTGCTCTGCGACGCGATGCACACATATTTCTGTTCGATCGGCCGGCTATCGTCGGCCAGCGCGACACGCGGACGTGCTTCTTCAGGGTCGACGCCGAGGATATAAGCCGCCGTGCGGTGCAGCCCTACCAGCCGGAAATCGCACGGCTGATAGGCGTTCGCCTCATCGTTGAAGAACAGACCGATGTTGTAGGTCGCATAGTATTGCGACGGCTCCGCCTGGGCGGACGTCAGGAATCTGATGGACGGATAAGTCTCGCGAAAGAGCGGAATCAGCGCTTCACCCATCACGCACGTCAACCGGCACTGGTGCTGGCGCTCGAATTTGACCGCGTAGGGAAACCAGGCAATCGTGTCGCCGAGCGTTCCCGTCGGGAAATGAATCAGTACCTCGCGGCCGCTCAGGTCCAGCCGGTGACGAAGCACTTCCTTGCCCTGCGAGCTGACCGTGAATTCGAACGGCACGAAATATTTCTTGCTGCTGGCAACGCCGCCCGCCGCCAGGCGCGTCTCGAACAGCGTGTTGCCCGTTCCCGTGTCGCGGATGCATACGTGCCATTCCCCGTCGCCTTCGGGAAGCGTGATCCGGCAGCCGTCGTTGAAGTCATAGCGGATGCCGGCCGGCCCGGCCTGCGTGGGCACGAGCGGCGGCGCCTGAATCCCTGGCGAGCCGCTCTCCGTTGCCGTGCTGGAGCCGGTGGCTGTTGTCTCAGCGGAAACGGGTGCTGCTTCGCTGGCACTCGAGACCGGGTTATTCGACACTTCGGACATATAGAAATTAATATTTTTGTGCCTGCTATGTCGCGAGGACAGCGCGCGCGTTCGACCGGCTTGTTCTGGTTTCCCCGTTGCCTCCTTACGTGAAGGCGTGTCATTTAAGCATTAGAAAGAAACAGTAGCAATAGCTCGATTTTTGCCGCGTGGCGGACCGGTCTGTAGCCGAACTCAGATGCCGACCTGGCTATCATGTGCATGATATCGGTGTCGGAGTTCGCGCTCCGGCATGACGCTCCCCTTTCAAAATCCATTCATGAGGAACGACTGATGGAGGACATGCTGGAAAGCCTGTCGGCGACTCTAGCGACAGCGAACAGTCTGGAGGCACTCACCCGACCGCTGCTGGAAATGCTTGAAGTCGTCACCGGACTCGAGTCGACGTACCTGACATCGATCGACCAGGAAAATGCCGTTCAGTCGATCACGATCGCTCGCAATTCAGGTGAACTGCTCATCCCCGAAGGGCTGACCGTCCCATGGTCCGACACGCTGTGCAAGCGCTGCCTGGAACAGGGTCGGCGCGTCGTGTCCAATGTCAGCGAAGTGTGGGGCGACTCCGGGGCGGCCGCCGCTCTGGGCATCGAGACGTATGCGAGCGCACCGATTTGCGGCAGCAATGGCGCCGTCATCGGCACGCTGTGCGCCGCCGGAAAGGACAGCAAGACGCTCGGGCCGCGCGCGCGCAGCGCGCTCAATCTGTTTTCGAAACTGATTGCACAACATATCGAGCGCGAGCGGCTGGTCGAGGAATTGCGTCGCTCGAACGAGTACCTGACGAAATTTTCGCTGACCGATTCGCTGACCGAATTGCCGAATCGCAGGGCGCTACACGACGAGCTCGGCCGGTTGCTCGCCAGAGCTGCGCGCGACGGATCTTACGTGCTCGTGGGTATGTTCGATCTGGACGGCTTCAAACAGATCAACGACCAGTTCGGTCACCTCTCGGGCGATCAGTTGCTGGAGCAGTGCGCGGGACGCCTCGCCGGAATCGTACGGGACACGGATATGCTGGCCCGCGTCGGCGGCGACGAGTTTGCTTTCGTCGGACCGGCACCGGCCGACGAGGAGGAAGCGAACTGTGCCGCGGCCGTGCTTGCCGTTCGCGCCGCGGAGGTCACAGCCGGGAGCTATCTCCTTCGCGATACACGATTGACGTATCCGGGTGTGAGCGCCGGCGTGGTGGCGGTGCGCTTCCTCTCGGTGGATCAGGCACTCGCACTGGCCGATGCCGCCATGTATCGCGCGAAGCGTGAACGCCAGCGGGCCAAAGGCGACCTTCCCCACTAGCCCGCGCTGCCAACGGGCGTGCCGCGCGGGGCGGCGATCGTTACCCGCACTGCACGGCAGCCCGTTTCACGCAAAGGCTCGCCTCGCGCCTCGCGCTTGCCGCTTGCCGCTTGACGCTCGGCGCTCGGCGCTCGGCGCTCGGCGCTCGGCGCTCGGCGCTCGGCGCTCGGCGGTGCGGGTCAATCAGATTGCCACGCCGTCCGCTTCCGCGAACGGACATTGCAGGACAATCGCGTCATCGCGTTCAGGGCCGGTGGTGACCATCGATACCGGAATGCCGACTTCGAGCTGAATCGCTTCGATCAGCGCCTTCGCCTCGGCGGGCAGTGCGTCATAAGAGCGGATGCCTCGGGTCGAGCCGTGCCACCCTTCGAAACGCTTGAGAATCGGCTGGAGGCGCTGCTGCCCGGCGTTGGTGGACGGCATGTAGTCGATGCGTTTGCCGTCGAACTCGTAGCCGACGCACACGTAGAGCGACTCGAAACCATCGAGCACATCTAGCTTGGTCAGCGCGAGCGAGTCGATGCCGGAGACCTTGATGCTCTGCCGCAGTTGCACGGTGTCGAGCCAACCGCAGCGACGCGGCCGTCCCGTGTTGACTCCATACTCGCCACCGCGCTGCCTGAGCGTATCGCCGGATGCGCCGCTCACCTCGGACGTGAAGGGACCTTCGCCGACCCGGGTTGCATAGACCTTGCTGACGCCGAGTACCTGCCCAAGGCGCGACGGAGCGATGCCGGTGCCACTGGCTGCACCGGCAGCGACGGTGCTCGACGACGTCACGTAGGGATAGCTGCCCCAGTCGACGTCCAGCATTACCGCTTGCGAGCCTTCGAATACCGTGCGCTTGCCCGATGCATACGCGTTGTCGAGCTGTTCCCAGACACGCCCCATGAACGCCAGGATTCGCGGCGCCATGGCAAGCAGATCGGTCAACATCGGGTCGCGCGAAAAAGTCTCCAGACCCACGCCACGGAACCACGCGTTGTGGTGTTCGAGCAAGGCGTCGAGCTTCGCACCAAGCGACTCAGGCTCAGCCAGGTCGCAAACGCGCAAGCCTCGACGGCCCACCTTGTCTTCGTATGCCGGACCAATGCCGCGCAACGTGGTCCCGATCGGCTTTGCACGCAGACGCTCCTGCGCGGCGTCGAGCGCGCGGTGTACCGGAAGGACGAGCGTGGCCGTCTCTGCAATCTGCAGCAGATCCGGCGTGATGCCGATACCCAGCGCGGCCATACGGTCAATCTCGGCCAGCAACGCCTCGGGATCGAGGGCGACGCCATTGCCGATCAGGCCGAGCTTGCCGCGCACCACGCCGCTGGGAAGCAGCGCCAGTTTATAAGTCTGACCGTTCACCACGAGCGTGTGACCCGCGTTGTGGCCACCGTTGTAACGCACGACGATGTCCGCCTTTTCAGCCAGCCAATCCACGATTCGGCCTTTGCCTTCATCGCCCCACTGCGCACCCACCACAACGACATTCGACATATGTTTGTATTCCTGGTGACTTAAACGAACCAATCCAGAAGCAGAAATACCGCCATCCGACGCACTATAGTGGTTCGATGCGATCGCGATAAACGATATAAACTCATCGTATCTGTCAGGAAAACTCACATAGAGCCCCGTTTATGTCACGTCGCCTACCCCCGTTGAACGCGCTACGCGTATTCGAAGCCGCCGCGAGGTTCGAGAGCTTTTCCGCGGCAGCCGACGAGCTTTGCGTCACCCACGGCGCCGTCAGCCGGCAAGTCGGGCAACTGGAAGCCTGGCTTGGACACGATCTGTTCGAACGCCGCGGGCGCAGGGTCGTACTGAGCGCGCCGGGGCGCGCGTACCTGTCCGAGATATCGGCGGCACTCGACCGCATCGCACTGGCCACCGATGAACAACTGCGAGTCACGCGCCAGCAGATCATCCGGGTCAATGCACCGACCACCTTTGCGTTGCGATGGCTGCTGCCGCATCTCTCCAACTTCCAGCGGATCAACCCGGCAATCGAAATTCGCCTGGCGACTTCGGATGAACCGATCGAGCGACTCCGCGACGAATGCGATGTAGCGATTCGCGGTAGTGCGCAGAAATCGGTGGGATACGTGGTCAACGAGTTTTTATCGGAAGTCCGGCTGCCGGTGTGCTCGCCCAAGGTGCTGAACGCCCGACCGATACACCAGGTCTCGGACCTCGCGCATCACACCCTGCTTCATACGGCGACCTATCCGGGGCTCTGGGCCGAATGGTTTGCGGCGTGCGGCAATCCCGAGCTGGTTGCGCACAACGCCCAGCAACTGGACCACTTTTATCTGACGCTTCAGGCCGCCATCGACGGCCTGGGGATCGCGATGGGCCCGACCGCACTCGTCGCGCTCGATGTCGAAGAGGGCCGTCTCGTGTTTCCATTCGACGGCCCAGCATTGCCGGCCTGGCGCTACTGCAGCTACGTCCACAATTCACGCATCGAGGACCCCGCCATCAATATCTTTCTGACGTGGCTGCGCGAACTGGGGCATCGATTTTCACGCAACGCATAGTGCAGGAACCGCTTTCATCGACATGACGGGCCATCACTGCCAACCGCAGATTTTTTTAAAGCCGCCCACAATATTCTTGCGCCTGAAACGTCTTCAGCTGCATGGAACCGCCACCCACCTCGGACACGATGACCGAACGAGACAGCGACATCACCGCGACCGTGGTGCGTGAGCGTACGAGGCTCATCAATTTCATTCGGCGTCGCATACGCGATCCGAACGATGCCGAAGACATCCTTCAGGATGTCTTCCACGAATTCGTGCAGGCCTATCGCCTTCCCGCTCCGATCGAACAGGCGAGCGCGTGGCTGTACCGTGCCGCGCGCAACCGCATCATCGACCGTTTTCGCAAGAAGAAAGAGGAGCCGTTGACGGACCTGTCAGCAAACGAGGACGACAGCGACGAATATCGCCTCGACCTCGCTCTGCCGGCGAGCGACGCAGGTCCCGAAGCACTTTACGCGCGCACCGTATTGCTCAAGACCTTGCAGGACGCGCTCGATGAGTTGCCGCCCAACCAGCGCGACGTCTTTATCGCGCATGAACTGGAAGGGCGTTCTTTCAAAGACATGGCCGCAGAAAGCGGCGTCACGCTCAATACCCTGCTCGCGCGCAAACGCTACTCGGTTTTGCATCTGCGCGCCCGGCTGCAGGCAATTTATGACGAACTGGATATTTAAAGGAGTCGACGGATGAATTTTCGAATCAGATGTGCAGGTAAAGCGCTACTCGTCGTGGTTGGCGTCGGCGTATTGGGTTTTGCGGTCATGACGCTATGGAACTGGGTTGTACCGGCGCTATTCGTCAGCGCCCGCACGATCGATTTCGCGCACGCACTGGGCTTGCTGGTGTTGAGCCGCATCCTGTTCGGCGGATTCCGCGGACATGGCGGCTGGCGCGGGCGGCGGCATTGGCGCAAATGGGATGCCATGACACCCGAAGAACGAGAGCGCTTTCAGGCGGCGTGGCCCTCACGTTCGAACCGGCACGGCGGCAATTGAGCGATTCCCGGGAGACTCTATGACATCGACAGGTACGATGCTTTTGCGCCGGCTTCACGAACAGAGCCAGACAGAAGTGATGACCCGCGCAAGGGCGCAATTCCGTGGATCGAGCGAGGAGTTTCTGACGCTCGCAGACGAATACGACACGCTCGCCCCACGCTTGCGCGGACGGTTTCTCGATTCGCTCGGTTTATCGAGCGAAGACTTCGAATCCTCGCAGGGCACGACGTTGTCGTTAGCGGTGAGTGCGGAAACGGGAAGCTTTTTGCGCAACATGGTGCTGGCACACAAGCCGGCCCGGATTCTCGAACTGGGCAGCTCCTGCGGCGTATCCACGCTGTATTTCGCCGACGCGCTCAGCACGCTGGGTCGCGGCACCGTAGTCGCGACAGAACTCGACCCGGACAAGTGCGCGAGTCTTCGCACTCATGTCAGAACCGCGGGCGTAGACGCTTACGTCGACCTCAGGGAAGGCGACGTCTTCCAGACCGTCGCCGAACTGACCGGGACGTTCGACATGGTGTTCATCGACGTCTGGGCCAGCGCGTATCTGTCGTTGTTCAAGCAAACCGAGCGTCTGCTTCAGCCGGGTTCCATCATTCTCGCCGACAACATGTACACGGCCGAAGACGCCGTTCTGCCCTACAAGCAATACCTCGACGACAACCCGCGCTTCTCGACCACGACGCTCGGCTTTGAATCCGGAATCGAGTTCACCGTCGTCGTGGCTTAAGTCGATGAACCCGCATAACGCGCCAGAAACATATCGGCCGCTGAATCCGCGACCTTCGCCTGTTCGTCCGGAGTGAGCGGCGGCTGACCCATTGTCACCTGCGGCCAGAAAGCGAATGCCTTCACGAGACCTTGCAACTCCTGCGCCGCGAACATCGGGTCCGATGTTTGAAGTCGTCGATCGGCGGCCGCCGCGCGCACCCATATGGTCAGGTCTTCCTCACGTTCGCTCAGGCGCGCCACCATGTCCCGGGCGCGCTCCGGCGAGTGAATGCCCGCCGCGATGGCGACTCGCGCGAGTGCCAGGAATGCGTCGTCGTTCATCAGCTTCAGCTTGCGCGACAACAACTCCAGCAACTGCGGACGCAGAGGCTGGTCGGCGCGATAAACCGGCGAGTCCGCCGTGTGACTGGCATCCCACAACTGTCGCAGGATCTCGGCGAACAGGGCTTCCTTGCTGGGGAAATGGTTGTAGACGGTGCGCTTGGAGACGCTCGCGCGGGCGGCGATGCGGTCCATGCTGGTCGCATCGAAGCCGGCCGCAAGAAATTCTTCGATGGCCGCAGTGATGACGGCCAGACGTTTGCGATCGGTCAGACGTTGATGGGTGACATTCGGGTCCATCCCGAAATTTTACACTGAGCGGTTTACTTTTCTCGAAAATAAACTACACTGACTAGTCTACTTTTCGCCTCGGGACGTCTCATATGACATCGCTCATCGATTCCATCAGCCGCCGGTTGGGTTTCACTGCCGCGAAGCGCGGACGCGAGTCGTCCGGTTCGTCGGCCCAGCACGATGGCGAGCGCTTTCGTAACGTCAAGCCGCGTCCCGTGGAAGGGTTCGGCAAGACATTGAGCATCGTGTGGAACGTCCTGTTCAACAAGCCGGCGGGCACGGTCCCGGCGGCTGCGCTTCCCGTCGACCCGTTGACCCGCGAGCAACTCGATGCTGCCCCCGACCGCAGCCTCTACCGGCTCGGACATTCGACCATGCTGCTCAAGCTGCGCGGTCGATTCTGGCTGACCGATCCGGTATTCGCCGAACGCGCGTCGCCGTTCAAGCGGTTCGGCCCGAAGCGTTTTCACGCGCCGCCCATCGCGCTCGCCGATTTGCCGCCGCTGGCCGGCGTGATTCTGTCGCACGATCACTACGACCATCTCGACCGCGATACGGTGCTCGCGCTCGCCGCGACAACCAAGGTCTTTCTGACGCCGCTGGGTGTAGGCGACCGTCTGATCGAATGGGGCGTCGACGCGAGCAAGGTGCGCCAGTTCGACTGGTGGCAGGGTACGGAGATCGATGGCCTCACGTTCACGGCGACACCCGCACAGCATTTCTCGGGGCGTAGTCTGTTCGACGGCAACAGCACCTTGTGGGCATCGTGGGTCATCGTGGACGACGATCTGCGAGTCTTTTTCAGCGGCGACACCGGCTATTTCGACGGCTTCAAGACAATCGGCGAACGCCTCGGTCCCTTCGACGTGACGCTCGTCGAGACAGGCGCCTACGACAAGCAATGGCCGTACGTCCACATGCAGCCCGAAGACACCGTGCAGGCCCACGCCGATCTGCGCGGCCGCTGGCTGGTACCGATTCACAACGGCACGTTCGACCTGGCGATGCATCGATGGCACGAGCCGTTCGAGCGCGTGATCGCGCTGGCCGTCGCGCGCGGTATCGTCCTCGCGACGCCGCGCATGGGCGAACGGCTGGATCTCGCTGCGCCGCATCGCGGCGAGCGCTGGTGGCGAAATGTTCCCGAGATCGCGCCCGCGCCGCGCCGCCGGTTTTTCTGCCGCAACGCCGGGCAGGCTAATTCCTGAGGGCGCTAGCCCGCATCGGGCGTGATTCAACCGCCTGGAAAAATTTAGTAGACGACTGGTCTACTATGCGCTAAAGTCCGTTCATGCCTACCGCAAATACATCCGAAACCATCGACGTCCGCGAGAACATCATCGCCGTTGGTCAACGGTTGATCGGCGCCAAAGGTTTTTCGGCCGTTGGGCTGAATGAGATTTTGTCGGAAGCCGGAGTGCCGAAGGGTTCGTTCTATCACTACTTCGGCTCCAAAGATGCGTTCGGCGTGGCATTGCTCGACAGTTACTTCGAGGAATATCTGAGCGACCTCGACCAGACGCTTGCCGAGCCGGGATTGAACATGGCGCAGCGCCTGACTAACTACTGGCGCATCTGGCAGGAAACCCAGTCGTTTTACGATTGCCAGGGCAAATGTCTGGCGGTCAAGCTGGGCGCCGAGGTGGCCGACATGTCGGAAGCGATGCGCGCCACGCTGAATCGCGGCACGGCGGGTATCGTCAGCCGGTTGGCGCGCGCTATCGAAACCGGGGCGGCCGAAGGTTCGCTGTCGGTCGGGGGCGATCCCGCAAGCGTCGCGCAAAGCCTTTACCAGTTGTGGCTTGGCGCCAGCATCATGGTCAAGATCGTTCGCAACGTGCAGCCCTTCGCCATGGCGATGGCCACGACCCAGCAGATGCTCCACCTTGCGCCCTGACAATCCGGGCGGCAAGCGCACTTCTTCGGAAGTGCTTTTTTTAGGCTCATTTACTAGACGACTGGTCTACTATTAACGAGCAACACGCTCATCGATTCACCCACCCGACGGAGAAGCAACATGAAAGTACTGATGGTTCTGACCTCGCATGACCAACTGGGCAACACGGGCCGCAAGACGGGTTTCTGGCTCGAAGAACTGGCTGCGCCCTACTACGCGTTCAAGGACGCGGGCGCGCAAATCGTGCTGGCTTCGCCTAAGGGTGGCCAGCCGCCGCTCGATCCGAAGAGCAACGAGCCGGCCAATCAAACCGACATGACGCGCCGCTTCGAACTCGACACGCAGGCTACGGCGCAGCTCGCCGCCACGGTGCGACTCGACAGCGTCTCGCAAGCGGACTTCGATACGGTCTTCTACCCCGGCGGTCATGGTCCGCTGTGGGACCTCGCCGAGGACAGCCACTCGATCGCCCTGATCGAATCGTTTATCGCCGCCGGCAAGCCCGTCGCGCTGGTCTGCCACGCGCCTGGCGCGCTGCGCCATGTCCGCACGCCGGATGGCGCGCCGCTGGTACAAGGCAAGAAGGTCACGGGCTTCACCAACTCCGAAGAAGCGGCGGTTGGACTGACCGACATCGTGCCCTTCCTCGTGGAAGACGAACTCAAAGCCAAAGGCGGCATTTATTCGAAGACCGACGACTGGGCCCCGTACGTCGTCAGCGACGGCCTGCTGATCACGGGACAAAACCCCGCTTCGTCGGCGCCGGCCGCGGCCTTGCTGCTCATGCACCCCGCGCTCGCCTGACGCTGAACCAGGCCGCGTGCCGCTGTGTGGAAGAGTTTCTAAAAAAAAGGCCGCTATCTTCGAAGACAGCGGCCTACTCGTGCAGGGCGCGCGTTCGCCCTTTACGCGAGCTCATTCACACCTGATTGTCACCCTCGATTGCCGTTATTGAACCGGCGATTTGACCGAAGGTGTCGCTAGCGAATTGTTGCTCTTCGGCGCGCTCGTACCGGTGGTCGAGTCGTCGTTCGTCCCCTTCTGCTGACGCGCGTTCGCCGAACCGGCGCCCATGCCGCTGTCCGAGTTAGTGGCGCCAGGCGTGCCGTAGCCGCTCGTCGTGCTGTTCATCTGATTCGTAGCCGGGCTGGACGTAGTGCCCAGGCTCGACGACCCGCCTCCGCCCGAGCCACCGCCTGCGCCTCCGCCCGACTGTGCATAAGCGCCGCCCGACAGAGCAAGTGCGGCGACGGCCGCGATTAACGTGCTGGTTGCCTTGTTCATGATCCGTTCCTCCTTGCATGGACTGGAATACCAACGCAGACGCGTGACATCTGCTTGCTCATGAAGCGAGCAATCACCGTGCCGCGCGAGTGCAAGCGCCGCAATCCGGTGCCTATGGCGACATGCTCGCTAATCGCTCGCAAAGGAAGTCGATGAAGACGCGTAATCTCGGCGCGAAATGCTTGCCGGAAGGCCACATGAGGTGAAACGTCGTGCCCGCCTCCGAGCAACTGGGGAGAACATGCACTAATTGCCCTGCATCCAGATGCTGCCTGATTGCGAAATCAGGCAGATAGGCAATGCCCAGACCCTGCAAAGCAAAGGAAATTCGCGCCGCGAGATTGTTGCAGACAATCGCCGTCGACAATTGGAAGTCGGTACCGACTTCGTTCTCGTCGAGCGGCCAAACCTGCAATTTGCCGGTATTGGGAAAACGAAACTGAATGCACGCATGCCTGGTGAGATCGTTGACTTTCTGCGGCGTCCCGCAGCGCGCAAGATAATCCGGCGAGGCCACTAGCAACATGCTGAACGCTCCCAGCCGGCGTGCCGTTAGCCGCGAGTCCGGCGCGTCCCCGCTGCGGATCACGACGTCGAAGCCTTCGTCGATTACATCCACCCGGCGGTCCGTGAATTCGAGGTCGAGATCGACGTCGGGAAAAGCCTGTTTGAATTGCCCCATCACGGACAGAAAAGGCTCGGTGACCAGCGGCAGGCTAACCCTCAGGCGGCCGCGCGGGCGCAGATTACGTTGCGACAACTCCACTTGCGCCGCCTCGATCTCCCCCAGAATGCGACGCCCGCGCTCCAGAAACAGCGCGCCTTCCGCCGTCAACGCAACGCTACGCGTGCTGCGGTGGAACAGGCGTACGCCGAGTTGTTCCTCGAGCGCACTCACCCGCTTACCCACGGCCGACGCGGATATCCCCAGCAACCGGCCTGCCGCGACGAAACTGCGCGTCTCGGCCACCTGCACGAATACGTTGATGGCGCTGCTCTCCATGGGCGCTCCTGATTACGGAGAAATGTCTCCGTACAGAGAGGAACTCTACCCCACTTACTCCCGAATGATGAACTTCCTAGCATGGAGGCTTCTTTCATCAAATGCAGAGGTTCGCCGTGGACAGCACCATCAATCGCTGGGAAATACCGTCGCTGGGACTCGATCAACTCGCGCTGCGCGCAGTGCCTCGCCCGACGCCGAAAGCCGGCGAAATCCTGGTCGAAGTCGAGGCGGTATCGCTCAACTACCGCGATGCCGAAGTGGCCGATAACGGCATGGGCAATGCGCTCACCTTCCCGTTCACGCCGGCGTCCGACATGGCCGGCCGCGTCGTCGCCGTGGGCGAAGGCGTCACGCGATTCACGCCCGGGGACCGGGTGCTGTCCGCCTACATTCCGGAATGGATCGACGGCGTACCGCTATCGTGGACGCAAGCGCCGACCCAAGGCGGCCCGATCCCCGGCATGCTTGCGCAGTATGTCGTGACGCCCGCCGAATGGTGCGTGCGCGCGCCACGTACATTGAACGCCATCGAAGCCAGCACGCTGCCGGTCGCGGCCTTGACCGCCTGGATGGCGCTGGTCGAACTCGGCAACCTGCATGCCGGCCAGAGCGTCGTCGTGCAAGGCACGGGAGGCGTATCGCTGTTTGCGGTCCAGTTGGCCGCCGCCCACGGCGCGCGGGTCATCGTCACCAGCGGCAGCGATGAGAAGATCGCGCGTGCGATCGCGCTCGGCGCGAGTCACGGTATCAACCGCAACACGACGCCCGACTGGCAACACGCGGTACTGGAACTGACGAACGGGCGCGGCGCCGACCATATTCTGGAAATGACCGGCGGCAACAATGTCGAACGCTCCCTGCAAGCCGTGACTCAGGGCGGCCGTATTTCCGTCATCGGGCTTCTCGACTCGGACCGACTCAGCTTGCCGATCCTCGCGTTGCTGGCAAGCCGTGCATCGATTGTCGGTATCGCCGTCGGTCCGCGTCGCGCACTCGAGGACCTCGTTCGTACCGTCGATCTGCTCGGCATCAAACCCGTGATCGACGCCACTTATGCCTACTCACAAGTGCCGCAAGCGTTCGCACATCTGCGACGCGGTGCGTTTGGGAAGATCGTCGTACGGGTGAGCGAAGCATGACCGAAGCTGCGATGTTTTGTGCGCGGCCTCTACGCGCTGACTGCTCATTTTTTTCGCGGCGATGCAGACGCGAAATACGAGCGCACCAGTTCGCGGACTTCAGCCAATAGCATCGGCCGCATCGCGGGCTCTTCGTTAGCGATACCGATCACGCCTTTCAACATAGGTAGCAAAACAATCGCCATGACTTTGGCTTTCGCCGGACTAAGGCCCGGCACGGCCTGGCGCAAGATGTCCGCAACGCCTCCGCGAATCGCATCGCGAAAGCGCACGCGCTGGTCGGCACTGCCGCCACGCGCGTCCGCCAGTGCACCGGCAAAGCGACGCTGCGAGTGCAGCACGAGCATGAAGTCGACCAACGCGTCGGCGACACCGTCGAGTGTCATGTCGGGCACCTGTTGCGCTATCTCGTCGAGCCCGTTTTTGACGTGCAGTGCGTAACGAAGCAACAACGCGTCGGCGAGGGCTTCCTTGGAGGGAAAGAATCGGTAGAGCGAACCGATCGCGGTCCCCGAACGGGCCGCGATCTCGGTCATGGTCGCCGCGTCATAACCTTTTTCCGCGAACACGTCGACGCCGGCCTCCATGATCGCGGCGACCCGCTGGCGCCCTTTTTCTCCTTTCGGTTCACAAGCGCGGGCAGAGTCGAGGGCAGGTTTAGGGGTAGATGAGACCATTTGGAATGGCAAATATGCGAGCAATTGATAGGAATTCCTCGCATATTATCATGCAGCATTGCTTTCGATTTAATGCGGATATTTTTCCATTTTTAATGATCTTCTTTGCGGATACGTTGACATGTTAAAAGACGTCGCTTAGCATATTTGAGAGGATATCCTCTCAAATATGCGACGCATGTTTCTACGATCCCGTTTCATCACCGACCCGGCTAAAAGTTCATGTACTACATCACGCTGTTCCTGGCTGGCGCTTTCCTGTGCAACGCTATCCCGCACCTCGCGATGGGTTTGCAAGGCGCGCCATTTCCCACTCCGTTCGCCAAGCCGCGCGGCGTCGGCAACTCGTCGCCGCTTATCAATTTTCTGTGGGGCGCGCTCAATCTGATCGTGGGTCTCGCAGGCTTGAGCCGTCACCCGTTGACGCTAGGCGCCAATCTCGAGTGTCTTTCAGTCGCGCTCGGTGCGATCCTGATTGGCGTGTTTCTAGCCAGTCATTTCGGCAAGGTGCGGAAGCAGGCGATCGCCACTCCCTAACGAATACGCGGGCCGATGCTCGACGCCAGGAGCGCCCACGTTTCGCGTGAGACTGCTCCACGGCGTACTGCTACCGTCAGGCGTAACGCGCTTCGTCGAGATCGGCGATCAGCGTCGGGCCCGTCGGCTTCCAGCCCAGCCTTGCCTGCGTCAGCGCGCTGGAGGCCGGCATGTCCAGGCCGACGAACATCGCCATCCATCCGAAATGCGCCGCCGCTTCTTCCGCTGCGATCGAAACGACCGGCAAGTTCAGGCCACGTCCGAGCGACTCGGCGATTTCGCGGCTGCTGATGCCCTCCTCACCAACTGCGTGATAACGCGCACCCGGCGCCCGCTTTTCGATCGCGAGTCGATATAGACGCACCACGTCGGAAAGATGACCGGCAGGCCAGCGATTACGCCCCTCGCCCACATAGGCCACCACGCCTTTCTCCCGAGCGACGGCGACCAGCGGCGTGATAAGGCCTTGCTTGAAAGGATTGTGGACTTGCGGCAAGCGCATTACCGACACGTTGACCCCGGCCTCGAGCAGCGCATTGCCTGCCAGTTCCGAGCCGATACGCGGATTGGGATGGCGCGTGTTGAAGACATCCTCGCTGGCCGGCTCGCCGTGCTCGCCACTGCCCACCCCCGTGCCGGACGTAATGAGAAGCGGACGATCCGAGCCCGTGAGCGCGGACCCGAGTGCGGCGATGGCGCGCTTGTCCTTTTCGCAGTTCTCGACGAAGTTCGAGAAGTCGTGATCGAAAGCCGCGTGAATGACAGCATCCGCTTTCGACGCGCCATCGCGCAGGCTCGCGGTGTCTTCCAGCGTGCCGCGATGCACCTCGGCGCCCGCGTCGGCCAGCGCTTGCGCGCCGGCGTCCGAACGCGTCATGCCGATCACGTGATGGCCGGCCGCGATGAGTTCGGGAACGAGGGCCGATCCGATGAAACCTGTCGCGCCCGTAAGAAAGATACGCATGGTGAACTCTCCGTGTTAGTCACCCGCTCACTATCCGGCCATTTCTTATCACGTTAAAGTAGTGATCTCATCATAGTAAAACGACTAACAGGGTTCTCATGTCAGTCAATTCGGCTTCGTCACTCGGCGATTTTCTGCGCAACCGCCGCTCGCGTCTCGACCCCGCGAGCTTCGGATTTTCCGGACGCAGACGCACACCGGGCTTGCGCAGGGAGGAAGTCGCGCAGCGTGCCCACATCAGTCCGACCTGGTACACCTGGCTCGAACAGGGACGCGGCGGCGCGCCGTCGCCGGACGTGCTGGACCGCATCTCCAGCGCGCTGATGCTGACGGATACGGAGCGCGAGCATCTCTTCATGCTGGGCCTGGGACGGCCGCCGGAAGTCCGTTACAAGTCGGTCGAGGCCGTCAATCCGCGCTTGCAGCGCCTGCTCGATTCGCTTCAAACCAGCCCGGCCATCATCAAGACCGCGACCTGGGATGTCGTCGCCTGGAATCGTGCCGCGGCTGTCGTGCTGACAGACTATGCCGCGCTGCCCGCCGGCGAGCGCAATATCCTGCATTTCCTGTTTCGCGATCCCGCCGTGCGTGCCAAGCAGCACGACTGGGAAAGCGTCGCGCGTTTTGTCGTGGGCGCCTTCAGGGCGGATGTGGCGCGCGCCGGTCTTTCGTCCGAGGTGGGCGCGCTCGTCGACGAGTTGAGTCGTATCAGCCCGGAGTTCGAGACGCTGTGGCGCGATAACGATGTGCTCAGTCATGGCGATACGGGCGGCGTGAAGCGACTGATGCATCCGCAACTGGGGTCGATCGAGCTGGAATATTCGGCATTCTCCGTGGATGGCCGCCCGGACCTCGGCATGATCGTCTATACGCCGCTCGACGATGAAATAGCCGGGCGCATCAAGCTGCTTATCTCGCCGCGGTGAGGCGTTATCCCCCCGACTTCAACTGCGCCCACAGCCTGCCTTCCAGCCGCTTGATCGTCGACGGCAGCGGTTTGAGCAGGAACAGCGTTTTCAAAACCGCCGCAGACGGATACACAGTGGGATCATTCAGGATCTCCGGGCGTACGAACTTGCGCGCAGCCATATCGGCATTTGGATAGAACACCTCATTGGTGATGGCCGCATGCACTTCCGGGCGCTCGATATAGTTGATCCAGTCGAATGCGGCTTGCGGATGCGGCGCATCTTTCGGAATCGCCATCATGTCGAACCACACCGGTGCGCCGCCGGCGGGAATGAAGTATTTGACCTCGTAGCTCTTGTTGGCTTCGTGCGCGCGATGGCTCGCCATCGACACATCGCCCGACCAACTCAACGCAAAACAGATGTCATCGCCGGCAAGATCGTTGATATAGCTGGTCGCGTTGAATTGCGTGATATACGGACGAATTTTTTTCAGCACTTCATAGGCGGCCTGGTAATCGGCTGGATTCTCGCTGTTCGGGTCGCGGCCGATGTAATGCAACGTGACCGCGAACACATCGGACGGCGCGTCGAGCATGGACACGCCACAACTCTTCAGCTTGCTCAGGTATTCAGGCTTGAAGAGGATGTCCCAATTGTCGAGCGGCGCATCGTTGCCGAGAATCTTTTTGACGCGCGTGACGTTATAGCCGAGTCCTGTGGTCCCCCATGCCCACGGCACCGCGTATTGATTGCCGGGGTCCGCATCGGCGACGAGTTTCAGCAGGCTCGGGTCCAGGTTCACCAGGTTCGGCAGTTTCGATTTATCGAGTTTCTGATAGATGCCCGCCTCGATCTGTTTGGCGAGAAAGTTCGAGGTGGGCACCACCACGTCGTAGCCGGTCGACCCGGTCAGCAGTTTTGCCTGCAAGGTTTCGTCACCGTCGTAGACGTCATAGCGCACGTGAATGCCGGACTCTTTTTCAAAGTTGGGCACGGTGTCTTTCGCAATATAGTCGGCCCAGTTGTAGAGGTTGAGCAGCTTTTCATCGGCATGCGAGCTTGTGCCGAATGCACAGAGCAGCAGCGCTGCCAGCATCGGCTTCATGATGGGTGACATGATCGTTATCCAGAGAGGTTTCGATAAAGGCGTGAGCTCGCTTACGTGCGCTGCTGGCGCTGCAACTTCTGATTGCGCATCAGACACAGCATGTCGGCGGCAAGATGTGCCGCGGCGAGCGCGGTCACGTCGCTGTGGTCATAAGGCGGCGACACTTCCACCACGTCGGCGCCGACCAGATTGACGGGGCCCAGCGAGCGAACGATTTCCAGCGCCTGGGCCGAACTCAGACCGCCCGCGACCGGCGTGCCCGTGCCCGGCGCGAATGCCGGATCGAGGCAATCGATGTCGAATGTCAGATAGGTCGGTGCATCGCCCACGATCGTCAGCACTTCGTCGATGGTCGCCTGCGTGCCGTTGCGATGAACCCACGGCGCGTCCAGAATGCGCACGCCCATGAAGTCGTCGTTCCAGGTCCGTATGCCGATCTGCACCGAGCGAGCCGGGTCGATGAGTCCCTCGCGGATGGCCTTGTAGAACATCGTGCCGTGATTCAGCGAATCGGGGTTGTCGTCCGGCCAGGTGTCGCAATGCGCATCGAAGTGGATCAGGCTCAGCGGTTTGCCATACTTTTCCGCGTGCGCGATCAGCAACGGGTAGGTGATGTAGTGATCGCCGCCCAAGGTCAGCATGCGCGTGCCGGTGGCCAGAATGCCGCGCGCGTGGGCAACGATGGCGTCGCGAATGCCAGGCGGATTGTGCGCGTCGAACCAGCAGTCGCCGTAGTCGACCACGTTCAGATGGTCGAACGGGTCGATGCCCCACGGAAACGCACCCAGTTCGGCCAGTTGGACCGAGGCGGCACGCATGCCTGCGGGACCGAAGCGGGTACCCGGGCGGAAAGTCGTGGCGAGGTCGAGCGGAATGCCCGATACGGCGACATCGACGCCGCTGAGATCGCGGGTGTACGGCCGGCGCATGAACGACAGCACGCCCGCGTAAGTCGGGGCCGAGGGCTGCCCCTCGATGCCTGCGGCAGCGGTCGGCGTGAGGTGGGAAGGCGTGAAATTCGAGGTCATACAGTCCGATCCAGTGGGATTTGGCAAACGCTGTCACACAAAAATGGCTCATGTCTGCCGGAACCCGGAAGCACGTGTGAGTAGCGACTGGCTGTATGATTGCGGGTAAAAATTCCGGCGAAAAGCAAAGAATCTTGCTGGAAGTATCGATATTTTTAATATCTCCCGGCGACCCTCACATGCGCAGACTTCCCCCGTTGCAGGCCCTGCTCGCTTTCGACGCCGCCGCGCGGCTCGGCAGCTTCACGCGTGCAGCGCAAGAACTCGCGCTGACGCAATCGGCGATCAGCCATCAGATCCAGCAACTCGAGGAATGGACCGGGCAGCCCCTGTTTCGTCGGATCGGGCGTGGTGTCGCGTTGACCGCCGCCGGTACGCTCTATGCGCAGACCGTGACTTCGGCGCTGGCCACGCTTGCCGATGGTCGTGATCGCATCGAGCCGTACGGCAATCCGGATTCGGTGATCGTCGTGTGCGCGCCGCAGTTCGCATCGGGCTGGTTGATGCCGCGCATGCGCGCATTTTCGGAAGCGTTACCGAAGCTCGAGATCTGGCTCGTGACCGGGGAAGAGGTCAATGAGATCGACCGTGTCGATGTCGATCTCGTCGTCTCGTCGAAGAAGATCGACACGGCCGAAGTGACGTGCGAGCGCTTGCTCGATGAAGACGCAGTCGCCATCTGCGGGCCGTTGACCGCGCGTCGTTTGCACTCCACGCCGTTTCCCGAAGTGTTGACGCAAGCGCCGTTGCTGGTTCACGAGGCACGCCCGGACTGGGCGCCGTGGCTGCCCGATTTGCGGCGAGGCGGCTTGCGAACGCGCCGCGCGATGACGGTCAGCGATCCTCGCTTTCTCGTGTCGGCCGCCGAGCAGGAAGCGGGGATCGCCATGGTGTCGCGGCTGACTGCCGGCGATGCGCTGACGAGCGGCCGCGTTGAAGTCTTGCCACAAGTGCCCGGTTTCGCGCTCGCGCCCCTGTGGCTGATGCGCTCGGCGCAGCCGGCGCGCTCCGCTGCCGTGGATGCGGTCTATGAATGGATGATGGCGCTTTGCAGAAGTGGGGGATGACGGGCAGGGTCCGAGTCCGACTTGTCAGGAGCCGTCATTCGCCATCCGCGTCCGACACCAGTCGAACGTCGCCTCGACACAGCTTTGCAACGACAGGCAACTCGTGTCGAACGATAACTCTGGATCGAGCGGCGCCTCGTACGGATCGCTGACACCGGTGAAGTTGGCGATTTGCCCGGCATGCGCGCGCAGATAGAGCCCTTTCGGATCGCGCGCCTCGCAAATGACGAGCGGAGTCGACAGATACACCTCGATGAAGCGCTCGTCACCGACGATGTCACGCGCCATCGTACGATCCGCGGCGAAGGGTGAGATCAGTGCGGCGATTGCGACCGTACCCGCGTCGTTCAACGCACGGCACCGTTGTGCCACCCGGCGAATGTTCTCGCTACGATCTTCGCGCGAAAACCCCAGATCGCGGCTTAGCGTACGGCGCACGACATCGCCGTCCAGCACCTCGCAGCACACGACTTGTCCGGTCAGCACGTCGGCCAGCGCGAATGCCAACGTGCTCTTGCCAGCCGCACTCAAGCCAGTCAACCAAAGGGTATAGGGAAAGCGCTTCAATTCAGGGACCTGGATAAGTGGCGAGCGCGTCTGCGCTGCTCGGCGTGTCGCCCAACCCGGACGCAGACTCGTTCCGATGGGCTGCATCGTACTACGCTCGCCGAAGGTCCGCTTCCGTCACTTAGCCACGACACCGAGTAGTTCCTGCTTGCCGCCCACGTACCTGTACAGCGAAATTACGCCATGCCGCAGATCGCCTTTCGAGTCGAACTGCGTTTCACCGAGCACACCGTGATAATCGGTTGCCGGCATGGCGGCCAGGATGCCGGCCGGGTCGGTGGATTGCGCGCGCTTCATCGCATCGACGATCACACCCACGGCGTCGTACGCGAACGGCGAGTTCAACACCGGTGCGTAACCGAAGCGCTTCTTGTATCGCTCGACGAAGGCGGGCCCGTCGGACATTTTTAGCAGCGGCGCGCCGGCAATCGAGCAGATCACGTTGTCGGCCGCATCGCCGGCTAGCTTCGCGAGATCGTCGGCACACAGACCGTCGCCGGCCAGCAGTTTCGCGGTGATGCCTAATTGCTTCGCCTGCTTCGCGAACGGGCCGCCCGTGCCGTCGAGGCCGCCGTACATGATTGCGTCCGGTTTTTCGCCCTTGATCTTCGTGAGAATCGCGCGGAAATCGACGGCCTTGTCGGTGCTGGCATCGTGCGACAGCACCGTGATGCCGTTCGCCTTCGCCTGCTTCTCGAACTCGACAGCGAGGCCCTGACCGTACGCGGTCGAATCGTCGACGATCGCCACCGTCCTGACCTTCAGCGTCTTCGCAGCGTAGTCGGCGAGCGTCGGCCCCTGCTGCGCGTCGGTGGCAACTACGCGATAGGCCGTTTTGAAACCCTGCAGCGTATAGGCCGGATTCGTCGCGGAGGGCGACACCTGCACGATGCCCGCATCGTTGTAGATCTTCGACGCGGGAATCGTCGACCCGGATTGCATGTGGCCGACCACTGCGACGACCTTGTCGTCCACCAGCTTCTGCGCGACCTGGGTCGCCTGACGCGGATCGCCCGCATCGTCCTGGGCGTCGAACACCAGCGTCACCTTCTTGCCGCCGATCACGAGACCCGCCTGGCTGATCTCCTCGATCGCAAGGCGCGCGCCGTTCTCGGTGTCCTTGCCCAGATAGGAAGCCGGCCCGGTCACGGGCGCAGCTTCGCCGATCTTCACGATCTCATCGGCATGGGCGACACCCATCGCAACGGCCGTGAATGCCCCCAGAATGCCGACGGCCGCCATGCCGCGACCCAATGCTGTGCTTGTGCTCATGCTTCACCCGATAAGTAGTTGTGGTAGCGGTGACCAATTTATGCAGCCAGAAAACGGCGGCATTGCATCGATCTGCCGGAAAATAGAAGAATTGCGGCAAGCGTGGCGAGCGCCCGGGCCTAGCACGTGACCGTATAATCGGTTCGACCAGCCCACGAGTTCGCGCATGCCGACTGCCGCCCCTTCTCCTGACGATTCGCAAGCGCGGGCGGCCCACGACCTCGTCGAACAACTCGACACACTGCCGCGTACGCCGCAAGCACGCCCGAGTCGTTCCGAAGCGGAGCTGAGCGTCGGTATCCTTTTATGGCCGCGCTTTCCGATGCTCTCGCTCGCGGGCTTGTGTGATGCACTGCGTCATGCGGCAGACCGCGGCGACCAGAGCCGCCAACTGCGTTGTCTATGGACCATCGTCGGCGCGCAGGGCGAATCGGTCGAAGCGAGCTGCGGCATTCCCGTGCAAGTGCAGTCCGCATTTCCAGACGTAGCGCAATTCGACTATCTGATCGTGATCGGCGGCCTGCTGCCGCATCTCGATCACGTCGACCGGCGCTATTGGGATTATCTGAAACAGGCCGCCGAAGCGGGCATTGCGCTCGTCGGCATGTGCACCGGCAGTTTCGTGCTGGCGCAAGCGGGTCTGATGGAAGATCGCGTCGCCTGCGTGCACAGCTTCCATTTCGACGATTACCGACGCATGTTTCCCGCCTTGCGCGTGCTGACGCACGCGGACTACCTGATCGACGGCAACCGCATCACCTGCGCGGGCGGCATTTCGGTCGTCGAACTGGCTGCCCGCCTGATCAGCCTGCACTGCGGGCCGGACCGCGCTTCCAAGGTCGTGCACCAGATGACGGTCAATCGCCAGGGTGGCTCATCGTTCGTCGAACGACGGGCGGCACTCGGCTATCTATCCGTCGACGATGCAACGGTGCGCCACGCCGTCCTGTTGATGGAAGAGAATCTCGAAGCACCGCTGAACATCGCGGTCATCGCCAAAATGATCGGCACCAGCGTGCGCAATCTCGAGCGGGCCTTCATGGCCGAAATGAATGCGTCGCCCAACGAGTTCTATCGGCGCATGCGACTGCGCTACGCGCGCTGGATGCTCGTCAACACCGCGCGCAAGATTACCGACATCGCCTACGAATGCGGATTCGCGGACTCCGCGCACTTCATCCGGGTATTCCGCGAGGCATACGGCGTCACGCCCGGCAAGCTGCGCGCGTCGCGAAACATTGCCTCGACCTGAACCTGCCAGACTCGCGCCCGACGCTTTCATCCCGCCTGCAACGCATCTGTCGCGTTTCTTCTACTTTCCCGCCAATCAGTTCAATTGCGCAGAGCCGGTGTCGCCGTACAGTGCCGTCGACGGGCTGTGCACGCAGCGCGCGGCCGCATTCCATTCACACACTCAGGCGAAGACCGCATGACAGCAAAGCCCAACATCGTGGTGATCGGCACCGGCGGCACGATTGCCGGCCAGGGCAAAGCCGCCGTGAACACGTCCGCTTACCTGTGCTCGGTGCTCGGCATCGACGAGATTCTCGACGCCATTCCCCACGCCTTCGCGCTGGCGAATCTGCGCGCCGAGCAATTGCTGCAAACCGGCTCCGAGAACTTCAATAACGACCATCTGCTCGTGATCGGCAAACGTGTCGCGGAACTGCTCGCACGGCAGGACGTGGACGGCGTGGTGGTCACGCATGGCACCGATACGATCGAGGAAACCGCCTACTTCCTGCACCTGACACTCAAGTCCAGCAAACCCGCGGTGGTGGTCGGCGCGATGCGGCCACCGTCGGCGATGAGCTCCGACGCAGCGCTCAATCTTTACGATGCGCTGGCGGTCGCGGCGCATCCGTCATCGCGCAGCATGGGCACGCTGGTCGTGGCCAACAACGAGATTCACAGCGCGCGCGACGTCGTGAAGAGCAACAGCTTCAAGCTCGAAGCGTTTCACTCGCCATATGGCGCACTCGGCTATGTGATCGAAGGCGAGCCGCGCTACTATCGGCGCCCGGCCCGCGCCCATACGCTCGACACACCGTGGTCGGTCGAGACGCTCGACGTCTTGCCGAAGGTCGACATCGTCTATGCGTATGGCGCGCTCGAAGCGCAGGCGGTCGAATCGATTGCCGCGAACGCACGCGGTCTGATCTATGCGGGTACCGGTAACGGCAACGTTGCCCGCCATCTCGTCGACATGCTGTGCAACGCGGCGCGGCGTGGCGTGCAGGTGGTACGTGCATCACGCACGGGCGCCGGCATCGTGTTACGCAACGGCGCGCAGCCCGACGACGATTACGGCTGGCTCACGGTCGACGATCAGGTTCCGCAGAAAGCCCGCCTGCTTTTGACACTGGCGCTCACCAGCAGCGCAGACAGGCGTGCGTTGCAAGCTGTATTCGAGCGGTACTGAGACGCGCTCGACTCCCCGCACTCCCGACCGGACTAACACATGGTGCGTGTCATCCACGGTGCACCCGCGTGTCGATGAAGTGGCCCGGCCGCAATGAGCAGACCATTTCAGATATTTTCACTTGTACATGACGCAAGAAAAAGCGATATTCAAAGAAGCTTCGTTGAGGTATTCCGGAGCGCCCATTACTTAACTGAAATACTGTCGAAGCGGTGGTCGGAGCGCGCGCAAATCTTTGGCCGCGGCTACCCGTGCCTGACCGAGGGGAGCCCATCAGTGGCAGTGTTCATTTCATCGGATAGAAGCAGCGAGCCCGCCTTCCTCGCGCGACTTTGGCTAGGCGGCTGCATCGCACTGAGCGTCATCACGTGGATCTGTCTAAGCTTGCAATTCAGCCTGTCGACCACTGGCTTCTGCATGCTCGTCGTGATTGTTTTCTTGTCGCTGCTCGACAGCTTTGTTTCATCCGCCATTTTCTCGGTCGCAGGCGCACTACTCCTTAATTTCTTTTTTACACCACCGATCTATAGCTTTGCGGTCCAGAAGGTCCAGGACTTTTTCCCACTGGCCGCATTTCTTGCGGCGTCACTCTCCGTGACAGCGCTTGTCAGACGAATCCGCGACGCCGAACACATTCAGCGCGAACAGGCTCTGCTCCTCGACCTCACTCACGACGCCGTCTCCGTTCGCAATCGCAGCGAAGTCATTGCTTACTGGAACCATTCGGCTGAAGCACTGTACGGGTGGCGCCGGGCCGAGGCGCTCGGTCAAGCGGCTGACGTGCTGCTCAAGACCACGTTCCCGATTCCCCGCGATGCAATCCAACAACAGCTGGAACAGGATGGCTACTGGGAAGGCGAACTGAGTCACACAAAGCGCGATGGCACGGAGGTCATCGTCGCCAGTCGGTGGACGTTGCAGCGCGACAGCCGCGGCGAGCCGCTCGCCACACTGCAAACCGACAGCGACATCACCGAGCGCAAGCGGGCGGAAGACAGCCTGAAGAAAAGTCAGGCGCTATATCTGGCCGAAGCACAGAAGCTCAGCCGCACGGGTAGTTTCGGGTGGAATATCGATACTGGCGAGCTGTTTCTGTCCGAAGAAGCGCTGCGCATCTTCGAATACGACGCGACGCTTACCCCTACGCTAGATGACGCCCGACAACGCGTGCATCCCGAGGACATGCCTACATTCGACCGTATGGTGTCGGACGTCAACGGCGTGTCCGACCGATTCGATATCGAGCATCGTCTCCTTTTGCCGGATGGCCGCGTCAGGCACCTGCATGTCGTCGCCCGTCGCGCTGAAGGACATGCCGACAAACGGCACTTTTTCGGCGCCGTCATGGACATCACTCAGGCGAGGCTGATCGAGGCACAGCTTTACGAAACGCAAAACGATCTGGCGCGTGCGAGTCGTGTCGCGGCACTGGGCGAGTTGAGCGCGTCTATTGCACACGAAGTGGGTCAGCCGCTTGCCGCCATCGTCATGAATGGCGAGGCCTGTTCGCGATGGCTGCGCCGGAGTCCCCCGGACCTGAGCGAGGTGGAAGGATGCGTAGCACGGATAACCGCCGAAGGAAAACGCGCGGGCGAGATCGTCCAGCGCGTCAGGCGGATGGTGAAAGGTGCCGCGCTAGATCTGGCCGCCGTTTCGATCAACGACCTGGTCGATGAGGTCCTTACGCTCATTCGTGCGGAAGCGAAGCGTCACGGTTGCATCGTCGTGCTTCACCTGACACCCGAAGTCACGGTCGTCGACGGTGACCGCGTGCAACTCCAGCAAGTCCTGATCAACCTCATTATGAATAGCCTGCAATCGATGGCCACGCTTGCAGGCGAGCACCGGCTCCATATCACTTCGTCACTGGACCTCGAAGGTCACGTGCTGCTATCGCTGGCCGACAACGGGCCCGGAATCAGCGAAGAACATTTGCCGCGTCTTTTCGATGCATTCTTCACGACGCGCAGTGCAGGCATGGGAATGGGACTGGCGATCTGCAACTCCATCGTCGGCAAGCACGGTGGACGAATATGGGCCGCCAACAATCCGGATGGTGGCGCCACCTTCACGTTCAAGCTGCCCTTGGCGCGCGCGTCGGTTTCCGTACCGTCGTAAAACACGGTCGCTCTCCAGAGCGCTACCTCATGGGCTTGATGATTTGCCACTGCGATCGCTAGCGTCCTGATCCCTCTGCGCGATCACGGCATCTGCTTTCTTCTGTTCTTCGACGCGCAACGACGGCGAAAAGAAGCAGCCCATCACCGCGGACAGGATAATGAAAATCGCAGCCGCATCGACCAGCAATCCGAAATGCACAAAAATATAAAAACAGCATAGAAGATTGAGCAGGTGCAGAGAGAGGCCCAGTAAAGCAGTCGCTTTGGGGACTTTCCGTATCAGTGCCGCAAGCCGCGAATGAGTGCGGGGCACATACCAGATGATCGCTGACCCGAACATCAGGATAAAAGCGCTCTCCGCCCATTTGAGCCAGGTAGGACGGCGCAGGAAGCGTCCCTCGAAGATCGTCTCGATCACCTGAGCCTGAATTTCGATGCCGGGCACCAACTCTCCCAGCGGCGTCGTGCGCATGTCGGTCACGCCGGCGCCGGTCAACCCGACCAGCACCAGTTTGTTGCGGATACGTTCGGGATCGGCCTTTCCTTCCAGAATATCGCGCGCGGACAGGTAGCGGCCCAAGGTCGATCGAATCGACGCGAAATGCAGCCAGATATCGCCGCCGGGTTGCGTCGGCACGAGCACGTCCGCGACACCGACTGCCTGCATGCCGGAGGTATCGGCGAACACATCGATCGCCGATGACCCCGTGGCGAAGCGCAGCATTTCCATCGGCAAGCCGGGCACCAGTTTGTCGCCCAACCCCATGACAACGGGAATGCGCCGCACCACGCCCTGTTCCAGCGACACGCTGAGCATCGCCTGACCGTGCGCCGCCGCCTGCAACTCCGGCAGGCTGGCGAGTACATAGTCGAACCGCTGCACGCGACCTAGCGGATCGCTCCCGTGCACCAGAATCGGCGCACTACGCATATCGGTGCTGGTATTGAACGCGGCATGATCGAAGGCCGCGGCGCCCAGAATCGTCGGCGCCGCGCGCAACGATCTGGCGAGAATGGCTTCATGACTGGGCAGTGCTCGCAAGCCGGCGGCGAGCGCCGCCGAGCTTTTGGGCAGATTGGCGGCCACCTTGTCGGGCGAGGTCTGATCGGGTTCCGGCATATAAATGTCGAGGCCGATGGCCAGTGGCTTTTGCGCCGCGATGAGATCGATCAGATGCGCGAGTTGATTGCGCGGCCAGGGCCATTGACCGACAGTCGCCAGTGTTTCGTCATCGATCTCGACGATGGTCACCGGCTGGGCGGTGGGAATGCGTGGAAAGCGACGCTCATACTGATCGAACAGCAGCTGGCGGGCGCCTCTGAAGGAATCCGGCAGCGCCGCGTCGAGCGCGGCCACGAAGGCCGGGCGCGACAGGTTGCCCGGCCACTCGCTGCACAGGTTGAGGAAACTCAGGCCGACCAGTATCAGGAGCGCCATGGGACGACCTTGCATCGCTCTCAACAGCGTCCTGGTCCTGGCAGGCCAGCGGTTGTCATAGCGCTTCATCGAGGCAAAGGCCATGCAGCGTCGATAACGGCGTGACTCATTGAACGGTGATGACCACGCGTCGGTTCATGCGATTGGGCACACCGTCTGCCGTTTGAACGAGAGGTTCACGCTTGCCCCTGGCGGCAATCTCGATCTCCCGGGCCGGAATGCCGGCCTTGACCAGAAACGCCGAAACTGTTTTCGCCCGTTGCATGGACAACTTGTCGTCATAGTCCTGAGCGCCGGCCAGATCGGTGTGGCCGACCACCACGAGTTCGGGCGCGGGCCACGTCGCCAGCACGGCTTTCAGTTTCCTGACGGTCTCGGACGACTCCGGTGCCAGTTCGGTGGCCGAGTCGAAGAGAAAGAACAAAGTAAATGTCATGGGGCGTGGCGGCCGGGCAGCGAGTAGTTCGCCATAGCGGGCCTGCACGACGGACTGGCTATCCATCGTCTTTTCTATCGCGCCGCTCCCGCTGACATCGACGCCCGCGTAGGCCTTATCGATCGTCTGCTCGCCGGTGGCACTATGGACAATCACCTTGCCGACCTTCCCCTGCGGATCAGGCAGCAGAATGATTCTGTCCGGCGGTGTGCTGCAACCGGCCACGAGGGCCAGCACGCCGAGCGCCGCGCCGCATGCCGGCCAACGGCTTCGGATCAGCGCGTTCAATGTCCACCCTCCCCTTTTTCGCCGACTTCGATGATGAACTCGGTGCCCCGTACGCCCAGCGTCGTGGTCGGCGTGCTGAAACGGACGGCATCCGGATTGGCCTTCGCCAGCTTGCCGGAAATCACCGCGAGGGAGCCACGTTTGACGGTCGCGTCGAGCACGCCGTCGTGGGTCGTGGTGTCGAATGCGAACTTGTTGAGTTCGAGAATGGTGTTGGCGCCGGCCGAGAGTTGGGTGTTGTCGCGCAATGTGATCCCTACGGAGGATTGCGCGCCGGTCACGATGCGATCGCTGCCATACACTTCGCTGCCGATCGCCGCACCCGAGTTGCCGCCACTGCGCTCTATCTGCACCGCGCCCTTGACGGTTTTGACGACACCCGCTGGATCGGCGGCCAACGCGTTGCAGGCCGTCCCGCATCCGCAAGCAAGAATCAACGCGTACTGGATGGCTTGAAGACGCATCGGTGGCACCTGATGGCGTAAGCGCAACGTGCCGCGGAACAGCGCGGCGCCTGGCATGCGGTAATGACCGTTCTGCGGCACGCGAGAGCGTATACCGCCGCGCTCGATGACTCTGTGCGCTTGCCCGCATAACGGCATCGGATGTCTTTTCGGCAGCCGGCTTGCCCTGCGGTACCATCGGTTCAGCACTCGATGGCGAGAAGCGAAAATCTCCCTCCGTCTCCTGAGGATCGTCAACGGGCATGACAGGCGGCGCTCGTAGCGCCGAAGCCCGACGTCCCTCAGACAGATTCGCGCAGCTTCAGCGCAAATCGCCGGTACAGCCAGCACGAGCAGGCCGATCCTGCGACCAGACCGACTACGGTGAACAATGACTGAACGATCGCCACGACGTAGGCGACGGTCACGGTATCCAGCGACCGAAACGCAACACGGGCCAGCAACAGGAGGCCGATCGCGCAGATTCCCACCGGCAAACCCGTCAGTAAATGTGACAGCGCGATGCGCCAGAAGTGACCCCGCGTATCTTTCCATGCGGCCCGCCATTTCATGTCCCCGCCGATCGCGACGTGACAAAACAGCAGACTGAACCGCGTGAAGACGAAGATGCATAGGAAAACGATAATCGCCCCGAGCAGCAACGCTTCAAACCAGACCGCGTGACGCAAGCCCAAGGCGCGAAATGCAACGGTACCGCCGCCGATCAGCACTACCCCGACTGCGACGAGTGCAAGCATCAGCATGGCACTTACCCGGAAGTAGCGTCGAAACTCCTTGCCGAACATGGAAGACAGGCGAAGCTCCGGTTCCCCAAGCATGATCTGCTGCATGACGGTCACAGAAAGCGCGACCATGACCACCGACCTGGCCAGCAATGTGACTGACGGCAGTAGGCGCGATGCGTGAACGGCGGAACCGTCCAGATGATTCAGCGTAATCGGCAGGGTATTGGCGACCAGCAATGCCGTCGCGGCAATCGCGACCCAGGTCGGCCGGCGCGAGATAATTTTCCATGCATCGACCCATGCGTCGCGCGCGCAGCGCCAGAACGTTGCTGTCTCCATGCTTCCCCCGGTTGACACTCACCGTGCGTTTATAGAAATGATGGCAGCATACTGCCTCATTCCGATCGCTTATGACAACCGGAGTTAATCATCTCGGATCTCGTCGACACGCTAAAATTTTAAATCGGGCCTCAGAAATCATTTTTCCCGTATCGATCGGCCCGGAATACCTTCGCGATGAAAAACCGCTACCTGGCGTTCACCGGCGGTGAGTCGACCGAGTGGTATCGGGTTTATCAGGCTCAACGGATTTTTTCGCCGAAGTCCACTTATACGCCTCAATATCGCAAGCGAAGCAAGCCGCAGGCGTCGCTCGACCTCGTCGTGAGCGGGAAATATTGTTTGACGCCCGGCGACATACGCGCAGCGATTCCTGCGCGTTTTCAGGGGCAAGGAAAGTTGAAGGACATGCTTGGTCTATTCGCGCCGACCGGCGAGAAACTGAATAACTCCACCCTGTTCTTCCTGACCGACGACAAAGCCTGCCTGAAGTCGGTTTCGTTTTGGGCCGCCGGCGCTTAGAGCCGGTCAAGCCATTCATCGACACAGAGAGAGACAACGCACGGTCATCTCTCTTTCGCTCGAGCCACGCTGCCCTATTGAGGGTGGCAGGCAAAAACGAAATCGTAAAACTCGAACCTGGCGTCTCCTCTTGTTCTGGAAAGGGTGGTCCTGATTTTTCAGCCACCTTCGTGCATTTAATTCGCCACACTTAGTACTCCGCTCAAAATACCCAGTGAAATTCCATTTGACCGGGTCTCATTACCGCGCGACTGCCGTCGCGTGTCCGGCGCCGTGCGTAACCTGTTTGAGCACAGGCGACACTCCGTTTGCATCGGACAATTCAGTAGCTGTCGACATAAGTGCGGGCACCAACTCCTTCATCCGTTCTTCGGTCAGGCGAGACATTGGACCCGCGATGATCAGAATCGCCCGCACGTCACCGTTGCCGGCGCGCACCGGCGTAGCCATGGAACTCATGGCGAGCAAGAACATGTCCTGAGTCGTGGCATAGCCATTCTTGCGCGCAAGCTCGACCATAGGTAACAGTGCCCTGAACGTGGTCGGCGCGCGCGGACCGAACTCCCGACGGCATGCCAAAGCCCCGCTGGGACACAAGTCGCACCGCTTCTTCTTCGCTCTTGCCCGCGAGCCAGATCATGCCTGCCGCGCTGCAGGAGAGCGTGACGGGGCGCCCCATTTCCGGCTCGTAGCGAATGCCTTGCCGTGCATCTTGCTCCTTGGCCACGTAAATCAACTGCTCACCGTCGACGATAGCTAGCCGGATCAATTGTCCCGATGTCGTGGCAAGTCGTTCGAGAATCGGCTGAGCGACGTCCACCACGCCGCCGGCGCTTAGAAAGCGCAAACCCAGCGACGCGCCCCGATGGCGCGACTCGATTCAACGTAGGTCCGTTTTATTGGAAAGTCTTTCCAAAACGCAAAAATTTTTCAAAACCGCGTGTTCCGACGGATCGATCAAACATTTTGCATTTTCAGTGTTATGTTATAACATTCGTCGTGCGTCGACTTCAGCTGCCGCGGTTTGCCCTAACGCTTTCCACACATCAAATTCGTATAACTAACAAATAACTAACAAAATGAGAACTCACCACCGTATCGGTCACGCGGCGCTGCTGTCGTTCACGCTCGTGGCGCGCGCCCATGCTGCCTCTGCCGACAGCGCCGACAGTCCCGTCAACGACATCGTCATCGATGCGATACAGGTCAACGCCCGACGTCTCGATCACGCACGCAACGATCTGCAGCCGGAAACGGGCAGTAGCGTCTACCGTTTTAGCCAGAGCGACATCGACACGCTGCCGGCCGGTCAGGACACGCCGCTCAACCAGGTCTTATTGCAGGCGCCGGGCGTCGCGAGCGACTCGTACGGTCAATTGCACGTGCGCGGCGATCACGCCAATCTGCAGTACCGGATCAACGGCGTCATCATTCCCGAGCCGATCAGCGGATTTGGGCAGTCGCTCGACAGTCGCATCATCGACCAGTTGAACCTGCTCACCGGCGCACTTCCCGCGCAATATGGATATCGCACCGCCGGCATCGTCGATATCCGAACCAGATCGGGCGATGCCGGTAACGGCGGTTCTATCGACGTATTCGGCGGCAGCCACCAAACCATCAAGACGAGTGCCGACGTATTCGGAAGCCAGGGTCCCTTCAGCTATTACTTCAGCGGCTCGCTCGGCGAAAACAATCTGGGCATTGAAAACCCCACCGCGAGCGCCAGTCCGATACACGATCACACGCGTCAGGGCGACGCGTTCGGCTATATGTCGTACATCATCGATCCCCGCACACGCGTGAGCCTGATGTTCGGCACGACCAGCAATCAGTTCGAGATTCCGAACACGCCTGGCCTGTCCACGGCATTCACGCTGAACGGCAACAATAGCTTCGATTCGAGTCAGCTCAACGAGACGCAGTCGGAACTCAACCAGTTTGCCGTGGTGGCGCTGCAAGGGACCAACGGCGCCGCACTCGACTATCAACTGGCCGTTTTCACGCGCTATTCGCGCACACAGTTCAATCCCGACCCGGTCGGCGATCTGCTATTCAACGGGGTTGCCGCCAGTGATTTTCATAGCGACAGTGCCAATGGCGTGCAACTGGACACGACCTACCGACTCAATGAAAAACACACGATCCGCGCCGGCATTCTGTTCCAGCAGGAACACGCGGTATTCGACAATAACCTCGCGGTGTTTCCCGTCGATGAAAACGGCGACCAGACCTCCGATCAGCCCATCAACGTGGCCGACGCAAGCAGCAAGACCGGTTATCTCTACAGCGCGTACGTGCAGGACGAGTGGCAACTCACCGACAAGCTGACCATCAACTATGGTCTGCGTTACGACAAGATGGACCAGTACGTCAGCGCCAGTCAACTCAGCCCGCGCATCGGCCTCGTTTATGCCTTGACGTCATCTACGACGGTGCACGCCGGTTACGCGCGCTACTTCACGCCACCCGCCTTCGAACTCGTATCGAACAACGACATCGCGCGATTTGCCGGGACCACGGCACAAGTCTCCGGGCAAAACGATCCGGTTCAGCCTGAGCGCAGCCACTACTTCGATCTGGGTGTAACGCAGCGGCTAAGCTCGGCCGTTACAGTGGGGCTCGACGCCTACTACAAGAAATCGACCAACCTGCTCGACGAAGGACAGTTCGGCACGGCGCTGATCTTCACGCCCTTCAACTATCAGTATGGCCGCACCTACGGCGTCGAGTTCACGGCGAACTACAAGCAGGACAATGTGTCGGCTTATATGAACGTTGCTTTCAGCCGCGCGCAAGGCAAAAATATCGACTCGGCGCAGTTCAATTTCGGCGCGGACGAACTGGCCTTCATCAGCAATCACTTTGTTTTTCTCGATCACGATCAACGCGTGACGGCCTCGTTCGGCGGCGCGTATGAACTCGGCCGTACTACCTTCACGTTCGATGGCATAGTCGGCAGCGGCCTTCGCAGCGGGTTCGCCAATACCGATCGCCTACCCGTCTATACCCAGGTCAATTTGGGAGTCATTCATCACTTTAATTTCGGCAATCCGTTGATCGGCAAATTCGACACACGCCTGCTGCTGATCAATGCCTTCAACCGTGTGTACGAGTTGCGCGACGGCTCGGGTATCGGTGTAGGCGCGCCGCAGTACGGCCCTCATCTCGCGGTCTACGCCGGCATCTCCAAGAGGTTTTGATGTGTAATAAGATCGCTGCTGCAAAAAAACAGATCGATAAAACTACCGCGCAAAGGGCCTAATCTTTATGAAAGCTGTCATTTCCATTGCAGTCGCCATGCTCTCGATTAGCAGTGCCTTCGCCACGCCGACAGTGGGAGAACTCGGCTTAGGCGCCAACGGAAAAGCCGCTCTCGGCATAAACGGCGCAAACGGCGCAAACGGCGGCCAGGATGGCGGCAAGGACCAAAGGCGTGAGGAGTTGTCGGTTGCGGTAGTGGATACATCGGGTCCGGTTGCCGGAGCCAAATGTATTCTCGCCAACGACAAAGGCGAATGGTCCGTCAGCGCGCCCGATACCGTGATGGTTCGCCGGTCGGCGTCGGCACTCAAAGGCCGTTGCGAAAAGGAAGGTTACGCAGCAACGGAAAGCACCGTCGAAGCCACCACGATCAAGATCGAACCCAGGCACTTCCGCTTCGGCACGGATGCCGGCGGCGACGGCGGAGATGACGAAAGCTCGCTAGTCACCGTGCCGCAATACTCGCCGTCGATCGTCATCGCGCTGAACGCAAAGGGCGGCCCTCAGACAACGAACTGAGATAGCCGCGCGTTACGTTAGCTAATTGGCCGCAAGTGTGAACCGCAGCCCTTATGCCCGTCCAGCTTCGTGCCAGTCGTCGATCGCCGTGCGCGCTTTATGCTCCAGCGCGCTGATCGCCATCAAAGGATCGATTTTGGCCCGCGGAATCGATAACTCGACGCCTTCGGGCGCGCCTTTATTCGTATCACCGTCGGTGCGTTCAATAAGGGCATGACAGATCCATTGAACGTCAAGCTCGTCCGCCATGGCATGGGCCGTCACCTGAAAGCCGCGATGTTCGAAAGCCACAAAAACTCCTGAGATATTTTGAAAAGGATATTCCTCGCTGAACGACTACGCGAGGAAAGTGGGAAGTCGCGTGAGCGCGCAACGCGCTGCGTCGGAGCAGCGAGTTCACACGCGCCGCTCTTTCACTTTGCTGTCGTTGCGAATACAGAAGCACTACGATGAAGCCGCCGGATGAGGAATCCGGCGTCGCATCGACCAGTACGACGGCTCGTCGCGGCGCCCATTGTCCGAGATGCCGTGCTTGGCGTCACGCTTCATTCCAGCAAATATGATTGTCGCGAACGGGAATAATCAGCCGGACAACTACAGTGCGCTAGCCACCGCTTGCGCAGTAGCCGCGGACAACGTCCAACCCAAATGTCCATGCCCGGTGTTGTAGAACACACCGCGTCGCTTGCCGCGTCCCACCTTCGGCAACATGCTCGGCAACATCGGCCGTAAGCCCGCCCAGGGAATCACTCGCGACGTGCAGACCTCAGGGAAATGCCGGCGTGTCCAATCCACTAGCGGAGCAATCCGGTCCGCGCGGATGTCCCGATTGAAGCCGTTGATTTCCGCTGTCCCCGCCACGCGGAAACGGTCCGCGCCGAGACGGCTCGTCACGATCTTCGCGCTGTCGTCGAGCAGGCTAACCCACGGTGCGCGCTGTTGACTGAGTTCGTCGTCGAGACATACCGTGATCGAATAGCCTTTCACCGGATAGATGTTCACATGGTCGCCCAGCATGGCTGCAAAGTCGCGACTCTTCACGCCCGCGCAGACGACGATCCGTTCGAAGGCAAAAGCCTGTCCTTCGCCTTCGAGATTGACCGTCAAGGTGAATTTTCCGTCGGCGGGTTGCTCGATTGCGGTGATCTCCGCGTCGTAGTGGAATTCGACGCCGTGGCGCGTGCAAGCGTCAGCGAGTCCGCGGGTGAACTTGTGAATGTCGCCGGTCGAATCGGAAGGCGTGAAGAAGCCGCCGCAGAAATCGCCCTGCAGCGCGGGCTCGATGCCATGCAATTCGCTTGCCGTCACCGGATTGCGATCGAGGCCGCCCTCGCGCAACAGCGCGTTCACCTTGCTCGCGGCGTCGAATTCCTTCTGGGTTTTGTAAATGTGCAGAATGCCTCGCCGCTCCAGATCGAAGTCGATGCCTTCACTCTCGGCAAGCGAAAAAAGATGCTCGCGCGCAGCAATGGCGAGGCGCACGGTTTCCACGGTATTGGCGCGGTAATGCGGAATCTGCCTGAGGAATTCGCCCATCCACGAGTACTTGTGCAAGGACGGCATGGGATTGAGCAGCAGCGGAGCGTTACGCGTGAGCATCCAGCGCAGGCCTTTCAGGACCGTGGCGGCACTATTCCAGACTTCGGCATTGCTCGCGGACAACTGCCCGCCGTTGGCGAACGAAGTCTCCATCGCCGCATAGCGATGGCGCTCGAACACGGTGACATGGTGGCCGCGTTGTGCAAGGGCGTGGGCAGTCGTGACGCCGGTAATGCCGGCGCCGATGATGGCGATTCGTGACATGACATGGTCCAGAGTAGTTGAGGATCACCGGTGTCGATTTCTTGTCGAAACCGGCCTCGATGCCCCATCTGTCCATGTACCTGAGAGTTTCTTCTCCGCGCCAACCGGCAATATGCAAGCCGTCCAGGCAGAGAATCCCCTTCGGTGGGCGCGCACGGCGCCGCTCTCCAGATGTTCCTGCTGCGCGGTCCTTTTGCCTGAGAGTTTCCGGGGCGGTTGCTCCGTCGGCGTCGTCGCGAACTTCTGACGATCTCTCCCGCGCTGCGTTGCAGAACGGGTCGAGAATACCGTTCAAAAATTTTCGCCGCAAGTGTTTCCTGCAATGCGCGAGTCGCGCGGGAAGCACACTTTCACCCAGTGCCGCTCGACGTTTATCCCAGCATTGCCAGCGCACTGGTCAGCACCGCCTGCTTGAATGCTTTGGGCCGGCCGGGCAATGACGACAGCGGACTCATCACATGACTATACGAAACCGTCTTGCTGATGCCGTTGACGAGCAACATGAACATGACTTGCGGATCTTGCCGTGGGAGGGCACCCGCATCGATCGCGTCGGCGAGCAACGGCACGAACGCATCGTGGAACGGCCGCACCAGACGCTCGATCAGCACGTCGAGGCGCTCGCCGGTTTCCGTTGCGGCCGTCGAAAAAAACATACCGACGTCCGGATTGGAGAACACCTGATCGATAAACGCGGAAATCGCGCTCTCGACGCGCGCTCGCGGTCCGAGCGTCGCAGCTGCGCGCAACGCAACCGTCCTGTCGATCATTGCCGCGGCTTCGTCGGCAATCTGATCCACCACGGCGATCCATAACGCTTCTTTCGAGCCATAGTGATGCGCGACAAGCGCAGGATCGACGCCCGACGCGCGGGCGATTTCACGCACGCTGGTCGCCTCGTAACCGCTCTTCGCGAACGCTCCGCGTGCGCTACGAAGCAAGGCATCCGCGCCGCCGGCGTCGCTGCACGCCGGCCGCCCGCGCGGCCGACGCGGCGTGGCGGACGGGGTAACGTGCTCGATCTTCTCGTTGGTGGGCTTCATCGGCGACTGTGATTGGTGTTCAGGGAAAGCCTGGAATTTTAACCGGCGCTCAGGCGACTTCGCCGCTAACGATCGTCGCGGGCGATTTGACACCGGCCCGGCGAGCCCTTAGTATCGCATTAATTCATCACTCGTAGAATATTCGTCAATGCCTAAGGCCCCCCGGATCGTCATCGTTGGCGGCGGCATCGCTGGACTTCTGCTCGCAACGAGGCTGGGCAACACGCTCGGCCGCAGCGGCCGCGCTCAGGTCAGTTTGATCGACAGGAGCGCGACACATGTCTGGAAGCCCATGTTGCACACCATCGCCGCAGGCACACGCGATGTGCAGCAACAGCAGGTCATCTATCTCGCCCACGCACGCGACCACGGCTTCGATTACCAGCCTGGAGAAATGGAAGGACTGGATCGGAGTGCGCGCGTCGTCAAGCTGGCTGAACTGCGCGCGCCGTCAGGCGAAGTCGTGATCGGTCCGCGCATGGTCGAATACGATGTACTCGTCTTCGCATTGGGCAGCCACGCCAACGATTTCGGCACGCCGGGTGTGCTCGACCATTGCCATTTCATCGACAGTCAGGCGCAGGCCGAAATTTTCAATGAAGCACTGCGTATCCGCATATTTCAAAGCGTCGTCACGAATAGTCCGTTACGTGTGTCGATTGTCGGCGCAGGCGCGACCGGCGTGGAACTGGCAGCGGAACTGAGCCGCCTGCTCGAAGTGGCGTCGGGTTATGGCGACCCTGAGATACGCTCGCGTCTGAGCCTCACGCTTTATGAAAGCGGACCACGCATCCTCGCTGCATTTCCGCCGACGGTGTCGCAATCCAGCGAAGCCCAACTTCGGCAGATCGGCTTTACAGTGCGAACGGATACGCGCGTCACCGCGGCCGAAGCGGACGGACTTCGACTCGGCGACGGCAGCAAGCAGCCGGCGGATTTGATGGTGTGGGCAGCGGGCGTCAAAGCGCCGGCGTTTCTCGGCATGCTCGACGGTATTGCGACCAACCGGTCCAATCAGATCAACGTCAGATCGACTCTCCAGGCGCAGGACGACGACCGTATCTTCGCGCTCGGCGACTGTTCGACGCTCACGCTCCCCGGCCATGAGCGCCCTCTAGCACCCACCGCGCAGGTTGCCACGCAACAGGCCCAATTTCTGGCGAAACACATGCCGGCATGGATCGACGGTGGCGCGCTGCCCGACTTTGCATTTCACGACTTCGGCGCGCTCGTATCGTTGAGCGACTACAACGCGTTCGGCACGCTCGGTCAGTTCGGCTTCTTCCGCGGCGGGTTTATCAAAGGCCGTTTTGCGCAACTCAGCCACGCCATGCTCTACCGGCAGCATCAGCAGGCGCTGCACGGTTTCGCAAAGGCCACTCTGCTGTGGACCGCGGAGCGTATCAACGGCTTCGTTCAGCCCAAAATACGGCTGAGTTGAAGGCTCACCACTCTTAACCGGAGGCCTGCCATGGAGCAGTGCATGACGGAGAACAACGCATGGCGGCGTACAGTCGGACAGCTCGATGCCGGATGCGCACATCAATTGACGGCGCGTGTCAGGCACATTGTCGACACGCATGAGTCGAGCCGCCTTTCGAACAGCAGCGGCGCCGTGGTCGTCGCGTTGCTCGATCGAGTCAGTCCGCGAACCGTCACGGTCTCGTGGAGCGACCCTCAAGGCTGCAATTACGGCGAGCAGGTTTGGCGGGTCGCTTCAGCCAAACGCCCCGGGGTCTGCGCATTGAGCGGACAGACGATCGCCACGGGCGATGCAATCTATCGCCCCACCAAGGTCGAGCCACCGCCGAACAATGCAAAAGCCATGATGCTCGCGACTGCCATCGAGCACGCCATCGCCGATCGACTCTGAAAGCGGGCTCACGGGCCGGATGTCGCGTATCGGGCACGCTCGCCGCGCGCTTCTTCTATCGCGCGGCGAGACGCCCTGGTCGAACTTCAAACCGGATTCAAAGCCGGTCGCCCGTCGAGCACGGCGGCGACATTGTCCAGCGCCGTGAAACCCATCTGGTCGCGCGTTTCCATCGTGGCGCTCGCCATATGAGGCGTCAGGAACACGTTGTCGAGTTCAGCGAAGCGCTTGTCGACATTCGGCTCGTTTCGATACACGTCCAGACCCGCACTGAACAGTTTCCCCGAGGTGAGCGCCTGATAAAGCGCATCTTCGTCCACCAGTCCACCGCGCGCCGCGTTGACAAAAACCGCGCCCGTCGGCAACAGTCCGAACTCCTTTTTCGTCATCAACGGCACGCCGCCGCCCGGCACGTGCAGCGAAAGCACCTGGCTATGCGGCAGCATTTCCTCGAGGCTTGCGTAAAACGTCGCGCCATTCTCCAGCGACGCAGTCGCACGCTGGACATCCGTATAAATCACGCGCATACCGAAACCTTGGGCCCGCTTCGCCACCGCGCGTCCAATGCGCCCGAATCCGACGATGCCGAGCGTCTTGCCGTTCACGCGCGTGCCGAGCATCTCGGTCATGCCGAACGATTTGCCCCACCCGTTGCGCATGATCCGTTCGTATTCCGATGCGCGGCGGCAGGCCGCCAGCACCAGCAGCATGGCGAAATCGGCGGTGCATTCGGTTAGTGCATCGGGCGCGTTCGTCACGACAATGCCTCGTTCGCGCGCCGCCGCGACATCCATGTGATCGAAGCCCGCGCTTGCATTAGCGATGATCTTGAGCGTCGGCGGCAACGCCGCGATGTGCTCCGCCTGCAAACCGGACTTCTTCCCGATCAGGACCGCCGGCATCTCGTGCTTCTTGCAGAAATCGACGACGGACCACGCGTCCATGTCCGCATCGGTCACGAAAGCATGGAACTCGGCTTCGGCTCGACTCGCGATAGCAGTGGGGACCTTTCGCGCAATCAGAAGCCGGGTGCGATTGTTTTGCGACATGATTTTTCCTTGGGTGAGCAGACGTCGAGAGACTACGAAAGTGCCCACCCGCGCGTCAATGTTGATTGGATGAATCAACTCCTCGGCCGTGATGCGCCCCCCAATCGCCCCGGCGCCTGCCGCACCTTGCCACCGCTCGCAAACACATCAGGAAAACCCTGGTGCAGGCCCGCCTGCAAAGCCCTCTGATGTTGATTCAACGAATCAAGCTTGCTCAACGCCTGAGGCGAATGCAACTCTCCTTACATGTTCAATTGATTGTCGAGAGGAAGGAATATGCCTGCATCGAAAAAATACGCAGCGGTTACCGGCGCCGGCTCCGGCATTGGCCAGGCCGCCGCCGTGGCGCTCGCCAAGGCCGGCTTCACGGTGGCGCTGATCGGACGCAGAGCCGAACCGTTGCTGGAGACGAAGGAGACCATCGGTAGGGCAGACGGCGAAGCGCTTGTCGTTCAGGCCGACGTAGCCAACGCAGCATCGGTCGAGCAGGCATTTGCGAAGATCGCCGATGCATTCGGCCGGCTCGACGTGCTCTTCAACAACGCGGGCCGAAATGCGGGGGCCGTGCCCCTCGAAGACTACGAAGTCGATTTCTGGAACGATGTAGTGGCCACCAATCTGACCGGTGTCTTCCTGTGCGCGCGGTCCGCCTATCGTTTGATGAAAGCGCAAACGCCGCAAGGTGGACGCATCATCAACAATGGCTCGATCTCCGCGCATTCGCCGAGACCGCACACCATCGCTTATTCGGCGACCAAACACGCTGTCACCGGCATCACCAGATCGATTGCGCTCGACGGCCGCGCATTCAACATCGCCTGCAGCCAGATCGATATCGGCAATGCGGCCACCTCGCTCACGGAGCGCATGAACCGCGGCGTCATGCAGGCCGACGGCAGCATGGCGCCCGAAGCAAGAATGGACGTGACGCACGTGGCGAACGCGGTCGTCCACATGGCCGATCTGCCGCTCGAAGCCAATATTCTCAACATGACGATCATGGCGACTGCCATGCCGTTCGTCGGTCGCGGATAAGTCGTCCTTACGCCAAATAATAAAAACCACTGGCTAATGTTATGGAGACAACGATGAAAGTCGTAGAGGAACAAACATTGTCGGCGAGAACCCCGGCTTACGCGGACACCACCAAGCGCTCCAGGGTGCGGTATGTCGTGCTCTCGATGTTGCTGATGGCGACCGTTCTCAACTACGTGGACCGGTCGGCGCTGGGCATCGTGGCGCCGGGTCTCTCGAAGGGACTCGCGCTCAACAAGATGCAAATGGGCGAGTTGTTCGCCGCGTTCGGCCTGGCGTATTCGATCGCGCTCGTGCCCGGCGGGGTGCTGACCGATGTGCTCGGTTCACGTCTCGCTTACGCGTTGTCTCTCGTCGGGTGGTCGTTCGCCACGCTGACCCAGGGATTCGCCACCGGCTATCACATGCTGCTCGGATCGCGTCTCTCGATCGGCGCGCTGGAGGCGCCGGCCTTCCCGTCGAACGCGCGAGCCGTGACATTGTGGTTTCCCGCCAGGGAACGCGGCTTCGCGACCAGCGTGTATGTGATGGGGCAATACATCGGTACACCTCTCTTCACGGGCCTGTTGCTGTGGATCTCCGCGGCCTACGGGTGGCGCACTGTCTTTTACGTGACCGGCGGCTTCGGCATTCTGTTCAGTCTGCTCTGGTATCGGGTTTATCGCGACCCGCTTCAGCATCCGGGCGTGAATGCCGCTGAACTGCAGTACATCAACGAAGGAGCGGCGCCGACCCGCAAGCCACGCACCAGGTTCGATTGGCGCACTGCCCTCAAGCTGCTCAGCTACCGCCAGGTCATTGCGATCTGCATCGGCAAGTTCTGCAATAACACGCTACTGGTGTTCTTCACCACGTGGTTCATGACCTATCTGATCGAAGCACGGCATATGTCGATGATCAAGGTCGGGATTTTCCAGGCACTGCCCTTTATCGGCGCGACGCTCGGCATTCTGATCGCCGGCTTCCTCTCGGACTTTTTCATCCGGCGCGGCGTCTCACTTTCCACTGCACGCAAAGCGCCGCTGATCATCGGCACGTTGCTCGGCGCATCGATCATGCTCGTCAATTTCGTCGAGTCGAACGAGGTGGTGATCATCATCCTGACGATTGCGTTCTTCGCACAGGGCGTCGGTTCGATGTCGTGGGCCGCCGTTTCCGAAATCGCGCCGCGGCAGTACGTGGGGCTGACCAGCAGCATCACGAGCCTCGCGGCCAACATCGCGGGCGTGACCACGCCGCTCATGATCGGCTATATCACCCAGCACACGGGCCACTTCTACTGGGCCCTCAATCTGATGGGCGCGATCTGTCTGCTCGGCACGCTCGCGTATTCCGTGCTGCTGGGCAAGCTCTCGCGCATTGAACTGTGACACGCTCTTTATCCGGAGGAATCGAATGATCGAATTCAAATGGGATCATCTGCAATTGTGCTCGGCGGACGCCGAAGCCACCGCGGCATGGTTCGCACGCTGTCTGAATGCTGAAGTGGTGCGTCGTCCGGGGCGAGTGGATTTGCGCATCGGCAGCATCAATCTTTTCATCACGTCGTTGGCGAATGCGCAGAGCGGACGGTCCGCTCATGGGGAGCGCCGGCAAGGCATCGACCATTTCGGCGTGGTAGTGGACGATCTGGACGCCGCGTTCGCGCACCTGTCGCGGTGCGACGCGGAAATCGTCGAGGCGATCAAGCAGGTTCGCCCTGGGGTGAGGGCCTGCTTCGTGCGCTCGCCGGGCGACATCCTCGTCGAAATTCTGGAGCGGCGGCCGGCGGAGATGACTTTTACCTGAAACAGCGGCAGAATCGACTGTGAAGCAGTCGCGCCCCAACCTGAGGCGCGGTCTGCCGGTGGCCCCCGGCCCTCTGTCCTCCTGCCTTTGCTCGCCGCCATCTCATGCGAAACTGGATCACTCTGACTGAAGCGGCGCGGCAACTCGGCGTGCGAGCGCAAACTGTCTACGCTTACGTCAGTCGCGGCAATATCGCCGTGATGCCCGATCCGGATGATCCGCGCAAGAGCCTCTATCGTGCCGAAGACGTCGCCGCCCTATGCCGCAAGAAACAGGTGGGGCGCAAACGCGAGGCACTCGCCGCGGGCACGATATTCGGTGCGGAGCCCTGCATTTACAGCGGTATCACCACCTTCTCGAAAGGCCGGCCTTATTACCGGGGACGCGACAGTATCCGGCTTTCGGAGACGGCGACACTCGAAGACGTAGCGGCCATTCTCTGGAATGCCCGCACACCCGTATCGTTCGACATGGGCGACGCTGCATTGCAGGGCGACGAGCGCGGCAGGCAATGCGCGTTCACCTCGCTTGCCGCGCTCGCTGCTTGCGGACACTCCACACTCGGACGCACCGATAGCGCGCTGCACGTCGAAGCCGGCCGACTCGTGGCGCTCATCGCCCAGGCATTCGGCGCGCAACGCGATTCGACTACCTCATGGACGCATGAGCGGCTCGCGCTCGGCTGGGGCCAGGACCGCCAGGGCGCCGAACTGATCCGTAAAGCGATGGTGCTTGTGGCCGACCACGAGATCACGAGTTCGGCGTTCGCCGCGAGGATCACCGCTTCGACGGGTGCGTCGTTGCCGGGGTGCCTGCTCTCGGGACTCGCCACTTTATCCGGGCCTTTGCATGGCGATGCATCGGGCCGCGTGCGGGCGGTGTTCGACGATGTGAGTCGACTCGGCGCCGAGCACGTCGTCGCTCACCACCTGCAGTCGGCCATTCCCATTCCGGGCTTTGGACATCATCTGTATCCGGACGGCGATCCGCGCGCCGCCGCTTTACTCGCCGTGCTCGATCCGCCTCGGGAACTCACGTCGTTTATCGACAAGGTGGTCGAGCTAACCGGCCTTAAGCCGAATATCGATGTTGCGCTCGCTGCTCTCGCCGCGCAGTTGACCCTGCCGCGCGATGCGTCGTTCGCGCTGTTCGCGACGGCACGTAGCGTCGGGCTGTTCGCGCATTGCATCGAGCAACTCCGCGTGGGCAAGGTGATCCGGCCACGCGGCCGCTATACCGGCGGTGCGCTTGAAGACGCGAGCCCCACGCTACCCGCGGACGAAGCCGAGAAGACACTCGATCCCGTCACGCTCGACAAAAACCGGCTGTTCAAGGCAGTGGGTAGTTGAGAATAGCGTTCACCCACTGATACCAGTCCCTGGCGTGTTCGGCAAAAGGAACGACTGCAATGACTACCGGCAAATTCATCGTGGAAGGATTCTTCGATCCTGTCACCTCGACCATCAGCTATCTGCTGCTGGATCCTCATACGCGCCAATGCGCGCTGATCGATAGCGTACTCGACTACGATCCGAAGTCCGGCCACACGCAAACGGCGTCGGCGGATCGGCTGGCCGCACGCGTCGAAGCATTGGACGCGCGCGTGCAGTGGTTGCTCGAAACCCATGTACACGCCGACCATCTATCCGCCGCGCCATATCTCAAGGAACGGCTAGGCGGACGCATCGCGATCGGCGATCAGGTAACGCAAGTGCAGAAGGTGTTCGGCAAACTATTCAACGCAGGCGATCAGTTCGCCACCGACGGCTCGCAATTCGACCACCTGTTCGCAGACGGCGAGCTCTTCGCGGTTGGGCAACTGCAAGTGCGTGTCATGCACACGCCGGGGCACACGCCCGCGTGTTCGACCTACATCGTCAGCGAAGGGGACGATCACGCGGCGTTCGTCGGCGACACGCTCTTCATGCCCGACTATGGCACAGCGCGCTGCGACTTCCCGGGCGGCGATGCGTCTACGCTATACCGCTCGATCCAGCGCGTCCTGAGTCTGCCACCGCAGACCCGCCTGTACATGTGCCATGACTATCGACCGGGCGGCCGTGAAGTGCAGTACACGAGTTCGGTGGCAGATGAACGTGCGCACAACATTCATCTACGCGAGGGCACGACCGAGCACAGCTTTGTCGCGATGCGCCAGGCGCGCGACGTGACGCTCGATATGCCCGTGCTGATGTTGCCTTCCGTGCAGGTGAATATGCGAGGCGGCCGCCTGCCCGAGCCCGAAAGCAACGGTGTGTCGTACATCAGGATTCCGGTGAATGCGCTTTAACGGGCCGTCGCACCGATAGCGATCGCCCGTCGCTTCTTCGCTGGCGGTGTCGAAGGTTTGCAGTGGGCCCGACATGGGCGACGCGAGGCTCGATCCGGAAATCGTCGATTTTGTCCGCCGCCCCCGGTCCTTCTTCACATTAAAGAATGACCTTGTCCAAAGTGATGGGAAGGTCTCGTATGCGCTTGCCGGTGGCGTTGAAAACGGCGTTCGCAACGGCCGCGCCCACGCCCGTAATGCCGATCTCACCCACGCCGCGCGCACCCATCGGCGTGTGAGGGTCCGCTTCCTCATTCCAGATGATGTCGATTGCCGGCACGTCGAGGTGCACCGGGACGTGATAGTCGGCGAGCGATGGATTCATCACGCGCCCGGTTCTCTCGTCGAACTGGGTTTGCTCCATCAATGCGAGGCCGAGGCCCATGATGATCCCGCCGCGAAACTGGCTGGCAGCGGTTTTCGCGTTGATGATCCGACCGCAATCGAACGAACCGAGGAATCGGCTCACGCGGATCTCGCCGGTGACGACGTTGACCCGCACCTCGCAGAACAACGCGCTATGACTGTGCATGGACCAGTGTTGCAACTCGAACGGCATCGGCGCCTCGGCCTCGACCGTCACTTCGTTCACTCTGGCGCGGGCAAGCAGCGTGGCGTAAGTCTCGAACCGGCTTTCATCTTCGAGCGCGCAAAGACCGGCATCGCGCCCACCTACCTCGTCCGGCAACAGGCCGGAAAGCGGCGAACTGTTGCCCGCAAACTGGAGCAGCGCCTTCACGAGTTTGTGATGGACCGCAATCACGGCGGCGCCGACGGCGGCCGTCTGCTGAGAGCCGCCCGCCAGTACCACGCCGGGAAAACTGGAGTCGGCGTATTCGAAGTCGATGTCGTCCATGGTCAGCCCGAGACGCTCCGCGATGATCTGCGTCTGGGCGGTCGATGTGCCCATGCCCATTTCGTGCGCGGCAATGCTGACCGTGGCGCGCCCTGCGTGAGTCAGCGTGATGCGCGCCGCGCCGCCAGGCATCCGGTAATACGGATAAGTACCCGTGGCGCAGCCCATGCCGACCAGCCAGTCGCCCTCGCGCCGGGCGCCTGGTTCCCCACGCCTGCCCCAGCCGAATCGTTCGCGGCCGGTCTGCCACGCTTCGACGATGCCGCGCTGCGAGAACGGCAGTCCCGTTGTCGGATCCTTATCCGGTTCGTTCGCAATCCGTAATTCGATGGGGTCCATGCCTATCGCGTGGGCCAGTTCATCGATGCCGGATTCCAGCCCGAAGGTGCCGACCGCCTCGCCCGGTGCTCGCATGAAAGTATTGGCCGTCATGTTCATTTTGACGGTCTCGACATCGAGCAGGAAGCTTCTCGACGCATACGCGCTTTTCGCCGGCAGAATAAAAGGCTCCGGCATGTTGTTGTGCTGCGTCATGGCGACCGTGCCGGTGTGGATCACGGCGTCGAGCGTCCCGTCGGCTTGCGCGCCTAACGCCACGCGCTGTTCCGTGAGAGTGCGGCCGCCGACGATACGGTACACGCCCTCCCGGGACAACATGATCCGCACGGGGCGTTGCGATAGCTTCGCCGCTGCCGCTGCGAGCACCTGATGCTGCCACACCGTCTTCGAACCGAAGCCGCCGCCGACATAGGGCGACGTGACGTGCACCTTTTTCTCGTCGATGCCGAACACGTGGGCGATGGTCCACGCTTCGTGAGCGACCGCCTGCACCGTGTCGTGAATTCGCAGCGTATCGCCCTTCCAGGCAAGCGTCGCTGCATGCAGTTCGATCGGATTGTGATTCTGGCGAGGGGTCGTGTAGCGCGCATCGATCTTGTGGGGCGCGGCCGCCAGCATGGTTTCGGCATCGCCGATCTCGAGCTTCAGCGGCTCACCCTGAAACACACCGGGCTCGGAGCCGTTTGCTTTCGCCACTTCGAGCGAGGTCACTGCGTCGCCGGCCGCCTCGTAGCTAACGTGGATCAGGGACTGGGCATGGTCCGCCTGTTCCTGCGTGTCGGCCAGCACCAGCGCGATCGGTTGGCCATTCCAGTGAATCTGGTCGTCCTGCATGACCGGCAGATCGTCGCCGCCCGCGGCCTTGGGCTGAGTCATGAACGCCGGCATAGGTTTGAGACGCGGTGCGTTTCGATACGTCATCACCAGAACGACGCCGGGCGCGGCCTCGGCGGCAGCGGTGTCCATGGCGACGATGCGGCCGCGAGCGATCGACGAATACTTGAGCGCCGCGTAAGTCATATGCTCCAGCGGGAATTCCGCGGCGAAAGCCGCGCGGCCGGAAACCTTCAACGGCCCGTCGATGCGGCTCACGGGTGCGCCGATCAGGCCATGCTTGTGCTGGATCAGCGGGTCCGGCTTGCCGCCGGGAATGAAGCTGTCAGGGGCGAGAGCAATGGCCTTTTTCATCACCGCCTGCATGGTGTCCTTGAGGATAGGCATCAACGGATCTCCTGAAGTGCGGTCAACTTGACCAGCGTGTCGGTGATGACGCGCCGACCCAATTCGATTTTGAAGGCGTTGTCGCGAAGACTTCGAGCAGACGCAAACTCCGCTTGTGCCGCCGCATGGAAAGCCGCTTCGGTCGCCGGACCGCCTTTGAGAGCCGCCTCGGCCGCATTGGCGCGCCATGGTTTATGAGCGACGCCACCGAGGGCGATCCGCACGTCATCGACGAGGCCGTCCCGCACTTCCAGAACCGCCGCAACCGAAAGCAGGGCGAACGCATAAGACGCACGATCGCGCACCTTGCGATAGCAGGAACGGCCCGCGATACCGGCAGGCAACGTGACCGCCGTGATCAATTCGCCGGCCTCCAGCATCGTCTCGATGTGGGGTGTCTCGCCGGGCAGCACGTGAAAATCGACCAATGGAATGTCGCGTGAGCCGTTGCGGCCGTCTACCGTCACGCGCGCGTCCAGGGCCGCAAGCGCCACGGCCATGTCCGACGGATGAGTGGCGACGCACGCAGCGGAGGCGCCGAAGATGGCATGCATGCGATTGAAGCCATCCACGGCGTCGCAGCCCGTTCCAGGCTCGCGCTTGTTGCAATGCGCGGCGTCGTCGTAGAAATAGCCGCAGCGCGTTCGCTGCAGGAGATTACCGCCCACTGTCGCCATGTTGCGTATCTGGGCGGAGGCGCCCGCGAGGATCGCTTCGGATAACATGGGATAACGCTCGCGCACTCGCCGGTCCGCCGCCACGGCCGTGTTCCTGACCCCGGCGCCGATTCGCAGACAGCCGTCGCCGGTCTCTTCTATCTCGCACGAAAGACTCGTGACGTCGATCAGCGCAGTGGGATGCTCGATAGTCTCGCGCATCAGGTCGACGAGGTTGGTGCCGCCGCCCAGGTATTTGGCGCCCGACCGGGCGCCGAGTTCGAGCGCCGTCTGTGGGTCGGCGGCGCGTTCGTAGGTAAAGGGGTTCATCAGGCCACCTCGCGCGCGTCAGGCTCGGTGCTGGCCGTACCGAACGTGTCCTTGATCGCGTCGACGATGCCGTTGTAGGCACCGCAGCGGCACAGGTTACCGCTCATCCGTTCGCGTAGCTCGGCGTCGGTCAATGCAAAAGTTTCCGCGCTCATGGCCTCGCTCACGTAGCTAGGCACGCCGCACTTCAACTCGTGAACCATGCCGAGCGCCGAGCAGATCTGGCCGGGAGTGCAGTAGCCGCATTGGAAGCCGTCGTGTTCGACGAAGGCCGCCTGCAGGGGATGGAGTTGTCCCGGCGCGCCAAGGCCCTCGATCGTGGTGATCTCGCGGTCCTGATACTGCACGGCGAGAGCGAGGCAACTGTTGATCCGCGTGCCGTCCACCAGCACGGTGCAGGCGCCACATGCGCCCTGGTTGCAGCCTTTCTTGGCGCCGAAGAGATGGCGCTGCTCGCGCAGCAGATCGAGCAGCGAGGTCCTGGGGTCGAGGTCCAGTTCGACCTCGTCGCCGTTGATGAGGAAGTGCATGATTGCTCCCAATAGGTTCGGGTGTGGCCAGCGGGGTTTGTGAACCGAGCAATTTCCGATCCTTGGGTCATGCATGACCTCGGGGTACAACTTCCCTTGCGATCGAGACATGGTCTCCACACTTGAACAAGTTGCGAAGCGCAAGTATATTGGTTGCGACGCGCAACTTTATGGAGGCTTGCCATGGATTTCGTCGACGCACCTGCGCAGACGCGCGAAAGGACCATTCTCGACCTGCGGGAATTCTCCAGAAAGCTGGTGCGCGAGTTGGGATTCATGCGCAGCACGTTGGCCGACAGCGATCTTGCCCCGTCGGCCGTTCATGCCGTGATCGAAATCGGTGCCTCGCCGGGTATTCAGGCGCGCGATCTCGCCAACATCCTGCGGCTGGACAAATCAAATGCAAGCCGGCAAATCGCCAAACTGGAGTCGATTGGCCTTGTCACGCGCACGACTTCCACCGACGACGCGCGTTCGTCGGAGTTGTATCTGACGGACGCCGGCCAAAGCCTGCGCACCAGGATCGATCAGTTTGCTACCGACCAGGTATCGCACGCATTGCGCCGCCTGGCACCGGCCGACCAGCAAACGCTGGTCAAATCGCTTTCCCTCTACGCCGATGCTCTGGCACACGACAACGACAGCAACGCGACGCCGAAAGGCGATACCGGCGCGGGCCGGATATTCGAGGGCTATCGGCCTGGTTGTATCGGCGACGTAGCGAGCCTGCATGCGCGCTTCTATGCAAAGCACTCGGGATTCGGCGTCTTCTTTGAACGCAAGGTGGCAACCGAACTCGCGGAATTCGCGCAGTCCTTGCCCCATTCCGACAAGGCACTCTGGCTCTATATGGAGAACGGACGATCGTTGGCTTCGCTGGCTATCGATGGCGACGCGGCGACGCGGATTGCGCATCTGCGGTGGTTCATCGTTGACGACTCGCTGCGCGGTTCGGGAATTGGCCGTCAGTTGATCGGTCGCGCGATGGAGTTCGTCGACGAGCGTTTCGACCAGACTTATCTCTGGACCTTTAGAGGCCTCGATGCTGCGCGGCATCTGTACGATTCAGTCGGGTTCGCGTTGACGCATGAGGCCGAAGGGCAACAATGGGGCGCGACGGTCGTCGAGCAGCGCTTTAGCCGGAGTTCGAAGCGGGCAAAGGGGACACCGGGCAAACGACGCAGAAATCCCGACGCGCGGTGACGCCTTCGACCTAAATACGCTCGGCAAGGGCCGCCGCAAAAAAATCCGTCGTGCGTCGCACACGTGTCGGGACAAAGCGGCGTTTCGGCCAGACGAGGCTAATGTCTCTGACCTCGCCGATAAATTCGTCGAGTATCGTCATCACATCCGGGTGGCGCAGTTCGTCGGCGAGAGAGACCTTGGCAAACAGGCCGATACCCACGCCCGCCAGAACACCCGTGCGAATCGTTTCGACACTGTTGGAGGACAGATTGCCGCGAACGGACACGTTGAAACGCCCTTCCGGTCCGACAAACGGCCAATTCGCCGATTCCGTCAAACCGCCATACAACAGGCAGTTGTGGTCGACCAGCTCGGCGGGGGTCCTGGGTACGCCGTGCTGGTCGAAGTAGCGCCGCGATCCGACGCAGACAAGCGGTGTGCCGGCCACCCGCCTGACGACGGCGTCAAGATCGTCGACCCGGCCCACGCGGATTGCCAGATCGATTCGATCTTCCACCATGTCTCGCACGAAGTCCGAGAGAACGACATCGACCTGAAGGCCCGGATTGCGTGACAACAGTTCGGGTATCAGCGGCAGGATGTGAAGGCGGCCGAACGTGGAGGAAGCGGCAATGCGGATCGGGCCCGAGGTATCCAGCGTACTGCTCGTCAGTTCGCTGTCGGCTTCGTCCATCTCGTCGACCAGCGGTTTTGTCCGGTCGTAGTAGCGCTGCCCCTGATCGGTGAGCGTCACGCTGCGGGTGTTGCGATTCAGCAGCATCACGCCGAGCCGTTTCTCCAACGCGCCGACCGCTTTGCTGATGACGGATTGTGAATCGCCGGTTCTGCGCGCCGCCGCGGAGAAACCGCCCGCCTCGACCACGGCGATAAAAGCATTCAATTCGTGAAAGCGGTCCATGAACTTCCTTTCGCCCGATCAATTCCATTGAAGCATAAATCTTATCAAAAATTCATGGATTATCGTCGTGCGGAACGGCAATTACCATGGTTCTGTCATTCACGAACCGACAGAAGGTCCTTATGCCCACTCTCACGGACAAGATCGCCGTCATTAGCGGCGGAACAACCGGTATCGGCCTCGCCATCGCCCAGCGATTGGTCGCCGAAGGCGCCCACGTGTTTATTTTTGGCCGCCGGCAAGCTCAACTGGACGAGGCAGTCAGACTGATTGGACGCAACGTCACGGCGATCCAGGCCGACGCCGCAAACCTCGATGACCTCGACCGCGTCGCCGCGACCGTTCGGGATAAAAAAGGCGTTGTCGACATCGTCGTGTCGAACGCCGGTTTTACGGAGCAGGCACCGATCGACACCCTCACGCCGGAGCATTTCGACAAGGCGTTCAACCTGATGGCTCGCGGTCCGGTCTTCCTCGTGCAGAAGTTGCTGCCGATGATGACGGGCGGCGGATCGATCGTGCTGGTCTCGTCGGCCATGCACGGCATGGGCATTCCGGGCCACACCGCCTATGCCGCGACCAAGGCGGCGTTGCGCTCCTATGCCCGCACCTGGGCTGCGGAATTCAAGGATCGCGGCATTCGCGTGAACATGCTCAGCCCCGGTGTGACGGACACGCCGATTCTCGACTCCCAGACGGAGACGCGCGAGGATCTGGTGAACATGTACCAGAGCATGGTCCCGATCGGCCGACTCGCCCGGGCCGAAGAAATTGCCAACGCGGCGCTGTTTCTCGCATCGGATCAGAGCTCGTATATGACGGGCTCTGACCTGATGATCGACGGCGGCATCGCTCAGGTCTGAGACGCGAAGTCGGCATCGAGATCATTCCGTCCATCAAGGAGAATTCAATGAGCTACGCAATCATCGGGCTTGGCAAGATTGGCACGGCCATCGCTCAGGCATTCGCCCATCGGGACATCGAACTCGCCGTGGCCGGCAGGCGTCCGCTGGACGCGCGCGCGAAGCAGATCGGTTCATCGCTCGTCCCCCGGCAACTCGAAGACGCGATCGAGGCCGACGTCGTCATCCTGGCCATTCCGTTCGCCATGCATGGGGAAATCGGGCGCGCACTGGAAAACTGGCAAGGGAAGATCGTGGTCGACGCCACGAATGCGTTCGGCGTTCCGCCGGAAGAGTTGGGTGGGTTGCCGTCGACCGCTGCCCTCGCCAGATCGTTCCCGGGCGCGAAGGTGGTCAAGGCATTCAATCACTTGCCGGCGGAAGTCCTCGCGCAAGGGCCAACGACCCACCATGGAGCCCGCCGGGTCGTGTTTATTTCAAGCGACGATGAGGCGGCAAGCGACTCGGTGGCGGCACTCGTCGATCGACTCGGCTTCGCGCCGGTCGCGCTCGGCAAGATCGATGAGGGAGGCCGGCTCATCCAGGCCCGAGGCAACACCTGGGCCCAATTGATTTTCCAGGACCTGGCCAGGTTCGATTGATCGAAGAGACTGTGGGAACGCAAGCGCTCGATCCATGTGTTCGGCGCATTGCGTTCCCGCATCGTCACCGAGTCAGTGCGAGCTCGAATGTCTACCGACGCTTCCTGGGCCCGGCGCTGCCGGACGACCCGATGAGAAAATCGTTGTAGCTGCGATTCCGGATCCACGACGGTGCGCGCCCACGCCCACTCCAGGTCGCGCCGGTGGCGGGGTCCTGATACTTCACCTGAAGCGGCGTGGTGTTATAGGTGCCGCGACGGTCGACCCGCAACTGGTTTGGCACGAGGTTGAAGAAGTTCATGACCTGGCGGACATGTTCGATAGCCGCCTTCTGCTCCTGTTGCCAAGCCACGGATATCCGCTCATCGAGTTGCGCGAGTTGCTGTTTCAACGTCTTTACCCTGCTGCTCATGTTCGCTTTCCGTAGTACACGACCCGGTTATTGCATTGGGCTCCCGGCACAACCCACGCCACTCCACTTCACATATCAACTGACATATGAAATGAAATCGTAATAATATCGAACGGGATTTTAAATATCAACTGATATCCTTCGGGTCATGAACAGGACGACCCCACCTACACGGCTGACTCGCGAAGAAAGTCGTCTGCAGACGCGCGCACATCTGCTTGCGGCGGCCAAGCGGCTGTTCGTGGAGAGAGGGTTCGGCGCGACCTCGCTCAGAGATATCGCGAACGAGGCAGGTTATACGCAGGGTGCGTTCTATTCGAATTTCACGAGCAAAGAAGATCTTTTCGTCGAACTGATGCAGGAGCGCTCGAAGGCGCAAGTGACTGATATCGCCCGAACGCTGAGTGATCCGTCAGCGTCAGCGGACGACATATTGGCCGCGTTGGAGGCTTGGGCGCAGACACTCGATGCGGAGCCCGAGTGGTCTGTATTGGGTGTGGAATTTACGCTGCAGGGGCGTCGCAACCCCGCTTTTGCCCGCGCCTCACAGGCGCTGCTCGACGCCCATCGTGACGGCCTCGCCTATTGCATCGAGCAGATTTTCAGCAGGATGAAAAGAGTGCCGCCCGAAGCGCCGAGCGTATTGGCCGCTTCGTTCATGGGGCTTTCTCAAGGTCTTGCACTCCAGAGATCAATGCTGTCCGAGGTACCCATCGGCCATATGATCATGGTGTTCCTGCGCAGCCTGATAGCAGCAGCGCCCCGTCTGCGCTGAACTGCGGCGCTTTGGTCGGATTGGCATAGTTACGCGTCCCGCTGAACCCATTGACTTCGCCAGGCCGGCGCTTCAAAGGGTTCCGAGAAGTACTGGGTTTCATGGACAACCTTGCCGTCGCGGAACTCCATGATGCTGACCGTGTAAGCCACCTGCCCGTGATAGTTGATGGCGTATTCCGTCACCCAGAGATTACCCTGCCCTTGAATTCGCTTAACCGCGAACCCCGATGGTTTGCCCGGATGATGAGCCCGCAGTGCCTGCAAATTGGCACGCCCATGGATTCGCTCACCTGACTGCGGGTATTCGCAGATGGCATCCACATCATAAATGTCGTGTTCTGCGTCGAGATCGCCGGCCGCCGAGGCGTGCCAGTGTGCATTCAGCGTTTCAAGAATGGCTTCCTGCCGCATGGTGTGCCTCCAATCTCGTTAATTGGACATGTATGGCGAATCGGTTAGAAAAAAAGCGGAGTCGAGCATCTGAAGCGTTCCCCTGATGATCTCTTCAAGGCATTAATTTCACCATTGTTTTCGATTTTTTTCACGTTTAGCGGAGGCAGAATCGTCACAAACCGAATAAGGAGGGGACAGCATGGCAAGCGCATCGAATCCGTTAGCGTCCGCGAATCTGACGAAGTCCCTCAAGGTCGATGCCATCCGGTTCCTTGCGGCTGTGTGGGTCCTGATGTACCACTTCCGGCCGCCCCTGTTTAAAGAATTGTTGCCGCATCGGCTGGCCTTTCTGGGCAACGCACTGTGGTCAGGATCGACAGCGCTGTTTGCCGGACCCGCCGCCGTCATCGTTTTCTTTGTCATTTCAGGCTATTGCATCCATAACGCCTATCAAAGAGACGTCACACTCAAACCGATCAACTATTACGCGTCCAGGTTCGTCCGCATCGGATTGCCGCTGGTCATTCTGTTATGTCTCGTCCAGCCTCTTCCCACGGGACAAAACTATCTCGAGTCCGTGCTTTGGTCGCTCTATTGCGAAATGGTGTATTACGCCGTGTACCCGCTCATGCGTATGCGCTTCCGATACCTGGGCGAAATGATCGTGGGCAGCACGATTGCGGCTGGCGTGATGGTGGCAGCGGTTCGTCTCGTCGGGCATCCGGTGTGCCATAGCTGCGTGATCGAGACTTACGGCGTTCCCGGTACCGCTCTGCTGTATGCAGCCGGGTGGATTTCTGGATGCCTGATCGCAGAAATGCAGCGCAACAAGGCGCAGTTCAAGGTTCGTGGCGCCTACTCGCCCCTAACCATGCTCATCACTCGCGGCCTCGCTGCGAGCACCCGGTTGCTCGCGCACCACCTCGTCGCGCTAAGGGTGACGGTTGTGATGGCAGGCGCGTTCGTCATGATCCTGCTGTCCGGATCGAATCTCAAACCGGCATTCATGCCGATCGTCACGCCGGACATCACGCTTCCGTTTTTTCAGTTCCTGGCCGCAATCTGGATCGCGACGGAGACCGTCACGCCCTCCGACGCCGCCGTATGGCCGAAACTCGCTGCCTTAGGCGCGTGGTCTTATAGCCTCTATCTTTGCCACAAGATGGCACTTTCGCTTCTGGAAATGACTCAATTCGACGGCACATCCCGCTTTGCCTGGTTCGTGCAGGTGGCCTTGGCGTTTGCCATTAGCTACGCGTTCTATCGAATGATCGAGCGGCCTTCTCATCTGCTTTCGCAGCGCTTGCGCAAATACACCTCGGATGCCCCGCCTGCGCCGGCTGCTTGAGGAACTGCGCTGCGATGGCAGCCAGATGGTTGTCGCGCGTTGTACGGCATGCAATTGTCGCGGCCTAGCAGCACCCGCATCCGAAGCGGTGACGCATGCCGTACGCCCCTGCACCTTCAGGCGATTCGGACGACTGCCCGCCCGATCCGAGCAGAAGCGATGCCGATGTCTGGATACGCCCGGCAAGCGCGTCGCAGCGCGAACAACGCACCGGGTCGTCCCGTTCGGCAAGCTTGCGCATCACCTCAAAGACTCCGCACGCATCACACTGGTAGTCGTAAAGAGGCATTGCCGTTCCCTAGTAAGATGTTCAAGTCACAAAAAAACTCAGCGCGAGATGACGGATATCGCCATCTCGCGAAACCGCGCAGCAATCCCCTTTCCAACTTTCTCTTCGAAAGCCAGTTGTGCCGCGTCCCAATAGGGACGGCTCTCGTCGAGCTTGTCCATTCCGGATGGACCGACCTGCAAGATCGCCGCGCGACCTCGCTTTTCATCACCTTCGACGACGAAGCCCTGGTCTTTCAGAGGCTTCAAGGCCCGGACTATCGTCGTACGATCCATTTCCATTTTATCGGCCAGCTCTGCCACCGTCATGCCAGGGTAATAGTCGAGAATCGACAGGATGGAAAACTGGGAAGACGTAATGCCCGCCGGCTCTAAAAAACTTTCGTAAATGCGCGCGACGTAACGCGCGCTACGTCGCCCCGCAAGGCAAAAGCACAGATCCGGACCATCAAGGTCAGTCAAGGTTGGTGTGTTGGCCTTTTTCATCGCGGGGGCGTTCTTTAAAAGAGCCGATGCCAGCAGATTGCCTATGCGGCTTAGCGGGCTGCCGGGTCGATATAAGCCGGGACTTTCGCCGAGAGCGTTTGTTTCAACGCACGTGTGCCGGCATCGGCCAGCACTTCGCTTTCGCCGGACTCGAGTGCGTCAAAAGTTTGACGCACGACATCGGCCGGGCTCGACTTCGGAGCATCAAAAGCCTTCGTGAGATCCGTATCCATCAGGCCCACATGTAAAGCGACTACCTGAATGTCGCGCTCTTTCAAAACGGCGCGCGCGTTGTTGGTATAGCTCCAGGCCGCCGCCTTGGATGCCGCATACGGAGCCAGAAAAGGAATCACGCTCCATGTCGCGTCCGAGAGCACGTTAATGATGCCGCCCTTTCCGTCGTTCGGCAGAAGCGCCTGAAACGCGCTGGTCGTACGCATCACGCCATAGTAGTTCGTTTCGAAGAAACGGCGCGACTGTTCTTCCGTGTTCACAGAGAACAGACTTTCCGTTACTTCGGCGATGCCGGCGTTGTTGACCAGCAACGTGGTATCGGAAGCAAATTTTGCTGCCGCCGCGACCGACTCGGGATCCGTCACGTCGAACTTGACGGGGATGATGCCGGGTTCATCGAAGCCTTCCGGATTGCGCACGCCGGCGTAGACCTTCGCCGCTCCTCGGGCAAGTGCCTCACGGGCAAATGCCCGGCCGAGCCCGCGGCTCGCCCCTGTCACGAACACGACTGAATTTTTGATCTGCATGGTCAATCTCCTGCGATTTTCGGTGCTTATTTCGGTTCCCATACTCCACATGGACTATGGGTAAAAAACAGGTATTGCGTCGGCGTCATTGGCTCGACGGTCAAATCCGCCGTCAAAGAAAAAGACCTTCCCCCAACTCCCGCTCCAGTAACGACCCGACCCGCGCGGAGAGTGACAGCGCGGAATCCAGCGGACTAAATGTCACACTGACGTGTTCGACGCCGCCGGCCTCGTTCCGCTCGACGACTGCGACACCACGAATTGCCTTGCCGTTGTCGAGGACTGCTTCATATTGCAACAGGCTTCGATTACCAAGACTCCCCAAGTAAAGCGGTGTTTGGGTTTCGTACACCGACCCAACTGCCGCAACCAGTTTCTTGATGTTCTCGCGCCCGGAAACCGAACGACGCATGATAGTGCTACTCAACACCGCGTCAGCGGTCAGGTCGTCGAGGAACGGGTGGCGATCTCCGTTGTGGTCTGACATGGATCTACTCCTTAATGTGAAGGGAAACCGATGAGCTTCCCTATCTGCCAAAGTCAATCTCAGCCAACGGAGAAGTGTTGAATCGAATGCTAGTGTGCAATTACACACTTGTCAACGCGAATCGTTGGCGACAGTTCAGAAACCCCTGGATTCAAGGCGTGGAATCGTTGATTGACGCTCTCGCCAAGCCCACGTAAATCGGCTCGCGTATTCTCTCGGACTTACCCCCAACGCGACGCATGAACACCTTTCGCAACACGTCCACGCTTCGGTATCCGCAATCGGCTTGCCAGAATGGCGACTGTGAGGTCGGCCTCCAGACGCTCACTGATCCACACACAACTCGTCGAGGTCTGAGTTCGACGTTTGCTGCGACCGCAGTGAAACACTGAATTGCGCCTGTCCGGCAGCTCGACGGAGAAACCGAACAAGATTCTTCGCTATTTCCAGAGCGACGTTGTCGCGAGGATCTTCAGCCGCTAACGAGAGCGCGAAATCGATTCCTGCCGAGACACCGGCTAACGTGTACACATTCCCGTCCTTCACCCAGATCGGGGCCGCATCAACCCGTATCTTCGGATAGCGTTCGGCGAGGCGCTGCGCCATTCGCCAGTGCATCGTTGCCCGACGGGCATCCAGTCATGTCTTGCAATCGCTCAGACAAGAAATTATTCCGTCACAAATCAACTGGAAACAGTCATTTTCGCCATGCTCAATCTGACTACACTGAAATCCTCGTCGGTTCCATTTCAGGAAGATCGTATGACTACGCCTATCACTATCGGAAGCCTGACCGCACCGGATTCGGGACTGGCCGACGTTGCGCGCCGCCACGTGCACGGTTTCGACTGCCCGAACGTCTGCGATCTGATCGATCATGCGCCTTTCGAAAGCTGAGTTCCCGTCGTACGATCAACTGGGCTCCTTCACCGCGCCGCAAGCGGTAAAGTAGCGTCACGCCGCTCACAAGGTAAGCTCGATATGTTGAACAGTGCAGAGAATTCAATTGTGTTGCTGGTCGATTTGCAGGAACGACTCATGCCGGCAATCGAGAATGGAACGCGGGTCGTGGCGCAGGCGGTTCGCCTCGGTCGAATTGCACGACTTCTCGACATCTCTGTCATCGGCACTGAGCAGCGGCCAGACCGGCTCGGCAATAACCTGCAAGACATTCGGGCACTCTGCTCGAACACGGTGGCCAAGAATCACTTTGACGCCTGTTCAGACGGGCTCATCGACGAGCTCCCTATGGCCCGCAGCAGAATCGTGCTGGCGGGCTGCGAAGCGCACGTTTGTGTCCTGCAGACGGCGTTGGGACTGCTGGACCGCGGCCTGCAGGTCACACTGGTCAGCGATGCGGTCGGAGCGCGCAAATCGACAGATCGGGATGCGGCAATCAATCGACTCGCCAAGGCGGGCGCGGAGATCGCAACCGTTGAAATGGTGGCGTTCGAATGGCTGCGTTCAAGTCAGCACCCGCAATTTCGCGACGTGCTCCAACTCATCAAATGAGTCAGGCGGTGGCCAATTCGCCCACTTAACGAATGACCCCGTCGCCTGTCGGCGACAGAGTCCGTTCGTGTCGAAAGGTTTTGCGGACTGGAAGCGCTAAGAGTTGCGCTTCGCCGGTACGGCCTCCGGCTCCCAACCACCGCCGAGCGCCCGATAAACTCCCACCGCAGCCCTCGCCGCATCGGCGCGATTCGAGTCGAGTTCATCTCTCGCCGTAAGCAGTTGACTATCGGCATCGAGCACGTCGGTGAGGGTGATCGATCCGGCCCGGTATGCCTGCTCAGACAGATCGCGCGCTTTGACCAGTGCGTCGACCTGCTCCTGCACCGCATCGACACGAATCTGGGTTTGCGAGAGCGCGATCAGCGAGTTCTCCACGTCCTCGGCCGCATGCAAAACCGCCTGACGATACACCGCCAGAGCCTCTGCATTTGCGCCCTTGGCCTGCGCCACTTCGGCGTCGACTTTGCCGAAGTCGAACAGCCGCCAACGCAGTGCACCGCCGCCGACCGCCTGAAACGCCGAGCCTGTGAACAGATGTCCGGGACTCAGGCTGTCGAACCCGAGTGCCCCGGACAGCGAGATCTTCGGATAGTAGTCCGAGATCGCTGCCCCGATACGTTCGTTGGAGGCGGCCAGACGCCGTTCGGCGGCAATGATGTCGGGGCGCCGGCGCAGCATGTCGACGGGCTTGTCATCGCCGGGGATACCCGGAACCAGTGGAATAGCCTGAATCGCGCCAAGTTCCTGGGCGTAGGTTCCGGGTTGAGCGCCCATCAGGACATCCAGACGGTTCAACTGCAACTCCAGGCCGATCCGAAGTGGAGGAATACTCGCGCGCGCCTGCTTCAACAAAGCATCCGCTTGAGCGATCTCCCGCCCGGTCGCCGAACCTGCGTTGTACCGGTTACGCACCAGACTCAGCAAGTGTTCGTCAGTCTGCACCTGGTCTTCGGCAACCGCCAGACGAGCCTGATAGCCCCGGATTTGCAGATACGCATCGGCCGCATCGGCGGCGACCGTGACACGCGTGCCCGCTTGATCGGCCTCCGCGGCTTCGGCTTCTTCACGCGAGGCGGTAGCGCCACGCCGCAACCCACCGGAAAGGTCGATTTCCCAACTGGCGGCAGGCCCGACCGTGTACTCGTGCGTGCCTCGGGCATAACCCGGATCACTGGAAGCAATCGAACCGATTGGCCCGCGCAGGCTCTGGTGTTCGTAAGTGGCCGACGCACCGAGATCGACCGTCGGCAACAACTGCGCACCAGCGCCCGAAGCCGCCGCGCGCGCCTGTTGTACTCGTGCGAATGCCGACGCGAGGTCCAGATTCTCCGATAACGCACGCTGCACGACCTTGACGAGCATCGGGTCATTGAAGCCCGTCCACCACTGATCGAGCGACGGTGTTCGTGCCGCCTCTTTCGCGCTCGCCCCGACAGTATTGTGAAACGCCGCAAGTTGCGGTGCTGGCGCCTGGTAGTCAGGACCCACAGCGCAGCCGGCCAGACTCAGTCCGAGCACCAGACTCGCCAGTGCAGTCCTCGACATCATGGGAACAATGCGATTCATTTTGCACTCCCGCTCGTGATCTCTTCACTGAACACTTCGGCGCTCTTTTGACCACCCAGCTTGCGGACGAAGGTGTAGAAGGCCGGCGTGAACAACAGGCCGAAGACCGTGACGCCCATCATCCCGAACAGCACGGCCGTCCCCAACGATTGACGCATTTCCGCGCCAGCGCCGGTTGCCACCGCGAGCGGGGCCACCCCCATGATGAAAGCGAACGACGTCATCAGGATGGGACGCAAGCGCGTCTGCGCGGCGCTGACTGCTGCCTTCTCTATATCGACTCCATCGTCTTCACGCTGACGCGCAAACTCCACGATCAGAATCGCATTCTTGACCGCGAGCCCGACCAGCACGACGAATCCGATCTGCGCGAGGATATCGATCGGCATCCCGCGAATATGCAAGCCAGTAGACGAAGCCAGTAAACACATCGGCACGATCAGCACGATCGACAGCGGCATCTTCCAGCTTTCATACTGCGCCGCCAATACGAGGAAGACGAACAGAGCCGCGGCACCGAAAATCGCCAGTGTCGGTGTGCCCTGCTGTTGCTGCTGGTGAGCGAGGTCCGTCCATTCATACGCAATGCCCGGCGGAAGGACTTGCTGAGCCAGTTCTTCCATTCGCTTGAGCGCCGTACCGGACGCGACGCCCGGTGCCGCTGCGCCCTGCACCTCAGCTGCGGAGTACAGGTTGTAGCGCGGAATGCGATACGGCATGGTGCGGTCAGTCAGCGTGGCAACCGTACCGATCGGCACCATCTGCCCCGCCGTATTGCGCACTTTCAAGCGGAGAATATCCTCCGGCGTTTGACGGAATGACTCATCGCCCTGAGCAAACACCTGATAGGTGCGGCCGAGATAGTTGAAATCGTTGACGTACTGCGATCCAAGATAAAGCTGAAGTGTCGAGAACACGTCACCTGGCGTCAGCCCGACTTTCTCCGCTTTCAAACGATCGACGTCCGCGTAAATAGTAGGCGAGTCCGCGTTGTACACCGTAAATACGCCGCCGAAAACCGGGTCCTTGTTAGCGGCCGCTACCAGTGACCTGGTTGCTTTGGCCAAGGCATCGGGACCCAGGCCACCGCGATCCTCGAGCATCAACTTGAAGCCGCCTGCACTGCCGAGGCCTTGAACCGGCGGCGGCTGAACGACGATGATGTACGCATCGTTCACCACCTTCAGACGCTCACGCAGTCTCTGCATCATCACCGCAGCGTTGACGCCGGGAATGTGATGGCCGTACAGCGACGGCAAGCCGATGTAGACCGTTCCGGCGTTCGGCGCGCTGGTCTGCGTCGTCACGTCGAAGCCGGTCAGCGGCGACGTGTGTTCGATCCCGGGGGTATTCAACATGATTTCGTTCACTTCGCGGACCGCCTTGTCGGTCCGATCCAGGCTTGATCCGGGCGGCAAGAGCACCACCGCCGCGAGATAGCCCTGGTCCTGCTCCGGAATGAAGCCGGTGCTCATCTTCGAAAACTGGAAACCCGTGATCGAGATCAGCACTGCGTAGACGACCAAAATGAGCGACGTCGCGCGGACGAAGCGTTTCGTCATACGCCCATAGCTGGTAGACAGCCACTCGAAGCCAAGATTGAAGCGACCGAATACCCCTTGAACAAGCCGGTTGATGCCACGCGGTTCGACATGCGCGTCACCCGTGACGTGCGGCTTGAGCAAAATCGCGCACAAAGCCGGACTCAGCGTCAACGAGACGAAGCAGGAAATTACCGTCGATGCGGCGATCGTCGTCGCGAACTGCTTGAAGAAGAGGCCTGAGATGCCGGAAATAAAAGCCGCGGGAACGAACACGGCACACAGCGTCAACGCGATGGCGATCAAAGCTTCCGACACTTCGTCCATCGTCCGGTGAGCGGCATCGCGGGGCGACATGCCCAGACGCATGTTCCGCTCGACGTTCTCGACCACCACGATGGCATCGTCCACCACGATACCCACCGCCAGCACCAGACCGAACAGCGACAGATTGTTGATCGAGATGCCGAGAGCCGCGAGGATGGTGAACGACCCCACCAGCGAAACAGGGATAGCGATGACCGGGATGATCGTCGCGCGCCAGCTTTGCAGAAACACATAGACGACACCCACCACGAGCAGGATCGCGATAAAAATCGTCTTCACCACTTCGTCGATCGAGTTGCTGACGAAAGTCGTCGGGTCGTAGACGATCTTGTAATCCATGCCCGGCGGAAAGCTCTTCTTGAGCTCCGCCATCTTGTCGAGCACCTCGTGTTCCACCGTGACCACGTTCGACCCCGGCACGGCGAACACCCAATACGGCGCAGACGGACTGCGGTCGGCGTAAGCGATGCTGCCGTAGTCCGTCGCGCCCAACTCCACGCGGCCGATGTCGCGAATACGCGTGACGTGTCCCTGATCGTCCGACTTCACGATGATGTCGCCGAACTGTTCGGACGTGGTAAGCCGGCCGAGTGCTTCGACGTTGATCTGATATGCCGCGCTGCTGCGCACCGGTTGCTGATTCAGCACCCCTGCGGAGACCTGGGCGTTCTGCGCCCTGAGCGCGGTCAGAATCTCACTCGCGCTGATGTCGTGCGCCGCTGCCTTGTCGGGATCGACCCAGATACGCATCGCGAACTGTCGCTCACCCGTCGACGTCAGGTCGGACACGCCCGGGAGCCGCGCGATTTCGTCCTTGACGTGCAGGATCATGTAGTTCGAGACGTACTGGGCATCGCGAGAACCGTCCGGTGAATACGGATGAATCCCGAGCAGAACAGCAGGGATAGTCTTCTTGACCTGCACGCCCTGCCGCTGAACTTCGTCGGGCAAACGCGACAGCGTGTCCTGCACCCGGTTTTGCGTCAGCATCTGCGCGATGTTCATGTCGGTGCCGATCTTGAACGTCACGGTGATCGTGATGACGCCGTTGCTGGTCGACTGACTACTCAGGTAGTCCATGTTTTCGACGCCGTTGATCGCCTGTTCGAGCGGTGTGGCGACCGTTCGCGCGATCGTGTCGGCCGAAGCACCGGGATAGCCTGCCGTGACCTGAATGGTCGGTGGAACGATGTTCGGGTATTGCGCGACCGGCAAGAAAGTCAGCGCCACGAGGCCGAACAGCGTCGCGAAGATACTGAGCACCGCGGCGAAGCGCGGATGATCGATGAAGAAATGAGCCAGTTTCATGATTGGACTCGTCCTTAGCCTTGATCGGACGCAGGTTGAATCGACCCTGCGTGAGGGGACACTTTGGACCCCGGCATGGCCGTGGGCAGACCTTCGATGATCACCTTGTCGGTGGGCGCGAGACCCGAACGGATCACACGCAAGCCGCCGCGCATGTCGCCGAGTTCAACAGGCTTGGGGGTCACGACGTCGTTCGGCCCAACTGTCAGAACGATATGGTTCGACTGATCCTGAACCACGGCCGCGTCCGGCACCAGCAAGGCCGCCTGCGGCATCGACACGGCAAGGCGCACCCGGGCGAAACCGCCTGGCGTCATCAGCAGATCGGCGTTGGGAACCGTCGCGCGGGCATGGATGGTCCCGCTGGATCGATCGAGCGCGTTGTCGACGAAATTGAGGGTGCCCTGATGCGTGTACTTCGTTTCGTCGCTGAGCGAGATATCCACGCTGTTCGCCAACTGATTCTTTTGCTGCTCGCGCGCGCGGAGAAAGGTCATGTACTCCCCTTCGCTCATATCGAAGTCCAGATAGACCGGATCGAGCGAGACGAGTGTGGCGAGCAAAGTCGTGGGGCTGCTCGCCGCCCGGCTGCCTGCCACCAGGTTACCCGTGGACACCAGATGGGTGCCGATGCGGCCCGTGAACGGCGCGCTGATCTTGCAACGGTCCAGGTCGAACTGGGCGTCGCGAACCCGCGCCTTCGCATCGTCCACGGCAGCCTGCGCAGCCTGCTTTTCTGCCGCGCGTTGCTCCACGTTCTCCGCAGTGCCGGCGTCGGTGCTCTTCAGCGTTTCAGCGCGCGTCAGTTCGCGGGTCGCCAGATCCAGCCGGGCATGCGCGCTTTCGAGTTGCGCGTTCGCCTGACTCAATTTGATTTCATAGGGGACGGGGTCGATCTCGAAGAGAAGATCGCCCTTATGAACGATGTCGCCGTCCTTGAAGTGGATGCCGGTGAGCGTGCCGCCGACCTGAGCACGCAACTCCACCCGCTCCACCGCCGAGAACTGGCCGAGAAACCCAAGCCTTTGCTCGATATTGCGTTGCAACGGCGCACTGACCGTAACCGGCGGGGCAGACGGCGCAGTCGCGACGGCCCTCGCGGCGTGCCCGTTGGCACGCCACGCCAACGCGCCCGCCACGGCAAGCCCGATCAGCGCCGCGGCCGTCCCGAGTCGGACCGTGCTACGGCGTCGGTTTTTTCGTTCGGGGGCAATCGTTCCGGTTCCAGACCGGTAAAGGCTGTCGTTCATTGCATTCCTCGTTCAATGTTGGAGACGTGTGCACCGCTGAAGAACACACGCAGCGCTGCGCCCGGCGCGTCGACTCGTTCTCTGAACCCGTCCGAACAGATCGTCGGCAAAACACAGGTTAGATGACTAGTTGGCACTATCTGGACTTAAGATAATAGTCATAATCTAAAAAGTCAAGGTTAGATTGCATGCATCATCTATTTTGCTATGATGGTGATGTCGGGCTGGCGCTTCTGTTACCCGATGAATGTGGCCAGAAGGAGCAAGCGATATGAAAAAGTCGAAAGCAGAAGCAGCCGAGACCAGGAAACGGATCGTCGAAGTCGCTACCGATGCGTTCAGGTGCAACGGCATTCGCGCGACGGGCGTGGCGGAAATCATGGCTGCGGCGGGACTGACGCATGGCGCGTTCTATCGCCACTTCGATTCGAAGGATCAACTGATCGCCGAGGCGTGCGCGGCCGGCGTGGATGTGCTCGTCGATTCGGCGGAGATCGCCGCCGAAGGGGGTACCGAAGCCTTCCTCGACCACCTCGAACAATTTCTTTCGGCGGACTATCACGACGACAGTCTGGCCGGCTGCCCTTTCGTCTCGATGGGAAGCGAGCTGGCTCGCGCCGATGCGGATACGCGTCGTGCGGCGACGACGGGGTTTCTGGAATTGATCGAGATCGTCGCCAGACGCGAAGGATCGATGGACGGCGGAGTTTCCGAGGACAGCGCACTGTTTACGGTCACGTCCATGATAGGGGCGGTCACCATGGCACGAATCGTCAATGACCCAGCCGTGTCCGGCCGGATTCTCGACGTGGCGAGAGCGCGCCTGACCGGGCAATCATGCCGCGAGCAAAGCGCGGCGAAGCAGGCGTACACAGCCGTCCTGCCGGCTCCACAAAAATCTTCTTGATTTCGCTAAAGATGATACATACAATCTAAAACAGGAAAACGAAGGAGCAAGGACGGCCATGAAAAAGTCGAAAACCGAAACCGCAGAAACTCGCCGGCGCATCGTCGAGACGGCAGCTCGACAATTTCGGCGCAATGGGATTCAAGCTACCGGCGTGGCGGAAGTGATGGCTGAGGCCGGACTGACCCACGGCGGGTTTTACCGCCACTTCGGTTCCAAGGATCAATTGGTCGCGGAAGCTTGCGAAGCCGGTTTCGGGCCGGTTACCGAAGCATTCGAGGCCGCCACGAAGCGCGACGACGGTGAAGGTTTCAACGCCATCGTGGACAGCTACGTCTCCACCGGCCATCGCGACAACCCTGAAGAAGGTTGCCCGCTAGCCGGCATGGGCAGCGAACTGGCACGCGCCGACTTGCCGACACGTGAAATTGCAGCGAAAGGATTCGACGACATGGTCGGCGTCATCGCCAAGGGCCTCGAACCCGGCCAGCCGGAATCCGCTCGCTCGGAAGCGATATTCGCCGTAGCGACCATGATCGGCGCTATCACGATGGCGCGGGTCATCGCCGATCCTGATGCTTCGGCGTCCGTGCTTGAAATTGTAAGAGAACGCCTCAAGACACTTTAGAGACCGCAGCGGGTAGCTGTGATCCCGTTTCCCTTCGCTCATTTATGTGCATATACACAGACTAACGATATGCCCGCCGTTGAAATACTGACGACGGAGTGAGCCTCTCTCGCACTCCCAGGAGTGCACATCTTTTCGAATGGAGTTTCGTATCATGAAGCAGCGCAAATATCTGGTCACTGCAGCTACGGGCAAGACGGGTGTGTACACCGTGGAGCATCTCATCAGGAGCGGTCACGCGGTTCGTGCCCTCGTCCACACGGAAGACGCGCGCGCCGACGCACTTCGCCAAACCGGCGCGGAAGTCATCGTCGGCGATCTGCTCGAACACGACGACGCCATTCGGGCGACCGACGGCGTCGCGGGTGCCTACCTGTGCTATCCGGTGAGCCCGGGATTCATCCAGGCCACCGCTTATTTCGCCGACGCCGCTCGCCGGGCAGGCCTCGACATCGTCGTGAACATGTCTCAGATCTCGGCGCGCGAAAACGCGAAGAGCCATGCCGCACGCGATCACTGGATTGCGGAGCGCGTGCTCGACTGGTCCGGCGTGCCGACCGTGCATATCCGTCCGACCTTCTTCTCGGAATGGCTCACCTTTCCGTGGGTGCGCGACCCCATCGTGAACGAAGGCAAGATCACGCTGCCGTACGGCGAAGGTCGTCACGCGGCGATCGGCGCCGAAGATCAGGCTCGTGTGATTGCCGCGCTTCTCACCCATCCCGCCGAGCACGTCGGCAAGATTTATCCGCTGTACGGCGCCGTCGAAATGGACCATCGGCAGATAGCCGAAGTGGTGGGTCAAGTGATCGGGCGCAAAGTTGTCTATAGCCCATCGACCCTCGAGCAATATCGCAAGCATCTGGAATCGTACAAGCTGCCGGAATTCATCATTCAGCACTTCGAAGAGGTGGCGGTCGATTACCAGAACGGCATTTTCGCCGGCATGAACGATGTGGTTCACCGGATCACCGGCCAGTCACCGCAGACGGTCGAGGCATTTGTTGTCGCCAATCGCAAAGCATTCGAGGCATAAGCCCTCGCTATTTTCTCCAGATCAAATTCTTTGAACGGCGTGGACATCATGAAACTCAGCGGCAACACCATCTTCATTACTGGCGGCGCATCGGGAATCGGCCGCGGTCTGGCCGAGGCACTTCATCGCAAAGGCAATAAAGTCATTATTAGCGGACGCCGTAAAGCGTTGCTCGATGAAGTAGCAAAGGCCAATCCGGGCATCGACACGATCGAGCTCGACGTCACCAACGCGGATCAGATCGCCCGTGTCGCGAGGACGCTGATCGCTCGATATCCCACCCTCAACGTCGTTTTCAACAACGCGGGCATCATGCCGTTCGACGACATCACCGGTCCCCTGGACGATGCTCAGGCGGTCCACCTCGTGAACACCAACCTGTTGGGACCGGTGCGTGTCAGCGGCGCCTTCGTCGAACATCTGAAGACACAGCCGGAATCCGCCATCATCAACACGAGTTCGGTTGTCGCCTACATCCCGATGGCCATGTCGGCGCTGTATTCGGCGACCAAGGCGGCAATCCACTCCTACACGCTGTCGCAACGTTTTGCGCTGCGCAATAGCTCGGTGCGGGTGCTGGAAATCGCCCCGCCGTGGGTGGACACGGATCTGGTCTTCAAAAGCGGCGATCCGCGCGCGATGCAGCCCGAAGCGTTCATTGCAGAGACGATGAAGCTCCTCGAAGAAGCGACATCGGAAGTGGTGGTGGAATCGGCCAGACAGTTGCGCGACGCAGCCGGTCCGAACGAACACGGCGTGGTGGACTATTTCAATCAGATGATCCTCGACAACCCGCTTCCCACACCGTAAGCGCGAGTGACAAATGCGTCGGCCACCGCCTTGCGGGCGGTCGACGCCCGTCTCCTACCGATCGCCCTCTCGATCGTACCGGCCAGCATCTCACGCTCCGTACCGGTACTGTACCGGCCGCCCTGACTAGAATGATCCGACGTTCACTCGTCCGTCAGCGGAGCCATCCCATGTCCTACCTCACACTCAGCGCGCTGCCCGCCGGCATTCTCTTCGCGCTCGTGACTTCGATCACCCCCGGTCCGAACAACACCATGCTGCTGGCCTCGGGCGTCAACTTCGGCTTCCGGCGCACGCTGCCGCACCTCTCGGGCATTAGCGCAGGCGTCGTCCTGTTGATGTTGTCGATCGGTATCGGCCTCGGTGAAGCTTTTGTTCACTTCCCCGTGCTCTACACGGTGCTCGAAGTGGCGAGCGTGGCTTATCTGCTGTATCTGGCGTGGAAAATCGGCACGTCGGGCGAGTTGAAGGTCAAGAAGGGCGAGCGTCGGCCCATGAAGTTTCATGAAGCGCTGGCGTTCCAGTGGGTCAATCCGAAAGCATGGATGATGGTGCTGACCGCCGCGACGACGATCCACCTCAGCGAGAGCTACAGCATGAATGCCCTCGCAATGGCCGCGGTCTTCTATGTGATCGGTTTTCCGTGCATCTGCCTGTGGGCAGGTTTCGGCACGGCCATGCGCACGGTGCTGTCGGACCCGAAGCGCCTGCGCATCTTCAATCTCGGCATGGCGCTGCTGCTGGTGCTCTCGCTGTATCCGATCGCGTTGCGGCTGCTCGGCCACGCCGCTTGAGCGCGGTCATACCGTGCCCTTCCCGACCCGTTCGATGAAGCGCCACAACGCGTCGTCGGTGGAATACGGCGCGTTGAAACGAAACCAGGCGCTCGGCGCGTCGTCGGGACGGAAGTAGGAGCCGGGCGCCAGCCAGATACCGTGTTTGAGCGCCGCCGTCGCCACGTCGCCAGCCTGAGCGGGCTCGATCGGCAAGCGCGCCCACAGAAACAGACCGGCGCGCGGCCGATGAAACAATTCCAGGCCCAGCGAATCGAGCCGCTCTTCGACCGTCGCATGCGCCAGCTTGAGGCGTTCGTTCACCGCTTCCACGTGGCGCGCGTAGCGTCCTTCGAGCAGCACCTTGTCGACGATCCGCTCGATTGCTTCCGACGACGTCAATCCCACCGCCATCTTCGTGCGCGCCAGTTCGCGCAGCACCGCGCGCTCGGCGACCACGTAGCCGCAGCGCAGTCCCGGCGTCACCGTCTTCGAAAATCCGCCGACATAGAGCACCCGCTGCAGGCCCTCCATCGCCGCGAAGAGCGGCGCGCCCGACGGCGCCAGCTCACGGCTCACATCGTCTTCGATCACCCACATGCGTTGCCGCTCGGCGATCTGCAGCAAGCGGAACGCGGCCGACATGCCGAAGGTCGCGCCGGTCGGATTCTGCAGCGTAGTGTTGACGAAGATCGCCTTCGGCTTGTGCCGCGCGACCAGCGCCTCCAGTACCTCGGTATCGATGCCCGCCGGCGTGCGCGGCACGCCATGCACGTCGAGACCGGCCAGCTTGAGAATCTGCAGCAGATTGCAATAACCCGGGTCTTCGACGATGACGGCGTCGCCCGCGCGCAGCAAGGTCCGCACGATCAGATCGAGCCCTTGGGTCGCGCCTTGCGTGAGCAGCACGTTGTCGACGTCCACCGGCAAGCCGCGCCGGTCGAGCTGCTCGGCGATCCGTTCGCGCAACGGCGCGAAGCCGTACGGATGGCCGTAATCGCCGAGGCGCGCCGCCGGCACCCGGCTCATCGCGCGCAAGGCGTGTTGCAGGCCGGTTTCGTTGATCCATTCGTTCGGCAACCAGCCGCCGCCCGCCTTGATCGGCACCGAATGATCGGCGAACACATCCGACAGCAGCCACGTCGCCGTGAGGCTGGGCGGTTGCCAGTCGGTCGCGGCGACCCGCGCGGGCTGTGTGCGCGCCGCCACCCGATAGCCGGACCCGCGCCGCGCGACCACCAGCCCCATCGACACCAGCCGGTTGTACGCTTCCGTCACCGTAAAGGTGCTCAGCGCGTGGCTCTGCGCCAGTTGCCGCACCGACGGCAACAGCGCGCCCGCGCGCAGCGACTGCGCCTCGATGGCGCGCGTGAAGCCCTGCACCACCTGCTCGACGAGGGTGGGAGCGGCGCGTCGGTCGCGCTCAAGTTCTAGTTCGATCATGATCAGTTCCAGCGGCACAGTTAGCGCGAATTCACCAGCACAGTTAGCATCACACTACGCCAACTGTTTATGCCGCCATTAAACCGCGAACGCTACAGTTTCGCTACGCCCCAATGCAAGTCACCTTGGGGGACCACTTCGAGGAGATACCCATGACTTCGCGCCCCGTCATCGACGATCTGTCGTCCTTCTGGATGCCGTTCACCGCCAATCGCCAGTTCAAGGCCGCTCCGCGCCTGCTGGAATCGGCCAAGGGCATGTACTACCGTAGTTCGGACGGACGCGAGGTGCTCGACGGCTGCGCAGGATTGTGGTGTGTGAACGCGGGCCATGGCCGCGAGGAAATCATCGCCGCGATCACCGAGCAATTGTCCACGCTCGACTTCGCGCCGACTTTCCAGATGGGCCATCCGCTCGCCTTTGAAGCGGCCGCCAAGGTGGCCGAGTTGATGCCCGCCGGTCTCGACCGCATCTTCTTCACCAACTCGGGTTCCGAATCGGTCGACACCGCGCTGAAAATCGCCCTCGCGTACCACCGTTCGCGCGGCGAAGGCCAGCGCACGCGCCTGATCGGCCGGGAGCGCGGCTATCACGGCGTGGGCTTCGGCGGCATCTCGGTGGGCGGCATCGCGCCGAACCGTAAGACTTTTTCCGGCGCGCTGTTGCCGGCGGTCGACCATCTGCCGCACACGCATAACCTCGAACACAACGCGTTCTCGAAGGGCCAGCCCGCGTGGGGCGCGCATCTCGCCGAAGAACTCGAACGCATCGTCACGTTGCACGACGCCTCTACGATCGCGGCGGTGATCGTCGAACCGGTGGCCGGCTCCACGGGCGTGCTGATTCCGCCGCAAGGCTATCTGCAGAAGCTGCGCGAGATCTGCACGAAGCACGGCATCCTGCTGATTTTCGACGAAGTGATCACCGGTTTCGGCCGCATCGGCAAGGCCACGGCCAGCGAGTATTTCGGCGTGACGCCGGACCTGATCACGATGGCGAAGGCGATCAACAACGCCGCGATTCCAATGGGCGCCGTCGCCGCGAGCCGCACGATCCACGACACGATCGTCAACAGCGGCGCGCAGGGCGCGATCGAGCTGTTTCACGGTTACACGTATTCGGCGCACCCGGCGGCGGCCGCCGCCGCTGTGGCCACGCTGGATCTGTATCGTCGAGAAGGCCTGTTCGAGCGCGCCGCCACGCTGGCGCCGACGTTCGAAGCCGCGGCTCACTCGCTGCGCAACGCGAAACACGTCAAGGACGTTCGCAACCTGGGCATGATCGCCGGCGTCGAACTCGAGCCGCGTGAGGGGGCGCCAGGCGCGCGCGCTTACGAGGCATTCGTGAAATGCTTCGAGGCGGGTGTGCTGGTGCGCTTCACCGGCGACATTCTCGCTTTCTCGCCGCCGCTCATCATCGACGAAGAGCAGATCGCGCACCTCTTCAAGACGGTGGGCGAGGTGCTGGCAACCGTGCAGTAAGTAGACCGGGCGGAAGCCGGCGCGGGTGGGCCGCGCCGGTTTCCATGACATGACGCGCGGGCGTTAGCGGTGCGCGCGTGCAGCCCGTGTATGGGCGGCCTTTTTTGCTGCGGCGGAACGGCCTGCCGCTCCCTTAGTCGCGGCGGCTTTCTTGGCCGTTGCTGACCGGCTGGCTGCCGGACGTTTGGCCGCTGCTGTCTTCGTCTGCTTCGACAGCGCCGCGTGCGAGGCACCGGCGCTCCCCTCCCGCTTCAGCGCATCGGACGACGCACGCGAACGCTTCGCGCTCGATTCCGTGCGCTTTCTGGCCGTGCTCTTGGGCTGGCCAGCCGCATTGTCCTGATCGGCTTTCTTGCGGGTCGCTTCGCTTGTGGTGCCCTTCTTCGGCGACTTCACGGCGACGCCTGCGCGACGCGCTTCCGACAGACCAATAGCAATCGCCTGCTTCGCCGATTTCACGCCGTGTTTGCCGGCGCGCACCTTGTCGACCTGTTCCTTGACGAATTCTCCGGCCTGGGTACTCGATGCCTTGCCGGCACGCTTGTCGGCTTGGGCACGCTTGAGGGTTCGTTGTTCGGGCATGACAGTTCTCCTGTTGGGCGAGTGTCTTCGTCATGCAGCAACGCGTGTGCCGAGGGCGTCGACCAACCTGCACCCGTCGCATGGAATTGCACGCAGCACAGCGATGTTGGATAAAGATGCGCCTAACGCGCCCAGTTGCGCCCAGACTTTATGAATCGCTCCGACGGGGCTCGCGCCTGCCGGCTGGACGGCGTATGGTGTACCTGAGGGTTGGCGCGCTGGTCCGACCCGCGGGAGACGTCCATGAAGATACCGACCGTTCGTGCAGGCGCACATATCGAAGGCGTGCATTGGATCGCCGAATACGCCGAAGACGTGCATGAGATTCGCGTCTTCCGGGAAGGCCAGGAAGTGGATGTGCACAACGCACCCTCCACGCTGTTCGGCGACGAAGAGAACGCGGGCTCGAAGAGCACCGCCGATCATCGGGCGGTGGAGGCCGCCGTGCTCGCGTATCTGAAGCGTTTCGTGATCGAGCACGACGCCGAGGAATAGCCGAAGCCGGCTGTCGCGGCAATCGCTCGCGCATGTGCAATGCAATGCACTTGCACATGCGCGAGCGCTGCAAGCAAGCCAGTCTGCGGCTGACACATCACGCCGCAGACCGGACTCACCTGTTGTTACACAGCAGCACTTACTCCGCGGGCCGCAGCTTCTTCACCTCGGCATCCGAAGGCTGAACGCTGGCGCCGTCGATATACCGATACGACGTCATCACGCCCTTGCCATCCTTCAGACCCGTGACGCCAACATAGGCGCCCATGGTCGACTGGTTGTCCTGCGCGCGATACGTGATCGGCCCAAACGGCGTTTCCACTCCCAACCCTTTGAACGCGGCGGCAAGCTTATCCGGGTCGACCGAACCCGCCTTCTTGATGCCCGCCGCAATCGACATCAGCGCCGAGTACCCCACCACGGACCCCAGGCGCGGATAGTCGTGATACTTCGCCTGGTATGCATCGACGAACTTCTTGTTGGCCGCCGTATCGATCGAATACCACGGGTAGCCCGTCACGATCCAGCCGGTCGGTGCTTCGGCGCCGAGCGGATCGAGATAGTCCGGTTCGCCGGTCAGCAGCGACACCACGCTGCGATCCTTGAAGAGCCCACGCGTATTCCCTTCGCGCACGAACTTGCCGAGGTCGGCGCCGAACAGCACGTTGAAAATCGCATCGGGTTTCGCGTCCGCGATGGCTTGCGTGACGGCGCCCGCGTCGACATTGCCCAGGGGAGTAGCCTGTTCGGCAACGAACTCCACGTCGGGCTGTGCCGCCTGCATCAGCTTCTTGAAGGTCGCGACCGCCGATTGACCATACTCATAGTTCGGATACACCAGCGCCCAGCGCTTTTTCTTCAGCTTGACCGCTTCGGGCACCAGCATCGCCACCTGCATGTACGTCGACGGCCGCAGACGGTACGTGTACTTGTTGCCATCGGCCCAAACGATCTTGTCGGTCAGCGGCTCGGCGGCGAGGAAGAAAATCTTCTTCTGCTTCGCGAAGTCGCTCAGCGCAAGCCCGGTATTCGACAGGAAGCCGCCGAACAGCAATTGCACCTGCTCACGCGCGATCAATTCCTGCGCCACGCGAATCGTATCGCCCGGGTTGCCGTTATCGTCGCGCGAGACGACTTCGAGTTGTTTGCCGAGCACGCCGCCCGCAGCGTTCACCTGGTCGAGCGCGAGATTCCAGCCGTTCTTGTAAGGGCCGAGAAAGGCGGGCTGCGCCTTGTAGCTGTTGATCTCGCCAATCTTGATGGTCTGCTGGGCGTTCGCGCCCAAGGCAGCAAACGACAGTACGGTCGATACCGTCAGGCGGGAAATCCATCGTGCGCGCGTGGTCATGCGTTTCTCCGTTATCAAAAGGATTGCGGGAATGCGGGTGGTTGTTCTGCAGCGTTCAAGCCAGCGACCCAACGTGGACGGCTCAGTGCGCCGTCGGCGTCGCGCGGATGCGCGTCACGCTCGCCGTCACGTCCTGCCAGGCGGGCTTGCCGCCGGCGAATTGTTGACGCAGGTACGACACGAGCTCGGCGACCTGGGCGTCGTTGAAACTGTCGCGGTAAGCCGGCATCGTACCGAGTTCGGGCCGCGCCGGCGAGCCGATGCCCTCCAGAATCACGCGAATCAGATTATCAGGCGTTGCGCTATGCAGATTCGTGTTAAGCGCGAGCGAGGGGTGCGCGCCGAACAATTGCGGTCCGCTTCCCGTGTGATGGCAGGCGGCGCATGCCCCGTCGAAGAGGCGCGCGCCGAGCCCCGCAGGAGCACCGGTGATCGCGCTGGCCTGCTCGTACTGACGCGCGAGCGCCGCGGGGTCCGCATTGGGTTCGAGCGGATTGAGCGAGGCGAGATAGGTGGCCATCGCGCGAATGTCGCTGTCGGGTAAAGCGGCCAGATCGCCTACGACCGGCGCCATCGGCCCGGCGGCCACGCCGTGCAAAGGGGCATGACCGTGACGCAGATAACTGAACAATTCCTGCTCGCTCCACGGAACCGGCGCGCTCGACAGCGTCGATAACGCAGGCGCTTCCCAGCCTTCCGCGAGGCCGCCGCCCATGAACGCCGCGCCGGATTTCTCCGCGCCGAATGCGTTGCGCGGTGTGTGGCACGCGCTGCAATGGCCGAGCCCGTTCACGAGATACGCGCCACGATTCCATTGCGCGCTTTGCGTCGCGCTCGGCTTGAACGTATGGCGGCCGAGGAAGAGACCGTTCCACACGGCCATCAGCGGACGCACACTGAACGGATACGCCAGCTTCGTTTCCGGCGCACGGGCGCGCACTGGCGTTTGCGCCATCAGGTAGGCGTAGAGCGCCTGCAGATCGTCGTCGGAAGTATTCTTGAACGACGTGTACGGAAACACGGGATACAGCCGATGCCCATCGCGGCTGATGCCTTCGCGCATCGCACGAATGAAGGCCTCGAGCGACCAGTTGCCGATGCCGGTGAGGCCATCGGGCGTGAGGTTGGTGCTATAGACCGTGCCGAACGGCGTGTCGAGCGCTTTGCCGCCGGCGTTCGGCACCCCGTTATGCGCGGTATGGCACACCGCGCAATTGCCGAGCGACGCAAGCAGCTTGCCGCGCGCTACCAGGTCCGGGGCGAATGCACTCGCGAGCGGCGGCGTGATCGGCGCAATGGCTTGCGGCGTGAGCGCAAGCGCACCGAGCCAGCCAGCCGCGCCCGCAGCGAACGCACCGAGCAAGCCCAGACGCCAGCGCTTCTTTTTTCGCGCGGCGGCTTCTTCGGCCTGGGCATCGGCGAGTGCTGCGCGGATCGTCTCCGGCGTGAATGGCGGGCGGCGAAACCGTACGCCCGTCGCGTCGTAGAGCGCATTGGCAATCGCCGCCGCGCCCGGCAGCGAGGCGGACTCGCCCGCGCCCATCGGCGGCTCGCCGTGGCGCGGCATCATCACTACGTCGATCACCGGCACTTCGCGGAACGTCAGGATTGGATAAGCGCCCCACTCCTGGCTCGTGACCGCGTTCTCGCCGAATGTCACGCGTTCTTTCAACGCACGGCTGGTGGCCTGGATCACGTTGCCGTGAATCTGATGACGCACGCCGTCGGGATTGACCATGGTGCCGGTGTCCTGACCGACCACCACACGCGTCACGGCAAGCTCGCCGCTTTTGCGATTCACTTCGACGTCCGCAATCCATGCGGACCACGCGGCGCCGAAGCCGGGAAATTTGCTATGCACGTAGCGTGCATAAGCAATGCCACGGCCGCGTGCGATGTCGCCGTCGCCCTCTTCGCGCGGCACTGTCCATGCAGCCGCGCGTGGCGTCCAGCCGGCCTTGTCGGCGACCGCCTTGACGAGATCGATCGCACGCGGATCGCTCAGATGCTGCAAGCGAAATTCGACGGGATCGATGCCCGCCTGCGTGGCGAGTTCGTCGATGAAAGATTCATGCGCGAACGTATTCGGCAATGCGGATACGCCACGCAGCCAGGACGCGCGCACGATCGGCGGCGTGTCGTCGCAAACGATACGCATGGTCCGGTAATCGTACGGCGGCACGGCCGTGCGGTCGCCCATCTCGAACACCTGCGGCTGTGCGGAGATCGTGCCGGTCAGCAGCAATGCGAGCGTCGGTGCGTCGTTCGATGGATAGCGCGTCGCGAAGTCGTAAGCCGCCAGTTCGCCCGACGCGCTCAATGCGCCGCGCACGTCCATCAATTGCGCAGCACCCTTCGGCTCCCACGCGTGCTCGTCTTCGCGCGACAGTTGCACGCGCACCGGAGCGCCGGTCGCGCGTGAGAGCAGCGCGGCGTCGGCGGCGACATCGTCCGCGCAATTCCGGCCGTAGCAGCCCGCCGCCTCCATGCGCACGATCTCGATGCACGCTTCGTCCAGCGTCAGCAACAAGGCAAGATCGGCGCGCAGCGAATGCGGGTTCTGCGTGCCCGACCAGACCTTCAACGCGCCCTCGCGATAGTCGGCGACCGCGCATGACGGGCCGATCGAGGCGTGCATCTGAAACGGCCACACGTAGGTGCGCTCCATCGTGCGGGCCGGGTCTTGAGTCAGCGCAGCGTCCACGTCGCCTTCGATCAGCAGATCGCGCCGACTGGAAGGATTCGCGCGCAGTGCCGCTTCCACCTCTTCGCTGGTGTCGAGCGAAGGCAGACCTTCGACCGCTTTCCAGCGCACGTCGAGACGTTTGACGGCTTGCTGTGCGACTTCTTCGCGCTCCGCCACGATGCCGACAAAATCGCGAATCACCACCACGTCGACGATGCCAGGCAAATCGGCAAGCGAGTGTTCATCGACCTGCAGCAGGCTATTGCCCATGAAGTCGCCCTGCGCGACGCCTGCATAAGGCGGCCGCACCACGCGGCCGTGCAGCATGCCCGGCACGCGCACGTCATGGACGAAACTCAATTCGCCCGTGGCCTTCGCGGGGATATCGACGCGCGGCGTGCTCTTGCCGACGATCTTGTAGCTGTCGGGCGACTTCAACGGCGCGTCGGTAGCGAGTTGCAGTTCGACGCGCCTGCCGCTCACCAACTCGGCGTAAGGGATGCCTTTCGTGGTGGCGTCGGCGTCGCGCCGAAAGATCACACCGTCGCGTATATCGAGTTGTTCCGCGTCGACCTCGAAACGCGCCGCGGCTTGTGCGAGCAGATACTGGCGGGCCTGCGCCGCCGCATGCCGCAACGGCACCGCCGACATCTGGATCGTGGCGCTGGCAATCGTCGGCCCCTGATTCGGCGCTTCGCCCGTGTGGCCCAACACGATCGACACGCGTGTCAAAGGTACATCCAGCTCTTCCGCGACGATCTGTGCGAGCGCCGTACCGATGCCGGTGCCAAGATCGACATGCCCATTGAACGCGACCACGCTGCCGTCATCGCGTACCACGAGGAAAAGATCTGCCTCGGTCGGCACGAACGACGAACGTGAACCCGGTTGCCCGATCGCAGCTTTCACGGGTGCCTGCGGCGGTCGCGTCACGATCAGCACGCTCTGCGCGTCGTACAAATGTTTGCGTGACGGCGGCGGCACGCGTCGGTCGACGCTCAGGTCCGGGCCGGTCATGCGCGCGCTCCTTCCTGCACCGACGATTGCGCGGCGGCCTGCGCCGCCAGCAATTCGGCGGCGCGCTGCACCGCGCGCACGATCTCGACATGCGTGCCGCAACGACACAGATTGCGCGACAACTCGCGGCGGATCGTCTCGACGCCCGGATGCGGATCGCGATCGAGCAAGGCCTTGGCGGTCATGATCATGCCGTTCAGGCAATAGCCGCACTGCGCCGCCTGTTCCTCGATGAAAGCCTGCTGCACCGGATGCAAGGCCGCCCGTGTGCCGAGCCCTTCGAGCGTGGTGATCTCGCGGCCCAGGGCGACCTTGGCGGTCGTGACACAGGCGCGCGTCGGCACGCCGTCGAGCAGTACCGTGCACGCGCCGCATTCGCCCAGTCCGCAGCCGAACTTCGGCCCGTTCAGCGCGAGGTCGTTGCGCAGCAGATAGAGCAAGGGCGTGTCGGCGGCGGCATCGACCAGATGAGTCGCGCCGTTCACCTGCAGCGCAAGCGGCACGCGGCGGTTCATGAGCGAAGCGGGCACACGTGACGGCGCGGCTTCACGACACCACCGGCACTTCGGTGGCCGGCGGCGTATTGCGGCTGCGCCGGCAGCGGATCAGCCCGTCGATCATCACCATGCCTACGCCTGGAAGATCGCCAAGCTGCACGCTTTCGAGCAGCGTGTCGGCGGCAGTGTGCTGGGCGCGGTCCATGAACACCAGGTCGGCGGGGCGGCCCACTTCGATCAGCCCCTGGCGCAGATTGCGTTGCCGCGCGGTGTTGCCGGTCGCAAAGCAGAAAGCGATTTCGGCGGGGACGTCGGCGAGGCTGGAGATCAGCGCGATCATGCGCAAAATACCGAGCGGTTGCACGCCGGAACCGGCGGGACTATCGGTGCCGAGAATGATGCGGTGCGGACACTTGAGTTCGATCGCATGACGCGCAGTCAGCAAAGCGATCCGTTCGTTGCCGTTGTGGACGATTTCCAGCGCGCGGCTCGATTGCTCGCACAGGTCGCACACATGGCGATAGGAGAGCGACGTATGCCCGCCGTTGATGTGGCCGATCACATCGGCATCGGCGGCGAGCACCACGTCGCGATCGATCAGCCCCGAGCCGGGAATCGACGGCCCGCCCGTATGAATCGTGCTCTGAATCCCGTATTTGCGCGCCCACGCCACCATTTGCGCGGCTTCCTCGCCGCCCTTCACGCTGCCGAGACCGACTTCGCCGAGCAGCTTCACGCCCGCTTCCGAGAGCTCCTTGAAGTCCTCTTCGACCATGCCCTTCTCGATCACCGGCGCGCCCGCCATCACCTTCACGCCGCCGCCGACACCCGCGCCGCGCATCCCTTCGAACGAGCGTTGCGCGGTAATCGCGAGCGCCTTCACGCCGAGCACGTCTTTCGGGCGGCCGGGCAAATGCACTTCACCGGCCGAGATCATCGTCGTCACACCGCCGTTCAGGTTGGATTCGATCCAGCCCATCTGATTCTGACGCGGCGTCCAGTCGCCGAACACGGGATGCACATGCGAGTCGATCAGCCCGGGCGCGACCGTCGTGCCCTTGCAATCGACCGTGGTGCGCGCGCCTTCCAGATCGCAGTCCTTTTCCTTGCCGATCGCGACGATCACGCCGTCGTCGATCACCAGCGTGTCGGCGTCTAGAATCGGCTGATCGATGTCGCCGGACAACAGCAGTCCGATGTTCGTTACCGCGACCTTGCCCGACAAGCCTGTCAACGTCTCTGCTGCCATCTGCCTCTCCTTTCGCAACGACTGCCGGGCGCCGCCCGCGTGCTTCGTGCTCGATTGCGGCGCCGATGGAATCACACGCTCAGATAAGCGCGTCTCACTGTCTCGTTCTGCGCGAGTTCGCCGATCGTGCCGCTGAACCGGATCTGCCCTTTTTCGAGCACATAGGCACGGTCGCTGACCAGCTCGGCGAAGTGCAGGTTCTGTTCGGACAACAGAATCGACAGCCCTTCGCGCTTGAGTTCGAGAATCATGTTCGCCATCTGTTCGACGATCACGGGCGCGACGCCTTCGGACGGTTCATCGAGCAGAACCAGATAGGGATTGCCCATCAGCGTGCGCGATACGGTGAGCATCTGCTGCTCGCCGCCGCTCATCTGGCCGCCCGGACGTTGCGGCATTTCGCCGAGGTTGGGGAACAGGCGAAACAGTTTTTCGGGCGTCCACTGCGGCGCGCCTTCGCGCGGCGGCTGACGGCCCGTGTCGAGATTCTCCATCACGGTCAGATCGCCGAATACGCGCCGGTCTTCGGGGACGAAGCCCATGCCCATCCGCGCGATCTTGTACGGCGGCAAAGCGGCGATATTCTGGCCGCGAAAATGCACTTCGCCCTGACGGCGCGGCAGCAGACCCATCACGGCTTTCATGGTGGTGGATTTACCTGCGCCGTTGCGGCCCATCAGCGCAACCACTTCACCGCGTCCGACTTCGAGCCCGACGTCGAACAGGATATGCGCGCGCCCGTAGAACGCGTTGAGGCCGGAGACTTTCAGCATCGGCTCGCTCATTGCAGCGCTCCTTGACCTTGCCGTCCGCCCGCTGCGTCATGCAAAGGCGCGCGCGGCTGGAAAGTCTTGCCGGTGCCGAAATACACCTCCTGCACGTGCGGGTCGTTGCGGATCGTGTCGGCGTCGCCCTCGGCGATCAGCTTGCCGCGCGCGAGCACGATCATGCGATCGGCGTAGGCGAATACGACGTCCATGCTGTGCTCGGTAAACAGCACACCGATCTGGTGTTCGGTAACGAGGCGCCTGGTCAGGGCCATCAATTCGTTGCGCTCCCTGGGCGCCATGCCGGCGGTGGGTTCGTCCATCAGAAGTAGCTTCGGCCGGTTCGCTAGCGCAATGGCAAGCTCGACGCGTTTCACGTCGCCATAAGCGAGCACGCCGCATGCACGGTTGGCGTCGGCGGCCATGCCGACCTGATCGAGCAACGCGAGGGCTTCATCGGCGTAGCGCGAGCCGGCGGACCTCCATAGGCCGAAGGTCTTTCGTTCGCGTGACACGAGGGCCATCTGCACGTTTTCGAGCACGGTCATCGAATTGAAGGTCGCGGCGATCTGGAACGTGCGGCCCACGCCCAGTCGCCAGATGTCGCGCGGACGCATCCCGACCAGTTCCTGGCCGTCGAGGCGGATCGACCCGGACGAGGGCGTCAGTTGACCGTTGACCATGTTGAAGCAGGTCGATTTGCCCGCGCCGTTCGGACCGAGCAAGGCGAGCAGCTGGCCGGCTTCGAGGTCGAAGGAGACGTCGTCGACCGCCTTCAGGCCGCCGAACGATTTGCAGAGGCTGGACACGCGCAGCAAGCTCATAGTCCCTCCTCGATCGCGGCACGTTGTGAGGGCGATACGGCGTTGGTGTCGGTTGTATCGACGGTGTCGTCGCCAAAGCGTTCGCGAATGAAACCGACGATCCCTTGCGGAAACGCGATCACCAGCAACAAGATCGCGAAGCCCAGCAGCGCCTGCCAATAGTCGGTTTGCCGCGCGACGGTGTCCTGCAACCAGGTGAACACGGCCGCGCCGACGATCGGGCCGGTCAAGGTCTGCAAGCCGCCAAGCAGGACCATCACGAGGCCGTCGACCGAACGGCTCACGCTGATGACTTCCGGCGAGATCGTCCCTTTGGAGAAGGCATAAAGCGAACCGGCCAGCCCGCAAAACAGCGAGGCGATCACGAAAGCCGCCCACTGCACACGCTTGACGTCGATCCCGATCGCCTCGGCGCGCAGCACGGAATCGCGCGAGGCGCGCATGGCGTAGCCGAGCGGCGAAAACAGCATCTTGCGCAGCAGCCACACGCCGATCACCGAGCACACCAGCGTCAGATAATAAAAAGCCACCGGCGACGCCAACCAGTTCGACGGCCACAGTCCGAGAACGCCATTGCTGCCGCCCGTTACATCGTCCCACTGGAACACGACCGACCAGACGATCTGCGCGAAGGCGAGCGTCAGCATCGCGAGATAGACGCCCGAGAGACGCACGCAGAACCAGCCGAACACCAGCGCACCGCCCACTGCCAGCAAGGGGCCGAGCAGCAGTGCGGCTTCCATCGGCAGATTCAATACCTTGAGAAACAGCGCTGCGCCATAGGCGCCCAGACCGAAGTAAGCGGCATGGCCGAACGAATGCATACCGCCCGGTCCCATGATGAAGTGCAGGCTCGTGGCGAACAGAACGGCGATCAGGATTTCGACCAGCAGCACGGGCATATACGGGAACGCGTTGGCCGCGAGCGGCGCCAGCACGAGAATCAGCAAGGCGATGGCGGCCAGCCATTTCAGGCGTTTTCCTGCCGGGCGCAAAGGCGTTTCCGGCGCTGCCATGCCACGAACGGCGGCGCTCGCGCGGCCCAACAACCCCCACGGCCGCACCACCAGCACCACCGCCATCACGACGAATTCGGCCACCAGCGTAAAGCGGCTCAGCGAAAAGCCAACGCCGAAAATCGTCACATGTCCGATGCCGATGCACAGCGCCTTGATCTCCGCGATGATGAGCGCGGCGACGAACGCGCCTGGAATCGAACCCATGCCGCCGACCACCACCACCACGAACGCATTGCCGATAGTCTCCAGATCCAGCGACAGATTCGCGGACATGCGCGGCCCTTGCAACGCGCCGCCCAATCCGGCCAGAAACGCGCCGACGAAGAACACGCCGGTAAACAGCCACGCCTGATTGATGCCGAGCGCGCCGAGCATTTCGCGATCCTGCGTCGCGGCGCGCACTAGCGTGCCCCAACGCGTGCGTGTCAAGGCGTACCAGAGCAGCAGCAACACCAGCGGCCCGATCACGATCAAGGCGATGTCGTAAGTCGGCAGCGGATGGCCGAGGAAATCGACCGCGCCGGCCAGATGCGGCGCGCGCGGGCCGAACAGGTCTTCCGGTCCCCATAACCACAAGGCGGCGTCGCGAAAGATCAGCACGAGCGCGAAGGTGGCGAGCAGATGAAACAGTTCGGGCGCCTGGTAGATGCGCCGCAAGACGATCATTTCGACCAGCGCGCCGAGCACCGCGACCACCAGCGCGGCTGCCAGCACCGACAGCCAGAAGCCGCCGGTCGTCTGTCCGAAGCGGCTGGCAATGCTGTACGCGACATAGATGCCGAACATGTAGAACGACCCGTGCGCAAAATTGACGATGCGCGTCACGCCGAAAATCAACGACAACCCGGCGGCGACCAGAAACAGCGTCGACGCGTCGGCGAGTCCATTGACCAGCTGTACCAGCAAATTCGAAAGCATCCGATCCCCTGCAGCTTTAAGTCAGCGTAGTCCGTCTTCGCCCTTGATCTCACTCGCCTGCAAGCCGCCGATGCGCGGCAGCGGGCGGCCCGAAGCCGTCACCGCGACGGCCACGACGATTTCATTGGCACGCGGCGCATCCGACACGCGCGCTTCGATCGCGTCGAAATGGCTGCGCACGAAGGCGGCATCCTTGTGGCCGAGCGGCACGTCGATCGCGGTGCCGAGCGTGCCCATTTTTTTCGCCGACGGCACCAGCGCCGCGCCCTTTTCGACCGCCACGCGCAGCGGCGCGCCGAGCTTGGGGTGCAGGATCGCCGCGGCGTGTTCCAGTTCGCCCGCTTCGCCCACGATCGCCGCCTTGCCGTAGCTCTGCGCATCACCCGGCGCAATGCCGAGTGCTTCGACGCATTTTTTGCCGAGCAACGCGCCCAGTTCTTCACCTGCTTCGATCAGCGCGTCGAGCTTCGCCTCATAGCGGCCGGCATAGGGATTATCGATCACCGCGATCGCGACGGCGCGACGCGCGGGCGGATCGATGATCTGGCCCATTTCAATGCGTGTTTCATCCACCTGCACGATCAGCTTGCGAAGCTTGATTGCCATGTCGCTCTCCGGGTTTCGATGCGTATTCTGCCTGTTCCAATGTCCAATGCGACGATCGGGCGCCGCGCTTCAGCGCAAACCGTCCTTGCCCTCGATCGTCTCTTTGGCAAGCCCGCCGACGCGCGCATGCACCCGCTGCCCCGTGCTCATCACGAGGATGTAGACCAGTTCGTCAGCGGCAGGCGCGCCAGGCACGCGTACTTCGATCGCGTCAAAGTGGCTGCGCACGTAGCTTGCGTTGACATGCGTGAGCGGCACGTCGAGCGCACTGGACGGCGCACCGACCTTCTTGGTGGACGGCACGATGGCATGAGTCGGCACGCCGTTTTTCTCCAGCAGCTCCCGCATCGCGTAGCCACCCGGAACGTGCCACAGTGCGCCATGTTCGAGTTCCCCACGCGAGCCGATGATCGCGCCCTTTCCATAACTCTCGATCGCCGCATGCGGCACGGCCATCGCCGCGAGCAACCGTTGCGCCATGTCGAAGCCAATCGGCTTGAGCGCTTCCATTGCGTGCTCGATCTTCGCTTCGTAGTGGCCGGCGAACGGGTTCGTCATCACCGCAGCAATCGCGCCGCGTCGCAACGGCTGCGCGGGCGCAGGACCGAACTCGTGGAAGATATCTTCGACGTGCGTCAGCACGCGGCGTATTTCGAACACGGAGCCTCCTTGTTTATCCGAGCACGCGGCGTGAGCAATCCGCCCGTGCCCTGAATTCCGGCGACCCGCACCCGCCCTTGCAGGAACAGCGCCGCGCCTTCGATCAAACCTTGCTCCCGCAGACCTTGTGCAACATCGACACCGCGCGCGAGCGCGAAATCGATCAGCGACAGCGGTAGAGCCGGCACGTCCACCGTAACGAGCAGGTCGCCGAGATCGCTATCGTCTTTCAACGACGACGCCGGACGCCGCACGATGCCCGCATGCTCCAGGTCGACGGCGTTGGCGATCATCGTGGCGGCGGCGTCGGCCGTGGCCGCGTGGCTGGCGAGCACGGTCACACTGTCGGCGATGCCGAGGCTAAAGCTGCGGCCGCGCCAGCCGCTGGTCGCGACGCCTCGAACCGGCTGACTTGCGTCGAGCGTCAGGTTGGCGTCGAATCCATGATCCGCTGACAACGGCGTCATTTCGTACTGCGCCAGATCGGCGAACACGCCAATACGGTACTGCTGCCCGGCGGACAAATACAACGCGATGTCACCACCGTTGTTGATATAGGCGCGGGCGATGCCTTCGCGTTCGAACGCAACAATCAGTTCATCGGCGACGCTACCCGCCACTGCGGCCATCGGCGTGACGAAACATGCGCGATGAGGATGGCAAGCGGACCACATCCGCCGCGCCACCGCGCCTTGCAATGGATTGTCGCCTAACGAAACATCGGCGCACACCGGCCGCCGCAACACCGTCAGTTCGACGACTAATTCCGGCAATACCTCGACAAAACGCGCCCAGCACGCCGCAAGCGCGGCCTGCACCGCAGCAGGCTCGCCGTTCACGCCGACGATCAGATCGATCGGTCCATGCTGCCAATGCCAGCGGCTCGCATCGAGTTGGGTACGGGTGGGATTCATCGTTCGATCGCGCCTAGCCGAGCATGGGCGGCATGGACGGCGGCCACGGGTTGTCGGGATTGCGCGCCAGCGTGCGGCGCGCGAGCGGCGCGCCTTCGGTATGCTCCGGCCCGTTCGCCAGCACGCTTTCCAGCGAACGCACCGCGTCGAGATGGCCGCCGAGATCGCGGTACGCGTCATACGTCATGGTGAATTCGATCGGCGCGACGATCGCCGGGGTCGGCACGGTGCCGAACGAACGGTCCGGCATGCGCGCGACGTCGACCATCACGGTGATGCCGCCACCCGGCCAGACATAAGCCGGCGCGCCGCCACATGTCACGTTGACGTGTTTCTGTTTGATGGCCCGCGTGAGCAGGACCGGGTTTTCCGTCGCGCCCGCGCGCAGGCTGCCGCCCGCGCCGCCGAGGAACAGCACCGTGGCGAGCGACGGTTCACAGTTTTCGCCGATCCGCTCGACGGTACGGCGCACCGCATCCGGCATGGCCGCGATACGCGGCACGAGGTCCTGATCCAGCTCGTACCATTGCGCGTGCTCGCCAGTCGTCGACACCATCAGCAGACGCATGCCCGGCTTCGCGACCGCCGGGTCGAAACCTTCCACGATCGCCAGCGGGTCCTGAATATCGGTGCCGCCCCAGCCGGTGCCGGGATTCGCTACCTGAAAATAGCGGCCGGGCGTCGATTTGCGTCCGCGAATCTTCAGACCCGAGCGCGTCATGCCGAGGCAACGTCCCGCCTGATGTTCGGTCAGCACGCCGGTAATGTGATCGTCGACCACCACGACTTCGTCGGCGTGACCGAACCATTGTTTGGCGAAGATGCCGATCGTGGCCGAGCCGCAACCCACGCGCATGCGCCGCTCTTCGACGCCGTCCACAATTGGCGCGGCGCCCGCACGAATCACGAGACTCGCGCCGCCGTCGATGGTCAACTCCACGGCTTCCTTGTTGCCGAGCGCGAGCATCATGTCGCAAGTCACGCGACCTTCTTTCTTGCTGCCACCGGTCAGATGATGCACGCCGCCGAGGCTCAGCATTTGCGAGCCGTACTCCGCGGTCGTCACATGGCCGACGATTTCGCCCTGACAGCGCACATTGGATTGCTCGGGCCCGAGAAAACGGTCCGTGTCGATCTTCACCTTGAAGCTGCAGTAGCTGAAAATGCCTTCGGTGACGACGGTGATCATATCGACGTCGTCGAGCTTCGACGCGACGATGAACGGCGCGGGTTTATAGTCGGGATAGGTGGACGAGGCGCCGACGCCGGTCACGAAGAGCGCCTGTTCAGCGGCGGGATTGTGCGCTTCGGAAGACGCACCAAACTCGACCGTGGCGCCGGTAGTGTTCGCCTCCGCACTCGCCGCATTCGACGAAACCGCGCGCGACAGAAACACGACGGGATCGACGCGAATCAACCTTCCTTGCGCATTCGCATAGCGATCGCACGCGCCGGTACGGCCCTCCGATATCTGGCAAAGCACGGGGCACGCATTGCATTCGATCTTGTTCGACGCCATACGCTCGCTGCGCGGCACCGCCTTCTCGAGCACGGTCGGACCCGGCGTCGAGGCGGTTTCGCCGTCGACGCGTTCCGCACCGAAATCGACCTTCGTATGTTCTGTCATGGTGGGGTTCCCATACGACGACATTACAACCGGCCCTGCCCCGGCTCACGAATAGCCCTTAAATCATGGGACTTTCGCGTGAGGCGTTTTTTCCATGTTGCGGTCACTTACCGTTCGTGTAGTATCCGCTACACCAAACTGCTTTGAAATCTACTCGATCAAAATAGACTGCGCAATGTGTTTCCCAGTGTTCGCTTCAATGGTGCAGCGCCACATCGCAGCTTGAGCCGGGCCAGGGCCGCGCTTCAATCCAGGAGAGCCGAGACCGTCATGAGTCCAACTGCCGCCCGCAAGCCTGGTGCTACCGGCATCCGTGCGAAACAGGCGCAAGACACGCGCGCCAAGATCCTGAAAGCGGCCATCAAGGTATTCGCGAAGCAGGGCTATGCGAGCGGCCGCGTCGAAAGCATCTCGAAGGCCGCGCGTTCGCACGATCGGATGATCTATTACTACTTCGGCAGCAAGGAACAGTTGTTCGTCGAAGTACTGGAGACGATCTACACGCAGTTCAACGAGGCGGAAAGCCAACTCGATCTCGACCTGGACAACCCGGTGCACGGTCTCGAACAGATGGTCGAATTCGTCTGGCAGTATTACCTCGATCATCCCGAGTTCGTCACGCTGCTGTCGAGCGAGAACCTGCATCAAGGCAAGCATGTCAGGAAGTCGTCCAAGCTGAAGGAGATTTCGGGCTATGCGATTTCAGTAGTGGAAAGGCTATTGAACGCGGGCCAGGAGCAACAGGTTTTTCGTACCGACGTCAAGGCACGTGATGTGTATCTGATGATTGCATCGCTCGGCTATTTTTATAACGCCAACCAGTACACGTTGGGCGCATTTCTCGGCGAGCCGCTGATGGACAAGGCCGCGCTCGCGCATTGGCGCGACGTGATCAAAGACACGGTGTTGCGTGCGGTGCGTGTAGAACTGCCCCAGGAAGCCAGGGCTTTGATGAATCGACACGATCAAGAACGTCAACGCGGCGCGGCATAAAAAAGCGCGCCGTTCTGGCGGCGCGCTTTTTCTTACTGCATGGGCACTCTCGTAGCGTTACGGTTGCGCCGCCGCTGCGTCGTCTTCACGGAACAGTTTATCGGCCAGGTGAAACGCCGAATTCGCCGCCGGCACACCGCAATAAATGGCGCTCTGCAACAACACTTCCTTGATCTGCTCGCGCGTCACGCCATTGTTTTTCGCCGCACGCAAATGCAAGGCGAGTTCTTCGCTGCGATTGAGCGCGACCATCATGGCAATGGTCAGCAGGCTGCGCGTATGACGCGGCAATCCCTCGCGTGTCCAGATTTCGCCCCACGCATAACGTGTGATGAAATTCTGAAACTCCTCGGTCAATTCCGTGCGATTCGCGAGCGACCGGTCGACGTGCGCGCTGCCCAGTACCGCGCGGCGCACACCGAGTCCTGCTTCGTAACGGTCTTCGTCGTTCATTGCGTCTCCGTCAGAAAATCGAGCAGCGTCTTCGTGAAAGCGTCGGCTTGCTCGATATTGGAAATATGCGAGGCGTCCAGTTCGACATAGCGCGCGCCCGCAATCGCCTCGGCGAGTTCACGGCCTTGCGCGGGCGTCGCCGCCAGATCGTGCGTGCCGCTGATCACCAGGGTTGGCAGCTCGATGCCGGGCGCTTCGGGGCGCAGGTCGGCGGCGTCGATCGCTTCGCAATTCAAGGCGTAGCCTTCCTTGTCGGTGTGCACGAAGACGTCGCGAATCATCGCCAGGACCACCGGTTCGCGTTCGATATAGTCCGACGTGAACCAGCGTGGCAACACGGCGTCGGCCAGGGCGAGCATGCCTTCGGTGCGCGCCCTGGCCGCGCGCGGCACCCACACTTCCGGCGAGCCGATACGGGCTGCGGTATTACATAGCACGACCCGTTCGAAACGGTTTCCGTGACGCGCAGCCAGCGCGACGCCGGTCAGGCCGCCCATCGACACGCCGCAGAAATTCGCGCGCGCAATCTTCAGCGTATCCATCAGGCCGAGCACGTCGCCGGTCAACTGCTCGATCGTGTATGGACCCTTCGGCGCTTCCGAGTGGCCGTGTCCGCGCGTGTCGTAGCGCAACACACGAAAGTGCCGCGACAGTGCCGCAACCTGCGGCGTCCACATGGACAGATCGCTACCGAGCGAATTCGACAACACGATCCATGGCTCGTTGCCATGCCGGTCTCCGTCGATTCGATAGTGCAGTTCGGTGCCGTTGACTGCGGCGTAAGGCATGCCGGTTACTCCTGATTGGAAGCGCGCTCGGCGCGCTTGCTGTGAAGGGCGAGCGCGGCATCCACATAGGCGTGGGCCTGGCCGACGTATTGAGCGGGATCGAGCAGTTGCTTCAGACGATCGAGCGGAAGATGTGCGGTCACGGCCGGATCGGCGGCGAGCACACCGAAGAGCGTTTTGCCGTCGCGAATCGCTGCTTTCGAGGCGCGCTCCACGAGATGATGCGCATCGAGCCGGCCGATGCTGTCGCCGAGCGCGAGCATCACCGCTTCGCCGAGAATCAGGCCATGCGTGATGTCGAGATTGGCGGCGAGACGCGGCACGTTGACATTCAGACCCGTGGCGATCTGGTCGATATTGGCGAGCGCGCCGCCCGCGAGACGCGCGAGGTCCGGCAATGCGTCCCACTCGGCCTGCCAGCCGCCGAGCGCGCGCTCGTGCTCCTGCACCATGCCCGCCAGCACCGTGGCGACGAGGCCCGGCGCGCGGGTCGCGGCGGTCAGCACGGCCGCGCAGCCGACCGGGTTGCGCTTGTGCGGCATCGTCGACGAACCGCCCTTGCCGGCGGCGGCCGGCTCGGCAAGTTCATCGACTTCGGTTTGCATCTGCAGCGAGATGTCGCGCGCGATCTTGCCGAGCGTGCCGATCAGCATGCCGAACAACGCGGCCGTTTCCGCGATGCGATCGCGCTGCGTGTGCCACGGCAGCGTGGGTACGGCGAGGCCGAGTTCGTTCGCCAGCGTTTGCGTGACTCGAGGTGCGGCGTCGCGCAAACTGGCCAGCGTGCCGGCCGCGCCGCCGAACTGAAGCACCAGTACGCGCTCACGCAGCGCGTCGAGCCGGTCGCGGTGACGCAGCAACGCGTCGAGCCATTGCGCGAACTTCAGACCGAGTGTGATGGGCAAAGCCTGCTGCAACCAGGTCCGGCCGATCATCGGCGTGGCGCGGTGAGCGGCGGCGAGTCCAGCAATGGCATCGCAGGTGGATTGCAGGCTGCGATCGAGCAGATCGAAGCTATCGCGCAGTTGCAGCACCGTCGCCGTGTCGATGATGTCCTGGCTCGTCGCGCCCCAATGCACGTATTTCGACGCTTCGGCGTCCGCCGCTTTGACGCGCGCAGTGAGTTGCTTGACGAGCGGAATCGCGAGGTTGCCGCCGAGCGCGGCGTCACGCGCGAGCGCGTCGGCGTCGAGTTGATCGGCGTGGCAGGCGGCTTCGATCGCCGCGACCGCCGCCTGCGGAATCACCTGGTGCAACGCCGAAGCGCGCGCGAGCGCCGCTTCGACATCGAGCATCCGCTGCAACGTGGCGCGCGGCGACCAGATGTCGTTCATCGGCTGTGTGCCGCACAGGAGGCCGGTCAAACGGGCGCTGGAGTCGAGCATGGTGGCGTCGATGATCGATGGAATCGAAAGTGGAAGTGTCGCCGTGCATTTTATGCGCAGCGAGCCGTTGCGGCGCAGCGGCCGCAACGTGGCCAGGGTCAGGCCGCGCCTGCGGCCTGGGTGCCGTCGATCAGCGGCACGCCGGTCAGCTCGTGCAGCGCATCGAAATCGATGTCCGAGAAAATCTCGCGCACCACGAGGCCCTTATCCGTGACATCGATCATCGCCAGGTCCGTGTAGATGCGGTCGACGCAACCGACACCCGTCACCGGATACGTGCATTCGACGGCAATCTTGCTTTCGCCCTGCTTGGTCAGGTGTTCCATCATCACGTAGACCTGCTTCGCGCCGATCGCCAGATCCATCGCGCCGCCGACTGCCGGAATCGCATCGGGTGCGCCAGTGTGCCAGTTGGCGAGGTCGCCCGTGGCCGACACCTGAAAGGCGCCGAGCACGCAGAAGTCCAGGTGGCCGCCGCGCATCATCGCGAACGAGTCGGCGTGGTGGAAATATGCGCCGCCCGTCAGCAACGTAACGTGTTGCTTGCCGGCATTGATCAGTTCGTCGTCTTCCTCGCCTTTGGCGGGCGCCGGGCCCATGCCGAGCAAGCCGTTCTCGCTGTGCAGGAAGATTTCCTTGTCGGCGGCGAGATGGTTCGCCACCAGCGTCGGCACGCCGATGCCGAGATTGACGTAAGCGCCTTCGGGAATATCGAGCGCCACGCGCTTGGCCATTTCATCGCGGGTCAGTTTTTTCATGTCGGTCTCCGGGTCAGGCGGCAGCGTCGTGAGGGTTGGGCATCGGCGCATGGGCCGCTTGCGGCACTTCGATCACGCGCTGCACGAAGATGCCGGGCGTAACGATCTCTTCCGGATCGAGCGCGCCGAGCGGCACGACTTGCGACACCTGCACGATCGCCGTTTTCGCGGCGCTCGCCATGATCGGCCCGAAATTGCGGGCCGTCTTGCGATAGACGAGGTTGCCCCAGCGATCGCCCTTATACGCCTTCACCAGTGCGAAATCCGCATGCAACGGCGATTCGAGCACATAGTGGCGGCCGTCGATCAAGCGCGTTTCCTTGCCTTCGGCGAGCCTGGTGCCATACCCGGTCGGCGTGAAGAAGCCGCCGATGCCCGCGCCTGCCGCCCGAATGCGCTCCGCGAGATTGCCCTGCGGCACCAGTTCGAGCTCGATCTCTCCGGCCCGATACAACGCGTCGAACACGTACGAATCGGTCTGACGCGGGAACGAGCAGATGATCTTGCGCACGCGTTTCGCCTTGAGCAGCGCCGCGAGGCCGATATCGCCGTTACCTGCATTGTTGTTGACGATCGTGAGTTCGCGCGCGCCCTGTTCGATGAGCGCGTCGATCAACTCCGACGGCATGCCGGCCGTGCCGAAGCCGCCGATCATGACGGTCGCGCCGTCCTGGACGTCGGCAACCGCCGACTGAAGTGACTCGAAAATCTTGTTGATCATGTCGATTCCTCTGAGGGCGGTGCAGGCTCACGCCTTTGATCTTGCTCGCCCCGAAATTTGTTCTATATATGAACACTGATTCGTTTAGCGAACGCTGAGGCGATTATGGTTGCCCGGCGCGTTGCTTGTCAAGGCAGGGGCTTTCCCTTAATCATAGGTTTTCGACGCGGATTCCGCCGGCTGGTTGCTGCCGGACAGGCATTCAGAAAAGCGATTATTGGGGTACCCTCTATCTCCACATCGAATAACGCACCCCCGCGCGGGCGGTGGCAAACGACATGTCAGAGACAAATCTGGATCTCAACCTCATCCCTTTCCTCGTCGCGATGGAGGACACCCGTAACGTCAGCCGCGCCGCCGAGCAGCTCGGCGTGAGCCAGCCGCGCGTGAGCACCGCCTTGGGCCGTTTGCGGGATTACTTCGACGATCCGCTCTTCGTGCGCACCTCCAAAGGCATGGAGCCGACCCCGCGTGCGCTTGCGATCCTCCCCGCCGCGCGCGACGCGCTTCTACGCATCGAAAAGGGCATGCTCGACGTGCAGGACTTCGATCCGGCTACCAGCACGCATACCTTTTCGATCGCGCTCTCCGACGTCGGCGAGATCGTCTTTCTACCGCGGCTTCTGCAACTCTTCGCGGAGCGCGCACCGTACGCCAATCTGCGCTCGGTGACGCTGCCGCCATCCCATGTGGAACGTGGACTCGAATCGGGTGACGTGGACCTCGCCGTCGGCTACTTTCCCGATCTGTCGGGCAATAACTTCTTTCAGCAGCGGCTCTTCACGCATCGTTTCATCTGCCTGATGCGCGCGGGGCATCCGCTCGCGAAGGCGCCGCTGACACTCGCGCAATTCGTGGCGTCGGGTCATGCCGTCGTGCGTTCCGAAGGACGCAGCCAGGAAGTCCTCGAACAATACCTGGAGAAGAAGCGCATCAAGCGGCGCGCCGTGCTCGAAACACCGCATTTCATGAGCCTGCCATTCATTCTCGCGCGCACCGATCTGCTCGCGACGGTGCCGCATGCGATCGGCTTTGCGTATGTCGCGCAGCATGCGTCGATCACGCTGGTCGAGCCGCCGCTGCCGTTGCCGCGCTTCGATTTGCGCCAGCACTGGCATCGCAAGTTTCACAACGACCCGCGCGGAACCTGGCTGCGTAGCGTGGTCGCCGAACTCTTCAACGACGCTAAGGACGAGTGGCCCAAATAGGTCGGCGTCGGGCCTGCGCCCCGACGCCGAAAGGGGCATCGACACGATTCGATGCAAAACATGGAACAATGGCCGCACTTATCGAACTACTGAACCCGCACGCGCCTGAACGTTCGGCGCGCGATCCCGGAGGACTCACGGATGACCAGCAGCAAGGCAAAAAAGAGCAAACCCGCAGCCGAGGCACAACGCCCGAGCCGGGAGGAAGCTGAAGCAGCGGTTCGCGTGCTGCTGCGCTGGGCCGGGGACAATCCTGAGCGCGAAGGCCTGCTCGACACGCCGGCGCGCGTAGTGCGCTCCTACGAGGAGTTTTACGCGGGCTATCAGGTCGACCCGCGCGAGATCCTTGCCCGCACCTTCTCGGAAGTGGACGGCTACGACGAGATGATCGTGCTGAAAGATATCCGCTTTGAAAGCTATTGCGAACATCACATGGTGCCGATCATCGGGCGGGCGCACGTGGCGTATCTGCCCCAGCATCGGGTGGTGGGAATCTCGAAGCTGGCCCGGCTCGTCGATGCTTTCGCCAAGCGCCTGCAGATCCAGGAAAAGATGACGGTGCAGATCGCCGACACGCTGAACGACGTGCTGCAACCGGCCGGCGTCGGCGTGATTCTCGAAGCGGCGCACCAATGCATGTCGACGCGCGGCGTACACAAGGCCGGCGTGACGATGGTCACCTCGCGCATGCTCGGCACCTTCCGTACCGATCCCTCGACGCGCCGGGAGTTTCTGTCGATCGTCGGCAATCCGGGTGTGGTCGCGGTCGCGAATACCTGAGTCGGCAGGCGTCTTTCTCACGCCGCACCACGGGTCGAACGCAACGGGCCAAAGCTGGCAAGCAGCACCGCGCCGAGCACGCACGCCACCCCGGCCAGTTGCGCCGCGCTGACCGGCTCGTGCAACACGAGCGCGGCCAACGCCACCGCGCTCACGGGCACAAGCGCGGTCATCAAGCCCGCTTCCGCCCCGCTGATGCGCGCGGCGCCCGCATACCAGAGCACGAAGCCCGCCACGGTCGGCACGAGCGCGTAATACAACACGCCGAGCAGTGCGCCTGTATCGACCGGCAATGTCCAGGGCTTTTCGAAGCAGGCCGGCACGATCGCCACCACGAAACCAATCCCACACATCAACGCCGACAGCGGCAGCGGCGCGACCGCCGTGCGCAACTTGCGGTTGAGCAAAATGAACAGCGACTCGCAGACGATTGCCGCGAACACCAGTGCATTACCCGGCAACGAACTTTCGACATGCTCCGAGGTGAACGCATCGACCGGTACGGTGCATACCAGCACGCCGATCGTGGCGAGCAGAATTGCGCCGATCAGCGCGGGCGCGGGCCGCTCACCGAGCGCGAACATGGCGAGTGCCGCCGACACGGCCGGCAAGGTGCCGGCGATCACACCGGCGTCGGCGGCGGAGGCGAGCTTCATCCCGCTGATCAGCAACACCGTATAGCCGACACTGCCCGCGCCGGCCTGCGCGATCACCAGCCAGGTGTCGCGCCGGTCGAGGCGCGGCCAGCGCACGCCACGCCAGCGCATGACCACCACGAACACAGGGAACGCAATCGCGAAGCGCAGCGCGGTCGCACTGAACGGCGGCAAGCCGGCCGCGATCGATTTGCTGACCACGACCGTGCTGCCCACGCCGATCATCGCCAGCGCGCAAAACAGATAGCCCATATAGCGTGAATTCATGCCGCCGTCCTCTTCTTTTCATATTGAGGACGCAGCTTAGGCGTGCGCAACCACGCGGTCTTGAACGAAATTGCAGAGAGTCGCGGAGGACCATTCGAGTATCCTGATCGTAAGGAATGCTCCGTCGAATCCAGGAGCTCCAAAAAACGCGCTTCGGGAACACACTTTGCATCCGTGTAAAAAAACGTCTGCAGGTGGCCGGTCCTACCGCTAAAAACAGGAGTTTCTCAATTGGTAGAATTTCCGTCTTCGGCGGTATCCACCTGGGGTGGCGCGATCGTGTTCCTCAACGTGCTGGTTACGCGTCTGGGCGTGCCGATCCCCGCAGTTCCCGTGCTGCTGTTCGCGGGTTCGGCAATCGCCGCCGGCACGCTGCCGTTCTGGCCGACGCTCGCCGCCGCCGTCTGTGGCGCGCTGCTCGGCGACGGCGCATGGTTCGCCGCCGGCCGCCTTTACGGACGTAAGCTGATCGCCGCACTCGGCCGGATCTCTCCCGCGCTCGATGCCAAGGTCGAAAAAGCGCGCGCGCTGTTCGAGCGCTTCGGGGTTCCGCTCGTGTCGATCTCGAAGTTCGTCCCCGGCCTCGCGCTCATCACTCCGCCGCTCATGGGCACCACCGCCGTCGACACGCGCATCTACGCCGCCTGGGATTTCCTCGGCGCGCTGGCATGGGCGACGTTCTGGCTGCTCGGCGGCGCGGCGGCCGAACGGCAACTCCATATGCTGCTGGCCGTCGTCAGAAGCCGTGGCGGCACGGTCATCGACATTCTGCTGGCAACGGCGCTGGCCTATCTGGCTTATCGCCTGTTGCAGCGGCGTCGCGCGCGCCGCCGTCTCGCGGCCGCGGCGGCCGCCGACATGTCGCCGGAAATCGCGGGCTGGCGCAGGATCGCCGCACCCAAGGTGCTCGACGCCCGCCCGCAAGCGTCGATGTCCGATGCGCAAAGCGGCATTCCCGGCGCGCTGGCGCTCGACCCGCATTCGCCCGAGCAGATCGACGGCGCCTTGCGGGCGCACGATATGGTGATTTACTGCATTTGCCCCGACAGCGCGACCGCCGTCGAAATCACCCTGCAGATGCGCCGCAATGGCTACACGCGCATCCGCGCGTTACGCGGCGGTCTCGATGCATGGCAGCGGCGCGGCTTTCCGGTTCAGCCGCTCGGCCCGGTCGATGAACTGGTCACCGGCAAACGCGCTTCCGAACCGGCCGGCGACTTGCGCGGCGCGGTCACGCTGCGAGGCTTTGCGCCCCGCAGCGGTCAGAGCGTGTAATCCCGATCCGCCTATGAAGGCGAGCCTTGGGTCACCGGGCGCTCGATGCGCGCGGTCGAGCTGACCTGATTGCGGCCGGCCGCTTTGGCCGCGTACAGTTGACGGTCGGCGGCGGCCAGCAGATCGAGCACATTGACGCCGTCGGCCGGCACCGAAGTCGCACAGCCGATGCTGACCGTCACAGCCGTCTTTTCGCCGTCGCTCTGGGCGATGCTCTGGTTCTGCACCCTGCGGCGGATTTTCTCGGCCACCTGGAGCGCGCCCTCGACGGACGTCTCCGGCAACACCACCGCGAACTCCTCGCCACCGTAGCGCGCCACCACATCGATCGAGCGGCGCACCACCGCCGTGATGCATTCGGTCACGGCGATCAGTGCCTCGTCGCCGCTCGCATGGCCGTAGGTATCGTTGAACCGCTTGAAATGATCGACGTCGATGAACAGCACCGAAAGCGGTTGCCGGGTGCGCCGCGCGCGCCGCCACTCTTCATCGAGCCGGCTGTCGAGCACACGCCGGTTGCTCAGACCCGTGAGCGGGTCGGTTGCGGCGAGCCTGACCAGTGCGGCCTGCGCATGCAGCTTGTCGCGCAGCGCGAACGCCAGCAACCACGAAACCATCACGAAGACCGCGCCGAAGGCGATCGTCAACACGCCGACTATCACGCCGCGATGCCGCCACGGCGCCAGCACGTCGTCCACGGCGGGCGCCACCACGGCGATCAGCGGCGTGCCGGGCACGCGCGAGTAGGTGTACATGCGGCGCACGCCGTCGACGGCCGAAATAGCGACATAGGTGCCCGCATCACGGGCCGCCATTTTCTGGAAGGTGGGCGACTTCGCTATGCTCCCGCCGATATCGTTCGGCGCAAATGGCTTGCGTGCGAGCAGCGTGCCGTCGTCCATCACGATGAACACCGAGCCCTGCTTGCCGGTGTTGATCCGGTCGAGCAGGTTCTGGAAGTATTCGATGCGGATGGCCAGCAATGCGACACCGGCGAACGCGCCGGCGGCATCGTCGATGCGCCGTGTGAGACCGATCGAGAGTTTGCCGTCGCGCAAACGCGAGCGGAACGGATGCGAGAAATACAGTCCGACCGACGGGCTGCGTTGATGCGCCAGAAAATAGTCACGATCGGCGAGACGAACCGAGCCTTTGACCTCGCCGGTCTGCGTCGCGATCACCTGCCCGTCCCGGCCGATCACATAAGCGCCGCCCAGGTAGGCTGCCGTTGTCGCGCGATCGAACAGCACGGCGCGCTGAACGTCGGCGGGCAAAGTCCAGGAGGCCGGATTGCGGGCGCCGTCCACCATCGCCTGCAAGGACAAATCGTCGATTTCGACGTTGCGTTCGAGGTCGGAGGACATGATCGAAACGATATTCTGCGAAGTCTCGCGCGCGTGATCGAGCGCCTCGATGCGGCCATCGCTGAGTGTGAGCAGCGTCAATCCCGCCATGGCAACGGCCACGAGCGTGCCGGCCAGCCCGGCGAAAAACGGATGATTGCCCACATAGTGCGACACGCCGATTCCCGCAGCGCGCACGAATTGGCGCAACCGTCGACGCGGCGAAAGCGTTTGATGTGGCACCTGCGCAGCACCTCCTTGCAAAAGATCCGCACCCCTGATTGCGATGCGGACGCTCGGCCTATGTCGTTAGCCGAATCGCCCGGCACCGATGTATGCCAGGCAGTTCCCGCCCATCACAGCTTACGCAACAACCCAGCCGCCGCGCGCATGCGGCGCTTGCGCTCCTGCTTGAGCCAGTGGAGCGCCGCCTCCGTATCGCTCGACGCGGAAAGCAGGCTTGCATTCTCACGCAGCAACATCTCGCTCGCGACGAAGTCGTTGAGTGCACCGAAGCGTTTTTGAATCTGCTTCAAACGCTTGAGCGCGCGCTTGCGGCCGCCACCCAGAATCGGCTCGAAGAACTCGAGCAGATAGCGCAATTTCTTGCCCGCTTTCCTGACAGCATGAAAGGCGGGATAGTTGGAACGCCTCGCGCGCGCTGCACGTCTCACGCTCTTGCGCAACGACCGCTCCGATGCCGCCACTCGCTGTTTGGCGAACTTGCGCAACGGCATGCGCTGGTTAGAGGTGTTCAGGGTCGTTGAAGCGCTCGTAAGCGCCTCACGCAGCAGATGCTTCACGTCCGCGTTCGAGAGCGTCTCACGGCTTGCCGTGAACGCGTTGTCGCGAGCCTCGCCCATTTTGGGTGCCATCTCGCGAACCTCTGTGCGCACACTGACGTCTTCCTGGGCAAGTAGTTCGATCAGGATGTCCCAATCGCGCGTTTTTCCAGCCGCCGTCGCCAGATATTTGTACAAGGCGCGTTGACGGGTGCCTTCGCCTTTGTCGAGCAAGGGTTCGAATGCCCACCACAGCGAGCGCAAACGCCGCAGTGAAACCCGCAGCTTGTGCAGCGCTTCGGGCGAAGCGTCTTCTCGCACCGCATGGGCATAGCCAATGGCATCGTCGACGAGCGGCGCCGCGAACGAGGTGAAAGCGGCCTGCGCGGAGGGTTGCCCGACGGCCGGGCTGTCATTTTCAGTGGGTCGATCGGCTTTGCGGATCACCTTCGGGCTCGCCTGCTTCATAGCTCCCCTTGGAAAACGCTCTTCAAACGGCGTAATCAAAGCCTAGCAAAAAAAGGTCCTGGCGGCTCCTGGCATCTTTTCCTAGCTGAGACGCATAGCATCCCTCAGCCTGCTCGCCGATGCGCAGTTCGACCGTCCCATAGTTTCTTTCGGACGTCTGAGCTTCCGGATCGGCCACTTTCAGAACTTCCGTCCAGACGCCGCGCTGCGAATTTTGCAACGTGCTGCCGCGAAGCCACGCCCCGTCTGGCGTCACGTTATTGTCATCATTACGACATACCGGCCCCGCAGGATCGGTAGTTCCGCGACAAACTTTTCGAGGCACACGCCATGCCGGAACTTTCGTATCCGCAACCGGGAACTGCAAGTCCAAAGGGGCGCAGTATCAGCCTCATCGTTTTTCTCGTCGTGATCGCAGTCGGCGCTGTCTACTGTGCAGTCAATCTGATGGATGACTTGCAGCCCGTCCGGGAAAGCTCGGTTTTACCGTATCTGCTGCTCGGCGTTGCCTTGCTGATCGCGCTCGGATTCGAGTTCGTGAACGGCTTTCACGACACGGCCAATGCGGTCGCCACCGTGATCTATACGCACTCGCTCGCACCGAACGCGGCGGTGGTCTGGTCCGGCACATGGAATTTCCTCGGCGTGCTGACCTCGACTGGCGCAGTCGCCTTCGGCGTTCTGCAACTGCTGCCCGTCGAGCTGATTCTGCAAGTCGGCAGCAGCGCCGGCTTCGCCATGGTCTTCGCGCTGCTGATCGCCGCGATCATCTGGAATCTGGGAACGTGGTATTTCGGCTTGCCGTCGTCGAGTTCGCACACGCTGATCGGTTCGATCATCGGTGTCGGCCTGATGAACCAGCTGATGCATGGCTCGAACGGCACCAGCGGCGTGGACTGGAACCAGGCGCTCGGCGTCGGCAAGTCGCTGCTGTTTTCGCCGCTGGTCGGCTTTCTCGCCTCGGGCTTGCTGCTGCTGATTCTGAAAGCCGTGGTGCGCGTGCCCGCGCTGTATGCCGAACCGAAGGGCAAAGAACCGCCGCCGTTCTGGATTCGCTGCCTGCTGATTCTGACCTGCACGGGCGTCTCGTTCGCACACGGTTCTAACGACGGTCAGAAAGGCATGGGGCTCATCATGCTGATCCTGATCGGCACGGTGCCGACGGCCTATGCGTTGAACAAGGCCGTCACGCCGGAGCAAACGCAAACCTTCCTCGCGGTCGCGCATCAGGCCTCGACGACCCTCGGCAAATACACCCAGGGTGTCGCGTCGCCCGCGAATCCGCGCGCCGAAGTCGAAGCGTACGTCCGCACCCGTCACTTGACGCCGGCCACCGTGCCGGCCTTGCAACAGCTGACCGATCTGATCGGCAATCAGGTCGGCGCATCGGGCTCGATGGCCGCAGTACCGCAAGGCATCGTCGACAACGTACGCAACAACATGTACGTCGCTTCCGAAGCCATTCGCCTGATGGACAAAGCCAAACAGCCGGTCTTCTCGCCTGAAGACGTTAAAGTCATCGACAACTTCAAGGCGCAGACCGATCACGCCACCAAGTTCATTCCGACGTGGGTGAAGGTGGCCGTGGCGATCGCCCTGGGTCTCGGCACGATGGTGGGATGGAAGCGGATTGTCGTAACGGTCGGCGAAAAGATCGGCAAGCAACATCTGACGTACGGTCAAGGCGCCTCGGCGGAACTCGTCGCGATGCTGACCATCGGTGCCGCCGACATGTACGGCCTGCCCGTTTCGACGACCCACGTGCTGTCTTCGGGCGTAGCGGGCACGATGGCGGCAAACGGCTCCGGCTTGCAATGGGGCACCGTGCGCAGCCTGATCATGGCCTGGGTGTTGACGCTGCCGGTGTCGATCGCGCTGGCGGCAGGCTTGTACTGGGTGTTCCGGATGGTGTTCTGAATCGATCGAACGGCATAAAGAAAAAGCGCGGCAGAAGCCGCGCTTTTTTGTTTCCAGGCAGAACAACGCTACGTTGCGATCAATACACTTCAGGCACGATGATCGAAGCCGGCACCGCCTGACGGCTATATTCGTCGTGATACACCCGCGACGGCAACTCGACCGTCGGATGCTCGATCTCGTGATACGGCACCTGGCTCAGCAGGTGATGAATGCAGTTCAGGCGCGCGCGCTTCTTGTCGACGGCCTGCACCACCCACCAAGGCGCCTCGGGAATGTTCGAGCGCTGCAGCATGACCTCTTTGGCCTGCGTATAGGCTTCCCAGCGGCGCCGGCTTTCCAGATCCATCGGACTCAGCTTCCACTGCTTCAGCGGATCGTGGATACGGTTCTGAAAGCGGATTTCCTGCTCTTCGTCCGTGATCGAAAACCAGTATTTGAGAATCTGCACGCCGCTGCGCGCCAGCATCTTTTCGAATTCAGGCACCGAGCGGAAAAACTCTTCGTATTCCTCGTCGCTGCAAAAATTCATCACGCGTTCGACGCCCGCGCGGTTGTACCAGCTGCGATCGAACAGCACCATCTCGCCGCCGGCCGGCAAATGCGACACGTAACGCTGGAAATACCATTGCGTGCGCTCGCGGTTGTTCGGCGCAGGCAGTGCCGCCACGCGGCAGACACGCGGATTGAGGCGCTGCGTGATGCGTTTGATTGCGCCACCCTTGCCGGCCGCATCGCGTCCCTCGAAAATCACCACCAGGCGATGTCCGGTCTGCACGATCCAGTCTTGCAATTTGACCAGTTCGCCTTGCAGGCGGAACAGCTCGCGGAAGTACACCTTGCGCGCTTCGCGATGCTCGGGCGTGAAGCCCTCCGCGCCGTCGATGATGCGGTCGTCCACCTCCATCTCGAGTTCCTCGTCGTAGGCGTCGATGAGGTCTTCCTCGAAACGGCGTTGCCGCTCGGCCATCACTTCGGCTTCAGGTCTGGGATCCTGCTCTTTCATTGCGGCTCTCCTGCAACGGAAATGATTAGGCGCGCGGCGAGAAACGCGACGCGAACGCGTCTGATTATCGAAGCACGAGGTGTCAGCCGTGTTACCGAGGCGACGCCGCGCTTAATGCTGGGGGTTTCTCATGATAGCGAGTTTCAAGCCGCCAACCGTGGCTAACGCAACGGTTTCGCGAAACTGATCTCATGGCCGTCAGGATCGCTGATGTGAAAATAGCGCTCGCCCCAGGGCGCGTCGGACGGCTCGAGCGACGGCTTCAGTCCCGCCGTCAGCGCTTTACGGTATAGCGCGTCGACGTCTGACACGTACAGAATCACGCGGCCCCACCAGTTGACCGGCGCGCGTGAATCGACAATCAGGTTCAGATACGACCCGCCGAACTCGAACGAGGTAAAAGCCTCCTGCGGGCCGCCGAATTTCATCGGAAAGCCGAGGGCTTCGTAAAACAGCACGGCGCGCGGCATGTCGCGCGTGGCAAGCGTGATGGCGCTGAGGGATTCGATCTGCGGCCCGGTGGTCGCCTCAGAGGCGGAGGAATGATCGGTGGGATTCATGACGGTTGGCTCCTTGAAAGGACGCGCATTGAACGCATGTGCTGCACGAGTGACTCGCGGACTATTCCTATGCGAGGCACGGAGCGTGCCCGGTTTTGTCTGCTGCTCAGGGCACTCTTGAAAAATTTGCCGACGCCCCGCATCTGCTTTCCCGTTTATCCGGAGCATCGCCATGGGAAGCCGCCCGCGCTTCATCGATGACCTGTCGCGCGCCGCATCCGACGCACCCGGGCCACATTCACTCGACCCATTATCCGACGTAGCCCTGCTCGACGCCTATTCTCGCACCGTGATCGGCGCACTGGATCGCGTACAGCAGGCGGTCGCCTTCATTTCCGTGGAACGCCGTGTTGCCGGCGAGCCGCCCGGCCGCACGCGCGGCGGCACCGGCTCAGGCTTCCTGTTTACGCCCGACGGCTATCTGCTCACCAACAGCCACGTCGTGCACAACGCCACCCACATTCAGGTGACGCTCGCCGACGGTGCAAAATTCGACGCCGATCTGGTCGGCGACGATCCCGGCAGCGATCTGGCCGTGCTGCGGATCGGCTCGCCCGAACCGCTACCGCACGTCGAACTGGGCCAGTCGTCCAGCTTGCGCGTGGGGCAGATCGCGATCGCCGTCGGCAATCCGCTCGGTCTCGCGCAAACCGTGACAACGGGCGTGGTTTCGGCGCTGGGCCGTTCGCTGCGCTCGGATTCCGGCCGCATGATTTACGACGTGATCCAGACCGATGCGGCGCTCAATCCAGGCAATTCCGGCGGTCCGCTGATCAATTCGGCGGGGCAGGTGATCGGCGTGAATACGGCGATCATCCCGGGCGCGCAGGCGATCTGCTTTGCCACGGCAATCGACACCGCCAAGTGGGTCATCATGCAGATTTTCGCGCACGGCCGTGTGCGGCGCGCGTATATCGGCGTGGCCGGCACCACACGTCCTTTGTCACGGCGTGTGCAGCGTTACTTCGGCCTGAGTTCGGAGAGCGGCGTGTATGTGATGGAGATCGTCAAGGGCAGCCCCGCCGCACTCGGCGGATTGCGCACCGACGACACCGTCATCGCGATCGATGGTCAGCCCGTGCAGGACGTGGATAGCCTGCAGCGCACGCTCGATGCATCGAAAATCGATCGGCCGGCCAACGTGACGGTGCTGCGCGGTGCGCAGCGTCTCGAGTTGAATTTGACGCCGGTCGAACAGGTGAGTTGAGGCGGTGCTTCTGCAGCGAAGCACCGCCCGGGTCGGTCTGACAAGCGCTTACGGGATCACCCGCGTCACACCGCGTCCGCGCGGATCGGCGGCGGCTTCCGGCGTATCGCCGTTCACCTTGATCGCCTGAATGTCGCCGCTGAAATCCTGCCCTTCCAGCTTGTAGCCTTTGGCTTCGATCTGCTTCGCGAGCTCGCCGTCGATCGGCTTATACGGCTCCCAGAAGATCGTGTTCGGCGGCAGCAACTGGTGATGGAAACGCATTGCGGCAACCGCATCCGGCAAGGGCATGTTGAAGTCGTAGACGTTGTTGATCACCTGGAAGATCGACGTGAAGATACGCGAGCCACCGGGCGTACCGATCACGAGCGAGACCTTGCCGTCCCGGGTCAGGATGGTTGGAGTCATCGACGAGAGCGGACGCTTCTTCGGTTCGATCGCATTCGCGTCGCTGCCCACCACGCCGAACATGTTCGCTACGCCCGGCTTCGCGGAGAAGTCGTCCATCTCGTCGTTCAGCACGATACCCGTACGGTCGGCCACCACGCCCGAGCCGAAATAGCCGTTGAGGGTGTACGTGTTCGAGACCGCGTTACCCCATTTGTCGATCACCGAGAAATGAGTGGTTTCCGCTTTCTCCGGCATGCTGGTGCCGAGTCCCGCCTGCACGCTCTTCGTGTCCGACGGTGCGCCCGGATTGACTTCGGCGGCGCGTTTGGCGATATACGCGTCGTCGGTCAATTGCGCCACCGGCACCTTGTAGAAGTCGGGATCGCCGAGGTACTGCGCGCGGTCGGCGAACACACGCTTCTCGATTTCCGCGATCAGATGCACGTATTGCGGGGAATTGAGCGTGACGCCCTTGAAGTCGGGCGCGAGGTCGGCCTTCATTTTCAGCAATTGCACGAGACCGATGCCACCCGAGCTCGGCGGCGGCGCGGTGTAGACGCGATAGCCGTTCCAGTCGGCCTGAACGGGTTCACGCCAGACGGCCTTGTACTGCTGCAGATCGGCCTTCGTGATCAGACCGTGGCCGCGCATCGACGCCGCGATCAGATCGGCGGTCTTGCCGGAGTAGAAGTCTTTCGCGCCTTCATCCGAGATGCGCTGCAAGACAGCCGCCAGATCGGGCTGCCTGAAATTGACGCCCTCTTTCAGATTGCCGAAGTAGGTGTCGAAGTTGGTCTTGCCCGCGAAGTCCTTCGCGGCATCGTCACGGCGTTGCTGCAATTGCGCATCGACTACGAAGCCATCGCGCGCGTATTGAATCGCGGGGGCGAGCACCTGTTTCCATTTGAGCTTGCCGAAGCGGCGTTGCGCCTGCCACATACCGTCGACGGTGCCCGGCACGCCCACGGCGCGATAGCCGAACAGGCTCATGCCTTTAATGACCGCGCCCTTGTCGTCCAGATACATGTTCCTGGTCGCCGCGAGCGGCGCACGTTCGCGATAGTCGAGAAAGTACGGTTTGCCGTCGACGTACAGCGTCATGAACCCGCCGCCGCCAATATTGCCCGCTTCCGGATAGGTCACGGCCAGCGTGAAGGCGATGGCGACAGCCGCATCGACGGCATTGCCGCCTTCCTTGAAGATCTGCTCGGCGGCATCGGCGCTGTATTTATCCGCAACCGCGATTGCGGAGGCGGTGAGTACGGCGGGTTGACCTTTAGGCGCCTTCGCATAGGCCGGTGTGGCCTCCAGAAAGCCGGTCGACACAGAGACGAGTGCAATCAGCGCAAACCCGCTCGCAGACGTTTTAGCGTTGCTCAACCACTTCATTGTTTGTCCCCCGGGACAGCTGTCGTCTGAAAATAATTCAAGCTGCCTTGGGCTGACGACCTGCGGGCGAGTCCCTTGCGTAGCGGCAGATTTTCATGAATAGCCTGCTGCAACGTGTAAAACCGGGACCGGCGGCGCGCGATGCAAAGCTTCCAGCAAACTTGCCACGCTGTGGGTAGCAAGGCGCGTGCCCCACCCTGTAATTTCAGGTGCGGCGAGCGGTTATGCACGCCCGCGACTGCCGCGGGCGATCTCATCGCCAGCACCTTGAGGCAAACGCGCAGTGATCGGAATCGACAGAAAAGAGAACAGACCGACCACGAGAAACGCCGGCCAGAAGTCGGAGAAAACGATGCTCGAATGACCCTGCACGTTATGCGAAATCTGCAGCACGATACCCGCGATGGTCACGCCGAGCCCCAGCGAAATCTGCTGGATGACACTCGCGACACTCGTCGCGCGACCAACGTCGCGGCTTGGAATATCCGCATAGGCCAAGGTATTCAGCGACGTGAATTGCAGCGACGGAAAAAAGCCGCCGAACAGCACGACACACCAGATCAGCCAATGCGGCGTGCCGGGGAAGAACAGGCCATAGATCGCAATCGCGAGACCCGCGCAAGCGGCGTTGAACATCAGCACCGTGCGAAAGCCGAAGCGTTCGAGAATGCGCGAGGCCGCCGCCTTCATGAAGATCGAACCGAACGCCGAGGCACACGTGATCGAGCCGGACTTGAAAGCGGTCATGCCCAAGCCTTCCTGCAAGGCCAGCGGCAACAGGAACGGCACCGCGCCGAGTCCGATGCGAAACAGCGAGCCGCCCACCACGCTTGCGTGAAAACTCGGAATGCGCAGCAAGCGCAGATCGAGCACAGGCAATTCGACGCGGCTCGCATAGAACCAGTAGATCGCGAGCAGCACGGCGCCGATCACACACATGCTGACCGACACCTCGTTTGTCACCAATTCGCCGCCTACCAGCGAAAGCCCCAGCATGAACAGCGACGCCCCGCTCGCGGACAGGATGAAACCAGTCCAGTCGAGCCGGCCCGGATGCGCTTCGCGCACGTTGGCGATATGTTTGTTTGCCAGCCAGATGCCGAGCAGGCCGATCGGAATATTGATGAAGAAGATCAGGCGCCAGTGCAGATACGTCGTGATGAAGCCGCCAAGCGGCGGCCCGACCACAGGACCGAGCAAAGCCGGCACCGTCAGATAGTTGACCGCACGAATGAAGTCCGACTTCGGCACCGAGCGGAAAATGATGATGCGTCCCACCGGCACCATCATCGCGCCGCCGATACCCTGGACGAAGCGCGCCACCACGAAGGTGCCGAGCGAAGTGGAAGCCGCGCACATCAGCGAGCCGGCCATGAAGACGCCGATGGCCGTGCGGAACACCGTGCGCGAACCGAAGCGGTCCGCGACCCAGCCGCAGATGGGAATGAACACGCCGAGGCCGATGACATACGCAGTCACGGCCAGCTTGAGGGTGATGGGGTCCTGACCGAGATCGCGTGCCAGCACCGGCAGCGACGTCACGATGACCGTGCCGTCCACGTTCTCCATGAACATCGCGCACGCGACGATGAGCGGAACAATGAAGGTGCCTAAAGCGAGAGGCATTGGCATGACGACGGGTGGCTAGGCCGTCGATGTAAAGCGTCGATTATGGCATCGCGTCGGCGATATGGGGCGCTGCTCGGGGCCGGAAAAGCAATGAGCCGGCATCGAGCCGGCTCATGGTGAAGCGTCGTCCCGCGAAAACTGCGGGCGGCAGGACTCAGCGCCGGGTTATTAGCGCGACGCGCTGACCAGCGGTTGCAACTGCGGCAGAATTTCGGCCGTTGCGCGTGCTACGTCGTTCGGGAAGTCGATTTCGATCCACGGCGCGCCGGTCACGTCGGCGGTGTCGAACACCTGGCTGCGTTCGAGCAGCAGGTCGCGCACCGCTTCTTCGTGCGGCATGTTGGATCGGCCGCTGTCTACGTAGCCGGCCACGATCTGCGCGAAACGTCGCGCGGTTTCTTCGCGGAACCGGAAGAAGCCGACCGACTCGCCGATGGTGTCGTACTCGAGATTGACGGCCAGCTGCTTGCGCAATTCGACCGGCACGCCGTCTTTCAGACATAGCTTGACGGGTTCGTCGCCGGCTTCGAAGTCACGGTCGATCAACAGACGGTTCACCGATTCGCCCGCCACCAGTGCGTTCAGGATGCGCTCGTCGTACAGCACGTCGGCGTCCATCACCAGCACGTCGCCACCACGCGTCAACGCATCGGCCACCGTGTGCATCGTCAGCACGCTGCCCAGATCGAAACGCGTATTCAGCACGGTTTCAACCGGATGCGGCCAGTTGATGCGTTCCAGTTCCGCCTGCACGGACTCCGGCTGGAAACCGAGCGCCAGCACGACGTCTGTCACACCAGCGGTTTCAAGCATCTGCAGATGCCGCTCGAGCAGGCTCATGCCGTCGAACTGCAAGAGGCACTTGGGGAACTGAGCCTGCGGCGGTTGCTGGAGACGCAGGCCGAGGCCCGCTGCGAGGATGATGGCACGCATGCGCAGTCCTTTGAAAAAATACGGAAATTAATCGACGACCGGCACGCGCCCAGTGGCGCGCCGCCGTTGCCAGCTTCGTTCGGTGAAGTGCAAAACCAGCAGGCCCGGCAAGCCTAACAGGATTTCCCGCGCGCGTTTAGCGAGCGACAATGCCAGCGCCGCATCGGGCGGCAAACCGACCATCGGCGCAAGCAGCAGATAACCGCCTTCCTGCACGCCGAGCGAGCCCGGAATCATGAAGGCCGCGCCACGGATGGCCTGCCCCAGGCTTTCGAGCAGCAAGGCGTCGACCCAGTCGACCGGATGGCCGAGAAAGCGCAGCGCGAGCCATACCTCGACCGTGCCGACGATCCAGCCCAGCAGACTGAACGCGAAACTCGCGGCCACCCGGCCACGTTCGCGATACAGCGCCTCGACGGCGGCGTCGACGGCTTCCGCACGGGTGGCGAGAGCCGACCAGTCGCGCTTGCCGAACATTCTTGAGACCACGCCGAGCAGGCGGCCGAACAGGCCGCGCCGTTGCGCATAGTAGAAGCCGGCGATCATCAGGCCGAGCACGCCCGTGGCGATCAGCGTGGCGGTTCGCAAATCGTGCAGTGCGCCGTGCGCCGCGTACGCGCCGAACAGCAACAGGCCGGCCAGCGCGAAAATGATCTGCCCGAGCGCCTGCATGGTCGTGCTGACCGTGATCGACGCGGCCGCGTCGCGCATGCGCATGCCGCGCTGGGACAGTTGCCGCACCATCACGACCGGGCCGCCGATCTGGCCGGCCGGCAGCAGACTATTCACCGATTCGCCGATCCAGCGGGCGAACAGCGCGTCGCGCAAGGTCAGATCGTGATGCACGCCGTCACGGCGACGATGGAACAGCACCGAGATCGCAGCCGCGTCCAGCGCGAGCGGCACGATGTGAAACACTGCCACCAGCGCGAGGCCCCAGCCCGCTGCGAGCAGCGTCGACGCGACCGAGCCGAAACCCTGCCAGGCCAGCAGGCCGACAAACAGCGCCGTCCCGATCGACAGCAGAATCAAAGCCGCGCGACTCATGCGCGATCCTTGCCGCGCGCGGTCATCTGGCGAAACACCTGGCGGAACCCGAAGTACGCAATCGCGTCCTTCATGTTGGAGATGAAGCGGCGCCACGGCCGCATATTCGGGTCGGTGACATATTCGAACGTAAGCGAGACGCGCATTTCGTTCGCGCTGGCCGGCGTAATGCGGTGGCGCAGCTTGTCGCCGTCGAAAAATACCAGGCCGCCCGGCGGGATCTGCACCGAGCCCGGCTGATCCGGCACATCCGGATTGCGTGTGTGCAATTCGTAGTCGAGCCGGCACGACGATTCGTCGATCACGCCGAGCAACACGGTGTAGCGGCGACCGTCATAGTACGAAGTATCGTAGTGCCAGCCGATGTGGTCGCCAGCCCGCGTGTAGTAGTAGAGCGCGTACGCGTGCGGATCGTCGACGGGCGAAAGCTGCAGCTTGTCGCCGCTCATCTGCTCGAGCCAGCCGATCAGTTCCTTTGAGCGATACAACTCGGCGATGAACGGCGCGAGGCGGTCGATGGTGTGACGGCTCACGCTGCCGCCCTGCTTGTGGCCCGGCAGATAGTTGCGGTTCACTTCGTCGAGCAGGCCGCGGGCGCTGCTGACCAACTGCGCCGTGACTTCGGGGGCCAGAAAATCTTCCAGGTACAGGAACGCGCCTTGATCGGCGAAATCTTTGCGCAGACGCGGATTGTCGAACGCGCGGGTGCGGCTCGCGACCGCGCGGTCGGCGTTCGGTGCTGCCGGTGAAGCGGCTTTGGATTGCTCGACGGACACGGGGGCGATCACGTCGTCTTGGGCGGGCGTACTCATGTCCTGACTCACACTCGACTGGCTTCCGGCGCGACGGCTGCCGCAACCGGCGACAGGCTGGCCGTACGGCGCGCCACGCGCCAAAAATCGATCACGACCCACAGCGCGAACAGCGGCGCGCCGATCGATGCGATCACGACGAACGGCATGACCACGCTGGTGAGCGTGACAATCGGCAGCAGGTACAGCACGTCTTCGGTTTCGAAACCGCCGACCGACGCCTGCCTCGTGCCCGCCTTGCCCGCCATTTCCTCGATCCGCATGCGCAAGAAAAAGATCAGGGCAATCGCCACGCCAGCCATTGCGCCAAGCCAGCCCGGCGCGACTTTCAATGCGCTCGTCTGCGCAGCGCCAACCCCCATGCCCATGCCAATGAACAAGGTGATCGTCACGATCCCGTCGCAGGCGAGGTCGTAAAAATGACCGATCCGGCTCGACTTGCCGCCGATGCGCGCGAGTTCGCCGTCCGTATGATCGACAAAGTTCGACAGCACGATCAGGAAGGCGCCCGCATTGGCCCAGGCAAAGTCGCCGTGAGCCAGACACAGCGCGCCTGCGAGCCCGATCAGCAAACGCAGGGTAGTCAGATGGTTTGGGGTGACCCACGTGTTCACGAGCGGAGTCACGAGGCGGCGGGCGAGCCGCGCGTCCCATGTTCTGGGCGGCGGAACGTTGATTGGAGTTTGGGGTCGCGAATTCATAACCCGGAAATATATACGGGATCGAGAAACATTGCTTTCTTCCCGCACGTTTCTTTGAGATTCGCACGTTACCGCGCTATGCTTTCGGCCGAGCAAAATTTGCTGAATCGATATAAAGTGCCAATCCAGTTGCGTCTGTCGCGTGGGTTCGTTTCGATGCGCAACGTTTTTCGGATCCCGGCGCCTTGCCGCCGCCCGTTGCGAACTCACTACATCGAACTCAGGCCGCTGTTCACGCTTATGAAACGCCTTTTTTGCTCTGCACTCCTTGCGCTACTCGCCGCCCTGCCGCTGACCAGTCACGCTGCATCGCTCGACACGCCGCTCGCTTGCAATGAAAGCGGACACCAGTTCATTGCCGACCTCGCTCAACAACAACTGATCGACCCGAAACCGACGCGCGTGGAGAGCAATTCGATCAACGCTTTTTCGCCGGCCCAGGGCGCCGCGATGACCGCGTACGGCTTTCGTGTATTCGCGGTGGTCGGCTACGAAAAAGATGATCCGATGTTTCGTGTCGGCGACGGCGACCCGGTCGCCAGTTCGGCGTATGGCGTGGTCGTGTTCGGCAGCGAAGCCAAGGTGAAGGCCGCTGTGACCGCAGCGGGCAGCACGGCCATCGTGCATCACGTCGCGCCGCTGATTACGGCGATTTTTTGCAAGCGGAGTTGAGGCGGGTTACTGCAAGCCGGTCCCGGCAAGTGGTGGCGGCAGATCGACCATTTTGCGCCGATGCCGCGGGGGAAACCGCAAATTATCGCGAGATTCCCCCGAGTCGGCGCCTCGGCCGGATGGCCTATGCCATGCCCTTGATTCTTACAACTTCACCGCCGCCGGATCTGCCGTCAGATACCCCACCGACGCCCCGAACCGATCCTTGTAATTCGCGCGGACCAAGGGCTCCAGTGCATCCTTCAGCGCCTTCGTATGCTGACTGCCCCAATCGCCGGCGTGCTGGAAGTTACTCATGATGTAGGTCCAACCGTTCAACTCGTCGACTGCATGCAACCCCGTCGATTCAGCGCCCGCCGGCGTCGATAGCAGACGCGACAGTTGCTTCGTGTCGACGTTATAAGCCCACAAAAAATTGTTCACGTGATAACCGCTGTCCTCGCCGATGAAGAGCGTGCGCAGCTTTTCCGAGAACTTCAGGTTGTCGGGGTTGGCGACACGCTCCGGATCGGCCAGATTGCCGAGCGCGTCGGCGGCCGGCAGGTCCTTGCCGACCAGTAAGGCGCTCGTATGCACAGGCACCCACTCGCTGTTGATCGCCGCGCCCTGATCGTCCTTCTGGCCGCCGGCAAGCTTGTGTTGAAGCACGCCGCCTGCATTGATCGCGGCATCGACTGAAATGTTGCTCTCCGCGTTCCAGCCCTTCGAACTGCCCTTCACCATCGAATCGACGATGTTCTGCAGCGCCGAGTACGCGACCTTGTCCTTGATGTTGACCGTCGTGCCTTCCATCTTCGTGAAACCCATGCTGCCGCCCGCGAGATACGCGTAGCGATGCGTTTCCAGGAACGCGGCGACCTTGTCCTTGCCGTCCATGATCCTGACCCACTGCGCGACGCCGCTCGCGAAAATCTTCTTGTAGCGGGCGTCGGCCGGATCGCTCCATTTGACGTCGATCACATCCTGCGGACGATTCGATTTGGCCATCGCCTCGACTTCCGCGCTCGTCGCGTGACCCAGCTTGAGCCACTTCAAATCGGCGCCTGCCGCCGCGGGATCGACCGAGAAGCCCGCGCCCACCTTGGCCACATACAGGGTGCCGGCCGACAGGTCTTTCTCGTTGTCCGCGACGAACATGAAGAGGCCGCTGTTGGTCGCGTCGTCGCCCATCAGCACGGTGCGGTTGTCCGGCATTACCTGCACCAGTTCGTGCGAAATGCGCCCGAGGCAGTAGTGCTTGTTGACCGTGCCGGTACCGTCGGCCTTGACCGTGATCTCGGGCAAATGACCGTAAAGGTAGGGATTGAAGGTAGTGCTCGTGTTGCCGTGCAGGTTGTCGTTGAACGCCTTGTATTGCGCGAGATTGCTCGAACTCGTGGTGAACGCGTCCGGCTCGTATTCCTCACTCGACAAATGCGTGTTCCACGGCGACAGACTCGCCCCGCACGTAATCCACAACCCGTTCGCCGGCGACGTATCCACGTTGTGATATTTGACGAGCGTGAGCTTGCCCGTCGCGGCGTCCTGATCGAGTGTCAGCACCGCGATGGGCGAAGGCAGGCGGCCATACATGCTCGTGCCGGATTGCGCCGACGTCGTGTATTCGAACTGGACCACGGCGAACACGGTGTTGCCTTTCACGCCGGCCACTTTCGCGCCGTCGATCTTCAGCAAGGACGTGCCATCCGGCGAATCCGAAAAGAACTGGCGGCGCTGTGCGGGCACCGAATCGTCGTAGATCGGCTGATTGTCGATATTGAAGTAACCGCCGGCGAGCACCGTGCCTCCCTTGCCGTCCGGCACCAGGTCGCCAGTCATGAAGAACGGTTGATAGGCGAGCTTGTAGGCCTTTTGCGAGCCATCGGAGTACGACACCGTCAGGGCCGAACCGACGGCCGTGGTGGCCATCTGCGCGGGGTCGGCCAGCGACGGCGCCGCCATGCTGGAGAACGACGCCGCGCTGAAATTCGCGACCGGCGTGGCGGGCGTAGCCGGCGCCGCGGCCAGTTCGTCGCCACCACCGCAGGCGCTCAGCATCGACGCCGTGGCGAGGCCGCCTAACGGCAACATGGGTGCGCCAGCGAGAAGTTTCAGGGCCTTGCGGCGGGAAAGGTCGAAGGGCTCGGCCATGTTGTCGTGATCCAGAGTTTGAGTAGTGTGGGTGGATGCACAGTCGGCACGCACTCAGACCCAAACCGGATGGTTCACGCTCGCGCCGCTATGACGCGAGGATTCTATGAAGTGAATATGAAAGTATATTGACAGTGATTAGTAATGTTTACCCGAGTGTCAAAGGTCGCCTGCCGGTCTTCACGGCTGACTGACCTTAGCCCGGCCGGCGGAATTCGTTTTCGACCCACGCCGCGGCACTTGCCTTGCTGAGCTTGAAGTTCGGCGCCACCTGCACTTGCGCGAGCTGCTCGCCAAATGTGTCGAGCGCGGTGAGCAACGCGTAGGGCTCGTCTTCGTCGGGGACGATGTCGAGCGTAATGTCGAGTTCGCCGTTGCCGTCCGCGGTCGCTACGCGCACTTCCTTATGGAGTTGCGCACGCAATTGCTGCTCGTGACGGCGCAGCACCTCAGATGCGGTCTTGACCAGCGTGTTGAACGCCGAGGTGTCGAGCGGCTTCGGATCTTTCTTGTTGCGGCCCATCGTCCACGGCCCGACGAGCGCGGGTTCCGCTTCGCCGTCCTTGATCATGGCGACGGCCCAGCCTTCGTCGTCTTCGTTCTTGATGACGCGCGCGGTCCAGCCGTCATCGCGCCACAAGCGCGCTTCATGCACGCTATCGCCCAACTCGGGCGCGCCTTCCGTCGTGAGGTCGGCAGCGTCGTCGGACGAGGGAAGGGGTATATCGGTCATGACAGGTTTACTCACGTTCGTGGGGCAGAAACACATTTCGAGCACGCAATTCTACCCGCCCCGCCCGCACCGAACCCGGCCCTCTGACGAACGGACAAGGCGAACCGGGCCTTTCACCCGCTGCGACGTCCGATCTCGAGATTTACCGTGATTTCTCAATCTATTCGAAAAGCAGAATAAAAAAACGCGGCCCGAAGGCCGCGTATAAAAGATGAAAAAGACACCCTTGGTCAAAGGGTAAGGCGAATTGTAGAACCGTATTTCATTGCAATAGATCACATTAACTGGAAGAGTGCTTTGCAGAAAACAGAATGAATCTTCCGACACCGGAACGATCGCGCAAAATCAAGCCAGACAGGCATGCCAGGCGTGCGTCGCAAGCGAACAACACGCAGTGAATTGACACACTACGCAGCCATTCGCCATTAAACAGATTTTTTCTTTATTTACCCGCACTTACATCGGTCCGATTTTTCATTCCGGATTCAAGAATTCATTGTTGTGCCATTCACGATTAAACCGGCGAATAGGCGGCATACACTTCGCAGCGGATCGTCAGGCCGCCGGTTCGATCGGCGGCAAACACTGGAATGCGAATCCCCAATGCACTGTCCCGGAGTTATCCAATCATGAAAAAAATCCTCGTTGCAGCCGGCCTCATGAGCGTATTCGCCGTCACCGCTCACGCACAAAGCAGCGTCACGTTGTACGGCACGCTCGACGCCGGCCTGGTCTACTCGAACAACCAGGGCGGCCACAGCAACTGGCAGCAGGGTAGCGGCTCGGTGTCGAACACCTACTTCGGCCTGCGCGGCAGTGAAGATCTCGGCGGCGGTCTGCACGCGATCTTCACGTTGGAAAACGGTTTCAACCTGAACAATGGCCAGGACACGGAAAGCGGCACGATGTTCAATCGTCAGGCGTTCGTCGGCCTGCAAAGCGATCAGTACGGCGCGCTGACTCTCGGCCGTCAGTACGACTCGGTGGTCGACTATCTGGCACCGCTGTCCGAAGCCGGCGCGGGCTACGGCAACAACCTGGCCGCCCATCCGTTCGACAACGACAATCTCGACAACTCGTTCTCGATCAGGAACGCCGTGAAGTACACCAGCGCAAATTACGCGGGCCTCAAATTTGGCGGCTTGTATGGCTTCAGTAACTCGGCCGGCCAGTTCTCGAACAATCGCGCGTGGAGCGCGGGCGCTTCGTACGACAACGGCCCGTTGAGCGTCGCCGCTGCGTATTTGCAATTGAACAAGTCGGGCAGCTCGAACCTGAGCGGCGCCGTTTCGCAAGGCGACGGCACCGCAGCCATTGCGGCCGATCTGCAGCGCACGTTCGGTGCGGGCATCAACTACACGTACGGCCCGGCCACCGCGGGCTTCGTGTACACGCACACGCAACTGGACGGCATCACCGGCGTCGACGTCGGCGGCGCGACCCTGCCGGGCGTAGCCGGCACCAATCTGCATCTCGACAACTACGAACTGAACGGCCGTTACGCGCTGACGCCGGCATTGAGTCTCGCGGCATCGTACACGTTCACGGACGGCAAGATGTCGGGCGCGAACGGCACGGGCGATCCGAAGTGGCACACGGTCTCGCTGCAGAGCGACTACTCGCTGAGCAAGCGCACTGATGTGTACGTGGAAGGCGTATATCAGCATGCATCGGGCGAACTCGGTAACTTCGGCTCGAACGTCGCGGCGATCAATACGCTGGCACCGTCGTCGAACGGCAACCAGATCGCAGCGGCTGTCGGGCTGCGTCACCGCTTCTGAGTTTTTTGTCGAACCGGGCGGGGCGAGTCGACCGATTCGTCCTGCTGCCGAACCCGCGCGCGACACGATCGTGCGCGGGTTTTTTGTGGGCCTTACGTTTCGACACAAGCCTGGCAGCCTCAACGGGTGACGACGCGAGCATGCGGTGGTTATACTGAGCCCGGCCGCCTTCCTTGCCACGACGATGTGACCATGAAAAGACTTCTCCTGCTTACCTCCGCTGTTGCCGTCCTCGCTTCACTCGCTGCCTGCGGTTCGTCCAGCGGCCCCGCGCGCGATGCCTCCCAACCCCTGGTGTACGTGTCGTCGCAACGCGCGCCCGCTTACATTGCCGATTGCCTCGAAAGCCGTTTGTCACGCGTGCGTCTGTCTCGCGTCGGCAGCGCGACAGAGATCGCGGTCGGCTCGGATTCGAACAACTCCTACTTCGTCACGCTGACACCGTCGAACACCGGCTCGGTCATCAAGGTGATGCATCCCGCGAATGCACCGGACGATCCACCGGAACCGGAAATGCGCTTCGATATTGCACGCTGCGCGACCTGAACTTTCGATCGAGCCGCGGCGTTTCCAACGGCAAAGCCGATACGTGATTTTTTTAACTCGCGCGTCGGCTATTTTTTTATCGTCCCTTCTGCCAACATAGCCGCCCTTTGTTCTACAGGCGGCGCGTGACGCCGCGAGTTTCGATGGCATCCAGCAAAGCACATCACGCCACCGGTTTTGCCGCCGGCGTCATCGCGGCGGCGATCGTCGCGCGCATTGGCGGTGGCGCTCCCTTTCATATCGGCGTGCTGCTGAGTTTCGTTGCCGGCGTGGCGGGCAGCACGGCGCCCGACTGGCTCGAGGTAGCGTGGTGGTCGCGCGCGCGGCGTTTGTGGATCACCCATCGTACGCTCACGCACTGGGGCATCGGCTGGCTCGCTCTGCTCGCGGTGTCCTATCACTGGCTCGGACATTCGGCGTACGCCGCGCCTGCGTTCGGCTTCGCTTGCGGAGGTCTGATGCACTTGTTTGCGGACTGGCCGAATCCGCTCGGCGTGCCCTGGATTGCCCGACGCCATTCGTTGAATCTGTGGAACAGCGGACACTGCGATCTGATCGTGGTGGCGGCTTCGTGGGCGGCGGCGTATTTCGTCGGGCAACAAGTCTGGTTGCACGGAATGCACGGAGTCCCCTGGTTGCAGCATCTGCGAGCCGGCTAGACGCGCTGGCGCACCGCCGCTGCGTAGTTGGCGGGCGTCACGCCAAGCAGGCGCACGAACGCCCGCGTCATGTGACTCTGGTCCGCGAAGCCCGCTGTTGCTGCTGCGTCCGCCAGCGTCGCGCCGTGCGCGATCGAGCGCCGCGCGAGTACGACGCGCCGCTGCATTCGGTACGCATGCGGCGGCAGACCCGTCTCACGCGCAAAGCTGCGTAGCAACTGGAAACGGCTCATGCCGGAATCGGCTGCCAGATCGGTTAGGGTGAGCGGCGAAGCCGGGTCGTCGTCGATACGCGCTCTGGCTCGCGCGATCGGCCCGGCGACAACACGCACCAACGGCGCGGATTGCGTCGCGTGAGTGCGCACCAGATGCGCGAGCAATTCGAGCAACGCCTCTTCGCGCACCAGATCGTCCAGCACGGACGGCGCTTCCACCGACACCGAAAACAAGCGCTCGAACAGACGCTTCAGCAAGGCGTCATGCGCTACCGGTTGCATCAGCTCGATCTCGCGCGCCGCGGCGCCGCTCAGTTCGGCGGCGGCAATGGATAACATCGACGGCTCGAAATACAGCATGCGCCAGGCTCGCCCGCGCTCGTCGAGCGACGCGCCGTCGTGGACTTCGCCGGGGTTGACCATGATCGCGTCGTTCGCACGCGCTTCGACGGGGCCCCGCCCGCTCGCCGACCGATGTCCGCCGCGCACGATCACCCCCACGCCGAAACGGTCGTGTGAATGACGCGGAAACGAATGGGCGGTTTCAGCCACCGTCGCTTCGATGCCGGTAATCGCACAGCGAGGCATGTGGATACGGCCGCGCGACATGACTCGGTGCTCAGCCGTGGTGCGGGAGCGCGCACGTTGGCGCCTGGCGCCGCGCAGGCCGTGGCGCGTGTGATGCACCTGGTGGATGTGACGCATCTGATGCAGGCGATGCTCTTGGCGTATGCGGCGCTCCCGGCGCACCCGACTCTCCTGACGCACCAGGTAACACCCATGCCACACGCGCCGCCTTGCGCATCATCGACGCGCCTCGTCGGTACGCTCGCCTTCGCGGATCTTGCCTTGCGAGACGCTGCTGCCCGCCGGCACGCTATGCGTGAGCCACACATTGCCGCCGATCACCGAGCCTCGTCCGATCGTCACGCGTCCGAGAATCGTCGCGCCGGCGTAGATCACGACATCGTCTTCGACGGTCGGATGACGCGCGTTTCCTTTGATCAGCGTGCCGTCGAGGTCCGCCGCGAAACTCTTCGCGCCGAGCGTGACCGCCTGATAGACACGCACACGTTCGCCAATGATCGCGGTCTCGCCGATCACCACGCCCGTGCCGTGGTCGATGAAGAAACTCGGCCCGATCGTCGCGCCCGGGTGAATGTCGATGCCGGTGGCCGAGTGCGCGATCTCGTTGATGAAACGCGCCAGCAACGGCACGCCGAGACGATGCAATGCGTGAGCGAGCCGATGATGTGTCATGGCCCACACGCCCGGATAACAAAGCAGGATTTCGGTGATGTGTTGCGCGGCGGGGTCGCCAGTGAACGCCGCCTGAATGTCGCTTACCAGCAGCGCGCGAATGGCCGGCAGTTGCGTGCCGAATTCGCGCGCGACGTTGAAGGCGCGCTCCTTCAGATCGGCGTCGGGTGTCTCGCCGAATTCGGGCAGAAACCGCAAGGCGCGGCGAATCTGTTCGGCGAGCAGACGCAAGGTGCTTTCGAGCGTGTGGCCGACGTAATAATCGACGGTTTCGTCAGTCAGATCGGGCGCGCCGTAGTGCGTGGGAAACAGCGCGGCGCGCAGCCCGGTGACGATGTTGCTCACCGCTTCGCGCGACGGCAATTCGCGAATGCCAAGCGGATGCCGCGTGCGATGTAATTCTTCACGCGAGGCGCGCAAGTCGGCAACGATCTGTTCGAGGCCCCAGTTATGGGCAGGCACGTTAGGCATAAAAGACAGCGCCGTGCGTTGACACGGTTCGAAGTGATTATGCCGAGAGATTACCGCGTTTTGCGCACACTCGCGTAACGTCGCCCAGGCGGCGCGGCTCACGCAGCGGCGTCGACGCGAAATGCGCTCATTCAGATTGTCACGCTGCTCGCATCGATCCAGCGAACCGCCCAGTCGCGCGCATGGGCGATGGCGGCGGCTTCGTCGGCGAAGCGCAGGTCAGTGGGGAAAAAACGGTTAGCGACGAGTTCGCCGTCGCTCGAACGGGAGATGACCACATACGGTTGCCAAGTGCCATCGCCGGCGCGCGCAGGCGCGCAATTCAACAAATAGCCGCGATGTGTGAATGCAGCATCGAAGTGCATGTGTCACCCGCCCTGACGGCCCCATAGAATGTTTTGAGTAGCACGGTCGTTGTTGCCGGCCATCGTAAAAGTCAGCCGCAAATCTCGTCGAATTAACCGTGCTTCGCTCGCCGGAGTAAGATCATACTCTGTAGAAAATACGCGTCCATTAAAAAAATCGAAAAGAATCTCGGATGTAGTTGGCGACTGAATATCTCGCGCTTCTGCGCGCCGCGAAAGCTCGGCAGAAACGCGGCGAACCAGGTATTGCGGTAGCCGGAACGGGTTTTGCTGCACCTCACACCATGTCCTCTTCAACGGAGAATGCATGATGAACAGCGATATCAACAAGCCAGCAGACAGCGACAAGCAACCGGCCATGCACGGCCTGAGTTCGACTGAGTTGCATAACGACCGCACGCACGACAGCACGGTCGACACCGACGGAAAAAATCTCGAGGCCGCACGCATTGCGGGCCATAGCCCGATTTCGCCCGACGAGATCACCACGAGCAATGCGACCCTCGTCAACAGCGTGCCCGAGGCGCACGACGGCATGGCGGGCTTCGACAGCCGGGTCGGCGGCAATCACCTGCTGCTCGCGCTCGAACCGGGTTATACGGTAATCGACAAGGGCATGGTGCCCCCGCAAGGCGCGTACTCCGCAGATCACCAATACGACGATCCGCGTCCGGTCAGCAGCCGCCAGGACCGTGGTCGTATTCATTACGCGCTCAACCATATGAGGCCGACGCGTGTGATCGAATTACATCGGGTGAAATAAAATTCGCGATTCATGAATGCGTTTGAATTGCGACGCGAGAGCCGATTAACCAGGGAATAACCTGGTGCGCACCGTTTGATTCACGGTGCGCACGGCCAGACTGCTTCTGCTGGATTAGAAACTCAGGGTTGCAGGACTTGCGCATCCGTACGGCTTTTTCCTGGTGGCCAAGGTCGGCACAATCGACTGCATTCAACCCGAAACGGAGCAGGAGATGAAAAAGATCGTCGTGATTGGCGCCACCGGCACGCTGGGTACGGCCGTGTGCGAAGAGTTGAAAGCGCGCAATGAAGTCATCGAAGTGGGCGCGACGCGCGGCCGCTATCACGTGGACAGCACCGACCCGGCAAGCGTCGAGCGGCTCTTTCGCGAGATCGGCAAGGTGGACGGTGTGGTCACGGCGACCGGCAAGGTGCATTTCGGCCCGCTGCCGGAGATGACCGTCGAGCAATTCTGGGTCGGGCTGCGCGACAAGCTGATGGGTCAAATTAACGTGGTGCTCGGCGCGCAGCAGTACCTGAACGACGGTGGTTCGTTCACGCTGACAAGCGGCATCATCGCCGACGAGCCGATCTACCAGGGCGCGAGCGCGACCACGGTCAATCTCGCACTCGAAGGTTTCGTGCGCGGCGCAGCCGTCGAATTACCGCGCGGCATTCGGATCAACGTGGTCAGCCCGACTGTGCTCACCGAAGCGATGGGCGCCTATGCCCCCTACTTTCGCGGCTTCGAGCCGGTCAGCGCCCAGCGCGCCGCGCTCGCTTATGTGCGCAGCGTGGAAGGCGTGCAAACCGGTCGTGTATATCGCGTGGGTTACTGACGGTCCGATCGGGACACACGCGATGCGGCCCAGCCGCATCGCGTTTCCCATCCTGCGTGTCGCTACTCTCCGGCAGCTTCACTCTCTCTCACGGCCCTGGGTAAAGTCGGTGAATGGTCGGCTCGCCAGACAGTCGCGCCGCACCTCCCACATACAGAACATATCGCGAGCCTCCTTCTGCAGCAACTGCTGCGGCATCGGTAATTGCCCCGATGCGGGCAAACCTTCAACGCGTCGGTTCCTTCACGCGCGACACGATCTGCGTCGGGCTCACGAACTGCAGCGCGATCAGCACCCAGATCAGGGTGATCGCCATATAGATCATCGCCATCGCATCGATCGATTGCGGTGCGCGTACGCCAGTTGAAAAGACCGCGTAATACAAAGCGACGACGAGCGTTTGCGTCGCGGGCCCGGCGGTAAAGAACGTCAACTCGAACATGCCGATGGTGCGCACCAGCACCAGCAAGCCCGCCGCGAGCATGCCGGGTACCAGCAATGGCAAGAGCACATGCCGAAAATAACGGAAGGTGTTCGCGCCGAAAATGCGCGCCGCCGCTTCGAGGTTCGGGTCGATCTGTTCGATGAACGGCGTCATCACCAGAATGACGAAGGGCAGCGCCGGCACGAGGTTCGCCAGAATCACGCCGCCAAGCGTGCCGGCCAGGCCGATTCTGTACATCACGGTCGCCATCGGAATGCCGTACGTGACGGGCGGTACCATCAGCGGCAACAGGAAGATCAGCATCGCCATACGCTTGCCGCGGAATTGCACCCGCGCCAGCGCATAAGCCGCGGGCACGCCGAGCAGCACCGATAGCAGCACGACCGCGCCGACCACTTCCACCGTCACCCACAACACGCTGGCGAGCTGGAAATCGCTCCAGGCCTGCGCATACCAATGCAGCGTGAAGCCTTGCGGCAACAAGGTGCCGAACCAGCGCGTCGCCACCGAATTCACCGCCACGGTCGCGATCAGCAGCACGACGTTGACGAGGAAAAACACCATTGCGCCCCATACCAGCCAGCGCCACACACGGCCCGGCAAGCTTGCTTGCGGTTTGACGCGCTCGACGCGCCTGTCGGGCTCGCGCGCACCATCGTGCTGATCGTGTGACGACGCCGTCCACGCAGGCGGCGTCGCGCGATGTTCGCTCGTCATCAGCCTTTGCCCCCCGTTACCGGACCGCGATAGAAGAAGCGGCGCGCGCCGAGCATCGCGGCGACCACCAGCAACTGCACGAAGCCCATCACCATGGCGATTGCCGACGCGAGCGAGTAGTCGTAACTTTCGAATGCGGCTTCGGCCGCGGCGATCGACATCACACGCGTGGGTCCGGCCGGCGCGCCCAGCAGCACAGCCGATGGAAACACCGAAAACGCCTGCACGAACGACAGACACGCCGCCATCGTCAAGCCCGGCAGCAGCAGCGGAAAATAGATGCGGCGAAACTGCTGCCACGGACTCGCGCCGAGCGTCGCGGCCGCGCTCGCCAGCGTCGGATCGATGCCGGTCACGTAGGAGAGCGTCAACAGAAACGCGAATGGAAATCCGGACACGATCAGCGAGATCAGCACGCCCCAGAAGTTGTGCGTGAGGCGCACTTCGTTCGTGTACAGATGCAAACCGTGCAGCGCTTGCGGAAACCAGCCGTTCGGGCCGAAATACGTAAGCATGCCGTCGGCGATCAGCACCGTGCCGAGTGTCACCGGAATCACCAGCAAGGTCGTGACGAGTTTTTGATAGCGCGAGTAGCGGCGCAGCGCGAATGCCACGGGCACCGAGACGCCGACGTTGATTAGCGTCGCGGGCACGGCGAGCTTGAGCGTGACGAGAATCGTCGGCCACATCGACGTGTCGGTGAAGAACGTCAGATAGTTGGCCCACGGGCTGCCGCCGTTCATCGGCCGGAACGACAGCGCCAGACCGTACGCGAACGGATAGATGAACAGCGCGCCGATGAAGATCAGCGCCGGTGCGACCAGCCACGCCTTGGCGTCGCGCGGCGCAAGCGGCGGCGACAGCATAGGCGTGTTCATGCGGCCTCGTCGTCGTAGATCAGTATGCGCGACGGCGGCACGCGCAGGCTGATTCGCACGCCCTCGGCGAACTCGCCGGCCATGCGGGCCCACAGCTCGCCGAATGCGGTTTTGATACGCAGCAGCGAATCATGACCGCCGTATTCGACGGTGATGACGGTAGCGTCGAAAGCGTTGTCGGCGCCGGGCGGCGCGCGCTCGATATCTTCGGGCCGCAGCGCGACGCTCACCCGCTTGCTGTTGAAACCCGCCATCGGCGTGCCGATCAGACGCACGCCGTTCGCGCTGACCGCCACGCTGTCGCCCTGGGTGCCGTCGAGTTCGAACGCCAGCACGTTCCGGTAACCCATGAAGCGCGCGACGTGCAGATTTCGTGGTCGCGTGTACACCTCTTTCGGCGTGGCGATCTGCTGCGCAACGCCCTCTTTCATCACGACGATGCGGTCGGCCATCGAGAGCGCTTCGTCCTGATCGTGCGTGACGTAGAGGGTCGCGCGTTCGAGCTGACTGTGGATGCGACGAATCTCGGCGCGCATCTCGATGCGCAGTTTCGTGTCGAGATTCGACAGCGGTTCGTCCATCAGGATCAGCGGCGGCTCGATCACGATGGCACGCGCAATCGCAACGCGCTGCTGCTGACCGCCGGACAATTGACCGGGCAATTTACGTTCGTGTCCGACCAGTTGCACGAGTTGCAAAGCCGCGCGCGCACGTCGCGTGATTTCGCCTCTGCCGATGCCGCGCATCTTCAATCCGAAGCCGACGTTATCGAGCACGCTCATATGCGGAAACAGCGCGTAGTTCTGAAACACCATGCCGAAGCCGCGCTTCTCCGGCGGCAGCACGTCGATGCGTTTCTCGTCGAGCCAGATACCGCCGCCGCTCAACGGCTGCAGACCGGCGATGCAATTGAGCGCCGTCGATTTGCCGCACCCCGAAGGTCCCAGCAAGGCGATGAACTCGCCGCGCCGGATCGTGAGATCGAGACCTTGCAACGCGGCGATCGGCTGGCCTTCCGTGCTGGTAAAACTGCGGCTCACCGAATCGAGCCGCAACTCTTCGAAGTGATGCTTCATGGTGGTTTCCTGAAGCGCTGAAACGGTGAGCCGGTCAACGCCAGCGCATGCGCTATCTGGTTTTCTGCGCGCCGATGTCGGTGTCCCATTTCTTGAAGGCGGCGACCATCGCCGCTGCATTCAACGGCAATGCATGCGGCCGCTCGGCCAGCAGCTTTGCGTATTCCGGCCGACCATATTTCTTCAGCACGTCCTGGCTGTGCGCGGGCGCCTGGTCGACTGTCACACCTTTGATCGCCGGGCCGGGATAGAAATAGCCGTCGTCGTAGGTCATGGCCTGCTGCGCCGGTTCAAGCATGAAGTTCATCAGCTTGTAGAGCACGTCGAGCTTTTCCTTCGGCACGCCCTTCGGAATCACCATGTAGTGGGCATCGTTCACCCACGTCATGTTGTCGAATGCCTGAACGCGAAATTCCGCAGGCACGATGCCGAGCGCGCGCGGGTTGATGTCCCAGCCCGTCACCGTGACGGTCATGTCACGCGAGCCTTCGCCGAGTTCTTTCATCACGGCCGAGGTGCCGCCCGGATAGTAGGGAACGCAGTCGTTCAGTTGTTTGAGAAAGGCCCAGGTCTTGTCCCAACCGTGAATCGGGTCCTGCGGGTCCCTGTCGCCGAGCACGTAGGGCAAACCCATCAGAAACGTGCGGCCGGGGCCGGAATTCGCCGGACGCGCGTAGATCAGCTTGTCGGGGTGCGCCTTGCACCACTGCAGCAATTGCTCAGGCGTCTTCGGCGGGTCGCTGACTTTGGCGGGGTTGTATTCGAGCAGCGGACCTGCCGGCATATAAGCGACTTCGAGACCGTAGCCTTGCGCGAGGTCTTGCATCTTGCGCGGGCCCGCTGCGTATTTGTCGAGCACGCCGGGGAACTGCGCCGCGTTGTCGGGCAGTAGCTTGATCCAGAGATTTTGTTCGATGCCGGCCGCCAGAGCGTCCGTGCCCGTCAGGACGAGATCGATGTCGGAGCGGCCCGCACCCTGCATCGCCTTGATCTTGCCGGGCAGTTGGGGCGCCGGCGCATTCGTGAAGGTGAAGTTGGCGACGAGATTCGGATACTTCGCCTTGAAGGCTTCGAAGGCTTTTTGCGTGAGTTGCAAGTCGCCGGCGACGTCGACGATATTGAGGGTGACCGGGTCAGCCGCGCGCGCGGCCGATGCGAAAGCGGCGCTGGCCGCAAGACATAAAGACACCAGCCTGAGCGCCAACCTGCCCGAAACAGTCATTGCGTCTCCTCGCTTCTTCGTATGGAGGGACACCGGGCCAGGTAAGTCGCGCATGGTGTCCTGCTCTCGTCTCTGCATGGAACATAGCGAAGCGGAATAGCTGATGTCAAGCAAATGTTCGCGGCGCGTCGCTCCTCGTGAAAATCGCCAATTTTCGCGGAAATCCCCTCACGCCAGCGGTTTGCGCGCCGCATCAAAGGGCAAACCCGGAGGGCTTGCCGCGCTCGCGCCGCCACTTGTCAGGCAACTTGCATGACGCGATCAGCCTCCGCGCACACCCTGCGTGTTGACGTACAGGGCGTACAGACCGTGACTTGCCGCCATGAACAAGCGATTGCGATGACGTCCACCGAAGCAGACGTTCGCGCAACGCTCCGGCAAGGCAATATGCCCGATGGGCTCGCCCTGCGCGGTGAAGACGCGTACGCCGTCGAGTTCGTCGGTGCCCATGCCCCAGCCGCACCACAGGTTGCCGTGAATGTCGACGCGAAAGCCGTCCGGCGTGCCCGGTCCCGCGTCGATCAGCACGCGGTTGTTCGACAGCGTGGCACCTTTGCCGTCGACATCGAACGCGCGGATCTTGCGCGGCTCGCCACGGGATTCGACGATGTAGAGCACCGACTCGTCCGGCGAAAACGCGAGGCCGTTGGGACCGAGCACGTCGTCGACGACCATCGTCACCTCGCCGGATTGGCCATCCACGCGGTAGACGCAGGCCGGCAACTCCGACGCCTGCTTCTCGCCTTCGTAGAAACTGTCGATCCCGAAGGTGGGGTCGCTGAACCAGATCGAGCCGTCGGATTTGACGACCACATCGTTCGGCGAATTGAAGCGCTTGCCCTGATAGCGGTCCGCGAGCACGGTGATCGAGCCGTCGTACCCGGTGCGCGTGACGCGGCGCGTCAGGTGCTCACAACTGACGAGGCGCCCCTCGCGATCGCGCGTGTGCCCGTTGGCATTGTTCGACGACTGCCGGAACGTCGTGACCACGCCGCTCGGTTCGTCCCATCGCAAAATGCGGTCGTTAGGAATATCGCTCCACAACAGATAACGGCCGTCGCCGAACCAGACCGGCCCTTCCGACCAGCGCGCGCCCTGAGACAGACATTCGACGGAAGCGGAGGCGAGAATCAGCGGTTTAAAACGCGGGTCGAACACGCGGATGGAAGGGTCGGGATAGCGTCGGCTGGTATCGGGCATGCGGAGGCGTTGACGGTTCGGTAGGGTTGGTTGGCGAGATTGCGCTGTCGGCGCGGGCGGATGCGCGCGGCGTCGTCGATCTTCGCATGATGCCCGGGCGACGTCGAATTGCGCTGGCGGCAATGTCGGCGGCATAGTGGGACTGCGTCGGAAACCGGTGCCTAAGGTGGATGGCGGATCGCAAGGCGCGGCTTTTGTATGACAATAGCGCGTGCGGATATCGAGCTGCAAGCCGTCGCTTGCGCGCTAGCGGTCGTGGCTCGCGGAGAAAAGCGCGGTTTTGCCGACATGTGGGCGTTAGCGTTCAAACGTATTGGAGCGCCGATAATGTCGCCGATCAAAAGCATGATTACGCCGGCACAAGAACAATTACCCATGTTATTGAGCGGGGAATGATAATTGGTTTCGTAAATCCTATATAAAGTTCGTGCCGTTCACGTCCCCGGCGGGGCCGCGGCCATTGGGCTTTTAGGTCTGGAGAGTGTGCCGGCTTGGCGAAATATTTTTTAGTGATATCTTGTATAGATAAAAGCCGGACGGAAAACCGTACCGCGATTAACCGCAACGGGACGTTTGCGAGCCTGAGAGAGTTAAAAAATTGTCGCTACATTTTATCGAGCAGATGGCACCGTTGCTGGACGCCGCGGATGAAGCGGCCTGGTTCGGCGCGATTACGGGACTTGCCGAGACATGGGGCTTCGACAGGCTGTTGATCGCCATGCTGCCGCGCCCGACCATCCGACTCGAAGACGCCTACATTCGCAGCACCTACGCGCCGGAATGGCGGCGCACGTATGACGAACAGGGAATGATGCACATCGACCCGACCGTCGCGCATTGCCATACGCGCGCGACGCCGCTGATCTGGTCGCCGGACATTTTCACGACGGAACCACAGCAGTCCATGTATGAGGAGGCCCGCGCGCATGGCCTGCGCTCTGGCGTCACGCTGCCGATTCATGGTCCGAATCAGGAAGCGGGCATGATGTGTTTCGTCAACGACAGCAATCCGAACGACGAATTCTGGCGTCACATCAACGTTGCATTGCCGAATCTCGTGCTATTGCGCGATCTGGTGATCGACACGAGCCAGCGTCATTTGAATACGCACACTCAGACCTTGCTGCCCAAGCTCACGCCGCGCGAACGCGAATGCCTGAAATGGACCGCGCGCGGCAAATCCACATGGGAGATTTCCCACATCCTGAGTTGTTCGGAAGCCGTAGTGAACTTCCACATGAAGAACATCAGGACGAAATTCGGTGTGAATTCGCGGCGCGCGGCGGCCGTGATCGCAACTCAGCTAGGTCTTATTGACCCGGGTTGAGAAAGGCAGCGGCTTCGCGGCTGTACAACACCCGCTCGGCGCGGCCCAGGTCGGCGTCGGACACGGTTTTGGTGAAGTACAAGCCCAGCAGGATCGACACCGGCGCCGGAATTTCCGCGCCCGATTCGAACCGGCTGCCACGCGACTGCGTCACGCCAAAGCGTGCCCAGAAGCGGCGCTGGCTCTCCTTTTTCTTCTTGCGATAAGCAATGATCAGAACGCGGTCGACCGCCGACGAAGCCTCCGCCGGGCGGGTTTGAAGACCGGTTTGCGGTTGCCAGTGATTTTCGAGAAGTTCCATTTTTGAGCCCTGTCGGTTGTGTGCGGATACCTGTCTCGAATTCTGCGTTATCCGATAAGCATGCACACCTATCCAGGTAGGTAGGTGGCAGAACGATTCAAAATGCATAAGTTTTCTTGCGTATTGGGTACCCCAACACGTTCAGGAGAACGTCATGCAAACTGCAATCCGGATTGGAATGCGTCAGGAATTCGACAACGCCGACATCAACGAGATGTATCGCCTGCGGGCACGGGTGTTTCACGGCCGCCTCGGCTGGGAGATTCCGACCATCGCGGGTATGGAGATCGACGGTTACGACGCGCTCGGGCCGCACTACATGCTGATTCAAGGCGACGATCGGCAGGTGCGGGGATGTTGGCGCCTGATGCCGACCGAAGGCCCGAATATGCTCAAGGACACGTTCCCGCAATTGCTCCATGGCGCGGAGGCGCCGCTCGGGCGGCACATCTGGGAACTCAGCCGGTTCGCGATCGAAACCGGCGGCGAGGAACAGTCGTTTGGTTTTGCCGACGTAACGATGCGCGCCATCCACGAACTGGTGACGTTCGCGGACCAGATGGGCATCACGCGCTATGTCACGGTGACCACCACGCCGATCGAGCGCTTGCTACGCAAGACCGGCATCGAGATCACCCGCCTCGGGGCGCCGCTGCAGATCGGCGTGGAGCGGGCCGTGGCGTTGGATATCGCGGTGAGTCTGAAAACCCGAACCGCGTTGTTCGGGCAGATGGCCGCGGCGGCATAACGGTCACATAAAATTCACAGAAGGTCACGACCCGAGGCCAGTCGGCTGTGCAGCGCGCCAATGGCGCGCTGCATTCAACGCGTGCCTCACGCCGCTTCGCTCAGGAGCCAAACATCCGTTCGAGCGCATTCTCGAGGTGAGCGCGCATCGCGCCCGCAGCGCCCGCAGCGTCCCTGGAACGAATCGCGGCGAGCACGGCGAGATGCTCAGCCTGCACGAGCCGCTGCCGCTCCACCGTCTTCACGAGCGACAGATTGCGCGACAGATTCATGCTGAACAGAATCTGTTCTTCAATGAACGACATCACCGTGATGAAAAACGGGTTCTTCGAGGCGCGCGCCACCGCAAGATGGAACATGAAGTCGTCCTGCGCGCCGATCCCCTGCGTTTCGACGATGCGCTCCAGTTGATCCCAGGCGTGCTGGATGGCGGCGATGTCGTCAGCATCTGCTTTGAGCGCGGCCTGCTCGGCGGCGCCAGCCTCCGTCACGATGCGAAATTCGTAACAGCGACGGATGTCGGACAGCGTTTCCAGCGGCGCGAAGCGGCGCACGTCCGGATCGGGCCGACGCGCAACGGTGGTGCCCGAGCCGTGCCGCGTCATGATGATGCCGTCCGCCCGCAAGCGCGCCAAGGCTTCGCGCACCGTCGGCCGGGACGTCGCGAAGCGCTCCGCCAGCGCATGCTCGGTCGGCAGGCGCTCCCCTTCCTTGTACTCGCCCTCGAGAATGCGATTGAGGATGTCGCCGTAGATCTTCTCGGGCAAGCCCGTGGTTTTGCGCTCGTTCATCAGCGGGGCTGAAACAGCTTGTCTGAATAGGGATCGATTGTAAGGCAAACTTTCCTCAAACTCGATCCGATGTATGCGTCCCGGCTTGACTCGCCGGCCGGCAAGCCATGCTGGTCGGCCCTCAGCCGTGAAGTGTGGTTTATCGAAAAATTTGACAGATGTTTGATTTACATCTTGGCGCGATGCATCTTTTTCAGCAATCATTTAAGCTCCAATAGGAGCTGGATCTCTCAGAAGCGGAGTCATCATGTACACACGCATTCTCGTTGCGGTCGACGGCAGCAACACTTCGCGCCGCGCTTTCGACGCCGCGCTCGCGCTGGCCAAATCGTCGGGCGCGGTGCTGCAACCTTTCTACGTCGTCGAGAACACGCCCATGTATTTCGAAGCGCCGGGCTACGATCCTTCGGTGCTGCGCAACCGTCTCGTCGAGGAAGGTAAGGAACTCGGCGCGGAATTCGCCAAAATCATGGCTGAGCAAGGTGTGAAAGGCGACCTTGTGGTCGGCGAAGCGTCGTCGCTCGACGATGTCTCGGTCGCGGTACTGAAGGCGGCTGCCGCGTTCAACGCCGACCTGCTCGTGATGGGCACACACGGACGGCGTGGCTTCCAGCGCCTGATTCTGGGTAGCGTCGCCGAACGCTGCATCCGCCAGGCCACCTTGCCGGTGCTGCTGATCCCATCCGCAGCCGGCCGCGAGAGCGAAGCCGCCGCCTGAACCGGCTACGCGCAACGCGACGGACCGTCGCCGTTGCGCGCTCCAGCCATCATTTGACGATACATAGCAGTCCATATCCAAAGCGACGAACGCTCGGCGTGACATTGCTCAATACCCCTAAACGACCAAGCGCGTCATTTTGTCGCGAAGCGGCGGCCATGGGCGGTGGGACAATCCTTCACTACCCTGACAAATGGCTGCAGAACATGCTCACTCCTACCGCTGTTACTCGCCCTGCCGACGCTGCCGACGCTCCCGACTCCACCGCAAATTCATTGCCGCCGCGCACCCGCCGACGTGCGACTCCCGTGCGGGCAACCGCGCGCACTACGGCACGTTGTTCGAGTTGCGCGATGCGACAACTCTGCATGCCTCAAGGTTTGTCGCCCGACGAACTGACGAAACTCGAAACGCTGATCTGCTCCGCGCGCTCGGTGCAACGCGGCGAGGCGCTGTATCGCAGCGGCGACCACTTCGAGAATATTTACGCGGTACGCTCCGGCTCCATGAAAACGATCATGGCGCACCGCGACGGACGCGAACAGGTCACCGGCCTGCGGCTGGCCGGCGAGGCGCTCGGTCTCGACGGCATCAGCGACGACACGCATGCTTGCAGCGCCCTCGCACTCGAAGACAGCACCGTCTGCATCGTCCCTTACACTGCGCTGAAGTCGCTGTGCCGCGAAATCGGCTCCATGCAGGAGCGCCTGCACAAACTGATGGGCGAGCAGATCGTCCGCGAGGCCGCGCAGATGATGGTGCTCGGGTCGCTGTCAGCAGACGAACGGGTTGCCGCATTTCTGCTTGACGTGTCGGAACGCAACGCACAACGCGGCTATTCGTGGTCGGAATTCAACCTGCGTATGACACGCGAAGACATGGGCAGCTATCTCGGCATGACGCTTGAAACCGTCAGCCGCACCCTGTCAAGATTTCAAAAACGCGGCCTGATCGACACACAAGGCAAGCACATCCGGATCGTCGATCTGGAAGCGCTGCGGCAGGTCTAAACCGGCCAGCCGGGTTCCCGACGCGCCGCCAGGCGCCCGGTTCAGCCTCGGATAGCGCGCTTTCGGCTTGGCATGGCTCCTGCGAGCGGGTACAGTCTTTAGTCCGTCCCCCGCAAGGAGACATGGCGAAATGAATCGCGACCCTGCCCCGCACCATCCGCTCGTCCAGCGTCTGATCGACGCGCGTCAGGTCACTGACGCGCTGTTTTCCATCGTCAAACCCGAGTTTCTATATGAACGGCCGATCCGCGAGCGTCACCGGATCGTCTTTTATATCGGCCACCTTGAAGCCTTCGATCGCAATCTGTTCGATCAGCGCCTGTGTGATCTGCCTGCTTTCGACCCGGCTCTCGACGAACTGTTTGCCTTCGGCATCGATCCCGTCGACGGCGGTTTTCCGACCGACCAACCCAGCGACTGGCCGTCGCTCGATACCGTGCACGCGTACACGTCGCGGGCCCGGGAACAGATCGATCGGCAACTCGGCGCCATGACAGCCGCGGCGCGCCTCGGCCACGACGGCGCACAAGCCGAGACTTCGGAGCAATTGCTGAACGTTGCGATCGAACATCGGCTGATGCATGCCGAGACGCTGGCATACATGCTTCACCAACTGCCGCTCGCGCAGAAGGTCACCGAGTTGCGCGAAGCGGCGGTGACGCATGCCGGGCGCGATCACAGCTTGTCGTCGATGGTCCGCATACCGGCGGGTTCGACCGTGCTGGGCATGTCGCGCGAGGCTGGGCAATTTGGCTGGGACAACGAGTTCGGCGAGTTGCGCGTCGACGTGCCCGCTTTCGAGATCGACCGCTATATGGTGACGAACGGCGCATTTCTGGCGTTCATCGCTGCAGGTGGTTATCGCGAGCCGAAGTGGTGGTCGGCGCCGGATTGGGCGTGGAGAGAAGCCGAACAGATCGACCATCCGGCCTGCTGGTCGCGGCTCGAGGCAAACGACGCAAGCGACGCGAGCGACACAAACGGCAAGCACGACGCCTGGCTGCTGCGCACCATGTTCGACGAAGTGCCGCTGCCGCTCGACTGGCCCGCCTACGTCAGCCATGCCGAAGCCAACGCTTACGCCCGCTGGGCCGGCAAGACGCTGCCCACCGAGGCGCAATGGCAACGCGCGGCTCACGGTGCGCCACACGCCGCGTCGGGTAATTTCGATTTCCGCAGCTGGGACCCCAAACCAGTCGACGCGCATCCGGACAACGTCAGCGCATTCGGCGTGGAAGGCCAGTTCGGCAACGGCTGGGAATGGACGTCGACCGTATTCGACGCCTTACCCGGATTCGAAGCGTTTCCGTTTTATCTCGGCTATTCGGCCAACTTTTTCGACGGCCAGCACTACGTTATCAAAGGCGGCTCGGCACGGACCGCGCAATGCATGTTGCGGCCTGCTTTCCGAAACTGGTTTCAGCCGCATTATCAGTACGTGTACGCAGGATTTCGGTGCGTGAAGCCGCGATGACCCGCTGCGGGCCGCAAGGAAAAGAACCATGAAGTTCGCACGAACGATCCGGTCGTTGCATCCGGCCTTGCTACTCTTGCTGGCTGGCTGCGCGACGGGCTCAATGCCGCAAAACACGACGCATTTGAGCACGACTCAATGCCGCGACCTCACCGCGCTCAGGAACAACGAGCCGCTTACGCGCGAGCGCAACGGGAGCGAGCTGGCGGCATTGAGGAAAGCGGGCTATGACCCGTCGAGATGGTTCGATCCGGACTACCCGGACGATCTGCAGGCGGCGCAACGCCGGGTCGATGTTTGGTATCAGGCGGACTGCCAGTAGCGGCGACGGGACCTCCGCCACCCCGTCTGCAACTCGCGCAGCGCATCGCTGCAACGCTCTGGACCGGCGCACCCTCGCGCCCCAAAGACGCGCACCCCTCACCCATGTCCGTGCGACACGCCCCGCGTCAGCGCGCCGAGGCGCCTCGCAATACGTAGAAGCCCCTTGGCGCTTGGGCAAACCCTCGATGGCACGCAGCTTGCATTGGTCCAACCGGTTGGTCCAGTCCCGTCCTCGCCGTCCGAAGGGAACCCATGAGCATGCCCATGATTGCGGCGCAGACGCTGCAGAGCCAGATCCTTGCTGGCACTTACGCCGCCGGCGAAATGCTGCCCGGGCAACGAGATCTGGCCGAATCGCTCGGCATTAGCCGGGGCTCCTTGAGAGAAGCCATCTCGATGCTCGAAGCACTCGGCTTCGTGCGTTCGATCGCAGGCAAAGGGACTTTCGTCTCCGGTCGCAATGGCGTGCTCGCGGACACCGAAACCAATCCGATTCTGCCGACGCAAGCGCCGTCCGGCGCCATCATGCAACTTCGTTTTCTCCTCGAACCCGCCGCGGCGAGTCTCGCCGCGCGACTCTGCGATGCGCGCGCCGCGCCGCGTCTGTGGGGCGTGCAGGCGCGCTTCGAAGAAGCCTTGCGTTCGCTCGATCTGGTCACCGCTTCGCAAGCCGACCTCGAATTCCACCAACTGATCGCCGAATTGACCGGCAACGAGCACCTGTACCAACTCACGCACGACTTCGAAGATCGCATCACCGACAGCGTTCGGCGCCCCTTCTCCAATCGCGAGCGAGTCGATGAGCCCGCCGCCGAGCATCGCGCGATCGCCGCTGCGATCTGCGCGCGCGACCCCGCCGCGGCCATGCTCGCCATGCAGACCCATCTGCTCAACGCTGCCGCGCGCATCGGCATCAGTTTTGTCCAGCCGTGATGTCTTCTTTCTCAACCCCTTGGCCTCCCTCAACCTCTGGAACGTTCACGCATGAATCCGCCTAAATCCAGCTTGCGCTCCGTGACCGCCGCACTTGCGCTCAGCCTCGTTGTCGCCGCTCCTGCCTTCGCTCAGGAGAAGGTATTGCGCGTAGCCATGACCGCCGCCGACATTCCATTCACCGGCGGCCAGCCGGACCAGGGATACGAGGGCAATCGCTTCACCGGCATCACGATGTTCGATTCGCTGATCCAGTTCGATCTGTCCAAGGCCAATGTGCCCTCCGGCCTGATCCCCGACCTCGCGACAAGCTGGAAAGTCGACGACGCCGACAGGACGAAATGGGTATTCAAACTGCGCCCGGGCGTGAAGTTCCATGATGGCTCGCCGTTCAACGCGGATGCCGTGGTGTGGAACGTGCAGAAGGTGCTCGACAAACAGGCGCCGCAATTCGATCCGCGCCAGGCCGGCCTCACGCTCTCGCGCATGCCGACACTCGTGTCGGCCCGCAAGATCGACGACCTCACGGTCGAGTTGACCACGAGCGTGCCTGACGCCTTTTTCCCGTACAACCTCGTCAACCTCTACTTCGCTTCGCCCGTGGAATGGTCCAAGGACCTGGCCGCCGTGCCGGCCTCGCAGACGGATGCCGCCAAACGTTCCGCACAGGCATGGTCGGCGTTCGCGGCGCATCCGTCGGGCACAGGTCCATTCAAGGCGGTGACCTTCGTCGCCCACCAGCGCATCGAGATGGTGAAGAACCCTGCGTACTGGGATCAAAAACGTGTGCCGAAGATCGACCGCCTGATCCTGCTGCCGATGCCGGAAGCGAGCGCACGCACCGCGGCGTTGCTCTCGCATCAGGTCGACTGGATCGAAGCGCCCGCACCGGATGCGATTCCGCAATTGAAGTCGGCCGGCTACACGATCTACGCGAACACCCAGCCGCATATCTGGCCGTGGCAGTTGTCGTTCGCGCCGGGCTCGCCCTGGCTCGACAAGCGGGTGCGCCAGGCCGCTAACGAATGCGTGGACCGTGAAGGCCTCAAGACGCTCCTCGGCGGCTATATGACGCCCGCGCTCGGCATCTATTCGCCGGGCGATCCGTGGTGGGGCAACCCCACCAACAAGATCAGGTTCGACCCCGACGAGGCACGCAAGCTGATGAGCGCAGCGGGCTACTCAAAGGACAAACCGATGGAAGTGAGGGTGCAGATGTCATCGTCGGGCTCGGGACAGATGCAGCCGCAGGAAATGAATCAATACATGCAGGAGAGCCTCAAAGCCTGCTTCTTCGACGTCAAGCTCGAGGTGCTCGACTGGAACACGTTGCTGACCAACTGGCGTCTCGGCGCAAGCAATCCGGCGGCGCACGGGGCGAATGTCATCAACGTCAGCGCGAGCACGATGGACCCGTTCTTCGGCATGGTGCGCTTCTCCAGCAAGGGCGCGTTTCCACCCGCGTCGAACAACTGGGGCTATTTCAGCGACGACACTACCGAGAAGCTGGTGCAGGAAGCCCGCACTTCGTTCGATCCGGCCAAGCGCGACGCTTACCTCGGTCAATTGCATGCCTATATGACCGACCAGAACTCGATGATCTTCGTCGCGCATGACGTCGGACCGCGCGCCATGTCGCCGAAGGTCACCGGCGTCGTGCAACCGCACAACTGGCTGATCGACATCGCCACGATGTCGATCAAATAGCGCGTTCATGAAAACGGTCACGGCTTCGTGCCGTGACCCACGATGGAGCTTGCGATGTTCATGTATCTGATCCGCCGTGTGATCTATGCCATCCCGATCATGCTGGGTGTGACCTTACTGTGCTTCCTGCTGCTGCATCTGGCGCCAGGCGACCCGCTCTCATCCGTGCTGCCCGCCGACGCCTCGGAAGGACTGCGCAACCAGATGCTCGCGTTATACGGTTTCGACAAGCCGCTGCCGGTGCAATTCGTGACGTGGTTGTGGCGCGCGCTGCACGGCGACCTCGGCACCTCGATTTCCACGGGCGACCCCGTCGCCACCGACGTCTTCGGCGCACTCGCCTATTCGTTGCGGCTGGCCCTCGTCGCGACGCTGCTCGGCTTCTGCTTTGGCGGGATGTTCGGTTTCATCGGCGGCTACTACCGCAATACGCTGGTCGATCGCGTGTCGTCGTTCGTGTCGGTGCTGGGCGTGAGCGTGCCGCATTACTGGCTCGCCATCGTCCTCGTGATCGTCTTCGCGGTGTACCTGCCGTGGCTGCCCGCCACCGGCGGCGGCCCGGACGGCGCCGCTGGCTGGACGTGGGACTGGCAGCACGTGCGCTACATGCTGTTGCCGGCCGTCGCCATGTCCGTGATTCCGATGGGCATCATCGCACGCACGGTCCGCGCGCTGGTCGGGGACATTCTCGGTCAGGAGTTCATCGTGGGCCTCGCCGCGAAAGGGCTCGGCAACCGCGCCATCCTCGCGCATGTCGCGAAGAACGTCGCGCCTACCGCGCTGTCCGTCATGGGGCTGCAACTCGGCTATCTGCTCGGCGGTTCGATCCTGATCGAGACGATCTTCTCGTGGCCCGGCACCGGCTTCCTGCTCAACACGGCTATCTTCCAGCGCGACTATCCGCTGCTGCAAGGAACCATCCTGACGCTGGCGCTGCTCTTCGTGCTGGTGAATCTGATCGTCGATACGTTGCAGACGGTCCTCGATCCACGCATCGCGCGCACCTGACCATGGAAAGCAAATTGTCCACTCCGCTAACCCCGGCCAATGTCGCCGATACGGCCCCGCTGCGCTCTCCCGGCTACTGGAGCAACACGCTGCGGCGCGTGCGCAAAAGCCGCGTCGCGCTCGTCGCCGGGACCGTGGTCGCGCTGCTGTTGCTGATGGCGATCCTCGCACCCTGGATCGCGCCGCACGATCCCTTCCAGGCATCGATGCTCGAGCGTCTGAAGCCCGTCGGCACGCCCGGGCATCTGCTCGGTACCGACGAACTCGGCCGCGACCTGCTGTCACGTCTCATCATGGGCGGACGCCTGTCGCTCTTCATGGGCATCGCGCCCGTCGTGATCGCATTTCTGGTGGGCGGCTCGATTGGCATTTTCGCGGGTTACTCGGGTGGCGTCGCCAACACGCTCGTGATGCGCACCGTCGACGTGTTCTACGCGTTTCCCTCGGTGCTGCTGGCGGTCGCCCTCTCCGGCACGATCGGCGCCGGCATTAAGAACGCGCTGCTGTCGCTGACCATCGTGTTCATCCCGCAGGTGATCCGCGTGGCTGAAAGCGTGACCACGCAATTGCGCAATAGCGACTTCATCGACGCCGCGCGCTCGTCCGGCGCATCGCCCTTCACCATCGTGCGCGTGCAACTGCTCGGCAACGTGCTCGGGCCGATCTTCGTGTACGCCACGAGCCTGATCTCGGTCTCGATGATTCTCGCCGCCGGCCTCTCGTTTCTCGGCCTGGGCGTGACGCCGCCGAGCCCGGAATGGGGGTTGATGCTCAACGCGCTGCGCAACGCGATCTACACGCAGCCGATCATTGCCGCGTTGCCCGGCGTGATGATTTTCATCACGTCGATTTCATTCAACCTGCTCGCCGACGCAATTCGCCAGGCGATGGAAATCAAGGGCTAAACGATGGCGGACATCTTGAACGAGGACCTCGGCGGCCCGCTCCAGCCGCTGTTGTCGGTACGTGGACTGGTGCGACATTTTCCCTTGCGCGGGGCCTTGCCGGGCGCGTCGCGCGGTTCGGTGAAAGCCGTCGACGGCATCGACTTCGACGTAAGGAAAGGCGAGACGCTCGGCGTGGTCGGCGAATCGGGCTGCGGGAAGTCGACTACCGCGCGGCTTCTCATGCAGCTGTCGGCGCAGGACAGGGGCGAACTCGTGTTCGACGCGCAAAGTGTCGGCTCCCGCGCACTACCTTTGCGCCGCTATCGCAGCCAGGTGCAGATGGTGTTCCAGGACAGCTACTCGTCACTCAATCCACGCATGACCATCGAGGAGTCGATCGCGTTCGGGCCGCGCGTGCATGGTGTGAGCCGCGACGAATCGCTCGATCGCGCGCATCGGTTACTGCAGCGCGTGGGGCTCGATCCGGTGCGCTTCGCGGGACGCTATCCGCACGAGCTATCCGGCGGCCAGCGGCAGCGCGTCAACATTGCTCGCGCGCTCGCGTTGCGCCCGCGCATGGTGATTCTCGACGAAGCCGTGTCGGCGCTGGACAAATCGGTGGAGGCACAGGTGCTCAATCTGCTGCTGGACCTGAAAGAAGAGTTCCAGTTGACCTATCTCTTCATCAGCCACGACCTCGGCGTGGTGCGTTACCTGTGCGATCGTGTGCTCGTCATGTATCTCGGCAAGGTCATCGAAATCGGCGACAACGAGCAGATTTTCACGCAACCGCTGCATCCGTATACGCGGGCGCTGCTGTCGTCCGTACCGTCGATGGACCCCGACCATCGCACTCAAACGCCACCGCTCGCGGGCGATCCGCCCAACCCCGTGGATGTACCGACGGGCTGCAGCTTCCATCCGCGCTGCGCGAATGCCGAGGCGATCTGCGCCGCCCGCATGCCCGCGTTGCGCGACACCGGCGCGGGCATGGTCGCCTGTCTGATGCACGAGCCGGGTTCCGGTCATAGCGCGGCGAAAGGAGGCGTATCGGCATGAATGTCAACCGTAGTAGACCCGCGATATCCGTACGCAATCTCGAAGTGACGTTCACGCGCAGCAGCCGTCCCGTGCGCGCCGTCAACGGCGTATCGCTCGATGTGCAGGCCGGTGAGGCCGTTGCCCTGCTCGGTGAATCCGGTTCGGGCAAGAGCGTCACATTGCGCTCGCTGATGCGTCTGCACGACCCTCGAACGACCAGGCTGGCCGGCACGATCGCGATAGAAGGCGACGACCTGCTCGCCATGACGCGCGCCGAGTTGAACAAGCTGCGCGGCGGCCGGGTCGCGATGATTTTCCAGGAACCCCTGCTCGCACTCGATCCGGTCTACACCGTCGGCCAGCAAATCGGCGAGGCGATTCGCGTGCATCGTCCGATGAGCCGCAGCGAAGCTCGCGCCGAAGCGTTGAAGCTGTTGCAGGCGGTGCGCATCCCCAGCCCCGAGCGCAGATTGGACGCTTATCCACACGAGATGTCAGGCGGCATGCGACAGCGCGCAATGATAGCCATGTCGCTGGCAGGCGGCCCGTCCGTGCTCCTCGCCGACGAGCCGACCACCGCGCTCGACGCCACGGTGCAGATCCAGGTGCTGATCCTGCTGCGCGAATTGCAGCGTGAGCTCGGGCTCTCGATCGTGTTCGTCACGCATGACATCGCGGCCGCCGTCGAGATCGCCGATCGCGTCGCGGTGATGTATGGCGGCGCGATCGTGGAAGAGGGTCCGGTGCGCGATCTGATCCGCAGTGCACGTCACCCGTACACCATCGCCCTGCTCAACAGCCGCAGCGAAGGCGGCATGGTTCGCGGGCAGCGCCTCGCGACGATCGGCGGCTCTCCGCCCGATCTCTCGCAACTCGCGCCCGGCTGCTCATTTGCACCGCGTTGCGCGTACGCTCGCCAGGTCTGTTCCGAGCGCATGCCACCGCCGACCGAAGTGAGTAGCGGACACCATGTCCGTTGTGTTTTGGTGGACCCGGCGCTACAAGCTGCCCCCATGCCGGCTGGTTCATAGATCCTTCCACGGAGATCCAATGCTCGTCCCGTCGTCACCCGCTCACGCGTTTTTGCCCTTCCCGCCCGTGGACGTCCCGCATGCAGCCAGTGGCCCGCTCGCTGGGCTGACTTTCGCCGTCAAGGATATCTACGATGTCGCCGGCTATCCGACCAGCGCCGGCAATCCGCACATGCTGGCGCGCTCGGGCGTCAAAACCCGCCATGCGGCGGTCGTCGCGACCCTGCTCGATGCGGGCGCGCGCTTCGTCGGCAAGACCATCACCGACGAACTGGCGTTCTCCGCGCGCGGCAACAACGCGCACTTCGGCGCACCGCTCAACGGCGCCGCGCCCTGGCGCATCACGGGAGGCTCGTCGTCTGGCTCGGCCTCGGCCGTCTCCACCGGGCTCGCCGATTTTGCGCTCGGCAGTGACACCGGCGGCTCGGTGCGTGCCCCGGCGAGCCACTGCGGACTCTACGGCATCCGCCCGACGCAGGACCGGATCTCGCTCGCGGGTTGCTTTCCGCTATGCGCGAGCTTCGACACCTGCGGGTTCATGACGCGCGACGCGCAAACCTTCGCCCTGGTCGCCACCGTGCTGCTCGGTGCCGATGCAGCGCCGCTACCCGTGCATCCGCGCTTACTGTTCGCTCAAGACCTCTTCGCCATGCTCGACGCGGACGCGATCGCCGCGCTCAAGCCGGCGATCGCGGTGATGGAAACCGCGTTCGGCAAAGCCACACCCGTCAGCGTGACGGATGGCCGGCTCGACGAGCTCTACCACGCATATCGCATTCTGCAGGGATGGGAAGCCTGGCAGGAGGCGGGCGAATTGATCGAAAGCGTGGGGCTGCGGCTTGGGCCTGACGTCGCAGCGCGCTTCGCTTTCTCGAAGACGGTCACGGCTGAACAGGCCGAGGCGGCGGCGGCAGTCAGAAAGACTTTTACGGACCATGTCACGCGCCTGCTCGGTAGCGACGGCGTAGTGGTCATGCCGACCATGCCCGACATCGCGCCGCTCCTGAACATCGAAAACGACGCCTTCGAGCTCTATCGCAACCGCGCGACGCATCTGCTCGGCCTGACGCCGCTGTGCGGTTTGCCGCAGGTGTCCCTACCGTTCGCAAGCCGCGACGGTGCGCCGTTTGGCATCTCGCTGATGGGTCCGCGCGGCAGCGATCTCAGTCTGGTCGAACTCGCGGCGACCCTTGTCGCGCCGCAACTGACTCTCGACCCCGACACCGTGCCACCGGGCGCCGGCGGCGACCCGGCATCGCTCTCCGCGATGCTGTCGCGTTACGCGAGCGTGCTCAACGGCGCGCCCCTGAGCGCGTCCGATGCGGTGGACGTGTCGCACGCGTCGATCAAAAGTTCGCGTGCCACCGGCATCGCGGCGGATCGCTTACTCGACTGGAAAACGGCGAACCACGAGTTCAGCGCAGTCCTGCGCGCGGAAAAAGGAGCGTCGCAATGAGCGCCAAACGGGGACTGGATTGCTCGATGACCGACCTCACCGATGCCATCCGTGGGCGCGCTACATCAGGTGAGCAGGTGGTCGATCAATGTCTCGATGCCATCGCGACCCGCGAACACAGCGGCTTCGTACGCCTACGCGAAGGTGTGCGCGGCAATGCGGCACAGGCCAAAGCGGGCCCGCTGCACGGCATTCCATTCGCCCGCAAGGATATGTATTTTCGGGCAGGCGAACTGTGCGAGTGCGGCAGCCGGATTCTCGCGGGCCATCGCCCGGAGCAGACCGCCACGGTCGTTACGCGACTCGAAGCAGCAGGCGGCGTCGACCTGGGCGCACTGCACATGGCCGAATTCGCCATGAGCCCTACCGGTCTCAACGAACATCTCGGACCCGGACGCAATCCGTGGTCGGCGCAACATGTGAGCGGCGGCTCGTCGAGCGGCAGCGGCATGGCGGTGGGCGGCCGGCTGGTAAGCGCGGCGCTCGGCTCCGACACGGGTGGTTCGATCCGTTTGCCCGCTGCGATTTGCGGCGTCACCGGCATCAAGCCGACGCAGAACCTCGTGTCGGTGCATGGCGTGATGCCGCTGTCGCCGTCGCTCGATTGCGTGGGCTTTCTTGCCCAGACCGCGCGGGATTGCGCGCGACTTCTGAGCGCCGTGGTGGGTCCTGATCCCCTCGACCCGAGTTGCATCGCGACAGAAACGCAAGACTATGAAGCAGGTATCGAGTGCCGGCCTGGAGCCGACGTGAAAATCGCGGTACCCATATTCGGTGACGATGCGTTGTTGACTACCGAAGTGCGCACGTTGCTCGACGCAGCCATCGCCACTCTAAGCGCAACCGGCGCGACGATCGTGCCGGTCACGCTGCCCGATCTCGGCGAAATTGGCGATCTGGCGAATGTGGTGTCCGCTTCCGAGGCGGCGGCCACGCACCGTGCGTGGCTCGCGCAACGCGGAGACGAATACGGCGCGCAGGTCAGAAGGCGCATTGAGCGCGGTCTGCTTTATCCCGCCGTGCGCTATATCGAAGCCCTGCGCATGCGGCCGATTCTTCTGCAGCGGTTCCTCCAACAATGTCTTCCGGGAACCGATGCCCTGATCCTGCCGACGCTTCCGTTCGCCGTGCCGACAATCGCCGAGACGCTTGCTGGTACGCTGGCGGAAAACGAGCGGGCGTTCGGTCAGCTGTCGTTCTGGACCCGCGCGATCAACTATCTCGGCTTGCCGGGCCTGGCGGTACCGATCGGCTTCACGCAGAACGGTCTACCCAACGGCATGCAGATAATCGGCCGTCCACTGGGCGAAAAAATGGTGTTCCGGATCGGGCATCACTATCAGCAGCTCACCGACTGGCACGCGCGCATTCCCCCACTTTGAGATTTCCATCCCGCAATCGAAAGGAATCAGCATGACCCGCTCCCAGGCCATACCCACACAGCAAGTGTCGAACGATCGCGTGATTGTCACCGAGTGGCGATTCGCGCCGGGGTCGGAGACAGGCTGGCATATCCATGGGCACGACTACGTGGTCGTGCCGCAAACCGACGGCGTGTTGCTGCTCGAAACGAAAACCGGCGATCGCGAGTCGCAACTGCATGCCGGCAGCAGTTATGCCGGCCTGAAGGGCGTGGAGCACAACGTGGTCAACGCGAGCGAGCACGAAGTGGTGTTCGTCGAAGTCGAGATCAGGTAGTCGCCCGTCTACGCGAACGGTCGAACCGGACGCTATCGGCGCGGCCCGCCGCGACTCAGGCGCTCTCCGCCACGCGCAGCAGATCGTCGAGAACCGGACTCAGCGAGTTCACGCGCGTGGCGTTGCCCTGTTCGATTGCGAGCGACAGAAGGCCGATGACCCATAGCGACGCGTAGAAGCCCGTCGCCCGCAAGCGCTCTCCCTGCGGCGCCCAGTACCGCACCAGCGCCTCGGCATAGGGATGCCCGCGCACTCCCACCTCCGTGTCGATGTGCGCGAGCGTCGAGCCCAGCACCAGCAACGGATCGCCGTAGCAAACCGTATCGAAATCGATCAGGCCGCGCAGTTCGCCGTCCTCCACCAGAACGTTCTTGATAGTCAGATCGTCGAGAAAGCAGACCGGGCGGAGCGTGTCGAAATAGGCTTCGAGCGAGGCACGGACGAGTCCGAGGCGCGCGCGGAAGCGTTCGAGCGGCGTGGCGTCCGCGCGCGCGAGCGTCGCCGCATGCAGCGCCTCCGGCGCGGGTTCGCCAAAGATCTCCGTCCAGCGCGCATGGGGCGCGCGAGCGCCGATCGCAGCCCAGCCGAATCCGCCGTCGCCGGCGACAGGCAGCCGTTGCGCCACCCTGCACTGCGACGCCACCACGGCTTGCGCAATCCGCTCGGTCTGACTTGCGTCGAGCGAGCCAAACACATAGAAGAGATCGCGGCCGGGAAGCCAGTCGAGCACGACGAAATCGCCGCCAGCGGGCGTGGCGCCCTGCGCCAGCACCGTTTGCACCGGCAGCCCGAGGCCGCGCAACATGGCGAGATTCGAACGGGTATGCAAAAACGTCTGTGCTTCGGGGCTGACACGCACCGCCAGCGAGCGCTCGCCCGCCAGATGCGCGCGGTACACGGCATTACCGCTGTGGGTGAACATCTGGCGCTCGAGTCGCAGCGGCCGCTCGCCCAGCACGTCCCCGATGCATTGCGCGATCGACGCATCGTCGTTGCCACCCTGCTCGCTCATGCCATTACCCGCAACGCGTTATCGGAAGCCGATTACAGCAAGCGACACCGGGGATGGCAACCGACCGACTGTTGGGCCATATTTCCGACGTAACCGGACAAGCCGTGTAGACGGCCTTATCCATTACCAATGTCAAAGGGCGTAACACCCGGAAAGATTGGCGAGTCGCAGCGCGGCCGATCGGGAACAGGGCGACCTGGTAAGGGCCGTCGGCGCGACGAGCGACTCCGGCATGGACTTCTATCTGTCCAAGACCAGGCTGATGCTCGCTTAAAGCCTGCTGCTCAACGGTACGCGGCGCTTTACGAAAGCCAATCAGTCCGGCTTGCTCGATTTCGGCGGCGACAAATCCAATGATTACCAATTCGAGTTCGAAGCGTCGGTCGCTCACCGGTTATCGCGCTAAGCAGCGATGGGCGCCGAATACCGCACCAAGCCAACAACCCTGGTCTTGCACGTGACCAAAACACCTACGAAGCTTTCATTGCCAAGGCTGCGCTCTCCAGAAATGGCGGTCTGCCCGGTTGACGCGACCGTTGCACGGTGTCCTCATGCCGAGCCTATCTGATCGCGCACGGCGTCACCGTTGCCCACCTGCCCGGCAGGCTCGCCGAACTGCAACGCGGCAAGCTGCGCATAGAGCGGCGAGCTGAGCAGGAGCTCGGCATGCCGCCCCTGCGCGACAATGCGCCCATGCTCGAGTACCACGATGCGATCTGCCTGCTTGACGGTCGCGAGCCGATGCGCGATGACCAGCGTGGTGCGATTCTGCGCGGCGTTATCCAGCGCCGTTTGCACGAGCCGTTCGCTGGCGGCGTCGAGTGCGCTGGTGGCCTCGTCCAGCAGCAGAATCGGCGGGTCCTTCAGAATGGCGCGCGCAATCGCAATCCGTTGACGCTGTCCGCCGGACAATCGCACGCCGCGCTCGCCGAGAAACGTGTCGTAGCCTTGCGGCAAGGCTTCGATGAAGCCCGCAGCCGCCGCCATGTCGGCGGCACGCTGCACCTGCGCGAGCGTGGCGTCGGGCGCGCCGTAGCGAATGTTGTCGAGCACGCTGCCCGAAAAAATCACCGACTCCTGCAGCACCACCCCGATGGCTTTGCGCAACTCGACAAACGACACCTGCTGCGTCGGGACACCGTTGATCAGGATGCGGCCCGACTGCGGATCGTAAAAGCGCAGCAGCAGTTGAAACAGTGTCGTCTTGCCGGCACCCGAGGGTCCAACCAGCGCAACATGTTCGCCCGCACGGATGTCGAGTGACAGCGCCGAGAGTGCGGCTATGCCGGGGCGCGACGGATACGAAAAGCTGACGTTCTCGATGCGGATTCCGTCGCCCTGCGTCGGCAACGCGAGCGTCGCTTCGGCCTGCACGACCGGCGAGCGCGCCGCCAGCAATTGCAGCAATCGTTCCGCGGCACCGGCGGCTCGCTGCAGATCGCCCCACACTTCGGCTACGGCGCCCACTGCTCCTGCCGTGAAGACGGCGTAAAGAATGAACTGGGACAACTGGCCACCCGTCATCCGCCCCGCCAGCACGGCCTGCGCGCCGAGCCACAGCACGAAGACGATCGCGCTGAACACCAGCACGATCACGACGGCAGTCAGCCACGCGCGCGCCCGGATGCGCGTGAGCGCGGTCTCGAAGGCCGACTCCACCGCGCCGGCAAAACGCCGCGCCTCGAACGGCTCCTGCGTATACGACTGCACGGTAGGCATGGCGTTGAGCACTTCGCCCGCCAGCGCGCTCGCGCTCGCCACCTTGTCCTGGCTGGCCCGCGAAAGTCGCCGCACGCGTCGGCCGAATATAACGATGGGCGCGACCACCACGACCAGCGTCACGATGATGTAAGCCGACAGCACGGGGCTGGTCACCGCCAGCATCGCCACGCCGCCCGTCAGCAGAAAGAAGTTGCGCAGTCCGAGCGACAGGCTGGTGCCGACCACCGTCTGGATCAGGGTGGTATCGGTGGTAAGTCGCGACAACACTTCGCCGGTCTGCGTAGTTTCGAAGAACTGCGGACTCATCTCGAGCACATGACCATAGACCGCTCGCCGCAAGTCGGCCGTGACCCGCTCGCCCAGCCAGGAAACGAGATAAAAGCGCAGCGCCGTCGCGCCGGCGAGCACGAGCGAAACGACGAACAGCGCGAGGAAATAGCGATCGATATGAGCACGGTCTCCCGCAGCGAAACCGCGGTCGATCAGGTACTTGAAAGCCACCGGCAACGCGAGCGTGGCGCCCGCGGAGGTCACCAGCGCGAGAAACGCCAGTGCCCAACGCCCGACATAGGGACGCAGGAAAGGAAACAGGGAGAACAGGGGGCCGATACGCGGCGAAGGCGGGACGGCGTCTGGCATGAGGTTTCCCGAAGAAACGAAGATGGAACCATCGGGATTGTGCCAGCCCAACCGTCATTCACGAAGCGGGCACGACAACGCCTGCGTGTTTAGCGGCCAGCGCAAACCCGTGAGTGCGATCGGTGCCGCTTGCGCGCGTCCCGACGTCGAGGGTCGGACAACCAACGTGCCAATCGCACCGTCGACTAGTTGGATCATCAGTACTATTACGTCGCCGCAGGCGGCCCCAGTAGGTCTCCTACCCCGGCTTTCTGAACTGCGCCTTGCCCGAAGCCGTCAACGCTCCCGCGAAAAACAGATCGAGCGCTTTGTCGAAGGCCTTGCGCGGCGTGAGCCCGGTTCGTGTGAGCAAGGCGGGGTCGTGCAATCCGCTCGCGACCAGCAGCCAATACTCGCTTAGAAACGGTAAATCGACATCGGCGCGCACCATCTTCTGCTCGACACCGAGCTTCAATACGCGAGTCAACATCATTGGAATATTGCGCGCCTTCATGGCGTTGATCTCGGCGTAGTGTTGCGGCGCGAGACGCTGCAGATCGTCGAGCACGTCGGGCGACAAGCTGCCCACGTGCTCGCCGACGATGCGCAGCGTGCCGTCGAGTGTTTCGCCGAAACTACCCGCCGTGTCCAGCAATTCGCCCACCTTGCGGCGAATCGTGTCACCGGTTGCAATGAAGATCGCCGTGACCATCGCGTCTTTCGACGCGAAGTGGACGTAGAGCGTTTTCTTGCTCATGCCTAGCGCGGCTGTCAGGCTATCCATCGTCAAGCCGCTATAACCTTCGCGCAGCAGAATCTCGCGGGCTGCCGCGAGAATGCGGCCCGCCGGTCCGTCGTCGAAATCGACGTCGGGCAATTCCGTCTTTGCCTGGGACGAGGCTCGAGCCATCATGCCTCGAGCCTCGGCTTGACGACGTGGTCGAGATACGTCGCCAGCTTCGCGAGGTCATGCGCCGGGCCGCGTGCGGCGACCACCTGGTCAGGGCGAATCAACACCCAACCCGATGCGTCCATCCGATAACGCGCGCGGGCCTCGCCCGTGCGATCTGACGCGGTGTCCAACACGAGCACGGCTAGTTCACCAGAGAACTGCGCCGTGATCGCGCCGAGGCCCGCGAATCCGTCGACGTCGCCGAACACCAGCAGCGTATGGCGCGCTTCGCCCAGCATCGGCCACAACGTGCGAGCGGCGCCGCTGGCCGGATCGACGAAGTGAATGTCCAGCGCGCGTGTGCCCGCCTCGCCACGCGCCGGATGGCGCGGTGGAGCGCCGAGCGCGACGAGTGCGCCCGCCTGATAGGTCAATTCCGTCTCGGACAGATCGCGCTCCAGCTTCTTCTGCACGGCGGGAAGATGCCCCACGACCGACACCGCAAAGTCACGCAATACGCGCGCGACTGGATTCGCTGCCGAAGCCGCGTGAAGTTTCTGTGCCGCGGCGGCAATCATGTCTTTCGCGACCGGTCGCCGTTCATCCTCGTAACTGGACAGCAGCAGTTCGGCGTCGCCGCGTGAGGCAAGCGCGAACGCCAGTTTCCAGCCGAGGTTGACCGCGTCCTGAAGGCCGGTATTCATCCCCTGACCGCCCGCCGGGCTATGGATATGCGCGGCATCGCCGGCGAGAAATACGCGTCCGGCGCGGTAACGCGCGGCGAGCCGCTCGTTGGTGGCGAATGCCGCGAGCCAGCCCGGATCGTGAAGGTGTGCGCCCGGAGGACCGTGGCGGTCCATCTTGCCTTGCAATTCGTCAAGGGTGGGCGTTGCGTCGCCTTCGCTTGCGGGTCTGCTGGAAAAGATGCGCCAGACGTCGCTTTCGAATGGGAACAGCGCGACCGTGCCACCGTTATGCCACCAGATATGAATGCTGTTGCGGTCCAGTGTCGCGCCGGTAATGTGGACGTCACCGAGCAGGAAAGTCTCCGGCTCGGTGTAACCGTCGAACTCGATTTCGACCGCATGACGCACGGCACTTCGCGCACCGTCCGCACCGACGAGATAGAGGCAACTCGCTGGTTCGACGCGGCCGTCTGCATGACGCAAGCTCGCGGTCACACTCGATGCGTCTTGCGCGACACCGACCAACTCCACATTGCGCTCGACCACCACGCCCGCGTTAGCCAGCGCCTCGGTCAGGATCGCCTCGGTGCGCGACTGCGGCAATAACAGCGGTTGCGGATAAGGACTGTCGATGCCGTCGCCGAACTCAATGCGCGCGAGCACACGATCGCCGTCACCGAAAGTCAGCGCCTTGAGCGGAACGCCGGCGGCCTGAAACCGGTCGACCACGCCGAAGCCGCTCAAGGCTTCGAGACTGCCGCTCCATACCGCCAACGCTTTGGACAGGTCGGCCGGCGCGTCGTTGCGGTCGATGATGCGTACATTCACGCCATAACGGCGCAATGTCAGCGCCAACGTGATGCCGGTCGGCCCGGCGCCGACGATCAGAACAGGGGGTGCTGCATAGTCCATCATCACTTCCTCGCTTACCAGAGTGGCACAACAGGTCCGGCGGGCGATCGCGTCGTTTTGATAAGTAAGCTATTCGGATGACTGCCGGGAAGCGCGGACATACGGTTCGTTGCCCGATGGAAACTATTATCACGATTTTAGTTTCCTGAGTCAACAGGGGCCTAAGCCGGCAGAATGGCGTCTTTACGCGCGTCGCGTTGGCTACCCGATTCGGGCACGCCACGTGCTGCCGCATTCTCCTGGTACGACGTTTACCGTTCGACAGACAACCAGGAGCCAGAAATGAAAGCACGAACACTGATTTGCGCGACCGCTCTCGCCGCCGTCTGCGCCTCGCAAGGAGCCTTCGCGCAGGTTGCCGGCCTGCAGCCGCTCGGCGGCACGGTCGAGCAGACCAATTCGCTACTGAAAGGTTGGAGCGTGCGCCGGGCGCTCGTCGACGAACCGGTCTACAACGACCTGAACGACAAGATCGGCAGTATCTACGACGTGATCATTTCACCCGATCGGAAAGCCACCTACGCGGTGGTGTCGGTGGGCGGCTTCCTTGGCATGGGCAAGCACTACGTTGCGATTCCGATCGACCACTTCGAGATCCGCGACGGCAATCTGTTCCTCGCCGGCGCCACGAAGGACGCGCTCAAGTCCGTGCCCGAATTCGAATACAACAAACTTGAAAAGGCGACCAAGCCGCACAAGGTCGCGACGGAGTAAGCACGCGGGCGTCAACCGTTCGCGCCGCGCCTGCGACCACGCTCGCGATCGATGCGAACGGCGATCGGCGATCGGCGATCGGCGATCGGCGACCAGCGGCGAGCCCCGCGCGCTCGCCGCCCTAACGCGTCGCGGCCGTGACCAGTTGCAGCGGTGTCTCGATCACTCTCGACAACTCGCTCTGCTTTCGCTGCTCGGTCACTGCCTTCAACGCGACGTCGATCCCGAAGATCGCTTGCCGGTCGGCAAACTGGTTGATGGTGGCGAGCACGCGGCCGTCGGCGATCAACGGCTTGATCGCTTCGACGTCGTTGTAGCCGGTGATATACACGCCGCCGGTGCGCCCCGCGTCGCGAACCGCGTCGACCGCGCCCATCGCCATGTTGTCGTTGCCGCACAGCAGCCCGCGCATCTGCGGATGATCGTTCAGCATCTTCGAGGCGATATCGCGCCCTTTGCCGTAGTCCCAGTCGCCTGACGCAATCGCGACGACCTTCATGCCGGCCGCGGCCATCGCGTCCTTGCTGCCGCTGATGCGTTGCTGCGCGTTGCGATCCGCCGATATGCCTTCGATGATTCCCACTTCGTCGCCGGGCTTGAGCCGCGTTGCCAGAAAGTGACTGACCTGTGTTGCGCCATTGAAATTGTTCGGGCCGACGAACGGCACGGAAATACCGGCGGCATCCTGCGCGGCGTCGTCGAGCGGATTGTCGATCGTGATCATGATGATGCCGGCCTTGATCCCGCGCGCGACGACCGCCGTCAACGCTTTCGAGTCGGTCGGCGCGATGACGATCGCATTCATCTTCGCCTTGATCAGATCGTCGACCATCCTGATCTGCACGGACGTGGCGCTCTCCGTGGTCGTGCCGCGAATCGTCAAACTGAACTGCGATGCGTAGTGTTGCTGGTAGTTTTGCGCGGCATTCGTCATGGCAACCGTGAACGGATCGCCGAGCGACTTCAAAACCAGCGCGATCTTCAGTTTGCCGTCCGGCATGGCGCCGGCACCCGGGGCGCCCGTCAGACCGGCCGCTGCCAGCGTGCCGGCCAGCAGCACGCGGCGGCGCATGTTCTGCGTCATTGCTTCCCTCCTCCTCGGCCTGGCTGGCGGATCGCCATCAATCGGCCCTCAACGCCGACACACGAGCGACGATGTCATCGAACAAAGGCCGGCTGTCGATCGTCTCGGCGAGGCAATTGTCCTTCAACTCGATCAGTTTCGCTGCGATGGGTGTGTGCGCATCCGGCCAGTCGCATCGGTCGATCAATTCTTCGAGCAGGCAGCCGTACGCCCTGACTTCGAGGCGCTCGAGCGCGGCCGCCGTCTGCGGATGGTTGGCGTCATAAAACGAAGCCGCGCCGAAATCGCCTAACAAGGCACGCCCAAGACCGGCATGCAGAATATTGTGCGCGTACAGATCGCCATGCATGATGCCTTGCCGATGCAAATGACGCGCCGCCGAGGCGATCCCGCAGGCGATGCCCAACACGCTGGCCAGATCGAAGCGCGTGTTCTCGCCATAGATATCACGTGTACATGACGCAAGACTCGGCGGCCCGGCGAGATTCATAAAGTGCGGATCGATCAGCTCCATGACGAGACCGTGCGCATCGGCAGGATGACCTTTCACTTTGCCTGTGACCGGAATCAGGTTGGCGTGATCGCCGGCGCGCATGCAGGCGGCCATTTCGCAGTCCGGCAAGCCGTCGCTCGTCACGGCCCCTTTGAACAGCTTGACGGCGACCGGCCGTGCCGCGCCGCCGTGGCGAGAATCGGCCAGCACCGCCCGATAGATCACACCCGACGCGCCCTCGCCCAATTTCTGCTCGAGCGTCAGATCCTGCCAGGCAATTCCGCCGACGGACGCGTCGGCCAGCGCCACGCTCTCCCGCTGCGCACTGAACGGATTGCCAGCCGATGCCAGCCACGCGAGACGCGGCAGACGCAACAACCAGGGCGGCAGTTGTTCCAGTTGATTCGCGGCGAGCCGCAGCAGTTCGAGCCGCGTACAGGCCGCCAACTCCGGCGGCAGACTACGCAGACGATTGCCCGCCAGCATCAGTTTCTGCAGATGCATACAGTTGCCGATTTCGGCCGGCAGCGTCTCGATCGCGTTGTCGGTGAGAATCAGCCAGCGCAGTGACGGCGGCAAGGCCGCGCCGGGCACCTCCCGAATCCGGTTCGCCTTGAAGCCGACCATGCTCAATTGCGTGCACTGCCCGAGCACGTCGGGCAACACGGTGAACGGATTGTCGGACGCGAACAGAATGCGCAGCCTGCTCAGGCGCGGCAGATCGTCAGGCAGCGAGGACAGCGCATTGCCCGACAGGTCGAGCATTTCCAGCGTCTCTGCCAGCTCGAAAATCTCGCGCGGAAATTCAGTGAGCCCGCAGGCGAGTTTGAGCTGGCGTGCCCCTGCCAGTTGACCGGCCCGCAGTTGTTCAAGTGTCGTCGTCACAGTCGTGGAAAAACGCCGGATGGCGGATTGGGTCGTGGCAAAGGGTTCAATTCTACTGAGTGACGGAACGATCGGGGCCGGCAGGTTTCAAAATGCACCGTATGATGACCGTATCAGTCATTCTTCGTGAAAGAATGGGACCGCACGATCTGGAGCACCAGGAGCACGCTACATGACACACGCTTATAAGTTGATGGATTCGCCCGTTGGTCAGTTGAAACTCGTCGCTAACGGCGAGCGCCTCGCAGCCATTCTGTGGGAGAACGACAAGCCGAACCGGGTGCGTCTCGGCGAGTTGCTCGAAGCGAATGATCGCGCCATCCTGATCGAGACCGAACGACAGTTGAAAGAGTATTTCGCCGGCGCGCGCGATGTGTTCGATCTCGCGCTCGACTTTCAGGGCACCGACTTTCAGAAACAGGTGTGGGCTGCGTTGCTGACCATTCCATTCGGCCAGACGCGCAGTTACGCGGAAATCGCGCGGCAGATCGGCAATGCGAACGCGGTGCGGGCGGTCGGCGCGGCTAACGGCAGAAACCCGATCTCGATCGTCGCGCCATGCCATCGCGTGATCGGCGCATCGGGAGAATTGACGGGGTTTGCGGGCGGCCTCGCGAACAAGATGCTGCTGCTGTCGCTGGAAGCGGGGCAGACGTCGCTGGAAGCATCGGCGGATGCGCAAGCCGGTATGCCGGCGCAAGCGGCACCGGTCGTGCCGCGTAAGAAGCCCGTTGCACGCCATGAGCCGAGCCGTGGCACGCAGGCCTCGTTATTTGGCAACTGAGGCGCGGTAACGCGAGGCGCAAGGAAGCGAACCGCGTAACGCGCGCAGCCCCTCAAAAATTGCCGAAGAAAGCGCGCGCGGCCACCATACAGAACGACGCCACCAGCTCGCCGTGATAGGCCTGCAACACGGCAGAGGCGCCGCCATCGGTCGCCCCGCCCGCTACGGCCTGGCTCGCCAGCGCCGCCTTCGCACCCGCGAAACCCTGCTTGATCGGTGCATACGGATCAGTCGGTCCGGCCACCGGAGCATCCACATCCAGTACGGCGGTCAACCCCGCAGGCACCTTCGCATTCAACCAGTACGCCTGCTCGATGCGTGCGTTGAAAAAGAACACGGTCGGATCCGAGCCGCCGCCGCACAGCAGAACCGGCGCGCGCGGCTGCCAGTTACGCAAGTCGTTACGCTTGAATGCCTGCCGCAGCGGATGCTGCGGACGGGCGGCCGGCATCAGCGCCGCGGTCGTGTTGGGGAACGCGCCATCGGGATTGGCGGCGGCGTCTTCGAGCAAACCCAGCCGGTACACATTGCGCACGAGCTCGGCGTTGCCGAATCCCGCGGCGAACAACGGGATCAGCGCAGGCGGTGCTTGCGCCGGTGACGTGGGCGGCGTCATCGAGGCAAACTGCGGAGCGGGCGGCGTGCTGCTGAAGAGTTGCGTCGATGGCAGTTTGCCGGTGGCGAACAACGTGTCGAGCGGCGTCAAGCTCGGCAGAAGCGTTTCGATACCCGGCGCATATGCGGCCTCGTAGAAGTCGCTGGGCCTGCGATAGATATTCTCGTAAGCATGCTGGTAGCCCGTGACGATGAGTGTCGTGAAGAGCGTCGAGCCGAGGTTCACCTCGCCCTGAATCAGCGCATCGGCTGTCGCGGCCAGCGCGTACGGACCCGACCCCGGCGCCGACGCCGTCACCTTGACGCCGGCCGCCTGCAATGCACGGTGTGTCGCGAGCGCGACGAAGCCGCCTTGCGAATAGCCGGTGACGAACAGCTTGCCGTTCTCACGCGGTCTTTTATCCCGCTGCATATCGCCGATAGTCGCGCGCGCCGCGCGCAGCGAGTCGATTACATCGGCGGATTGCTGGTCGGCATTCAGATAAGGGTGATACGGGAGATCGGAGCCGGCATAGCCTGCGTAGTTGCTCGCCACCACGATATAACCCTGCGCCGCATACATGGTGGCCACGCTGATGCCCTCACCGGCACCGTCGCCGTTGCCGGGATCGGTTTGCGTGATATCCGCGATGTTGTAGTTGCGGTAGGCCGTGGTGCCGTGCGCGTAGATCATCAGGGGACGCGGTCCGCTGCACGTGGACGAACGTCCCGTCGGCAACATCAACGCGCCGCTCGCGTCGGTCGGCTCGCCGGCGCCGCCAATTGTCCGATAACGGAAGTAGACGATCTCGACACCGCAAGCAGGCGCACCGGCAATCTGCGCGAGTTGGCCGAGCGACGCACTCGAAGCGAGCAGCTTCGCAAACGCCGAAGCGCTCAGCCGCAACGAGACATGATGATCGAGAAGTTGTCCTCGACTATTGCAACCTGCATTGCAATCCGGGCCCGACCCGCCGAATGCCACCGCGCCAACGCTCAAAGTGAAGCAACTGAGCAGCCCGAGGGTTGCCGTTCGCATCGTCACTGGCATGTGAGGCTCCGTCTTGTTGGTATTACGACGAGTAAGCGGCCTTACAGAGTGCAGGGAGTATAGGTAAACGAAACGGTACGCCGCCAGTGCTATCGTGCGGGATTTTTGCAGGGGAACACTTCATGAGGATGCCCAGGTTTGCGCGCTTCACTGCGCGCTCCACGGGTCAGCGTGCGGCACTCGCGCCTTGCTTCGCGAGCTCTTCGGCGCGGGAAAGAAACAGCTTCAGCACCGGCGATGTATTCGACCGGCTATAGCCGATCACGAGGTCGACCGTGGGCGCGTCACCTTCGAGCGGCCGGCTGACGACCGACCACGGCAGCAGATTGTTCGCGTACTCCGGCATCAACGCGAGACCTCGCGTGGATGCCACCAGTGACATCGCCATCGCCAGATTGTCGACGTTGTGCTCGGCTGTGATCGTGATGCCGTTGTCCTGCAGATAGCGCTGGATTACCTCGTGCAAAACCCTCGCCTTGTTGGACGCCATGATGAACGTCTCGCCAGCGAAATCCTCGGGCCGAACTGCCGCGCGCTCCGTCAAGGGATGATCGCTGGGCATGAGCACCAGCAGCTTCTCGCTGCTCACCACGTGGTAATCGAGATCGAAACCCGGCTCGGCGCGCAGAAACGCCAGATCGAGCTTGCCGCGCGCAAGCGCATCGGCGAGATCCGGCGAATAGTGGCTCGATACGGTGACGTCGATGTTCGGCAGTTCGTCGCGCAACACCTGCATCGCACGCGGCAGCCAGGTCATTTCCTGACCGGTCAGAAAGCCCAGCGCGAACACCTGCTTCGACGGGCGCGCGGCACGGCGTGCAGCCTCGGTGGCGGCGTCGACTTGCGTTAGGGCGAGGCGGGCATGGTCGAGGAAAGCCTTGCCCGCTGGGGTGAGTTCGACACCACGCGCGCTGCGGCTGAACAGCTCCGCGCCGACTTCGTCTTCCAGATCGCGGATCTGCCGGCTCAGCGAGGGTTGCGAGGTGTGCAGGCGCCGCTCCGCCGCCACGGTGAGACTGCCCGTTTCGGCGACCGCCACGAAATACCGCAGATGTCGAAGCTCCATATACCCTCACGTTAAAAGGCATGCCTCACAGGCATGCCCGTCAGCCTACAAAGTCTTTTTCCTTTGCGCAAGTCCCCACTACATTACCCATCAGGTAGCGACACAAGCGACAACCCGGAGTTTCCCGCCACCTCGCAAAATCGCCGCAATCCATGCCTTCCACCTATATCGCAGAGGAACCGAAAATGACCCAGCCTACCCACCAAACCGCTCCCACCCAGTACGTCGATGCCAACGGCGTGCGCTTCGCGTATCGCCGCTTCGGCAAGACGGGTGGCGTGCCGCTCGTGTTCAACATCCACTTCACCGGCACGATGGACCACTGGGACCCGGCCGTCACCGACGGTCTCGCAAAAGATCGCGAAGTGATCCTTTTCAACAACGCCGGCATTTCGAGCAGTTCAGGCGACGTGCCGGAGTCGATCGAAGAGATGGCGGCCAATGCCGCGGCGTTTATCAAGGCGCTCGGTCTGACGCGCGTCGATGTGCTGGGTTATTCGATGGGCGGCCTCATCGCGCAAACGCTGGCGATCGTCGAGCCGAAGCTGGTGCGCCGTGTCATCCTGGTCGGCACCGGCCCGCGCAGCGGCGAAGCCATGGACTCGCTCACGCCCGAGGCGCAAGAGATTTTCGGTTCGACGTATGCCGAGCCGGATCATCTGTGGCTGCGTGTGCACTTCTCGCCGTCGGACGCCGCCCAGGCTGCCGGACGCCAATTCCTGCAACGCTTTCGCCTGCGCACTGAAGGACGCGATCCGGAAGCCAACGAGAAGGTCGCGCCGGCCCAGCTCGCCGCGCTTGCCAGGTGGGGCGCACCGCGCGAGAACCCGTTCGATTATCTGCAGGACCTCAAGCAGCCGACACTCGTCGTCAACGGCGACCACGACGTGATCATCTATTCGATCAACTCGTGGATCCTGCAGCAGAACCTGCCGAATGCGCAGCTGATCATTTACCCGGATGCGAACCACGGCTCGCTGTTCCAGTACCCGGAGCGCTTCGTTGCGCACGTCACGCAGTTTTTGACCGAAAACAACGCCTCAGCCTGACCACTTGCCCAACGCTCACCCTTTTGATTCAACCTCACGGAGTCTCGCCATGAACAGCCTTACCGGAAAGACCGCGCTCGTCACGGGCGCCTCACGCGGCATCGGCCGCGCCAGCGCTCTCGCCCTTGCCCAGGCGGGCGCACAGGTCCTCGTGCATTACAGCAGCGGAGAGAAAGAGGCCGACGCCGTAGTCGCTGAAATTCGGGCGGCCGGCGGCAACGCCCAGAAAGTCGCTGCGAATCTACGCGACGCGGATGGCCCTCACGCACTCGCCAGACAGGTCCGCGCCGTGATCGGCCAGCGGCTCGACATCCTGGTGGCGAACGCCGGCATTTCGAAGGCGGCAAGTATCGAAGACACGACCGTCGCGGATTTCGACGATCTGTTTGCCGTGAACGTACGCGCCCCGTACTTTCTCGTGCAGCAGTTGCTGCCGGTGATGTGCAAAGGCAGTAGCGTGGTGCTGCTGTCGTCGCTGGCGGCCCGTGCGGCGGTCGGCACGCTGCCGGCTTATGCCGCGACCAAGGGCGCGGTCGATACGCTCGTCAAGCACTTCGCCTCCGCACTCGGCGAACGCGGCATTCGCGTGAACGCAGTTGCGCCGGGGGTGGTGGAAACGGATATGTCGAACTTCACGAAGACCGACGCGGGCCGCGCCGTCACGCTCGGTATGCAGGCGCTCAAGCGTCTGGCGCAACCGGACGACATCGGCGGCGCCGTGGCCTTCCTGGCCTCGGACGCTGCGCGCTGGATCACCGGCGAAACGTTGCACGTGGACGGCGGCTCGAAGCTTTAAAGCCAACGTTGCCACGATTTGCGCCTGGCGCCTGGCGCCTGGCGGCCAGGCGCGAGTCGTTTACTTCCAGAGTGTGCGTCCGTAGAAAGTCAGCGTGCGGTCCCAGGCATCCTGCGACCAGAGCGGATCGAACTGGGTCTTGGCGATGCGGCCCGGACCGACCGCCGTTTCGTTGGCGAATCCATGGTGCGCGAGATAGCGATGGAACTCGAAGTCCACACTCGCGCCGGCCAGTTTTTTCTCCAGCGCATCGACGGTCTCGGCGGGGAAGAATTCGTCTTGCGTGCCCCAGTGAGCGAGCAGCGGCACCTTGATTTTCGATGCGTCGATGTATTCCAGCGGCGGGAAGCCGTACCACACCACGCCGGCCGATACCTCGGGAACATTGCACAGCGCCAGCAAGGTCAGCGCGCCGCCCATGCAATAACCGGACACCGCCACCTTCTGCGCGTACTGCTTCAGGTACTGGACCGCACCGCGCACGTCCTGGGCAGCCGCGTCGCCGAAATCGAGCTCGCTCATCAGATGGCTTGCTTCGGCCTCTTCCACGGTTGTCTTGCCGCGGAACAGATCGGGCACCAGCGCCAGATAACCAGCTCGCGCGAGCCGGTCCGCCACGCCGCGAATCTGCTCGTTCACGCCCCACCACTCCTGAATCACCACGACAGCGGGCGCGCCTTCCAGTTTCTCCGGCTTCGCGAGATAGCCTTGCAGTTGCTGACCATCCGGACGGCTATACGTGATCATGGATCCTGATGCAGGTTTCATCGGTTGCTCCTCGGGGGGTGGACGAAGCGGTAGCATAGCCCTCCGTGATGGAGTCTGCTCAGACGACGCCCCACCGGCCCGTGGCGTACCGCCAGACCCGCGATCAATACGACTTGTAGGGCAGGAATTTGCCGCTCAGCACCACCTTGACCCGGTCGCCGTTGGCGTTGGGTTCACGCTGGATGTCCATGGAAAAGTCGATCGCGCTCATGATGCCGTCGCCGAATTCCTCGTGGATCAGCTCCTTGATGGTGGTCCCATACACGCTCACGATCTCGTACCAGCGATAGATCAGCGGATCGGTCGGCACGGCGCTTTCCAGCGAGCCCTTATACGGAACGATTTGCAGCCAGGCGGTTTCTTCGTCGGTCAGATCGAACAGCTCGCGCGCGACGCCAGCCTGTTTCGCGTCGAGCGTCATCTGCCCGAGCATCGCGGCGGTCGTCCATTCCTTGCTTTTGCCGATTTTCCCGGCGATTTCCGCCCACGTCAGCTTGCTCGCGACCTTCGCGGCGAGGATTTTCTTCGTGACTTCGTTGCGATCCATGATGTCGTCCTTGTTAAGAAGAGTCAGGTCTTGCACGTTGAAGACACTACCTCGCCATAAGTGCGTCGAGTATGTCGGCGTCGAGCACGGGCCAAACCGGCGATGTCGTCGTCGCCTCGTCCAGATGGTCGGCGCCCTCCACGACGCTGGTGCGGGCCCGGTCGCCGCTGGCCCGCGCAAGCGCCTTGAAGGCCTGTGCGATGGCAGGCGGCGCGATAGTGTCGCGCGAGCCGTTGATGCCGATCGTGTCGACGCCGTCGGGCAGCAGCGCGGCCGGCGATGTATCGGCGAATACGTCGGGGCGTGCATTAGTCGGGGCGCCGGTCAATGACGTGGGGTCGATCCGGCACGAACGGCTGATCGTCGACGCATTGCCTTGCAGATCGGGCAACCCGCCCACGCTGATGACCGTCGGGATGTGCAAGGGCGTCGGCTCGAACAGCGCACTGGATTCAGGCAAGCGGGCGCGCGCCGCCGCCCACAGCGCAAGTTGCGCCCCCGCCGAATGTCCGACCGCGACGATACGTTGCAGATCGAGATCGAGTTGCGGAGCCTTGTCGGCGAGCAGATCGACGGCTGCGGCGATGTCCCGATAGGTGCCGGGATAGCCGCCGCCCGCCTCGTCGACACGTCGATACTCGATGTTCCATGTCGCGACGCCCTGGCGCGCGAGCGCCGCGGCCAGCATGCGGAATTGCGCCAGGCCGCCATAGCGGGTCAGCCAGCAGCCGCCGTGGATCAGGATCGCAACCGGAAACGGACCGCGTCCTTCAGGATGGAAAAATTCGACCTTTTGCGAAGGCGCCGTGCCATAGGCAAAGGTGGCCTGCGGATTCGGGCCGCTGATGGCCAGATAGTCCTGAACGTCGATGGGCCATGCCGTCATGGCCACGACTTGCAGGACGACATAAGCCAATAGCTTCGAAAAAAATCCTCGCATGGCTCTCGCGATAGGGGTCATGCCTCGGCCAGCTAGAAGCGCTCGATCACGCCCAACTGCACGCCTTTAACCGGCGCGCCGGGGTAAGCCACCGGCAGACCGGTCACGTTGACGCCGCGCAACGTGAAGCGGGCGTCATCATGATTGGACAGATAAGCCGCGCTGAAATAGAGCAGCAAGCTGCGTGACAGGTTGTATTCGAATGCCGCGCTGAACTGGTCGGCACTGGCGCCGCCCGTGGAATAGTCGCGCACGTACGCATAACCGAGCGACGCCCGCGCCACCGACGAAAAACTGTATTGCGCCGACAGTGCGCCGCCCGCGCCATGATAGAGCGGCGTGCCGCCGTCGCCGTTGAAAAACGCGAGCCACACGCGGAGCTTGTCCACTGCGTAAGTCGCGCCGCCGAGGTTCGCTCGCAGCGCACCCGCGCCGTGTGTCTGCTGGCGCGCGTACAGGAGCCTGAGCGCGTCGATCTGATAGGTGGCGGTGAGGTAGTAGCCGTCGATCCCGTTGCCGTCGTTTTCCGAAGGATCGCGTGTCGCCATCATGACGGTCGCATTGAAACCGTGAATGTCGGGCGACAGATAAGTGATCGCGTTGTTCGCATAAGGCGTGATCTTCGACAGGTTGTTCAGCCCGGACGCGATCGTGCCCGCACCGAACGCATCGAGATCGCCTTTGAAGGGAATATAAAGCGGCGTGTACTGTCGCCCGAAGCGCAGTTCGCCCCACGCGCCCCGCGCGCCGATCCATGCCTGGCGGTTGAATAACACACCGGCGGTCTGAAGCGAGCCATCGACGGAACTGAAACCGTTCTCCAGCGTGAAAACGATATCGGTGCCGTCGCCGATCGGCTCCGCGCCGCGCAGACCGACGCGCGAGCCACGGTAGGCGCCCGAGTCGAGGCGGGATGTCCAGCCGGAACCGGGATTGGTGATTTCGAGGCTGGTGTCGAACACGCCGTAGAGGGCGACAGTGCCGCCGTCTGCCGCCGCCACGCCCCGCGCGCAGAACAGCAGACCCATGCAAAGACCCAACCGGCGCATCGACGCAGCACGGCAGGCGACCCTGCCCCGTGTGCCGGACACATTCGCTTTCTCGACCGAAGTTTTCGCGACGCGGAACAGAGGCAGTCCTCCAGCAACACGTTGAGCAGACGGGCGTAGTCAGCGAAGGGTATCAGTTCAAATAGCCGCCGCGAAATCTCATCGCTTTTTAAGTGCCTATGAGCGAAGGCAAAGCGGTGTGCATCGGATAGCGTGGCGGCCGACGCCATTGAGTCGCCTGCTCGAAGGCGTAACCGAAGGCCAACAGACGCGCTTCGCTCCACGCAGCCCCGACAAACGACAAGCCAACGGGCAAACCGCGCACCTGTCCGGCCGGCACCGTGAGATGCGGGTAGCCGGCCACCGCGGCAGGCGTCGAAAAGCCGCCGCCGGAGTTGTCGCCGTTGACGAAATCGGTAAGCCACGCCGTGCCGCCCGTCGGCGCGACGATCGCATCGAGGCTGTGCCGACGCAGCGCGCGATCCAGGCCTTCGTCACGCGACTGGGTTCGGCACGTCGCCAGTGCGCCCAGATAGGCGTCGCTGTCCAGACCGCCCAACGCCTCGGCCTGAACGAACAGTTCCTGGCCGAAATACGGCTGCTCGAGCGTGCGATGCGCGTCGTTGAACGCAATCACGTCGGCGAGCGTGCGAACCTGCGCGTGAGGCGCGAACGTCTCGAGCCAGCGCGGCAAATCGTGTTTGAATTCGTGCAACAGAACGGACAACTCTTCCTTGTCGTAACCGACGCGCGGCAAATCGATCGGATCGACCACATCGGCGCCAAGCAGCCTGAGTTGCGCGATGGCCAACTCGATCTGTTGATCGACTTCGTCGTGGCCCGTAAAGAACTCGCGCGCCACGCCGATTCTCGCGCCTTTCAGCGCGCCCTTGCCCAGCGCTCGCAGATAGTCACCGGGCGCGGGCGCCGTCGCGGTCTGCGGGTCGCGCGCATCGCTTCCCGCAATGGCCGACAGCAGCAACGCCGCGTCGCGCACCGACGTCGTAATCGGTCCCGCGGTGTCCTGCGAATGGGAAATCGGAACGATGCCGTCGCGACTCACGCGGCCGACGGTCGGCTTGAGTCCGACCAGACCGCAGATCGATGCGGGCGAGACGATCGATCCATCCGTCTCCGTGCCGATTGCCATCGGCACCAGGCCCGCTGCAACCGCCGCTGCGGAGCCCGAACTCGAGCCGCTGGTGTTGCGGTCCAGCCCATAGGGATTGCGCGTCAAGCCGCCGCGCCCGCTCCAGCCGCTCGTCGCACGCGTGGAGCGAATATTCGCCCATTCGCTCAAATTCGTCTTGCCGACGATCACCATGCCTGCCGCGCGCAAGCGGCGCACGAGTTCGGCGTCGCGGGTCGCGTGCACACCGTCGAGGGCGAGCGACCCCGCAGTCGTCGCCATCCGGTCGCCGGTCGCGATGTTGTCCTTGATGGCGACCGGCATGCCATGCAGCGGACCGCGCTGCTTGCCGCGAGCGCGCTCGCTGTCGAGGTTGGCGGCGATTCTCAATGCATCGGGATTCAGTTCGATCATGCTGCGAAGACGCGGGCCATGGCGGTCAAGAGCGTCGATGCGGCTCAATGCATGACGCGTGGCTTGCGTCGCGCTTGCAGCCATGTCCGGCGATGCCGATGTCGATGTCGTTAGTGGCGGCGCGGCGGCCGCGCCTTTTGAGACTAAGCCTGAGGCCAGCAGGCCGAAGGACTTGAAGAATCCGCGTCGTCGCATGGGCGTTTTGTCTGGAGGTGTCGTGTGTCGTTCTATGTTCCGGCACGGTCGGCGTGTCGGCACGTGCAGCCAAAGCTCGCGAGATTACCTCACCAAAATGCGGTCGAAAGCAATCCGTGTCGGCTACATCCCGTACGTCGCCGGATCGAGTGTGAAAGCGAGTCCTTGCCAGTTCGAATCGCCGGCTTGCCAACGCGACGTGTTTTCATCCGCAATGCGGCGATAAAGCTGCAAGGCCTCACGGGCGTCCATGTCGCCGGTGTCCTCTGCAAGATGTTCGAGCAGCAGTTGACAGCGCAACGCGCGCACCCAGTCGGCGTCCCACACCGCTGCGTTCATTTCGCTATGGCCGTTGAGCGAATTCGCGTGCAGGTTGCACGAGCCGAGGGTTGCCCATGCGTCGTCGATCAGCATCAGCTTGGCGTGAACGTACACATGGCTGCGTTCACCGGACGGTGTGCGCCCTGCGATGCCCGCCAGCGTGAAGCTTTCATAGCGGCCGAGCGCCTCGATCCCGGCAAAGAACGCCGCATAGTCGGAAGACTGACGCCAGTGATGAACGTGAATCTCCGGTTCTCCCGGCACGAGACAGACCACCTGCACGCCGCGTTTGAGCGCCTGCTCGAGTTCGTCCGCGATGGTCGCGATGGGCAATGCCTGATTCTCGATGTAGATCGACTGGCGCGCCGCCTTGATCGCGAAGACGTATTGATCGGAGACGGACCGCTCGCCCGCGCCGATGTCGTAGTCGACACCGCCTGGCGTGGCATGACGGTCGCGATAGGAGCCCGCATGAACGTTGCGCTGGATCTGCACGACAGCGCTGCCGCGGGGCGCCGATGGCGCAACCGGAAACGCCAGTGGTTCGTCGCCGCTATGCGCCCATGTGCCGTCCGGCCGATGCCGCTCACTCGCCTCATTCCATCGTTGAACGAAGTTGTGATGCACATCGGTCGCGCACGGCCCGGTGACTTCGCAATAGACGTCGTGACGCTGCCCTTCGCCCGCATGTCCCGGCTCCACTAGCCTGAAAGTCGGATTGATGCCGCCGACAAACGCTGTTTCGGAAGGCTGCCCGGCGTCGATCAGCCACGTCTTCTGATGCTGGCAAAAACGTCCATGGGCACGGTCCCAACGCGCCAGAAAACGCGAGCCGCGCGCACGAAGCAACGCCATGTCGTCGGGCGACCCGGCGAACGCTTGCCCATATCCGCGGCTCTCGGGATTCGGACGCCAGAAGAGCACGCGCACATCCAGCCCTCGCTCGACCGCGCGGTCGAGCACGTCGAGAAAGCTGCCCTGTCCGTCCGGCATCGGGAAGTCAGGCGCGACAAACGTAATGGTGAGCCAGACACTGTGCCGCGCCGCATTGACCGCTTCGCAGATGCGCCGGAACGCCGGGCCGCTATCGATCAGCGCACGCAACCGGTTGCCCGGGCGCACCGGATAGGAACCCGACTCCAACGCGGGCACGAGGTGGCCGCACAGCTGGTTCGCTGTCATGCGGGCCGCCCATCACGCGCCGGCAAGTCCTGCAGCAGGTTCATGAACGCCCTGACCTTGGCGCTCAGCAAGCGCCGCGAGTTATACAGCGCCCAGATTTCGACCGGCGGCCGATCTTCGATACCCCAGCACACCAGACGCCCGGCTGCGACATCGTGCTCGACCAGCAACTTCGGCAACCGCGCTGCGCCCAGGCCTTGCAGCACCGCGTCGCGCACCATCAACAGCGACGACAGCCGCAGCACGGGGCTCGGCGTGAGCGTACGCGTGTCGCCATCTGCGGTGCGCAGCGTCCACGCCGCGTCGGACGACGCGCCGAACATCACGGCGGGCACCGTCGGCGCGGGCATTCCGCTTGCGGCTGCCGGGGGTAACGACAAGGTGGGGGCGGCGACCACGAAGCGCTCGTCGCCGAGAATGCGCCGTCCGATCAGGCGCTCGTCATGCGGCGGGTCGATGCGAATGACGAGGTCGTAGCCCTCCTCGACCGGATCGACGACGCGATCTTCCGCCACCAGTTCGAGTTCGACCTGCGGATAAGCGAGCGCGAAACGCGTGGCGATGGCGCACAGCACGACATGCGAGAAAACAACCGGCGCACTGATGCGCAAGCGGCCACGCGGCACCGGCGCGCGCGACGCCACGGCCTCACCCGCTTCCTGGATTTCCGACATGAGGCCGCGCGTACGTTCATGCAGGACGAGTCCCTCTTCGGTCAACCTCAAGCGCCGCGAACCGCGCTCGATCAGCCGCACGCCGAGTTGCTCTTCCAGCTCCGCCACGCGCCGTGACAGCGTGGCCTTGGGACGATCGAGCGCGCGACTGGCCGGGCCAAAGCCGCCGTGCAGCGCCACCGCATTGAAATCGGCCAGCGACATAAGATCCATGATCGTTCCGAAAATGAGACAAGGCGTCTTCATTTTTGCACTATCTAGCGAAAAGTGGAACGTCTATTGTGTGTCTACGGGCTGACTACAGCCTTTCCCAAACCAGGAGAAACATCATGGCAATTCTCGTTACCGGTAGCACAGGCGTCGTCGGTAAGCAGGTTCTGGAACATCTGAACGGCAGCGGCGCGGAAATCCGCGCGCTGACCCGCTCGCCGGAGAAGGCGCAATTCCCGGCCGGCGTCACGGCAGTACAAGGCGACCTCGCCGACGTAGACGGTTTGCGGCGCGTCCTGACCGGCGTGAGCACGCTGTTTCTGCTCGCGCCCAACGCCGCCGACGAACTCACGCAGGCACTGCAAACCTTAAGCGTCGCACGCGACGCCGGCGTGAAAGGCGTGGTGTATCTGTCGGTCTTCAAGGGCGCCGACTATGTCGACGTACCGCACTTCACCGGCAAGTACACGGTCGAGCGCATGATCGAACACCTCGATATGCCGGCCACCGTGCTGCGTCCCGCGTATTTCATCCAGAACGATGCGCGGCAGAAAGAGCCGCTGCTCACGCATGGCGTTTATGGCATGCCGATCGGCGGCAAGGGCATTTCCATGGTCGACGTTCGCGATATCGGCGACGCGGCCGCCCGTGAGTTGCTGCGCCGCGAACGTGCCGCGAGCCGTCTGCCGCGCGAGACCTATGCGCTGGTCGGGCCGGAGGCGATCACGTCGGAGAACGTGGCGGCGATCTGGGCCGACGAATTGGGCCGCACGGTGCGTTATGGCGGCGACGATCTCGACTTGCTCGAGCAGCGTCTGAAAGGCGCCGCGCCCGCGTGGCTCGCCTACGACATGCGTCTGATGATGAGCCGTTATCAGCAGGACGGCGCGGCGGCATTGCAAGCGGATATCGATCGTCTGGCGACCCTGCTGGGCCGTCAGCCTCGCTCGTATCGGGACTTCGCGAAAGAAATGGCCGAGGCCTGGGCCAAGGGTTGAGATGCGGAGCGCGGGGCGTTAGCCCGGCGGAAACTTGTCCTGCAACGCGGCGAGCCAGCACGCCACCACGTCCATCTCGTCGTCCGTGAAACCCTCGTCGAGGCGCTTGTTGACCTCGGCGAGGCCTGCCTTGGTGCGCTCAATCGCGAGGCGGCCTTCGCCGGTAATGTTGAGACGCAAATAGTTTCACCCTGGGGAAAACCCGTATAATCCCAGCATAGAGGTAGGACAACTAGAGGACTTGGCTTGTCAAACCCCGACCTGCGCACCGCCGCGCAGTCTCCCCTCCAAACGCCGTCCGCCCAGATCCGTGAATCCGACCGCTACTGCCCTGCCCTTCAGAAACGCCCTGTTCGCGATGCTCGGCATCGGTCTGGTCAACATGCTGGTCGCGCTCGACCAGACCGTCGTCAGCACCGCGCTGCCTTCGATCGTCGCCGAATTGCACGGCTTCGAGTACTACGCATGGATCGCCAGTGCGTATCTGCTGGCGTCGGTCGTCACGGTGCCGGTGTTCGGGCGTCTCGGCGACTACTTCGGCCGCAAGCGATTCGTGATCGCCGCGGTGATCGTGTTTACCGTGGCGTCGGTGCTGTGCGGCGTCGCCAACGACATGCTGTTTCTGGTGATCGCGCGCGGCTTGCAAGGTATCGGCGGCGGCATGATGGTCGGCACGGCGTTCGCGTCGATCCCCGATCTGTTTCCCGATCCGCGCGCACGCGTGCGCTGGCAAGTGGTGATGGCGGCCGCGTACGGCATCGGCACGGCGGCGGGCCCGTCGCTGGGCGGCTGGATGAGCGAGCATTGGGGCTGGCGCTCCACGTTCCTGATCAACCTGCCGGTCGGCGCGGCTGCGCTTTACTTCATCTGGGCGCATCTGCCCAGCTTCAAGCGCCCGCATGACGGCGAAGTCAAAATCGACTGGCTCGGCGCGACGCTGGTCGCCGCCGTGCTCGGCGGCTTGCAGGCGTTCATCGAAGGCGTACCGAAGAACGGCCTGACCGCCGGCAATATCGTGCTGGCCGTATGCGTGATCGCAGGCGCGATTGCCCTGCTGATCTGCGAGAAGCGCGCCACCCATCCGATCATTCCACTCGATCTCTTCAAGGACGCGCAACTCGTCACGCTCTTCACGCTCGGCATGCTGTCCGGCTTCGTGATGTTTTCGCTGATCTTCTTCGCGCCGCTGTTGTTGCAAGGCGGCTTCGGACTATCGCCGCAGCAGGCGGGCCTGCTCGCCACGCCGATCGCGGCCTGCATCGCGCTCGGCAGCCTGCTCAACACGCGCATCGTGATTCACATGAAGAAGCCCACGCGGATTCTGTCGATCGGTTTTGCGCTGCTGCTGTTCGCCTCGATCGCGCTGGCCTTTGCCAATCCCGAGACGCCGCATATCTGGATCGAATTGCCAATGGGCGCCGTCGGCATCGGCCTCGGCTTCATCCTCAATAATCTGAATGTGTTCGGTCAGGAAATTGCCGGGCGCGAGCGCTTCGGCATCACGACCGCGCTGTTGCAGTCCACCCGCATGGTCGGCGGGATGCTCGGCACCAGCATCGTGGCGACTGTGGTGTCGCATCATTACCGTGATGTGGTCACGCGCACGATGAGCGTGCTCGGCGAGCCGGCCGCATCGCAATGGCGGCCTCGCTTCGTCGATCTGCGCATTCTGATCGACGAGACCTCGCGACTGAAACTGATCGCCGACATGAAACCGTCAGGGCTCAACACGCCCGCGCTGATCGATACGGCGCGCGATGCGCTGGTGCAGTCGATTCATATCGGCGTGTGGCTGACTGCAGTGGCCGCGCTGGTGGCGGCCTTGCTGGTGCAGCGGATTTCGCACGTGGTGTTTCGGCGTAGCTGAACGGCGCAACTGAACGGCGCAGCGGCTCACATGAGCCGCTGCTGTAACGCCAGATCTGGCTCGCCGTGTAATCAGCGCACGAGGCACGGACGCTTGTTATCGAACTTCCAGTTCGGAATCAGGTACTGCATGGCCACGCCGTCATCGCGCGCGCCGAGGCCGTGCTGCTGATACAGCGCGTGCGCTTTCTCGATCTCGTCCATATCCAACTCGATACCAAGGCCGGCTGCTTGCGGCACCTTGACCTTGCCGCCGATGATCTGCAATGGGTCGCGCGTCAAACGTTGGCCGTCCTGCCAGATCCAGTGGGTGTCGATCGCCGTGATCTTGCCGGGTGCGGCAGCCGCCACGTGCGTGAACATCGCGAGCGAAATGTCGAAGTGGTTATTCGAATGCGAGCCCCACGTGAGTCCCCATTCGTTACACATCTGCGCCACGCGCACCGAACCCTGCATGGTCCAGAAGTGCGGATCGGCCAGCGGAATATCCACCGACTGCAACTGGATCGCGTGACCCATCTGACGCCAGTCGGTGGCGATCATATTGGTCGCCGTCGGCAAGCCGGTCGCGCGACGGAATTCCGCCATCACCTCGCGGCCCGAGTAGCCGTTTTCCGCGCCGCACGGGTCTTCCGCGTAGGCCAGCACGTCGTGCTTGTCGCGGCACAGGCGAATCGCTTCGGCGAGCGACCAGGCGCCGTTCGGATCGAGCGTCACGCGCGCCTTGGGAAAGCGTTCGGCGAGCGCGGTGACTGCTTCGATCTCCGCATCGCCCGGCAGCACGCCGCCCTTCAGCTTGAAGTCGTTGAAACCGTAACGCGCCTGCGCCGCTTCGGCGAGACGGACGACGGCTTCGGGCGTCATCGCTTCTTCGGTGCGCACGCGGTCCCAGTCGTCGCCGCACTCGACGCCGCTGGAGTACGGCAGATCGGTCTTCTTGCGATCGCCGATGTAGAACAGGTAGCCAAGCATTTCCACTTCGTCGCGTTGCTGACCTTCGCCGAGCAAGGCCGCCACCGGCACGCCGAGATGCTGACCGAGCAGATCGAGCAACGCGGCTTCGAGCGCGGTCACCGCATGAATCGTGGTGCGCAGATCGAAAGTTTGCAGACCTCGACCGCCCGCATCGCGGTCGGCGAATTGTGTGCGCGCCTTGTTCAGGATGGCTTGCAGATTGCCGATCGACTGGCCGACCACCAGAGGACGCGCGTCGTCGATCGTCTTGCGGATGCTCTCGCCGCCCGGCACTTCGCCGACGCCGGTGTGCCCCGCGCTGTCGCGCAGAATCACGATGTTGCGCGTGAAGAACGGGCCGTGCGCGCCGCTCAGATTCATCAGCATGCTGTCGCGGCCGGCGACCGGCACGACACGCAGTTCGGTGACGACCGGCGTCGCGTTGGCTTGAGTTGTGTTCGTGGACATGGTGACGTGCCTGATAGGTTGGTTTAGTGAGCCGGCGCGCGAGCATCAACGCGTGGCGCAATTGCGCTCGACGGCGGCGTCGGACGGAAAGGGGATTCTGTTTGGCGCACGATCGGCTTGTGTCGGTCAGTGGGCTTTATGTTGCAGCGATTCTGGCAACACGTCGTGATTCACGCGTCGATTACGCGTCAGGAAGCCTGCGCCTGCCGCGATCAACGAGGCCACGCCCAAGCCATACAGGCCGCCAGTAATCGAGCCGGTGTGCTGCTGCAAATAGCCGAAGGCGGCCGGCGCGAAAAAGCCGCCGAGGTTGCCGACCGAGTTGATCAGTGCGATCACGGCCGCGGCTACGCGAGCGTCGAGATAGCCCTGCGGAATCGGCCAGAACAGCGAGGCCGCCGCTTTGAAACCGATCGCCGAAAAACAGATTGCGACGAACGACAACACCGGATTACCCGACGTCGAAGCGAACAGCCCGCATGCGGCGATGACCAGCGCCACGGCCAGCCACGCCTGCTGAAAGCGCCACTTCGCCGACAACACCGCGAAACAGTACATCGCGAACATGGCGATAAGCCACGGAATCGCGTTGAGCATGCCGACTTCGAAATCGGAGAGGCCGCCCATTTTGCGGATGATCGTCGGTAGCCAGAAGGTGGCTGCGTAGATAGTCAATTGAATCGCGAAGTAGAGGAAGCAGAACAGCAGAATCTGCGGGTCCTTGAGGAGCTTCGCGGCGGGCAGATGGGCACCGCCGTGCGCGTCGCGTTCGGCCTGCTCCGTGGCAATCGAAGTTTCGAGCACGCGTTGCTCGTCGGCCGTGAGCCACGAGGCGTCGCGAATGCGCGACTTCAGCAGCATCCAGCTGACGCCGCACAGTACGATCGAGAAGCCGCCTTCGACGAGAAACATCCATTGCCAGCCGTGCAGACCGAAGCCGCGAATCGACAGCAGGCTGCCCGTGATCGGACCCGACAGCACGGATGCGAGCGCCGAGCCGGCGAGAAATACCGCGACCGCTTTGCCGCGTTCTTTTTGCGGCAGCCACTGCGTGAAGTAAAAGACCACGCCGGGGAAGAAACCGGCTTCGGCGACGCCGAGCAGGAAACGCAGCACGTAGAACGAGGTGTCGTTCCAGACGAAGGCCATGGCCGCCGCGACGAGACCCCACGTGCCCATGATGCGGGTGAGCCAGGCGCGCGCGCCGTACTTCTGCATCAACACGTTCGACGGCACTTCGAACAGCGCGTAGCCGATGAAGAACAGGCCGCTGCCCAAGCCGTACGCTGCGGCACCAATGCCGAGGTCCGTCTGCATGTGGGAATTGACGAAGCCGATGTTCACGCGATCGATGTAGTTCGCGATGAACATGATGAGGAACAGCGGCAGGATGTGTCGCTTGACCTTGGCGACCGCGGATTCGAGCGGGTCGGTGGGATGCGCGGATGCAGATGTCACGAGTTGTCTCCAGTTTCGGCCGGCGGGTGGCTTGATCGAAACGCGTGATACGTTGTCTGATGACATATTACATGGAGCGGGTGGGGGAAGTCAGTGTGGTGTTTACCCTGTTAAATTGCCTATTTATAGGCTAGTCGGCGTGGTGATGCGTCGCGCGACCATAATATTTGATTAAAATAAGACGTCCGATGACTGCAGGATCAGTCATGTTGCTCTGCAGCGGTGAGTACGCAGAGGGGCAACGCGTGCTGCCCTTCTGCTCGTGGATCCAAGTTACTCTCTGCTCACGTCGATGAGTTGCTCGAACACATTGGTTTTAGTCGTCGTCAGTGACCTGTCTGTTGCCGGAACTGTCGAGTGGATACAGCCTAACGGACATGAAATGCTTGATGCCCGGTTGGCCTAGCGCGATTAGACTGAGCATAGAAGCGCCAAATCGCCGCGCAAATTCGTCATCAAGCTTGAAATCGAAGTCGTCCAGCAGAATTGGCGCTTTGAACGCGGCAGCTGCAGCGGGGCCGAGCTTCGCTGGCTCGACTAACTGCACACCCAGCTGTGGAGTGTCTTCGTCGTAAGTTATAACCGCTGGATGACTTCCGATTACCGGCCTCATCGCCTGGGCGGTCCCTCGATTGGGTACTGCTTAACCGTAAAGTATGTTTTGAGTTCGGGGTCGACCGCTTGCATGGTCAACTGCCGCGGATTTTCTTTGTAATTCAAAACCACGGATAGATTGGATTAATTTCCATCAATCATCTCCGCTGCTCGGCTCGTCGATTGGCTGCTGGCTGATGCTGATGTACTGTTCAAGGTCAGGCTGACCCAACGCGACAAGACTGAGCATCATGGCGCCGAGCCGTCTGGCGAATGCATCGTCAAGTTTGAAACTGTGCTCGTCTAGCAGCACAGGAATCTCCAATGTTCCAGCGATGGCCGGAGCCAGTTTCGATCGCGCCACAGCTTGCAGCGCAAACTCCTGGCGGTCTTCAAAATAGGTCAGCACAACAGAATACGGTGGATGCTTGGCCATCAAAAACCTCGGCACGTTTGGTAAATTTGGAACGCTCTTTGTTTGCACAGAGCCACTGCACGGGCCCCACCCATTTTAGGAGCGATGAAGCCACACATCTCGATATGAGCATCATATTGCTGGAAGCATTGGTTCTCGTGATCCTCTCGGCCGCCGCACTTTACCATTGCACCTCCATCGCCCTCGGCTCCGAACACGCCGGTGTAAAGCAATAAAGTCTTTGCCGCACGCGTCGAGTCCGGCACAAGAGTGGGATAAGGGATCTGCGACTGGTCGCTTAGCACCAATTCCATAGCGTCGCCAGACTTCCCGTATGCCGCTTCTAGTTCCCCGCTGAAGAGTTTCCACGTCAGCTTCGCTTTCCACGTCAAATAACACTCGACGCAAAGCTTCGGAACAAACCCGTCAGCATCCGACTTAAGCCCCGTGAGATTCGCCGTTGGCGCAACCGGATCGTTACCCAACTCCCAGTTGGTAAGCCACACACCCAGTTCAGCGTCGCTAATCGCTTGAGCAGCACCGCCATTCGTCGCCACGGTCGCGGTTCGCGTCGATAACGTGCCGTCCAGTGCATAGCCATACCGGACCAACAGCTTGCGAGCGAGTCCACCGTTTGCAACTGCCGCCCTCTCGTCGTACTGGAATGCCATCGCGCGGCCGCGATCGTCGTAACCGATCGTGGCCTGGCCGGTATTGCCTGCCATAACCGTCGCGCGATTCGCCGCGTCACGTTCGAGCGTTCGCATTGACCAACCCGAAACGGCATCCGTCGTCGTCGCGATGTTGCCGCGCGCGTCGTACGTGTAGGTCCAGTCTTCGGTCTTCGCGCCATTGCGGCTGATCGTAGCCGCTATCAGACGGTCTGCCGCATCGTAGCGAGCGCCCACCGTCATAACGTTACCGGCCCTGGGCGCCTGCATCCCGAGCTCGCCTGTGGCGTCAGTCGACTCCTGATCGGCGTAGCCCGTGACGTTGCCATTTGCGTCGTAGACAAACGCACGAATCCGGCCGGGTGTTGCCACGAGATGCGGACGCAGCGAACTAGCGTCGGCGTACTCGATCGTCGTCACCGTCCGATTGCCGCCGATCGTCGCCGTGGCCTTCGTCGGCCGGTTGGCGCTGTCCCACGTGTATTGCGTCGTCCCTTCGGGGGTCGTCCTCTGCGTCAGATTTCCGGCCGAGTCCCATTGGCGCGAGACGGTCCCGTCCGGCGTGACAATCGAACCCGCACGCCACGCATCCGGGAAACTGAAGCTGAAGGTACTCGTACCGTACGGGCTGCTGAGCGTCGTCTTCCCAGAGGCATAGCTAAACGAAGCATTGCGTTTCGTATCGGGATGCGTGACCGATGTCACGCGAGCATTGGCGTCGTAAGTCCACGTCGCTATTCTTGATCCCGATTCATCCTTGACGCCAGTCAAGGCATTCGGGAAGCGGCTGTCTTCGTATAGATATTGACGAATGGAGGCATCCGGGTGAGTCACCGAAGCAAGATTGCCCTTTGCGTCATACCTATAACGCGTGACGTTGCCCAACGGATCCGTCATCGCAACGATGCGGTCGCTATCGTCGTACTCGAGTCCTACCTTGAATCGGTTAAACGTGATGTTGTCGACTGCAGTCTCATTGATCTGCACCATCCGGTTTCTGAAGTCGAACAGAAACTTGCGGAGCATTCCTGTGCGCGTGGTTTCTGAATACAACTCGCCGGTGCTGACCGCATAGGCCTCCGTCGTGCCGAGCAGTTCATCCTTCAGGTAGTAGTAACCGTCGGCCGCTTTCGTTAGCGAGAGCCCACGATTTCCCAGCAGCGTCCACGCTTTCCCGTTCCAGTTGAACGTCAAGGGCTGTTGATTGCCCCGATAGACAGTAAGTTGCGGCGCGCTCGCATTGACCGCCGACAGGTCGATCCTTCGCTGCCAGTTGTTGACCCAGTTGCGGCCCATCGCCGTCTGCGTCGTGTCATAAGGCCGGGAAAGATAGGTACGTCCAAAGGCTAGTGGTAACGCGTCGCCGTTCGCAAAGTCAGTCTCGAAGAGCGTGACCATGCCCTCGGCCGGCAACACCGGGTCCGCTACCGGGCACGAGCCTTCAGGAGAAGGTGGGACCGGCGCGCCGGCGCAATAGTCTTTGATCCAGTCCAGAGCGTTCGGGCAGTTGGAGTAATTCATGCTGCCGAAGGGATCGCCTGCGCCCCTCGACATCGGTGACGTGCCAGCCACCTGGATCGCGCAACTCGGGGTTCCGGGCACCCCGAGGGATCTCTGATAAATCTGCATGCACTGCCCGTAATCTGCGGCGTTGGCGTGAACGCCAATCAGCAGAAAACAGGACACGACAAACCGGCGAACTACGCTGTCTGTCGATGGTCGATGGACTATCCGGGCTTTCATGCTTCTCCTTGAGTTTTTTTATGGCGAGTGCGGCGCCACAACTCTTAAGGAGATTTAAATATCGACCTATCCGACAACTCCTAAAATTGCATTCTTCTTGACCCAAACCACGCGAACCTATGCCGACTCTTACACACCGTGTAGGAGCCAAAGCAATCGCAAGTCATCCGCGACAACCGCTCGACGACTCACTCAACGCCAAACCCAGTCATCAACCATCGCCCCACACGTCATCAGACAACCGCTATGATGACCCCATCCCCAGCCGACTAACCCAACCAACCCCAGCAATGAGCAGCCTGACCGAGAAGGTGGTGGCCACCCTTTCCGACGAAATCCGCCGTGGTCTTCTAAGGCCCGGCGACCGCATCCCCACCGAAGTCGCGATGATGAAGCAGCTCTGCGTGAGCCGCTCCGTGGTACGCGAGGCGATTTCACGCCTGCAGGCCGCGAACATCGTCGAGACGCGTCACGGCATCGGCACTTTCGTGCTGGCGCCGTCCGCGGAAAAACCGGTGCAATTGCCCGCCGCCGATCTTTCCAACATGCTCGACGTGATGGCGATCATCGAATTCCGCATCGACGTCGAGGCCGCGTCGGCCGCGCTCGCCGCCGCGCGGCGCAGCGAGCACAACCTCAAGTTGATGCGCGGCGCGCTGGAGCGTTTCGAGTCCGAACTCGAACGGGGCAGCACGGACACGGTCGCGCACGACATCGAATTTCATCTGCAGATCGCGCGCGCCAGCGGCAATCGCTATTTCTTCGACGTGCTCAGCCAACTCGGCCGCGCCGTCAGTCCGCGCACGCGACTCGGCACGGCGGAGATCGCCGAACTCGACCAGATCGACCATCTGCGTAACGTGCTCAACGAGCATCAGTTGATCTATCGCGCGATCGAACGGCGGGACCCCGACGACGCCCGCGCCGCCATGCGCATGCACCTGAGCAACAGCCGCGAACGATTGCGCCGCGCGCACGAGTCGAGCAAGGCCGGCGGCTGAGTCGGCGGCGAGCGGGTGCAAAGCCCGCGCCGCCTGGCGGCTTCGATCGACGGTCGGGAGGTGTCCGGCCGACGCCCGAGCCAACCCAACGCGCCCGCCTTGACTCACTGCGCCCGACCCCAGCTTCATTCTGCCCAAGCCGCAACCGCCTCCCCAGAGCGCCGACGCCGGCCCCAGCCCCAATCCAATTGTTAGCCCCAGCGAAACAGTGCATTCATTCCGATCCGCTTGATCGAGTCAATACGTTCGTACATATTCTCCACATCGCCTGTCGCCGTTCCTCGGACCACGCGGACCTTCAATCACTCAAGAGACACACCATGAAACTCACGGGCAACACGATCCTCATCACGGGCGGCGGCTCAGGCATTGGTCGCGGACTCGCTGAAGCATTCCATCGGCTCGACAATCAGGTCATCATCGCCGGTCGCCGCCAGGCGAATCTCGCGGCGACGATCGCAGCCAATCCCGGCATGCAATCCGTCGAACTGGACATCTCGGATCCGCAAAGCATCGCCTCGGTCGCGCAGCAACTGATCGCGCAATATCCATCGCTCAACGTCCTGATCAACAACGCAGGCATCATGCAACTCGACGACCTCGGCAAGCCGGTCGACGACGCCCTGATCGTCGCCACGCTCACCACCAACCTGATGGGCCCGATCCGTCTGACGGGCGCACTCGTCGAGCATCTGCAGCAACAGACAGACGCGACGATCGTCAACGTCTCGTCGGTCCTCGGCTTCGTGCCGATGGCCATCGCCGGCGTCTATTCGTCGACCAAGGCCGCGATGCACTCGTACTCGCAATCGTTGCGCTACAAGCTGAAGGACACCTCGGTGCGCGTCGTCGAAATCGCCCCGCCGTGGGTGCAGACGGATCTGCTCAACAGCAATGAAGAGCCACGCGCGATGCCGCTCGCACCGTTCATCGAGCAGACCATGCAGGAACTGGGCACGGATGCCGACGAAGCCATCGTCGAGATCGCCCGGCCGCTGCGCAACAACGCCGGTCCGAACGAAGCGGCCTTCGTCACGCAATTCAACGACATGTTCGCCGGTGTGTAACGCTTCATCTCCGGGCGGCGCCGGCCACATCGCAGGGTGTTGCCGGCGCCCGCTCTGACCCGCCCCGCAGCCGTGCATGACACAATGCGGGGCGACCGAACTGCCAACGACCCTTCCGACCATGCCGAAACCCTCACATAAAGACACGCTGATCGCCGAAGGCATGCGTGTCATCCACGAATTCGGATTCAACGGATCGAGCGTGCGGGATATCGTCAAGGCGGCGGGCGTGCCGCATGGCTCGTTCACGAATCACTTCGCGTCGAAAGAAGCGTTCGGTCTCGAAGTGATCGAGCGGTATTTCGAACGCGCGCGCGACGACCTGAACGACACGCTGTTCAATGACGAGCTTCAACCGTTGCTTCGTCTCGGCCAATACATCGACCTTCATATCGAACTGATTCGCCAGAACGAATCGCGCAACGGTTGCCTGCTCGGCAACTTCGCCGCGGACTCGAGCGACAACGAGACGATCCGCGCGCGCATCAACGCGATCTTCGGCGAGATCGAACAGGCCGTGCTCTATTGCTTGCAAGCGGCGGTCAGCGAGCGCGAGTTGCGCGCCGATACGAACTGCGCGGAGATTGCATCGTTCATCGTCTCGTCGATGCAAGGCGCGTTTCTGCTGGCCAAGGCGCAGCGCAATGTTGCGCCGGTCGTCAAGGTGAAGGACGTGCTGTTTTCCCGAGTGTTACAACGCCCCTGACCAGGAGCTTCCGATGACGCCGCCCAGACCCGCCGGACCGCCCGCCACGCCGATCGCTTCCAGCGACTCGGGCGCCACGCCCGGCGCGATGGATCGCTTCGGCTCGCTCAACGTATTCGTGCGCGCGGCCGAAACCCGCAGCTTCACCGAAGCGGGACGCCAGTTGGGGATTTCCTCATCGGCGGTCGGCAAGGCGATCTCGCGACTCGAAGGACGGCTCGGCGTGCGGCTCTTTCACCGCAGCACGCGCAGCATTGCACTGACGCCCGAAGGCGCGACCTTCCTGACGCGCTGTCAGCGCATCATGCTCGAAATCGAGGAAGCCGAAACGGAACTGGCGCTCGCCAATGCCGAGCCGCGCGGACGCCTGCATGTCAGTATGCCGATGGTGAGCAAGCTGATGATGCCGGTGATCGGCGCCTTCATGAAGACCTATCCCGACATCACGCTCGACATCGATTTCTCCGACCGCATGGTCGACGTGATCGAGGAAGGCTTCGACGTGGTGACCCGCACCGGCGACGCGATCGACTCGACACTCGTCACGCGCGCGATGGGCACCTACCGTAACGTGATCGTCGGCTCGCCCGGCTACTTTGCGAAACACGGCGTGCCTACCGAGCCCGAGCAACTGCGCGATCACGCCTGTTTGCAGCATCGTTTTCCGACCACCAACAAGTTGCGCCGCTGGCCCTTGACCCGCGACGGCGAGACGATCGACATCGAACTGCCGACCGTCGCGATCGTCACGGCTGTCGAACCCTTGACCTTTCTTGCCGAGCAAGGCCTCGGCCTCACCTGTGCGCCGGATTTCACGGTTCGTGCCCAACTCGCGCAAGGCTCGCTAGTGGCGGTACTGCAACCCTATCTGGAAACACTCACCGTATTTCGCGCGCTGTGGCCGTCCGGGCGACAGATCTCGCCCAAGGCGCGAGTCTTCGTCGACTATCTGAGCGAACATCTGTTTCCGGTCGAGGCGGCGGCAACGCGCGCCGCCTCCTGACGCTTACGCGCTCACCGCTTCATCTTCGTAGAACGGATAGTCGGTGTAGCCCACTTCCGTGCCGCCAAAGAAGGTCGGGCGATCGTACGGGTTGAGCGGCAAGTCGCGGCGCAGCCGTTCCGGCAGATCGGGATTGGCGATGAAGTCGCGGCCGAACGCCACGAGATCGGCATCGCCATCGGCGAGAATCGCTTCAGCCGACGCGCCCTTGAAGCCGCCCGCCGCAATGATCGTCCCCGCGTAGTGCTTGCGGATGGTTTGTGCGGCGACCGGATTCGCGTCGCGGCTTTCGTCTTCGACATTGCCCACGATACGCGGCTCGATCAGATGCAGGTACGCGAGATCGAGCTTGGCGAGTTCTTGCGCGACATAGCTGAAGAGGCCGACCGGATCCTGATCCGACATGTCGCCGAACGAACCGCTTGGGCCGAGGCGTACGGCCACTTTGTTGCTGCCCCACACGGAGATCACCGCGCGGGTCGCTTCCATGAGCAGACGGGCGCGGTTCTCAAACGAACCGCCATAGGCGTCCGTGCGTTTGTTGCTGCCGTCCTGCAGGAACTGGTCGAACAGATAGCCGTTCGCGCCATGCAATTCGACGCCGTCGAAGCCCGCTTTCACGCCGCGTTCGGCGGCCGTGCGGAAACGCTCGACAATCGCGGCGATCTCGTCGACCTCCAGCGCGCGGTTCGGCGTATTCGGAATCCAGCCGGCGTTCGTGTAGGCCACACCGCCATGCAAGACTTCGGACGGCCCCACCGGTCGACGTCCGTCGGGCTGCAATTCCGCGTTCGACTGACGTCCCGCGTGATACAGCTGCAGGAAGATCGTGCCGCCCTTGGCGTGCACCGCGTCCGTCACTTCGCGCCAGCCGGCAATCTGACTATCTTCATAGAGACCGGGGGCGCCGAGGTAACCGTTGCCTTCGGGCGCGGCGATCGTGGCTTCGCCGATCAGCAGCGCGCCGGGCGAGGTGCGCTGTGCGTAGTACTCGGCCATCAGGCGGCCGGGCCGTGCGCCGTCTTCGGCACGCATCCGCGTGAGCGGGGCGAGCACGACGCGGTGCGCGAATTCGTAAGGTCCCACTTTGACCGACGTAAAAAGCTTGCTCATGATGTTCTCTCGAAGTTATCCAGTGAATAAAGCCGCGGTGCGCGTCTTGCGGTGGTCCGCGTTGGATACCAATCTATAGGCAAGGCCGGTCGGGAAAAACAGGCTGCGCTTCCCAAGACTTCGGACTGCACCGTCCGCAATGCGCCGAAACCCTTGCGCCATAAGGACTGCATAGCCCACTCCGATTGTTGCAACCACACGGCAACTGTGTTTCCGCCGCGTGCCGGTGACAGCGAATTGACCGGCTGTCTAATTACAGTCGACAGGAAGTTTGACTCTAAAATCAAACAGAATCGAATTAACCGCGCTATTCATCTTATTTAAAACGCCGCAATGTCTTAATATCGCGTCTGCGTCGACGGGATTCAGCGTTCACGCATCTTCCGAAAACTTCCAAAATCAAAAAATGATAATCAGCCGATTTCGAACGCTCGTGGTGGCCACCGCGACGTTCGCCGCGATCGCGCCCGCTTACGCGGGCTTAGGCGGCGCGCCGACCTATCCGGTCACGTTCAGCAGCACCACCGCCGGCGCAGTCAGTCCGGGCGGCGCGACCGTTGCGCGCTATTCCGCCGGCGCCAGCGCCGCAGCGCCCGCCTACACGATCAGCCAGACCACGTTGCCTTCGGGCACGGTCGTCGACGAGTACCTCACGGCGGGGAACACCGTGTTCGCGTTGACCTGGCAAGGCCCGACCATGCCGCCGCTCAAGACGCTGCTCGACACGTACTTCCCCACCTACGTTCAGGCGCTGACCGACGCACACGCGTCCGAAGGCGGCGGTTATAGCTCGGCCGTGGTGCATCAGTCCGGCCTCGTCGTGGAAATCGGCGGTCACATGGGCGCCTTCGCAGGCCGTGCCTATCTGCCGCAAGCGCTGCCCCAAGGCATGAGCGCTGCCGATATCAAGTAATTCACACCAATCAAACGAGAGAATAAAAAGTGCGCAAAATCGCATGGATCATTGCCGCGGCGCTCGGCCTGAGTCTGGCCGGCTGCGGTGGGGGTGGTGGAAGTAGCAACAACAGTTCAGCCAACTCGAATAGTTCGACGGTCAGCGCGCCGCTCGCCGTGAGTTCGCCGGCGGTGACGAATAATTCGCCGCCGAACGTACTCGCCGTCGACGCGACTGCAGTGCCCACGGATTCCACTCAGGCCAATACGGTGCCGGTGACGGTGGGGGCAACGGCCATCAACAATCAGCCGATGGTCAGCGTCACCGTTTGTCCGCCGGGTTCGAGCGCCAACTGCGCGACGATCAACAATGTCATCGTCGATACGGGTTCGGTGGGGCTGCGCCTCGTCAGCTCCGCGATTCCGTCTGCAACCGCCGCCCTGCTTACCCGCGAGCCCGATGGCAACGGTCAGACGCTTGCCGAATGCGCGCTGTTCGGCAGTGGCTATGCATGGGGAACGGTGCAGCAGGCGGACGTCCTGCTGTCCGGCGAGACGGCCTCGTCAGTGCCGATTCACGTGATCAGCGACCCGGCGCTGATCACCGCCGCGCCGACCGATTGCACGCAGGGCGGCGGCCGCGCACTCGTGACGACCAGCGACTTGCACGCGAACGGTATTCTCGGCATCGGCTCGGGTCAGACCGACTGCGGCCTGGCTTGTCAGAACACGGTTCAAACGCAGTTTTACTACACCAATGCCGGCAACACGGCGCAAGTGCTGCTGGCAAACCAGATCACGAATCCGGTCGCGAAGTTCGCTACCCCGGACAACAACGGCGTGATTCTGGAAATGGCGCAGGTGGCCGACACCGGCAGCGCATCGACCTACGGCACGCTCGTCTTCGGCATCGACACCCAGGCCAATAACGCGCTGACGGGTACAGGGGCGTCGCTGATCCCGACGGACGTCTATAACGATTTCACGTCGAACTACGGGGGCTTCACGTACAGCCGGACGTTCTTCGATTCCGGCTCGACAGTGATGTTCTTCCCCGACCTGACGATCCCGACGCAAATCGTGTCGTCGACGCAGTACTACGTGCCGAGCACCCCGGTGGGACGCACGGCGACGTTGGCAGGCAGCAATTCGTCGAGCATCACGCTGGGCTTCAATATTGCCAGCGTGCTGACCCTGGCGGCGACCGGCAACCACGCCTTCAACAACATCGGCGCCTATCAGGCGTCGCCCCACCAGTTCGATTACGGCCTGCCGTTCTTCTTCGGCCGTCACGTGTACTACGGGATCGACGGCAAGACGTCGACGGGCGGCGGCGTGGGGCCTTACGTGGCATACGTGTCGAAGTAAGCGCCGGGTTTCACCAGGCGTAATGGCCGCGCGGCTGATTGCGCGGCCCTCGACCAACCCGGCCCGCGCGCCGGGTTTTTTAGTTAATCGCGCAATGCGGTCTTTAACAACGGATCGAATACTTCCGAAAACGATATTTCGATATTCATCCACTCAAGTTATTCAAGTTCCTGCCGATAGTGTGGCTAAGGCGCAGATTAATCAATAAACGCGCCAGTCTCTTTATCACGTCATTTATATAAAATGCAGAATAAGCGTGGCCGACGAATGCCGGGCGTGGCATCAATGGCCGCTGATTCGTCGAACCCGCCGACGAATGCCCCGCTCACGCTTTTCAGCGATCCAACCTCACCCTGCGTACTGCGTTTCGGCGCCGGTCAGCATTGGGCCGCGTCACCGCCTGCACAACCCGGGTAACTGCTCGCGTCGTGCCGCACGGCATCAGCGGCGCAGCGAATCGCGCTCAATCTGCAAGCGCAGCGTGCCGTCGAAGATCGGCATGCTCGCGAGTCGTTGAAGTTGCCGCGTTGCGCCGTCGTGCAAAAACTCGTAGTTGGTTGATGCCGGCGTCGTAACAGTGGCAACCTAGCCGTTCCAAGGCAACAGAGGAGCCTACGACGATGCAACCCTCAACTCCCCCGCACGACGACGACCTCAAGCGCTTCGAAGCCGGCGGCGCGCTGGCGCTGCCGGCTTCGAAGCAAGACGGCTACGTCGAATACGAAGGCGCGCGCATCTGGTTTGCATCGTATGGCACGGGCAAGCCCGTGATCCTGCTGCACGGCGGTCTCGGTCACAGCGGCAATTGGGGTTACCAGGTCGCCGCGCTGATGGAATCGGGATATCGCGCGGTAGTGATCGACAGCCGCGGCCACGGCCGCAGCACGCGCGACGCCCAGCCGTACACCTACGAATTGATGGCGTCGGACGTGCTCGCCGTGATGGACGCCTTGCAGCTCGAACACGCGGCCATGGTGGGCTGGAGCGACGGCGCCTGTATCGCGATGGTGCTGGGCCGCACCGCGCCCGAGCGCGTGACCGGGGTGTTTTTCTTCGGCTGCAATATGGACCCGGGCGGCACCAGGCCGTTTGTGGAGACGCCGATAATCGGCCGCTGCTTCGGCCGGCATGCCCGCGACTACGCGCAACTGTCGGCGACACCCGCCGACTTCGAAGCATTCGTCGCCGCCGTCAGCGAGATGATGAAGACGCAACCCAATTACACCGCACGCGATCTCGCCGAGGTGCGTGTGCCGGTGGTGATTGTGCAAAGCGAGCACGACGAATTCATCTGGCCGGAACACGCCGCCTATCTGGCGCGCAGCATTCCAGGCGCACAACTGATCTCATTGCCGGAAGTCAGCCATTTCGCGCCGCTGCAAAGGCCCGCGCAATTCAATCGCGCGATGCTCGCTTTCCTCGATCGGCTCGCGCTCTGATCGGTTCGGCCGCGTTCAGGCTGAGGTTCAGATGAATTTCTTCTGCGCAATCATCGCATCGGGCTCGAAATTTCACGATGTGACACGCTCCCGCGCTTCGTAAAAAATCGTGGTGCGTGGCACAAATTCGGCATTTCGCAATGTCGCCCCACGTTGCACATCGTAAAACGTCGATCCCAAGCCATTATTTTTAAACGATATTTTTCTCTCGAACAAGCCATCTAACAGCCCCTTGCGCCGCGAAGTGCTGACGTAGACTCTTTTACAAGAGCAGGCGGACGAAGCGCCTTCGCAAACCGGTTTTTAATTGGTAATTGGGAGACTGAAAATGAAAGGCTTTCGCTTTGGATCGACCCAGGGAGCGTTCTACATCATGCCGGGCCAGGACGGTTGGGCGGCCAGCTACGGCAATGAGACGCTCGGCGAGTTCTCGAGCCCGCAACAGGCGGCGGACGACCTCGCGCGTGGTTTGACCTGCTCGCATCTGTCGGAGGGCGACGATACTTCGACGCTCGAAATCCCCGAGAAGCTCAGCGACTGGGAAATCGTTCACGTGTGATGGCAGGTATGACGGCTGCCCGACTGGACGTAAAAAAGACGATGGCGCTCGAGAGCGCCATCGTCCTGCTTGCTACGGCTTACCGCTGTGCGCGTGGTTCAGTGCGCGATTTCTTCTTCTGGGCCTCAGGCCGCTGCGTCCACGATCTTGTTCAGCGTGGCGCTCGGGCGCATTGCCTTGCTCGTCAGGTCGACGCTCGGACGGTAGTAACCACCGATGTCCACCGGCTTGCCTTGCGCAGCAGCCAGTTCTTCGATGATCTTCGCTTCGTTCTCAGCCATGGCCTTCGCCACGCCAGCGAACTGCGCCTGCAGAGCGGCATCTTCCGTTTGCGCCGCGAGCGCTTCCGCCCAGTACATCGCCAGGTAGAAGTGGCTGCCGCGGTTGTCGATACCGCCGATCTTGCGCGCCGGCGACTTGTCGTTGTCGAGGAACTTGCCGGTTGCCTGATCCAGCGTTTTGGCCAGGATCTGCGCCTTCGGGTTGTGATACGCATTGCTCAGATGTTCGAGCGACGCGGCCAACGCGAGGAATTCACCCAACGAGTCCCAGCGCAGGAAACCTTCTTCGACCAGTTGCTGAACGTGCTTCGGCGCCGAGCCGCCCGCGCCCGTTTCGAACAGACCGCCGCCTTCCATCAGCGGGACGATCGACAGCATCTTCGCGCTGGTGCCCAGTTCCATGATCGGGAACAGGTCGGTCAGGTAGTCGCGCAGCACGTTGCCGGTGACCGAGATCGTGTCCTTGCCCGCGCGGATGCGATCCAGCGAGAACCTGGTAGCTTCCACCGGCGTCATGACGCGGATGTCCAGACCCGTGGTGTCGTGGTCTTTCAGATATTGCTCGACCTTCTTTATGATCTGCGCGTCGTGCGCACGAGCCGAATCCAGCCAGAAAATGGCCGGCGTGCCGGTGGCGCGCGCGCGGTTCACCGCCAGCTTGACCCAGTCCTGCACCGGCGCGTCTTTGGTCTGGCACATGCGCCAGATGTCGCCGGCTTCAACCGGCTGCTCGATCAGCACCGTGCCGGCTGCGTCCGTCACGCGGACCACGCCGTCTGCCGGGATCTGGAAGGTCTTGTCGTGTGAGCCGTATTCCTCGGCTGCTTGCGCCATCAGGCCGACGTTCGGCACCGTGCCCATCGTGACCGGATCGAACGCGCCGTGCTTCTTGCAGTCTTCGATCACAGCCTGGTACACGCCTGCGTAGCAGCGGTCCGGAATCACCGCCTTGGCGTCGTGCAGTGCGCCGTCCGCGCCCCACATCTTGCCCGACTCGCGAATCATGGCCGGCATGGACGCGTCGACGATCACGTCGCTCGGCACGTGCAGGCTGGTAATGCCCTTGTCCGAATTGACCATGGCCAGTTGCGGACGCTGCGCGTACTCGGCCTTGATGTCGGCTTCGATCGCTTCGCGCGTTTCGGCCGGCAGGTCTTTCAGACGCGCGTACAAATCGCCGATACCGTTGTTCGGGTTGAAGCCGGCCTTGGCCAGGGCTTCAGCGTGCTTGTTCAGCACGTCTTTGTAGAACACCGAGACCACGTGACCGAAGATGATCGGATCCGACACCTTCATCATGGTGGCCTTCAGGTGCACCGAGAACAGCACGCCCCTGGCTTTCGCGTCGGCGATTTCCGCTTCGATGAAGCTGCGCAGCGCGTTCTTGCTCAGCACCGATGCGTCGATGATCTCGCCCGCTTGCACATTGGTCTTTTCTTTCAGGACCGTCTTCGAACCGTCGGCAGCCGTCAGTTCGATCTTCACGGCGCCAGCCGCTGCGATCAGCGCCGACTTTTCGCTGCCGTAGAAATCGCCACCGCTCATGTGCGAGACGTGCGACTTCGAGTCTGCCGACCACGCGCCCATCTTGTGCGGATGCTTGCGAGCGTAGTTCTTCACCGACAGCGGCGCGCGGCGGTCCGAATTGCCTTCGCGCAGCACCGGGTTCACCGCGCTGCCCTTGATCTTGTCGTAGCGAGCCTTGACGTCTTTTTCAGCGTCGGTCGTGGCGACGTCCGGGTAAGCCGGCAGCTTGTAGCCCTGATCGCGCAGTTCGGCGATCGCGGCCTTCAGTTGCGGCACCGACGCGCTGATGTTCGGCAGCTTGATGATGTTCGCTTCCGGACGTGTGGTCAGCCCACCCAGTTCGGCCAGATCGTCGGAACCCTTCTGTTCCGCGCTCAGGTAGTCGGGAAATGCAGCGATGATCCGGCCGGCAAGCGAGATATCGCGCGTTTCAACGATCACGTCGGACGAGCGCGTGAACGCCTTGACGATCGGCAGCAGCGAGTAGGTCGCCAGTGCAGGCGCTTCGTCGGTCAGGGTGTAGATGATCTTCGGCGATGTGGACATGTTCGATGCTTTGCTAGGTGAGTGTTAGACAGAGCGTTGGGCAGTGCCGGACCGGTGCGTTGCAGCAAAACAACAAGTCAACGCGACGCTCGGCACTACTTTCTACGGCCAGAGCGTGAGTATATGCGTGTTTTCCTCTACTCGCTGCTAAACAAACATATCGCCGAAACGCTCGTCACGGGGTCGAGCCCCGCCAGATAAGGCTTTGGCCAGATTTCCCTATGTCTTATGACAGATGTCTTATAGATGACTCAAGATCGTCAACAAAACATTTGTTAATGCGAATCATATGCATTACCATTCGAGCGAACTTGCGTTCTTACACTTCGATTACTTAACCACTCGCATCCGATAAGGCCGTTTCGCACAGTTCCGGTGCGCGATAGGCCTCACTGCCCAACTCGAACAACATGCAGAAATTCTTTGTCGCCGGCCGACCGGCGTTTGTGCGCGGCCAACGCCGCACTCCCTCGCTGCTGAGCGCGGGGCTTCTGGCCAGCGTCGGTTTGACGCTTTCCACGCTGTCGACTTCGGGCTGGGCGCAGGTTGCGGCCAGCGACGCCGGCGCCACCCTGCCGGCCGTGAGCGTCTCGGCGGCCAAAGACACCACCGTGGCGCAGGCCGACACCGTCAGCGCCGGCGCGCTGGGTACGCGCAAAGCGGTCGACACGCCCTTCTCGGTTCACACCGTGACGAGCGACGAAGCGCAAGACCTGTTCGCGACCACCGCCAACGATCTGTTCAAGTACGATCCGGCCGTCTCGGCGATCAGCGAAAACGGCATCAGCGAAAACTCGATCTTCACCGTGCGCGGCATGCCGATCGACACGCTGAACAGCGTCAAGGTGGACGGTCAGACATTCCCGTCGTGGGACACCGACCTGTCGCTCGAACCGTTCGAGCAGGTCGAATTGCTCAAGGGTCTGTCCGGCTTCATGTATGGCTTCGGTTCGCCGGGCGGCATCGTCAACTACGTGTTGAAGCGCCCGACCGACACGCCGTACCACAGCATCACGGTCGGCTATAAATCGGCCGGCGTGTTCAGCGAAGCCGTGGACCTGGGCGGTCGCTTCGGCAACGACGACCGTTTCGGCTATCGCCTGAATCTGGCGAACGAAGAAGGCAATACCGCTGAAGATCACGGCCACGTGCGCCGTCAGGTCGCTTCCGTCGCGTTCGATTTCCGCATCACGCCGGATCTGACGTTGACGGCCGACGCGTTCTATCAGAAGCGCAAGACCAACGGCACGCTGTTCGGTTTGATGTTCGGCGGCGGCCTGGGTATTCCGGACGCGAGCACCGTCACACACTCGTTGACGCAGCCGCAGAACTACTACCAGACGGAAATGGCCTCGTTCGGCACGGGCCTCGATTACCGTCTCTCCGAGAACTGGCACGCGAGCGTGAAGTACCGTTTCGCCAAGGAGAACCGCACCAACTCGGATAGTTTCCTGTACGTCAGCGACGCTGCGGGCAACTACTCGAACACGCTCTACGCGGCGATGACGCGCTACTTCTACCAGAACGTCGATGGCATGGTGGAAGGCAAGTTCAACACCGGCAGCATCAAGCATGACGTGGTGGTGGGGGCGAGCTTCGAGACGCAAACCAGCGAGTACAGCAACAGCACCGGCTGGAACGAAGGCTATTTCCTCGGCAACGGCAATCTGTACAACAGTACGCTGTTGACCAACGATGAAGTCAGCATCGGCGCAGACCTGTACCGTCAGCAGCGCACCACGCAAGCTGCCGTCTACGCGAGCGACACGGTGCAATTCACGTCGCGTCTGTCGGCGCTGGTCGGCGTGCGCTACACGCAGTATCAGGAACACGTGTACGACCCGAGCGGCGCGGTGTCGTCGCAATACCAGGCGGACCCGGTCACACCGACCTTCGCGCTGATGTTCAAGACCGACCCGTATTCGACGGTGTATGCGAGCTACGTCGAGTCGCTGGAACAGGGCGGCGCGGCATCGAACACCAACCTGAACTACCCGGATACGTTCGGTCCGCTCAAGAGCAAGCAGTATGAAGTCGGCTTCAAAACCGACCACAGCAAGTGGGGCGCCAACCTCGCGCTGTTCCGCGTGGACCAGGGCTATAACTACACGAACTCCTCCAACATCTTCGTGCAGGACGGCACCAGGCGTTATACCGGCGTCGATGCAAGCGGCTGGCTGGCGGTGACGAACGAATGGCGCGTGATGGGCGGCGTGATGTGGCTCGACAGCAAGGCCGTCGACGTGGACGATCCGACCGTGGAAGGCAAACGCATCTATGGCGCGCCGCGCTTCGTCGTGACCGGCCGGGTCGAATACAACCCGTCGTACATGCGTCCGCTGACGCTGGCTTTCGGCGGCAAGTACGTGAGCAACCAGGCCGTCGACGCAGGAAACACGCAGTTCGTGCCGGCCTACACCACGTTCGATCTGAGCGGCCGCTACGAAACGAAGATCGCAGGCAAGGACGTGACTTTCCGCGCCGGCATCAACAACCTGTTCAACCGCCGTTACTGGACGACCGCATGGGGCTACTATGTCGCCCCGTCGCCGACTCGTACCGCAGTAGCGAGCGCGACGCTGAATTTCTAGGCTTCGCGTGAACGAAGGGCGCCCGGATCGGGCGCCTCTTTACAATCGGCCTCGGCTTCATGCTCGCACCGGGCCGGCCCACGCGCCTGACCGCCTCGTTCAGGCGGTCACGCTTCGACCTGCACGCCGTGCCCGGCCATCATCGCGAGTCCCTCGTGCAGCGCCGGGAAAAGACTGCGATTGAAATTGTTCCAGCGCAGTTCGAGGATCGTATCGTCCTTGTCGATTTCGGTGCTCAACACGTCGTGGATCACCTCACCCGAATCGATGCCGTTGTCGACGTAATGAAACGACGCGCCAGTCAGATAGAGCGGCTCGACCGCGACGGTTTCCATCGTCTTCCAGTTCACCACCTTCTTGCCGCGCGCGCCGTACAGCGCATCGAGCGTCGCATACGCGCCGCGCCGCTCATAGGGCGATTCCTCGCGCGTCACGCCCGGATGAATGTTGACGATCTTCCGATGGAACGGCGCACCCGGCCGCACGAGTTCATCCAGAATGATGAGCAGGCCGTCGAGCACCACGATATCGGCCTTCAGTTCCACCAGCGTATCGTGCAGATGCTTTTCAAAGCGGCTCTTGCCCGCAGCACGTCCCGACGCACCGAGCGGCTCACGTCGATAGGTGGACGGAATCGCCATCAGCAGGTCGTTGACCGGTTTGCCCTGCACACACAGATCGGGCGGATAGAACCAGCGCTTGCCCGGCTCGTATGCGAAGCCATACTCCTTGAGCTTGTCGCGATCCCGTGCCGAACCCGCATCGTCGTCGTAGATCACTCTTTCGAGCGAGTACTGTGCGCCGAGGTCGCTCTCATTGAGCGCCTCGACCAGCGACTCCAAGACTGATTTCATGTACCGCGTGCCGTCGCGATACGCAACGTCCTGTCCTGCCTTATCGGCGGCCGCGTTTCTCAGCGACCAGATATAAACCAGTTTCTTCTTCGGCATAGCCGACTCCTCGGAGAAGGTGCAACAAAAATGAAATCGCGTGGAGAGACACGCACTGCCGTCACCCTCCACGCATCGAAAACTTGACCAGTCGTATCGTGCGGTGGCGATCACCGTGTGCGGATTGCCGTAGAAAAAAGTGCTCTCGGACTGGCAGCCGCTCACGAAGCGGCGATCGAAATGTTCTGGGCATTCACTGCGAAACGTCAGTTGCGCACGCCGCAGTGAACCGCCGCGTCGTACACGGAAATGTCGGCGTCCGGCTAGCCGACCGGTCCTGTGATGTGTGACGTGCGAGCGAAGCGACGATTTCATCGGAACGCAGCGCGAGAACCGACAGCAGCGTGTCGGAAAGTCCATGACTGTCTTCGCAGCAACCTTGCAGATAGATGCGCGGTTTGAAGCTCGCCGGAGTGACGAGCCTGTAATCGCGTTCGACGTCGCCCTGCGCCAGTGCTTCGCCCAGATGCGGCGTGAGACTGTCCAGCAGATCCAGGTGGGTATCGCGCCGGTAGCCCGTGGCGAGCACGAGCGCGTCGAATGACTCGGCTCGCGCGTGCCCGTTCAGGCGGTCGCGCAACGTGAGTTCGATCTGTCCACCTGCCGTACGCACGGCCGTTTCAATACCGGTGTTGGCGAGCAACCGGTGACGCGGGTCCGCCGACACGTTCTGCAAATAGAGCATCTCGTAGATCTGTTCGATCAGCGGACGATCGACCACGGCGTAGTTGGTGTCGCGAAAGCGCTCGATCAGCGAACGGCGACCGTCGCGCGGCTGCGCATAGACGATATCGGTAAAGGCGGGGCTGAAGATCTCGTTGACGAAAGGGCTGTCGTCGGCCGGTTTGAGCGCGCTCGAACGGATCACGAGGCTCGCGTCGACATGCGGAAAACGGCGCGTCAGATCGACGAAGACTTCTGCGGCGCTCTGTCCCGCGCCGATCACCGCGACGCGTTTGCGCGCGCCATTCGACGGGCCGACCACACGATCGATCGACGTCAGATACTGCGAGGAATGCACGATGTTGTGCGTGCCGAGCGCGGCGAATGCCGGTGGCACCTGCGGGCCGCCGCCGATGCCCACCGACAGTGCTCGCGTCGAGCGTTCCCACTCGCGGCCCTCGGCATCGCGCGAGAAAACCCGTAGCGCCTCGATATCTTGCGCTTTACCTTCCCCCTTCACTGCTTCGATGCCGATCACGGTCTGGCCGTAATTCACGCGCTCGTCGAACGCTGCCGCCACCCAACTGAGGTAGTCGTGAAACTCGACACGCGTCGGATAGAAATTCTTCAGATTGACGAAATCCGCCAGACGTCCCCGCTCGAACAGATAGTTGATGAACGTGAAGCGGCTCTTCGGATCACGCATCGTCACGAGATCCTTGAGGAAGGAAATCTGCATCCGGCAGTCGTCGAGCAACATGCCGCGATGCCAGCCGAACTCCGGCTGGCGCTCGATGAAGCAATGCGCGAGGTCCGACACGCCGGCCTCTTCGGCGAGGCGCACGGCAAGCGCGAGGTTCGACGGCCCGAAGCCAATGCCGATCAGATCGAAAACGGTATCTCTGTGCATGTCGCAGGTCCTTAACGGTGTAAGCCGGCGCATCGGATGCGCGGGCCTTTGGAAAATATTTCGTGGTTGATGCGGTCTTTAAGTGAGCTTTTGCGCGTCCTTTAATCGGTGTCGCGTAGCTCCGCGAGCGCCGAGGCCCGTGCGACGAGCCGCGCACCGAGTTGCGCGAAATTCGGCGCGGCGAAGACGTCCGCGATCGAAAGCACGTGGCCAGCACGTTGAGCGGCGTCCACGAAACGCACGACATCGAATGAACTTGCACCTGCTTCGAAGAGATCGTCGTGGTGGGCTGGCGTGTTGCCTTCGAACAGATCGCTCCAGACGCGTTCGAGCGTCGCAGCGTGAACGGTTGCGTCGTCGTGATGGAATGCGTGGGTGGGTTCTGCTTGATCGTTGCGGACGGGTTCGGCCAGCGCGAATCGTGCAGGCGGCGAACCCAGCGACTCATGCGGCGCATTCACGAACTGCTGCGCGACCGCGAGATAGTCGGCCATGAGCGCCGCTACGAATGCGCCGTCGACCAATTCGTCGGCGTAAGAAAATGCACCCGTCACGCGTCCATCGGGATGCTCGACCACATCGAGCTCCAGTTCGAACACCACGCGGTGCCGCACGTCGTTGAAGTCGTCGAGCGTGAGGCCGGCCCAATCGCGTTGCGCCGTGCCGGCGGGACGCAGGTAGTTGAACATCACCGAGAAAAGCGGGTTGCCGGTCTGCGGGCGGCTCGCGCGCATTGCCGCGACGACCTCGGCGAACGGTGTGTCGGCATGCGCGTAGGCAGTGAGCGCGGCATCGCGCACCTCGGCCAGCAAAGCGGCCGGCGTGTGACTGACCGAGAGCCGCGTGCGCACCACGACCGCGTTGATGAAGAGGCCCAGCGCGCGGCGCGCGGCTTCGCCGGTCATCTCGCGCGTCGAGGCGAGCACGCCGATCGGTTGATCCACGGCGCCCGTCATGCGATAAAACGCGACGTTCAATGCCGCGTGCAGCAGCATGGGCAGCGTAGCGTGGACGTCGAGCGCCATCGCACGAGCCCCGCGCACCAGCGTCGGATCGAGATCGAAAGCGAAGCGGCCGGCGCTCCAATCCGGCCGCTCGGCACGCCCCGATGGCGGCGCCGGCAAGACGTGCCGGGGCGCATCGGCAAGCGCCTCGCGCCAGAACGACAGTCGGGCGCGCGGCGCGGCGACCGGCAGGACCAGCTCGCGTTGCAACACCGAGCCCGCATCCGACGACGCCGGCGACGCGCCCCGCACGATCGCCACATACAGCGTGCGGACTTCGTCGAGCCATAGGTCGATCGAGTGTCCGTCCGAGACGATGTGATGCACGACCAGCGACAGCACGTGGTCACACTCGGCCAGACGCAGGACCCGTACGCGCCAGAGCGGTGCATCGTCGAGCAGGTTGAACGGGGCGAGCGCGTCCTCGTCGGTCAGGGCAGTGGCGGCGGCTTCACGAGCAGCGTCGTCTGCCGATTCACCCGATAGATCCATCACCGACAGTTCGAAAGGCGCATGGACCGTCACCCGTTGCCCCGGCAACGCGCCCTCTCGTTCAACGAGTTGCGTGCGCAGCGCCGGATGCCGCGCCGCCGCTTCGGCGAACGCGATACGTAACGCGCTGAGATCGAGCGAGCCACGCAAACGCAGTGCCACGGGAATGTTGTAGGCCGCGCTATCCGGTTGCGCGCGCCACAGAAACCACAAGCTCAATTGCGCCGCGGACAGCGGCATGACGCCCTGCGCATCCGCGACAGTCAGTCGGCTCGACGCGTCGTCCGAAGGCGTCACGGCGCTGTCGGCCGAAACTTCGCTGCGTGCCGAAGCCATCACCCGTTGCGCGTACTGCGCGAGCGTGGGCGCTTCGAAAAGCGTCCGCACCGGCACGTCACGGGCGAGCCGTTCAGCCACCCGCGTCGCTACACGTACCGCCGCCAGCGAGTGACCGCCCAATTCGAAAAAGTGATCGCCACGCCCGACGCGCTCCACGCCCAGCACCTCGCGGAAAATCTGCGCAAGCGCGGTTTCGAGCCCGGCGGCCGGCGCCTGATAGGCGCGCACGATACGCTGCGGCTCCGGCAACGCGGCGCGATCCACCTTGCTGTTGGCATTGCGCGGCAACGCGTCGAGCACGACGATATGCTGGGGCACCATGTAATCGGGCAGCGTATGACGCAGATGTGCGTCGAGTTCGGCAGCGTCGGCACGCGTGCTGCGCCCGCATGCGTCGGCGCTCAGTTCGACATACGCCACGAGTGCGGCCTGTGCGCCCTTGCCGTGCACGATCGCCACGGCTTCGCGCACGTCGTCGTGCGCGGCGAGCTGCGCCTCGATCTCGCCCAATTCGATTCGCAACCCGCGCAACTTCACCTGATGATCGACGCGCCCGATGAAGTCGAACACACCGTCCACGCGACGCTTGACCAGGTCGCCCGTGCGGTAGAGCCGCGCACCCGGTGCGCCGAACGGATCGGGCACGAAGCGCCCGGCCGTCAACGCGGGCCGATCCAGATAGCCGCGCGCGACGCCCACGCCCTCACCACCCAGATACAGCTCGCCGATCACATCCACCGGCAGCGGATTGAGCCGCGCGTCGAGCACATGCGCCGAGCGTGCGCCGACCAGCGTGCCGATCGGCAGATAGGCGCTATCCGCGAGTTTCGTGGGATCGTCGCCGGGGTAGAACATCCAGAGCATCGGCGTGATGACGGTTTCGGTCGGCCCGTAACCGTTGACGATGCGCGCGTTCGGGAACGCACGGCGCATCAGCGCGAACGCTTCGCGGGAGGTGGCTTCGCCACCCACCGTGAGCGACCGCAGGCTCGGCGGCGCACCGTGCGCCAGGGCCCATTCGGCAAGCTGGGTCGCGCAACCGGGCGGCACGTAGGTCATCGTCACGCCTTCGCGCGCCATCATCCGGCAGGTTTGCGCCGGCGGCCACAAGGTATCCGCCGTAATCGCGACGGCGGCGCCCGACATGTATTGCGAGAACCAGCCCTCGTGCGCGCCGTCGAAATTGACGGACTGGAATAGCAGGAACACGTCGTTTTCACCCGCGCCGTAGCGCTCGGCAATCGCCGCGCAATGCAGCGCGAACGAGCCGTGATCGACCACCACGCCCTTCGGTTTGCCGGTCGAGCCGGACGTGTAGATCACATACGCCGCCTGATGTGGCGATACGGCGGGCAACTCAACGTCCGCCGCGACGGAGTCGTCGCGCTGCGCTTCTTCATCGATCAGCCACAGCCGCAGGTCATCGGATGCCGGCAGCGCGGCCACGCTTTCGCTCTCCGTCATCACATGAGTGATTCGCGCATCGTCGAGAATCTGCGCGAGGCGTTCGCGCGGATGGCTCGGGTCGAGCGGCACGAATGCGCCACCCGACTTCAGGGCTGCGATCAGCCCGACGAGTAGATCGACCGAGCGGTTCAGCGCGACGCCGATCCGCATCTCCGCGCTCACGCCGGCCGCGACGAGCCGCTGCGCCAGACGCGTGGATCGTGCGTCCACTTCACCGCGTGTCAACGAGCGATGCAGATCGGCAACGCCGCGTGCCTGCGGCCGCGCGTGTGCATGGTCAGCTATGCGCCGGTGAACAGGCTTAAAAGCGGCGGGCGCGACCGCCGTTTGATTCCATGCGTCGAGTTGCGCGCGTTCGGCGGCAGGCAGCCATTGCAAATCGCCGATCGCCGTGCGGGAAGCGCCCACCGCATGACTCAGCAACTCGACGAATCGGCCTGCAAGACGCGCGATCGCATCTGCCTCGAACAGATCGAGCGCATAAATGAAATACGCGTCGATCGAAGCGTCGTCGCGCTCCTCGAAGCTCAGTGTCAGATCGAACTTGGCGAACGGCGCGCCCGAGGGCAACCCGGTGAGCGTAACCTCGGCCAACGACGGCAACCGCCGATGCGCGCCATAAGCGGCCATTACCTGAAACAGCGGGTGATGACTCGCGCTGCGCACCACGCCGAGCGCGTCCACCACTTGATCGAATGGCACGTCCTGATGCGACTGCGCGTCGATCAGAATTTGTTGCGTTGCGTCGACGAGCGCGGCGAATGGCTGGGTCGGCGCAACGGGTGTCGCGAGCGTCAGCGTGTTGACGAAAAAGCCGACCAGACCGGCCACCTCGGCGCGCTCGCGATTCGCGGCGGGTACGCCGACCTGAATCTGCGCCTCACCCGACGCACGCGCAAGCAACGCATTCAGCGCCGCGAGCAGCACGGCGAATGGCGTGGCGCGCTGTGCCTGGGCGAGCGCTCTGACCTGCTGCGCCAGGCCCTTGTCGATCGAAAACCGATGCCGCGCGCCACGCGCACTGCGTTGTGCCGGACGTGGGGCCGCGCCCGGCAGCATCAACACATCACGGTTCGGATCGAGCCGTGCGCGCCAGAACGCCAATTGGCGCTCGCGCTCGCCCGCGTCGAGCCAGCGTCGCTGCCAGAGGGCGAAATCGGCGTACTGGATCGGCAGCGGTGCGAGCGACACGGCTTCACTCTTCGCATAAGCGCGATAGAACGAGGCCAACTCCGCCAACATCACCTCCGCCGACCAGCCGTCCGACACGATATGGTGCGTCGTCAACGCGAGCCAATGCGTGGTCGCGTCGAGGCGGATCAGATGTGCGCGCAGCAAAGGGCCGAGCGACAGATCGAAGGGTTGCGCTTCGTCAGTTCGAGCCAGCGTTGCGGCGCGGGACTCGCGCTGGTCCGAAGGCAACGCGCTGACGTCGCTCGCGTGCCATGGGCAACGCGACGGCGCATGCACGCTCTGCACGACGCCCTCGGGCGTTTCGGCGAACGTCGTGCGTAGCGACTCGTGGCGTGCGATCAGCGCATCGCACGAGAGGCGCAACGCATTCGCATCGAGCGTGCCGTCAAGTTGCAGGCGTTCGGTGATGTGATACGCAGCCGGTTCGTCGATCATGCGCGCATGCAACCATAGACGCGTTTGCGCGAACGATGCGGCAACGCTCGCCGCGCGCTCGCCGCGCGGCGGAATCGGCAGCACGCGAAAATCGATGCCGGCCGCGTCGAGCTTCGTGAGAAAAGCCTTGCGCTGCGCGTCCGGCAGCAGCGCGAAGCGTGACGCGAGGGAAAGCAGGTCCGGTTTGGCTGTGCTCATGCTGGGTTGTCTCGGTGCGGGTCGGCGAGCCGGCTGTTAAGGGTGATGGCGCGTTGCGAATCGCTCATTGCAGTTCGAACTCACCGAGCAAGGCGTCGATCGCGCTTGCCGTGTCGGCACCGGCGTCGCCACCGCGTTCGGCAAGCGCCCGATCGATCGCCGCCGCGCAGCGTCGTAGCGTGCGTTCGTCGAACACGGTGCGCAGCGGCAGGGTCAGCGTCCAATGCAGATTCGCTTGCGCGTTAGCTTGCGTTGCCAGCAACGAATGGCCGCCGAGCGTGAAGAAGTCGTCGTCACGGCCGATCGTGTCGAGCCGCAGCACGCGCTGCCAGATCGCGGCTAGCGTGTGCTCGGTGTCGGTGGCAGGCGGAATCACACTGGTTTCGCCCGCTGCGCTCCGCTCGGGCGCCGGTAATGCATGGCGGTCGCATTTGCCGTTCGGCGTGACCGGCAGCACATCCATTGCGATCAGGTGAGCCGGCACCATGTACGACGGCAATTGCGTCCGCAAGCCGTCGAGCAGCACCGCCGTATCGATGAGCTGGCCCGCGCCACGCGCCACGTAGCCGATCAACTGCTCGTCGCGCACGATCACCACTGCATCGTGGACGCCCGGCGACGCGCGCAGCAGCGCTTCGATTTCCCCCAGTTCGACGCGCTGCCCACGCAACTTCACTTGCGTATCGATGCGGCCGAGATAGTCGAGCGCACCGTCCGCACGCCGCCTCGCGAGATCGCCGGTTCGATAGAGCCGCGCACCTTGCACGAACGGATCGGGCACGAAGCGCTCTGCGCTCAATGCGGGCCGGCCGAGATAGCCTCGCGCGAGTCCTGCGCCGCCAAGATATAGCTCACCGATTGCCCCTGCCGGTAGCGACTGCAGCGCCGCATCGAGTACGTGCAGTTGCAGATTGGCGATGGGGTGACCGATCGGCACGGCAAGCGCCTCGGCATCCTGCGCGCTGCATGTCCAATGCGAAACGTCGATGGCGGCTTCGGTCGGACCATAGAGGTTATAGAGCTGCGCTTGCGGCAATTGCCGTGCGACGCGTGCCACCAGTTCGGGTGCCAGCGCCTCGCCGCTGGCGACGATCCGCGTGACACTCGTGCAACGCGCGGCGACATGGAAGTCTTCGAGATGCGCGACGAAGGCCGCGAGCATCGACGGCACGAAATGCAGGGTCGTCACCCGATGCGCTTCGATGGCCGCAACCAGACGCGCTGGATCGCGATGATCGCCCGGCGCCGCAATCGCCAGCTTCGCGCCCACCGCGAGCGGCCACACGAATTCCCACACGGACACGTCGAAACCAAACGGCGTCTTATGCAACACGACGTCGTTGACACTGAGTCCATACGCGTCCTGCATCCACGCGATGCGGTTGGCGAGGGCGCGATGCGTGTTACCCGCGCCCTTCGGCTTACCGGTCGAGCCGGACGTATAGATCAGATAGGCCAGTTGCTCCGGCGCAACTTCGGCGGGCGTGGCTAGCGTGACGTTGCCTTCGCGCAATTCGTCGACGTTAAGAATCGGGATTTCGCGGCCCGCGACCGCTTCCGCGACGCGCCCACGCAAATGCGGCTGGGTCAGTACGACTGCCGGCTTGGCATCGGCGAGCAGATAAGCGATTCGGTCAGCCGGATAGTCGGGATCGATCGGCAAATAGGCCGCGCCCGCTTTCAGCACACCGAGTAGCGCGACCACCATGTCAAACGAGCGCTCGACACACAGCGCCACTGCCGTGTCCGCCCGCACGCCGTGTTCGATCAACGCAGCAGCGAGGCGATCGGCATTGGCGTCGAGTTCGCCATACGTCATGTGTTGCGTATGCCCTTGCGGGTCTGCGAATTCAAGCGCGATCGCTTCGGGCGACGCCGACGCCCGCTCTTCGAACTGCCGGTGCAACGCCTGTTGCTGCGTCTGCGGCCAGGCATGTTCGGTCGCGTTGTAGCGAGCCAAAGCGGCGAGATCGTCGGCGGTAGCGATCGAAATCGTACCGAGCGGAGCATCCGGGTTGGCGATCAGACCCGCAAGGCATGCAGCGAACGCGCGATGCAATGCGGCCACTCGCGCATCGTCGATCTGCGCGGCATCGTAACCGTAGTCGATGGTGATCGTTGCGCCCGCTTCGATCACGAGAGTCATCACGAAATCGGTCGCTTCGATATTGCGAAGATCACGCAGCTTCAGCGCGCGTTCATCGCGTCCCCGCCATACTTCGTCGACCGGATAGTTTTCGAACACCACCAGCGTATCGAACAGCGCGCCGCCACCGTGCCCGGCCCATTGCTGGATTTCGGATAGCGGCGTATGCGCGTGCTCGGCAGCCGCAGCGTTATCGCGCTGTAAATCGTGCAGCCACGCTGCGGCCTTCGACTGCGGCAGCGGCGCCGTAATCACCGGCAGCGTGTTGATGAAGAGACCGAGCACGGTCTCGACATCGGGCAAGGCATCGGGACGGCCGGCAACGGTCGCACCGAACGTAACTGCCGTGTGATGCGTCATGCGCTGCAGAGCAAGTGCCCACGCGCCCTGCACCAGCGTATTGACGGTGAGCTTCAGACGACGCGCCGTTTCGCTCAGACGCGTGGTGAGCTCCGCATCGAAGGATTCGCGTCGCGTCAGATGCCGAGTCGTGGCCGCGTCCCGAACATCCCGCTGGGCGACCAGCGTCGGCTCGTCCAGACGCGCAAGACGTTGCATCCAGAAAACGCGTTCGGCCTGGGCATCGCGCCCGGCGAGCCACGCGATGAAGTCGCGATAACGTGCTTTGGCAGGCGCGGCGAACGGTTGCGGGCGAGGTGGCTCCATGTAATCGCGCAGCACGTCGGCAAAGAAACGTGCGGTGCTCCAGCCATCCAGCAGCAAGTGATGGCGAGTCCAGACGAGACGCCATGTGTCGTCCGTGACGCGGATCAGCGCGATGCGCATCAGCGGTGGCGACGTGAGATCGAAACCGCGTGCGCGGTCGGCGGCGAGCCAGCCTTCGAACTCATCCAGTGCAGCTTCACCCCACTCGCGCCAGTCGAGAAGCTCTACCGGCATGCGTGCCTGGCGATGCACGATCTGCATCGGCGTGGCCTCCTCCGGCGTGAAACTCGTGCGCAAGATGTCATGACGCGGCATAGCGGCCTCGAATGCACGGCGTAACCGCTCGATATCCGGGTCGATCAGCGTCGCGACCAACTGATTCACATAGGTCGATTGTTCAGGCGCGAACAGCGAGTGAAACAGAATGCCCTGCTGCATCGGCGCGAGCGGATACATGTCGTCGATGGTGCGCAAGTCGAACGGCATGCGTTCCACGGCGGCTTGCGTCAGACCACCTGCCTGGGCGAGCGGATAGTCGCCCGGCGTCGCCGAGCCGCCTCGTTGCGCGAGACGCTCGGCGCAGGCGCCAGTCATTTCCGCGAGCGCGGTTTCAAAGCGTTGCGCTAACGCTTCAACCGTAGCGCGCTCGAACTGCGTCCCGGCATAGACCCAATGCACTTTGAGCGTGCGCGTGGCGTCGCTATCGATATAGGCGTGAATGGCCAAGGCGTTGCCAATCGGGCCACACGGATCGCGTTCGCAGCCCGCTCCGCCGAAGCGCGGTACCAGCGCGGCTTCGCGCGGCGCGTCGAACTGGCCGAGATAGTTGAAGGTCACGCGCGGACGCGGCACGCTGGCGAGCGTTGCACGCGTCGCGGCGTCGCCATAGTGGCGCAGCACGCCGAAACCCAGACCTTTGTTGGGCACTGAGCGCAAGCTCTCCTTGACCGCACAAAGCGTGGCGGAAGGCGTAGTGTCCAGCGAGAAGCGCACCGGATAGTGGCTGGTCAGCCAGCCGGGCGTACGACTCGCGTCGAGTTCGTCGAACAGTGCCTCGCGACCGTGTCCTTCGAGTTCGAGGCGGCAAGTCGGCATACCCAGCGATTGCACGAGCGCGGCAATCAGCAGTTCGATCGTCTGGGTACGGTATGCGGCATTGGCTTGCGTCAGCGCGGCGCGGGTCAGGTCGGCATCGACGGTCTGGACGACGGTTTGCGCATCCGCGTTGGTGGCGTGCGCGTGTGGGCGGTCGAGCGGCAGATCGTCGTAGGGCGCGGCGAGCGCGCGCCAATAAGTCAGTTCGGTGGCGAACGGCGCACTTGCGCCGCTGTCGAGCGCGGCCCGCGCGAGTCGCTTCGCCCAGTCCGGCGCGCTCGCTCCCGTCGACATAAACCGTACGCTGCGGCGCTCGCACGCCGCACGATAGGCGTGGTCGAGATCGTCGAGCAGCACGCGCCACGACACGCCGTCGACGATCAGATGGTGGATCGCCAGATAGAGCTTTGTCGTGCCGTCGGGCAGCATCGCGGCCAGCGTGCAGGCCAGAGGACCGCGCGCCAGATCGAGTGTGCATTGCAGCGCGTCGAACTGCGCGAGTGCATCGCTTGGGTCGCGCGCGGAGGTAGCGGCGAGCGGCAAGGTCTCGAACGCGCGGGCGGCCAGCGTGAGTGCCCATTCCCCTCGCGGCCCGTTCTGCACGAAGCGGTGACGGAATATCTCGTGGTGCGTCAGCAGCGCTTCGAAGGCACGGGCAAAGGCGTCGTAGTCGAACGGCGCTTGCGTATCGAGTTCGATGGATTGATTCCAGTGCCCACGTTGCGCAATGTCCAGTGCAAAAAATCGCAGTTGCGCGGGCAGAAGCGTGGCGGCTGGTTCCGTTTCTCGGGACACCATCCGCGTTTTCGCTTGAGTGGCCGGAACCGGTGCCGATGCATCGACGGTCGTCGCGACACGAGCGAGTTGCGCGAGCGTCGGCGCGTCGAATAGTTGCTTCGGTGTGAATCGCACTCCGCGTTTGCGTGAACGCGCGATCACTTGCAGCACCAGAATCGAGTCGCCGCCAAGTTCGAAGAAGTTGTCTTCACGGCCAACGCGCCCGGCTTTGAGCACGTCCTGCCAGACTGCGGCCAGCGCCTCTTCGATTGCGCCATGGGGAGCGTCACCCGACGGCGCGACAGGCGCAGGCGCGGCGGCCAACGCTCGCAACGCGGCGCGATCGACCTTGCCGTTCGCGGTCACCGGCAGCGCGCCGACCTGCTGCAAAACGGCCGGCACCATGTAATCCGGCAGTCGCGCGCTCAGCGCCGCGCGCATAGCGGTTTCTTCGAACCGTGCGCCGTGCGCCAAGGCAACGAACGATGCGAGGCGCAAGCGCCCTTCGTGTTCGATCGCCAGCGTTTCGGCTTGCGTCACGCCATCGAGCGTACGTAGTGCCGCACTGACTTCGCCGGGTTCGACGCGATAGCCGCGAATCTTGACCTGATCGTCCAGACGTCCAAGAAAGTCCAGTCGATGGTCGGCGCGCAACCTGACGCGATCGCCAGTTCGATAGAGACGCTCGCCAGGCGCGAACGGATGCGGCACGAAACGTTCGGCAGTCGCCGATGCGCGCCTCTGGTAACCGCGCGCGAGGCCAGGTCCGCCGAGGTAGAGTTCACCGATGCCGCCCGGCGGCACACTCGAACCGTGCCGATCGAACACGCATGCGTAGGCATTGGGCAATGGAAGACCAAGCGGCACTGCTTGCGCCGCGTTGCGATTCGAAGCGTTTTGAGCACGCAGCGCTGCCTGCGCGGGCGCGGACGTATCGCACGTCAACGCGCCAACGGTCGCTTCGGTCGGACCATAGTGATTGATCACACGGCACGCAGGTTTGAGCGCGCCAATCCGCTCGACTAGCGACCACGGCAAGGCTTCGCCGCCAGTCACGAGTGCGTGGGCGGGCAGAACGTCGGCGGGGTGCTGCGCATCGAGCAGCGCCTGCAAGTGGCTCGGTACGATCTTCAGGATGCCCACCTCCCGCGAACGCATCTCCTGAGAAAAGCGATCGGGATCGAAGGCACACTGCGCGGGCAACAGATGCAAGGTGCGGCCCGAGCAGAGCGCACCGAACAGCGTCGTGTGACCGAGGTCGGCGGCGACCGTGGAGACCATCGCCATCGACGCCTGCGGGGCGAACGCCAGTTCGTCCAGCATGCCCGCGACGTAATCGGCCAGCGCGCGATGCGAGATCACCACGCCCTTGGGTATGCCGGTCGATCCCGAGGTGAAAATCAGATATGCGGCTTGATCCGGCGAGCGTACCGGCGCAATGCGTTCGGCTTCATCGCTCGTGTCTGCCGGCAGCGAGGCCTGCGTCAACGTGTCGAAATCGATCACGATGGCCGTGCCTACGGTGTCCGCCGCTTGCGCATTCGCCGCGGTGACGATCCATGGCGCACCGCAAGCATCGACAGCAACGGCCAGGCGCTCCTGCGGCGCAGCCGGGTCGAGCGGCACGACGTAAGCGCCGGACTTCATCACGCCCATCAGCGCAACGGCAAATCGCGCCGAACGTTCGATGCACACCGCCACCGCCTGCTCCGCACCGACGCCACGTTGCCGCAGGCCGCGTGCGATGCGATCAGACGCGTCGTCGAGTTCGGCATAGGTCAGGCGCGTGTCGGCGTCGGCCAGCGCCACTTTCTGCGGATTGTCCCGCGCATGTCGCGCAAAGAGCGCGAGCACATTGTCGGCTGCCGGTTCGAGCATGCGTCCATGGCGCGCCGCGCGATAGCCGACGCTATCCGCGCAGTCCAGTTCACCGATCGCGCGCTGCGGATGGCTCACCGCGTCGGCGACGAGCGCGGCGTAGCTGCGTAACCACGCGTAGGCCGTCGACTCATCGATGCCGTCCTGCGCATAAGCCACGACCAGTTCGATGCCGCGCGCGTCATCGGTGAAATCGAGCGCGAAATCGAAGCGCGCCGCGAGATCGAGACCCGGCGACATCTGTACCGACGCCCCCGGCAATTCCGCCGACAAGGCCAGATCGAACTGTTGCGCGAACTTGAGCTTGAGCCATGCATCGCCGCGTCGCACCGGCGGGCTGACGGCGTCGAGCACCTGATCGAAAGGCACGTCCTGATGAGCGAAGGCATCGAGCGCGGAGCGACGCACACTGCCATGCAAGGTCGCAAAAGATTGATCGGGCGAGACGCGCGCGCGCAATGCCAGCGTGTTGAGAAAGAGACCTAACAACGGGGCGGTTTCAGCGCGTTGCCGATGCGCAACCGGCGCGGCCACCACGATGTCGGTGGCTCCCGTCAGTCGATAAAGCCACGCGTCGAAGGCAGCCAGCAGCACGGTGAAAGACGAACCTTGCGCGCGGCGCGCCGTGTCGCGCACGGCCTCGGAAAGTGCGACCGGCAGACGCAGTGAGAGGCGGCCGCCGCGATAGTCGTGTTCGCGCGAGCGGAGCCGGTCAAGCGGCAAGGCTGGCGATTCCGGTGCGTCGCGCAAGGCGTCGCGCCAGTAAGCAAGCTGGCGCTCGCCCTCGCCCGCCGCGAGGCAGTCACGCTGCCATTGCGCGTAATCCGCATATTGCAGCGTCAACTCGGGCAGTTGCGCCGTGGTCCGCGTTGCAAGCGCGGTGTAGATCGTCCGCAACTCGTCAAAGGCGCAGCGCGAACTCCAGCCATCGCTGATCGAATGATGCGTGGTCAGCAGGAAGCGCTGCGTATCGTTCGTGAGCGCGACTAAAGCGGCCCGCACCAACGGGCCATTCGACAGATCGAAAGGCGCGCCGACCTGCAGACCGGTCAATTCCGCGAGTCGCGTTGTGCGTTGGGCATCACTGCCTTCGCGTAGATCGATCAGACTTAACGTCACTGGCAACCGCGCATGAATGCGCTGCATGACGAGGCCATCATCGGATTCGACCAACGTGGTCCGCCACGCTTGGTGCCGTTCGATCAAAGTATCGAGCGCGCTTTGCAAGATGACGATATCCAGAGCGCCCCGCACATCCCATTGCACGGCAACGTGATACGCCGCGCCCGCGTCCTGAGTGTGTGCGAGCACCCAGAAACGCTGCTGTGCGAACGACGCCGCGCGATCGACAAACGGCGTGTCGCCTTTACTTGGCAAAACGACGATGGGCAACGCGTTCTCCGTCGCCTCGCGCTCGCTGCCGTCGATCAGGTTGGCCAACGTTTCCAGCGGTTGATCGTCGAACAACACATCGAGCCTGAGGTTCACGCGCCACTCGATGCGAATCGCAGCTTGTAGTTGCATCGCCGCGAGCGAGTCGCCGCCGCGGACGAAGAAACGATCGGCGCAGCCCATCGGTGCGGAGTCGTTCAGCAACGTTTGCCAGAGCCGGGCGAGGCGCGTTTCGGTCGGCGTTCGCGGCGCAATATGAATGTCGTCGACGACAACGGGCGATGCGGCAACCCGCTCGCGTAACGCCGCGCGATCGAGCTTACCGTTCATCGTATAAGGCAGGCGCTCGAACCGCGCCAGACGATGCGGCAGCCACGCTTGCGGCAAATGCGCGGCAAGATGCGTCTGCAACGCGTTATCGTCGGTGGCTTCACGCAATACGACGCAAGCGATCAATTGCGTTCTGCCTTGAGCCGTATCGGCCAGCACGCCCGCGTCGGCGACGGCTGGATGCGTGAGCAGACACGCCGCGACTTCGCCCGGTTCTACGCGCACGCCACGCACCTGCACCTGATCGTCGAGACGGCCGAGATAATCGAACGAACCATCGGTCCGCTCGCGCGCCAGGTCACCCGTGGAATAGATGCGCTCGCCGGGTTCGCCGTCCGCGTCCGGCAAAAAACGTTCGGCGGTCAGCGCCGGACGACCGTGGTAGCCGCGTGCCAGGCACACGCCACCTAGCAGCAACTCGCCTGCCTCCCCCGCTTGCTGCGCATTCGCGACCCGCGCCACGCGGCGTCCGATCGGCCAGCCGATCGGCAGCGAGGCAAAGCCGTTGCCTGCTTCGAGCGGCGCGGTCGTATCAGGATCGACTGGCCACAGCATCGGCGAGATCACGGCCTCGGTCGGTCCATAACCGTTGACGAGACGCAGCGACGGAAACACTCGTCGAATCTCATCGAAGCTGTCCTGCGACATCGCCTCGCCGCCGAACAGCAGCGTGCGTAACGAAGGCGGCACGCCAAGACGTGCGCAAACGTTCGCGAACTCGCGCAAATAGGCCGGCGGAATCGTCGTATTTGTAATGCCTTCGCGCAGCATGAAAGCATGCGTGGCCTCGGGGGAAAAGGGCGGCGGATCGCTGATCACGACGCTGCCACCGACCGCGAGCGGCACCAGCCACGCTTCGATCGACACGTCGAAATTCACCGACGCGAAATGCAGCACGCGATCGCTCGCGTGGATCGGCAAGCACTCGGCGAGCGCCGCGCCATGCGCGGCAAGCGGACCGTGTTCGACGGCGACGGCTTTCGGCGTGCCGGTCGAACCGGACGTATAGATCATGTACGCGGCAGCGCGCGGATGAGCCAACACATCCTCCTCATCAACACGCATCGCCCCGTTATCCGTCGCAACAGCGGCAGCAACGTCGAAGCATCGTGCGAAGCGCGCCCGCATCGCGGCATCGGCAGAACCGTCGACAATGCCATGCACGAGACCCGCATCACGCGTCACCCAATCGAGGCGCGCAGCAGGATGACGCGGATCGAGCGCGACGAACACGCCGCCCGCTTTCAACACGGCCAGCAATGCGACGAAAAGATCACACGAGCGCGCCACGCAGACGCCGACTCGTACCTCGTCGCTCACACCCGCCCCCTTCAGTTGCGCAGCGAGCCGTGCCGCACGATAGTCCAGTTCACCGCGCGTCAATCGCACGGTGTGCGGCGTGAACGATGCTAGCGCGGGCGCATCGGGGTCGAGTCGCGCCATCGCGCGAATCTGGTGGTGCAAGGCAATCGGGAAGCTCGTCATGGGCATCGAATCCGTTAGAACTGACCGCTTGGGTCGAGTCGCGGGCCGCAATGGGCCGCTTCACTGGTGTGACGAACCGCGCCCGCGAATTTTTACCGCACGTTACGTATTATTCGGAGTGCATTGTTTTTTGACGGGGATGGGGAAGACCCCGCAAGTCAACGGTAAATGTTTGGCTTGCCCATCCGTCTATCAAAACGAGGGGCGCGTCTTTGCGTCCCGCTGAACGACCGCGTGACTGCGCGGCCGTTCGCCGATCCATTGCGACCCACTGCCATTCATTGCCGATGACCGCTGCCAACGAGCGCCACGACGCGCCATCCTCGTCCGCCTCACCCCCTTCCACCGCGCCGGGCAAACCCGCCATGCGCCTGATCGTTGCGCTGCTCAAGCGTTCGCGCGGCGCGTTTGCGATTGCCCTGAGCGCCTGCGTGCTGAACGGCATCGCCAGCGTCTTGCTGGTCGCGACCTTGAGCCGGGCGCTGTCGCAAGCGGGCGTGGCCGATATGTCGCTCGCGTTGCGGTTCGCCTTGTGCGCGGTGATCGCGCTCGTCACGCGAGTGATCACCGGCGTGCTGTTCGCACGGCTGTCACAGGACACCATGGCGCAGTTGCGCGAACACGTTGCCAAACGCGTCGCCGAGGCCGAGTTGCGCGATGTCGAGCGCATCGGCGCGGCGCCCGTGCAGTCGGTACTGACCGACGACGCGACCAACGTCTCGATGCTGTTCTTCGCGCTGCCCAATCTGGTGATGCACGGCTCGATCGTGTTCGGTTGCCTCGGTTACCTGGCGTGGCTGTCGTGGCCGGTGTGCCTGCTGGCGGTGGCGGCGATCCTCGTCGGCTCGTTCGGCTATCACGCCGGCGACAAGCGCGCGATCGCCTCGCTCGAAGCCGCCGGGCGCTCGCAGGACAAACTGTTCGGCTATCTCGGCGCGCTCTTCACCGGCGCCAAGGAACTGAAGCTGCATCAGGCGCGCTCGCGCCAATTCGTCGAGGGCCAGCTCGGCTCGGCAATCGACGAAGTCCGCGATCATCGGCGGCAGGCGTTCAGTGCGTATGCGGTGGGCGTCGGCTGGATCGTGTTTCTCTTCTATGTGTTTTTAGGCGTCGCCGCGTTCTGGCCTGCGCTGGGCGTGCATGCGGATGCGCCGTCGGCGTCGGGTTATGTCGTGGTATTCCTGTTCATGCTGCTGCCGCTCGACGGTTTGCTCAACAATGTGCCGACGCTCAACGCCGCGCGTGTCTCGCTCGACCGGATCGAGAAAGTGATGGCCGAATTCGGCGCGCTGCTCACCGTGCCGCCGCCGGACGAACATGCGTCGCACGAGCCGTATCGAACGCTCACGCTGCGCGATGTCACACATTCGTACTTCCACGAACGCGATGAGCGGATGTTCCGCGTCGGGCCGGTCAACCTGACCTTCAGGCCGGGCGAGCTGGTGTTCATCGTCGGGGGCAACGGCAGCGGCAAGACGACGCTCGCGAAGGTCATCACGGGCCTGTACGAACCCGAGGACGGCACGATCGAACTGGATGGCAAGCCGATTGGCCTGGTGGAGCGAGCCGCGTACCGGCAGCGCTTCACCGCCGTGTTCAACGACTTCCACCTGTTCGATGCCTTGCTCGGCATCGTCGATCCAAACGATGCCTCGCGTGCGCAAGCCGACGCTCGCGCCAACGCGCTGGTGGCGAAGCTCGCGCTGGATCACAAGGTTCAGGTGGTGAACGGCGCGTTCTCGACACGCGCGCTATCGACCGGTCAGCGCAAACGGCTTGCGCTGGTGGTCGCGTATCTGGAAGACCGGCCGTTCTATCTGTTCGACGAATGGGCCGCCGATCAGGACCCGCAGTTCAAGGCGGTGTTTTACGAACAACTGCTACCGGAGTTGCAATCGCGCGGCAAGACGGTGCTGGTCATCAGCCACGACGACCGTTACTTCCATCTCGCAGATCGCGTGTTGAAGCTCGATAACGGCAGCATCGTCAGCGAGACGCAGGGCTCGGCGCAGGTCGTGCGCGATCCGGCGATGGCTAACGGCACCGTGGGATGAAGAGCGGTGATCGACTGAAGCGCCGCGCACATTTGCGGCGCTTCAGCGCGCGGACAGACGAGGCTTGCGCTTTTTACCTGCCGGTATCTGCAGGCGCTGGCAACGCCAGTACAGCGTCGGTCATGGTATCGGCAAGCCGCCACGCCGACATCGGTCCGCCAAAGCCCCAGATGTTGCGCTCGACCAGACCGACGCGTCCCGCACGGCGGGCCGGCACGAAACGCCAGATCGGCGAGTCCAGCTTGCCGGCAAGCGGTACGTCCTTATCCGTTGCGCTGACGAACAACACCGTCAGCTTCGGCTGCTTCAGCAGATCTTCTGAACTCACATAGCCCGTGCCTTCGCGTGTCGCTTCAGGCGGCCAGATGCCGAGGCCGAGCGCCTTCGCGACACCGCCCGCCGTGCTGTTGCCGGTGAACGCCCAATAGCGATCCGGCAAGCCCAGCTCCTGCAACCACGCCACCTGCTCGCCACGGCGACCTGCGTGGGCGAGGCGTTGCGCGTCGCGTGCGAGACCTGCATCGACCCTGGCTTCGACGGCGCGTGCCTGGGCTTCACGCCCGGTCAGGCAGCCGACAGTGCGAAAAATCTTGCGGCCCCAATCGAGTTGCGTGGTGTGGGCGCCGTCGTCGCTCAAGCCTGGACCGTATTGGAACAGCACCGTCGGCGCGATCCGTTCGAGCGCCGCGAAAATCGGCGCATGGCGCAAGCCGACACCGATGATGAGATCCGGTTTGGCCGCCGCGATTGCTTCGAGGCTCGGTTCCTGGCGCGTACCGATATCCGGCACCGAAGCGAGACGCGCATTGTCGTAGCCGATCCAAACCGGGTAGGACCCGGGATCGGCCATGCCGACCGGCGTGATGCCTAGCGCGGCGAGATCTTCGGCGAACATGAATTCGAGTACGACGATGCGCCTGGGCTGCGCGGGCAGCGACGGACTGGCCTGCGAGACGATCGGGTTGTCGGCGGCTGGCGTGCAGGCTCGCGGCTGCATCTGCTCTTGCGTGACCACCGGATCGATCGAAGCGGCCACCTGTACGGCGCCGGTTTGCGCAAACGCGGATACACCGGAGAGTAAAGCGCTCGTCACCGCCGCAGCCATGCAAAGCCGCCTGAAACGGGCCGTGTGTTTCGCGCAGTACCGCGACGGCGTCAAGCCGAGGCCGCCTGCAATGCGATCTGCGCATCGCTCATGGTCAATAGCAGGGGGCAGCGTCCACACAGTTGCGTCTCTCCAGGGATTTCGTAACGTACGCAGCACACACGCCGCGCGCTGAACGGGTTCGGCAGGCTCGCGGCGCGCGGCTTGGCCTGGCGCACGGGCAAGCGTAGCGGATTGGCTTCGCCGGCCGCGTCGAGCGGGCCGAATAACCACGCTGCGTCCCGCGACAAGTCGTATTGCGGCGCGCATTGCTCGAACAGATAGTCGAGCAGATTGCCCGCGTTGCTCCACAAAACCCGCGGCGCGATTTTCGTCATCGCGCACAAGGTCGAGATCACCGTATCGAGATGCTCGACGAGTGGAGCATAAAGGTGCGCGGGATTTTCTTCGAATGGTCGCAGTGCGTCGCGTGCGAGGTGGAGCGCAACGGGCAAGCCATCGCGTAGCACGACGTAAGTGGTGTGCGGCACCATCACGAGCGGTCGACGCAACACGGCCGCGGCCACGAAGCCGGCCGTCGCGGCAAAGCCGAAGTAATACTTGCTCCATTGCGATAGCAGCGCACGAGCATGCGTCTCACGCTCGCCGCCATAGAGCGTCACCATCGCGTCGAGTAGCACGTTGCGATGCTGACCCAACTCCGCGACGGGGATTGCGATCGTGCGACCGGTATCGTCGAGAAGCGTCGGTTCGTCCATCGGACCCGGTTCGCCGAGCCACACGTGCTCGAGATAATGTGCGATCGACTCCGGCGCAAAGGCCGCGAAACAGCGGGCGGTCTCGTTGGGCGCGGAGGCATCGAGCCAGACGGGGTCCGCGTGGCAGGTCATCGCTTGCCCCGCTTTTCGCGCCTTGCCTCCACGATCAGCAGCGCGAGCAAATACGGCGCGCCGATCAACGCGGTCAGCACACCCGCTGGAATTTCGCGTGGCGCCAGCAGCGTGCGCGCACCGATGTCGGCGGCCACCAGCACCAACCCGCCGCACGCGGCCGCCAACCACAAACGCGTTCGATGCGCACGTGCACCCAACATCGACGCGAGATGCGGCGCCATCAAACCAATGAAGCCCACCGGTCCCACCGCGGCCACCGCGGCACACGCAGCCAGCGTTGCGACGGCCAGCACTAGCGGGCGCAACACGCCGATCGGCAAACCGAGCGCGGCGGCCTGGTCGTCGCCCAAAGCGAGCAGATCGAGCGGACGGGCCAGCAACGCAAACACGGGCAAGGCGAGCGCGCACCACGGCAGCAACGTCGTCACTTCGCCCCAATTGCGCCCATAGGTGCCGCCCACCAGCCACACCACGAAGCGCGCGGGCTGCACGCTTTGCTGCGTGATGAGCCATTGCGACAGCGTCGTCCACAGCGTCCCGATCACGATGCCGGTAAGCGCAACTGCCAATGGCGCGTACCGATGCTTGCGGTTCAACAGCAGCGTCGAAACTAGCGTTACGCCGCCGCCCACGAGCGATGCCAGCGCCAGCGTCGAATGCGAGGCAAGCGGCCACACCACCAGCGCCGCGAGCGTGGCGAAACCCGCGCCTTGCGTCACTCCGAGCACTTCAGGACCTGCGAGCGGATTGCGCACGATACTCTGCATCAGCACGCCGCTCGCGGCAAGCAAAGCGCCCGCCAGCAACGCGCAGATCAGGCGCGGCAGCCGCAAATCGACCAGCATCCGCGCAAGCGCATCACGCTGATCGAGCACGGCCAGCCAGCGATGCCAGCCGATCGTGGTCGGCCCAAACGACGCGCCTGCGACGACGATCACGACCGCGAGCACGCTCAGGACTGTTGCCGTCAGCGGCCAGGGCCACGCTTCGAGCCTCCGCACGAGACGTGTACCGGTACGCGTCACCCGGCGTTCTTCGCCTGCATGCAAGGCGCCCGACCATGCAGCGCCGCCGCGGATCATCGCGAGCATCAGCGGCGTGCCGACGAAGGCAATCGCCACGCCTGTGGAAAGCGTCGCATCGAGATCGAGTGCCTGTACGGCGCTATCGGTGACGAGCACCAGCGCGCCGCCCACCAACGCGGACAACGGCACCAGCGCGGCGAGGCGCGAGGCTTTCGCACCACGCATCTGCCGCAACAGGTTCGGCGCAATCAGCCCGACATACGACAGCGGTCCTGCCACACTCACCGCGACACTCGCGAAACCGACCGCGACCACGAGCGCCGCGAGTCGCGTGGCATCGACGCGCACGCCGGCGGCAGCCGCCGCGTCGTCGCCGAGCGCGAGCGGATCGAGCGGACGAATCACGAACGGCAAGGCGATCAACGGAACGATGAGCCAGCTGGCGGCGACCTTCAGTCCGGCGGCGCCAGGTTGATAGAGACTACCGCTCGCCCACAACGACACGCCGACGATGCTCTGCTCGAAGAACGCGAGAATCAACGTAGTCAATGCAGAGAACAGCAGCATGCAGACGCTGCCTGCCAGCACGAGTCGCAACGGCGTCGCGCGCCAGCCGCCGGCTGCAGCGGACACGCATGCCGCCGCACCGAGCCCGCATGCAAACAGCAGCGGCACGGAAGCCACGCCCGCCAGCGACGGCACGAGCATTGCCGCAAGCAAGCCCAGTTGCGCGCCGCCGGTGATGCCGAGCAAATCAGGCGACGCCAGCGGATTGCGCGTGAGCGACTGGAACAATGCGCCCGCCACGGCAAGGCAAGCGCCTGCCACCAGCGCGGCGAGCACGCGCGGCACGCTCAGGTCGAATAGAAGAATGCTCGCCAGTTGCGCCGCGTCGCTGCGGGCGGGCGCGATGAGCCACGCATGCAAGCCGGGCGCGAGACGCAACGCGCTAACCACGGAGATCAAAGCGACCAGCGCCGCGCCTATCGCTCCGGCCCGGTTGCTCGCGGCCGCACGGTTGCCCGTAATCGAAGGCGTATCGCGGCGCAGGCGTTTGCGCGCGGCAAGCGTCGTCATGCGGCGAGGCCCTTGCTGGTCGTGGCTTCACCACGCCTATCGTACGCCGCGAGGTCGCTGCTTTCGTACGCGGGCACGCACATGGGCGCTCCGGTTTGCGGATGCGCGATCTTCAGCATCGGCACGCTGAACGTCTCGTTCAGATGATGCGGGTCGAGCATTGCATCCGGCGAGCCTTGCGCGATGATCCGCCCGGCCCGCATCAATACGATCTCGTCGCTATAGGCCGCCGCCTGATTCAGGTCGTGCAGCACCCACACGATCGTCAGGCCACGCTCGCGGTTCAGGCGCCGCAGTTCGCGCAAGATGTCCAGTTGATGATGGATGTCGAGATAGGTGGTGGGCTCGTCGAGCAGGACGATCGGCGCCTGTTGCGCGAGCGCCATCGCAATCCATGCGCGTTGCCGCTCGCCACCCGAAAGCGCGCCGACGTCGCGGGCGGCGTCGCCGGCAAGACCGCTGGTGACGAGCGCTTCGTCGATCGCCGCGTGGTCCGCGCGAGACATGCCGCGCAGCCAGCCGCCGTGCGCATAACGGCCATATGCCACCAGTTCGCGCACCGTCAAGCCGGCGGGAATCTGGTTGAATTGCGCGAGCATGGTGAGCGTGCGGGCCAGCTGTCGGCGGCGATACGAAGCGAGCGGCCTGCCGTCGACTTCGATCGTGCCGGAGCGCGACGGCTGCAAGCCGGCGAATGTGCGCAACAACGTACTCTTGCCGCAGCCGTTCGGTCCGCACAATGCCGTGATGCGTCCGGCGGCGATGCGGAGGTCGAGATCGTGCAGCACGACGTGATCGCGATAGCCGACCGTCAGCGAATGCGCCGCGAGTGCCGCGCCCTGCGCGTGCATCATTGCGCAGCCGTCCGTTGTTCGCCGCCCGCTTCGCTATAGCTGCGCGCCATCGCGACCACCACCTTGCGCGGCCCTTCGAACGGATCGCGGGCGTGCGCGGTGAGCATGTTGTCGAGCATCAGCACGTCGCCGCCCAGCCAGGGAAACACGATGCGCTGCTGATCGAGCACGCCGCGAATTTCTGCGAGCGCGTCGGCTTCGAGCGGTTCGCCGTCGCCGTAATAGACATTGCGTGGCACGCTTTCGAGCCCGACGGTGTCGATCAGCGCTTCCTGCATGTCCTCATCGAGCGATGACAGATGGAACAGGTGCGCCTGATTGAACCAGACCGGTTCTCCTGTACGCGGATGGCGGGACACCGCCTGGCAACGTTCACGCGTGCGCAGCAGCCGCTCACCGTCTTCGCTGTCGCGCCACTCGCATTCGATGCCACGCGTGCGGCAAATCTGTTCGACGACACGCGGATCGTCCGAGCCGAACGCGGTCTCCCACGGCAGATCGAGCCCTTGCCCGAAGTTGCGCACGTAGAGCAGTTCACGTTTGGCAAAGCGTTCGACCAGTGCCGGATTCAGCGCACGATAAATCGCGCGGCTATCGGCGATCGGCGTCGCGCCGCCGGCACGCGCGGCGAGTGCGCAATGAAACCAGATCCGCAGCGGCCATTCGCGCGTGTACGACTGCTCGTTATGCAGCGGAATCGAGCGATGCGGCGGATATTCGGTGGACGTGTAGACCGCGCCCTCCACCTGGCTACGCGGCGTCGAAGCAAACTCATAACCAATCAACGGATGCCCGAACGAGCCGGCGAAACTTTGGAAGGCATCGATCGAGGCCACGCGAAAGCCGGTGAATAGCACACCGCCGGCGCGCTCCAGTTTCTCGTCGACGATCCTGCGCAGCAACGGCGCCGCTTCTTCCAGCGACATGTCCGCGCCCGCTCGCGGCGAGACGACCGTCGGCAAGCCCGGCTCGATCGACAGATCGGCGAGCGTGGGCGGCGGCATCGAAACCATGGTCATACGAAGTCCTCTTGCAGAATCGGCGTGGCCCGACGCGGTGCCGGGCACGCCCGGATTACGCGGCGCGCGCCTTGGCGGCGACCTCGTCCATATGACGGCGCAGGCTCGCCGGGCGCATATCGATCCACACGGTTTCGATGTGCGCGAGACACCCGGCCTTCGGACCGCTCACGCCGACTTCATGCCAGCCTGCGGGCACCGGGCGGAACGTCGGCCAGATCGAGTACTGCTCTTCGTCGTTGATGACCACGGTGTAGACGAGGTCGTCCGCCTCGCCTGCTGCCAGGGCGGCGGTGTGCTGTGCTTGCGTCATGATGAAGGGCTCTGTCGAAGAAGGATCGGAATGGGACGGGACGAATGCAGACGCGTGTCCCGGCGTCGCGGCTCGGCGCGGCTGCAGGTAAATTGCCGGCGCGTCGCCTCTATTAAGTTGACGTTTGCCGCGTCCGCTTTTTTACCGGCGACGCGCGCGGCCGCTGCAGAACGCAGGACGGGCCACACCGCGATTGCACGCATCGAGGCAATCCGCGCAATGCTGTTCCGCGTCGCGCACCATGAAGTGCACCAGCGTCTGCGAGACATCGAGTGCACGCGCCGTGCTTTGCAGCGTTTCCTCGCGCAGGCGCACCATTTCGAAAGCGGCGCGGCTGCGCGGCGGCAGTTGTTCGAGCGCGTGGTAGACGTGCCGCAACGTGTCGCGCACGAGCAGCGCCGCTTCGGGTGACGGCTCGGGCGAAGGCACGTGCAAGCCGTCGTCCTCGTCGGCGTGATAGGTGCTTTCCAGGTTCTGGCGGCGGAATGCGTCGATCGACGCGTTGCGCACCATGCGCGTCACGTAGGCGACCGGCTGGCGCACCGCATCCTGATCGGGAAAGTCGACGAGCTTGATGAAGACATCGTGCACCACGTCTTCCGCAAGGCTCGCGCAGCCGACGAAACCACGCGCCAGGTTGACGAGCATGCGGCGGTTGTCGATCAGCACGTCGAGCAAGGCACCCTTTTGCCAATCGACCGCGCGACTCTGACTGCGCGCGCGTCGTGGCGTGGCCGAATGGGCGGTGCCCGGACTGAGAACCGATACCGGCATCGCTGTGGAAGACACCTGCCGGACGAGCACCTCAGTCATAGATTCGCTCCGTTTTTTCAAAAGATAGGGCGCCAATCTATCGTAAACGCGAATCATTCTCAATCAACAATTACCATGACCTTACAAGCCCCGATAGCTTTGTATGATCAATTCAATCGGCATGACGTTGTCGATCAATGTTTGGCAGAAGCGTATGAGGCAGGCCGAATATTGTTAGTCATCCGTATTGTTTAGGCCTTGCTGGGTTCTCACAGCAAGCCTGCGCAATAGTGGAAATCCCTGCCTCGTTTTCAGGGCGGCGCGCGCGATGCTTCGCGTGAGAATGCTTGACACATTGGAGGTCGCATCATAAAGTCTGCCCTGCAGATCTAGATAAGAGACTATCTGTAAGATGGTCTCTTGCGCGTAAACGATTTGCATCGCGAACAGCACCGGCCTCTTACAGAAAAACTAAAGGAGACCGATTGTGCAGACAGTCGCGCTTAAGATTCGTGGCATCGACGATGTCATTTCGTTCATCGACTCATGTTCAGGCATTCCCGGTCGAGCCGGCCTTATCTGGTGGCTTGCACTCGGCGGATTGTTTCTCGACGCGTTCTCCAATTCAGCTTTAAGCGCGGGCCTCGGGCCCATGACGCGAGATCTCCATCTCGGCGCGCCTCAAATCGCGCTCATGACGTCGTTTGCATCGTGGGTCGCAATTGCCTTCAATCCGATCGGCGGCTGGATGGCCGACCGCTGGGGCCGCATTCGTCCTTTGGTGCTGGCCAAATTCCTCGCCGTGATCGGCGCGGTGCTGGTGGTATTCGCACCGGGCTTCGAAGTCATTCTCGCGGGACGCTTCTTCGTCGGCATGGCCTACGGTATCGATTTCGCGATTGCAATGGCGATGCTCGCCGAATTCACGCCCGTCAAACTGAAGAGCCGCCTCAATGCGTGGCAGGGCATGTGGTACACCGCCGTCTGCTCGAACCTGCTGCTCGCGTTGCTGTTTAACTCATGGCATGTGGGCGATTCGATCTGGCGATACTCCGTGGCCGCGACGGCGCTCTTCGGCATCGCGATCCTCGTGCTGCAGCTGGTGTTTCTGGTCGAAAGCCCAATCTGGCTCGCGCGTAAAGAGCGGCTTGGCGAAGCCGCTACGTCGATGAGTCGCATCTACGGGCGCACGTTCGTCGCCGCACCGGTTGAAGAACGCGTGCCTGTGCTGAACCAGGCCAGGCGCGGACTCGCCAATGTGATGCTGATCTTCCGCGGCATCTATCTGCCACGCACTCTTCTGGCGGCCACCGTTCAGGTCGGGCAGTCCATTCAGTACTTCGCGATCGGCTGGTATCTGCCGCTCATCAGTGCCGCCCTGTTCGGCAAAGACTTTATCTATGCAACGCTGGGCGCGCTGCTATTCAACGTGTTCGGCATCTTCGGCGGGTTCATGTCCCCGGCCATCGGCAAGCGCTTCGGTTTGCGGCGCGCGTCGGCCTTCGGCTTCGCGGCGGTCTTCGTGATGCTGCTCGTGCTGGGCCTGTTCGGCTCGAAGATGCCACTGTGGCTCGCGGTCATCGTGCCCTCGCTCTTCATTCTGTTCCACTCGTCGGGCCCCGGCGCCAATGGCAAGAGTCTGTCGTCGCTGTCGTTCCGCAGCGAGATTCGCGCGGGCGCGAACGGCGTGATCGGCGCGCTCGGCTCGATCGGCGCGGCGTTGGGCCTGCTGGTGTTCCCGCTCTTTCGGGAACACTACGGTCTCGACAAAACCTTCCTGATCCTCGCGATCGTGCCGCTGGTGGCAAGCGTGATCTGTTTCGTCATCAAGTGGGACCCGACGCGTACCGCGATTACGCCCGACAACGAACCCGACGCGCCCCAATTCGAGGGCGATGCGGACGAGGTATCGGTATTCATGAACCCGGCAATCGAAAAATCCCAGCGATGACCAGTAATCGAAACGTTATTCTCTCGATCGACGAAGGGACTTCCGGCACGCGAGCGGCCGTCGTGGCCGCCGACGGGCAGGTTTCCTGTCTCACGTATCAGCCGCTTCGGGTGGATAGCCCGCGGCCCGGTGTCGTCGAGCAGGACGCGAACGTCATTCTCGAGAAGACCATCGCGGTGTGCCGCGAAACGCTCGCGCGCGCGGCCAACGAACGGTTGAACGTGGTCGCGCTGGCCATCGCAACGCAACGCGCCACGGCCGTGCTATGGGACACTCGCACGGGCCGCGCACTCGTGCCCGCGATGGTCTGGCAGGACACACGCCACGCCGGCGAACTGGACCTGCTCGCGCAAGCGTGGGACCGTACGCTGATCGAACGTGTGGGTCGGCCGGTGGGCGTGCGCTCGCCCTATCTGTGGGCCGTCCATCATCTGCAGACGACACCCGCGGTGATGCTCGCGAATCGCGAGCGCCGCCTCGCCTTCGGAACGATCGACACGTGGCTGCTGTGGCATCTCTCCACCGAACGCGCGTGCGTGACCACGCCGACCAATGCGACGTCGGCGAGCGCCTATCTGCTCGACGAACATCGTTACTGCCTCGACTGGATCGACACGCTCGGATTTCCGCAATCGCTCCTGCCGGAGCTTCGTCAGGACGCGGATCAATTCGGCCGAACCCGCGCGGAGATACTCGGTATCGACGTGCCGATTCTGGCCTGCGCGGGCGATCAATTAGCAGGTGCAGTGGGACTCGGCTGTCTCGATCGCGGCCAGTCGATGTGTGTGCACGGCACGGGTAGCTTCGTCGATCTGCTAGTCGGCACACAAGTGCCGGCCGCGACCGAGACCTCGCACGATGGCACCTTGACCATGACCGCGCGGCGTCAGCATGGCGTCTCGCACTTTTCGCTCGAAACCTTCGTCGCGACGACCGGCTCCGCGCTGAACTGGATCTGCGAGAAATTGCACTGGTTCGACAATCCCGCGCAAATCAGCACGCTCGCCGCGAGCGTCGATTCCTCGCGCGGTGTCACCTTCCTGCCCGCCTTGACCGGCCTGCGCGTGCCACAGTTGCAACCCAACGCACGCGCATCGCTGTCGGGCATTTCCATCGCCACCACGCAAGCTGAGATCGCCTACGCGATTCTCGAAGGCATCGCGCATTCGGTCGCCTTGTGCATCGATGCAAACAAGGCCATCGCGGATGTCGAGGCGTCCGAACTGGTGGTCGGCGGCGGACTGTCGGGTAGCGACACGTTGCTACAAATCCAGGCCGATCTGAGCGGCATGCCGGTGCGGCGCATGCATGAAAGCGATCGTGCGAGCCTGCGCGGCGCGGCGTTTCTTGCCGGTTCGTCGGGCTTGCTGTGGGATTCGCTGCAACACGCGCGCACCACCACCGTCACCGACGCGGTGTTCGAACCGTCGGCGCGATCCGCCGCGCGCGACAAGCGGCGTACGGCATGGCAGGCAAGGGTCGAGGCGGAACTCGTCCACGCAAGTGCATTCGATATTGGTAGTGGGGACTGAAAAATATGTTGTTTATTCCATCCAGAAAGGCCTCGAAAGAACGCGCGGAGATGACCGGTACCGAGCCGTTGCGCATGGTGCGCACCGAGCAACTCGACCGGCTCGGCAGCGAGGCATTCGACATCGTCATCGTGGGCGGCGGCGTGACCGGCGCTTACGCGGCGCTCGACGCAAGCCTGCGCGGTTATCGCGTGGCGCTGCTGGAAAAGAGCGATTTCGCCTCGGGCACGTCGTCCAAATCGTCGAAGATGGTGCATGGCGGTTTGCGTTATATCGAGCAAGGCAATCTCGGACTCGTGCGTCATTCGCTGCTGGAGCGGCAACGTTTGCGGCGCAATGCACGGCATCTCGTACAACGTCTGCCGTTTCTGTTTCCTGTTATGGAAAAGGACGGCGTGTTCGACAAGCGCCTCGCCAAGGCCTTCGAAAGTCTGCTGTGGACCTATGACATTGCCGGCGGCTGGCGTGAAGGCATCCTGCATCAGAAGCTGAGCAAAGCCGAAGTTCTTTCGCACTGCCCCACTTTCAACGAAGAGAACCTCACCGGCGGCTTCATGTATTTCGATGCCCGCGTCGACGATGCACGCCTCACGCTGAATCTCGCGCGCACGGCGGCCTTTCACGGCGCGGCGGTGGTCAATCACGCGAAGGCCGTGGACATCACACGCAGCGGCAACGGCAAGGTCGACGGCGTGATCGTGCAGGCCGACGGCCGCGAGATTCGCGTACGTGCGGGCGTCGTAGTAATGGCGACCGGCGTGTGGCTGCGCGACTGGAACGGCCGCAAGAAAGACGACCCGGCGGGTTTGCAGATCCGCCCCGCGAAAGGCGTGCACGTCGCGATTCCATGGCTGAAGATCCGCAACGATTGCACGGTGACGATTCCCGTACCGGGCCGCAGCCGCCGCGCGACCATCACGCGCTGGGGCAACGTCTCCTATCTAGGCACCACCGACGAAGACTATCGCGGCAATCTCGACGACGTGTGCTGCACGCGCCAGGAACTCGACTTCCTGATCGAAGGCGCGCGCTCGGCCTTGAAAACCGATCTATGCGCCGAAGACGCGGTGGGCAGCATCGCCGGTTGTCGTCCACTGGTCGGGCCGGCTGGCGGCAAGACGCTGGAAATGAAGCGCAATCATGAAATCCATATCGCGCCGGACGGCCTCGTCACGATCGTCGGCGGCAAGCTGACGACCTCGCGCCACATGGCCGAGCAGACCATCGACGCCGCGCAGAAGGTGATCGGCAAACGTGCGAAATGCCGCACCAAGTCAGCGTATCTGCTCGGCGCGGCCGGCTACGACTCTCAGGCCATCGTCGCCTCGGGCGGTTTGTCGGCGCAACTCGGCGAGCGCTATGGCACGGAAGCGCGCTTCGTTACGGACATTCTCGAAAGCGATGCAAGCCTGCTCAAGCCGATCGTGGAAGACCTGCCGTACACCGAAGCCGAAGTGGTCTATGCCGTGCGCCACGAACTCGCCTGCAGCGTCGACGACGTGTTGTCGCGCCGCATCCGCGCCCGTCTGATGGCGCGCGATGCTTCGGCCCGCGCCGCCGCGCGCGTCGGCGAAATTTTACGGACGGAGCTCGGCTTGCCCGAAGCGGTCGTCGCTAAACAGGTGAGCGACTACGTCGCCGCCGTCCAGCATGAAAAGTCTGTTCTTATGGGAGAAACCGAATGATCAGCAAGGAAGCCGTCAAGCGTGGCTATAACCGTGGCAACTACATTGTCGGCGCGCACACGCCGCCAGCCTACGCGGCTACCATCAAGGAGATCGCCGGCGAAGCCGGTCTGCAACGCGACCCGGTCAAGGTAAGCGCGCAACAGATCGATGCCCTGCGCGCCGTCGCCGATGAAGTGCTCACGCAAACCGCCGACGTAGTGATCTGGACGCGCGACTGGTGGGCCGCCTCGATGGTGACCGAGACCGGCGGCAAGCCGGCCACACCGAACGGTGTGATCGTGCGCGTCTCGACAGTCGAACAGATTCAGGCGGTGATGCGCATTGCCAACGCAGCCGCGATTCCGGTGACGGTGTCGGCCGGCCGCAGCAACGTGACGGGCGCGGCATTGCCGGTGCGCGGCGGTATCGTGCTGGACGTGTGCGAGTTGAATCGTATGCTCGGCTTCGACCGCGAGAGCCAGATCGTCGAAGTCGAAGCGGGCATGTTCGGCGACATCTTCGAAGAAACGATCCAGCGCGACTACGGCATGACGATGGGCCACTGGCCGTCGTCGTATGCGATCAGTACGGTCGGCGGCTGGGTCGCCTGCCGCGGCGCGGGCCAACTGTCGACGCGCTACGGCAAGATCGAAGACATGGTGTTCGGCATGGACGTGGTGCTCGCCGACGGCAGCCTCGTCACCGTGGGCGGCTATTCGCGCGCGGCGCTCGGGCCGGACTTGCAGCAGTTGTTCATCGGCTCCGAAGGCACGCTCGGGGTAATCGTGCGCGTGCGTCTGAAGCTGCATCGTCTGCCGGATTATGGCCGCGCAATTGCCTACGGTTTCAAGACGTTTGCGATCGGTCTCGAAGCCTGCCGTCAGATCATGCAGCAAGGCGCGAATCCGGCGGCCTTGCGTCTGTATGACGAACTCGAAAGCGGCGTGCAGTTCGGCTTGCCCGCATCGAACGTGCTGCTCGTCGCCGACGAAGGCGCACGCGAGATGGTCGAAGCCGTGCTCACGATCAGCGAGCGCGTCTGCGCCGGGTTGGGCGAGCAGCTGGACGACAAGGTCATCTTCGAGAAGTGGCTCGACACGCGCTACCTCACCGGCAAGAGCGCGGAAGGCTTCATGCGCAGCCCCGGCTTCGTGGCCGACACGCTGGAGATGGTGGGCCCGTGGAAAGACCTGCCGGGCATCTACACCGACGTGGTCAAGGCGATCAACGCCGTGCCGGGCACGCTGGCCGGTTCGGCGCATCAATCGCATGCTTATGTGGACGGCGCGTGTTTGTATTTCTCGCTGCGCGGCGAAGTCGACGTGGAGAATCGCGCGAAGTGGTATCGCGCCGCGTGGGACGCCGCGAACGCCGTGCTCATCAAATACAATGCGGCGTTGAGCCACCATCACGGCGTCGGCCTGCTGCGCGCGCCGTATATGAGCGAATCGCTCGGTAGCGCATTCCCCGTTCTCGAGGCCGTCAAACGCACGCTCGACCCGAAGAACATTCTCAATCCCGGCAAGCTTGGCCTGACCGACGAGCAAGCTCACGACGTGAAGCAGTAATCATATGGACAAGTCACTTGGGGCGCGCCTCACGCGCCATCCGGTCATCGCGACGCTGTTCGGCGTCGAGCAGGTCGACACGTTCCTCGAAAGCGCGGCTGAAATCTGCATCGTCGCGAATGTCGATCTGCGCCGATTGCACCCGGTGGTGGCGGCGCTCACGAAGGCCGGCAAGTATGTGATCGTCAACATCGACAGTTGCGATGGGCTTTCGCAGGACAAAGGCGGCGTCGAGTATCTGGCGGACATCGGCGTCACCAGTCTCGTCTCGACCCGGGTGGCGACTATCCAGCGCGGCAATCGGGCCGGTCTCGTCACGATGCAGAAAGTGTTCGTGACGGACCGCTCCACCTGGCCGCGCAGCGTCAAGGCATTGGAGCAAAGCGATCCGAATCTGGTACAACTGATGCCTGCGCCCATGCTCTCGCATCTGTCCGAGCAGGACCGCAAGGCCTTGCCGCCGATCGTCACCTCGGGTTTCGTCTGCAATAAGGGCGACGTGCGCGATGCGTTGAAGAACGGCGCGGTCGCCGTATCGACCAGCGACAGCGAGCTGTGGAATCTGGACCCGGCACGTTGACACCCTGAAGTACATCTAGTTGGAGTAATCGATGGCTGCTGCTTACCTGCAAGTGATCGCGCATTATTTCGCCAAACCCGGCAACGGCGACGCACTCGTGAAGCCCCTCACCGAACTGGCCGCGGCAACGCGCACGGAGCCGAAGAACGTCTTCTACGAATTTTTCCGCTCGCCGCTCGACCCGGACCATTTCGTGATTCTCGAACAGTACAGCGACGCCAGCGGACTCGCCGAGCATCGCGAGACGGAACATTTCCAGCGGCTCGGCTTCGGCATTCTCATTCCGCTGCTCGACCGTCGTGAAGTATCGAGCCATATGGTGCCTGGGGACGCAGCATGACGAACGCATTCCGCTTTCAAACCGTGCCGACGCTGATCGCGGAGTTCGGCGCGGCGCGCCGGCTCGGCGCTTTGTTGCGCGCGCAGTTCCCGGCGCTCACTCGCCTGTGCGTAATCACCGACGGCTTCCTGCACACCAGCGGACTGCTGAATCCCGCGCTGGCCGATCTCGCGGCGCACGGCTGGAATGCCACGGTGATCGACGACGTGATCGCCGACCCGCCCGAACATATCGTGCTCGAAGCGACCTCGCGCGCGCGGGCGGCCGGCGCGGAAATCGTGCTCGGGCTCGGCGGCGGATCGTCGATGGATGTGGCGAAGCTGATTGCCGTGCTCGCGCCGCAGCAAGAGCAGGCGCTCAGCGACATGTACGGCGTGAACAGGATCACGGTGGCGCGCCTGCCGCTCGTGCAGATGCCGACTACGGCCGGCACCGGTTCGGAAGTCACGGCCGTATCGATCGTGACGGTGGGCGAAGCCCGGAAAATGGGTGTGGTCGCGCCGCAGTTGATCGCGGATCTGGCGATTCTCGACGCGGAACTCACACTCGGCCTGCCACTCGCGGCGACCGCGGCAACCGGCGTCGACGCGATGGTGCATGCCATCGAAGCGTACACATCGGCGCATCTGAAGAATCCGGTTTCCGACATGCTGGCGGTCAAGGCACTGGAGTTGTTGTCGCGCAATCTGTTGCCGGCTTGCGAGGACGGGCAGAATCGCGCCGCGCGCGAGGCGATGCTACTCGGCGCGACCTTCGCGGGTCAGGCGTTCGCCAACTCGCCGGTGGCGGCGGTGCATGCGCTGGCATACCCGATCGGCGGTATTTATCACGTGCCGCATGGTCTTTCGAATGCGCTCGTGTTGCCGCATGTTTTGCGCTTCAATGCCGAGGCGGCGGCGCATCTCTATGCCGAACTGGCCGAAATAGTCGTGCCGGGCGTGACGGGGAGCGCCGAAAGTAAGACCCAGGCGCTAATCGAGCGAATCGAACGCATGATTGAAGCAACGGCGATTCCGGCGCGGCTGCGTGATGTCGGGATCGAGCGTAGCGGGCTCGAACGCATGGCGAGCGACGCCATGTTGCAGACACGCCTGCTGGTCAATAATCCGCGACCAGTGAGCGAAAGCGATGCGCTGGCGATTTATACGGCTGCGTTCTGAGGGTGTTACGGCGGCCTTCGACGTTACGTAGCACGCATACGGAACACGACCTCGTCCACGTCGATCAATTTGACGTTTTTTCGCTATTAATTGTTTTTGCAGGCGCTGGACGCGGCATTTTTGTGTCGGATTGACCAAATCGCAGCATAAGTCGTGTTTGGCGTACAACTTGCAAATGATGACTCCGTCAATAGACGTTCAACGGGGACATCATGCAAAAATTCGCCAGTCGGACCGCCATCGCCGTCGCGACTTCTACCTTGCTCGCGCTCTATGGCTGCGGGTCCACTCTTCATCTGCCTAGCAGCGGGATCGGCGGCAGCGGCCTTGGCGGGACTTCGGGGACGGGGAGTACTTCGGGTACTACTTCGGGTACTTCAGGCACGTCCGGTACATCGGGTACTTCGGGTACTTCGGGTACTTCGGGTACTTCGGGTACTTCGGGTACTTCGGGTACTTCGGGCACTTCCGGCACCTCCGGCACTTCGGGTACTTCCGGCACTTCGGGTACTTCCGGCACTTCCGGCACTTCGGGTACTTCCGGCACTTCGGGTACTTCCGGCACTTCGGGTACTTCCGGCACTTCGGGTACTTCGGGTACTTCGGGCACTTCCGGCACCTCCGGCACCTCCGGCACTTCGGGTACTTCCGGCACTTCCGGCACTTCCGGCACTTCCGGCACGTCGGGTACATCGGGTACATCGGGTACATCGGGTACTTCCGGCACTTCGGGTACATCGGGTACATCGGGTACATCGGGCACTTCGGGCACTTCGGGTACTTCGGGTACTTCGGGTACTTCGGGTACTTCGGGTACTTCGGGTACTTCGGGTACTTCGGGTACTTCGGGTACTTCGGGTACTTCGGGTACTTCGGGCACTTCGGGTACTTCGGGTACTTCGGGCACTTCGGGTACTTCGGGTACTTCGGGTACTTCGGGTACCTCCTCCACCCCGCTCGGCAACATCATCACGCAAACCGGCAACCTCATCACTGCTGTCGGCACGACGGTCGCCGATGGCGGCACCAAAGTTACCGGCACGTCTATCCCCGGCATCAACGGCGCGACGACCGGCGACCTCGGCAACGCACTCACCGATCTGGGCAACGGCGTCAAGGTGCTTGGCAACGGCACGGCCGCCGGACTCGGCACCGTGGGCAGCGCAGCCAATCCGCTCGGACCCACCCTGACTTCCACCTCCGGCGTCGTCTCCGACACTGGAACTGCCGTCACCGCACTCGGCGGCGTAGTAACCAGCCTCGGCAGCGGACCGCTGGCTCCGCTCGCCCCGCTGACAAATCCCTTGGGCAGCGTCGTCGGCGGCGTCGGCAGCGGCGTCACTGCCGTTGGCTCCGGTCTGGATACCGCGCTATCCAGCGCGCCGGTTCAGCAAGTCGAGACGCAACTCAGCACCGCGATCAACCCGATCACGCTCGCCGTTTCGAACACCACGCAAACGCTCGGCAACGCCACCGGTCTCGGCGCGCCGCTCAATACCCTGTTCAGCACGCTCGGCAACGGATTCGATTCAGCCGGTATCAAGGTGTCTGGCGCAACGGGCGATCAGGTCGGCAAGGACGTCGGCGGTGTCGTGAGCCAACTCGGCAAAACTGTCACGAGCACCGGCGGACTCTTCACCGGCGCGACGACCAATCCCCTCGCGCCGATCACCGGCCTGCTCGGGCCGCTCGGCGGCTTGGGCGGCCTTGGCGGCGTAGGCGGTGGCTCGATCGGCATCCCGCCGTTGACCGGACTGATCGGCAACCTCGGATCGCTCGGCGGCAGTGGCGGCACAGGTGGCGCGGCAGGCTTGCTGGCACCGCTCACGGGCCTGCTCGGCAAAGTCGGATCGCCCGGCGGCGCAACGGGCACGGGCAACCCGCTCACACCGGTCGTCACGCTGGTCGGCTCGTTGACAGTCAGTGTCACAGGCAGCGTCAGCGCCACGCAAAGCAGCACGTCGGCCAATCCGGTCACCGGCCTCATCGGCGGACTTGCCGGCGGCACGGCTAGCGGCTCGGGCGGTTCGAACAGCAAGAATCCGCTGGCGCCGGTGACGAACCTGGTCGGCGGATTGCTCGGCGGCGTCACGGCCGGCAAATAAAGCGTTTTTCCGCGCAGCGGCCGGGCCTAAAAAAACAAAAGCCCGGCCGCCTTCTATGTCATGACAACGAGGCTGACATGAACTCCATTTTCGACACCGTCACGCACGCCCAGGATTCGCGGCCGCGTTCCGCGACGCCGTTTTCAGTCGGCCTCGCCGGCATCGCCGCAGGTCTGCTGACGCTCTGGATGCTGCGCGACAGCACCGCGCTGGACGGCGCGACGCGCAGCACCGTGGCTTGCCTCGCGATCATCGCGACCATCGCCGCCTACGAACTCTTTGTCGCGCGCGTCTATCTGCGCCCGAGCGCCGGGCTCGCGAGCAGCCCCGTGCGCTCCCTTGACGTAGGGCGCGTGGCGTGGCGTCTCGCGGCACTCGCTTCAGTCTATGCGGGCATCGGCGCGCTTTACTGGTTGCTGCCCGAGTACCAGGGCGCCTTCTACCGCCCGTTCTGGTCGCTGCTCCGCACGCTCGCGCCGTACGTGCTCGTCGCGGCGCCGTTCTACTTTGCCTGGATGGACCGCCATCAACGCGAGGTGGACGACGCGTACCTGCTTTGGGCTCGCCTGCTGTTTCGCGGTGAGCGTCCCGCCAACTGGCGCCCGCTGCGCGAAATGCTGGCCGGCTGGATGGTCAAGGCATTCTTCCTGCCGTTGATGATCGTCTATCTGTCGACCAACGCGGACCACCTCGACGCTTCGTTGACGCTCGCCCTGAATGCACCCAACTCGCTCGCGACGTTCCGCTTCATGTACGACCTCTCCTTTGCGATGGACCTCATGTTCGGCACCGTCGGCTATCTGTGCACGCTACGCATTCTCGACAGCCATGTGCGCAGCGCGGAGCCGACCACGCTGGGCTGGCTCGTGGCGCTGATCTGCTATCAGCCGTTCTGGTCGCTGATCTCGAACCAGTACATTCACTACGAAGGATCGATGTTCTGGGACAGTTGGCTGCTTTCAGTGCCAACGTTACGGATCGTGTGGGGTACGGTGATCATCGCATTGTTGCTGTGCTACGCCATGGCGACCATCTCGTTCGGCTTACGATTTTCCAACCTGACCAACCGCGGCATCATTACTTCCGGGCCTTATCGGTTCACCAAACATCCTGCTTACATCGCGAAGAACCTGTCTTACTGGATGGTCACGGTTCCATTCATCGAGCCGCTCGGCTGGCGGCTTGCCGTGACGCATTGCGCCGCGCTGATCGCCGTCAATCTGCTGTACTTCATGCGCGCGAAGACCGAGGAACGGCATTTGATGAACGATCCCGAGTATCGCGCTTACGCGGAGTGGATCGCAAAGAATGGCCTCATCGCGCGGCTTACGCGTACGGGTACTTGATTCGGATAGCGAACCATACTCACGCCATCTTAAGAAGTCACTCACTGGAACGTACCGCATCTGCCGATATAAAAGATTTCTTACGCTCGGCTGGCTCATTGTTTTCAATGAGCATGGTGGCCATCGCAACGCACAAAAACTGCATACCGCGCAAGAAATTCCAAGGGAGCCGAAAGCCAATTGCACCCGATGCAACGCTTTATAACTGAGGAATTGACCCGGCAATAGAGTTTCTCTAGTATCGATTGCATTGCAACATGCAATCGATACCAATTCCCCATATCGCCTTCCAAGGCAACCGATGCTAGAAATTCCTCTCTCTGATGCGGATTGGGCCCGCGTTAAAGATCTCTTTCCCGAACTGTGCTCCGTTCGAGGACGACCTCGCCGCAGCGATCGCGAGATTCTCGGCGCGATACTTTGGCTGCAGCAAAGGCAAGAGAAGTGGCACCGGCTTCCGGCATGCTTTCCTCCGCAGCAAACCTGTTATCTCCGGTATATAGGGTGGAAAAAATCCGGCCTCCTCGATCAGGTCAACGAGCGCCTTGTCGTCTGCAGCCCGGAGATCGCTCCCTGCTGACACAACGTAAAGCGCCTGGATCGCACCCCGAATCGGGCGCCGCATTCGCATTAAGGATGGCTGATTAATACTTGAATTCGTTCACACGAATTCCGTCTCCTTCTCATGACGCGGACAAAACCGACTCCGCAAACGTCGCCGAACCAGAAAGTCTCCAGCGCGCACCTTTCCTTGCCCGAAGCAGTATTTCGCTAACGCACCTCTCTGGTGCGCTGCGCAGAATTCGACAAGCAAGCCGGTCAGCGTCTTCGTCATGTACCTCATCGACCACTCGCATAGTTTCCGCATGCGGACCTCGATGAGACTTTCGCAACGAGGTGTCGCGAATGCCGCGTCACCGGCTTGAAGGAGAGGGACATGAAAAAGGCTTTGATCGTCGCCGCAGGGCTGCTCGGCGTGCTCACCTTGCAGGCGCGTGCGCAGGATGCACCGCCCCAACCCGAGGCTCAGGCGCAACCCACCGCGGCCGACGCCGTCGGCGGCCAACCCGCCACCATGTCGATGTCAGGTGGTCCCGCCCATACGGAAGCATTGACGCGTGCTGACGTCTACCAGCAACTCGTGCAGTCACAGAAAAACGGCGATTCGGCGCTTATTCAGGGTGTGTTCAAAGGCAACTGATTCAGGCAGGCGACGTGGCCGGACTAGCTGATCCGCCCGCGCCGTCAGTTCGCCTGGTTCGTTCTGTTGCTTTTGATGCGTACATCTGGCCGACATCCGTTGGGCGGCACACAACACCTCCACGGCCTCACGCGGACGGCAACCGCTGAGAAGCCCGTCGCATAAGACGCCGCGCCCGATGGCACAGTCGATGCAATACCGACCTGAGCCCCGTCGGGTCCTGGCAATGTCGATTGAATTGAGGTGCGTCATGTCGAGTATGGATAGTTCACGCCGGTCTGGTCCCTGGCTCACCTTGTCATTCGCGGGGCGCGGCAACGCGACGTGTCGTGATGGCGGCGACGATGCGGGCGCCATGAGGCGAGGTCTGCACGCCGCCGGTGTCATCGCGCGTGGGCCGAAGCAATTGTGGCCGTATGTTTTGCCATGGATGGTCGTAGCGCTTGCCGTATGGTTTGCCGGCCTCGCCGTGAACAGCGTATTCACGCGGCAGTTGCTGGTGCCGCCCGTCGACACACCGAACACACTCGTGGAGCGCGGTTATTCGTCGACCTTTCTGGCTCAACGCATCATGGCTTCGATGCTGAAAATCGCCAAAGACGGCGACTCGGTGCCGCACGACGCGATGAGCGATAGCGAAACGCAACCGGACATCCAGATCCCGGGGGAGAACTTCTCCTATGCGACGGTGGTTCGGTTTCTAAAGAGCGCATTGAAGCGCGCGGATGTCGTCGTGCATATCGGCATTACGAAGGTCGACAACAGCGCGGACACGTATGTCGCGCACGTACAGATCGAAAACGGCCCCTTCGATACACACGATCAATTGGTCCCCTTCGAGGGACGCGATCTGGAAAAATTCGTCAGCGACATCGCAACGGCGTCCATGCACCTCGCCGAGCCGAATCTGCTCGCGAGCCATCTCTTCTCGGAAGTCCAGAAGACCCACTGCTCGCCGAAACAATGCAACTACGCCAAGGTGGATGCGATCTACGACGAGGTGCTGAACATGCCCGCGTCCGATCAGGTCGAATGGGCACTCGCCGGCAAGACAGCGCTGCTGGTCAGTCGGAAACAGCCGCAGGAAGCCGAGCGGCAGGCTCGCGAAGCGTTGAAGCAGTACCCGAAATCGGCGATTCTGTATGCGAACCTCGGTCTTGCACTGGAGCAGGAGGACCGGGTCGAGGAGGCGCTGGACGCGTTGCAAACCGGCGCAAACGAAAAATCGGCGACCGGTGAAAATCTGCGTCTCCTTGGCGACGTGCTGTTGCATGCGCATCTCGATCAGTGGGCACTCGACGCCTTCAAGAAAGCCGACCGCCGGCTGCCCAACTCCGTCTACGTTTTGCACGACTGGGGCGAAGCGCTCGTCAAGGTCGGCCAATACGACGAGGCGATCGACAAGCTCGACCGCGCGGTGGCCCTGAGCCCCGAACTGGCGCCCGCTTACGCCGAGTTGGGCCGGGCGCTGGATCACGAGGGCGATCTGCGCGCCGCCTCGCATCGCTACGCTCAGGCGCTGCAGCGCGACCCCGGCTCGCTGAAGCCGCAAGAAACGCAGTTGGCCCGGCTCGATAAGGATTTTCAAACGACGCTGTACGCCGAGACAGCCGAGCCGGACGAATCGATCCGAGCCGTTTCAGAGCGGCTGCCGCCCGGCGGCTGGGGCACTGCCAGGCCTGCGTCCCTTTCCGATATTTTCCGGCCGTTCGGGTCTGACACACCGCACGCCGCACTGCTCTCGGATCGCGAATGAGGCGCCGCACTTCGATCCAACGCGGCGACGCGGCGGATGCGCATCGTCCGTTTGTCTCAAATTTAACAACAAAGCTTCCCTGAATAGGCCATTACTCTCGCCAGATCGCAAAACTACAATGCAATCACTGACTACGAACGCAAAGGTTCGTAGCAACACAAAAAACCGAACTGGAGGTAGTCATCATGAAATCGCTCATTCAAGCCGTTGTTATCGCAACCGTTCTGGCAGCACCGGTCGTGTCGTTCGCGCAGTCCAACCAGCCCGTAACTCGCGCACAGGTACGCGCCGAACTGGTTCAACTGGAAAAAGCCGGCTACACCCCGGGCCACGCCGACCCGTACTACCCGGCTGACATTCAAGCCGCGCAAGCCCGTGTCGATGCGCAGAACGGCACCACGCAGGCAGCAGAAAGCGGGTTTGGTGGTGTAGCGAACGGCGCCTCGCAATCCGGCCACGCGGCGCAAGCCGCCGGCACGAAGTCGGTCTACTTCGGCCAATAAGCAAAAACTGCGCTGCGAACCAGCATCCGTCGCGGGTGCCGGACAGCGATCCAGCGTGTCGATCCGACGCGCATCCAAATACAAACGAACTGGCCCGCGACCGGGATGTCCCGACCGCGGGCCAGTTCAGTATTCGATACCTCCGTCATCGGCCACCCGATGACTTCCGCCCGGGCCGATGGTCCGGGCGCTTTTTCCGGCGCGCGTTATTCTCTCGCGATCAGACTGCCGACCTCGCCGCGCCCCGTCACGAGACAGTTCGAGAGGAAATTCTCACCCTGGCTGCTCGCGGCGACATCGCCGAAACCTTTCTTCAACGCGTCCCCCTTGACCAGCGCCGCGCCTTGGTGGCACGTTATGGTCCCCACTTCTCCCGCTTGCGCGCGCATCAGCGCCCTATCCGCCATCAGATAGCCAAGCAACAGCACCACGGCAATATTGAACGCTTGTCTCATGGTTAGTCTCCTGTTTAAAAGAGACTAACGCGAACCATGAGCGCACGGTGCTAGGGGTTTCCCGATCGGTGACTATTCAATGATGCAGATTAAATTAGCCAATACTGCCAGGTGAACCGGTATGCGCCGCCGGTGTATCGGGTTTTTCCCGTAGAAAACGAAACTGCTGGATAGCGCGCTGCACGCGCTTCGTATTCTGTTCGAACAGCAGGTAGACCGCGTAGGCATAGGCGTAGCAGGCGACCAGCATGCCCAGCAGCACCAGCACACCCCGGCCGTCGAACTGGATGCGCTGGCCGAAGCCGAACGCGGCGACAAACAGAATGAAAGAGAAGTGAGTCAGGTAGAGCGAATACGAAAATCCGGAAAAGCGAATTGCGACGCGCGAGAGCCATGCTGGGCGCAGACGAACGTTTTCCCAAAGAATACAGCGCAGGAAAACGAAACAGGGCACCCCGACGAGCCAGTCGTTGTCCCAGAGAAATAGCCGCAAACCCAGCAGCGACGCGATGAAGACTGCACCGCTCGCGAGCGTGAACCATGGCAGGCCGGCTCGTTCGCTACGCGCCGGAAAGCGTTTTTCGAGCACTGCGAGTATCACGCCGAGCAACCAGAGGCCAAAGCCGCTCAGCAATGACGGAAACGCGAACATGGTGAGCAAGGCAAGGGCCGCCGCCGCGAAGGCGCCCATTCGGCGGCCCTTTTGCAGCAGGACGTAGCAGGCGGGAAACCACATGTAATACCAGAACTCGTTGGCGAGACTCCACAGCGGCCCGTTGGATCCGTAGGTATTGCACGTCAGCGTCTGCAGAAAGACGAGATTGCACCCGAACGTCGCGGCGCCGAGGTGGGACGCGACGTTGATCTGTAAATCGTACGTGCCTTCGGTTCCGAGGTAAAACGGGCCGCCCACCAGCGCGATACCGAGCCGATCCCAGAACAGGGTCAGCAGCAAGGCGGGAATCAGCACGATCCACAGCCGCGACATCCGCTCGATCAGATAGCGCTGCCAGTTCCACGTTCCGTTGCCCACCTGGCGCAACACCGATCCGCCGACGAAATAGCCGCTCAGCAGAAAGAACACAATGACCGCCGTGTGACCGTAATTACTGGCGAAATAGAACGCCTTGCCCGCCAGGCCGATTCCCGCGCTCGATCGATAGTCGACGAAGATCAGATTGCGCAGATGGCTGACGCATACCGCACCCGCCGCCAATGCGCGGATCAGGTCGAGCGTGTCGCAATGTTGTTTACCGGTGGGCGCCATGTGAGCGGGGTTCGGACAAAGGGGTTGTCCGCCAAACTACGGCTCTCCGGATTTCTATTCAGTACGCTCGCCCACACTGCGCGTCAGGTTCGAACGAGGCGCCCTCGGTCGAGGGCCACGCTCACGCGTGGTGGATGAAACAGGTTCTTCACCGATTCCTATTGGTTATATTTTTAATTCGGATCACAAACTATATTTCGAGCACGCCAACAAAACTCAAAACCGCGCTTCGATTTGCATGATGCGTCGCTCGATCGCATTGCGCACCCGTGCGTTCGAAGGCACCAGCAACAGAGATGAGGCGATGATCTGATACACCTGATTGCGCCTGACCTTGGAGACTTTCTGCGGATCGAGCCACGCGTCGTTATCCACCAGCAGCAACAGGGTATCGAGTCCGATCAGAATCGGCCACAAGCAGGCGAGGCGCAAACGCACGGACCATGCGGGAATCGCCAGCGTGTAGTCGAGGGCTGCGCGAAAGTGATCGAGTGTCTTGCGCAGCAGCTCGACGAGCAGCGGCCGCGCGCGCAACGAATTCGCCGGCAGCAGCAGATCTTGCGCGCTGAGGCCGTGGCGCGTCAGCATCGTCTGCGGAAGATAGCAGCGGCCGATTCGCAGGTCCTTGCCGCAATCGCGTAGCACGTTGGTCATTTGCAGCGCCTTGCCGAATCGCACGCCGCGCGCCGACATCGTGTCGGGCCGCTCCTTCAGCGTGCCCGGCATATGCGCATAGGTCATCGTGGTCCAGAATTCGCCGACACACCCCGCCACCAGATACGTATAACGGTCGAGTTCGTCGTACTCGCCGAGCGCCGCGATTTGCCCCGAGCGTTCGTCCGGGAACGTGCGCAGATCGAACTCCATGCCCTCGGTGAGCGTCGAGACGATCTCGCGCACCGCCCGGCGATCGGAATCGCTCAATTGCGACAGCACGCCTAGTGCGGGACCGAGCGACTCGAGCAACACCTTCTCGTCCGACTGGATCTGCTGGCCCGCCACTTCGGCGGCCATGCGCTGGAACAGCGCGTCGTCATGGGACACGCCGTTGACCTGATCGCGCAGCGATAGCAGCAACGCAAGCCGTTGCTCCGGCGAGATCAGCGAAGTATCCGCAATCGTATCGGCCGCGCGCGCCAGCAGATAGGCGAGGCCGATCGGGTCACGCATGCCGGCCGGCAGCACGCGCAAGGTGAGATAAAAGGAGCGTGAAACGCCTTTTAGGAGCGGGCCGAGAAGAAAGGCCCGGGTCGGATTCGGCATGGATGAGATCAGATCAGGATTGAAAAAACAGTCGGTAAAAGCGGGCAAGCAGCTAGCGCAGCCGAATTGTATATGGCCGGCCGCGCCGCCCGCCATCACGCGGTTCGCCAAGCGTGCCGCGGACAGATAGAATCCCCTGCATTCCAACGCCGACGCGTGCGCGCGCCCGCTAGCGCCGGGAACACGAATTGCTATTTTGTTTGTTTGGGCGAACGGCCCCTCACCTGCGAGCCGTCGTCGCTGCGCACTTGAAACGACACATCGACAATGACTATCCACGAATCTCAGACGCCTTTTCCGTCCGACGGCCGCCGGCCTGGCGCAGCCCAGCCTGATGCGGCCCGCACCAACGTGGAAACCGGCGTGCCGGGTCTCGACGAAATCCTGGGCGGCGGACTGGTGCGCGGCGGCGTCTATCTGCTGGAAGGCATGGCCGGCGCCGGCAAGACCATTCTGTCGAGCCAGATTGGATTTCATCGTGTAAGCCAGGGCGAAAAGGTGCTGTACATGACCTTGATAGCCGAATCGCACGACAAGTTGTTGAGCCACCTGAAAGGTCTGAGCTTCTTCGACGAAAACGCCGTCGCCCAGCAGATGTTGTTCGTGTCCGGCTATCACGAGTTGATGCAGGACGGGCTCGACGGCTTCCTCAAACTGATTGCATCGAGCATTTACGACTACCGTCCGAGCCTGATGATCATCGACGGTTTTCGCAGCGCACGCGAATTCAGCGAAACCGAACTGTCGTTGTCGAAATTCATTCACGAACTCAACGCGCTGGTCGCGGCGATGGATTGCACCACCTTGCTGCTCGCGCCGCTCTCGGGCAACGAGCCGCATCCGGAGCACACGCTGGTCGATGGTCTCATCGAACTGAACCGTTACAGCGACGGCATGCGCCGTGCGCGCGAAATCGAAGTGCACAAGATGCGCGCGCGCAATCACTTGATGGGCAAGCACTTCTTCCGGATCGCTGAAAGCGGGCTGCTGATGTTCCCGCGGCTGGAAGCACAAAATGCCGGACAACCCGGGCCCGTCGATCTGAAATCGCGTCTCGGTTTCGGGCTACCGCATCTGGACAGCCTGCTGGGCGGCGGCTTCGCGCAAGGCTCCACGACGACGCTGATCGGACCGTCGGGTGTCGGCAAGACCCTGCTGTGCCTGCAATTTCTCGCGGCCGGCGCAGCGCGCGGCGAGCGCTGTCTGTATCTGGGCTTTTACGAAGGACCGCAACGGTTGGTCGGCAAAGCGGAGGCCGTGTCGATCGGGCTGACCGAAGCGTATGAAGACGGCCGGCTCGTGATTCAGTGGCAACCGACCATCGAACTGGCCGTCGACGAACTCGCGGCGACCGCGTTGGCGACGGTCAAGAAGCTGGGCGTGTCGCGTATCGTGATCGACGGCGTGGAGGGCTTTCGCGATTCGGCGTTGCGTACCGAGCGCTTCGGTCTGTTCCTCAACGCGATGCTGCATCAGCTTCGCGAGGCCGCCGTCACCACGCTGATCACCGAAGAGCTGCCGCTCTATGCCGACTCCGGCCATATGAAAAGCGTGCGGGTTTCGGCATTGACGGAGAATCTCCTGCTGCTGCGCTACGCCGAAACGGACACCGGTCTGCGCCGCATGATTTCCGTGGTCAAGCAGCGCGAAAGTGCTCACGACACTTCGTTGCGCGAACTCGTGATTTCGCCCGAGGGGCTCGACGTGGTCGACGGGCCGGCCAACGTCAGCGGCGTGTACACGTCACCGGGCCTGTCGGCCACGCTGCCGCGACGGAACACTTAGCCGCCCATGAAAACCATTCTGGTCGTGGACGACGAGTTCGACATTCTCACGGTCTGGCGACTGCTGCTGGAGCGGCACGGCTATACCGTGCTGACGGCGTCGAACGGCGCAGCCGCGCTTGAACAGATTCGCCATACCCGGCCCGATATCATCGTGTCGGACTGCATGATGCCGGTGATGTCGGGCGTGCAACTATGCGCGGCGCTGTATGCCGATCCCGCATTGCGCGCCATTCCGATCATTCTATGCAGCGCGGCCGCGGACATTCCGATGCAGCCGAATCCCACCATCGAATACGCGCGCAAGCCGCTGTCATTCGACGCCCTGCTCGCGATGCTGCAACGCATCGCGTCGTGACGCTGCGCCGGTCCGCCTCCCGCTGTCCGGCGCATTTCTCCGTTCGTAGGTAAAAGCCCGTATTCCTGATCGAGGCATCACGGACTACTCTCGCCACATTCATTAAACAGAACGTCGTTCTGCCTAATAGAACACCACCGAGACGAGCGAGACCCATTGAAGGAGGATTCCATGGCAAGCCTGCCGATCGATGCGCCCGGCGCGTCATCTGATTCGAATGCCGCGCCGGCGTTGACCACCGGCGTCAACGCGCGCATCGACCGACTGCCCGCTACACGGACTGTGTGGACGCTGGTCTTCCTGCTGTCGATCGGCGGCTGGTTCGAGTTCTACGATCTGTTTTTCACCGCCTATGTCGGACCGGGTCTGGTCAAAAGCGGGCTCTATGCGACGACCACTGCCTCGTTCTTCGGCGTGTCCGGGTTGGGCGCATTCGTGGCGGCGTCGTTCGCGGGCCTCTTCATCGGCACGTTCTTTCTGGCGGGCATGGCGGATCGCTATGGCCGCAAGACCGTGTTCACCGTGTCGCTGCTGTGGTACTCCGTCGCCACTTTGATCATGGCGTTGCAGAGCTCGGCGCCCGCCATCAACATCTGGCGACTGATCGCCGGCATCGGCGTTGGCGTGGAACTGGTCACGATCGACACCTACGTCAGCGAACTCGTGCCGAAGCATCTGCGCGGCCGCGCCTTCGCGTTCGTTCATCTGGTGCAGTACACCGCTGTGCCCACTGTCGCGTTCCTCGCGTGGTGGCTCGTGCCACGCGCGCCGTTCGGACTCGACGGCTGGCGCTGGGTGGTGATCATCGGCGCATTGGGCGCGGTCGTGGTCTGGGCAATCCGCCGACGCGTGCCCGAAAGCCCGCGCTGGCTCGCCCAACAAGGCCGCGCCGCTGAGGCCGAACAGGTATTGCAGGCGCTCGAAGCAAAAGTCACCGCGCAATATGGCCGCCCTCTGCCCGCTCCGGTGCCGACCGTCGAACCGGCCACGACCAAAGCGGCTTTCAGCGAGATCTGGCAACCGCCGTATCGCAAGCGCGCGATCACGATGCTGGTCTTCAACCTCTTCCAGGCGATCGGCTTTTACGGCTTCGCGTCGTGGGTGCCGACGCTGCTGGTATCCAAAGGCGTGACCATCACGCACAGCCTGCTGTATTCGTTCGTGATCGCGATCTCGAATCCGTTCGGCCCGCTGATCGGTATGGCGATCGCCGACCGCATCGAACGCAAGACGCTGATCGTCTTGTCCGCGCTCGGCATCGCCGTGTTCGGCACGCTGTTCGCCACGCAAACCTCGCCCGCCATGCTGATGACGCTCGGCGTGCTCATCACGCTGTGCGGCACGCTGCTTTCGGTCGGCTATCACGCGTACCAGACCGAACTGTTCCCAACGCGTTTGCGCGCGCGCGCCGTCGGTTTTGTTTATTCGATGTCGCGCCTCTCCGCGATGTTCTCGGGCTTCATGATCGCCTTCGCACTGCGCCACTTCGACGTGATCGGCGTATTCGCGTTGATCAGCGTGTCGATGCTGATGGTGATCGGTGCGATCGGCCTCTTCGGTCCTCGCACCAACAATCTCAATCTCGACGAAATCTCGCACTGAACCGCGTTGAATCGCATTTGAACAAGAGGCTTTAACGATGACGCTGCCTTTGGCTGGAGTCCGCGTACTGGACTTATCGAACGTATTGGCCGGGCCGTTTTGCGCGTATCAACTCGCGCTGCTTGGCGCAGAAGTGATCAAGGTCGAGCACCCTGAAGGCGGCGATCTCGCACGACGGCTGGGCGCCGACAAGGATGCGTCCGCGCGCAATATGGGCGCCTCGTTCGTGGCGGTCAACGCGGGCAAGCAGTCCGTCACGCTCAATCTGAAAGACCCGCGCGGCAAAGCGATTTTGCGCGACCTCGTCAGAACCGCCGACGTCCTGGTCGAAAATTTCCGGCCCGGTGTGATGAAGCGGCTTGGTCTCGACTTCGACGCACTACGCGAGGTCAATCCGAAGCTCGTGTATTGCGCGATTTCGGGCTTCGGCATGGACGGCGAGTTTTCCAGACGCCCCGCCTACGATCAGATCATTCAGGGCATCTCCGGCGTGATGAGCGTGACGGGCGACGCAGAGAGTGCGCCGTTGCGCGTCGGCTATCCGGTATCGGACACGGTGGGCGGGCTCACCGCCGCTTTCGGTATCTGCGCCGCGCTGCTCGATGCGCGTGCTACGGGTCACGGCCGCATGCTCGACGTGTCGATGCTCGAGTCCACGCTCGCCACGATGGGCTGGGTGGTATCGAATTTCCTCAATGCCGGCGTGACGCCCGTGCCGATGGGCAACGAAAATTTCACCGCGGCGCCCTCGGGCACCTTCAAAACCGGCGACGGCCCATTGAACATCGCCGCAAACGAAAACAAACAGTTTGCCAGCTTGTGCAATCTGATTGACCGCGCCGATCTGCTCGACGATCCGCGCTTTGCCGAACGCAATGCACGCAAGCTGAACCGTGCTGCGCTGAAAGCCGAGATCGAAGCAGCATTGGCGAGCGACAGCGCCGTGAACTGGGAAGCGAAACTGTTCGAAGCCGGCGTGCCCGCTGGCCGTGTGATGTCGGTGCCGGAGATTCTCGCGCATCCGCATATCGAATCGCGCGGCTTCATCCGCGAATTTGCCCCTGACGGCACCACGGATCGCCAACGCGTGACGCGTGCCGGTTTTCGCCTGCACGACGCGGACACGGCGCCGGCGACACCCGCCCCGGTTCTGTCGGCACATACCCATGAGCAACTTGCTGCGCTCGGCTACGACGACGCCGACATCGAGCAACTACGCGCTGAAGGAGTGATCTGAACATGACGCAAACATTCGACGCAGCGAAACTCGCCGCCGACTACTGGAGCACCTCGATCATCGACATCCATCCGGGTTCGATCAAGGTGCGCGGTTTTCCGATCCAGGAGTTGATCGGCAACATCAGCTTTCCGCAGATGATCTGGCTGATGCTGCGCGGCGAACTGCCGGATCCGGCGCAAGCGGGTCTGTTCGAAGCGGCATTGGTATCCTCGGTGGATCATGGTCCGCATGCGCCTTCGATTGCGATCTCGCGGATCGCGACGAGTTGCGGCGTGCCGTTGAACGGCGCGATGGCCTCGGCGATCAACGCGCTCGACGACGTGCACGGCGGCGCCGGTCAGCAAGCCGTCGAGCTGTACGACGCGATCGACGCACGTATGCAGGCGGGCGCCACACTGGAAGACGCCGTCGAGCAAGGCGTCGATACGTTCATCGCGGAGTTTGGCAAGTATCTGCCCGGCTTCGGCCACCGCTTTCATCCGATCGACCCGCGTGCGGTGAGGTTGCTGGCGTTGGTGGACGAAAACGTTGCACGGGAGCACATCAGCGGACGCTACGCCACGATCGCGCGTGGCATCGAAGCTCTGCTCATGCGCCGCAAGAACAAACCTGTGCCGATGAATATCGACGGCGCCACGGCAGTGATCTATGCCGAACTCGGCTTTGCACCGGAGTTGGCCCGCGGAGTGTTCTGCCTCTCGCGTGCGGTGGGCATCCTCTCGCACGCATGGGAACAGCGCGGGCGCCACGAACGCAACAAAGGCCCCCTGCCGCGCCAGATGAGCTACACCTACACAGGCGAGCCCGAGCGTCACCTGCCTTGAACTAGCTGCCCTGGATGTCGGCCCCGCGCCGCTGCGCGTTGCGCATGGCGCGCGAATCGCCGCCGAGCGCGTCGGTGGCGCGCGCGGCGCAATCGAACAGCGCGCCGAGATTGCGCTCGAGGAACGCGTGGTCGATCCGCGAACTCGGCCCCGCTAGTGTCAATACACCACGCAAGCTCTGCCGTACGCCGAATACCGGCATGGAAATACCGGCCGTCTCCCGATCGCGCTCGCCGATCGACACGCAATAAAAATCCGCGCGAATCTTGTCGTAGGGTGCGCCCGGCGTGCCCCCGAACGCCAGCAATGCATGGCCGCCCGAGCCGGACTCCAGCGGCAGCACATCGCCTTCGCGCACATGAAATCGCACCGCATGCTTCGAATCGACGCGATGCAGACACACGCGCACCGTTTCGTCACGCACGTAGAACGACACACTTTCGCCGCTTATCTGCGCGAGCTCGCTCATGAGCGGCACCAGAATATCGCCGAGATTCAGGCTGCGTTGATACAGCGCGCCGAGCAGGAAGGTGGCCGAACCGAGTTGGTAGCGCCCGTCGTCGAGACGCAGCAGGAGGCGGTGCTGGATCAGCGAGCCTGCGAGGCGCAGCAGCGTGCTCTTGTACAGACCCGTGCGCGCCGCCAGTTCGGCGAGCGTGAGCGCGGTGTCATCGGGGCGGAATGCGAACAGGATCGCGCAAGCCCGATCGATTACGGCAACGCCTTCGCTTTCCTTCGAGTTTGATTTGTCCGCGGGCGTCGACATAGGTAAGCGCTGCTTCATGGAGAAGTGGAAATTTTACGCCATGAAGCGGATCGCTCCTATCCGCCAGGGCGCTGGCGCGTTTCAACGCCGCCCTAGCTTGAGACGAGTGCGCCATTTGTTGCGCTTTCCCAGCGTTCACCGGGCCGCCTCCGCCTTTTACAGTACGTCATCAATCGCGCGACACGGCTGCATCGGAGCGCGACGCAACTTTCGGAGAATCGGTGATGAACAGCACTCGTGGCACGATTCCAGTTGGTTTCTTCGGTATCGCGGTAGGCGCATTGGCGTTCGCCAACTTGTGGCGCGTGGCGATCCAGGTCTGGCACTTGCCCGCCATCGTGGGCACCTTGCTGACGATCGTGGCGCTCGTGGTCTGGCTCGTGATGCTCGTCGCGTATGGGCATAAGTGGCTAACGCACAGCGCGCAAGCCCGCGCCGAAATACAGCATCCGGTGCAGTCGTCGTTTGCGGCGTTCGTGCCCGTATCGAGCATGCTGGCCGCACAACTCCTGCAAACGTCTGCGCACTCGCTGGCGCTCGGCCTGTTCGGCGTCGCCGCCATTGGGCAACTGGCGCTCGGCACGTATCTGCATGGACGCTTCTGGCAAGGCGGCGGCAAGCCCGAATCGATCACGCCGGCGATTTATCTGCCGACAGTCGCGCCCAATTTCGTGGCTGGCACGACAGCAGCGGCTTTCGGGTTTCATCAGCTGGGTGGCCTGTTCTTTGGCGCCGGCGTGCTGTCGTGGCTCGCAATCGAATCGCTGATCCTGCACCGCGCCGCGCTCCATGATCCGCTGCCGCAGGCCTTGCGGCCGACGCTCGGCGTGCAACTCGCACCGCCGGTGGTAGGTGGGGTGACCTACCTCAGCCTGACCAGCGGTACACCGGACCTGATTGCCCTGATGTTGCTCGGTTACGGCGTGTACCAGGCACTGCTGCTGTTGCGCTTGCTGCCCTGGATTCGCCAGCAGGCTTTCACGCCGGGATACTGGGCCTTCAGCTTCGGCGTAGCCGCCCTGCCGACGATGATGATCCGGATGGTCGAACGCGGCGCCACCGGTCCGATTGCATGGGCTGCGCCGGTCGTGTTCATTGCCGCGAATGTGATTATCGGCATCCTTGTCGTGAAGACGCTGGGTTTGCTGGTGCAAGGCAAGCTGATCCCCGCCCCGGCGGCCGCCGCTGCTTAGCCTGCAGTTCTCAGCGTCGCTCGATTCGCGCATCGCGCGGCTCGATTGATCAGGGTTCGACCCGGCGCGACTCCCGGTTTTCGCTCGTCCATGACAAACGATGATAAGTTAGACGACTTCCAAGAAAATCTTATGCCTTTGCCATGAGACCGTACCTCCCGCTCAACGCACTGCGCGCCTTCGAATCGTCGGCACGGCATTTGAGCTTCACGCGCGCGGCGCTCGAACTGAACGTCACTCAGGCAGCCGTCAGTCAGCAGGTCAGAAGTCTGGAGGAGCGGTTGGGCACCACGCTCTTCAAGCGCTTGCCGCGCGGCCTCGCCATGACCGACGAGGGGCTCGCGCTACGCCCGGTTCTCAGCGACGCTTTCGATCGCATCGAAGCCGTGCTCAAGCAGTTCGACGGCGGCCACTTCCACGAGGTGCTGACGGTCGGCGTAGTCGGCACGTTTGCGGTGGGCTGGCTGATGCCACGGCTCAAATCGTTTCGCGAGGCTCATCCGTTCGTCGAGTTGCGCCTGCTGACCAACAACAACCTGGTCGATCTCGCCACCGAAGGACTCGACTTCGCGATCCGCTTCGGCGACGGCACATGGCCCGGCTCGCTGGCCACCCGGTTGCTCGATGCGCCACTCGCGCTGCTGTGCACGCCGGACATCGCAGCACGTCTGTCGAAGCCCGAAGACCTCGCCAATGAAACGCTGCTGCGCTCCTATCGCGCCGACGACTGGATGAGCTGGTTTAGCGCTGCCGGCATTCCGCCGCGACCGATTCGCGGACCGGTCTTCGATTCATCGCGCCTGATGGCGGAAGCGGCGATGCAGGGTGCGGGTATCGCGCTCGCGCCCGCCTCGATGTTCGAACACGAGATCAACACGGGCCGCCTCGTGCGACCGTTCGACGTGGAAGTGCATGCCGGCAGCTACTGGATGACCTGCCTTAAAGGCAAACCGATGAGCCCGGCGATGCAACTCTTCAGCCAGTGGCTCGTGAAAGAAGCGAGCATCCATCAACCGCGTTAGCAGAGTGCGGCACGGCGATGGCCGTTCATCGCCGGACGTTCGATTTGCGGCGGGAACACGTTCCACGAGCCGTCGTCATGGCGGAAGAAGAAGATCGACAGCAAACCGCCGGGCCGCAACGCTTCCACGCACACGTAACGCTGATGTTGCGAGGCGCGATGGCAAAACTGCACGACGCGCGCCGGCATCGAGGGAGTGGGGGCGAGCCATTTGTCGACGGCCCAGTGCAAGGTCTTTTCTACGGCAACCATGATGTTCTCCTTGAATCGCTCAACGCCTGAAAATCCGAATTTCGTCTGGACCCTTCACGCCACCTGTGCACCGACCTGATGGTCCTTCGTCCCGCTTTCCACGAAAGCCTTCACGAGGCACACCAGGGCACGCACGCCGGCACGCGGATGACGCAGGCAGCCATGCACCTGTTCGCTGCGGCTTTCGCCGAGCAGGCACCATGCGCAGAAGTGCTCGCAGTTGTTCGTCAGCAGGCGGTAGCGGTTTTCACCGAGGCGGGAGCGTGCGCGGCTGACGGCTTCGTCGCCGACGTAGCGGGCGCTGGGCGTCGCGCGGATCGACAACCCGCGGCCTGCGGCGAAGCGCGCCAGCGCGACTTCTTCGACCGGGCCGCGATGTGTCGAACCGGCGAAGCCTGCGTAATGCACGACGCGGCCATTGCCCACATAAATGCCGTGATGCTCGTAACCGCTGCGTTGCGTGACCAGATGCGCGCCGATCGGCAGGTCGATGGTGGCGAACGTTTCGCTGGCTTCGCGATTCGTCGGGAGAGCGTTCGTATTCATGGCTGGCCTCGCTTCGATTTCCAACACTGTTGCGAGAGCTTTTGCATCATCCGGGCCATGTCGGCGGAAGCCTTTGTTTAAAGGGCTTTTGCGTCAATCGAGGAAAATGGGCAAGACGAGATGTGGGCCCGCAGCCGACAGAAATCAGGCCAGTGTGTTGGTGATCGACCATCGTTTCTGGGCGCTGTACAGGGTTATGTCGGTTGCACCCGAGCCCGCTCGAAGTGTTGGGTATCACACCGTTCGTCGTGGTGGCTTGTTGGCGGCAGGCCGACCTATGAAAGTATGCACGAGCAGACTCCTCGCGACGCGCTACGTGGAAACGCCCAACAAGCAAGGCATCACGGCAAAGCGTGAGCGGACATCCGCCAATTGGCATGGCACTTGCACTATCACGTGCAAAACCCTTTGAACGACGCGCATTGCACGCAGCCAACCGGAGAACGACATGGCTTCCATCACAGTGAACGATCTCACGCTCAATCTCGCCCTCGACCGCAAGGCGATGGCGGCGATCCGCGGCGGCGGCGGCGCCCCGTGGGTGTATGGCTGGATTCAACCGTACGTACGCGAGACCCCGAGCATCGGCCCGGTCGTCAACCTGTACGAGGTGTCCAACAACTTCTATGCTAACCAGATGATCAACCAGTTCCAGTCGGTTGACGTACGCAACACCGGCTCCAACTCGAACATCAACGTCGCCCCCGACGCCCTCAGCAGAAACGATACGGTGTAACCGTTGTGACCTGTGCCAGCCAGTTTCGCTGGACGTCGTCCGCGCGTTCCGACGCCGGACGCGTCCGCGAGATCAACGAAGATGCCTGCCTCGACCAGCCCGAACTCGGACGCTGGGCCGTCGCCGACGGCATGGGTGGGCACGCCGTCGGAGATGTGGCGAGTGGTCTGGTGATCGAAGCGCTCAGGCAACTGGACTCGCCGGTCAGCATGAAGACTTTTGTGGCGGACGCGCATGCTCGCCTGCAAAGTGCGAACCGGCAATTACGGCAGGAAGCCGCGCGTCGCCAGGTGCAGCGAATCGGCAGCACGGTCGTGGTGCTGCTCGCCTGCGACCGCTTCTGCGCATATGTCTGGGCAGGCGATAGCCGCCTGTATCTGGCACGCCACGGCAGCCTGCGGCAACTCACGCGCGATCATAGTCAGGTGGAAGCGCTCAAATCGCTCGGCGTGCTCACCGACGCGCAAGCGCGCCACCATCCGGCCCAGCACATGATCACGCGCGCCGTTGGCGCAACGGACCTGCTCGAACTCGACGACGATGCGCTCGAAGTGACCGACGGCGACATCTTCCTGCTCTGCAGCGACGGTCTGAGCAACGAAGTGAGCGACGAGGAAATCCTCGCCGTGCTGACCACGGCGGCACACGAGAATGCCTCCGGTGAACTGGTCGATCTGGCGCTCTCGCGCGGTGGTCGCGACAACATCACGGCCGTGGTCGTGCGGGCTGAAGACCCGAATGCGTCCGACAAGACCTTGCTGAATCCCTCGCCCTAACTGCACGAGATTTCAGCCCTCGCCGTCTTCGTCCTCGTGTTCGTCCGCGCCGTTCTTATTCGCCGCCTGCAGGTTCCGATTGCGGAAGTCCTTCGAATGCAGACCATGCTTTTTCAACAGCATCTGCAGATGCGAGCGGTTCATGTCGATGCGCCGCGCCAGTTCCGCGACCGTGCCGCTCACTTCGCGCAGACCACGCTCGAGGAAGGCTTTTTCCGCGTCGTCACTCGCGGCGCGTTTGGCGTCGCTCAACGACATCAGATTCGCGACGCTGATCGGCTCCTGCCCCGTCGCACTCGCCGCGCCGCCTGCCACGGCGGCGGAGCCCGGCGCGGCAGGACGCATGTCCGTCGGCAAATGGTCGATGTCCGCCATTTCTCCCGCCAGACACGACACGCGGTACATCACGTTGCGCAACTCGCGGATATTGCCGGGGTAGGCGTAGTTCAGGAGGAAGTCGCGCAATCGCGGCGTCAATCTGACGGGCCTGCGCTTCAGAATGGCCGCCGCCTCGTCGCCGAACCACTGGATCAGCAGCGGGATTTCATCGCGACGCTCGCGCAACGGCGGCAATGTCACATGAATCACGCTGAGCCGGTAGAACAGGTCTTCGCGAAACCGGCCCTCCTCGCTCAATTGCCGCAGGTTGCGGTTGGTCGCTGCGACGATGCGGGTGTCGACCGCAATCATTTCGTCGGAGCCCACGCGTTGAATCTCATGCGCTTCCAGCACGCGCAGCAGCTTGACCTGACCTGCCAGCGGCAGCTCGCCTATTTCGTCGAGAAAAATCGTACCCGTATGCGCACTTTCGAATTTTCCCTTGCGATCGCTCGAGGCACCCGTGAACGCGCCCTTGCGATGCCCGAACAATTCCGACTCCAGCAGATTGTCGGGAATCGCGCCACAATTCACGGAAATGAAGGGCTTGTCCGAACGCGAGCCATTCGCGTGGATCACCTTGGCCATCAACTCCTTCCCCGTGCCGCTCTCACCGTCGATCAACACCGGTAGATCGGTCGGCGCCGCTTTCTCGGCAATTTCCAGCGACTCCAGCAAACGCGCGTTGTCGCCAAACGTGCCCTCGAAAATGAAGCTGCGTTCCAGCAGCGCTTTTCTGCGTGCCCCGCGCGATTGATCGACACGCTCCTGCGGCTCCCCCGCCACCGCGGCTTGCACAAAGCGCTCCTTATGCGAGAGCTGCATCACTTCGTCGCGCAACGAGGTAATTTGCCTGAGCAGCTTGTCGATATCCGCACGCTCCAGCCGCGACGACCAGCGCAGCGTCGAGCGCAGGATCTCGATTCGCTCGATCAAACCCGCATACGAAATCGCGGGGCTCGGTTCTTCGACCTGGTCGAGTATCTTCATCATCAGGCACTCAGCTGTTTCTGGACCAACTGGTAATACATGCCGCCGCGCTGGATCAATTCGTCGTGACGGCCCTGTTCGACAATCGCGCCTTCGTACAGCACGAGTATCTTGTCGGCCCGCATGATGGTGCTGAGCCGATGCGCGATGATCACAGCGGTCCGGCCCTTCAGAATGTCGTGCATATTGCCGAGGATATTGCTCTCCGACTGCGAATCCAGTGCCGAGGTCGCTTCGTCGAATACCAGCAGACGGGGATCGTGATACAAGGCCCGCGCAATGCACAGGCGCTGAATCTGGCCGCCCGACAAACCAATCCCGCGTTCGCCGACGATCTGCTCGTAGCCGAGCGGCATCTTGCTGATAAATGCATGCGCGTCGGCCATCTTCGCGACTTCTTCGATGCGCCGGCGATCGGGCGCATCGTCGCCGCTCGCGATGTTCTCCGCAATCGTGCCGGAGAACAGCAGATTGCTTTGCATGACGTAGCCGATCTGCGCGCGATAGTAGGCTTTGTCGATGACGCCGAGGTCGTAGCCGTCGATACTCATCTTGCCCTCGCTCGGCGCGTAGAAGCCGACCAGCAACTTGGCGAGCGTGGTCTTGCCGGACCCGCTGCGTCCGACGATCGCCACGAGTTCGCCGGGTTTGATATCGAAGCTGATGTTTTCCAGCACGTAGGCCGAGTCGTTCTCGCCATAACGGAAATAGACGCCACTGAGACTGATGTCGCCTTGCAGCTCCGGCAGCATGACTCGCGAAGGCAAGTCCTGCGGCTTCTGCTCCGGTTCGATATCGAGCACATCGCCGAGCCGTTCCATGGCCACACCTGCGTCGTTGAGCATGCTCCACAAACCGACCAGGCCCATCAGCGGCCCCAGCACGCTACCCATGAACGCGTTGAACGCAATCAACTGGCCGATCGTCATTTCACGCGCCAGCACCAGGTTCGCACCGACCCATAAAATCGCGATCGTGGTCGCGGCATTGAGTAACTGGCTGCCGAAGCCGATCAGAATGCTGAAAGCGTGCGCCCGATACTGCACTTCCAGCGCCTTGGCGTATTTCTTCTCCCAGCGCAAACGCACCGGCCGCTCGATGCCCATGCCCTTGATGGTCTCCACGCCGGCTAGCGCCTCCATCAGAAAGGACTTGGATTCCGTCGACGCCGTGAACACTTCGCGCGCGTAGCTTTTGATCTTCGGCGTAGCAAGCGCGGTCAACGCCATGATCGGAATGACGAACGCGATCAGCACCAGGGTCATTTTCACGTTATAGACAAACATGATCGTGAAGTAGATGAACACCATCAGCAGATTCAGCGCGGTGGTCACCGTCGACTCGGTGAGGAAGGCGCGGATGGTCTGATTCTCCTGGAAGCGCGCGAAGATATCGCCGGTCTTGCGTTTGGCGAAGAACGAGAACGGCAGCGACATGGTGTGCCTGAAAAACTGCGACATCATCGCGAAGTCCATGTTGCGCACCATGAAGTTCGCGAGATACGCACGAATCGACGACATGAGCTGCGAAAACACGTTGGCGATAATCAACCCGCCGATCAGCAGATGCAACAGACTGACGTTCTGATGCACGATCACGCCGTCGAGTATGTTCTGGATGATGAGCGGCGGAATCACACCCAACACCTGAATCACGAAAGTGGCAAGAAACAGGTGGCCGAGAATCTTCTTGTACGGTTTGAGGTAGCCGACGAAGCGGATCCAGGGCGAGCGAGCCGCCGACATCTGCATCAGATGCGGGCCGCCAGTAAACAATAAACAGGTGCCGCTCCAGCCGCGTTCGAAATCCTCCACGCTCATCTTTCTGAAGCCGACAGCAGGGTCCGCCACCCAGACATAGTCTTTCGAGAGTCCGTACACCACGACGTAGTGATAGCCCTCCCAATGCACGATGAACGGCAGATCGAAACCACGCAGCGCGTCGAATGTACATTGCACGCCGCGTGCGGTGAAGCCGAGCGACTCGCCGGCTCGCGCGAGACTATCGAGTGTGGCGCCCTGGGTCGTGACGTTGGCGAGCTCGCGCAACTTGCCGAGCGTGATGGGAATGCCGTAATGGCGGCACACCATGTTGAGGCAGGCAGCGCCGCAATCCATTTCCTCGGCCTGTTCGACCAGCGGGAACCGCTTGAGGACCTTTTCGCCAAAACCCGGCTTGCTTTGCAAGTCGAGCATCAACGGTAGTTTGCGCCTTTGTTCAATGCGCTTCTGTCGCTGTAACTCACGGTCGCCATAACGGATGCGCTCGTCGAGCACTTCGCGCAATTTCGGGTTGCGCTCCAGAATGAAGTGAACCGTGCGTTCAGGAATGACCAGCAGACGCGTGTCGGTCGCCGCCACCGCCGAGGCCATCTGCTCCTGGCGCATCAAGCAGGCTTTCTCGCCGAATATCTCGCCTTCGCCAAGCGTGGCGAGCGTATAGTCGTGCCCCTCTTCCTGCCGGACGATCCGTACTTTGCCTTGGCGCACTACGTAAAGCCGCTTATCGTCGCGTCCGTCCTGCTTGAGAATCTCCTTACCGGCCGCGACCCGCTTCACGCCGACGCTGCGTACATATTCTTCGAGTTCCGCCTTGTTCAGCTTGCCGCGCAAATCGAACAACTGGGCGACAAAACCGCCCGCCGAACTGATCGCCACATAACTCGCCACGAAGGCCAATGCGGCCTGATTGCCGGCCATGATCGGTTCGATGGCCGCGCGCGGAATAAACAGCAACTCGGTTTTCGCCGACGAGCGCACGGACGCTTCGTGAACATAAGCGCGCAACATGGCGATGTCGGCGAAAATCTCGCCCGACTTGCGCACGCCCACGCTGGTCTCCTTGCCATGCTCTTCGGTGAAGATACGCACCGAGCCCGAACGGACCACGTACAGGCCTTCGGCCGTCTCCCCCGTCGAGCAAACCGTTTCGCCAAACGAATAGAAGCGCGCCTGCGCGTAATCGGCCAGGCGATCGATCTCGTCGCGCGAGAAGGGCGAGAGGATTTCCACCGAACTAAGAAACTCGGCTGCGGAGGGAGCGGTCTGGGGTGCATCCATGGGCTAGCGGACCTCCTTGCGACATCTCTTTGCGTGGGCGCTGCGTTCGACGCTGCGCGGCGTACGGGCTAACGCGCTTCGATCACATGCTCCTGGGCGCGTGCGATGAGCCAACTTTCGCGCAATAGTCGGCGCACTTCGGCCGCCACATCGGCGTCGAGCGTCGCGGGATATTTCGCGGTCACGGCAAAAATCTCAAAGCACGAGCGATCCGCCGATGGAAACGGCCCCAGCAAATCCCCCACCGCCGCGTTGAAAATCTTGGCCTCGATATCGGGCTTCAACGAACCGCGCAACACCTTGCCGATCACGCCGCCCGCTTCGCGCGTATCCGCGATGGAGTGTTCGCGCGCCATCTCGACAAAACTCCCGGGGTCGTCGTGCAGATAGGAAATCATTTCCTTCGCCTTGCCCTCGCTATCGAGCACGATGTGACTCACCTCGAGCGCGTCGAACTTCGGCGAATTGAGCGCGAAGTAGTCGTGGATCGCAGCCTCGTTGCCAACCTCGTCGAGCATCTTTTCCTGGTACAACCCGTCGGTGATAAATGCCTCGAATTCATCGAGACTCACATTGAGCGCGTCGAGATACTGATTCATATCCGTCGCGCGATGCAACCCGCGCACCCGACGAAACTGATCCGCGCGCTGCTGGATCTCGTCGGCAGTGACGGCGAGGCCCTGTTTTTTTGCCGCATGGACCGTTAGCTTGTCGCGCACGATTTGCTCGATCAGGCTTTCGAACTGGCCGGTCAATTTCAGAAGACGAACGAACTCGCCCACATCCACGACTTCATCATCGATACGCACAATCGCGGTCATCTCATCCGCTCCTTTCGTTGTTACGTGAGCCGCACGCGCAAGCCCACCGCTAACCCGCTACCTGGCGGAACGGATCGAGACCCAGGTCGATCAGGCGTCGTTCGCGCACGACGATTTCCGCATTGGCCGTCATGCCGTAGCGCAACGGGTAGCGCGTATCGGCGATCTGGTAGTAGTTCTTGTCGAGCACGACGCGGCCCTCGTAGACCGGTTGCTTGTCCTGCGCCGACGGTTTGGTTGCCGGTGAAATATAGGCGAGCGTGCCGCTGATCAACCCGTAGCGCTGATAGGGAAACGCGTTGAACTTGAGTTTGACCGGCAAGCCCTCGTGCAGAAAAGCACGGTCGTGTTCGGCGATTTCAATCTTCAGCACGGGGCGTGCGTCTTTCGGCGCAATACCGCCGAGCGGCGCGTTTGCCTGAATCTTGTCGCCGCGCTGCGTCGATGTAACGTCGGTGATCACGCCCGAGACAGGTGCGAGAATCAGCAGAAAATTGTCCTTGTCGATGTTCTCGAAGCGAATGCGTGCGGCGGCTTCGGCCACCAACCGCGCGGTTTGCAACTGCAGACGCAGTTTGTCTTCGGCGTCAGTGATGTCGCGCACCGCCGAATCGTACTGAAGCTGAAGATCGGTGGTCTGCTGGCCGCTGGTTTCGAGTTGCGCATTCGCCTGCGCATATTCGTGGCTCAAGCGGAAATCCAGTTCCGCCAGTTTCGATTGCGCGACACGGTAGGCGTTGTCCGCCTCCATGGCAGCGGTGCGTTTCTGTTCGACCTGCAATTCGGCAATGCCGCCGCCGCCAGGCTGCGCGAATAATTTCGAGTAGCGGTCCAACTCCTGCCCCGCCGCCGCGCGCGTGCGTCGGGCGTTGTCGAGTACGCTACGCGCTTCGTCGAGTTCTGCTTTCTGTCCCTCGGCAAGCTTGCTGGTACCTTCCGACACCCGATTTTCGTGTTGCCGCGCTTCCACTTCCATCTGCGCTTTCAGCGCTGCGGCCTTGCGTTCCATCAGCGCTTTCTTCTCGGGAAACTGCTTCCAGTCGCGCTCGGCATCTTCGAGTTTGAGTTGAGCCTGTAGCGCGTTGCTCGCCGCTTCGATTGCGCCGCGCGCGTTCAGTCGCGCCAGCACATCGCCCTTCGACACCGGCTGCCCCTCTGCGATATACAGGTCGGCAAGCTCGCCGTCGATCGGCGCATAAATGCGCCGCACGTCCGATTCCGGTGACAACGTCCCCTGCGCGCTGACGATCACGTCCGCGCGCCCCACGAACGACCACAGCAACCCGGCCACCACTAGCGCAACCATGGCCCAGATCAGCGCACGCGCGATCCGCACCGGCTCGGCGGTCAGAATCGAGATGCCTTCGACGCTGTGGTCCTCCAGCGCTTCCGACAAGGGTTTAGGGTGACTGTCGCGCTTCACTCTGCTCGCCTCCGATCAACGCCAGCTTCGCTTTCAACAGGTTGGGGTCCAGCACCATGCGCAACTCGGTGAGCGAGCGGCGCTGCAAATCGGCTTCGGCGTCGATGTCCGCGAGCAGCCGGTCGAAGTCGGCCGGATGGTCGGCTTTGAGTTGCGTGTAGATGCGCATACCCTGGCGCGCCGCCGTTTGCGCATCAGACAACAGACGTGCCTCGCTGCGGAATCCGGGCGAAATGCCGGCCTCGAGCCGTTGTGTTCCGCCGATCGGACCATCCGCCCGATATTGCTTCCACAGACTCTGCGCGCGCAGCAACAGGTCTTGCGCGCGCGCCAGTGCTTTGTCGTGCAGCGCGGCGACGTCCTTCTGGATCGACCGTGCAAACCAAACGTCGGTCACAGGATCCAGACTGGCGTAGAACGACAGCAGGCGCTGGTCGTCGTCCTTGCTGCCGCGCGCTTTCTGGAGATCGGCGTACTGGTCCAGCAGCGCTTTCTTGTGCGCGAGTTCCGTGGCCAGCACATCGGACCACGATCCCGGCGGCATGGCCTGTAATCCGGCCAGCGCCTGCTGCGTGTCGCCACGTTGCCAGGCGGCCGTCACGGCCGCGTGACGCTCGATCACGTCCGTGGAGGGCAAGCGGTTTGCCGCCAGTGCCTCGAACTGCGTCCGGAATGGCGGCGTGCTGAAATGCACGGATTTCAACAAGGCGAGCAAGGGTGTCAACTGGCGGCCGAGTGCAGCGTTTAACAATGCGGTGTACTGCCGCAAATCGTCGCGCACGCGGTCCAGACCTGCCAGGCGTGGGTAGCGTTGCGCGTAATCGTCCAGCACGGGCGGCAATGCGTCGGGCTTGTCACGCGCCAGTTCGCTGCGGATCGTTCCGTTCAGACGGTCGATGGCGGCCACGTAGACCGAATCGTCGCTTTCGAGTTTGCGCAAATGGCTGAGTGACTGCGCATAGGGCTCGGAGAACACGGGCACATAGGACGCGATGCGATCGAGCGCACGCTGGTGACCTTTGGGATCGTCGTCCCAGCGCTGCAGCAGATTGTTGATGGTCGCTTCGTCCTGGTACATCCGGATCGGCGCATCGACACCGCCGCGCGTCGCCACGAAACGTTCCAGATCGCCGACCCATTGCAATTCGCCGACGAGCGCCATTGCGTCCGCGTTGTTCGCGCTCAACGAACGCATGTCCTTGAGTTGCGCGTCGGCGTCGTCGAACTGCGCCTTTTCCAACGTATTCAACCAGCCAGGCAGCTTCGCCTTCAACAGCGCTTCGCTCGCGAGCGAGCGGATTTTCGTGTCGGCGGGATGACTTGCCAGATAGCTTTTTGCCGCCGTGACCGCGCTCGTGTAATCGCCGCTGGCCAGCAGGTTCTTCACCTCTCGCTCCGATGCGCCGCGCCAATAGAGCGTGACGACGATGGCCACCAGCACGACGAGCGCGGCGCCACCCCACCCAGCGATGCGTTTGATATCCACTGTGTCGTTGCCCGCGAACGCCTTGCCGAGTTCACCGGCGAGCAGGCGCCAACGGTGCGCACCGCTCTTTGTCGCGCGCATGCTGCCGGCGTCCTGCGTACCGGTTTTTCCGCCTGTACCGTTCGTGTCACCCATGCCCGGCGCGCCGTGGCCGCTGGCCGCGCTATGCGCGACGTGCGCGCCGCCCGTCCCTTTGACCGTCGCGGCGAGCGGGCCGCGCTTCGTCTGCGTCGAACCAGGTTGCGCTGCCTCGTTGACTTCGTCTTCGCGTTGCAGCGCCGGGTCCACACAAAAGATATCGAGGAACGAATGCGCGGCGCCGACGAAAGTCGTTTTATCCGGGTCCACGTCGACGTCGACGGCGGGCTTGAGGAATAGCTGGGTCACAGTCGGCTCGACTTCGGGTGGGCTTTGCAGCGTCACCCTGTAGACGAAGTGGTCTCCGCCAAATGCAACGAAGTCGCCGTCCGCGAGCGGAAGCGCGGATTCGTCGAGACGCTTTCCGCCGACGAATGTGCCGTTGGTACTGCCGAGATCTTCGACGTAAAGCTCGCCGCCCTTCAGAAAAATGTGCGCATGACGTCGCGAGATGTAATTGACCTGGTGCGGGTAGCGGTCCTTGTAGCGCGAGAAAATTTCGTCGGCCTTGCTGACGAGAAACGGGAACGCACTCACCTCGATCGGCTGCAGGCCAAGGTCGTCGCGTTGCGGCACCAGCAACAGGGCCTGCATAGGCGACACGCCGGCGGCCGCCACGATGCGCGCGCGCGGTTCGACGCTCACGCGATAGCAGAGTTCGCCGCCGAAACACACCTCGTCGCCCGCGCGCACTCGGGCCGGCGTTTGCCGCACGGCGACACCGTTCACCGTCGTGCCGTTCTTGCTACCAAGGTCGGCCACGTAGACCGCGCCGTGCTCGGTGAAGATGCGCGCATGGCGGCGCGACAAGCGCGCGATGCGCTCAGCGGGATAATCCGTGAACGGCGCCTCGCTGCGCCCGATGGCGAACAGGTTATCGACGATCCGGATCGTGTCGAGCGCAATGCGTTGCCCGGACGCGACCGGCGACAACACCACGTCGAGGGCGGCGTCTACTGTGGCGCGCATTTCAGCAATCGGAACTTCGCCGGTGGCCATTTTATCTGGATCACTAAGCGTTTACCCGTTGCGACAAAAGCGCAGCGGACACGGGACGAAAGGCTATGGCGGCAAGACGTGGTTCGAGTGCGCCGGACGAAAGCTGAGCCCTTAAGAATTGTAAGTCACACATGGCAAGTGTCAATTTCCAGATCGTCGGTTACGAGGGCGAGAAACGCGTCATATACAGCCGAAATACCCGCGCCGTGCGCCACCTGTGCGGATTAGCTCAATGTTCCTTTACTTGAGCTTCTACATCGACACTCGGCCAGCCGCCGCCAAGCGCCTTATAGAGCAGCACGGTGTCGGACAAAATCAGTTGATGATTGGCGAGTAACGTCTGCTGCGCATCCAGCAATGTCCGCTCGGTTTCGAAGACCTCCAGTTGCGAGACCACGCCGAGACGCAATTGCGACTGGATCTGATCGGCCACGATTTGCAGACGCCCCACTTCCTGTTGCAATTCCACGCGTTGCGCCTTGTGCGAATTCAGATTGACCAGCGCATTCTCCACTTCCTCGAAAGCGCCCATCACGGCCACACGGTATTGCTGCTCGGCTACGGTCGATTGCGCCTTGGTGACCTTCACATGCGCGCGCACGCCGGGATCGAGCAACGGAATGTTGATGCTGGGCATGAAACCGTAAGTGAACGATTTCAGCAGGTCCGTGAGCGCGAAACTGGCCGTGCCGCCATGGCCCGTGAGGCTGATGCTCGGCAACTGCGCGAGCTTGGCCTGGCCGACGAGGTCGTACGCTTCCAGCACGCGGAACTCCGCGGCGACCACGTCGGGACGCCGCGCGAGGAGTTGCGCCGGCAAGCCGTCCGGCACGTCCGGCAATTGCACGCGTTGCTGCAAATGTCCTCTGGGCAACTGGAATTCGCCGGCCGGCACGCCGATTAACGTGCACAGCGCATTGTTGGCGAGGTCGCGCGAGCGGCGCAGTTCGAGTAACTGGTTCGTCAGGCGGTTGATCTCCGCTTGCTGGCGCAACACCTGCGTTTGCGGCACGAGGCCGCTGCGCCGCTGGCCGTCGTAGATCGTGAGGATCTGTTTATTCGTCACCAGTGTTTTCTGCTGCTGATCGATCTGGTCGTCGAACTGCAGAATCTGGAAATAGGTGCTGGACACGTTCGCCACCAGTTCCAGGTAGCCCGCGCGCCAATCGGCCTCGCTGGCGTGGAATTCCGCTTTCTGCGCCTGCACGCCCTTTTCCACCTTGCCCCAGATGTCGATATCCCAGTTCACCTGGGTCGCAACGTTGTACTGCCTGGAGAACGTCTGCCCCGTGGTTTTTTCGAAATCGGCGCCTGCGCCGAGATCCATGGTCGGCAGCGCACCTGCTTTGGCTTCGCTGATCTGCGTGCCGGCGACATCGATGCGTGCGGCGAGCACCTTGATATCGAAGTTGCCGGCGATCGCTTTAGCAATCAACGTATCCAGATACGGATCGCGAAAGCCCTTCCACCAATCCGGCTCGATCGTCGCGGCGGCCGATACGGGCGCGCCCTTCCGATCCGACCAGGCGGTTTTCTCCGGCGTGTCGGGCCGCTTGTAGGCGGGCATCGTGACATCGCAAGCATTCAGCAGGAGCATGCATGCGGTGGCTACGCATAGCGCACGCGCTGCTTGAAGTGGCCGACGTGTCATGTGGCACCGCGTCGATGCTGAGAAAAAGCGCTGATTACCCAAAGAATCAAGCAACGCTGACACGATGGTCTCCGATGACACCCGTTTCGCTGCACGAGGGAAATGCGCCGGGAAAGTCGAGCATCGGTTGCCCGGCTTCAACATCGGGCAGGGCGGAATGGTCGGCGCGGAGATCGGGCGGTGAGGCGGGGTCGCGTGAAAAGAACGATTGAGTGTGAAGGCTTTTTGAGGAGCGACCGCAGTGCGAAGGTCCGCAGACCTCCGCACTGCCCGGCATCGCTCAGGCGTAGATGTTGTTGCTCGCGCTCACGTGCGGGTCGATGTTGGTCGTGACGCCGGAAACGAATGCTGCATTGTTGCCGTTGGCGTTCTGGATGTTCATCGTCGTGCTGATCAGCTGGGTGGCGTCGATCGTCTTGCTGTTGTTCGGCGCGCACACCGGCGCAAAGTTGAAGTACGAGGACGACGGGCCGCAGCCGTAGCCGTAACCGGTACCGCCGCGTACGGCGCTCATGGCCTTGCTGTCGAGTTGTTCGGCGATGGACAGGTCTTTGATGGTCAGCGTGTTCATGGTCAATCTCCTGGAAGAAAAAATCACAGTCTTGCGGTTGGGTTCGAGCAACTTGTCTGCTCGAGTGTCACTAATGCATGGGCTGTGCCAGTTTTTCTTCACGGTCCTGAATAATTTATCGAAGTGCCGTAGATATAGGGTTACGGGGATATGCAATGGTGAGGCGCCTTCGCATGAGCACGATACGGCGGCGTCAGGATGATGGTCGGCGACCAACAGATCGAAGAGAGATTGTTGGGCGCCACGCCACTTCGGCGAGAGAAAGCGGCGCGACGTGCCGTTATCGCGCGATGACCGTGATCTTCTTCGAGTAGACCGGCGGATTGTGCGGGATGTGCATGTCGTCGCCCATTAACAGTTGCAGCGTGTGCTTGCCGGGCGGCAGTTGGATCGTCGTTTCAGTTTCTCCCGCACCGAAATGCAGGTGATTACGATCCGACGGAATTTCCTGGTCCATTGGCGGCAGGTCGGTATCGATCAGCAGATGATGGTGGCCGGTATTGGGAAACTTGACGCCCTTGGGCGCTACGCCCATGTAGCGCAAGCCGAACCACACGCGAAAGGGCTTGTTGGCCGCGACGACCTGGCCGTCGTTGGGATAACCGATATAGGCATAAGCGCCCGCTGGTGCCGGAGTCGTGCCGGCGATGGCGGAACCCGGCGCGGCGAATACTGCCGATGTCACGAGCGCCGCGACTGCGATGATCTTGTACATGAAGGTCTCTCCGTCCTGACGGGCCCGCTCGCTAACGAACGGAACGCGCTAGTCTTTCTGCACGGTGATGGTGATCTTTTTCGAGTACACGGGCGGATTGTGCGGCACGTGGTTGTGATCGCCGAGGAGCAGTTGCAGCGTGTGCTTGCCCGGCGGCAACTCGATCCGTGCGTCGGTCTCGCCCGCACCGAAATGCAGGTGATTTCGATCGGACGGAATCTCCTGATCGAGCGGCGGCAGATCCGTGTCGATCAACAGATGATGATGCCCAGTGTTGGGAAACACGACGCCCTTGGGACAGACCCCCATGTTGCGCAGTCCCATGCGCACCCATAGTTTGCCGCCATGAATCACCGCGCCGTCGGGCGGCCAGATGATGTATTCCTCGGCGCCCGGCGGCGAAGCGGTCTGCTCGGCCAACGCGGCGGCGGAGAGTAGTCCGCCGCCGAACCCGACCAGCAACACTGCGCATCCGGTCGCGCAACGCATGGCTCGACGCCTGCTCGCATCGTGAGTTGAATGGGGAACACCGGGGGTGACGGTTCTGCGCATAACGCACTCTCCCGAAGAGGGGTCGTGGCTACCTCGGCTGCGTAAAGCCAGCGAGGCGTTCCAGTGAATAGCCGCGGGCGCACGTGTGATGGAACGGCCGCCTAGTTAAAACGACCATGCCGCGCTACTTTATGAATGAGTTTGTGAATGAGCTTAGGTCGTAACTTGCCAAAAAGATACGCCACACTCGTTAACCGTATACCGCATTGGAGACACGCGGACCGCTATGACGCGCAATGCGCGTGCTATCGTTATTAACAGGTTGCAGATGGATGGTCGATAGCGGCGTCGATGATTCGTGCGATGTACTCCGGCAACCGCCGCGTATGTCCTGGTCCTCGATTGCCTATGTTCTGTCCGGAACAAACAGGATGTGAAGATGTGGCGAATATACCTGCTGGTCTGCATGACCGGGGCATTGCTGGCGCACTGGGGTAGTGCCGATGCCGCGACGCAACGAGGCAATGCATCGCCTCCACGCGTAGCGCTAGTGATCGGCAATGGCGCGTACGACAATCAGGCGGCCCTCGTGCGCGAGAACGCGCCGCGCGACGCACAGTCCATGAGCGACGCGCTCCGTTCGCTCGGGTTCGACGTCATCATGCGAACGAACGCGACGCCGCGGCAAATGCAGCAGGCTATCGGCGAATTCCGCGAGCATCTGCGCAAGGGCGGTATCGGTGTCTTTTATTTTGCCGGGCACGGCATGCAGGTCGGACGGCATACATTGCTCGTTCCGGTTGGACTCGATACGAATTCTCCGGGTCAATTGGCCCGAAGCAGCATCGATCTGGATGCGGTGTTGCAGGCCATGCGTGAGCCGCGCGAGCAGCAACTCAATCTGCTGATACTCGATAGCTGTCTGAACAATCCCTTTGCTGCAGGCGCAACGATCGACCCGGCAACGTTACCGGCCAACACCGCCGTCGCATACGCCACCGCGCCGGGCGATTTTGCAGCGGACGGGATACGTCATGGCGTTTACACGAATGCCTGGCTCAGCGCGCTACACGACGATCCGGATCAAATGCTGCCGGTTCTCTTCCAGCGTATTGCCACCTCGGTTCATGACGCCACGCGCGGCGAACAAACGCCTTGGCTCGCTTCGACGCTGCCGCCGTCTTTTCGCATCGCTTCAAATGCCGCCACCCTACTCTCGTCCGACTCGCAGATGGATCACGCAGTCGAGTTGCACAGTAGAGGCATCCTGCCGAAAGACAGCAGCGAACAGTATGAAATCACTTTTTGGAATTCGATCAAGGACAGCAACTACCCGGCCGATTACGAGGCTTATCTGAAGGCTTACCCAAACGGACGCTTCGCCACGCTGGCGCATGCGCGAATCGATCGCTTGCGCGCGGCTGCAGCGTCGAGTGCACCTGCGCCTGCAGCCGCAGCGCCGGCCGTTGTACCCGCACCTCAGGCCGCCGCCAAACCGACGTCGCCCGCTGCCGCAACACAGGAACATGCGCATACGCCGCCTGCCACAGCGGCGACGAACGCTATGCCGTCTGCGGCGGCGCCGGCCGTTGCAGTCGCACCGAAACCCGTTGCGCATGCACCCGTGGCCGGCGAAAGCCGCGACTGCCCGACCTGCCCGGTCATGATCGCGGTGGCCGCCGGTGCATTCTCCATGGGCACCAACACCGACGATCCCTCCGAAAAGCCTGTGCATCGTGTGACGATCGCCTCGTCGTTTGCGATCGGCAAATACCCGGTGACAGTCGAGCAGTGGAACGCCTGCGTAGCCGCGAGCGCTTGCCAGAAGCTCACGCCCGAGAGCAACACCAACAAAGCCGCACCGGCGCGCGACCTGAGTTGGGACGACGCACAGCAATACGTCAAGTGGCTCGCGAAAACCACCGGCAAACCCTACCGCTTGCCGACCGAGGCAGAGTGGGAATACGCAGACCGAGGCGGCACCACGACGACCTACTGGTGGGGCGACCAGATGCGTAAAGGCAGCGCCAACTGCAAGGACTGCGGCGACCCGTGGCACAAGGAAGGGCCGGAAACCGTCGGCTCATTCGCACCGAACCCGCTCGGCCTGTACGACATGAACGGCGGGGTCTGGGAATGGACCGCCGACTGCTGGCACAACTCCTATCAAGGCGCCCCCGCCGACGGCATTGCATGGGATAGCCCTGGCTGCGAAATGCGGGTGATTCGCGGAGGCTCGTGGCGCGAAGCCGGCAACTACATGCTCAGCGCAACACGCTTCAAATACAGCGCGGGCGTGCGTCAGTCGCAAGACGGCTTGCGCGTGGCCAAAGACCTCAAGTGACGGGCGTTACGGCGAATGCGGCTTCGTCGTGATCGGTGCGAAATCGGCGACGATATGATCGCGGCCATATTTTCCGCCGATCTGCGCAAGGCGCGCTTCCAGCGCGTGCAGATAGTCGGCGCGCGATTCGCTTTCCGGCCGCGGCTTGTCGAATAGTGCAACCGGGGTAATCAGCAGCACCACCATCTCCGAGCCGAACGGCTTCGAAATGGTCCAGTCTCCCGCGCTGCCGATAGTCGCTGAATAGTGCGGCGGCGCCTGATTGTCTTTGGCGCGTGGACTCGGCACCATGTGCACCACGCTGCCGTCGAGCTGGTAATAGTCGAGGTTCACGTATGAGTCGTAGCCCGGCGTGGTCACGTCCACCACGAGCGGGTCGCCCTCGCTCAGTTGACCGCCGGGCGGCCGCACGTTCAGGGCGGCGACGTGCCCGGCTTGCCAGTTGTGAGTCCAGTAAGGTGCAAGTGCCTTGATGGTGTCGCACTTGTCGTCCGCCAGCGGCTCGACTTCGAGCGTCAGCGCGTCTACACCCGGCAACGCCGCGAGCGCATTCTTCAGGCGCGCGGCACCGTAGCGTTGCGAGACATAGCCGCGCACTGTCAACGAATGATCCTGCGTCGAAGCGGCCAGCGCCGAACAGGGGACTTGCGCGAGCAACGGGGTCACGGCGGCAAGCGTGAGAGCAGGCCTGGGCGCCGGCGGCGCGGCAGGCGGTGCAACCGGTGTTGCAGCAGACGGGGCTACAGGCACGGCGGCTGACGGCGCCATCGTCGGCGCCACCGCACTACTTTCCGGCGAAGAAGCCTCCTGCGCCACCACCACTTTAGATCCATCCACATCTTGCGACGCCGCATTCTGCCGGCTCGGCCCGGAACGCAACGCGAATACCCCGACCGCCGCGGCGCACACCACCGCGAAGCCCGCGAAACCTGCCTTGACGAGCGTCCCCGATTTCTCCGCGCGCGCTTCGTTATCGAACTCGGCAATGAAGCGCACTACGCTCGGCATGCGCGTCTGCCGATCGAACGAGAGCGTGGCACGTAGCGCGCGCCACTGTTTCGCGTCGAGATTGGCCGGCCGCTGCGGCTTGAAATCGGCATTGCGGGCTTGCGTGGCGGAGAGCCGGTCGAATGGATGATGGCCGGTCAACAACTCGTAGGTGATGCAACCCAGCGCGTAGATATCGTCGCGCGGGTCCGGCTCGCGGTGCTCGATCATCTCGGGGCTCGCATACGCCGGCGTCAACGCGCCGAGGCTGCCGGGATCGAACACCGTAGCATCGCTCTCCTCTTCCGGCCGCTGAAATACACGCGCGATGCCGAAGTCGATCACCTTCACTTCGGCATTCGTCGTCAGAAACACGTTGGCGGGCTTGAAATCGCAGTGGACGAAACCGCGCTCGTGCGCGTACGCGAGTGCGCTACACATGCCGCGCACGATGGGCAGCGCCGCGCGCACCGGCATGCCCTGATAGCCCGGCGTGCGTAGTAACTGGCTAAGCGGTTTGCCGCTCAGATATTCCATCGTCAGATAGACGATCGGGCCGTCGCGATCGAAGTCGTACACCGTGATGATGTTGCGGTGGGCGAGCACCTGCGCCTTGCGCGCCTCGCGCTGCAACGCAACGAGCGAGTTCGGATTGCCGCGAAACTGGACGTTGAGGACCTTGATCGCGAGATACGGCTTGCGATCCGACGCTTCCAGCTTGCGCAGATCGAGCGCCTTGTACACCGTGCCCATTCCGCCGACGCCAAGACATTCTTCGAGCACGAAGCGGTTGTTCAACGTGTCCCCGGTGCCTTTGATCTGGTCGTGTGGCGGCACGCCAGCCATTCCCGCGTTGGCCGCGCTAGCGGAACTGTCGCGGCCTGCGCCCCGCAGCGATGGAATCTCGATGGTGGTCTGAATACCGGTTTCTTCGCCGCCCGCCGCCACGTTCGAGACGCGCAGCTGTTCAATGCGCCGCCGTACTTCGACGTAAAGCTCGTCGGGCAGGGGCATCTTGCGATGCGCGGACCCGAGCATTTCCAGCAGCTGCGTGGGACCGAGACCTTCGGTCGTCAACGTGCTGTCGAGTTGAGCGACGAGCTCGTCACGGGACAGCTCGCCGTTCTGATAGTCGTGAATCACACGCGCAAAGCTAGCCATGTGTGCGAAGCGCCGCCGCTGCCGTTGGGCCGGGCCGCATGCGCCCAAGGCCTGTCCGGCTGATGGAAAACCTGTCGTAACCAGTTACATGTGCCGTTTCGATACTAGCTCCAGGTCCCGGCTTTCGCAAACCAGGATTGGCCCGCTGCATGCACTGCGCAGCAGTGTCGTGCAGCATCCAACGCTTTGCGTCGGCGTGTCGGGTGAGCGCCGTCAGTCGCGAATCGTCTTCATCTGAGCACAGGCCGCGGCCGGTCTCATGCAGCTTCTGGAAAGCCTTACTCAGCAAGCGTTCGACAATTTTGTTAGGAAGCTTGAATAAAACTGGCACAGCCCATGCGTTAGTGACACTCGAGCAGACAAGTTGCTCGAACCCAACCGCAAAACCGTGATGTTTTCCTCCAGGAGATTGACCATGAACACGCTGACCATCAAAGATCTGTCCATCGCCGAACAACTCGACAGCAAGTCCATGAGCGCCGTGCGCGGCGGCTACGGCCCATCGAGCTCGTACTACAACTTCAGCCCGGTCTATGCGCCGGACAACAGCAAGAATATCGGTGCCACGCAATTGATCAGCAACACGCTGAACGTGGACAACGCCAACGCGAACAACGTCGCGTTCGCCAGCTGCCTCAACACGAACATCGCACCCTGCATCTCGACCAGCAACAACATCCACGCGTGATGCTGGGCGAGGCGAAGGGCCCGTGCTGCGGGAACACTTCGCCGCCTCGCGCCGATCACGCCTGTCTTCCGCGCACCTTTGGAGAATCACCATGTCATCCCTCATGATTCGCGATCTGTCCGGCACCCGCGAGCTCGACCGCCGCGCCATGTCGGCGGTGGTCGGCGGCACCGGTAGCAGCGTGCCAGGCTTGCCTTCCGTCGCCGGCCTCAGCGGCATCGCCAACGTCAACGTCTCGGTGAACCAGAACCTCAGCCAGATGCAATACGTGAACGTCGCCGCACTCAACAATGTCGGCGTGATCGGGGCGGGTTTCGTGCCGCTGCACCTGGACGTCAGTCCTTCGCTGTGGGCCACCAACACGGCCATCGTATGAAGGCGGCGCGCGATAGCGAGGGCCGGGGGGCTTCGCTATCGCCGTCTGCGCGTAACGGCCAGGCGAGCCGCGAGTAGATTTCCTATACTGAAAGTGCGAGGAGACCTCAGCACATTGCACAGCGGAACAGAGCGGCGACCGGAACTTCGCACCGGCCAGCCGCTCGACTTTTATCCTGGAGCCGTCATGGCCAAGCTCGTCATCAAAGACCTCAGCGACAGCATCGAACTGGACCATCAGGCGATGGCCGCCATCGTTGGCGGCGCTCGCATCGGAACGCGTTCGAGCGTAGCCGTGCCGCTGGTGCCGGCTTCTGCGCGGGTGGTCGACTACCCGCCCGGCTTTCCCGCGGCGCACGAGGCCATCGTCAAGGCGGCCATAGAACGTAAAGCGCCGCACGGCTAAGCGCCGGTTTGCATTGGCGTGATAACGGCATCGACGAGAATCGTGTGCCATTTCGGTGAGTTCGATCATGTCCAGCCCGACGTCCGCGTTCAGAGAACCTACTTGTAGGACGCTCGAGTAACGCGCAATTGGAAATCGGGCATGAACGAGCCGCACAGCGCTACATCGCGCGCGCTCGATCCGCCTGATGAATGTCCGCACACGGCGCTTCGTCGGCGTTCGCCGATGGCATCACTCAATCCGATAGGAGAGACGCAATGAAATTCCTGGTGGAATGGAAGGGTCAGCCGACAGCCGAGAATGCGGTGATCGAGCGCTTCATGAAAACGGGCGGCAAGCTGCCGGAGGGCGTCACGATGCTGGGACGCTGGCATGCGATTGGCGGACTGCGTGGGGTGGCCATCGTCGAGACCAACGATTCGCGCGGTCTCTCGGCGCTGACGCTCGAATGGGGCGACCTGCTGACCATGAACGTCGTGCCCGCCGTGACCGACGAGGAACTCGGCGCCGCGCTAGGCAAACATCAGGCGACGCGCCAGCAGGCTCGCGAGTGACGCGCCGGTCCAGCCCCTGCATGTCGTTCAGGCAGCGTCCACCTTGAGCTCGGGGACGGATGGTGCCACGTTGAACGACGCCTCCTCGGCCACTGCGGCGTCCAGGCCGACAAAGCGGTTGAAGTCAGAAAACGAGGTCAAGCGGTCCGCAACCGAGTCGGTCGAGCCCTCGCGCATGAAGATCTCCATCATCTCCTTGACGGCTTTATGCGTAGCGAGCATCGATTCGATCGGGCAAAGGGTGTAGTCAAAGCCAATCTTGTAGACCTGGTCCAGCGTCAGAAACGGGCTTTTCCCGGTGCGCGCCATGTTGAAGAGAATCGGCTTGCCGAGCGGTTTCAGTCTGCGCACCAACTCCTGCATCTGCTCGACACTCTCCGGTGCGTCCGCATACAGACCGTCGGCGCCGGCTTCGGCGTAGGCCGTGAGCCGCTCGATCGCATCGTCGAGTCCCGTGACGGCGATTGCATCGGTTCGCGCCACCACGAAGAAATCCGGATCGCTACGCGCGGCCAGCATGGCCCGCAGTTTCGCCTGCATCTCTTCTTTGGGAATCACCTGCTTGCCCGCGAAGTGCCCGCATTTTTTCGGCACCGCCTGGTCTTCGAGATGGAGGACCGAAGCACCCGCTTCCTCCCACAACCGCATGGTGCGTTGGACGTCGAGAATGCCGCCGTAGCCCGTGTCCGCGTCGGCGAACACCGGCACCTTGGTGACCCGGCAAATGCGGCGGATGTGCTCGAACATTTCCGTCTGCGTCAACAGACCGACGTCCGGTTCGCCGGCGAGGATGCCGGAGGCCGCGAAGCCGCTCACATAGATGGCTTTCGCGCCCGCCTGTTCGGCGAGCTTCGCGGTCAAGGCGTCGTGCGCGCCGAGGCAAACGAACGGCGGTGACTTCAGCAACTCCCTGAAACGTGCAGATCGGCTCACGGTATTTCTCCCAATTGGACAGGTCTGATCAGACGACGCTCGGCACTCGCGCCGACACTGCCATGCGGGGCAGCCGGGGCGCACGTCGTGAAAGTTATCGCGGCATATAAGCCCAGGCGCGTCTGGTGCGATCCGAGCGACGGAACGCGTCGATGTCGTCGGCGAGGCGCAGCGTCTGATCGACTTCGTCGAGCCCTTCGAGAAGAATCGCCTGACGCGTGGCATCGAATTCGAACGACAGCGGCGGCAGGCCGTCCGCTCGAATCTCCAGCTTACGCAAATCGACTTCGAGCGGCGTGCCGCCCGCCGCTGCGGCAGCGAGTTTCTCGATGGATTGCGCATCGAGACAGATCGGCAGCAAGCCGTTCTGCAGACAATTATTGAAAAAGATATCGCCGAACGACGGCGCGATCACGCAGCGGATGCCGAATTCCTCGAGCGCCCACACCGCCATTTCGCGCGAACTGCCGCAACCGAAATTCGCACCGCCGAGCAGAATGCAGGCGTGCCGGAAGCCAGACTGGTTCAGCACGAAGTCGTCGCGTTCGCCCTGCTCGGGACCGCCCTCGCGATAGCGCAAGGTCTCGAACAACCACGGGCCGAGTTGACCGCGCACCAGTTGCGAGATTCGCTCGATGCGAATGATGAGGTCTGTGTCGACGTTGTTGCGCAGCAGCGGCGCGGCCGGCCCTTTGACTACGGTGAATGCTTTCATGGTGCGGCTCCCGCGCGCACGTCGGCCGGCGCGGCGATATGGCCGGCGAGGGCACTGGCCGCCGCCACTGCGGGGCTCGCGAGATGCGTGCGCGCTCCCGGTCCCTGGCGGCCGACAAAGTTGCGATTCGAGGTCGACACGCAACGCTCGCCACGCCCCACCACGTCGCCGTTCGCGCCGACGCACATCGAGCAGCCGGGCTCGCGCCAATCGAAGCCCGCCGCGCGAAATACCTGCGCGAGGCCTTGCGCTTCCGCTTCGCGCGCGACGCTCAACGAGCCCGGCACCACCCACGCCGTCACGCCATCGGCGACATGGTGGCCCGCCACGACGCGCGCGGCCGCTTGCAAATCTTCGATACGGCTGTTGGTGCATGAGCCAATGAAGACCCGGTCGACATGCAATTCGTCCAGATGCTGCCCCGCGTGCACACCCATGTAGTCGAGCGCGCGCTGCAAAGCCTCACGGCGCGCGGGATCGGATTCGTTGTCGGGATTGGGCACGGCGGCATCGATCGCGATGACGTGCTCGGGGCTCGTGCCCCATGTGACCTGCACTGAAATCGCCGATGCGTCGATCTCGACTTCGCGGTCGAAATGCGCGCCCGCGTCGCTCGGCAAGCGGCGCCAGTCAGCCTCCGCCGAGTCGAAACTCGCCCCATGCGGCGCGTAGGGACGGTCGCGCAGATAGGCAAACGTGACCTCGTCCGGCGCGACGAGGCCGAACTTCGCACCGAGTTCGATCGTGAGATTGCATAGCGTCAAGCGCGCCTCCATCGACAGCGCCTCGACGGCCTCGCCGGCATACTCGACCGCGTAGCCGGTTCCCGCGCTGGCACCGAGCGTGCCGATCACGTACAGGATCATGTCCTTGGCCGTGACGCCTTCCGCGATTTCGCCGTTGAAACGGATGCGCATGGTGCGGGGCTTTTTCTGGCGCACGGTTTGGGTTGCCAGCACATGCACCAGTTCGGTCGAGCCGATGCCGAAAGCAAGCGCACCCATCGCGCCATGCGTGCAGGTATGGCTATCGGCGCACACGATCAGCGTACCCGGCAGCGACAGGCCTAGCTCAGGACCGATCACATGAACGATGCCTTGCTGCCCTTGCGCGCCGATATCGAACAGCGGGATCGCATGTTGCGTCATCTGCGTGCGCATCGCGTCGACCATCGTCGTGCTCCAGTCGGCGTCGCCCGCGCGACGTCCGGGCTCGGTGGAGATCACGTGATCGAGCGTCGCGAAGGTCAACTCGGGATTGCTGACCGGCAAATGACGCGCTTCGAGTACGCGCATCGCCTCGACGCCCGTTAGCTCGTGCATCAGATTACGGTCCACCTGCAACAGATCGACGCCGCCCGGCAGATGCGTGATGGCGTGACTGTCCCACAGCTTGTCGAACAGCGTGCGTGGCGCGTTCATGATGCCGCCTCGCCGGTTTGGGCATGTCGTTTCTCGAACTCCCACACCTCCGGGAAGCCGACGAGTTCGTGCAACTGATCCATCGTGAACGAGGGCACTTGCAGATCGAGCGAGTCGCCGTGGTCGAGCAGATGGCGGTAGGCGCTGTCCAGCGCGGAGGTCGCCGCCGCCATGCCGATCGACGGATAGATCGCGATGCTGAAGCCCCACTCCTTGAGCGTGGTGCTGGCCACCACCGGCGACCGGCCGGTCGGCACCATGTTGGCAAAGAGCCACGCGCCGCAGTCGCCCAGTTCGCCGCCGATGCGCTTGAACTCCTCGGCGCTTTCGGGCGATTCGACGAACACGATGTCCGCTCCCGCGCGGGCGAATTCCCTGGCGCGGCGGATCGCCTCGTCGAGTCCGAGCGTGGTGCGCGAATCGGTGCGGGCAATAATCAGCATGTCGTCGCTGCGGCGCGCTTCGCGTGCGACTTCGATTTTCTTCAACATCTCGCTCAACGGCACGACCTGGCGACCCTGGGTGTGGCCGCATTTTTTCGGCATCACCTGATCTTCCATCTGGATTGCCTGTACACCGGCGGCTTCGTAACCGCGCACCGTATGCCTTACGTTGAGCAAGCCGCCGAATCCCGTGTCGGCGTCCGCAATCAGGGGCTTGTTGATGCCTTCGGCGATTTGCCGCGCGCGGCCCACCATGTCCGCGTAGCTGACCAGACCAGCGTCGGCCACGCCGAGATACGAGCCCGATACGCCATATCCCGTCATGTACAACGCTGCAAACGGCAACCGGTCGGCGACACGCGCCGAAAACATATCGAAGACACCGGGCGCGACGACGAAGCGTCCGCTCTGGAGAATCGCTTTCAACTTGTCGGATGTGCTCATCGAATGCTCCTGCCTAGTTGCTGTGTGTGAGGCGCCGCTGCCACGCGAGCAACAGCAGATTGACCAGCGTCGCGAAGACGAACAGCATCAGCGCGAGTGCCATGATCGTGCTGGTCTCGCTGCGGTTCATCGCGATCATCAGCATGTGGCCGATGCCGCTTTGCGACGCGAACATTTCGCCGATCAGCGTGCCGAGCAGGGTCAGCGAGAAGCCGATGCGCAAGCCGGCGACCACCTCGGGCACGCAGGCGGGCAGCAGTATCCGGCGTGCGAACGTGATGGGACTGAGCCGATAAGTGCGCGCCGCGCGCGTGTAGATCGGCGGCATATTGCGCACGGCATTCATGGTGAAGAGCGTGATCGGCACGATACCGTGCATGACGCCGAACACGATCTTGGCCCACAGACCCAGACCGAAGGCGAGCAATACGACTGGATACAACGTGACTTTGGGAATGGAATAGAAGCCCATCATCAACGGTTCCATCACGTCGCCGGCGAGCTTGCGCGCGCCGAGCAGCATGCCGAGGCACACGCCGCACACCGCCGAGATGAGGAAGGCGGAGCCGAACGCGAACGCCGTGACGAAGAGACTCGCCGGAAAGTCCGGGTCGCTTGCAATATGCACCGCACGTTCGAGTGTCCGCCAGGGCGTAGTCAGCACATCCGGGCCCAGCATTTCGCTCAGAATCTGCCACACCGCCACCAGCACGACGACCAGCACGACGCCGTCGAGCCAACGCCTCGCATGGCGTGGCTTGACCGTGTGGGTGACAACGATCGTACTCATGCGACCTCCCTGCGAATGCGTCGGTATAGACGCGCTTCAGCCGTGCGCAGCAGCGCGTTGACCGTGCCGACGAATAGCAGCATCAGGACCATCAGGCCGTACATCGTCGCGTTATCGAAGTTGTTGTACGCAAAGGCGATCTGATAGCCGAAACCGGAACCCGACAGCACGAATTCCCCGGCTACCACCGCGATGAATGCATACACGACCGTCAACTTGATGCCCGTAAAAACGAACGGCAGACTCGACGGCAAGGTGATCAGGCGAATTTCGTTGAAGGTGCTTAGACGGCACACCCGGGCCGTACGCAACAGCACACGCGGCACGCGCTCGAGACCATTGAGCGTATTGACCGCCATCGCGACCACCGCGAACAGAAAACCGATGCCGACCAGCGGCCAGCGATTCAAACCGAGCAAGACGATCAGAATCGGATACAGCACGAATACGGGCACCGCGTAATACGACAACAACAGTGGATCGAGCACCCGGCGCACGCGTGGCAAGCGGAACAACAACACACCGCCGACGAAACCGACCACCACCGCCAGCGCCACAGCGAGCAAGGCGCTCCCGAGCGTCTGCAGAATGTCCGTGGTGTACTGACCGGACAGCAGCAACTGCACCGCACTGACGATCATCCGCGAGGGCGGAATGAACGAGACGGGATTGATCCACGCCGCGCGGCACGCGATCTCCAGTAGCACGATCAGCCCGACCACCAGACCGATTCGCCAACGCGCGGCCGCATTCATTGCTGGCTCCCGAGCGCTTTGAGGGCTTCCTCGCGCAGCAAGCCCCACACTTGCGCGGTCAATTCGCCAAAACGCGTGTCGAGCGCAGTCGTGCTGTCGCGCATGCGCGGCCAGTTGGTGTCGATGGTCTTGATGAAACGACCGGGGCACGCCGACATCACGCCGATACGGTCGGACAGCAGCACGGCTTCGTCGATCGAGTGAGTAATGAGCAGGATGGTCGCACCGGTATCGCGCCATAGCTTCAACGTTTCGTCGCCCATCAGCAGACGCGTTTGCTGATCGAGCGCGCCGAACGGTTCGTCGAGCAACATCAGACGTGGGCGCACCACCATCGCACGCGCGATGCAAACCCGTTGCCGCATGCCGCCCGACAGTTGCGCCGGATACGCCGTGGCAAACGATTTGAGTCCCATGAAAGAGAGCGCATGATCGACCCGTTCGCGCACTTCCGTTTCGGCCACGCCGGCCTGCCGCGCGGCGAACGCGGCGTTGTCGAAAACATTGAGCCAGGGAAAACTCGCGTCCTCCTGAAACACTACCGCTACACCATCCGGCACTTCCGCACCGACTGGCTTGCCTTCGAACGTCACCGACCCGCCGCTGGCCGGGTTCAGACCGGCCAGCACGTCGAGCAGCGTGGACTTGCCGCAACCCGACGGACCCACCACGGAGAAGAACTCGCCAGCGCGCAATTCAAGGCTCACCGGTCCGAGCGCATGAAACGGCGGCTTGCCGTCCATGCCGGGATAAATGCGGGTAACGTCGGTGAGCGTTGCTTGAATGCGCTTGCCGTCGGGCGACAGCGCACTCGGAGCGACAACGGAAATATTGGCTTTGTGACGGGATAGCGCGCTCATCTCGACCTCACTTCTTGCTACGCAGATCGGCCGGCAGCATCGACTCATCGACGATCTTCGACCACTCGAATGGTCCTTCGGGAATCGCCTTGACCAACACGAGACCCTTCAGCACTTCGTCCATGCTCTTGTAGTCGAAGCTGCCTTCGCTCCAGTACTTCGGATCGGCGTCGAGCACGTTGTTGATCGAGGAAGCCGCCACTGCAGGATCCAACTTGTACTCCCTGGCGAGAATCTGCGCGGCCTCGGCGCGATGCGCCGCCATGTAGATCACCGCCTTGCGACGCGCCGCAATGATGCCGCGGATCACCTCGGGGTGTGCCTTCAGATAGTCGGTTCGGACGATGCCGACGGTCTGCGTTTCATTCGGCACGACGTCGTTCGAGCGAAATGCAATACGTAGGCCGTCTTTCTTTGCGCTATAGGATGGTTCGGTCATGTAGCCGACGTCGATCGCGCCTTGCTGGAGCGAAGTGAGCATGCCGCTCGAACTGCCCACCGGTTTGCGTTGCACCTGACCGAGCAAGCCGACGCGGTCGAGTGCGATCGTGGAGATCATGTCGGTTGTCGATTTGGGGCTGCTGTAGCCGATCGTCTTGCCCTTCATCTGTTTGATGTTGGTGATCGAACCGTTCTTCAACTCGACCCACACGAGGTCGCCGAGACTTTGCACGCCGCCGTGCACGATCGTCAGATCGACGCCTTGTTTCACTGCGGCAATAGCGGCCGGCAGCGCGACCTCACCGTACGGAATGTCGGACGCCATCGCGTTGCGGATACTGGTCCCGCCGCCTTCCGACGTGATGAAACCGGTGACGTCGACTTTTTCCTCCTTGAAGAAGCCTTTGTCCAAAGCAACCGCAAACGGCACGCCGTACATGCCGTCGCCCCAATGTGTCACCGTCAGCGAACTGGCGTGGGCTGCGACGCTCGCAAGCGTCAGCGTCGCGCTCAGGCAGATACCCCGCACGACATTGCGAATCGCGTTCATGTGGTTTGTCTCCATCCACGATGACGGTGAGTGCCCGTCATTTTCGTTGTGTCGCCGCGCGTCGTGACGCCGGCGACGGGTCAGCAAGCGAGCTCGACAAATTGTCTTTGCCCGATCACTGTGTAAGTTAATGTATGCATTAAATCGTTAAAAGTACAGAACATCGCACGCGAAAATCGGCTGGGTTTACCCGTCCGACGACACACAATCCTCAGCTTTTACGCGTGCTGGATGCCATGTTGCTGCAGCACCGCAGTCTGCTCACGCCAACCGCGCTCGCGATGCAGGCGATACAAACGGCTCGCGCGCGCTGCATCGCCGCGACGGATTGCGTCGATGATTTCGTAATGCTCAGCAATCGATTTTTTCGGTTGAGGATGAGGCCGCAGCTGTTGCGTGAAGCGGCGTACGCGATGCACCTGGTCGCGGCAATTCGTCACGACCTGCGCGAGGCGCGCATTGCCGCCGAGGTGAACCAGCGCTTCGTGGAAGGCTTCGTCGGCGCTGGCCCACGCCTGCATGTCGTGCGCGGCGAGTGCGTCGGTCATCTGCTGGCAGGCGTTGTCGAGCGGGCTGAGGTCCACGGCGCTGCGCGCGGCCACGAGAGCGGCCGCCGTCGACTCGAGGCTGATCAACACCTGATAGATGTGACTGATATCGGATACCGAGGTCGGCACGATGCGGATGCCATGGCGAGGCACGATCTCGACGAGCCCCTCGCCCTGCAAGCGGATCGCCGCTTCGCGAATCGGCGTACGGCTCACGCCGAGCATCAGCGCGAGTTCCTGCTCCAGCAGATAGGAGCCCGGCATCAACTCGCTTTCGATGATTTTTTGCCTGAGACTTTCGTAGGCTTGTTGCGAGGAATTGCCGTTGCGCGCTTCGGATGGTGCGGCCGATTTGAGTTTTGGCACGACGGTTCTCCAGGTGGCGCGAACGTTTCGATGCTAGCACCCTGCAAAGCGCAACGACATGAAGGGAAACGCTTAATCCAGTACAACGCTACGCAGTTGGCGTCTCACGTGCCGCGCAAATGCGCGACGAGCATGCGGCACGCAACTGGCAATGCGTCCAGCGAGCGCACGGCCAGCAACAGATCGCGCTCGGCCCAGGCGTCCGTGAGCTCGACCAGCGCAAGCCCGAGTCTGGCCGCCTGCTGCTGCGCGACGGCGCGCGGCATGACGCCGAGCCCGAGTCCCGCGGCAATCATCAGACATTGCGCGTCGTAGCCGGTGACCTGAATGCGCAAATTGACCGGCCTGCCTCTTGCATGCGCCGCCCGCGCAAGTTGCTGACTGATCGCTGTATCGGGCGGCAAGCCGACGTACTCGAAGTCGAGCGTATCCGCGAACGCAATGGTTTCGTGGTGCGCGAGCGCATGATCGGCCGGCGTCACGAGCGTCAGGCAATCGCGGTGATAAGGGAAGGTTTGCAGGTCGTAGCCGTGTGGCACCGCAGTGAAAACGCCGATGTCGGCGGCGTTGTCCGCGACAGCTTTCACCACACCCGTACTCGCTTTTTCTTCGAACTGGATCTGGATGCGCGGATGTTGCGCCGCAAACGCCTGAACTTCGCGCGGCAGAAACTGCACCACCGACGAGACATTGGCCGCCAGCCGTATCAAGCCGCCGACGCCGTTGGCGTAGTCGCGCATTTGCACGGCGATGTCGTCGAGTTCGTGCAGCGCGCGATGCGCCAGCGTGACGAGGCGCTCCCCCGCTGCGGTCGGCATCACGCCCTTGTTGGTGCGCCGCAAAAGCGCCACGCCCAGCGTCGCCTCGATTTCGCTGATGCGCTTGCTGATGGCTGCTGCCGCGATATGTTCGCGTTCCGCCGCGGCCGCGATGGTACCGGCTTGAGCAACGCTGACGAAAAGCCTGAGCGAAAGCGGATCGAGTGTCGCCATGACGTCCCGCAGCGAATTGGGTTTCAGCAAAGCGCCTGTACGCAGAATAAGAGAAAGCACTCCACTACGTCCCGCCATCGTGGCTCGCGATGACGGCATGGTCAAGCAATGCTTTGCATCGTCCGCGGCCCTGGCGACAATGGCATCAACAGAGAAGGAGCTAGCGATGCAAACAGCAACCCCCGCGAAGATCAAGGTGTTCTGGCAGCCCGGTTGTTCGTCGTGTCTGCGCACCAAGGAATTTCTGACGAAACAGGGCATCGAGTTCGAATCGATCGACGTACACAACGATCCTGCCGGGCGCGAGCAACTGGACGCCTTGGGCGCGCGTAGCGTACCCGTGGTATCGCTCGGCTCCCGGTACACGTTTTGTCAGTCGATCAACGACGTGATCAAGTTTCTCGATTTGAAGACGAAGATCATGACGCCGCTGCCGCCGGCGGAACTGGTCAGCCGCCTCGAACTCGTGCTTGAATCGAACGCGCGCTATGCCCGGCAATTCAGCGGCGCGGCATTCCGCGAGCCGTTCCGTAATCGCAACCGCACGCCGGCCGGACTGACTTTTCACGTGTTCCGCGTCGCCGAGATGGGGATCGAGGCGGCCCAGCAAATCGAATTACGTTTCGAAGGATTCGACGAAGTGCCGCCCGTCGAATGGGGCCCGGAGCAGATCGCCGCGTGGGGCGAAACGGTGCGGGCTCGCCTGGGTACGTGGTGGCGGAACGAAACGGATCGCACGCTCGGCTACGACGTGCCGACTTATTACGGACGACGTCCCATGCACGAAGTACTCGAACGCACCGCATGGCATAGCGCGCAGCATACGCGGCAAGTGATGCTGATGCTCGAGAATGAAGGCGTGAGCGTGGACCGTCCGTTGACGGCTCAGGATCTGGCGGGCTTACCCTTGCCGGATGAAGTGTGGGACAGGTAGGTCAAGCTTCAGGATTTGCGGCGGGGCCATTTCCATTTCCAATATTAACTGGCAATCCGGCACGGCGGGAATGAGGGATCTCGCCGGCAGGTGCAGGTTATAAAACTCATCCCCTCTTTCGCGTCAGCGTGGCAGAATCGCCTTCAACCCGTCGGCGAGACAGAAACACATGACCACGCTGCGCGAAAAATCCACCGATTCGGTGTACCTCCAGCTGCGCACCAAAATTCTCAGCAACGAGTTTCGTCCTGGCATGCAGTTGCTCGAACGCGACCTGGTGAGTCTGTTCGGCGTGAGCCGCACGCCCGTGCGCGAGGCGCTGGTTCGACTGCAGAAGGAAAACCTGCTGCAGATCGTGCCGCGTCACGGCATTCGCGTGCGCCAGGTTTCGCTCGCGGATATCGAAGAAATCAACCAGGTGCAAACCAGTCTCGAAGCCACGGCGGCGGGCGTCGTCGCGGCGGCGAATCTGCGCGTCAAAGACCTCGCGCCCTTCGATCAGGCCTGCAATGCGATGGATCGCGCGGACAGCAGGAACGACCTCGATGCCTGGGCCATCGCCGACGAAGCCTTTTATTCGCACCTGCTGAAACTGGGCGGGAACCCGCGGCTCACGCAGATCGTGAACGAGTGCTGGGACCAGATTCGCCGCGTCCGCGACCTGACACTACGCCTGACCGCATTAGCCGACCTGCCGGCCGCGCGGCACCGCGAGATCGTCGACGCGATCCGCGCCGGTGACGGCGCGACGGCCGAGAGCGTGTGCCGCGAATACCGGGCGTGTTGCCTGCAGTTTCAGATCGACACCCTGCGGCGATTCCGGATTCTCGAAGTCTGAGTTCGAAGCGCTGCCAGACCGGGTCTGCCGCATCCTTCCAAACCGCTTGCGTTCTGTATCAATCGATATATAATCCATTTCTATATCGATTGATACAGAATGATGCGCGTTCACGCACGAAGGACACTCTCATGGCACGACCCCGCGGATTCGACGAGCAACAAGTGCTCGAAGCAGCTAGCGCGGCCTTCTGGAATAAAGGCTACGAGGCAACCTCCACGCGCGAGCTGGTCAAATCGACCGGCCTCACGCAACCGAGCCTCTACAACGCATTCGGCGACAAACGCGGTTTATATCTGCGCGCGCTGGAGTACTACATCGACACCACGGTGCGCGCGCGTATCAGCCGGCTGGAACAGACGCTGTCGCCCGCACAGCGCATCACGGCGTTCTTTCACGAAATCATCGAACGGTCGCTCGCCGACCCGGACAAACGCGGCTGCATGCTAGTCAATTCGGCGCTGGAAGTTTCATCGGACGATGAAGCGTTTCGCGCTACCGTCGCCGTCGAACTCGAGGAAATCCGCGCGTTTTTCAGGCGCTGCCTCGAAGCGGGTCAAGACAGCGGCGAAATCGCCGTTCAGGTCGCCGCCGACGATGTCGCCACCCACCTGCTCGCCACCTTGATCGGCGTGCGTGTGCTCGCGCGGGCGAGTCCGCAGCATGCGCTGCTCACCAGCGCAGTCGCGCCGGCGCTGTCACTGCTCGGCCTGCCGCCGCTACCGGTGCAAGACACCGGCATCTGAGCCTCGCGTCCGCACGGGCGCACGCCTTCTTTTTTCACCGATATCCGGCGACGCTACCCTGCGCGCGCCGGTAAAGGAATCGTCATGTCCGCAACACCTGCCTCTTTAGACTCGGCCAAGCCCGTTTCACTCGATGCCCGCGCGCGCTTCGCCATGCTCGCCGGCCTGTGCGGGAGTCTTGTCGCCATCGGCCTCGCGCGCTTTGCGTACACGCCTTTGATTCCTTCACTCATCCAGGCACACTGGTTCACGTCGTCGCAAGCGGTGACGCTTGGCGCGGCGAATTTTGCCGGCTATCTGGCCGGCGCATTGATCGGCCGGCCGCTGGCAGCGGCGCTCTCGAATCGCACCGCGTTGCGCATTCTGATGACGGTCGTCACCGCCGCGTTCTTCGCCTGCGCGTTTCCGCTGTCGATCGGCTGGTTCTTCACCTGGCGCCTACTGTCGGGCATTTCCGGCGGCGCAATCATGGTGCTAGTGGCAACGTCGATTCTTCCGCACATTCCCGCTGCGCGTCGCGGCTTCGTCAGCGGCATGATCTTTCTCGGTCTGGGACTCGGCATCGCGGCATCGGGCACGCTGATTCCGCAATTGCTGCACTATGGTCTGCAGACTACGTGGATCGGACTTGGCGTCGTGGCGCTGGTGCTGACCGTGGTGAGCTGGTTCGGCTGGCCGTCGTCCAACCCGCCCGTGCCGCTCGTGCCGGCCGGCGAACATCCCGGCGCGCGCCATCACGGACTGACGTTGCGTGTGCTGTACGCGCAGTACGCGGCCAACGCACTCGGAATCGTGCCGGCGATGGTGCTGTTAGTCGACTACGTGGCGCGCGGCCTCGGACAAGGCGCGGCGATCGGCGCGCACTACTGGGTGTTGTATGGCCTTGCCGCGATTCTGGGTCCGGTGATTTGTGCAAACGTGGCTCATCGCATCGGCTTCGGCAAGGCGTATCGTGTTGCGCTGTTTCTGCAGGCAACCGCCGTTGCGCTGCTCGCGCTCTCGGGCAATGCATGGGCGTTGGCCACGGCGACAGTGATTCTCGGCGTGTTCACCGTGGGCATCGTGCCGCTGGTTTTAGGCCGCATTCACGAACTCATGCCTCACGATCACACGGAGCAACGCGCCGCATGGAGTCGGGCGACGACCGCATTCGCGCTCTTCCAGGCGCTCGGCGGCTATGGCTACTCGTATCTCTTCTCACATTCACACAACGATTACGCGCTGATTTTTACCTGTGGTGCAAGCGCGCTCGTCGTCGCTCTGGCGGCGGATCTCGTGACATCGCGTATGAATGCGGCGCGCGCCATGGCTGTATGACCGGACACCGCTCTGTTTCAAACAGCTTCCATGCGTGGCTAACGCCTGGGCACACCGTTTGCTAAATGAGAGCATCGATATTGCTTTTCGCAGGTTCGTCGCAAGACGGATATAGCGTGGCTGTCGTAAAGGCAGGTCCTGTCAACCAAGCGGAGGTCATTAATATGTTGGGAACTATTCTTCTGATTGTGCTGATCCTTCTCCTCATCGGCGCGTTTCCGACGTGGCCGCATAGCCGTTCGTGGGGTTATGCGCCTACCGGCGGTCTCGGCATCGTGGTGATTGTGGTGATCGTCCTGCTGGTCGTCGGCGTCATATAGCCGACGCGTTTCAGAGCGAACCGCTGGCGGTTCGCCACACCGGGTCATGCTGTCTGACCGGGGCGGCCGCCGGATATCGAAGCATTTCAATGCCCGATATCCGGCGGCCTCGTCATGTGGATGACCGACAGCCGATTGAATTTGTCACGACAGGAAAACCGATGGAAAAGTTACTCGAGAATCAGGTCGCGCTGGTGACGGGTGCCAGTTCCGGCATCGGCTATGGCGTCGCACGATCGTTGGCGGAAGCAGGCGCTGCGGTGGTGCTGAATTATCATTCGCATGCCGAAGCGGCGGAGAAGCTCGCTGACGAAATCGTGCAAGGCGGCGGCGCCGCGCTCGCCGTGCAAGCCGACGTATCCGATCCCGCTCAGGTTGAACACCTGTTCGATGCCTGCCGTGAGCGCTTCGAGACGGTCGACATCGTCATCGCGAATTCGGGCGTACAAAAAGATGCCGCGTTCGCCGACATGACGCTGGAAGATTGGCAGACGGTGCTGGCCACCAATCTAACAGGCCAATTCCTCAGCGCACAAGCCGCAGTGAAAGAATTCCGCCGACGTGGTCCGCGAGCGATCTCGAAAGCGCTCGGCAAAATCATTTGTATGAGCTCGGTACACGAGGTGATTCCGTGGGCCGGACACGTCAATTACGCCGCGTCCAAAGGCGGCATTCAGATGTTCATGAAGTCTCTCGCGCAGGAAGTCGCGCCGGAGCGCATACGCGTCAATTCGATCGCGCCGGGCGCGATCCGCACGCCGATCAACAAGGACGCGTGGGATACGGAAACCGCGCTCAAGAAATTATTGCAACTGATTCCCTATGGCCGCGTCGGTGAAGCCGAGGATATCGGCAAAGCCGCCGTCTGGCTGGCGTCCGATGAAAGCGACTATGTCGTGGGCACGACCTTGTTCGTCGACGGCGGCATGACCTTGTACCCCGGTTTCGCCGACAACGGTTAGACGTTGCCAGCTTCGCCGTGCTGATGGCCCGCGAGAAGCTGTTCGAATAGCTCGGGGCCGCCCATCTGGCCGCCCTTGAGCATGATCTCCATCCCGTTCAGCTCCGCACGATCCGCATGAAGGCGGCACACGGTCACACCCGCCGACAGCGGCGCGAAATACGACAAGCCCCACGCATCGAGCGAGCGCACGGCGATGCTCGAAGTGTCGCCGCCTGCAATGCCGATGCGGTGCAGCTTCACCGTTGCCAGCACCTGTTGCAACAAAGACGCACACGCGTGCGCGAGTTGCGGCAGTGCGCGCTCTGCTACCCTGATTTGCGCCGGGCGACGTGTCGTGAAGGCCAGCACATTGCGGCCATCGCGCAGCGGCCCCGCAATCGCGGCGAGGCGTGTGGCCAGATAGTCGGTGGCGTTCGCGCCGGTCATTTTCTGCGGGTCCAGTTCGACACGCAGATAAGAACGCGCGGCTGCGATCTGCACTTCGGTCAGCGGCGAGAGGCTGCCTGCCAGCACGAACACCGGACCGCGCGCGGGCGCCAGCGGAACACACGACAACGCTGCCGTCCCGGACTCGACGGCAGGCGTGTCCATCCGTGCCAACGCATAGGCGCGCGCTACGCTGCTTGCGCCCACAACGAGGAGCGGCGCCGAGGTGGCCGAACGATGCGCGATTACCCGGCCGATCATTCTCAGATGCGAGTCGTCCAGCACATCGAACAACAAGGCGTCGGGTTTCGAATCGAGTCGTCGGCTGACCTCGGATTGCAATGCGTCGTCGCCCGCCGCGTAGCATCGCCAGTCGATCGATTGAATATTGTCCAGACCCTGGCGCTGCAAATGCACACGCAGGTCTGCTTCGTTCATCGGCGTCACGGGATGACGGCTCATCGTCGGATGACGGTCGATGCGGTAGATGGCCCGCGCGTCGTCGTCCGCGCCCGCTGCGGCAAACAGCTCGCCGAATAAGCAATAGCGACGCAAGTCCGGTTGTCCGCCGACCACCGCGACGAATTCACTCCCGCAATACTCACGCAAAGTCCGAATCGCCACGCCGATACTGCCGACATGCGGCGCGCTGTCGAACGTCGAGCAGACCTTATAGTGCATCACGCGCGCGCCAAGCGCGGCCAATGCGGCGCCCACGCGGGCAAGCTCATGTTGCTGCGCCTCGTTCGACATCGTGCGGGCAGCGCCCGCCACGCCGAGCGCGTCGAGTTGGCCCAACGTCGAAAGGCGCGCGGCGTCGGGTGGCGCGAAGAACAGCATGGTGCGCAAACCGGCGCGGGCCAGATGCGCGAGCGTGTCGGTCGCGCCGGTAAAGTCGTCGCCGTAGAACGCGTAATCGGGCGCGTGATGGCCAGATGGTTCGCTGCGCAGAGTCGTGCTCACGGGTGGCCGCCGAAGAATGCCAGTGCGCGTCGCAATTCCGGCATGTGTTGCGCGAATGCCGTGAGCGAACTACCGGACTGCACGGCGGCCCAGGCCTGGCGCACGCTCGTGACGCCCGCCGCCGGTCCATCGGGATGCGCGAGAATGCCGCCGCCCGACATGAATAGCAGGTCGGTGGAGTGCACCGCTTCGAATGTCGCCGGCACCGTGCCGGCCCACTGGCCCGATGAAAACGCCGGCATCACCGTGTCGGCATGATCGGCGGTGAGCGGCGTCGCACAATCGCGCGCCGACTCGATCACTTCGGTGTCGCTCTGTGCGAATTTCCCGCCGAGACCATGCACGTGCATATGGTCGACGCCCGTCAGGCGCCATAGCGTCTGATACGCCTGAAAAGACATGCCGAGCGACGGATCGCGCGACATCATGCCGTAGCCATTTCGATGCGCATGCAGGACGAGGGGCGTGGCACGTCGCAGCGTCTGGATCGCGGAAAAGCCGCACCAGTTGATGCTCGCCATCACACAACTGCCACCCTCTTTCTCGACGAAATCTGCGTGACCACGCATGGCATCGAGGTCGTCGGTAATGTTGAACGCGACCATCACCGGCCGGCCGCTGCGTTCGCGATAGCCGCGCACTTCGGCCATCACCGCGCGCACGCGCTCCGCAAGCGGCGCGTGCGCGGGATTGGCGCACACTTCATCGTCCTTGATGAAGTCGACGCCTGCCTCGCACAACTGGCGCACCAGCGCAGCCGTTTCGCCCGCGCTCAGCCCGACGTTCGGCTTGATGATCGTGCCGATCAAAGGTCGATCCGCGACCTGCGTCAACGCGCGCGTGCCGGCCACGCCGTGACGCGGCAGTTCGAAACGCGCGCGATACGAAGCCGGCAACCGCAGCGACAACAGACGCATGCCGGTCACTTCACCGAGGTCGTAAAGATTGCCGGCGACAGTCGCGGCGAGCGTCGGCAGATTCGCGTCGATGTTGGCCAGCGGAAACGACAGCGTGACGCGCGCGCGCCGCCAGGGGCCGGGAGTGTCCGAACGCGAGAGCCACGCGCTCGGCAAACTCGGACGCGTCGCGGCTTCGAGTTCTTCGATACGCAGCACGTTTGCGCGACTGCGGGCTCGCAGCGCGTCGGATTCGTTGGCCACTCGCACGAAGGTGCCGCTCGATTGCTCGCCGGCCATGATGTCAGCCACGCGCGCGGGATCGAGCGGCGTCTCGATCAGATAGTCGGCTTGCAGCGTGGCGTCGTCTGGGCCGACGTGCCGAAGTGTCGTGTTCATAACGTGGTCAGATCGGGAAAGCGGCGCACGGGCTCACTGCCGTCCCACTCGCGCGACGCCGTATAGATCATGTCGAACAGCTTGCCTTTTGGCCCGGCGATCTCCGACAACTCGATCACCGTGCCGGGGTGATTCTCCGTGTCGAAGTAGACGAAGCGGCCGTTGCGGCCCACCTCGCCGCTCATCGCGACCTTGAAGCCCTGCTCCTGCAGGCGCGCGAGGTCGTCGTCGAACGAGGTGGTCCAGTACGCGTTGTGCTGCAGCCCGGTGTGGCCCGCAGTGAGAAAGTCGCGGTACATCGACGGCGCATCGTTACGCGTCTGGATCAGCTCCACCTGCAAGGGACCCGAGTTGGCGAGCGCCACCGAGTTATGCACCTCGTAAGACTGCCCGCGATACGTGTAGTTTTCGATCGGCACACGCTCGTTATAAAACCACGGGCCCACGCCGAGCACGCGGCTCCAGTAGTCCATGGCGGCTTCGATATCGCGCACCACATAGCCAGCCTGACGAATTTCGCCAAAGAAACGACTCATGAAACTCTCCCCATGCCGCAGGATTTGAAGGACGAGCGACGCCCCGGCGCAGCGTGAACGCAGCGCCCGAATGCCGAACCGGAAACGAAACTTCAGAGAAAACCGATAGAGATCCAGGGAATCGCCGCGACCAGCAACAGCCCGACGATCAACGCGCCCATGTAGCCGACGATCGGACCAATGCCGGCATCGGGATTGACCTTGCTGATCGCACACGCCGAGTAGTAGCCGACACCGAACGGCGGCGAAAATAGACCCACGCCCATCGAGAGGATCACGACGATGGCGTAGTGCACCTCGTGGACGCCCGCGAGCCGCGCAATCGGAAACAGCAGCGGCCCGAACAACACGATTGCGGGGATCCCTTCGAGGACGCTACCGAGCATGACGAAGACGACGATCGATACCGCGAGAAACCCGTAAGCGCCGCCGGGCATCGACCCCATCAGTTGCGCGAGGTCTTGCGAGAAGCCGGATTGCGTGAGCGCCCAGGCCATCGCCGTCGCGCAACCGATGATGAACAGGATCGCGCCGGAGAGCGTCGCCGCATCCACCAGCATGCGCCCCAGGCGGCGCCATTCGAAGCGCCGATAGACCAGCAGGCCGATCAGCATCGAATACGCGATGCCGATGGTCGACACTTCGGTGGCCGTCGCCACACCTTCGACCACGGCCATGCGGATCACGAAGGGCAGCGCGAGCGCCGGCAGCGAAACGATGAAAAGCCGGCCGATCTGGCGCTTGCTGAAACGCTGCGCGCCGCTCAGATCCTCCTTGCGATAACGCCACCACACCACGACGCACAGAATCAGCGCGAGCACCGCGCCTGGCAACATGCCCGCCGTGAAGAGCGCGGAAATCGACAGGCCCGTGACCGAACCGATCGTGATGAGCACAATGCTCGGCGGGATGGTTTCGCTTTGCGCGCCGGTGGTGGCGAGCAGCGCGACCAGATCGCCCTCGGAGGCGCCGCGCTTTTTCATCTCGGGAAACAGCACGGGCGCGATGGCCGCCATGTCCGCTACTTTCGAGCCCGAGATGCCGGACACCAGATACATCGCGCCGATCAGCACGAACGACAGGCCGCCGTGTACATGACCGACGAGACTCGCGAGAAATTCGATCATCGCGCGCGCCATCCCCGTCATTTCGATCAGCAAGCCGAGGAAGACGAACAGCGGCACGGCAAGCAGCACGAGATGCGACATGCCCTCGTCCATGCGGCCGACCACTACTTCGAGCGGCGTGAAGGTGGAGAGACCGAGATAACCAAAGGTCGCGAGCGCGAACGAAAAGCCGATCGGCACGCCTGAGAAAATGCCGATGGCCACCACGCCGACAAAGAAGATCACGAGGTTGGTTTTGCCGAGCGTCTGGAACCACGGGCCGGCAAACACCACGATCGCGCCGAGCACGGCAGCGATGGCCAGCGCGATCAGCACGTCGCGCACGCGGCTCACCTGGGCGAGCCGAATCACGCCGACCAGCAGCATCAGCACCGCGCCGATCGGCAGAGCAAGTGCACGCCACGCGTTGCTGACCTGCAAGGCGGGCGTCACGATGGCCATCTCGCCGGACGCATAGTCGTACGCCGGCGCGACCAGCAGCGCGAGCAACGCGATGGAGGCGGCGATTGCCAGCGTATCGACGAAAGCGCGCCGCTGCGGCGACAGGCGGCTCACCAGCGCAGTCATCCGCATATGTTCGCCGCGCCGCAAGGCAAGCACGGCGCCGAGCATGGCGAGCCACAGAAACAGCATGCCCGCCAGTTCATCCGACCACACGAGCGGCTGATGCAGCACATAGCGGCACACCACGCCGGCAAACATGACGACGATTTCCACCGCCAGCAGCGCCGCCGCGCACACTTCGACCAGCGCGATCAGACCGCGATCGAAGCTTCTCAGCCAGCGTCGCGGCAGACTCGCCGCGTGCAACGGCGACACCGCCGCCTCCGCCGGATTCAATGCATGATTCGACATCCCGCTGCCTCCTCGCGGCCGCTCGCCGCGCTCATCCTGCACGCGTGCGCGAGACGCGCTCACGCCAATTTACCGACCGACTGTTCGAGCAGATCCCACGCCTGATTGCCGAACTTGTTCTTCCACTCGGCGTAGAAGCCCGCTTGACGCAAGGCCGCACGGAATGTGTCGGGCGCCGGACGGTTGATCGCGAGACCCTTGCTTTGCAGATCGGCGACGGCCGCGTCGTTGAGCTTGCGCACGTCTTCACGCTGCCTGAGCGCCGATTGATTGAACGCGTCGCTGGCGATGCCCTGCAGGTCTTTCGGCAGACGCTGCCACGCGCGCGGGTTCAGCACGAACCAGTAGCCGTCCCACATGTGATTGGTCAGCGAGCAGTACTTCTGCACTTCGTAGAGTTTCGCGACCTGCACGATCGGCAGCGGGTTTTCCTGCGCATCGACGATATGGGTTTGCAGCGACGAATAGACCTCGCTGAATTGCAGGCTCGTTGGCGCGGCACCCAGACCTTTGAACATGTCGATACTGAGCGGACTCACGGGCACGCGAATCTTCAAGCCGCGCATGTTCTGCGCGCCGGTGATCGGTCCGGTGCTGGTAGTGGTCTGACGAAAGCCGTTGTCCCACATCTTCTCGAACGATTCGAGTCCGGCTTTCTGCATCGCCGCGCGCACGTACGCGCCGAGCTTGCCGTCCATCGCGCTCCACACCTGGTTGTAGTCGCTGAAGGCAAAACCCACTGCATTGATCGCCACCGACGGCGCGAGCGTCGACACCACCAGCGCCGAGGGCGTGAACATTTCGATGCCGCCGCTGCGCACCTGCGCGAGCATATCGGTGTCGCCGCCCAGCTGGTTGTTAGGGAATATCCGGATCTCCATGCGCCCTTTCGACGCCTCGCGGATCTGATTCGCCGCTTCCTGCGAGCGCACGTTCAGCGGATGCGTGAGCGGCAAGTTGTTGCCGTACTTGAACACGAACTCCGGTCCGGACGCCGCGCGCACAATTGCCGGAAATCCGAGCGCGCCGGCCACTGGAACGGCTGCAGCGGCGCGCAGCAGAGTGCGTCTCGCGAGGTTGGTCATTTGAGCGTCTCCTTGCTTATAATTGATGTGCCTGTCCAATCCATCAAAAACCATCATCGGTCGCTGACAACGCCTTGATTTGCCGTCGCTGGTGTTGAGTCGCCGCGTGATAGGTGCAAGACTAGGCGTGCGAAGCAAGCGCTGTCAAACCGTGAATCTGATGTTTTTTGATGGACTTCCCTCTGCGAAGGACTGCCATGTCCGAACCGGTTCACCTCATCGACGCTGCACGCGCGCGCATTCCCGACATCGCGCGCGCCGCCGGCGTATCGACAGCCACGGTCGATCGCGTGCTCAATGCGCGTGAAGGCGTGCGCGCCGTCACGGCGCAACGTGTGCTCCAGGCTGCCGCGCAACTCGGGTACTTGTTGAGTCCGACTGTTCCCGCCGCGCCGGCATCGAAACCCATGCGCATCGCGTTTCTCCTGCCGGCGGGCACCAATCGCTATCTGCACATGCTCGGCGATTACATCGATTTCACCCACGCTCAATGGAACGCGTTGGACATGAAATGCGCGTGCACTATGTGGAGAGTTTCAACCCGAAGGAACTTGCCGACCGTCTGCTGCATTACGGACAGCGGGCGGATGGCGTGGTGTTCATGGCGCTCGAACACCCCGTAGTGCGCGATGCCGTGAATGCGCTTGCGGATCGCGGCGTACCGGCAATCACGTTGATTTCGGATTTGTCGAATGCGCGGCGGCTAGCGTATGTCGGCATCGACAATCGTTCGGCGGGACGTACGGCGGCTTTGCTGCTAGGGCGCTTCATGGGGCCGCGACCGCACGGCAAGATCGCGATGCTGGCCGGCAGCTTGAACTATCGCGGACATGAAGAGCGCGAGATCGGTTTTCTGCATCTGATCGAATCGACCTTTCCGCAGGTACGTGTCATCGGCTTGCGCGAAGGACATGACGACAGCGAACGCAATTACAGGCAGACGCGCAAGCTGCTGGAGCAGCATCCCGACCTTGCCGGCATCTACAACAGCGGCGGCGGTTCGGACGGCGTTGCACGGGCCATCGTCGAAGCGCGCTCAGAACAGAAGATTCTGTTCGTCGGTCACGGCTTGACGCCGGATACCCGCGCGTTGCTGATCGACGGCACCATGGATGCATTGATCACACAAACGCCGCAGGCCATGGTCGGCAATTGTTTGCGGATTTTCCGTAACGTGCGCGGGAAGCGCGATGCGATGAACGACGTCAAGCCAGTGCAGTTCAGTATCGTGTTACGCGAGAATTTGCCTTAAAACACGGGACTTTCGCGTGTGGTGCGGGTGCACAAACGGCAGCACTTTGAAAGATTCCGGAGGGTCAGGCACACGGGATGCTCAATCAACTTCGTATTCAAACTTCGATACGAAAGGAGATCACATCATGCCTTACCTTCTCGGCTGGCTGCTCGGCGTCCCGTTGATCGTACTGGTCATCCTGTACCTCGTTTTTCACTAATCCTTTCCCACACACATGGGCGACGCCGGCTTCCGGACGTCGCCCCTGGCGTTTCTACTGCACGTCACGGACGCCGTCAGCGTGCATGCCGAACGGCAAACTTCCCATTGAACGATAGATCGCGCGGGGCGGGTTGGGCTGAGCGGCGAAGTGGCGAAGCGGCGCCAGAACATCCGGTTGAGGACATGCATCCGTGCCCGGCGAGCGCGTCTTCCGGCGCGGGTGGCGCTGGAATTCGCCCGCGTGCCGCTTTCCTGTGAAGGCGGCGAGACACCCGATGGCAGCTTGTGGCCACACAAAGCCGCAGGCTCGAAGGCTGCGACCCGGACAGTTGTCCCGGACACGAATGCACCCTGAAAATATACCCGGAGCCACGCTGGATAAGCTTCCTAAAGCGATGTCGACGATTGCCCAGTTCGGGACACTATTCCGTTAAAATTAGCTTCTCCAGAATAATGTTCAGGATCTGCGATGACTACCCGAAGCCGGCCACTCGACAACCAGGATCGCAAGATCCTCCGCGAGTTGCAGAAAAACGCCCGCCTCAGCAATGCCGAGTTGGCGGAACTGGTCGGCATGTCGACTACGGCGTGTTGGAATCGCACGCGTCAGCTGGAAACGGAGGGCTATATCCGCGGCTACGTGGCGTTGCTGGACCAGCAGAAGCTCGGCTTCGCGGATGTGGTCCTGCTCGAGGTCACGCTCGACCGCCACGACGACGACGCCCTCGCCCGCTTCGGCGCGGAACTGGCGACGCTCACCGAAGTGCTCGAGGCTTACCTGGTGTCGGGCGATTACGACTATCTGGTCAAAGTGGCGGTGGACGGCACCGCCGGTTACGAACGCTTTCTGCGCGAGAAGTTATACAAGATCGCGGGCATCCGGCACAGTCGCTCGATGTTCGCGCTGCGGTGTATGAAGAGCATCCCGTCAGTACAGGTATGAGAGCGAACTGTGCGCGCTTTCCTGCATCCGCAGCCGCGCGCCCTTACTGCGGACGCAGCGGCTTCTGGCAAGCGGCCAACACGGCGCCGGCCACCAGCAACAGCGCGGAGTACACCAACCCGCGCGCCAGACCCGCGCCGTCCGACACCCAACCGATCGCCATCGGCCCGACGATCTGGCCGAACGCAAAGACGATCGTGAACGCGCTGATCCCCTTGGCCCAATGACTCGCGGGCAGATTGTGGCGCACGAAGGCCGTGGTCGACGCCACCGCCGACAGGAACGTCGCGCCGAACAGCACGCCAGATACGAATGCCACCCACGGCTGCGTGAACAGCGCGGGCAACAGCGTCGCGATGGCGAGCAAGGCATTGAGCACGGCCAGCGCCTGGCCGCCGCGCATGCGGTCGAGCAGTCCGGACCACACGCGCGCTGAAACCACGGTCGCCGCACCGAGCAACAGATAGAAACTCGTCACGACCGTTGCGCTCATGCCCGCATTGCGCAGCAGCGCGACGATGAACGTCATGTAGCCGATATAGCCGACGCCGAACAGGCCGTAGCCCAGCAACGCCGGCGCGAAACGCGGCCAGCGGGGTGCATCGGAAACGGCGGCCGCCTGCGCCGTTGACGGCGCGCTGCCCTGGCTACGCTCGATCTTGCGCGCCGCGACGATTGCCACCGCAGCAAAGACGGCGCAGGCCGCCGCGAGGGCGAACCAGGCGAATTGCCAGCCGTGCGTGACGTCGGCGATCGCCACCGGAACGAGGATCGACGACACCACGATGCCCCAACCCGTGCCGCCGTAATACAACCCGAGGATCAACCCGGCGTCGTGCGGCCTTGCCGACGCAAGCCGCGCCGCCAGCACGCCGCCGCTGATGAAAATCGCCGCACTGCTCGCGCCGGTGATCACGCGCAAGGTCAGCAGCGAATGCGTGTCGGCGAGCAGGCCGCTTACCGCCATCAAGACGGCGGTCGCCGCGCAGCCGGCGCCGAACAATGCGCCAGCGGACCAGCGGCGCGCCAGTCGCGGAAACGCCAGCGCGCCGAGCAGATAGCCCAGCGCGTTGGCCGTATTCATCGCGCCGGCCTGGGCGAAGCTCCAGCCGAGGTCGAGTTTCATCGACGGCAACAATAAGGCGTAGGCGAAGCGGGCGAGCCCCAGCGCGATCGCGCTGCCCAACGATAGCGCGGCGGCAAGGACCAGCGTAGGCAGGCGGTGCGCCGCTTCCGGGGCTTGGGAGACCGGTGCGGCGTCGAATGATTTTGTCGGCATGGGTTAGGGTCGGTGGACGGTGATGCAGGCCTGCCGTCGCGGGACGGTTGGCCTTGGCGCTTCGCCATGATAGCCGGAGGTGTCGCCCGGGCTCGACAGTTAGTTGCGTTAAATGCGCGATTCCATCGCCCTTCCGCGCAATGGTTCACGGGGTGCCGCGTTATGTGCAGCTAATCGCGGGCTGTCTTTACCTGCCCGTAAATGCGAATGATTTGCATTTATGCAGAAATTCGATCATCATGAGGCCCATGTCATTCACAGAACACCCGCCGCACCGTCCCATCAGTTTCGGCGCGACGCTTTGGACCCTGTCCATTCAGGAGCATCGATGAACTTCCGCTCTCAACACAGCAGCCGCCCCGAACTGATCGACGATCATCCGGTGGATACCGCCGACGCGCCCGATCGCACCGTTCTCACCGCTGTCCGCACGTGGCTGCGGCCGGCGTGCGAAACCGCTCGCGGCAGCGGTCATTGGCGCGACGTCCTGAACGGCATCGGCTTGCGGCAGGACGGCATCGAACATTTCGACTTGCTGATGCGCTCGCTGATGCACGTGTCGTATCGTCCGCTCGACATGCGTTGCCGTTGTGCAAGCGATCTCGGCAAGGACGAAGCGGTGATCCTGCAGACCATCGCGTTGCTGCAGAAAACGCATAGCGGGGCCGCGTTACGGATGCTCAACGAGTGGCTGCCCGCGCCGGCGGTCAGCGGTGTGCTGAAGCTGATTCGCTGGTTTGCCATCGACCTGCTGGACGCCGGCGTGGAACTCGACGTGCACGCACGCCGCGTCACCTACATGCATTGAGGAAGCCAGCCGATGCCACTGGAATTGGAACTGGCGACGCCGGCACTTTCGCCGGCGCGCAACAGCATCGAGACATCCGTAGCTGAGCCGGCACTCGCCCAGCGCGCCGTGCACCTCGCTCAGCCCGCTCACGCTGCCGACGCGACGGTCGCGCCGGTTTTCATCTCGCATTCGCTCACGCGCAACTATCCGCGCAACCTGAGCGCGCCGCGCGCGGGCGATCTGCATTTGTGGCGATTCCGCTGCGAGTGGCTACCGGTGCCGGTGCAGGAAGGCGATAGCTGGCTATCGAAAACCGAGCGCGAACGCGCGCGCCTGCATCCGAACGCCGCGCTGCGCAAACGCTTTATCAGCGCGCGGGTGGTGGTGCGCTGGATCGTCGGCAATCTGTTCGAATGCGCGCCACGTGACGTCGACCTGCAGGACGACGGCAACGAGAAACTACGCGCGCGTCATCCCCGCGACGGCCGCGGCATCACGATCGATATCGCCTATGGCGGCATCTGGATCGTGATCGGCGTCGCGTCGGTGACGCTCGGTCTGAGTGTGGCCGTGCCGTCACCAGGCGCGGCGCCGGACGAGACACCCGCAGGTGCGCGACGGCGTGCACGCTACGGCAGCCTATGCAACGCCTTGCGTTATGCACCCGTCGACATCGACGCGAATCTGCTGATGAGCAACACCACCGCTTGCGCATTCGATCTCGCGGAGCAGGGTCACTGGCATGTTCTGGATCTGCCGATGGCCGGTCAGATTCGCGCTGCGGTCGCGCTCGCGCAGCCCTTCAATCGGGTGCATACGTTTGGCTGGCCGAAGTCTCTGGCGTTTGGACCGGCGGCGACATGAGCGGGCGCGTGAAAATCATCACGCTGCCCCGAAAGACCTAGCCGTTGAATGTCACCAACGACCACGCCAGACATGCGGCGTACGCTTGTGGGGCTGCGATCCATTGCGCGGTGACTTCGAGCATGTCGTCGGGTATCGGATCGCGTAGCGCCGCGCTCACGCCCTCGCGTGGCAGCACCGTCAAGTGCTGCAATCCACGCGCAATGCCTACGCCGGTCGTCTTGACGAGCGCCTCCTTCGCGACCCACGCGTCGTAAAACGCAGCGGCTTGCCGCGACGCGTCCAACGTTTCGATCCACGCCGTCTCGCCCGGATCGAGCGTCAATTTCACAATCGAACGCCAATCGAATCGCTCGCTATGCTGTTCGATATCGACACCGACGTGCCGCTGCGATGACATCGCGATCAAACCGTGCGCGCCTGCATGCGATACGTTGAAATCCGGGCGCGCCAATTCAACAAGACGGGGACGACGGTTTGCGTCGAGCATGAAGCGCAGCGCACGCGGCGCGATAGACAGACGCCGCGCAAGTTGCTCGCGCAATGCGGCACGCACGCTGGCAAAACGTAGCGCGTCCTCGTGACGACGAAAGGCGCGAGCCCGCTCGCGTTCATCGTCGCCGAGCGACGCGAAAGTCGCGCTATCGAGCGAGGCATTGAAATCGACATCGACCCGCCACAACGAAATATCGGGCGGGCCGTCGTGCGGTAGTGGAACGGGCTCGATGGAATGCATGGAGAAGCTTTGGAGTATCGACCTGCGGTCGCACAGGATAAGCGCGACTCTACCCGATATCCCACCCGCAGCGACACACTTGTTCAGATGTGTTGCGCGTCCCTCGGCACACCGATCAACAAGGCGACACCGCTTACGAACAGCAAAGCCGTCAACAGATAAAGCGCGTGGTCCATGCTGCCGGTATGCGTCTTGATCAAACCGATGACCCACGGACTCACGATCCCGCTCGTGATACCGATGCTGCTGATCAGCGCAATCCCCGCCGCCGCTGCGGTGCCGGACAGATAGCCCGACGGCACCGTCCAGAAGATCGGCAAAGCGGCGAAGATCAAGACAGCTGCCAGCGAAAGAATCGCCAGCATCGCGGGAAAGCTGCTTAGATGCAGCGTCAAAAGCGAAAGCGCCACGCCGCCGCCGATCGTGCACACAGCGAAATGCCGGCGACGTTCGCCACGGCGGTCCGAATGACGCGCGATCAGAATCAGTCCCACCGCGCCGACCGCATTCGGTATCACGGTGTAAAGGCTGATCGCGACGACGTCGTGCACACCGAAATCGCGAATCATGAGCGGCATCCAGAAGTTCAGCGTCAACGAGGCGCAGGTCAACGAGAAATAGATGAACGCAAACAGATAGACGCGCGGGTTGCGCAACGCCTGTACGAACGAGCGTGACGAATGCGCGTCGGCGGACGGGCGGCGGTCTTCGTCGCGTTGCGCGATCAGTTGCGCCTTCTCCTGCACGCTCAGCCAGCCGGCGTGCTGCGGGCCGTCCACCAGATAGAACGCGGCGAGTAGACCGAGCACGATCGCGGGCGCGCCTTCGATCACGAACATCCACTGCCAGCCGAACATGCCCAGCACACCGCCCATATCGCGCATGATCCAGCCGGAGACGAGCCCACCGAGCACCCCCGCCACCGCGACGCCCGCAAAGAAAATCGACAGCACGGCCGCGCGCCGCCGCGCCGGATACCAGTACGTCAGGTACAACACGATGCCGGGAAAGAAGCCCGCTTCGAACACGCCGAGCATGAAGCGCAGCAGATAAAAATGCGTGGGCTTCGACACCAGCATCATGCAGACCGATGCGATGCCCCACAGGAGCATGATCCGCGTGAAGGTGCGGCGCGCGCCAAAACGCGCGAGCAGCATATTGCTCGGTACTTCGCAAAGCACATAGCCAACGTAGAAGACAGCCGCGCCGAGACCGTACATCGCGTCGCTGAAACCCAGATCGTGCTTCATCTGCAATTGCGCGAAGCCGATGTTGATGCGATCGAGAAACGACACCACGTAACAGAGAAACAGAAACGGAATGATCCGTAGCGACACTTTGCGATACAACTGGTCGTCGTGGGCGCCAGCGGCGGCGCCCGGCTCGAGTGCGGGGGCGAGGGATTGGCTCATCGTTTATCTCCAAACGTGAAGGTCCAACGGACCTGTCGGGTCCGGCGTCTTGTTGCGCCGCTTGCATGTCTGCTAGTGGAACCGCATGCGAGGGTATCGAGCCCCATGCGGCCGCGTTGAATCACGGTTGGCTCGAATGGCCACCCGTGCTTACTCTCTTTACGCTGAGGCTTGGCTCTGGCGTGACTTAAGCTGCCAGCGGATGCGGCTCCGTGCGTCGCATCGAAGCGTCCGCTGCACCCTCACGCGCATGGTGCAGAGCTTCGAGCAGCGTAGCGTGATCGCCGATATGGTTGGCGAGCAAGAGGATCAGTTGCGCGTTGGCCGACTGGCTCTGCGCGTCGTCCAGATCGCGATGCATGTCGATCAGCGCCTCGTAGAAATCGTCGGGGCGGGCGAAATTCGGTTGAGTGTTCAGTGCCATGTTTGTCTCCTGCGCGTCGCTGGTATTTCTGGCTCGTGCTGTGCGAACGGCTCTCGTCTTCAGGCTGTGCCTGCCACGCACAACGCACGCTTCAATGCCTCGATTACACCGGCCGCGTCGACTTGCCGCCAACGCGCACAGACGTGCTGGTCGGGCCGGATCAGATAGAACGTGCCGGGTTTGGCGTCATAGCGCGTGCCGGCGAGACCTTGCGCGTCGTGGATGATTTTCGCGGAGGCGGCATCGACACTTCTTGCCACACCGCTTGTCACCACCACCAGCTTCAGCGGAATCGGTCCTTCGCTCAGCGCTTGCAGCGCAGCCCGCGTCGTCTGATCGATACCGTGCTCGCCGCAGAACAGCACACCGGTGAATTGCTGACCGAGTTGCTGCAACAGCCAGGCAGGTTGTGCGTCGAGTTGCACAGGCGCATCGACGCACGATGCACCCGGTACCATCGCACCTTCGTAGTCGTCGCCGTCCGGTGTATTCAGCGGAGAATCACGCAGCACCGCGGGCACGGATAAGCGGCCGCTATTCGTCAACTGCCGCGCAAACGGATGATGGCGCGAGAGCTTCAGCACCGCGTCGCGAAACACTCGGCTGACGGGGCTCTTCGGTGTGATGAAATCGGTGGAACGGGTGGAATTGCGAATGTTCTCGTCCGCGGCAAATTCACGTTCGGCGGCATAGGTGTCGAGTAACGCGTCGGACGCCTTGCCTTCGAGCACCATCGCCAGCTTCCACGCGAGGTTCTCTGCGTCCTGCACGCCGCTATTCGCACCGCGCGCGCCGAACGGCGACACGCCATGCGCGGAATCGCCGGCGAACAGCACGTTGCCATGCCGGAAGCGCTCCATGCGCAAACACGAAAACGTATAGACACTGACCCATTCGAGTTCGAACTTTGCATCCGGCCCGAGCAGCGCACGCACACGCGGAATCACCCGCTCCGGCGTTTTCTCCAGCACCGGGTCGGCATCCCAGCCCAATTGAAAGTCGATTCGCCACACGTTATCCGGCTGACGATGCAGCAACACCGATTGATTCGGATGAAACGGCGGATCGAACCAGAACCAGCGTTCGGTCGGAAAGTCCGCTTCCATTTTGACGTCGGCGATCAGGAAGCGGTCTTTGAACGTGACACCCTTGCTGTCGAGCCCCAGCAGATTGCGGATCGGACTGCGCGAGCCGTCGGCGGCCACCACATAGCGGCCGCGTAACGGATATTGACCATGCGGCGTGTCGATCGCCAACGTCACGCTTGCGTCGGCCGAGCCCGGCGTGCCGCTCTGCTGAATGCCGACCACCTTGCTCTTCCAGCGGATCTCAAGATTCGGCATTTCCCGCGCGCGTTCGAGCAGAAAACCTTCGACGTAATACTGCTGCAGGTTGATGAACGCCGGCCGGTTATGACCGGCTTCCGGCTGCAGATTGAACGAGTACACGAGTTCATCTTTCAGGAACACCTTGCCGACATTCCAGCTGATGCCCTTGTCCACCATCCGCTGCCCGCATCCCAGACGATCGAAAATGTCCAGCGAGCGCTTCGAGAAACAGATTGCCCGCGAACCCGTGGACAACGAACAATCGTCGTCGACCAGCACGACCGGCACGCCCTGCTGCGCGATATCGATCGCGGTAGCGAGGCCCACCGGTCCCGCGCCGACCACGATCACGGGATGGGCCGCCTGCTCCGCGCCGCCCTCACCGCTTTGTTCGCGGCACGGCTGGTAATCGAACGACAGCGTCTGGTAATTGATGCTCATCTTGTGTCTCCGTCCATCTCTGCTCTGCGTCGCTGTTTTGCTGTGCGGCTATGCGGGTCAGGCTTGCAGCGCGTCCCACATGTCCTTGTCGCGTTGCGCCGTCCAGATACGCGGATGCGTGAGACCACTCGCCTCGTCGAAAGCGCGCGACACATCGAACGGCAGGCAATGCTCGTAGATGAACACGTGACCGAATTTCGGGTCCATGGCCTTGCGCGTGTGCGCCATCGCGGCTTTCAGATCGAGCTTCTGCTCTACCGCTTCACGGCCTTGCTGCAGCAGCGTGGTGACGAAGTCTTTGGTGTAATCGAGGCCCTTGTTCACGTCTTCCGGCGTGGTCAGCGCGGGGCCACGGCCCGGCACCAGCTTGTCGGCCTTCAGCGCGCGCAGCGCTTCCAGCGTGGCCGGCCATTGTTCGAGTTGGGCATCGCCGCAATAGCAGGCCGCGTCGTACTCGACCAGATCGCCGGAGAACAACACCTTCTGCGACGGCAGCCACACCACCGTGTCGCCCATCGTATGACCCGCGCCCAGATGCGCGATACGCACTTCCAGCTTGCCGAGGAACAGCGTCATTTCCTTTTCGAACACGAGCGTCGGCCACGTCAGGCCCGGCACCGTTTCGACGCCGGCAAACAGACGCGGGAAGCGTTCGATCTCCGACTTCATGTCCGCTTCGCCGCGCTCGACGATCATCTCGTAGGTGCCGCGGCTCGCGATCACTTCCTGTGCGCCTTCTTCGAAATACGCCGAGGCGCCGAGCACACGCACCGCGTGGTAATGCGAGAGCACGACGTATTTGATCGGCTTGTCGGTGACGCTGCGAATCTTCGCGATGAGGTCTTGCGCCATGGCCGGCGTGGCGGTGGTGTCGACGATCAGCACGCCGTCGTCGCCGATGATCACGCCCGAGTTCGGATCGCCTTCAGCGGTGTACGCGTAGGCGTTGTCGGACAGCTTGGTCCACGTGACTTTCTTGACTTCCAGGTCGGCCTGGGATGCGAATGCTTTTGCCATGCTTGTCTCCCTCAAAAATTGGACGTGAGGCGAGACGGCCGGCGGCGCAACGATTGCGCGACCTGACGGTATTGGAGGATTGTCTCGCCCCGTTCTGACTCTGTGACTGCGCCGGTGTGTCGGGGTGAATGCATCTTATGGCCGCCTCAGTTTATTTGTCAATAGCGAAATGTATCGCTATACGCAAATTTCTAAACGCTTAGGATGGGAAAGGCGGACACGGTTGTCGGCGCAGGCCATCGGTTAACATGGACCCCTTTTTACGGACGAGCGCAGTCGTGGGCAAAACAGCGAAGCCGGCCACGGGCAAAGGCGCGGGCGACAGCGAAAAGGCGGAAGGCGGCAAGACCCAGCGCGGCATCCAGAGCGTCGAGGTGAGCGGCCGCGTGCTGCTGGCGCTCGCGCAGGCGCGCACGCCGCTGGCGCTGTCCGACCTTGCCAACGCCGCGCAGATCGCGCCGGGACAGGCGCACGCCTATCTGGTGAGCCTGAGCCGGCTCGGTCTGATCAAGCGCGACGAACTGTCGGGCCGCTATGAGCCCGGTCCGCTGTCGCTGCGGCTCGGGTTGCTGCATCTGGAGAATCAGCCGGCTTTTCGCGCCGCCGTGCCGCGCGTCGCGGCGCTGGCCGAAGCGATCGGCTTTTCCGTTGCGATCTGTATTGCCGGGCCGCAAGGGCCGACCATCGTCCGCTACGAGCATGCGGGCTTTCCGCTGCACGTTAATCTGCATGTGGGCACGGTGATGTCGTTGCCGGCGACTTCGACGGGACGCGTGTTTTGCGCATTTCTGCCGCCTGAGGCGGTGGCCGGTATGTGGGCCAACCAGGCAGACGCGGCCAATCGCGCGATGACGCCACCCAATGAATTGACCGCCTTCGACGCCACCTTGAACGCGATCCGTGCGCGCGGCCTGGAATGCAGCGTCGATACACCGAGCCCCGGCATCAGCAGTTTGAGCGCGCCGGTGCTGGACGCCCACGGTCGCTTGTCGCTCGCGTTGACCGTGATCGGCTCGACTGGCGCGATCGACGTGAGTGCCGATGGTCCGATCGCGCGCACCCTTCTGGCTGCGGCGCGCGACATCGGTATTGAGTTGGCGGCAGCCACTTCCTTGTCAGCGTCTTCCGCACCGTGACCGATTCTTCCGACACATTTACTTCCGGCTCCGTCGATGCGAAACCGCAGCGCGGCATCCAATCGCTCGATAACACCGGCGAGTTGCTGGCCGCACTCGTCGCCGCGGATCGACCGCTGAGCTTGCGCGATCTCGCCGCCGCCGCCGGCATGCCGGCGGCCAAGGCGTTTCCGCATCTGGTCAGTCTGCTGAAAATCGGCTTGCTCGATCGCGATGCGTCGGGCTGCTTCGAAGCCGGCCCGCTTGCGCTCGAACTCGGCTTGATCGGTTTGCAGCGCCTCTCGCCGACGCGTGAAGCCGAGCCTGAAATCGTGGAACTGGCGGTGTCGACAGGGATGAGTGTGGCGATGGCGGTGCTCGGTCCGCTTGGGCCGACCGTCGTGCGCCTGGAGGAATCGGCGCGGCCGCTGCATGTGAGCTTGCGGGTCGGCACGGTGATGTCGCTGGTGAATACGGCGATCGGCCGAGTGTTTTCCGCTTACGTCGCCGACGATGTGCGCGAGGGCTTGCTGGCGCAGGATCACTTGCGGCTGGCGGGAGTGGATTCGGTAGACCCTGAACCCTATGCGCAGCGCCTCGCGAAAATTCGTGCTGCGGGCATCGACACGGCTTTGAGCCGCCCTGTGCCAGGGATCAATACGCTGGCGGCACCGGTGCTGGATCACACGGGCAGTATTTGCCTGGTGCTGGCGTTGATGGGGCCGAGCGGCAGCTTCGATAGTGACCTGGACGGCGGGCCGGCGCAGACGCTGCGCGCCGCGGTGTCGAGGTTGTCGCGGCGGTTTGGATGGATGGTGGCCGGTTGAGTCTTCGCCGCCAACGCGAGACTCAGATAATCAAATTTTTGTAAAATCGGTCTTTTGTAATCGTTTTGAGAGCCAAATAATCAAAATTATAGCCAAGGGTCGTATAATCGTTTTGTTCAAAAACAAGCCTCTTATAATCGTTTTGAGCGACGAGTAAGCGAAACCTGGCGAAATGTGTCCGCCGAAAGCCTTTCATTCAGCAGTCGGACGGAGAAAACATGCCGCACATCGGTTATCAATGGCTGTCCAACGAGTACGGCGTCGCGCCGGTGCATCCGTTTGCCATTCAAAGCGAAATCGGCCGCGCGCGCTCGACTTCCACCGACGGCGATATCCGGAAGGAAATCTACCCTGAACCCTACCGTCCGACCGCCAGCCTGACCGATAACCTGACCTTCGCTTTCAGGCACGAGGGGATTCATCTGGAATTCCTCGCGCGACTCTACGCATTACCGTCAGTACGCACCGAACTGGAAGCATGGATCGCTCGGGAACCCACGGGTGCCTATGCGCGCCGCGCCTGCTTTTTTTACGAATGGCTGATGCCGCAGCCGCTGAACGCACCCGGTGTCTCTCGCGGAAATTACGTCGATGCGTTGAACGCCGAGCATTTCATTGTCGGCGCTCCGGAAAACAATCCGCGCTGGCGTGTACGCGACAATCTGCCGGGCAATCGCGATTTCTGCCCCGTGATTCGACGAACCGACGCAGTTAGACACGCCGAAAGCTATGACCTTTCCGCTCCGCTTGCAGAGCTCGAGGCGGACTACGGCATCGACCTGATCCTGCGTAGCGCCGTCTGGTTGACGGTCAAGGAAAGTCGCGCGAGTTTTCTGATCGAACATGAGCAGGACAGCGAAGACCGCATCCGCCGCTTCGCCGCGGTTATGGAAAGCGAATGCGGCCAACATGCCAATCCGTTCGACGCCAGGACGCTGGACGTCCTGCAGCGCGGCATCCTTGGCCAGTCGGCCCTGCGCTACGGCATACGCCGCTCGCCGGTGTATGTGGGGCATGTCGCGCGCTATCAACCGGTCGTCGACTACATCGCGCCGCATTGGCAACAGATCGAAGCGATGCTGGCAGGCCTTAGCCGCTTTCTGGAGCGAACGCGCGGTGGTGCGCCCATTGCCCGCGCCGCGGTGGCATCATTCGGCTTCGTTTATGTCCATCCCATGGCCGACGGAAACGGCCGTATCTCGCGCTTCCTGATCAACGACATTCTGCGGCGCGACGGTGCCATATCCGCGCCGATCATCCTGCCCGTGTCTGCAACGATCACACACAGCACGCGTGACCGTGCCGCCTACGACAAGGTGCTGGAACGCTTTTCGCGGCCTCTGATGAAACACTACGCGGACCAGTACACCTTCGGCAAGAACGAAACCGCGGAAGACGGCGTGGAATACAACCTGCACTTTCGCGCCTACGACGACGCGTTGCCCGCGTGGCGCTACCCGGATCTCACGGCACACGTCCACTATCTGGCGGACGTGATCGACGCCACGCTAACGCACGAAATGCGCACCGAAGCACGTTTTCTGCACTCCAACGACAAAGCGCGGCGAGCTATCAAAGATTTTCTCGAAGCACCTGACAACGACCTCGACAGCATCATCCGCAGCGTCAGGCAGAACGGGAATAGCGTGTCCAACAGCCTGCGCAAACGCTATCCGCTTTTCGACGAGCGGCCGGAGCTAGGAGCGCAAATCGTTAGGGCGGTGACGAACGCGTTCTCCGACGAAAATAACCCCTAGTCACGACCCCGCCGACTCCCCCTCGTGCGACGCCAGGCGCGCCTTCGCATTGCGCATCTTCTCCAGCGTCTTCGGCCTCGCTTTAAGCGCCACCCCGATCGCCAGCGCGTCCATGATGCACAGATGCACGAGCCGCGACACACCCGGCGTATTCGGATCGATCGGACTCGGCACGCGCAACAGCAGCGGAATATCCACCAGCCACGCGAGCCGCGAGCCCACATTGGTCAATGCGATCGTCGTCGCGCCGCGCTCCTTGGCGATCTGGATGCTTTCGTTCACTTCGACGCTGCGGCCCGAATGTGAGATGGCGAAAGCCACATCGCCCGGCTCCATCAGCCCGGCATAAAGCCGTTGAAGATGGCCATCCGTAAAAGCGGTCGACGCAATATCGAGCCGCAGAAAGCGCAGCGCCGCATCCTGCGCCACCAGCCCCGAGCCCGACCCCACGCCGAAGAAAAACACTCGCTGCGCGCTCGACAGCGCCGCAATCGCGCTCTCGACCACCGCCGGGTCCAACGCACCACGCGCATGCGTAATACCATCGATGGCCGCTTCCCCGACCTTGTCCATCAAGGTCTGAACGTCGTCGTCGCGTGCCACGGCCGTCGACGCATAGGGCACGCCGCCCGCCACGCTTTGCGCGAGCAGCATCTTGAAGTCGCGTAGACCATGCGCCCCGATCGCCCGGCAAAACCGTGTGACGGACGGCTCGGACACGTCCGCACGCTGAGCGAGTTCGGTGATGCTGGCGCGCATCGCGAAGTCGACGTCGCTCAGCACCATATCGGCGACCTTGCGCTCGGCGGGCCGCAAACCAGCCAGCGCGCCGCGGATGTGGGGAATCAAGTTCGGTGCGGACACCCGGTGTTCCTTAAAAGCGCTTCCCGACCCGTCGCTTCGCGCCAGGCCAGCTCGACTCAACCTCGATCGATCTCGAGCCGCGACACGCGGTTCAGACCAGCCTGCGTCCACTCTCCGTATCGAACAGATGAATATGCTCGGCCGGCAGCCGCAACGTCACGCGCTGACCGGGTTCGAATTTCGAGCGCTGGCGAGTCGTCACGCACCAGGTGCTGCCGCCAACTTTGCCGTACAGATGCGTCTCTGCCCCGGTCGGCTCGACCACTTCGATCTCCATCGTGGCGTCGGGCGTTGCGGTCATGGTTTCGATATGTTCCGGCCGCACGCCGAGGGTGACCTTCGCGCCCACCGTCGCCGAAGCCGTCACGCCTTCCAGCACGATCTCGCCACCATCGGCGAGTTTCAGCGCGAGACCCTGTCCTTGCGCGCGGCTGGCGGCCACGCCATCGGCAAAATTCATCGACGGCGAACCGAGGAAGCTCGCCACGAACAGATTCGCCGGATGGTCGTACAGCTCCAGCGGACGACCGATCTGCTCGATACGCCCCGCGTTCATCACGACGATGCGATCGGCCATGGTCATCGCTTCGATCTGATCGTGCGTGACGTAGATCACGGTGTTTTTCAAGCGCTGATGCAGCGCCTTGATTTCCGTGCGCATCTGCACGCGTAGCTTGGCGTCGAGATTGGACAGCGGTTCGTCGAACAGGAACAGCGACGGCTCGCGCACCACCGCGCGGCCCATTGCCACCCGTTGCCGTTGACCGCCCGACAGCGCGCGCGGCAGGCGATCCAGATAGCCGCCGAGGTTCAGCATCTTCGCGGCGGCTTCGATGCGCGGTTTGAAACTCGCCGACGTTTCCTTGCGAATACGCGGCCCGAACGCAATGTTTTCGTAGACCGACAGATGCGGATAGAGCGCGTAGCTCTGGAACACCATGGAGATATTGCGCTGCTGCGGCGCAAGGCTGTTCGCGCGCGTGCCGCCGATCATCAGATCGCCGCCGCTGATCTCCTCGAGTCCCGCCACCATGCGCATCAGCGTGCTCTTGCCGCAGCCCGACGGCCCGACCAGCACGACGAACTCGCCGTCGTCGATGTCGAGATCGATGCCGTGCACCACTTGCGTGTCGCCATAGCGTTTGAAGATGCCGCTCAGTTGCACTGCTGCCATGCTGTCCTCATCGTCTTGCTTCGTTGAGTCGATCGGTTTTTTGTTGCGTACGCGGCGCCTTAGAGCGATTCGAGCGTCAGTTCTTCCGCCATCAAACGGTTGCCGGCCATCAGGCCGCCGTCCACCGGCAGCGCGACGCCGGTGATCACACGCGCCATCGGCGACGCGAGAAACAGCACCGCGTCGGCGATGTCGTCGGGCGTCGCGAAATCGCGCAACGGATACCATTTCTTGAGGTCTTCGAAGACCTGCGGATTCTTGTCGACACGCGCTTGCCAGGCTTGCGTCTTCACCGTACCCGGACACACGATGTTGGCGCGAATGCCATAACGGCCGAGTTCGACGGCCAGCGCCTTCGTATAGCTGATCAAACCGGCCTTCGCCGCGCTATACGCCGGATGACCGAGCGCGGCCATGCCGTTCACCGAGCCGATCAACACCAGCACGCCCTGCTTGCGTTCGATCATCGACGCACGCACCGCTTCCACCGTGTGATACGTGCCGTTCAGATTCAGATGGATGTCACGCTGCCAGCTCGCGGCATCCGTCCTGGCGAGCGTCAGACCCAGCGCCGCGCCTGCGTTGGCGACGAGCACGTCCACCGGTCCATGCGTCCTGACTGCGGCAGCGACGGCTTGCTGCACGGCGGCGGCGTCGCCCAGATCAACGGCAATCGGCGTGACGTGCGCCTCGCCGAGTTGCGCGACCAGGAGGTCGAGCGCGGCCGCGTCGAGGTCGAGCGCCAGCACGGTGTCGCCCTGCTCCACGAAGCGCCTGCACAACACGCTGCCGATCCCGCCGCATGCGCCCGTTACCAACACCACACGATTCATGTCCGCCCCGCTTGTAAGCCTCGTCGATTGCACCGGATAGCCTGTAAATTTCCTACAAAGCCGCGCCCTCGCAGTTGTCTAGTCATCACGAAGATTGGGTATCCATGACTTCGCGTTACGCAGAATATCCCTGCTTTACAGCATCTTATGCACAAAACGGGCTGAGAAAAAATATGGCAGACCCTACGTGACAAGCTATTTTGCGTCATGTAGGATTTTTTCAAACAATTCAACCCCAAGCGGCCGGCGACGGCAGCAGACACCCCAGGAGAGAGAGAAATGTCGTTGCATGCCCGTGCTTCCCTCGCGCTCGGCAAAGTTGCCGTGGCGCTCGCGTTTGCAGGTATCGCCGTCGCGGCTCACGCCGACACGGTCCGCGTCACCGTCGCGCACTACAGCGATGCGACTGCGCCGTACTTCGAAAAAATGGCCCGCAACTTCGAGAAGGCCAACCCCGGCACGACCATCAAGATCGAAGACGTGAACTGGGACACGCTGCAACAGAAATTGCAGACGGACATCTCGGGCGGCGCCAACGCCGACCTCGCAATCGTCGGCACGCGCTGGCTGCTCGACTTCGTGAAGGACGACGTGGCCGAACCGCTGGACGGCTACATGGACGCGAGTTTCAAGAGCCGCTTCATCGGCCCGTTCCTCGCGCCGGGTGAAATCAACGGCAAGGTCTACGGTCTGCCGATCGCGGCTTCGGCTCGCGCGCTGTACTACAACAAGGATCTGCTCGCGAAGGTCGGCTATCCGGACGGTCCGAAAACGTGGAACGACGTGATCGACGCGTCGAAGAAGCTGAAGGCGCAAGGCATTGCCGGCTTCGGTCTGCAAGGCAAGGAAATCGAAACGGACGTCTACTACTACTACGCGCTGTGGACCAATGGCGGCGACGTGGTAGGCAAGGACGGCAAGGCGGCGTTCAATTCGCCGGCCGGTATCAAGGCGGCCACGCTCTACAAGTCGATGATCGACCAGGGCCTGACGCAACCGGGCGTGACCGGCTACAGCCGTGAAGACGTGCAGAACCTGTTCAAGCAGGGCCGCGTGGCGATGGTGATCTCGGCACCGTTCCTGTCCAAGCAGATCAAGAAAGAAGCGCCGAACCTGAAGTACGGCATCGATCCGATCCCGATGGGCACCACGCACGCCACTTACGCCGTCACCGACTCGATCGTGATGTTCAAGAACTCGAAGGTGAAGAAGTCGGCCTGGAAGTTCCTCGACTATCTGTTCACGAAGGAACCGCGCGTCGAGTTCACCAAAACGGAAGGCTTCCTGCCGACCACCAAGGCTGAAGCGACCGACCCGGCATTCAACGATCCGGATACGAAGGCTTTCGTCGCCCTGCTGCCGACCGCGCATTTCGCCCCGACCGTAACCGGCTGGGAAGACACCGCAAAGGCCGTGACCGACGCAATGCAATCGATCTACCTGAACAAGGCGCAGCCGGCCGACGCACTGAACGCGGCGGCCACGCAAGCGAACAAGTCGCTGGGTCATTGATCCTGTAGTTTGCTGAACCCGCAACGCGCGCCGCCGTTTCAAAGGCGGTGCGCGTTTCGGTCGTAATGCACTATCCGGCCCATCCCGACACGTCGCGCTCACGAGCGCGCACGCGTCTTACGATCGAGCACGCATGAGCCGTTCCGCTTCTTCGCGCCTGCAAGCGCCCTGGTTGCTGATTGTGCCGAGTCTGGTACTGGCGCTTTTCATCATCAGCTATCCGATTTTCAACATCGTGTGGCAGTCGCTGCACGAGGTCTCGCGTTTCGGTGCGATTCGCGATTTCACCGGTCTGCAGAACTTCTATACGATTTTCACCGACCCGGCCTTCCTTGCCGCGGCTAAACGCACGGTGATCTGGACCATTTTCGTGGTGGGCGGCACGGTGCTGATTTCGGTGCCGGTCGCGCTGGTGCTGAACCAGGACTTTTATGGCCGGGGCGTCGCGCGCACGATCGTGATGTTGCCGTGGTCCGTCTCGCTGACCATGACCGCCGTGGTCTGGCGCTGGGCCTTCAACGACGACTACGGCATGGTCAACGTCTCGTTGCAGCGGCTCGGCCTGATCCATGGACCGATTCACTGGCTGGCCACCCCCGAACTGGCTTTTCCGGTGGAGATCGCCGTCGGCATTCTGGTGTCGATCCCCTTCACGGTGACGATTCTGCTGGGCGGCTTGTCTTCCGTGCCGGGCGATATCTACGAAGCCGCACGCATGGACGGCGCGAGCGCCTGGCAGCAGTTTCGCCAGTTGACCATGCCGCTGTTGCGGCCGTTCATCAACATGACGATTCTGCTGAACGTGATTTACGTGTTCAACTCGTTTCCGATCATCTGGGTCATGACCCAGGGCGGCCCCGACAACGGCACGCATATTCTCGTCACGTATCTCTACGAGCTGGGTTTCAGACTGGGACGCCCCGGCGAAGCCGCCGCCGTCTCACTGATCATGCTCGTCATGCTGTTCGTTTTCTCGATCGCCTATCTGCGCCTGCAGCCCGCGAAAGAAGGAGATCCGTCATGAGTCTGAGCATCAAGATGAAGCGCACGCTGTGGTGCTGGCTCGCGCTGTCGCCGCTGATCGTGGCGGTCCTGTTTCCGTTTGCCGTGATGCTGTTCACGGCATTGAAACCGGCCACCGAAATCTTTGTCTACCCGGCGCGCTGGTTGCCCGTGCACTGGCAGTGGAGCAATTTCGCCGACATGTGGGTGGCCGCGAACTTCGGCGTGGCCTTGCGCAACAGCACGGTAATCAGTTTGCTCTCGACCGCGTTGGCGCTGGCCGTGAGCTTGCCCGCCGCGTATGCACTGGCGCGTTTCCCGTTTCGCGGACGCGGTCTGTATCGGCAGTTTCTGCTCGTCACGCAGATGTTGTCGCCGATCCTGCTGGTGGTCGGCCTGTTCCGGCTGGCCGCGATGATTCCTTATGGCGACGGCAACCTCGTCGATTCGAAGATCGGCGTGATCGTGTCGTATGCGGCTTTCAATATCGCCTTCGCGGTATGGATGCTGTCGTCGTACTTTCAGACGGTGCCGCGCGATCTCGAAGAGTCGGCGTGGCTCGAAGGGTGCGGGCGGACCAGGGCCGTATTCAAGGTGTTCCTGCCGCTCGCGGTGCCCGCGATCGTCGTCACGGCGATCTTCACGTTCATCAATGCATGGAACGAGTTTGCGGTGGTCTACACGCTGATCCGCTCGCCCGAGAACAAGACGCTCACCGTGCAGGTGACCGATATGGTGGCGGGGAAATACGTGGTCGAATGGCATCTGGTGATGGCCGCGACGCTGTGCGCGACCTTGCCGGTGTCGATCGTGTTCGCCTGGTTGCAGCGCTTCCTCGTGAAGGGACTGGCGCTCGGCGCGGTGAAGTAGTTCGTTGCCAACGCGGCACATGGAACGTGCCGCGCCCCTCACAGACAGCGGCCGCCCTGACAGGCGGCCGTTGCCGTTGACTGACCGGTGTTATTCCACGCCGCGAACAATGCGCAGATCGCGCTCGGCGCCGTCGCTCAGCGCTTCCAGTGCCTTCTTGTAAGCATCGCTTTCGTAGGCGCCGACAGCCGCTTCGAAACTCGCAAACTCGATGACGACCACGCGCTCCTTCAAGCCCTGCTCGCGCACCTCGTCCGCCGCGCCTCGCACGACAAACTTGCCACCGGCGGCCGCAATCGCGGGCGCCGCCAGCTGCGCGTAGGCGGCCAGCTTCGACGGGTCTTTGATCGCGCGATATGCGGTTACCCAATACGCCTTGCTCATCAGAATCTCCTTTGCTGAGGTTAAGAGTTCGAGCAGCGTAGCATGCCGACGCGCGCGCCGCCCCGCTCGGGATCTGCGCCGGTTTCACAAAATCATCTCGAGCGCCCGGCTATGATCGAGCGGCAACTCACGTGCTCGCGCCTGGGCCTTCGCCATCGTCATAGGCCGGGCCCTTCTCATCGCGCCTTCCAGGCGCGCCTTTCAATACCCTATGACAGCCGTCTCCCCAGCTCGCGGTGCCCCGTTCATTTCATGCATCATCTGCGCTTACAACGAAGCGCCGCGCATCGGCAAGGTGCTGACCGTCGCTACCGCGCATCCCGCCTTGGGCGAGATCATCGTCGTGGACGACGGCTCTGACGACGGCACCGTCGAGGTCGTCAAGCAATACCCCTCGGTGCGCCTGATTACGCGCGCCGCGAACGGCGGCAAAAGCGCGGCCATGGTGGACGGCATCGCCATCGCTCAAGGCGAGTTGCTCATGCTGCTGGATGCGGACCTCAAAGGCCTCGCTGCCGAGCACATCAGCGCGCTGGCGGCGCCCGTGCTCAAAGGCCGAGCCGATGTCAGTATCAGCTTGCGGCAGAACAGCCTGGCACTGTTTCGCGCCATCGGTCTCGACTTCGTTTCCGGCGAGCGTGTCGTCCGCAAAGACCTGCTGCATGCGGCGTTGAGCCAGATTCGCGCACTGCCGCGCTTCGGCATCGAAGTATTCATGAACCGGCTGATCATCGAGCAAGGCCTGCGGGTCGCGGTCACGCATTGGCCGCACGTCACGCAGGCGCGCAAGACGGAAAAGCTAGGGTACTGGCGCGGCATCCGTGCCGAATGGCGGATGATTGCCGATCTGCTGCGCGCGGTTTACCCGCTGGCCTTGATTTCGCAGACGGTCAGATTGCTGCGCCTGCGGATCAATCACGGACGGGTCTCGTTCGCGACGCGAATGAAAGGTGCGCCAGAGGGTCCGCAATGATCTGACGCGCATCCGCGAGCCGTGACCCCGCCTGACATTCAGGTACGCGGTCGCACGCCTGCCAGCGCCAGCGCAACCAGACCGGCACCGCCCAAAACCAGCGGGCAAAACAGCGTGGCGAACCGCCAGAGCACGAGCGCGGTGCCGATGGCCGCACGCGGTACCCACGCTGAAAACGCGGCGGCCAGACCGAGGTCACCGCCTCCGCCGCCAGCCGGAATGCCGGTCCACAGCGCCGCGTGCAACACCAGCGCCTGGACCGCGACAACGAAGCCGGGCGGCAACGCATAGCCCTGGTCGAGCAGGATGAACCACAGCACGCCGTAACGAAGCAGCCATTGCGTGATCGTCAGAAGCAACAGTGCGCCGAGCCGCCAACGCGGCCCTGTGAGCAGATCGAGCCATTGACGGCGCACGCCGGCAAAGAACGCGCGCCAGCGGGCGGGCTGGCCGCTTTTCAGGCCGGACCGCCGCATCGCACTATGAGCCGTAGTCGTGAGCTTGCGGCGCATCGACCATAGCCCGCCGGTCAGGGCCAATGCACCGAGCGACACGCCCGCGACGATCGGCAAGGACACGTGAGGCATGAGCGGTTCGAGCAGTCCGATACATGACACCAGCGAGACCGGCACGGCTACGGCAAAAAATGCGAGATCGAGCGCCTGGTCGCCACTGACGACGGTGGTCGCTTGCGTCCACGAAGCGCCGGCGCGCTGTAACAGGCCGAGATTCACGCCATATCCCGCTGCGCCGAACGGGGAACTGAGAAACGCCGCGTCGGTCACGAAGGTCATCGCCAGCGTGCGCCGGAATCTGACGCGTACGCCGAGGGCCGTTTGCATCAACTGCAGCTTGCCCGCCTTGGCGGCCGCGCTCACCAACGCACTCGCGGCCAGTACGACGATCAGCCGAAGCGGCGCGGCCCGAAGTCCGTTTAGCGTCGCGTGAAAATCCAGCAGGAACGGTGCGCCGACGGCGAGGCCGACACCGATCATGGCGAGCAGCAGGGTTGCGCCGAGCGCAAGCGGTTTCGTCAAAAGAAGGTCCCCGGCATGGCCGTTGCGCGCTTTATTCATGGAGTGCGCGAGTTCTTTTCGTCGTCACAAGCCAACCCGTGCGCACTAGCGCGCCAGCAATGCGCGGATCTGTTTTGCCGCAGCGGGCTGGCCCAGGTCCGCTGCTTCGAAGTGAACGATCTTCCGGCCGTCGAGGTCGACCGTCACGTAGTCGTTCGGCGCCTTCGTCGCCAGACCGTCCGAGGCCGAGTGGTATTCGATGCGCAGTTGCGACGTCGTCGCCACGATGCGCAGATAGCCATAGTTGGTGTCGTCGTAGTTCTCGAGCACGACCTGATCGCTATTCGCCGATGCGGCCTGCACGATCTGCGGCGCGCGAATGGCGGGCGCGCCGTGGGCGGCGAGTTTGATCAGGCCATGACCGCCGTTGCCGCACACGAGATACGGAATCTGCGACCCGTCAGCCCCACGCGTCCGTGTGAAGCGCTGATAGTTATGCGCATGACCGGACAGAAACGCGTGCGGCCAGACGCCGTTGGCTTCGCAAATTTCATCGATCTGCGCCAGCATCGCGGTGCTCGACCCGTGGCCGCCCGCGCAATACGGCGGATGATGATCCGCAATCAACAACGCGCCGGCAAACTTTTCCGCCTTCACGCGTTTGAGTGCGGCATCGAGATAGTCGAGTTGGCTGCGTCCGATACGTGGATCGGAAATCACACCCGGGTCTTCGAGCGTGTTGCTGTAAATCACCAGCACGCGCACGAAGGGCGCATCGAACGTGAAGAACACGCCAGGCTGGATCTGCGCGGTGCGGGACAAGCCACCGGCTTCCGGCGTCACCACGAAAGTTGCGGCGCAGAAGTTTCGCAGGAACGCGGCCAGACTCGTGGCGTGCGCCTCGGGTGAAATCATGCCGTCGTGATTGCCCGCACAGGCGAGGATCGGCGCCGGATAGTCCCGATAGGGCTCGTAAAACTGATCGTAGTAGTACTTGCCCTCGCCGAAGCTATAGACCACGTCTCCGAGCAGTAATGCAAACTGCGGGATTTCCGCGGCATCCGCTTCGGTAAAGTCGGCCGTCAGTTTGTCGGCGACTTCGTTCTGCGTGGTGGGGCCTTTGGTACTGCCGCAATCGCCCAAAGCATGAAAAACCAGTTGACCCGCGGCCGTTATCCGGGAGATAGCGTCCGCGTTGCCGCCGAACACGTCGAGCAACGACAGTTGTGGCTCGGTCCCGCCGCGCGGTGGAGGAAATGGCAGCGGAAAAAGCTTGTGCTCGGCATTGAGCTTGTCGATCTCCTTGTAGGCCGCATCGTCCGAGGGATGGGGCACGCGAAACACGGTCGGATCGGCGGTCGGCTGGGGCTGCGCGAACACTGGATGCGCGAGGGCACGCGGCTCCGTCACGGCGTCCGGCGCTTTTCGTTTTACTTTCTCGCTGCTGTCTTTTACCCTGGTCTTCGTCGACTCGCGCTTCGCCGCCATGCTGGCCTCTCTCACTAGGTCGGTCGGGGATCGGATGCGCGACGGTTTGCCGTCGCAAACCTCCGACGTTACGGCACTCGCATGTCGAAAAAGTGTCGCGGCCGATACCAGATGCCGACGGGAGCGCGCGATCCAGCCCGCATGCGCCCACAGACGCCCGAGCGGGCCGCCGTTTTGTGCACTACGATGGGCTCTGCATGTCCGTATAAGTCGCACCTCGAAACGGGACATGTCATAACGAACAGGAGACAGCAAATGAGCGCGCACTACGAGTCGTTGTGCCCGTGCTGTGGCACCGCCGAGCACCGGGTAATGAGCCGCCGTACCTTCCTGAACCTCATCGCGGGCACGGCCGCCGGGCTCGCGATACCGTCGGCTTTCGCGGACGATCAAAGCGTTCCCACCATCCCTTACGACTCGGTTGCGAATCCCGTTCATTTGCCCAAAGACATGTATTTCGGCGAGTGCTCGGGCGTCGCACTGAATTCGCATGGACACATCTTCGTGCTCTCGCGCGGCAATTCGATCGGGCCGGCCTATGGCGCAGCCGCCGCGCAACTCCTCGAATTCGCACCCGATGGACGATTCGTTCGCGAGATCGGCCACAACCTGTATGCGTGGTCGTTCGCGCACTCGGTCAAGGTGGACCGCCAGGACAACATCTGGGTGACGGACAAAGGCTCCGACATGGTGATCAAATTCACGCCCGACGCACGCGTCGCGATGGTGTTCGGCCGCAAACAGGAGGCTGCCGACGAAGAAACCGGTCCGCTCAAACACCCCAATCCACCGCTGCCCGCCGAACCCGGCCGCTTTCGCCAGGTCACGGACGTGGCGTGGGACGTCGCGGGCAACACGTACATCAGCGACGGCTATATCAACTCGCGGGTCGCCAAAGTGGATCGCGACGGCAACTGGGTCAAGTCGTGGGGCGAGCGCGGCACCGGACCGGGCCAGTTTCATACGCCCCACAGCATCGCGCTCGATGCCCACGACAACATCTATGTCGCCGACCGCAGCAACCGGCGCATCCAGGTCTTCGATACGGAAGGCACGTTCCTGCGGCAATTTACGATCGACGTGCCGGTGCCATCTGACGCGCGCCCCGCCATCGGCAACATGCCCGACGAAGCGGCGATCGCTGCCGGCACTTTCGCGCCGGGCTCGCCGTGGGCCATCTGCATTTCGCCCGGGCCGAACCAGGTGCTATATAGCGCCGACGCCTTCCCCGGCCGCATCTACAAGATGACGCTGGACGGCAAGGTGCTCGGCGTGCTCGGCAAAGCCGGCAAGCAGCCGAAGCAGTTCGGCTGGATTCACCAGATGGCGTGTCCGAAGGAGGACGTCCTTTTCGTCGCGGAACTGCTCAACTGGCGGGTGCAAAAACTGGTCTTGCACGCCTGAGCGGGACATTTTTCAGGTATATCCGGCAACACTCGAGTCCTGATCGGAGGCGTGGGCCACAGCCATAAAGCGACCGACATCCTGGATGGAGACTAGCCACGGATCCATCGTTCGAATCCCGCGTACAGGTCGGGGAGCGATTCGTCATTGCTCGCGATCCGTTGCGCGCCATGAACGATTGCAATCGATGCGGCGAGGTCGAGCGGCTCCGTCGGTGTCGGCAGATGCTCGCTTCGTTTAAATGCATCGAGTGCGAGCGCCCATGCTTGCGCACCCGATCGATTGCATTCAGCAGCCAGATAGGCCACGTTCAACGGTTCACCCGTCAAGGCCAGCAAGCTCTGATCGAGCGTCACGCTATTGCCGGGTGCCCAGTAGTGTCGAGCAAGCAGGCGCCCCACTTCCGGGTTGTCGACGATATGGCCCAGCGTACGCATCAGATACGCGCGGGTTTGCGCCGCCGCCATCTTGGCTAGCAGATAGCCGTGGTAGTAGACCGCGATATCGTGATAGATCGGATGCGGCAAGGCCAGCACATAGTCGGTGTGGCCTTCGATGCCGAGGATGCGCTTCGTGACCGACCGGGCAAGTTCGACCACCGCCGCGGGCGTGCGTTCGGCATCTTCCATGTCGTACAGCGCCCATTCGAAATAAGTCGGCACGAGGTCGCGCCGTTCCGTGTAGGCCAAAAATGTCTGGGCCGCCTCGAGGCGCGCGCGGATCATTTCCTCGGGCATCGGCTTGCCGTCGGTGTCGGTTGCGTAACGTTTCAACCAGCACGGGTCCGATGGGAGCGCATCGAAAAACTTCGCCTGGGTTTCGAGCAAGGCCGGCGAACTCGGCGCGAATTCATGCGAAAAGCACGGCGAATTCAACGCCACGTTCGAGAAATGCGCGGCGTGGCCCGCTTCGTGAAACAACACCTTGAGGCCCCGTAGTCCCGCGCCGGGTTGCTGCGGACGCGCAGTGGATGTGAAGCGCACGTCGGCCGCAATCCAGCCGCTGCGATCGTCACGATAGCCCGGCGTGGGCGCCATGCAAAAGCCGGTCGGAAATTTGCCTTGCCGGTCCAGCAGATCGATCTGGAGCCGCGCGCCGCGAAATGAAACGCCCATGCGCCGGAACGATTCGGCCCAACGCTCCAGCGCTTTGTCGAACGGAAAATAGACATCGTCGTGCTGCGACGCATTTCCTCGCACTCTGAACATCAGATTGTGAGGCAACAGAGCGTCCTCGCCGTGTTCACGTACGAGTCGATCCAGGGATTGTCGATGTGCGTCCCGCGTGCTCGCTTCGAATGCATCGAACACGGCGAACAATTGTTTTGGGGTAATACCGCTATTCGCCTTCAGACGGTATTCGAAGAAGTTGCGGTAGCCTAGTTCTCGCGCCAGCGCGTTGCGCTTTGCCACGATGTCGATGAAACCGTTGTCGAGCACCCAATGCTCGAGCCCATGCAGCGCATCGTGCGAACTCTTGCGGGCGGCTTCGTCCGGGTGGCTCGCCATGTTGCTTCTGAGCGCCGCCGGCGTGGCGTCCTCCCGGCGACCTTGGGAACCGATGTGGCCCATCTTGTACGCTTGCCGTCGCGCGAAAAAATCGGCGTCTGTCCTGATGAGTTCAGACAGCAGATCGGCTGCGCGTGCAGTGCCGATGGCATTGGCTTCGAAGACGGCGAGCCAGCCCCGCAGACCGCTGACCAGTGCATCGCGCTCGGCCGATTGATCCATGACCTGAAGTCTGGCCAAATGCTCGCGCGTCTGCGTCAGACGCGGCGCATCGGCCACGAACATCTTACGGGCTAGCGATGCCTCGGCCAGCGCCTCGTGCTCGTCGCTCTGACCGGTATGAGTCGACCAGTACAGTTCGCCTTCCGCGCGATGAAGCCGCAAGAAGTGCTCGTTGAGTTCGTCGAAGAAAGCACGTGCGATTTTCATGGAGGAATCTTCACGAATTGATTTCATGGTGACCGCTCGAGCCACGCGCGAAACAGCACGACGAGTTCATCATTGGATTTGTCGTCCGCGACATAGGTGCAATAGCTGCGCGACGGCAGACGCGGCCCGGCAAACGGCGCGAGCAACCGGCCCGCGGCGAGATCGTCGGATACCAGCGCAGTGGGGCCCATGGCAATACCGATACCGTCGATGGCCGCCTGCAAGGTCAGAAAGAAATGGTCGAAGGTCAATGCTGCGGCCGGCCGCAGCGTGCCGATCTGCGCCTGCGCCAGCCAGTCTCCCCAGAGGCGCGGAAGGCTCGACGTGTGCAGCAGCGTGTGCTGCCGGAGATCGTCCGGCGTGCGCAGTGGGAGACGCTGCAACAGCGCCGGACTGCACACCGGGATTCGCTCTTCGGAGAGAAACGCCCGCATGGTGTAGCCGTAAAACGTATCCGGGCCGCCGCGGATGATGATGTCGTAGGTCTCTCGCAAACTCTCCACAGGTTCGTTGGAGGTTTCCACTTTCACATCGACGTCGGGATACTCAAAGCGAAACGACGCGAGTCTCGGCACCAGCCAGCGCAGCGTGAAGGTCGCGGGCGCATTCACCGTCAGCGTGCGTGAAACGTTCGCGGCCACGCCATAACTCCCGGTGACCTGCGAGAGGCGTTCGAGCAACGGGCCGATTTGCTCGAGATAGACCTTGGCCGCGGGCGTGAGCACCACTCGCCGGTTGTGCCGTTCGAACAGCGGCGCGTTTAGCCACTCCTCGAACAGACGCACCTGCTGGCTCACCGCACCGTGCGTGACGTGCAACTCGGCCGCCGCGTCCTTGAAACTGCCCAGGCGGCCAGCGGCCTCGAAGGCGCGCAGGGCATTCAGTGGAGGTAATCTACGCGGCATTCACAAGAGCTTATCTAACGCGATGCTGCAATTTAGCCGGTTTGTTGCGCGATCACAAGATAGATATCCTCCCAACACACGCGCTAACGGGTTCCGACTTCGACCCGTGAGTCGTACCAGTGAATCGGTCGACGATGCGGAAGAAGCGGAGCAGACAATCGCAATGGTTGAAAGCGAAGCCACACGCTTTAATATGCCCTGCATGCAAATACATTTACCGTTTCACAATGAAACGAATTAAAAAATGTTCATCGAAAATATGCCTTCCAATATCCCCTTCCATGGCAGTTAATTCCGATACGAAGCAAGGTTGAAGGCGCTTCTCTGGGAAATTTTCCCGGTTAAGTTTTTTTACATTTTTTATAAATAAAGGTCGCTATTCGACTGATTAGAATCCGATGCGTTATAAATCAAAACAACGCGCCGATGACAAGAAGAATTCGATCGAATCTGGGTACGACGCCAGACGCTCAATGCCGCTGCCGCTCGACGGTTCCCTATGAGACACGACGCCCATGATGCGAGCCTTCCGGCCGCGCGGGCCGCATACCGTGTTTGCGTTTGTCTTCGCGTTGTGGACCACGCTCTCTCATGCCGCTGCTGCGGACGTGTCGGGCGCTTTCAGTCAGTTGAGCCAGGGCAGAATCGAAACGCGCGTCGTGAGCCTGAAGGAACTCGGTTTGCTTAGCAGTGTGTCGCTCACCGCGCCCGACACACGTCGCGAATTCTTCCTGCCGGTGCCGGCCGACGTGCCGATCACCGACGCCACGCTGCAATTCGACGGCGCCTATGTGCGCGGCGACGGCGGCCGTACCACCATGCTGCTGTCGCTCGACGGCTCGCCGGTGCTGTCGCGTTCGTTCACGCAAGCCAACGGTGACACCTCGCTGAGCCTCGGCGTGGACGGCGCGCCGCGTGCCGCCGGTTATGTGCGGCTCGGTCTCGGCTTCGCCTCGGTGATCAACGACAACGTCTGCACCGATCAGACCGCGATCGGCAATCTGCTGCGCGTCGATCCGAGCACGCGTCTGTCGTACCGCTTCAATCCCGCCGACGTGCACGACCTGCGCACCGCATGGAGCGCGCTGCCCTATGCGCCGGTGCTGGCCATCGCGGGACAGAAACTCGACGCCGCATCGCTCGATACCGCATGGCGCACCAATGCACTGTTGCAACGCGACGGCAAACGTCCCGTGATGCAGACCGTGCCGACCGTGGGCTCGACCGTCGACCTGAGCGGCGTCGACGTGCCCACGGCACTGCAAAGCCTCCCCGCCTTTGCGGCGCTCGCCAGCGGTGGCAAACACGCGATCGCGAACCCGGCAGAACTCGGCGCGGTGCTCGCGCTCGCGCCGCGTGCGGTCTTCGGACCCGACGTGGTGGTCGCGGATCAACCTTTGCGAGCCGCGCTAAGCGCCGCCATCGACGCCTTGCGCGCACAAGTCGCCACGGCCGCGCCCGACGCGCTTGGCAATTTCGACGCGTGGCGCAGCCATGCCATCGAACCCGTGGCCGCGCCGCTCGCGGCGGGCGAAGCGCGCGTCGCGCATCTGGGCGGACGCGCGGTGATCGTGATCGGCGACAACGAAGGCGCCGCCGTGCTTGCACGCGGCTGGCGACCGATCGATGTGTCGAACCGCGTCGTCGTGCATCAGATCGATCCGGGCGCACGCACGCACGGCGACATGATTCCGCTCGCCGATCTCGGCGGCCAGCCACGCAGTATCGATGTGCACGACACGGCCTCATGGGAAACGAGCTTCGACATGGCCGCGGCCTCGGGCAACGGCCAGTTGCCGCAGGAAGTCGTGCTCGATCTCGCCGCTTCGCCGACGCTGTCCGACGGCCGCGCGACCGCCACCGTCTACTTCAACGACGTAATGATCGGCGCGAAGCTGCTCGACGTGGACGGCCGCCGTCAACGGCTCGAACTGCCGATTCCGCGTTACGCCCTCGCCCGCACCAACGATCTGCGCGTGACCTTCCGCCGCCAGCCGGACGCCGGTTGCCAGGCACGTCAGTCGTATCCGGTGTCGGTCTTGCCGAGCAGTTTTCTGAAGCTCGCCAAGGGCACACCCGACAACGACTTCGTCGGCATGGCCGCGCGCTATGCTTCGTCGGCCACGGTGATCGTGCCGCGCGCCTATCTCGACGACGCGGTGCACAGCGTGCCGCGCCTCGCCACGCTCACGGGCGCCGCCGGCATCGCGCCGCTGCCCGCCAGGTTCTCGGTCGCCGCCGACGGTGCCGACGCGCGCCCCGCTGGTCCTTTCCTCGCGGCGGACGTGCCGCTCGCCGATGAAAAGAACCACGTCGAATTCTCGAACAATCACCTGATGCTGACCTCGGCCGGCGGCGACAAGCTGATCGACGTCTCCGGCCTGAGCAAACTGGCGGTGGTGAGTGTCGCGCAATCGGGCGAGCAGAGCGGTATCGTCTATCGTTCGACTGGCGACGCGCCGGTGCTCACCGACAAGTTGCAACTCTCACGCGGCGATATCGCCGTGGTGGACTCGACCGGCGTACTCAAGCAGTTCGACACCGTGCACCCCGATGACCTGAGCGCCGGCGAATCGAGCACGCAGTGGGTTACACATCACTGGGCACGCTGGGGCATCCCCGCCGTGCTGCTGCTCCTGCTGATCCTCCTGATCCTGTTCGCGCAGCGCTCGCGCCGTAAGAACCGGACCAAGCCGTGATCCTCGCCACGCTGAAATGGTATGGCAGCGTCCTGCTCGCGCAGTATTACCAGACGCTCGAGCAGGTCGCGACGGTGGTCGCCGCGATCATCCTGCTGTCGAGCCTGGACGATCTGTTCATCGACCTGTGGTACTGGATTCGCGAAGCGGTCCGGCACTTCACCGTCGCGCGACAGTACAAGCCGCTGACCATCGCCCAACTCGACCAGCGTGAAGAGCAGCCGATCGCGATCATGATCCCCGCGTGGCAGGAGCACGACGTGATCGCCGCGATGATCGAAGACATGGTGCGGGTACTCGACTATCGCGCCTACACGGTGTTCGTGGGCACGTATCAGAACGACGCCGCCACGATCGCCGAAGTGGAACGCATGCGACATCGCTACAAGCATCTGCACCGCGTCGAGGTGCCGCACGATGGTCCCACCTGCAAGGCCGACTGTCTGAACTGGATCGTGCAGGCCATTCTGCGCTACGAGTTCGAAGCGGGCACCGAGTTCGCCGGCGTCGTCATGCACGACAGCGAGGACGTGCTGCATCCCGTCGAACTCAAGTTTTTCAACTATCTGCTGCCGCGCAAGGACATGATCCAGTTGCCGGTCGCCTCGCTCGAACGCGACTGGTATGAACTGGTGGCCGGCACTTACATGGACGAGTTCGCGGAGTGGCACGCGAAGGATCTGGTGGTTCGCGAAAGCCTCGCCGGCTCGGTGCCGTCAGCGGGCGTCGGCACCTGCTTCTCGCGCCGTGCGATGCTCGCGCTGGTCGAGGAAACCGGCAGCCAGCCGTTCAACACCGAAAGCCTCACCGAGGACTACGACGTCGGCGCACGCATCAGCAAGCTCGGCATGCAGTCCATCTTTCCGCGCTTTCCCGTGCAATTCTCCACGCGACGCCGTTCGTGGTTTGGACTGGGCCCCGAGCGCGAGATCACCGTGACCATGCCGCTGTGCGTGCGCGAATTTTTCCCCGACACCCTGCGCACCGCGTACCGGCAACGCGCCCGCTGGACCCTCGGCATCGGCTTGCAAGGCTGGCAGCAAACCGGCTGGAGCGGCACGATTGCCAACCGCTACCTGCTGTTGCGCGACCGCAAAGGCGTAGTCACGGCCTTCGTCGGCATGCTGGCTTATCTGCTCGTCCTGCAGTTTCTTTTGTTCGCGGTGGCGTCGCTGATCGGGCTGACGCCGAACCTGTTTCCGTCGCCCTTCATCGATTCGAAATGGACGCAGTTCCTGCTTGCGGCCAACTTCGTGTCGCTCGCACTGCGCGTGATTCAACGCGTGATCTTCACGACGCGGCTGTACGGCTGGGAGCATGGCATCCTCGCGATTCCGCGCATGGTGATCGGCAACTTCATCAATTTTCTCGCGGTGTTTCGCGCGTGGCGGCTGTTTCTCGTGCATCTCGTGACCGGCAAGCGGCTGGCGTGGGACAAGACGATGCACGACTTCCCGAGCGCCGACGGGCTGCGCAACACGCGCCAGAATCTCGGCGAACTGCTGCTGTCGTGGCAGGCGATCGATCAGCGCAAGCTCGAACTCGCACTCAGCGATCAGCATGCGCGTGAAGCGCCGCTCGGCCGTGTGCTGATGGCGCGTGGCTGGCTCGACGAGGAAACGCTCGCCGAGGCGATTGCATTTCAGGCCGATTTGCCACGTGGCAAATTCGACGCCGCCTTGCTGCAAAGCTCGCGCGACGCCGTGCCGATCGACGCGCTGGTACGGCTGCGCGTGCTCCCGCAAGGTGTCGACGAAAACAGTCATATGATCTTCGTGGCCGCAAGCCTGCCCGCCGACCAGGCGCTCGACGAACTGCATGCACTCACCGGCCATACGGTCACCGTGCATATCGTGCGCGAAGGCGAGGTGGCCAACGGCCTGCGCTTGCTGCGCGACGTCGCCCAGCCCTTGCTGGCCAATGCGGGCGACGCCGACGAGCGCCCCACGCCGCCCGCAGGCGCGTTGCGCGGCGTGCCGCTGATCGGCGACCTGCTGATCGAGCTAGGGCTCGTCACACGCGCCGCATTCGAAGCCGCGTTGAAAAGCTATCGGCCCGACCGCGACGGCCGCATCGGCGATTACATGGTTGCGCGCCATGTGATCTCGCGCGACGCGTTGCAACAGGCGATTGCCGAACAGCAGCGCATTCAGCGTGAGCAGACGCAGCGGCCTTCGACTGACTGATGTGATGTGAGGTGAGACGGCTGAGCGGCAACTGCACCGCTACGCTCACTCGCTCGTCGAGTCGACCGGCATCTCGGCTCCATCCCCCGCTTCGCGATGAGGCCGCTGCACGACCCGCACCTTGCCGCTGTTGCCGCCACCGCAGAAGAAGCGCTCGCCGCCATCGGACTCGAGCCCCGACACGCCCACGCCAACCGGCATCTCCACGCTCTCCAGCACCTCACCCGTGCGAGGATCGATGTGCCGCAATTCGCTGGCGTCGTTTTCCCAGGTGCCGTGCCACAGCTCACCGTCGACCCACGTGACGCCGGTCACGAAGCGATTGGACTCGATGACGCGAAGCACGGCACCCGTCTCGGGATCGATCTGATAGATCTTTCGCTGCGGATGCTGACCGACCCACAGTGTGCCCTCAGCCCATGTGAGCCCCGAATCGCCACCGCCACCAGGCGCTGGAATCGTCGCGAGCACATGGCCGGTTTTGGGATCGAGCTTCTGGATGCGGCCGTCGGAGATCTGGAACAGGTGTTCGCCGTCGAAGGCGGTGCCGGCCTCGGCGACCATCTCGAACGAACACCGTGTCGCGCCGCTCGCCGCATCGAAAGCGTTCAGCTTGTCGCCGGCGGCGATCCAGACGTGCTGGCCGTCGTAGGTGACCCCGCCCACTTTCTGGACACCCGGAAAGGGCCCGTATTCACGGATGATTTTCGCTGTCGATCGGTTCATGCTGCCATCCTAATCGCTGAAAACTGGCGTGGGGAGTAACAAAGCCGTCGCGAATCCCGGCATGGGCGGCGTGACCCAGCGGCGCGCCCGCCCCTGGCCGAACGATTGCACCTTGCCCGCCACAGCGAGCGAATCGAGCGCACGCTGCACGGTGCGCTGGCTCGCGCCGAGCACCAGGGCGAGCGCCGAACTCGACCATGACTCGCCATCTGCGAGGAAGGCGAGCAGTTCCGCGTGCTCGCTCTCCACGGGTCGAGCCAGCACCACCACTTCGCCGGCGCGCTGCGGCAGGAGCGCAAAACCGCGCTGGGTCGCGCTCACGCCGGCAACCGCTGCAAGTGCCGTACGAAGCCGCCCGATCTCGACACGCAGCCGCGCGCGATGCGATTCATCGGCGCGCTTCGCGCGGAACGCACGAGCCACCAACGCGTCTCTCGGTACGTCGTCGGGCCATGCTTCCGCCAGCGTTCGCGCTATCGCGAACAATATCGGCCGGCTCGCCAGCGACACCGTCGTGCCCGCGTCACGCACGACATAGCGGCACGCATCGACGATGAACGCCGGCGATGCCAGCAATGCTTCGACCTCGTCGAGCAATAGCGGACGTTCTTCGCCGCTGGCAATCAGACGCGCCGCCGGAGCGTTGAGCAGACGCGCGGCGCTTTGAACCTCCGCCATCAACGCCGGAATACCAGCTCGACGCGCCGCATGTCCGGCACGAACGAGCGCGGCGCGGGCCGCCTGCGTCTGCAGACGCCGCAACGCACAGCCGGCTACGACCAGTTCATGGGCCGCTTGCAAGGCAGGTGCGAGCCGTGCGGTGTTTTGTGCTGCGAGCTTCTGCTCGACTTCCTTCAAACGGCCGAGCAACAGAAGACGCCGCGCTTCGAGATAGCGCGCATGCGCGGCATTCGCGCGGTCGCCATGGGCTTCGAGCGTCGCACGCGCGGCGTCCAGCGTTTTCTCCGGCCAGCCGAGATTGCGCGAAGCCAGTGCGATTTCAGCTTCGGCAACCACGCACCGCGCACGCGCCACGGCCTCGCTCGGACCGAAAGCGCGCGCCGCGCTTCGCATCAAAGCCCTGGCCCGCTCGAAATCGCCGAGTTGCGCCATCGCCGTGCCGCGCAACGCGAGCGCGGCCGCGTCGTCGCGTAAGGCAACGCGGTTCAACGCGCCGAGCGGATCGCCCGCCGCGAGCGCACGCGCCGCCGCCGCGATCAGCGAGTCCATGAGTCAGCCGAATCCCGCCACACTTGTCACTCCCACCCGTTGGATGTCCCGCACTAATCTAGCACGGTCATCAACCCGTTCGCGACGTCACTTTCGAAATCGATCGGACGACGAAGGACAATCAACGGAGAAATTCATCATGACGACGCACACAACCGGCACACGTGAAGAATGGCTCGCCGCGCGGCGCGCGCTGCTCGACGAAGAAAAGGCATTGACGCGGCGCAGCGACGAAGTGGTTCGGCAACGTCAGGCCTTGCCATGGGTTCGGGTCGACAAGAACTACCGGTTCGAAACCGACGACGGCAGCGCCTCGCTCGCGGACCTTTTCAAAGGACGTTCGCAGTTGCTCGTCTACCACTTCATGTTCGGACCCGACTACAAGGCGGGTTGCCCGTCCTGCTCGGCGGTAGCGGACGGCTTCAACGGCTCCGCCGTGCATCTCGCGAACCACGATGTCACGCTGTCGGCGGTGTCGCGCGCGCCGCTCGGCAAATTGCAGGCCTACAAGCGGCGTATGGGATGGACGTTCCCGTGGGCATCGTCGTCGGGCGGCGACTTCAACTTCGATTTCAACGTGTCGTTTACCGAAGAACAACAGCGTGCAGGGGACATCGAATACAACTTCGTGCGCGGCGGCCACGCGATGGACGTGACGCCGGTGCCGCCGCCCGTCGCCGAATTCGCGGCCATGTCGGGCACCGACGCGGCTACTTACTCGCGCGACCGTCCGGGCATGAGCGCCTTCGTGATCGAAGACGGCGTGGTCTATCACACCTACTCGACCTACGCGCGCGGCGTAGACGCCTTGTGGGGCATGTACCAGTGGCTGGACCGTGCGCCCAGGGGGCGCAACGAAACGGGCATCTGGTGGCGCCGTCACGACGAATACGATCAACGGGAAGAAAGATGAACCCGCTAGTCGACACGGAACGCGCCGCGGCCGAACCGGAAGCCTCGCGACCCGAGGTTCGGCACCACGTCTTTCTCGGCGTGGCCGCGCTGGTTTTCACGGCCAGCGCCGCGCTCACGCTCCTGGGCAGTATGTCCATGTCGGCGATGGGCGCGGTGCCGATGCCCGGCGGCTGGAGCTTGTCGATGGTGTGGCTGCGCGCCTGCGGACAGACGTGGCCCGGTGTCGCGGCGTCGTTCCTCGACATGTGGATCGTCATGATGGTGGCGATGATGCTGCCATCGTTCGTGCCGATGCTATGGCGCTATCGCGAATCGGTACTTGCCGCATGGGGAGGCAGAAGCGTCGCCGCGTTCACCGCGTGGATCTGTGCGGGCTACTTCGCCGTGTGGACCGCGCTCGGCGTCGTCGTCTTCGCGACCGGCGTCGCACTGGCGGCAGTCGATCTGCATGTTGCGGCTGCGGCGCGGGCCATTCCGATCGCAGGCGGACTCGTCGTCACGGCGGCCGGCGCACTTCAGTTCAGCGAGTGGAAGGCGCGCCGTCTTGCATGCTGCCGCTTATCGCTCAAGGATGCCGCCACCCGCACAGCGTGGCGGCACGGCCTGCGCCTCGGTCTACATTGCCTCTCCTGCTGCGCCGGCCTGACCGCGATCCTGCTGGTAGTCGGCGTAATGGATTGGCGCGCCATGCTGCTGGTTACGGTGGCCATTACCGCCGAACGTCTCGCACCCGACGGTCGACGCGTTGCGCATGCGACCGGTGCAATTGCAATGGGCGGCGGCCTGTTCCTGCTCGTGCAGGCAACCGGACTCGTGTGACGCCTGCAGCCAATATCGGCAAGACCCTTAAAGGCAAACCCTATCTATTAGGGATGCCGAATGCAAACCATAAAATGTTTTAACTTTCCCTTATTGCTGTTCTCGCTCAGCATCTCCTCACGCACTTCACGAGAAACGCCGTCCGGCTTGTCGTAGGTGCAAGTTCCTCTGGCCGACCATTGGCGTTTCGTTGCCGCAGCAGCACGCGCAGCGAGGCGATTCGATCACGTCAGTCCAACGTGCCGTACGAGCGCGAACGGAATCTTCAGGAGACGCAGCATGGAACGTTCGAACGTATCCGCGCGAGACGGTACGGCATTCTGGCATCACCGCTGGATTCAGTTGACGATCGGCATCGTCTGCATGGGGCTCGTCGCGAATCTGCAGTACGCGTGGACCCTCTTCGTGATTCCGATGGACAACGCTCACCACTGGGGTCAAGCGGCGATCCAGACGGCATTCACGATTTTCATCGTCACCGAAACGTGGCTCGTGCCCGTTGAAGGCTGGCTGGTCGACAAATTCGGGCCGCGCCCGGTGGTGATCGGCGGTGCGGTCTGTGCGGCGCTCGGCTGGATCATCGACGCGCATGCCAGCAGCCTCGCCGAACTGTATGCCGCGGCCGTCATCGCCGGGATCGGCGCCGGCTGCGTGTATGGCACCTGCGTCGGCACGGCCCTCAAGTGGTTTCCGGACAAGCGCGGCCTCGCAGCCGGTTTGACCGCAGCCGGCTTCGGCGCCGGCGCAGCCGTCACGGTGATTCCCATCGCCAACATGATCCAGCGTTCGGGCTACGAGCACACTTTCATGTTCTTCGGCATTTTCCAGGGCGTGTGCATCCTGCTGCTCGCTACCTTCATGACGCGGCCGAAACCGCCCGTCAACGTCGTCGCTGCGAAACGCGTGGTGGCCAGCAAGATCGACTACACCCCCGGCGAGATGATCCGCTCGCCGCTCTTCTGGGTGCTGTATCTGATGTTCGTGTTCGTCGCGGCGGGCGGCATCATCGCAACCGCTCAGCTCGGGCCGATCGCCAGGGAATACGGCTTCGCCAAAATGCCGGTAAACCTGCTGGGCGTCACGCTGCCGCTGCTTACGATGACGCTCTCCATCGACAACCTGTGCAACGGCTTCACGCGGCCGTTGTGCGGTTTCCTGTCGGACCGCATCGGCCGTGAAAACACGATGTTCATGATCTTTCTCGGCGAAGGCGTCGCGCTGCTCGGGCTCATGCAGTTCGGCCACAACCCTTACGCCTTCATGTTCTTCGCTGCCGCCGTGTTCCTCTGCTGGGGCGAAATCTTCTCGATCTTCCCGGCCACCTGCGCCGACACCTTCGGCAGCAAATACGCCGCCGCCAACGCAGGCACGCTCTACACCGCGAAAGGCACGGCTTCGATGCTGGTGCCGATCGCCTCGGTGCTGTCTGCCAACGGCGGCTGGGGCACGGTCTTCATCTCGGCGGCCGTGGTCTCGATTGCGGCCGCGGTGTCGGCGAAATTCATCCTCGCCCCCATGAGAAAACGCTGGATCGAACAGTCGGGCGCGCCGGCCGGCGCGGCCATCGCCGAACCGCGCCTACAAGCCTCGTCCGGATCGCCTGAATGAAACTGAATCGCAAACAAGTCGCAACCTGAGCGCCCCGCTCAGGCACGAAACTCACAACGCCCCGCTACCAAGGAGAGACGTCATGGCAGAAGCCGACAGCCACACGGCAAAAGACACGCAGACCCAACCGGCCACCGGGACGACCGACGGTTTCCACCTCGTCATCGATGCGCTGAAACTGAACGACATCAGCACCATCTTTGGACTGGTCGGCATTCCGATCACCGACCTCGCGCGCCTCGCGCAAGCGGAGGGCATGCGTTTCATCGGCTTTCGTCACGAGCAGCATGCGGGCAACGCGGCGGCCATTTCCGGTTTCATGACGCAAAAGCCCGGTATCTGCCTGACGGTGTCGGCGCCGGGTTTCCTGAACGGCCTGACTGCGCTCGCCAACGCGACCACCAATTGCTTCCCGATGATCCTCATCAGCGGTTCGAGCGAGCGTGAAATCGTCGACCTGCAGCAAGGCGACTACGAGGAAATGGATCAGTTGAATGCGGCGAAACCGTATGCGAAGGCTGCATACCGCGTGCTGCATGCGGAAGATATCGGTGTCGGCGTGGCGCGGGCGATCCGCGCCGCCGTGTCGGGACGCCCCGGCGGCGTGTATCTGGACTTGCCGGCCAAGCTCCTCGCACAAACGATGGACGCCGTGAAGGCACAACAATCGTTGATCCGCGTGGTCGACGCCGCACCGCGTCAGTTGCCGGCGCCCGAATCGGTCACGCGCGCCATCGACGTGCTGAAGAGCGCCAGGCGTCCGCTGATCCTGCTCGGCAAAGGCGCGGCCTACGCGCAGGCCGACGCGGAGATTCGTGCATTCGTCGAGCAAAGCGGTATTCCGTATCTGCCGATGTCGATGGCCAAGGGTCTGTTGCCCGACACGCACGAGCAATCGGCGTCGGCCGCGCGCTCGTTCGTGCTGCAGGAAGCCGACGTGGTCGTGCTGATCGGCGCGCGTCTGAACTGGCTGTTGGCGCACGGCAAGGGCAAGACGTGGGGCGCCGAGCCGAAGCGTTTCGTCCAGGTCGATATCTCGCCGACCGAAATCGACAGCAACGTCGCGATCGCCGCGCCGGTGATCGGCGATATCGGATCGTGCGTGGCGGCGCTGCGCGCCGGTCTCGATGCGGGCTTCGCGAAACCGAATGCGGAATGGACCGGCGCAATCGCCGAGCGCAAGAAGACGAACCTCGCCAAGATGGCCGCGACGCTCGACAAGAACCCGTCCCCGATGAATTTCCACAGCGCCTTGCGCGCGATTCGCGACGTGCTGAAGACGCGCCCGGACATCAACGTCGTCAACGAAGGGGCGAACACGCTCGACTACGCGCGCAGCATCATCGACATGTATGAGCCGCGTAAGCGTTTCGATTCGGGCACGTGGGGAATCATGGGCATCGGCATGGGTTTCGCGATCGGCGCGGCGGTGACGAGCGGCAAGCCGGTGGTCGCCATCGAAGGCGACAGCGCGTTCGGCTTCAGCGGCATGGAACTCGAAACCATCTGCCGTTACGACTTGCCGGTCTGCACCATCGTGTTCAACAACAACGGCGTGTATCGCGGCACCGACGTGAACCCGACGGGCGGCAAGGATGTGGCGCCGACCGTGTTCGTGAAGGGCGCGCGCTACGACAAGATGATCGAGGCCTTCGGCGGCGTCGGCCACCACGCGACCACGCCGGAAGAACTGACGAAGGCACTGCTCGAAGCAATTGCATCCGGCAAGCCGACCTTGATCAACGCCGTCATCGATGAAGCCGCCGGCACCGAAAGCGGTCGCCTGACCAATCTGAATCCGCAAAGCGCGGCAATGAAAAAGTAATCTAACCGACCACGGAGCGTTCAACATGACCAAACCTCTTGAAGGCATCAAGATCATCGACTTCACGCACGTTCAGGCGGGTCCGGCGTGCACGCAGTTGCTCGCCTGGTTCGGCGCCGACGTCATCAAGGTCGAACGGCCGGGCTCGGGCGACGTGACGCGCAACCAGTTGCGCGACATTCCCGACGCGGATGCGCTGTATTTCACCATGCTCAACAGCAACAAGAAGTCGCTGACGCTGGACACGAAAAAGCCCGAAGGCAAGGAAGTGCTCGAAAAACTGATCCGCGAATCCGACGTGCTGGTGGAGAATTTCGGTCCGGGTGCGCTGGACCGCATGGGCTTTTCATGGGAGCGTCTGAACGAACTCAATCCGAAGATGATCGTCGCCTCGGTCAAGGGCTTCAGCGACGGCCACCATTACGACGACCTGAAGGTGTACGAAAACGTCGCCCAATGCGCGGGCGGCGCGGCCTCCACCACCGGCTTCTGGGACGGCCCGCCGACCATCAGCGCCGCCGCGCTCGGCGACAGCAACACCGGCATGCATCTGGCAATCGGCATCCTGACCGCCCTGATCGGACGTGACAAAACCGGCAAGGGGCAGAAAGTCGCCGTGTCGATGCAGGACAGCGTGCTGAATCTCTGCCGCGTGAAGCTGCGCGACCAGCAGCGGCTCGAACGCGTGGGTTATCTCGAGGAATATCCGCAGTATCCGCACGGCGAATTCAGCGACGTGGTGCCGCGCGGCGGCAATGCGGGCGGCGGTGGTCAGCCGGGCTGGGTGCTCAAGTGCAAAGGCTGGGAGACGGACCCGAACGCCTACATCTACTTCACGATTCAGGGCCATGCATGGGAGCCGATCTGCAAGGCGCTCGGCAAGCCGGAGTGGATCGAAGATCCCGCCTACAAGACGGCCGAAGCGCGCCAACCGCATATCTTCGAAATCTTCGCGACAATCGAAGGCTGGCTCGCCGACAAGACCAAGTTCGAAGCGGTCGACATCCTGCGCAAGTTCGACATTCCGTGCGCGCCGGTGCTGACGATGAAAGAACTGGCCAACGATCCGTCGTTGCGCGCGAGCGGGACGATCGTCGAAGTGCCGCATAAGAAGCGCGGCTCGTACCTGACCGTCGGCAGCCCGATCAAGTTCTCGGATATGAAGCCGGAAGTGACGGCGTCGCCGCTGCTCGGCGAGCATACGGACGAAGTGCTCGCGAGCCTTGGCTATAGCAAGCAGGACATCTTCAATCTGCGCGAAATGAAAGCGGTTTAATCGTTTGACCGCAGCACGGGTTGTCGAGCGTTGACCTGCGAAGACGGCGCCACGCGTGGCGCCGTCTTCCATTCCATCTCAAGCCACTGTGGATTTAAATTCGGGGGAGCCATGCAGAGCGCAATCGACTTCCAGCAACTCGCCAACGCGATTGGCGACGCCATCATCATCTCCGATGCGGCCGGCAGCATCACCTTCTGGAATCCCGCTGCCCAGCGCATGTTCGGCTTCACATCCGACGAAGCGCTCGGCCAGTCGCTCGATCTGATCATTCCCGAGCGTTTGCGCGGCCGTCATTGGGACGGGTATCACAAGACCATGGCAACCGGCGAGACTCGCTACGGCAACGACGTGCTGCGCGTTCCCGCCGTAGACAAGGACGGCCGCTCGATGTCGATTGCGTTCACCGTCGCGTTGCTGCATTCGCCGCAACAGGAACTGACCGCCATCGTCGCGGTGATTCGCGATGAGACCAGCCGGTTTCAGGAGGATCGTCTGTTGCGCAAGCGTTTGGCGGAACTGGAGGCGTCGGCAGGGGCGTGAGCGGCTGGCGGCGATGGGCGCCGGCTCAACTCGCTTCGCGCGCTGCTGGCTCGTCGTGCTCGTCGGCCAGCAGCGCCCACCGCTCGTGATCGCGCCATTGGCCGTTGATACGCAAATAACCGCGTGAAAAGCCTTCTTTCTGAAAGCCCAAGCGGCGCACCAGAGCGACAGACGCCGTATTCTCGGGCTGGATGTTGGCCTCGATCCGATGCAACCCAAGCTCCTGGAACCCGTACGCGATGGCTGCACGCACGGCACCTGTCATCAGGCCGCGGCGGCTGAAGCCCGCCATGCCGTAGTAGCCGAGATACGCGTTCTGAAAAATGCCGCCCACGATCTCGCTGAAATTGACGACGCCCGCCACCTGGTCAGAGACCGCCTCGCGCGCGACCATGCCGACGTTGGGCCCCGTCAGACAGCGCGCGAACCAGCTGTCGAAGCCCGCCTGATCGGTAAACGATGTGACCCAAGGCAGGTGATAGTCCTGACTCGCGCGATTCGCGGCGATCAGATCGGCCGCGTCGGCGCGGGTCACACGGCTCAGTCGAACAGTACTCATGCGGTCTCTATCAGGCAGTGGCGGCCCGCTGCCCAGCAATTGATGGAGCGCGAAAGATACCGCAATTACACTAGCTTCACGAACCCTGGGCGCGCTCGATGACACCGACCGCCAGCTCGCGCGCGAGGTCTGCGTACAACTCGGCCCATTTGCCCAGCAGGCTGGCGTCGTCGGTTAGGAACAGCGGGTGTTCGGCCCACGCGCTGACATCCGCACCTTTCCAGGCGACCTCGAATATCCGCAGGTCCTCGTCCTCGCTCACGCCGACGTCGAGCAGTTCGTGGAACGACGCCAGGTTGCACAGCGAAACGTCCTGAGCGGCGACACCGTGGATCGCGGCCAGCGCCGCGGCGGCGCGCTGGCGCGCGTCCTCGCGGCTGTCGGCGGTCAGGAACACCATGCTTTGACCGCGCGCCGTGCTGACGGAAGCGCGATACAGCGAGGTTCTGCAGCGGTAGCTGAGTTGCGTGCCCATGATCACCTCGTCGACCGGAATCGGTTCTTCAATGTGGCGGATCGCCGGCGCGGCGCTTTTAGGATGTTCGAATTGCCGCCACCGGTTGCGGTGCCTCTCACTGCCCAGGTATACATAAACGGCGCACACGACCAGGCAGGACAGTGCGAGAATTCCGACGCCCACGAGTACAGCAAGATCGTCGCTTGCCATTTGAGGCCCCCTTTAGTCCCGTGCACGCTGATCGGCGCTCATCGTTGGCGTTGCCATGACTTATCGAGCGATGGGACGATACTTTCAGTATCTGACGAGGGTTAGTCCTGAGCAATTGAGCACAGCTCTCTATTGACCAACGTGGCCTGCTGTAGGACGCTATATGGCTACGCTCACACGTCGGTCAGTAAGCGAATTCGAGGTAACTTTCGCCGCCCTGAACCGCGTCGTCGACCTGCGGCATATGCCGAAGCAGCCGCTTTGCCCGTGGACTCAGCGCCGAATACACGGCGCGCGGCACGTCGATATGTACCTCCGGCCTGAAATACCAACTCCTGCTATAGCCGATCACCACCATCGGGCGCGGCGAGTCGGTGTCGTTCGGCGTGCCTCGATGCAGCGCCCTGACGTCGCGAATCATCACGTCGCCCAACTCCATCGGGACGGCTTGCAATGGACGCTGGCCCGACTCGTAGGCTTGCCGCGCTTCCTCGGCGTTCATCCGGTGAGTGCCGATCGTGGTCTCGAACGGGCCGTTCTCGAGCGTCACGTCGCACAGCGGGAAATTCACCGCGAGTTGAAATGAAGGCGTTTCCGGCAGGCCGTCGAACAGCGCGGGGGTGTCGCGGTGCACGTCCTGGTAGGTCGAGCCGCGTAGCGGCGTGTCCGTCGCGAGTTGGCACAGAGTGGGATCGTCGCCCGCCACCCGTTCGACGATAGCGAGCACGTCGGCATCGCAGAAGATGCTTTCGTCCGCAAACAGGCCGGCAAACGGCAGCGTGATGTAGTGCCGGTTGGCGCCGCGTACCGCAGTGGCGTTGTCTTGCAGCCGCTCCGCGAGCAGGTGATCGAATGCCTTGCGCCACCTGGCAAGCGTGGTCTTTGGGAAATGCTGCTTCAGCACGACCATGCCGTCACGCTCGAACGCATTTGCGTAGGCGTCGTGCTCCTCATCCGAATACCGCATTCCGGCGTCTCCTATCGTTTTTTGCAGCGCTTCTGGCAGGTTAGCAACCAAACGGGCGGAGTATCAATTCCGGCGTTCTTGTCCCACACTCTGGCAATCGATCTGAAGCGACGTGAAGGCACGCCGCTTGCGTGAACCGCAAGCCGGACCTCTCAACTGACGCCTGCATTCGCGGGATCGACAGCATGGACGCCCGACTCCATCGATTGGGAGAAGGTGCCATGGATCTCGTGGATGACGGCGATACCAGCCGGGCCGGCCGCGTGCGCAGACGGCGGCGCTCCCGTGCGCTGTCGCGCTACGCAGGGCATCCGATTCGTCTGATCTGGCGTTACGTGGCGCGCCATAAGCTCGCGCATACGGTCGTTCTGTTGAGCGTCGTGGCTGCGGTAGCCTGTGCGCTGGCTTCGCAATACGGCATCCGCAATCTGATCGACTCGCTGCCCACCGGCCGCGCGCATCCGGAGCGCGTGGTGCGGGCATTCGTCGTACTCGTCGCGCTGATCCTCGCCGACAACCTCTTCTGGCGCGTCGCAGGATGGCGCTCGGCGCGCACCTTCGTGGCGGTGACCGGCGATATTCGCCGGGAAATGTTCGACTATCTGGCCGGCCACGCGCCCTCGTTCTTCTCCGACAAACAACCGGGCGTGCTGTCGAGCCGCATCTCCGCCACGGCCAACGCGGTGTACGTGCTGGAAAACACCATCGCATGGACCGCCTTGCCGCCGACGCTGACCGTGGTCGGCGCCATCGTGATGGTGGCAGCCGTCAGTATTCCGATGAGTCTGACGCTGGTCGGCATCTCGGCGGTGCTCGCTTTCTGCCTGTTCCTGCTGGCGCGCCGGGGCACATCGCGGCACGAAGCGTTCGCCAAACAGGCGGCCTCGGTGGACGGCGAGCTTGTCGACGTGATCGGCAATATGGGGCTGGTGCGGGCGTTCAGCGCGGTCTTGACGGAGCGACGGCGGTTCGACGACCATCTCGCCGCCGAGAACAGCGCGCGCAAACGCAGTTTGCTGTACCTCGAAAAGCTGCGGTTGATGCACGCGATCGCGACGTCGATTCTTTCCGCCGGCGTGCTCGGGTGGACCGTCTGGCTGTGGAGCATCGATCGCGCGACGACCGGTGACGTCGTTTTGATCGGCTCGCTCGGGTTCTCGATCCTGCACGGTTCGCGCGACATCGCCGTGGCCTTCGTCGAACTGACCCAGCACGTCGCCCGGCTCGGCGAAGCCTCCGAGACGCTGCTGATCCCGCATGCGATGCCCGAGCCCACCAAAGCCACCCCGCTCGAAATGCGCCACGCCACCGTGGATTTCGAAAACGTGACCTTCGCGTACCCGGGGCGGCGCCCCGTGCTCAGCAGTCTGAATCTGCATATCGAGGCCGGTGAGCGCGTCGGTCTGGTCGGGCCGTCCGGCGCGGGCAAATCGACGGTGCTCGCGCTGCTTCAACACTTCTACGAACCGGGTTCGGGCTGCGTGCGGATTTCGGGCCAGGACATTGCGCACGTGACCGTGCAAAGTTTGCAAGCCGCCATGTCGATCGTTCCACAAGACGTGACGCTGTTGCACCGCTCGCTGCTGGAAAACATTCGCTACGGTTGCCCGGATGCAAACGAGGACGACGTCCGCCGCGCGTGTGAAGACGCGCACTGCCTGGATTTCATCGCGGCGCTACCGGAAGGTCTGAACACGATTGCCGGCGACCGCGGGGCGAAATTGTCTGGCGGGCAACGTCAGCGCATCGCGATTGCACGCGCCATTCTCAAGGATTCGCCGATTCTGCTGCTCGACGAAGCGACCTCGGCGCTCGACACGGGATCGGAAATCGCCATTCAGGCAGCCCTCGACCGGCTGATGAAAAACCGCACGGTCGTGGCCATCGCGCATCGGCTCTCGACGCTGCAAAGCTTCGACCGCATCGTCGTGCTCAATCGCGGCCGAGTCGTTCAGCAAGGCACGCCGGCTGAACTTGCTGCGGTGCCGGGCATCTATCGCGATACGCTCGCGCGGCAGATCCGACGCACACCGCCGCCGCGGCCGGATCTGATGTGAGCGCCTTGCCGCCGCCATGGTCGGCGACGGCACACCCACTGCGCGTACAGGAGAACCGGGCGGCGCCTTAACCTCCGGCCCGCTTGGCGTTGTGGCCATGCTTCCTGAGCGCTTCGATGATCCGCTCGCAATGCTCGCCTTGCACTTCGATAACGCCATCCTTAACCGTCCCGCCGGAACCGCATGCCGTGCGTAACTGCTTGCCCAGCACGGCGAGGGCGAGAGGATCGAGCGCCAGGCCCCTGACGAGCGTGACGCTCTTGCCGCCCCGCCCTTTCGTCTCGCGCGACACGCGCACCACGCCATCGCCCGCCGGTGCTGTCTTTGCCGCTGCCTTGCAAGTACATTGCGCGAGCACTTGCCGGCATTCGGGACACATGCGGCCGCCATCGGTGGAATAGACGAGGCCACCTTTTGAACTGCTTTTCATGATTGGCTTGGTCGAAGACAGTGAGATCGGAAACGCGACGAGTTTAGCAGGCGGGTTGGGACGGTCTTTGCCGACGCCATCCTGAAGAAGTGCAAAAAACAGCGCCGGGGCTTGTTGAGCGGATCGTCCCCATGCGCTGCTCGATCGACACGCGTCTGTTCGCTGCCGGCGGCGAGAAACGCAGCATCATCGGCTACATGCTGCGCAAGAATGGCCGCCACTCGGCAGCGGTGGTGCTCCCCGTAACGCCTGGCATCCACTGAGCACGCTGCGTCGATCGATGGCACTATTGTCGCCACCCTGCTAGATTTCAACTCAACCGAATCAAAGATCGGAGAGATCGATGGCCGACAGACCGACTTCCTCCGCGTCCACCGCCCGTTCGCTGGTACTGATCGCTGTGGTCGTGGTCGCGCTGGTCGCGGCCTTCGCCTACACGGCCGGCTGGCTTTCACCGGGACGCCTGACGCCAGCCAAGATCGTCAACGGGCTGGCGCCGCCGGGCGGCCCGGCGCTCGGCTTCCGGCGTAATCACGCCAAGGGCGTCTGCTTTACCGGCAGCTTCGAATCGAATGGCGCGGCAGCGGCGCTCTCCAAGGCACCGATGCTTGCGGCGGGCTCCTTCCCGGTCACCGGACGTTTCAACCTCGCCACGGCCGACCCCAAAGCGCCGGACGCCACGGTGCGAGTCCGCGGCCTCAGTCTGCGCATCGTCGCGCCGGACGGCAGCGAATGGCGCACGGCCATGATCGACGCGCCCATCTTCGCGGTCTCCACGCCGCAAGCCTTCTATGGCCTGCTGCAGGCCTCGGCCGACAAGAGCGACCCGGACGCCATGAAGAACTTCGCCGCCGCGCATCCGGAGTTCGGCGCGTTCGTCGCGTGGGCCGGCAGCGCGCCATGGACCGGATCGTTCGCACAGGAGCGATACAACAGCCTCAATAGCTTCATCTTTACGAACGCAGCGGGACAGGACCAGGCCGTGCGCTGGTCCTTCGTGCCGGCCGCGCAACCCGAGTCCATCCCGCACGACCAGTTGAAGGCGCGCGGCGACGATTTCCTCGATACGGATATCGTGCAGCGGGTGCAGAGCGGGCCGCAACGATGGACGCTGGTCGTCACGGTCGCCAATCCAGGCGACCCGACGGCGGACCCCACGAAAGCCTGGCCTGACGACCGACGCAAGGTGGAAGCGGGCACGCTGGTGGTCAACGCTATCGAACCCGAGGCCGACGGACCATGCCGCGATCTCAACTTCGATCCCACCGTGTTGCCCTCCGGCATGCACGTATCGGACGATCCGTTTCCCGCCGCGCGCTCAGCCGCCTATGCCGTCTCGTTCGACCGGCGCACCGCCGAGGCCCAGGACTATCCGCGCCACCCGGCAGGAGGAGCCACGCCATGACCCCGATCCACAATCGCTTCACACCGCTGCAGCGGGCGCTTCACTGGATCATGGCGATCTGCATTCTGGCGATGCTGTTCATCGGAGTGGGAATGGTGTCGACCATTGGTCCGGATTATCTTTCGCTGGTCTCGATTCACAAGCCGCTGGGCATCGTGATTCTGGTGCTGGCGCTGATTCGTCTGGTCGTGAGGTTGACGCGCGGTGCGCCGCCGCTACCCGCGTCGATGCCGGAACCGATGAAACTCGCCGCCCATCTCTCGCATCTCGCGTTCTATCTGTTGATGATCGGCCTGCCGCTGATTGGTTGGGGCATGCTGTCGGCGGCGGACTATCCGGTCGTGGTGTTCGGCTTTCATCTGCCGTCGATCCTGCCGCATAGCGATGGTCTGCACACCTTGCTCTGGAACGCGCATCGCATCCTGGCGCTGTGCTTCTTCGCGTTGATCGTGGTTCACCTGGCGGCGGCGCTGCTGCACGCACTAGTCAGGCGCGACGGGGTTTTCCAGGCGATGGCGCCCTGGCGGTAAGGGCAGCGCTCGCGTCTTCGATTGGCGTGCGAAGACGCGAGACGACGGTTCGAAGACGATCGCATCCTGCCGGGCTTTCGCACCCGTTCGGCGAGATGCCTTTAGAATTCAGCACTTCGATCCGACAACCGTGAACGGCGCCATGAAACTTCTTCTTGCATCGACACTCGCCGCGCTTCTGGCGGCCGCGAGTTCGGCCGCGACCGCTCAGACAGCCGGCGGCGATGCGCCCAAACTGCAGTGCGCGATCGGGTATGTCACCGGCGTCGGCGGGTCGACGCAGAGTGTGCGTGAATACCTGGCGACGCCCGACCGCGACAAATACCGCTACGTCGCGGACAACCCGTTCCAATGCAAAATCTCCGACGACGGCCGTGCCTCCGGCTGCACCGGCGTCACGAACCTGAGCCGCGAAGAAGTCAGCGTGTACGACGATATCGACAATGCGATGATGGCCGTGGTGGCTCGCGTGGAACTCGACCATGGGACAAAGTATCCCGTGATCATCGCCGTGCCGCGCACGGCCGTGAAATGCGAGGAGTGAGCGCGCCTGGGTCGTGCGCTTACTGACCGGACACGTGCGATTTGAGAAACGCCACGTAGCCGTTCTGCGTCTTGATGATCTTCCCGGCGCAATCGTCGTAGTCGGAGCCTTGCGCGTTGTCCTGTCCGTACATGCCGCGGCACTGCGCAAAGAGCGTGAGCGTCGCGCCCGAACCTTTCGCTGCGCGGGTCGCCGAAAACGCCACCTTGCCGGAGCGACCTGGCACGTCGGTGTCGATGGCGACCGCATCCGCGTTCGTGATGGCGGTGTCCGAATGCTGCTCGATATAGCGCTTCGTCAATGCCCAGGCCGCGTCGCAATTGGCCGGACCGCAATCGACGGTTGCATTGCGCTGGGCAGCGGCGAGGCCGGTTTCGTTGTGCTGGAATGCCTGAGCTTGCTCCGCCTCTTTTTCCGGCGATGAGCAAGCATTGAGTACAAGCGCAACGAGCGCAAACGCAGCGATCTTTTTCACGAGTCAAATTTCCTGGAGCAAGGTCGAGCGCGATTATAGCTGTGCGTCCGCAGCGCTCGCAGATTCGTCCAGACGGCTGTTTGTCGCGGGATCATGAACCTTGGCTTAGCCACTTCTTCTGGGGCGCAGCGGAAAAATAAAGGTGGCTGCCGCCAGCCCGAGCGTGCCTCCGAGCAGGGTCTCCCACGCGCGTGCGCCGAGCAGCGAAATCGAGTGAACGCCGCCGATCGCCAATGTCACGATCAGCGTGAAAGCGAATGCCGCGCAGGCGATATCGTAGCGATCGGGCAAGGCCATCGCGTAGATGATCATGGCAAGGGCCGCAGCGGCCCACGCCAGCAGCGGCGCATGCTCGACGAGCGGCAAACAGGCCAGGCCAAGGGGCACGCCGACCAGCGTGCCGACAATCCGTCGACGCACCCGCGCCGCCGTGCCGCTCGCGGAGCCGGCGACGACATACGTGCAGGCCGTCACCGCCCATGCCGATTCCTTCAGCCCGATCGTCTCGTTGAGCGCGACGACGATCAGCGCGCCGCCGGCCGCCTGCAGGCCCATGATGAGTTCGGCCGGGAGTCGCCAGCGATCCGGCACGTCGAGCGGCGAAAGCATCGTCACAGCGGGATGTTCAGCCGGACCGCTCAGCACGCGCGGAACGATCGACGCCAGCATCGCGATCAGACCAGCGACGCCGATCGCCGGCAGATCGACCGCGCCCAGATGCGCGCCATAAGCCAGCAGTTGTCCGATGAAAATCTGCGAGCCGATTCCCGCGCCCAGCACGCCGAAGCGCTTCAGGTAGCCGACGAGGAAAGCGCCCGTCACCAGCGTCAATTCGGGGCCGGCTCGGGCAATAGTGTGCAATAGCGGCGAGAGTCCGACGAACATCGCCGCGCCCAATGCGGCGGCGGCGCAGAGGCACGCCAGATCGCGGCTCGACTCGTTGCGTTGGATGCGCGCTTCGGAGACGCTGGCCCAGAGCGCGAAACCTCCCGCCAGCGAGCCGACCGACATGGCGCCGGGCAAGTTGTGTGTGACGTCCTGCAAGGTCCCCAAGGCAGCTGCAATACCGTATGCGGTGACGAGCCGCAGGCCCTTGATCCGGCGATGCGTGCCGGGGTCGATCTGTTCCAGCCAGCTGACGGCTTGGCCGATCTCGCCATGCTTGTCGCCGACGCGGACGTCCGCGATCGGGTCGATTCGATCGAGAGGGGGCGGCTCGCGCCTGTGCCCGTCGGCATCGACGTCGATGTTGTCTTCGTTGAGGACGGTCTTTTGCTTCAGGACGAGGGGATTTGCGCCGAACCGGAGTGTTATCCAGTCTAGTCGGAAAACGGCCGTTCAAGGGGATGCGAGAAAGCTGGCGAGCGCCGGCGCCTGACAATCTGGCAGCGGGAGCCGCGCACCGCTACCCGCGCCCGCGTGCGAGTTGCTGAGCGCGGTTGTCGATCGTGTCGTTCACCGCATGCGCGGAGATTGCGCCAATCGTGTTTCTCGACCTTGTTATCATGATTCTTGATAACGAGCGGCGAGATCGGCACGCTGCGCATCGCCTTCATGTCGTCGGTGCTGCCGAAGCGACCACCGGCGCCGATTCGCAACATGCAAGCGCGCTACCCGCTCATCATGCCCGAACTGAAGGACATGTCGACGCCGGATCGTCTCGTCCTCGACCACCCGGAGTTCCCTTGAAATTCGACACCACCACCGTCCGGCTCATCCTCGCCATCGTGGAAGAAGGCAGCATCTCCCGCGCCGCCGACAAGCTCAGCCTGGCGGTGGCCGCCGCATCGCGGCGCGTCACGGATCTGGAGGAACAACTCGGCGCGAAACTCTTCAAACGCGTCCCGCACGGTGTCGAGGTCACCGAATCCGGCGCCAAGCTGCTGCAATACGTCCGTCAGATCGATAACCTCATCGACCGGCTCGAAGGCGACGCGCAAGCGCTCAATCAGGGTCTCGACGGACGCATCATCATCGGTGCGCCGAAGGCGGTCGTCATCCAGTTTCTGGCTCGCGAGATTTCCGACATTCAGCACAAGTACCCAGGCATCTCGCTCAAGATCGTCGAGGAAAACAGCAAGATCGTGCAGCAACTGCTGCGCGACAAAGTGATCGACGTGGGCATCTATGAAAAGAAAAGCGGCTTCCTCGATTTGCCGAAATCGCCTTACAAGGAAGACCGGCTCGTGCTGATCTATAGCCGTCCGCATTTTCAGTTCCGCGACGAACCCGTCGGAATCGACGCCATTCTCGATCTGCCGATCGTCAGTCTCGGCACAGGTTCGGCGGTGTTGTCGGCGGTGGAGCGCGCGTATCGCAGCCGCGGGCGACTCTTCCCCCGCAATTTCACCGTCAGCGGCTTCGACACCATGCTTGCGATGGTGCGTCACGGGCTCGGCGTCGGCCTCATGCCGCCCGAGGTGCTGCGCAGTTTTCATCCTGAAGCGACGCTTGCGTCGGCGGAACTCGAAGGCGACTGGCATCGGCGCAGCTACGTTCTCTCGTGCGTCGACGGACACGCCCAGGCGCAGACCCTGAACAACGTCGTGACCGAACTGCTCGGCAAATCCGCCTAGTCGATCCGTCTCCTCCGGTTTCGCGAGGCGCGAAACCAGACATGCCCGGCGCATTCTTGCGGCCGCCTTTCCAGTAGGCGACAGTGGGGCACAAAGGAGGAGACACGATATGACCGAATCAAAGCATCTGCCGCTGCAAGGCATCCGCGTGCTGGACGTCAGCCAGGTCATGGCCGGCCCGTTTGCCTGCATGCTACTGGCCGATCTGGGCGCCGACGTCATCAAGGTGGAACCGCTCGAGGGCGACCAGACCCGCGGCGCGATGGGCTTCAAGATGAAAGGCCCCGACAGCATGGGCTTTCTGAACATGAACCGCAACAAGCGTTCGCTCACGCTCGACCTGAAGAGCGAGGCAGGCCGCGAGTTCTTCTACGAACTCGCCAAAACCGCCGACGTGATCGTCGAAAATTACCGGCCCGGCGTCGTGCAGCGTCTTCAAATCGACTACGAAACAATCAAGGCGATCAATCCCAGGATCGTCTACGTCAGCATCTCCGGCTTCGGACAAAGCGGTCCGTGGGCCTCGCGGCCGGGCTTCGATCTGATGGCCCAGGCCATGTCCGGCGTGATGAGCGTGACCGGCTACAAGGGCGGCAAACCCGTCAAGGCAGGCGTGCCGGTGGCTGACATCGGTTGTGCGCTGTTCGCGGTGTACGGTCTGCTGTCGGCCTATATCGGCGCGCAGAAAACCGGCGAGGGGCAGCATATCGACGCCTCGCTGTTCGACTCGGTCATGGCCTTCTCGATCTGGGACATGTCCGAGTACTGGGGCACGGGCGTGCCGCCGGCGCCGCTCGGCACCAGCAACAAGATGAGCGCGCCGTACCAGGCGGTGAAGGCCCGCGACGGCTACTTCGTGATGGGCGCGACCAACCAGAAGCTCTGGACGAAGCTGTGCGAGCTGTTGCAGCGCCCCGATCTGACAAATCATGCCGAGTACGCCACCGTGTCGCTCCGCCTGAAAAATCGCGAGGCGATGATCGAGGTGCTGGAGCAGGAATTCGCGAAACGCGACAGCGCCGACTGGGTCGACGCGATGCTCGCCACCGGCATTCCGGCCGGTCCGATCCTCTCCTACCCCGAAGCATTCGAGAGCGAGCACGCCGCGCATCGCCGCATGTGCATGGAGATCGATCATCCGAATGAAGGCAAGGTCAAGAACATCGGCTTTCCCGTCAAGATGCTGGGTACGCCGCAGACAGTGCGACGTCACCCCCCGCTTCTGGGCGAACACAATGAAGAGATCTTTGCCGAAATCAGAGGGACGAAGCCATGAGCGAACTAGTGAAGCTCACGGTGCATGCGTCGGGCGCGGCAGAAATCGTGATCGACCGGCCCGAGCGGCACAACGCGATGACGCTCGACATGTACGAGTCCCTGCTTGCGCTGATCGCCGAGTGTGAACGCAACCGCGACGTGCGCTGCATCATGTTTCGCGGCGCAGGCGGCAAGTCCTTTATCTCGGGCACCGACATCGCGTATTTCAAGGACTTCCGCAGTGGCCGCGACGGCATTGCCTACGAGGCCTTCGTCGAACGCGTGATCGATACGGTGGAACGTATTGCGATTCCCACGCTGGCCGTCATCGACGGCTGGGCCGTGGGCGGCGGACTCGCCCTCGCCACGGCCTGCGATTTCCGGCTGTGCAGCGACACCTCGCGCTTCGGCGCACCGATCGCGAAGACGCTCTCCAACACGCTGTCGTCGCGCAACATCGCGCGATTACAGGCGGCGCTCGGCACGCCGCGCGTGAAGAAGATGCTGCTGCTCGCCGACTATCTTCCGGCTGGCGAAGTGCTCGCCTGCGGTTTCGTGTACGACGTGTGCGCGTCGGCCTCGCTTCAGGACGCCGCGCATGCCCTCGCCCAGCGACTCATGGCGCTTTCGCCGGTCACGCAAAAGGCGGTGAAGGAAAGCCTGCGTCGCATCGTCGTCGAGCAGCGACTCGATGACGACGATCTGGTCGAAGCCGTCTACGGCAGCGCGAACTTCAGGGATGCCGTAGACGCGTTCACTTCGGGGTCTTCCAAACAATAACAACACAAACAAGTATGTGGAGTGAGACATGAAACGACTGCAGCCCAAGGCGACCACCATGGTCCTCCTGTTGTTGTGCCTGATGTACTTCATCACCTACGTGGATCGAGTCAACATCAGCACCGCCGCCGGGCAATTCAAAACCGAACTCGGGCTGAGCAATACGCAACTCGGCTTCATCTTTTCGGCGTTTGCGTATCCGTACGTCGTGTTCCAGTTCATCGGTGGCTGGGTCAGCGATCGCTTCGGCGCCAAGCGCACCTTGATCGCCTGCGCATTGATCTGGGCCATTGCGACGACATTGACGGGGCTCGCGGGCGGCTTCGGCACGCTCGTCGCTGCGCGCCTGCTGCTCGGTCTCGGTGAGGGCGCCACGTTCCCCGCGTCCACTAGCGCGATGGCTTCGTGGGTGAGACGCGACAAGCGCGGCATGGCGCAGGGCATCACGCACTCATCGGCTCGCCTGGGCAATGCCGTGGCGCCGATGCTGGTGCTTGCGCTCATGACGGCCTTCGATTGGCGCTTCGCTTTTTATCTGCTCGGCGCGCTGAGCTTTGGCTGGCTCGTGCTGTGGTACGTGACGTACACCGAGAAACCCGCAGATCATCCGCGCATCACCGAGAAGGAAATCCAAAGTCTGCCGCCGCCGCGCGTGCGTCCGGTGGAAGCGCCCGGCACCTGGGCCCGTCTATACCGACGCCTGTTGCCCGTCTCCGCCGTCTACTTCTGCTACAACTGGATTCTCTGGCTGATGCTGGACTGGATGCCGCTCTACTTCATGCACAGCTTCCATCTGAACATCAAGAAGGCGGTGATCTTTACGTCGGGCGTGTTCGTCGCCGGCGTGTTCGGGGATCTGGTCGGCGGTCTGGTGAGTGACCGCCTGTTGCGTCGAACCGGCAATCTGAAACTGGCGCGCAGTTATCTCGTCGCGTTCTGCATGACGATGACGGGGCTGTCGCTGATCCCCGTCGTATTGATCCATGATCCGATATATTCGCTGGTGTTCCTCGCTGCCGCGATGTTCTTCAACGAAATGAATGTCGGCCCGATGTGGGCGATTCCGATGGACGTGGCCTACGACCGCTCGGGCACGGCGAGCGGCATCATGAGCGGGACGGGGTTCACAGCGGCGATCGTCAGCCCGGTAGTGGCCGGGTTTGTCGTCGATCGGCTCGGCAACTGGAATGTCACGTTCATGCTGTCGATCGGCGTGATGGCTTGCGGCGTCCTGCTGACTTTCATCATGAAGCCGGATGTGCCGTTCGTCGCTCATCTACGACGCACGACCGGCTCGTCGTTGCCGGAACATGCGGGTCACGAGGCTACGCTCCCGCTAGTCGACAAGCGGTGATTCAAGGGGGCTTCGCGCCCCCCTGAATCTCACGCGCGGCGTTGCTTCTTCAGTTCGATCGTTTCGAACAGTTCATAGTTCTGCGTCGGCGTCTGGTCCGCACCGGGGGCGTGATAGTAGTTCATCGTTATCGTGGTTTCGCCGCCCGCGTGTCCCGGATCGTGGTCGAACACCGCGATGCCGTATCCCGTGCCGGTGTCGCGTTGCGCGGACCAGATCGCGTCCTCCACGGCATCGGCGCCGGCGCGCACGAAAGTGCCTGCCGTGGTGCCCGCTACCGGACGATTGGGGCGCGTGAAAATGCGCGCCTGCGGCAAGCCCGTGCCGATGTCCACGCCATACACGTCCAGCGGCGCGCTGGTGCCGCCACCGCCGAGAATCAGGTGGATCGTGCCGTGGCTCGTATCGAACGTCGACGCCCCCGAGGACACCGCCGACATCACCGGTTTGGGCTGCAGCGTATCGACCGGCCGGCCCGTGGCGACATCGGTGCCCTTGTTGTGATTGCAGCCGCGCACCGGATAGCTGCGCTCGTAATCGTGATCGTGGCCGCATAGCACCAGGTCGACACCATAGCGATCGAACAGCGGCAACCAGGCTTCGCGTAAGCCCTTATCCGAGCCATTGCCGGTCTTCGACGAACTCAGCGCGTCCTGATGCATCTGCACGATGATCCAGTCCACCTCGTCATCGGCGGCTGCGTGACGCAGGGTGTTCTCGAGCCAGCGTGTCTGCTCGCCATCGCTATATCCGCGTACGTACAGCGAGGTGCCCGGCTGGATCGGCGGATTGCCCGTGCTTGCCACGGGAACCAGCGGGCTCGGCCCCGCGACGAATGCAGCCGCATCCTGGTAGACGATGTCGTCCGCGTCGAGCGAGACGAACAGCACCGAGCTCACGCGAAAGCTGTACCAGCGGCCCTGAAAGCGGGTGTGATTGTCGGGCAGCGTATAGCGCGCGAGATACGACGCGAGACCCTGTTCGCCATTGTTGAATTCGAGCTCGTGATTGCCGGGACAGGGCATCCACGGCCGGTTCGATGCCGACGTCTGGCAGTTGTTGCCAAAGTCGCGCCACACTTCCGGCTGTTGCAGCGGATTCAGATTCGCGTAGCAGAGGTCGCCGTTGAGCAAGTGGAACAACGGCTGAAAACGTTCGACGGCCTGCACCGCAAAGCGGCTTTGCGGCGACGACAGGACCCAATTGGTGTTCGGCGTCGCGAGGTCGCCATAGCTCGTAAAGCGAAACGCCGCACGGCCGCGCGGCGCGGTGCGGAAACTCGCGCTGAACGGCTGGCCCGCATTGCTGTCGTTCTCTGCGGTGACTTCGTACTCGTAGGTCGTGTCCGCTTCGAGATCGCGCAGACGGGCATGATAGGTAAACACCACCTCGCCGTTGATGCCGTCCGTGTATGTACTCTGAATACCGTGCACCGTCCGCTTCGCGCCACGCGCGGCGGCGACGCGCACATGCGGATTGACCGCCGGCGCGGGCGATGCCCACGACACGATGACCTCGCGCGTCGGATCGTTGCCCCACGTCAAATGGACCTGTTCCGGTGTGCCATCGGGCGCGCCGTTCGCGGCCCGCGATGCCGATGAGAGCGTGCCCGCCGCCGTCGCGAGACTGGATGCGCCAGCAAACTTCAAGAACCCACGACGCGAGACGATGGAAGCGCCCTGCTCGGTCGGCGAAGCCTTAGCGTTTTTTCTGTTCGACATGTCTGGAGTTTTTGTGGGGATGGAAGGACGCGAGTGCATCGAGCGAACGCCCGAATACACCGCACGAGTCGTCACACAGAAGTACGACTCGTGATCCTAGTCGCGAAGACATGACAGCCGGATGAAAGCGCGTGATGTGACGAAAGCGGCAGACGGCGTGCGAGCGACGCGTCTATGCATTTTGAAGGTCGGGGCGGCGACTGCGAGGGAGGGTGATCCGCTGCGGAAAGTTTCGGGATCGGCCGGATCAGTCGGGATTTGCCGGCGCATGGATTCCGTCATGGGAACCATACGCCCGGCGCTGAACGTGCAATTATGCCTGGGGACTCGTATCGTCGGTGGCCTGGGTGTTGTCGGCGTCTTCCTGTTTCTGGTCGTCTTTCTTCTCGACCATTTCTTCCAGTTTGCCTGCGCCTTCGAAACCGGCGACAGCGGCAAGGCCCTTCGTCAGCAGACCGGCGCCCGGGTCCACTTTCTCAGCAGCTTCCACGGCGGCAAACGCGCCCGCGATCTTTCCTGCTTCGTCCAAGAGTCCCATATCGTGCTCCTCAGAAAAGTGAGCTTGCATCGTCTCACGAACTTAACGGCTTGTCGTCAAATGTAAAACGGCGCATGACGGTTGGCCGCCGTTACAGAGATTACGTTACGCCGACAGCATGATTCGTGTGCTGAATCGACGCGCGTTGGACTTCAGCGTTGAGGCGGTTGCGGATTGTTCGCGGGATTAGTGTCGAAGCGGGATACGCTTCTAATGCCATCCTCACGAATCAGACCGGATAGTTCGGGTTCCAGAGCATCGACGATGGATTTGCCGTAAACCTCGTTGCCGTCGATATAGATCGTGAAGGATTGCAGATACTTCGCCTTTTTCCCGGGATTCTCGATCGTCTGGCGAGTCCATTGATAGAGCGGATAGTTTTCCGTCCCGAGTCGCTCCGCTTCGCTCACGTAATCGGCGAAGGCATCGTACTGACATTTCAGCGTCGCGCGATATCGCCGCAGCAGGTCGGCCAGCGCCGGTTGCGATGCGCACGACGGGTCGCTGCGCAACGCATCGGCCAGCTCGGGCGACACGCCGATTCTCAACTGGAATTGCAAAGTGGATTCCATCCCGACCTCCGTGTCGACCGGCTCGCCGCGCTTACAGCTTGTCCGCCGATTGCGTGGCGAGGCTTTCTTCGATCTGCTCGATCTCGTGGCCTTGCACTGGCTTGCCGAGCAGAAAACCTTGAGCGTGCGTGCAACCGCAGACGCGCACGAAATTCAGCTGCTCTTGCGTTTCAATACCTTCAGCCGTGGTCGGCATGCCGATTTCGCGCGCCAATGCCACGATCCCGCGCACCACCGCCGCCGATTCGCGGCGATGCACCGATTCCTTGACGAATGAACTATCGATCTTGAGCTCATCGAACGAAAAGCGCACCAGCGTCGACATCGTGGAAAAACCGGTGCCGAAATCGTCCAGCGCGAGGCCGATGCCCAACGCGCGCAGTCGCGTGATGTTGCGCCGGGTGACGACGTCGTCGTTGAGTAGCACCGTTTCCGTCACCTCGATGTTCAGACGCGCGGGCGGCAGCCGGGTCTTGCGAAGAATGGCCGAGACGGCCGACGCAAACGATTCTTCGCGCAACTGCACCGGCGAGACGTTCACGGCCACCGTGGCATTGTCGCGCCACGTCACGGCTTCCTTGCAGGATTGCAGCAACGCCCATTCGCCCAATGCGAGGATGAGGCCGGTGCGCTCGGCAGTGGGAATGAATGCGGACGGCGAGAGTTCGCCGCGAGTCGGATGGTTCCAGCGAATCAGTGCCTCGCGGCCACATACGGCGCCGGTGCTGAGGTCGACGATCGGCTGGTACTCCATGCGCAAGCCGCTGTACGACTGCAGCGCGCCTTCCAGGTCGCTGCGCAGCAGGCTCAGACTTTCGTCCGACACGTGCTTGCCGGCATCGAAAATTGCGAAGGCGCTTTTGCCGCTGCGCTTGACTGCGTACAACGCGCGGTCGGCGCAGATCAGCAGTTGCGGGCCGGTTTGCGCGTGTTCGGGATAGAGCGACACGCCCACGCTCGCGCCGATATGCACGCGCGCTTCGCTGAGCGCGAAAGGCCGCGCCAGGACCTTGACGATGCTGTCCGCCAGTAGCCGGACGTCGCGAAGCTCACCGGTGCCGTCGGAAATGGCGACGAACTCGTCGCCCGCCAGGCGCCCGACGAGGTCGCCGCTCGGCAGCACCTCACGCAGGCGCGTTGCCGCTTCCTGAAGAATCTGGTCGCCCGCCGCATGGCCGAGACTGTCGTTGATAGCCTTGAAGCCGTCCAGATCGATCAGCAGCACAGCGAACAGTTGATCCGGACGCAATGCGCCCATTTCCGTGCGCTCCAGCAGAAGTTCGCTGAGGCTCGCGCGGTTGGGCAGCCCCGTGAGACTGTCCTGACGCGCGAGCCGATGGCTCGCTTCGCGCGTCAGCAGCAAGGCGACAGTGTCGCGATTGCTGCGCAGCGCCACGGTGAAAAAGCCGGCGGCGCAGAACGGTGCCTGAAACAGCAGGACGAGCTTGCCTGAGCCCGGCGACAAAGCCGCGCCGAGTCCCAGCAGTCCGAGAATGAAGATGATCTGTAGCAAGACGAGCCGCGGCGTGCCGGCATTGCGTCCCGCCAGACCGCCGACCACGCCCACCGCGCAAACGTTGCCGAGCAAAAAGAGCGTTTGATCCCCGCTGATATTGCACAGCAGCGTGCCGAACCCGAACAGGGCGGCCCACAACAGGCTGGCGAACAGAAACGCGGACGTGGGGGTCGCCTGACCTTGGGCGCTGCGCCGGCAACACAGCCAGATCAGCAATAGACGGAGCGCCAGCAAGGCGACGACGGCCACCGTCCACGCAGCGTAAAGGCTACGGGGGTAGAGGTAGTAGGCGGTGGCGCAGACGCTGATTTCGCAAATCGCGGCGAACACAATCGACGCGGTTCGCGTGAACAGATTCGCAAGTAGTATTTGCCGATTGTCTGCGCTCAGATTCTGAGCGGAGGAGACGACCCACCGGAAAAACGAGGACCTTGGTTCGCTGAAAGCCATGACCTACGCAATTTTGATGGTTGGTGGATCCGGATGGATGCGCCCTGCAATTATTACGTAAACACAAATGGTCAGGTGAATTCCACGTGACAGGTGCCTGAATTACTTCCCGACTCGCGTGACGAGTGGCCCGACGATGTCCCGAGCCGAGTTCAGGTGAGTGACCGTCATCGACCGTGCGAGGCACGCGTTTCACTCGCGACAGGCTGGCGGTCATTACCGCAACATCGATCAAGCAGTTCGTGGAACTCACGGTTGAGCTCGCCCTGTCTGTTCGGTCAGAATGACGACAACCGGATCCGAACGGATTCGACATCCAGGAGAAGTGACGTGGCTTACGGCGAGCACAAGTACAAAGTGTCGGTGCAATGGGATGGCAACAAGGGAAGCGGCACATCGGGATATCGCGACTACGGCCGCGATCACACGATTCGCTCCGGCATTAAGCCCGACATTGCAGGCTCGTCGGACGCTGCGTTCCTTGGCGACGCCGCGCGCTGGAATCCGGAGGATCTGCTGGTGGCGTCGGCGTCCGCCTGTCATCAGCTCTGGTACCTGCATCTGTGCGCCGACGCGGGCATCGTTGTCCTGAGTTACATCGACGAAGCGTCAGGCACGATGCTCGACACCCCTCAGGAAGGACGATTCAAGGAAATCATCTTGCGTCCTCGCGTAACGATTCGTGCGAACGACGATCGGGACCTGGCCGAGAAACTGCACCACGTGGCGCATGAGAAATGCTATATCGCCAACTCGGTGAACTTCCCGATTCGTTGCGAGCCGGGCATCGAGCTGGCGAGTCGCTAAGCGATCAGAACGTATAGGATAGCTTGCCGAATGCCGTACGGCCCAACGAGTTGTAACCGTACGCCGTCACATATTGCCGGTTGAACAGGTTCGACAAGGACGCCGACACGGTGAGATGCGAGTTGACCTTATACGCGGCCCGCAGATCGACTTTGGTGTACGACGGCAAGTAGATCGAATTGAACTGGTCGTCGTAAGTCGATCCGCCGTAGAGCAACGAAACACCTGTGCTCAGCGCGTGCAGATGGAACTCGTCCCATGTGTGATCGACGCTCAGGCTCACGGTCTGACGTGGGCGGCGATTCAGCCAGGTCTGGTCGGTGACGTCTTGCGGATTCAGAATGCCGATCGCCAGACTGACCGGCGTGGACCGGCCGAGCGTGCCCTTGTACGAAAGATCGATGCCCTGAATGTGCGCACGACCTACGTTCACAGGCAGAAAGGTCGTCGAGTCGTACGTGATGAGGTTATGCAAACGCGTGTCGTACACCGCCGCCGTGAAATTGCCGAAAGAAGTGGTGGCATCGAGTGCGGCCTCGACCGTATCGCTGCGCTCCGGCAACAGGTTCGGATTCGCGTAACCGGGGTAGTACAGGTCATTGAAGGTCGGCAGGCGGAACGCGTTGCCGTACGACAGACGCGCGGTGTACACCGGCGAGATGGCATACGCCAGCGCGACATTGCCGGTATTCACCGACTGTCCCTGAACGATCTCGTGGCGACCCGCCACGAAAAGCGTCACAGCGCCAAGCGTGGTCGACTGATGCAAAGAGACCGCGGAATCGTTGCGAGCCGGCAGCCCCGACGGAATATCGACGGGCAGGAAAGCCTGCTCGCGGGAAAAGTCGTACGCGAGCTTGGTCTCGCCGGACAGCGGCAGACTGAAGAGCGTGTGCCCCTGCTCCTGATGCGTCAGCGAGGTCGACGTGCTCAGGCGTGTCGAGTCGATCTGATCGGTCGGAATGGTCGGGTCGTTTGCGTAGAGAAACTGACGATCATTGGCATAGCCGAATGACTGGTCGAACTGCGTCTGCGGCGAGATGTCCAGGTGAAATGCGACACCGGTCGTCAGTTGATGATCGAGTTGCTGGTCCGCGCCGCCTGCGTTGTCGTAAGAGAACGTGGACCGATGGTAAAGCGCGAAGGTCGAAATCGACCAGTTGTCGCGCGCATACCCGAGGCGCGCATCCACATCTTGCGCGTGGTACGGATTGCGTCCGTCTTCGTGGCCGTACGCACCCGGCTGGGTCGCATCGATCCCCGCCGTGTTGTAGTCGTGCAGCCCCAACGAGTAAGTCACACCCGACAACGCTGCAAGCGGACCCGTATTGGAAATACTGCCCGACGTGCGAATTTGCGTGTCGAAAGTCTTGTTCGAGCCGCCGCCCACCGACACCGTCGTCCGGTTCGGCTGGTTCGACGCATGGTTCGTGAAGAGCTGTACGACGCCGCCCACCGCGTCCGCACCGAATGAAGCGGCCGCCGGGCCCGAGATGACCTCGACGCGGTCGAACGCGGAAGTCGGCAGATCGGCCCATACGGCCTGGCCCGTGGTGGCGGAGCCGACGCGAATACCGTCGATGAAAACCGCGACCTGACTGCCGGTCGAACCGCGAATGCTGACGGACGCCGTCGAACCGGGGCCGCCGTTCTGCGAAATCGTGACGCCAGGCAGCGTGGCGAGCGCCTGGGTGATGCCTGGATCGATCGGCGACAAGCGATCGAGATCCGCCTTGCTCAGAACCTGGGTCGAGGCGTACCGTTGATCGAACGACTGTGGCAGATGCTGCGTGTCGCCCGTGACGAGGATATTCGGCAACGTGGCCGCCGGCGGAAGTTGCTCGGGTTGCGGCAAGGACGAATCGTCCGCAGCCTGAGCAATCTGCCATGCCGAAACGGTCAAGGCCGACGTGATGATGAAATGACGAAACTTCATGGTGGAGAGTGACTGAATGCCAGATAGCCGTTGGCACGCGGTGCGCACCAACGTGCAGGTTAAAGAAACCGGTTTTGTCGACGTGGCGCTTCGATTCGCCGCGACAAAGTTTTACTGTCGTTCTGCGTCAGCTTGCGTCGCGAGCTTCTGACGCAGTGCGCCGGCGGCCAACACCATGTTGGTCAAGGCGGCCTCGGTCTCCGGCCACGCGCGAGTCTTCAGGCCGCAGTCGGGATTCACCCAAAGGCGTTCGGCGGGAATCACCTCGCAGGCGCGTTCGAGCAATCGCCGCATCGCGTCGACACTCGGCACACGCGACGAATGCGTGTCATACACGCCTGGGCCAATTCCGTTGGGATAGGCAAACTCGCCGAAACCGTCGAGCAGTTCCATTGAGGACCGCGAGGTTTCAATCGTGATGACGTCCGCATCGAGCGCGGCGATCGACGGCAGAATGTCGTTGAATTCCGAATAACACATATGGGTGTGAATCTGCGTGGCATCGCAGACGCCGCTCGCCGAAATCCTGAACGCCCGGGTCGCCCAATCGAGGTAAGCGGGCCAGTCCGCTTGACGCAGCGGCAGTCCTTCGCGAAAGGCGGATTCATCGATCTGGATGATGCGGATGCCGGCCTTCTCGAGGTCCAGCACTTCGTCGCGAATCACCAGCGCCAGTTGCAGCGCCGTGGTCGAGCGCGGCTGATCATCCCGCACGAACGACCATTCGAGCATTGTAACCGGCCCGGTCAGCACGCCTTTCACGAGCCGCTCGGTCAGAGACTGGGCGTGGCACGCGGCATCCACGATCATGGGCTCGGGCCGGTAGATGTCGCCGTAAATGATCGGCGGCTTGACGCATTGCGAGCCGTAATTCTGGACCCAGCCGTTTTCGGTGAAGGCATATCCCCACAGCTTATCCGCGAAGAACTCGACCATGTCGTTGCGTTCGACTTCGCCGTGCACCAGCACGTCCAGTCCGAGTGCTTCCTGCTTGCGCACCACGGTCGCCGTTTCGGCACGCATCCGTTCGAGATAGTCGAGCGCCCGCAGATCGCCGCGCCGATAGGCCGCGCGAGCTTGCCGGATCGCCGGCGTCTGCGGAAACGAGCCGATCGTCGTAGTGGGCAGGAGCGGCAGTTTGAGCGAATGACGTTGCACGCGACTACGTTCGGCGAACGGACTCCTGCGACTGGCCATCGCGTCGGTCACAGCGGCGACGCGCCGCTGCACCAGCACGTTGAATACCGCACCTGACGCGCGACGCGAGCCGAGTGCGGCATCGGCCGCGGCAAGCGCCGGCTCGGCGGCCGCCGGATCGCGCAACGCCTGCGCCAGCGTGCTGAGCTCCGTGAGCTTTTCCGTTGCGAACGCGAGCCACGACTTGAGTTCGGCGTCGAGCCGCCGCTCGGCAGCCAGCGTGACGGGCACGTGGACTAGCGAGCACGACGGCGCGATCCACAGGCTCTCGCCGCGTTGCGTGTGGAGACGCTCCAGCGAACCCGCGATTTCGCCGAGATCGGCGCGCCAGACGTTGCGTCCGTCGATCACGCCGACCGACAGCACCTTGTCGGCGGGCAGCGCCGAATGCCATGCGTGCAGCTGCTGCGGCGCCCGGACCAGATCGATGTGCACGCCATGCACCGGCAATCCAGCGACGCGCGACGCGTGATCGGCAACCGTGCCGAAATAGGTCGCCAGCAGCACATTGACGCCCTCGTCGCAGAGCACGTTGTAGACGCCGGAAAACGCCTCCAGCCATTCGGCGTCGAGATCGAGGCACAGCGCCGGCTCGTCGAGTTGCACCCACTCGACGCCACGCGCTTTCAGCTTGTCGAGAATGCGCAGATAACGGACAACGAGCTTCGGCAGCAGGGACAGCCGATCGAATCCCGCCGCGCGGCTCTTGGACAGCCACAAATACGTGATCGGGCCGATCAGCACCGGCTTGACCGTGAGCCCCAGCGCGAGCGCTTCGTCGATCTCGTCGAAGAACCAGTCCACGCCGCCGTCGAAGGTGGTCTCGGCGTCGAGTTCCGGCACGAGGTAGTGATAGTTCGTGTCGAACCACTTGGTCATTTCGAGCGCCGATTGCGCCGCATTGCCACGCGCCAGCTCGTGATACTGGGCCAGCGACAGCGTCGCCGGCTCGAAACCGAATCGCTGCGGCAGCGCACCGAGCAAAGCCGTCAGGTTCAGCATCGGGTCGTACCAGGCGAAGTCGCCGACCGCCACGAAATCCAGACCGGCCGCGCGTTGCAGTTCCCAATGGCGCGCGCGTAGCGCCTTGCCGACGCTGCGCAGATAGGTGTCGTCAGACTCGCCGCGCCAGAAAGATTCCTGTGCGAACTTGAGTTCGCGATGCGCGCCGATACGCGGAAAACCAGATATATGTGTGCGGGCCATGCGCCATCCTCGAGTGAATAGCGCGCAGTGTGCGAGGCCCGGTCTCATTCATCAAGCGAGATGTTTTCATCATCGTATGAGCGGTATTCATATTGAATATCGGCGAGTTTGACTGACGAGAGCGATATAGGTAACGTTCGTTTCGTTCTGAGCATGGCCGACGAAACAATAAAAATCGCCGCAAGCAATGTTGTGCAATTCGACAATCCAGCCAATTGCAATCAGGGAAACTGATGAACGACACAAGCGATCCGTTAAAAACAAATCGACTATCGGCGCCTCAAACGCACTCGACCCGCGCACGGATAAAGCGAATCTGGATCGGCAACGAAGGTTTGCGATCGGGATGGTCCGCGCTTCTATTCGTGTTGATCTTCGGGGCGGTGCTGGGCGTTGTGTTGTTCGTCTCTCATCTGTTCCATCACCATCGCCCTGTCGCGACCGAAGTCACGCCTCGCATGATGATTGTCGGTGAACTCGCCTTGATCTTTGCGGGGCTTATCGCAACCAAGGTCATGAGCCTGATCGAGAAGCGCTCGTGGCTCGCTTACGGACTGGCCGCACCACATCGGGCGCGGCACCTTGGACAAGGCGCGTTCTGGGGCGTCGTGATGATGTCGGCGACAATCGCCCTGCTTTGGCTCTGCCACGCCGTGACCATCGAGCGATCTGCCATTCAGATTGGACCGCTCATTCAATTTGCCTTGCTATGGGCGCTCGCGTTCGCGCTCGTTGCCTTGGGCGAAGAAGTGGCGTTTCGAGGTTATGTCTTTTTCCTGCTGGCACGCAGGAACCGACCGGTCAAGGCGGCCCTCATCACGTCCGCCGTTTTCGCGCTCGTGCATTTTGCCAATCCGGCCGAGACAGTCGCCGGCATTCTGGCGGCTGCGGCGGCGGGACTAGTGATCTGCCTGGCGATCTGGCGCACCGGGTCGTTGTGGTGGGCCATGGGTTTTCACGCGGCGTGGGACTGGAGCCAGTCCTTTCTGTTTGGCGTCGCGGATAGCGGCGAACTGGCGGCTGGACACTGGCTGACGAGCCAGCCTCACGGGCCGAGTTGGCTGAGCGGCGGATCGGTCGGTCCGGAAGGCAGCCTGTTGCTGCTTCCTGTCCTGGCTTTGACCGCACTCGTCATCGTTCGCACCTTGCCGGCGAGCGAAGCGGCGCAGACAGCTTTTAAATAATCGATTCGGCGAAACGGGAGCGACTCGGCTCCCGTCGCCGAAAATCTACGATTTGCCTTTGAGCGTGAACGGCGCCAGCAGCTTTTGCACGTCGATCTGCTGGCCTTGAAGCAGAAGCAAACGCGCGTGAAGCACCGTATTTTCGAGCACCAGTTTTGCCGTGCTCAACAGATAGAGCGCGTGAATGTCCGACACCGCCATGTTGCCGGCCTCGACCTGATGATGACGCTCGACGAGGGAACTCATCACCAACCGCCTGAGTTCCTGCTCGCCGAATGGCAGGTCCGCGTAGTCAATCGGGTCGTCGGCTTCGACTTCCCGCAGCATGTCCACCAGCGTTTCCGTGCTCACTTGCATGTGTCGGCTCCACGTTGTCGATTGAACGGCATAGCCAAACTACATCACCCAGCAGACCTAGCCTACCGCGTCAATTCGCCGACGTCCAGCTTCAGGGGTTGGCTGGCGCACCGACGGCTGTTCGATAACCCGTTGACCCTGACCGCCCGCCGCCTGAAATGACGACGCCGATAAGGCCGTCGGGTGCGAAGCCGCCGGCGGCCAGCGACGCAAAACCACCGTCTCGGTGCGACACACTGTATACTTGCTCGATGAACTCGAAACCAACCTCGCTGAATCCGCATCGTTGGTGGCGCGCTTAACTGCGGCGGCCCGTTTCTCCTCGTACATCGAAAACGTGATGCCGCCAGCCCAGGCGGCATTTTCATTTGCGCTCGGGGCTGGTGGTGTTAGCAAACACGGAACATCAGACCATGTCTCACGCAAACCAGACTGAAAAAAAGACTGTCATCCTGACTGGCGACCGCACGACCGGTCCGCTGCATCTCGGTCATTACATCGGTTCGTTGCGCTCGCGCGTGCAGCTTCAGCACGAAGCACAGCAGTTCCTGCTGCTGGCCGACGCGCAAGCCATGACCGACAACGTCGGCCGGCATCAGAAGGTAACGGAGAATGTCATTGAAGTGGCGCTCGACTATCTCGCCGTGGGTATCGATCCGGCGAAGTCGACGATCTTCATTCAGTCGCAGGTGCCGGAGCTGGCCGAGTTGACTCAATACCTGCTCAACCTCGTGACCGTCGCGCGTCTCGAACGCAATCCGACCATCAAGGCTGAAATCGTCCTGCGGGGTTTCGAGCGGGACATTCCCGCTGGCTTCCTGACCTATCCGGTCAGCCAGGCCGCTGACATCACCGCATTCAAGGCGACGCGCGTGCCGGTCGGCGACGACCAGTTGCCGATGATCGAGCAGACCAACGAACTCGTGCGCCGCTTCAACAATACGGTCGATCAGCAGGTACTGGTGGAATGCGAGGCCGTGCTCTCGCACGTCGCGCGTTTGCCGGGCATCGACGGCAAGGCCAAGATGAGCAAGTCGCTGGGCAATTCGATCCAGTTGGGCTCGACACCGGATGAGATCACCAAGGCCGTCAACAACATGTACACCGACCCGAACCATCTGCGCGTAAGCGATCCGGGTCAGGTGGAAGGCAATGTCGTGTTTTCGTTCCTCGACGCGTTCGAACCGGATACGGCGATGGTCGACGAACTCAAGGCGCACTATCGTCGTGGCGGCCTCGGCGACAGCGTGGTCAAGCGGGCACTCAACGAACGTCTACAAGCCCTGCTCACGCCGATTCGCGAGCGCCGCAGCGAGTTCTCGGCCGATCGCGCGGAAGTGCTGCAGATCCTGCGTCGCGGAACGATGCGGGCACGCGAAGTGGCGGGCGCGACGGTGTCCGAGGTGAAGGGTGCGTTGGGGTTGAATTACTTCCAGGATTGAGAGCGCGGCGGCGTGTTAGTCATTCATCGCCGCATCCCTCGTCCGACAAAACCGTCCTCTTCGGGACGGTTTTTTTATTTCACAAACGCAATACTGGTCGGCGACGCGATATCGGCGGATTGCCCGGCATCGGCAACCTTGCCCGTCACCGGATCGATACTGAACACATTCACCGTCCCGCTACGCTGATTCGCGACCAGCAGCCACTTCCCCGACGAATCGATCGCGAATCCCCACGGTTTTTCGCCGCCCGAGGACGTACGCTGTATCGGAGAAAGCTCGCCCGATCGGACGTTCACGCGATAGACAACCAGCGCATTCTCGCCGCGGTCTTCGACATAGACGAAGCGACCGTCGCGGCTCAGTGCAAGCTCGGCGCCGCTCTTTGCACCTTGAAACGTCTCACTGCTGGTCGGCAACGCTTGCACGAACGTCAGTTGCGCATGGGCTGCGTCCCAGCGTAAGACCATGATCTCCGAACTCAACTCGGTCAGCAGATAAACGAACCGACCATCCGCACTAAACGTGAGATGGCGAGGGCCCGCGCCCGGCGGCGCAATAAAGGCGTGTGGTGCGTCACCCTGTTCTTGCGACAGCGAGTGCGTAGTTCGATCGAAGCGATAGATGAAGACGCGATCCGCGCCCAGGTCCGGCACTAGCGCATAGCGGCCCGACGGATCGATCGCGACGCTGTGTGCGTGCGCGCTGGTCTGCCGCCGGTTCGGCCCGGAGCCGGTCTCGGCGATCGTGGAGACGAGCGCACCCATGCTGCCGTCTGCATTGACCGCCACGCTCGATACCGACCCACTGTTGAAGTTCGCACCGAGTAAGGTCGCCGACGGAATATCGAATTGCAGATACGTCGTTCCCCTGCCACCGGTCAATGATGCGTTGAGCTTGTTCAGCGCACCGGTGCCACGATCTACCGCGTAAGCGGTGATGCTTCCTTCTTTGCTGCTGTCATCGTCGACGGCGTACAGGATGGGCAACTCGGGATGCGCCGCGACCCATGTCGATTTGAGCCCTTGGGCAACGGGGCCGATTGTCGACAGCTTGCCCGAGGACGTATCGAAGCGCAGCGCGCCGATCCGGCTATCCATCGTGCCGACGTAGACGAGCTCCGTATGTGCCGGGACCGGGACCGGCAACGCTGCGGCGCGAACCGGCGTGCCGACCATGCCGGCCGGCAACGTGGACACGACGAGTGCCATTATCGAACCATACCGCGCGAACCTATTTCTCTGGGACAACCGGGTCATAGTCGATTAGCGTAGAGACACAGAAGGTAGGTGATAAGCGTATTCGATTTGTCACCGTGCGTCCCTGCACAATCTTCCGGTTCGCTGGCACTTTTATCCGGTCGAACATGCAACCGGCTGATTTACTGCGCCACGGCTTTGCGATGTGGCTGTTGCCGTGCGGCGACGCGAAACTGGCTCGGTGCCTGACCCACTTCCCGGCGGAAGAAACGCGTGAAGTAAGCGGCGTCGGCAAAGCCCAGCCAGAACGCTATCTGCTCCACGGACATGTCACCGAAAATGAGGTTGCGCTTCGCTTCGGCGATGATCCGTGCGTGAATCATTTTCGTCGGACTCTGGTCCGAGGCGGAAGCGCACGCGGCGCGCAATTGCACCAGCGAGACGGCCATCATCGACGCATAGTCCTGCAGCGGCAGGTTTTCACGGTAGTGTTCGTCGATCAGCTTGCGGAACCGGTCGACCACTCGAACATCATTGCGCGTGGTGTTTTCATTCGCGGCGTGGTCGAGGCGTGTTTCGCGAACCAGCATGAGCAACACGCTAGTCAGGAGCGCTTCCGTGCCGACCACATGCCCAAGCGCATCGGACTCGACTTCCTGTTTCAGGCTTTCGATCAAGCCGCAAAACTCCGCCCCCGTCTCGGTGGAATCGCACAGCGGAATCATGCGGGGCGATGCCCACAGCGAGATGAATTCACGCAGCTTGGCGTTGACTTGCGTGAGGTAGGCGACCTCGATCGTCACGACCCATCGGTCGGCGTCGAGTTCGTAGTCGAGACCGTGAACGCATTCGGTCGGCAACAGCAGTGCGCAAGGGCCTTCGAACGGCACGCTCGACCCTTCGAGGTTCATCACCCCGCGCCCGCTGCGCACGAAAATCACCTGACCATAAGCGGGATGCGCATGAGGCTCGGTACGCCAGCGACCGCGGTCGGTGACATGACCAACGTGCACGAACCAGTTCTCCTGCTCGGGGCGCTCCACGTACAAGCGAACCTTCGGAACACTGGCCAGCTTCACTTTCGGAACCGACCGGGCAGACTGCTTTGCCACGGTGCTGTATGTCATAAAGTCTCCTTGGCGGCCCATTCGGCGATGCGTGGCCGTGCAGCACTCGAAACCATCATGCCGCTTTCAAAGGGACCAGAAAAGAGCGCATATATTTCCATACATTCTCGCGCGATGCGACCTGCGACTTACCCGAAGTGAGCGCGCCGCACGCATCAGAACCGGTGCAGCAAGCCGATGGTGACGCCGCGCGTGTCGGCGCCCGGCGCCACCGCGATGCCCGCATACCCCGTGCCGTTGAGCGTGAAGTGCGCCTGATGGCGGTTCTGGATAAACCCGGCGGAACCGTACAGTGTGGTGCGTTTCGAAAGCGAGTAGGAGTAAGTCAAACCCACTTGCTGTGCGTTGTTGCCCTGCCCTTCGCGGTCGTGAGCATAGCCGTACATGAGTGAAAGCTGATCGGCGGGCGTGAACGAATAAGACCCCGACACTTCATAGACGTCGCGCTTCACGCTGTTGTCCGTCTGGCGCTCGGTGTGGTATGCGAGATAAAAACGTGCGGCTCCCACGCCCATCGACGTGCCCGCGTTGAAGATCCTGAGTATCGACGTACCGGTCGCATTGGCCGCCTGCTCATAGGCGGCCGCCGCGCGAAACTGCCCGTTCACGTAGCGGGCGGCGGCGTTGTAGAACTGTATTCCGTTCGTCGGCCTGGTCGTGGTATCGCGCATTGCGACCATGAACTGCGCGCTTAAACCATAGACCGTCGGAGTGAAGTAAGAAATCGCGTTGTTGACACGCACGGTCAGGCTGTTGAAGTTATTCATCGGCGAGCCGATGCTCATGACCGCCACGGGGTCGAGCTCAGGGTTCATGAAGATGTATTGCGGCGTGTTTTGCAGCCCGAAACGCGCTTCACCGAAATTCCCCGATACACCCACCCACGCCTGACGATTAAAAGCGGCAGCGGAATTCGACGCCGCGCCGGTCACGCCGGAGAAACCCTGCTCGAGCTGAAAATTGATCCGGAGACCGCCGCCAATGTCCTCGCTGCCCTTCAGGCCATATCGGCTGGCGAATAGTCCTCCTGATACGGCGCGCACCACCGCGCCGGCACCCGCGTTCTGATACTCCAGACCGTTATCGATAATGCCGTAGAGCGTGACTGACGACTGCGCATACGCGGCATTAAAAACGCACGACGATGCAACGCCAGCCGCGAGAGCAAGCAGCTTCTTCATTTCGTCTCCGAATCGATTTTTATTTATGAATGCAACGCTACTCAGGGTTTGAGTCGACGAAATCCTCCTTGAAATTCGTATGCCTAATTTTCCTGAGCGAATCGCCTTGAACGGCGGCACTCAGTTCAACGCGCGTGCTCGAAACACGCGTGGGCGGGACGTGTCGGGCCCGCGCAAATCAGGGCCAGCGAGGGCATGAGAGCGAGGCGGACACCGGCGTCGGACCAGCCACCTCGATGAAACAAGAATATTTCAGTAAGGATCGCGAGTCCTTACACAAAAACGCGATTCGCTGGCATTTTTTGCTTGCTGCAAACTTGCCGCCGTCTAACCGGTGCGATATGGTTCAAGCGGGGTCAACGCCAGCCGTTGACCCTCGCCAAGGAGACGGTCATGACACACGGTGAGACAACAAAATATCCGCGCTTCCCAAACAGCACAGCGACGCTGACAACGGTCCCCAAGGTTCGTCTGTACGTCGAGCGTCCTGAGGAACAGGACACGTGGTTTGTGAATATCGGCCACGTGACCGACCGGGGCCGCTGGCGAACCGAGCCGCACGCGCATCCGGAATATGGTCAGGTGATCTTCGTGCGCAGCGGCCGCGGCGTGATGAACCTCGAAGGGTCGAGTGTGCCGTTCGAAGGCCCCTGTGTACTGCTGCTTCCCACCGAATGCGTGCACGGTCTCGACTACGAGGTCGACGTAGACCGATGGGTCGTGACGATCGAGGTCGCGTATCTGACACAAGTGAACGGCAAACTGCACGAATTCATCCAGCTGTGGGCGTCGCCCCGGGTGATTCCTCTTTCGTCCACCGCCGAGTCCGCAATGGAGTTCTTCGGTGTGGTCAGCAAACTGGAGCAGGAACTCGCCGCCAAAGCATTCGGCCACGTCGTGGCCACTGAAGCGCTGCTTACCTCGCTATTCCTCATGCTGGTTCGCGGAACCCAACTGGACCCGATCGACAATGAAGGCGCAACGCGCAACGAGGTGCGTCTGGCAGACCGGTTTCGCGAGCTGATCGATCAGCACTACCGGCAGAACCTGCCGCTGCAGGAGTATGCGTCGATGATGGCGGTGTCGCTCGTGCAATTGCGCGCGGCGTGTGCCGCCGCCACGGGCCAGAGCCCCGCCAAGATGATCCATGCGCGGATCATCACGGAAGCGAAGCGAAATCTCATCTTCGGAGAGATGTCGGTCGAGCAGATCGCCTTCGGACTCGGCTTCTCGGATGCGGCGTACTTCACGCGCTTCTTCCGTAAAGAAACCGGTCAGGCGCCGAGCCAGTTCCGCGTCACCGCTCGCGATCAACCCACTCGCACGAAATAGCGCACCGCGTATTAACCAGGCTTGCGCGAACGCCACGCCATTCCAATCACGAGGTGATTCACCCGAATCACCTCTGCCGCCCGAACCCACCGCGCTCGCTCACATAGCGCCATTTCTTCGCATTCCCGTCAGGTACGTCACGCCGACGTAGCCGTGCGCCGTTCAGCAAAAAATGCCAGCGAATCTAGTTTTTGTGTAAAGGCACGCGCTCGGCCATCCCATACCATGACTTACACCGCAACAGAGTGCGCTGCGCTGAGTCAGCCATGCCGTTGCCGACGGTGCGGCCCATTGAAGAGTCGGGAAACGACCACGCCCAAATAAAAATCCATATGGACGGAGACATGAATAAAATTTCAGTAGCTTTGCGCAAGCCGCTTCTTGGCGCGGCCATGTTCTGCTGTTTGAGCCAGTTCAGTTATGCGGAGGTGTACACCGCGCCTAACGGTTCAGCTCCCGCACAGACTCAGCAAAGCCCGACCAACAGCGCCGCCCCGCTCAGCGCCCCGGATTTGAAATCGGGCGAGGACCTCGGCGCGCCGCCCGTGTCATGGAACGACACCTATATCGGCTATCGCTATGGCAGCGACTTCCACTACCCGGGCGTGCCCGACAAAGTCGCGCAGAACATCGGCTATCTGACGACGACCGGCGGGTTCAAATTCGGTAGTTACGCATTCAACGTGGACTACCTCGTATCGAACTCCGCCAACCCGGAGGCGGGTGGTCCGTCCTCGGGCGGGGCGCAGGAAGTGTATAGCGTCGGACGCGTCGAGTTGAGCGCAGGCAAGATTCTCGGACGACCCGTTGGCATCGGCATCATTCGCGACGTGGGTCTGACAGCCGGCTATGAATTCGGCACCAAGAACGACGCTTACGGTGAGCGTGCCCGGATGATCGTGTTCGGTCCGACGATCGAATTCGCGTTGCCGCGAGGCTTCCTCAACCTGACTGCCGGGCTTCGGACGGAGAGCAATCACAACGGCATTACCGGCGTCGATGTGCACTTCAACACGGCGTGGCATATCGAGAGTTCGTGGCTCTTTCCGTTCCGGGTCGGACCGTTGCCACTCGTCGTGCGTGGCTTTGCCAGCTTGACCGGGCCCAAAGGCAAAGATGGCTTCGGCGTTCAGACCACGACCGAGTTCCTCACCCGCGTGTCCCTGCTGGCCGATCTTGGCTCGTTTGCCGGCCATCCGCGGACGGTGTATGCGGGCCTCGGCTACGAATACTGGCATCACATGTACGGCACGCCGACTGCCGCGGCGGTCGGCACGATCACCTCGGCGCCGATGTTCATGGCTGAGATTCACTTCTAGCCAGTCACGCTCCAGAACGCGACCATTGGCGACCCATCGAACGGGTCGCCAATGGTCGTTTTTGGTTTTCCGATTCGTCTTCTTTCCCGTTGGAGTAGCAATGCAGATTCACGAGCACACGAACGCGCAAATTTACGCCACTGTCGAGGCAGCCGCGACAATCGCCGATGACTGGGCCCAATCGTCGGCGCAGACCAGGGCAAAGCTCCTGCGCGGACTCGCCGACGTGCTGCTGAAAAATCGCGAGACGCTAGTGCGTCTCGGCGACGAGGAAACCTCGCTCGGCACGGCGAGGCTGAACGGCGAACTGGACCGCACCTGTTTCCAGCTTCACGGTTTCGCTGCCCATGTCGAGTCCGGACAAGCCTTCGTTTTCTCCGACGATGCAGCCATCGCCGGTGCGCCGCCCATCGGCCGCCCTGCCATGAAACGCGTGCGCATTCCGCTCGGACCCGTCGCGATGTTCTCGGCAAGCAACTTCCCGTTTGCGTTTTCCGTTCTGGGCGGCGATACAGCTTCGGCTCTCGCCGCAGGTTGCCCTGTGGTGGTGAAGGCGCACCCGGCTCACCCGCGCCTGTCGCGTGCGGTTTTCGAACTCGCGCAATCGGTGCTGGCGCTGCAGGGCTTGTCCGATGGTTTGCTCGGCATGGTCGAAGGCGCGAGCGTCGACGTCGGTGTCGAACTGGTTCGCCATCCCGACATCGCGGCGATAGCGTTCACGGGATCGTTCAAAGGCGGCACGGCACTGTGGGCACAGGCAAACGCGCGTCCCCGGCCGATTCCGTTCTATGGCGAACTGGGGTCGATCAACCCGGTGATCGCCATGCCGTCCGCGCTGGCCGCGCAAGCGGAAGCGGAAGCGCTGGCGCAGACGCTGGCGGCGTCGATCGAGTTCGGCAGCGGACAGGTCTGCACCAGCCCCGGTCTGGTCGTGCTGTTCGACAACGCGGACGCCGACCGCTTCGAAGCCGCACTACGTGACGCATTGCAGACGAAAAAAACGCATGCCATGTTGACACCCGCCATGAAACGTAATTTCGATGCGGGCGTTGCACGTCTCGTAGACACGCCCGATGTGCAAACCCTGCTGCGCGGCGACACCGCCAGCGACGATCACGCGCCGCCGCGACCGGTGCTCGCGCGAACCACGGCGAAGCATTTCATTGCCCACCACATCTTGCAGGAAGAAATTTTCGGCCCAGCCTGCCTGCTCGTGCGCGTGACTTCGGCCGATGAGATCGTGGACGTTCTAACCGCCGTCGGCGGCAGCCTGACGGTCACGTTATGGGGCGCGGAAAGCGACTCTGCCGACGTACGCCGCATCACACGCCGCGCCACGCAGATCGCGGGGCGTGTGCTGTTCGGCGGCGTGCCGACCGGCGTCGCGGTGACGGGCAGCCAGCAGCATGGTGGACCGTGGCCCGCGTCGACCCAGCCGTTCACGACCTCGGTCGGCTACGCGGCGATGGATCGCTTCCTTCGGCCGGTCGCGCTCCAGAGCGCCCCTGCGTGGCTGGAAGAGCGCGCTGGCCGACCTTGCTGAAGATGAACCGCCACCGCGCGTAGCATCTTTCGACGCCGACCTACGCGGTTCATCCACAATGGAGCCTCTTCGGACAACCGGCGAAGCTCCCGCACCAAACGACAGAGAGAGCTCCATGGAGACAGCGCAATTAAAACGATCGGCGGTGGAGAATCCCTGGAGCATTCTCGTGCTGCTCGCGCTCGGCCTGCTGATTTCCTTCGTCGACCGCACGAGTCTTTCCTCCGCACTGGCCGACAAGAGCTTCATTCGGGAATTTGCGCTCTCCAGTGTCGAGCGTGGCTGGCTCAACTCGGCCGTGTTCTGGTCCTACGGTCTCGTGCAAATGCCGATGGGATGGCTAGTCGATCGCTACGGCGTGAAGTGGCCTTACTCGATCTGCTTCGCCCTGTGGTGTATCGCGGCCGCGGCCACCGGTCTGGTCACGACGCTGTCGGCGCTGATCGTGATGCGCCTGTTGATCGGCGTCGCCGAAGCCGTCGTGGTGCCCGCCACCTATCGCTACCTCGCCAACAACTTCGAGGAAACACAGAAAGGCACCGCCCTCGGTATTTTCTCGATCGGCGGCAAAATGGGGCCGGCGCTCGGTGCACCGATCGCGGCGTGGATGATCGTCACGTATTCGTGGAAGGTGATGTTCATCGCAACCGGCCTCGTCGGCCTGATCTGGCTGGTGCCCTGGTTGCGGATGGTCAGGAACGACTATCCGTCGAAGGAAGAACTGGCGGCGGCGATTCACCGCGCCTCTTCCGTGCCGCTGCGAAATCTGCTGGCGAGTCCGGTCGTTTGGGGCGGGCTGATCAACAACTTCTGCTACAGCTACTTTGCGTTCTATTGCATGACCTGGATGCCCGCGTATCTCGTCGAGCAACGCGGTCTGTCGCTTGAAAAATCCGGGCTCTATACGTTCTTCAGTTTTGTCGGCATCGCTATCGTCGCAGCACTCGCGGGATGGGCCGCAGATCGCATCATCGCTCGCGGCTACGACGCGGTTGCCGTGCGCAAGTCGTTCATCGTGGCCGGGTTTATCGGCGGGACCACGGTGTTGCTCGGCGCCTATACGCCATCGCCCGGAATGGCGTTGTTCTGGAATGTCCTCTCGCTTTCGTTGCTCGGCCTCGTTACCGCGAACAACCTCGCGCTGTGCAAGCTGACCTTGATCCCCAGGCAGGCGGTCGGTTTGAATACCGGCCTGCAGCAGGTTGCGACAAGCCTCGCGGGCGGTATTTCAGCCAGCCTCTCGGGATGGCTGCTCCATCTCGGCGGCAGTTACACATGGCCGATGATGGCGATCTTCGCGTGTCTGCTGGTCGGCGCAACGAGCACGGTCGTGTTGCTCCGGCGGGAATGGGCCCCGAAGGTGAACGACCTGGCGCCCCGTCGCCACCCACACCACCCGTCATAAAAAAGGCGCTGTGCGAATGCACAGCGCCTTTCCGATACCGCTGCGCCAACAGCCTTAGTGATTCGGCACGTACAACGGCATCGCCTCTTCCCACAGCGTGTCCGTGATCGCGTGCTGATCCGAACCATCCGCATTCATCACCCAGTTCTGGCCATCGGGCTGGAAGCTGTTGTCGTACAGCGCCAGTTCGTCCCTGAAACCATAGGTGCCCGAGCTATACGCGAGGCGTCCGTCCCAGGTCCAGACTGCGTGACCCTGGTTCGAGCCATCCGACGTCAGACGCGCGAGTCCCGTGCCGTCCGGTTTAATGGTGAACACGTCATAGTTGAATTTATTCGGATCGGTAGGATCGATCTGCTTGCGCGTGAATACGATCCTGCCGCCATCGGGAGACCAGCCCGGCAAATTGTCCGCCTCGGTGGTCAACACGGTCGTGGTGCGCGTATCCAGATCCAGAATGCGCAGTCCTTGAACCTTCGGGCTCCATACGCGATAGACCAGTTTCTTGCCGTCCGGCGAATAGCTGGGGAAACCCGCGTTGATCGAACCATCGGTCAGGAACTCGGCATGACCGTTCATGCTGCCGTCGGCCTTGATGCGGGCGATGCGTCCCGGACCCGCGCCGCGCGTAAAGAACCAGTCGCCTACGCCGAACGCCACCCATTCCCGATCCGGCGACCAGGTCGGCTGAAACGCACCGGCCAAGCCCTTCTTGATCATGTCTCCGTCCAAACCGCTGGTGACGGGATCGTAAATGCGCGTATAGCCGGAAAAATCCGGATTGATGATGGCGATGGACGAGTTCATCGCTTTTTCCGTGTACACCAGTTTCTGGCGATCCGCCGACAGTTGCGGGAACACGTCGATATAGGTGTACTTCCAGTTCTTATCGAAGCTGAACAACGGCGTGCCGTTGGCATGTGCTGGGCGCATCGTGATTTTTTCGTAGACCATCTTCGTGCCGTCCGCCGAATAGCGCGGCGAGCGGATACCGGAGTTGGCGGTCGAGCGGAACGTGCCGTCCGTGGTGTAGATCCCTTCGGTCTCGCCGCCCTTCACGTGATAAGCGACATTGGTCTCGCTGACATATTGCGGGAACACCTTGAAACCCGGCGTGGACGTCAAGGCCGTCTTGTCGAGGCTCGCCACATCCACCGACATCACCTGCGAACTGACCTTGTTGATCAACTCGGGACGGTGCGCGCCCCACGTCGACTCAACCGGTGTTTCGTAAAACACCACGCGTTTGCCATCTGGCGACCAGGACGGCGAGCCTTCGTCGAAGCCCGGATTGCTGGCGATTTTCTTCCAGCCCGAACCATCGGGCTTGATGATGTAGATGCTGCTTTCCTGCGTACGCTCCCAACCCACCGGCAGATTGTGGCCTCGCCAGTCGCTGCCGGTATCGGACGACAACGCCAGCCACTTGCCGTCCGGCGACCACGACGGCCTGAAGTAGCTGTGCGGTTTGGCCGGATCGAAAGTCAGCGCGCCGGTGACGTTCTTCAACGCGCCGGTCTTGATGTTCAGCGTCCAGATATTCGTCGTGCCGAAGTCCTTCGTGTCACGGCGCGACGAGACGAACGCGATGAGGTTCGGATTCGCCGGCGACACGACAGCGGCATCGGATACCGCGATGTGGTGGGTCAGTTGCGTGAGGCCCGTGCCATCCGCCTTCACGCGATAGATGTTCGACTGACCGAGGCCTTCGCGCTCCGAGGTGAAAACGATCCACTGCCCGTCTTTCGAGAACGAAGCGTGATAGTCGAATCCATCGGTCGGCAGCAGTTTATGTTCGCCGCTGCCGTCCGCATTCGACACATAGAGTTCGGAGGTCACGGGACCGACGCGGTTGAGCAGCAAGGTCCCTTCCGTAGCCGCATTGACGCCGCCGGGGATGAGCACCCAGGCCCCGCCGATGGCGATGCCCGCCACCAGCTTCTGCAAAGACGATGTTAGATGCACAGCTAGATGTCTCCAATAATTATTCGTAGGTGAGCGATGGTCACACCGCTCGACCGCTCATGCGAATGCTCAGCCCAGACTACCCGTCACCTCGTCGAACAACTCGTCGACCGACAGGCGATGCGGAATGATCTTCTGATCCAGCGCCCAGTCGATCGCCAGTTGAATCCCTTTGCGGTTCGCCTCGAGTCCGATCGGCGGAAAGATGGCGGGCACGCCGCCTTCGGTCTGCGCGCGGCTTTCGACGATCATGCGGTATAGCTCGCGAACCACCTCGGGGTGATGCTTCGACACGTCTTCGTGCACCACGAACATATGGTTGATCGGCACTACGCCTTCGCGCGCGAACCAGTCTTTAGCCGCAGCCTGCGCGTCGGGCACGAGCGTTCGCACGCGCGGGTCTTTCGGCATATCTTCGCCTAGCAAGGCCGCGCTCAATTCACCGTCGAGCATCATCTGCGGAATCGACGAACCGGCCGGCAAGCGCACGCAATTATTCGGATCGCGATACTCGGCGAGATGTCCGTCGCCGAGCGTCATCCACGTCACCTTATCCAGATCGACACCGTATTCGTGGCGCAGAATGCCGCGAATCCACAGCGCGGTCGTCTGCGTGTACGTGCGAACGCCGACCTTCTTGCCTTCTATGTCCTTCGGATCGAGCTGGCCGAAGTCGACATTGAAGCCCGCGCAATGATGCTGGAAACGCCCCGAAATCGGCGTCGGCAACAGCACATAGGGCTTGCCATAGGCCTTGGCCTGCAGGAAGGTGACGATCGCCAGTTCGCCCGCGTCGAACTTGTTGTCGCGCACCATCGCCTTGAAGCCGTTGTGCGCCGGCGTCGGTCCGCGATAGTCGAGATTGACGAGGTCCGATTTGACCCGTCCATCCTTCATCGCCTGCGTGACCGGATAGTCGGCGAGGTTGGTGCGCAGCGTCGGCACCTCAGTGAGCGTCGTTGTCATAGGTATCCGTCCTTGTGCTTTGAATAGATTTACAGTCTGACTTCGATCAGACACGGGCCGGACTCGCGCACCGAGTTGGCCATGGCCAGATGAAACGCTTCGGCTGTTTCCACGGCGACGGCGGGCACGCCCATGCTTTTCGCCATGGCGAGCCAGTCGATGCGCGGACGATCGATATCGATCATGGCCAGCGCCCGCTCACCCGGCGCGCCCGCGCCCATGTTGGCGTATTCGGCCTTGAGGATCGCGTAGCTGTTATTGGCGAAAATGATCGTCGTGATGTTCAGGTTCTCGCGAGCCTGCGTCCACAGCGACTGGATGGTGTACATCGCGCTGCCGTCGCCGACCATGCAGAACACGCGCCGGTCGGGACACGCGAGCGCCGCGCCGGTCGCCACCGGCGTGCCGTAACCGATCGAGCCGCCCATGTTGTTGATGAGGTCGTGACGCGCCGCGCCGACCGTCAGTCCCATCGTCTCGCGTCCTGTGGTCAGCGATTCGTCGACGAGAATGCAGTCTTCGGGCAACGCAGCGGCCAGCGCCTGCGCGATGCTGGCGGGTCCGAGCGCACCGGTCGGCGGCGTGGCATCGGAGCGTTGCTGGAGCATAGCGGGCGTGTTCGTCGCGCCGAGCGCCTCGACGAGCATCTCGAGGCCGACGGCACTGTCTTCGCCAATCTCGACCAGCGAATGAACACTGGTACCCGTCGACTTGAGAAGGCTCGGCTTGTCCGGGTAGCTGAAGAAAGCGATCGGCTCGGTCGTCTCCACGGTAATGATGTGCCTGAAGCCCTTCAGATACTCGACCGCCTGGCCGACCGCATAGGGAATGCGTTCGAGCGTCACGCGCCCGGCGCCGCGCTCGATGCGCGCGCTGAAGAATTGCGTTGCGATGCGACAGCCGGTGGCCGCCTTGAGCTTGCCCGCCAGTTCGAGCGCGCGGCCACGCGTCGCGTGACCGGCGAGCACGATGAGCGCCGGCTCGCCGGAACGCAACACCTGCGCAATGTGTTCGATACGCGAAGCATCCGGGACCTTCTTTTCCGCCACCGCGCGCGGCAGCGCCACCTGCTCGCCCGCGTCCTGCCACGACGTATCGCCGGGCAGGATGAGCGTCGCAATCTGCCCCGGATGTTCGCTTGCCTTACTCACCGCAGTGGCGACATCCCAGGCCACTGCGCGCGGCGACTCGACGCGGCGGACCCAGTGACTCAACGGCCGTGCGAGACCCTCGATGTCCGACGTGAGCGGCGGATCGTATTTCAGATGCGACGCCGAATGCTCGCCCACGATATTGACCATCCCCGACGACGCCCGTCTGGCGTTGTGGATATTGGCCAGGCCATTCGCGAGCCCTGGCCCGAGATGCAGCAGCGTGGAAGCCGGCGTGCCCTTCATCCGGTAATAGCCGTCGGCCGCCCCCGTGCACACGCCCTCGAAAAGACACAGGACGCTGCGCATGCGCGGATTTTCAAGCGCCTTGAGAAAATGCATCTCCGACGTGCCGGGATTCGCGAAACAGATGTCCACGCCCTGATCGGTGAGCGTCTGGACGAGGCTTTCGGCTCCGTTCATTTAGTACCCCGCCATCTCGCGCGCTGCTCCGACCACGCCATAGCTGCGTTGCGGCGCCGACATCAGGAAGCGGTAGCCTTCCTTGATGAGTCGCTCGTGATTCTTCGCCGTGGTGTGCGGATTGCCGACCACCACCTTGTGTTTGTGGCAGGTCTCGACGATCTGACGCATCGCATCGATCACGACCGGATGCTCGTAGTCGCGCGGATAACCCAGCTGCTGGCTGAGATCGCCCTCGCCGATCAGGATGAAACCGATGCCGGGCACATTCGCCAGAATGTCGTCGAGGTTTTCGATCGCCTCGGTGCTTTCGCACATCAGCCCGACCAGGATTTCACCTTGCGGAGCGAGCGGCCACACGTCTGCTTTCCTGTAGTAGTCGGCCATGCTCAAGCCCCAGTAACGCGCCGCCGTGGCGGGACCGTCGCCGCGTACGCCCTTGGGCTCGTAAAGCGGCGCGTTCGTCGGCCGGGCGTAGCGGCACGAGGCCACGGCGTTATAAGCCTGCTCCACCGTCGACACATGCGGCCACACCACGCCGTACGCACCGCGATCGAGCACCTGCTTGGCGAACGCCTGGTTCATTTCCACGCCATTGGCCGGAATCCGGGCGATCGGCGTGACACGCGGCGCGACGGAGCCGGATTCGGCAATCGTCTTGCGGTTGAGCATGTACTGCAACGCATCGCCGAGCGCGGATACGTCGTACGGGTTGTGCTCCATTTCAAAGACGATGCCGTCGTACGGCGCGTCGCTCATCTCGATGGCGCTCTGCTTGTCCAGTTTGGAAAACGCGGTGAAGGCGGGCTTACCGGATTCGAACGCGCGAATGATGCTGTTCAGGCGAGTGTCGCTCATGGTCTTTCTCTCTCGTTGATTGGGTGCCGACGTGATCCGCAGTGATCGTGTGAAGCGCGGTCAGTCGGCGGCTTTCCAGTACATGAATCCCATGCCTTCGCCGGTGCCGGCGGGCGTGCGCCAGCAGGGCACGTAGTCGACCAGCGTCATCTCGGCGCCCGTTTCCTGCACCGCTTTCATCACGCTCACGTAAAGCTTGATTTCGGAGGTGCCCGACTGGTACGAGCGATCGTCCACCGCGGCGAGGGCGTCGTAGTCGTAGTCGGCCAGCATCTTGATGATGCTGTGATCGAACTCTTCGTCGTTGACGAAGTGGGACAACCCCCCCGACGCGAAAATGCCGACGCGCACGTCTTCGGGCCACGCCGTGATGGCGTCGCGCAACACGCGGCCGAATTCGATGCAGCGCGACATCGAGGGCTGCGTAGGCGGATAGAAGCAGTTCATGATGACCGGCACGTGCGGCGGCGGGTTGTCGCCCATGATCTGGTGATAGACGAAGCTATACGCATGCGGCACGACCGGATACTCGGGCAGCGGCTTCATCCACACGTTGTCGGGCCATGCAAACAGATCCGTCAGATCGAAGCCCTCACCCTGGAAGTGATCGATGAGGTACCTGGCCAGCTTGGGATGGCATTCGTGCGTAACGTGATGGTCCGGCGCGTAGACGCTGCGCTGCGGCGGACCGTTGTGCACGTCCGCACCGCTATAAATGGCGATCGAAGGCGAGAAGTCCGTGAAGATCTCCTTTTGGTCTTTGCCCAGAATGATCGCGACGTCGATGTCCGCGGCGCGGTAGGCGGCGGCCATCGTATCGAGCGCGGTGCGGCAGCGAGCAGCACGTGCGGTGCGTTCCTCGAGCGTCAGGAAAGGCTCGAAGGCGGCTTCGCGATGCGCTTCCAGTTCCGGGTAGGTCCAGGTCCGATTGCGGAACCACAATTCCGGATTGTTACGATCCCGCTCGCCGTTCTTCAGCCAGTCTTCCGGTGCCTGACCCAGCATGCCGCTGTGCGGCACGGCCATCCCGAATACAATCTTCGCCATGTGTGGTTTCTCTGTAAATTAATGTGTTCAACAAAGCCGGTCACGCCGGCTGATGCTGTGATTGCTAGGCGCGCCGCCACTCGCCCTGCGCTTCGGTCACTTTCGGCGCCCATTCGGGACGGAACAGGAGCGCCGTGGCCAGGGCGCCGATCAGCAGAAAAACCAGGATCACCATGATCGGCAGGTCGTAGCTTCCGCTGACATGAAGAAGCCAACCCGACAGACTCGCCGCCACGCCACCCGCCAGACTCGTGGCCACCTGTTGCACACCTGTCACCAGACCGATCGCCTGTTTGGGGATCAAGGTCAAACGCGACAGCACCAGGTTGTTCGCGGTGGTCAGGCCGAGCAGCGAGAGCGACAACACATTCCAGAACAGCGCCATCCCGAGCGAATGGGCATAGGCGCCGAGCAGCACCGTGCAGCCGCCCACGAAGCCGGCGATGGTGAAGGCCTTACGCACGAGGATCGGATTGGCTCCCCGCGCGATGATCCGGTCGGCCGCCCAGCCGGCGAGTGCCGCGACGATCGCGATGCCGGCGAAGCTGAAGAAGGTGTAAAGCCCCGAGCGCGAAATCGAAAGATTGCGTTGCTCGACCAGATACGCGGGCATCCACGTCATGCAGTAAAACGTGAAGTAGCCGTAGCAGAAGTTGGTGATCATGCCGCCCCATACGACCGGACTGGACAGAATGCTGCCAAGCGTGACCGAGCGCGCGCGTCGATTCGCCACCGTGAGTTGCGCTTTCGACGGCAGATCGTTGCGCACCAGCAGCAACCACGGCGCCAACCAGATCAGCCCGACCAGACCGGTCGCGATGAACATCATCTGCCACGAGTAGTTGACGATGAACCACGCGCCCACCGGTGCACCGAGCGCAGGACCGAACTTGTTGCCCATCGCCAGAATGCCGACGGCAAGACCGTTCTGGCTTTCGTCGAAGTTGTTGCGAATCCAGCGGTAGCTCGCGGGAATCACAATCGCTTCCGCCATGCCGATGATCAGGCGCATCACGACGAGGCTCGCCAGCGCGGTCACTGCGCCCATCAACGCAGTGGCCACGCACCACAGCGCGAAGCTCACCGCGTATGGCCATTTCACGCCGTAGCGGTCGGCTACCCAACCCATCGGCACCTGAAACAGGCCATACGACCAGAAGAACGCTGCGTTGATCCAGCCGCGATCCACGTTGGTCAGCGCAAAATGTTTGACGAAGCCCGCGTCCGCCAGCGTGGAAGAAATGCTGGTGCGATCGACGAAGGAGATCAACACACCGACCGCGAGGAGCGCGAGGACGGCCCAGCGTCCGGCGTTGCCTGGTCGTCCAGATTTGCCTGTCTCCATGTGCTTCTGTCTCTGTAGTTGGATTGATTCTGTGTGCCTGTCATCCGCATGCAACGCGGGTGGCAGGCGCATACGACGCAAGCTCAGGCCAGCGCCGGATACAACTGCTGCGCGGTCTTGCCGAAGATCCATGCGCGGTCTTCGTCATTCAGACATGCCAAACCGGTTTGCGCGGTGGCGAGAATCTCCGTGAGCGTGCCGGGCGAGGTCGGGTAGTTCGAACCCCACGCCATCCGTTTTGCGCCAAAGGCCTCGACCACGCGCGGGAAAAATGTTTCCGCGCTGGCCTTTTCCTTCTTCACGTCGCCGAAGATGCGCGGCGTGAGCTTCAGATAGATGTTCTCGAGCGACGCCAGATCGAACAGGCTGCGCGCGGCCGTATAAGGCGCGCCATCGGCTACTTCCGGGCGGCCCAGGTGATCGAGGATGATCGCCACCTTCGGGAAGCGCCGCGCCAGCGCCGTGACTTGCGGCAATCCGATGGGGCCCGTCTGGATGCACATCGGCAGGCCGAGTTCGGCGCACAGTTCCCACGCCGGGAAGGCGCGCGGGTCGTCGAGCTCGCTCGGGTCGAACTCCTTGGTGCTGCCGCCGGTGAACAGGCGCAGGCCGCCGAGACCCAGCCCGACCCATTCGCGGATGCGCGCCGGGGCATCCGGCTGCAATACGTCGACGGAGCCCACCGCCACCAGACGATCCGCGTATTTCGCGCAGCCGTCGACGACATAGCTATTGTCGAAACCGTAGGTGGTCGAAGAATGAACCACGGCGGCCCTGGCCACGCCGGCCTGGTCCATCGCCGCGATCAGCGTCTCGACCGTGGTGGGACGCTCCTTCGACCAGTCCGAGCGTTTGCCGAACAACGGCGCGGGCGGATAGCGGCTTTCGTCGTCGGAGATGATGTGCGGGTGAATATCAACGATTGAAGAAGTCATGAGGGTCTCTGTGCGGGTGCTCGTTGCCGGTCATTTGCCGCGCGCTTTCAGGCGCGCATCGAGTCGCGGGTAGACGCGCCGCGCATTGCCTTCGAAAATCTTGTAGCGGTCCTCGTCGGTCAGCGCCGTACATGCGTCGATATAGCGCTTGGTGTCGTCGAAATACTGGCCGGTCGCCGGATCCTTGCCGCGCACAGCACCGATCATTTCCGAGCCGAACAGCACGTTGTCGGCGGGGATGACCTTGGTCAGCAGTTCGACGCCCGGCTGGTGATAGACGCAGGAGTCGAAGAAGACGTTGTTGAGCATCCCTTCGAGCGGCCGCTCGCACATCTCCAGCGACATGCCGCGATAGCGACCCCAGTGATAAGGCACCGCGCCGCCGCCGTGCGGAATCACGAGGCGCAGCGTCGGAAAATCCTTGAACACGTCGGACTGCAACAGCTGCATGAACACTGAGGTGTCGGCGTTGAGATAGTGAGCGCCGGTGCCGTGAAAACACGGATTGCACGAAGCGGCCACGTGAATCATCGCGGGCACATCCAGATCGACCAGCGCTTCGTAGACCGGATACCACTCGCGATCGGTCATCGGCTTGCCGGTCCAGTAACCACCGCTCGGGTCCGGGTTCAGGTTGCAACCCACGAAGCCCATCTGCTCGACGCAGCGCCGCAACTCGGGAATCGAATTCGCGGGCGCAGCGCCCGGCGATTGCGGCAACTGGCAGACCGGCGCGAAGTTGTCCGGATAAAGTTCGGTGACGCGATACACGAGGTCGTTGGAGACTTCGGCCCATTCCAGGCTGGTGCGCTCATTGCCCAGGTGATGGCTCATCAGGCCGGCGATCGGCGAGAACAGCGTCAGGTCGCTACCTCGTTCGCGTTGCAGCTTGAGCTGGCCGTTGACCATCGCTTCACGAATTTCGTCGTCGCTCACCTGAGCGCCGTCGCGTGACGGTGCGTTGGCCGGGTCGTTGGCAAACTCCACCTGCCTGGCGCGCCAGGCGCGAAACGAAGCGGGGACGGTGGTGAAATGGCCGTGGCAATCAATAATCATGGTTTGTCTTCTTCACCAGAGTTAGCGTGTCGGGTCCACGAACAATTCCTGAATCGACATGCGGCGCGGCGTGAGGCCTTGCCTGAACGCGGTGGCTTCCAGGGTTTCAATCGTCTTGAGGTTTTCCCGCAGACCGTACGGCAGCGGATCGTGTCCGACGATCTTGCGCAGTTCGAGATACTTCTTGTCGCTCGCGCTAGTGGCTTCGCCGGCATCGAGACGCACCAGCCACTCCTTCTTGGCCTGCGCGAAGGCGTCGTAAATCGACTTCGCGATCCACGGGTGTTCCGCGAGCACCGAGTCCTTGACGACAATGGTGCCGTGCATCGGATAAACGCCGGTGCGGGCGAAATACTCCGCTTCGCGTTCGGTCGCGTCAGGCAACAGATCGGGATAGTCGGCCTCGACTTCCTTCCAGCCGCCGGTCGGCGCGCCGGTGCGGCCGATGCCTGCTGCAGCCGCAAAACCCGCCGACAATTCGCCCGACGCCATCATCTCCGCCAGCGAACTGCCCGCCGGCGCATGCACGACGTTCGACGGCAGCTTGAGTTGCGTGACGTGTTCTTCGTCGTCGACCACCCAGGTGACCTTGGACGAATCGAGACCGAATTCGTCGATCAGCACCTGACGCGTCCACACGCCGGTCGTCACCGAATAGGCGCGCACACCGACCTTCTTGCCTTCGAGATCCTTCGGGGTCTTGATGCCTGCGTCCGGGCGCACCAGCAGACCGCCATGGTGAAAACGACGCACGACGAAAACCGGCAGACCGACGAACGGCGCACCATAGGCGCGGGCGATGATGTAGGTAGTCGGTGCCAACTCGCACACGTCGAATTCGACGTCGCGCACCATCCGGCGAAACGCGCCGATCTGCGGCTGTACGGTGATGAATTCGGCGTCCACCCCTTCGATGGGAATGGAGCCGTTACGAATGGCCGACGTATGCGGATGCTCAGCGATCGCGATCTTGAGCGGGACTTTCTTGGTCAACATCCTCTCCTGTGGATGAGTCGTCGTCGCGGCCGGCTGAAGGCTCCGGCGGCAACGGGTCGTCTCGATGGGGTAAGAATAGGGGAGGACGGAACGCGAGTCCCTACACAAAAAGGAGATTCAATGGCACTTTTGTCGAACGACGTGCGAGGGGCGGAACGCTTGTGCTGCGGGCTTGTGCGCCCGCTGATGCGTCCGTTGTGCGTCCGTGGTGCGTCCGTTGGTGCGCCCGCTTTCGCGGGCGGCTCAAGGAAGTTGGGGTCGGCTGATACGGTGTGGCAGCGGAGTGCTTTTTACTGCTCGACTTGTCCTGCGGCGATGTCTTCCAGCGACCTTCCGCGCGTCGGCACGCCCATGATGAGCACCGCCAGCGCGCCGATCAGCAGCACCAGGGTCGTCGCGCCGAAGACTCCGCCGAAACCGAGCCGCGGATAAACGTAGCCGACGAGAATCGGTGCGGCAATCGCGCCAAGTCGGCCAATCGACGAGGCGAGCCCCGTCCCCGTGGCGCGCACGTCGGTGGGAAAAACCTCCGGCGTATACGCGTAAACGCCAGCATAAGTGCCGTTCATGAAGAACGACAGCAGAATGCCGGACACCATGATGCCGGTGTCCGTGCCCGTCAACGCAAGCCCTAGCGCCGATACGCCGCCGAGGATCATGTAAGTGGCGATGGTTGCCTGCCGGCCGATTTTCTCGTTGAGCCACGCTCCGGAAAAATAGCCGGGGATCTGCGCGATATAGATCACGAGCGAATACGAAAAGCTCCTCGTAATCGTCATACCGTTCTGCACCAGCAGGCCCGGAATCCACGTGAAAAACGCGTAGTAGCTGAACGTGATGGATAACCACATGAGCCACGTCATGGCCGTGACGCGCGCGAGCTTTGCCGTCCACAACGCTTTGACGTTCGCGACGATCGATGGCCGTCCCGCCGCGAGCGGCACCGCGGCGTCGCGCACGGGCGGCAGCGGCTCCAGCTGCACGCCGGCCTGCGTCACCTCCGCCTCCATTTGCGTGACGATCGCGTCGGCTTCCGCGTGGCGATCGCGCGCTTCGAGCCAGCGTGGCGATTCGGGTAATGCTCGACGCCACCAGAGCAGCATGAGAATCGGCAACGCGGTAATGAGCATGACGGCGCGCCACGCATTGGGCGCAAGCGGAATCACCAGATAGCCGAGCAGCGCCGCCGCCACGAAACCGAAGGAGAAGAACCCCGCGAGGCTCCCCGTGAAGCTGCCGCGATAGCGGCGCGCCACGAACTCGGACAGGAACGGCGCGACGATCGCGCTTTCAGCACCCGTTCCCAACCCGGCGACGATGCGTGTCGCGAGGAAGAATCCCCAGTCGTTCGCCAGTGCACTGGCTACGGACGCGACGCAGTAAATCACGAGCGCGTACATCATGACCTTGCGGCGCCCGATGATATCGCCGAGCATGCCCGCGAGCATCGCGCCGAGGAAATAGCCCATGAACGTGCCGCTTCCCAGCACACCCGTTTGCACGCTAGTCAGCCCCCATTGGGTGCGCAGCACGGGCAGCAGGAAAGCCAGCACCGCCGCGTCCATCGCGTCGAAGGTGTAGCCGAGGCCGCCCATCAGCAGCAGACGGCGGTGGAAACCTGAAAACGGCAAGCGCTCGATACGGGCGGCAATCATCGACATGAACGGGCTCCAGTAGGGACATTGGGCTACTACGGATGCGAGGTCATACGGTGCGTCACGGTCGGTCAGGCGCTGTCCAGTTCGTTGACGAATAGCCGGCCGTCTTTCATGACAAGCGGAATATGCTCGCCCTGGCCGAGCAGGCAATCGACGGACTTCAGCGGATTGCCATCCACCACCAGCAGATCGGCGTGGGCGCCCGGCATGATCCGGCCGAGCTTGTCCTGCATACCGAGTACCTCGGCGCCGATGAGGGTTGCGCTCGCGATCACCTCGGCCGGCGACATGACCTCCGCGAGAATCCTGAACTCGTCGCTTTGCAGGCGCTGCGCTTCGCCGAGCAGATCGGTGCCGAAGCCCATCTTGACTCCGGCGCGCCTCATGATTTCGATCGATTGCAGACCGGCGCCATGCACGTCCGCGATCTTGGCGATGCTGGCGGGCGGCAAGCCGTATTTTTCGCCTTCGCTGGCGAGCGCGTCGTAGGTGACGAGCGTCGGCACGACGTACGCGCCGTGCTCGGCCACGAGGCGCGCCGTTTCGTCGTCGATCAGATTGCCGTGTTCGATCGTGCGCACGCCGCAGCGCACTGCGCGGGCGATCGCCGCCGGCGTATAGGCATGTGCCAGCACATAGGTGCCGCGGCCCTGGGCTTCGCCTACGATCGCGCGGATCTCGTCTTCGGAGTAGCCGAATGCGCCGACCGGATCGGTCGGCGAAGCCACGCCGCCCGAGGCCATGATCTTGATCTGATCGGCGCCCATCTGCAGTTCCTCGCGCACGGCTCGGCGCACTTCGTCGACCCCGTCCGCGACGCGGCCCAGCGCGCCGACCCGCACGCAGCATCCGCAAGGGGCGTCGGGCGGCATATAGTCGGTGCGCGCGCGCGTGTCCGCGTGACCGCCGGTCTGGCTCAGCGCACGCCCCGATACGAAGAGCCGCGGACCTTCGACGAGTCCCGACTCCACCGCCTGCTTGAACGGATACCCCGCGCCGCCTGCATCGCGCACGGTGGTGAAGCCCCGGCGCAGCATCGCTCGCATGATCGGCACGGCGCGCAGGGTCACCAGCACATTGGGCAAGGTTGCGACGCGCGGCAGATTGAATTCGATCGCGACGACATGCACATGCAGGTCGATCAGGCCCGGCATGATCGTTTTGCCTTTCACGTCGATGACCTGTGCGCTGCGGCTCGTGATCGGCTTGTCGGACACTTCGCGCACAAACCCGTCTTCGACCAGAACCTCGTGCCCTTCGAGCAGATCAGGACGGGTGGGATCGAGAAGCGCGCCGTTACGTAGGAGGAAGGTGGTCAACGGGTGTCTCCTTCAGGTTTCGAACACAGCGCCCGGCGTCCGGGCCTTGCAGCATCGAGTATGCAAGCCTGGGCATGCCGGCGCAGTAATGTATTTTACTGATGGCGTCGCCTCGCCGTAACAAAAGCTTCATGAAGCAGCCTTACGATCGAGTGTTCGCATTCACGGAGCAACTGGCCGACATCCGCGATTTTTCCCTCCGACACTGCGGCAGCGCGAATGCTCGTTCACTTCACTCCGTCTTCAAGTATCGTCGTCGGCATGCTGGTGGTGTGCCTCGTCATGGTCCTGGTATTCGAAGCGACCAATGGCTTTCACGACACCTCGAATGCCGTCGCGACAGTTATCTATACGCAATCCCTCAAACCCGTGCAAGCGGTGATCTGGTCGGGCCTGTTGAACTTCATCGGCGTGATGGTGGGCGGCATCGCCGTCGCCTATGCGCTGGTCGAAATTCTGCCTCCCGACGTGCTGACGCCGCCCGACGGCGCCCCCGCCGTGCCCATGCTGGTATCGATATTCGCCTCGGCCCTCTTCTGGAACGTGCTGACGTGGGCGTTCGGCATTCCCAACAGCAGCTCGCATTGCATCATCGGGGCGTTGATCGGTGTCGCCATCGCCGATGCGCTGCTGAAGTCGCGTAGCGTGGTTCAGGGCGTGGACTGGAAGCAGATCGTCACCGTGCTCGAAGGGCTCGCGTTGTCGCCGGTTCTCGGCTTTCTGCTGGCCGGCGGCCTCTACGGGCTGTTGCGGCTGGTGATACGCCGTGGACACCTGTTCGAACCGCCCAAAGAAGGACAACCGCCAGTCTGGTGGTTACGCGGCCTGCTGATCCTTACGTGCACCTCGGTCAGTTTTTCCCACGGCACGAACGATGGCCAGAAAAGTATCGGCCTCATCATGCTGACCATCATCGGACTGCTGCCCGCCGCGTACGCCCTGAACCCGGACGCCACGGGCCAGTTGACGCAATTGAGCGACCACGCCGCAGTTGCCATTCCGCTGATCGAAAAGTATGGCGACGACGTCAAACCGCACGCGCTGCAAGCGGCTGAAATGTTGCGCGACGCCAGGCCTTCGCTGCAGAAACAGGCGTCGGAGTTGCAATCCAGGGACCAGGCGGGCGGCGCAGAGCGCGCAACGCGCGCCCAGTTGCGCGGTGCCATCTACGAGGTGGTGTCGCAGATGAAACACGTTGGCGAGGTCAAAGCCGCGACGCCGGCCGACAAGAAACAGGCCGCCGATCTTCTTAAACAGATGAGCCTGCCGGTCCAATACGCGCCGCTCTGGGTTCGCATGTTGAGCGCACTTTGTCTCGGCATCGGCACCATGGTCGGGTACAAGCGGGTCGTGCGCACGCTCGGCGAGCGCATCGGCAAACAGCACATGACGCCCGGCCAGGGCGCCAGCGCGGAACTGGTCGGCTCCCTGTTGATCGGAACGGCGGGGGTCACCGGACTGCCGGTCAGCACCACACACATCATCACGTCGGGCATTGCGGGGACGATGGCCGTGGGCGGTCAGGGGGTTCAACGCGGCATGCTGGTGCGTATCGTTCTGACCTGGATCGTGACGCTACCCGTCACGATGGCACTTTCGGCCGGGCTGTTTTACGTGCTGGCCAACCCTCGCCTTTAGCATGCGCGACGCGGGACGCGGACGCGGACGCGGATGCGGATGCGGATGCGGATGCGGATGCGGATGCGGATGCGGATGCGGATGCGGATGCGGATGCGGATGCGAGAACGCCCGGTTGCTGAAGAGTTCACGCAGAAATTCGTGGAGGCCGCGTCACGAATCAAGGCGGGCGTACCGCTGTTCCGCTGTTCCACTCCGGAATACCCCCTTTGCCGCTGTGCCGCTGTTCGGCGGAACCTCCCGTGCGTAGCATCCTGAATCGAGCAACACTTTTCGAGCCACGGTTCGGCCGCCGGAATTCAGCTTGTCCTCACACGGAGTAATCACTCATGTTCGCCCAAAAGCCCGACGAACTCGCCATCCCGTACGCATTGCCTCAGGTCCCCTACATGTCGCCGGATCTCGTGCACCTGAACGTGCTCGACAAATGGCTCGAAAACGATGAACTCTGGGTACCCGTGACCCAGAGCGTTTCGTTCAAGCCATTGCTGCTGTCGACGAGCGGCGGCTACTACGTCAACCTGCTGCGGGTCCGTCGGGCTGGCGTGCTGTCGCGTCATCGCCATACCGGCGCGGTCCACGCCATCGTACTGAAGGGTCGCTGGCAGTATCTGGAGCACGACTGGATCGCCGAGGAAGGCTCATATGCACACGAGCCGGCCGGCGAGACGCACACGCTAGTCGTTCCAGAAGGTGTGTCGGAAATGATCACCTGGTTCCATGTAACCGGCGGCTATACGTATGTCGATCCGCAAGGAGTCGCGGTCGGCTACGAAGATGTCTTTACCAAGCTCGAAGCCGCACGCAAGCACTACAAGACGCTCGGTCTACCGGACAACTACATCGAGCAGTTCATTCGCTAATCTCGATGGCGACCGGCAACGGTCGCCTCGAATTTATTGCGCTGCTCGTGTAGGGTGATGGCTATGGACCTCTACACGCAAATTCAGATCTTCGTCTGGGCAATCGACAGCGGCAACTTCTCCGCCGCAGCCCGCGACCATGATTTGGCGCCCTCCACCGTCAGCAAGGCGATCGGGCAACTCGAACAGCGCCTCGACGTGCGGCTGTTCTACCGTGGACCGCACGCGCACCAACTGACGGAAGAAGGCTTGTCCTACGAGCCTACCGCGCGCGATCTGATTCGCGCGATGACAGCAGCGCAATCAGCGGGCGAGGCGCTGCCGCAGAACGTAACGGGGGTATTGCGCATCCATACGATGGCGACCTTCGCCAAGCATCGGATTCTGCGACGACTCCCCGCATTTCTCGCACAATATCCGGACCTGTCGGTGGAAATGCAGGTCGGCGCCCAATATGTCGACCTGCTCGAACAAGGCGTCGACATCGCAATCCACAGCGGCATGCTGCCCAATTCGTCGCACGTCGCGCATCGCCTCGGTGAAGCCGAATGGATCGTCTGTGCCTCGCCACGCTACATCGAGCAATTCGGCGCGCCACGGATACCAGCCGATCTGCTCGATCATCGCTGCTTCAACTTTGCATTCGCGAGCCCGTGGAATAGCTGGTCGTTCCGTCAGAACGACGAGGTCATCACCGTTCCAGTGAAGTGTCGTGCGTCCTTCACGCAAGGCGATCTGCTACGGGATCTTGCCCTGGCCGGGGAAGGTATCGTGCGACTCGCGAATTTCCACATCGGCGCCGATCTGGCCAGCGGTACACTCGTGCCGCTCCTGGCAGACTATCAACTGCCGTTGCGCGAGTCGATCTATCTGATCCATGCGGATCGAAAACATCCGAGCCCGAGAGTCAAGGCATTCCTCGCCTTTTTCGCCGATGAGCTCGCTGCCGCGGCCTGGTAGAACGTCACGCGGGACCGCGCTGCTGAGCGGCCCCGCATGCGTGTTACACGGCGGCGACTTCCGCGTGTTTCGCCGCTTTCATTCGAACCGCCGCCGCGGCGAAGATCGCCTTCATCTCGTCGATGACCTCGGCCGTGTGATCGAACGACACATACAGCCGACCGAATGGCGAGGGCATCACCAGCACGCCGAGTTCGCGCAACACCAGGTGCAGTTCGGTCGAGAACGTTTTCGACGCGGCGTGCAGTGCTTCGCGATACGTCGTCGGTGCCGCTGCAACCGGCCAGATCGTGAAAACCGTTCCATACCCACTCGTCGAAACGACGATGCCTTGCCCGGCGAAAACCCGCACGATATGCGCACGCAAATCGTCGCCCGCGGCGGTCAGCGCCGCGTAGTCCGCTGCATCGAGCGCTGCCAGCGTGCTGGTCAACGCCGCGCAGGCCATCGGGTTGCCGGAGAATGTGCCGCCTCGCAGCACGCGGCCCTGCTCGAACGCTTCGAGCACTTCGGGACGCCCGACCACGGCCGACACCGGCACGCCGGACCCGATTGCCTTGCCCACCGTCGCCAGATCCGGTCGAAGGCCCTGCCGCTGACTGCTCAGGCCGGCATGCAGACGGAAGCCCATCAGCACCTCATCCGCGATGATCAGCGCGCCATGCTTGCGCGCAACCGTCTCGACATGCTCGAGATAACCCGGCGCAGCCATCAGACACCCCGCGTTGGCCAGCATCGGCTCCATGACGATTGCGGCGATGTCGTCGTGCTCGGAGAAGAGTCGCTCGACGTCGTCGAAGTCGTTGAACCGAAGCAGCGTCATCCGATCGCTGGAAGGACGCGCACCATCCTCGAAATCCGCGCCTGTGCTTGCGACGTTGCCCAGCGTGAGCTCGTCGAACCAGCCGTCGAACCCGGCGGCTATCTTCGCAATCCTGTTGCGCCCGGTAAACGCTCGAGCCGCACGGCAGGCCAGATGCACCGCTTCACTTCCCGAATTATTAAAGATCACCTTGCTCAGTTCTCCGGTGTGCCGGGCAAGTTCTCGCGCCGCCGCATGCTCCCGCACGTGCGCCCAGGAAGGTGCCGGTGCGTCATGGAGTGCATCGATCACGCTTGCGCCGACGGCAGAATGCGCATGGCCCAACAAGACCGCGCCGAAGCCCAGCGCCGTATCGATGTAGCGCCTGCCCTGGTTGTCCCAGAGATAAGCGCCTTTCCCCCGTGCGACGAACAACGCTTCGCCGTTGAGATCGGGCAGGATTCGTGCGGCGCTGGATACATCGCCGACCAGGTTCTTCATACATGCTCCGTTATCAAGGATGACTGGTTGCCGTGCCGTGCGAGCGCGCACGAGCCCTACATCTCGGCTCGACGCGACGCTAAAAATCACGGCGCGCGGCGGCACGGCGGTGCTGCAATCACACGGAGACTAGCGACCGCAATGAGCCGGAGCAAGGACCGACCACAAGCCTGGAAAGTTTATTGAACAGATGGGCCAGGCAGGGAAGACCCTTAAATTGCACAATCGCTGTGCATGGAGGGGGCGGCGAACGCGTCGATAGATGTCGGAAGCTCTCTGCTGTGGGACAAAACCATCGACACACCATCAATCGTGCTGGATTGCCATGGAATCCGACTCCCTGTAGTGCAGCGCGTGTTCACAATAATTTCACGACGACGCAGCTGGGGTTCCAACGGCGAATACGGCGTAAGACACTGCCTTCCAATTCAACGCACACGAGATAATCGCCCCTTATGGAAACCACCCAGCAACCCGCCTCGGGACAATTAGGACGCGGCCTGAGGCCCCGCCAAGTGACGATGATCTCTATCGGCGGCGTCATCGGCGCCGGTCTCTTCGTCGGTTCGTCGTCCGCGATCGCGCTGGCCGGGCCCGCCGTCATCATTGCGTACGTCGCCGCTGCGCTGATCGTCGTGCTCGTCATGCAGATGCTGGGGGAGATGGCCTGCGCGAGCCCTGAAACAGGCTCTTTTTCGTCGTATGCCGATCGTGCGCTCGGACGCTGGGCTGGCTTCTCGATCGGGTGGCTGTATTGGTGGTTCTATGTGCTGGTCGTCGGCATCGAGGCGATCGTCGCGGGCAACATTCTCGGCTCGTGGCTCGGCGTGCCGGGGTGGATCACGGCATTCGCGATCACGCTCGCACTCGTCGCCGCCAACTGCATGAGCGTCGACAATTTCGGCGAGCTCGAGTACGTGCTGTCGATCATCAAGGTCGCGTCGATCGTGCTGTTCATCATATTGGGCACGCTCGCGATTTTCGGCCTGCTGCCGTTCTCGTCGACGCACGGCTGGTCGAATCTCCTCGGACACGGCGGATTCTTCCCCAAGGGCTACGTCGCAGTCGTCGCGGCGTTACTGACGGCGATGTTCAGCTTCCAGGGCACTGAAGTCGTGACCATCGCGGCCGCCGAATCTGCGGAGCCGCGTCGCAACATCAAGAAGGCGATCCGCGCGGTGATCTGGCGGCTCTCGCTGTTCTACATCGGCTCGATGCTGGTCGTGATCTGCCTCGTTCCCTGGGACGCGCCCGGGCTGTTGAAAGGCTCGTATCAAGCGGCGCTCAGCGCGATGAACATCCCCGGCGCACCGCAGATCATGAGCGTGGTGGTACTCGTTGCCGTCGTCAGTTGCCTCAATTCGGCGATCTACACGGCATCGCGGATGGTGTATTCGCTGTCGACGCGCGGCGACGCCCCCGCCCTCCTCGCGAACACAAGCCGGCGAGGCGTGCCGCGTTATGCGATCTACTGCACGGCTGCCGTCGCGCTCGCCGCACTCGCCGCGAATTACCTGCTGCCCAAGGCGCTGTTCGAATTCCTGCTCGCCACGAGCGGCGCGATTGCCCTGTTGATGTACCTCGTGATCGCGGTGACGCAACTGTTCATGCGACGGGAACTGCTCGCGCAAGGCAAGCCGCTCGAAGTCAAGATGTGGTTCTTTCCGTACCTGACCATTCTGACGATCGTCTTTATTTTGGGCGTGTTCGTGACCATGGCGATTTTCCCGGGATTCCGCGGCGAACTGGCGTCGACGGCCGTGCTGACGGCGATTCTGGTGGCGACGGGGCTTTATCTGCAACGGCGCAGCGAGACTACTCTGTCGGTTCAGGGCAGGACCCCGAACGCAATTCGATAGCCTAGGACGGCACGGTGCAAAGTCCGCACCGTGCACGGAGATGGCCGCGGCACCACGGCCTTCTCGCAGATGTAACTCCTCTCGTAGAGCACGCACGACAGTAGAATGCTGCGCTGACGAAAGGAGATCCGACATGCCGCAACTAGGCCCGCACCTGAAGCAGTTACGCAACCGCAGAAAACTCACCGTGCGGGAGCTCGCGGCCCGCTCCGGGGTGTCCCACGCCACGATTTCGCTGATCGAGCGGGACAAGACCAGTCCGGCCGTCGACACGCTTTCGGCGATGCTGGATGCGTTGGGAACGACGCTAGTCGGCTTTTTCGACGGACTTCAGACAACGCTGCCGTATTCCCCGTTTTACTCGGCGGCCGATCTGGTGGAAATCGGCGACACCGATTCCATTTCGTATCGGATGCTCGGTGTCAATCACCCGAACCGCGCGATTCTCATGCTCCGGGAAACCTACAAGTCAGGTGCCGATACGGGCGAAGCATTCTCGCATCGCGCGCAGGAAGCCGGTATCGTTCTGCGCGGCGAAGTCGAGGTGACTGTCGGCGTCGAGACGAAGGTATTGCGCACCGGCGACGGCTACTACTTCGATAGCCAGGAGCCACATCGTTTTCGCAATGTCGGCGATTCCGATGCCGAGATCATTAGTGCGGTGACGCCGCCGACTTACTGACGAAGAAGTCCGTATCGGCCAGTCGATGCAAATGCTCAGCTTAAGCATTTCCCACGCCGTCGCGGCTATTCGTCGGCAATGGTCGCCCATGCGCTGAGGCGTTGCGTCAGTTCAATACCTGCGTCATCGCATTCCTTGACTTTGCGTTCATCGAGCGTCTGCTGTGCGGCCGAGCGCATTGACGGCACCGTAGCTTGCAAGCCATCGGCTGCGGCGCTCGAAGAGACCCGGCGTGAGCCGATTGACACGATCGATCAGCGTACGCAGGTCCGCACTTTGCAATTGCCCGTTGTCGACGAGGATGCGGCCGTCCACCATCGTCAGATCGACATCCCCGCCCTGCACCGCGTGTACTACGTTGTGGTGAAGATTGAGCAACGGTCCCGTGAGCAGCGGCGTCATTCTGGGCGTGTCGGTTCGCACCGCGATCAGGTCGGCGGACTTTCCTGCTTCGAGTGTTCCGGTGACGCGATCCAGGCCCAGTGCACGCGCACCCATGCTTGTGGCCATCCGGCAGACGGCCCAACTGTCCAGCGCCGACGCGTCGAGCTTCGACAGCTTGGCCAGCAGTGAGGCGACTTTCATTTCCTCGAAAATGTCGAGATTGTTGTTTTCCTTCTCGCCGTCCGAACCAAGCGCGACCGCTACTCCGGCCGCAAGAAGTGCCTCGACAGGCGCCGCGCCGCTAGCCAGCTTCATATTGCTGACGGGATTGTGCGCCACGCCCACGCCGCGCTGCGCGAGCAACGCGATCTCACGATCGTCCAGCCACACGCAATGCGCGAGCAGCACTCGATGCGCGTCGAGCAGACCGAATTTTTCGAGTGCTTCGACAGGACGCACGCCATAGCGCCGCTGCGTCTCTTCCACGTCAAACCGGCTTTCGTTGCTATGGGTGTGCAGCCCGACGCCATATTCATGAGTGATGGCGACGGCGCGCTTCCACGCTTCGGGCACCGCATAGAACATATGCTCCAGTCCAACCCATGTCTGGATACGGCCGTTAGCTCTGCCGTGCCACTGACGGATCAAGGCCTCATTGGTATCCAGCGTTTCGAAGTAATCGTGATCGGGGTGTTCGGCAACGTACGGGACCAGCACCGCCCGGATTCCCAATTCCTCGGCCGCGCGGGCGCCCCCGTCCATGAAGCGCCACATATCGACGATCGTCGTGCTACCCGATAGCAGCGCCTCGGCGTAACACAACCAGGAGGCGGCCTCGGCCTCCTCGGCATTCAGTACGCGGTGCATCGGATCGATGAACTGTTGCAGCCAGTCCCACACCGGCAAACCCTCTGCCGTGCCGCGCAACAAGCCGGAATGGCAATGGGCGTTGATCAGCCCGGGCATCAGCAATCGATCGTGAAGACGTCGTACCGAAGCATCGGAATACTCGCGCTGCAGGGTCTCGCCGTCACCAACCGCAACAATCTTGCCGGTGGCGTCGATCACCACCGCACCGTCGACGATGACCGCGTTGTCTTCTGTCATCGGCGCGACGTAGTCGGCGCGCAGCAGGGTATGTGTCATTACTCGTTCCTTCATACATTTAAGCGGGCAGACGTGCGATCGGGTGGTCGCCGTCAGATCGATCGCAGCTTGGCGGGTGCAAAAAGAACCGTAAAATCGGGACCCATCTGCTTTTTAGATAGAGACGACATGCGCTTTTCTTTTGAACAACTTGAAGCTTTCGTCACGACTGCGCAGGAACGCTCGTTTTCCGCAGCCGCGCGGCGCTTACGCAAAGCCCAGTCGGCTGTCAGTACGGCGGTGATCAATCTGGAAGTCGATCTCGGCGTGACGCTGTTCGACCGCTCGGGGCGATATCCCGTGCTATCCCCCGAAGGGCAGGCGCTCATGTGCGAGGCCGAAGCCGTGCTGCTGCACTGCGCGTCGTTGCAAGGCCGTGCGAACAATCTGAACCGCGACGTCGAGCCGCGCCTCGTGATAGCCGTCGACGATGCGATTCCCTACGCTGCGATCGCCGGCAGCCTGAGACGTTTCGAGGCTGAGTTTCCCGATCTTGAACTGGAGATCCAGCATCCGTCGCAAGGCGACATCCTGCACGCCGTTCAGTGCGGCGAGGTCATGCTCGGGTTGACGTTCGCGCAGTCGCAATATCCGAGCGAAATCGCCTTTCGCCGGCTGGGTCATATCAATCTGACTCACGCGGTGCATCGCGATCATCCTCTTGCGAAATCGACCGGCATCAGCTTCGCCCAACTCAGCGACTATCGGCAGATCGTGGTGAAGCATGGGCGCAAACTGCCAACGGGCGAGTATCTGAAGGCGCCACGTTGCTGGTTTGTCGAAAGTTATCTGATGCTGCTGGAGGCCGCCAGCGACGGCCTGGGATGGGTGACGCTGCCTAAAAGGCTGATCGCGAACAAGCTCGCGTCGGGCGAACTGGTCGAGTTGCGGCTCGAGGCCTATCCGTTTACCGAATGGACCGTGGGTACTGATCTCATCTGGAACACCGCGGCGCAATCCGGCAAGGCGGCGATCTGGCTACGCACGGCGTTGAGCAGCAATGAAATCAACGTTTGATCGGGCGATTATTTGATTCCCGGAATGGCCGTAAAGCTGACCTGTTCCGACCGTACGAGGGTGCCGTTGTCGATCCGGGGAACCTGATTATCGGGAGGTTGCGTTCCGTTGACGACCCATTGCCCCATGTCCTGATACAGCGCTCTGATGACGAGCGTTACCGAATCGAAGCCAAGGCGCGCTTCGCGATATGGCAATGCTGGAGTCTCGCCGAAACCAATGTCAAAGCCAATTGATCAGGATGCCAATACACCGTCAGAACCATTCAGTCTGTACCCGGTGGCCTGACAATGCCGTCCAAAGCGATGTCGCCAGCAAAGCGAGGTTGAACCGTCGATAATTTTTGGCGAGCGCGATTTCGCGCTCCCACACGCGGGCCTTCGTTCACATTACGTGCCGGGGGTCGGGACGGGTAACTGTTAGGCTGATACCGCGCAGCGGTGTCTGCGCGACGGTCGCGCGAAAGACTGGGAGAAAATCCCATTTCCGGCCTTAAAAGCAGCTATTTTTTATGGCGACGTGCGGTAGTACGCTGGCCGGTCGTCCAGCAGCGGGAGCCGATTCGATACCATCCCAACTGAATGACTACGTCGTACTCAGCGCCGCCAGCGCATAAACGGCAACCCGCTGAAGTGGCCGTCACTCCGGCAAGTCGGAAAATCAGACTGCCGGAGCGTGCATTAACGCGCGTAGGTCAGATTGCGCGGACGACTGCAATCTTGCCAATCAGGATCAAGTATGAGATTGGCCAGAACAGCAACGCGCGGACCTTGGTCGAAAAGACGTTCTGTAGCGTGTTATAAACCGGATGGAACGTGATCAGATTCCGCAGCACGGTACGATTCAAGAAGATGCCACAAACAAAATATACGGCGAAATACAGGATCGGCATCTTGGTTGCCCCTGCCACAGCCGCGCCTGCGATCAAAATCAGTATGGCTCCAACGTAGAATCCGAAAGCCTTACCAAGTGACATCAGGCCGCTGGCACCACCTATTGCGCTATCGCTTGCAATACTCATTTTTTCCCCGATTAAGCTAAATGAAATTATTTTCGAGTCTCATTGATTTGACGGCTCAGCGAGGCTATCGGCATTATTGAAACAAACTTTAGCGGGTAGCCTCAGCGCATGATCTGATACCGATGATTTAATGCCCAATAAGAATTCTCGACAGTCAGACTCGACTAACCGAGACTTTGCCATCGTCCCCAGAGAAAAACTCCTGAAGCGTATCCCCTCGCAACAAGTCCGATTCTGTCCTGTCGGGCAGCGTTCGACGCGGTGAGCCTCAATTGCTTGCCTGTCTGATTACTTCCGCGCGCGGCCTCACGCGAGTACTTCTGCGACGCAATGTGGCTGTCTTGACCGGATGTAAACGAGGTCATATAGTGTCGACACTATGCATCTGACGCTATTCGCTCGACTATTTAGACAGGATCAGTGATGGACACTGCGGAACTCGAACCATCGATTCCGTCATCGGCGCGGCTGTCTCCGCTCGATGCCGGATCCGCTACTGCGCCGCTTGCAGACGAAGGCAGCGCCTTATCGGGATGGTCGCTGACCCCCGAAACCGCGGTTCGCGACCGACGCGCGCTGGTACTGATGAGCGTGCGAAACGCGGACGACAGGCCGCCGCTGGCGCGTAAGATCTTCGATGACGTGGTGCTCGACATTGTCGAGGGCAGACTGGCCCCCGGGGACAGCGTGAACTCCGTCGAACTGGCTCGCCGGTTCGGCACCAGTCGCACTCCAGTCCGGGAGGCGCTCGCCGAGCTCGAGCGCCAGGGGATCGTCGTGGTCCCGCTGCGCCGGCGCCCCTACATTGCCCCCGTCACGCTTAAGCAGGTGAAAGACATCTATGATCTTCGCGCCTGTCTGTTCTCGCTCGTCAGCGAGCTTATCGTCGACACTTGCCCGACCGAGCGCCTTGCGGAGCTCTGGAAATGGCAGGCAGCCCTGGAAGACGACGTCGCGCGAGGGTTGACCGACAACTACTTCTGGCACAACGTAGGGTTCCGGTTGCTCGAGGCGCAACTTGCCGGCAACGACGAACTACTGCGGAGCATCGGCGCGCTCGGTGTTCGTACGCTTCAGTTCCGCCATTTCAGCCTCGCACAGCCCGGCCGGTTGCAGCGGTCAGTCCAGGACCATCGGCGCCTACTCGTCGCTTATGAAGAACGCGACAAGGTCACGGCCGTGAGCATGACACGCGCACTGATTATGACGGGTCTCCGTGCCATCGAGCGGTCTGGCTTTGTTGACGCGTCACGCTTGCCGCCCGCCGATAGCGCAATCGGGGCGTAGCGGCAAGCGCAGAATCGCCACCGCTATGCGGATTGTCACTTGCCGCGCAACAGCTGCGCCGCATCGGCAACCTTCGCGACCGGTGGTGCGACCGGACCGGACGTGTCTTGCCTGCCACGCTTGCGCACTGCACGGCGAAGCGCAAAGACGACTTGCAAGAGAACGAGAAGCGCCGATATGCCGATGAACACGGCACTGATCGGGTGCGACAGAAATATGCTCAAGTCTCCGCGAGAGAGCAGCAGCGAACGGCGAAAGTTCTCCTCGACAAGCGGACCCAGCACGAAGCCGAGCAGGATCGGCGCGACCGGAAAGTCGAGCGCGAGAAGCACCGCACCCACCACGCCAAATACCAGCACCTCGCCCACTTCGAACAGACTGTTGTTCGTGCTATACACGCCGACCGCGATGAAAAATAATGCAGTCGGATACAGATAACGGTACGGCACCTGCAGGAATTTCACCCAGACACCGATCAGCGGGACGTTGAGCACGACCAGCAAAACATTGCCGACCCAGAAGCTGGCAATGAGGCCCCAGAAGAGGTCCGCATGCTCCGTGATCAGCTGCGGGCCCGGCTGGATGCCCTGTATCAGCAACGCGCCGAGAATCAATGCCATGACGGGATCGCCGGGAATGCCGAGGCTCATCGTCGGAATGAAATCGACCTGGGTCTTCGAGTGCGAAGCAGCTTCCGGCGCTGCTACACCTTCCAGCGCACCGTGTCCGAAACGCTCCGGTGTCCTCGATATTTTCTTTTCCACCGCATACGCCAGGAACGTCGTAATCGTGGGCCCTGTGCCGGGCATGGCGCCGAACAGCGCACCCATCAGCGTACCGCGCACCATGGGAAAAAATGCCTGTTTGAGTTCGGCCTTGTCCGGACGCATATCGCGCAGTCGAAGCTTGATGCCGCTTCCCGTCACCTGCATGCGGTTCACGTTGCGCAAGAATTCCGCCACGCCGAATAGCCCCAGCGCGAGCGCCACCAGTTCGATGCCGCTCGATAACTGGAACATGCCGTACGTGAAGCGCATGACGCCCGAGTTCACATCAGTGCCGACAACGCCGAGCAGCAACCCGAAGACAGTCATCGACACGCCTTTGAGCGGCGAGCCGCGCGACATGGTGCCGCCGGCCAGCAAGCCGAGCAGCATGATCGAGAAGAGCTCGACGGGACCGAATTTGAAAGCCACCTTGACCAGCAACGGCGACGCGAAAACCATGATAAGAATACCGACCGACGCTGCGAAAAACGACGAGATGATCGTCACGCCGAGCGCGGTACCGCCTTTGCCCTTTTTCGTCAGCGGGTAGCCGTCGAGACAGGTCACCGCGTGCGGGGGATGGCATGGCAGATTCAACAGGATCGCACCGATCGCACCACCATATTGCGATCCGTAGAAGATGCCAGCCAGCATCAGAATGGCCGGGATCGGATGCATGGTGTACGTGAGTGGAAGTAGGACCGAAATCGCCGACAACGGTCCCATGCCGGGCAACACGCCGATCAGGTTGCCCATCAGAACGCCGAAAAACGACCACATCAGATTGTGGACTTCGAGTGCGACACCAAAGCCGCGCCACAAGTCGAGCAAAGACTGTTCGATCATCGCCTAGCCCCACGAAAACAGCGGGAATTGCAATTGCAATGCCCACCGAAAGACCACGGCCGCAATTACGCCCATTGCCGCGGCGAGAACAAGCGCGCTTTTCCAGGTGTTCTGGCGATCGCCGAGCGCGGATATAAATACTGCCGCGCATGTCGCCGGTACGAGGCCGCCGTACTTCCCCAGAACCACGAACGCCGCGATGCCGGCAAGGATGCAACTCCAGGCGACCCATTCAGGCGCGGGCCGGGCCTCTTCCGTGCGGGGCGCAACGGAAAGTTTCGCGACAACGACGATGGAAATTCCGGCAAGCGTAAGCATCGTGCCGAGGGCGACCGGGAAGAAGCCGGGGCCCATATCGGTGAGGGTGCCGATCGTGTAGGACGCGCCCTGAGCGATTGCGCCAAGTCCAAGCAGGAACATCAATCCGCCGGCGAAATAGTCTCTGGGAATACCGGTAACCGCTTTTAACATGCGTGTCTCCGTTTCTAGTCATCAGCGCCGGGCAACGCGCTGCTTCGCCACCTGTCAGCGGGCGCTCACCGCATTTTCGTCAACTTGCAAATTTCATCAACTCGGCACGCAACGAGGCGCTTTCCACCACGGCCATATGTCTCGTCGCGGGCCAGAGCTCGAAGCGTGCACCGCGAATCCCCTGTGCCAGCGCCTCGCCCATCGACGGTGGCGTCGCATAGTCCTCTTCGCCTGTGACGACGAGCGTCGGCACATCGATCTCAGCTAGCCGCTGCCTCATGTCGAGCGCCCCCATCGCGAGACAGGCTTGCGCATGGGCCTCGCGCTTCGTGCCGGTGAAGATTTCACAGACATGCTTCACGATTTCCTGATGTTGCGCCTGAAAAGCGTCGCTAAACCAGCGCACGGTCTGAAATGGCAACTGTTCCCCACGCGTTTTGCTCCGCGCTGCCTGGGCGCGTTCGTCCCACGTCGTTTTTGCGTTTTCACCATACCAGGCGGTCGTATCGCACAACATCAGACGATCGAGCCGCGTGCGGTACCGGGACGCAAATGTCATCGCGACGGAGCCGCCCATCGACATGCCGAGCATGTGGCAGCGTTCGATGCCAAGTACGTCGAGCAGATCGCGAAGATCATCGGCCATGTCGCCGATGGAAAAAGCGCTGCCGTCCCAGTTGCTCTCGCCATGGCCGCGCAGATCCGGCATGACCAGATCGTGGCCCGGCAACAACTCCGCGAGGAAAGGCTCCCACAACCGACCGCTGAGCGCGAGGGGATGGACGAGAACCCAAGGCACGCCGCTTCCGGCCCTCCGATAGGCAAGGTGTCCCCAGCCCATGTCGATACGTTCAGTTTTCAGCAAGTCGGCACCCGATTGTTTGAACGAGGTTTCGGCTCGTGAAGGTTTTGCACCGGTGGCGTGCGCAGCGCGCCGATGGTGCACTGCGTCGTAGCCGTGTACGCAAAATTTTTCACTAGTGTCGACACTATAGGTATTGATTTTTCGGACGTCAAGAAAGCTTTACTAATGCCGTCGTGAATATCAGTAGGCCGATACATCGTAAAAACCCTTATAAAACGCGACCCATAGCGACCAGTTCGCAGAACCCTATGAGATTTGGCGCACATAAGAAATCTTGACACCTCCGAATCTCGTAACTAAAGTGTCGACACAAGGCGGCGTAATTGAAAAATTAAGAACCGTATGAGAGAGGCCACGCGAGAACAGACCGATAGAGACGGAGGAGCAGCGGAATGTCACATCAAGAGAGCCTGCCAGTGCAGGCGGAAACGGCAGGAACTGTTGCCGGCGAACAGCAAGTGTCGTCACTTCAGCAAGGCAAGCAGACGACGGATCGGCCTGACCAGGATGGCGCGCCAGGCGCGCTGCCAGGACCGACCGAGGCGCTCGCGCGTTTTGCCGCCGGACTGAAATGGGAAATGTTGAATGCCAGTGTGATCGAACGCACCAAGGATCTCGTGCTCGACCATTTGGGCGTCGCGCTTTACGGCACCCAGCTCCCATGGACAATGAAGGTCCGCGATTTCGTGCTGAGCGAAGGGGGATGCGAGCAGAGCACCATCTACGGCTCGCACCGCGTACCCGCGCGTGCCGCGGCTCTGGTCAACGGGGCCGCCGCCCATGCCATCGAGTTGGACGACACGCATGACGAATCGTTGAGCCATCCCGGCAGCGTAATTTTGCCGGCGGCGTTTGCAATGGCTGAGGCGCTGGATCGCCGGGGCACAGACTTCCTGACAGCGGTGGTTGCGGCCTATGACGTGCACGGTCGCATCGGAGCCGCATTAGGCAACGATCTGCTTCGCCGCGGTTTTCATCCTCCCTGCGTGGGTGGTGTCTATGGCGCCGTCACCGCGGCCGGTCTTCTGCTCAACCTGGATGCCGCCACGCTGGTGAGCGCATACGGTTCCGGCGCATCGATGAACGGCGGCACCATGCAGTTCACCGAAGACCCGACCGGGACCATGATCAAGCGCTTGCATACCGGCCTGCCGGCGGAGCGCGGCATCCTCGCCGCGAAACTGGCAGCAGACGGTTTTCTCGGGCCGAAGGAAGCCATTGAAGGACGTTACGGGTTCGCCAAACAGTTTGCAGGGCGAAGCGGCGATCTTGAACGTATGACTCAGGAGGCCAATGGACGTTTCGAAATCGAACGCATGTCGATCAAGCTGTACGCGTGCTGCAAACTGTTCCATTCGATGATCGAAGCCATGATGAACTGCCGCGCCGAGCGGCCGTTCACTGCTGAGGAGATTGTGACAATCGAGCCGTTCGGCCCGCGCTTCATGATCGACACGCATATGGTCTACCGGCCCGAGTCGACCATGGCCGCGCAATACAGCCTGCCCTACACCTGCGCGGCTGTGATCCTGCTGGATCCCACTCATCCGGATTCTTTCGCGGAAACCACCATCGGTCGCACCGACGTGCTTCGTCTCGCCGACCGGGTCAAGCCGGTGATCGATCCCGAACTCGAGTCGCTGTTCCCACGCAAAATTCCGGGCGGTGTTCGGATACGGCTACGCAACGGCGAGCAACTGACGAGCACGGTCATCGAGCCACGCAGTTCGCCGGACCGGCCAATCGGCCGGGAAGACGTGCAGGCGAAGTTCCGCAGTCTCACGACCGGCGTGCTGCCCGCGCAACGTCAGCAACAGATCATCGACATGGTGGCAAACCTCGAACGGCTGGGCTCGATTCGCGAACTCACCTCGCTGCTGTCCGATCAACGCGATGCACGATGAGGAATCGACAATCATGTTCAAGTCATGTCTCTCACTCGCGTGGCAACTTTGCATCGGTCTGCTGGTGATCGTTCCGGCGGCCACCGTGCATGCCGAGCCGCCCTATCCGACTCACGCCGTGCATCTGGTCGTCCCATTCCCTCCGGGCGGCGGCAACGACGTTCTCGGGCGGTTATTCAGCCAGAAGCTGGCGATGCTCTGGAAACAGCCGGTGATCGTGGACAACCGTCCCGGCGGCAACACGATAATCGGCGCGGAAGTCGTGGCGAAGGCGGCACCGGACGGATACACGCTACTGCTGACGTCGAGTTCGCACGTCATCATCCCGAGCCTGTTGAAGCTACCTTACGATGCCATCAAGGACTTCACGCCGATTGCAACGATAAGTAGTTCCGAACTCGTCCTGGTCGTGCATCCCTCCGTGCCCGCCAATACGCTGAAGGAATTCATCACGCTGGCCAAGTCAAAACCGGGGCAACTCAATTACGCGTCGGGAGGACTTGGCGATCCGAACCATCTGGCGGGCGAACTGTTCGACAGCATGGCCGGCGTCAAGATGGTTCCGATTCAATATAAAGGCGGTGGTCCGGCACTGACGGATCTGATTGGCGGCCAGGTGCAACTGTTCTTCGTGGCAGCGCCCGCCGTGCTGCCCTATATCAAGGCCGGAAATCTGCGGGCGATCGCCGTTTCCGGCGACCATCGGCTAGCTGCCGCTCCGCAAATTCCCACGTTCACCGAGTCGGGCCTCGCCAATTTCAACGTGCGTCAGTGGTACGGCATCCTGGCGCCCGCCAATACGCCGAAGGAGGTCGTCGACAGGATCTCCGCCGACATCGCCAAGGTGCAGGCCATGCCCGACATCAGGAAAGCGCTCTCGGATCAGGGCATGGATGTGCTGACCACGCCCCCGGCGCAGTTCGGCGAGTTGATGAAATCCGACCTCGCCAGATACGCACAGATCGTCAAGACATCGAACCTCAAGCCCGCTCAGTAGCGTTGCGGGCGCATCGGACAACACATCGACTCGACTGGCTTCATCGGATTTATCACTCGTCACGTTTTGGGAGACCCGCAACATGTCACATCAAGGAAGATTTCAGGATCAGGTCGCGTTCATCACCGGCGGCGGCGGCGGTATCGGCAAAGCAACAGCGTTGAGGTTAAGCAGCGAAGGCGCCCGCATCGCCATTTCCGACTTCAGTCCGGAACTGGCGGAGGCCGCCGCGCAGGAAGTCAACGCGCAGGGCGGGACCGCCATTGCACTGACGGTCGATGTCGGCGCCCAACCAGCCGTGGATGAAGCCGTCAAGACCACGATCCGCGAGTTCGGCCGGCTCGATGTGATGGTTTGCGGCGCGGGGATTCGCACCAGCAAACCGCTGTCGGTGCTCGACTCCACCACTGAAGAATGGAACAAGGTGCTCGAAGTGAATCTGCTGGGAGCGTTTTACCCTGCCCGCGCGGCCGCCCAGCATATGGCCGACGCGGGCAAGGGCAGCATTGTGACGATCTCGTCGATCAACGCATTGCGAGCCGCACCAGGCTCGGTCGCTTACAACTCCGCCAAGGCCGCGGTGATCTCGATGACGCAGACGTTCGCCATTGAACTGGCACGGCGCGGGGTCCGCATCAATACCGTCGCGCCGGCTCAAATCGACACGCCGCTGACGGCTGCGATCACCAGCGAAAAACGGAAAATCCGCGAAGAAGGGATTCCGCTCGGCCGCTTCGGCAAGCCCGAGGAAGTCGCGGCAGCGATTGCCTTCCTCGCGTCGGACGATGCGTCGTTCATCACCGGCCACACGTTGCTCGTGGACGGTGGACGATATGTGATGCAACACAAGTTCGGCTTCCCGTTTCCCGCCTGATTGCATGGCGAGTCGTCGAGGTTGTAGAACGCAATTAAAAATGGCGCGCCGATCTGCCTGAGCGATCGGCGGCCGGATATCACGATCTTTTTCTGGGCAGGACAAAATGGCTGACTCCGGGCGTGACGAATTCATCCGATGGGCGCGTGACGCGTGCCATCCTCTCCTGAACACGGGCGCAACGACCGGCACCGTCGACATAGAACCGCTGCGGGTAATCGTCGGCAATGCGAGCATTGTCGGATTGGGCGAAAGCTGGCATAGCAGCGCCCAGTTGCTGACGATGAAGAACGAGTTGGTGCTGGCGCTTGTCGATCATTTCGGTTTCAACGCGATTGCTTTTGAGGGCGGCGTGCCCGCTTCGAACGACGTCGACGCCTACTTACGCGGCGACACCGAAAATACGCCGGCTGCGGTGCTACGCAAATTTGGTCAGCCGATGTGGCTGAATCCGCAGACAGTGGCGCTTATGGAATCGCTGCGCACATGGAATGCCTCACGTGGAGCACAGGATCCGATTCGCGCGTTTGGCGTGGACCCCGCTTACCCCGGCGCCGCAATTGGATCGGTGTTGTCGTATCTCGGACGCGTCGAGCCCGACTATCGCCCACCGTATCGCGATCTACTGCTGAGCGTCGAGCACGCCTTGCTGGCCGTCCCGCTCGACAGCTCGGCAAAATCTGCGGTATGGGGCTCGACCGCCGTCTACGAAGCGCTGAATACCACCGAAAAAGAGCAGTTTCGCTTCGCCTGTACGGAGCTTATCTCGCAACTCGAACAGAACCGCAGCGCGTATTCGTTCCGGACCTCGGCCGCGGAATTCGAATGGGCGCTTCGCCAGGTCATCGTTATTCTCCAGGCCCACGGCATCGTAAGCGTACGGTCCCGTTCGTTGACAGAAGCGAATCGCGTGCGAGATCTGGCGTTCGCGGAGAATCTCGTATGGATGCGCGACCAGTCCGACAGTCCGCTCAAAATTATCGTTCTTGCTCACAACATTCACATTGCTCGAGAACCGTTTCGCTCCGCCCCCGATGGGCCGCCCATTGTTTCCATGGGCGGCTACCTGTCGGACTGGCTGGGCGATGAGTACGTCGCCATTGGCAGCACCGTTGGACGCGGCCGGCACGGCGGCGACTCCGATGCAGGACTCGCCGTCGTGCCAGCGACCGATGCCGGCAAATTGGCGTCGGCCGACGCGAGCAACGACGCGGCACTTGAAGAGGTCGGCGTAGGGCGATTCATGCTGCCGCTGAGCGGCGCGCCGGCATGGGCCTCGACTGCTCGCACCACGCGTTCGCATCTCGAGCCGCAGCCGGAATACGCGCTCGCCAGATCGTTCGATGCCGTTGCCTATGTCGACCGGATTACACGAAGCGAGCCACTGCGCACCTAGCGTCGTCTGTCTGTTTCCCGCAAAGCTCGGAAAACATGGCACACGGATTTACTACCTATCATCAAATTCGGATTGACTGAAAGATATAGCATACCTAATTAACTAGCATGTTCAAAAACAGATTCTGTATGTCAGGAGACCATGATGAAGAAGTCGATTCTCTCAATAGCAACGCTTGGCGCGTTGTGCGGTGTCGCTCATGCACAGAGCAGCGTCACGCTGTATGGCCTGATCGATGAGGGTCTGACGTTCACCTCGAACGCGGGTGGCCATCAACAGTATGCGATGTCGAGCGGCGAGTTGCATGGCTCACGATGGGGCTTACGTGGAGCGGAAGACCTGGGTGGCGGAATGAAGGCGATTTTCACTTTGGAGAACGGCTTCGATCTAGGCACCGGGAAAGCGGGCCAGGGCGGCCTGGAATGGGGACGGCAGGCATTCGTCGGTCTGTCCAGTCCGTGGGGCACCCTCACTTTCGGACGCCAATATGACTCGGTGGTGGATTACATGACGCCGATCAGTTCGGGCAGTTTGTGGGGCGGCTATCTCACTTCCCACCCGGGCGATCTCGACAACACGATCAATACCCAGCGTACCAACAATGCGATCAAATACAAGAGTCTGAGCTACAGCGGCTTTACTTTTGAAGGTGTCTATTCGCTTGGCGGCGTCGCGGGGGATTTCACCCAGAACCAGATTTTCTCGCTGGGTGCAGGCTACGTGGGCGCAGCGCTCAACCTGGCAGTCGCCTACCTTAATATCCGCAATCCGAACGCCTCTTTCTATGGCAATAGCGTCGCGACCCTGACGGCCGGCGTAGACAACGAGACATCACCTGTTTACAGCGGCTTCGCGTCTGCCCATACCCAGCAGATCATAGCTGCGGCTGGCGCATATACGTTTGGCTCCGCGACACTGGGGATGCTCTATACCAACACCAAATATGGAAGTTTGAGTGGCATCACCAATACGCTCAATCCCGCGGGGCTATCGGGCTCAGTTAGCCTGAATGATTTCGAAGTGAATTTCAGATACATGTTCACACCGGCAGCCTATGCCGGAGTGACTTACAACTACACTGACGCGAGTTCCATCGCTGGAAAAAGTGGAGCGAAATACAACCAGGTCGGATTGGCCGGTCACTATCTGCTGTCGAAGAGAACCGATCTGTACATCATTGGCGTCTACCAGAAAGCATCCGGCACGCAGTCGAACGGAAAGACCGCCGTTGCGTCGATCACGACGCTTACGCCGTCAGCCACCGATCATCAGGGAGCGGTACGGATCGGCATCTGCCACACGTTCTGAGCGTTTCGAGCGCGGGCTTTTCGCGGCTCGACAAGTTTCATCGAATACACCGCATCATCGACACAGAGAGAGAACATGGCTAGCGGCATCGACAACTGGCACGACGAGCCTCAAGACACGGGGTCATTGCGACCAAAAGTGCATGGTTCCGAACAGGGAGTTTCAGCATGAAAGCGGACGCGCAACTCATCGCGGCATTCGCACCGGCCGGCACGTTACGGGTATCAATTAACGTGGGCAATCCCGTGCTCGCGGCCAGGAGAGCGGGCGTCGCACAACCCTATGGCGTTTCAGTCGATCTGGCCGTCGCGCTTGGCGCACGTCTTGGCGTGCCGGTGGAACTGAGAATCTTCGACGCCGCTGGCAAGTCCGTGCAGGCGGTTGCCGAAGAGCAGGTCGATGTGGGGTTCTTTGCAATCGATCCGTTGCGTGAAGTAGAAATAGCATTTACCGCACCCTATGTGCTGGTCGAGGGGAGTTATCTTGTGCGCGACGATTCACCGATAAGGTGCAACGAGCAGGTCGACAGACCAGACAACCGGATTGCTGTCGGACAAGGAAGTGCCTACGACCTGTATTTAACGCGCGAATTGCATCACGCGAACATTATTCGGGTGGCCACTTCCGCCGAAGTCGTCACGAGTTTTCTCCGACACGGTCTCGAAGTGGCTGCAGGGGTGCGACAGCAGCTTCAATCCGATGTCCGGCCGGGCTTACGCGTGCTCGACGGCAGATTCATGATTATCCGGCAGGCGATGGGTCTGCCGAGACGTCGCGGCGAAGCCGCAGTGGATTTCCTTCAGGTATTCATCGAGGAGATGAAGGAATCGGGATTTGTTCAGCAGGCGTTAATCCGCCATGGAGTCGCCGGTGCATCGGTAGCGCCGTGCACAGGCGTCTGAAGACAGTCCGCCGTAGTCGCTCGGCTGTCCGTATCAGCATGCGCCTTTGCGCCGTCGGCCAGCCGGTATTCGCCGCCGAGTCGTATCTTAAGCTTGTCTTCGGCGAACGGCTTGAACAGTCGAGACGTGTTTGAGCGAAGCAGTGCCGGCGCGTGGATGTAATCGACGAATGTTGCGTAGCCGACCTTGATGCTCTCCGGCAGACTCATGCTATCGATCGGCCCAAGGCCCGGGAGGCGTCCCTTCGATTGCCCTTCGATTTGCCGGCGCTCCTTGTCCACGCTGTACCTCTATTATTTCGCTCCGAACGTACCATGATCCATTGCGTCAACCTCGTAACTACACGCTGTATCGCAGTTAAAAGGCAAACGTCGAGGCTCAGGAACGTCGCACTCAGCGGTCGGAGAGAACGCAATGGAAACGAAACCCTTCTTCATTGGCCTCTTGTTTCTCGCAGGCTTGCTTGGTGTCGAGTCAACCACATTTGCGCAGTCAGCTCCTCTGCCGTCCGGAAAAGCGCAACCGGTCGTGGTCGGGTCGGGCTTCTATCCTGAGTAGCGTCGGCCCGACTCCTCACAAACGCGATGAGGTCGGCATTGGCTACCGCTGCGTCGGATTGAACCCTCGACCTCGCGAAATACCCGTGGCAGAAGCAACCAGGTTGCGTCCGGACGCGGGAAACGCCACCAACAGCAGCACGACGCCCGCCAGCAGTACCACGGCTAGACCGATCAAGCCATATTGAGCGCTACCCGTCTGGGTCTTCACCCAGCCCACGAACGCCGGACTGACGAAACCGCCCGTCCCGCCGAGACTCGTGATCATCGCGATTCCCCCGGCCGCCGACGAGCGGGGCAGGAACGTCTGCGGAATGGTCCAGAACACGACGAAGCAGCCATACGATGACGCCGCCGCGAGCGCAAGCAGTCCGACGCCGACTGCCACGTTATGTCCCGCCGCCGGCAACAACGCAAACGCGAGCGCCGTCACTGCCGCGCTGCCCGCAACATGCCAGCGACGCTCCATGGTCCGGTCGGAATTCGCCCCGACGACATAGGTTCCCAACGCGGCCGCGATGAACACAAGCGCCGAAAGCAATCCAATATCGAACACGCTCGCCACACCGAGATCGCGGATGATCGTCGGTGCCCAAAAGCCGATCGCGTTGAACGGCATCATCACCGCGAAGTAGACGAGCGCCGCGAGATACACGCGAGGATTGGCGAGCGCGCCTCGCAATCCGTCGAGATGGCCAGTGTGCTTCGACTTTTCATCGGCCAGCAATTCGCGCGCGATCAGCGACTTTTCTCGATCGTCGAGCCAGCTCACCTCCGCGGGCGTATCGCCGAGGAGGAAGAAAACGACGAGACCGAGCGTCACGGCGGGCACGCCTTCGAGCAGGAACAACCATTGCCAGCCTGGCATTCCGCCGACGCCGGCGAGGCGCGTCATGATGAATCCGGACAGCGGTCCGCCAACGATCCCCGCGACCGCAGTCGCCATCATCAGGAACGCGGTGACGCGTGCACGTCTCGCGCCCGGAAACCAGCAACTCAGATAATAGATCATGCCGGGAAAGAAACCCGCTTCGGTCACGCCGAGCAAGAAACGCATCGCGTAGAACTGCGTCGGCGTGCGCACGAACATCATCAGGCTCGACACGAGACCCCAGGCGAACATGATGCGCAGCAGCGTGCGACGCGCGCCAATACGCTGCATCCAGAGGTTGCTCGGCACTTCGAAGAGCACATAGCCGATGAAGAACAAGCCCGCGCCGAGCCCGTAGGTCGACTCCGAAAAGCCAAGTTCGTGCATGAACTGCAACTTGGCGAAGCTGATGTTGACGCGGTCGATGTAGCTGATCACATAGCAGAGAAACAGCAGCGGAATCAGCCGGTAAAACACCTTACGATAGATGTGCTCGATTTCGGCGGGCGTGCAGTCGGCCGTATCGTTCGCACCGGTGATCGAAGAGCTGTACATGATGGTCTCACATGGAAGACGAAATACGATGTTCAGTGGACGGCGCGCAGAACACGCCATGCCCGGTCTCGATGCAGCCGCCTCGCGACGCCCTGTCGGTCAGTCGGCGATTGCCTGCGCGTGAGGTTCGGCTTCGGCCTCGCATTCCCTCTTGCGTTCGTCCCGAGACGAATAACGCGCAAACGCATCGCCTGCTCGCACCCCCTTGCCTGCAGTAAGCACGAAGAGCGGATTGATATCGAATTCCTTCAACCCGGGCGCCAGATCGAGCGCCATCTCGGACATCGCGACGATTGCATCGGCAAGGGCATCGATATCGCAACGCGGCTTGCCGCGCGCACCGTCGAGTATCGCGTAGGCCCGCAGTTCGCGAATCATCGCAAACGCCTGCGAGCGCGTGACCGGTGCGAGACGCCACGCCACGTCTTTCAACACTTCGGCATAAATGCCGCCAAGTCCGCACATCACCGCCGGCCCAAACGAGGCATCGTTGTCGATCCCGACGATCATCTCCACGGCATCGCGTATCTCTTCCTGCACGAGCACGCCTTCGATACGCGCGTCCGGAACGTGCCGCCGCGCATTCGCGACGATCTCGTCGAAGGCGTTCACCAGCATCGCTTCATCGCGAATGCCTATCCGGACGGCGCCGGCTTCTGTCTTGTGCGGGATGTCCGGCGACTGTACTTTTACGACGAGAGGAAAGCCCGTCGCTCGCGCGAAGTCGCCCAGGTCGCGATGGTTCTTCGCTAACGCGCTCTTCGGCGTCCCAATGCCGTAGTGCGCGAGCAAGCGCTGAGCGGCGTGCTCGGTCAGATCAGCGGAACTCTGCACGATGAGCGCTCGCGCCGTGTCGGCACGAAGCCGGTCAGGTGCGGGTGCTCGTTCAGCGCATGCGGCCACCCGCGCGCGTCTTGCCTGCGCATAGTCCGACAGCATTGCAAACGCACGCCCGCAGCGTACGGGCGTTGTGTAGAGCGGCACACCCGCCATCTCGATCACACGATACGCTTCCGGCGCCATATCGCGACGCGCATTCCAGGCCAGCATCAACGGCTTGTCGGTCGCTCGATAGACGCGCACGATCGCCTCGGCCATCGCGAGCGCGACATCGCCGCTTGCCGCGGCGGCCATGATCGCGATCGAATCGATCCCCGGATCGTCGGCGATGATTTGCAGCGCATCCGTGAAGATTTGCGGCTCTGCAAGGATACCCGCGGTCAGGTCAACGGGATTGGCCAGCGATGCGAAGGCGGGCACGATCGGTCTGAGCGCGTCGAGCGTCGCGGGCGAGAGCGGCGGAACCGTCATGCCGCGTTCGCTGCACGCGTCAGTGATCAGAATGCCTGCGCCGCCCGACAGCGTGACGACCGCGATCCGGTTACCGCGGGGCAGCCGCTTGGCTTCGAACGCTTTCGCGTAGTCGCCGAGATCGGCGACATCCGTCACTTCGATCACACCCGACTGACGGAACGCCGTGCGATAGAGCGCTGATGCGCCCCCCAGGTTCGCCGTGTGCGAGGCAGCGGCCTTCGCGCCATCGGCCGTGTTGCCGACCTTCCACGCGAGCAGCGGCTTGCCCGCATCGAGCGCGCGCGTCGACACCTCGACGAGCCGTCGTGCGTCCTTCAGTCCCTCTATGTACGTGGCGATCAGCGACGTTTTTTCGTCGTCGATACAGGCATCGACGAGATCGAGCAGGCTTACGTCAGCTTCGTTGCCAGTCGTGATGAAATGGCGCAGACCGATGCCGAGTTCATCGGCCATCAGCAAGAGCGCGCACCCGAAGCCGCCGCTCTGCGAGATGAGCGAGAGTCCGCCCGCGCGGTAAACGACTCCGAACGGCGCGCCGAAACCCGCATACAGATTCGCGCCGGTGCTGACGACACCCTGGCAGTTCGGCCCGATCACGCGGATGCCGAACGCGCGTCCGATATCAGCGCATTCGTGCTGCAAGACGACGCCGGCCTCCCCTGCTTCGGCGAAGCCGGAACTGTAGACGATTGCATAACGAATGCCCTTTTCGCCGCACTCGCGCAATACGGCCGGCACGCGGCGGGCTGCGACGAGAATGAGCACGAGATCGGGTGTCTCCGGCAGGCTCGCGACGTCTTCGTAACACGCTACGCCATCGATCTGCGCGTATTTCGGATTGACCGGATACACCACGCCACGATAGCCATGCTGAAGCAAGAAGCGCAGCGGCTGGCCGCTAATCGACTTCAGATCGTTCGACGCGCCGACGATCGCCATGGACCGCGGTGCGACCAGCCGTTCGATATCTAGCACCCGTTGAGGACTTGTACCGGCGCTCATGCGGCACACACAGCGGTCGTTGCAACACCGTCGTCGTGTTGCGTAGCGTTCTTGTGCGCCGCGCGGCGCAGCGTGATCTTTGCAATGTTCAACTGATGGATCTGCGTGGTGCCCTCGTAGATGCGGAATGCGCGCACGTCGCGATAGAACCGCTCCACCGCATTGCCCGCGAGGTAGCCGCGGCCGCCGAACATCTGTACCGCGCGATCCGCGACGCGCCCGCACATCTCGGAGGCAAACATCTTGCACATCGACGCCTCCAGCGCGACATCCTCGCCGGCATCGCGCTTGCGCGCGGTTTCGAGAATCATCGACCGCGCTGCGTAGATTTCCGTCTGACACTCGGCAATGAGCGCCTGAACGAGCTGGAATTCCGCCACCGGCTTGCCGAACTGTTCGCGGCGCGAGGTGTAAGCGACAGCTTCGTCGAGCATGCGGATCGCCGGGCCCGTGCACAGCGCCGCGAGATGGATGCGCTGTTTGTTCAATACCTTCATGGCGGTGCGAAAGCCCTGCCCCTCCAAGCCGCCGATCAGATTGGCAGCCGGTACCCGGCACCCCTTGAAATGCACGTCGCCGACGGGTGAACCTGCCTGGCCCATCTTCGCGTACGGATCGCTAGTCGTGAGCCCAGCCGTGCCACGCTCGACGAGAAAGGCGGAGATCCCCCCCGCGCCGGGTATCGACGGATCTGTGCGCGCCATCACCGTGAAGAGATCGGCGATCGGCGCATTTGTAATGAAGCATTTGCTGCCGTCGAGCACGTAATGATCGCCGTCGCGACGGGCCGTGGTGCGCAAGGCCGTGGCATCGGAGCCCGCGTCCGACTCGGTCAACGCGAATGCGCCGGTCAACGCGCCCGATGCCAGCCGCGGTAGATAGCGCTGCTTCTGAGCCTCGCTGCCATCCGCGACGAGCGCCTCGGAGCCGATGCCGGTATTCGTGCCAACCCGTGCACGAAATGCCACCGAGACCTGCGAAAGCTCGAATGCGCCGCGCACAAGTTGCTCCGTCGTGAGGCCGGCTCCGCCAAATTCTTGTGGAATGCTCCAGCCAAAATAGCCGAGCGCGCGCATGCGTTCCACGACATCCTCTGGCATGGCGTCCGCCTGCTCGATTTCGTTTTCACGCGGCATCGCTTCTTCGCGCACGAAACGCGCGACGTCCGCGAGCATCACGTCGAAATCCGGGTTCTTGCTGTTCATTTGCTGTCTCCGTGATAGGCTAATTTATGGACAACTATCCGGCTTTTTCATCTCGCCAGGCAGAGTTGTTCGACTATGCTGAACACAGTTTGGATATGCAGAACACGCGGCGCACAATGAAGGGAGTTGAAAGGAGGAAGCATGTCACCCAACGAGGCGCCGGAAATCATGCCGGCAGCAGGCGACTATATGGATTCGAAGGTACGCTACACCCCCGATGAGTTCGACGGCGACCGTCAGTTCGCCACGACGCTCGCGCGCGGCCTCGACATCCTGCACTGCTTCACGCCGCGCGATTCGCAACTCGGCAATGCCGAGCTCGCCGTGCGCACCGGCATGACCAAGGCGACGATCTCGCGCTTCACCTACACGTTGACCCGGCTCGGCTACCTGCGCGTGAACCGTATGAACGGCAAGTTCCAGCTCGGATCGGCCGTGCTGTCGCTCGCCTATCCGTTGCTCGCGAGTCTCGCAGTGAGACAGATCGCGCGACCGTCGATGAGAGAACTTGCGGATCACATTCGGGGCTCGGTGTCGCTCGGAATGCGCGACCGGCTGAACGTCGTCTATCTCGAGAGCAGTCGTAGCAGCACGCCGCAGGGTCTACCTCCGGATATCGGATTGAGCTATCCAATCGTGCGTACCGCGATGGGCCGCGCACTCCTGGCCGCGTTGCCCGCCGAACGGCGAGAAGCGTTGCTCAACGAGATCGCGGTCAAGTCGCCCGACGAGTGGACCACGTTCCGAGATCGTGTGTTGCGCGGCATTGACTACTTTCGGGAGCGCGGCTTTTGCGTGTCGTACGGCGATTTGCGCCGCGAAGTACACGCGGTCGCCGTGCCGATGAAACCGTCCGCCGATGGCGAGATTCTCGTGTTCAATTGCGGCGTGCCGTCGTATCTACTCAAAGAGGGACAACTGGAAAGCGACGTGGGACCGCGACTCATGTCGATGGTGCGCAGCGTGGAAGGCGCGATGGGGATGTTTTAGCTCGTCTCACGGGAGGCTTCCGCCACTCGAACCTCGATGAAATCGTCTGCTGCCCGAACGCGATCGTCCCTTCAGCGAGGCACTCGAACACGGGATAGTCGAGCGCACCGTGTTCCGCCAGTTCGATCGCCACCTCGATCCGGTCGGCAGAATATCCCGCGCCAGCGCCGCTGCGTACGCAGCGTTCATCTTGAGTTGACTGACTTTATTCTCTACGATCACGCGGCCGCTCGCCCGCCGCCCCCCTTTATATTTACTTGACATCTAAACTATCGAGGCCTAAATTAACCCCAAGGCAACCTCCACTTTGGGGAACAAGCATGCGCATCGTCTGTATCGGCGGCGGCCCGGCCGGCCTTTATTTCGGCCTGTTGATGAAGGGCCGGAATCCCACCTACGAAGTCACCGTAGTGGAGCGCAACCGTCCATACGACACTTTCGGCTGGGGCGTCGTGTTCTCCGACCAGACGCTCGGCAACCTGCGCGCCGCCGACGCCCCCAGCGCCGACGCGATTCTCGACGCCTTCAACCACTGGGACGACATCGAGATTCATTTTCGCGGCGAGCAGATTCGCTCGTCGGGCCACGGCTTCTGCGGGATTGGTCGCAAGCGCCTGCTGAACATCCTGCAAGCGCGCTGTGAAGAACTCGGCGTCAAACTGGTGTTCGAAACCCAGGTCACGGACGACACGGTCTACGAAGCCGACCTGATCGTCGCCTGCGACGGCGCTAACAGCGCCATTCGTCAGAAGTACGAGGCGACCTACCAGCCCGCCATCGACATGCGCGATTGCCGCTTCGTCTGGCTCGGCACCAAAAAACTTTTCGACGCCTTTAACTTCGCCTTCGAAGAAACCGAATTCGGCTGGTTCCAGGCACACGCCTATCGCTTCGACGATCAGACTTCCACGTTCATCGTCGAAACGCCGGAACGCGTGTGGCGCGCCGCCGGTCTGGACGAGATGAGCAAGGAAGACAGCATCGCCTTCTGCGAAAAGCTGTTCGCCAAATATCTGGACGGCAATCCGCTGCTCTCCAATGCCTCCCACCTGCGCGGCTCCTCGCAATGGATCCGCTTTCCGCGCGTGGTCAACAAAGAATGGGTGCACTGGCGCGCCAATCGCGACGGCACACAAACGCCGATCGTGCTGATGGGCGACGCCGCGCACACCGCGCACTTCTCGATTGGCTCGGGCACCAAGCTCGCGCTCGAGGACTCGATCGAACTCGCCAACAGCATGCGCGCGCATCCCGGCGACCTGGCCGCCGCGTTACAGCATTACACCGACGTGCGCAGCATCGACGTCTTGCGCATTCAGAACGCGGCGCGCAATTCAACGGAGTGGTTCGAACACGTCGACCGTTACACGTCGTTCGAGCCGGAACAGTTCGCCTATTCGCTGCTCACGCGTTCGCAGCGCATCTCGCACGAAAATCTGCGCGAGCGCGATGCGCGCTATCTTGCAGGCTTCGAAGACTGGCTCGCTCAGCGCTCGGGCGTACAGCGCACGCCGGACCAGCATTCCGTGCCGCCCATGTTCACGCCGTTCACCTTGCGCGGCGTGACCTTGAAAAACCGCGTCGTGGTGTCGCCGATGGCGCAATACTCGGCGGTGGACGGCGTCGCGGGTGACTATCATCTGATGCATCTCGGTGCTCGCGCCATGGGCGGCGCCGCGCTGGTCATGACGGAAATGACCTGCGTGTCGCCCGAAGCGCGTATCACACCTGCGTGTCCTGGCATGTACGCGCCGGAGCACCTGGTCGCATGGAAGCGCATCGTCGACCTCGTGCATCGTCAGTCGGACGCGAAGATCGGCATTCAGCTCGGTCATTCCGGCGCAAAAGGCTCGACGCGTGTCGCGTGGGAAGGCATCGACCAGCCGCTCGAAGACGGTAACTGGCCGCTCGTCTCGGCATCGCCACAACAGTATCTGCGCGGCGTTAGCCAGCTTTCACGCGAAGCCACGCCCGACGAATTGCGCGAGATTGAAGCGCAGTTCGTCAGCGCCACGAAGATGTCGGCCGAGGCGGGCTTCGACTGGCTCGAACTGCATTGCGCGCACGGCTATTTCCTCTCCAGTTTCCTCTCGCCGCTGACCAATCAGCGCACCGACGAATACGGCGGCTCGCTGGAAAATTGCCTGCGTTATCCCTTGCAGATTTTCAAGGCGATCCGCGCGGTCTGGCCGCAGGACAAGCCGATTTCCGTGCGAATCTCGGCAAACGACTGGGTCGAGGGCGGCACGACACCCGACGACGCCGTGCAGATCGCGCTAGCCTTCAAGGCAGCGGGCGCCGACATGATCGACGTCTCGTCGGGTCAGGTCAGCAAGGCGGAAAAGCCCGTGTACGGCCGCATGTTCCAGACACCGTTCGCCGACCGCGTGCGCAACGAGGCGGGCATCGCGACGATCGCAGTCGGCGCGATTTCCGAAGCGGATCACGTCAACAGCATCATCGCAGCGGGCCGTGCGGACCTATGCGCGATCGCGCGTCCGCACCTGGCCAATCCGTCGTGGACACTGAACGAAGCCGCAAAAATAGGCTATTTCGACGTGATGTGGCCAAAGCCCTATAGCGCCGCGAAATCGCAACTTGAACGTAATCTCGAACGCGAACGCACCCAGGCCGCCGCCAATGCCGGACTTTCGCCGCAAGAACGCGCACAGCGCGCGGAGGGCACCACGTGAACACGGACCATTCGACACTCGCAGGGCAACATGCAGTCGTGACAGGCGGCGGCAGCGGAATCGGTGCGGCCGTGGCGGAAGCGCTGCTACGCGCCGGTGCACGCGTCACCTTGATGGGTCGCGACGCACAACGACTCGCAGTGCAGCAGGAAAAATGCGCCGCGTTAGGTGAGGTCCGCTGTATCGGCGTCGACGTCACGCAGGAGGCGTCGGTTGCCCAGGCGTTCGACCAGGCCGGCGCGGTGGACATCCTCATCAACAATGCCGGTCAGGCGCAAGCCGCGCCGTTCACGCACACCGACATCGCCCTCTGGCAACGCATGCTGGACGTGAACCTCACCGGCGTTTTTCTCGGCACGCGCGCCGTGTTGCCCGGCATGCTCGAACGCGGTTATGGCCGCATCGTCAATATCGCGAGCACGGCGGGCCAGGTCGGCTACGCCTACGTCGCGGCCTACTGCGCCGCGAAGCATGGCGTGATCGGTCTCACGCGTTCGCTCGCACTGGAAGTCGCGACGAAAGGCGTCACCGTCAACGCCGTGTGCCCCGGCTACACGGAAACCGAGTTACTGCACGCCTCGCTCGAACAGATCACCAGCAAGACCTCGCGCACCGAACAGCAAGCGCGCGACACCTTGCTGCGCTCGAATCCGCAACGGCGCTTCGTGAGCCCCGAACAGGTCGCCAACTCGGTGCTCTGGCTCTGTCAGTCCGGCTCCGACGCAGTCACGGGGCAATCCATTTCCATCTCTGGTGGAGAAGTCATGTGAGCAAGTCGACCAACAATAAAAAGCCCGCAGCGGCTGAAACGAAACCGCCGCGCAAAGGTGTCGCCAAACCTGCGGAGAACGTCGTGGACCTCGAAATGAGTACCGGCGCCGATAGCCACATGGGGCTGCGTTTATGGTTGCGCATGCTGACCACGACCAACCTCGTGCAGGCCGAATTGCGCAAGCGTCTGCGCAATGAATTCGACACCACGCTGCCGCGTTTCGACTTGATGGCGCAACTCGAACGTCATCCGCAAGGCCTCAAGATGACCGAGCTATCGCGGCGTTTGATGGTCACGGGCGGCAATATCACCGGCATTACGGATCAGCTCGAAAAGGAAGGCCTGGTCTCACGCGACACCGATCCGAACGATCGCCGCTCGATCAGCGTGTGCCTCACGGTCGCCGGCCGCAAAGCCTTCGACAGGATGGCGGTCGCGCACGAGCAGTGGGTGGTCGAACTGTTCGGCGGCTTGAGCCTGGATGAGAAATCGCGCACCCATCAACGTCTCGGCAAGCTCAAGCAGCATCTGCTCGACACGCTGAAAGACTGATTCGCACCGACAACGTACGAGAGACATGCCATGACACGATCCAACGCCGATGCGCTGCTGGCCGGCAACCGCCTGACGCTCGCCGGTTACGAGGCGCAGCATTTCGGCTGGTCGGTCGCCGACAAGGTCGCGACGATCACGCTGAACCGCCCCGAGCGCAAGAATCCGCTGACCTTCGAGTCGTACGCGGAGTTGCGCGATCTGTTTCGCCAGCTGAGCTATGCGACCGACGTCAAAGCGGTAGTGATCCACGGTGCAGGAGACAACTTCTGCTCCGGCGGCGACGTCCACGACATCATTGCGCCGCTGATCGATTTGCCCATGCCGGAACTGCTGCTTTTCACGCGCATGACCGGCGATCTCGTCAAAGCGATGCGTCATTGCCCGCAACCGGTGATCGCCGCCGTCGACGGTGTCTGCGCCGGTGCCGGTGCGATCCTCGCGATGTCGTCCGATATGCGGCTCGGCACCGCGCGCAGCAAGCTCGCGTTCCTGTTCTCCCGCGTCGGTCTGGCGGGCTGCGATATGGGCGCGTGCGCGATTCTGCCCCGCATCATCGGCCAGGGACGCGCCGCGGAATTGCTCTTTACCGGTCGCTCGGCGAGCGGTGAAGAAGGCCATGCGTGGGGCTTCTATAACCGCCTATGCGAGCCCGCCACGCTCGTGCAGGAGGCGCACCAACTCGCCGCCGACCTCGTCGCCGGTCCGACGTTCGCGCACGGCATCACCAAGAAGATGCTGCACCAGGAATGGAGCATGAGCATCGACGAAGCAATCGAATCCGAGGCGCAAGCGCAGGCGATCTGCATGAGCACGCGCGATTTCGAACGCGCTTATACCGCGTTCGCCGCGAAGTCGCGTCCGGTGTTCGAAGGAGATTGAGGTGAGCATCGATCCCACTCTCGATCTGCACAGCCCGCTGGCGTGGCCATTCTTCGAGCCGCGCCACCGCGAACTCGCTGCGAATCTCGAAGCCTGGTGCGAGGCGAACCTCTCGCATGCGGAACCCGAGCGCAAGGACGTCGATGCAACCTGCCAGCGCCTCGTGCGCGAACTCGGTGCGGCGGGCTGGCTGAAATACGGCGTAGGCGGCATGGCCTATGGCGGCCACGGCGACACCATCGACACACGCGCCGTTTGCCTGTTGCGCGAGACGCTCGCCAGACACTCGGGTCTCGCGGATTTCGCGTTGGCGATGCAAGGCCTTGGCTCCGGCGCCATTTCGCTCGGCGGCACGCATGAGCAAAAGACCCGCTATTTGCCGCGCGTAGCCAACGGTACCGCGATCGCCGCATTCGCCCTGTCGGAACCGGAAGCCGGCTCGGACGTGGCCGCGATGGCACTCAGCGCTCGCGAAGACGGCGACGCCTTTGTGCTCGACGGCGAGAAGACGTGGATCTCCAACGGCGGCATCGCCGATTTCTATGTGGTGTTCGCCAGAACCGGCGAAGCACCAGGCGCGCGCGGCATCAGTGCGTTCATCGTGGACGCGGACACGCCGGGACTCGAGATCGCGGAGCGCATCGACGTGATCGCGCCGCATCCGCTCGCGCGTTTGCGTTTTGCGGGGGCACGCGTACCGCGCAGCCAGATGCTCGGCGTGGCCGGCGAAGGATTCAAGCTCGCCATGCGCACGCTGGATATTTTCCGCACCTCCGTGGCGGCGGCATCGCTCGGCTTCGCGCGGCATGCGATGGCCGAGGGCCTGGCGCGCGCTTCTTCACGCAAGATGTTTGGACAAACACTCGGCGATTTCCAGCTGACTCAGGCGAGGCTCGCGCAGATGGCCTTGACCATCGACAGCAGCGCCTTGCTCGTCTATCGCGCGGCCTGGTTGCGTGATCAGGGCGAAAACGTGACACGCGAAGCCGCGATGGCGAAGTGGCATGCAAGCGAAGGCGCGCAGCAAGTGATCGACGCCGCCGTGCAACTTTACGGCGGCATGGGCGTGCAAAGCGGCGCGGCCGTCGAAATGCTGTATCGCGAGATCCGGGCACTGCGTATTTACGAAGGTGCGACCGAAGTGCAGCAATTGATCGTCGGCCGTGATCTGCTGAAAGCACATGCTGCCCGAGCGGCGAAGGACAACGCGCAATGAACCTGTCCTTCGAAAGACCCGTACGCATTCGGTTCTCGCATTGCGACCCGGCGGGCATCGTCTTCTTTCCGCAATATCTGGTGATGACGAACGCGCTCGTCGAAGACTGGTTCAACGAAGGTTTGCAGATCGACTACGCGCACATGATCGCGCAGCGCCGCGTCGGCCTGCCGATCGTCAAACTCGACTGCGAGTTTTCGCGGCCGAGCCAGATGGGCGAAACGATCACCTTGACGCTCGACGTCTCGGCAATCGGACGGCGCTCGATCAGCATCGAGATCGTTGGGCATTGCAACGGCGAAACGCGTTTTCGCGCGAAGCAGGTGCTCGTGACGACATCGCTCGAGAGTAATACCTCCATCGAACTACCCACCGACATCGCGAGCGCACTCGCGAGGTTCGCCCCCCAGCCCGACTCCATCGAGGCGCATCGCTCATGAAAAAAGCTCTCCTCCCCGCCGGTTGGATCAAACCGCGCGGCTATGCGAACGGCGTCGCGGCCAGCGGCACGCAGGTGTTCATCGCCGGCCAGATCGGCTGGGACGAACAGGCGCGCTTCCAGACCAGCGATTTCGCGGCGCAGGCCGTTCAGGCGCTCAGGAACGTGCTCGCCGTGCTGCATGAAGCGGGCGGCACACCCGAGCATCTCGTGCGAATGACGTGGTACGTCACCGATAAACGCGAGTACCTCGCATCGTTGAAGGACATCGGCCGTGCGTTTCGCGAACTGATCGGCGACTACGACATCGCGATGAGCGCGGTGCAGGTCGTCGCGCTCATCGAAGACGACGCGAAGGTCGAAATCGAAGCGACCGCCGTGATCCCGCAGTAAAGCCGGAACCCGGCCGCAAGCGAAAGAAAGCAGCATCGAAAGCAGCACGAGAAAGCCCACCAAGCCAACCGAAGCGCCTTCAGCCGGCTCAACGCCCGGGAGACCATGATGGAACCGTCAGCACACGTCGATACCTTCGCGCGCGACAACCTTCCGCCGCAGGATCAATGGCCTGTCTTTCTGCTCGACAACCCGGACGTGGCCTACCCGGCGCGGATGAACTGCGCGACGGAACTGCTCGACAGAACCCTCGAGGCCGGTCATCGCGACCGCCCCGCCATCTGGTCCGATGTCGACGGCGCGCCGCACGCCAACACGTATGGCGACTTGCTCGCGCTGGTGAATCGCAGCGCCCATGTGCTGGTCGACGAAATGGGTTTGCAACCGGGTAACCGCGTTCTGTTGCGCGGCCCGAACACCTTGCAGATGGCGGTCACCGCGCTCGCGGCGCTCAAGGTCGGGTTGGTGTTGGTGCCGACCATGCCGCTGCTGCGCGCGAAGGAATTGAAGCAGATCATCGACAAGGCGCAAGTCGGCGCGGCGCTATGCGACGCGCGTCTGACCGACGAACTCGCCCGCTGCAACGATCCACGGGACGAGTTCTATTGCGCGGGCCTCAAGCAAACGCGTCTCTTCCATAGCGACGCCCCCGATTCGCTCGACACCCTCGCGATCAACAAGCCCGCTCACTTCGCCGCGTGCGACACCGCCGCCGACGACGTTTGCCTGATTGCCTTCACCAGCGGCACGACCGGCGCGCCGAAAGGCTGCATGCACTTTCATCGCGACGTCGTTGCGATGTGCGATCTGTTCCCACGTCACGTGCTCAAGCCCACGTCGAGCGATATTTTTTGCGGTACACCGCCCCTCGCGTTTACGTTCGGGCTCGGCGGCATGTTGTGCTTTCCGTTGCGCGTCGGCGCCTCCACGGTCCTGATCGAGAAACTATCGCCCGAGACGCTGCTGCAAGCCGTCGAACGTTTTCACGCGACCATCATGTTCACCGCGCCGACTTTCTATCGGCAGATGGCGCCGCTCGTCGGGCATCACGACATCTCGAGCCTGAAGAACACGGTATCGGCAGGCGAAGCCTTACCGGATTCGACCCGCCGCCTATGGCGCGACGCCACCGGCATCGACATGATCGACGGCATTGGCGGCACCGAGTTGATCCACATCTTTATCTCGTCGCAGGGCGACGCAATTCGTCCGAACGCGATCGGGCGCGCGATACCCGGCTACCTCGTGCAGGCCGTGGACGATGCCATGCAGCCCGTTGCGCCGGGCGTGATCGGTAAGCTCGCGGTACGCGGGCCGACCGGCTGCCGCTATCTCGCCGACGAGCGGCAAATGAAGTTCGTGCGCGACGGCTGGAATCTGCCCGGCGACTCGGTCTATCTCGACGAAGACGGCTACGTGTTCTATCAGGCACGCGCCGACGACATGATCGTTTCTGCCGGCTACAACATCTCGGGCCCCGAAGTGGAGAGCGTGCTGCTGCAACACGATGCCGTGGCGGAATGCGGCGTGGTGGGCGTGCCGGACGACACGCGCGGCCAGATCGTCAAGGCCTTCGTCGTGCTCAATTCAGGCTATGGCGCGGACGACAAACTGGTGGCGCTACTCCAGGACTTCGTGAAGCACAGCGTGGCGCCGTATAAATATCCACGTGTGGTGGTCTTCGTCGACGCGCTGCCGCGCACCGAAACCGGCAAGCTCAAACGCTTCGAGTTACGCACGATGTAGTTCAGACGTTCGAGAGCCGCTCGATCACCAGGTCGAGAAACGCCCGCAATCGTCCCAGGCGGCGCAGGTCGCGATGGTAGCCGAACCATACGTCACGACCCGGCGGCGCTTCGCCGAGGTCGATACGTTCGATCCCCGCCGTGTTGTCGCCCAGTGGACAGGGCAGAACGGCGAGGCCAGCACGTTCCGCGCACATGCGCGCCTGGGCTTCGCGGTTGTTGCTGCCGAAGGCCACATGCGCGTGCGGCAAGATCTCACGCAGCCATCTCACGTCGGGAAGCGAGCCGAACGCGCTGTCCATGGTGACCAACGCGTAGCCCGCGCCATCGCCGCGCTGCGGCGGCACGATGTTCAGCGGGCCATACAACGCGTAATCCATCTTGATCAACTTGCGCTGAATTACGTCCGCCTCGTCGAACGGCGTGATGCGGAACAGCAGATCGGCGTCGCGGCGCGCGAGGCTCAATTGCCGGGCATCGGTCACCAACTCGACCGACACCAACGGATTCTGTCGAAGAAACTCCGCCACCACGGGTGTCAACACATGCACGCCGAACCAGTCCGACGATGAAATCCGCAACAGACCGGTAAGCCGCTGCTCCTTGCCTGCCAGCGAGCGCTCGAAGCCGTGCGCCTCGTCTTCCATGCGCTCGGCGCTGGCCAGCACGGCGGTGCCCTCCTCGGTCAGCACGAAACCGTCCGCAGTGCGCTGAAAGAGCGTTTGTCCGACCGACGCCTCCAGCGTCCGCAAACGACGCCCGATGGTCGGCTGGGTCTGCCCTACCCGCTTTGCCGCGCGGCCCAGCGTGCCTTCACGGGCAATTGCCAGAAAAATTCGAACGTCGTTCCAGTCCATTTTGATCCATGCATTTTTGTTTAGACGATGTGCAAAATCTTCAATTTACATACTTTCTCGCATGAACGATTATTAATCAAGCCGATTGACCAAACCGTCCGACGTCCCACTGGAGATATGTAATGACCATGCAAGCCCTAGTCCTCAACCGTTACAACGGCCCGCTGGAACTCGCTGAAGTCCCGATGCCGAATCCAGGGCGGGGCCAGGTGCTGGTGCGCGTCAAGGCCAGCGGGTTGAATCCGCTCGACACCAAGATTCGCTCCGGCAATGCGGCGCACGCGAAGCATCCGCTGCCGCTGGTGCTGGGCATCGACATGGCGGGAACGGTCGAGGCCGTGGGCGACGAGGTCACGGGCTTCAAGGTCGGCGACGACGTCTACGGCATGACCGGCGGCGTGGCTGGACTGCCGGGCTCGCTCGCCCAGTTTCAGGCCGTGGACGCACGCCTGCTCGCCCTCAAACCGTCGAATCTGTCGATGAGAGAGGCGGCGGCAATTCCGTTGAGCTTCATCACTTCATATGAAGGCATTGCCGACCGCGCGAAGTTGCAGGCGGGTCAAACGGTGCTCGTGCAGGGCGGCGCCGGCGGCGTCGGTCATATTTCCGTGCAACTGGCGGTGGCGATGGGCGGTAAGGTCTTCGCGACAGTCAGCGCCAAAGACATGGACCTGATCGAACAATACGGTGCGACGCCGATCGATCGTCGCGCCAGCTCGGTCGAGGAGTACGTTGAAACGATGACCCAGGGCGAAGGCTTCGATCTCGTCGCCGATACCGTAGGCGGCGCCACGCTCGACGCATCGTTCAAGGCGGTCAAGCAGTTCGGCCATGTGGTGAGCGCATTGGGCTGGGGCACGCATGCGCTGGCGCCGTTGTCGTTCCGTGAGGCGACATACTCCGGCGTGTTTACGCTGTCTCCGCTGCTCGGCGGCAAACATCGCGAGCATCACGGCGACATGCTGCGCGTCGCGACGCAGTTGATCGAAGATGGCAAGCTCGTACCGCGACTGGATTCGCAGAGCTACGATCTCAGCACCGTAGAACTCGCGTATCAGGCCATCGTCGACGGCACCAACGCGGGGAAGGTCGTGGTCGACGTGGCATGACGGCGAGCGGGCACGGCAGGCGGTGCGACTAGAGCCCCGCCTCTGCGCAACACCCTTATGATGTGACGCTCCACTGGCCACCCTTTCCCGACCCATGCTGACCGTCCACCACCTGAACAACTCCCGCTCGCAACGCGTCTTATGGCTGCTCGAAGAACTCGGCGTGCCGTACGAGATCAAGCGCTACGAGCGCGATCCGAAAACGATGCTCGCGCCGCCGGAGTTGCGCGCGGTGCATCCGCTCGGCAAATCGCCCGTTATTACCGACGACGGCCAGACCATCGCCGAGTCGGGCGCCATCGTCGAATACCTGGTGGAGAAATACGGTCAAGGACGTTTTGCTCCGGCTGCGGGCACGCCGGAGCGGTTGCGCTACACCTACTGGCTGCACTACGCGGAAGGCTCGGCGATGCCGCCATTGCTGCTGAAACTGGTCGCGCAACGCATCGCCAGCGCGCCGATGCCGTTCTTCGCCAAGCCCATCGCCCGCAAGATCGCGCAGACGTTGCAAGACAGCTTCATCGATCCGCAACTGAAACTGCATCTCGGCTACATCGACAAGGAATTGAGTGCGACCGGCTGGTTCGTCGGCAACGACTTCACGGCCGCCGACGTGCAGATGAGCTTTCCCCTCGAAGCCGCCACCGCGCGCGGCGGCATGGAAGGCCGGATTCCCGCGATCACCGCCTTCCTGAAGCGCATCCACGCGCGGCCGGCGTATCAGCGTGCGCTGGAGCGCGGCGGCAAGTACGAAATCATCGGCGGAGACTGAGGCGCGCGGCGCCCAGGAACTCGTAGTTGTGAGCTCAAATAGGCGGGTGCTAGACTGAAAATCCTATTGCCATCAACGGCTTGTCGTTACCCCATCGCCCGCGGCAAAGGAGCATCCGCATGACCCATTCCATCCACGGCAAGCAGCGCTGGCTGGCACTGTTCGTTCTTTGTCTCGGCGTGCTCATGATCGTGCTCGACACCACGATCGTGAACGTCGCGCTGCCGTCCATCGCCGCGGACCTCGGCTTCACCGAGACCTCGCTCGTGTGGGTCGTGAATGCGTACATGCTCACGTTCGGCGGCTGTCTGCTGCTCGGCGGACGGCTCGGCGATCTGTATGGACACCGCAAGCTGTTCCTCGGCGGTATCACGCTGTTCACCCTCGCCTCGCTGGCGTGCGGCATGGCGAACTCGCAAGTGCTGCTGGTGTGCGCGCGTGCCGTCCAAGGCCTGGGCGGCGCCGTCGTCTCCGCCGTGTCGCTGTCGCTCATCATGAATCTCTTCACCGAACCGGGCGAGCGCGCGAAAGCGATGGGCGTGTACGGTTTCGTGTGCGCGGGCGGCGGCAGCATCGGCGTATTGCTCGGCGGTCTGCTCACCAACCTGCTCAGCTGGCACTGGATCTTTCTCGTCAATCTGCCGATTGGCATCGCTGTTTACGCGCTGTGCATCGCCTTGTTGCCATCGGCGCGCGGGCATGCGCACGGCGAACGACTCGATGTCGCCGGAGCCATCTCCGTCACCGCTTCGCTCATGCTGGCGGTGTATGCGGTGGTGAACGGCAATGAAGCAGGATGGACGTCCGCGCAAACACTCGGCCTGCTGTTCGCCGCACTCGTTCTGCTCGCCGCCTTCCTCGTGATCGAAGCACGCGTTCAGCATCCGTTGATGCCGCTCGGTCTGTTCCGCCTGCGCAATGTCGCCACCGCGAACGTGGTCGGCGTGTTGTGGGCCGCCGCCATGTTCGCGTGGTTCTTCATTTCCGCGTTGTATCTGCAGCGGGTGCTCGGCTATCGGCCGTTGCAGGTCGGGCTCGCGTTCCTGCCCGCCAACCTCATCATGGGATTCTTTTCTCTCGGCCTGTCGGCGCGCGTGGTGATGCGCTTCGGTTTGCGTGTGCCGCTCGCCGCCGGCCTGCTGATCGCCGCTTGCGGCCTCGCCCTGTTCGCTCGCGCGCCGGTCGGCGGCAGCTTCCTGCCCGACGTGATGCCGGGCATGATCCTGCTCGGCGTCGGCGCCGGCATTGCGTTCAATCCCATGCTGCTCGCCGCCATGAGCGACGTCGATCCGAGCGATTCGGGCCTCGCGTCCGGTATCGTCAATACGTCGTTCATGATGGGTGGCGCGCTCGGTCTTGCCGTGCTGGCGAGTTTGGCCGCTGCGCGCAGCGACGCGATGCAGGCGTCGCAAGGCACGACGGCGGCCCTCAATAGCGGCTATCACCTGGCGTTTCTATTCGGCGCAATTTTCGCGGCGGCGGCGGGCATTCTGGGTGGCGTGCTGTTGCGACCCGGACAACCCGGCGGCGCAGGCGGCGCTGCGCAGGAGCACGCCCACGGTGGCCACACTGCGCCGCCGGCGGATGGGCACTCACCCGCTCCGGGCAAGCAGACCGCAACCGGAAACTATTGACCGCCGGGTGGGCAACACCGCAAGCACGATCAAATGCTCCGGGTCGCGGCTCGCTATGCTGGTTCCATGCTGACATGAGAGCCCCAATAAACCCGGTTGGAAAAGCGCTCTGGTTTATCGAAAGCCACTTTGCCGGCGGGTCGACACTCGACGACATTGCCGGTTGTGGATGCGTGTCGCGCTTTCATCTCGCGCGTGCGTTCGAAGCGGCCACGGGCCGTGGAGCCGATCAAAATGGACGAAACTCTTCTTGCTCATCTGGCGCAGCCGCGCTTCGAAGATGGCGATGCCTTTCTCGTAGCGGGCCTGAGCGAGCGCTATACCTGCGAAACCTCTGCCGCGATTCCTTCGCAGTGGCAACGTTTCAATGAGAGCTTCGGCAGGGTGCCGGGCCAGCGCGGCGAGGTGGCGTACGGCGTCTCAACGACGCGAATACAATCGCTCGAACGAAGGGGCGGTCGCGTATCGCATGCGGCGCTGACATTCTGCACACTCATGCGGCGGGTCAGGCACGAGCCGCCGGAGACGCGGCCAGCTACTTCCGCTACTTCAAGCCAGCCTGACACCGACAGGCCCGCTGTCTCCTACAACCAGCGCCACACCCCAGCAGCCCACCCCGCAAGCGGCTGATGAGCCCAGGTCGCCACCAGCCACACGACGAGGCCACCCAGCAGCGTGTGCAGCCCAAAGCGGCCGAATCTCGCCCGTCCGGCGGCGATCGCCGCGAATGGCAGATAGCTCGTCTTCGATTCCCAGGCCGGCCACAGATCGGGCTGAAGCCGCTCCTTCTTCCGATCCTGCAGCGCGGCACCGATCAGCGCGAGAACGACGATAGCCGTCGCCAGCACGATGTTCTTCGCCACCGGAAACACCACGATGTGACACAGTCCCCAGAGCGCGAACGACCACATCATCGGATGGCGCGTCACGGCAAACACGCCGAGCGCCGCCACCGGCAATGCTCCAGGCTTGCCGCCGGTAGGCAGTGCGGGGTTACGGATCAGCGAGCCCATCAGGAGGATCGCCGCGATCAGCATGCCCACGGTTACGAGCGCCCAGATTCCGTCTCCTACCGGCCAAAGCGGCGACGTCAGCGGCGCCTTCAGGTAGGCCACGATCAGCCAGCCGAACGTCGCGATTGCCACCACCGAATAGACGCCCATGAATCCCAACTCGCCCATCGCGCCAACCAGGGGCCTGCGCAGCGGATGAGACAACAGAAAGTGGCTGCCCACGAAAACGATGGCCGCCGCCACGACTGCACCGATGGTTCCCATTTGCCGGTCTCCTCAAGTCGCCTTGTCGGTTGACATGTTCAACGACCAAGACTACACCAACAGCCAGCGGACCCGGCTCGCGGTACGATGCGCACTGGTCGGCGGACAGGCGCGCCACAGGTTGAGGCGACGCCGATCCCAAAGCTCACCTCTCTCCGGCGTCTCGACCCATCCTGCCGAATTGCGGCGCACCCGTCGGCAAGCCGCGCAACCAACACACGTTGAGCCCATGGACCGAATCGACGCAATGAAGGTGTTCGTCGCCGCACTGGACGAAGGCAGCCTGGCCGGTGCGGGACGCAAGCTCGGCCGATCCCCGGCGGCAGTCAGCCGCGCTATCGCGTTCCTCGAAGAGCACACGGGCACGGCGCTCCTGCACCGCACGACCCGGACGATCCGGCTCAGCGCAGCGGGCGAACGCTACGCGTCGGCCTGCCGGCGCATCCTGACCGATCTCGAGGAAGCCGACCTGCTGGTGGCCGACGAACGCTCCGCGCCGCGAGGTCTGCTCACCGTCACCGCGCCCGTCGCCGCTGGCGAGGACGCACTGCGGCCCATCCTCGACGAATTCATCGACCGACACCCCGCCGTGCCGATCCGCCTGCAACTGCTCGACCGCCCCGTGAGCCTGATCGACGAAGGGATCGACGTGGCGCTGCGCATCGCGCATCTGACGGACTCGACGTTGATCGCCATTCCCATCGGCGAAGTGCGGCGCGTCATCGCGGCCTCGCCGCACTATCTGGCCACGCATCCCGCCATCGAGGCACCGGCCGATCTCGCTCATCACCAGATCGTCTCGATGACGCACTTCGGGCTGGACTCATGGAGCTTTCCCCCTTCCGGTCATTCGACGATTCCCCAGGTCGTGCAATTGGCCCCGCGCTTTTTCGTCAACACGATTCGCGCGGCGATCGCTTCGACGCTCGCGGGACACGGCGTCACGCGAATGTTTTCGTATCACATTGCCGAACAGGTCAGAGACGGGACGCTCAAGATCGTGTTGCGCGACAGCGAGCACGCGCCGCTGCCGGTCAATCTCCTGACGCCACACGGGCGCCTGTCGGTACCGAAAGTGCGCGCTTTCGTCGACTTCGCGGCACCGCGCCTACGCGCTCATTTCGAGCAATTGCGACAATTCACCGACGTGAATTGAACCTCTCGGCGGAAGAATGTCTTCCGTATGGCATCGATTCTCTCTCTATTCGATTCAATCTAGACTAAGCCCCATCATCGGCGGCGTGCCCCGCGTCGTCGATCGGTTCGCTACGTTGAGGACGAAATGAATCAGCTTGCCCACCCTCCATCCGCCCCATTTCCAGGTTCCGCTGCGCGCGGATACACCGAGCGCAACGAAACTTACTGGCGACGCAATCTGGCCGTCTGCGTAATCGGGTCGTTCACCACGCTACTCAGTCTGAGCATGCTGTTGCCGTTCCTGCCGCTGTACGTGCGCCAACTCGGCGTCGAATCGCAGTCGGCGGTCATTCAGTGGTCGGGAGTGGCGTTCGGCGCGACCTTTCTCGGCACGGCCGCCACCGCGCCGCTGTGGGGGCGTCTCGCCGATCGCTACGGCCGCAAGCCGATGCTGATTCGCGCGGCCATCGGCATGGCGGTGGTGATGTCGCTGATCGGGCTCGCGCATAACGTCTATGAACTGGTCGGGCTGCGTCTGATTGCCGGGTTGGTAGGCGGTTATGCGTCGGCTTCCACGGTGATGGTCGGCACCCAGGCGCCGCGTGAGCGCGCGGGCTGGGCTTTGGGAATACTGTCGACCGGCGCGCTGGCGGGCAACCTCGTTGGACCGCTGGTCGGCGGACTGTTGCCGGGCTGGATCGGGATTCGCGGCACCTTCTTCGCCGGCGGCGCAATGATCGCCGTGGCCGCGCTGCTCACCATCTTCATCGTCAAAGAAGACTTCCATCCGGCCACCGACGCGCGAGGCCGAGGCATCAATACCGCCACCACACCGGCTCGCCGCACGGATTACGTGGTCGTGGCCACGATCCTCGTCACGGCGATGATGGTCCTGCTCGCCAATATGTCGATCGAGCCGATCATCACGGTCTATATCGGCAGTCTGAACGTGCAACCGGATCATCTGGCGCGTATCGCGGGCGTCGTCATGGCCTGCTCCGCGCTGGGCAGCGTCCTGACAGCCGCACGGTTGGGCGCGCTGGCCGATCGTATCGGCAGCTGGAACGTGATCGTCGGCTGTCTGGTGCTGACCGGGCTCGTGATGGTGCCGCAAGCGTTCGTCACCGAGTGGTGGCAACTCGCCGGCTTGCGTGTCTTGATGGGCATGACGCTCGCGGGTCTGCTGCCGGCCATCGCGAAACTGGCGCGACAATCGGTGGACGAAAGCCGGACCGGTCAGATGCTCGGCTATCTGCAATCGGCCCAGTTCGGCGGTCAGGTGATCGGGCCGGTGATCGGCGGCCAGATCGGCGTTTATTTCGGACTGCACTCGGTGTTCTTCGTCACCGGCGCGCTGCTCGCGACTTGTGCGGCATTCGCTCAATGGGCGCGTCGGCGCTAGCCGGCCGCTCGTATGTCCGGCCAGGGTCGATCATTACGATCCGAGCCTTTCCATCAGGAAGTCGACGAAGCTCCGCACCCGCGACGACAAATGCCGCGCGTGCGGATAAAGCAGGACGAAAGGCCGTGAGCAACCGCCATAAGGAATCAGCAGTTCTTCGAGTGTCCCGTCGGCAATGTCTTTGTCGACGATGAAGCGATAGGTCTGAAAAAGGCCCGCGCCATGACGCGCCAGGGTCACACCGGAAAGCACGTCGCCCGACGACACGTACGCGCCGCGCGTCGTCATCTCGAACGGCTTGCCTTCGCGATTGAACAGCCACGGAAGATTGCGGCCGGTACTCGGCAACGCATACTGGATGCAGTCGTGGTGAAGCAGATCGTCGGGCGTATCCGGTTTGCCGGCGCGATGCAGATACGCCGGCGACGCGACGATCACCAGTTCCGCATCCTCGATCTTTCGCGCGATCAGACCGGAGTCGGTCGGCGCGCGTCCGCGAATGGCCAGGTCGAAACCTTCGTCGGCGAAATCGATATTGCGGTTGCTCAGATGGGTTTCGATCGTGATGCCAGGATGACTCGCGCGAAACTCCGCAAGCAACGGCAGGACGCGATAGTGGCCATACGGTGTCGGCATGCTGATGCGCAGCACGCCCGTCGGTGTGGTCTGCTGGCCGGTGGCTTCGCGCTCGGCATCGGCCAGTTGACCCAGCGCCTGCCGGCATTGTTCGAAGTAGCGCCGCCCTGCGTCGGTGAGCCGGATCTGCCGGGTCGTCCGTACGAACAGCCGCACGCCGAGGCGAGTCTCGAGACGTGCAACCGTGCGGCTCACCGCGGCGGGCGTCACGCTCGCGGCAGTCGCGGCCAGCGTGAAACTTTCGAGCTCCGCCGCGAGACAGAAGAGTTCGATGCTGCCCAGAAGGACATCTTCAAATTGACGCTGCATGGACGCTCGACACCCTCGTTGCGGACTCAAAATCTGAATCGGACTATCAGGACTATAGTGTGAAACGCTCTGAGGAGGAATCGACATGACCAAGCCGACTGACCACCGTACCCTGCTGCGTTTGCTGGGAATCGACAAGCCGATCATCCAGGCGCCGATGGCCGGCGTCAGCACACCTGCACTGGCCGCGGCGGTCTCCAATGCCGGCGGCCTCGGCTCACTGGGCGTCGGTGCGACGAACGCCGAGGGCGCCCGCAAGATGATCCGCGAGACCCGCGCGCTGACGGACAAGCCGTTCAACATCAACGTCTTCTGCCATCACCCGGCACACGCCGATCAGGCAATCGAGCAGCAATGGTTGAGCTGGCTCGCGCCGTTGTTCGAGAAGTACGGGGCCACGCCGCCGGCGTCGCTGTCGGAGATCTATACGAGCTTCGTTGCGGACCCGGCCATGCTGGCCGTATTTGTCGAAGAGAAACCGGCGATTGTCAGTTTCCACTTCGGCCTGCCTTCCGCGGCTGTGATCGCGGAACTGCGTCGGGCCGGCATCAAGCTGCTCGCCAGCGCAACCAGCGTGGCCGAAGCCGAGCAGGTGGCGGCGGCGGGTGTCGATGCGATCGTCGCGCAAGGTATCGAGGCGGGCGGCCACCGCGGCAGTTTCGACCCGGATGCAGCCGACGCCCGCCTGGGCACGTTTGCGCTGACGCGTCTGCTGGTCCGCAAGTGCTCGCTACCAGTGATCGCTGCGGGCGGCATCATGGACGGCGCGGGCATTGCGGCAGCGCTCGCACTGGGCGCTCAAGCGGCGCAGATGGGTACGGCCTTTGTCGCCTGCGCGGAAACGTCGATCGACGAGGGCTACCGGCGCGCGCTTCTCGGCGACGCGGCTCGCCATACGACCTTCACTGCGGCGCTTTCCGGTCGGTTGGCGCGAAGCATGGTGAACCGCTTCACGCAACTCGGCGACGACGCACACGCGCCGCAACGGCCCGCCTATCCCATTGCGTACGACGCGGCCAAAGCGTTGCACGCCGCGGCGAAAGCGAAGGGCGAGTTCGGATATGGCGCGCACTGGGCCGGACAGGCGGCGGCGCTGGCGAGGTCATTGCCAGCGGCCGCATTGATCGCTCAACTGGAACGCGAACTGAAGGAAACTATCGAGCAGTTGCAGCAGTTGCTGGGCTAACGGGTTAGTGGGTTAGCGAGCGAGCGGATAAGGCCGGCGCTCACGTCGGCCGCGCGGCTCGCTGCTTGCGATATTCGTCGACCGGCAAGCCGCCCCAACCCCAGTTCTCTTTTTCCACTTCCTCGATCACCACGAAGGTCGCTTCGAGCGGCTTGTGCAATACGTCGAGCAACAACTGACTCACGCCGGCAATGAGCCGGGCTTTTTCGTCAACGGTAACGGAATCGTTGCCGGGTTGAGACCCTTCGCGGGTCACTTGAATGGTGACGATGGGCATGTCGTTCTCCGTGATGGTGGCGTAACCTGACAGGCGCCGGCTAGCGGCGCCCCAGGTGTGCTCGCTGCTCAGTGGCCGGCGCTCTGGCCACCGTCTACATGCAGGATTTCGCCCGTCACGAACGGCGCGCTGTCCAGATATAGCACAGCGCCCACGATATCGCCCATCTCGCCCATATGACCCATTGGATGCAGCGAGCCGAGCGCGGCATGGGTTTCCGGTGCATGCATCGGCGACTTGATGATGCCCGGCGAAACGGCGTTGGCACGGATGCCTTTCTTCGCATATTCGATGGCCAGCGACCGCGTAGCCGCATTCAGGCCACCCTTGGTCAGCGACGCCAGCACCGAAGGCACGCCCTCGATCGCGCGATCCGCCAGCGTAGTGGTGATGGTGACCACGTGACCGCTCGCCTGCTTTTCCATCTCGGCAATCGCCAGTTGCGTGATGTAAAAGAAGCCGGAAACGTTCACGCCGATGAAGGCGGCATAGTCTTCGGCGGTGTAATTCGTGAAAGGCTTGGCGATGAAGATACCCGCGTTGTTGACCAGTGTATCGACGCGGCCGAAGCGCGCGAGGGCCTCGGCAATCACGCGCTGCGCGGTGGCCGGGTCGGCGATATCGCCCGCGACCGTGGCGATGTTCGGGTCGTCCGAAGGCACCACGGCCCGCGCGGTGGCGACCACGCGGTAGTCGAGCTTGCGGAACGCTTTGACCAGTTCGGCGCCAATGCCTTGCGATGCACCGGTGACGACGACGACTTTCTGTGACGTGCTCATGATTGACCTCTGGGTAATGTGTTCAGGTTCATATGCTGATCGGGCCAGCGGCGCCGATGGGTATGAAATCTAGGCGCATTGGCGCCAAACACAAATACCCGTCATGGAGAAACAGTCGTGCGTGCCAGGTACAAATGCGCCCCGCCCGCTGCCGGCGCGAACGGCGGGTTCCTGTTCTGCGAAGTGATCGTTCGCCGGGACGCCGCTACAATAGCCGTCGTGCGAGCTTCACCGGCAACGGGAGAGTCTATGTTCGACAAGGCGCTACGTATCGAGGGCGGGCCGGACTGGCATCACTTCCACGTCTATACGGACAGCGAGTTCGTCGCGGTACTGATCGTCGTTGCACTGCTGCTTGCGATCCTGTTCGCGAGTGCGATCTGCTACTACGTCACGCGCCGGATCATGCTGATGATCGTCGGCCGCTTTGCCCGCCAGGAACAGCATAAATGGCTGCGCGCCGCCGAACGCCACAAGGTGTTCCACCGCCTCGCGCCGCTCGTGCCCGCTGCCATCCTCTATGCGGCCGGTCCGCTGCTGTCCTCGCTTACGTTCCCCATGATCGCGGCGCTCGGACATCCGCTGGCGCTGCTCGCGGCCTGCTACATGGTGTACACCTTGCTGCGCGCCGCACTGGCGTTTCTCGAAAGCGTCAGCGAGCGCTACAGTCACTTCCCCGTGTCAAACGAGCGGCCGATCAAGAGCTTCCTGCAAATCGCCACGATCCTGTTCTACGTGATTGCGCTGATCGCCGTGGTCTCCGTGCTGCTGGAGCGCTCGCCGGCTTACTTCCTCACCGGCGTCAGCGCCATGACGGCGCTCTTCATCATCATCTTTCGCGACTCGCTGCTCGGTTTCGTGGCCAGTATCCAGCTCACCGCTTACGACATGCTGCGCGTGGGCGACTGGATCGAAGTGCCCGGCTATGTCGCCGACGGCGAGGTGATCGACATTGCGCTGAATACGATCAAGGTGCAGAACTTCGACAACTCGATCGTCATGCTGCCGAGCTATGTCCTGCTGACGAACAGCGTGAAGAACTGGCGCGGCATGACCGAGTCGGGCGGCCGCCGCGTCAAGCATGCGATTCATTTCGACGTCGATACCGTGCGCTTTCCCGATGAAGCGCTGCTTGAGCAATTGCGTCGCGAGATCGATTTGCCGGTCGCCGCGTTGGCGTCCGGGCACGCCGGGCGGCACACGAACCTCGGCCTATATCGTCTCTATCTGACGGCGCATTTCCGCGATCATCCCGCCGTGCGCCACGACATGCCGATGCTGATCCGGCAATTGCAATCCAGCCAGCCTGTGGTCGCGCTGGAAATCTACCTTTACCTCGACAAAACAGGCTGGGAAGCGTACGAAAACCTGCTGTCGGATATGCTCGACCACGCTTATGGGCTCGTGCCGCTGTTTGGATTGCGCTGCTGGCAGCCGCAGTGTCCGTCAACCCCGCAGTCCTAGCGTCGGGTGCGTTGCTTTCGATGATGTCGGGTCAGGCTGCGCTGCCACTTTCTCAAGATCGAACGGCGTATCGCGTAACCGCTTGCCGGTCAGCCTGAACACCGCATTCGCCACCGCCGGCGCGACCGAAGGGCTCGACAACTCGCCCACGCCGCCCGGTTTGGTCACGTCGCCCTGCACGATCTGAATATCGATGTCGGGCATATCGCTCATCCGCATCACGCGATACGTGTCGAAATTCTTCTGCTCGACCTGCCCGTGACGAATGTCGATGCGATCGGCCGTCGCGTGCCCCAAGCCCCACATCAAACCGCCGTACAGCTGTTCTTCGACGCCGCCCGGCGAAACCGCGAGGCCGCAGTCCGCCACGCAGGTCAGCTTCTCGATCACGACACCATCGCCCTTGCGCGCGACCCGCGCAACCACCGCCACGTAACTGCTATACGCCTGGTTCGTCGCGATGCCGAGCGCCGTGCCGGGCGGCAGCGGTTCGCCCCAGCCCGCGCGCGCCGCAGCTTCGCGCAACACCGCCTGGTGGCGCGGATCCTTCATATGGGCAAGCCGGAAATCGACGGGATCGCGGTGCCCAGCGTGCGCGGCTTCATCCATGAATGACTCGACGGCAAAGACGTTCGGAATGTAACTCACCGCTCGATACCACCCCGTCGGCACACCGGTCTCGTGACGCACCCAACCGATATCGACATGCGGCGCACCGTACGCGAACTCATACTTGCTGATCGCTTCGGTGGTGCTGTAGTCCATCCGGTCGGGGCGATCGAAGTAGCCGGGCTCCCACTGCTCCGGCGAAGCCGGCATCACCGCGCGCAATTGCAGCGTGGTCAGATTGCCGTGAGCATCGAGCGCGGCCTTCGCACGGTGATAGCTCGCCGAGTGATAAAACAGCGCACGCATTTCATCTTCGCGGCTGTTCATCAATTTGACCGGCTTGCCGGCTTTCAGCGCGAGCCACGTGACTTCGAACAGCCAGTACTTCGACTCGCGCGAGCCAAAGCTGCCCCCCGAAACCAGCTCATGCAACACCACGCGGTTCGCAGGAATACCGCCGATTACCTCCGCGGCCTCCTGTACGGTGGACGGCACCTGCAGGCCGCCCCAATACTCGATACCGCCATCTTTGGCCCACGCCGTGACGTTGACCGGCTCGAGCGGATTCTGTGCCTTATAGGGCATCGAATACGCGGCCTCGATCACGCGGGCGGCGCCAGGCCATGCCGTTTTGGCGTCGCCGCTCTGGATCGTCGGCACCACACGCGCGGCGGGATCGTCGAGCCATGCCGCCTGACGCGCTGCCAACGTAGCGCTGTCGAAGGTCTCGAGCACGCTGTCGTCCCACTCGACACGCAATGCGGCCTGTCCTTTGTGCGCCGACCAATAGTCATCGGCCAGCACGGCGACACCGGCCTGATTACCGCCGAGAATCTCGGGACGACCCGGAATCTGCACGACCTGCCTAACGCCCGGCACTGCCAGCGCGTCTTTTGCGTCCACGCTGCGCACGCGTGCGTCGATCACCGGGGCACGCGTGACGACGGCCACCAGCATGCCCGGCAATTTCACGTCGATGCTGTACGGAAACGCACCTCGGGCCTTTTGCGCGGCGTCGCGCTTCTTCTGCAACTTGCCGATGTATTTGAACTCGGACGGGTCTTTCAACGCCACGTCTTTTGGCGCGGGCAATTGCGCCGCGTCCCTGGCGAGCGAGCCATAGTTAGCACGCTTGCCGCTCGCCTTATCGACGACGAAGCCGTTTTCCGTCGACAGAAGCGACGGCGCGACGTTCCATTGCTGTGCTGCGGCGGCGATCAACATCGACCGCGCAGTGGCGCCGGCCCGCCGCAAGCGTTCGTACTCCAATGACACGCTCGTGCTGCCACCCGTGGAGAACACTTTCCACAGCGGGTGAATGTAGTCGCCGTAGAACGGATTTTCCGGCGTGATGACCTCGACACGAAACGGATCGACATCCAGCTCTTCAGCGACGACCGCTGCCAATGCCGTGCGAGTGCCGGTGCCCGAGTCGTGCTTATGGACCACCAGCTTGATCGTGTCGTCGGGCAGCACGCGCACCCACGCATTGGGTTCGAATTCGCCGGGCTGCGGATGGGGATCGCCGCTACCGTTTTCAGCCTTGGCGAGCGCCTCTGGTAGCTGAAAACCGATCGCGAGACCCGAGGCCAGCAACGCCGAGCTCTGCTTGATGAAGCGGCGGCGCGCCGCGCCGTGAGCGCCGCTTAGTACCTGTTTATCGTTGCGCATTCAGGCCTCCTCTTGGGACGCGTGAAAGGAGCAGGCGGAGGTGCAAGCTGGCGAGTCTGAAGCCGCCAGCGCGGGGTCGCCGGACGCAGCGCGACGGATCGCCTTGCGAATCCGGCCATACGTCCCGCAGCGACAGATATTGCCCGACATCGCCGCCGCGATGGTGTCGTCGTTGACGGTGGGCTTGTCCTTGAGAAACGCAGCGGCCTGCATCAACTGACCTGACTGACAGTAGCCGCACTGCGGAACATCTTCGGCGACCCACGCAAGTTGCAAGGGATGCCTGCCGTCCGTGGACAGACCTTCGATCGTCGTGATGCGCTTGCCCGCCACCGCGGCCACCGGCAGCAGACACGAGCGCACGGCCTCGCCTTCCAGATGCACGGTGCACGCGCCGCAAAAGCCGCCACCGCAGCCGAATTTCGTGCCCGTCAATGCGAGCCGGTCGCGCAACACCCACAACAAGGGCATGTCTTCCGGTACATTGTCGAGCGAATGCGGCGTGTCGTTGACCACGATCTCGATCATGCGCTGTCTCCTGAATTATGTTGCGCAGCGCGGCGTAGGGTTGACTCACTGCATGACGCGAGCCGCGCGCTTGCGGCCATTATTGAAAGCCGTTGAGTCCGACGCCAGCGACGATTTCTTCCACCCTCCGTAAGTTTGGCTAACACCATGCTGAAGCGCTATCCCTCCATTCAGTCGATGCAAGCGTTTTTGCAGGCAGCGCGCGGCGGCAGTTTTTCAAGCGCGGCGCGTCAGTTGTCCCTCACGCATAGCGCGATCAGCCAGCAGATCCGTACGCTCGAAGAGTTTGTCGGGCAGCCGCTGTTTACTCGCGAAGGTGGCCGCGTGGTGCTGACCGACGCGGGTGCGCTGTTCGCCAATCAGTTGACGGACGGCTTCGAACAGATCGATCGTGCGTTGTCATCGGTGAAGGAGCGCACGCTCAGGCAGTCGATCACGCTCGACGTCGACCCCGAACTTGCCCAAAGCTGGCTGGTGGCGCGTTTGCCCGCGCTACTCGCGGCGCTCACCGGCACGTCGATGACCGTGCTATCGACGCCGCGTCATGAACGCAGCGCGTTCGAACGCGCGGATATCGCGCTGCGGTATGGGTATGGAGAATGGGACGGTTTCGACAACGCGCTGATCTGCGGTGACCGCTTGACGGCCGTCGGCTCCCCTGGCTTGCTCGCGGCGACGGGACTTGGCGCGCCGCTTACGCCGGAGCAACTACTGACCTTGCCTTTACTGGGCTACACGAAGCGTTCGTGGATTCCGTGGCTCGCCGCTGCAGGCATGGCGGCCCTCGAGCCGGAGGCTATCGCGGTGTTCGACAACGCTGCGGGTCTGATCGCCGCCGCCAGCGCGGGAGTCGGCGCGGGTCTCGCGCGCGGCCTGCTCGCCGCCGATGCGATCCGCGAAGGCCGTCTGATCGAACTGACGCAAGTGGAGATTCCAACGCACTACAACCTTTACGCCGTGTGGCCGCGCGAGAAAGCGGAGCGAGTAGCGCCGCTCATCGAAACGATACGCGAACTGGTCGCGCAAACGGTCAAGCCAGGTTAGCTCAAACTGGCGGCCACCTCGCGCACCGTCTCCAGAAACAGCGTCAACACGGCAGAAGGCGGCTCCGCGCGATAGCGCGCATGCAGCGACACTTCGGGTCGCGGCGCAGCGACCGGCACGAACGCAACCCCGCCGGTCGACAATTGCCGCGCCGACGAAGGCAGCAATGCAACCCCCAAGCCCTCGCGCACGAGGCACAGCAGCGTATGCACCTCGACCACCTCCTGCTCGATCCGCGGTGTAAACCCTGCTTCGACGCAACAGTCCTGTAAGAAGCGCGCCAGTTGCGATTGACGCAAACCGAACGACACGAAAGGCTCCGCTTCCAACTCGCGCAGCGCGATCGCCTCACGCGCCGCGAGCCGGTGTCCTAACGGCAACGCGATCACGGCCGACTCACGCATCACCACTTCGCTGCGAATCTCGGGGTCCTCGTGCGAGACGCGGAAGAAACATACGTCGAGCCGCCGTTCTTTCAGCGCGAGAATCTGCGCGGCCGGGGTCATCTCGTGCAACGTCCAGCGCACTTGCGGATGCTGCTGCGCGAAGACCCGCAACGCACGCGGAATCGGCTCGACCATCGCCGAACTGATGATGCCGATCTCGAGACTCCCTACTTCGCCGCGACCTGCGCAGCGTGTCAGGTCGATCGCGCGCTCGAACTGCGCGAAGATCAGCGGCACCTGCTCCTTAAGTGTTTTCCCTGCCTCGGTGAGCTCCACACGATGCTGCGAGCGCGTAAACAACGCGGTGCCCATCTCCTCTTCGAGGATGCGAATCTGCTGACTCAACGGCGGCTGCGAAATGTGCAGCCGCGCGGCTGCCCGGCCGAAATGCAGTTCGTCGGCAAGCACCGCGAAGTAACGCAACAGCCGGATGTCCATATCGCAAACGTATCAAGATCGTGGTTAAAAAATATTGTACAGAGCGTTTTTATCTTGTGAGACTGCATCGCAAGCAGCAGTGCACATCAGTGTGACACTCGATGCCGGCGAGGGGAAGGCGCGTAAGTACTGCGCCTTGCAAAGGGCCGCATGGGCTAGCCCAACAGGGCTCGTTTCCATCGATGTGCCTGCCCGCGATCCGGCAACTGGATACACCAGTTCCTCTCAAGGAGATCGAGTACATGATCATCGACACCAGCTGTTACCCGACCAACCTGGTCGACCTCGCGTGGCGCCATGACGGCGAGCCATTTTCCGGCGAGCGTCTGATCGAGGTGATGGACGGTCCCTATACCATCAACGGCAAACCGCGCCGTATCGACAAGGCCTTCATTCAACCGCCGCAAGGCAACACCATCTATACGTGGACCGACGGCAACCGTTCGGGCCGCGAGTCGATCGACGACTACATGGCGTACACCGTCGAAATGACGCAGAAGTATCCGGACCGCCTGATCGGTTGCTTCGTCTACAACCCGCGTTGCGGTCCCGAGAACGGCGCGGAAGCCATCGAGTTCTATGCGAAGGAACACGGCTTCAAGATGGTGCAGTTGCAGGCCAACATGCACGCGTACCGTCCCGACCGCGCGCTCGACTGGCTGCGCCCTGCCTTGCGCAAATGCGCGGACCTCGGTCTGCTCGTCAAGCTGCATACCGGTGACGGTCCGTACAGCATTCCGAGCGAGTGGTATCCGCTGATTCGCGAATTCCCGTCGGTCAATTTCATCATGGCGCACTTCGGCGTGCAGACCGGCGGCGTGTATTGCTTCGAGCCGTATCAGATGGCGCTCGATACGCCGAACGTGTATTGCGAGTCGAGCTGGTGCCTGCAATCGCGGATCGTCGAATTCGCCAAGGTGCTGCCGACGCACAAGATTCTCTACGGTTCCGACACGCCGCCGAACGAGCCCGGCATGTGGCTGCGTCTGCTCGAAGTGTTGTGCCACGAACCGCCGCAAGGCCTGAATCTCGACGAAGACACGCTCGAGGAATACCTCGGCAACAATCTCGCCCGCATGATCGGTCTCGAACCGAGCGCGCCGCCGCGAAGCGTCGAAGAAGCGCAAGCCTATCTGAAACACCACGCCGGCGCGTCGAAGCAACCCGCCGCCCAAGCCGACTTCGCAGGAGCACGCTGATGATCATCGATACCCATCTGCATCCCACCAATCTCGTCGACGAAGCATGGCGTCATACCGGCGAGCCGTTCACCGGCGAACGTCTGCTGAAGATGATGGACGGTCCGTACATCATCAACGGCAAGCCGCGCCGTATCGACATGGGTTTCATCCAGCCGCCGCCGGGCAACACCGGCTACCGCGACGGCAATCGGCGCGGACGCGAAGGTATTCGCGACTACATGTCGTACATCGCCGAGCTGACGCAGAAGTACCCGGATCGTTTCATCGGCAACTTCACGTACAACCCGCGCTGGGGCCCGGAAAACGGCGCCGCCGAACTCGAATTCCACGTGAAGGAGTACGGTTTCAAGATGCTCAAGCTGCACGCGAACATGCACGGCTACCGGCCGGATCGCGCGCTCGACTGGCTGCGTCCGGCGATGAAGAAGTGCGCTGAACTCGGTGTGGTCGTGCTGATCCATACCGGCGATGGACCGTACACGATTCCGACGCAGTTCTATCCGATCATCCGCGAATTCCCGATGGTGAATTTCATCATCGGTCACTTCGGGATTCAGACGGGCGGCAACTATTCGTTCGAAGCCTTCTGGATGGCGATGGATACGCCCAACGTGTACTGCGAATCGGGCTGGTGCTATCAGTCGCGCATCGTCGAATTCGCTCGCGAACTGCCGCGCAACAAGATCGTGTTCGGCACCGATTCGCCGCCGAACGAACCCGGCATGTGGCTGCGCGAACTCGAAATGCTGTGCGGCCCGGCGCCGCAAGGCATGAACCTCGACGAAGACGGACTCGAAGACTACATGGGCAACAACATCGCCCGTCTGGTCGGCATCGAACCGACCAAACCGCCGAAGGACCTGGCCGAAGCGGAAAAGCGTCTGAAGGCGACTTACGTGAATGACGTCACGCAACCGGCTTAAGGCTCGTTGATGTTGGGAGAGGCGGCCGCGGTCGACGCCGCGCTCGCCTCTCGCTGGCTCGCTTCATCGACCAGTCCGCTTTCGTTATCGCTTTCGACGGAGTTCACTATGGCGGATAACCTCTTCCGCGCCACGCAGGATTTTCACCGCTTCGCGCTTGCGTATCGCGAGCAGTATCCCGACGACGTGCTGACGCTATCGCAGCCGCTGTCCGCCGATCAGGATGTGACGGCGGTAGTCGCGGACCTTGCGACCCGTGGACAACATCCCATGTTGATCTGCGAACAGGTCGACGGAATCGCCACGCCGCTGGCCACCAATTTCTTCGCGTCACGCTCACGCATCGGACGGCTGTTCGATGTCGACGCGACCGGCCTGTTCGATGCGTATCAACAGCGTGCGAATGCGCCGCTTGCACCGGTGTTCGTATCGAATGGTCCCGTGCTCGACCGGGTCACGGAAGGCGACGCGGTCGATCTTTCGCAGTTGCCGATGATCCGTCACTTCGACACCGACCGTGGCCCCTACATCACCAACGCGGTGATCGTCGCCGAAGATCCCGTCACGGGTGTGGCCAATCTCAGCTATCACCGCTCGATGCGCCATGCGCGCAACGCGCTCGCCACCAGCCTGCATTCGCGCGGCCATCTATGGCGCATGCTGCAAACCGCCAAGGCGCGCGGCGATAACCTGAAGGTCGCGATGGTCGTGGGTGCGCATCCGTTATTCATGCTGGCTGCCGCCGCGCGCGTGCCGTTCGGCACCGATGAACGCGCCATCGCAGGCGGCTTGTTCGGCGCGCCGCTGGAGCTCGTGCGCACGCCGCGTTATGGAATCGGCGTGCCCGCTGCCGCCGAGTTCGTACTGGAAGGCACGATCGATCCCGACGCTTACGCCGAAGAAGGCCCATTCGGCGAGTTCACCGGCTACTCATCGGATCGTTCGACCAACAACGTGTTGCGCGTCGACACGATGATGCGCCGCAACGACGCGTGGCTCGTCGACGTGGTCGGCGGTCCGTACGCGGAACATCTGACGCTGGCTCGCCTGCCGCGCGAAGCGGAAATGAGCGAGAAGCTGAAGGCGCGTTTCCCTTCCGTCACGGCGCTGCACTATCCCAACTCCGGCACGCACTTTCACTGCTACGTCGCACTGAATCAGACTCGCGACGGCGAAGCGCGCCAGATCATGCTCGCCCTGCTCGGCTGGGACCCGTATCTGAAGAACGTGGTCGCGGTGGATAGCGACATCGACATCACCGACGACTCGCAAGTGCTGTGGGCCATCGCCACGCATTTTCAGCCGCATCAGGATGTGTTCATCGTGGACGGCTTGCCGGGCAGTCCGCTCGATCCGTCTTCCTCGGCGGCGGGCACGACGTCGCGCATGGGCATCGACGCAACACGCGGCTCGCAATTCGACGGCATCCGCGCGCAAATCAGCGAGCAGGCATCGCAACGCGCCGCGGACATTCTGGCCCGCGTCGCGGCAGGGGTACGGCGATGAGCGCGCAGCGGATGGTAGTCGGTATAAGCGGCGCGTCGGGATTCGCATATGGCGTGCGTCTGCTGCAACTGCTGCGCCGACTCGATATCGAAACGCATCTCAGCGTTTCCCGCAGCGCCTTGCTGACGATGACCCACGAAACCGACTACAAGTTCGCCGACGTCGCTGCGCTCGCCGACGTCACGTATCGCTGCGACGACATGGCCGCCGCGATTTCCAGCGGCTCGTTCCGTTCGCTGGGCATGATCGTCGCGCCCTGTTCGATGAAAACGCTGGCAGAGGTTGCCAGCGGTATGTCGTCGAGCCTGATTTCGCGCGCTGCCGACGTCACGCTGAAGGAACGCCGTCCGCTGGTGTTGCTGGCGCGCGAGACGCCCTACACGCTCGCGCACCTGCGCAACATGATCGCGGTCACTGAAATGGGCGCGATCGTCGCGCCGCCTGTCCCGGCGTTTTACGCGCGCCCGGCTTCGCTCGACCAGATGATCGATCACACGCTAGGGCGCGTGCTCGATCTGTTCGGTCTCGAAGCGGGCACCGTCAAACGCTGGCGTGAAGTGCAAACAGAAACACGAGCAGACGCACCAGCACCGCATATCGCCTGATAGCCGAACCGCAGTACGAACGAAGAAACGGAGACGAGCCATGAATCACATTCACACCACGCACAACGAAATCGAGAAAATCCCCGTCACGGTGCTGACCGGCTTTCTTGGCGCCGGTAAAACGACGCTACTCAACTACATCCTGCGCGAGAAGCACGGGCGCAAGATCGCGGTGATCGAAAACGAGTTCGGCGAAATTGGCATCGACGGTGGCCTCGTGCTGGAATCGACCGAAGAAATTTACGAAATGACGAACGGCTGTGTGTGCTGTGTCGGCGCGGTGCGCGAAGATCTGGTGAGAATCGTGCGCATGCTCGTGGAGCGGCCCGACCGGCTCGATCACATCATCGTCGAAACGAGCGGACTCGCCGATCCCTATCCGGTGGCGCAGACTTTTTTCCTCGACGACCCGATCGCAAAACAGGTAACGTTGGATGCCGTCGTCACGATGGTGGACGCCAGACATATCGCTGCGCATCTGGACGATCTGGTACTCGACGGTAGCGACAATCAGGCGGTCGACCAGATCGTATGCGCAGACCGGATCGTCATCAACAAGATCGATCTGGTGAGTCGCGACGATATCGCCTCGCTAACCGAACGCATTCGCGGGCTCAATGCGACGGCCGAGATCGTGGAATCGAGCTATGCACAGATCGATCTCGACCGGATTCTCGGTGTGGGAGCGAATGAGTTCTCGCAGATTCTCGTCGAGACCGACGGCCTCCACGAAGAAGAGCATGCGCATGCTCACGAGCATCACGACGAATCGCACGAAAACGATCACGATCACAGCCAGCCACACGCTCATTCCGACGACGCGCACGACGACCACCAGCACGACGAAAGCGTCTCCTCGGTCGGTATCGAAGTCGATGCCGATATCGACCTCGACGCCCTGCAGAACTGGCTCGCCGAGCTTCGCGATTCGGACGCCGCCAACCTGTTCCGCATGAAGGGCATTCTCGCCGTGCAAGGCCAGTCGCACCGCTATGTGCTGCAGGGCGTGCACAACGTGATCGAGTTGCGCGCGGCCCAGGTGTGGGGCAGCGAGCCGCGCTCGTGCCGCATCGTATTCATCGGACGCGATCTCGATCGCGCCGCGCTGACCGACCGCTTCCATGCCTGTCTTGCCGTGCCGGTTGCGGCCTGACGGGAGAGCCGGTCGGCGCGCGAAGTGATGCTGTGCGGCTACGTCCGCGCGGCGCGCTCCGATCGAAAACCAGATAAGGAGACACGTCATGAACACCGCCATACACCCCGTCGATCGGATTCTGCCGAAGCGCCAGATGATCACGCTCGGTTTGCAGCACATGCTGGTGGCTTATATCGGCGCCATCGCGGTTCCACTGATCGTCGCGTCGGCGCTGAAGATGTCGCCGGCGGATACCACGGTACTCATCAGCACCGCGTTGTTTTGCTCGGGTATCTCGACGATCCTGCAGACCGTCGGCATCTGGAAGTTCGGTGTGCGTCTGCCAATCCTGCAAGGCGTCGCCTTCAGTAGCGTGGGACCGGTGATCGCGATCGGCACGAGTCCGGGCGTCGGCTTTGCCGGCGTGTGCGGCGCGGTGATCGGCGCGGGTCTCTTCACGATGTTTGCCGCGCCGCTGGTCGGCCGATTAAGGCGATTCTTCCCGCCCGTGGTGACCGGCTGCATCGTGACGGTGATCGGCTTGCAACTGTTCCCGGTCGCCTACCAGTGGGCCGGCGGCGGCGAAGCCGCACAACAGCAGTTCGGCGCATTGCCGTTTCTCAGCGTCACTTTGTTCGTCGCTCTCGTGATTCTCGCGATCAACCGCTTCGCCAATCCGTTCCTGCGCAACCTGTCGGTGCTGATCGGTCTGATTGCGGGCGGCGTTCTGGCGTGCTCGCTCGGCATGGGCAATTTCGCGAGCGTGGGCGCGGCGCCGTGGTTCACGATGCCCGTGCCGTTTCACTTCGGCACACCCGTGTTCTCGGTGGTGCCGGTGTTGACGATGATCGTCGTGATGGTGGTGCAGATGGTCGAATCGATGGGTCTGTTCGTCGCGATCGGTGACATCGTCGACAAGGACGTGAGCGAGGAAGACGTGGTGCGCGGCATGCGCGCCAATGGTCTGGCGAGCGCGATTGCCGGCATGTTCGCGGCCTTCCCGTTCATCGCGTTCATGGAGAACGTCGGGCTCGTGATCCTCACCGGCGTGCGCAGTCGCTGGGTCGTGGCGATCAGCGGCGTGCTGATGTGCGTGGTGGCACTGGTGCCGAAGATCGGCGCGGTGGTGGCCTCGACGCCGTCTGCGGCGCTCGGTGGTGCCGGCATCGCCATGTTCGGCGTGGTGGTCGCAGCCGGCGTACAGACGCTGGCGAAGGTGGACTTCGAGCGCAATCGCTACAACGTGCTGATCGTCGGCTTTACGATCGCGACGGCCTTGATTCCGGTGATGGCGCCGCAGGTCTTCAAGCACATGCCCGACTGGACCCAGCCGTTTCTGCATAGCGGTGTCGTGCTGGCCTGCCTTGTCTCCGTCGTGCTGAACGCGGTACTCAACGGCGCCCATGAAGAAGACGTCGTGCCGGCGCACAACATGGTCCGCGAATAAGCGGTCGCGAGGCGCGTGCGCGATTGGCCCGCGATTGAGCCGCGATTGACGGCGGCATCGCGCACGCCGCCGCAGCAAATGAAAGGACACTGAATCATGAGCATGCAAACTGAAGCCTTGCTGATCAAGAATCCCGTCGCGGTGATGAGCGGAATCAAAGGCGATCACGCGAGACTCGGCCAGGTCGATCTGCGAATTCGCCATGGCCGCATCGAAACCATCGCGCCGAATCTGGCGCCGCGCGCTGACGAGCGGGTGATCGACGCGCGATCCTGCGTGGTGTATCCGGGCTGGGTGAATACCCATCATCATCTGTTCCAGAACCTGCTGAAGGCAGTGCCGTCCGGCATCAACGCGGACCTGCAGGAATGGCTGGCCGCGGTGCCCTATCCGCGCCTCGGACGCTTCACGCCCGACCTGGCGCGCGTCGCCGCGCGGCTTGGCATGGCCGAGTTGCTGCTGTCGGGCGTGACGACCTGCGCCGACCATCACTATCTCTATCATGCCGAAGGCAGCACCGAAACCGGCGACCTGCTGTTCGACGAAGCGGCCTCGTTCGGCCTGCGTTTCGTGTTGTGCCGGGGTGGCGCATTGCAGGCAGCGGGCGATCATCCCGGCTTCTCGACACTCGCGCTCAAGCCCGAGACGCTCGATCAGATGCTCGCCGACATCGAGCGTTTGAAGTCGCGTTATCACGACGCGGGCGCGGCTTCCATGCGTCGCGTGGTCGTCGCGCCTACCACGCCCACCTTTTCGCTGCCGCCCGAGTTGCTGCCCGAAGTGGCGCGGGCCGCGCGTCGCATGGGCTTGAGGCTGCACACCCATCTGTCGGAAACGACCCGCTATGTCGATTTCTGCAAGGAGCGTTTCAACAAGCTGCCCGTCGAGTTCGTCGCGGATCACGAATGGCTGGGACCGGACGTGTGGTTCGCCCACCTCGTGCATCTGCAGGCGAGCGAGATCGCGATGCTCGCGGAAACCGGCAGCGGCTGCTCGCACTGCCCGGTCAGCAATGCGCGGCTCGGCAGCGGCATCGCACCGGCTCCGCAAATGGCGGCCGCGGGCGTGCCGATGTCGCTGGCCGTGGATGGTGTCGCGTCCAACGAGTCCGGCAGCATGACCAACGAAGCGCATTTCGCATGGCTCGTGCATCGCGCGGCACAAGGCGCGTCGGCGACCACCGTCGAAGAGACGATCCACTGGGGCAGCGCGGGCGGCGCCGGGGTGCTCGGTCTCGACGCAGTCGGCACCCTTGAGGTCGGCAAGGCGGCGGACTTCGTGCTGTACGACGTCGGCGATCTGCGCTTCAACGGTTTCCACGATGTGGCGGTCGCGCCGGTGACAGCGGGCGAGCCTGCACGCGTACGCTACAACGTGGTGAACGGCCGGGTCGTGGTGGACAACGGCATCATTCCCGGCCTCGATCTCGAAGAACTCCGCTATCAGGCAGCCGAGGGTGTGAAGCTGCTGCTTGCCGACTAAAGGACGCCGAGCGATGCAAAGCAAACGGATTCGGCTCGGCATCCTGACGCCGTCCTCCAACACCGTGCTCGAGCCGATCACGGCGGCGATGCTGAGCGAACTGCCGCATGTCAGCGCCCACTTCGCCCGCTTCACGGTGACGGAAATCGCCCTGTCCGAGCGCGCGCTCGGCCAGTTCGACATCGGCCGGATTCTCACGGCGGCGCGTCAACTGGCCGATGCGCGAGTCGACGTCATCGGCTGGAGCGGCACGTCGGCAGGCTGGCTCGGGTTCGAGCGCGATCGCGCGCTGTGCCGCCAGATCACCGAAGCGACGGGAATTCCCGCGACGACGTCGGTGCTGGCGCTCAACGAAATTTTCGACAGGACGGGCGTGCGGCGCTTCGGCCTCGTGTCGCCCTACGTCGACGAGGTTCAACAGCGGATCGTGCGTCACTACGAGCAACTCGGGATCGAATGTGTGGCGGAACGACACCTCAATCTGCAGGACAATTTCAGTTTCGCCGACGTACCCGATAAGCAGTTGGCCGTCATGATGCGCGAGACCGCATTCGCCAGGCCCGATGCCGTGACGACGTTCTGCACGAATCTGCAAGCGGCGCATCTGGCGCGGGCTTTCGAAATCGCCACCGACATCCCCGCCTACGACACCGTGGCAACCGTGCTGTGGAAGGCGCTGCGGATGCTTGACGTGGATACGACGCCGCTCGCCAGTTGGGGCCGCCTGTTCGACAGCGTGCGATAGTGCGGCCCCTGGTTCAGGCAATACGTCATTGCCTGGGCGGCATGGCCGGCGGCAGCGCCGCCAATCGTTGACGAACGCCGCATCGAGTCGCTCGGGCAACATGAAACCGGGTTGGATCGTGCCGCATTGCCAACTTCGCGCGCGACTGTCCGTCAGATGAAACTCCAGTTTGGGCCCGTAAAAAGCGCCCTCGCCTCCATGCACGTCGAACTCGATGCCGGCCGAACACGCGGCATTCGCCAAAGCGCTCTCGGCACGCTCCCACGTTGCGTCGCTACCCGCAGGCAGGGCCGGCCGCGTAGCGAACCCGACGGCTCATCGCGATGACAGGCGCCGAACTGTCCCAATGACCGCTCTTTTCCCATAGCGACCGAGCCAGCAATTGCGGCGAGCGAATCTCACGAAAGCCGGCGTGTCGCATGTCGCAATCTCTGCACGCATGACATGCGTGCGACGCGTGCCATGCTTGCCCTGCGGCGAGACTTTTGCCAGACTGCGATTCGCCAATCACGTTTCGAGCCCCTACCTTGACCATTCGCATTCGCCCCGCCCTTGCCGCCGACGCCGCGTTGATCCTTCGCTTCATCACCGAACTCGCGGTGTACGAGAAGGCCGAGCACGAGGTCGTCGCCACGGTCCATGACATCGAAACGAGCCTGTTTTCGGCCGACGCCACCGCCAAGGCGCTAATCTGCGAAATGAACGGCGAGCCGGTCGGCTTTAGCGTCTACTTCTTTTCGTATTCCACGTGGCTTGGCAAGCCGGGGCTTTATCTGGAAGACCTGTATGTGTCGCCGGCATCGCGTGGCAGTGGCGCGGGCAAACAGATGCTGCGCCACCTCGCGCGTCTCGCGTGCGAGACCGGCTGCGGCCGCTTCGAATGGAGCGTGCTCGACTGGAACGCGCCGGCCATCGGCTTCTATGAAGCGATCGGCGCGAGCGCGCAAAGCGAGTGGGTGCGCTACCGGTTGGCCGGCGAAGCGTTGACGGCATTCGCCGCGAGTACGGACTGAGGCTTCGGCTCTGTCGCGGCGAGAATACTGTACAACCCGATTTGGTGGAGAGCCATGCGCCTCGTCTTCCTGCATACCGCTGAAAGCAGTATCGCCTTGTTCGACAAAGCGGCTCGCGACGCCAATCTCGCAGCGCTCGAGCTAACGCACGTGGTGCGTGCGGACCTGCTCGCGGCCGCTGAACGCGCCGGCGGGTTGAGCGCAGCAATCGCGACGCAAACGCAGGCGGCACTACTCGCGCTTTGCAAGGACGCGCACGCCGTGGTGCTGACCTGCTCGACGCTCGGCACAGCCCTGGATGACGCCCTCGCCGCACGTGCCGCACCGGTTCCCGTGCTGCGCGCCGACGCCGCGCTCGCCCATCGCGCGGTGAAAAACGGTGGCACGGTGGCTGTGCTCTTTACCGCGCCGACAACGTATGAGCCGACGATGCAATTGTTTCTCGAAGCCGCCACGCATACTGGCGCGAAAGTCGAGTTGAAAATGGTCGACGGCGCTTGGGAGCGATTCAAAGCGGGCGACTCCGCCGCTTATCTGGCGGCAATCGCCGCTGCGGCAGACGCGGCCTATGCCAATGGCGCGGACGTCGTCGCTCTGGCACAAGCCTCGATGACCGGCGCGCGTGGACAAGTCACGCGAGGCAAGCCGTTGACTTCCCCCGAGGCCGCTATCGCGGCAGCCGTTCACGCAGCCGCGCTGCCCGACTGACAACCGCTGACAGGCGATCTTCATCGAACACATCATCAAACGGAATGTCGTGCAGCACGGCGAGCCGATGCGCACGCACTCGAAGCGCGGCACATGGAAAGAATAATTTGTGGGCGACGACCCGCTGGCCGCCGCCAGGCGTCGCGTTAATGTGGCGCTTTACCGTTGGGCACGGCGTCGAGCGGTTTGTGCTGTTCTTCACCGAGTCCCGGGAAGAATGCATTCCACGCGGCGCGCACGCCTTGCGCCGCCGTGGCCTCCGCGCTGATCGACTCAGCCTCGCCATCGCCCGATTTCGCCGGGTCCGCGGACAAGCCGCGCCAGTGCGTAAAAACCAGCAACGGCTTCTCGGTCCAGATGCCGTCGCCATATTTTGCAAATGCCGTGTCCCCGCTCGTCAACTGCACCTCGTACCAGCCTTCTCGGACGGGCGTGTGGGCGGCAAGCTCAAACCACGGGGTCGGTTCGATTTCCTTCATGTCGTCTCCGGTCGGATAGATCGTCATCGATAACCACAACAAAGGCATTCTTCATGCCCGGGCGGACTGCCCGGCTGAGATGCGCCAACTGCGTCGCAATGCTGCGGTGCAGTGCGGTACGCCCCGCATGATCTGCGGGCGATCCACCGGCGTTGCCGGTCGCAGAATCGCCACGCATAGACGACACGATAGCGCGACATGGGTCGCGCGGACAAACGTAAAAACTTCCACGAGGCGTCTAACGTCGGGCACCGCTTGCCGCTTTGCGCGTCGGCTTGCCGTGCGCTTTGTCCACCAGCCCCGCCAGCAGGCCGATAGCAGGCGCAAGTCGCTCGGCAGCGGTGTTGCCGTAGCCGATCACCAGGCCGTTCGTGTGTGCGCGCGGTTCGAGGGCGAAGCTCGACAGTGCGCGCGGGTTCAGTCCTTTCTCAAGCGCGCGGTCGACAAGGGCCCGATCGTCGATCTGCGCGGGTAGCCGCAACGTCAGATGCATCCCGCAATCGCCGCCGAGAATATCTGCCGGTGCGAATTGCAGGGTCAGTGCCTCGCGCAACGCCTGCTGGCGTTCCCGGTACAGACGTCGCATGCGGCCCAAATGCCGCCCGAACTCGCCGCTCGCGACGAAATGCGCAAGCGCCAGTTGCTCCAGGCGATGCCCGCCGCGCAGCATCTCCTGCAGCGCGACGGCCGTGTGCGTGGCGATGCCGCGCGGCAGCACCACGAAGCCGATGCGCAGTGCCGGGAACATCGTCTTGCTGAACGAGCCGACGTATAACACCGGCGCATCCTCCACCAGACCTTGCATGCTCGCGATCGGCTCGCCGGTGTGACGGAACTCGCCGTCGTAATCATCTTCGATCAGCCATGCGCCGTGGCGGCGCGCATCGGCGATCAGCGCCAGCCGGCGCGCCACCGACAGCACCGCGCCGGTCGGATACTGATGAGCGGGCGAGGTGTAAATCAGTTTCGGCGGATGCTTGCGCCACGCGTCGGCGGGCACCGCCATGCCTTCAGGGTCGACGGGCACAGGCCGTATTTTGAGGTCGCCTTGATTGAAAGCGGCCTTCGCGCCGCGATAACCGGGATCTTCGACCCACGCGATGTCGCCCGGATTCGTGAGCAGCCGCACGCAGAGATTCAGCGCTTCCTGCGCGCCCTCGGTTATCACGACCTGCGAACCATCGCAACGCACACCGCGCGCCATCCGCAGATGCGCGGCAATCGCCTCGCGCAAGGCCGGTTCGCCCGCGGGATCGCCGTAGCCGAGCGCGAGTGGCAAGCAGCGTTCCATCGACCGTTCGAGCGCGCGCCGCCAGGCGCTCAGCGGGAAGTGGTCGAGCGCGGGCGTGCCGGGCGTCAATGGAAAGGTGTTGTCGGCATGCGTGCGGGTTGCGGTGAACTGACCGACGCGCTCCGCGTAGGCGACGGCGGACGCGGCCGCCGGTGCCGCCCGTTCGCCGCGTGCGGCCGGGCTGGAGAGCGCACTCACGCGCGTGCCCTGGCGGTCGGCCAGCACATAACCGACGGCGGCCAGATGTTCGTAAGCGATCACCACAGTATTGCGCGACACACCCATTTCGGTCGCCAGCAAACGCGACGAAGGCAACAGCGATCCCGCCGGCAGACGTCCGGCGAGGATCGCCTGCTGAAGACGCTCGATCAACTGCTTTTGCAGCGAACCGGGCTTTTCGCCGTCTCCGCCGGGCGCGGACGGATCGGCGAGCGGGCCGATGATCTCGATCATTGTCGTCTGGACCTATCAAATGGAGTGATCGTGGATCTTTTTAACATACCACGATTGCCGTATCGTTCTCCATCATCGACGACACATTGACCTGGCAGAGGAGAGCAGACATGGAACCCCGACGTAACGCGTTCGAGCAGCCGATCGGCGCGCCCGTATCGGACTGGAAGGGCGCTGCGGCGCCCGGCCGCGAGTTGACTGGCCGCTACTGCCGTCTCGAACCGGTGAACGTTGAACGCCATGCGGCGGATCTGTACGACGCGTACGCATCGGCCACCGACGGCCGCGACTGGACCTATCTGGCAGTCGGCCCGTTCGACAGTCTCGAGGCCTATCGCGAGCATCTGACGCGCATGGCCGCATCGGCCGATCCGATGCACTTCGCGGTGATCGATCTGGCGACCGGCAAGGCGGTCGGCACGCTGTCGCTGATGCGCATCGACCGCGCCAACGGCGTGATCGAAGTCGGGCACGTCACGTTTTCACCGCGGCTCAAGCGCACGCGCATCGCGACCGAAGCGATGTTTCTGCTGATGAGCGAGGTGTTCGGCGAACTGGGTTACCGGCGTTTCGAATGGAAATGCGATTCGCTGAACGGTCCGTCGCGTGAAGCCGCGTTGCGCTATGGCTTCACGTTCGAGGGAATTTTCCGCCAGGCGATCGTGTATCACCAACGCAATCGCGATACCGCGTGGTTCTCGATCATCGACAGCGAATGGCCGGCGTTGCGCGAGGGCTATATGCGTTGGCTCGACGCGGGCAACTTCGATGCGCAAGGTCGGCAGGTTGAACGGCTGGTCGATCTGATTGCGCAGCAGAGAGCGGCGACGGCGGGAGCCTGAGTCGAAATCCGGATCGGGTCGGAGTCGGGCTCGAGCCTGGCAAGCTAGGGGCGACGGTCGGCAGGCGGCCGTCGCTAGTGGATCGGTTAGACGACTTTCGCCGCGCGCCTTAGCACGATGGTCGGTTTACCCTTGTAAGTCGTGCGAAGCTGCTCGCGATAGCCGCACTTTTGCGCGACGCGCAGCGACGGCAGGTTTTCCGGCGCGACGATGCAGGCTGTTTCGCGTGCCGGCCACGTGCGGTCGGCCCAGTCCAGCGCGGCGCGCACCGCTTCGGTCGCGTAGCCTTGACCGTGTACGGCGGGGTCCAGAGCCCAGCCGACTTCGGGCGTCGACATCAACGACGGCTCCATCTCGCGGTGGTAGTCGGCGAAACCGACCTCGCCGAGGAAGCGGCCGCTCTGCGTTTCGCGCACCACCCAGTACCCGTAGCCCAGCATGGCCCAGTGTCCAGCGTAACGCAGCAGACGCGCCCAGACCTCTTCGCGCGTGAAGGGCTTGCCGCCGATGTAGCGGATCACTTCGGCATCGGACCACATTGCGTAGCTTTCGAGGAAATCGTCGCGGGTGTGGGGGCGCAGGGTGAGGCGAGAAGTGGTGAGGTCAGTGGGTTGAATGGACATTGCGCAGGAGCAGTAGGTTGGCAAGCAGTGCGCACGATGATCGCAGATTTCGCGCGCGCCAGGTTCGCGATCCATCCCCGGGCGCGTTTTGCCCGCGTTGCAATCTGTGGCACGTGAAGACACTTCGATCTACACTCAGCGCATGCCTATGCGCGCGAAAACTATCGCTACGTGATCACCGCCCCGTCGATGAAACCCCGCTTGCGCTACCTTAGCGCACTACTCGTCAACGTCGCCTTACCCTGGCTCGCCTACCGGCTCGCGTTGCCGCACTGGGGCGTCCTCGGTGCGCTGATCGCCTCGGCCCTGCCGCTGATCGCGTGGATGAGCTGGGATCTGCTGAAGCATCGCCATTTCGACGCGCTCAGCGCCATCGTGCTAGTCGGCATTGTGTTGTCGCTACTCGCCATGGCCGCCGACGGCGACACGCGCATGCGGTCGCTCGAAAGCCCCATGGTGTCGGGCATGGTCGGCGTGTCCTTTCTGGTGTCGCTCCTCCTGCCGCGCCCGCTGGTCTTCTATCTGGCCCGCTCCACCATGTCGCGCGAAGATCCTCACAGCGCCGATCTCTTCGGGAAGCACTGGCGCGAACGCCCCACGCTCGCCGCCTACATTCGCCTGATGACCTGGGTGTGGGGCCTCGGCATGACCGGCGAGAACATCCTGCGCACGTTGATCCTGTGGCAATGGCCCGACGAATCGCACGCCGCCGTCGCCTCCAGTCTGCTCGGCTATAGCGTCTACGCTGCGCTAACTCTCTGGACCTTCTGGTGCCGCCGGCTCATCAAGCGCGACGCCCTGCGCTATCCACCCGACACGGATGACGCCGCCAGCGCCCGCGCCCCCTCACATCCGCTCACCACTCTCTAGCTCGCCCCTCACGCCAACTCGAGAAAACGCGCCAGACACGGATTGCGATTCACCGGCGACCACGCCAGCACCTGCTCGATCAGCGGCGCGTCGACCAGCGGCCGGAACACCACACCGGCGAGTTGAGCGCGACGCATCGAAGCCGGCACCAGCGCGACGCCCACGCCTTCGTCGACGAGACTCAGCACCGTCTGCTGCAACTGCACCTCGAAGCGGATATCCGGTTCGAAGCCACCCGAACGGCAATGTTCGAGGATGGTCGAGCGCAAGATCGGCGCGACTTCTTCGGAGGCGAGCACGAACGGTTCTCCGGCAAGCTGAGCAATCTTCAGCCGCCGCGCACGTGCACGGGGATGACCGCGCGACAACGCCACACACAGCGGCTCACGCAAGATCGTACGAGTGGCGAGGCCCTTGTCGAGCACGTTCGGGAACATGATCGCCGCGTCGATCTGACCGGCCAGCACCTGCGCGGCCAGATCGTTCGAGACGACTTCGCGCAGATGCAGCGCAACCTCGGGGAACGCGGCGCCGAAAACCCGCGCATAACCCGGCACGACGTTGTAAGCGGAACACATCGTAAAGCCGATGGCGAGCTTGCCCGCCTCGCCATGCGCCGCCGCGCGCGCGTTGCTGACCGCCTGCTCCATCGCAACGAGGATCGCTTTGGCATCGGCGTAAAAACGCTCGCCGGCTGCGGTCAACGTCACGCTGCGCGGACTGCGTTCGATCAAGGTGACGCCGAGGTTCGCCTCCAGCGCCGCCAGCTGGCGGCTCAAAGGCGGCTGCGACAGATTCAGCCGCGCCGCCGCGCGGCCGAAGTGGCGCGTCTCGGCCAACGTCACGAAGTAGCGCAGCGGCTTGATATCGATCACGGGATATCCCTCAATCCATGACGATGCAAAAAAGGTATCGTCGGAGCCATAAAACAGTATTGGATTGTATCAACGCGTTTCACTACGCTGGCGGATCGTCCTTTTTCGTCCACCTTGCTCGCGCCGATGTTAGCCACCCTCGAAATCCTGCTTCCCGTCTTCGGCCTGATTTTCGCGGGCTTTGCATGTCGCCGCCGCGGCGTGCTTGGACCGAACTCCGCGTCGGAGCTGAATCGCTTCGTGGTCTGGCTGGCGCTGCCCGCTTTGTTGTTCGACACGATGGCGCGCGCCACCTGGCAACAGTTGTATCAACCGGCCTTCGTCGCGTCGTTCTCGATCGCCTGCGTGTTCGTGTTCGCGCTGATTCTGGCGATCCGTCTAATGAGCGGCCGGCATCTCGCCGACGCCAGTGTCGACGCCATCGCGGCGTCGTATCCGAACACGGGCTACATCGGCTTTCCACTGGGTCTGATCGCGTTCGGCCCGGCCAGCCTGACGCCGACCACCATCGCCACGATTCTGGTCGCGTGCGTGCTGTTCGCGCTGGCTATCGTGCTCATCGAAGTCGGCTTGCAAACCGAGCGCGCGCCGCACAAGCTGGGACTGAAAGTGCTGGCCTCGCTGGCGCGCAATCCGCTGATCGTGTCGCCGATTGCGGGCGTGCTGTTCGCGAGCCTGCACGTAGCCATGCCGGCCAGCGTCGAAACGTTCCTCAAGTTGCTGAGCGGCGCGGCCAGCCCGTGCGCACTGGTGAGCCTCGGCTTGTTCCTCGCGGAAAAGCGGCCTTCCGCAACCGGCGCGCGCGGCATCGCCCTGTTGCTGACCGGGGTCAAGCTGTTCCTGCAGCCGGCGCTGACGTGGTGGCTCGCGGCGCGCGTGTTCGATCTCTCGCCGGCGCTGGTCGAAATGGCGGTGGTGCTGGCCGCGTTGCCCACCGGCACCGGCCCGTTCATGCTCGCCGAGTACTACCAGCGTGAAGCGCACATCACCTCGCGCACGATCCTGCTCTCCACGGTCGGCTCGGTCGTGAGTCTGTCGTTGCTGCTGCTGTTGATGGGCCATCGCACCTGAGTTGCACGCGCGCTGTCGAAGTGCGCCCGGCTCCGGGCATCCGTGCCTCGCGCTATGCTTCGTCCACGGACCGACATGGTCCGCGATCCTCATGCGTGAAGCGCGCACCGACCCGCCGTGCCCAAAGCCCGCCCACCCGAACTCGACGACGACGCCGACGCCCACGCACTCGCGCGGCACTATCCGCGCGGCCTGCGCATCGACCCGCATTCGCATACGTGGGCCCAGGTGCTGTACGCGGTCTCCGGCGTGATGTGGGTCGAAGTCGGCCGCGAGGCGCTGGTGGTCCCGCCGCAACGCGCGGTCTGGCTACCGGCCGGCACGCTCCACTCCATCCACATGATGAGCCAGGTGGAGATGCGCAATCTCTACTTCCACGCCCGCAATGTCGGCCATCTCAGCCAGCGCAGCGACGTGTTCGAGGTCAACGCGCTGCTGCGTGAACTGATCACCTCGATCGCGGCCCACGAACAAACCGAAGCGCGCGACACGGCCTATCTCGACGCCGCCTACCGCCTCGCCATGCTCGAACTGAAACAGGCACCACGCTCGTCGTTGCGCATCGCGCTGCCCGATACCTCGGACCGGCGCCTCGAAGCGCTGTGCCGCGCGGTGATCCAGAACCCATCGATCGCGATCAGCTTCGAACAGCACGCAGCCTCCGTCGGCGCAAGCGTGCGCACGCTCGCTCGGCTCTTCACGCGCGAACTGGGCGTGGGTTTCGCCGAGTGGCGGCGGCAGGTGCAACTGGCAGTGGCCGTTTCCGGACTCGCCGAAGGACAGCCGGTCAGCAGCATCGCGCGTTCGCTCGGCTTTTTTCAGCCAAGCAGCTTCAGCGACATGTTCCGGCGCGAACTCGGCACGCCGCCAACGGCATTCGATCCGGGCAACACCTTGAGCGCGTGAATCGCGTGATGTCCGAAGTTCGAAAGTCTTTGTCCTAACGCCCTCGTGACGGTCATTTAGACTAGGCTCCATCGGTTGCAGCCAGCAGCCCGCGATCCCCTAGGAGCGACACGCCATGAAAGCTATTCAGTTCAAGACCTCCGGCAGCCCCGAGGTGCTCGACCACGTCGATCTGCCCACCCCGCAGGCGGATGCCGACAACGTCGTCGTCCAGGTCAAGGCGGCCTCGGTAAATCCGAGCGACGTCAAGAACGTGTCCGGCCATTTCGAGCACACGGTCCTGCCGCGCACGCCCGGCCGCGATTTCAGCGGCGTGGTGGTGGACGGCCCGCCCGCCTGGCTCGGCGCCGAAGTCTGGGGCACCGGCGGCGATATCGGCTTCACGCGCGACGGCACGCATGCCGAGTTCATCAAGCTGCCGCTCGCCGCCCTGTCGCGCAAACCGGCCACGCTGACCCACAGCGAAGCCTCCGCGATCGGCGTGAACTTCGTGGTGGCCTGGCTCGGCACCGTCGAATACGCGCATCTGCAGGCCGGGGAAACGATTGTCGTGATCGGCGCGGGCGGCGGTGTCGGCGGCGCGGTGGTGCAGATCGCGAAGGCGCATGGCGCGCGCGTGATCGCGGTCGACCGTCACCCGCTCGCAGGCGATACGCCGGCGGGCCGCCTGAGCGACGACTACGTGCCGTTCGACGAACACACGACCGAACGGGTACGTTCGCTGACCGGCGGCGCCGGCGCGGACGTGGTGTACGACACGGTCGGCGGCGTGGCTTTCGAGACCGCGCTCAGTCTCGTCAAACGACGTGGCCGCGTGCTGGAAATCAGCGGCACGGGTAAGCGCCGCGTGGAATTCGATCTGATCGATTTCTATCACAACGAGACTCAACTGCTCGGCGTGGATAGCGCCAAGCTCGGCGTCGCGGAATCGGCGCCGCTGATGACCGCGCTGGTCGAAGGCTTTGAAAGCGGCAAGCTGACCGGGCCGGTGATCGCGCAGGAATTTCCGCTCGCGCGCGCTCGCGAGGCTTACGAAGCGGTGGCGGCCGGCACGCGCGGCCGGGTCGTCATCACGATGTAATGCGTTCACGAGGACAACATCCATGAAACCCTATCTGGTCTCGCTAGCCGCCGGCGCGGTGGTCGGCCTGCTCTACAGTGTGATGAACGTGAAATCGCCCGCGCCGCCGACCGTCGCGCTAGTCGGACTGCTCGGCATGCTCGGCGGCGAACATCTGATTCCGCTCGTACGGACGTGGCTGGCAGCCGGCGTTCACTGACCCACTCCGACGGCAGCTTGCCCATCACCGGGCGTCACACGCTAAGATTGAGGCCCTCGCGCCGGTGTGCGTCCGGTGACGACAAGAAAAGCTTTGCCTCGGAGAGTCGGATGTCTGAAGAATTTGAAGTGCATGGTCCGCACGATCATGCTGTCGAACACGCGGGTCATCATGACGAGGACCCGTTTGCGAGCCGCATGGCCGTGATGACGGCGATCCTCGCCACGATCGGCGCGTTGTGCGCGTACCAGAGCGGCAACAGCGAAAATCTGGCGCTGTACTACAAGAACGAAGCCGCGATCAGGAAGACCGAAGCATCGAACCAGTGGAATTACTACCAGGCCAAGGGCGAGAAACAGAACCTCGCCGAACTGGGCGCGGCGCTGTCCGCGAGCAACCCGGACGCGCACACGAAATTCCTCGCCGAGGTCGACAAATACAAGCAGCAGAAAGAGCCGATCCGTGCGAAAGCCGAAGCGATCGAAAAAGACGTCGTCGATAACGACGCCAAAAGCGAAGTGCTGCTGCATGGTCACCATCGCTGGGCACAGGCCACCACGCTGATTCAGGTGGCGATCGCGCTCTGCGCGATCACCTTGCTGACGCGCAAGAACTGGCTGCGCAATCTGTCGTTCGTGGTGGCGGGAGCGGGTGTCATCACCGGCGCTATCGCGTTTTTCGCGGGATGACCCGATTCGAAATCGGAGGTGTGGCATGGTCGATGGCGCTGCCGTTCTAGGCGTTTTTTCCGTCTACGTGGCCGGGGTGGTGATTCCGGGGCCGAACTTCGTTGCGGTCGCGCACAAGGCGGCCTCGGCCACGCGTGTCGAGGCGCTCGCCGTGGTCGCGGGTATCGTGCTGGTCAATCTGTTCTGGGCCAGTTGCGCGATTCTCGGCGTTGGCATCGTGTTCGCCGCGTTCCCGTGGCTCGCGCTGGCGGTCAAGGTCGCGGGGGCGGGCTATCTGATCTGGTTCGGCGGACGGCTGATCTTCAACGCGTCGGCGGGCAAGCCGGTACAGAGCCTGCACGCATCCAATGGCGGCTTCCGGCAGGCCTTCGCACAAGGCTTCGCGACCAACATCGCGAACCCGAAGTCGATGGCGTTCTTCGCCGCGGTGTTTTCCTCCGCTGCGCCGGCGCACGAAAGCATCGGCACGTTTGCAGCGATGCTCGGCATGGTGTTCGTGGTCGCGGGAAGCTGGTACGGATTCGTCGCACTGACCCTGTCGCACGCACGTATAGCGACGGCTTACCGGGGTAGCAAGGCGTGGGTCGATCGCGCATGCGGCGGGCTGATCATCGCTTTGGGCGTGCGCCAGTTGATTCGCTAGTTCTACGGCACTGACAGCGTCGCTCTGACAGCGCGACGCATAGGACGATCGATCCTTAGTCCCGCGTTTTGTCGAACATCAAACAGGCTTCAACGCACACACTCTGCCGTCTCACTTCATGACATAACTCGGGGACGTCGCGGCCCCGCGGCGCCTGTCATGGAGGACTCAGCGTGAATCAATCAACCGACTCCGCAACCGACCTGTTGGCCGGCCTGGACGATGCCACTCTGCTCGCGCAACTCGGCTGCCCCGCGGGTACGCTCGGGCTTGCCGTGGGCGACATGCTGGCGCACTCGAACCGGGCGGTCATCGATGCGTCGTTCGACCTGCTCGATCTACATGCAAACGAGGCGATTCTCGAAATCGGCTTAGGCAATGGCGAGCACATCGCCGCCGTGCTGGACCAGGCGAGCGGACTTGCCTATACCGGCATCGACCTGTCGCCCACCATGATCGCCGACGCGCGCCGACGCAACGCGGATCTGATCGAGCGTGGCCAGGTCTGGCTCGAAACCGCCGACGTCGCTGCGTTACCGTTTCCGCCCGGCGCGTTCGACAAAGCCATTGCGATCAACACCACCTATTTCTGGCCCGATCTGGGTGCCGGCCTGAAAGAAGCGCGGCGCGTGCTGCGCGACGGTGGCGTTCTCGTCATTGCCGCCATCACGCCGGCAGCGGCGATCGATCAACCGTTCGCGGCACACGGCTTCGCCGTTCATAGCGACGTCGAACTGGAAACGGCGTGTGCGGGCGCGGGCTTCGGTCAGATCGGCATCACCCGCTTCGTCGAACCGCTGCTCGATCCGCAGCAGGAAAACGGGCCGCGGGAATTTTATCTGCTGAGAGCGTGCGCGCTCTGACATGAGGGCACCGGCGCGTGCCGGTCACGCAGGCCGGTCCCGGACGCGAAGCCTCAATGCGTCATCGCGCGCGCCCGTTCGAGCAACAACTCGCGTTCGCGTGCGTTTCGCGTCATGGCCGCAGCACGCTCGAATTCGGCGCGCGCCTCGTCCACTCGCCCGAGCTTTGCAAGCAGATCGCCGCGTACGCTCGGCAGCCAGTGATAGTTCGCGAGCGCCGGTTCGTTGGCGAGCGCATCGGCAATCTCGAGACCGGCAGCCGGTCCGAACGCCATACTGACCGCCACGGCCCGATTCAACTCGACCACCGGCGAAGGCGCCACTTGCGCCAACGCGTCATAGAGCGAAACGATCTGCGTCCAGTCGGTCTCTTCCGCGCGACGCGCCCGCGCATGGCAAGCCGCAAGCGCCGCCTGCAGCGCATACGGTCCACTCGCGCCGCCGAGCGCCTGCGCCGCGTTCAGCGCGGCCAGTCCGCGACGGATCAGCAGCGGGTCCCAACGGCCGCGATCCTGGTCGAGCAACAGCACCGGACGCCCCTGCGCGTCCGTACGGGCATGGGTACGCGATGCCTGAATCTCCATCAACGCGACGAGGCCGAGCACCTCGCTTTCACCCGGTACGAGACCGCCCAGCACGCGACCCAGCCGCAGCGCTTCCTCGCACAGCGCCGGGCGCATCCAGTCGTCGCCCGCCGTCGCCGAATAGCCTTCGTTGAAGATCAGGTAGATCACCTGCAGCACCGATGCAAGCCGCGCCGCGCGCGCGTCCGCCTGCGGCACCTCGAACGGCACCTTGGCGGCCGACAGCGTGCGCTTGGCCCGCACGATGCGCTGCGCGATGGTGGGCTCGGGCACGAGAAAGGCTCGCGCGATTTCATCGGTGGTCAGGCCGCCGAGCAGGCGCAGCGTAAGCGCGACACGCGCGTCGGTGGACAACACCGGGTGGCACGCGGTGAACACCAGCCGCAGCAGATCGTCGCCGATGTCGTCGGCGCGGGCGGCATCGAGGGCATCGACGAAATCCGGCACGAGATGAGCCTCCCGCGCGTCGAGATCGTGACCCAGCTCTTCGCGCTTGCGGGCATGCAGCGCCTCCTGGCGCAAACGGTCGAGGGCGCGGTTCTTCGCGGTGGCCATCAACCACGCTCCGGGATTGTCCGGCACGCCGGCGTCCGGCCAATGTTCGAGCGCGGCCACCAACGCGTCTTGCGCGAGCTCTTCAGCGAGCCCCACGTCGCGCACGATCCGCGCGACGTGAGCAATGACCCTGGCGGATTCGATCCGCCACACGGCCTCAATGGCACGATGCGTGGCCGCAGTCGTCACGGCCTCAGCCCGACGCGCTGGCGTTAGGGGCCATGTAGATCAGCTCCCAGATATGGCCGTCGATATCTTCGAATCCGTGTCCGTACATGAAGCCGTAGTCCTGCGGCGCGCGCGGCACGTTGCCCCCGGCGGCAAGCGCCTTGGCGACCAGCGCATCCACCTCGCCCCGGCTTTCGCAGGACAAGCCCACGAGCGTCTCCGTGCTCTCCTTCGGATTGCACAGCGCCTTGCGCGTGAACGACTTGAAGAGATCCTTGACCAGCAGCATCGCGTACAGGTTGTCGCCGAGAACGAGACAGGCCGCCTGATCGTTCGTGAATTGCGGCTCGAAACTAAAGCCAAGCGCGCTGAAGAAGGCTTTCGAGCGCTCCAGATGGTCGACGGCGAGATTGACGTAAATCTGCTTGTGCATGAAGAATCCTTGTTTGAACAGAAGGCAGACGGCGCGGGTTCAGCGCCGACCGGCTTCCAGTTCACGGAACCGGTCGAGTTCCGGGCCGGGTTCGAAGTCGTCGAGTTCGAACAGTTGCCGCACTTCGATCGTGCCGTCGGCCTGCTCGCCGAACGGCGCCGGAAAGCGCCGCGCCCATTCCATCGCTTCTTCGCGCGAACGCACCTGGATCAACGTGTAGCCGGCGATCAGCTCCTTGGTCTCCGCGAACGGGCCGTCGATCACCGTGCGCTGGCCGCCGCTGTACTGGACGCGCCAGCCTTTCGAACTGGGCTGCAAGCCGGTGGCGTCGAGCAGGACGCCCGCCTTGGCCAACTCTTCGTGATACGCGCCCATCGCGGCCATCAGGGAAGCCTCCGGCATCTCGCCGGCTTCGCTGGCGGCGGTCGCCTTGACCAGAATCATGAATCGCATCGTCGTGACTCCTCGTTCGTTTTAAGAAGAAGCGCGTGGCCGTTTGGCTCGCTCCTTACTCACACGACGAGCAGCGTGCGCGCAAATCGACACGCACGCCTCGGAGCCAGGGAAAACCCCCGCTACGCCAGCGCCGATGCGCGAATCGCCTAGAGAAAGCAGGGGCCGAGCTTGCGGACTTCGACCGTGCACCACGTCGCCGCCGGACAGGCTTGCGCGATCGCCACGGCTTCGTCGCGGGTGTCGACATTGAGCAGGAAGAAGCCGCCGATCATTTCCTTGGCTTCGGCAAACGGACCGTCGAGCAGTTTGGGCTGACCGTCGCGCACCTGTACGCGCACGGCGTCGTTCAAGGAGGCGAGCGATTCGACGGCGACCAGCTTGCCGCGCTCTTTCAGATCGGCGGCGAAACGCACCATCTGGTCGTAGACTTCGCGACCGGCAGTTTCACCGCGTTCAGCGCGTTGACCCGTGGGTTCGACGATGAGCAGCATATAAGACATGGCGCCTCCGGTTTGGTCGCGCCGCGCGCTGGCGGCGCAGGGGCGAAAGGCAGTCTAGCAAGCGTGGATCGCTGCGGCAAACGCCATGCGGCGCGGTGGCCGCGTTCTGTCGAAGCTTTTACGGGGATTCGTAATATCCGCGTGGCATAGGGCCATGCCATCCGGCTTCGGCATTCACCGCGCCACAATCAGGCCGCTTTCAAGTATTCTCCGAATTCGCTAAAGACCGCCCGGAAACTGCCGTTTTCATGCAGAGCGTCGTCGAACGATTGGACCTGAGTTCGACGACATGGCGTGACAGCGCCACACGGTCGACACCAATACATTGATCGGCAAAATCTGCCGGCATAACCAGTCATCAGAAGATGAGCGCAGCGGGGAAATTCATGCATCACGCGTTAGTGCGGACCGGCGTTGCAGCCGCAGTGGCATTCGCCTTGTTCCAACTCGGCGGCTGCGGCGGTGGCGGCGGTGGCGGCGGTGATTCCGGCTCGGGGTCGTCGGGCACCTCCACGGTCACGGCGACCTCCGTTAGCGGCACGGTGGCGAGCGGCAGCGCCGTCGTCGGCGCGGCCGTGACGCTGATCGACTCCACCGGCACGCAGGCCACTGCAACCAGCGACATCAACGGCGCGTACACGATCTCGGTGAAGGGCATGACGGCGCCATTCCTGATCGTCGCCACCGACGCCGCCGGCATCTCCCCGCCGCTCGTCTCCGTGCTGGCCCAATTGCCCACCGGCACCGCGCCGGCCGTGGCCAACGTCACCACGCTGACCACCGCGATTGCCGCCATGCTCACCAGCTCGGGCAACCCGACCGACCTGGCCGCCACCGCCACGCTCGCCAAGGTCACGCTGCCCTCGGTGCAGCTCGCCACGATCACGCTCGACCAGATACTCGCGAACATCCTCACGCAAAACGGCATGCCGACGTCGGGTTTCAATCCGATCAATGCGCCGTTCACGCCAAACCATACCGGCGCGGATGCGGTCATCGACACCGTGTCGCTCATCAAGGCGGCCAACGGCGGCTTGTCGCTGGTGTCCAATGCCGCGCCGCGCACGAGCGTCGCGCTGAACACGCAGACCGGGCAATCGGTCACGCTCGCCGCACCTCCGGCAGCGGCGAACTATCTGGAACCGCTGGCAAGTCTGCTGACGACTTGTGCCGCTAACGGCACGCTCAACACCAGCTGCACACCGGCGATCGACACTGCGTTCCTGGAGAACGGCTCTTCCGATCTCGCCGTCGGTCACGACTTGCAGGACCCAGCCTTGAAGGGCGCGGTTTTCGGTTCGCCGAAAACGCTCGCGTTCATCACGCGCAATGGCAAGCAGCAGGCGCTGGTGCAGTTGCCGGTCACGCTCGCAAGCGGCTCGACCGTCGTGCTTTACACCTTCGCGCAACAGCTTGCCGCGCCGGTCACGCTCCCCGGCGGCACGCAACTCAGTTGGGATCTGATCGGCGATCAGTCGCAATTCGCCGTGTCGATCAACTCGCAGATCCAGCGCCGCACGTTCCTCGATTCGCGGCTGAACGACGTGAACCGCTACGAGTCGGGCCTGACGATTTCCATTCCGACGGCGTCGAATCCGGGCGTGTATTCGGCCTCCGTCACCGGACCGGGCCTTGCCGCGCCAGTGTGGTTGATGCCGCGTAACGCGTCGGGCAGCAGCACGCTCGGTTTGTCGGATAGCACCTTGAGCAGCGCGCCGGTTTCGCCCGCGACGACGCTGAGCAATACGTCGTTGTACCGATGGTCGTGGCAATCGCTATCGTCGACGGCGAACTTCACGGCGCCGGCCTCGAGCGGCTACTACGCCGCGCAATCCGTCGACGCGAGCACGGTGCCGATCTACTCGACTTACGACGTGACGTTCTACGATCAGAATGGCGCGCAACTCGGCCAGTCGGTCGTCATCAATCCGGGCAGTCCGCTGAGCGCGAGCGCGGGGGGCTCGGTCGCGTGGCCGACACTGTTGCCCGACTTCGTGACCCAGTTCCTCACGCCGACCGGTTCGCTGGCCGGGGCGCAATACGCCATGAGCGTGTCGTGGTCGAGCCTCGTGAACGGCCAGAACTTTGCCTATCCGGTGACGTCAGTACAAATCCAGACGGTCGGTCCGACGGTGGCAGGCATGACGGATCTCGACGGCTTCTCCGTGGGCGCGCCGAACAACACCACGTTCGGCCAGTATCAAACGACGGTCAGCGCAGGCGTCAATGCCGAAGGCGTGCAGACTTGCACTAATTGCCCGTTCGCGCCGTTGACGAGCGGCAATTCGCGCCTCGTGCAACTGACGGGCGGACAGAACGGCATCTCGTACTACGACATCTCGCAGTACAACGACTGAAGCAGACAGGGCCTTCGATGAAGGCCGCGGAAATGCAAAAACGCCCCACGTGGGGCGTTTTTGCATTCAAGTGCAGTGTCGCATCTGGCCGCGACACTCGTGAGACTCAGAGCACCGCTTCGGCAATCGCCTGCACTTGCGCGGAGCGCATCAAGCCTTCGATCATTCTCGCTTCGGCGCTGGCAATCTCGCTCAACGACGCTACCGACAATTGTCCGTCGAGAATCGCCAAAGCCGTGCACAGGCGTGCATATTCGTCGTTTTCGAGTGTCCACGCGCCGCCGTCGTGCTCGCGGGCGTCGAGTTGAACCATCGCAGCGTGCGCGCTTTCGATATCCGCGAGGACGTCCTCGCCGAGACCCAGTCGCGCAAGTTCCTGCGACACCAGCAGATGCCGGCTCAAAGTCAGGTGCAGATCGCGCGAGCCGTGACCGCGGCTAAACGCATCGAGGGCGGTGTAGCACTGCATCAACATCGCCGACGTAACCGGCTCGTGTGCGGTGCGGCTAAAGGTCAGCGCACGCAGCAGCGGAGACATGGCCGCCTGGTGGTGCTTGCGGACTCGCGATTTACTGGACATATCGTTTCAACCTCCTTCACTCACTCTCGACTTCGCCACCGGACTCATCTGCTCTCCGGCGTTCTGACAGGCCTCGGTTCCGGGTCTGTGAAGCCATCATGGCAAGCCACTATTAAAACAAACTTAAAGGCGCGCACAACGTAATCGGGTGCGACTTCGCGCGCGGGTGCAACGCCCGCATATCGGCGCAAACGCGTGAAATACAAGAGTTGCAACGCGTATCGACGAAAAAAAAGCCCTGTTCCCGTGGGGGAACAGAGCCGGACAGGATGGAACAGTCGATCATGCGCGTGGAGCTTGCCGACCTATACCCACCAAACCAACAAAACTATTCTGACGTGAACTGCACCTGCAAAAGCTGTTTGCTACCTGAATCCGCTACTGCTTGCACTGCCACTGCGAGAAACGTCCAGACCCCTACTTTTTCTATCTGAGCCACTACACAATCACAGCTCGGTCCCTCGCCTTCAATGACACCTCGCTGCTACAACCCCCTGCTGATTCGCGCGCATGTTACGTCGACTGCGCGCTTTGCATTGCTTCGACTTCCTACTGCTTTACTGCCCCTGCCGCGTTGGACGACCGCGGCAAACTGCCATCAACGGTACGGTTCAAAACAACGCGGGGGAAGACCGCGTCGATGGAGCTCGGTGATTTGTCGCGCCATGGAAAAGAGTTTATGCGAGTGGTCGCGAATGCAATTGCGCGAAGCGAGGGGGAATGGCGGCCCAATTTAATGAATCGTTGTAACAGGCTGCTTTTGTCAGATGTGAAGCGCGATGAACGGCCCTATTGCGCCGCGTCGTCAGCGGCGATTTCCGCCACACGACCGATGCGTTCGAAGATCGCGCCGCGCGGTTCGGGACAGTCGACGAGCGGCGCATACGCGAGTTCGCGCGCTTCGTCGGCGGCGATGCCGAACGCCTGCAGCAATGCGTACATGGACTGCTCGGTGTAATCGGCGGGCGCCGCTTCGGACAGCAGCGTTTCAATCCCGTAGCGAATCGAACCGAGCGTGATGTCGCGTGCGACGACGACATCCGCGACATGGAAACGGCCCTGCTCGATGGCGAGCTTCAGATCGCGCGTCAGGTATTCATCGAGCAGACGTCCGCGCGACCCGCGTTTGGTGCCGAGGCGTGTGATGAACGCACCCCACAGCGGATAGCGGAACGCCATGCGCATATAGAGCCGCGAACCGACCGCCACGCGTTGCGCGGGATCGTCGATTTCGCGCACGAGCGGATCGATGACCGCGAGCACCTCGTCGCTACTTTCACCAGCGACCGCCGACAGCAACTCGGCCGTAGTACGGAAGTAGTTGTAGAAGGTTCCGCGCGCCACGCCCGCCGCCGCGATGAAGTCGTCGATCAGCGGTGCATCCGGCCCTTTCTCGGCGAACACGCCCAACGCGCTCTCGATCAGGCGGTTGCGCGTCTTCTCGCGGCGTAACGCGCCGACCCGCGTCCGATGATTCTCAACTGGCTCTAGCTCTTGCATGTTGGCGATTTCCATTGACCTGAAAGGATTTTACACGCTGCGGCATGCGGGTTTATCCCAACCACGTTCACGTTGACGAACGTGTCAACTCAACTAGAATACGAAATGACAAATGTGTCAACAAGAGCTGGAGATCTCTCGCGGTGCCGCGGGAACCATAAGGAGGCAGTCATGCGATTCGTCAGTTTTGAGAGAAATGGGAAGGCAGTGCTTGGTATCCGCGACGGTGAACAGGTTCGCGTGGTCGGCGATGAAACGCTCGAGTCGCTGCTCGCGCGCGGCGTCGATTTGTCGCGTTATACCAGGGAGCACGCCAGCGACGAGAAGATCGAAGCGAAGGATCTGAAGCTGCTGCCGCCGCTGCAACGTCCGCCGAAAATCATCTGCGTCGGGCTGAACTTCGCCGATCACACCTCGGAAAGCAAGTACGATCAGCCCGACTATCCCACGCTGTTCTTCCGCGTCCACACCAGCCTGATCGCGCACGATCAACCGATGGTGCGTCCCGCCGTCAGCGACTGCGCGGGCCTCGACTTCGAGGGCGAAATCGCCGTCGTGCTCGGCAAGGGCGGCCGTCATATCGCGAAGGAAAATGCGTTGTCGCACGTGGCCGGCTACTCGGTCTTCAATGACGGCTCGGTGCGCGAATATCAGTTCAAGACGCCGCAATGGACCGTGGGCAAGAACTTCGACGGCACCGGCGCATTCGGCCCCGACCTCGTCACCGCCGACGAACTGCCGCCGGGCGTGAAGGGCCTGCGCCTCGAAACGCGTCTGAACGGTGAAGTCGTGCAATCGGCGAGCACGGACGAAATGGTGTTCGACGTGGAAAGCCTCATCAGCATCATCAGCGAAGCGATCACGCTGGAAGCCGGCGACGTGATCGTCTCGGGCACGCCGTCGGGCATCGGCTGGGCGCGCACGCCGAAGCTGTTGATGAAAGCGGGAGACATCTGCGAAGTGACGGTCGAGAAGATCGGTACGCTGAAAAACGTGATCGTCGACGAAACCAGGGCTTAAGTGCCGCAATGAAATCAAGCCGGTCGAAGAACCGGCCGCTCATCCCTTCAAACTGGAGACAGGCATGACTGATCTGGCAGCCGCTCGCGCCGTCGCAGGCGTTCATTCGATCGACCACTTCGCGCTCGACGTCCCTTGCGTCGACGAAGCCGAGCGGTTCTTCAGCGCGTTCGGCCTCGAGGTCGCCTCGCGCGGTACGGGCGACGCTCGTGAACTCGAGTTGCGCGCTGCGGACGGACATCGCTGGGGCCGGGTCTTGCCGGCCGCGAGAAAGTCATTGGCGTATCTCAGCTTCAACTGTTTCGAGTCGGATTTGCCGGCCATCCGGTCGCAGGTCGAAGCAAGCGGCGCCGTGCTCGTCACCGATACGTTTCGTGATCGCGCGGGCTTCTGGTTTCGCGATCCCGACGGCAATCTGGTTCAAGTGAAAGCGGGTCCGAAAACGAGCCCGTCCGCGAAGACACCTTCGGTAGTCACCGGCAGTGGCGCCAACGAACGCGGCTCGCACGCGCGCTCCGCATCCCAGCAGGTCAAACCGCGCCGCCTCTCGCACGTGCTGCTATTCACGCCCGACGTGCTCGGTGCAATCGATTTCTACGCGAAAGCTCTGGGCTTGCGGCTCTCGGACAAATCGATCGACATCATCGCGTTTACGCACGCGCCGCACGGCAGCGATCACCATCTCGTCGCGTTCGCGAAGAGCCACGCACGCGGTTGGCATCACTCCGCGTGGGACGTGGAGAACGTCAACAAGGTCGGCGAAGGCGCCTCGCAGATGCAAGCCGCCGGCTTCAGCAAAGGCTGGGGCACGGGTCGGCACGTGCTCGGCTCGAACTATTTTCACTACGTACAAGACCCGTGGGGTTCGTTTTGCGAGTACTCGGCGGACATCGATTTCGTTTCGGCGGGACACGATTGGCCGGCGGGCGATTTCCCACCCGAAGACTCGCTTTATCTTTGGGGTCCGCGCGTTCCTGAAGACTTCGTTCATAACTACGAAGCGCCGGCCTAAGCGCTAAACCTTAGGCGCGAACGCACGCTGGAGGGCCGCGCCCTCCTCCCTTTTTGTCATCGAATGGCAGCCAGCCCAACTGGCGCCAGGGCAACACTCGTTCTACTTTTGCAGGTGAACTCAAATGACTGACCAGAAACTGCTTGATGTCGTGATCGTCGGTTACGGCCCTGTCGGACAATCGCTGTCGATTCATCTCGGCGAACGCGGCTACGACGTTGCGGTGTTCGACCGTTGGCCCGCGCTGTATCCGCTGCCGCGCGCGGTATTCCACGATCACGAAATCCGCCGGGTCTTTCACGCGATGGGAATCGGCAAGGAGGTCGAGGCGATCTCGCAACCATCGGCCATGTATCAATGGTTCAACGCCGACTGGGAGAAGCTGGTCGAGATCGACTGGTCGGCGGAATCGATCAGCGATGGGCCGGTCGGCTATCTGTTCAATCAGCCCTCGCTCGAAGCGCTGTTCGACAGGAAGGCAAAGTCGCTGGCGAATGTCTCCGTACAACAAGGTTGGGAAGCGACCGCCGTGCATCAGCATGCCGACCATTGCGAAGTGAGCGTGCGCCACGGCGCGATCGTGGACGGCGTGTGGACGCCGACCGGTGAAACGCAAACCGTGCGGGCGCGCTATGTGATCGGCGCGGACGGGGCGAATAGTTTCGTGCGCAAGTCGGCGGGCATTGAGTTCGACGACCTGGGCTTTCAGGAAGACTGGCTGGTGATCGATCTGAAACCGCACGAAGGCGTGAAGCTCGACGTGCCGGACATCGGCCAATGGTGCAATCCCGCGCGACCCACGACGATGGTGCCGGGCGGGCCGGGCTTCCGCCGTTGGGAATTCATGCGGTTGCCGCATGAAACGCTGGAGGACCTGCAAAAGACGGAGAAAGTGTGGGAGTTGCTGTCGCCATGGGTCACGCCGGAGAGCGCCACGCTCGTGCGTCACGCGGTCTACACGTTCCGCTCGCTGCTTGCCGGGAACTGGCATCACGGCAGGATCCTGCTGGCCGGCGACGCGGCACATCAGATGCCGCCGTTCATGGGCCAGGGCATGTGCTCGGGTCTGCGCGATGCGTGGAATCTGGCATGGCGGCTCGATCTGATTCTCAAGGGACAGGCGTCACCGCATCTGCTGGAAAGCTATACGGCGGAACGTCGTCCGCAAGTGCGCGCCGTGATCGACGCATCGATCGAGATGGGTCAGGTGGTGTGCATTTCCGATCCCGGGGAAGCGGCTCGCCGCGATGCCGCCTATCTCGCCGGCGACGTGCCGCCGCTGGCGCCGTTCCCGGGTCTGACCGACGGCCTCATCTGCAAGGATCGGCCTTTTGCATGCGCTAGCGTCGCCGGCCTGCTCAGTGTGCACGGTCAGATCGGGACCGGTGAAGCCACGGTACGTTTCGACGACGCGATGCCGAACGGATTTCATGTCATCACGCTCGATACCAATCCGGCCTGGCACCTGGACAGCGCGTCACACGCGGCACTCGAACGGATTGGCGGACGGGCTATCGGCATCACGGCCGACCCGGATCAAGCGGTGGCGGGGCGCATTCTGCTGGACACCAGCGGCAAGTATCAGCGGTTTTTCGCGGAGCACGGCGTGAAGGCAATTGTCGTGCGGCCGGACTACTACATCTTCGGCGCGGTGAAGCATCTCGCGGATTTGCCGGCGCTGATCGGCGATCTCACGAGCCGGCTTGCCGTCGGCGCCGACGTCGAAATGTCAACGCGTGAGAACGCGGAAGCCTGAACCAGGCAACCGCGCGACGACCGCTGAACCTTTAGCCACGGGCGATAAAGTCGCTGATCGTCAGCAAGACTTTTTCGCCGGGCCGCGCGAGCATTTTTCTCTCGGCGACGGCGGTGATCCGCTTGCGACCGTCGGCGAAAGTCTTCAGGATGCGCGCTTCGCCCGCGCCGCGCTGCAGCCAGAAGTGCTGTTCCAGCGCCTCACGGGTGACGGCGCATTCGAGATCCCGGCCCCGCGTCGAAAGCTGGAAAATCACCGCGCGTCCGTCTGCCGAGACGCTAGGCTCAAGCTCGATCATCTCCATGGCCCACCTCGCAAAGTTCGTTAAACCGTTCGTCGTCCTGGACGAACGAAACCGAAAAAAACTGAATCGAGACGCGTCGTTCACGCCGGATATTTTCGACTGATCAATGCTGGCGAACGCTTCGTGCAGAAATCATGCAACAGCGTGGTCAATCCTTCGGTGACTGCTTGCGCGCCCGCTCGCACGCCGCGCGAAGCAGCCGCCAGTGCGAGCCACGAATGCGGTGGCCGAAGCTCGTGGCAAACCCCGCGCGCGTCGGCAAAGCGCAAACAACCGGTGTCGGGATAGAAGACAAGCGTCATCGCTTCCCCGTCGACCCCGTGCGTGACAATGTGTGGTTTCGTATTCAGCATTTTTCGTTATTTGCCAGGTGGGCGCCGCTTCTCGCGGCTCGGCCTGTCGTGCGCGAGCTATCGGAGCTACGCGCGCGATTCATCCGCGGATGAGGCAAAAGCAAAGCGCATGCCAATTGGCCAGGAACCCGTTGAACCTGCTACAGCAGCCGTGCCGTAAGCCTCGGGCAAAGCAGGTGATCGGCCAACGCACGCTCGCGTGGTAAAAACGCGCTGCCAACGCGACAAATCATCTCCATTCTTACTAGCCATCGGCACGCCCGTCCGTCAGTCCAAGCGCCGCAACGGCGAAACGCTGCCAGCATCTAACCGCCAGGATAGAAGACAGTTTTACATGAGGCACGCGCCGCGTGCATCGGCGGAAGCTGAAGCAGAACGAATGTCGGATAATGACTGATACTCAAGGACGTACTGATGACTCTTCGCGACACTTCCACCATCGAAAGCTGGCACGCTCACATCTACTTCGACGCCAGCAGCCGCGACGCGGCCTGGGCTTTCCGTGAGCAAATCGAAGCGCACTGGAACGGCAAGCTGCAACTGGGCCGTTTTCACGAGCGCCCGGTCGGGCCTCACCCCATGTGGTCATATCAACTCGGGTTCGCGCCCGAGCAGTTCGCAGAACTGGTCGGCTGGCTCACGCTGAATCACGGCGCGCTCGACGTTTTCCTGCATCCCAACACCGGCGACGCTTTACGCGATCATCGCGACGCGGCCATCTGGATCGGCCGTTCGTACGACCTCGTGCTGAGCGTGTTGATGTGACGAATTCGCGCGCCGCGTGTTGCCTGAAACGTAGCTGCTCACATGTTCGAATACGAGTTGCACCAACCGCGCGCGGCGACCTGTTTGTCGCCGAATAACGTGCAGCCGCCATATGCGTCGGTGGTTTTTCCCTGGAACAGCGAGCAGTTGCCACAGGTTTGCCCGGCGGCATAGCCGGGGAATTTAGCCTTATCCACCTTGGCTGCGTCTTCCTTGTAGCCGACGGCCTGTGCCTTCGGATCGGCCTCGCCAAGCGTATTCGCCGGCTCGGCAAACGCGACACGGGACAGCGCGAGCGATGAGCCGACGCCCATGCCCAACAGCAAAAAATGACGGCGCGATGTTTTCATGGTGGTTCGGGGAAAGTGGGGCATTCGTTATTCGTCGTGCGTGAGGATTACGCCGCGATCGGGCGAGATCAATCGATAAACCGTGTGAAGCGCTCGACGGGTTCACGCTCGGTGCGCAGCGTATTGACGAGTGCGGCCTCGTCGGCGAAACCGAGCGACATGCCGCAGACCAGTTGCTCATCTGCGGACAAGGCAAGATGTGCGCCGATGACCTGATGAAAGCGCGTAAACGCAGCCTGCGGACACGTGTCGAGCCCGCGCCCGCGCGCCGCCGTCATGATCGCCTGCAGGAACATGCCGTAATCGAGCCAGCTGCCGCGCTCCATCACGCGGTCGATCGTGAAGAATAGTCCCACCGGTGCGCCGAAGAAACGATAGTTCTGCGCGTGCTGTTGATGCATGCGCGCCTTGTCGCCTTTTTCGATGCCGAGCAGTCCATACAGGTCCCAGCCGATCTTGCGGCGACGGTCGATATACGGTGACACCCACTGATGCGGATAGTACGGATACTCCTCGCGGTACAACGTATCGCGTTGCGGGTCGTCGTAGGCCGCGAGCAAGGCCCGCGAAAGACGCGCGAGCGATTCGCCCGTTACCACATACACTTTCCACGGCTGCGTATTGGTTCCGGAGGGCGCACGGCTCGCGGTTTCGAGAATAGCTTCGATCTCGGCGCGCGGCACAGGCGTGGACAGAAAGGCACGAATCGAGCGCCGCGTGATGAGTGCGACGTCGACTTCGTTGGCGGATGGGGTCATGGGCGAATTCCTGCAAAACCAGGCGTGGGATGGTCTGCGGGAATTCTAGCGCGAGCGGCCACATGTCCGCTGGCAGGCCGGCGGCGCAGCCGGCCTCGCGCGGCATGACATGCTGCGACGCCCCCGCGACTAAAACAGTGGCGTCTTCAGCGCGTCGACAAGATCGAGTGGATCGTAAGGCTTGCGCAGCAGCATCGCGTGCGGCAAGGCCTTGCGCTGCTCCGGCGTCAACACGAGGTCGTGACCGGTCAGAAAGATCACGCGCAGATCGGGCCGCTCGCGGCACACCTCCATCGCCAGATCGACCCCCGATTTGCCCGCCAGTCCCACGTCGGTGAGCATCACGTTGATCGCGTGCTCGCTGAGTAGTTTTTTGGCGTCCCGCTCGCCTTCGGCCTCCAGAACGTCGAAGTCGAAAGTCCGCAGCAATTCGGCCGTGCTCACGCGAATCAGCTCGTCGTCTTCCACGAGCAAAATACTCGGATGCTTGTCCGCGACAAAACTGTCGGCGCCCTCCGGTGTGACAGGCGGCTCGATCTCCAGCAGCGGGGCGACCTCGGCAAGCTCGGCCGCCTGGGGATTCTGCGTCTGCAACACGTAGCGCACTTTGCGCGCCAGCGCTTCATGCGTGTACGGCTTGCTGAGCAGTTCGATACCTTCGTCGAGACGCCCGGAATGCACGATGGCGTTATCCGTATAGCCCGATGTGAACAGCACCGCAATCGACGGCAGCCGTTCGCGCGCCTTGCGTGCGAGTTCGGTGCTGCGCAGCGGACCGGGCATCACCACATCGGTAAACAGCAGATCGATCGGTACACCGCTTTCGACGATCGCCAGCGCGCTTTGCGCGTCTTTTGCCTTCAGCACGCGATAACCGAGATCGGACAGCATTTCGACCACGGTGGTGCGCACTTCCTCGTCGTCCTCGACCGCCAGAATCGTTTCGGTGCCGCCCTTGGCCGGACCGGCATCGACATTCGTTTCGAGGTCTTCTTCCTGACGCACGCGTGGCAGATAAACGCGGATCGTGGTGCCGTGCCCCTGTTCGCTGTAGATCTTGACGTGACCGCCGGACTGCTTCACGAAGCCATACACCATGCTCAAGCCAAGCCCGGTGCCCTGGCCTTCCGGCTTGGTGGTGAAGAACGGCTCGAACACCCGTTCGCGCACTTCCGGCGGCATGCCGGCGCCGGTGTCGGTGACCGCGAGCATCACGTACTGGCCGGGTGTGACGTCCGCGTTGCGCTTGGCATAAGCGTCGTCGAGCGCGGCATTGCCGGCTTCGATGGTGAGCCTGCCGTGGCCGCCCATGGCATCGCGCGCATTGATCGCGAGATTGAGCAGCGCGTTTTCGACCTGGAACGGATCGACCAGCGTATTCCACAAGCCGCCCGACACGATCGTTTCGATTTCGATGCCGTCGCCGAGCGCGCGCCGCAGCATGTCGTCGAGTCCGCGCACGAAGCGGCCGAGATTGACGACCTTCGGCGCAAGCGGCTGACGCCGCCCGAACGCAAGCAGTTGCGATGCGAGATTGGCGCCTCGCGCGACACCCGCCAGCGCATTGCGTACGCGCTGCTCCGGCTTCTCCGAACCGGCGACGTCTTTCGCCAGCAATTGCAGATTGCCGCCGATCACTTGCAGCAGGTTGTTGAAATCGTGCGCGACGCCACCGGTCAGCTTGCCGATCGCTTCCATTTTCTGCGCCATGCGCAGCGCTTCTTCCGCGTGCCGCAGCGCCTCGGAGGTTTCCTTGTCGGCGGTCACGTCGCGGCCTACGCCGTGAATGCGCGTGGTGTCTGGATCGAGCGCGAGCGTCCACGCCACCCAGCGCCACGTGCCGTCGATCCGCTTGAAGCGGTTTTCATAGCGCACCGGCTGCAGCGTGCGCCGCAGCTCAGCCAGATGCCGGCTGACGGTGTCGATGTCGTCGGGATGAACGAGGTCGACATAGGAACGCGACATCAGCCATTGCAGGTTGTGGCCCAGCATGTTGCTCCACGACGGGCTCACGCGTTGCAAGCGGCCTTCGATGTCGGCCACCACCAGCAGGTCCTCACTCAGCTCCCACAGACGGTCGCGGTCGGCGACGGTCTCGATCACGCGGCGCTCCAGCGTCTCGTTGAGATCGTGCAGCGCGCTTTGCGCTTTCGCGCGCTCGGCGATTTCGGTTTGCGCGGCCTGATAGAGACGCGCGTTATCGATTGCAATCGCCGCCTGGGCAGCAATACCGACCACGATCCGCTCGGATCGCTCAGTGAACACACCCGGCTCCGGGTGACCGAACAGCAGACCACCCACCACTTCACCGCCGCGCGACGTCACGGGCACGGCGAGATAGCTGCGCACTTGCAGATGCCCCTCGGGCATGCCGCGATGCGGCGCGTTGTGTCCGTAGCGCGGATCCTGCGTGATGTCGTCCGAGCGCACGATGCCTTCGCCATGGAAGGTCGGCGCAAACACCTGCGTATTGCGCGGCATCGGAAACTGCGCGAACGCTTCTTTCGGCACACCGGATAGCGTGTACAGCGTGTAACTGCCGCCCTTGTCGTCGAGCACGTTGTAGAAGAACGAGCCAAACGCGGCGCCGGTGAGTTCGGTGGCGGCGTCGGTCACGATCTGCACGGCACGGTGCAGATCGAGTTCGGCGGCGACTGTCGACCCCACGCGATTAAGAATTTCCAGCGTGCGCGATTCTTCGCGCAGCTTCATTTCCGTCTCGCGGCGCAGCCGGGCAAGTTGCAGATTGCCCGCCACGCGAGCCAGCAATTCGCGGGCGGAAAACGGCTTGGTCAAATAATCGTCGGCGCCGTGTTCGATGCCGCCCACGAGCGCTTCTTCGCCCGCGCGAGCCGACAGCATCAGCACAGGCGTGTCGCGCAGCTGCGGGTCCGCGCGCAATTCGCGCAACAGGCCGAAACCGTCGAGGCGCGGCATCATCACGTCGGACAGCACCAGATCGGGCGGCTCCGCGCGGGCCGCCTCGAGCGCGGCCTGGCCATCGGCGGCGAGGCGCACGTCGTGACCCGCCGCGCGCAGGATGCGGCTCATGTACTCGCGCAAATCGGCGTTGTCGTCGACCACCAGCAGACGCGCGGCATTCGGTGCGACGCCCTCGGTTGTCGGCGCTGAGTCGACAGCGGCCGAGTCGAGCACCTCGTTCTCCGGACTCCAGCGAAGCGCGGCGTCGACATAGGTTCGCGCATGCCGACTCATCGGGGCATGCACCATGCCGTCGTCCGACGCGCGCGGCGCCGAACCGCGCGGCAGCGTGACGGCAAAGCATGCGCCCTCGCCCAGCACGCTATCGACCCGCACCGTGCCGCCGTGCAGCTTGACCAGCTCCTGGACCATCGCGAGGCCGATGCCGCTGCCTTCGACCGAGCGGCCCGGCGCTCCCGCCACGCGGTGAAAGCGCTCGAACAAACGCGGTACTTCTTCTTGCGCAATGCCGATGCCGCTGTCGGTCACGCTAACCTCGACACCTTCGTCGGATGTGGCACGCACCACGACCCGGATCGTGCCGAAGAACGTGAACTTATACGCGTTCGACAGCAGATTCATCACGACCTTTTCCCACATCTCCCGATCGACTTGCACCACCACGGGCGAGGTCGGAATCTCCACTTCCAGGCGCAAGCCTGCGCTCTCGACGGCGGACTGGAACAGCGATGCAAGTTCGGCCGTAAACGCGGCGATGTCGGTGGGCTGCGGATGAATCTGGATGCGACCTGCTTCGATCCGCGAGAAGTCCAGTAGCGCGTTGACGAGCTTCAACAACCGCAAGCCATTCCGATGCGTGATCTCGATCAGCGCGCGGTCGTCGATGTCACCGGCGGCTTGCGAACTGTCCACGCTCACGGCCAGTTGCGGTTTGGCGAGCAACTCTTCGAGCGGGCCGAGCATCAGCGTCAACGGCGTGCGGAATTCGTGGCTGATGTTGGAGAAAAACGTGGTCTTCGCGCGGTCGATTTCGGCCAGCGCCTGCGCGCGCCGCCGCTCTTCCTCATACGCCTGCGCGTAGCCGATCGCCGCGCCGACCTGGCCCGCGATCAGATTCATGAAGCTGCGATAGGCGTCGTCGAAAAGACGGCACGGGTTCAGCCCGGCGATCAGGATCACGGTCTGCGTGGTTTCGCTACCCGCCGTCACCGGCAGGATCACAGCCTGTTCAGGCGCGAGATGCCATGGACCGCGTGGCATCTCGACGCCGAAGCGCTGCGTCAGGTCACGCACCATGTGCGGCGCCTGAAGCTTGAGGACATCGGCGACCGGCCAGATCGGATCGGCGTTCAAGATCATCGACTCGGGCGCACCCGGATGACCTCGCTCGATGCCGCACGTGCCGATCAGCGTGACCGTGTCGCTGCCGGCTTCGGCAGCGTACAGCAGCGCAAACGGAATGTCGTGGGCATTGGACTTCAACGCGCGCATGCTCAGTTCGCACGCCTCGCGCCAGTCGCGACCGTCCGGGGTGGCGGCAGCCAGTTCTTTCAGCAAAGCCAGTTGCCGCTCGCCGACCACCCGCAGCGTGTCGTCGCTATTGGCGCAGATGATGCCGCCGGGCTCGCCGTCCTCGCCGGGAATCGGGCTATACGAGAAGGTGTAATACGTCTCCTCGGGAAAGCCGTTGCGTTCCATGATGAGGAATTGCTGCTCGACGAAGATGCCCTCCGTGCCCGTCATCGCGGTGTTCAGGAGCGGCCCGATCTCGCTCCAGATTTCGCGCCACACTACCCGCGTGGGTTGACCGAGCGCGGCCGGATGCTTGCCGCCGATGATCGATTTATACGGGTCGTTGTAAAAATAGATGAGCTCGTCGCCCCAGCCGATCCAGATCGGCTGACGCGAGGTCAGCATGATGCGGATCGCGATCTTCAGCCCTTGCGGCCAGCTTTCGGGCGCACCGAGCGCCGTCTGCGTCCAGTCGTAGGCGCGAATCAACGCGCCCAGCTCTCCGCCTCCGGACAGAAAGGACGGGGCGTGGGAATGAGAGGGCGATATATCCGACGTGAAGCTGTCCGGCTCTTTCAACGCGATCTCCTCGACGCGGCGGGTGACAGGGGGGCGGACCGCTATTGCAAATATAGTGCCCGGGACCTGGATAACCGATCCCGATCGACGGCGCAATTGGCCTAGCGGGATTCTCGCACGTAGCGACGGACTGGAGGAAGGAGAGACGACGCGTTAGAGCCTGAAATTACGGGCTATCAGCGTCGGCGTGCCGTGCCTGGACGGCGCGCTCGATGGCGCGCGCGAAGCGCCGCGCAGCAGCAGGAAAGAACGGTAAAACGTACTTCGCGGATGCGCGCGGACGAGGCGAATCTCCCGATCGAATGATCGCGTAGCAATCCGCCAGGTCCACCACCCCGCTTACATCACATCAGACCCACGCACACCGCGGCGACGATCGATCCCAACACGAGCACCGCGCCGACCGTCTTACGTTTGTTCAGTTCGGTCCAGAGCAGCACGCCGGTCAGTGAAAGCAGAATGATGCTGCCCGCCAGCGTGTCGATCAGCAGCACCCAGCCGACGCTCAAACCGACGCCTTTGTGCAGGTTCGTCAGCATCGCAAGAAACGTGTTCTCGCTGCGCTTGACGGTCACGAAGCCATTGCCGACCCAGTATTCCGCCGAGGTGTTCTCATGCGGCGAAGCAAAGTTGAGCTGCCAGTGTTCCGGCTGCACCACCGTGTGTTCGCCCCACGCCACGGGATGCGCAGGCTCCTTCTGCATACGCCCCGGATTGCCCGTCAGATTCAGTTCGTGCCTGAGCCACTTGCCCAACTCGCGCGGCGTCTGCGGCGCCGGTTGCGGCAGCGGCACCTGCATCACGGACACCTGCGGCTCGCCCGTCGACACCCGCAGCGGGCCGCCGCGATGGTTCAGGAAAAAGCCGGTGGTGCCGAACAGCAAACCGAGCGCGGCGCCCCACAAACCGATCCAGCCATGTACCTTGCGCAGCCATTTGACGAAGGTCGCGCGGCGCGAACGCTGTTGGCGCGCCTTCATTTCACCGCTGTCGAGCCGCCGCGGCTCGCTCGCCTGAGCGTCGATGTCCGCTGCAGATTGACCGTCGATGGTTTCGGATACGCTCACGTTTCACTCCAGGTACGCAAAAGATTGTGATAAATGCCGACGAGGCTGCGGCGTGCGGCATCGTCGGCGTTACTGGCATTGAGCCGTTGGATGGCGGTGTCCATGTCGAACAGCATCGCGCGCTGCATATCGCTGCGCACGAGGCTCTGCACCCAGAAGAAACTGGCGACGCGCGTACCGCGCGTGACCGGCGTGACCTGATGCAGGCTGGTGGCCGGATAAACGATCATGTCGCCCGCCGGCAGCTTGACCTGCTGCACGCCGTAGGTGTCTTCGATCACGAGTTCGCCGCCGTCGTAGTCGGCGGGTTCGGAGATGAAGAGCGTCACCGACACATCGGTGCGCAGCTTCACGCCGTTGGGCAGCACGCGCACCGCGCCGTCGACGTGGCTGCCGAACTGCATGCCGCCTTCGTAGCGATTGAAGAGCGGCGGGTACACCTGGTTCGGCAGGACAGCGCTGATAAACAGGGGATGACGTTCGATCGACGCGAGGATCACGTCGCCCAGCTCGCGTGCGACCGGCGAGCGTTCGGCGATCTGCTGGTTGCGCTTGACCGGCGCGCCCTGATAGCCGGCAGTCGCGCGCCCGTCGACCCAGGCGTCGCCCGCCTCGTCGAGCCGCTCGCGCACGAGGCGCAACTGCTCGGCGTTCAGTACATTCGGAATATGCAACAGCATGGTGTTTCCTTTGCGTCGGCTTGCCGTTCGACAGAAAACGGCAAGCCTAACCGATCCGCTCAGTGCGAATCAAAAGCGGTAGTCGAAAGTCGCCAGCAAGGTACGTCCGATACCCGGCACAGAGCGGCCGCCATCCGACGGAATCAGCGCGTCGTAGTACATCTTGTTGGTCAGGTTCAGCAGGTTCAGGCGAATGTCGTACTTCTTCGCGTGGTACGCAGCGGTCGCATCCCAACGCGTGTAGCCCGGCACCTGCACGTAGTTCGTGTTCGATGCGTAGCGCGGCGACATGTAGGTCGGGCCGCCGCCGATTTCCCAGTGCGGCGTGATCGCGTACGTGCTCCAGAAGGTCAGCGTGTTGCGCGGGGTATTGGCCGGCACGTGGCCCTGAGTGCCGTCGAGCGCCTTCAGGATGATGGCGTCCATGTAGGTGTAGCCGCCGAACACTTGCCACTTGTCGGTGATGTGGCCCGTCACGCCGGCCTGGAAGCCGTCGACGCGCACGTCGCCGTCGAGTTCGTATTCGGTCGGCGACACCTGGGTGCGCGCATTGGTCATTTCTTCGCGGAAGAACGCCGACGTCACCGAAATATTGCCGCCGAGCAGATCCCACTTGCCGCCGACTTCATACGACTTGGTCGACTCCGGTGCGAGGTTCTGCGTCAGGTTGGTGACCGTCAGCGCTTCGAGCGACGGGTCGAACGAGGTGCCGTACGACACGTAGTACGACTGCCAGTCGGTCGGCTGATAAATCACGCCGGCACGAACGCTGGTGAAGAAGTTGGTTTGCGTCGCGTAACCCGGCAAGCTGATCGAGTTGTGAATCTGCGCCTGGAAACGATCCCAGCGCAAGCCGCCGATCAGCTTCCAGTGCTGGCCGAGGGACACCGTGTCGTTCAAATACGCGCCGATTTCGTTCGAACCGGAATCGGCATAGTTGCCGACCGTGGTGGTCACACCGGCAGGCGACGATAGATACACCGGGTTCACCATCGACACGATCGGCAAGTTGTTGCGCGTGGAGGCCTGATTCGAATAGCTGTCGTGGCCGAGTTCGAAGCCTGCGATCAGGTCGTGCTTGATCGGGCCGGTGTCGAATTTGTATTCGAGCGCGGTGTCGTTGTACAGCGAGTGGTTTTCGATCACACGGTCATGGCTTTGCAACTTGATGAACAGTTGCGACGGCGAGAGCGTCGTGTAATTGCCGTTGGTCAATGCGGTGCTGCTGGCGAGCGGCCCGGTCAATACCGACTGCGGGGCGGTTTCGCGCGCGTCGGTCATCGAGTGCGAGAGCTGCGTCTGGTTGGTGACCGTGAGTGCGTCGTTGAACTTGTGCTTGATCGCGGCGGTGAAGGTCTGCACGTCCTGAATCGTGCGGTCGCTGGTCAGGCCGTAGAAGGTGTTCTTCGGTACCGGCGACGGGTGGCCATTCAACGCCTGCACGCCGTAGTCGGGCATGTCGTAGTTGTGCTGGATCAGCGCGGAGATCGTCACTTCGGTCGGCGTGCCGATGCCGAACCGCACTTCCGGCGCGATGCCGTAGTCCTTGTTCTTCATCTCGTCGCGCGACGAACCGAGGCTTTGGCCGAACGCGTTCAGGCGGATCGCTGCGGTGTCCGTCAGCTTGTGATTCACGTCGATCGTGCTGCGATAGCGATCGTCCGTACCGATCATGCCGGTGACTTCCGCCGAATCCTTCAGGTTCGCCTTCTTGCTGACCTGATTGATGACGCCGCCGGTGGAGCCACGGCCGAACAGCATCGACGACGGGCCGTACAGCACTTCGAGTTCTTCGAGGTCGAAGGTATCCCGATAGTACTGGTTGCGATCGCGGAAGCCGTCCAGATAGATGTCGTTCTGCGCCGTGAAGCCGCGCAAGTTGATGTTGTTGCCGATCTGGCCACCTTCAGCCGCGCCGATCGTCACGCCGGGCGAATTACGCAGCGCGTCCTGGAACGAGGTGGCGCCTTGCGAAGCCAGCAAGTCCTTGTTGATCACGGTGACGGTCTGCGGAATATCGCGCAACGCGGTGGGCGTCTTGGCGCCGACGTTCGATTTCTCTGCCTGGAAGTCCTGTTGCTCAACCTGCGCTGCGATGCCGATCGTCGGCAAGGTGCCGCTGTCGGCGCTGGTGGCGGCCGATGCTTTATCGGTCCCCGACTGCGGAGCCGTTTGCGTGGTGGTTTGCGGAGCGGTCTGGGCGAGCGCGGGAGTCGCAAATGGAATGGCAAATGCCAGCGCTAACGCAGTCGCGAGCGGCGTGTGGTTGAACATGGAAATCCCGTCGATGTACGCTTGTCGGAACTGCATGGATGACATGCAATCGATGACGAAGTCGCATTGGCTGGCTGCCGGTGTCGTGCGCGGAGCAGGACGACGGGATGGCTGGCTGGTTGTTAATGAGAATCGATATCATTCCACATGCATAAACGCGCATCAATCGCGGCGTAAGTTACGTTGCGTAATTAGATTGTTTCGGTATTTTACGAACGTATGGAATACGTAATGTTAGACGATAGAAAATCGTCTGTTTATTACGATATGTAATAAACAGCACGCGCAAAACCTTTCATTTTCATTGAGTCAAACCGTATTCGCGATTTCACATAGATTACTGAAACATAACAACACGCCTCGTCACGATCCGACGCCGATTCGCTACAGCGTTTATCCTTTTTGCAACACTGCATCGCCACTGACCTGTTCATCCTCGGAGTCGACCATGCAATACCGCCAATTCGGCCGCACCGGCCTGACCGTTTCCCGCCTGTGTCTGGGCACGATGACCTTCGGCTTGCAGACCGAAGAAGAGGCCTCGCACCGCATTCTCGACACCGCCGCCGACGCCGGCGTGAATTTCATCGACACGGCCGACGTGTATCCGCTCGGCGGCGGCGAAAACCTCGCCGGACGCACGGAGGAAATCGTCGGACGCTGGCTGAAGGGCAAACGCGATCGCTTCATTCTGGCCACCAAGGCGGTGGGCAAGGTGGGACCGTCGGCCTGGGATCAGGGCGCGTCGCGCAAACATCTGCTGGATGCGATCGACGCCTCGCTGCGACGGCTAGGCACCGATTACGTGGACCTGTACCAGCTCCACTCCGACGACGCCAACACGCCGCTCGACGAAACGCTCGAAGCGCTGGACGTGATCGTGCGATCGGGAAAGGTGCGCTATATCGGCGTGTCGAATTTCCTGGCGTACCGGCTTGCACGCGCACTGGGTCGTGCCGATGTCTTGCGCGTGGCGCGCTTTGTCTCGGTGCAGCCGCGGTACAACCTGCTGTTCCGTCAGATCGAGCGCGAACTATTGCCGCTCGCGGCCGAAGAGCAACTGGCGGTGATGCCGTATAACCCGCTCGCGGGCGGTTTGCTGACCGGTAAGCACAAGCTCGACGCCACGCCCACGACCGGGCGTTTCACCGAGACGGTCGGCAAAGCCGGAGCCATGTATGCGGAACGCTACTGGCATCAACGCGAATTCGACACGATCGAGCAGCTAAAAGCGCTCGTGGCGCCGACCGGCGAGTCGCTCACGCGCGTGTCGCTTGCCTGGGTGCTGGCCAATCCGCTAGTGACGTCGGCGATCATTGGCGCGAGCCGCGCCGAGCAGTTGAGCGACACGCTCGCGGCTGCGGACTGGCAACTGGATGCGCAACTGAAAACGCAACTCGACGAGGTAAGCGTGGCGTACCGCTGGGGTGACGCGGCACGCTAGAATGCGGCGGGTTGTGCAGCGGCGACGTGACCAGCCAACCCGCAAGCCGGAAGGCCTGGAAGCCACGCCGCACGCAGACACGTCTCTAGCGGGCAATCACTTGAAGTGGCCCGTGCGTTGATTCGCCTCCGGCAACTGCCGGGTCTCGCGCACGGACTTCGGATGCCACAAGCGCGCACCGCCTTCGATACCTGCGTCGTTCGAAACGGTCGCCACGTTCGCCGGCAAATCGATCGTGAGACGCGTCGCATTGCCGCCGCCGATCCACAGCTTGTCGTAATTCACCAGCGACTCGAGGATGCCGAGCACCTTCTGAACGCGCTTGTTCCAGCGTTTATTGCCCGCTTTTTCGCGCGCCGCATCGCCGATGTATTCGTCGTAGGCCACGCCTTTCTTGCTCACCGGATGATGCGCAAGCTCGAGATGCGGCATCAACTCGCCGTCGCGAAACATGGCGGTGCCCGCACCCGTGCCAAGCGTCAGCACGAACTCGAGGCCGTGACCTTCGATCGCCGCGAAGCCCTGCATCTCGGCGTCGTTGATCATGCGCACCGGCAAGCCGCCCAAACGCTGCGCCAACGAATCCGCCAACGGAATGTCGTGCCAGCCCTCCACGCCGAAATGCGGCGCCGTCAGAATGCGGTTGTCGCGCACCACGCCCGGAAAGCCGATCGACATCAGCGTGGGCGGTTCCTGTTCGACGAGCGGTGCGACCAGTTTCGCCAACGCGTCCACCAGTTGATCCGGCGTGCACGGATGCGGCGTGGCCACCCGCACGCGTTCGGTTTTCATCTTGCCGTCGGCGTCGATGATCGCGGCCTTCAGGCCGGTGCCGCCGACATCGATCGCCAGAATCCGCTCGGTGCTGCTTTTCACTTTCGTCTTGCGTGTTGCCACGGTGTCCCCCGATTGTGTGAGTACGTTCTGCGAAGTTACTTCTTCTCGATGGCTTGCTGTTTCAACGGCCGCCATGCGTGACCGTCACGCGCGAGCAATGCGTCGGCTTCGGCCGGGCCCTCGCTGCCGGCCGGATAACCGCGCACCGGCACCGCGCCGCCGTTCTTCGGATGCAGCACATCGTCCACCGCGGCCCAGCTCGTCTCGATGCTGTCGGCGCGCTGAAACAACGTCTCGTCGCCGAGCATGCAGTCGTACAGCAAGGTTTCGTAGCCGACGTTGGCACGTTCCGCAAAGAAGTCCGCATAGTCGAACGACGATTGCACTGCGCCGACCTGCATCACCGGCCCCGGCGTCTTCACGTTGAAGTCGAAGCTCGTGCCATGCGCAGGATCGATGCGCAACGTCAACACGTTCGGCGTAAGCGCGTCGACCGGCGTGTCGCGAAACAGGCGAAACGGCACCGGCTTCAACTGTACCGAGATTTCCGTGCGGCGCGCTGCCAGCCGCTTGCCTGTGCGCAGGTAGAACGGCACGCCCGCCCAGCGCCAGTTCTCGACGAACACGCGCGCCGCCGCGTAGGTTTCCGTCGTGCTGTCCGGCGCGACGTCCGGCTCCTCGCGATAACCGATGCCCGCCGGGCCTTTTTCATATTGTCCGAACACGACGTCGTCCGGGGTCAGCGGCTGGATCGCGTTCATGATGTCCGCCTTCTTGTCGCGCACGGCTTCGGCGTCGAACGAATTGGGCGGTTCCATGGCGACCATGCCGAGCAGCTGGAACAGATGGTTGGGCAGCATGTCGCGAAACGCGCCGGTCTGTTCGTAGAACTTGCCGCGCCCTTCCACGCCGATCGTCTCCGCTGCGGTGATCTGCACGCTGTCGATATATTCGCGCCGCCATATCGGCTCGAACAAGGCATTTGCAAAGCGCACGGCGAGGATGCTCTGCACCGTGTCTTTACCAAGGAAGTGATCGATGCGATAGACCTGCGATTCGTCCGCGTACGAGAGAATATGCGCGTTCAGATCGCGCGCCGACGCGAGGTCGGTGCCGAACGGTTTCTCGATCACGATGCGCCGGAAACCGCCTTTGCCGCCCTCGCCTTCTTTCAGCAACCCCGCCTTGCCCAGACGTTCTACGATGGGCTTGAAGAAGCGCGAGCTGACCGCGAGGTAAAAGATCACATTGCCGCCCGGCGTCTGCTCGAGTCTTTGCTTGAGCCTGGTGAAGACGTCGTCGGTTTCGAATTCGCCGGCCATGTAGTCGAGGCGTTGCGCGACCCAGTCCCACGCCTTGTCGTCGAGCTTGCCGGCGTGGAAGGTGCTGGCTTTGTCGGCGGCGAACTGCTCTAGCGACTTGTGCAGGTCGTCGACCCACTCCTTCGTCTCGCGCTCGCCATGATTCACGCCGATGATTTTCATGCCGCCATCGAGCAGGCCGTCGACCGCGAGGTTGTAGAGCGCCGGCATGAGCAGGCGTTTGGTGAGGTCGCCGCCCGCGCCGAAGATCACCAGCGTGCAAGGCGGCGCAGGCCGCTTGCCGGCCGGCGACGCCGGCGCGTCATGCGAGCCCGCGTTGACTTTGCAGCTCGGTTCGTCAGGGTTAGCGGGACGGTCTGATGCGGGGGAATTCGGGGTAGTCGACATAGGATCCACTTTAGGAAGCCAATGGAACGAACGGAGTGATACATGAAAGACCACGCGCGAAGCCACACAGTTCAAAAACAAGCGTCGAAGCCCGGATTGCGCGAGCTTGTAGGGTTTATGTAACCCGACAGGCTCGCGCAAGCAAGCATAAACAAGCGCCCGTCACGCGCTATTTGGCCGGTGTGGGTTCGAGCGTGCAAACCGGTGCGGGCGCCGAAGTCGACGTCGGGATCGGCGCCTGGTCCGATTCGCCCGTCTGCGGCACGTTGCCTGAGGCGCCCATCACACGTGGCTGGAGCAACAGCGCGACCAGGCCCGTCCAGCCGGTTTGATGCGAGGCGCCCACGCCGCGCCCACTGTCGCCGTGGAAATATTCATGGAACAGGATCAGATCGCGCGAGCGCGGGTCGGCCTGCAATAGCGGATACGCGCCCATCACGGGCCGCTCACCGTCCTTGTTCTTCAGGAACAGCGTCGTGGCCCGGCGCGCCAGTTCGTTAGCGATTTCGTTCAACGAGAACTTCTGCCCGGAACCAGTGGGATATTCGATGCGGAAATCGTCGCCGTAATAGCGATGAAATTCGTACAGCGATTCGATCAGCAGATAGTTCATCGGCATCCACACCGGACCGCGCCAGTTCGAATTGCCGCCGAACACACGCGAATCCGATTCAGCCGGCAGATACTTGACGGTAAAGCTGTCGCCGTTGTGGTTCAGCACGAACGGATGATCGCGATGGAATCGTGACAGCGAGCGGACGCCGTGGTCGGAGAGAAACTCGCTTTCGTCGAGCGCGCGGCGCAGCAACGCTTTCATCCGATGCCCACGCAGCAGCGAGAGCAGCAGCGAATTGCCTTTGCCGGGCTCGTTCCAGCGCGACACCAGCTTCGCCAGGTCGGGCCGATGCTCGAGGAACCAGAAGAGCCGTTCGCGTAACCCCGGCAACTCGCCATGCAGACGATGCTCGAGCACGTGCACGGCGAACAGCGGAATCAGACCGACGATCGAGCGCACCCGCATCGGGATATTGCTGCCGTCGGGCAGGCGCAGCTTGTCGTAGAAGAACTCGTCCTCGTTGTCCCACAGTCCCGTTTCACAGCCGTCGTCGCAACTCACGGCCTCGGCGATATACAGGAAGTGTTCGAAAAACTTCACGCCGATATCGACGAACACATGGTTCGCGTATGCAAGTTCCAGCGCGATACGCATCAGGTCGAGCGCATAGGCGGCCATCCACGCGGTGCCGTCGGCCTGGTCGATGTGACCGCCGGTCGGTAGCGGCGCGGAACGATCGAAGATGCCGACGTTGTCCAGGCCGAGAAAACCGCCCTGGAAAATGTTGTGACCGTCGGCGTCCTTGCGGTTCACCCACCAGGAGAAATTCAGCAGGAGCTTATGGAACACGAGCTCGAGAAAATCGCGATCCGCTTTGCCGGTGAGCGCGCGGTCGATCTCGTACACACGCCAGGCGGCCCACGCATGCACCGGCGGGTTGGCGTCGCCGAGCGCCCATTCATAAGCGGGCAACTGGCCATTGGGATGCTGATAACGGTCTTTCACCAGCAGCAGCAACTGACGTTTCGCGAACGCCGGATCGATCAGCGCGAAGGCAGCCGCATGGAACGCCAGATCCCACGACGCGTACCACGGGTATTCCCACTTGTCGGGCATCGAGACGATGTCCGCGTTGCACAGATGCCGCCAGTCCGCGTTGCGGCCGCGTTTGCGCGCGTCCGCCGGTTTGGGCTGCAGCGGATCGCCGTCCATCCAGCGCTGCACGTCGTATTGGTAGAACTGCTTCGACCACAGCATGCCCGCGAGCGCCTGACGCTGCACGAGTCGCGCGTCGGGGTCGGTGATCTCGTGCTGCAACGCGCCATAGAATTCGTCGGCCTCGGCGATGCGGCGCGCGAAAATCGCGTCGGCGTCGAGTTGCACCTCGTCGGGTTTCGATTGCGGACGCCAGCGCATGTACACCACGGCGCGGCCGTGAGGCGCGAGTTCGATCGACGCGTGTGCGGCCGCCTTGGTGCCCTTGTCGTGGCGCACGGCCTGTTCATCGGCGTGCACGATGTAATCGTTGAAGCCGTCTTTGAACGGGCCTGTCCCGTCCATATTGAAGAGACGCTTGACGTTGGTGTCGTTTTCGCAAAAGAGCCACGCGACCTGCGGCGCGTCTTTCGACCACGCCGTGACGACGATCGGATCCTGGCCTTGCTGATGCCCGACCACTTGCGCATTGCCCGCGTGATCCGTCCCGGCCACTAGCGAAGGCTTGGTCTTGTTCTCTTTCCACGACCACGAATTACGCGCCCAGATCTGCGGCAGCACATCGAGCGACGCGGCCTGATCCGCGCGATTCTCGATGGTCACGCGCATCAGAATGTCGTCCGGCGCATGTTTGGCGTATTCGACCTGCACGTCGAAATAACGGAAATCGTCGAACACGCCGGTGTCGAGAACTTCGTACTCCGGCATGTCACCGCCGCGGCGCCCGTTCTCCTGCACCAGGTCCTCGTAAGGGAACGCGGCGTGCGGATACTTGTAGAGCATTCGCATATACGAATGCGTGGGCGTGCCGTCGACGTAGAAGTACAACTCCTTCACGTCTTCGCCGTGATTGCCCTGCGAATTGGTGAGCCCGAAGAGGCGCTCCTTGAGGATCGCGTCCTTGCGGTTCCACAGTGCGAGCGAGACGCACCAGCGCTGCATGTCGTCGCTGAAACCGGCGATGCCGTCCTCGCCCCAGCGATACGCGCGGCTGCGCGCATGGTCGTGCGGAAAGTAGTCCCAGGCGGTGCCGTTCGGGCTGTAATCCTCGCGCACGGTGCCCCACTGACGCTCGCTGAGGTACGGTCCCCAGCGCTGCCAATGGGCACAGTCGGCCGAGTGCAAACGTGAACCTTCGATGGTGGCGAGCAGATTGGCAGCGCGCAGCGGTGGCATGACTACATCCTCGCATCAGGCTTGGCGGTGGGACACACATCGTAGCGCGGTTTAGGCGGCAATGGGCTTGAACTCGGCAAGCAGATGTTCGATACGCAGCAGCTCGCCGAGCGACCACGCCTGAAATGGCGTGCCGGCGGGCGCATGCGGCGCATCGCCGTCGGCGATTTCGCTGAGGTGGTCGAGACCGGCGCGATCGAGATGCGCGTAGAGCGGGGCGAGAAAGCGCGCCCTGACTTGCGCCACTGCATCGGCTTCGCCGGCGTGGACACGCAACCACGCCTCGACGAATGGGCCGAGCAACCATGGCCACACCGTGCCTTGATGATAGGCGCCGTCGCGTGCGAGCGGCAGTCCGCCGTAGTGCCCGCGATAGTCAGGATCGGACGGCGCCAGCGTTCTCAAGCCAGACGGCGTGAGCAGCTGCGCTTCGACCTGAGCGAGCACGGCGCGCGCCGCTGCGCCATCGAGCAGCGGGAACGGCAGGCCGCCCACTGCGAAAATCTGGTTGGGACGAATCGATCGGTCCGTTGCGCCCTTCACATGGTCGACGTCCACGTTGTCGAACAGAGCTTGCGTGGTGGGATCGATAAAGCGCTCGCGGAACGCTTGCGATGCGCGCTCGGCTGCCGACTCCCATTGCGGATTCCACGTTGCTGCAATGCGCAACGCGTTGATCCACAGAGCCTGAACTTCGACGGGTTTGCCGATGCGCGGCGTCACGACCCAGTCGCCGACTTTCGCGTCCATCCACGTGAGTTGCACGCCGGCTTGGCCGGCGCTCAGCAGGCCGTCGTCGGACGAGGCCTGGATATTGAAGCGCGTGCCCTGCGTATAGCCCGCGAGAATGACCTCGGCGGCTTGCTGCAAACGGGTTCTCGTCGCGGCGCTCGCGTGATTCGTGGCGAGGTAGTCATGCACGGCGACGATGAACCATAGCGAAGCATCGACTGAGTTGTACTCGGGGGTATCGCCGTAGTCGGGGAAACGGTTGGGCAGCATGCCTTCGGACAAGGCGCCCGACCATTCGAGCAGGATCGCTTCGGCCTCGTCGAGACGGCCTGATGCGATCAGCAGACCTCGCATCGCGATGAAGGTGTCGCGGCCCCAATCCGTGAACCACGGGAAGCCGGCGAGGATCGTACGGCCTGCATTGCGCGTGACCACATAGGCGTCGGCGGAACGCTGCAGGCGTGAACTGAATCCGCTGCGGCGCTGCTGCTCGATATGCGTGATTTCCGCTGCACGAGCCAGCGCCTGCTGCGCGCTCGACAACGGCACGGCGCCGGCCGCGGGTGCCGTTACGATCGACGCGCTCAAGATCATCACCGCCTCGCCCTGCGCGAGATCGAAGCTGAACACACCCGGCGTCGCGAGATCCTCACTGAAATCGAGACCACGCTCCTGCTCACGCACGTAGCAGAAGTTGCGATACCAATCCGGCGCGTGAGTATAGACACCGTTCGTCGCGGCATGCACGACCGGCACGTCGCCGTACGCTTGCCAGCTCACGCAGGCCTGATCGCTGCTCATCCCGGCATTGAAGTTGAAGGCGCTGTTCTCGTGATGAAGCGCGTGATAATCGCGGCCCGACAGCAAAGGTCGGACTTTCAGCAGCGGTGCGTTCGTTGACTCCAGCGCGCCGCCATCGTCCAGCCGCCAGCGCAACACCGTCTCGCAGGTCGTCTTGCTGACGAACACTTCGGCCGTCAGCGCCAGGTGCGGTTCGAACTGAAAACGCCATGTGGGCCATGGCTCGGTGTCGAATCCGACGAGGCCCGCAGTGAGGTCCGGATAGATCACGTCGGGCAGGTAGCGCTGCATGCTCAACGGATAGCGCGCGCCGTTCACTTCGAGCCACGCCTCCACCCCGTTGACCAATACCGTGCGACCACCAGGCGGGCGCGTCGCCGCGAGCAGCAGCGCGTGATAGCGGCGCGTACGCAACGTGCCCACCGTGCCGGACGCAAAACCGCCGAAGCCGTCTGCTTCGAGCCATTCGTCTTCGAAACGCGTGATGTCGAAAGGTCGTTCGATGCGTGTCATGAAGTTACCGGTTAGGCGATGCCGTCGATGATTCAGTGTGCCTGGGATTTCAGACATGTGGCGCTACGGTGAACATTGTCCTTCCTGCCGCTTTCCATGTCCTTTCAAATAACCGACGTCATTCGCAGAATTTGGGAAGTTTTCCCCACTCGCAAACGTTTCACAATTATTTCTTGAAAGGAATACAGACTGCACCCGCTTTCACAAAAATGGATGCGGACATGAGAAGAGACATAGGCACGATGAGTGTCGTTCTGGTTGCGCTTGCAACCTCAATGCTCAGCGGTTGCGGTGCCGACGACGCCACGCCGGCGCCGACATCCTCCTCGACAACCGACAGCCACGGCCAGGCCGCACAGCCCCTCGCGTCGATACCCGCACCGTCCGCCGCCCCGCTCGACGCGGCCGCATCGTCGGCGCTCGCGGCCAACCCCGCCGCCGCCTCCGACCCGATCGCGCAAAACAGGCAGGCCAACCTCGCGGCCGACAACCAGCAAATCACGCCGGTCATGCATTACGCACCCGGCGATAGCGCCAATAGCAATTGATCCGATTCCACCGGCGTGCCTGAGCGCGCTATTCTTCCCCCCCGCAGAAGGTGATATTCGATGACATCAACTAGCCGTCGCCGTTTCCTGCAGACAGTCGCTTCATCCGCCGGCGCTGCTGCCGCTCTGAGCGCACTGCCCGAGTCGATTCGCAATGCCCTCGCCGTGCCCGCGTTTTCGCGCACCGGCACGATCCGCGATGTCGAGCACATCGTCGTGTTCATGCAGGAGAACCGCTCGTTCGACCACTACTTCGGCCATATTCGCGGCGTGCGTGGCTACAACGACCGCTTCCCGATTCCGCTGCCGGGCGGCAAGCCGGTGTGGTACCAACCGTCGAAGGAAGATCCGACCCAGCCGGTGCTGCCGTTCCATCTGAACACGGCGACGACCAGCGCGCAATGCGTCGGCGATCTCGACCATAGCTGGTACAAGACCCATGCCGCGATCGACGCCGGCCGCTACGACCAGTGGCCCGCGAACAAGACCGACATGACGATGGGCTATCACCTGCGCAGCGACATTCCGTTTCACTACGCGCTCGCCGATGCGTTCACCATTTGCGACGCGTACTTCTGCTCGCTGCCGGGACCGACGCACCCGAACCGCGCGTATCTGATGAGCGGCATGGTCGACCCGAGCGGCACGATGGGCGGCCCGCTGCTCGACAACAACGATTTCGTCGACGGCGACGGTCCGCCGAATTACCAGTTGCTTTCGTGGACCACCTACCCGGAGCGCCTGCAGGCCGCGGGGATTTCGTGGCAGGTGTATCAGCAAGGACTGACGGGCGCCGATCCGTTGAACGGCAACTATGGCACCAACATCCTGCAGAACTTCACGAACTTCATCAACGCGCAGCCCGGTTCACCGTTGTACGAGCGCGCGCAAACCGTGCGCACCATCGACGACCTGAAGGCCGACGTGCTCGCCGACAAGTTGCCGCAAGTGTCGTGGTTGTGCCCGCCGGCTGCGTACTCGGAGCACCCGAGCTATACGCCCGCATACGGCGCGGAATACACCTCGCAGATTCTCGACGCGCTGACGTCGAATCCCGAAGTGTGGAGCAAGACCGTGCTGTTCATCATGTACGACGAGAACGACGGTTTCTTCGACCACCTGGTGCCGCCGCAACCGGCAACGACGCCGGCGCAAGGCCAGTCGACGGTCAGCACCGACGGTGAGATTCACAACGTGGTCAATCCCGCGCGCGGCGGCAGCTACACCGCCGACGGTCTGCCGTACGGCCTCGGCCCGCGCGTGCCGATGACGATCGTGTCGCCGTGGAGCAAGGGCGGCTTCGTGTGCTCGCAAGTGTTCGACCATACGTCCGTGATTCGCTTCATCGAAGCGCGCTTTGGCGTGTACGAGCCGAACATCACGGCATGGCGTCGCGCGGTGTGCGGCGACCTGACCACGGCGTTCGACTTCCGCACGCCGGATTCGTCGGTGCCGTCGCTGCCGGACACGAGCAACTACAAGAGCATCGCCGACGACCAGTGCGCGACGCAGCCCAAGCCGACCGTTCCCGCGACGCCGGGCACGATCGATCCGCAGGAAAGCGGTATCCGCTTCGCGCGTGCCTTGCCGTATGAATTGCACGTGAACGGCCATGCGGACGTGAAGACCAATGCCTTCGACCTTTCGATTGCCAACACGGGCGACCAGGGCGCGCACTTCTACGTGTACTCGACGAATCGCACGGACGGCCCGTGGCGCTACACCGTCGAAGCCGGCAAGTCGCTCAAGGAAACCTTCGATCTGACCACGACGAGCGGCGTGTACGCGTTCGAAGTGTTCGGCCCGAATGGTTTCGTGCGTAAATTCGCTGGCAACACGCAAGCCGCCGCGCAGACGACGCAGGCGTCGCAGGTAGCGGGCTGGTCCGGTCACGGCAAACCGGCAGAGCCCGAAGTGAAGGTGCAATACGACGTCGCGAACGGCAACGTGTTCCTGAAGTTCAGCAACAAGGGCGGCGGCGTTGCACGTTTGACGGTGACCGACAACGCGTACGGTGCGCGCACGCGTCCGGTGCTGGTGCCGGCCGGCGCGCATATCGAAGAGGCGTGGGTGCTGGCGTCGAGCCATCACTGGTACGACCTGACGGTGACGAGTAACGACGACGCCAGCTTCTCGCGTCGTCTGGCGGGTCACGTCGAGAACGGTCGCCCGAGTATCAGCGACCCGGCAGCGGTGGCGCCGGTGCTGGTGGCGAACTAAGCTGGATGCAGGGGCTCCGGCCGAAAGGAGCCCCTGATTGCCGGCACGAAATCGCGCATGGCGTTACAGTATTTCTTCCACACCACTACCCAGGGAAGACGCCATGGACCGCAATGCATTCACTGAAAGCCTGACGAAAGACGGATTCCCGGAATCTGTCGTGGTGAAACGGGAAGCCAATGCCGCGATGGATGTTCACGTCCATCCCTTCGAGGCCAAAGCGCTGATCCTGGAAGGCGAATTGAACATCCGCGTGGACGACGACGAGCGCGTCTATCGAGTCGGCGACGTCTTCCACCTCCCCGCGAACCAGCCGCATTCGGAGCGCTACGGTCCGGACGGCGTGACGTATCTGGTTGGAAGAAAATAACCCGACACGCCCCCGCTTTGATTCGGACGACGGCGTCACGCGCCCAACAGAACACCGGTTCGGAACGCGCGCGTTCCCGTCACGCGTCCAAGCGGTGCGCCGGTGGTCACGAAGCGAATCGCGCGGCGCATGTAGAACACACCTTCGGTCTTGCTGGAAATCGTCGTCGTCTCGTCGGTCAACGGATCGACGATATCGAACAGCGGCTGGCCGACGCGAATCGTGTCGCCGATCTTCGCGCGATGAATCAGAATGCCGCTGACCGGTGCATAAAACTGCTCGCTGCCGGCAAGCGGCGTAGCGGGCGACAACAACGCCGGCAACGGTTTCGCTTCCAACCGTATCGCCTTGCGCCACCCCAGGTAGTCGACTAATGCGTCGGCATCCTGCTGCGCGACTTCGTATGACACGTCGCGCTGTCCACGGCACTCCACCGTTACCGCAATCGTGCCGTTCGGCACCGGCTTGTCGGCAGGCATCGCCTGCTGCAGATTCCACCATAGCAGGCTGTGGGTTTCGTCGAACGACTCGCCGCCGGAGTTGGTGGCAAGCAGCGATGCCTGCGCCCCGAGGAAGCGCGACAATGGTTCGAACTCCGGCCACGCCGCTTCGCTCGTGTAGAGATGCATCGCCGCTTCCAGCGAGCAATGCAGATCGATCACCACGTCGGCGTCGAACGAAAGTTTCAGCGAGGCCAGTTGCAACGACTCGAACTCGGTCAGCGGTTTGTGTTCGGCCAGTTCATCGGCGATCAGCTTGCGGATGATCCGCACATTCTCTGCGGCGTCGGCACCCAACAGTTCCTTGGCGCGCGCCGTCAGCTTCGAAAATTGCATGAAGTGCCGATTGAAGTTCTTGCCGCTGCCCAGATCGAAGCGGCCAAGAAACTGTCCAAGCACGTATTGTCCAAGCCCAACCGGATTCGCTACCGGCACGAGGACGATTTCCGCATCCAGCAAGCCCTGCTGTTCAAGTTCCAGCAGACGGCGCTTCAACAGAACGGTCGTCAGCATCGCCGGCGTTTCGTCGGCATGCAGCGACGACTGGATGTAAATCTTCTGCCCGCTTCCCTTCGGGCCAAAATGAAACGACACCAGTTCGCGGTGCGTGCCGGTAGCCGGCGAGAGAAGCGGAATCGATTGCCTGTTCATGAGCGGAAGGTCTGGAGAGGTAGAGTGAAAATCGAAGGGCTCAGTTGCCGTACGGATCGAAGTCGAAGTATTTCTTTGCGATCTGCGCGTACGTGCCGTCCTTCAGCATCGAGGCGATGGCCTCGTTGATCGACGCCTGCACTGCCGTCTCGTCCTTGCGCAAGCCGATGCCGACGCCGCGGTCGCCCATTGAAAGCGGCGCGCCGACAAAGGCAAAGCCCTTACCCGCCGGTGTGCGCAAGAAACCAATGTCCGCTTCCACGGAACCGAGCAGCGCGCCGTCGAGGCGGCCATTCTCCAGGTCGGCAAACACTTCATCCTGGCTCTTGTACGCAACCACGTGCGCGCCGAGCGGCGCCCAGTTCTTCAATGCATACGCTTCGAACTGCGTGCCCGATTGCACGCCGACCTGCTTACCGGCCAAGGCGTTCGTGCCGCCCGCGAGCGGCGAACCCTGACGCGCGATCAGCCGCGATTTGAACTGGAACAGCTTCGACGAAAACAGGATCTGTTGTTCGCGCTTCTCCGTGATCGCCATCGACGACAGGATCGCATCGATCTTGCGGGCCTGCAGCGCCGGGATCATCCCCGAGAATTCGAGCTCGACCCATTGGCAGCGCGCGTGAATGCGGCGGCAAATTTCGTTGCCGAGATCCACGTCGAACCCTTTAAAGCTGCCGTCCGGCGCTTTGGCGTCCATCGGCGGATAGCTCGGGTCGATACCGAGGCGCAAGGTGGTGGGCTCGGCGGCAAAGGCGGCGCTGCTGACAGTCAGCGCGGCGCTCAGGATCATCAGCGGAATTTTCATGGAGGAAGGGCGCGAAGTGGGCGGATTGACGACAGCGCTCATCCTATGCCGCGTCTGCGCCTCGAAGAAGTCCCGTTGAGGCTATCATGATCACTTTTACCGATCACTGAACGGAAGTCTTCATGGCGCTGACGATCTCCCAGCTACGCGCGTTCACCGCGGTCGCCGAGCATGGCAGCATCCGCGCCGCGTCGCGGGCGCTCGGCATTGCGCAGAGCGGCATCACACAGCAGTTGCAGAACCTCGAATCGATGCTCGGCGCAACGCTCTTCACGCGCACCAACCGCGGCATTGCGTTGACCGCGCTTGGTCAGCGCTTGTTGCAGCGGGCGGGTGCGATCATCGGCGAATGCGAGCGGGCCGAGCAGGAAGTGCAGCAGTTGCGCGGCGACTATGTGGGCGAGGTGACGTTCGGCATGACGACCGAGCCGTTGGTCGATGCATTCGCGCCGGTGCTGATGGAGTTTCGCACGCGCTTCGAACGCGTTGCGGTGCATCTGCGCACCGGCACGTCGCGGATGATGATCTCGTGGATTCGTGAAGGTACGCTGGATTTCGCCGTGGCGCTGGTATCGAAGCACACCGATACAGCCGATCTGTCGGTCACGCCGCTCTATCCGTCCGATCCGGTGATCGTCTGCCGGCAAGGTCATCCGAAAGCGGGCGCGAAGTCGCTGGCCGAACTGGTCGATTGCACGTGGGTGGCGACCCGCTCACCGAATCTCACCGAGGAACCGCACGTCAATCGTCTCAGCCATCTGTTCGAAAGCCACGGTCTGCCACCGCCAAAAATCATCGCGACGGTGGAGGGTCTCTACGAGACATTGCATCTGGTGGGCGCGACGGATTGTTTGTCGCTGGAGTCGTCGATCGTGGTGAAACGCGGGCCGTTTGCGAGCACGCTCGCCGCTATTCCGGTGCGCGAGCGCGCGGTCGATCAGAACGTCTGCCTGTTGCAACGCGCGGCCATTCCACTCACGCCCGCAGCGCAGGAACTGGCCACCATGATCGCCTCGTACACGCGCACGGTGAGAGCACGTTGACCGTGCGCCGACAAAGTGATTTTGAGCACTCAGTCCAACTGCTCCAGCGCGATCAGTTCACCGATCGTCTGGCGGCACCGGATCAGTCGAGGCTGACCACCTTCCACCAGCACTTCAGGCGCGAGCGGCCGGCTGTTGTAGTTCGAGGACATCGATGCTCCATACGCGCCCGCATCGTTGAACACGATGAAGTCGCCGACATCGGGCGTGGGCATGGAACGACTCATCACGACGCCGCCCTCTGCCTGCGTAAAGACATCGCCCGCTTCGCACAAAGGTCCCGCAACCGCGAACGAATCAAGTTCCGCCTCGCTCGGTGCGCCATCGGGCTTCAGCACGGTGATCTCATGATGGCTGCCGTAGAACGACGGTCTGACGAGGTCGTTGAATCCTGCATCGACCAGCGCGAATTGCCGCGTGGGCCGCGGGCTCAGCGCGTGCACTTCCGTCACGAGCACGCCGGCCTGTGCGACCAGAAAACGCCCCGGCTCGATCTCCAATCTCACGCGATGCCCAACGTGCGCTTCGATCTGCCGACGCGCCCCGTCCCACAAACGGAAGTAATGCGCGACATCGATACGCGGTTCGCCGTCGCGGTACGGAATCGACAGGCCACCGCCCGCTGAAATCGCCTCGATATCGTGACCGAGATTGTTGACGGCATCGACCATCGCATCGCACACGCGCGATAGATGCGCGTAGTCGACGCCCGAGCCGATATGCATGTGCAGTCCAACCAGCTTCAATCGATAGCGGCGCACCAACTCCAGCGCCAGCGGTACATCGTCGAGCCAGATGCCATGCTTGCTGTGCTCGCCGCCGGTGTTGGTCTTGTTGCTGTGACCGTGGCCGAAGCCGGGATTGATTCGCAGCCACACGCGGTGACCTTCGGCAGCCTGTTGTCCGAGGCGTTCGAGCATATCGAGCGAGCCCGCGTTGACCGTGATGCGCCGTTCCAGCACGGTGGCGAGCGTCGCGTGATCGATCAGATCCGCTGTGAACACCACGCCCTCGGGCTCGCCGTCCGGCGCAAAACCCGCAGCGAGACTGCGCGCGATTTCTCCGTGAGAAACCGCGTCGACCATGACACCTTCGTCGCGCATCAGCTTGAGGATGTGCACGTTAGAACAGGCTTTCTGTGCGTAGCGGATCGTATCGAAGCTGCGTAACCCGGCGATACGTCGACGGATCACATCGGCGTCGTAGACCCACAGCGGCGTGCCATGTTGCCTGGCGAGGTCGACGAGTTGTTGCGGAGGAAATGACATCATGATCGGTGAGGTCTCGCTAGAAGTCCAAGGCTTGCACGACTCCTATGATCCTGATAATCAACCATTCAGTAAAATAGCTATTTTTCTTCAGTCAATTCATTCCTGATATACCTTCCATGACGCTCACCCACCGGCATATCGAAGTCTTCCGCGCGCTCATGACAGCGGGCAGCGTCACGAAAGCGGCTGACCTGCTCTTCACCTCGCAGCCCACCGTGAGCCGCGAACTTGCGCGTCTGGAGCAGGTGATCGGCTTCGCGCTGTTCGAACGCGCGCATGGACGTCTGCGGCCAACGGCGTCCGCGCTGGCGCTGTTCGACGAAATCAAGCGTGCCTATGTCGGGCTGGAACGCGTCGCCTCGACCGCAGCGAGCCTGCGTGAATTCCAGGGCGGTCAGCTTTCCGTGATCGCCCTGCCCGCGTTTTCGCATTCGATCTTGCCCGGCGCTTCGAAGCGGTTTCACGATGCGCAACCGGACGCCAGCGTGTCGATCGCCACGCAGGAATCACCTTTTCTCGAGGAATGGCTCACGGCGCAGCGCTACGATCTCGGCCTGACCGAACACGGCGCGCCGCCGGCGGGCACGCGCTTGACGCCCCTGCTCGAAGTGGACGAAGTATGCGTGCTCCCGGACGGGCACCCTTTGCTGACCAGACATGTGATCGAGTTGCAGGACTTCGCGGACCAACCCTTCATCAGCCTCTCACCGAACGATTCCTACCGGATTCAGATCGACGAGGCTTTCGCTCAGGCGGGCATCGCGCGCCGCCAGATAATCGAGACGCCAACCGCCGTTTCCGTTTGCAGTTTCGTGCGGCAAGGCCTCGGCGTGGCGATCGTCAACCCGCTGACCGCCCTCGATTTCGCGGGCCGACATCTGCATATCCGGCCGCTCGCGTTATCGTTGCCGTTTCGGGTGAGCGTGATTCAGCCAGAGCATCGGCCGAGCCATCCGTTGGCGGCCGCGTTCGTTCAGGCGCTGCAAAGCGAAGCCGCCGCGCTGCGACTACAATTAAAAGCCCACACCAAACGCAAGCCACGATAGTGGAACGCCCGCCGAAACCTGGCGCCGCCCGCATCGTCATCGGTCGTAGCCCCTCTCCAAGGAGTTTTCCCAAATGATGAATCGAGACAATCCCGTCTGGCTGATCACAGGTTGTTCCACCGGCTTCGGCCGCGAATTGGCGAAGCTGGTGCTGGAGCGTGGCTGGCGCGCCGTGGTGACTGCGCGCGACGCGTCGAAGGTGAAAGACATTGCCGAAGGGCATGGCGATCGCGCGCTGGTCCTGTCGCTCGACGTCAACGACCCGGCGCAGGTTAAAGACGTCGTGAAGCAGGCAAAACAGCATTTCGGTCGCGTCGACGCGCTCGTCAACAATGCGGGTTACGGCTATCTGGCCGCGATCGAGGAAGGCGAGGACGACGAAGTGCGCGCGATGTTCGAGACCAATGTGTTCGGTCTGGTGGATATCACGAAGGCAGTGCTGCCCATCATGCGCGAGCAGCACAGCGGTTTGATCGTCAACGTGTCGTCGATTGGCGGCATCACCAGTTTCGCCGCGACGGGCTACTACCACGCCACCAAGTATGCGGTAGAAGGCTTATCGGAGTCGCTGGCGACGGAAGTGAAACCGCTCGGCATCGACGTGCTGATCGTCGAACCCGGTCCGTTCCGCACGAACTGGGCCGGTCCGTCGATCAAGCAATCGGCCACGGTGATCGACGACTACGCGTCCACGGCCGGCGAGCGACGCAAGCAGACCGAAGCACGCAGCGGCAAGCAGGCAGGCGACCCGGTACGCGCCGCGCAGGCGATCATCGACGCCGCCCTGTCGGACCATCCGCCGCTGCGCTTGCTGTTGGGCAAAATGGCGCTGGAATTGGCGCGCAAGAAACTCGACTTCATGCGCGGCGACTTCGACGCGTGGGAAGCGACGACGATCGGCGCGGACTACCCGGACGCCTAGAACTCGACCAGGGCGAAGTCTTCCTTGCCCACATCGCAGAGCGGGCAGCGCCAGTCGGCCGGCACATCGGCCCAGCGCGTGCCCGGCGCGATGCCTTCCTCCGGCAAACCAGCGGCTTCGTCGTAGATCCAGCCGCAGATCACACAGACCCACTGCTTGAAATCGTCCACCGGGGCAGCATGGTCGAGCGCCGAATCCGGCGCTTCGGCCGGCTCCGGCCTGGCCGACATGTCGAGGCTCACCACGAGCGGCGCAGCCGTGCCCACGCTGGACTCCGCGAGGCGCGCCTGCAGGCTTTCCAGCAGGCGCTGCGCCTCAGCCTGTGTCAGGTCGATCCAGTAAGGGTCGCCTGCACCGTCGTTGAGCCGTTCGGGAGAAAACTGGATTTCTACGGCTACGCCCTTCTTGTACATGGCAAACGGAGTATGGAGAGAGCCGGTAGCAATGACCGGCGTAGGTCGGAAGCGTATGACTGAGGCGGGACCGCAAGGGTCAGACGAACTGGTTCAGCACGATGGCGGCGATCAGACCGGCGGCGCCGATCAGGCCAAGCAGTTGCAGCAATGTGAGGGACTTACGTGGTGCGGTGTTGATCTGTTGCGTATTCACGGGCGGTTTCTTGAAGTTCGGAAAAAGCGAAATGGTACACGGGTCTGCGGCTCGTCCATCCCGATTGGCGCAAAGCCCCGTGCATCTGTTGCCATTATCGCCGCTCAGGCGGTCTGCATTGCCCACCACGCGGAGATGGATTCATTCCGCTGCGCTTGCAATGTGAGCCTGGGAAAGCCCCGCGCGGTTCGCCTTCCCGGAGACCACGCCCACCACGGCGTCCACCGCAGCAGGGTCGAGCGTCAAGCCGATATGTCCTACGCTCGGCACGATCGTCACGGGCACCGGCCGACCTGCTTGCGCGAATACATCGGCAAAGGCTTCGGCGTGAAAGGCCTCGTCGTCGGCGCCGACCAGCACGTCGATGGGACGCCGCGCCGCCGTGAGATCCGCGCGATAGTCGTCGTGCGGACGGAAATTCTGCATGAGGTTGTACGAGTACTGCGGCGTGAGCTTCGCCGCCGCCTCCGGTGCCAACGCGTAAGCCACCGTCGGGAGATGATTGAAAAGCGTGATGCGCAGCTTGTTCAGGATGACCAGCATGATCACGCGCGGCAGCCCGACATGCACCCAGCCGCCGACCGACGGCGGCGTGGTCGGCGCACGTTGATGGATGAACGGTGCGAGCAGCACATAGTGCTCGAAAGCCATCTGACGCGCGTCGCCGGCGAATCGCAGCGCAAAGCCACCACCGGCGGAAAATCCGACTAACGTGCGTGGCACGGCAGGCTGAACCTCGTCGAGAAAATCGCTCAGATCGTCTTCGAGCTGGCCGATGTAGGCAATCGTGCCTTTCGTGCCGGACGCGCCATGGCCGCGCACGTCGGGCACGTAGACCGCATAACCCGCTGCGGCGAGCGCTTTGCCCAGCGTGTGCATGCTCACGCCACTCGCCGACGAACCGTGAACCAGCACCGCGCTGCCGCGCGGCGGCGTGTCGTCGCTTGCATATCGGCGATACGCCAGCACGGCGTTGTCACGTGCGCTATAGCGCTCGATGGGAGGTAAATCGGAGGTATCGACGGATTTGAAAGGCTCGTTGATCGAAGCCAGCGGCGGCGGCTGTCTCGGACCACCTTTGATAAGCGCCACCGCCATGGCGGCGAGGCCCGCCAGAAACACGACAACCAGCACGACTGCATGCAGTTCGGTACTCATCGAAGGGGCCTCTCAAGCGATTTTTATGTTTGTAAATATCCTGATCGATGAGCCCGCGCCGCCTTGGCGTGCATGATTTTCTTTAGTGTTGCCGGCGGACTCGCCGCTCATCGTCGCCGACGATTGTAGGGTCCTGCCCGGCGTCGAATGACCTCGAATATCAGGTATTTGCGAGCGGATTACCGTGACGCGAATCCCAGAAACGGATCACCGCCGTGTCGCCCGTGCCGGCGCCCACCACCTGATCCGGCGCCCCGCTTTCGCGCAGCAACGCGCGCAGTTCGTTGATGACCGGAAACACTTCGTGATTCCAGTCCGAGCCTTGCGAATCGTGAGCCCGCTGTTCGGCTTCGACGATCGCGCGGTCTTCCTTGAAGATGCGTTCGGTGAACCACACCAGCAGCGGCCAGGCGAGATTCAGCACGCCGGGAACACCGGGCTTGCGAATCGACAACAGACCAAAGGTGCGGTTGGTGCGTTGCTCGCGGTCGAGCGGTACGTAGACGATCCACAGATCCATCACCAGCGTCTGTTCGGACGTGCGGATCTGCAGCGTCTGATACGGATACTGTGTGCGGATCGTCATCACGTCCTTGTCGTTGTCGCCGCCGGTCTTGCGGCTCTGACCGAACACGATGGCCTCGCCGATCGGCTGCTGACCGGCCATGCGTGCGAACGTGTAGTCGACCTCGACCCAGCCGTCACCCTTGCGGCGCCCGACCGAGCGAGCCCGCATTTGTCCCATCTGCCGGCGATGCAGGAACTGATGGTTCATGTCCATCAGGTTCTCGTGCATGAACGAGTAATGGCAATTTACCGGACGGCCGAAACGGCGCGTCTTGTACTTCTTGTCGGACACGGAACTGAAGGCCGGCAACGGCCGTTCGTCGGCCAGGGCGGCATCGCCCGGAAACACAAAAATCAGCCCTTCGATTTCGCGGCACGGATACGAACGCACGCCGTTCGGCAGACGTTCGCGGCCCAGATACGGCACGTCGATGCATTTACCCGAGCAGTCGTAGGTCCAGCCGTGATAACCGCAGCGAATCGATTCGCCCTCCACCACACCTTGATGCAAAGGCACCTGCCGATGCGCGCAGCGGTCCTCCAGCGCGAACACCTTGCCGGTTTCCGTGCGGGCCAGCACGATCGGCTCGCCCGCGAACGTCACGCCGTGCGTCTTGCCCCGCTTGACCTCATGCGACCACGCGAGCGGATACCAGTAGTCGGGGTGAATGCCGACACGGCGCAGATCGCGCACCTGGGCGCCGCTGGCAGCCTGAGAAGGCGCGTGAGCGGTCGAGCCCGCTGGCGCGTCGTTTTGCGAAGGGGCTGGCGCTGGCGACCCTGCCGGGCTTGCATCGATGGTGTCTTGTTCTAGCGGGGGAACAGCATGCATTGGTGACGCCTCCGTGCACGTACGGATAGAAGGTTAGGTTGCCACCCTATTTTGGGCGGCCATGGTCGCCAGTCTACTCGAACCGGCCGCCGTGCGGTTTTGACAATGGCGCGGGCTGCGCGTCTCGAGGAGCAGCATTGAGACGCCTACAGGCCCGCTAAAGCATGCTGTCGGAGCTGAAATTCGCCGGTTTCGGGTCAGCTTTCGTCGTGTGCGACGAGTCCGGAGCGGCGTTGCACGCCCCACACGCGTCCGCCGCGCAGGAATTGCAGCCAGCCGAGCGCCGCGCCGACGTGACGCACCAGCTGGAAGGTGAACGGTTCGGCAATCGCCGCGAGCACCGCCATCCACACGCTGTTGCCGCTGCGCTCGCCGGTCCAGCGCCGGTACAGATGGATGCTCCAGAGGTAGAAGGCGAGATCGATCGCCGTTTTCAGGCCGATCACGCTGAAGATCGACACCACGATCGCGCCATGCCCGCCGAACAGAAAACCGAGCAGCAGCACGAACGCGGTGAGGCCGTAAATCGGCTGCATGGTGTCGATTGCCTTGACCGGCAACATGACGAGGCCAAGCGTGCCGAAGCGCGGATTGCCTGTCATGTCGCGATTCCAGTACTGCGTCTGCAGGAAGCCCGCAAACCAGCGGCGACGTTGCCTCAGGAAACTCGTGAGGTTGTCCGGCGCATCGGTGCGGGCGTGCGCCTCGCCGACCACGCGCACGGTCCAGCCGAGATCGTGATCGACCGAGTAGCGGCGCAGCCGGTGAATCAGCTCGTAGTCTTCGACCAGACATTGAGGATCGAAGCCGCCTACGTCGACCAGCGCGTCGCGTTTGAACGACGCGAAGGCGCCCGAGATCAGCAGCAGGCTGTCGGCACGCATCCACGCAAAACGGGCGATGAAATTGCGCATGTACTCGTAGGTCTGGAACCACTGGAACACGCGGCCCGACACCGATTTGCCGCATAGCGGCACCAGAATGCCGGCCGCGGCGACCAGCTGCGGCTCGCTCGCGAAGGCGGCGCGCATCGCGTAGGTGGCGTCGTCGTCGAGCAGCGTGTCGGCATCGACGGTCATCACCGTGTCCGTGGTCATGACGACGATCGCGGCGTTCAGTGCACGCGCCTTGCCACCGTGCGGCACACGCAGCCAGAACAGGTTCGGATATAGCGAACTCGGTGCGCTCAGCACACCCTCGGCAGCCGCTGTGAGGCCGAAGCGTTCGGTGAGCAGCGCAGCGGTGTGGTCGGTGGAACCGTCGTCGGCGATCACGATCTGCGCCGGCCCGTGCGTCTGACGCAGCAAGGCGGCGAGCGTCACCGGCAGCACCGTCGCCTCGTTATGCGACGCGACGATCACGCCCATCTCCGGCAACGCGCGCGGGTCGTAATCGGGTTCGAGCGCCGGCGTGCGGCGCATCAGCGGCAGCGATTTCCACGTGACGAACGCCAGCAGCAAGGTGTCGTACAGCACGTACGCAATCCCCGTCGACCACGCCAACGCGCCTTTCAGAAAGAAGGCGCGCGCGAACAGCAGCAACCATACGGCGACCACGCTGACGTGAATCAGCGTGCTCGACAGCGTCGCGCGACGCGGCAGGATGCGCGGGGAGGCAAGGGCAAGCGCCTGTTCCAGGGTTTTCTTCAAAATGACTGCCGAATCCGTCGATGTGTTGCGGTTGATAGAGGATGCAAGGTCACCCACCGGCCTCACGGCACCATGCGCTCAAGAACCGATTTGCGATCGATCCACTGGTGCTTCAGCGCGCCGCCGATATGCATGGCCAGCAGCGCATACAGCGCGTAGCCGAGCCAGGTATGCAACGCGCCGAAGCGGTCGTGCAAGGTCTCCTTGAGCGCCGGATCGAGATGCATCACGTAGCCGATGCGCGGCCAGGGGAACAGATGGAACAGCTGCATCGGGTGCGTCGCCGCGTCTTTCCAGGCCGAATCGTGCAGCCAGCCGGACAGCGGCAAGGCGATCATCAGCAGGTACAGCAGGAAATGTGCGACGTGCGCAGCGATCTTTTCCCACGACGGAAACTCGCGCGGCAAAGGCGGCGGCTTATGCGACACGCGCCACAGAATGCGCAACAGCGCGAGACCCAGCACCGTGATGCCGATCGATTTGTGGGTATCGACCACGGGCCGCACCCAGTCGTCGGGCCACCATTCCGCGCTCACACCCAGCGCCACGTTGACGATCATCAGCAGCGCGATCAGCCAGTGCAGCGTCATGGCCGTACGGGTATAGCGCGTGGGCGACGATGTGCCGCTTGAATGCGTCAGGGAGTCGGCGTGGGTATTCATGGTAGTTCCGTTCGCACAGGCATGGTTTCGAAAGCTGTTTGAAAAGCCGGCCACGCCGACGCAGGGCAAGGCGTGCCGCCAATACCAAGCTAACGCTTCAGTGTGCCGGTTTATTCCAGCACGCGCTGAATGGTGTGTTTCAGATTATTTCCTGACGGCACGCGTCGCGACGAGTTCAGCGCAGGTCAACGGCGCGCTGACTCGCGTCGCGCGATCAGCGCGGTCGACTCGACTCGTTCGTCGAGCCAGCCGTTGGTTGCATGCGCATCCAGTAGCTCGCGAATGCGCCCGAGCAGTTCGTCGAGCCGCTCGCCGAGCCGTTCGCGCGACAGGCTTGACATGGACAACGGCCGCGCGCACAGCGATTCGACCGACACGCGCCGCGTTTCCACGATCGAGATGCGTTCGAGCGCGGCGAACGCCGATCTGGCCAGCACGCTGTCATGGCTCTCCCAGTCGTCGGATTTGCGCTGCAGACGTGCGGGGTCGCTCTGGGCATAGTCCTCGAGCAACGCGTGATAAGACGCGAGCCAGGCAATCGGCGCATCGGTCACGATGGCCGTCGAAAACAGCGCCACTGCGCCTTGCGGTTCGATCAGCGCATCCAGACGCGTCAAGGTGTCGGGCCGGTCCATCCAGTGAAAGGCGCGGCCGATCACGGCGAGGCGAAACTTGCCGAACGCCGGCGACAGATCGTAAGAACTACCTTGCCGATACTCGATGTTCGGCGCGATCCCCGCCCCAAGGCCTTCCGCGACGCGCAGCATCTCCGGCTCCGGATCGAGCGCAACTCCCGCGCCGACCCACGACGAGAACGCCAGCGACAGCTGCCCCGGACCGCAGCCCAGGTCGAGCAGCCGGTCCGCGCCGCCCAGCTCGCACGACTGCGCGACGCGCTGGATCAGCCGCGGCGAATACGCAGGACGGCCCGCGAGATAGTGCGCGGCGTTCATCTTGAAGCGATCGGGGACGAAGGGAATCGGAGCGGTCATCGTGAATTCCAGGCGAGCGGTGTGCGGCAAGAGGCGATCTGCAAACAACGATCTCCCAAGGCACCGAGGTGAGTGGTGCCCAAGATGATATGCCGCCGTCCCCGTTCGCGGCCAGTCCTCGAGACGAGGCTGGCCGGCTTTCAGCGCTTTACAAAACGATAATGCCCTACGCCCCATTCATTGCCGTTGGCATAGCCGAACAGCTCGGCGACGGCCATGTAGAACATACGCCAGCGCTGCAACCAGACCGCGGCATCGCGGGTGCCGTAGGTGTCCACCAGCATCGGCATGACACGATCGCGCGCGGCATCGAGCGCGGCGAGCCACTGATTGGCCGTACGCTCGTAATGCGTGCCGCTCACCCACCATTGGCGCTCCATGCGCAAATCGTCCTGAAAATTCAGCAGCAAAGCTTCCGACGGCATTGTCCCGCCGGTGAAGAAGTACTTCGACATCCAGTCGCTGCCGTCCTGCACCTCGAAGTGATACGCGAGCGTGCGGTGCACGAAGATATGCACGAACAGCTTGGCGCCGTCGCGCATCCACCGGGAGATTTTTTCGAGCAGTGTGCCGTAGTTCTTCATGTGCTCGAACATCTCGATCGACACCACCCGATCGAAGCCGCCTCCCAGTTGCGCCGGGTCGAATTCGAAATCGACGATATTGCCCGTCACCACGGAGAGATTCTGCAAGCCACGCTCGGCCGCACACGCTTCGATGAACGCACGTTGCCCGTGCGAATTCGACAACGCGACGATCTGCGAATGCGGATAACGCGCCGCCAGCCACAAGGAAAGCGAGCCCCAGCCACACCCCAGGTCGAGAATCCGCTGACCATCCACCAGTTCCGCGCGCTCGGCATAGCGTTCGAGCATGGCCGCCTCGGCTTGTGCGAGGGTTTCATTACCTGTGGGATACAGGCAGCACGAATACTTCAGATGCGGCCCGAGATGCGCGTGAAAAAACGACGCCGGTACCTCGTAATGCTGCGTGTTGGCGGCTTGCGTTTCGATCGCGATGGGACTCGCGCGCAAGTCGTCGAGCAGTCGATTGAGCCGTTGCGCACGCAACTCGCCGTTGTCGATCGACTCGTCGCGCAGGCGCTGGCGCATCAGCTGACGCATACCGAAACGGATCAGTCCATCGGGCAGCCAGCCGCGCTCGCAACTCTGGATGAGCCAGCCGTCGCTGGGCTCGACAGGCGCGGACGGCGGCATCGTGTGGTCGGTGGTGGAAAGGCTCATGAGACTGACTCCTGTCGTTTTCTTGTCGGTTTTTCTTCTAATGGCGCGGCGGCCACGGAATCAGCGCACTGGTGGTGCGCATGTAATCGGCGTAACCGGGCCGGTGCTTCGCCATGCTCTCTTCGAGCAGCGGAATGCCCGAGAGCTTCAGCAGCAGGAACGCCATCAGCACCGGCGGCAATAACGTGAGCCAGCCCCACGGCGTGCCGATCGACAGTGCGATATATGCCACCCAGTGCACACATTCGAAAAAGTAATTCGGATGCCGCGAATAGCGCCACAGTCCGACCCGGCAAACCGCCTCGCGATTCGCCGGATCGGCCTTGAAGTTTTTCAGCTGACGGTCGGCCACGCCTTCCCCGGCGACCGAGACGATCCACAGCGCGATCGCCAGCACGATCCATCCGCTTGCCAGCGGACTGCTGCGATACGACGGCACGATGAAGGCAATCGACAGCAACATCGAAATCACCACCTGGATCTGGAAAAACCAGAACATCTTGCTCGCCGCCTTGTCGCCCCATTCTTCGCGGAAGCGGTGATAGCGGGCGTCTTCCGGTTTGCCGAAATTGCGCCGCCACAGATGCGTGCCGAGCCGCACGCCCCACACCAGACCGCCCAATGCGGTCAGCGCACGTGCCACCGGGTCGCCGTTGCCGAGCACCCCGTACAGCACCGCCACAAGGCCGAGCGAATACGCCCAGATCGGATCGACCATCCCGGCGTTCTCCGTCTTCAGCTGCCACGCCCAGGCGGCGCTGAAGATCACGACGAGCCCGATCAGGGCAATCACGGCGGCGGCAAGTGGCGGCATGGGTCGCTCATTCAATGACGATGCGGGTTATACGTATGACGAACAGACTTGGATGCGGCTTGCGGCCCATCCGGCTTGCCCGCTAATCCTTGTCGCCCGGCGAGGAAAACCCGGCTTTGCCCAACTGATCGGGGTGCTGCGGCACGCGCTTGAAGCGCGACGTGTCGTAACCCATCGTATCGAGCCGCGCGAGCAGGGAACGGTATGTGTCGTCGCTCATGTCGGGCTCGCGCGAAAAGATCCAGCCGAGGTTCTTGCCGGGATAACCGAGGATCGTGTACTGGTAATCCGGATCGACATAGAGCGTGAGTTGCGTCACGTGGACGGGCCAGAAAATCTGCACGCTCCACTCGCCGCCATCCTTGCCGGGCACCGGCGTGTCGAGGAACTGATAGTGTTTTTCCGGCGCGTCGAAGCTTTTCTTGCGGGCGTAGTACGAGTCGTCGATCTTGCCGTCGGGGCGCAATTTCCATTCCGCCCGGCTCGCCACCATGTCGCGTTCGGCGAAATACGGAATGTTCGCGATGATGTACCAGCGGCCCATGTAGCGCGGCAGGTCGACGGGAACCGTGGCCAGCGGCGCGCTAGCCCGTGGATTCGGATTCGGCGGATCGTTGGAACAGCCGGTGAGCGACACCAACACAGCAGTTGCAACGGCAGCAGCAGCGGCTTGGAAAAAACGGCGCATGGCAAAGGCCTCGGACAGAACGGTCATAAAACGTATTACGTTCGATAGGGCCGGATGGATGCAATTCTCGGTGCGGTGGCCGTCAAGCCGGCAACTCTCGCCGAAGCTGCGCGCATTCGCGCGTGCCGGTATGGTGCATGTTGCAACGCAAGACAAAAATCTCTGTGGATCGCCGCCTGCGATAGGTCGATTTAATTGGCATCGCGGCGGATCGCATCCTGTAATGAACCTCTGTTTCCCGCGATTCCGTCCAACCTGCCTAACCGGAGCAATCCATGTCGCAACCCGAACCTAATATCGATGAAGTCGTGAGAAGCATCGCAGAGGAAACCGATACGCCCGCCGAAACCGTTTCGAAGATGTACGCCGACACTCTCGCCACCTATCGAACCGATGCACGCGTATTCGATTACGTGCCGCTGTTCGCCGCCAAGAAGGTGCGCAGCCAGCTTCGCCTCGGGTCCCATCGCAAGCACTGACACGGCAGGGCGAGGAGACCACCGCCCCCGCTGCGCGACGCGCGGGATCGCGCGGTTCACGGCGCGGATTCGCCTATCGTTTCGTATAAACCCCGTTTCAATGACTTTTTTCCCGCTAGACTCTGACCCGAAACCATCGACTCGGGGGAGTGTGCATGCGAGTGACAATCGTTGGCGGGGGCATTGCCGGTCTTAGCACGGCATGGTCGCTAGCCAAACAGGGACACGACATTACATTGATCGAGCAGGGCTCGATTCCCAATCCGCTCGCGGCTTCTGGCGATCGCCATCGCATGATTCGCCGCGCCTATGGCGACGCCGACGGCTATGCACGCACCATTGCCGAAGCGCTCGATAGTTGGGATTTGTTGTGGAATGACCTCGGCGTATCCCACTATGCGAATTGCGGCGTGCTCGGCATTTCGCAATTTGCCGGAGACGGCGCCGAGCAATTCCGCGCGGGACTCGATCGCATGGCGTTCGAGTATGAATACTTCGATGCAGCCGAAGCGGCCACGCGTTATCCCTTTCTCGATCCCTCGGCGTTCCGCTACGCCTACCTCGATCACGACGGCGGCGCGCTCTTCAGCGAACGCATCGCGCGCGACATAAAAGCGTGGCTCAAGATGCGTGGTGTCGATGTTCGCCTGCACACCCGCGCGGTTTCACTCGATCCGCACACGGCGTCCGTGCGACTCGAAGACGACACGCTCGTGCAAGCGGATCGACTGGTCGTCGCGGCTGGGGCATGGACGCTGCGGCTCTTTCCATCTCTCGCCGAAAAGCTCATGACGTTTCGCAATGCCGTGGTTTATCTGGAGCCGCCGGAGGATCTCGAAGAGGCGTGGGCCAATGCGCCGGCCATTGTCGATATCGGCGGCAAGAGCGACGGTTATGTGTTGCCGCCGATCGACGGTGTCGGCTTGAAGTTCGGCGCCGGTCTGCATAAGACCATTGCGGAGAACCCCGACGCGAATCGCGATCCGACGGCCGGCGAAGGCGAACGCATACGCCGGATGTTTTCGCCGCCGTTCAGCCGTCTCGATGAATATACGGTGAGCGAGGTAAAGACCTGCGCCTACACGTTCACAGCGGATCGGCGCTTTTTTTCGACGCGCATCGGCAATACGCTGGTGGTGTCGGCCTGTTCGGGGCATGGCTATAAGTTCGGCGCGGCAGCGGGACGGCGCATCGCTCAGGCGCTCGAAACGGGCGACGATGCAACCCTCGCACGTTGGCTCAGAGCCGAGACCGTCTGAAAAACAGGTTGACGATGGAGCCATGCCAGCTCGCGCTGATGAAACCTTCGTCGGTGAGGCGTTCATAGGCGTACAGAACCAAATTGCGCGCGATGCCCAGTTGCTCGGCCAGCGCACGGCTGGCAAGCAGACGGCGGCCGTGACCGATCGCGCCATCGAGAATTGCGCGGCGCAGGCTTTCGTAGAACAAGTCTTGCTGCGTGAGCTTGCGGCCGCCTAACGCGCGCTCTACATTCGACATCAACAGCGCGTAGTCCAATTCGTGGCTCCAGGTTTCGCTCACCTTGTGGCGCTAACAATGGTGCCATAAATTTCTTATTCTCATGGGTCGGGAGCTTGCTGCCATCAACTCATAAGGAACCACGCACATGTCCAACTCCATCCAGATCCGCCCCGTGGCGCCCGACGACTTCGACGCCTGGCTACCGCTCTGGGACGGCTACAACACGTTCTATGGCCGCTCCGGCGAAACCGCCCTGCCACGCGAAATCACGCAACTCACGTGGTCGCGTTTCTTCGACGCCTACGAACCGATGCATGCGCTGGTTGCCGAACGCAACGGGGAATTGCTCGGTCTCGTGCACTTCCTGTATCACCGTCACACCACGATGGCCGCGCCGATCTGCTATCTGCAAGACCTCTTCACACTCGAATCCTTGCGTGGCAAAGGCGTGGGCCGCGCGCTGATCGAGGCCGTGTACGCGCGCGCCAAGGCTGACGGCCTGCAACGCGTCTACTGGCAGACGCACGAGACGAACCAGACCGCGATGAAGCTTTACGACAACGTCGCCGACCGCTCCGGATTCCTGGTGTATCGCAAGACGTTGTGATGCTGCGGAACGCCGTCGTTTAGCAACGTGCACGACGGCCATCATGCGCACGGCTCCGTCCGCGCCGATTCGACATCTCTCCGCACGCCTCGCTCAAGTTTTACCGGCCGCTTGCCGTTATCGCCATTGGACGGAGCTACATGCAACTCCGACGCGGTATATCGGCGAACACTTGAGCGATCTCCTCATGGAGGGGCGCAGAACGAATCGGAAACTGACCATGCCTTCGATCATCGGCATCGATCTCGGCACCACGCATAGTCTCGCGGCTGTGTGGCGCGACAACCAGGCCGCACTCATCCCAAACGCCTTGGGCGAGACGCTCACGCCGTCATGCGTATCCATCGACGACGACGCTTCGATTCTGGTCGGGCGCCCGGCTCATGATCGTCTGCATACGCACCCGACGCGCACTGCGGCGAACTTCAAGCGCTATATGGGCACCAATCGAAGCGTCACGATTGGTACCGACAAGCTGCGTCCCGAAGAGTTGTCGTCGCTGGTGCTCAAATCGCTAAAGGCCGACGCGGAAGCGTTTCTCGACGAGACAGTCAGCGAAGCGGTGATTGCCGTCCCCGCTTATTTCAGCGACGCCCAACGCAAAGCCACCCGCACTGCCGGCGAACTGGCCGGGCTCAAGGTGCTGCGCCTCGTCAACGAGCCGACCGCGGCCTCGCTTGCATACGGCGTGCATCAACGCGACAGCGAACGCAAATTCCTGATCTTCGATCTGGGCGGCGGCACCTTCGATGTATCGGTGCTCGATTTTTTCGAAGGCGTGATGGAAGTACGCGCCAGCACCGGTGACAATTTTCTGGGCGGTGAAGACTTCACCGAGGCGCTGGTCGAGCTGTTTTGCCAGCGCAACGAATTGAAGGCCAACTCGTTGACGCCGATCGCCGCACAGCGTCTGCATCAGCAAGCCGAGCGTGCGAAACGCCAACTCACGCAGCACGGCGCGCAGGGCGCCACGCTCGAACTCAGGATCGACGACAAGGAATACGCGCTCGAACTCGATGCCGCCACGGCGGAACACGCCTGCGAACATTTGCTGCAACGTCTGCGCAAACCCGTCGAACGCGCACTGCGCGATTCGAAGATCGCCGTCGCCGCGCTCGACGAGATCATCCTCGTCGGTGGTGCATCGCGCATGCCGATGGTACGCAAGCTGGTGTCGAAGATGTTTGGCCGCTTGCCTTCGGGACATCTGAATCCGGATGAAGTCGTTGCGCTCGGCGCGGCGGTGCAGGCCGGACTCGTCGCGCGCGATGCGGGACTCGACGAATTGGTGCTGACCGATGTCGCACCGTATAGCCTCGGCATCGATACGGCTATGCAGGTCGCACAAAATCAGTTCGCGGCGGGGCATTTTCTACCCATCATCGAACGCAACACGATCGTGCCGGTGAGTCGCGTGCAGCGCATTTTCACGGTGTGCGACAGCCAGAGCGTGTTAAGCATCAAGGTGTTTCAGGGCGAAGCGCGTCTGACTGCGGACAACGTGCCGCTCGGCGAATTCACGCTCGACGTGCCGATCAAGCCGGCTGGCCAGGCTGGCGCCGACGTGCGCTTTACGTATGACATCAACGGCGTGCTGGAAGTCGAAGCCGCAGCGTTTCCCGGCGGCGTGAAGCGCGCGATGGTGATCGAAGAAAACCCCGGTGTGATGACGCCCGAGGAAATCCGCGAACGGCTCGCGGCGCTGGGCGCGTTGAAGATCCATCCGCGCGATCGACTCGAAAACCGGACGCTGTTGACGCGGGCCGATCGCGTCTACGAGGAGACGCTCGGGGATCATCGGCAATATCTGGCCGCACATATCGCGCGCTTTCAGGCGTTGATCGAGCGGCAGGAAACCGGGGACATCGCCCGTGCGCGCGGCGAGTTAGCTGCGTTGCTGGATCGGTTCGATGTGCACGTGACCTATTGATCGGCTATGAAAGCGAGATCGAGTAATCACTGGCCTTGGGATGCGCTCGGCGTCGAATCGGATGCCGACGAGCGTGCAGTGCGTCGCGCGTATGCGAAGCTGTTGAAGCGGCAACGGCCGGATGAGGATGCCGAGGGATTTCAGCGTCTGCGGTATGCGTATGAATCGGCGTTGCAGATGGCGGCGGGCGGTGTGGCCACGCAAACGCAAACGGCCGTGCAGACGGCCGAGGTGGGCGCGGAGGCTGAAGCGCCGGGCAAACCATTGTCTGGCGCGACCCGTCCGGTTCACGACGAGCAAGCTGCTCCTCGTGAACCGGATGCATTCGAACGTGCCGTGCAACTTTGGCAAACCTTCGTCGCTCAACCGGATCAACTCGAATCGCGCCGTTCGCTGCAGGATCTGTTCACGTCGGTCGTGAACATCGAGACGCGCGACGAACTCGAATGGCAAGCGCTGTGTCATTGTCTGAACGAATCGACGCCGGCGACGTTGCGCACGAACCTGAGCGCCGTGCTCGGCTGGCGGGACGGCGCGCATCTGCACAAACGCAACGCGGCGATCGCGAGCCTCGCGTTGAACCGCATATTCGCCGACGAAGACTATGACACGCTACGTCTGCGCTACACGGACGCGATGGCTCTGCTCGAAGGTTCGCAGCCACAGATGGCAACCGGCGTGAGGATGCTGCTACGCGCAGGCGTGCGTGCGCAACTGGAGCAGTTGTTGGCCGCGCTGGCCAACTACCATGCGAACGTCATGCGACTCCGACTCGACGCCGGGAAGGTCGAGTTCTGGAGCGGTTGTCTGAAATTGCGCATCGGCGTCGGCCGATTGTTTGGCCCGGCGCTTGGGTTGAATGCGTGGTGCGGCCTGCTCTTTGCCACGGCGTCGCTCGGTCCCGTCAAAGGCTGGGGGTTCGAGGAATGGGGGCCAACGCAACTAGGCGTTCTTTTGTCGACGCTGATGCTCGCGCTCGTCGGGATTGCCTCGGGTGCTGTGCTGCTGAACGAGGTGCAGCAGCGCCGATTACGAGCGTTACGCTCGATCGGTTGGCTGCGTTATGGTTGGGTCCCGGTCTGGCTTGGCGGGTCCATTGCCGCGTTGTGTGGCGACGTTGACGGCGCGACGTATGCCATCGCGCTGGGCATGCTCGGCGGCTGCACGATCTGGGCGGCGCTGATTCATGGGTGGCCGCCGCTCAAGCGGCTTGCGATCACGGCGGCATTTTGCGCAACGGCCTCGGGATTGGCGGGGCACTGGCTGGCGATCGATCCGCATGCGTGGATGCTGCCGTATGCGCATGGTGTGCTGGTCGCTTTCTTTCTGTCGTTTTCCCAACCTGAGTGGCGCGTGTGGCTCGAGCGTCGCTCACGCGTTTCCTGGGCGTGTGCGGCGACGTGGTTCGCTGGTTTCGCCGCGCTGATCGCGCTGCTGTTGGAGCGCGATGCGCAATCGATGCAGTTGGCCTGGGCGCTCTTCACGTTGCTGTCGACGACCGGCGGCGTGTTGGCGACGGCGCGCTGGAAGGAGTGGCCTGGCGCGATTCCATCCCTGTTTCGCGGCTATGTGAACGTGGTCTGGATGGTGGTCGCGATTGGTCAGCCGGATGTTATTGCTTGTCTGAATGCGGGGTTGTTGGGGATCTGGATTATTGAGGGGTTTCGACAGAGGGGGAATGACGGAACGTGAGATAACGGTTTCGAGCGACATCCCCACACGCAACCCACTACTCCCACAATCCCCATCCCCAAAAAACAAAAGGCGCACCACCCGGTGCGCCCTTCGTCTCCCCACTATCGCGGCACTACACCATCAACCGCCCACCAAACGCTTCAATGCCACCATTCAATCCCTCAAGCTTCCAACTGCTCCAACACTTTCCCCTTGGTTTCAATCCCAAGAAAGTGCACCGCGATCGCCGCCAGAAACGGTACCGCCGCGAGAATATAAAACGCCACCTGCAAATTTCCGCCGATCATCGTCTTCGACACGATAGCCGGCGCGAAGATCGCGGCCACTTTGAGCCACGCGCCGCCCACACCGCAACCCATCGCACGGATACTGGTCGGATACAACTCCGGCGTGTACACATAAGCGGTAATGAAGCCGCAAGCCAGAAACCCAAGCGAAAACGCACAGCACGTGGCCACCACATACACCGACGAATCGTGGAACACGCCCGCCAGCAACAATGAAATCGCGCATGCTATGAACGACAGATTGATAATCGGCTTGCGTCCCACCTTGTCGACCAGCAACGCGCAAGTCAGCGATCCCACCACGCCCAGCACCGAAGCCGCCACCGCCAGATTCAGCGCCAGTTGCAAAGGCGCGTGATACACCGTGCGATAGATAGTCGGCAGCCACGTCGACAGTCCGTACTGAATGAAGCCGCACGTCACCCACAACATCGCCACAGCCAGCGTACGCTTCAGATACGCCGGACCGAACAGATCGCTCATACGACGCTTCGGGTGACGATTCGCCATCGCCTCGAACTCCGCCGAATGCACCACCGGCGGCAACGGACCCTTCGCGGCACGTTCGAATGCATGCACGGCAGCGTCCGCCTCGGCCATCCGTTCACGCTCGGCGAGCCAACGCGGCGATTCCGGGACGAGCTTGCGCAACACGAAGAACAGAATCAACGGCATGCCGCCGATAAAGTACATCGCCTGCCAGCCAAAACGCGGCACGATCCAGGCACCTAACGCATTCGACGCCAGCAAGCCCACCGGGAAAACGATTTCATACAACAGCACGAAACGTCCACGGCCATGCGCACGGCTGATCTCGTTGATGTAGGTCGCGGCCACCGGCAATTCGCCGCCGAGCCCCAACCCCTGAATCACACGCAGCACGATAAACGCGGCGAACGTCGGCGCAAAACCACACGCAATACTCGTAATGCCGATGATCCCGGAACTCAACGCAATCGCCTTCACGCGTCCATTGCGCTCGGCATACCACGGAAACACAAACGCACCGATCAACTGGCCCACCGAGCCGGAGCCGATCAGAAAGCCGATTTCCCACGGCGTCAGATGCCACTTCGCGATCAGGATCGGCAGCGTGGCCGCGATCGCGATCACATCGAAGCCGTCGAAAAACGTCGCCAGTCCGATCAGAATGCGCGCGCGCACCTGCATCGCATTCTTGGGCATCCGTTCGAGACGCGCAATGATCGAGCCCCGGGTCACGGGGCCTGAGACACCGGCGCTGCTGCGGTCCCCCATGGTGTTGTCGATGGTTCTCATGCCGTGGTGCCGTCCGTAGATGTGGTTAGGCAAGTGCCGTTGAGGCGTCGGTCAAGGTGGCAAGGTCGATCGTCCGGCCCTGGTTCATCCACTTGCGCGACAGTTTCAGTTCGCGCGGCGTGTTGATGGCGATCACGCCGCGAATCGCGCCGTCTTCCAGATAAAAAAGCGTGGCGCGCTTGCCCGGCAAATCGCCGCGCACGGCGAGTTGCGCATCGGCCGGAATGTTGCCGAGGATCTGCAGATTGACGTCGTACTGATCGGACCAGAACCACGGAATGTCCGCGTACGGTTCGAAGTTGCCGAGCAACGCCTTCGCTGCGGAGATCGCCTGGTTCTGCGCGTTGGCCCACGATTCGAGCCGCACGCGGCGCTTCAACCACGCGCTCGGATGATTGGCGACATCACCGCACGCGAAGATGCGTGGGTCGTCGGTCGCGCCGAAGTGATCGACCACGATGCCGTCGTCCACTTTCACGCCCGCGTTTTCAGCCAGCGCCGTATGCGGCGTAAGGCCGATACCGGCGACGGCGAAATCGGCGTCCAGGGTCGAGCCGTCCTTGAAGGTTGCGCGGATGCGGTTGGCGTCGTTGGGATGATCTTCGATCGTCAGTAACGATGCGTTGAGGCGCACGTCCACGCCGTTCGCACGATGCAAGTCCAGAAGAAAGCCGGACACCATCGGCGGCAACGAGCGCGCGCACAAACGCGACGCGCCTTCGATCACCGACGCTTCAACGCCGAGCTTGCGCGCCGTGGCCGCCACCTCCAGGCCGATCCAGCCACCGCCCACCACCAGCACGCGCTTGCTGGCGCGCAGCCGTTCGCCGAGCGCGACGGCTTCGTCGAGCGTGCGCAAATAGACGACGTGTGAGGTCTTCACGAGCGCTTCCGGCAAGCGGCGCGCTGCGCCGCCGGTCGCGATCACCAGACGGTCGTACTGAACTTCACGGCCTGACCGCGTGCGCACGATACGCTGTTCGCGATCGATCGACGTCGCGCTATCCGGTTGCCATGCTTCGACATTCAGCGCGTCGAAATCTTCCGGCTTCACGAGCCGCACGGTATCGATATCCGCATCGCCGGAGAGCACGCCCTTCGACAGCGGCGGGCGCTCATACGGCAAATGGACTTCATCGGCGATCATCACGAGGCGGCCGTCGAAGCCTTCCTTGCGCAAGGTCTTCACGACCCACCCAGCCGCCTGACCACCGCCGATCACGACGATCGTGCGCGGCGTTTCGAGTCCGGCATGCGCGGCTTGTGCCTTGTCAGCAGCAGCGTCAGTCATTTTTCCGCTCCGTCATGAACTTGCCTTCCGGCGCCCTGGCGTCTTTCTGACGCCGCGTGTTGCCGTCGATCCCGCCGTCGATCGCCCATTCGGCGAACACGGTCGGCCCCGGTTCGAAATCGCGCGGCTGCCAGTCGGGCGTGAGCTGATCCTCATCGGCGTAGTACTCGATCAGGCCGCCAGCCGGATTCTGGAAGTACCAGAAGTAAGCCGACGACACCGGGTGACGACCCGGACCCAATTGCGTGTCCCAACCGCATCGGCTGATGTGCATGCCGCCGCCGAATACTTCGTGGATATCGCGCACGGTGAAGGCCACGTGGTTCAGACCGCGCTTACCGTTTGGCAAAGCCAGCAGGAAAATATCGTGGTGACCGCCGTGCGGCGCGCAGCGCATGAACGCACCACGGCCCGGATAGCGGTCCGACATTTCGAAGCCGAGCAGTTCCTGATAGAACTTCTCCTGCTCCGCGAGACGGTTCGTGAAGAACACCACATGCCCCACTTCGACCGGCTCGGCGCGCTCGTAAATCGTCGACGGTTGATCGACGCGCAGCGTCTGGCCCCACACGTTCGACGGCGATCCGTGAATGTCCACCGCACGCTTGCGAGTCACTTCAATGCGAATCGCCATACCGTTCGGGTCGATACAACCCACCGCTTCGTCCGTTTCGAAATGACCCGGCTGACCGGCGAAACGGCCGCGCAGTTCGTCGAGTTCCGCTTTCGTTGCCACGCCCCATGTCACTTCGCGCAGCGTCGGACCTTCTTCGAATGCGGGCGGCAACGACGGATCGTTGGCCTCGACGGCAAGCACCGTGCAGCCGTTCAGCGTCTCGAAGCGCGCGCGCGTTTCATCGTGCGCAACTTCCTTCAAGCCCCAATCCGCGAAAAAGCGGCGGCATGCGTCGAGATCCGTCACGCCATAAATAATCTGTTCAATGCCGAGAATCGTCATAACGTGCCTCTTACGTATCTTGCGTCTTCAATTTGCCCACGCCAGCGGCGCGTCGTTCAAGCCCCAGTAGAGGCTCTTCTGCTGCATGTATTCGCGGATGCCGAGCCGGCCTTTCTCGCGTCCCATGCCGCTCTCTTTCCAGCCACTGAACGGCGTCGAGATCGAGAACAGCTTGTAGGTGTTGATCCAGACGGTGCCGGCTTCGAGCGCGCGGGCAATCCGGTAAGCGCGCTTGTAGTCGCGCGTCCAGATGCCGGCGGCGAGGCCGAACACGCTGTCGTTCGCTTCTTTCAGCAACGAAGCTTCATCGTCGAAGGGCATGGCCACCAGCACCGGGCCGAAGATTTCTTCCTGGCAGATGCGGGCACTGTTGGTCAGGCCTTCGAGAATCGTCGGCTGGAAGTAGGTGCCGGCCTCGCGGCCGTCGCCCACCGGACGCTCGCCGCCGCACAGCAGTCGGCCGCCCTCTTCCAGACCCAGCGCGACATAACGCTCGACAGTTTCGCGATGCGCCGGCGTAATCAGCGGACCCATCTGCGTCTCAGCGCGCGAGGGATCGCCGACGCGCAGCTTGCGCGCGCCTTCCGCAAGACGCCTCATGAACGCGTCGTAAATCGAGCGTTGCACGAACAGGCGCGAACCCGCGATGCACGCCTCGCCCGACGAACTGAAAATGCCGTACAGCACGCCGTTGACCGCGTGATCGAGATCGGCGTCGTCGAATACGATGGTCGGCGACTTGCCGCCGAGTTCCAGCGAGACCGGCATCAGCTTGTCGGCTGCAATGCGCGCGATGCCGCGACCCACTTCGGTGCCGCCCGTGAACGACACTTTCTTCACCAGCGGGTGACGCACCAGCACGTCGCCGATCACCGAGCCTTTGCCCGGCAGCACGCTGATCACACCCTTCGGCACACCGGCTTCTTCGCAGATGCGCGCCAAAGCCAACGAAGTCAGCGGTGTCACTTCAGCCGGCTTCAACACGACGGCGTTACCGCCTGCGAGTGCCGGCGCGAGTTTCTGTGCATCCGAAGCGATCGGCGAATTCCACGGCGTAATCGCGGCGATCACGCCGATCGGCTCGTGAATGCTCATCGTCAGATAATCGCCCCGCGACGGCGTGACTTCTTCGTCGAGCGTTTCGAGGCAGGCCGCGAAGTAGCGGAAGGTGTTGGCTGCGCTCGCCACCAACACACGCGTTTCGCTGATCGGCTTGCCGTTGTCGCGACGCTGCAATTGCGCGAGCGCTTCGTGACGCGCCATGATGAGATCGGCGATGCGATACAGAATCAGCGCGCGTTGATGCGGCTTCAGACCCGACCAGTCCGCTTTTCGCCACGCGATGTCCGCAGCTTGCACGGCGTCGCGGGCGTCGTCGGCGTCGGCTGTCGAGATTTCAAGGTTGACCGACTGATCCGCCGGATACAGGCTGGTGTACGGTTTGCCACGCCCTTGCCGCCATTCGCCGCCGATGAAAATATCGCCGGTGGGCACGAGGCTGGTATCGAATTGAGTCATGTCGGTCATTCCAGTTTGCTTCAGCTAATGGCTTAAATCACGCAACGCGCGGCACGATTGCGTAGCGCGCGAATCGCGCTATACGCCGTCAAGGCGGATGTCTTGGGGTTATCCGGCAATGGTTTGCCGCACATTTCGAGCGACATTTCGCCGAACGCGCCACGCGCGAGAATGCGGTGCACGTTGCGCGTCACGCTCGGGTCGGCGATCAGTCGAACCGTGGTGTGGTCCAGACCCAGGCCGGCCAGCGCGATCGTCGCGGCTACGTTGGCGTTCTTCGGATACAGCCGCGCCGCTTCGCGCGCGCTGCCTTCGAAGATCACCCGCTCTTCGGTCAACGCATTCAGATCGCAGAGCTGTTCGGCCGGCGTGCCCAGCCAGCCCGTGGGCGGCTTGCGGCCGGTGTACAGCACTTCGTCGAGGCCGCCGAGCTTGGCCGCGGAGAGCGCATCCACACCGCCGATCGCGCCCGACAGCAGCGTCAGCGTGGCGTCGCCTTCATCGGCGGCGGCGGACAGCGCGTCCAGCAGCAGCATGTCGGATAGCGCGCCGATCGAGGCCACCGCGCAATCCGTGCCGGACTTCAGCAAGGGCACCACGTGATCGACCAGGGCGCTATGACCGGCACATTCCAACGCGAAATGCGGCTGGCTGCTCAATGCGGATACAGAGGTCACCACGTCCACCGAATCGCCCACGAATTCGCGCACCGACGCCATGTGGCGTTCCGGCACGATCACGTGCGACACGCGCACCGTTGGATCGGCGGCGACCGAGCGATACACCGCCTGGCCAATCGCGCCGAAGCCGATCATCGCGACATCGACGGGTGCGTGGTGCCCCGCGTAGCCGGCATCACGCATGTTCCGGCTCCTCTTTCTTGACCGGCGGACCCGCGAACGCGGTGGCAAACGAGCCGACCGACAACATGTCCACTTCGACCAGCACCGGACCCGTCTTCGCCATGCCTTCGCGGATGATCGCGTCGGCCTGGTCGAGCGACTTGATGCGGTAGTGCGTGAGCTTCAAGCTCTCGCAGAACTGCGCGAAATCCGGCTGGTGCAGATCGACGTAGCAGCGGCGGCCGCCGTATTGCGCGTCCTGAATATTGCGGATCACGCCGTAGCACTGATCGTTCATCAGCACGATCATCACGTTGGCGTTTTCCTGCACGGCCGTCGCGAGCTCGCCGACGTTGACCATCAGGCCGCCATCGCCCACGAGGCACACCGTCTTCGCCGCGTTGCCTGCAAGCGCGGCACCGATTCCCATCTGCATGCCCTGACCGATGCCGCCGCCGAGAGCATGAACGCCCGCGCGCGGCGAGAAAATCTTCAGCATGCGGTTGCCCCACGTGCTGTTCGAAATCGTGACGTCGCGCACCCAGTTGTAGTCGCGGCCCACTGCGGCTTGCAGTGCGTCGACGAGACGCTTGTACGGGCCGAGGCCCTTGCCTACGTCGGCGACGGCGGTTTCGCGCGCGGCGGCCAGGTCTTGCGCGAAGGTCGGATCGACCTTGAGGCGGCCTTCGAGCAACGTCGCCAGTTCATCGAGTACGGAAGCCGCGTCGCCGTGAATGAACATCTCGTTGCGATAGCCGCGGTTATCGGCGAGCGCGTCGGCGTCGATGCGATACAACGGTTGCGGCAACGCCAACTTGTATTTCAGCGTCTCATTGCCGCGCAGACGCGAACCGACCACCACCAGCGCATCGCACGTCTTATAGAAGCTCTCGACCGAGGCATGCACGTTGAACGCGCCAAGCGTCGCCGGATGATCTTCCGGCAGCACGCCACGGCCCTGCACGCTGGTCACCACGCCGAAGCCCAACGCCACCAGACGCTCGACCGCCCGGGTCGCGTGACGCGTGCCGCCGCCCAGCCACAGCAGCGGGCGCCTGGCTTTCGCGAGTTGCTCGGCGAGTTGCGCGACGCGCGTACTGCAATGCGTAAGCGTCGTGATATGCGGCGCGGCGAGATCGGCCGGCCATTCGACTTCGGCCGCTTGAATGTCGATCGGAATCTCGACGCTGACCGGGCCGCTCGGCGCGGTTTGCGCGACGCGCACGGCTTCGCGGATCGTCGGCAGCGCGGTTTCGACCGAGCGCACGCGGAATGCGGCCTTCGAGATCGACGACAGCATCGACAACTGGTCCGGCGCTTCGTGGATATACGCGAGGTCCTGGTCCAGGTATTCGGTTTCGATCTGGCCGGTGACGTGCAGCAGCGCGGTGCCGGCCGTCAGCGCTTCGACCATCGCGCCTGCTGCGTTGCCCGCCGCGGTGCCGGTGCTGGTGAAGGCGACGCCGAGGCCGCCGGAAACGCGTGCGAGACCGTCGGCCATGTTCAGCGCGCCGGCTTCGCCGCGTGCGCCGACGTAGCGGATCTTGCCGCGGTTATGGATCGCATCGAGGATCGGCATGTTGTGGATCGAGATCACGCCGAATGCGGTTTGAACGCCGCATTGCTCGAGAAAGGCGGCGATCAGTTCGCCAACGGTGGTTTTATTAGACATGTCGTGCAACGCCTCCAGAAACATCGATGTGACTGCCCGTCGTATAGGACGACAGCGTCGTAGCCAGATAAAAGAGCGCTTGAGCGGCTTCTTCGGGGCGACCGAAGCGGCCTAGCGGAATGTTTTTCTTGCGCGCCAGTTCGCCGGTCCAGTCTTCCCAGCTTTGGCCTGGCTGCGCCTGCGTCGCGTAACGGCGGCGCCACTGACCCGATTCGACGATGCCGATCAGAATCGAATTCACGCGAATGCGCTGCGGAGCGAGTTCCACCGCGAGCGATTTGATGAGGTTCTGCACGCCCGCGCGCGCCGACGAGGTTGCGACCATGTGCGGTTCGGGTTGCTGTGCGAGCAGCGAATTCACGCAGACGATCGACGGATTCGCCGCATCGCGCAGCATCGGCAGGAACGCGCGAGTCGGGCGGATCACGCTGAAGTATTTGAGGTCGAGTTCTTCGCGCCAGGCCTCGTCGGTGGTGTCGGCGAAGGTCGACACGCGGCCCTGACCCGCGTTGTTCACCAGCATGCCGGTGCGGCCGAAGCGCGCCTGCACGGCTTGCGCGAAGGCGCTCACGTCGTCGGCGTCGAGCACGTCGCAGCGGCGCGCGAGCAGTTGCGCAGCGGGAAACTGCACGTTCAGCGCGGCCTCCGCTTGCGCTAGACGTTCGGTGTCGCGACCGCAGATCGCGACCGAAGCGCCGGCTTGCAAAAACAGTTCGGCGGTCGCGAGGCCGATGCCGGACGAACCGCCCGTCACCACCGCTACCTGTCCGGTCAAGTCGATCTGGATCATCAGAGCCCCAATGCCTTCATGTATTGACTGCCCGAATTCGGGCCGGAGTTCGGCCGGTAATTGAGGCGCTGCGAGAGTTCGTCGGCCGCGCGGCGGACTTTGTCGATCAGGCCGCTGTCGAGCAGCGACGCGTCGATCTCGTGGCGCGGAATCGTCGTGGTAATCACGGCGACGATGCGCCCCGTGTCGTTACGCACCGGCACGCTGACTACCGAAATGCCGCGCTCGAACGACGACTCGCTGATCGCGAAACCGCGTTGCGCGTCGTCGCGAACCCGCTCGTACAGGTCGTCGACGGTGGCCGGCGTTTGCTTCGTGTAGCGCTCGAGTTCCGGTTCGGGATACAGCTTCTTCAGATCGTCGAGCGACATGTCGCCCATCAGCACCTGGCCATGCGTAGTCGCATAAGCGGGCAGACGGGTGCCGACGTTCACCTTCACCGAACTGAAAATCGGCGCATGGCTTTGCGCCTTGGCGACGAACACGACATCGCGTCCGTCACGAATCACGATGTGACTCGTAAGACCGGTGTCGTCACGCAGCGCTTCGATGATCGGCAAGCCGAGGTCCGTCAATTCGAGCGAGCTCAGGTACTCGAAGCCGAGCCGCAGCACGGCGACGCCGAGTCGATAGTTGCGATCCTTGTCGGCCCGCTCGAGAAACCCAAGCGATTCGAGTGTTTGCAGCAGACGGAATACCGTCGTGCGAGGAATCTTCAGGCGCCTGGACAACTCCGGTGCGCCGAGGACCGGCTCACGCGGCGAGAACTCCGTGAGGATCTTCAGACCGCGTTCGAGACCCGGCACGCGGTACGTAGACTCGCTGCTGGTGTCGTTGCGGTCGTCGTCCGCGTCGCGCTCGGCGTTAATCGTGTCGGGCGTCATTTCATTGGCTCCGTTGTCCGTCGCAGGCGCGACAGAACGTGTCGATGATCGCGGTGTACGCGGTGGGTGCTTCGATATAGCCGGCGTGTCCTGCTCGCGGCACAATCTGCAATTGGGTGGATGCGGCGAGCGCGAGCCGTTCGCAGGCGTCGGGCGGCGTGATGGTGTCGTCGGCGCCGACTGCAACATTGATGCGGCCGGTGTGACGCGCAAGGTCGCTCGCGAGGTCGGCGTTGGCGAGTAGATGCGTCGCCTGAGCATAGCCACGCGGGATCACGCGTGACATGTTCCAGCGCACCCACGCGCGGGCTTCGTCGCTTGCGTGAGCCGACAACATATTGCTGCTGCGCTTATCGGCGAGTCCTTGCGGGCCGAGTTCGCTCAACATCGCGAGGCGTTGATCGCGTTTCGTATTGCGCACCTCTGCGGACGCGGAACCGTACCCGCCAGCAGGCGACAACAGCAACAAGCCGGCGACGCGCATCGGTTGCGCCACGGCAAACGCACCCGCAACGATCGCGCCGAGCGAGTGTCCGAGCAACACACAGCGTTCGATGCCCAGCGCGTCGAGCCATTCCTTCAGCACGCTTGCGTAGTCGCCTGCGTTCGGCGAGTCCGCCGCGACCGGCGTGGAGGCGCCGTAGCCCGGCGCGTCCCACGCCAAAACGCGACGCGTCGTGCCAAGCGCTTCGAACTGCTGCACCCACGACGCCGCACCCGAACCGATACCGTGCAGCAACACGAGCGGTAGCGCATCGCTATTTGCGCTATCCACTTCGCGATAGCTCACCGCGCGTTGCGAGGCCAACCAGGTCTGCTGCGCCGGGAAGCGCGCAAGGCGTGCTTCGAGCGAGGCGTTCTGATCGACGGTGACGGACGGGACAGCGGACATGATTTCCTTCGCGGGTGGTTTAAAACAACGAAGCCGGCTTAACGCTTGAGCCTGGCGAGCGGCGAATCCGGCGGATACGTCGGCGTGATCGGCTTCGCCGAACCGAGCATCACGCACATCAGCGCGTCTTCTTCGCCGATGTTCACTTCCGTGCGGTACACGCCCGGCGGCACCGAGATCAGATCGCGTTCGCCGAGCACGGCTTCCCACGTTTCACCGTCTTTCTCGCAGACCACTTTCATCTTGCCGCGCAGCACGAAGAAGATCTCTTCGACATCCATATGGATGTGGCTGGGGCCGATGTTGCCGGCCGGGATCACCATCGTCGAAAACGTGAAGCCGCCCGCGGGCACCGTGTTCATGTCTTTCGCGACGCCGGTGCCACCGGTGCCGACGTAGCGCATTTGCGCGCGGCGATATTTCGGGTCGTAGTCGGCCTGGAACTTCAGTGCATCCCAGTCGTAGCGACGCGTTTCCAGACGCGCCACGCGGCTGTCCAGCCATTGACCAAAACTCGCGTCCGCAGGTTGTTCCCACGATTTGCGTTCGATATCGGCGTCCGCCATTTCCTTCTCCTTTCGATTCGACAAGATCAATTCATCACGAAGCCGCCGTTCACCGGCAGCAGTTGGCCCGTCACGAAGCGCGCGGCATCGGACAAGAGGAACAGCACCGGCCCGGTCACGTCGTCGGGCACCTGGGCACGCGGCAGCGCGCGGCCTTGCAAGTAATACTGGTGACGCTCGGCGGGCACATAAGCAGTCGCTTCGACTTCCGTGAGGCCCGGCGCGATCGCGTTGACCGTCACGTTGTGCGCACCGAATTCGCGCGCCAGCGAGCGGGTCATCGAGATCACCGCGCCCTTGCTGGCGACATAAGCGAGCAGCTTCGGCGCTCCCCACATCGCCGTGTCCGAGGCGATATTGACGATGCAGCCGCGGGCCGAATCGCGCAGAAACGGCAGCGCAGCGGTGCTCATCAGCCAGGTGCCGCGCACGTTGACGTTCATCACCGCGTCCCATGTGTCGACCGACAACTCGTCGGCGAACTTGCCGCCGGAGTTGGTGATCGCCGCGTTGTTGATCAGCGCATCGAGGCCGCCGAGTTGCGCGGCGGCTTGCTGCGCGAATTGCGTGATGCTGGCGGGATCGGCGAGATCGAGCGGCAGATACGTCGCCGCGTGTCCTTGCGCGGCAAGCGATGCCGCGAGTGCACGACCTTCGTCGTGCAGCACGTCGCCGAACACCACTCGCGCGCCGGCTTGAACCAGCGCACGGACGAACGCGGCGCCGAGACCACGCGCGCCGCCCGTCACCAGAACCCGGCGACCGTCGAGCGCTTCGTTATGCATGGCTGTGGCCTGCTTCTGCTTGCTGGCCGGCGTCCGCTGCTTGCGCTTGAGCGCGATGCGCGTCCAGCGCCGCGAAATCCTGCTGCGCACGCTGACGCAGCATGCGGCGCACACGCGTCATGCCGACGTCGTGCTGATAGAGGAATTCCTGATTGCGTGCATTCGGCGCCATGCTTTCCAGCACGTAGCGGTCTTGCTCGAGCACGGCCCAGTGCAAACCTTCCAGACGGTTGCGATACATGAAGCGCCACGCGTCGCGCTGCCAGCCTTGCACCTTGCGGGTACGCCAGAAGTAGACCTGGCAGTTGTCTTCATCGACTGGCACGGCGAAGCCGATGATTCCAAAGTTGCCGCCCGGACCGAACTTCTTCTTGTACGGAATCGCGAGGCGCATCCACAGGCAACCGGTTTCACCGAGTTCGACCCAGTCGAAGTTCACGTCGCGCTGGCCGACCTTTTCGAACATCAAACCGGTTTCGGTCTTGCGCACACGCATGTCGGCCTGCTTGTCGCCGTCCGCCATCGAGTGCGAAGTCGCGTGCAGATACGCGCCGTGCATCGGGTCCATCACGTTGTCGATGGCGTACTGGTAATTGCACTTCCAGTTCGACACGCACAGGAAGCTCGCGTACTCCTCGCCGACCAACTCCTCGGGCAGGACGAGCGGCGTGGGTTCTTTGTGCGCGTCATCGCCGAACCACAGGAAGATCGCGCCGGCGTGTTCTTCGACCGGATACGACTTGACGCACTTCTGGCCTTCCAGCGGGCAGTTCGACACGGCCGGCACTTTGGTGACTTCGCCGCTGCCGTCGATTTCAATGCCGTGATACCAGCACGCAACGCTGCTGCCGAGATTCCAACCCAGCGACAGACGCGCGCCGCGATGCGGGCAGCGGTCTTCGAGCGCGCGGACTTTGCCTTCCTTGTCGCGCCACAGGACGATCTGATCGCCGAGACGCGTGATGCCGACCGGCGCGTCGCCGACTTGCCAGCTCGGTGCCACGGGATACCAGTAGTTGCGCAGACCTCTGTCCAGATAAGACTGGATCGGGTCGGCCGCGCCTTGAGTCGTTGTATTGGGGGACGTCATGAAAAGACTCCGGAGACGAAAGCGATGAAACGTGTTCGGGAAAGCGCGCTTATTCGGCGAGCAGGCGGAATTCGGCGGCGAGGCGGTCGGCGTCCCACGCGTTGCCTTCCGGAGTACGGAAGCCAACGCGGTTCAAACCGTCGACCACTTCCTGCAACTCGACTGCGCCGGCTTCGAAAACTTTTTCGAGCGCGTCGCCGAAGTCGTTTTCGTATTGGGTGGGCTCGGCCTTACGCGTTTGCCAGATGAAGTTTTCGGTCTCGCCCGGCTTTTCGATCACGCCCTTGCCGGCGACGTTGTTCGGCTGCGGCGCGAGCCACGGCTTCAGGAAGGGATTGAAGTTCACGATTTGCTCTCGCATGTCATTCCACCTTGATCTGGATTTCTTCACCGGCGAGACGGACGGAATACATCTTCAGGTCGCGGCCGCCGGGTTCTTTCAGGCATTTGCCCGTAGGGATATGGAACACGGCTTCGTGCAGCGGGCACTCGACGGTATCGCCGTCGACGAAGCCCTGCGTCAGCAACGCGTACGCATGGGGGCAGACGTTTTCCAGCGCGTACAGCGCGTCGCCCACCTTGTAGATGCCGATTTCAGTGCCGTCGAGTTTGAACTCGAGCGGCGCGTCGTCGGACAGGTCGCCGGCATGGCCGGCGCAGCGCCATTGATCAGTCATTTCTCGCCTTCTCCTGAAGCTTTATGTTCCATATAAGGAACATCAGTTCGTGTATGGATAATTATAGGATTGGCGTCGGCGAGAAAAAATAAAAATCTGGAGCGCCTGGGGAAAACACCGACTGTGGTGTCGGCAACACATCATTGCGCGCGCCGACGTGAATGCGAATGTTTCGCCGTCGGCCCGCTCGGGCGTGGCTTTGCGCCTTATTTTCAGATGAATGCAAATACGGTCATGCGGGTTTGTCCGGGGTCCGAAAATTTATTTTGACCACTTCTAGACTCACTATACTTTTCCATAGGCGATACAGACGCCCATAGGTGGAACATAAAGCGTAGCAGTTTTGGCGCATAAACCCAAAGCTGCATTCAACCCCCAAGCAAAGATCAGGGACGACGAAATCAGCGAGAGCTACCCGTCGTGTGATCAGGAGAACCAACGGTGAAGCACATCATTGCGGCCGGCTTGACGGCAATCTGCGCAACGACTGGCGCATGGGCGCAGAGCAGTGTGACGCTATACGGCAGCCTGGATGCCGGTATCGCGTATATCAGCAACGCAGGCGGCCACGCGAAGTGGATCGAGGAACAGGGCAACATGCAGCCGGACCGCTGGGGCCTGAAGGGGGTAGAAGATCTGGGCGGCGGGCTGAAGACGGTATTCCAGCTGGAAAACGGCTTCTATACGAACACGGGTGCGTTCGCTAAATCCGGTGTGCTGTTCAATCGCCAGGCGTTCGTGGGTCTGAGTTCAGATCAGGTCGGCACGGTGACGCTCGGCCATCAGACGCCATTCAGCTTCGACGTGCTCGGCCCGCTGAGCACCGCGTATCTGGCGGCAAGCTGGTACGCCTTCCACCCGGGCAATATCGATGAACTCGCCGACACCGGCGTGGTGCCGTTCGATAACTCGGTGAAATTCCGTTCAGCGAGTTTTAACGGCTTCCAGGTTGGCGCGATGATGGGCCTCGGCAACACGACCAACTTCTCCACCGGCAAGACGCTGAGCTTCGCGCTGAGTTATGCGAACGGTCCGTTCAAGGCCGGCGCGAGTTACGCCAACGAGCACAATCGCACGCCGTCGATCGTCACGACGGGCATCACCAACTTCCAGGGTGTTGCTGCGGCGAACTACACGGCCGATAAGGTCGAGAACATGGGCGCAGGCGCGTCCTATCAGTTCGGCAAACTGCTGGTGCACGGTTTGTACACACGCGTGAAGCTGGATTACGCCGGCCACTCGGACACCTATCAGAGCTACGATGCCGGCGCGAATTATCAGTTCACGCCGTTCAACTCCGTAGCCGGCGGCGCCGCGACAACGACATTGGCGGGACATCGCTGGACGCAGTTCGAAATCGGCGATATTTACGCGTTGTCGAAGTCGACACAGCTGTACGTGAATGCGCTCTACGAGCGCGCGGGTTCGAATACGGATGCGGCGTTCTTCACGGCCGGGGTGTCCAGCGGTCGGAACCAGACGATTCTGCTGACGGGTATCCACCACTCGTTCTGATCCAAAATGGTTGCGTAAAAAAGGCCCGGCTGCTCACGCAGCCGGGCCTTTTCTTTGTTACCGGAAAACGGAATCAGGTCGCCGCGACCGGTTTGCGACGCGCTTGCACCACTGTCGGATCATCCGCACGCGGCCGATAGCTGAGTCGCTCGGACAATTCAATCGCCGCTTGGCATACCGCGATGACGAGCGGCTCGCGCTCTTCAGCTTCGCCGATATCCGAACGCGGAATCGTGACCGTCAACGCCGCCGCGATCTTGCCGCTTTGATCGCGCACCGGCGCGCTCACCACGGAAATCCCGCGCTCGAACGACGCCTCGCTCACCGCATAGCCCAGCGCTGCGCTTTCACGCACGCGTCCATACAGTTCTTCGACGGTCGCCGGCGTGCGCTCCGTAAATCGTTCGAGTTGCGGCTCAGGATACAACTGGCGCAGCGCCTCGAAACTGAGATCGCCCATCAGCACCTGGCCGTGCACCGTCGCATGCGCCGGCAGACGCGTGCCGACATGCACCTTCACCGAGCTGAACATCGGCTCATGCGTTTGCGCCTTGGCGACGAACACCACATCGCGTTGATCGCGAATCAGCAGATGCGTGCTCAAGCCCGTTGCATCGCGCAGGCGTTCGAGAATGGGTGTGCCGACGTCGGTCAGTTCCAGCGAACTGAGATATTCGAAGCCGAGTCGCAGCACGGCGACACTCAGGCGGAAATAACGATCGCCGTTGACGCGCTCCAGGAAACCGAGCGCTTCGAGTGTCTGCAATAAGCGGAAAGTCGTGGTGCGCGGAATGCCGATCCGTTTGGACAATTCGGGCGCGCCCAGCACCGGCTCGCGCGCGCTGAACTCGCCGAGGATGCGCAAGCCGCGCTCCAGTCCCGGCACGAGATAAGTCGATCCGCCGGCGCTCTCCTCGTCGGTGGAATCGGATGCGTCGGCGTGATCCAGCTGGGCCGACGTTGCGTCGTCATGAGAAACCGTGGCCGCCACCACACGCGGCCTCGCGTGCTTGCGTCCCGCTCCTGTCTGCTCTTCTTTTGCCATCTTGGCTGCCGTTTCTGCGGTTCATCGTGATCAGATCAGCATGATAGCGCGAAGCACGCAGTGGTCATTTATCGGTGTGTACGTGGCAACGCTCGCTTAACCAATGCCAGCGCGAGGCGTGGTTAACCATGGCCTCGCGCGCCCCGCCATCGCGACGCGCGGTGCTATTCTTTGATCCGGTCCACAGTGCGCAGCCTGATCGTCGCGCTGTCGCTTCACCCGGCGTCCGGAGGCCACGCACATGTCCGATTCCATCCAGATCCAGGTTGCCGACTCGCATCTTTATCCGGGTTGCGCGGTGCGCATCGCGCACTTACCTGAGCCGACTCGCGCCGCCGCGGCGATCGTCGAATTCGCGGATGGCACCGGCGCGCACGCCACCTGTCACCGGCTCGCGTTCGACGAGCTCGAATTGACCGTCGATCCCTATGCGACACAAAAGCGTCACCCAGTGGATGCTAAACATTGGCTTCTGCTTGCCGTTGACGCGACGCACAATAGCTGGCGTGTGAAGCGCCGCTTGCCTTAGGCTGCGTCTTGCGGCTTCTCCGATTCTGTAACCGTTGGCGCACGCTCGCTTGCCCGGAGCGAACTCACCGCGCGCGCCACGCTCACTTCGACATCGACCCATGACCGATCACGATTCCACCCTGCCGCCCAACCCCAGCAACGCCGACAACGCGCCCGACGACCCCGATCGCCGCCGCGTTCTCACCGGCCTCGCGGCGGTAGGGTTCGGCCTCGCGCTCAGCGGCTGCAAGACGGACCCGAGCCTGTCGAGCGACGGCACGCCGCGCAGCGCCGCCGACTTGCGTCTCGATGCCGCACTGCACGATCAGGTCAAGCACATCGTGGTGATCTACGCGGAGAACCGCAGCTTCGCGAACCTGTACGGCAATTTCCCTGGCGTGCAGCATCCGCTCGACGCCGTGAGCGCCGAGCGCTATCTGCAACTCGACCGCGATGGACGGACGCCGCTGCCGCATCTGCCGGCCATCTGGGGCGGCCTCGTGCCCGGCGCGCAGGAAGTGGACGGCAAGCGCTACATGATCGGCCAGAAGGACCTCGGCACGCTGCGCAACGGACCGTTCCATATCACCGACGCGCAGGGTGCGCCGCTGCCCAACGGCGTGATAACGCGCGATCTGGTGCACCGCTTTTATCAGAACCAGATGCAGATCAACGCCGGCCGCAACAACCAGTTCGCCGCGTGGGGCGACTCCGGCGGTCTGGTGATGGGGCACTACCACAACTCCGCCGACACGCTGCGGCTGTGGAATCTCGCGCAGCAATACACTTTGTGCGACAACTTCTTCATGGCGGCTTTCGGCGGCTCGTGGCTGAACCACATCTTTCTGATCTCGGCGCAGGCGCCCTTCTATCCCGACATTCAAAACAGTCCGGCGAAAAAGCTGGCCTCGGTGGTCGATGGGAGCGATCCGGCCGGCACGCGTCTGAAGCTCGCAGGGGACTCGCCTGCTTCGGCGCTCGACGGTCCGCCGAAGTTCGTCAACGACGGCGCATTCACCGCTGACGGCTACGCCGTCAACACGATGGCGCCGCCCTATCAGCCGAGCAACGTGCGTCCGGCGGAAGGCGGCAATCCGACCTTAGCCGACCTGTCGAATCCGCGCGTGCTGCCGCCGCAAAAGTACGCAACGATCGGCGACCGTCTGAGCGACCGAGGCGTCGACTGGGCGTGGTACAGCGGCGCGTGGCAATACGCGCTGGAGCATCAGGACACGGGCGCGGTGCCCGATTTCCAGTATCACCATCAGCCGTTCAACTACTTCGCCAATTACGCGCCGGGCACGGCGGCGCGGCGCAAGTATCTGCGCGACGCCGGGCTAGGCAACGATGCGTCGAGCAATCGCCTGCTCGCGGATATCGACGCGGGGCGTTTGCCCGCGGTCGCCTTCTACAAGCCGCAAGGCGATCTGAACATGCACGCCGGCTATGCGGACGTCGAATCGGGCGACCGTCACATCGCCACGGTGATCGAGCACCTTCAGCGCGGCCCGCAGTGGGTGAATACGGTCGTGATCGTCACGGTCGACGAAAACGGCGGCTGGTGGGACCCCGTCTCGCCCCCGCAGGGCGACCGCTGGGGACCGGGCTCACGCATCCCCGCGCTGGTCATTTCGCCGCTAGCCAGGAAGGGTTATGTCGACCACACGGTCTACGACACGAACTCGATTCTTCGTTTCATCAGCCGCGTGCATGGACTCGCGCCGCTGGACGGCGTGATCGCGCGGGACCGGGCGTTTGCGAGTAATGGCCTCGCACCGCTGGGCGATCTGACCGGCACACTGGATTTGGCGTGAGCGTTGGGGGTGCCGTTTATCGTGTCGGAACCCCATACCTTTGCCTTGCATATCACGTGTCGCCGCCTAGACTGATAAAGCCATACTTCGCAATTTGTACGGGACTGCCCATGCGACTGACTATTCTCATCAACGGCTCCGATCCGACTGTCAGCCACGACTACGCCGTGCTTTGGCTCGATACCGAAGAACACCGGTGGTCGAGGGAAGCGCATCAAGGAATCGATCTGCCCGAGTGGGGCGAGTTACACGACGATAACGGCGTGACCACCCTCTGCGCGCCGAGCACCGACGCGCCCGTTTGCACCTTGCGCGGCCTGCATGTCGACCGCAAGCAACGGGTGAGCGCAGCGCAAGGCGCCGCCGCCTGGAATGCCCTGCCGACGCGTGCGCCGACCAGCGGTTTCTGGCGTCTGCAAGCGGTCGATCGGCAAACGGTGCGCGCTGAAAACAGCATGTTCGGCAATTAGGTTTCAGCCGTTCGATTCATAGCGGCTTCCGCTCTCCGCATCTTTAAGCCCATCTTAAGTTTGCGTACGTAGAGTTGGAAGTCCACGCATTCGGGTCGCTGCAAAGCGGCCCATTTTTTTTGCCGCGACGCGTCGCGGCCACCTGATTCGACACGCCGCGCCAACGCGTTTTCTCCTCCTCTTTTTTCCACTGTTTTGCGTCGCTCGAAATGGGTTCGCGACGCTATACTTGCGCCCCCATCCCTCGACTGACCGACACATGAAGAAGTGGTTTGCCTGTCTGTTATTCGCCGTCGCGGCCCATGCGAGCGCGGCGCCTTCCTGCACCCAGTTCACTCCGAATGCGCAATGGCCGGTTCTGATCAATCAGAAGATGGCGCCGAAAACGCGCATGCTTTGCTATAGCGATTTCGCCGTGCTGCATTCCGGGATCACGCACGGACCGCTGTGGTCCGCCGAGCATCTGACGCGCGATCATATCGAAGCCGCTAAAGACATGGTGCGCACCAACAAGTTCTTCGAAGACGCGCGCCTGCCTGACGGCGAAGGCGCAACGCTCGCGGACTACAAACGCAGCGGTTTCGATCGCGGACATATGAGTCCGGCGGGCAACCGCTGGAATCAGGAAGCGATGGCGCAATCGTTCTCGCTTGCCAACATCGTGCCGCAGAACCGCGAGAACAATCAGCGTCTGTGGGCGCGCATTGAAACGTCGGTGCGCAAGATCGCGATGTCGTACGACGATACTTACGTGGTCACCGGGCCGATTTTCAGCGGCCAGCAATTGCAAACCATCGGACCGACGCGCGTATTCGTGCCGACGCAATTGTTCAAGGTCGTCTACGTCCCGTCGCGTCAACTGGCATTTGCCGTGATGGTGGACAATGTGTCGACCAATCGGTACGACATCAAGACGATTCACGAACTCGAAGCCGCATCGGGCATCCGCTTTCCGGGCATTCCGGAGAACCTCAAAGATCAGCGACCGGGAGGACTAAAAGGTGTTTAAACCCTATTCGAACGACGACGACGTGCTCAACATTCAGGGCGACGCACTGACCGTGAGCAACGGCACCGCGCGCATCGTGCTGAACGGAACGCTGGAGTTGACGCAGGACCAGCGCGGACTGAAAGCGGCGCTGGCGCTGAAGGAAGCACTCGACACGATCGTCGCGACGTTGCAGTCGCAAGCCAACTTGCCGGCGAAGATCAAGGACGAGCCGGATGCGAAACCGGGTGTCGTACAGAACCCGTTTCAATAGCGCGTTGAATCAGGACCCCGATATGTTTCGGCGGTTACGTTTTGTCACCAGAGCATCGTCAACTGCTGTCTTCCCGGCAACGTTAAACCGGCAGCGCTGAAACATTTCAGCCGCGACACAAGAAACAACCGGTTTAACCAGGAGTAACACCATGAAGACGCTTTTCGCCGCTCTCGCTTCCGCTCTCGTCGTGTCGACCGCTTTCGCTCAAACAGCCGCGCCGACCGCCGCGCCCGCGCAAACGCAGCCCGCCGGTCAAGCGAATCTGAAGGCGAGCACCGCCGTGCAAACCGGCGCGACGAACGACAGCGCCGCCACGACCAAGGCGCCGGCCAAGGCCGCGAGCAAGTCGCATGTGAAGAAGGTTTCCGCGCATCACACGGCCAAGCCGCACAAGAGCACCAAGAAGGCCACCGTCGACACCAGCGCCGCGAAGACTAAAACGGAGAGCGCGAAAGAGGCCAGCAACGCCCCGGCAAAAGCCGACGGCACGAAGACCGACACGACTAAAACGCAATAACACGTGATCGGTCCGGCACGCATCGGCCGCGCGTGGTGAATTAATCGAAGCCGCACTGTGCCGTTCAGGGAGGGCGAGTCGTATGACTCGCCTTTTTTTTCGTACTGGCGCGCCGCCTACGCGCGGGTCTCCGCTCGGCGTGTACGTCGGCAGTACCGAAACCGGTCGCGACGCTGCGCAGGTGCTGCTCGATATTTCCCCCGGACGATCTCGACTTCACGCTGCATACGCCGATTGTCACGCTTCCCGCTGCGTTGATCGGCCCGGTGGAACGCCGCAACGCGATGCCCATCACGCGGGCATACGCGCAACTCGTCGAGCCGGTGAGCACCGCGCGCGACCGGCTTCCGGATTTGCGCACCGAGTTTGCTGGCGCGATCAGCTAGTCGGCGGGTACTTGAATCCCAGAGCGCCATTTCCATGCGTCGGACTCAGTTCCGCCAGCGCGGCGAGCTTCTGCTCATCGGCAATTTCGATCTCTGCATAGCGCAGCTTCAACGCGCCTTGGGTTTCGAACTGCTTGAGCACCTGGTTGATGGTCTGGCGCGACAGCGCCAGCATCATCGCGAGGTCTTCTTGCGGCACCTTGAGGATGCGCCGCAACGCGCCGGGTTCGCCATAGCCGCCCGCCATGAGCAGCAAGCGACGCGCAATGCGTGGAGCGGCAGGCAATAAAGCCGCTTCTTCGATGGCGTCGAACGCGAGCCGCAGCTTTTGCGTCAGCAGGAGACCGAACGCGTGCCAATACGCCGGCGTGCCTTCGAGCAGCGCGGCGAGTGCGGCGCGCGGCACATGAAACAGTTCGGAATCGCGTTCGGCGTACGCGTCGTGGGTTCGCGGTCGGCCGTCGAACAGCGCGATCTCGCCGAACCAGTTCACTGGCTCGATCACGGCGAGCAATGCTTCCTTGCCGGCCGAACTCGCTGCGCCGATTCTCACCAGGCCGTCGAGCACACAATAGAGGCCGTCGTCGGAATCGCCGCGCGTGAAGAGACGCTCGCCGGCGACGAGCCGCTCGACTCGCCCCACTCTGAGCAACTGCGCCTGCATGGCTGCGGGTGCCGAGCGGAACCACCCGCTACGTTCAAGTGCAGCGGCAAGCTGATTCGATGGAAAACTCGCAGTCATGGAGTGGCGCCCGCGCCCGATTGTCGGCTACCCGATGGTTTCAAATTTCACTGCCCGCGATTATGCTGACTTTGACCAGGGAGCGGCATCCATGAGAACGCTGACACAGCAGTTGACCCAATACGCGGCCTACCATCGCGACCGGCGCAATATCGCCACACACTTCGTCGGCATTCCGATGATCGTGCTGGCGATCGCCGTGCTGTTGAGCCGGCCGGCATTCACCGTCGGCACGCTGCCGATGACGCTCTCGCCAGCGTGGGTCCTGTTCGTCGCGTCAACCCTCTACTACCTCGTGCTCGACGTGCCGCTCGGCTTGATGATGGCTGTCGTGTCGATACTGTGCGTGGCATCCGGTCAATGGGTCGCGGCTCAATCGACGCTGGCGTGGGCCATCACCGGCGTGGGGCTGTTCGTGGTCGGCTGGGTGTTCCAGTTCATCGGCCACGTTGCCTACGAGCATCGCAAGCCCGCCTTCGTCGACGACGTGATGGGTCTGCTGATCGGACCGCTGTTCGTGCTCGCCGAAGCGTTGTTCGGCGCCGGCTGGCGGCCCGCGCTGCGTGAGGCGATCGAAACGCAGGTCGGGCCGACGCGTATCAATCCGGATCAGGCGACGGTGCATCGCTGAGCCGCACGGATGCCGCAGTGATTGCCTTCAATTCGGTGCGAGCCGAACGAGGCGCACGCTGTGCAAGGCCGTCAATACCACCGCGATCCAGATCGGCACATACGTTGCCAATTGCGCGGCGCTTAGCGTTTCGCCGAGCAGCGTGATCGACACGATGACCAGCAACACCGGTTCGACGTAGCCGAGAATGCCGAACAGTGCGACCGGCAGTAAGCGGCTTGCCTTCAGATAAGACGCCAGCGCCAAGGTGCTCAGCGCGCCCAGGCCCGGCAACAGCAGGCACCACATATCCAGACGGCCGCCGATCATCGCAAGCGAGCCACCCGTGAATACAAAGACGATCGCCACCGGCAACAACAGCGCCATTTCGACGGTGAACATCGCCAGCGAATCCTGATTGATCTTGCGACGCAACACGAAATACGGCGGATAGCCTAACGAAACCAGCAAGGTCGGCCAGGAAAACGCACCCGTCACCCAGAGTTCATGAGCGACGCCCAACGCGGCGCATGCGACTGCCAGCCACTGCAACGTGTCGAGACGCTCGTGATAGTGGAAGCGTCCCACCAGCACCATCACTAGCGGCAACAGAAAATAGCCGAGCGACACCTCGAGCATGCGGCCGTGCAGCGGCGCCCAGAGAAACACCCACAGTTGCACACCGAGCAAGGCGGCGCTCAGGATCATCGCCGCGCCCAGTTTCGGCTCGGTCACCATGCGGTAAAGAAGTTGCCGGAGAATCGGCGTACGTTTTCGCAACGCAATCAGCAGAAGCGCGCCGGGCACGGTCCAGACGATGCGCCACGCGAAGATGTCGAGACCGCTCAACGGCGCAAGCAGGGTTGCGTAAGCCGACAGTAAAGCGAACAGTGCGGACGCGCCGACCGATAACGCGATCCCGCGCTTTGGGTCATACTGGTTCATTGCGCGCTCCGCGGCGCATTCGCTCGAGTCTGCATGTGCAGCGCAGCATCCGGCGACGCCGCGTGGGTGGTGGTCATGGAACTGAAGTCTCGCAAGCTGGGCAGCGCCGCGTAAGCGCCACGTTTTTCGTTTTAGGCAGGCATTTCAATGCCGGCATTCTAGACGCTTATCGCTTGCGCCTCGGCTGCGGGCATCGGCGATGCTGTAATTATTCCGTGCGCATCGCGAGTCGATGCACTAGAACATAACTTCACGCGCGGCGGGCAAAACGTGAAACTGTCTGTCCGCGGCGTCGCGCATCACCGCTCGAGCGCGAAACTTGCTACTGAGTCTTGCAACGCTGTTTGCAATACCGTTCGCAACATCAACGAGGCGGGCCCGCAAGGGCAGTCCTGTGCACCGGCCCCCTCATCTTTCCCGCGGCATGCGTCCCTGCGCTGAACGTGCATGACGCTGTCCGGTCAGCCCAATCCTGCCTCACCGAATGTGACTACTGGAGCCAGCATGACCCAGCCAGCCCTCTCGCTCGATGCCTCACCCGATCTACGCTCTGCCTTTGCTGCCGACGTTCGCGCCGGATTGACCCACACGCCGCAGAAAGAGTTGCCCTCCAAATATCTGTACGACGAAGTGGGTTCCGCACTCTTCGAAGTGATCACCGTACTGCCCGAATATGGCGTGACGCGCGCCGAGGAACGACTGCTTGCGATGCACGCAGCGGACATCGTCGCGCATCTGCCGCATGACGTCACGGTTGCCGAACTCGGCAGCGGGAGCGGTCGTAAAACACGGCGCATTCTCGAAGCGCTGTGTAAAAAGCGCCCTACTTCTTACTTCCCGATTGAAATTTCTCGCGCCGCACTGCAGTTATGCCGACGCGAACTAGGCGACATCGAGCGGATTTCGATTGTCGGTTATGAGCGTGATTATCTGGCGGGTCTCGCCGAGGTGAGCAAGAACCGGTCAGCGGACGAACGGTTACTTGTTCTGTTTCTGGGCAGTACGATCGGCAATTTCGGCAGACTCGCGGCGACCCGCTTTCTGCGCGATATCCGCAACATGCTCGCACCGGGCGACGCCCTGCTGCTCGGCACGGATCTGATCAAACCGACGCCGGTTCTTGTCGCCGCTTACGCGGACTCGATCGGCGTCACCGCGTCGTTCAATCTGAATCTGCTTGCACGCATCAATCGTGAACTCGACGGCGACTTTCCGCTCGAGGCCTTCGAGCACGTGGCGCGCTTCAACCCGGACGCCCGCAGCATCGAAATGCATCTGCGCGCGAAACGCGATATCACGGCGCACGTCGGTGCGGCGCAGCTGACCGTGTCGCTCAAAGCGGGCGAAACGATCTGGACGGAAAGCAGCCACAAATATCGCGCGGAAGAAATGCCGGCAATTGCCGACGATGCCGGCTTCGTGTGCAGCCATCAGTGGATCGAGAAAGAGTGGGGATTTGCAGAGAGTTTGCTGGTGGCGAAGTAAGCGTCTTTCGCTGCTCGCTAATCGTCGTCTGGAAAGACTTGCAAAAAAACGGCACGCCATCACGAGGATGGCGTGCCGTTTTTTTTGCACCTGGCATTTGCTTCCGCGGAGGGGCAAGCGCGCGTACAAGTGCCGGCGCCCGGCGCTCGACGTTGCATGTTCGCCGCGCGACGCTCAGTGCTGCTCGAAGCGCTCGTAACGTTTTTCCGTAGCCCGCTCTTCGCCATGCACCTCGGTCACACGCGCCGCCGGCGGTCCATGCCGCAGCCACGACAGCATCCGGTCGACCTGATTGGCCGAGCCCTGCAACATCGCTTCGACCGAGCCGTCCTCGAGATTCGCGACCCATCCCTTGATACCGAGCGCGTGAGCCTGCCGCACGGTCGCGTGGCGAAAGCCGACGCCCTGCACCGTGCCGCTCACGCGCACGTAATACGTTTCGATCCGCTGATCCAGATCCGGGGCCATGCCGTCTTCTCCTCACAATCTTTCAAGCCGGCATTCTAGTCGCGTCGCGGCGAGCCTGCTCGCCAGGCTTCGTGCCATGCGGTCCTGCTGAGCCGCATCGCGCGACACGCGGCGCGCGCGCCACGTACAATCCGTCGACTGTCACGCAGGGAATGAAAACAGAATGACCGAACAGAATCGCGATCTCGTACTCGTGACCGGCGCTTCCGGCTTTGTCGGCTCGTCGGTGGCGCGCATCGCGCAACAGAAGGGGTTCAGGGTCCGTGTGCTGGTGCGCGCCACCAGTTCGCGCCAGAACGTCGAGGCGCTCGATGCGGAAATCGTCGTCGGCGACATGCGCGACGAAGCGTCGATGCGCGTCGCGCTGCGCGGCGTGCGCTATCTGCTGCACGTAGCGGCCGATTATCGTTTGTGGGCGCCGGACCCGAGCGAAATCGAGCGCTCGAATCTGGAAGGCACCGAGGCGACCATGCGCGCCGCGCTGAAGGAAGGCGTGGAACGCATCGTCTACACGAGCAGCGTGGCAACGCTGAAGGTCACCAGTTCGGGTCAGTCCGCCGACGAAACCTCGCCGCTCAAGGCGGACCAGGCAATCGGCGTCTATAAGCGCAGCAAGGTGCTGGCTGAACGCGCCGTGGAGCGCATGATCGCCGAAGACGGTCTGCCCGCGGTGATCGTCAATCCGTCCACGCCGATCGGCCCGCGCGACGTGAAGCCGACGCCAACTGGCCGCATCATCGTCGAAGCGGCCTTGGGCAAGATCCCGGCATTCGTCGATACCGGCCTGAATCTCGTGCACGTGGACGATGTGGCCGCCGGCCATTTTCTTGCGCTCGAACGCGGCAAGATTGGCGAGCGCTACATTCTCGGCGGCGAGAACCTGCCGCTTCAGCAGATGCTCGCCGACATCGCGGCGCTTACTGGCCGCAAGGCGCCGACGCTGAGCTTGCCGCGCTGGCCGCTCTACCCCCTGGCGATGGGCGCCGAAGCGGTCGCCAAGATCACCAGGCGCGAACCGTTCGTCACCGTCGACGGTCTGAAGATGTCGAAGAACAAGATGTACTTCACGTCCGCGAAGGCGGAACGCGAACTCGGCTATCGCGCGCGACCCTATCGCGAAGGCCTGAGCGACGCCTTGGACTGGTTCCGGCAGGCAGGCTATCTGAAGGGCTGAAACCGCCTTCGGCAAAGCGGCCGCGCCGGGCAATCCGGCGCGGCCGCATGCATTTTGTTACAACGTCACTTTCGTCGCGAAAGGTAAAAGCCGACCCGCAGCAGGTAAAATCGCGGGTCTTACCAGAGAAACCTCGCATGAACCTTCACGAACAGCTCGGCGCGCTGGAAATGGGCGTCGATCAGCTCATTCAGGCTGTCGTGGCCCCGCAGGCCGAAAAAACTCCCGAGACATCCGCAGAAGCCGGCGCGTCGCAAGCGTCGGCGGATCAGGCTATCCACGATTCGAGCACGCAGGCGGTCGAGGCCCACGCGGCGCCCGCAACTGAGCACGTCGCACCGGAGCAGGCCGAAGCGCCCGCCGAAAAACCGGCCGAGGTGCCTGCCCAGACGCAGCAGCCTACGCTCGAAATCAATCGCCCCGCGCAGAACGAAATCACCCTGACCATCGGCGGCCAGACGGTGGCGCTGCGTACGGAGCAGATCGCTCAGCTGATCGAGGAATTGTCGAACGCACGCGCGTCGATGACGCCGGAACCACCGCCGGGCATTCCGCCGGGCTGGCGCTTCGTGTCGACCAAGAATCCGGCGATGGCGGTGCAAAAGCAGTCGAACGGCGACCGCTTGCTGGTCATGCGGCACACCGGGCACGGCTGGGTGCCGTTCACTTTCTCGCCCGACATGGTGATCCAGCTCTACATGATGCTCACCAAAGCCTGATGTAAAAACGGCGCCTGCAGAAGGCGCCGTTTTTCTGTCCGGATCGTTACCGGGTGCTTCGAATCAGCGCTCCTGAACCGGCGCCTGCACGCGCGCCTTCCACTGGCCGCCCTTGCCGCGCCAGTAGCGCACCGCCGACGCGAACGTCGCGCCCACGTAAAACAACGCCACCAGCGGCAAAAACGGCGCCCACAACGGCGAGCGACGGTAGTAGCTCAGCATCGGCGCATACGCGCAGCACATGACCGCCCACGCGAGCCACGCAGGCCAGCCCAGCGGCCCGAGCACGAGCGCGGCGACCGGCGGAATCAGATAGATGATCGCCATGCCGGCCAAGGTCCCCGCGAGCAGCAGCGGCGAGTAATGCAACTGCGTGAATGCCGTGCGCGCGATCATGTTCCAGATCTCGCGCCAGCTATCGTACGGACGCAGCGACACGCTACGCGCCGCCACATCCAGCCGGATCGCATGACGCCCCGTGCCACGATGCTTGATGCGCGCGGCAAGGCTGCAATCGTCGATGAGTTCGGCACGGATCGACTCGATACCGCCCGCTTCTTCGAGCGCGCTACGGCGCACCAGCATGCAGCCGCCTGCCGCGGCCGCCGTCCGGTTACGCGGATTGTTGACCCACGCGAACGGATACAGCTTCGCGAAGAAGAACACGAAGGCCGGAATCAGCGCCTTTTCCCAGAACGAATCGCAGCGCAGACGGACCATCAGCGAGACGAGGTCGCGCTGTTCCGCGTCAGCCCGAGCGACGAGTTGCGCGACGGCGTCAGGGGGATGGCCGATGTCGGCGTCCGTCAGCAGCAGGAAATCGGCCGGCAAGCCCAGTGTGCGAACGGCCTCGATACCTTGCGACTGCGCCCACACCTTGCCGGACCAGCCCGGCGGCAACGGCTTCGCGCTCAACACCGTCAGACGGTCGGGGCACTGCAGTTGCAGCGCGGCGGCACGGGCGGCGTCGGCGGTGCCGTCGGTGCTGTGGTCGTCGACCACGATCACGTGAAAGTCGCCGGCATAGTCCTGTTGCAGCAGCGTGGTGACCGCCTCGGCGATCACATCGACTTCATTGCGTGCCGGCACCACGGCGGCCACGGCGGGCCAGCTTTCGCGCGGCGTGAGCGCGAGCGGCGCGGCAGGACGGGCGCGCCAGAAGCCGCCGCGCGCGAACACCAGCACGCACCAGATCAACAGGGAAAGACACGACAGAAGAAACAGAACCACCGACATTAAGCATTACCCTCGATTGAACGCGTTTGCACGCCGACGCGCCGCGACAGCCACATGTTCACCGTCCGCGCCGCGACGACGCACCAGTCGAACGTATTGAGCACCGGCCGTTCGCGAAACACGTCATAGCCCGCGGCCTCGATCCGCTCGAGAAACCGCAGGCCACTATGCACGGCGCCACATAACTCGAAACCCAACCGCCCGGGAATGCGCAACGCGAGCGGCGCGCCGCGCACCAACGTTTCCCGTGCGAACGATACCTGATGCGCCATGAGCGCAGCCCACGCTTCATTCGCGACACCCTCGGCGATCTGCGCTTCGGTCACGTCAAAACGCTGCAAATCCGCGAGCGGAATATACACGCGATCCTTTTTCCAATCCGCGCCGACGTCCAGCCAAAGGCCGATGAGTTGCGAGGCCGTACAGATCGCGTCCGCATCGGCCAGATTCTGCGGCGTGGCCGCGCCGACCAGATGCAGCATCAGATGCCCGAGCGGGTTGGCCGAGTGGCGGCAATAGTCGAGCAGCGCGGCGCGGTCGGCGTAACGGCGGGTATCGATGTCGTCGGCGCAGGCCTGCAGCAAGTCGTAGAAAGGCGCGAGCGGCAGTCTGTATTGCGCCACCACGCCTGCGAGCTTGCCGAACAGCAAAGGATCGATCGGTGCCGCGCGCCGCTGTGCGATCGCGTCGAGACCGGCGCGGAAATCGGCGAGGCGGGCATGCCGGTCGGCGGCGCTCCAGTCGCCGCCGTCGGCAATGTCGCCCGCCGTGCGCACGACCTGATAGATAATGCCGATGGGCGCGCGCAGCGCCCTTGGCACCAACACGCTCGCGACCGGAAAATTTTCGTATTGATCGACGTCCATCCAGCGAGCCTCGAAACCCTTTTGTAATGCTGGCGCACCGTGCGCCGCAGGACCACGTAGTTTAAGGGTTCCGTTAAAGCGGTGCAGGCTGTAATCATTGCCGCTTTCTGCGGGTTCGTCCGTTGCCCAGCGGGCGCGGCGAAGCAAAGGCTGCCTGATAGCGTTAGAATGCGCGTTTGGTTTTGCTGTACCGGCGCTCTGCCGGGCTCAAGACGTCAACTAATTAGATGATCGCGGCGATAAAGTCATATTTACCGACTTCTTCGAACCCGCGTCAGTCGGAGTTCGCCAACTTATGCGAGTCATCCTTGCTCAACCCCGCGGCTTTTGTGCGGGTGTTGTTCGTGCAATCGAGATCGTCGATCGCGCGTTACTGCAACACGGCGCCCCCGTGTATGTTCGCCACGAAATCGTCCATAACCGGCACGTGGTCGACAATCTGCGCCAGAAAGGCGCGCGCTTCGTCGAAGAACTCGATGAGGTGCCGCAAGGCGCCGTGGCGATTTTCAGTGCTCACGGTGTCGCTCAAACCGTCGAACGCGACGCGCAGGCGCGCGGTCTCGACGTGCTCGACGCGACCTGCCCGCTCGTTACCAAGGTTCACGTGCAAGGCCGCCAGTATGTCGGCGCCGGCCGCACGCTGATCCTGATCGGCCACGCCGGACATCCGGAAGTGGAAGGCACGATCGGCCAGATTCCCGGCAAGGTGCTGCTCGTACAAAGCGAGGCCGAGGTCGCGCATCTGAATCTGCCGCTCGATACGCCGCTCGCTTACGTCACGCAGACCACGCTGTCGGTGGACGACACGCGCGGCATCATCGACGCCCTGTTGCGCCGTTTCACCGACATCGTCGGCCCCGATACGCGTGACATCTGCTATGCCACGCAAAATCGTCAGGCCGCCGTGCGTGAACTGAGCAAACAGGTCGAGGTGCTGCTGGTGGTGGGCGCAACCAATAGTTCGAATTCGAACCGGCTGCGCGAGATCGGCAGCGAAACCGGCGTGTCGAGCTATCTCGTGGCCGACGGCTCCGAAGTGAAGCCGGAATGGTTTGCGAATGTGCAGACCGTCGGCATCACGGCCGGTGCTTCGGCGCCCGAAGAAATGGTGAAGAACGTGATCGACGCGCTGCGCACCTTGGGCCCGGTCGACGTCACGACAATGGACGGCCGCGAAGAGAAAGTGGAATTCAAGCTGCCGGCCAAGCTGCTGCAACCGCTCGCGACGCGCGAGGCTTGAGCGAGACGTTGTTGCTCATCGACTGTCGGTAGTCGAAGGAATGATGGAATGAAAAAAGCGCGGTGGCCGCATGGCCACCGCGCTTTTTTTCAATTCATACCAAACGAGAGACCCGTTTTACCCGGCGCTGCGCGCGTTATGCGCGGTCAGGAACTTGATGAGGCCGTCGACGCCGCCTTTGTTGAGCTGATCAGAAAACTGCGTCTGATACACCTGAATCAACCACGCACCCATCATGTTGATGTCGTAGACCTTCCAGCCGGACGGACCCTTGGTCATACGGTAGTCGATCGCATCGTCGCCGCCATTGCTGATTACGTGCGACTGCACGACGATGTCTTTAGCGTCGGGGGCGGCCGTCACCGGCAGAAACTTGAACTTCACGTCCTGGTCGCGCAGTTGCGAAAGCGAGGCGGCGTACGTGCGAACCAGCAGCAGCGTAAATTGCTCGTACAACTGCTTCTGTTGCTCCGGCGTCGCGGTGGCCCAGGCCTTGCCGACCGCGATCCGCGTGGTGCGCTGGAAGTCCGTGGCCGGCACGAAGCGCGTCTCGACCAGATGGGTGATCCTGGCCATGTCGCCGCCGCGCGCCTGCGGATCGGCCTTCATCGCGGCAACCGTACCCTCGACGGCACCCTTGACCACCGCGTCGGGCGCGCTTTGCGCAAAAGCCGCCGTGGACACCACAGCCGCAGCCATAAAAGCAGACAGATAACGTTTCATACGTTCGCCAAAACCCGAAATAAGTAAGCGCCGCGGACCTGTAAGCCCGGGGCGTAAGCAGGATAGACCAGTATATCGAGAATGCGTTCCCGCCCCAATGTACGCGCCCAGGCGTCGTCTTTGCTACCCAACCCGAGCCGGATTGCTCCGGCTCTGTATACTTGTGCACTTTCGTCAAAAACAACATTCGTGATAAGGCCACGTTCGCCTACATGCTGAAGTCATCTATTGTCCGTCTCGTCGCCTACTCGGTGCGTCATCCGCTACGGATCATCGCCGTGTCGCTCGTGCTCGCCGTCCTGAGCGGCTTCTACGTTGCCCATCACTTCAAGATCAACACGGACATCAGCCGTCTCGTCGAGACCGATAAGAAGTGGACCGCGCTCTCCAATGCCATGGACCAGGCTTTTCCGGACCGCGGCGACACCGTGCTGGTGGTGGTCGAAGCGCACGCCCCGGAATTCGCCGACGCCGCCGCGAACGCCCTCACCGCTGCGCTGAAGGCCGACTCGAAAGAATTCGTCGCTGTTTCGCAACCGGCTGGCGGTCCGTTCTTCGAACACAACGGCCTGCTGTTTCCGTCGACCGACGAGGTCATGTCCACCACGTCGCAACTTGTCCAGTCTCGCCCGCTCGTCAATGCGCTCGCGCACGATCCGAGCCTGACCGGCCTCGCCGGCACGCTCACCACGAGCCTGCTGTTGCCGCTGCAACTCGGTCAGGTGAAGCTCGCCGACATGAGTCACCTGCTATCGCAAAGCGCCACCACGCTGGACCAGGTGTTGGCCGGCAAACAGGCCGCGTTCTCGTGGCGCGCGCTGGTCGACAAGAGTGCCGACACCCATCCCGCGCGCGCCTTCGTCGTCGTGCAACCAGTGGTGGACTACGACGCGCTGGAGCCGGGCGCAAGCGCTTCGAGCGCGATTCGCAACACCGCCGCCACCCTGCATCTGGACTCGCGCTATGGCGCGACTGTCCATCTGACCGGCGAGCAGCCGCTCGCGGACGAAGAATTCGCGTCGGTCAAGGACGGCGCGGTGCTCAACGGCATCGGCACTTTCATTGTCGTGTTGATCATTCTGTGGCTCGCGCTGCGCTCCGGCCGCATGATCGCCGCGGTCTTCATCACGCTGTTCGTGGGGCTTGCCATCACGGCGGCGCTCGGCCTGCTGCTGGTGGGCGCGCTCAACATGATTTCGGTCGCCTTCATGGTGTTGTTCGTCGGGCTCGGCGTCGATTTCGGCGTGCAGTTCGGGGTCAAGTATCGTGAGGAACGCAATCGCGACGATCGCCTGTCCGCCGCCCTCGCCCACACCGCGCACAGTATCGGCGTGCCGTTGACGCTCGCCGCGATCGCGGTCGCGCTCAGCTTCTTCTCGTTCCTGCCGACGGCCTACCGCGGTGTGTCGGAACTGGGTGAGATCGCCGGCGTCGGCATGTTCGTCGCGTATCTGACCAACATGACCTTGCTGCCGGCGCTGCTGAAGATTTTCAATCCGCCGGGCGAAGCGGCTTCGCCGGGTTTCCCGCAGCTCGCACCCGTCGACGACTTCCTCGATCGTCACCGCAAGCCGGTATTGATCGGCACGCTGGTCCTCGTGCTCGGCGCGACGCCGCTGCTCACGCGTCTGCACTTCGACTTCAACCCGTTGCACCTGAAAGACCCGCATACGGAGTCGATGGCCACGCTGCTGTCGCTGAAGGACTCGCCGGAAAACGCGGTCAATAACGTGCACGTGCTGGCGGCCTCGCTCGCCGACGCCGACCAGAAAGCCGCACACCTGCGCGCGCTGCCGGAAGTGGGTCGGGTGACCACGCTCGACACCTTCGTTCCCGCCGATCAGCAACCGAAGATGATGCTGATCGCGAGCGCTGCCCAGCAACTCCTGCCCGCGCTCCAGCAGCAGCCCTCGCCGCCGGCCACCGACGCGATCCGCGTGGCCGCGCTCAAGCGCGCGTCGAACCAGCTCTCGCTCGCCGCCGACGATCACCCCGGCCCCGGCGCCGCCGAAGCCAAGCATCTATCGGACACGCTGCAAAAGCTCGCGGCCGCCGACGCCGCCACGCGCGACCGCGCCGAAACCGCGATGTCCGACACGTTGCGCATCGCGCTCGCGCAGCTGGCCGATCTCCTGCAACCCACCGCGATCACGCGCGAGAATCTGCCGAAGGAAATCTCCAGCGCCTGGTTGTCGAAAGACGGCCGCGCACTCGTCGACATTGCGCCGAAGGTGAAACCCGGCACCGATCCGAACGACGACGCCATGCTCGCCCGCTTCGTGCGCGCGGTGAAGAAGGCCGAGCCGAACGCGATCGGCGGCCCGATCTCGATCCTCAATTCGGCCGACACCATCATCAAGGCGTTCCTGCAGGCGGCCGGTTATGCGCTGCTGTCGATTGCGATCCTGCTGTGGATCGCGCTGCGGCGCATCGGCGACGTGCTGCGCACGATCGTGCCGCTGCTCGTGTCGGCGCTGGTCACGCTGGAGTTGTGCGTGGTGTTCGGCATGTCGCTCAACTTTGCGAATATCATCGCATTGCCGCTGATGCTCGGCGTCGGCGTCGCGTTCAAGATCTACTTCGTGATGGCCTGGCGTAATGGTCAGACAGGTTTGTTGCAGTCGAGCCTGACGCACGCCGTGCTGTTCAGTGCGGCAACCACGGCCACCGCGTTCGGCAGTCTCTGGCTTTCGCATCATCCCGGCACGTCGAGTATGGGACGCCTGCTGGCGCTTTCGTTGTTATGCACCCTGATCGGCGCGGTGGTGTTCCAGCCCGTGCTGATGGGCAAGCCGCGCCCACGTCGCGCGAAGCACAAAGGAATCTAAGCATGAAGCTGCATAACACCGTGCTGGCGCTCGCCGCTACCGGCCTCATCTCCGGTTGCGCGACCGGTCCCGACCGCAAGCCGGGTGACCCGTTCGAACCGGTGAACCGGGTCGTCTTCAATTTCAACGACGGCCTGGATCGTTACGTCGCCGTGCCGGTGGCGAAGGGTTATCAGAAGGTGACGCCGCAGCCGCTGCGCACCGCCGTGAGCAACTTCTTCTCCAATCTTGGCGATCTGAGCAATGCCGCAAACGCCCTGCTGCAATTGAAGATCACCGACGCGACAGAAGATCTCGTGCGCTTCGCCTTCAATTCGACCTTCGGGCTGGGTGGTCTGCTCGACTGGGCGACGCCGGCTGGTCTGCCCAAGCATCACCAGGATTTCGGGCTGACGCTCGGCCACTGGGGCGTCCCGTCGGGTCCGTATCTCGTGTTGCCGCTGTTCGGGCCGAGCACGGTGCGCGACAGCATGGGCCTCATCGTCGATGTGAAGTTCAACCCGCTGAACTACATGGAACCGGCGGTGCGTAATCCGCTTTACCTTCTGCAATTCGTCAGCGTGCGCTCGGATCTGCTGGGCGCGACGGACTTGCTGCAGCAAGCTGCGCTCGACAAATACTCGTTCGTGCGCGACGCCTACACGCAGCAACGCAAGGCGCGTCTACGCGGCACGAGCGAAGGCGCGGCGCCGTTGCCGGACTACGACGACCAGAGCGATTCCGGCGCAGCGGGGGCTCCCGCGGCGGGTGCTCCGGCGGCGGGTCTACCGAATTACGCCGACCCGGGCGATGCCGCACAAGCACCGAATGCAGCCTCCGGCGCGGCAACCGGCGCACCGGCGGGTGTACCGAACTACAGCGATCCGGGCGACGCTCCGGCAAGCGGCGCTGCGGGCACGCCGCCGGCTGCGCCGGTCGCAACGCCTGCCGCACCGGCTGCTGCGTCGGGCACACCCGCGACGACGCCTCAACCGGCTCCGGCCACGCAATAAACATTGGGGAAAGGCGCGCGATGCGCCGTGGGCGCCCAGAACGGGCGCCCCTTATGTGAAGGCGGGGAAAAACCAGAAAGCTGGGGACAACAAGCGCTCCGGCGCGCGCGGCGCATGCCCGGTAAGCCACGAGCCGGTTCACCGGCTCAATGCAGGCTTTCCACCTCACCGCGCGTCACCGCCATCTCTTCCTCGACGGCAACCGCACCTTGCGGCACCGGTCGCGAATCTTCGCGATAACGGGCAAACGCCTCATCCGCGTAACGGATTTTCGTGCGGCCATGAGGCGCCGGCTCGCCGTTCTCGTTGAGGTTGACGAACACCATCTTTTCGACCGTCAGAATGCTCTTGCGCGTGATCTTGTTACGCACTTCGCAACGCAGCGTAATCGAGGTGCGCCCAAAGTGGGTGGCGGTCATGCCGAGTTCGATGATGTCGCCCTGACGGGCCGAACTGACGAAATTGATCTCCGACATGAACTTGGTCACGACGCGCTGATTGTCCATCTGGCAGATCGCGTAGATGGCCGCTTCCTCGTCGATCCAGCGCAACAGGCTGCCGCCGAACAGCGTGCCGTTCGGGTTGAGATCTTCGGGCTTGACCCACTTTCTGGTATGGAAATTCATTATTGATCCTATACTGGTCTGTCTGGTTCAATTTATCAGCCTCAAACCCTTAACTAGCAAGGCTTTCCGGCTTTTGGCAGGTCTAAACGGATCTAAACGGATCTATTCAGACTGGCCTATTTGTTGGGGTAGGTGTTGGGGTAGAGAATGGAGTGTTCGTCATGCCCAAGCTACACATAAAAACGTTGCAAGCCCTCACTGACTTTGACGCTGGCTCAATCGTCCGCGACGACCAGGGCCTGTGGGGCAAGGTCACCAAAACCGCCAAGGGCGTGTCCGTATCGTTCTCGTATCGCTTCCGCGTCGGCGCTAAAACGCGTGACTTCGGGTGCGGTAGCTGGCCTAGCCGGTCGCTGGCGGATATCCGCGAAGCTCGGGACGAAGCCGCCAAGCTGGTGCGTGCCGGTCGTGACCCAATCGATGAACGCGCGGCCACGCGACTGGCAGAGCAAGCCAAGGCCAACGTGTTGACCGTGCGCGATCTGTTCAATCTCTGGAAGGACGCCGAACTGGCGAGCCGGAAAGACGAAGGCGCGGAACCCTTGCGGGCGATGGAGAAGGACATTTTTCCAGTCTTTGGCAAACTAGCTGCCGCAAACATCACTAAGGGTAAATACCTAGAACAACTCGATAGTACCAAATCCCGGACACGTTCGCTGGCGAACAAACTGGCGGGGTATCTGTCGTCCATGTATGAGTGGGGTGTCAAACGTGAGTTAGTACCCACTAACCCCCTGGTCGGCATCACGCGGAAGGACGTCGGGGGAGCCGATGGTGAAGGGGAGCGGGTTCTGGTGGATGACGAACTCCGCGCACTTCATCACGCCCTTGAAAGCGCGGGTTTGCAGGATGCGACGCGCACGGCGTTGCGGGCTCTGCTCGGCACCGCTGCGCGGTCAAACGAACTGCTGCGGGCCCGCCGAACGGATATCAGTATCGAGGCGCGCACATGGTTTATCCCTGCTGCCAACTCCAAAAATGGCAAGCCCCACCTGATCCACCTGAATGACTGGGTGCTTCCACACATCGAGCGGCTTCTGGCCATCGCCGGTGGATCGCCCTGGGTCATGCCAGACCAGGCAGACCCGGCCCAGCACGTTCATAACAAGGCGCTGGTCAACGCGGTAGCTGACCGCCAATGCGGCTTCTACGAACGCAAGACGGCAGGCCGCAGCCTCAACTATCCGCACGCGCTGGAGGTCGGGGGCGAGCGGTGGACCCCTCACGATCTTCGAAGGACGGCGGCCACGCTCATGGGTGATCTCGGGGTGGGCCCCGACGTGATCGACAAGTGCCTGAACCACACCGAACGCAACAAGGTGCGGCGCACGTATCAGCGGGCCGTGAAGGTGGAGGAACAGGCCGCCGCGTGGCGAGCGCTCGGGGAGAAGCTGGCCGTGTTGATGCCGTGAAATGACACCCTTGACGAATTAGAACTGTTCCGATCTAATTAGATCGGTTCTATCAATTTCAACCTGCAATGGAGTGCGACTATCCCCGGAAGGAGGGGCTATGAGCATTTCTATTGCAGTGCAGCATAAATCGTCAGACAAATCCCCCGAGGGTTCGCCGGTTGCAACTGATTGCAATCCGGTCGCGCCTGCCGATGCACCAGCGGTCGCGAAGAAAACGCGCACGCGCCTGCCACGCCCCCCCATCGATCTGAACAAGCCGGACGACCGTCTCTATACGCGGGACGTGTGGGAACAACTCAAGATTTCCAAAACCACGTTCTACGAAGGCCGCAAGGCTGGGCGCTACCCCGCTCCCGATGGTTACGACCAGAAGCGCGCCTTCTGGCTTACGCAAACCATCAAGGCTGTGAAGCTGGGGAGCAAGTCATGAACGCCTACGAAAAATGGTATTTCGCATGCCTCTTATCCGTCGAGGTGGTGGCCGTACTGGTCACGCTGGTGGCGCTCACCCTCGGCAAGATTTAGGAGGTGAGCCATGGGTGTGACAATCCAGAAATTCAAACGCTGCACCGACTGCGGTGGGATAAAGCTCAGGGAACAGGACTTCCACCGGCATCGGGGCGGCTTCCGCAGCGTTTGCAAGGTATGCGCTAACGAACGGGCCCGCCAGTACCGAGAAGCTCACCCCGAGAGGATAAGGGAGACTTACAGAACGTACCGCGAAGCTCACCGGGACGAAATTAACGCCTACCAACGAGTACAGTACCGACTCCGAAAGAAGGCGGCCAATTGCAATTGATTGCAATTAACGGCTAGGGGTCAGCCGTGATCCCACCAAATTCCAATATTTATAAAAATTTCACCGATCACGGCTAAAATCAAAACGAGAATTCCCGAGCCGATAAAACCATTAAAAAATAGAATCGGACAAACAAATAAAATGATTACCCAAAAGGCTACCTTGAGTGCCTTATAGGATTTCCCCGTCTGCTCGATGGTCTGGACTTCCGGGCTTGCCTGTACGATCGTCGCGGCTCGAACCCGTCTTAGCGGAAAGCCGCACTTAGGACAGCTTGCAGCTTGATCGCTGACGCTCGATCCGCATTCCCCACATTTGATAAGCATGACCGGTCCATTCTTTTAGTTTTCCGTGCGCTCCACGCATGCGAGCGACACCGATTATAAAGCCGCCTGCAATTGGCGGGACTTCCGCCGTGAGGCATCACCAACAATTCCACCGACAGATCACCACCGGTTGAACATAGACCGGCTGAACATAGACGGGACGGCTCGCCTCGTATGCTGCCGCTCCCGCTGCTGCGGCGGCTGCACCCGCCAGAAGACCAGAGGCAATCGCGTTCGCAGTCTGGGCACGGTGGGCAGAGTCAGCCTGTGCGGCGCTGGCGGTGGTGTAGTACATGTTCATTTCGCCGTTGCACTTGTCACCCCAGTTGGTCGGGTTCGCTTTCTTGCACTCCAGGAAAGTGCGCCGGTCCTCCTGGGCCTCCCGTTGTGCTTCGGTAGTACACCCAGCAAGTAGACCAGCCAGCACTCCCAAGACAATAAGCTCTCTCATTTCCCGCCCCGCATTGTTTATTTCGCTGTCCGCCCGGACAGTCGTATCCATGACGGGCTAACGACACCAGGACATGCATGGCGCATCGGGGATTACCCGCTGGCTTCGCGGGCTGCGGTCTGAGGATTGTCGCGGGGGCGGCCTCGCGCTATCCTCGCGGGAACCAAAAAAAGACCATCCGGGGGAATCAATGAAAAAACTAATCGCGCTTGCGTTGCTGGGGGCCGCCGCTTCTGCGCAAGCCGCAGACTGGAAAACCGTTTCGCGCGACTCCGACAGCATGATCGAAGTTGAACAGACCATGCTCAAACACCAAGGGTCGCATGTGCTGGCGTGGACGCGACAGTCTTTCGCCAAGCCGCGAACTGTGGGTGCCGCAACATACGACGTGATGCTGGGCCGGTACGACCTGGACTGCGCCAACGATACGGCCAGGCTGCTCTCGTCTACTGCTGCCCTGAACGGCAAAGTGGTCGATTCCACCGGCTACGCCCCTTCCGATATCGCGGTCATTTACCCCGACTCCGATCTGTATGAAGTCGATAAAGCCGTGTGCCCGCGATGAAATTTGACGGCTGGCAAATCCCGCTCGCCACCATTGCGGGCGTATCCGCGATAAGTGCGTGTTTGAATACCACCGCCAAGTCAGAAGTGATCGCCGCGTGGGTCCAGGCTCTGGGTTCCGTTGTTGCGATCCTCGCGGCGGTGGGGGTGGCGTATAGCCAATTTGAACAGACACGCAAGCTGGAGATTGATCGCGCGGCGGCGGAAGAAGCCAAGGACATGGCAGAGACCCGAGCCTTCGTGCAGGCGGTGAGGCAGGAACTTACGGTGATATGGGACGGCTATGCGGACAAAATCAGACCTCTCCTTCACGCGGTCCCTGAGAACGATTTTTTCAATGGCTTGGTTCCGGTTGACGGACACATATTCACGATCTACAACAACGCCTCGCCGCGTGTTGGCAAGGTGGACGACGAAGAACTACGCGGCCTGATCGTCAAAACCTATGCACGCGCGAAGGGCTTTGTGTATTCCCTGCAAATGAACAACGCCATGGTTAGTGAAATATCTAACCTGGTACTTGCGCAACGGGACGATGTGGTCCAAAAAATGATGGATCACAGAACAGGCGTGCTTGTCGCTTACGCCGCGCAATTAAAAAAAGATGACGAAGAGCTAGAAGGTCTGTTACGGGCACTGACGGCCAAGGCTAACGAATGGCTTCGCTCCTAGCTTTAGCCATTTGACGAAGCGGACCCTTGCGCTTCAAGTTTTCATTTTTAAAAAAATTTGTCGAAGTGGTGAGCAAGCGGCCGCCGCCCAAATAGTGGGATTGGTCTTTTGGTCCGACGAGCGGTCGGGGTGCCGTCCCCTTGGGCCCTAACGTACCTTCAGGCGTCCCCACGCTGGGCTCCATCGGCCTCCCGCTGGTGAGGTGGGGGCTGGCGAGGGTGTGGAAGGGAAGGCCTGTGTAACCTGGCGATACACGTGTACTGGCTACGGTGTAACTTGAAGTTACGATTTCCTGAAGACTTCGCCGGGGGAATGTTCGGGTTATCAGAAGTCGGCACGGTGATAGTCGTGACGACTATTGCGGGCTGCTCCTATAGTCGTCACGACTATTGCCTACTTATAGGCATCCATCGAAGTAGTCGGCACGACTATATGCCTTTGCTTACCCCACCACGCCCACCTCCGCCGCCTCCGCTGGCTACCTCAGTCCAGTGCAATTGATTGCAATTGGTGGGCTAGGGAAGGTTGCCAGTGCAAGCAAAAAGAACCCTTTGTAAACTCTACCTGTAAGCCAAACCGTAAGGAATCAGGGCAAAAGGGGCGTTTATTACGAATTATGGCCTTACCCAGACATTACGATTATCCAACATGCCACCAGCAAGGGTTTGTGGGAAGTGGGGTGTAAGACTCGGTTGACATAATGGAGGTTAACAACCGAATATTGGTTTTACGCGTTATCAGGCCTGGATATGGCGGGTAGCGATGAATGTCGCGACAAGTATTTTCCCCTTCGATTTTCCCTGTAGCTCGTCACCAGAAACGGCTGGAAAGCGCTAAAGTGCGGACGACGTTTCCAGGCCGCTTAGGGCAGGTTTTTGGCCATGTAGCGACGACCCGGACGGCCCGGAAAAAACGCACGACAGGGAAGGCCGCAGAACGACTCCCACACGCGTGTTTAGCGCTTCAACGAGCATGTAGCCAAACTGTTCCATCTCCGTACAAAACTTTATACACGCCCTGCTCTGCCCTTTTCGCGCGTGGTTCGCTGTCACCCTGTTTGTTGCGGCCTCGGTGATCGAGGATCAACGTTTAAGCGGCGTTTGCGAGGCTTGGCAGGTCTCCCGTCTTTTCATTCCGTCCTGCTTTGTTGATCTTTCTGCGCTCTCCCGTTGCTCCTGCGTTTCTTATGCTCTTTGCTGATCGTTGGAACTCGTCTACTGGCCATCCGGTTGGGGTGTACTTCCTTGGCGTTCCTATTGCATTGATTGGTGTTGCTGTCTCAACCTCGGCCCCGCCCCCCAGCCCACCCCCGGCCCCCGCCATTGAGGCCATGTGTGCCGTTATCGCTGCCTGGCTCGCCAGCGCCTTGGCCTGCTGTGTTGCTGCCCGCTGTGCTAACTCGCTGGTGCGTTTCCGTATCTCGCTCACGCATAGCTTGCAATAGGCGTGGTGACCGTCATAGACGTTCTTCTTAGGGGCCAGTCCTCGCCTTGAGAATGCCTCCAGCGATTTTCGTTTTCTGCATTTGTCGCAACGTTTGGTTTCTATAACGTCTTCCAACTCTGGCTCCCGCAACTTCGCCACGGCTTGCGTTGCCGTCCATTGGAGTGCGTTTGACGAATAGGGGGGTTGGTCGTCGGCTGGTCGATTGCAATCAATTGCAATTTCCGCGACTGGCTCCGGCGCGTCCTGGGGCTTCGCTGGCACTACGGCGGCCCGCAAAAAAGACGGTGAAAACGCCATAAAAGCCGCGTTTGTGATCGCGGTGGCGTTGATGGTCTTTGCCTTGGTGTGGGCGCGTTCGGCGGCGCGTCGTTGCTGCCTGGATTGCATCGCGGTTCCCTGGGTCACGTGACGCTCTGAACAATCATCAATGCTTCCTCGCGGGTCAGCGCTTCGCCGTCGAGGGACCAAATCAACTCCCCGTCAATCGGCAGGATCACCAGAAGGCGATAGCCGATCTGTATCCACGCGGGTTCGCCGGTTTCGGCGGTGCTGGCTTCCATTCGTTCAAACATGGTCATCGGGTCTTGCTCCCTTCAATGAAGGCGTACCTGCCAGTGATCCCGTTAGCCGCCCGTGTCCATCGGCGTTGATCGGTCTTGGCGCATTCACTGCATACGTGTTGTTCCCGCCCCACCCCGAAAAGGTGAAGCGGTTTCAGAACGTGACAGACACGGCAAGCTCTCACGGTGCGTCTCGTCACGCCGGGATGTAGTTACACACAACGGTGATCGTGTCGTTTCTTCCCTCGGCCTTGAGGTAGACGCCCCTGGTGAAGGTGAAATTCGGGGCGAGCGAAAAGGCCCCGGCAGAATCAACCGACACCAGCGGGTTGCCCGATGCACCGCCTGTACTGTCGTATAACCTGAAGCGGCCTGACCTGGCGGTGATCGAGGTAATGACACCGCTACCACTCACCACCAGACCCTCGCCCCCGAACTGTTCCTGCACCCCGCCCGCGTACTGCTGAAGCCAGGAATTCCCCTGGAAGGGGACGAAGGTTTGCGTAATCGTTGCCATGACGTTCTCCAGGTGAGCGCGGCCAATCAGAAGGTCAGCGTGATATCGCTCGGGGTGCGCTGCACGATATACGGGGTGCCACCAGTGAAGGCCACGCTAACCGGGAAGCTGGCGGCGGCGGGTGCCTTGAACGCTGCGAGCAGGGTGCCTGCCGCACTTCTGATCTCGGCATCGATGGGGCCGCCGCACGACACGCTGGTAACGGTGCCGCTGGTCTCGCTCGTAAAAGTGACGTTGGCGGGGGGAAACATAACGCTGGTTTCTGCTGTGGTCATGATGCTCTCCAAAGAGTAGGACTGCTAAAACAGAAGGTCAAAAAGTAACGTTCAACGTCATCAGAATCGAATAGGCCGCAGCGTCGAAAAGGTCATCGGCCCGTTTGTACGCCTGCGAATCGGCCAGCGTGAAACCGCAAAACTGCTGCACCAGGTGATTGGCCATGATGCCCTTGAACATCACCTGTTTATCCACGGCCAGGTCACTGAAGCGCACTTCGTTTCTGAACACTGGGCCCGAACATGCAACCGCTCGCGCATCCTTGCCTAACGCGGTCATCTCTCCAGGAATGGCACTGACTGGCCAGCCTTGTGACTGCGCTTCCTGAATCACGATGGTTCCGCTGCCCTTGTCCTCGCAATAGATGCCGCCGCTGCCATACTGCGCACCGCATTGCTTCTTCAGTTCGTCCAGTCGGGCCAGAATGTCGGGGATGCGCTGGGGCAGGAGGTTGGCCTGCACCTGGAACACGTCCCAGTCCAGAATAATCAACGGCGTCCCGACTGTTTGAGAACGTGCGTAGTACACAACCGCGCTTCCGTCATGTTCCTGACCATCCTTCAATGCGGTGTCGAAACACGCGCCCACATAATCGCAATGCGTCGGGAAGGGGACACCCTTCCCTCCCGGTGCAAGGTTTTCAAGGCTCAACAACGACACGCCCCGCCAGTCCACAAATTCGGCAAGGTATTCCTGGCGATACACCAGCGGGTGCGTGCGACTCTCAATCGTCGCCAGTTCCTCGACGGGAAGGTGCGGGTTCATGAAACTCGGCGCGTGAAACCCTTCCCAATGCTCTGACAGGCCTTCGTTATTGCATAGCCGCCAGAAGAAATTTTCGATATTCACGCCCTTGGGCGTACCCGCTACAATCGCGGACCCCGCGTAATCCAGCAAGGTCGGCGCGATGGACTGCTCCCACTGGTGTTGCATTTCCGGCTTGGTCAGCGATGCTTCATCGATGAGTACACGGTGATATTTACGCGAGCGTCCCGCGTCGGGGTCTTGCAGACTCAGGAACTCAATTACCCCCTGATTCTTTAACTCGACGTACTTTTCAACCTTGCTGGCTTGCGCAATCGCGGGCTTCAGTGTGTGCAGCAGGTTCCGAAAACTTGGAGCCGATTTTTTGAAGTCAGGCGCAAAGATGCCCACCTTCCAGCCATAACGAAGCGCCCAGTTAGCAGAGGCGATTTCAAGTAGTGCGGACTTGCCCCAGCGTCTACCACACCGCAAAACACTGCGCCGCCCCAGTCCCTGATAGACGCGCCGTTGATCCGTATGCAACGGCTCTAATCGGATTACCTTGGGCATCAGGACACCTTCTTTTTGGTGTCCGACTCGCCCTTGTCGTCGTCGGGGGAGTTGACCAGCTTGAACACACCATCATCGCCCGCCACCTGGTTACCGTAGTGCACGGGGTCGCGGCGGCTCGCCAGCCATTGCACGTGCTGGATACGCAAACGCGCACGGCCAAGACGGGCTGAAGCGTCTACCGACTTCAGGCCGTTGAAAAGGCTGTCGAGCATCGGAAAGATATCGTCCACCATATCGTCCGGTTGGATCGCGAGTGCTTCCCGGTATAACTGTTCGTTGCGCTCGTTCCGGTTGCGCCAGTCATGGAAGGTCGAGAGTCCCGGCATGCCCGGACGCTTGCATGCTTGTGCTGCTGTCTCGCCCCGCCGAATCCATTCGATTACCGCCAGAAACTTGGCTTCAACTATTGGTTTCTGGCCGGTCTTTGCCTTCATCGGGAGAACATTTGCGGCCTGCTCCACTTCCGCCACCGACACGGCGGTTTTATTGACTTTGACGTGGTGCTTGGTCGCGCCCATCGTTTTAAATTGAATTGCCATTGCATCACCCGATATTTTGGTTTCTGGGTGGTGCGGGTGAGTTGTGTGTTGTTCTGCGGCGTCTATGCGCCTGCTGTTCTGCTAAATTCGTTTAACTGCTACTCGCCATCCTGCCGCAAGCCGATGCATTTCTGGAAGGCCAGGTTAGTCGTAATCAATCCATCAGCCAGGTCTCGCTCCGCTGCCGTGGCAGTGTCGGCAAGTTGCTTCAGATTCGATAACACGATCTGGTGCTGAAACTTGCGGTTAGCGGTGTTTTCTTCGCTCTCTGCTGCTGCCAGCGTTTGCTCGGTGGCATCCAGAAGGCGGCGCAACATCATCAGGCGGTCTTGCAAGGTGTGGCTCATGGTCGGCTCCGGTTTTGCAATTGATTGCAATCGTGATTTCGTACTGACGAATCGGCGGGTTGTGCGATAGGTCACAACTGGCCAGGGACATAAAAGCCGTAGCGATTCTTTGCCGGTCGCTGTAGCACGTCCAAGGCGTAGGCTTTCGCTTTCGCGTCTCCCGGTGCGGTCGTCAGCAGGTTTAGCGCGGTAATCCATGACGTCCCTCCCCCGTCCCGGCTGCTACCTACGTGGCGCACCGATGTACACATGAACGTGCCTTCGAAAGATTGCGCTGTCGTGTTGATACTGCCCTGCGGCGGTGGTGCGATTGCGCCTGTTTGCCCGCCTTGCTGGATCGTCAATGGTCCCGGCGGCAACGTCACGTAAGAGCCCACCTTGATATCCCCCCGCAGCACGCAAAGCGCCTGAATCTCTAGCGGCTGGCCGTAGGTCGGCTGGCCAATCAAATCCTGCATCATCAGCAGTTTCGGCGCTGTCTGGGTCGTGCCATCGGTGATTAAAATGGTGTTGTCCTGTAGGGCGATCTTCACGCCCATATAGTCGGTGCCTGGGGCATAGCCGCTAATCAGGTTGATCGAAGCCTTGTTGATATAGGTTGCGAACTGACTCAGTTTTGAATAGAAGCCGGTTGCGGTCGCACCACTCCAGACGAGGTTAGGGGAGATTGCACCGCTTATGGTGTACTGCGGGAACGCGAGTTGTAGAGTCTGCATCAGCGGCACTAACAACGGTTGCCCCGCCTTCCACTGGAATACGATGTTCGCGGGCGCTTCGCTAGTCGTCGGGGCTGGCAAGATCGTGTTACCTGACGGGTTGCCTGTCGTTTGATTCGAGCTCGGCGACGAGCCGCCGGCCTGAACGTAAATGCTCAACGTCTGCGACGTGCCCACCCAGTTCCCGAATGCCTGGGTGATCTGCCCCGAGCAAAGCAACCCCGCCTGCGCCGGATTGGCTAGGGGCAGTCCCTTCGCCATGCCGCCATAAACCGCAATGTTCATGCGGTTGAGATTCGCGCCCTGGCTCATTTCCTGAAGGCTTACCCCGCTGATCTGGATATAGGGGTTGCCAATTGGCTGATCCAGAAAACTTACCGGAATGTCAAACTCCACCTTCAACGCTGACGGGTTGCTTGATCCAAGTTTCGTGAGTGTCCCATCCGTATACAGAGAGGAATACGTCCACGTGTTGACCGTGGGTTTCACCAGCGAGAATCCCAATCGGCCATTGACGTTCGGCGCGAAAACATAGCCAGTCTTCGGGTCGGTAATGACGATCTTGAAATAGCGCGACATTAGTGGGGGACTCCGCCGGTGGTCACGATAGTGGAAGCACCAGCGGGCGTGCTTACCTTCACATTGATGTTGACGGGTTGGGGGTTGGCTGGTGGTGCGGCCTTCGAAGACGATCCACCACGCAACGCTTCGCCACCGCCTTCGCTGAACAGCGCAAGGAATCTCCGCACGCCAGACAGGTCGCCCAGGCTGTCATTGGGTGCGGCTCGCTGTGTTGAGGTGTCTTTCGACAGGTCCACAATCCTGAAGTCGCTTTCGTTGAGTCCCGTTGATCTGGGTTTCAGATTAGCGTCATTCGTTGCGTTGGCATACGCACCGTCCACGGAAAAATCCATTCCGTTGGCTTGCATGCTCTTTAAGTACGCGCCTGTCTCCCCTGCTGCCTTGCGTGACCCAAATTCGTCCAGGTGATCGAACCAGTCTTTCGGGTACTTGGCGATAGCCTTATCAAGATTCGCAAAGCCATCGTATGAGGCGGCTATTTTGCGTTGATCGCCCCTGTATTTGCGGTTCAGAATGTTGAGATACGCCGCCGCTGCCATGGCGGATTGGCCTTCATCCATGCGGTTCGTAATGCCTACGCTGGCGGCGGTTGCCTTGGTCAACTGAAATGCTCCCGCTGGGCCTTCACTGTCGTTCGTGTTGGTTCCGACATTGGCCCCGCGTGACGATTCCTGCCGTTCGAAATTGTCGAGCGTGCCAGGTCGCAAGTTGTTGAGCCGTTCGAGTCGGCGCAAGGTCTCATCACGCTTGGGGTCTGACGTGAAGCCGTTGTTATCAGACTTGCGTGTGACTCCCGGCTGGTTCACATCGGGGATGCCGGGAAACGCAGACCGAATGCCATCACCAAACTTGCGGAACCCGTCCCGCACGTCGTATTGCTTGTATTGCGGGCCGCCCTGCTCGGGGCTAACGAATGACTCGCCATCGCTCAGCGTATCGAGGATATTGCCAACGCCATCGGCGGCTTTATCTACCCAGGGTCCGGCCGCCTTCAGCAGTTTGATAGCGGCGTTGCTTGCAGCATCAGCGAAGTGACCAAGGCCCCCACTTGCGTTGACGAGTTGCTTGTTGAACTCCTGGCCAACGCGGCTTAGATCGCTGCTCCACTTCTGTTTAAACGACGTGGCATCGTCGGCGGTCCTGCTGTCGATACCCATTTGCTGGGCGTCGTTAAGGTACTTCGCGTGAGTGGCGCTCCATTGCTGATCCGACCATGAACCCGCCGCCCGCAATGTGCCATTACTCAACAGGTCATTGAAGCCCATGCTGTTCGCCACTTGCGCGGCGGGGAGTCCTTGCGATTCCCAATCGTGGTACTTCTGACCCGCCGAACGTGCGAACGCAATCGCCAGTTCGTCAGGGTCCATACCCTTGATCTGGTCGGCACTCAGGCCCGCCGCAATCAACGGCTTCCACAAACGGGAATCCTCTTTGGCGTCGGCAAAATTCGACAGGTCCGAACGTTGCAGGCCCAGCGGGCCATAATCGCTTTCGAATGCCTGGGCCTTGCCGATTGGCAGACCGAGCGCGCGGCCTTCGAGATTCTGTTTGGCTACATCAGAATTGGCTTTGGCCATTGCTGCAACACCAGCCGCCGCCCCCGCGCCAAGGTACAACGCATCTTTTCGCAGACTTTTGATATTGATCCATGACCGTGCGATGGTCGTAAGTCCCTTCTGGGACTTATCGGTATTTTTGCCGATAAGCTCCCAGTCCTTGGCGGATTGGTGTGTACCCCGCGACCACTGCGAGATGAACGATTGCGGACCTACCATTTTTGAGGTGGTGGCGGCGCTGGCGATTCCGTCGAAGTGCGCGCCCAAAGCTCCCAAGGCTTCGCCCGCATCGCGCAACGATGCCGCCACGTGCGCAAATGGGTCGGCGGTTCCGGCCTTCGCTTTGGCCTCATATTCGTTGAATTTCTCAACGAACGCGTCGAATTCCGCACTATTTACCGGAATTTCTATAATCGGGGTGTCTGCCATGCTCTGCTCCAATTGCAATTGATTGCAACCCTAAATTTCGTACTGACGAATCGCCGTGTTGCGCTATAGCTCAGTGGAGACTTGCGCCGCTGCTCTGCCGTTCTGCGAGTGCTGCCCGCGTCATGTGCGTCAAGGCTTCAGCCTGCTCCATTGTCGTGGCCTGAAGGGCGGCGCACTGCTTCAGCAACGCAACCAGGTTCTGATCGTCCGGGAACTCGTTCAACAACCTCCCCAGGCGGCAACCAATCACGTGCAACAGTCCCGACAAGTGACACAACGATTCAATGTCGCAATCTGAACCCGTCTTCATGAACGCATCCAGCGCAACCATGGCGGCGTCCACCTCGCGAATCAGCTCTGAGCGATTGGTGTCCACGGTTAGCCTCGCGATGGGTGGCTTGGCATCTCGCCATGGTGCTGGCTCTCGTCAAAGTGTTCTTCACGGAAGCGACGCTTATTATCTTTGGCCTCTCTCTGCTCGGTCGTCGTCATGGCTTCCCACGCGGCCTTGCGCACTTCTTTCGTGGCTTCGTAATGCATCTGGTCCAGTTCGCGCTTCATCGCTTTCATGCCATCCTGAATTGCTGCGAGCGGACCACCATCAGCAATGAATTTTTCAACCATCGTGGTGACCTTGTCGCTATCGGGAGTCAGTGCCAATATCATTCCGACGTACTGCCCGAGCAATACTTTCGCCCGTCCCTCCCCCGACGCCAGCGAGCCCTCAAGCTGTTCGCGTATGTCTTCGCGCAAGCGGGGGTTAGAAAGAGATTCGATGATGTTCTCCATCGCGTCCCGGTTCTGACGAAAAGCAACCTGGTTTTCGATTACACAAAAGTGCTTCACGGCTTTCTCCGGTCAACGGTGCGGGGCGTGGGCTTCGAAGGTTTGGCCATCTGCTTCGCTTCACGTGAGCTAATGAGACCATGCGCTTTGAGGCGCTGAATGAGTCGCCTTCTGTGGTTCTGGTAGTCGCTCATGGTCGTCTCCTCCATCAACGTGTTTTCAGAATCGTTGGGGTCGTCCGTCGATACAGATTCCGGTCGCCAGGGCGGGGCCACGAAACTGACCCATCCAGCACGACATGCGGCCTTCGAATTCGGTTGTCTGCCTGCCCACTGCGTCCCGGAAAGTGATCGGCACCAGTTCGCCGCGCCGTGCCGGGGCCTGCATCGCTTCCGCCACCACGGTTCGCTTGATATCACGGAATAGCTCGGCGGGAAGTTTGTCCAGCTTCATCGGTGAGTAGCTGGTGGCATGAGGCATCAGGTCGCGGATTACTCTGCGCTCATAGGTCTGCGGCGTCTCCCCGACTTGTGGAGAGTCGAGCGTCACGCGGTTGGCTTGAATGACGCGGTCGAGGTCGGCGCGCACCTTACGGAACTGCACTTCCTCGCCCCAGGACATGCTGTCATTGGGGCGCGCGCCGGAGAGGTCGCGGTGGCCAGGGTGATCGATGACGACTGGCAAAGTCTCGTATCCAAACGGTCTGTTAGACATTACGCACCCCCAGCAAGTGCGCGTTCATATGCCATCATCTTGTCCTGCATGCGGCGGCGGAACTCTTTCGCCTGCTCGGGCGTACTGCCGTTGTAAATGCCAAGCTGGAGATTAGGGGGCGTCATCCATGTTCCCATCCATGAACGCATTGAACCCTGCTCTCCGCGATACTCGGTTATCGTTCTCCCTGTTCCATCACGGTGCGTTACTGGCTTGATCGTCGGTACGCTGTCGGCGCGGCTCCCTGCATGTTCGGAAAAATCACGGTTGTACAGTGCAGCGTCGAGGCGGGCTTTTCCGCGTTGGCGCTCGGCTTCAAGTTGCGCCGGGGTCAGTGAGTTGAGGTATGCCACGTAGTCATTGGCCTGCGTTGTCATAGTGTTCTCCTTAGTGACCGTGCCTACGTGCCACACCCAGTTGCACGGCCTGCACGTATCGCATGGAGAAAGTCTTGTCGTCCGTGACAGCGCGGTTCCAGGTGGCGCGACTCGGATAGCTTGCGTTGCTCGCCAGTACGCTGACTAACGATCTCCCGCTGGCAATCTGCGAGAGGATGGAGTCCACAACGTAGGGAGGCCACGCGCTAAGGGTTGGTTGTGTTGCTTCCGTTTCCATGGTCTTGCGTCCCGTTGAGACAGTTGGCTCAAGACTCATATTGAACCCGTCATTTGCTAACGAGGAAGGGGAATCGCTTTGGATAACTGAGATTTTTTACTGGCGCGGCTGCTAAACGTCTAGCAACCGGGAGGGATGGGTGTCGGTGGTGGCCCCGACGATTGCAATTGCATTTGATTGCAAAGTGGGGCCAGACCATTCTCAGAGGTATTGCTCCAGGATGACGTACTCCACACGGGTATCGAAGCCTCTACGGTCAAGCGGTGCCGGTTCTCCAGGATGATCTGGTGTCGGCTGCTCGGCGGGCTGATCTTCCACGCGGGGCTTGAACTGAATGATTCTGGCGGTCATGGTGGGCTCCTTATTTCTTCGTGGCGAGGATCGCATCAAGTTCCGCAATCGTGCCAAGGTGGGTATCAAGGGACACTTCGTCTCGCGGGGTGCTGGCGGCCTTCGTGATGGTCGGCGGGTGCATCGGTATCACCCGAGCCGTGGGAGCCTGCTGACGGGCCGGATTCCTGGCCAGCATCGCCTCATGGGCTTCCGGCCAGTGCGCCACAAAGTAATCGACGCGCGGACGGTCAAGGCTCGGGGAGCGGGTATCCCTCGGGTCCACCTTCCACTTGATGGTTGTCCAGTTATCGACTGCCCACACCACGACGGCGTTGTAATCGATCCCCTTGCGGTGCATCGCGGTCATGGCATCGCGTAGACGCTTCGCTGCGGCCCCGTTGATCCGCTCCCCTGTCAGGGTCTCCCACTGCACCGCAATCGCCAGCACGGGCTTGGAGGGGGCCAGCGGAACCGGGGAGGCGGGGTTATCGCCTTGGGGTTTGGGGGCTTTCTTCCCCTTGGCCAGGGATGGGGGGGCCGGTTGTTGTCCTGGCGAAGCTGGGACAGATTCTCCGGTTGTGTTTCTAATCGCGGTTGAAAGAATAGAGGTTGTATTAGGAAAGCACGCCCCGGTGCTTTGGTCGGTGAGTAAAGCACGCCCCGGTGCTTGAGAATCGTTCTTAAGCACGCATAGGGATTTTGGTCTCTCGCCAGTCACGTCCCCAACGATCAACGGCCAAGGGGTGATCTGCGCTCCGTTGGCAGGGGCGATGCGGACATGAAGGCACCGCTTCCGTGCGTATTTCATGGTGGTGGCTTCCAATGCTCCGGCCTCCACACAATCCGCCAGTCCCCGTTCGGCGTCCCGCTTCTTCAGTCCGGTGTCCTGCTCGATCCTGGCGTAGGAACAGGCGAGCCAGAATTCCCCATGACAATCCTTCACGGCCAACTGTGCGCCGCCCTTTTTGCTGGCACGGCTCCATTGCGACACGTAATCGAACATGATCGCGCCCAATGGCCCCAAGGCCCGGACGTTGGCGGCGTGAAGGTGAACCCACGACTCCTTATCCTCAGACACGCTCATGGAGCGCATCCTGGAGGTGTCGTCGGGGTGAGGGACGCGTGGCCCGCGTTGGCGGTCGCTGGGGGTATGGGGGACGCGTGGGAGCCAATCCCGAGCGCTCACCTTGGCGATGAACTCGGCGGCTTGCTGCTCGGCGCTGACCGTACCGGCTGCGCACATGACGGCATCGTTACTGCTCATGATGACTTTCTCCAAATTGACAAACTGATACTTGTGTCAACTCGGGAGCGGGCCTAAAATGTACATGTGTATGTTGTGTGGCCCTGGCCCTTCCGGTGCTGACACTTCCTAAGCCTCGGTTCTCACCCGAGGCTTTTTTCTTTTTATGCGACCTCCTTTAGTTCCGGCTGACGCTCGAAATATTCGCGCAATGCCGTCCTGAGAATTTCCGCCTTTGTCACGCTGCGCTTTTCTGCCAGCGCTTCCATCGCCTGACGAATGGCATCGGGGAGTAGGAAATTTTCCCGGCCCATCTTGCGCTTCGCTGCGAGTGCTTGTCCGTTCGTGGCCATGACTTCCTCCGGGTTGGTTGTGACGTGAGTTCACAATACAGTGAACATACACACGTGCGAAACCTGTCAAAACTCCACCCGGAACAACGTTCGGTCAACTCGCAAATTCAGTTCGCGTTCTGCGTGCGGAAAGTGCGGTTTTTTTCGTTGCCTGCTCAGTGGTCGGTGCTCGAAAATTTATTTTGTTGTTTGTTCGCCACGCTCCGCCTTCGCTTCGCAATCCGCTATCGTGCAACCCAAAACGTCGTCAGGCCTGCTGCAATTGATTGCCAGACTTTTTGCGTGTGGTCCGGTAGCTGCGCTTATTCCGCACTCACGCATTTTTGCGTGCGGTTTACCACTTTTTTGTATACCTGGCGGTTTGGTGGTTTGCGATTTTTGCGCTTAGTATCGGTCTGCGGTCTGTTAAACGGTTTAGCAGACCAAAACCACACACTGAATGGAGTCAGACATGGAATCCCAAGTCACCCCCGTTGTAGAAGTCCTCAATACTTCCGGCCTGGTCGCTGAGATCGCGGGCATGTCGCCCCGCGTGTTGATGAAGAAAACGCGCCAAGCCGTGGAGAACTGGCAAGAATCCACCTATGAACTCGGCGCTTATCTGTACGCGATCAAGGAGAAGATTGATATCCAGGAGGACAAGAATTTCGGATACAACACGTTTACTGAATACGTGGACGCGGAATTGAAGGTGAAGTATGCACAGGCTATGAACTTCGTCCGCACGTATCGCACGCTGACGAAAAACGGCATCGCTTACGAGAAGGTCAAAGCATTGCCCTTCTCCATCCTGACTGCTGCCGCCAAAATGTTGACGGTTGAGAACGTCGATGAAGTCGTGCTGAAGCTGGAGGGTAAGACTTACAAGGAAGTGGTGGCACTGCCTGAACTGAAGGCTTCAAAAAATCAGACGAAGGCCAAGGCGGGCTCTGCTAGTGCTGCCACAAAGAAAGCCAAGGCCGCGCCTGCTCCTGACTATGCCCAGGACGTGGCATTCAAGGAAGTCATCAAGGCCGGTGAGAAGGCCACCGAGGCGCAACTGGTGGCGCTGTTCAAACTGCTTCCCGCTGCCAAGCTGATTAAGGCTTTCAATGCCTCGGGTAAGCAAGGGGTCAAGCTGGTGTCTACGAAAGCTGCAAGCCCCAAGGCCAAGACCTCCCCCGCTGCTGCGTGAGTGCAACTGATTGCACTTTGGGAGGCCCGTGTTATGACCCCATTTATGTTGGGGTAGGTGTTGGGGTAGCGACGGCGGTTGAGGTGTATTTCTAAGTTATAATCGCCCGCTAACCTTTTTCCAGTAAGGCTATACCTCTTTTGCGAAGTACAGGTAAGACTTTCTGGTATGGAAATTCATCTGGTACTCCGTGTTTGAAGGCGCCCAGGTCAAAGGCATCGCACCAGCGACCTAGGGTTAACACTGACATTGTACCAAATATAAGGGTTTTCCCTAGTATTTCAATATGTGCTGAATTAGGACGTGCGTCACTCAGACTTCGGCCATCCGGAGCGCACCGGCCGTGCTCATCGCCTGTCGGGCCTGGACCAGCGAGAGACGGGCCGCCCGGGCATCGACCGCCACCTGGATCAGGCCGCCGAGTTGCGACGGCTGGCGCATCAACTCGCGCAGAATCGGCCCGATGGCCGTGCTCCCGTCGTCGCGAAGACCTGCCGTGGCAGCGGAAGGCAGCGTGCGCCAGGCCGGATCGACGATCGCTCGACAAACGGCGAAAGGCACGCCTTGCGCCGCCGCGCTCGCGCCGGCGATGTGGGATTCCATATCGACCGCAAGCGCGCCAGTCGAGCGATGCAGTGCGCTCTTGTCGGCGGCGCTGACCAGAGGCGCCGCGACCGCCGCCATCGAACCACGTTGCAGACGCGCCGCCAGCGGCCCGGTCGTCAGTGCGGCCGCCAGCCGGTCCGTCCAGGTCCGATCGGTCTCGAGGCGTCCGAACGGCCCTTCGACGGCATCCGCGACGATCAATGCGCCCGGCTGCAGATCGGGCGCCAAACCGCCCGCCGTGCCGAAACTCACGATGCCCGAACAACCGCGCGCCACCGCCGCGCTCAGTGCGCGCTCAAGCAAATCGGCACGCGCGGCGTACACCACCTCGACGCCCGGACCGCGCGCGATGCGCGCCTCGAACGCCATGCCCGTCACCACGATCACCGGCAAGCTGCTACGGCCGGCATCGGCTGACGACGTTGTCGAAAGCGGCATCCGTTAGATCCCGACTGTGACGCGCGTGAGGCCATGGCGCTTCAGATGACGGAAGCGCGCCAGCGCCCACAACGGGAAGAACTTGCGATAACCGTGGTAGCGCAGATAGAACACGCGCGGGAAGCCGGTCGCGGTGAAGCGCGTTTCGTCCCACAGGCCATGCTCGCGCTGTTCGCGCTGCAGGTAAGCAACGCCTCGCGCCACCGCTTCGTGATTGACTTCGCCGACCGCCATCAGGCCCATCAGCGCCCATGCGGTTTGCGATGCCGTGCTCGGGGCGCGCTCGTAGCCGTGATAGTCGAGCTTGTAGCTCTCGCCGCCCTCGCCCCAGCCGCCGTCCTCGTTCTGGATCGACAGGAGCCACTGGGCGGCGCGCTTCAGGCGCGGGTCGTCGTGCGGCATGCCCGCTGCGTTCAGCGAACAAAGCGCCGTCCACGTGCCGTAGATGTAGTTCAGGCCCCAGCGGCCGTACCAGCTGCCGTCCGATTCCTGTTCCTTCAGCATGTAGTCGAAAGCACGTTGCGCCGGCTCGCTGCTTTCCGGGAATTCGCCGAGTTGCGCGAGCATCGACAGACAACGGCCGGAAACGTCGGCGGTCGGCGGATCGAGCAAGGCGCCGTGATCGGAGAACGGAATGTTGTTCAGGTAGTACTGGGTGTTTTCCGGCTCGAATGCACCCCAGCCGCCGTCGCTGCTTTGCATGCCGACGACCCATTCGCGTGCTCGCGCAATCGCGTCACGATCGACGTCGGATTGCGTGAGCTGCGCCGACCGATGCATGGCCGCCGCGACCACCGCCGTATCGTCGACGTCCGGATAGTGCGCGTTGTTGTACTGGAACGCCCAGCCGCCAGGACGCACGTTCGGCCGACGCGAAATCCAGTCGCCGCGCACGTCGAGAATCTGCAACGGACGCAACCACGCGAGCCCGCGTTCGGCGGCCTGTTCGGCGTGTGCTTCGCCGGTTTCGAGCAGCGCGTGCGCGGCAAGCGAGGTATCCCACACCGGCGACAGACACGGTTGGCAATATGCTTCGTCATCCTTGATAACGAGCAATTTGTCGATCGACTCGCGGGCGATTGCACGGTTGGGATGATCGGCCGGATAACCGAGCACGTCGTACATCATCACCGAGTTGGCCATGGCGGGGAAAATCGCGCCGAGGCCGTCTTCGCCATTCAATCGTTCATCGACGAAGGCCACCGCCGCACGCACCGCGCGTTCGCGCGTCGCCGTCGGGAACAGGCCGTCGACCGCACGCAGCACCACGTCCACGCCGCGGAAGAAACGGAACCAGCCGACATGCTGATGCGGCGCGCGTTCTGGCATGCCGGTATTGACCGGCGCGCCGCGGAACAGTTCGTCGATGCGCACGCCGCGCGGATTGCGCGCGAGCGGCCGCTTCGCGTTGAGCACGAGCAGCGGCACGATGACCGTGCGCGCCCAGTACGACACCTTCGACAGATGGAACGGAAACCACTCGGGCAACAGCGTAATCTCGACGGGCATCATCGGCACGGCGCGCCACGACACCACGCCGAACAACGCGAGCAGAATCCGCGTGAAGACGTTGACGTTTTCCGCGCCGCCGCTCGCCAGAATCGCGTCGCGCGCACGTACCATGTGGTCGGCGTCCAACGGTTCGCCGATCATCTTCAGCGCGAAGTACGCTTTGACGCTGGCGCTGATGTCGAGCGCACCGTCGGCGAAGAGCGGCCAGCCGCCGTTGGGCAACTGGATGCGACGCAGGTAGCGCGCAATCTTTTGCTCCAGTTCGAGGTTCGGTGTTTCGCCGAGGTAGTGGACCAGCAGCACGTACTCGGCGGGAATCGTCGCGTCGGCTTCGAGTTCGTAGACCCAGTGCCCGTCGGGCTTCTGCGCGGCGAGGATCGCATCGGTGGCGCGCGTGATGGCGGCGTCGAGCGAAGCGTCGGGGGCTGCGTGCGTTGCGGCGTTAGCTTCAGTTGCGGCGGCGGCCGTTGCCGTTTCAGACACGGCTTGCGTTGCCGCTTCGGGCGCGGCTTGCGTTGCGGCGGCTGTCGCGGCTTCATGCGCCGCATCGGCGAATTCCGGCAGGACGTCGTCGTCCAGCGGCTGGGTTTGAGATAAATCGTTCATCGGCGTTCCATCGGTTCATTCAGCAACGTATCCGCGGCCTTCTGGCCGGAGCGGATCGCGCCTTCTATCGTCGCGGGCAGGCCGGTGGCCGTCCAGTCGCCCGCGAGCAGCAAATTTTTCCAGCGAGTGCGCGTGCCCGGACGCAGCGTTTCCTGATCCGGCAACGCGGCAAACATCGCGCGTTTTTCCGCGACGACCTGCCAGGCCGGCATCGGCAGGACAGGGAGAGTGGCCGCCTGGGCCACGTCGGCCCATACGGTCGCCGCCAGTTCGTCGTGCGGTGTGTCGAGCAGCCGCTCGGCGTCGCTCACGCTTACCGACAAGCGTCCATCGGAAGCAAACAGCCATGCCGATGTTCCATTGAGCAGGCCGGTAATCGGCGGCAATCCAAACGGCGGCTCGACGGCAAAATGCACGTTCACGGTAGCGGCGAAGCGAGTCGGCGCGCGCAAGCCGGGCACGAGCGTCTGCGCGATGTCTGACGGCACGGCCAGAATCACGGCATGGTTCGCTTCGAGCGCGATCGATTCATCCGCGAAATGCAGCGTTTGCACGCGACTGCCGTCGGCGGCGAACTGCGTTTCGCGCAGACGCGAGCCCAACCGGATTGCCGCGCCGCCATGTTGCAGCAAGCGCAGCGCCGGATCGACGAACGCGCTGCCCAAACCGTTGCGCGGCACCAGCGGCCGACATGCCAGGCTGCCGGCCAGCAAGGTTTCGCGCACCATCGCCCCCGTCAATTCCGCCGATGCCTCGCGCGGCTCGACATTGAGCATCGCGTGAAACAGCGGGCGCAGCAGACGATCCCACAACGGGCCATCGCAACGCATGGTTTGCGCGACACTGCGTCCGGGTTTGGCGAACAGCAGCGGCACGAGCGCCAGATAATCGGTCGGGCCGGTGTTCGGTACGCGGGCATTCGTATCGAAGATCCACCAAGGCAAGCGCCCCGCCGACATGCGCACGGTCCAGCGCGCCCGCGTAGCCAAGTCGACGAACGGATATTCGGGCAGCGCCGGGCCAACCAGTTCGTCGGCAGCGCCGATCGCGCGAGCATAGTTCAGCGTGGCGAAATTGCCCGACAGCAACATGTGATTGCCGCTGTCGAGGGTCGCGCCCAGCTTCGCGTCGTAGTAAGAGCGGCAACGGCCGCCGGCGTAATCGGCTGCGTCGTGCAGCACGACTTGCGCGCCGCGCCGCTGCAGCTGCACTGCGGCGGCGAGGCCGGCAAGGCCCGCGCCGACCACATGTACGAGCCTTTGCATCCGGTCAGAAAAGCGCGTAGCGCGCGACGATCCACAGCATGCGCAACTTCGGCTTGCGGACCTTGGTGCGCGGAATGTCGAAGCCGCGCTCCAGCGTGCGTTCGAGCAGCACACGATAAACGCCCGACATGATGCGCGGCGCCCTGACCTCGGCGCGCGGCTCGCGGTCCATGATGGCGTCGGACGCGGCGAAGTGCTCCCTGGCACGCGCGGCGAGCGTCGCGCACACGCGCGGCAGCGACGGGTCGTCGGCGATCTGCGTGGGGCTTTCCACCGCGATGCCTTCGCGCGCCAGCAATTCATGCGGCAGGTAGCAACGGTTGATGCCCGCGTCTTCGTCGATGTCGCGCAGGATGTTGGTCAGTTGCAGTGCGCGGCCCAGGTGGTGCGCCAGCAACCGGCCAGGTTCGTCCTGCATCCCGAAGATCCTCACCGATAGACGACCCGCCGCACTGGCGACACGGTCGCAGTACAGATCGAGGGTGGCTTCGTCGGGGCCGCAGATGTCGGCGGCGGCATCCATCGCCATGCCGTCGATCATCGCGTGAAAATCCTCGCGCTGCAGATGAAACGTGTGAATGTGCCGCGTCAGCGCGCGCAGCGAAGCACGCGGCGCACCGGCGTAGCACGCGTCGATGTCGGCGCGCCAGCGCTCGAGCGCGGCGGCGCGTTCGGCGCGCGGCATGCCGCTGTCGGCGATATCGTCGACAGCGCGGCAAAAGGCGTAGACCTGATACATCGCATCGCGCTGCGCGGCCGGCAAGATGCGCATCGCGAGATAGAACGAGCTGCCGGAGGTAGCGGCAGCGGCGTCGATTTCAGTATCGTCCACGACAGGATTGGAAACAGCCAAGACGATCTCCGCTGGAGGCGCCTGCTGAAAGGCGGTCAAGAAGTTTGATGCTCACCCGCGAGGCGAGCGGCACGCGCGCGCGGACACGCGCAACACACCCGGCAGGGATGCCGGAAACGGCGAAAAGTATATCAACGTTTGTGAGATGCCGCAGCGTTGCGGGGAAATGTGGGGCCGGATTGAGGCGCCAGGCGCGGTCGGGAGGCGGTTCGGCAGCCGCGCGGTGCCTGTCGGAGAGCTTCGTGCGCGGAACGAAAAGCGGCCGCGCCCGCTTAAACGAATGCCACCGAGCGGTTGCGACCTTGCCGCTTCGCGCTGTACAGCGCTGCGTCGGCTTCGTTGATCAGCACGTCGTACGTCGGCACGCCCGGCCGCGCCGACGCGCCGCCGACGCTCGCCGTCACCGGCACGCTGGTGCCCTGCACTTCGACCGGCGTATCGGCGATGGTGCAGCGGATCTTTTCCGCGACGCGCATCGCGTCGTCGAGCGGCGTGCACGGCAGCAGCAAGGCGAACTCCTCGCCGCCGAAGCGCCCGAACGTATCCTGCGCCCGCACCACCTCGGCGACGCGCTGCGCCATCACGCGCAACACGGTATCGCCGACGCCGTGGCCGAATTGGTCGTTGATTTTCTTGAAGTGGTCGAGATCGAACAGCAACATGGACATCTCGCCGCCGTAGCGCTGCCAGCGGATGTACTCGTCACGCAGACGGCCCTCGAAGAAACGGCGGTTGGCGATGCCCGTCAGGCCGTCACGGTCGGCGTATTCCTGCAGTTTGGCGACCGCCTCTTCGCGCTCGCGCTGCACGATGCTCACGTGCGTCACATCGGAAATGGTCACGCACACGGCCACCACTTCACGATCGCGCATGAGCGGCATGAACGTGCAGTCCTGCTGCATGAAGTCGACGCCGCCGGTAATCGGCCGGTCGTGATCGAATTTGAAGAGATACGGGCGCTGTTCCCACGAGCTGAACGCAAAACTGCCGAGCTGAAACACGCTTTCGATCTTGCGCGACAACCACACGCGCGGCAGTTCGGGAAAGTGCGTGAAGAGCGACTTGCCGACCACCTGGTCGGGCGTCAGACCGCTGTGGTCCTGCATGAAGCGATTCCACATGAGCACGTTCATCTCGCGATCGAGCACGAAAATGCCGAAGCCGACGCGCTCCACCACGAGTTCGCTCAACGAGGCAGCGGACACGCTCATAGACTGGACAACAGCGCGTCGAGCGCTCCGTTCATGTGGCGAATCGATTCTTCGGCCATCAGCATCACGAGATGCGCGCGGAAGCTCTGATCCTCCAGCGCAAAATTGACTTCGACCAGCAGGGCGACTTCCCATTGCAGCACGCCGGGCTGAAACACCTCGTCGAGCGTCATGGCTTCGCCGAGCAGGCCCGGCGCGGAGAAAATCGGCGTGCGGCCGAGCTGGTCGAGAATGCATGAGACGCACGCGCCGGTCAGCACGTTCGCCACGTCGAACACGAGTTCCCGCTGGCTCACCGCTTCATAGCTCGAACGTGCGTACGGATCGCTGACGAGCGAACACAGCTGCGCGATGCTGTCGCTGCGGCAGATCACCAGCGCTTCGCCCTTGATGTCCGAGCGGAACCCCTGGCGCACCGCGCTGACGGTGTCCTCGATACCGGTCATCTCGCGCAGCGCATCGGCCGCGTCGCGAACCGCCACCACTTTGACGCGCGGCACCGACAATTCGATGAACGCATCGAGCAGCCGCGCGAGACGCGTCGCGGCTTGGCCCATCGCCAGATTGGCGACCTCCTGCAGCGCGTCGCGCTGGTCTTCGTTCAGGACTGGCTCAGACATACAACCCGTACTCCTTGAGGATGGGTAGTAGCGCCTCGGGCGTCACGGGCTTGGCAATGAACGCCACGGCGCCGAGCGCGCGCACGCGCGACTGGGCCATCGGCTGAACATCAGCGGAGACGACGATGACGAAGGTATTCAGATCCTCGTGCTGCAAGGCTTCCAGCACCTGGTAGCCGGTCATGTCCGGCATCGTCAGATCGAGGAACATGACCGATGCCTTGCCTTCGCGATACAGCGCGAGCGCTTCACGCCCGTTCGACGCGTAAGACACGTCGACCTCCCACTCCGGCGGCAATGCCTTGGTGAGCACCTTGCGGGCAAGCAACGAATCATCGGCGATCACAATGGGCAAGGACATGGGCGGGTCGGAAACGGAATTGTCTATAGCGTATTAACGGCGCATAGCGGCGACTTCTTTAGCGCGAGGTCTGTCGACCGGCGGCAAAGCAGGTTGAAGCGGCGTGGGCGGCAGACTGCGAGCGAGCAGCGAGGACGCGCGGCAAAACGCGCGGGCTGGAACCGGTGGGCAGGCATGAATGCGTGCGCGCACGGTGGACGACGGCTATGACCGGCATGTTCGAAGCCTACCCCGTAGATGAATCGGCGCGGCTTCTGGATCGGGTTGGTCCCCTGCCGCGCGCGTGTTTCCGCGAACGCCGTCCTCACGCGTCGTACGCATGGTCGGGCTGCCCTCGCGGCAATACGTCCGAACATGGCGGACGCATTTTTTATCGTAGGGCCGATTCTCGAAGCAAACTCGCGGAAAGGCAACTCGACGAAATCCGCTTCGCTAATGGAATTTTCCCATCAATGCTGATTTTGGAAAAAATTTCGATAGATAAAGAAAGATTTCTGTTTCATTTACGCTTTTGTGTACGTTTGCGCTTCTCGATTCGTCGCTGATTCAAAAAACAGACGAATAACCCTGTACCCGTCCGCCGTGCGTCGAACGGTCACTTCTACCGCCGCGGCCGCCCATGCTTCTCGTATGATGGTAGTTCCCGGCCTTTTCGTCCCGAACCACCCTGGCATTCCCGACATGACATCAGACCGGTTCGACCCGCCTCGTGCGAGCCGACTTTCCGCCGACCGTCAGGAAGGCGCGACATTTCCCTCCGTGCCGGAGCAGAATTTCCACGTGCGGCGCATCACGCTCATCGCGCTGCTGGTGATGGCCGTCGTGCTGCCGTGCGTGTACGTCGCGGCGATGGCCTACAGCGATCTGCGCGCGCGCGAAGCCGATGCCACCGACCTGACCCTGCGCACCGTGCGCGTCGCCGAAGAACACGCGCTGAAGGTGTTCGACATGAACGAAACGCTCGATTCGCGCATCGTCGATCTGACCGAGGGTCTGGACGACAACGGCATTCGCGAGCGCGAGGCCGAGATTCACGAGAAGCTGCGCACGATGGGCGGCGGCTATCCGCAAGTCGCCGCGGTATCGATCTTCGGGCGCGACGGCAACCTGCTCGCAAGCAGCCGGTTTTATCCGTCGCCGGCGGTGTCGATCGGCAACCGCGACGACTTCGTCGGCATCCGCGACGGGCGCGATCTGGAACATGTGTCGAAGGTCATGACCGGCCACGTCGCCGGCGAGCAGGTGTTCAACATGGGCGTGGATCGGCGCGACGCCCATGGCGCGTTCGCCGGCACGGTCTCCGTCGCACTGCGGCCCAGCTATTTCGACGCGTTCTACCGCGAGTTGCTCGGTAGCAAAGACAGCACGCCGGTGACCATGACGATGGTCCGCATGGACGGCGCGGTGCTCGCGCACTACCCACGCAGCCCGCGCGAGCCGACGGCCATGGCGGCGCATTCGGTATTGGCGGATGCGCTGGCGCAAGGGCGGCGCGCCGGCGTCGTGCAAGTGCGCTCGAACGTCGACGGTGAGGATCAGATCGTCGCGTTCCGGCATGTCGGCTCTTACCCGGTGTACGTGTTGTGCGGCTATCGCACGTCGGCGATCTGGGCCGGCTGGTATCGGCACCTCGGCGTGCTGATCCTGTCGATGTTCACGCCGTCCATCGCGCTGTGGTGCGTGATCTGGCTGTCGCTGCGGCGTCTCGGCGCCGAAGAGGAGGCATGGCAGCGCTGGCAAGCCGAGGCGTCGATGCGCCGCTCGATCGAATCCGCCTACCGCCAGTCGCGCAAGATGGAAGCGCTCGGGACGCTGGTCGGCAGCGTCGCACACGATTTCAACAATCTGTTGATGATCCTTTCCGCCAACGTGCAGATCGCGCGGCGGCGCAGCGTGGCGGGCATCGACCGCGAATTGACGGCGATGGAGCGGGCCCTCAAGAGTGGCGAAGCGCTGACTCGTCAACTGCTCGGGGTCGCGCGCAAACAGCCGTTGCGCACCGAGACGCTGTCAATCGAACGCTGGCTGCCGGCGTGCCGCGAATTGCTGCGCGCCTCGCTGGGCGCCAAGGTGTCGCTGGTGATCGATATCGGCGTGGACGTTTGGCCAATGTGCGTCGACGTCGCCGAACTCGAACTCGCGCTGATCAATGTCGCCGTCAACGCGCGCGACGCCATGCCGAACGGCGGTCGCTTCACGGTGCGCGCGTCGAATATCCCGTTCCGTCACGAAGACGGTTTCCCGCTGACTGGCGACTTCGTGCAACTCACGCTCGAGGATACGGGCGCCGGTATGGCGTCCGACGTGCTCGCGCGCGCCTTCGAGCCGCTCTTCACGACCAAACCGAAGGGCATGGGCACAGGTCTCGGCCTGCCGCAGGTTTTCGCGTTCTGCGAACGCTCGGGCGGACTGGCGGCGATCGACAGCGCGGTCGGCGCGGGCACCTCGGTGCGCCTTTATCTGCCGCGCGCCACGGACGAACCCGAAGCCGACCGTCCTGCCGAAACGAGCGCCGCCGAGAGCGGCGTACCGCAGGGTCTGCGCATTCTGCTCGTCGAGGACAACGCGGAGGTGGCGGCCGGCACGGAAGCGCTGTTGCAGATGATGGGCCACCAGATCACCTGCGTCTTCAATGCGGACACGGCGCTGCGCCTGTTCGACGACGCGCACGCGAGGCAAGCCCGCACTGGCGAGCCGCTGCCGTTCGATCTCGTGTTGTCCGACATTCACATGCCGGGTGCCATGAACGGCATCGATCTGGCGGAAGCGGTGCTGGCGTTCGAACCCAGGTTGCCCGTCATTCTGGTCACCGGCTACGCGGAAGAGCTCGATCGCGCGCGGCACGTCGACGTGCGGGTGCTCTCCAAACCCTTCGATATCGGCTTGCTGGAGACGCTGCTGCAAGCCATTCAGCGAGACCTCTCGCAGAGCGGCTCCGATCCCGCGGCGCATCCTGCCGATTGACGCGGCTGCGAAGCGGCGCGCGGCGAGACCATGTCATTTGCGTGAAAGCTTGTAAAAGCGTTCGGCCGACGCGCCATGCCGCCGGGCCTCGGATCGCGCGCAGGCGCGCCCCGGCGGGGACAGGCGGCAAATCGACCACGCGCGGCACGATCGTTGCGGCGGGAAAAGGAAGGAAAGCGGCGCATTTGTGCGCCATTCGTTCCACCTTTTTACCCGTCGGGAGACAGCCATGCGCCATACCGTGATTGGTTTATTCGACACCTATTCTCAAGCGGAAGCCGCACGCGACACGCTCGTGCAAACCGGCTTTGCGCGCGAAACCATTGAGTTGCAGGCAAATCCGGAGCCGTCCGTCGGTTCCGCAACGGATGAAGTGGCCGGCGCAGGCGTGCTGGCCAACATCGAGCGTTTTCTTTCGAGTTTGTTCGCATCGGGCCCACGTTCGCCGGAAACCGCCCGTTATGCCGAGGCCGTGCGGCGGGGCGCAATCCTGGTATGCGTGGACGCAGCCAGCGAGTCGCACGCCGAACTCGCGCGCAGTACGCTGACAAGAATGGGCGCGACGGACATCGGCGAGCGCTCGCCTGATTGGGATACGCAAACGGCTAGTGGGCGCGAGCATTCGGTACTCGACGAATTAGGAATCGGCGCCATGACGCCGGGGGCGCCGCGCTCATCGAGCGTAAGTGCCTCTGAGATGCCTGACTTGACGACACCCGTGGCTCCGACGCGGCCCGTCACGCCGGCTACCGATCCGCTCTACACCATGCCGCCGGGAAGCACGGACGCGGAGCCCTTCGTGCCGCCGCCCATCAACGAGCGGCCGGTGCTTGATCCGGTCAATGACCCCGTAATCGACCCGCTGGTGGGCGACGTCGGACGCAGTGCTGTTGCGGCGGGTTCAATGCCTGGCTCGGGCGCGATCATGAGGCCGTCCGAGGTCGTGTCGGAGGCTGCGCAGCCGACTGCTGGCCTGGGCGGCCAGATGCCGAACGAGTATCTGGAATACGAAGAAGATTTTCGGTCCCACTACGATGAGCAATACGCCGCCGAAAATTCGCGCTATGAGGACTACGTGCCGGCGTATCGCTATGGCGCGGAGATCGGTCAGGACGCACGTTTCCGCGACAGCGCGTGGGACGACGTCGAACCGGAAGCACGTCGCAAGTGGGAGACGACCTCGCCGGACAGCACGTGGGAGCGTTTCAAGCTCGCCGTGCGTCATGGTTGGGAACGCGTGACGGGACATCACCACGTCTGATCGCGACAGTGGTCAAGCGCGGCGGCGGGCCATCAGGCGATGGTCCGCCGCCGTCGTGCGTCAGGCAGCGCTATTCAGTTTGACCCACGCAACGTAACGATCGACAAAGCCCTGCAAGAATTTTCGCGTTCCCTCATTAACGATCTCGCCTTTCTCATTGATGACCGCCGGATCGTGTTTGATAAACACCTCGGGCTGACCAAGTGTGGGTACGTCGAGATAAGCCAGCACGTTGCGCAGATGCTGCTGCGCGAGCGCGGTGCCGGTCGCCCCGACCGACGTGCCGATCACGGCGCCGGGTTTCTTGCCCCATGAATTGGTGCCCCAAGGACGCGAACCCCAGTCGAGCGCGTTCTTGAGCACACCTGGGATGGAACGGTTGTATTCGGGCGTGACGAACAACAGGCCGTCGGCGGCTTCGATGCGCTGCTTGAGTTGCTTGCCGGCTTCAGGATAGTCGGCATCGAAGTCCTGGTTGTAGAGCGGCAAGGAACCGATGTCGATGAATTCGAACGTAAAGTCCGATGGCGCAAGGGAAATTACCGCTTGCGCCAACTGCCGGTTGAACGACTCGCGGCGCAGACTGCCGACAACGACTGCAATGTGATGGGCCATGGTTCGCTTCCTCGAGATAGGGCGCTTGACGCGCAGAAGGGACGAACTGTCCATCATAGGCAAAAGCCCAGCGGATTGCGCCGTACGTGCCAAAGCTTGGATTTTCCACTATCTGGGAACAGGGGAACCACCGCTATCGGTGGATAACCTCGCGAGCGACAAAGTTATCCACAGATTCACTGAATAACCTTGTGGATAACTGGTACTTTTGCCTTGCCAATCAAGCCTGCTTCCGGTCGCGGACTATTTGAGGCACCAACAGGTCAGATGCCGGTCTGCTTCTATGCGCAACAACTCGTCGCGCATCGGTTTCCCGCTGCTTACTCCGGCACTGCGATGTCACCGTCGACGAGTTTCCAGCCGTAAGTTTCTGCGTAAGATTGCGCGGCCTCGGCGTCGTCGAAGAAGGGCATGTCGGCGTGACCCTGGAAGGGGTAGATCACGCGCTCGTCGCTCAAACGGATCACCTTGAGCGTTGGCACGGTGCCACTCGAGGTGCGCCGCGACGACGCGCTCACCTGATAATTTTCGCGGTCGTTCTGCGCAGGAAGATGGGCGCTTTGCGCGCGGCGGGATGCGTAACTTGCCATCGGTGTGCGGCTCACAGTCCGGCAATCGATTGACCGGCAACCATGCCGTCGATCAATTGCTCTGCGTAGCTGGTGGAGGCCATGCGCGCGTCGCCAGCTGCGCCGAACGGCGTGCGACTCGGCACGCGAAACACCCGGCTCGTCGTCGTGCTGTCATCGGTGCCGCGCCGGCTGATACGCACCGCCGCGTCGAAGCCCGAATCGTAATGGCGCACGCCATCGACACCGCGCGGCTGATGCGGATAAACCAGCGGATAAATCTCCAGGCCCCGGTAGCTTCTGATGGTATTGCTCATGATGGTCGTCTCCGATAAGGGCTTCGCAAACCGTGTCGCCCTTGCTGTGGCGGCAGTGCCGCCGAACGCATGACGCCTCTGCGAAAACCGGGTCTTGATTCACGATGCGTGCGCAGGATGGCCCTTCAGGCAGCCAGAACTGACGACATCACAAAGCGGTGTGGGAGGACGGGACCCTGTTCGGCGCAGGGCACGAGAATGAAAAGGCGTTTGCCGTAAAGACCGCGCGATGGCGCAGGAGAACTGCAAGCTATCGACTTACTGTAACACGTTAGGACGACGAGTATTTGACGCATTCGCGCGCCAGGCGCGGGTGTTGCTTTGGCGTGCCGCGTGAGCGAGACGATGCTGTCAGTCGAGAGGTCGACGCAAAGAAGGGCGCCGTATTGGCGCCCTTCTTTTTGACTTCGCGAAACGCTTTGTCGACGATACGGCTCGTCGGATTTTTTGCTTTAGTTACCGAAGAAGGTGTTGCAGTACGATGCCGGGCCATTGCATTGCGCCGGGGCCGCCGCGTGAGCAGCGCCCGATGCAGCGGCAAACAGCGCGACGGAAGCGATCAGGGCGGACAGAATGCGTTTCATGGTGCTACTCCTTCAGCGTGGGTTTGCGATCAATGCGATCGATGGACTGGAGAATAGCGATTGGATGCGAGGCAAAAAACAGCAAAGTCGCAAAGACTTTTTTTCAATTATTGCAATAATCAGACTTGCGATGGTCGGCCGGAAGCAGCTTTCGTCTCCACTTGATTTCAATTTTCGCAATAATTAATTGCTGTTGTCATAAGCCCCCTGCATACCGCGACAACAGCGTCAGAACGAGGGAAGGCAGCCTTTATGAACCACGACGATTCACGAGACCCTGTGTCGCCAAACCTGACCACACGGCGGAGCCAGCCATGGCGCAACTAGGCGGCCCGGCGCTCGACGATCCCATCTATGTGACGCAGCTGCGGCGTGACCTGGTGCGCTTCGCCCGCTTGCAATTACGCGACGCCGCGGCCGCTGAAGATGCCGTGCAGGAAGCGCTTGCCGCCGCATGGGGTCAGGCAGACCGATTCGCGGCGCAGTCGGAACACAAGACGTGGGTGTTCGGCATCCTGCGGCACAAGCTCGTCGATACGCTGAGAGCGCGGCGGCGTACGGTCAATCTGTCATCGCTCGAATCGGAGCTCGACGGTGAAGCCGTACTCGATCGCGAATTGTTCAAGGACAACGGCCACTGGTCTGCCCAAACCAAACCGCGCCCGTGGCCGACGCCGGAAACCGCACTGCGCCGCCAGCAGTTCTGGACGTTGTTCGAGATGTGTCTGGATCATCTGCCCGAACACATCGGCCGCGTCTTCATGATGCGCGAATTTCTTGAACTCGAGACCGAGGCGATTTGCGCCGAATTGCAGATGACCGCCAATCACTGCAGTGTGCTGATTTATCGCGCGCGCCTTCGCCTGCGCACGTGCCTGAGCGAAAAAGGCTTATCCAGCGAGGATGCGAATGGGGAAATGTAAAAACATCACGCGTCTGTTGTCCGACGCGCTCGATCGTCGCTTGACGACCGGTGAGTGGGTTGCGATCCGACTGCATTTGCCGACCTGCAGCGGCTGCCGCAACTATCGCAAACAGATCCGTTTGCTGCGCGTCGCCGCGCATGAGATGAGCGGGATTGCGGCACCTGGCACGGCGAAAGAAGAGGAGTAAGCCAGCAGCTCTCGCGGCGTACATGACGTCACCGGACGCGCCGTTGTGAATGCTCTGGCGCTCGCCCGGCGAGGCGGCGCGTACGGTCGTGCACGTCGCGTCGCTTGCCGGGAGGCGCGCCTTTTGTTACGTCAGCACGGTCCACATCACGAGCGTCAAGGCGAGGCCAACGACCGAGACGATCGTTTGCAGCACCGACCAGACGAACACCGTCTGCTTCAACTGCAGCCCGAAATATTCGCGCACCATCCAGAAACCCGCATCGTTGACGTGGCAGAAGAACACCGAGCCAGCACCAATGGCGAGCGCCATCAACGAATTGTGCGTCGCGCTCAATCCGACGACGACCGGTGCGACGATACCCGCCGTCGTAGTCGTGGCAACGGTCGCCGAGCCTGTGGCCTGACGCAACGCGACCGCGATTAGCCACGCCAGCAGAATCAGCGGCATGTGCGCGCCGACTGCGATCTTGCCGATGGTCGTGCTGATCCCCGCGACGACGAGCGCCTGCTTGAGACCGCCACCGGCGCCGATGGTCAGTAGCAGCGCGGCGATCGGCGGCAAGCTCTTGCGCAGAATGCCGCCGACACGATCACGCGCCATACCGCGCGACCAGCCGAGCGCAACCACCGCGAACAGCACGGTGAGGCCCAGCGCGACCAGCGGTTCGCCGAGGAAATTCAACGTGTTGAACAGAAAAGTTTCGGGCTGCAGCAGCAGTTTGGCGACAGTGCGACCGAGCATCAACACGACCGGCAACAGAATCGTCGCGAGCGAGATGGCGAAACCCGGCGGCTCGGCCGTGCTTTGCTGCGCGCTAAAAAGCTTGCCCATTTCTTCCGGCTCGACCACGTGCATCCGTTTCGACAACCAGATGCCATACAACGGGCCCGCGAGAATGACCGCCGGAATCGCGACGATCAGGCCGAGGCCGAGCGTCAGACCGAGGTCGGCGTGCAGCGCGCTCACCGCGATCAACGGACCCGGGTGGGGCGGCAAAAGTGCATGCAGGGTCGTCATGCCGGCGAGCGCGGGAATCGCGATTCGCAGGATCGGTTGGTTCGAGCGGCGCGCCATGACGAAGATGATCGGCACCATCATCACGAGGCCGACCTCGAAGAACAGCGGCAGGCCGATGATGAGCGCGACGACGGCCATCATCCATGGCAGCGTGCGTGGCGTGGAGTGTTTGAGAATGGTCGAAACGAGCCGGTCGGCCGCGCCCGATTCGGCCATCAACGCGCCGAGCATGGCGCCGAGCGCGATGATGATCCCGACATCGCCGAGCAATGCGCCTGCGCCCTTGCTGAACGCGCTGGCGACTGCTTCGAGCGGCAGGCCAGCCGCGAAGCCCGCCGCAAATGTGCCGACCAGAATCGACAGAAACGGCGCGAGCTTCAGCACGCTGATGAAGACGATGATCAGTGCGAGCCCGAGCCCGCACGACAGAATCAGTTGAGTGTCGTGGGATGACCACGGCGCGAGTGTTGTCGTCAGATGCACGATGTCCCTTGTTGTCGATTGATGCCTCCGCAGCCGTGTGCGGATGACGGATTGTAGCGAGGCTCGGCGCGTCGGGGCGGCACGGTGGCAAATCGCACGTGGCGTCTCTGATGGAAGTGCCTAGGCGAAGAGGGCCGCGACATTTTCCGGCGGACGGCCAATCACGGCACGCCCGTTTCGCACGACGATGGGTCTTTGCAGCAGGATCGGATGACGAGCCAGTGCTTCGTATAACTGAGCTTCAGTCAGGGTGGAGTCGGCGAGGTTGAGTTCTTTGTATTCGTCTTCCGTGTCGCGGATCATCTCGCGAACCGGGCAACCTAGTTGGGTGTTGAGTTGCTGGAGTTGGGCGATCGTCAGAGGGTGTTTCAGGTATTCGACGATTTCGGTCGCCTCGTTGGGGACGTTGTAGGTGCTCGCGATCAGGTCGCGGACGGCGCGCGATTTCGAGCAATTTGGGTTGTGGTAGAGGGTGATCATGACGGTGGGGCGGAGGGGTAGTGGATTTGGAGGGATTTTAGCGGCTGCGGGGGGAGTCGCGGGTTGGTGGGGACCGCGATTGGCGGGGTGCGGTGGGATGTTCATCGAGTGGCGAGGAGGTTAGGTAGTGAACATTTATGACTTATATTTTTTCTCGGAATGTTTTGGCGATTTTTGCCTGTATGAAAGCGGGTAGCCGGATGGTAGCCACGATTGAGCCTAGGCTGGCGCTCAGGTCCACGGTCCGAACCGCTGCGGTTCTGAGCAGTCGGCAAACGTGGGAGAGTACCCGTGCGGTATTCAGGGTAGGAGGCGAATAAATGCCATTTGCTGATGCGCCTAGGGAAAGCGGATTGGACCCGCGCGGCGGAGTGAAGCTCGCTCTCCGGTTTATGCGCATAAAGACGCGTTGAGTATTGAAGGCTGTCGGCTCCGGAGCTTGCGTCGCTGATGTCGTTTCATGGCGGTTGCTTGCAGCGCACGCAGATCTGAACCGCGCGGGTGTAACGCAAACGTCGGCTCGTGGGTTCAACGGTGTTCCGGCGATACCGAAAATGACACGCCTCCGCGGGCTGAGCGAGCGTCCGCCCAAGGGGCCGCTGGGCCGCTGGGCCGCTGGGCCGCTGGGCCGCTGGGCCGCTGGGCCGCTGGGCCGGTGAGCCGGTGAGCCGGTGAGCCGGGGGACTTTATGCGCATAAAGCCTCTGCGTCCCCGTGTGATCCGTCGGCCGCTCGCTGCTTGCCACGCCGGCTCGAAAGCACAAACGAAAAACCAATTAGGCTGCGCCCGGGCGTTCCGCGCCTTTCTCACCGCACCGCACCGACGCGCAATTTTCGTCGGCTGAAGCATCCCGACTGCGCGTGAAGAGTCCCATAAGAGCTTGACTCGACACATCCGCAAGATCGTCGATAGAGCGCCCGACGACCGGAAAGAAGTCACGCCCCTGACCTCGGGAGTTGCTCCTCGCAATTCCCATCTCCCTAGGTTGCCGCGCTGCGGGGCTCCGCCGTAACCGAATCGGTGCCTCGCCAATCGCAACCGAAGGCGGAAGAATCGCACCTCCGGCGACCACCCGCCGACCTCGATCCGCAAACCTTTATGCGCATAAACCTAGGCCAAACGGCTAATCGTTATTGTGTTTACACAAAAACGATTGAAATACAAACTCATCCAGGTAGAATCCATCTGCGTCTAAAAAGAGGGGGTGAAGATTGGCAGCGGAAATCATCGCGGTAACTCAGCAGAAGGGTGGAGTCGGGAAAAGCACTATCGCGATGCATCTCGGGGCTGCGTTTCATGAGAAAGGCAAACGCGTCCTCGTCGTAGACGCAGATGGTCAAAACACGCTGATCCACTGGGCCAGCGCATCGTCAGACGGTGACACCGGCATTCCCTTCCCGGTCGTCAATCTCTCAGAGGCCGGCAGCCAGATTCACCGTGAAATCAAGAAATTCGTCAGTGACTACGACATCATCGTTGTCGACTGCCCGCCCTCCATCACCGAGAAAGTTTCCGGCGTCGTGCTGCTCGCCGCTAGCGTCGCCGTCATCCCGACGTCGTCATCGCCCGCCGACTATTGGTCGAGCATCGGCTTGGTAAAGCTTGTCCAGCAGGCCCAAGTGATGAATGAAGATCTGCGCGCCGTCTTTTTGCTGAACAAGACCGAAGAAAAGCGGATGCTGACGCGCGAACTGAAGCGCGCTTTGGAAGAACTCGGCTTTCCCCTGCTCAAGACTCAGATTCCGACACGCGAAGCCTACAAACAAGCCATGGCGCTAGGGCAGACGGTGCTTCAGATGAACGATCGCGGCGCCAAGCTTGCCGCCCTCGAAGTAAGGGCATGCGCGAATGAGATCGCCGCCTTGCTCCCCTGAATTTATGCGCATAAAGAAAGGACCCTGAATGAAACCCTCCCAATTTGCCAAAGGCTTTCAAGCACGTCCTGATACGACCAGCAGCGAAAAGCGAACCGCGCTGGACCGCCTGAACGCAATTGACGGCCTGGTGAAGAACGGCGCCACGGCCAACGAGATCCCCTCGCGAGCGACTACTTCGGCCGTATCGCCTGGCGTTACAGAAGTCGACACCACCGACGTCGCCAATGAATCCGCAGCCTATCGCGCGTGGAGACTCGAGCATGGTTATCGGCCGGGCCAGGTCATCGACCTCGCGCTCAAGGCCATCAAGCCAAGCCCGTTCAACCCACGCCACTTCTATCTGAAGTCGTCGATTGCCGAACTGGCAGTCAATCTCGCGAAGCAGGGACAGCAGCAGGCCATTCACGTCATTCCCGACTACGACAATCCCGGCACGTACTTCGTCAGCGACGGCGGCCGGCGCGTTCGGGCGTTGAAGGAAGCGAACAATGAATCGGCGAAGGCAATCGTCATCGACCTGCCGATCGGCCTCGAAAGCTACAAGCTCGGCTACGACCTCAACGTCCAACGTGACTCGCAGACGGTTTTCGACAACGCAGTCGTTTGGAGACGCTTTCTCGATGATCGGCATTTTCAGAGTCAGAAAGAGCTCGCGGAGCATCTCGGACTTGACGAGTCGACAGTCGCTGTCGCTTTATCGATCGCCAAGCTGCCCGAAACAGTCATGCACGAGATGGTCGCCCGGCCGGATCGTTTCGGTTCGAACATGGCGTATCAGGTCGGCCGTTATCACACGGCGCGCGGTGCCGACGCCACGCTGCGTCTGATCAACAAGATACTCGCCGACGATCTGAGCACGCGGCAGGTCGCCGACATCGTCAAAGGACGAGCCAATGCCCAGGAGAGCACCAAGCCCGCGGGGCGCCAGCGCTACGCGCAGCGCCTGGAAATCAAACTCGGCGGCGTATCGGTTGGCGATCTCAAGTCGTATGGAGATGACCGGATCGAGTTGCGCCTGAAGGGGCTCTCGCGTGAAAAGCGCGATGACATCCTCAGGCAAATCGAAAAGATGTTGAAGTAGGAAAGCCTGAAATAAGGCGAGGCGGGGGACGCAGCGGCACTTCCTCTGAAGTGCCGCACCGCTGAATGATTACGCTGCGCGCGATTGGCTCAGCGTGAAGGCAAGCAGATCACCATCGGTTGGCTCGCCCCAGGTCTTGCGGGCCAGCCAATCGAAGAACGCAGTCTCGACGATCTTCGAATCGAGCCCGCGACGGCGCCAGTCGTCACGCATGTGCGTGCCAAGCACCGGCAGTTCATCTTCTTCGAACGATTGCCGTGCGATCTCCCGCTCCGAGTCGCCTTGTTCGTTGTACAACGCGTAGGCTTCCTTGCGCCGATAAGCCGAGTACTCGCCGAGCAGACGCGCTTTGAGGTCGTCGGCCGGTGCCGCCATCGCGGCCTTACCGACGACGCCGCCGGACGGCAACGATTCAACCGGCGGCGCATAACCTTTCTTCAACGCATCCTTGAACAACGCCGGTGCGCTGCGCACCGCCGGCAGCGAAGTGCTGCGCATGCGCTGCTCGGTCATTTGCAATGCAGCGCGAATGCGGTTTTCTTCGCTATCCGCGTAAAGCGTCTGCGCTTCCTTCAGCGGGATGCCAATCTTCACCATCCGGTCGACCAACGTGCTGTCGAACACGTTCGGATGCTCGTCGAGCGCGAGCATCGGCTGCTTGCGCTCGGTCACACGGAACTGGATTTCCGCGACGCGCCGACCTTCGCGGTGCTCGATCAATTCGACGAAGATGTTCGTGACGGCATTCACCTCGGCGATCGCCGGGCGCAAATAATCACGCTTGAAGTACTTGTACTCGCGCTTCGCCTCATCGCCCGCTTCCGTGTCCGGCGTGCCGGACAGGATCGGACGCCACCATTCCCATGATTCACGCATGGTCAGATGGCTAGGGTTCGTCAAATAGCGTACGCAAATCTCGTACAGCGCCAAACCGGCGCTACTACGCAGCTGACTCTGAAACTGCAGACTCAGGCGCGCGTATTGAACCGGATCGAGCAGTTTCTTCTTGATCTTCGGAGCAAACGAAAACTCCACCCAAACACGGCGCGTGGTGGGATCTTCGAGAATTTCCGCGTCGGCGATCAGAGTCGAAATACCCCATTTGCGCCCAGGCTTCTGACTGGACGTACCCGTACTCCACTCGACCTGCACCGACACCATGCGCCGCAGGTGTTCCTTGACGAGCGCAGTATCGTTGGAATCGAAGGCGGAATTGGCAACGATGTCGGACAGCAAGGCCCGATAGGTATCGCCGGATTCGTCGGCTTGCTGAGCCACGGCGAGTAGCACGTTGAACAGCTTGCGGGTGAGGAGGGTGATTTTGCCGCTTTTGGGCTGAATCGCGATCGCCTCGACGGCTTTGCGCAATTCCGCCGAGCTCGGGCTGACTACATCGGTCTTCTTCGCGCGCTTGGTGGCCATGCATCTGGTCGAGGAGGGATTTGGCGAGAGCATACCGGCTGTGGTGATAAGCGTCTATAGCGCGACTCTCACCGTTCCCGGTGAAGTGAGTTTACGGTACGCGACTCACCTCGAGCCACTCCCGAAAACCCTCACCTTTCCCGTTTGACGCCAGGTTCGGGCCATCCTTACAGGTCGCGGCCCAGGCAAATCCAGACGTTTTCGCGGCGATCACGAGCGGGAGCTCTTTGATCCCGAATCTTCTCACCTCAAAAAAATTTCGCAGGTTTTGGGTGATGCAGTGCGGGGGAACGGCCGACGAGTCGGCGGTGATCTTGTCGCTCCGAGCACGGTCCGAGGCTGCGTCGGTGGGGGAGGGGAGAGACTGGACGCGACGAACGACGCCGCCGCTTAGGGCTAACCGCCATGCTGACTCGCGCGACGGCCTATCGAGGCTGGGTGAGCGTGGCTAGGCAAAAAACGAATCGGCTCAGTCGGGCAGCCCTCCTGGACGGCACAGCGGGGACAGTTCGTACGGGAGTACCGGCCACAACCCGAAGCTCCCAACTTCGTGGCCATTCAGTTCCTACCAGCACCAACACCGCGCACTAGCCGCCCATCTCGTGTGAACAGACAGTCGAACCGTTGTCACGCCATAGCCCTGTCTACGGCGCAGTACACAGTGCTGAGCGTCAGCCCGCGAGGCGCCGCCACGCGAAAATACTCCCAGAACCGGCAAAACACCCCCCGAAAAAGCTCACCTTAAGGCGTGTCCAGTGCTAGAAACGACGCGGCCTCCAGCGAATCAGGGCCCCAAACACCCGGCAAATACCCCCCGAAAACCCTCACCGAAGCGCCATCGGATACCGCCGGCATCGTCCGAAAATAGCCTCCCGAAAAACCTCACCTTTCACTAGATCCAACATTTTATTCTTTTATTTCAACGACTTATATAACACCCATCATTGGCATCGAAGGATATGCCTCCCGAATTCCCTCACCTCAGAACCGACCACACCGCCGTTACTTGCCTCGAATTCCAACTACGAAGGTCCCGAAAAACCTCACCTTTCGAATTCCGCCGACAAAAATAGAAGCGGCTACCGACAGCGACAGTAGGGCATTCCAAGGTGATTTCCCTCGTTTTTCTCCCGAATTCCCTCACCTCAGCGAACCAATGACCTCGAAACACCTCCCGAAAAACCTCACCTATAGCAAAAACGAGCCATTCCAAGGAATTCGGCACGAAGGCAAATCAGGGCATCCCGAATTAGCTCACCTTTCGATCGATGGTAGAGGGAAATCACAGTCGTCACCCCAGGATTCACCCTGAAAGACACCCCTGACTCCCGCAAACACTCACCTTAGGCACTTCGATGCACAAATTTGAGGCAAAACTGTCCCTGTGCCCCGTAAAACCTCACCTTCGATTTCCGTTTTCTCCCGTCTTGTCTCACCAATGAGGTTCTCGCACCCAAAATAAGGCCGGAATTGGCCGTTCAGAAGCGTCCCGAAAGCCCTCACCTCTAGGCCGCCCGGCATCGGAACCGCATGCCGAGCGCTGCCGGGCGGTCCCGGCGTTCTTGGTCCCGCAAAATCTCACCATTGGGAATACTCCATTTATTAAACAGCTCCTGAACCCGCTCACGTTCTATCCCGCACCCCCTCACCGAGCTTCCCGAACCTCATCACTCAACCTTCCCGCAAGACCTCACCATCTTTCCCGCAAAGCCTCACCTTGCCCCGCTGAAACGCTTGCTGCATAAGGCTTTGCCGTGGCGTTAACGTTTTTAACATGGGTTCAAAGGTGTTTACTTTTATTACTCTCTAGAACCTTCACCCGCGCGTCCTTCGGACAAAGCAATCCAACCACTTCGCCGTTACGACAAGTCCGTGAAACAGTGCACGATCGCTGGTAAATAGCTAAAAACTCTTTATCTACAAATACTTATTGGCTATTCTTCGTTTTGTTTCACGGAAAAACCAGACCGGCGACGATCTGACCGCGCCAAAAAATCACCTAAACACAGAGCTTGACTAGAAACCGCTAAGCCTCAACAAATACGTAGCGAACATTACGTAAATTGTTATGATTCATCCAATTCGAGCGACATCGAGGTATACATGAATCTGGATCAGGAGCGCCAAGCCATTCGTGATGAGCTTGACGCGCTGCGGACGAGCGGCGCTCGGCGGCAAGAACTTTCGCTTCACGCTTGCAAGCGGCTTTTTTTCGACCTCGGAATTCGACCGTCGATGGCCACAGTGCGCGATCTCACTCAGACCGGTAGCGCTAGCGACATCCCAAAGGACATCGACCACTTTTGGGAACGCATCAGAAATGTGTCGCGCGTAAAAGTCGGCGCCGGGGCTATCCCGAAGGCGTTAGAGGATCGCGCCGGCGAATTGCTCGGGGCGCTTTTTGAAGAGGCGGTTGTGCAAGCCCGTTCGACGCTGGACGACGAGCGCGAGGAAATCCGCACTGAAGTCACCGCAGCCGATCAGCGTGCTCGAGAGGCGGAAATTCGCCTGGAAGCATCGGAAGACGCCATTAAGCGCAGCGAACTGCGCGCTGAAGCAGCCTGGGAAAGGGTTCGCGCACTGGAAACCGAGTTGTCCAGCCGAACCACACAGGGAAATGCTCACCACGAAGGCCTTCAATCGACCGTACGGCGACTCGACCAGGACAACGAAACGTTGCGTCAACGCCTTGACGCCGAATCGACGACCAATAGTGCGTTGCGCGACAGGATCGATGCACTGCACGTCGAATTGCGCCAAAGCACCGAGCACTATGCTCAACAGATCAAGGACGCGGTTGCCGAAGCCGAACGCCGTGTCAAACCTATGCTGGTCGAGCTCGATTCGTTGCGCAGCATGGCGGCGACCTACCAGTCGGGGGTTCGCGACGCGAGTCGGAAGGAATTCGACTTCATCCAGCAAATCGCTGCAGCGAAGGCGCGCGGTGACCGACTGGATGCCCAATTGCGCGAACAGTCGGACGAAGTGGACGCTTTGACGAAAGAAGTTGCCGGGTTGCGCGGCCAGCAAGGCATCGATCCGGCGATCGCGATTCTGCTGTGTTCGCTGGTGGACGCTGGCCGGCTTTCGGCCGACGAGTTGCGGGCGATTGGCACCGCGGTCGACGGCCACATCGCCCTGCCGCCGCGCTGCCCAAAATGCGAAGAAGGTGAGCCCGAACTATCGCAAGTGGATCACCGCTTCGAACTGCAGTGTCCAGAGTGCGATCACTCATCGGGATTAGGCGAATCAAGGCTGGAAGCGGTTAGCCGGTTTCTCGCACCAGGCTCGATCGCGGCGTCGACTGGACGGTTTGACGCGGTGCAATAGCAGCAAAAGTGCCAAAGGTGAGGAAATTCGGGACCTGTACGGTGAGTATTTACAGGTCATCGGCACTCACTGTTTCCTCGTCCAACGCCCGTCGCGCCTAGGGTTTGGCAATGGAGGCGCGGCCGGATCCGGGTGTTGCAAAGTTGCAGGATCCTGCTGATCCATCCACGCCTGCCACGCCCGATACAGCCGATTCGCCGATACCGCCTGCACAAATCCCAACCATTGCCCGACCAACTCCGCCTCGACTCCGCTTTCAAAGAGGTCTGCCGCGAACGTGTTGCGCAATGTTTGCGGACTGGCTCGCGAAATACGCGACGCGGCGATCCCGGCCGTGTCGACCAAGGCATCCACTGAGCGCAGCATGGTGGCTTTATGCATGGGGCGCCCGGAGGGCGACCCCGGAAAGACCAGATTGCCGGGCAGGTCGGCGAGGCGCCGCTCGGTGAGCCACGCATCGAGAATTGCGGAAGCAAAAGGCGCGAGTCGCGTCCGCCTGGTCAACATCGGATTCGCCGACTCGATCGTCACCCACGGCGATCCGGCATTCACGCAACTAACCGTAAGCGCAATGGCTTCCCCCGTCTTCAAACCGCCACCGAGAAACACTGCGATTAACGCTCGATCGCGCCGTTCTCGCCAACGCTGCGCCTCTGACAAACCCGGCAACGGAGCAAACAGATGTGCAATCAGCGCAGTGCGTTCCGCGTGACTAAGAAAACCAGTCGGCTCATTTTCGCGCGCGTTCCGCCAGGCTGCTTCGCCATCCTGAGCAATGAAGCGAGCCGGATTGGTGCCGGCGGACTCGATCTCGCGGACATGGTCCAGCACGCGCTCGATCAATCGCAAATATCTGAGGCGCTGCGGTTTTTTAACCTCGAGACTGGCTACGAATTCGGCGATGGTGAGCGTGTCGACCGTCACCAGACTCTTCTGGCGAATCCCAAGCCAGTCGAGAAAAAGTCCCCACTGCGCTTGATATACCGTAGCGGAAGAGCGTCTGAAATGCTGCTTGGCCAGCCACGCGTCGAAGGCAATTTGCGGGTCGCGACGCCAATCTTCACGTTGCTGATCGAAGAGATCCGAAGAGGGTGCTGGGCGCGGACTGGGGTCGGTCAGATGAGGTGGCGACATGGGCTATCTTTCCGTTAGTTGCGCCTATTGTAGGTGGCAACCGGAGAAAATACAGCCTTCAGCCGCCCCAAGCCCGCGTGCGCTTCGATGGCGCAACGATTGATGCAGGCTGCGCCGCTCGCCTCGCGGCTTCTTCATAAGCGCTGACGGCGAACGCGAAAACGGCGGGAAGCGCGGTGGAACTGCCGAAGTCCACCGTCTCGTCCGTTTCCGGATAAGGCAGATCGGACGGCCGCTGGAACAGGCCCAGCATGATCGCGTCGTGCCGGCTGGCGAATCCGAGATCCGCGAGCGCCTCGGCCTCGATGGCCTGCAGCAGACGCCACGTAAGCGGCACCTCTTGCACGATATAGCGCGCGGCAATACTGCGAACGATGCGTTCAAGATCGCGCGCGGCGGTCTGATAGCGCAGCGCGGCCAAAGCGTGGTCGGGTCGGGCGGTCGTCAGGTCGTTCATTATCGGCTCCAGTCGATACCCTGTACTGTACAAATATACAGTGTCAGGCGCAACCTCGAAGCGTGCGCGAATTCCGCCAACCCATAGTGACGGTGCGCGCGTGCGTCAGCCGTGAATCACCACCAGCAGCGCCTTCGCCTCACCCTTGCCGACATTGCGGATCGCGTGTGGTTCGTCGGCGACGTAGCGCGCCGTGTCCGCGACCTTCAGCCGTTTGGTCGTGCCGGCGGCTTCGATCTCTATCGATCCATGCAGCACGGTCAAATGCTCGCGGGTGCCGGGTTCGTGCGCATTCGACACCAGCGCCCCGCCCGGTTGCAAGGTCAGCTCATACCACTCGAACTTGCCGGCCAGTTCGATCGGCCCCCACACGCGCAATTGATACTTGGCGTCATGCCCACTCAACGTGGGAATCTCGTGCGGACCGGAAACGGCGATCGCCTCCGGCGTCTTTTGCGGCGCGAACAACGAATCCAGACTGACGCCGAGCGCGTTGGTCAATCGCCAGGCCACGGCGATCGTCGGATTGGCCTTGTCGCGTTCGATCTCCGAAAGCATCGATTTCGACACACCGGCCGCGCGCGACAGATCATCCAATGTCATGCGACGTTCGGCGCGCAGACGCTGAATCTGCTCGCCCACACGCGGCGGCGCCGCAATCGCCGGAACCGAATTCACACCTGAAGTGGGCGCCGCTTTCGCAGCGGCACGGCGGATTCCCGTACTTGCCATTTACCGATCCATCGTTTAGAGTTGTTCGATATACCGGATTTTAGTTCGGAAAAACGAAAATATCCGATAAAGCTGACAGCCGACTATAACAGCCCGCCCCTGCGTCGCACATGCCGAACACGCTGAGGCTGACATGGGCACACTCACCCTTTCAGGAGTCTGGTTCATGCGTGACCTTTACCTTGCCCATCTGCGCGGCACTCTAGAGCAGATTCGCACCGACGGTTTCTACAAGAACGAGCGCGTGATCGCGAGCCCGCAATCGGCGGACATTCGCCTGGCAAACGGTACGGGCGTGCTGAATTTCTGTGCGAACAACTACCTTGGTCTCGCCGACGACGCGCGTCTCATCGATGCAGCGAAAGACGGTTTGGACCGCGACGGCTTCGGCATGGCGTCGGTGCGATTCATCTGCGGCACGCAAACCGTGCACAAAGAACTCGAGCAGGCGCTTGCCGCATTCCTGCAAACGGACGACTGCATTCTTTATTCGAGCTGCTTCGACGCCAATGGCGGCCTGTTCGAAACGCTGCTCGACGAGAACGATGCGATCATCAGCGACGAGTTGAACCACGCAAGCATTATCGACGGCGTGCGTCTGTCGAAGGCGAAGCGCTTTCGCTACAAGAACAACGACCTCGCCGATCTCGAAGCGCGCCTGAAAGAAGCCGAAGCTGCTGGCGCGCGCTTCAAACTGATCGCGACGGACGGCGTTTTCTCGATGGACGGCATCATCGCCGACCTCGCCGGCATTTGCGATCTGGCCGACCGGTACGGCGCACTGGTGATGGTCGACGATTCGCACGCAGTGGGCTTCGTCGGCGAACACGGACGCGGCACGCCCGAACATTGCGGCGTGCTGGCGCGCGTCGACATCATCACGGGTACGCTTGGCAAGGCGCTGGGCGGCGCATCGGGCGGATACGTCGCCGCGCGCAAAGAGGTCGTCGAGTTGTTGCGGCAACGCTCGCGTCCCTATCTGTTTTCGAACACGCTGACGCCGAGTATTGCCGCGGCCTCGCTCAAAGTACTCGAATTGCTGGCCAGCGACGAAGGCGCGCAACTGCGTGCACGCGTTCGCGAAAACGGCGCGTACTTCCGCAGCAAGATGAGCGCGCTTGGCTTCACACTTGTGCCCGGCGAGCATCCGATCATCCCCGTCATGCTCGGCGACGCGCAGCTCGCTTCGAAAATGGCCGATGCACTGTTGAAGGAAGGCGTCTACGTGATCGGCTTCTCGTTCCCGGTCGTGCCCAAAGGGCGCGCGCGCATCCGTACGCAGATGAGCGCCGCGCATACGCCCGAACAGATCGATCGCGCCGTGGACGCATTCGCGCGTGTCGGCCGTGAGCTCGGTGTCATCTAATACGGGGCGAACATGAAAGCACTGGCAAAACTCGAACGCGGCCCGGGCCTCACGCTCACGGACGTCAAAAAACCCGAAGTCGGCCATAACGACGTGATGATCCGCATCACGCGCACCGCGATTTGCGGGACCGACATTCATATCTGGAAGTGGGACGACTGGGCCCAGAAAACGATTCCTGTGCCGATGCACGTCGGTCACGAATACGTCGGCGAAATCGTCGAGATGGGCCAGGAAGTGCGCGGCTTTGCGATCGGCGATCGCGTCTCGGGCGAAGGACATATCACGTGCGGCTTCTGTCGCAACTGTCGTGCGGGTCGTCGACATTTGTGTCGCAATACGGTGGGCGTGGGGGTGAATCGCGAAGGCGCATTCGCTGAATTCCTCGTGATTCCGGCCTTTAACGCGTTCAAGATTCCGCCCGAGATTTCCGATGATCTCGCCGCTATCTTCGATCCGTTCGGCAACGCCACGCACACGGCGCTGTCGTTCAATCTGGTCGGCGAAGACGTGCTGATTACCGGCGCGGGGCCGATCGGCATCATGGCGGTGGCGATCGCCAAACACGTCGGCGCACGCAACGTGGTGATCACCGACGTCAACGACTATCGTCTCGAACTCGCGCGCAAGATGGGCGCGACGCGCGCCGTCAACGTCGCGCGCGAATCGCTGCGCGACGTGATGACGGACCTGCACATGGCCGAAGGCTTCGACGTCGGGCTGGAAATGTCGGGTGTGCCGAGCGCATTCACCAGCATGCTCGAAGCAATGAACCATGGCGGGAAGATCGCGCTGCTCGGCATTCCGCCCGCACAAACCGCAATCGACTGGACGCAGGTGATTTTCAAAGGGCTCGAAATCAAAGGCATTTATGGCCGCGAGATGTTCGAGACCTGGTACAAGATGGTCGCGATGCTGCAAAGCGGGCTGGATCTGTCGCCGATCCTCACGCACCATTTCAAGGTCGATGACTATCAGGAAGCCTTTGCCACGATGCTCTCAGGCGAAAGCGGCAAGGTGATTCTCGACTGGACGGCTGCGTGAACGGGTTTCTCCGACGTTTCGTGTAGCGCGACCTAAGCGCACGCATTCAACGCATCACCCTCAAAAACGCCCGCATCGCGCTCACGCGCCTGCGGGCGTTTTTGCAAACTCGGCCTGAATGCGCACATGAATATCGTCGCCCACGGCGGGATACCAGGTCGCCAGACCGAACTTCGCGCGGCTGAAGTGGCCATCTGCCGAAAAACCGAGCGTGTCTTTTTTCGTGAGCGGATCGGGTGCGAATCCGTTGAAGGTGACGTCGAGTGTGACTGGTTGCGTCACGCCGTGAATGGTCAGATCGCCCGTCAATGTGCCGCGCGATTCGCCAGTGCGATCAAAACGCGTGCTGACGAAGCGAATCTCGGGATACGTTGCGACGTCGAGCATGTTGTCGCTCTTCACCATCTTGTCGAGCAGCGGCACATTGGTATCGATGCTCGCGGCGTCGATCGTGACCGACGCTGTGCTCTGATCCAGACCGCCCTCTTTCCAGTCGAGCTGCCCGCGCTTGCGATCGAAGCGCATCGTAAAGCGCGAATACTTGAAGTGGTCGATGTCGAAGGTAATGCTGCAGTGGTCGGGATCCATTTCGTAGTGGCCGACCGGTACGCGCGTCTCGTTCTGGCTGACGGAGTGCGTGAGCACCTGAATCGGCGTGCAGGCCACCGCCGTCAGCAGCGTTGCGCTGAGCAAGCTGCGCAGCATGATGGTGCGTGTCAACGAGCGGATCATGGAGGACCTTCCAGCGAATCGATCCATTGACGATAACAGGTAGCGTGCTTAGGTCGCAAAAACAAAAACTTGACGAAGGAGAATGATCGTTCTACCCTTCGTTCATGGTCACCGAAACTCAAGCTGAAACGTCTTCGCCCGGTAGTGCGCGCGAGCGCCTGCTGGCCGCGGCTGAAGCGCTGGTCTACGCCGGCGGCATTCACGCAACCGGTGTGGACGCCATCGTCAAACAGTCCGGCACAGCGCGCAAAAGTTTCTACACGCACTTCGAGTCGAAGGATGCACTCGTAGCTGCCGCGCTCGAAAGGCGCGACGAACGCTGGATGAACTGGTTCATTACCGGCACACACAAGCGGGGCGACACTGCGCGAGCGCGCTTGCTCGGCATGTTCGACGTGTTACGCGAATGGTTTGTCTCGGCGGATTTTCACGGCTGTGCGTTTTTGAACGCGGCTGGCGAAATTGCTTCCCCAGAGGATCCGATCCGGGTGGTCGCGCGTGAGCACAAGGAGCGCCTGCTCGCTTTCGTGCAAAGCCAATGCGATGACTACGCCGCCGAGTCCGGCATGGATGCGCGCCGCGCCGCAGGCCTCGCGCGTCAGTGGCTGATTTTGCTCGATGGAGCGATCGGCGTGGCACTCGTGAGCGGTAACGCCGACGCCGCGCTCGACGCGCAAGCCGCCGCACAATCGGTGCTCGACGCGGCATGCGTCGGCGAGGCCCACCACGCTTTAAACAAGTCTTCCCGCAAACGACCGCCACCCCGGCGGACCGTGCAATCTGACTGAGGAAACAACATGGCCGATCCGATCGAAACCCGCCCGCCGCTGCCGCCGTTCACACGCGAAACTGCGATCCAGAAAGTGCGTGGCGCTGAAGACGGCTGGAATAGTCGCGACCCCGAACGCGTCTCGCTCGTGTATACCGTCGACAGCGTGTGGCGCAATCGCGCCGAATTCACGCATGGTCGCGCGGAGATCGTCGGCTTGCTACGCCGCAAATGGACGAAGGAGCTCGACTATCGCCTGATCAAGGAGCTCTGGGCGTTCACGGATAATCGCATCGCCGTGCGCTTTGCCTATGAGTGGCATGACGATTCGAATAACTGGTTCCGCTCGTATGGCAACGAGAATTGGGAATTCGATGAGCATGGGCTGATGGCGCACCGTCACGCGAGCATCAACGATTTGCCGATTCGTGAAACGGACCGTCTGTTTCACTGGACGCTTGGGCGCCGTCCTGACGACCATCCAGGATTGTCCGACCTCGGTCTCTGAACCTTCTTCCGAAAAGCAAGTTCGAGTCTTCACCGCTTTGCCATCGGTTCTCCGATATCGTTATGTCTTTGCTCACGGGGCACGTCGCGTGCCCGCGGGTCCGAGCGTGTCCTCAACATCGCCTGCGCGGGTTGAGGTACAGTGCGCGACGGGCGGCAAGCACGACTATCCAGAACACAGATGACGCCGGCGCTCGACCGGTGGCGGAGAAGACATGCATTTTCGGCAGATCAAAAAGAACCTTCGACGAACGGCGGTGGCACTCGTAGCGAGTCTCGCCGCAGTGTCCGCCGCGCATGCAAGCGATTGGTGCGAAGGTGGCGTCTGGGTCGACGCAATGCTTGGCTCGTATCATATCGACCCCGATCCGGGCACTCACTTCGATCAGTTCAATCCAGGTCTTGGCGTCGAGTGCTGGCTAAACAACCAGTGGGCGCTCACCGCCGGGGGCTTCCGCAACTCGCTGCGCCGGCCTTCCTATTATGGCGGCGGTGTGTGGGCGCCCGAATTTGCGCACTGGGGCATCGTGCGACTCGCGGCAATCGGCGGCATCATCTCGGGCTATAACTACGGCAACTGGGGTCTCGGCCGCGATCATACGATCGGACCGGTGGTCGCGCCTATCGTGATGGTCGAATACAAACGCGTGGGCGCGAACTTCATCGTGATCCCGCCGATTCCTTCCGACAACCTTCCGTTCACGATCGGGTTTCAGGTGAAGGTGAAGTTTTGATGGCATGGGCGTTCGGTTCCAACGCGGTGAGCGATCCCAGAATGGTGAGGAATTCCAGGAGATGAACGCCTAGACGTCGAAAGGTGAGTCGATCCAGGAGATGTCCGTGGAACCCATAGAGGTGAGGGTTCCACGCATGACGGCGTCACCCACACATCGGTGAGTGCGTCGAATTCAATGTGGTCACCGCGAATCCTGGTGAAAATTTCTGTCCCGATGCAGTCACCGAAAACAGACGGTGAGGAATTCCAGGAGATCACGCAAAGTGCCCAACGGTAAGCGTTTTCGAGCGCCACACGATCACCGCGATTAAAGGTGAGGCGTTCCAGGAGACCGCGCATTCAGCCGTCAAGGTGAGGATTTCCAGGGAATCGCGCCAACGTTTCCTATAGGTGAGACATTCCAGGATACAGCAACGGCCCGAGTGAAGGTGAGACGTTCCAGGAGATTGACTCGCCAAAGGTGAGCGATTCTAGGAGGTGAGTCAACTTCACCACCGCTCCGCACTTTCGATATGGTGAGGATTTCCAGGGAGTTGCCTCTGTCGCAAGCAACGGTGACGCGACTGGCGCCCGAATATCTCACCGACACGCCACATCTCCTTACAGCCTCTTCCATATACAAACAAAGCGTGAATGCAGCGGCCCACCCGCGTAACGCCGCGTCGACCGCGTAACCCGCGAGCACGGCTGCGCAAGACCTCATGCCTGGCACGCGAGCGTCGCTAATCGCCACAGGCTTGTAACGACCTCGTAAAACATGATCCTTCACGGGTTGATAAGTTGCGGCTAACACCCGCAGCGCCATCGCTCCATACAAAAGCGAGAACGCAGCGTGTCCGTAGACTGATCGAAGGAGAAAGCATGAAGAAGCTCTTGGCAATTGCCGCGCTGGTTGCTCTGGTCGCCACACTGAGCGGTTGCTGGTGGGGGCCGCCGCCGGGGTGGGGGCGTGGTGGTCCGGGTGGTGGTGGCCCCGGCGGAGGTGGTCCTGGCGGTGGCCCAGGTGGCGGCCCAGGTGGCGGCGATGGCCCTCGTGGTTCGATCGTGCTTCCTCGCAACGTCGCGCAGGCTTAAACGAAACGCTGCCGCGCGCGTGATCCACGCGACGAATGAGAAGGCCGCTGAAAGCCAAAGGTGAGACTATTCGGGAGCTCACGCGGTGAGAATATCGCTACCTGTGTGCGCACTTCAAAAGTAAAGGTGAGGGAATTCGGGATCGCGACCGATCGTCCCTCATCGATCGATTTTTCGCCTCGCTCGATAGTGTTTCCTTCCATCGGAGTTCTGCATGGCTGTCCGTCTGAACGTAGCAATCCGCCGCATCAACGGCGTCTCGCCGTGACACCGGCCGCTTTCTCCAAAGAGATCGAGGCAGCGCTCGCGCCGCACGCGGATGCCGGGCGCGCACCCGCCATGCGTGCCTACATGCGCGATCAGTTCGAGTTCATTGGTGTGGCCACGCCACTGCGACGGCAGGTGGTGCTACCGGTTTTCAAGCGCCTTCAGGTGGAGAATGCCGAACATCTGCTGGCGTGCGCTCACGTGCTGTGGAAGATGCCCGCACGCGAATACCAATATGTCGCCACCGATCTGCTCGCACGCAAATGGAAGACGTTCAATGCCGCGGACATCGTGCATCTATTGGAGATCGCACAGCGCGCATCGTGGTGGGATTGCGTCGACCCGCTCGCGGGCGTGGTCGGCGATGTATTGAGAGCCGCGCGTGTCCATACACCTCGAGTGCAAGCCGCGATGGATGAAGCGCTCAAGCACGAATCGATGTGGGTGCGACGCGTCGCGATGATTCATCAACTGGGCTGGCGCGATCACACGGACGAAACGCGTTTGTTCGGCTACGCGCGTTCATTGGCCGGCGAAAGCGATTTCTTTATCCGCAAAGCCATCGGTTGGGCCTTACGCGATTACGCGTGGCACGCGCCTCAACCGGTGAGCCGCTTTCTCTCCGATACGAGAGACATCATGTCGCCGCTCACCTTGCGTGAAGCGTCGAAGCATCTTCCGCCTCTTCGCTGAAGCGTTCAAAAAAATGCCCATGATTAACGGCATCCCATCCAAAAACTTTAGCACTATATTTCACCTCCCCGAAGCGCAAAAAGTCTTTGTAGTCATCGCTTAGTAACATGCGTTCGCAATACTCCGCAGTGCTGCAAGTCGAACCATATTTCGCATAAAGCGCGCTGCTCCAACGAGGGCTGACGCGAAGGCCAGCTCTCGGGGGTTTTACATGACTATCCGTCATCGCATTACGCTATTGGTTGTTTTGATGTTCGTCGCGCTATCGGCGATTGGCGGCTACGCCGTGTATCAAACGCGCGGCAGCGCGGCCGAAGTGCGCAAGGTCACCGAGGGCGTTGTTCCCAGCGCGCTGGCTTCCGCCGACCTCGTGTCGCAAGTCAAGGACGTGCAGCTTTCCACGATGACGCTGGTCTACGCGCCCGACGCCAACATGGTGAGCCAGGCGCAGGACGAACTGAAGAAGAAAAAAACCACCCTGCAACAGGCGCTCGCGCTGCAGGCCAAAGACGCTGCGAGCCAGGCTCAGAAGGGCCTGGTGTCCCAGGCGAACGACAGCCTCGAGAACTACTTTTCCGCCATCGACGAGACGGCGAAAATGAAGGCCGACGGCAAGAACGAACTTGCGCAGGCTTATCTCTTTGCGAATGTCGCGCAGTATCGCGACGAACTCGAAGGCATCGTAGACACGTTGCGCGTCGAGAAGAACCGCCAGAAAGACGACGCGATCACTGCGCTGAACACGACGCTCTCCACCACGACCACGGCGATTGCTATCGTCACGGGTATCGCGATCATTCTGCTGACGTCGATCGGTTCGCTGCTATATCGCCAGATCACGCGTCCGCTCAGTCGCATGCAAGCCATGATGAGCGAGATCGCGTCGAGCCAGGATTTCACGCGGCGCGTGCCGGTGGGTCGGCTGGATGAAATCGGTCACTCAATCGTCGCCTTCAACGGCATGATCGGGAAGATTCAGGAAAGCTCCGCGCAACTCAAGCAGAAAACCGCCGATATTCAGGCGATGTTGCAGAACATGCAGCAAGGCATCTTGACCGTGATCGACGGTGCCGTGGTCCATTCGGAGTACTCGGCCTATCTGGAAGATATCTTCGAAACGAAGGACATTGCCGGGCGCGGTTTGATGGATCTCGTCTTCTCGGACACCGACCTCGGCTCGGACGTGCTCTCGCAAATCGATGCAGCCACGCACGCGTGTCTCGGTGAAGACTGCATCAACTTCGCGTTCAATCAGCACTTGCTGGTGAGCGAGATTTCAAAGCGCATGCCGGACGGCCGCGCGAAGATTCTCGATCTGAGCTGGTCGGCGATCACCGACGAAAACGACGTCATCGTGCGCCTGATGTTGTGCGTGCGCGACGTGACCGAGTTGCGCAAGCTCGCGGCCGAAGCCAGCGAACAGCGTCGTCGTCTCGACATGATCGGCGAGATTCTCGCGGTCAGCGAAGAGAAATTCCATCACTTCATCGAAAGCTCGGCTGGCTTCGTCAGCGAGAACGAGCGGATCATTCGCAAGCATTCGGAAGCGGATCATGCGGCGATCGCCGAGTTGTTCCGCAACATGCACACTATCAAGGGCAACGCGCGGACTTACAACCTGCAGCATCTGACGAACGTCGTGCATGAAACCGAGCAGAGCTACCACGAACTGCGCCAGCCGGACGCGGATCGCCCGTGGGATCAAGACGACCTGATGCGCGAACTGACGCGCGTGCGCGAAGCGATCGAGAGCTATGCGAAGATCAATGAACAAAGCCTCGGCCGCAAGAACAAAGGCCAGGCCAATCAGGCCGGCGACGCAGGCCGCTACGTGCTGGTCGGGAAAGACGACATTCAACGCACGCTGAGCATGCTGGATCAGACCAACGCCGGTGAGATCCACGAACTGCAGTCGATGCGCGACACGCTGCGTCGCCGCTTGCGGATTCTGGGCAGCGAAAGCGTGGGCGACGCTTTGTCCGGTGTGCTGGACTCGTTGCCGTCGCTGGCGAACGAGTTAAGCAAGCCCGCGCCCACCGTGCGTATCGACGACAACGGCTACCGTTTGCGCGGCGAGGTCGGCGGCATGTTGAACAACGTGTTCATGCATCTGCTGCGTAACTCGATGGACCACGGCATCGAATCCGCGGAAACGCGCAGCGTGCACGGCAAGACACCGGCCGGCACGATCGATATCGAAGTCGGCGTGGACGCCAGCGCCTTGCAGATCACGTTGAGCGACGACGGTCGCGGCCTCGCGCTCGAACGCATTCGCGGTATCGCGATGGAGCGCGGCTGGATCGGCGCTGGCGACACGCTGAGCGACGAAGCGATCGCCGAGTTCATCTTCCGTCCGGGTTTTTCGACGGCCGAAACCGTCACCGGCTTGTCGGGCCGTGGCGTCGGCATGGATGCCGTGCGCGACTTCCTCAAGCGTGAGAAAGGCCGCATCGAACTGCGCTTTACGGACGATCACGAGGGCGCCCCCTTCCGTCAGTTCCAGACCATCGTGAGCCTGCCGGATAGCGTGGCCGTCGACACGCTCGGCATGCAGGCACGCGGGGAAGCCGGCGAGCTTCAACTCGACGCAGTGGCGGATTAAGCGCCAATCGACCGGCTTCGCGCCGGACTTCGCAAGGAATGGTTGTGATTCAACAGTACGTATTGGCAGCGGCGGCAGCCGGCAGCGTGGTGACCGCACTGCTGACCTTTGCCGCGCACACGCTGCACAGCAGGAAACTGACGGCGCGATTGCATGCCGAAGCGCAAATCCGGGTCGACACGCTCAAAGCCGCACGGATCGATCATGGCGATGCGCTTCAGCAACGCGAGAAAGCGGCGCTGGAACTGGAGGCGCTGATCGAGCAGTTGCGCGAGGAACTCGCGCAGCAAACGACCAGCGCTGACGATGCGCGCGCGGCGCTCAAAGCCGTCACCGAGGACAAAGACCGCTGGGCGCACCAGGCGCGTCACATCGCCGGCGAGGCCACACGGCTCAAAAGTCTCGGCGCGACCTTCGAGCGCTGGCACGAGCAGATGATTTCGCTGATGACGCAAAACCACGACATGCACGCAAAGAATCAGGAGCTGTCGTCGATTGTCCGGCACGTGGTGATCGTGTCGTTGAATGCGTCGATCGAAGCGGCGCGTGCGGGCCCGGCCGGTCGCGGCTTCGCGGTGGTGGCGAGCGAAGTGCGCGCGCTCGCCGCGCGCTCCGAGGAGTTGTCGAAGAGCTATCGCGACAGTCTGCATCGCAACGACCTCACGACCACCTCCACGTTCCAGGATATCCAGGCAGGCGGCAAGATGATCGCGGCCTCGCTCGCGAGCGTGGAATCGCTGGCGAATCAGTTTCATTCGACGCTGCACGAGGTGCCGGCGTGATTACGGCACACGCCAAAGACAGCTTCGAACGGATTTTCCGTAAAGCGGCGCAAGCGCGCCTGCCGCTGGATTCGGCCGACCTGTGCGAAATCGAACCGCTCGCTGATGCGAGTGCCCGTTCGACCCGCGACACCCAGGTGGTCGTGCTGACCATTTCGTCGATCCTGTTCCGCTTGCTGCTGATCCTTCATTTCGACGAAGACGACAGCACGCGCGGTTACTACCTGAAAGACGCCGACGAGCGGCCCTTCGAAGAAGCCTTTCTGGAAATCTGCAATCTGTGCTGCGGGGCGATGAATCAGGAACTGCTGCTCAACTTCCCCGACCTCGGCATGTCGACGCCCTATGTGCTGGAGGCGCGCTGCCTGGCGCATCTGCATGAATTGAAGCCAGGTCTGTTGTCGTCGTATTCCGTGACGCTCAACGGTAGCGTGCGGCTTGGCGCGACCCTCTGCGTTTGCGCGCACGCACCGATCGACTTCGTCGCGGACACGAGTGTGATCGAAGAAAGCAGCGGCGAGCTGGAATTGTTTTGATCGAGAGAGGGAGAGCCGCTGTGAGCAGGAGCGTGCGATGAACATGAATAAACCGGTCAGCAAGGTACTGGTGCTGGACGATTGCCCGGAGCACAAGGAAGCGCTCAAGCGTTTCTGCGATGAGAACAATCTGGTCGGCGTGAAGGTCGGCAAGAATCGCTTGCAGTCGGTGCTGCGCTCGAATATCGATCTGGGTGCGGTGCTGTTTGGCGAAACTTATGGAGGTTCCGCCGAGGCCGGCGCCGAGATCGCGATCCGGATCAACGCGGTGCGCCCCGAGTTGCCGATCATCATGCGGCGCGACAGCGAGCCGAGCGTGGACAGCTTGCCGGAGAGTTTGCGTCGCGTGGTCTGCGCCGCGTACGTCGCGCACGACATGGCGCCGCTGCGGGAGGTGATCGACGAATACATTTTTAGTCTGGACTATCCGAATGCGCTCGTGCGCGGCATCGCCGACATGACGCAGGCGATACTCGGCGACGTCTTCAAGGATCTGACCATCACGTGCGACACGCCGTACATCGTGCGCGACCGCATCATCTTCGGTGAGGTGTTCAGTCTGATTCCGCTGGAAAGCGCATGGTGCCGCGGCTACATGATGATGCAGGCCGAAGAGACGCCGATTCTCGACCTGCTCGATCGATACCGGATGGTCGACAGCGCGCGCGAGGGCGAGGCGGACTTCCGCGATCTGAACGACGTGCTGGGTGAGGTGACGAATCTGGTCTGGGGTTCGTTCAAGAACCGCTATGTCGGCGATGCGGATGCCTGGGCGCGCAGTCAGGTGCAAGTGCCGTTGCTGGTGAATCACAAGCACAAGTACATCTCGTTCGGCACCGGCAATCCGCAATTGTGCTTCACGTACTGGCTGAAAGAGCCGCAGTCGGGCCACTCGGTCAAGTTGCATCAGCGGTTCGTGTTCAGCCTGAGCTGGTCGCCGGAGGACTTCAAGGAAGTCGCGGACGATGTCGGCGCGATGGTCGAAGCCGGCGAACTGGATCTGTTCTAAGTCTTATCAAAGGAAACAACATGGCGAAAATTCTGGTGGTGGATGATTCGAGCACGGTGCGCGACGAAGTGGCCGGCTTTCTGAAGAAGAACGGTCTGGACGTCGACACGGCCGTGGACGGCAAGGACGGCCTCGCGAAACTTCAGGCGAGCCCGGGCATCAAGCTGGTGATCAGCGACGTCAACATGCCGAACATGGACGGCCTGACGATGGTCGAAAAGATTCGCGGCGAACTCGCGAACAAGACCGTCAACGTCATCATGCTCACGACGGAAAGCAGCCCGGCCATGAAGGAGCGCGGCAAGGCAGCGGGCGTCAAAGGCTGGATCGTCAAGCCGTTCAAGGGCGAGGCCGTGCTGGAAACGTTCCGCAAGCTGGCCAGCTGAACGCTTGCGGCACGACCGCAACGCCGAAAGGTGAGAGTTTTCGGGAGCCGCGCCGCGCAGTGCCTTTCATACTGCGTGAGCGGGTGCGGCGTCCCGCCTTGATAGACCGGCCCCTTCTCGCGACTCAAAGGTGAGAGTTTGCGGGAGTAGCCCATTCTGCACTACCCATTCCCCGCCCAGCATGCCTTTGCGGCCTGCCCCCACTGGCTTGAGGTGAGGGTTTTCGGGACCGGTTCACGATCCGCCTGGCGTCAAACTCCCATCGCTACGGGCGAAAGGTGAGGTTTTTCGGGAGCGGGTTGCATATTGCGCTGTGACGGAACGCCCGCTCCCCTATCACTTTCCGTGTTGAAAGAGTTTGGAAGAAATTGGCAACCTTGGGGGCTGTTCCGCGTTTTGAGAACGCACGCAAACAGAGAAGATGACGACGCAGACGACAAGGTCGGCGGCTTTGCCCTATCCGCAAGGCAGACACGCCCGTCGCTGAAAAAAACGATCGTCTCCGGGGATCAGTTGGATGAGTCAGCATATTCTTTTCGTGGGTGCCGACGCCGGCTTGACTGCCGTGGTGGGCGAATCTTTACGTGGACAGGGCTGCGGCGTGTCGGCACGTCCGCCAGGCGTGGGACTCAAACACGTGGTCGAGGCGGAGCGGCCGGCGCTGATGGTGCTCGACATCTCGGCGCCGCACGGCGACGGGCTGGCGGTGCTCCGTGACTTGCGCATGAGCGGCAACGATGTGCCGGTGATTCTGCTGTCGGCAAGCAGCACGGCGATCGATCGCGTGATCGGCCTCGAGCTCGGCGCCGACGACTTCATGAGCAAGCCCGCCGATCCGGCCGAACTGCTTGCACGCATTCGCGTGCTGCTGCGCCGGCGCGGCGCGCTCGCGCCCGGCGCGCCGGAGACGCGGCCGCCGTATCGCTTTGGCCGTTGCGAGCTGAACTTTTCCGCACGCGAATTGCAACGCGACAACGAGCGCTTCGCGCTGCGTAGTTCCGAGTTCGCCTTGTTGAAAATCTTCGTCAATCACGCAATGACCGTCCTCACGCGCGTGCAACTCAACGAGAAGCTACGGGGCAATAGCGTGGTGCATCAAGGCCGCAGCCTCGATGTGTCGATATGGCGGCTGCGTCGGCTGATCGAGATCGATCCTTCCGAGCCGCGCTATGTGCAGACCGTCTGGGGGCAGGGTTATGTGTTCGTGCCGCACGGTGAGATCGGTGCGGCCGAGCGCGGCATGATGCTCGCGCCCGGCGTTTGATCTGCCTGTTAGCGGCGGATCAACGGCGAATTAACGCAAAGGTGAGACTTTTCGGGAGCGCTGTTGGTGCGCTTCAGGCCGGCTTCGCGATCTCGCGAATGTCGGCTACGGGCGTTTGTCCGAACGCATCGCTTAACGCGTAGTCGAGCATTTGCGTGGCGCACTGCTCCGGCGTGGCAAGCTGGCCGTTGCGCTTGAGCTCTTCGAATCGTTCGCGCATCGGGAACTGTTCGACGGCACTGTCGCGAATCTCCGCCTGCATATTCGTATCGATGACACCCGGCGCCAGACTGCAAATACGCAGCGCGCGGTTCGCGTCGAGTGTGACGGCGCGTGCGTGGTGATCGAGCGCCGCCTTCGTTGCGCAATAGATGCTCCAGCCCGGATACGCGTTGCGGGCCGCGCCGCTGGAAATATGGACGACGCGGCGGTCGGCGGCGTCCACCGCGGCTGCAGCCAGCGCGCTGGCGAGCATCAGCGGCGTGGCGACGTTCAGGCTGACCGCCATGGCGATCGCCGCCGGGTCCTGTCCTTCGATCGGGCCGATCGGCTGCACCATGCCCGCATTGTTGATCAGCAGAACGGTTTGCGCGCCGCTGACGAAGCTGCGCAATGCGTCGGTTGCGATCCATTGCGTGACGCGCGTCGTGTCGGCCAATTCCAGTTCGATTTCCTCGAGCAATGCCGGGAAGCGTTCCGTGAGCGTGGCGTGGCGCGAGCGTGACAGGCCCAGCACCGCGATGCCGCGCGCGAGCAGTTGTTCGGCGAGCGCGGCGCCCAGACCGCGGTTGTGACCGGTGACGATCGCGCGAGTCGGAGAAGAGGGTGTCATGGCATTCCTTGGGATCGTTGGCTGGATGAGGCGGCTATTTTCTCACGCGCATTTCCGGCATGCAGCGGCACGTCTTTCACACGCCGGGTTGCCTCCAGACCGCGTCTCTATGTGGAGCGAAAGCGCTCGCGGTATTGCATTGGTGTCGCGCCGATTCGCCTCGCAAAGACAATGCGCATCCGATCCGCTGTACCGAAGCCGCAGTCGTAAGCGACCGCCTTGAGCGCCGCGTCGCTGCTTTCGAGCAGCTTGCGCGCGGCATCGACACGCGCCCGCTCGACGAATTCATGCGGCGTCACGCCCGTCTCCTGCACGAACACGCGCGCGAAGTTGCGCGCGCTCATACCGGCGACGTCCGCCAGTTGCTTCACCGTGAAGCTCTCGCGAATCCGTTCCATGACGTGTGCCTGCACTTTGGCGACGGGCGAGGTGTCGTCGGCGGGCGCGGTCAGATAAGGGCTGAATTGCGACTGACCGCCTTGCCGCTGTGCGAACACCACCAGGCGTTTGGCGACCGCGAGCGCGATGTGCGGACCGTAATCTTCCGCGACGAGGGCAAGCGACAGATCGATGCCGGCTGTTACGCCGGCGGAGGTCACGAGCGGTCCGTCGCGCAGATAGATGCGGTCGAAATCGACGCGCGCCTGCGGAAATTGCGCGGCCAGTTGCGCCGCGTGTTGCCAGTGCGTCGTCGCGTTGCGTTCGTCGAGCAGCCCCGCGTGGCCGAGTGCGAATGCGCCGGTACAGATCGAGCCGTAACGGGTGCACTGTGTGGCGACGTTCGTCAGCCACTCCAGCAGCGGCGCCTCGGGCGTCGTATCGGGTAGCTCTGGGCCGCCCGCGACCAGCGCCAGATCGAACGGACTGCACGCGGTGTCGAAGGTGGCGTCGGCGATCAGCGCCATGCCGTTGGACGCGCGCAGCGGTGCGGGCAAGGTGCTCAGCAGCTTCACCTCGTAGCGATCTTCGGCCGCGATGAAGCGGTTGGCTTCGGAAAACACGTCGACGGGACCGGCGACGTCGAGTGCCTGCACGCCGGGAAAGATCGCGATCGCGACGGTGGGCATCGGAAAATTTCCTTTGACGATGGACGGACTTTGCAAGCTGCGGCAGTCAACGCGGTGCGTTTGGCAGTGTTCGACGGCCCGCGACGATTGTTCGCGGCCGCGCGTTGGCCAATACTTCACTTCATCGGACGCGTTGCTTGAATCGCTCAAAAAAAGCACCGCGGGCCAGCATACCAAACGCGCTTCCAAGTCACAAAGACCGCGCGTTCCGTCCATTTGAATCCGTTAAGGAGCATCTCACATGACCACGATCGCAGGTATCAAGATTCCAGACAGCATGATGGCGCGTGAAGCCACCCAACTCGTGCGCGACACCGAAACCGAATTGCTGTATCACCATTCGCGGCGGGTTTTCCTGTTCGGCTCGCTGGCCGGCGTGCGCAAAGAGTTGAAGTACGATCCGGAGCTGTTGTACATCGGCGCAATGTTCCATGACATGGGCCTCGTCGCGCCGTATAGCAGCGAGCATGACCGTTTCGAAGTGGACGGTGCAAATGCGGCGCGTCAATTCCTGCGCCGTCACGGCATCGGCGAGGACGACATCGATCAGGTGTGGAATTCGATCGCGTTGCACACCACGCCGGGTATTCCGCAGCATATGAAGCCCGTGGTCGCGCTGGTGACGGCAGGCGTGGAAATGGACGTACTGGGTCTCGAGTACGATCAGTTCAGCGAGCACCATCGGCATGAGGTCATTCATGCGCATCCGCGTGGCGAGCACTTCAAGGAAGGCATTATCGACGCCTTCGCACAGGGGACGATCTACAAGCCCGACACGACGTTCGGCAACGTAAAGGCCGATGTGCTGGCGCTGAAAGACCCGCATTATCATCGCGAGAATTTTTGCACGATGATTCTGGGGTCGGCCTGGAAGGATTGAATCAGCTTCGACGGCGAGGTGGCTGGCCGCGCTCGCTTGCACCGAAAAACCGGATGGCGCGATAATGCATTGCAAATGCGATGCATGAGGTGAATGATGAGAGCGCCAATTTTCCGTCGGTGCGGGTCGAGCCGGAATTGCGAGCCGCGGCTGAAGACGTGCTGCAAGACGGTGAAAGTATTTCGAACTTTGTAGAGCAGGCCATTCGCGACAACATCGCGCGGCGCCTGCAGCACCGTGAATTCGTCGTGCGTGGGCTGGTTTCACATGATGATGCGAAAGAGAGCGGCGACTACGTTTCGGCCGACGACGTGGTGGCCCGACTCGAAGCACGGCTCGGCGAGGCGAAAGCCAAGGCGAAGAAGAAACGATGACGTATCAGGTCCGTTTCACGCGTGCTGCCGCAGCCGACCTTGAACGACTCTACGACGTCATTCTCGAACGTGACGAGACGGATTTCCAGCTTGACGAACGCGCGCTGCAGGCGATCCGCGATGGCATGGCGACCCTGCGCACGTCGCCGTTCACCTGCCGCAAGGTGCAGCGCGATACGCCGTTCTTGCGTGAACTGATCGTGCCGTTCGGCAGGTCGGGATACGTCGCTCTGTTCGACATCGAAGATAGTCAAACTGTCACCGTGCTGGCTGTGCGGCATCAGCTAGAGGATGATTACCACTGATCGAACTCCCGGCGCCCCGCCATGGTAATCAAAAACCTTCTCCGAAGGCTCGACCTCACCACGCTGCAACTCTTCCTCGCCGTCTACGAAGAAGGCACGCTCACGCGTGCCGCCGAGCGTGAGGCGATTGCCGTTTCCGCCGCGAGCAAGCGTCTGCTCGAACTCGAACAGGCGGTGGGCGCTACGCTTTTCCAGCGCAACGCGCGCGGCATGACGCTCACGCCGGCCGGCGAAACGCTGCTGCATCACGCACGCCGCGTGATGCGCGACATCGAAAACATCGGTATCGAATTGGCCGGCCACGCGAGCGGCGTGCGCGGCTATGTGCGGATGATGGCCAATCTGTCCGCGATCGTCGAATTTCTGCCGGAGGATTTGCGCGCGTTCCAGTTGCAGCACGAGCGCGTCAAGCTCGATCTCGAAGAGCGGCCGAGCGGCGGCGTGGTCGAAGGCATCGACGACAGCCTTGCAGACCTTGGCATCTGTTCCGGCGACGCCGACACGCGCGATCTGCACGTCGAACACTACCGGCGCGATTCGCTCGTGCTGGTGATGCGCGACGACCATCCGTTGGCCGCGCGTCAAAGCGTCGCCTTCGTCGAAACGCTGGATGGCGATCACGTCGGCCTGCACGCTGCCAGTTCCATCAATGCCCGCACGCATCTCGCGGCACGGCAGGCCGGCAAGCCGTTAAGGCTGCGCATCCACGTGCCGGGATTCGACGCGGTGTGCCGGATGGTGCAGGCCGGCATGGGCGTCGGCGTATTGCCGCAGAAGGTGTTTCAGCTCATGGGGCGTCCGCTGGGGCTGGTGGGCGCGCCGCTGGAGGACGATTGGTCCGAGCGTAGCCTCGTGCTGGTGGTCCGCGACGTCGACGCGCTCTCGCCCGTGAGCCGGCTGCTGTTCGACCATCTGCGCTCGATCGAAGCTGCGGAAAAGGTAGAAACCGTGCCAGCCACCGAGGTTCCGCCGCCCGTGGCCGAAACCTGAGCGTTCGCCGTTCGCGAACGGTCGTTGGCGAATTGCGGTTGGACGCCGCCGCCGTGCCCCACCTAATCTGTCTTCCAATACGAAACCCGCCTGGGAGACAGCACAATGGGTGGACCCCTTCAGGGTATCCGCGTCATCGAGATCGGAACCCTCATCGCCGCGCCGTTCGCCGCGCGGCTCATGGCCGAGTTCGGCGCCGACGTCGTCAAGATCGAAGCGCCCGAGACCGGCGACCCCCTTCGCAAATGGCGCAAGCTGCATGAAGGCACCTCGCTCTGGTGGTATCTGCAGTCGCGCAACAAGAAGTCGATCTGCGTGAATCTGAAGTCGGCGGATGGCGTCGACGTCGTTAAACGGCTTGCGGCCGACGCCGACGTGGTGATCGAAAACCTCCGTCCCGGCGCGCTGGAAAAGCTTGGTCTCGGCTGGGACGTGCTGCACGCCATCAACCCCAAACTGACCATGGTCCGCATCTCCGGCTACGGCCAGACCGGCCCGTATCGCGACCGGCCGGGCTTCGGCGCGATCGGCGAAGCCATGGGCGGGATTCGCTACACCACTGGCGAAGTGGACGGCGCACCGGCGCGCGTCGGCGTGAGTCTGGGCGATTCGCTCGCGTCGCTGCATGGCGTGATCGGCGCGCTGATGTCCCTGTTGCGCGTGAAGACCGGACAAGGTGAAGGTCAGGTGGTGGACGTCTCGCTGGTCGAAAGCGTGTTCAACCTGATGGAAAGCCTCGTGCCGGAATATGACCTGCTCGGTCATGTGCGCGAGCGCAGCGGCGGCGCGTTGCCGGGCATCGCGCCATCGAATACCTATCGCACGGAAGACGAAGGCTTCGTCGTGATCGCGGGTAACAGCGATCCGATTTTCAAGCGCCTCATGCAGGTGATCGGCCGCCCCGACCTTGCCGACGATCCCGCGTTAGCCCGCAACGACGGCCGCGCGAAGCAGTGCGCGATGCTCGATCAGGCGATCACCGCCTGGACCTCGCACCATTCCACCGACGACGTGCTGACTGCGCTCGAAAGCGCGGAAGTGCCGGCCGGACGTATTTATTCGGTGGCCGACATCGTCGCCGATCCGCACTACCAGGCGCGCGACATGTTGCTGCCGGCGCAATTGCCGGGCGGTGCGTCGGTGAAGATGCCGGGGATCGTACCCAAGCTCTCGGACACACCCGGCGAAGTGCGCTGGCAAGGGCCGACGCTCGGCGAGCACACCGGCAGCGTACTCAGCGAACTCGGATTCACCAGCGAAGACATCGAGCGGCTGCGCCGCGAAGGAGCCGTGCAATGAGCCACCCCCAATACGACAAACTGATCGTGCAGGAAGTCGCGCCGCGCGACGGCTTGCAGATCGAACCTACGTGGGTCGACACAGCCGACAAGATCGCCCTGATCAACGCGCTATCGACTGCGGGCTTCACGCGCATCGAGGCAGGGTCGTTCGTGTCGCCGAAAGCAATTCCGGCGCTGCGTGACGGCGAAGCCGTGTTCCAGCAGATCGAGCGCCAACCGGGTGTGATCTACGTCGCGTTGATTCCGAATCTGAAGGGCGCCGAACGTGCGCTGGCCTCACGCGCGGATGAGTTGAATCTGGTGATGTCCGCGAGTCAGACGCACAACCGCGCGAACATGCGCATGAGTTGCGAGTCGTCGCTGGTGGCGTTCGGCGACATCGTGCGGCACGTGAAGGACTCGGGCGTGTTGCTGAACGCATCGGTAGCGACCACCTTCGGTTGTCCGTTCGAAGGCAAGATCGACGAAGACCGTGTCATCAGTATTGTCGATACGTATCGTGAGATGGGGATCGAGGGCATCACGCTCGCGGACACGACCGGCATGGCGAATCCGCGTCAGGTGACGCGGCTCGTCACGCGCGTGCTCGACAGGCTGCCGGCTACGGCACTCACGCTGCATTTTCACAACACGCGCGGTCTGGGTCTCGCCAACCTGCTGGCCGCCTACGAGGCCGGCGCACGGCGTTTCGATGCGGCCCTGGGCGGCCTGGGCGGTTGCCCGTTCGCGCCCGGCGCGTCCGGCAACATCTGCACGGAAGACCTCGTCAACCTATGCGACGAAATGGGCATCCCGACCGGTATCGATCTGGAAAAACTGCTCGCGTTGTCGCGCGGGTTGCCGGCGTTGCTCGGCCACGACGTACCCGGTCAACTGGCGAAGGCCGGCCGCAACCGTGACCTGCATCCCGTGCCTGACTACGTTCGGCAGATCTGAGCTGCCCCTGATCGATTAAACGACCGGACGGCATCGCCGAATCCGGCATTGGAGACAAACATGAGTGACCTGGGCGCAGTCGCAACCGGCAACCGTGAACACAGCGCGGACGATGCCGCGACCATCATCCGCAAGGTGGCGTGGCGGTTGATGCCTTTGATCATGATCTGCTATCTGTTTGCGTTCTTCGATCGCATCAACATCAGCTTCGCGAAGTTTCAGTTGCAGAGCGATCTCGGTTTGTCCGACACCGCGTATGGCCTGGGCGCAAGCCTGTTCGTGATCGGCTACGTGCTGTTCGAAGTGCCGAGCAATCTGTTTCTGTACAAAGTCGGCGCGCGGCGCTGGATCGCGCGGATCATGATCTCGTGGGGTCTGGCGACGGCGGCGATGGTGTTCGTCAACAACGAATGGCAGTTCTATGGGCTGCGCTTCGTGATCGGCGCGATGGAAGCGGGCTTCGCGCCCGGCGTCCTGTACTACCTCACGTTGTGGTTTCCGCCGAGCTACCGCGGACGTGTCACGTCGATGCTGTTTTTGGCGTCCGCGTTTTCCGGGCTGGTCGGCGCGCCGCTCGCGGGACTCGTGATCGGCCACATGAACGGCGTGCTCGGCATGCCGGGCTGGCACTGGCTGTTTCTGCTCGGCGGCCTGCCGTGCATCGTGCTCGGGGTCATGGTGCTGAAACTGTTAAAAGACCGGATCGAAGACGCGGGTTGGTTGTCGACGGCAGAGAAGTCGTTTCTGACGACGCAGATTGCGCAGCAGAGTCGCCATCCGGACACCGGGCATTCGTTGATGGGCGCAATCAGAACGCCGGGCTTTCTCACGCTCGGGCTGGTTTACTTTCTGATTCAGGTGGCGTCGTACGGGTTGAATTTCTGGGCACCGCATCTGATCCATGTGGCGGGGACGAATAACCCAACCGTAATCGGTTTGTTGACGGCCGTTCCCTATATTGCCGGCGCGATCTGCATGGTAGTGGTGGGGCGTTTGTCCGATGCGAGCGGTGAGCGGCGCAAGTATGTATTCGGCTTGCTGGTGATGTCGGCCATCGGCTTCTTTGCTGCGGGCTTCTTCGATAAACAGACGGCCTTGCTGGTCGTTGCGCTGGCGGTGATGGGCGCAGGGGTGGTCGCGTCGATTCCGGCGTTCTGGGCGCTACCGCCGAAGCTCGTGACGGGCGCGGGGGCGGCCGGTGGGATCGCGTTGATCAACACGCTCGGACAACTCGGCGGCATCGTAAGTCCGATCATGGTGGGACGCGTGCGGGATCTGACCGGCAGCACGACGCCGGCCCTCTATGTGATCGGTGCGATGAGCCTGGTGTGCGCGTTGATCGTGCTGTACGGCCTGCCGGAGTCGCTGCGGCGGATCGATGCAACGCGATAGGCGTGCGCGCGATTATCCCTTGCCATGCTGCGCGGCGATTTCCTGCAAGTCCAGATCGTGTTCCAGCGTGGTCAGAAGTTCGTCGTGAATCAAACCTGATCGGTGCAGATGTAATAGCTCGATGCGTGCGGCCGACACGGCCGCCAGCACCACGTCGTAATGGGCATTGCGAACGTTCGGTGGATAAGCCGCTTCGCTTTGATAGCTCCCGGTCATACGCGCACGGTAGGTGTACTGCTCCAGCAGGCGTGGATGAATCACGCTGCCGTCCGGTCCATGGACGAGTGGCTGGATGGCGGCGAGCTGCGCCTGGCGGGCTACAACCCGACCGGTGATTTTTATTTGACCTATGACCGGCGGCCGCGCATCGATAGCTTCAAGTTCATGGAGTACGCAAGCGCCGCGAACGGTGGGACCCCACGCGTATTTAAGGCGAGGTTTGGCTATTCGCCGGACGGGCAAGCCACGTTGCGTTCCGCCACGGTTGCAAGGAACGGCAGCGTTCTGGACCTGAACGATGGCACCGATATCGCCATCTCCGCCGAAGAAGCCAAGCAGTGGATCGATAACTATAACTACGGCGACTCTTCGGTAGGACCGCCCGCAAACCGCCAAGGCAAAGGTCGATTGCTGGGCGATAACCTACTCGGGACGTCCACTGTTTGTGGCGGGTGCCATTTCTCGGCGGGCTTGATTGATGGTTCGATAAGGGCCATCGCGATGATCTACCGGCTGATGCAGCATCCGGTCGTCAGATCGGAATCGGTCAGGGCGCGAAAAAGGTCGCGGAGAATTGGGATCGTATCAAGGCGATGTGCAAGCCCTCTGCCGAGACCGAGGTTGAGGGGATTCCGCCAGGTCGAGTGGCATCCAAGTACGAGGATATAACTGAGGGGGACAGTGTCACGAACATTGAGACTGACGTGACGAAGGCCGAATTTGAGGCAAACTTGAGAAATGACGGATGGATTGAGTCGCAGAGCAGGACGGAAAAATAGACATGTTTACAAAAGGTGGCAATCGCTACGGGGTCCGGAACGAGTCGAACCAAGGACAGTCGACTGCAGACTACTTCCCTCTAGGCGCGAAGAAAGCAACGGTCAAGATCCGCTTGGGTGGCCAATGAGCAAGATCGACCTGATCCAGAATCGTGAGGTGTTTACGTTGCTGTGGGAGCGGGCGAGCAGCTGCATGGAAAAGGCGATAGCGGGTCCGTCTTCAACGCGGCTTCACTTTGACTCGTCAAATATTGCGACGGAGATTTTTCTCAATCTTATCCGAAGCGTTGCTGCTTTCGAGGGGTCAGGCGAATTCTCGCTGATTGTTCTGGACCCCGATCCGTTCAACTATTTTAATTTTCACTTTGGTAAGTATCCAGGATTCTTCGTTCAGGCATGCCACACCAACGATGATTTTTTCGAAATAATGATGGCAGACCCTGGCGATAGTCCCGCCGATGCGATTGGATTTCATTCGCAGCGGTACGCCGTCTTGCCGAAATCGGGGGACTGGTGCATCTATGCCGACCGAGGATGGAACGGTGGCACCGGCGTTCTGAGCGGCCCGGCGGACGTCATGACGTTTGCTCGCGAGCGCTTTGCGTTCTACGAGAATCCCGGGGTCAAAAAGCATCGCGTTGAAGGATTGCCGGAACCACTTTCTCCAAAAGGCCGGAACTCACAAAACAATTAAATCGTTGCCGAGCGCCGAACTGGCAGGTCGTCATCGCTGCCCCTCACACCCGCCGAAACGGCTAACCGTTTCAGCGAATGCATTGTTCTACGAAGCCGATGCGCCTCGCTGGACGCCTCAGCTTCGCAAGATCAACGATTCGTTATGTCTCGCGATCAGTCACCCCGAAAAAGCGATGGCGGCTGGGTAAATTCACACCCGCTCGCGGGCGAGCTGATCGCGACTGATGAGGAAGTACCGGTGCTCATTCATGCAATCGTTCACGACCGGTCGGAGTGGCTAGTCGTTCCACTCCCCCTGCCCACCCCCGCACCGACCCGCAATCTCCCCATGCGATCAATCACTTGAACGAGCTATGCGCAACTTGTCCACAGCCTTGCGAACAATTTATGTGGACAACTTTCTTGCGCGGCACCAGGCACCCCAATGCGCCAAACCCGCCTCAAGCCTTCAACGGCGAAGCCGACACCTCTTCCCGCAATTGCACCTGCAACACCGCATCCCGCTTATCGAGCAGATGCTGCCGCAAAATCGCACTCAGCCGCTTACCATCGCGGGCCTCGAGCGCCTTCAGCATCTCATCGTGGTCATGAATCGCGCTATCCCACTTCGGGATCTGAAAATTCGAACGAAAGCGCAGCGCCTGCAAGCGTCGATTGACCGCGATATAAGTCTGCCGCAGCGCTGAATTCCGCGCGGCCTCATTGATCTTGTCGTGGATCGCCTGGTTGCGGCTGTAGTACCCGGCCAGATCGTTCTGCGTCCGGCAAGCCAGCATGGCGTAATGCAGCGCCTTGATCTCCGCCAGCTCGGCCGCGGTCATCCGCTCGGCCGCCAGCTCGCCCGAAAAAGCTTCGAGACCGCTCATCAATTCGAAGGTCTCGCGCAACTCCGCCTCCGACATCTTCGATACCGACGCCCCGCGATTCGGCGAAATCTCGATCAACCCTTCGGCGGCCAGCACTTTGAGCGCCTCGCGCAACGGCGTGCGCGAAATGCCGAGCGTTTCGCACAGCTCACGCTCGTTCAGTTTCTTGCCCGGCTCGAGCACCCCTTCGACGATAAAGCGGCGGATGTGCTCCACCACCGTGTCGTGCAAACGCTGCCGCTCAACCTTCGGCATCAGCGGGGAGACAGCCAGACCTGCCTCGAAATCTGAATTTTGCATACAAAAGCCCTCAACATCACGTTAGATCGGATTTTATCGGAAGCTCACCGATTAGTTAATAGCACGGGTAAACACCGGTGAGGAAAAGGCGCTTTTTACCTTGGGATCGTCGTGGATCGTCTGATATAGTTTTTTGAATGCAAAATTCAATCGGAGGAGCCAAATGCTCAAGCTAGACTTTCACCCCGCTGGCCGTCACTTTTTGCAAATTCCAGGTCCGAGCCCGGTGCCCGACCGCATCCTCCGGGCGATGAGCTATCCCACCATCGATCACCGTGGCCCGGAGTTCGGCGAACTCGGCCTGAAAGTGCTCGACGGCATCAAGAAAATCTTCAAGACGCAGCAGCCCGTGGTGATCTACCCGGCGTCCGGCACGGGCGCATGGGAAGCAGCACTGTCGAACACGCTGAGCCCCAACGACCACGTGCTGATGTTCGAAACCGGCCATTTCGCCACGCTGTGGAAAAAGATGGCCGAAAGCCTTGGACTCAAGCCGGAGTTCCTCGGCCTGCCGGGCATCGAAGGTTGGCGCCGCGGGGTTCAGCCGCAAATGATCGAAGAGCGTCTGCGTGCCGACACCCAGCACGCGATCAAGGCCGTGTGCGTCGTGCATAACGAAACGTCGACGGGCGTGACCTCCGATATCGCCGCCGTGCGTCGTGCAATCGACGCCGCCGGGCATCCGGCGCTACTGCTGGTCGACACGATTTCAGGTCTCGCCTGCGCCGACTATCGTCACGACGAGTGGGGCGTCGACGTCACCGTCTCCGGTTCGCAAAAAGGCTTGATGCTGCCGCCGGGCATCAGCTTCAACGCGATCTCGCCGAAAGCCATGGCTGCCGCCAAGCAGGCAAAACTGCCGCGCAGCTTCTGGGACTGGACCGACATCGTCGAGATGAACAAGACCGGCTACTGGCCGTACACGCCGAATACCAACCTGCTGTACGGACTTAACGAAGCGCTGGAAATGATCCTCGGCGAAGGACTCGACAACGTGTTCGCCCGTCACGAGCGTCTCGCCGAAGCCACCCGCCGTGCAGTGCGCGCGTGGGGTCTTGAGATTCAGTGCGCGGATCCGTCGGTGTATAGCCCGGTGCTGACCGGCGTGATGATGCCCGAGGGTGTGGATGCCGATGCCGTGCGCAAGATCATCTACGAACGCTTCGACATGTCGCTCGGCACGGGCCTCGGCAAGATGAAAGGCCGCATGTTCCGCATCGGTCATCTGGGCGACTGTAACGACCTGATGTTGCTGGCCACGCTGGCCGGTTGCGAAATGGGTCTGCGACTCGCGGGTGTAGCCCTTAAGGAAAGTGGTCTGCCTGCCGCTATGGAGTGGTTGAGCCAGCCGAGCAAAGCGTCGGGTCTGAAAGCGGCAGCCTGAACGCGCGCGGCATGGCGTGACGCGGTGGCCGGGGCAAAGCGCCCGGCCACCACGTCGCAGAACATCAGGTGCGGCAACCCACCAGAGCACCACGCAACACAGCAACAAGCCACCCAGAACAGGCATTTCGCATCAAGGGAAGGCGGGGAGCACTTTCCTCAACAAGCCGCGCACAGAAACGCGGCCCGTACAACATGCAATGGTCCTGCGGCGCATGCCGTCGACGGGGCAACGACGCAAGCGTGTCACTTCAGGCGCGCCGTCGACACATGCAATGGAGAGAGGCGATGAAGCGGTTTCGTGTGACCAGTGCGACCAGTATCGTTCTAGTGATGCTCTGCATCATGTACTTCATCACTTACCTCGACCGCGTGAATGTCAGCACGGCGGCTGCGGGCTTCGGCAAGGAATTCCATCTTTCGCATACGCAAGTGGGCCTCGTGTTCTCGGCCTTCGCGTATCCGTACCTGATCTTCCAGATTATTGGCGGCTGGGTGAGCGACCGCTTCGGCGCGAAGCGCACGCTGCTGTTTTGCGGCGCGATCTGGGGCATCGCGACCTTGCTGACCGGCTTAGCTGGCGGCCTGATCTCGCTGCTCGCCGCGCGCGTGTTGCTCGGCTTCGGTGAAGGCGCGACGTTTCCCGCTGCCACTTCGGCGATGGCGCGCTGGGTTGCGAAAGAAAAACGCGGCTTCGCACAGGGCATCACACATGCGGCCTCGCGGATCGGCAATGCGATCGCGCCCGGTTTGATCGTGCTGGTGATGGCCACCTGGGGCTGGCGCGAATCGTTCTATATCTGCGGCATTTTCAGCCTGATATGGGTCGTCGTGTGGGCGGTCACGTTCACTGAACATCCGAAAGACCATACACGCATCACCAGCGAAGAACTCGCCGTGCTGCCCGCGCCGAAGCCGAAAGCCGCACGCGTGCCGTGGGGCAAACTTTTTCGCCGCATGTGGCCCGTGACGATCGTGTACTTCTGCTACGGCTGGACACTTTGGCTGTTCCTGAGCTGGATTCCGCAATACTTCCTGCACAGCTATCACCTGCAACTGCAGAAGTCGGCGATCTTTGCTTCGGTGGTGTTCTTCGCCGGTGTGATCGGCGACACGCTCGGTGGCATCGTGACCGACTGGATCTTCACGCGCACCAGTAGCCTGAAGCGCGCGCGTAGCTGGATGGTGTCGGTCTGCATGTTCTTCTGCATGATCTCGCTGATTCCGCTGATGTTCACGCACGACCTCTATCTGTCGATGGCCTGTCTCGCGTCCGGCTTCTTCTTCGCCGAAATGACGATTGGTCCGATGTGGGCGATCCCGATGGATATCGCGCCGGAATACTCGGGCACTGCGAGCGGCATGATGAACACGGGCTCCGCACTCGCCGCGATCATCTCGCCGGTGGTGGGCGGCTTTCTGATCGACTACTTCGGCAGCTGGGAATTGCCGTTCGCCGGCAGCATGCTGTTGATGGCGATCGGTGTCGTGCTCGCGTTCCGCATGCAGCCGGAAAGCAAGTTCGCGCTAGACGCGGCAGACCCGGCGACGGTCCGCACGAGTCTGGGCGCATAAGCGTCGGGCGCGTTCTCATTCAACGACCTTCAAGACATGACGACATCACTCAGCCGGCAACTCGCCGACGCCCGCCGCGATCACACGACGCTCGACTCGCTGCCGCCAGAAATGATTCCCGCCGATGCCGGCGCGGCGTACGCGATCCAGCACGAAATCCTGGCCGCGAGCGGCGCGCGACCCGGCGGATGGAAGATCGGCGCGAAGTCCGACAGCGGGCCGATCCAGGGCGCGCCTTTGCCCCATGTCGATGTCCACGCGGACGGCGCGCGTCTGCCGCGCAACGTGTTCAAAACGCTTGGGCTCGAACTGGAAGTCGCGTTCCGCTTCAAGCGCGACTTCGAACCGGCTACGACGCCGTACAGCGAATCTGAAGTGCTGGCCGGCATCGGTTCGATCGGCGCGACCATCGAGATCGTATCGAGCCGCTATGCGCAGTGGCCCGCCGTCGACAAACTCGCGCAGCTCGCCGATCTGCAGAACAACGGTGCGTTGGTGGTCGGCGAATTCACTGCGTATCACGAGGAATTTCCGTTCGTGGCGCCGGCGTTGCGTTTCAGTTTCGACGGACAGGACGTGGTCGAAGGGACGCCCGCGAATCCGGCCGGCGATCCCCGTCGCCTGCTGACCTGGCTCGTCAATCATGCCACCTTGCGAGGCATCGCGATTACGCCGGACATGGTCGTGACCACTGGGTCGTATACCGGCATGTTCTTTCCGCAGCGCGCAGGCACGGCAAGCGGCCGCATCGAAGGGCTCGCACCGGTCACGCTGACGCTGTACTAGTTGCATCTCCAGGTTTTGCTATAGGCCGACGAAATGACGAACCCCACCTCCGCTTTACTCGTCAAGCCGATTCATCTCGTTCCGTCCGCCGCCCGTCTGACGAGTCCGCTCGCGCAGCTTCTGCGCAAGTCGTTGCGCGGCGACGTGCTCTTCGATCTCGCCAGCCGTGGCCGTTACGCAACCGACGCGTCGATCTATCAGATCACGCCGATCGGCGTCGTAGTGCCGCGCGACCAGGACGACCTGCGTGTCGCGCTGGAAATTGCTCGCAGCGAGAAAGTACCGCTGCTTGCGCGCGGCGCGGGAACGAGCCAATGCGGGCAGACGGTCGGCGAGGCGCTGGTGATCGACACCAGCAAGTGGCTGAACAATATCGTCGACTTCGATGCCGAAGCGCGCACCGTGACGGTCGAGCCGGGTGTCGTGCTGGATCATCTGAACGCGTGGCTCAAGCCGCACGGTCTCTGGTTTCCGGTGGACGTCTCGACGGCTGCCCAGTGCACGATTGGCGGCATGGCGGGCAACAACTCCTGCGGCTCGCGCTCGATCGAATACGGCAACATGGTGCACAACGTCGAAGCGATCGACGCCATTCTTGCCGATGGCAGCGAAGCCCATTTCGCGTCGCTGCGCGAAGCGCCGCAAGGCGCGCGCTTGCAGCAGATTCTCGCGGGCGTAAAGCAGATCGCCGAGCGTGAACGCGATGAAATCGTGGCGCGCGTGCCGAAGGTCTTGCGTCGAGTGGCCGGCTACAACATCGACGTGTTCGATTGCCAGAACCCGCGCGCCTATACCGACGACGGCGTCGCCAACCTCGCGCATCTGCTGGTTGGCTCGGAAGGCACGCTCGCGTTCAGCCGTCAGTTGACGCTCAAGCTCGTGCCGCTGCCGGTGCATAAAACGCTTGGCGTGGTCAACTTCCCGACCTTCTGGCAGTCGATGGATCTGACGCAGCACATCGTCAAACTGAAGCCCGTCGCGGTGGAACTGGTCGACCGCACGATGATCGATCTGGCGATGAGCAACCCCGCGTTCCGGCCAGTGATCGGCAAGGCATTGGTCGGCGAGCCGCAAGCGATTCTGCTGGTGGAGTTCGCGGGCGAAGATCGTGACGCCCAAATCGCGTCGTTGAAGCAGCTCACCGAGTTGATGGCCGATCTCGGCTTGCCCGATTCCGTTGTCGAAATGCCGGACGCGAACGAGCAGAAAGCGTTGTGGGAGGTCCGCAAAGCCGGACTGAACATCATGATGAGCATGAAGGGCGACGGCAAGCCCGTGTCCTTCATCGAAGATTGCGCGGTGCCGCTCGAACATCTCGCCGAGTACACGAGCCGTCTGACGGAAGTGTTTCATCGGCACGGCACGGAAGGCACCTGGTATGCGCACGCGAGCGTCGGCACGCTGCACGTGCGGCCAATTCTCGATATGCGGCGCGACGGCGCGGTGAAGATGCGCGCCATCGCCGAAGAAGCGGCGGCGTTGGTGCGCGAATACAAGGGCGCTTATTCGGGCGAGCATGGCGACGGTTTGTGCCGCGGCGAATGGGTTGCCTGGCAATACGGTCCGCGGTTGAATCAGGCTTTCAACGAGATCAAGACGCTCTTCGATCCGGACAACCGCTTCAATCCCGACAAGATGGTACGTCCGCCGAAAATGGACGACACGCGCAATTTCCGCTTCGCGCCGGGTTATCAGGCGCAGCGGATCGATACGGCGCTCGACTGGTCGGCGTGGAATGTCGAACGCGATCCGCTGACGGGGCAGGAAACGCCGCCGGGTAGCGGCAACGATCTGGCCGGCGGTCTCGCGAAAGCCGTCGAGATGTGCAACAACAACGGCCATTGCCGTAAGTTCGACGCGGGTACGATGTGTCCGAGCTATCGCGTGACGAAGGACGAACAGCATCTCACGCGCGGTCGGGCGAACACATTGCGTCTGGCTATTTCGGGGCAACTCGGCGAAGCGGGACTCGCGAGCGACGACGTCAAGGACACACTCGACTTGTGTGTGTCGTGCAAGGGTTGCAAGCGCGATTGCCCGACCGGCGTCGATATGGCGAAGTTCAAGATCGAAGCGCGGGCGGCGCGTGTCAAGCGACACGGGTTGCGTTTGCGTGACAGGCTGGTGGCCTTCATGCCGCGATATGCAGCGACCGCGAGTCGCATGCCGGGCGTGATGGCGCTGGCCGACAACGTGCCGTTGCTCTCGACATGGTTCAAGCGCGCGGTGGGCTTCGCACCTGAACGCAGTTTGCCGCGCTTCAGGAAATCGTTTCTGTCGAGCGCCGTGGCGAACCGGGCGGCGCAAGGCGCGGCGCTCAAAGAGGTGATGCTGTTCGTCGATACGTTCAACAACAACATGGAACCGGAGAACGCGCGCGCGGCGCAGCAAGTTCTGGAGGCGGCGGGCTATACGGTGCATTTCAATGCGCGCCAGGGCGAGCGGCCTGTGTGCTGCGGCCGCACGTTCCTTGCGGCAGGCCTGGTCGATGAAGCAAAGCAGGAAGCGCGACGCATGCTCGATCTGTTCAAGCCGTTCGTGGAGCGAGGTGTGCCGATCGTCGGTCTGGAGCCGTCATGCCTGCTGTCGTTGCGCGACGAGTTTCTGTACTACGGTTTCGGCGTCGAAGCGCGACGGCTTTCGCAGCAGGCGTTTCTGTTCGAAGAGTTTCTGGTGCGCGAAGAAACGGCCGGCCGTCTGCAACTCGCGCTGAAACCCTTAGCGAAGCAACAGGCGCTGGTGCATGGCCATTGTCATCAGAAAGCCTTCGACGCGTTCACGCCCGTGCAGACCGTGCTGAAGTGGATTCCCGGGTTGAAGGTGTCGACGGTGGAGTCGTCGTGCTGCGGCATGGCCGGTAGCTTTGGCTACGAGGCGGAGCACTACGCGACTTCGCAGGCGATGGCGGAACTGTCGCTATTGCCCGCAGTGCGCAAGATCGACGACAACACGCTGATGGTCGCCGACGGCACGAGTTGCCGCCATCAGATACACGATGGCGCGGCGGTGGACGCCCTGCATGTGGCGCGTGTGCTGGCGATGGCGCTGCAATGATTCACATCGCGCCGACGGCCAGGCGGATCAGGCGGCGATAGCCTGCCGGTACGCAGTCGGCGCCACGCCTACGCTCTCGCGGAAGCGATGGCTGAAGTGACTGGCGTTCGCATAGCCGCATTGCTCGGCGACCTGGGCGAGCGGCAGCGAGGTTGTGCGCAGCAGTAGCCGCGCACGCTCGAGCCGCCGTTGCGCGATCCACGCAGCCGGCGGCAGTCCGAACGACGTGCGGAACATACGCGCCAGATGAAACTCCGACAGCGCGGCGACGCCGGCCAGTTCGCCGAGCGTGAGCGTCTGCGCGAGATGACTCTCGATGTAGTCGCGCAGTCGCCGCCGCGTTGCGACTGACAAACCGCCTTTGAGCGACGCATTCGCGCGTCGCACGCCTTGCGCTCGCAGCAGCAGACTCAGTACCTCATGTGAAGTCTCGTTGGTGCGCAGCAGACCATCGGGGTCTTGCCAATCTTCATTGACTAGCGATTGGCACAGCGTGGCGATGCGAGGGTCCTCGAAATAAGTACGATCGGCGAGCGTCAGTTCGCGCGGTTCGAGGTCCAGCTCCTGCACGGCGCGCTGCGTGAAATGCTCCGGCAGGAAGTAGAGATGCATGAAGTGCATATGACCGCGCACCCACCAGCGCGATTCGTGGTCGCCGGGCAGCGCACAGAGCCGCGCTGGCGCGCCATAGCGCCCCGGCATTTTTTGACGCTCGGTGCGATAGCCGCCATCCAGATAGCACGACAGCGTGTGATGCCCTGGCTGGTCGTAGACGGTCTCGGCTTCTTCCGTGTCGCGCGTCCAGAGAGCGATGGCGAGCCCGTCGCCGAGCCATGCGAACTGGTCCAGATTCGCGTTGGCGCTGCTCAGCGTGTGGCAGACCGACTGAAGGCCGAAGGGCGTTTCAGTAGGATTCATCGCAGGGATGGGCGGTCTGGCGTTCACGGCAGCGGGCGAGTGCTTTGGAAGAGGGAGTGGGCGCCAGTATACGGTGCGGGCCGTGCCGCGGTCTGGAGCGGCGGAAAAGTGCGCAATTTTGGACAAGTTCATGAGGCGCCGCGGCCGCATAGTCGAGCTTCCGACATTGCTGCTGTAGACCTGACCATGAATCTCGTGCTTTACGCCGTTACCGTATTGATCTGGGGCACCACCTGGATTGCAATCAAATGGCAACTCGGCGTGGTGCCGCCGCCGGTATCGATAGCGTGGCGCTTCGGGATCGCGGCGCTGGTGCTGTTTGCGCTGTTGCGCATCATGCGCCGGCCCATCTGGCCGCCGCGCGCCGCGTGGCGGTTCCTCGTCGCTCAAGGCGTGGCGCTGTTCTGCTGCAACTTCCTGTGTTTCTACTACGCGGAGCAGATCGTGCCGAGCGGCCTCGTTGCGGTGGTGTTCTCCACTGCGCCGCTCCTGAACTCGATCAACGGCCGTCTGTTCATGGGTCGTCCGCTGCAGCCTACGGTGATTGCGGGCGCCTTGCTGGGCCTCGTCGGCATCGTGTGTTTATTCGTGCAGCAGATGTCAGGCCATTTGAGCGACCGAACCGCGTGGCTGGGTCTCGGCACCGCGTTTCTCGGGACGATGTGTTTTTCGGCGGGCAATCTGCTGTCGAGCCGAATGCAATCAATGGGTCTACACCCGTTTGCCACAAACAGTTGGGCGATGCTGATCGGTGCCAGCGTCCTGGCGATAGGCAGCGCGCTCGCCGGCCTATCGTTCGCCGTCGAACCGACCACGCGCTACCTTGGCGCGCTTGCCTATCTGGCGATCTTCGGCTCGGTGATCGGGTTCACGGCTTACCTGATGCTGGTCGGCCGCATGGGCCCGGAGCGCGCGGCCTACTGCACTGTGCTATTCCCGATAGTCGCGCTTGCCGCCTCGACGATCTTCGAGGGCTACCAGTGGTCGGCGCTGTCGGTAGTCGGCTTACTGCTGGTCGTAGCAGGCAACCTGGTGGCATTCGATCTGACACGCAAAGTCTTCATAAGAAGAGCGCGAGCGTCGTAGGAAAGGTGAGCGTTTCCGGGACCCACCAGAAGAACGACCCGGCGGCGCGCCCCGCGCCGCCGGAAAAATGACTGCTCCACCACGACCCCCAGTAAGCGAGGGCGCCCCTCCCTCTGGCACCGCTCTTGCTACTTAGCAAACTGGCAACCACCCAGAGAGCGGAAAAATCCCGACCCCGCCCTCGCCCCAACAGAGAGAAAACCTCTCTAGCCACCTAAAAGATTCAGGCTCGCGGGAGCAAAAAAACCGCGCCTCGAATCCCATTCGCAGCGTCCTCACGACGCCCACGCGCCGCGTCTCTTTCCGCGCGTCGCTCGAACCCGAACCAGGAGGCTGATCTTCATGCTAAAACATCCTGCCAGACTCATCGGCAGTCTAGTAGCCATCGGCGTTGTCATCGCGTTGTTGTGCCGCGCGATCGACCCCAGCGCGCTCCATCAGTACGCGCCCGATCTCGTCTACTACACGAAACGCCATCTGCTGCTCGTCGGCTACTCGATGGCCTTCGCCCTGCTCGTCGGCATCCCCGCCGGCGTTCTGCTGAGCCGCCCATCGTTTGCCCGTCACGCCGAACGCTTCATGCAGATCTTCAACATCGGCAACACGATCCCATCGCTGGCCGTGCTGGCGATCGCGCTCGGCATCTTCGGCATCGGCGACATTCCGGCGCTCATCGCACTGTTTCTCGCGTCCTTGCTGCCGATCACGCGCAACGCGTATGAAGGCATGAAAAACGTCTCGCCCGCGCTGCGCGAAGCGGCGCGCGGCCTCGGCATGACAGGCTGGCAATCGCTGATACGCGTCGAACTGCCCAACGCAATGCCGATCATCATCGGCGGCGTGCGGACGGCGCTCGCCATCAACGTGGGTAGTGCGCCGCTCGCCTACCTGATCGGCGCCGACAGTCTCGGTACGCTGATTTTCCCCGGTATTTATCTGAACAATCAGCAGCAACTCCTGCTTGGCGCCGCCGCGACGGCGATTCTCGCGCTGGTGCTGGACGGCATCGTCTCGGCCGGCAGCCGCTACCTGCTCGCACGACGCGGGGTGACGGCATGACCAGTCTCTTCAAACGCAGCCGACGCTGGCTCGCGACCGCCGTCGTGCTCTTCACGAGCCTGCACGCCAGCGCCGCGACCCTCGTGTTAGGTGGAAAAAATTTCACTGAGCAATACGTTCTTACCGAAATCACCTCGCAATACCTGCGCGCGAAGGGGTACACGATCGACGCGCGCACCGGTCTCGGTAGCACCTTGTTGCGCAGCGCGCAGGAAAACGGCCAGGTGGATATCACCTGGGAATACACCGGCACCGCCGCGATCGTCTACAACAAGATTACCGAGAAGCTCGATCCGAAGACGATGTACGAGCGTGTCAAAGCGCTCGACGCCAAACGTGGCCTCGTCTGGCTCGATGCCTCGCCCTTGAACAACACGTACGCGCTCGGCTTGCCGCAGCAGGAAGCACGGCAAACCGGCATCCGCACGATTTCGCAGCTCGCCGTAAAGATCGCGGCTGAGCCGAACAAGAAGCATGTGTTTGCGATGGACGCGGAATTTGCCAATCGTCCCGACGGGCTGAAGCCCCTCGAAGCCGCCTATGGCATGCACTTCAGCCGCGCGGAAACGCGTCAGATGGACCCGGGCCTCGTCTACACCGCGTTGCATAACAACCAGGTGTCGATTGGTCTGATCTATACGACGGATGGCCGTGTCAAAGGCTTCGATATCGTGCCTCTCGAAGACGACCGCCACTACTTCCCCGCGTACAACGCCACGCCGGTGGTTCGCAAGACTACGCTCGACCAGAACCCGCAACTCGCGAAGCAATTGAATGCGCTGTCCGACTCGCTGAACAACGACGTCATGCTGGAGATGAACAAGCAAGTCGACATCGACGGCAAGTCGGTGCGCGAAGTCGCGGCGGAATTCCTGCGCACGCACAAGCTGCCTTGAGCGGAGACCTATTTCGATGAATGTATTCGACTATCTATCGGCCAATTGGCCGGAATTGCTGCAACTCACCGGCCAGCACGTGTGGTTGGTGGGCATCGCCGTGGGCTGCGCGATCATCGTCGGCGTACCCCTGGGGATCCTGATCAATCGCCATGAGTGGCTCGCGGCGCCGCTGTTGAGCGTTGCGACCGTGGTGCTGACGCTGCCGTCGATCGCCTTGTTCGGTCTGATGATTCCCGTGTTCTCGCGCTTCGGCCAGGGCATCGGCGCGGTGCCGGCGATTACTGCCGTATTCCTGTATTCGCTTCTGCCGATCATGCGCAACACCTATCTTGCGTTGCGCAATGTCGATCCGGGTATCAAGGAAGCCGGCATCGGCATCGGCATGACGGATTGGCAACGGTTGCGCCTCGTCGATTTACCGCTTGCCGTGCCGGTGATTCTGGGTGGCGTACGTACGGCCGTGGTGATGAACATCGGCGTGATGACGATCGCCGCGGTGATCGGCGCGGGCGGCCTCGGCACGCTGATCATCCGCGCGATCGGCCAAAGCAACATGATGAAACTGTTGGTGGGCGCGGTACTCGTGAGCTTGCTCGCGATCGTCGCCGACTTGCTGCTTCAAGCGCTGCAACGCTTGCTGACACCGAAGGGAGTGCAAAAGACATGATCGAACTCGACAAACTGACCAAAACGTTTACGCAGAAGGACGGCCAACAGGTGCGCGCGGTGGACTCGGTGAGCCTGACCGTCGGCGAAGGCGAAATCTGCGTGTTTCTCGGCCCGTCGGGATGCGGCAAAACCACCACGCTGAAGATGATCAACCGACTGATCACGCCGACCTCGGGCCGCGTGTTGATCAACGGCGAGGACACCTCGGGCCTGAACGAAGTCGAGTTGCGCCGTCACATCGGCTATGTGATTCAGCAGATCGGCTTGTTTCCGAACATGACGATCGAGGAGAACATCACGGTCGTGCCGCGTCTGCTTGGCTGGGACAAGAAGCGTTGCCGTGAACGCGCCACGGAGTTGATGTCGATGGTGGCGCTCGATCCGAAGCAATACCTGAAGCGTTATCCGCGCGAATTGTCGGGTGGGCAGCAGCAGCGTATCGGTGTGATTCGCGCACTGGCCGCCGATCCGCCAGTGCTGCTGATGGACGAACCGTTCGGCGCCGTGGACCCGATCAATCGCGAGTCGATCCAGAACGAGTTCTTCCAGATGCAGCGTCAGTTGAACAAGACCGTGATCATGGTGAGCCACGATATCGACGAGGCGATCAAGCTCGGGGACCGTGTCGCGGTGTTCCGTCGCGGTCAACTGGTGCAGTACGATCATCCGGATACGCTGCTGGCGCACCCGCACGATGATTTCGTCGGCGCGTTCGTCGGTCAGGACAGCACGCTGAAGCGTCTGCTGCTGGTGAAGGCGGGTGACGCGGCGACGCAACCCGAGACCGCCCGCGCCGATATGCCGGTGGCGCGCGCCTTCCAGATCATGGACGAGAGCGACAACCGGTATTTGACGATCGTCGACGATGCCCAGCAGGCGCTCGGTTACGTGACGCGCCGCGCGGCACGTTCGGGCCAGGGCGTGTGCGGCGACCACCTCACGCCGTTCAAGGCAACGGTCAGTGCCGACGAGCATCTGCGCATCGTGTTGTCGAAGATGTATCAGTTCAATTCGTCATGGATGCCGGTACTGGACAGCGACGGCCGATATATCGGAGAGGTCACGCAGGACTCCATTGCGGACTATCTGAGTTCGGGCCGCTCGCGTCGACAAACGGGGCAACCCGCAATTGTTTCGCCAGCCGTGGCAGCAGGGGAGGCGGCGGCGGCGCAAGCGATCCAGGCCGCCCAGGCCGACTCGTCACGCGGAGCCTGAAAAGGCGCATGAAAGTCATGTAGTCAGTGAAAACATCGTCGTTCGTTTTCGCGCTCGGGCGGCTTGGCAGGTTGCCGTATCGAGCGCGGCTGCGTGGGTCGAATCGAGCAAGGGGCACGGTGGCGTCGGCCATGCGCTGCGGTGCTTATCGTATTCGACTCACCAGCAAACAACGCTAATAGAGTGCATGCATTTATGCACTTCGAATTGATTAAATGCCTAATAATTAAAAGCACTTTTTTTATCAATATATTTACGCTTTTTCTATGCGAGGATAAAACGCCAATATTGGCGTATGCGCGATGGCCCATCCCGCAACCCGCAAGGAAATACCGCCGTGAATCTCTTATCCCGCTTGGGCTTGGCCGTTGTCTTGGTCCAAGGTCTTTTTCCACCTGGCGCGTCGGCGCAATCGCAGCTCAGCTACACCACGTCATGGATCGGAAATAGCTTCGGATTTGGCGACGGTAAATGGATGCAGCAGGACATTCAGGCAATCAGTGTCGGTGCCGACGGTACCGTTTACACGAACGCACCTTGGGACGAAAGCGGCAGTGAGATCGCCGCTTACCGCGCCGGAGACAAGCTCGCCGTGGCGGGTTCGACGCACGGCTGGGGTGCCGCCGGCGGCGACGCCGTCGCGGTGAACCATACCTATCTGTACGCTGCGATGTCGATCGGCAACCAGAACAACGGTCTGGTCGGCGCAGATTATCCACCGGCCAACCTCACCTGGTACGGCATCACGCGCCGCACATTAGCGAATCTGGCGAGCGGTGCGCCGTTCAGCGGCGGCATCGGCAACAGCGCGAACGCGACGAAGAACAGCTTCCTGCCGCTGGAAACGATCACGACCGGCATCGACGCGAGCATCCGCGGGATGGCCGCCACCGACACCGAACTCTATGTGGCCGACACTTACGCCAACCGGATCGTCGTATTCGATGCCGTCACGATGCAACGCTTGCGCTCGTGGAGCGCGAACTCGCCGTCGCGTATCGCCATCGATACCGACTCGACGCTGTGGGTCATAGCCGGATTTTCATCCGGAAACCTAAGTATCCAGCATTACACTGCCGACGGAACACTGCTCGCGAGCAATGTGACCTTACCCACCGGTGCCGTGCCGGTCGACATCGCGATCACGCCATCGGGGCAAGTTCTTGTCGCGGACAACGGACCGTCGCAGCAAATCCTCGTGTTCAGCAAAGACGCTAATGGTCAGTTGCAAGCCGCCGCGCCTTACGGCACGCGCAATGGCCTCTTTCACACGGTGCGCGGCGTGCCGGGCAACCGGCGCTTCAATGGCATGACGGGGATTGGGCTCGATCCGGCGGGCAATCTGTATGTCGCGCAAAACGGCGAGGGTCCCCGGCCGACGGGATCGGCATCGGTCGGGCAAGGCGCGGTGCTCGAAAGCTATGGGTATCGCTCATACGTTTTTAACTGGCGGCTGTACGGGCTGACCTTCCTCGACAGCGCCGCGTTCGATCCCGCCACGCCGAACTCGGTCTATACAGGTTCGAAGCGTTTTACACTCGACTACAGCCAGCCTGTCGGCCACGAATGGTCGTATGCGGCCTTCACGCTCGATCGTTTCAATTTTCCGGACGACCCGACGTTCCACCAGCCACGCGGCGTGCGCGGTGAGCCGATGGTCCGGCGTATCAATGGCCAACCGTTTCTCTACACGCTCGATCCGGGCGCGCATTACCTGAACGTCTATCGCTTCGACGCGCTACAGGGTGAGATCGCGATTCCCTCCGGCTTGCTCGCGCAAAATCCGTTGCCGGGGACGTGGCCCGCGGCACAGCCAACCTATGGCGAATGGTTGTGGCGCGATAGCAATGGCAATGGCATGGTCGACGCCAGCGAGATCAGCAGCAATCCGTCGACGGGCAGCACGGTCGGCAACGGCTTCTGGTGGGTCGACGAGCCGGGCAACGTGTGGCTTGCCACGCCCTTGAGCGGCATCCGCGAGATGCCGCTGCAGGGTATCGATCCCGTCGGCAATCCGATTTACACGTATGCCAGCGCGAAGATGTTCGCGATGCCGCAGCCGTTCACGCGGCTCGCGCGGCTCGTGTATGTCGCGGCAACCGACACGATGTATCTCTCCGGCTTTACAGCCGCGATTCCGTGGGATGCAACGCATTGGAAAGAGGCCGGTCCGGTGCTCGCGCGCTATGACAACTGGAGTTCCGGCACGCCGGCACAACAGTACGCGATATCGCTGCCCTGGAACACGCAAAGCAATCCGCAAGTCACCACGGTGGGCGTCGCGGTGGCGGGCAACTATGTCTTCGTCGCCGAGCTATACACCCAGAAGGTCGATGTCTACGACGCGCGCACTGGCCAGGCAGTCGGTTATATGACGCCCGGCGCGAGCGTCGGCAACACGAGCGGCTGGGTGGACGTGTACCTCGGTATCAGCGCGGTTCAGCGCGACAACGGCGAGTATGTGGTCCTCGTGGAAGACGACGCGCGCGCCAAGATCCTGATGTATCGATGGACACCTTAAGCTGGATCGCACTCGCTCCGATCACGAATAGACGCCAACGCACGATCGGTATATAAGGGTTGAAAGGAAGGCTTGTTCACCGACGCTTCAACAGGAGAAATGTTTCATCATGACGGAAGACTTAACGCCTAAGCCATCTACGGGCAATCGGCCCGACCTGGAACATCTCGACGCGGCGCTCAGTCACGTGGATCAGCAGGTATCCTCAGGCAGCATTGCATCGGGCGCCGCCAAGGGCATTCTGTATAGCCTGATCGAAACGCTGGGCGCGTTTGTCGGCGATCCGGATCTGCCGGAACACGCGCGGTCGGGTTATCAAGGTCTGCTCGAAGCCGCTCGCGAATTGCGCGCCAAACTCGATCACTGAGATCGGTTGGTTCGATCCCGCGAAAATGCAGCGCGGCGTGTCGATCGTGTTGGGCATGTTTTCCTTGCCGCTCTCGTGGGCCGCACTGCATTGAGCGAGTACGTTGCGCTCAGGCCGTCATGCTGTCCACGCTCAATGCCTCAAGCCATTCCGGCGGCGCGCTGCTTATCTCCAGTTGAGGCGTGCCGTGCCAGTCGGCGCAACGCTGCAACGCGCGGCGCAAATCGCCGGCCAGGCGCGCGCTCAGCCGCACGCCCGGCTCGATATGCAGCGCCTTCACTTCGAACACGCCTTGCGTGCGATGCGCTTTAGCATCCACGCGACCCACCAGACGCCCCCGGCTGAGCAGCGGCAACACGAAATAGCCATATTTGCGCTTTGCCGCAGGCGTGTAGCACTCGATGACATAGTCGAAACCGAATAGCGCGGCGGCGCGCTTGCGGTCCCACACCACCGGGTCGAAGGGCGACAACACCGTGGTGACAGTCGAGGCAAGCTTGCCGCTTGCGGCGTCGTCGAGCCACGGCGCGACATCCTTATGGACGAATGTGTCCTGCTTCCAGCCTTCCACCTGCACGGGAATCAGATCTCCCTGATCGGCGAGCGCATGCAGTTCGTCGCGGTACGGACGACGCGGCAAGCGGTAATAGTCCGCCACCCAATCGGCGCGTGCGACGCCTAACGCCCGGCAGGTGCGGCCCAACAGTTCATCGGTGATGGTATGCGCGGGCGGCAGATCGCGGGCGTCGTTCCAATGTGGCATGACGCGTTCGGACACGTCGTAGACGCGATGAAAATTGCGCCGCTCGGCCACCATCAATTGCCCGAGCGTGAACAGCACTTCCAGGTGGCGTTTTTCCGGTTTCCAGTCCCACCAGCCATTGCCCTTGCCCGCCTCGCGGGCAAAATCCGCGGAGCGCACCGGCCCGGTCTCGCGGATGTGCGCGAGCAGCTTGTCGATTTCCTTGCGATGCGTCTGGTGCCACTCGCCCGCGTATTTCCAGCCCATCGTGCTCGCGTTCAGCATGCGGTGACGCAGCAGGCCGTAGTCTTCACTCGGCAGAAAACAGGCTTCGTGCGACCAGTATTCGAACAGCGCGCCCTCGGCGAGCAATTCGTCGAGCCACTGCTGCGGATAACTGCCAAGCCGGCTGAACAGCACGAGATAAGGACTGCGCGCGACCACGTGGATCGTATCGATCTGCAGTTGCATCATGCGGCGGATGGCGTCGAGCACGTCGGCCTTGACGGCCTTGCGGCGCGGCGGTGTCAGCAGGCCTTGGGCGGCCAGATGCAGCGTACGGGCTGCGGAAAGCGGGAGGGTCGTCACGCGAGCGTCGGTCAGTGAACTGCGAGAGGAAGCGGGCACGCGGCCCGGCCTGGATCAGCAGCCGCTACTGTAGCGCGAACGAGGCAGACGAATCGGCGCGCAACTCAAGCGTCGACGTCCGCCTTCAGCAAGCCAGAGCAGAGACCGGCGTCGATGTCGACACACCGGCCGAGTACGACGGGTCATCCATTGTCATACGACGCCTGGCACGCGAAGACGCGCTCACCACCCGCGCCCGTGATGCCGGTCCCCGCCGCGACGATAGCCGTGGTCATGATGCCAGCGACGCTCATGGTAGCGATCGCCGCGATAGCCATAGCCATACGCAGGCTGAGGCGCATAGACGACTGGCGGCGGCGCATACACCGGAGGCGCCGCGTAGATGGGGCCAGGCGTATTGACGAACACGCCGACGTCCACCCGGGCCGAGGCGGCCGTTGAGGCGCAGGCGGCGGCAAGGCCGAAGGCGGCGAAGAGGATCGCGCGTTGGATCATGCTTGTCTCCTGAGTCGAAAGAGCCGGCCATTCGCTGTCGAATGGCTGACGGCAATCTTACGAGACAGAAAGCAGGCAAGGTGCAACGAGTTGAAGGGGTGTGTAACAGCAGGTTACCCGCCGGGCCGTCGCGCGGTCCGGCAGGCGGGTCATACACGTCAGGCGCCTAGCGCGACCGCTTCTTCCGCGGAGACGGCCAGCAGCTGATGAATCTGCGCGACCACCGCCGCGCCTTCGCCGACTGCCGCCGCCACCCGCTTCGTCGAGCCCGCGCGGGCGTCGCCGATTGCGTAGATGCCGTCCACCGTGGTGGCGAGGTCGCACGCGGACACGCCGTCCGCGCTCGTGCCGGTCAGCACGAAACCTTTTTCATCGAGCTCGACGCCGCAGGTGCGCAGCCAGTCGGTATTCGGGTCCGCGCCGGTGAAGAGGAACAGATGCCGCGTGTCGATGTGATCGGTGCCGTCGGGCAAGGGCTTTTTCAGGCCGACCGACGCAAGTCCGGTTTCGTCGGCGTCGAGCCGGCCGATTTCCGAATTCGGATGCACGATCACATTCGGCAGCGAGCGGATGCGGTCGATCAGATAGCGCGACATGGTGGCTTCGAAACCGCTACGTCGGATCAGCACGTGGACCTTGGCCGCGTGTGTCGCCAGATAGACGATGGCCTGGCCGGCGGAATTGCCGCCGCCCACCAGCACGACCTCCTGGCGCTTGCACAGCTTGGCTTCCACCGGCGAGGCCCAGTAGTACACGCCGCGTCCGTCGAAGCGGTCGAGACCTTCGAGCGCGGGGCGCCGATACACCGCACCGCTCGCGATCACGATGGCGCGCGCCGAGATCTGGCCGCCGCACTTCAGTTCCAGCCGATGCGGCGATTCCGCGCAATGGAGCGCCTTCACATGAACGGGAATTGCAACGTGCGCGCCGAACTTCTGCGCCTGCACGAATGCGCGGCCCGCGAGCGCCTGGCCGGAAATGCCGGTCGGAAAGCCGAGGTAGTTTTCGATGCGCGAACTGGCGCCGGCCTGGCCGCCCGGCGCGCGGCTGTCGAGCACGATCACCGACAGTCCCTCGGACGCTGCGTACACCGCCGTGGCCAGACCCGCCGGTCCGGCGCCGACGATCGCCACGTCGTACACATGGGAATTGTCGAGGTCGGGCAGCAGACCGAGACAGGTGGCCAGTTCCGGCATGCTCGGGTGACGCAGCACCGAGCCGTCCGGACAGATCACGAGCGGCATGTCTTCTTGCTGTGCGGCGAATTGCTCGATGAGGCGCAACGCGTCTTCATCGCGTTCGTCGATCACGGAATGCGGATGGCCGTTGCGCGACAGGAAGCCTTGCAGGCTGACGAGACGGGAGTCGCTGCTGCTGCCGATCAGGATCGGGCCGCCGGCACCCTTTTCGATCAGTGACACGCGTCGCAGGATCAGCGCCCGCATGATGCGCTCGCCCAATTCGGCTTCGGCGACGAGCAGGGCACGCAGCCGCTCCGGCGGAATCAGCAAGGCATCCACCGCAGTGAGCGCCATGCCGTTGACCAGCGCGGGCCGCCCCGACAATTGTCCGACTTCGGCCAGGAAATGTTGCGCGCCGTGTTCGCCAATCAGGACTTCGCGACCGATGCCGTCGCGCTGATAGACCTTCACGCGTCCTTCGAGCAGCACGAACATGCCCGGACCGGTGTGGCCTGTTTCGAACAGCAACTCGCCGGCTTCCCAATGGCCCACTTCGCCGAAGCGCCGCAGCCGGTCGATTTCCGCGCACGTGAGTTGCGGGAACATCTGGTGCATGCGCGTCGAGAGATTTGAAAACGGCGCGTCTGCGACGATCGCCTGGGCTTGTCCTACTGCTTCTTGAGTCGGTATTTCTTCAGTCGAAAGCATTGAACCGCTCCTTCGGTGTTCATTGATCGATTTGAACGGAGGCGAAGCGGCGCGGCGCCCGCAGGCGCAAATCCTGGTGCGCTGCGCGCTACACGGCCTTCGGCGCGACGTCGTCGACCGCGACTTCCGGCGGCGGCGAGTGTGGCAGCGCTTCAACCGGCTTGCCGGAATCGCGCCAGGCTTCCATGCCGCCGCGCAACGGCAGCACGTCGGCGAAGCCTGCTTCGTTCAATTGCTTGGCCATCCATGCTGCGGAAATCTCGTTCGGGCAGGAACAGTAAATCACCAGTTTCTGATCGTGCGGATAGGTCGCGACGATCTCGTCGAGCTGCCGTTCGTCGGCGAATAGCGAGCCCGGAATCACGAACGGATCGAGCTTGCGCTTTTCCTGCGAACGGATATCGAACAGCACCGGCATCTTGCCGGCGGCGTACAGCGTGGCGAGTTCATCAACCTCGATACGTGCGGACGCAAGCTTGGAAATCAACTGGCGACGACGAATCCATCGGTACGCCGCGTACAGCAGCAGCAGCGCGAGGGCCACGAAGGCCGCCGTGCGGCCGAGCCGTCCCGCGAGCGAGAACAGCATGTCGATCTGCGCCGCGAACAGCGCGCCGATGATCAGCCCCGTGCCGGACCACAGCGCCGCGCCGATGCTGTCGTAGGTAAGGAAGGTGCGGTAGCGCGTACCCATTGCACCGGCCATCGGAATCGAGACGATCGACAGACCCGGGACGAACTTCGCCACCGCCAGCACGCGCACACCCCAGCGCCCGAAAAAGCGCTCCGTCTTCTTGACACAGGTATCGCGCGACAGGGACAGGCGGCAAATCGTTTTCAACGTGTTGCCACCGTATATCCGGCCGGCGAGGTACCAGGCGCTGTCGCCGATCAGCGTAGCGAAGATCGACAGGATCAGCACCGGCGCGATTTGCGTGCCGACCGAGCCCGGATGCATGGCGGCCATCGCACCGAACAACACGAGACTAGGCATCGCGGGCACCGGCAATCCAATGGAGGCGGCCAGTACGTTCGCGAAGACGAGCGCCGGCCCATATTGCTCGATGAGATCATGTAGCATCGGCTTACATCCGCAGCCCTTTCGGGAGCGGCGCAGGTAGGCAAAGCGAAGGAGAATGCAAGGATTATGGACGCATTTTCGAGACGTGCAAACGCCTTGAAAAGATGTCCGTTATTCGGGCGTTGAAAGTACGGGCACGATGCGCGAAAACGCTTAAACACGGCCATTGGCCGTGCGATTAAAACAATCTGAAAAGAACGGACGTTCGCGTATTAAGTCGGCTCGGCAATAATGTCCGATTTACGCTGCTGGAACGTTTTCTTGCACTCGGTCTTGCGCCGGATGTGCCGATTCGGCAAGCGGCATTTACGCATTCGCGTAGTGCCGCAAACCTTATTTCATTGACGATGATTGTGCTGCTCGCCGGGTAGTTCGGCGCCGTGCGCGCGAATTGCGGCAATCAATTCGGCTGGCGTGATTTCGTAACGCACTTCGCGATGAATACCTGGCTTGCGCTCGTCGACTTCGATCAAAAGAATGCCTTTGCCGTCTTCTGTCGATTCGAGGCGCAGCGAGCGGAGTTCGCGCGCCGTTGCGTCGTCGTACTCGGTGAGCAGGGCCATTGACCCGGAAGACCCGGTAGTGCGCATCGAAGTTGTCCTCGTTCCGTTGTTGATCGAACCATTGTACGGGCAGGATGGCGCGCCGTCTGTCGCGCCGTGCGCCTGCAATAGGCAGTTTAACGCGACTGCCCACCGCAACGAATGCATTTTTCGTGCCCCGTGGCGGTGCAACTCTTCTCCTGAGCTGTCACGCGGATGACGCATCGCCCAACTAGGCATGGACTCGAATCGCATGAGCAAAAAAATAGCCCGTCCTCATCTGGAGGGCGGGCTGCTAAACGCCGTTGTTACTCGGGTCAGCCTGCCCTTGCAACCAACTGGGCGCTGACGGTTCCATCGTGATGCGCCAATACTGGGCTGTCGAGGTGGGAGTAACGCCGATCTATCAGATCAATGTCGCTTTGCGCGCAGCCGGCGCCGCCTCGGCGACGGTGAAGAGGCGCACCGCTTCGTCCAGCACGTCGGCCTGTTCGGCAAGACGCTGCGCGGTGGCGGCCGCCTGTTCGACCAGCGTGGCATTCTGCTGGGTCGCACCGTCCAGATGCGAAACCGCCTGATTGACCTGGCGAATCCCTTCGGCCTGTTCGCTGCTCGCGTTCGCGACTTCGACGATGATCGACGAGACGCGGCTCACGGCTTCATCGATCGTGCGCATTTGCGAGGTGGTGCGCGCCACCAGTTCCGTGCCGGTTGCGACTTCGCTCGCGCTCGCCTCGACCACCGACTTGATCTCCTTCGACGACGCCGCGCAGCGCTGCGCCAGCATCCGCACTTCGCCGGCGACGACCGCGAACGAGCGGCCCGATTCGCCCGCGCGCGCCGCTTCGACGGCGGCATTCAGCGCGAGGATATTGGTCTGGAACGCGATGCCGTCGATCACGCCGGTGATGTCCGCGATGCGTCGCGAGGCGGCCGTGATGCCGGCCATGGTCTGCTCGACCTGCACCGCAATCTTGCCGCCGGCCTCGGCAGCCGCCTGCGCGTCGCGGGCCAGGTCGAGTGCGCGGACGGCGGCATCGGCGTTGGCCTGGACCGTGGTGGTCAGCTGTTCCATGGTGGCCGCCGTTTCTTCGAGCGACGCCGCCTGTAATTCCGTGCGACGCGCGAGATCGACATTGCCGCTGGAGATTTCGCGGGCGTTGTCGAGCATGCCAGTGATCTGGGCGCGCACGTCGTACACGATCGCCGCGAGATTCGCTTTCAGTTGATTGAGTGCGTGCAGCACGTCGCCCAGATCGTCGTGGCGCGCGATGTCGAGGTTGGCGGTCAGATCGCCGGCGGCAAGACGCGAGGCGAAGCCCGACATGTCGTTGATCGGCGCGGCGAGCTGCCGCGCCAGCATGCGCCACGACACGAGGCTCACCGCCGCCGTGACGCCGAAAGCCAGCCAGAAGGGCGCAGGCGGCGCGCCGTGCCATGCGGCGAGTCCGGTCAACAGCAGCGCCAGCGGCGTGATCGCGTAGCCGACGCCGGCGCGCGTGGCGACCGGCAGCCGCATCAGCGCTTGCACTTGACCCGGCAAGCCGGATCGCACCACCACGCCACGGCGCAGCTTCAGACCGCGCGAAGCGCCGGTGCGCATGCGCGCATAGAGCGCTTCTGCCGCGCGCACGGCGTCGCGTTCCGGCTTCACCCGCACGCTCAGATAACCGACGACCGCACCTTTCTCCACCACCGGCGTGACATTCGCGCGTACCCAGTAATGGTCGCCATTCTTGCGGCGGTTCTTGACGAGCGCGGTCCACGGGCGACCTTCGCGAATCGTCGTCCACATGTCGGCGAACGCTTCGCGAGGCATGTCAGGATGCCGGATCAGGTTGTGCGGCTGACCAATCAGTTCGTCACGCGTGAAGCCGGAGACAGCGATGAACGCCGGGTTGCAATACTGGATGCTGCCGGTCAGATCGGTCGCGGAGACGAGCATGTGCGACGCCGCGAATTCGTACTCTTGCCCGGTGACGGGCTGGTTGTTGCGCATGGCTTTCCTTGCTGGTGCCCGGCACGAGTGCGTGCTGGGCTTACATAGTGCAAGGATTAACGGCAATTAACCCTTGAAGCTTTAGGGTTTCCCACTAAACCACTCAGGTTTAGGTCGCATTGAGCCGTTATTGCAGGGTTCGGTTGATGCAGGATGAGTAGACGTTGAAACGGGCGCCGGATGCGTCGCGTGCCGACTTCGAAAGCGCTAAACTGCGCTCGTCCACCAGGCGAGCCGATGCAGAAGATCCTCGACCGTACTCAGGAGTCACTGGCGCAGGCGTTCGCTTCGCTCGAACAGAGCGCGAAGCGCCAACAGCGCGTCTATCTGGCGACCATCGCCTTGCTGATGCTGATCGTCGTGGCATTCGCCGTCGTGCTTGCGGTCGTCACCGCATACAAACAACTCGACTATCGCCGCACCTTCGCTTCGCAGAGCGCCGCGGATATTTCGCTGGTCCTGCATCGCGAGGAGTCTTTCCTGCGGCGCACCGAATACACCCTCGACTACTATCAGGCCACGCGCAACGTGATGCGCGCGCCGGACACGGTCGAACAGTCGGTGAGCCAGACTGGCGTGGCGCATGGCCAGGTCGGCCGGGTCGGCAGCGGGTTCGATGTGTTGGTCGGCGAGGCCACGCGCACGGCGTGGGGACCGGCCTTCGGCGAGAAACTCTGGCGGCTGTACGAAGCCGCGCAGTCCACTCTGGTGACACAGCAGGCCTTCGAACTGCGGCAGCGAACGATGCTGCTGGGTCTGAACGAGGACTACGCCGCGATCCTGCCCTCGCTCGCTCAACCGAACGCGCAGGGGTCCACGGCCGGTGCGCCGACGTTGCAACCGGCGCTCGTCGGCACCGCGCGGGAAGCACTCGAACACGAACTGCTGGCACAGACCGGCAAACGCCTGCCGGCCAAGGGCGAGCATCTTTGGCTCGGTCCGTATCGCGATCCGCTGCAGGGCGCCGTCGTGATCTCGGCGGTCAGCACCTACTATGCGGGCGACCAGGCGGTCGCGCTGATCGTCATCACCATTCCGCTCGACGTTCTGTCGGCGCATCTGAGTTGGCCCAGCGGCGCGGGCGCCATGTTGCTGTTGATGGCGGACCACCGCCTGGTCGTGTCGTCGCCGCCGCTCGACGCGCCGACCATCAAGACGCTGCAGAACGCCGTGGCGGGAACGCCGCCGGATACCAATCTCTATCTGCGCGATGGCATCGCCTTCCACGAGCCGCTGATGCCCGGCTTCGGCGCGCTGGTCGGCTACATCACGTGGCGCGGGTTGACCGTGTTGCTGGGCTGGCAACTCGCGACGCTGGCGATCCTGACCCTGCTCGTGCTGGTGGCGATCGCGCTGATCGCGCGTTTCTGGGGCCTGCGTTTGCTACGCAACAGCTTCGTCGAGACGTCGCGCGCATTGGAAAGCGAGACGATCAATCACATTCTGGTGAGTGCGACACCGGTCGGTTTATGCGTCGTACGGCAAAGCGATTTTTCGATTCTGACCGCCAACGCACTCGCCAACGAGTTGCTGCATATCGAGGCGGCCGACGAGCGGCTGCCCTCACATATCGTCGAAGAAATTCGTGCGCAGGGGCCGGACAAACTGGCTGGTGCCGCATTTGCGAAAATCGCGGCGTTCGTCGCGCCGGCGCGACCGCTTGCGGGCGAGACGGCTGCCTCGCAATTCCTGCAGTTCACCTATGCGCCGGCTCGCTATGCCGACCAGGACGTGCTGTTCTGCGCGATCCTCGACGTGACCGCCCAGCACGAACTCGAACTGCAACTACGGCTCGCGCAGCAGACCTCTGAAACGATGATGCGGGCGCGGTCGAATTTTTTCGCGTCCATGAGCCACGAAATCCGCACGCCGTTGAACGCCTTGCTCGGCAATCTCGAACTGTTTGCACGGACACCGGGGCTCGAGGCACATAGTCAACGGCTCGCTACTCTGGGCGTCGCGGCGAATGCGCTGCGAGGCATTGTCAACGACATCCTCGATTTTTCGAAGATCGACGCTGGCGAGATGAAGATCGTGACGGAGCTGTTCCGTCCGATCGACGACCTCGAAAATATCGCGCTGTCGTATGCGCCGATGAAGGCGGATCGGCCGATCCGTTTTTACGCGCATTTGTCGCCGAATCTCGATCAGGTGCTGCGGGGCGATCGCACGCGGATTGCGCAGATCGTGAATAACCTGCTGAGCAATGCATTCAAATTCACCTCGTGCGGCAAGATCACGTTGAATGCGGACATAGAGAACGATCTGCAGGATCGCCAGGTTCTGGTCTGCCGCGTTTGCGACTCGGGAATCGGCATGGACCAGGCGCTGGTAGCCCGCATCTTCAATCCCTTCGTGCAGGGCGAGGCGAGCACTTCGAGCCGCTATGGCGGCACTGGTCTGGGTCTGTCGATCTGCGCGCGGTTGTGCGAGTTGATGGGCGGCCATATCGCAGTCGAGAGCGTGCTGGGCGTCGGCACGGCATTCACCGTTTCCATACCGCTTGCGCTCGCGCCCGAAGCGTCGCGCACACCTGCCGTCGAACCGCCTCGCCGCGGCAACGTCCTGGTGCTCTGTCAGGAGCGCGAGTCGGCGAAGTTGCTCGAAAGCGGCATGCAAAGTGTAGGTTGGGCTCCTCACACGGAGACCTCCCTGCGCGGCGCGCTGGCATGGTTGCGGGTCAACCGGCCGGATGTCATGGTGGTGACCGGCGAATACCCGCTGGATTCAGTTGACGAATTGCGCGCGGTGCAGGCGGTCGGCACGGTGTGGATTACCTATGGCGGCCCGCATACGCCGGTCGAGCGACGCGAGGGCGTGTTCGAGGCCAGCGAGTTCAGCCGCAGGGCGGTTCAGGCGGCGCTCGATCTCGCGGCTGGCGGCGTGGCGACGTCTCACGACGCTTCGGTGACGGCTCCCGACACGGCGCTCCCGCCATTGCAGGAGGTCAGTCCCGTGCTGCGAGGTCTGGCGGTGCTCGTCGCCGAAGACAACCCGTTGATTCAGACCTTGATCGTCGAACAACTTACCGCCCTGGGCTGTTCGCCGACCCTCGCTGGAGACGGCCGGCAAGCACTGGCTGCGGCGCAACGCGCGCGCTTCGACGTGGTGCTGACCGACATCCACATGCCCGTGATGGACGGATACGAACTGCTGTCGCGTCTGCGCGCGTCACACCCGGCATTACCCGTGCTGGCTTTCAGCGCCGTCACCGACAGTCAGCAGGACGATGCCTGGCGTGAGCGCGGCTTCGCGGGATATGTGGCCAAACCGGCGTCGTTGGGCGAACTGGAGACGGCGCTAGTCGAAGTGGCCGCCGCACGACCGGGTGCGACGCAAGCGGACGCGGCCTTGGCACGGCGACCCGCGGACAAACCGAAGCCCTCGCTCGATCCCGTCGACAAATCGCGTTACACCGCCATGCTCAAGACGCATTTGCAAAGCGAATTGCCGAGGCTGATGACGATCGTGGAGCAGGAGGATCGCGAGGCCCTGGGCGGCTGGGCGCATAGCGCCGGCGGCGCGTTCCTGATCGTGCAGGAGGCGCGTTTCGCGCAGCAATGTCGTGAGTTGCAGCAGTTATGCCGCGACACCGAACGCTGGGCCACCGAGATGGATGAGCGCGCCATTTCCTTGCACGACGAGTTGTGCGACCACTACGGCCTGGACGAGCGCTCGGCGCAGTGATTGCATCGAGCGGCGTAACGGTGGTGGTTCGGACGCGCTAGTCAGGCCGGTCGTCTGGCGATGAAGTCGATCTCGACCAGTGCCTCGCGCGCCAATGCGGTGACGCCGATGCAGGTGCGCGCGGGCAGCGCATTCGCGGGGAAGTAGGCGCGGTAGACCGCGTTCATCGACGCATAGTCGCGCTTGAACTCGGTCAGAAAGATGCGCGCGGAGACCACATGCTGCAATCCCAGGCCGATCCCGTGCAGGACCAACCCCAGGTTGTCCATGACGCGCTGCGTTTGCGCGACGACGCCGTCCGGCAAGGGCGCGTCATCGTCGGTGGGGGAGGTCGGCATCTGGCCGGTCAGGAAGACCCAGCCGTCGGCTTCGGTGGCGTGGGAGAACGGGCCGACCGGCGTAGGTGCGGTCGGGATCGTCCAAAAGGTGGGGCTTGAAGTCATGAAAATGGCCAATATCGGGTCGCGGTTGTCGAACCGCTACGCTAACCGACCAAAACTACCCATGGCGATGCGTGTTTTCGCCAGCCCCTGCCTGAGTCAAATGCGCGCTGCACTCGGCAAGCCGCAGCGCGGGCACCGTCAAACCAGCCCGGTCGCGTAGTACACCGCGATCACGAAGAACACCGCCAGCGTCTTGATGACCGTTACCGCGAAGATGTCGCGATACGACTGACGGTGCGTCAGACCCGTCACCGCCAGCAGCGTGATCACCGCGCCGTTGTGCGGCAGCGTGTCCATCCCGCCGCTCGCCATCGCGACGACCCGGTGCAGCACTTCCATCGGAATATGCGCGGCTTCGGCGCCCTTGATGAACGTGTCGGACATGGCCGCGAGCGCGATGCTCATGCCGCCCGAGGCCGAACCCGTGATACCCGCCAGCGAGCTTACCGACACGGCTGCATTGACGAGCGGATTGGGAATGCTCTTCAGCGCGTCGCTGACCACCAGAAAGCCCGGTAGTGCCGCGATCACGCCGCCGAAACCGTATTCCGACGCCGTATTCAACGAAGCCAGCAAGGCGCCCGCCACCGCAGCCTTGGTGCCGACCGCGAAACGTTCGCGCACGCGGTTGAACGCCGTCACCACGACCATCACGATACCGAGCAGCAGGGCGCCTTCCACGGCCCAGATGGCGACCACGCTTTTGATCGTCGTCGTGACCGGTGCGTGGATACCCGGCAGGATGTCCGGAGCGATCGTGTACGACGCGCCGTACCAGTTCGGAATCCAGCGGGTCAGCAGGAAGTTGGCGACGCCGACCAGCACCAGCGGTGCGACAGCCAGCAGCGGATGCGGCAGTTGCTTCGACTCGACGCGCTCCGGCTCGTTGACCAGATTCGTGCCGTAGCCTTCGCCAGTCGCCATTGCCGCGCGACGACGCCATTCCAGATACGTCAGACCCACGATAATGATGAACACCGAGCCGATCGTGCCAAGTGCCGGTGCGGCCCAGGACGTCGTCTTGAAGAAGGTGGTCGGGATGATGTTCTGGATCTGCGGCGTGCCCGGCAGCGAATCCATCGTGAACGAGAACGCGCCGAGCGCAATTGCGCCGGGCATCAGGCGCTTCGGAATATTGCTTTGGCGGTAAAGCTCAGCCGCGAACGGATAGACCGCGAACACCACTACGAACAGCGAGACGCCGCCGTAGGTGAGCAGCGCGCACACCGCGACGATCACCGCATTGGCGCGCGAGCGTCCGATGTAGCGAATGGCGGCGGCCACGATCGACTCCGAAAAGCCGGACAGTTCGATCACCTTGCCAAACACGGCGCCCAATAGAAACACCGGGAAATACAGCTTGACGAAACCGACCATCTTTTCCATGAAGATGCCGGTGAAGACTGGTGCGACGGCGGCCGGATCGGTCAGCAGCACCGCGGCGAGCGCGGCGATCGGCGCGAACAGAATGACGCTGTAGCCGCGATAAGCGGCAAACATCAGAAACGCCAGCGCGGCGAGGACGATGACAAAGGACATTGAGTCTCCAAAGCTTGGTTGTTCTACGTGTACGCCGTCCCGAAAGCGCAACGGCACGGCGCCCGCAATTGCAGGTTCCGTGCCACTGGCACTGGATCGGCTAGCCGGTTGATTTCGCAGGCCGAAGTTCGAAACGTGATGCGGGCCGATTGTACCCAAACGTCTCAAAAGCGGGACGACAAAGCGCTGAAGATTGGGTAAACCAAAGGAAAACCCCTATGCGACAAGCTTGTTGGCGATCTCGGTGATGAGATAAGCTTGTCTCCGAAAAGAGACATGCACAAAACAACGAGTGTTGGAGACGGCGACAAGATGATGAACGACTGGGCGGGCCTTCCTGCTACTTACGGCGACGTACTGCGCCGGGCGATGGATTCGCTGTTCCGCACATTCGAAAATTTCAGCGAAGGCACTTTCATCGTCGACGCCGAGGCGCGAGTCGTCTGGATCAACAAGCGATATGCCGCGCGCTTCGGATTTGCGGACCCGCAGCAGGCCATCGGCCGCGACTGCGAGGCGGTGATCCCGAATAGCCTGATGCGCGAGGTCGTGAAGACCGGCAAGCCGATTCTGCTCGACATTCTGGAAACGGACCGCGAGCCGCTCGTCGTCACACGCCTGCCGCTCAAGGACGAAGCCGGCGAAACGGTCGGTGCCGTGGGCTTCGCGCTGTTCGACGAACTCAAGGCGCTGACACCGCTGTTTTCCCACTACTCCCGCGTGCAGGAAGAGTTGATCGCCACGCGGCAGTCGCTCGCTCAGGCGCGGCGCGCGAAATATACGTTTGGGAGCTTCGTCGGCACGAGTGCGGCCAGCCTCGAAGTTAAGCGTCAGGCGCGTCGTGCGGCGCAGCTCGAATCGCCGGTGTTGCTGCTCGGCGAGACCGGGACCGGCAAGGAGTTGCTGGCGCATGCCATCCACGGCGGCTCGGCGCGGGCGAATCAGCCGCTCGTGACCGTCAACGTCGCGGCGATTCCCGAGACCCTGCTCGAGGTCGAATTCTTCGGCGCGGCGCCCGGTGCTTATACGGGCGCGGATCGCAAGGGCCGGGTCGGCAAGTTCGAACTTGCGAACGGCGGCACACTGTTTCTCGATGAAATCGGCGATATGCCGCTGCCGCTGCAGGGCAAGCTGCTCAGAGTGCTTCAGGATAAAGAGTTCGAGCCACTCGGTTCGAACCGGATCGTGCGCGCCGATGTGCGGATCATCGCCGCCACCTCGGTCGATCTGCCCGCGCTGGTGGCGGCTGGGCGCTTCCGCGCAGACCTGTTTTATCGCCTGAACGTGCTGACGATCCACGCGCCGGCTTTGCGCGAGCGCGCCCCCGATATCGTGGCGCTGGCTTATGCGATGCTCGAAGACCTGTCCACTCAGGCGCGTGGCGGCGGCGGTCATTTCGAATTGCAGGACGATGCGCTGCGGTTGCTCTGCGCCTACGACTGGCCGGGCAACGTGCGCGAGTTGCGCAATACGCTGGAGCGGGCCGTGATGCTGTCCGACAGCGAGCGGATCGACGCCCGGTTGATGGCGCCGTTTATCGGCGGCGCGGCGCGAGGCGGTCTGCGCCCCAATCTACCGGCTATCGCGGCTCAAGTGTCTGCGCAGTCGGACCTGGTTTCGGAGACGCCCACGCCGACATCGTGGAACGACGCCATGGCGGCCTTCGAAAAGCGCTTCCTGAGCGATGCCTTGCGGGCCAACGAAGGGCGCGTGATCGAGACGGCCAGTCAGATCGGCATGGGCCGCGCCACGCTCTATAAGAAGATCGCGGCGTACGGGATCGACATCTGACCAAGTCGCACGATGTCGAACCACGCAGCGTGATTGCCGCGTGGCACAATCGCGTGATCGAAAAACAAGATGTGATCGGGGTTCAGATGAAACGCAATTTTTCCTTCGCGCGTCGGGCTTGCGCCGCCCTGGCAATCGGGGCATTCGCCGTGCTAATTGGCTGCAGCAGCAGCGCACCGCTGTTTCTGTCGGACGGCCGCCCGACCACGCTAGTCCAATGTCCGGCCGGCTCCGATTCCTGCTCCCAGCAGGCCAGCGCGAGTTGTAATGGCGCGTTCGACGTCGTCCGCCAGTCCAGCGATAACGGCACGCTCAGCCTGCTCTACGCCTGCCGCGCAAAATAACGCGTTGCCAGCGCCCAATCGGCGCGTCTTCGATGTCCATTTTTTACGCATTCCGCCGTGCTTCTTTGAAAGAAGGCGGGATGCCTCTCCTATAAGCTTTCACTTTTCATCGCTCCACTTAACGAGCGATAAATCAAAGCCCCGCGCAAAAGCACATGGTCGTCATAAAGGCCTGCGTCTAATAGACGTCCGGCAAGTGACTTATCATGCGAATCGGATAAGCCGCTGGTTTTCCTGATTATTCCCCTTGCCGTCGACGTCAATCAAACAGGCTGCCGTTTCTGCCGTTGGATGAAGTCGGTGCGGAAGCTAACGGAACGCGAAGTTCCGCAGCAGTAGTCTGTTTCCAGCCGATTCACGGTCTAAACCGGTCAGCAGATTTTGCTGGTTTAAGCGCCGGGCGCGGAAGTCGTGAAGAATAATTTTCCGTCCACGGTAAAACCGTAATCCGTCTTCGGCACGCTTCATGCTTATTGCTGACAAGTTGGTCCAACAAGTATTCCGGGGAAAGCAATGAATCACCATCAGATCGAAAAAGATATTGAACATCTCGAACACGTAATCTCGCATATTTCGGCTGGAGACCGTATTCCGTTGTCCTATTGGCGCAACCGCATTGAATCCGTGTCCGGCGCGGCACTCGTTCCGGCGCAAGCCAGCCGGGTCAAGCGACTCAAAAGCGCGCTGTCGGCGTTGGAGAATCGCCAGAAAGTCTGAGCGCCTGTTACGTTGGATGAAGCTTATGTACCCTGCGACGGCGTAACGTTTTCTGCAAGAATGAGGGAACGTAACGGCCACACTGTCTGCCCGGTGCAGCGGTGAGCGGGCCCATCTCTTCATCCACTGACCCAGGACACTCATGCAAGCAGCAGGACTTTCGACGACCCGGCTGACGGCGCTGACCAACGCGATGCAAGGTTACGTCGAGCGGGGCGAAGTGGCCGGGGTCGTTTCGATGGTGTGGCGGCGCGGAGAAATCGGTTATTTCGAGCCGCTCGGCTTACGCGACGAAGCCGGGCACTTGCCGATGGAGCGCGACACGCTGTTTCGCATCGCGTCGATGACCAAACCGGTGACCAGCGTCGCGATCCTGATGCTGATCGAAGAGGACCGGCTCGCGCTCGACACGCCGATCTCCCTCTGGCTGCCCGAACTTGCCGCACCGCGCGTCCTGCGCGATCCGGCCGGCCCGCTCGACGAAACCGACCCGGCGAGGGCGCCGATCACCGTGCTCGATCTGCTGACGCATCGCGCCGGCTTTGCCTACCACTTCACCGCGACCGGACCGCTTTCCGAGGCCTATTCGGCTGCGTTCAACGGTTTCGAGTCGAGCGTGGACGGCGCTCGATGGCTCGCCCGCATGGCAGCGCTGCCGTTGATGTTCCAGCCGGGGTCGCGTTGGCACTACGGCATTGCCACGGACATTCTCGGCGTGCTGATCGAGCGCGTGAGCGGCATGACGCTCGGCGACTTCTTCCGCACCCGCATTTTCGAGCCGCTCGGCATGCGCGATACCGCGTTCTGGGTGCCTGACGCGCAACTCGCGCGCCTCGCTACCGCTTACAGCGTCGAGTCCGGCACGCGACAGCGCGTGGTCGAGGATCATCCCTCGGCGAGCCGTTGGGCGAATCCGAATCGATTCCAGAGCGGCGGCGGCGGACTCGTCTCGACGGCGCAGGACTATCTGCAGTTCGCACAATTGCTGCTGGGACGCGGACGCGTCGGCGAGACGCGCTTGCTGTCGCATCGCTCCGTCGATCTGATGCGCTCGAATTTTCTCTCCCGCGATCAGCGCCGCGTGCCGGCGTTCGGTCACGTGCTCTGGGCGGGGCAAGGCTTCGGGCTGGGCCTGTCTGTCGTGGACGATCCGGCGCAGCAGTTGCCGCTCGGTTATCGATCGCTGGGGTCGTTCGGTTGGCCGGGCGCCTACGGCACGAGCTGGTTCGCCGATCCGGTCGAAAACCTCATCGGGCTGATGCTGATCCAGCGACGCGCCATCGAGCCTTTTCCAATGGCACTCGACTTCGAGCGCCGCGTGTACGATGCAATCGACGACTGAGTTCGTGGCCGCGGCGGACGAACCCTGCGTCCGCGTGGCGCGCGTCGCGTTGTAACTGCGGGCTTCTCTATCCGGCACTTTTATTGTCTGATAGTGTCCCGCACTGCAATTCGTCAATCCGAACGGAGCAACCCGCCATGGCCTCGTACAAGCAGTTGACTGCCCAGCTCGAAAAACTTCACAAAGAAGTCGCGGTGGCGCGCGAGAAGGAAATCGCCGAGGCGATCGCCGACATCAAGCAGAAAATCGCGGATTACGATCTCACTGCCGAGGAGCTCGGCTTCGCGAACAAACGCATGCCGGGCCGCAAGAGCGTGTCGGTCGCCAAATATCGCAACCCGAAAACCGGTGAGACATGGAGCGGGCGCGGCCGCTCACCCGCCTGGTTGACGGGCAAGAACCGCGAGCGGTTTCTGATCGAAGGCTGATGTACCTGACGGCGTGATGAGGTGATCCGTCGCGCGGCCAACGGTCTGGGGTGATGCTCCGTGCGTGGTTTTCCGCACCGCAAGGCAAGTCCCGAAAACCCTCACCTTTCGCATGAACCACACGCACATGCCAAAGGATTTCCGGCGCGAAGCGACCCGCGCCGGCGATGGCGGTGACCAGCGCGTCATCGCGCGGCTCACCTTGCATACAGCTTGCCGTCGCATCACGTCGCGCTTCTCCGTTTTTTGCTGAAACCCGCGCCAGCCCTTGCTGGTAAGCGTTCCCAGGCTGTCCGAAGAATCGCTCTGCAGAGCGTTCGACGCGCACGCCGTCGATTGCAGGACGTTCAGTTCCTCCCTTCAGCCGACATTGCAGGTGCGTGAACGACTCGCCGAGCGTTCACCTTCCGCGTCGACTCGCGTCACACCGTGGCACCTCCCGAAAACACTCACCTTTGCGCGCGCTCGCACGGGCCGCGCCCGGCGCTCGGGACAAACCCGGAGTTGAGTTCGCCTCATACCCCGGATCAAAACTCATCGATACATGGTCCTGGATGGCGAACGCCACAATCCGTCATCCACTCAACCTCGACGGAAAGACCATGAGCGACTCCACGGACAAACAACTCTTTATTGGCGAAGGCTTCGAAGGCCCTGGCGTCAACCTCGCGCACATCAACGTGCTGGTCGGCCCGCGCAACGGCCCGGCGGGCCAGGCTTTCGCTACCGCACTCGCGACACCTTCGACTGGCCATGCGCCGTTCGTCGTGATCGCGCGTCCCGGCGTGCCGACCAAACCCCTCACGCTGTATGTGAACAAGGCGCAGATCGGCAGCGACTTTCACGGCAACGCAACCTGGGGCGCGTCGCAAGCCGGTATCGCGAAAGCGGTGGCCGAGTCGCTGGAAAACGGCACCTTGCCGCCCGAAGCGGAAAACGATTGGGTGGTCGTGTCGGCGAACTGGGTCAACCCGGCCACCGACGATCTCGACGCCGTCTTCGCCAACAACTACCGCGCGTGCAAGAACGCCATCCTCGCGGCGATGAAGGGCCTGCCGCATCGCGATGAAGTGTTCGCCGCCGCCCGCGACGTATCGAACCCGTTCTATACCCCGAAACAACGTTAATCGCGTGCAGCGCAGCGGCGTCACGCACGCGGCTGCGCTGCCGGATGAGATCTGGAAGGAGACACGCACTATGGAATACATTCGCCTCGGCCAATCCGGCCTGAAGGTTTCGCGCTTGTGCCTCGGCACGATGAACATGGGCACGCCGCAGTGGAAGCCGTGGATTTTCGACGAAGCGCAAAGCGAGCCGATCGTCCGCCATGCGCTCGAAGCCGGCGTGAACTTCATCGACCTGGCTGATTTCTATTCGACCGGTGTCGGCGAAGAAGTGGTGGGGCGGATTCTGAAGCGCATCGCGCGTCGCGAGGAAATCGTCGTGACGACCAAGGTCGGCTACGACATGGGCGTCTACCAGAACGCCGGCGGCCATTCGCGCAAGCACATCATGGACGGCATCGACGCTTCGCTCACGCGTCTCGGCATGGATTACGTCGATATCTACATGCTGCATTTCTACGACGTGAACACGCCTGTCGAAGAAACGATGGGCGCGCTCAACGATATCGTGCGCGCCGGCAAAGCTCGCTATATCGGCGTGTCGACGATGTACACGTGGCAGTTCGCGAAGATCATGCAGGTCTGCGAGCGCAATGGCTGGCATAAGCCGGTCAACATGCAGTTGCAGTTGAACCTGGCGTATCGCGAGGAAGAGCGCGAGATGATTCCGTATTGCCAGGATCAGGGCGTCGGCGTGTCGGTGTTCAGTCCGCTTGCGCGTGGCCTGCTGACTTGCGATCCGAATTCGACGCGCAATCAGACCGACTTCTTCACCGCACAGATGTATGGCGATGTGGCGTCGCGCGAGGTCGCGGCATCGGTGGCGCGTGTCGCTGCGCGGCGTGGCGTGTCGGCCGCGCAGATTGCGCAGGCCTGGGTGCTGAATCACGGCGGGGTGTCGAGCATGCTGGTCGGCGCGGACACGCCGGCGCAGTTCGACAGCGCGGTCGCCGCGCTCGGCACGACGCTCTCCGCCGATGAACTGTTCGAGCTCGAACGCAACTACACGCCGTGCGACCTGATCAACGATTACACCGCCGGCAGGCGCATCGCCCGCGAGCCGCGCCTTGCACAAGGCATGTTCGACGAGACTCTGGAGGAGGCGGCATGAACGAATTTCTGCGCAGAGGGCATTACATCGGCGGCGAGTGGTACGAAAGCGCGAGCACGTACCCCGTTCTGAATCCGGCGACGGGAGAGGTCATCACCGAGGTTGCGAAAGGCGGCGCGGGTGAAACCAGACAGGCGATTGCCGCCGCCGAGCGTGCGTTCCCTGCATGGCGCGCCTTGACGGCGAAGGAGCGCGGCGCCCGCGTCAAACGCTGGGGCGAGCTGATGCTCGAGCATCGCGACGCGCTGGCCCAATTGCTGACGCTCGAGCAAGGCAAGCCGCTTGCCGAAGCGCGCGGCGAGGTGGGCTATGCGGCGAGCTTCTTCGAGTGGTTCGCCGAGGAAGCAAAGCGCATGTACGGCGACGTGATTCCGAGCCCGAATCCGAACGCGAAGATCATCGTGACACGCGAGCCGGTCGGTGTCGTGGCGGCGATCACGCCGTGGAATTTCCCGCTGGCGATGATCACGCGCAAAGCCGGGCCTGCGCTCGCGGCCGGTTGCACGATGGTGCTCAAGCCTTCGGAAGAGACGCCGTTGTCCGCGTTCGCGCTGGCCGTGCTGGCGGAGCAGGCGGGCATTCCGCCGGGCGTGTTCAATATCGTTTCCGGCGATGCGGTTGCAATCGGCGGCGCGCTGACTGAGTCCGAGGTGGTGCGCAAGCTCTCGTTCACCGGCTCGACGCGTGTCGGCAAACTGCTCGCCAGACAGTCGGCGGATACGCTGAAGAAGCTGTCGCTCGAACTCGGCGGCAATGCGCCTTTCATCGTGTTCGACGACGCCGATATCGACGCCGCCGTGCAGGGCGCGATGGCTTCGAAATTCCGCAACACCGGACAGACCTGCGTGTGCGTGAATCGCTTCTATGTGCAAGACGGTATTTACGACGCGTTCACCTCTGCGTTGACGCAAGCCGTGCGCAAGATGCGCGTGGGCAATGCATTGCAAGGCGATGTCGAACAGGGTCCGCTCATCAACCACGCCGCGCTGAAGAAAGTCGAAACGCATGTCGCGGACGCTTTGCAGAAGGGCGCGAAGATCCTGACCGGCGGTAAAGCGCACACGCTCGGCGGCACGTTTTACGAACCGACGGTGCTGATCGACGCCTCGCGTTCGATGCTGATCGCCGAGGAAGAAACTTTCGGACCGGTGGCCGCTTGCTTCCGCTTCAAGACGGAACAGGAAGCCATCGCTGCCGCCAACGACACGCCGTTCGGTCTGTCCGCTTATTTCTACACGCGCGACCTGGCCCGTGCCTGGCGCGTCGGTGAGGCGCTGGAAAGCGGCATGGTCGGTATCAACGAAGGGATTTTGTCCACCGAGGTCGCGCCGTTTGGCGGCGTCAAACAGTCGGGGCTCGGGCGTGAAGGCTCGAAGTACGGTCTCGACGAATACACCGAGCTGAAATACATGATGATGGGCGGCCTCGGGCGCTGATCGTCAGACCGCGTCACCGCCGTGCGCCTGCACATGCAGGCCACGCAAGCGGGCGACGCCGCGAGGTGCGGCCGGTCATACACCAGCTGCGCCTCGTTCCCATACCAACGAAGGAGACAGCGTGAGCAATCAAGACCTTCAGGCGGCCACACTCGGCCTCGCCCCCACCCGGCCGGTAGTGGCGCCCTCCACGCACGGCCCGATTTCTCTCGACGACGTCCCGCTGAACGCCTTCCACGTGAAGATCGCCGGCTTGACGTTCGGCGCGCACTTCACCGAAGGATTCGCGCTCGGCACGATCGGCTACGCACTCGCCTCGATGAGCCGCCAGATGCCGCTCGACGCGTTCTGGATGGGCATGATCGGCAGTTCCGCGCTGATGGGCATTTTCCTGGGCAGCCTCGTGTTCGGCTGGCTGTCCGACCGGATGGGCCGTCAGAAGATTTTTCTGCTGAGCTTCCTCATCATCACTGCCGCCGCGTTCGCGCAGTTCTACGTGCGCTCGCCGCTCGAACTGTGTTTGCTGCGAGTCCTGATTGGTTTCGGCATGGGCGGCGATTTTGCCGTCGGCCATGCGATTCTCGCGGAATTTTCGCCGCGCAAGCATCGCGGGACCTTGCTCGGCTCCTTTAGCGTGGTGTGGACGATCGGCTATGTGCTCGCCAATGTGCTCGGCCTGTACTACGCGGATGCTTCGCCGGATGCATGGCGTTGGCTGCTCGCGTCGGCGGGCGTTCCGGCTTTGATCGTGCTGGTGCTGCGCATGGGCACGCCGGAGTCGCCGCGCTGGTTGCACGGCAAAGGCCGGATCGCAGAAGCCAAGGCGGTCGTGCTGAAGCACTTTGGCGCAAACGTGACGCTCGACAACGCGCACGCCGACCACGCTCACTTGCCGGGCGGCTTCATGCGCCTGTTCAGGAAGGACCTGATTCGCCGGACGATCTTCAATTGCGCATTCTTCGTGTGTCTGGTCATTCCGTACTTCGCGATCTATACGTTCCTGCCGACCATCCTCAAGGCGATTCATTTGAACAACGACTCGGGCGCAGATTTTCTGCTGAACGGCTTCCTCGTTCTCGGTGCGCTGATCGGCATCTGGTTGACAATCAAGCTGCCGCGTCGCGTGTTCCTGATCGGTTCGTTCGCGGTCACCTGCGTTTCGCTGATTGCGTTGAGCTTGCTGCCGGAGTCGGCGCCGCTCGGCATGATCGCCGCGTTCGGCCTGTTCACGTTGACCATGTCGGCGTTCTCCAATCTGGTCGGCGTGTTTCCGCCGGAGTGCTTTCCGACTGAAGTGCGGGCGTGCGGCGTCGGTCTGGCGATTGCGTGCAGCCGGCTCGGTTCGGCGATCGGGACCTTCCTGCTGCCGCTGGGCATCGCCCATCTCGGCTTTCACGCGACGATGATGGCGCTTGCCGCCGTTTTGCTGATCGGCATGGTGGTGTCGATCGCCTGGGCGCCGGAAACCAGGCATCTAACCTTGAACGAAGCCAGCGGCGCTTAAGTCTCGGTTCCACGCTGGCTAAAAACCCGCCGCATCGTCGCCGATGCGGCGGGTTTTGATTTGCTGCGCGCCGTTAACCATCCGTCCCTCAAACCCCATTTCCCTACGCGCGCGCCCATGACGTGTATCATTCGTTCCCTGCGCTGTTCTGCGCTGGCGATTCCCGGATTGTCGAAGGTTCGTTCGTGACCTGTTTCCGACGCGGTCGAGTTGCCATTGTGATGCGGGTGATTACCCGACTCCCGCAGCTCGACGCCGCCGCGCAAGGCGCGGCACACCGGTAGCCACAAGCCGCCGGGAACCGCCCGAACCCCTATCCGTGACCCGCCAGACCCGATGTCAGTCTCCGAACTCAAACGCCGCCGCACGTTCGCCGTTATTTCCCACCCGGACGCGGGCAAAACCACGCTGACTGAAAAGCTGCTGCTGTTCTCGGGCGCGATTCAGATCGCCGGTACCGTGAAGGGCCGCAAAAGCAACCGCTACGCGACGTCCGACTGGATGGAGATCGAAAAGCAGCGGGGCATTTCGGTGGCCAGCTCGGTGATGCAGTTCGAGTACGGCGACGCCGTCATCAACCTGCTCGATACGCCGGGCCACGAAGACTTCTCTGAAGACACGTATCGCGTGTTGACCGCGGTCGACGCCGCCGTGATGGTGATCGACGGCGCCAATGGCGTCGAAGCGCAAACGCTGAAGCTGCTCGAAGTCTGCCGCAGCCGCAAGACGCCGATCGTCACCTTCATCAACAAGCTCGACCGTGAAGTGCGCGAGCCGCTCGAACTGCTCGACGAAATCGAGCAGCATCTGGGCGTAGCCGCCGTGCCGTTCACGTGGCCGATCGGCATGGGCAAGGATTTCCAGGGCGTCTACGATATCCAGCGCGATCAGGTACGCCTGTTCCGTGCGGGGCAAGACAAGGCGGGCGGCGAAGTCGAAACGCTGCACGCGCTCAGCGACGAAGAGGGCGAACGTCGCTTCGGCCACGCCTGGATCAAGGCGAAGGAAGAGATCGACCTGATTACCGGTGCATCGCCCGAATTCGATCGCGAGCAGTTTCTTGCCGGTCAACAGTCGCCGGTGCTGTTCGGCTCGGCGATCAACAACTTCGGCGTGAAGGAAATTCTCGACGCGCTGGTCGACCTGGCGCCGCCGCCGTCGATGCGCATGACCGTGCAGCGTCCGGTGATGCCCGACGAGCCGAAATTCACCGGCGTCGTGTTCAAGGTGCAGGCGAACATGGATCTGGCGCACCGCGACCGCGTGGCGTTTATTCGCGTTTGCTCCGGGCATTTCGAACGCGGCATGGCCGTGAAGGTCACGCGCACGAACAAGACGTTCCGCGCCAATAACGTGGTGACGTTCCTGTCGCAACGTCGTGAGACGGTGAGCGAGGCTTATCCGGGCGACATCATCGGTATTCCGAATCACGGCACGCTGAGTCTCGGCGACACGCTGACCGAAGGCGAAATGCTGCAGTTCGTCGGTCTGCCGTTCTTCGCGCCGGAAATTTTCCAGACGGTGGAAGTGGTCGATCCGATGCGCGCCAAGCAACTCGGCGAAGCGCTGAAGCAACTGGGCGAAGAGGGTGCGATTCAGGTGTTCCGTCCGGAAGTGGGCGGCCTGATGATTCTCGGCGCGGTGGGTCAGTTGCAGTTCGAAGTGGTGGCGCATCGTTTGTCGACCGAATACAAGGTCGACGTGCGCATGGCGCCGGCGCGCTACCGCATGTCGCGTTGGGTGACTTGCGACGACGCCGCTGAATTGCGCCGATTCACCGACTCATACGCGGCGCGGATCGCGCTCGACGCATCGGATGCGCCGACGTATCTGGCCTCGCACGTGTCGGAAATCGAAGTCGCGCAAAAAGCGTGGCCGAAGATCGTGTTCAACGAACTGCGCGAGCATTCGGGCGCACCGTTCAAGAAATCGATGTAACGTCGGTCGGTCCAGCAAAAAACCGCGCCTTTCATGGCGCGGTTTTTTTTCGTCCGCACGTTTGCCACGCCAAGCCACGCCAATGCCACGCATACGGCGCAGGCGCTTTCATGTCATCTTCAACACCTCTTCCCGCATCCAGGCCCCAAACGCCTGGACGTGCTCCAGCGCGGCATGACGCGGCGCCATGTCCAGCCAGTAGCCGAACGGCCCGATCACTTCGATATCGGAGAACTGTGCGAGCTTCCCGTCCACCAACTCGTCGACGATCATGTTGCGATCGACGATCGCGAGACCCGCGCCTTTGCCCGCCGCGCGAATCGCCTGCTCGAGCGTCGAGAACTCGATGCCGTTATCGGCGTAACGCGCGGGCAGATTCGCCTTGGCCAGCCAGTTCGGCCAGAGTTCCAGGCGTGCGTCGTTGTGCAGCACATGCAGCGCAGGCATCCGGTCGAGCAGCGTATCGAGCGATTCACCCAGCAGACGAGGTGCGCCCACCAGCACGTGACGCTCCATCATCAGCAATTCGGAATGGGCCTCCGGCAACGCGTGCCGCCCGAAGCGGATCGTGCAATGGCAATCGCCGCTCGGCTCCGTGCGGATCGACAATTCGACGTCGGGCAATTCCACTGCCAGCGAGCCGAGTCGCGGGGAGAACCATTGCGTGGCAAAAGTGGGCGGCACGGACACCACGAGGCGGCGCCGTCCCTTGGCAGCCGTGATTTGACGGAAGCCGCGCTCGATGGTGTCGAAGGCTTCGGACAGGCAGGGCAGGAATTGCGAGCCGGCTTGCGTAAGCCGAATGCCTTTGTGATCCCGCTCGAATAATTTGGCGCCCAGCGACTCCTCGAGCAGCTTGATCTGCCGGCTCACCGCGCCTTGCGTGACGCAGAGCGCTGTAGCCGCGCGATTGAAGCTCATGTGACGAGCCGTTTCTTCGAAGAAGCGCAACGCAATCAGCGATGGCAGGCGCCGCATAAATCACCTTCTATACTTTTTGAGTCGTCCGCCTCGCTGACCGCGCGTTGTCTCCGACGCGCAGATTTTGATCGTTCCAAGCCAGCGATTTTTCAGGGCAGGCCGCCGTTCCGGCGGTCCTCGATTGTCGCATTTGCGCCCGGCATTTTGCTTGGTCTCGATAAGAAATCTCCGGCGCGCGTCAGCCCGAGTTCGCCTATCCTGACGAAGATGCGCGTCCTCTTGCCGGCGCGTCCCAGTCATCCGCGGAGCGCCCGTGACCGTTCGCAATCTCGATGCGTTGTTTCGACCCAAATCCGTCGCCGTGATCGGCGCTTCCGAGCGGCCGGGCAGCACCGGTGCGATGGTGTGGGCGCGCGTGCTGGAAGGCGGTTTCGAAGGCCCGCTGTGGCCCGTCAATCCGAAATACGAAACGCTCGGCGGCCATGCCGTGATCGGCGATCCGGGCGATTTGCCGCAAGCGCCGACTGTCGCCGTGATCTGCACGCCGCCGGACACGTGGCCCGGCATCATCCACAAGCTCGGCGGGTTGGGCACGCGGGCGGCGATTATCGTCGGCGAGGTACGCAGCGACGACGACCGGCTGGCGATGCGTCACGCGCTCTCGGCGGCGCGGCCGCATCTGCTGCGCATCGTCGGCCCGGGCAGCCTCGGCGTGGTCTCGCCGGCCTTGCGCGCGCAATTGGGCGCGCCGTCGTGCACGGTCAAGGCGGGCGGTGTCGCGTGGGTGTCGCAGTCGAATGCATTGACCAACGCCGTGCTCGGCTGGGCGCATGCACGTGGTCTCGGCTTCTCGCACGCGGTGGCGCTCGGTGGCGAAGCCGACGTCGACGCCGGCGACGTGCTCGATTATCTGGCGAGCGACCCCGGCACGCGCGCCATCCTGCTCGAACTGGACACGGTGCGGGCGGCGCGCAAATTCATGTCGGCCGCGCGGGCGGCGGCGCGCAACAAGCCGGTGCTTGCGCTGCGCTCGGGCCGCGCCGATCCCGCCGATGCGCTCTACACCGCCGCCTTTCGCCGCGCGGGCATGGTGCGTGTCGACGCGCTCGACGACCTGCTCGACGAAATCGAAACGCTCGGCGTCGGCCGCGTCGCGGCCGGCGCCACGGCCACGCTGATCACGAGCGACCGCGGCCTGGCCACGCTTGCCTGCGACGCGTTCGCTGCCGCGGGCGATACGCTCGCGCCATGGCCCGACGCAGCCTCGGACGCGTTGCGGCAAGCGCTGCCGCATGCGGTCGGCGGCAATCCGCTGCAACTCGGCGACGACGCTCGTCCGGAGCATTTCGGCACGGCGCTCAAACTGCTCGCGGAGCATCGCAGCACCGGCACCGCCTTCGTGGTGCATGCGTCGACACATGGCGCGCCAGTCGGCGAGGTCGCGCAGGCACTGATCGAGAACCAGCGCTTCGCGTATCGGGGTTTGCTGGCGTGTTTCTTTGGCGGCGTGGATGCGGCCACGCGCGACGCGCTGCACGCGCAAGGCATTCCGGTACATACGACACCGCAGCGGCTTGCGCGCGCGTTCGCCCGTCTGGTCGATTACCGGATGGGACGTGAATTGTTGATGCAGACGCCAGAGGGCTTGCCGGAGCAGATTCCTGAAGCGATCGACGCCGCGCAGGCACAAGCACGCGCGGCGCTGGCGGCTGGTGAGCACGAATTGGCCGGCGACGCGGCGAAGCATTTTCTGGAGCGCTTCGGGCTCGAAGTTGAGAGGCAGACGGGCGAAGCGGCATCGCAAGCGACAGCGCAATCCGATTGCCTGGAAAGCGACTCGGGATCTTCGGCCACGCCTGTGGTGGACATCGCCGTGACGCTACATGACGACGACAACTTCGGCCCGGTTTTCCGTTTCACTGCGCCAGCGGCCGATGGCCTGTCCGATCCCGTGCAGGTCTACGGTCTGCCGCCGCTCAATCCGACGCTCGCGCGCGATCTCGTCACGCGCTCGCGTTACGCGCAGCTGATTTCGCCGGAGCCTGCTTTGGCCGCGCTTACGGCGCTTTCGCAAGCGGTGTGCGACGTCAAGGAAATCGTCGGACTGACGCTGACGCTGCGCATATTCCGCGAGCGCGTGGCGGTGATCGATCCCACGCTGAGCATTGCCGCGACGCGTAGCCGGCTTGCGATCGTGCCTTATCCGCGACGTTTCGAGGAGACACTTGATTGGCAAGGCCTGCGCGTGACCGTGCGGCCGATTCGTCCGGAAGACGAAGCGGCGCATCATGACTTCGTCGAAGCCATGACGCCTGAAGATTTGCGTTTGAGGTTTTTTGGTGCAGTGGGCAGCTTCGACCATTCGCAGCTCGCGCGCATGACGCAGATCGACTACGACCGCGAAATGGCGTTGATTGCCACCGTGCGAAGCGAAGAGGGTTTCACGCGCACGCTGGGGGTGGTGCGGGCGGTGGCCGATCCCGACAACGAAACCGCTGAATTCGCGGTCGCGGTGCGCTCGGACCAGAAAGGCCGGCGCCTCGGCCAGTTGCTGATGGACCGGATCGTCAAGTATGCGCGGGCGCGCGGCACCCATTGGCTGGTCGGCGAGGCGTTGCGGGAGAACGGACCGATGATCGCGCTCGCCAGGTCCTGCGGGTTCACGATTACGCGGACCGAGGACCCGGGGGTGGTTGGGTTCAGGATGGCGTTGGATGAACCGGCGCGACCCTAAGCCGCCAGCTTCGCCACCGCCTCATCAACCTGCGCACGCGTCACCGCCAACTCTTCCAGCCACGCCTCCGCATACACCGCACCCGTCTCGCGCTCCAGCCGCGCAATCGTCACCGCGCAACGAATCGCGTCCTTCGGCGTTGCGATAAACGATTTCACCGACTCACCCGCCTTGAACGCATCGAACAACGGCACGCGGATATCGTCCGGCAGCGCACGGCTCGTCCACTGATACGGCTTGCCGTTGAACGTGAACGACGGCGGCAACACGCGCTCTTTCTTGGCGGCCGGGATCAGGCCGAAAGTACGCGCCGCGTCGCCGATCTGCTCCGGCGAGAACAGCTCGTCCGGGCTGATGTCGAATTGCTGGATGAAGGATTCGATGCTCTGCATCGCCGCGGCGCGGTCGTCACGGCGCTTTTGCGCGTGAGCGACGATGTCGCGCAGTTCGTCGGCTTCTTCAGGCGTGATCGTGAAGCTCGACTGCTTCTGCTGGAGTTCGGAAAAACGCTGGAATTCGGAATCGGTCAGAAGTTTCGCCATTGCTTATCGATGCGCGCGCATGGGTGACCCCACGCGGCTTAAATTTGAAAGGGTCGCCATTCTAAACCATGTGCGAGAGCGGCCGATTTTCCATTGGCCGCAGTTCGAAGCCACGCTCCAGTCAGCCAGTCCAGACTGTGTCCTCGCGAAACATCGACAGCGCCTGCACCGTCTCGCGCAACAGCGCGGTCGCGGCTTCCAGCGTCGGCGCGACGTATTCGTCGATTCGTCGCAGATACGGACACGTGAGCGCAGCAATCGCCTGACCGGCGGGCCCCTGAATCGGAAACGTCACGTCGGTGACACCAAAAGTTTGCTGGCTGTCCTTCTGCGAAAAACCCGCCGTGCGAATGCGCTCGCAAGCCGCTTCGAGTGCCTCGCGATCGATCGTGACTTCGCCCTTCACCTTGGTGTGTTCGGCCAGCATGTTGTGACGCTGCTCGATGCTCTGGAATGCAAGCATCACGCGACCCGAGCCGGTATCGATCAGACCGACGCGCGACCCAAGCCGCACCGACATGCCCCACGTGCCCGGTCCATCCACCTGCGCAATCACCAGCAGATTGCCGCGGTCGTACACCACGAGGTGACACGACTGTTCGGCGGCATCGGCAAAGCGTTGCATCAGCGGCAACGCCTCTGAGATCAGCCGGTTCATCGGCGGATGACGATGCGCGAGCGCATACAGCTTCAGACTCAGCGAATAGCGGTCGCCCGCCGCCGAGCGCACCACGTACTGACGCGCGACCAGCCGTTCGAGCATCCGGTAGATCTCACTCGCGTTGCGCCCCAGCAGCTTGGTGATTTCGGCGCGCGTGAGCCCGTCCTTCTGCTCCGCTAGCAGTTCGAGGATGTCGAGGCCTTTGTCGAGCGCCGGCGCGCGATATCGATCGGCGTCGTCTTTGTCGTCTGCGTCCATCGTCAGCGAGGCTCCGTGTGGTCTTCTCATTATCTGGCGCGTGAGTGTAATTGCGTGGCGATTCTCGTGGACGGGACGCACGTCCAGGGAAAACACGGACGCATGGTGCAGTGCACATTCCTTGACTTCGAAAAGTCCGTATATGAATAATACGTTCATTGGTGAATGAGCGCACGCCAATACTCATAAGAAAGCGCAGGACGAAGTGCCGGCAACCATGCCGGTTCACGCTGTTCCCACAACGCATAGGGCCGACATACGCGCTGAAGCGCTGATGCCGGTCCGACATAGGAGACAACCATGTCGTTCGCGAAAGGGCCGCTTGCGGCTCGCCGTTCGTTCCGCAGTTCGCTGACCACCGTCGCGGCTGCGGCGTGCATCGCCGGGCTTGGCCTCAGCAGCGCAGCGCAAGCCGCCGATACCGGCAAGATCGGCCTCGATCTGCCGCTTCTCACCTCGCCGTTCTGGCAGTCGTACAACAACTACCTCCCCAAATACGCGAAGGACTCGAACCTCGATATCCTCGCCCCCGTCAATTCGAACGGCGACCCGGTTCAGCAGATCACCGACATGAACAACCTGCTGAATCTCGGCGCGAAGGGCATCGTGGTCGGCCCGCTGGATTCGGCGGCAATCAGCCGCGCGCTCGATGCCGCAGCGGCGAAGAACGTGCCCGTGGTGGCCGTCGACGTCGCGCCGACCCAAGGCAAGGTCGCGATGGTGGTGCGCGCCGACAATCATGCGTATGGCGAGAAAGCGTGCAAGTACATCGGCGATCACGTGAAGTCGGGCAAGGTCGTGCAGATCATGGGCGATCTGGCATCGGTGAACGGGCGCGACCGCTCGGAAGCGTTCCGTTCGTGCATGAAGGGCTATCCCGGCGTGACGGTGCTGGAAATTCCGGCGGCCTGGAAGGGCGACGTGGCGGCCACCGCGCTCGACAGTCTGCTGACCGCCAACCCCGACGTGAAGGGCATCTACATGCAGGCGGGCGGCGTCTATCTGTCGCCGACGCTGCAAACGCTGCGTCGTAAGCAGATGCTGTTTCCAGCGGGTAATCCGAAGCATGTCGTGATCGTCAGCAATGACGGTATTCCGCAGGAATTCGAAGCGATTCGTCGTGGCGACATCGACGCGACGGTCTCTCAGCCCGCCGATTCGTACGCGAAATATGGCCTCTACTACATCAAGGCGGCGCTGGCCGGGCAGACCTTCAAGCCGGGTCCGACCGATCACGGCAGCAACATCATCCAGCTGTCGCCGGGCGTGCTCGAAGACCAGTTGCCGGCACCGCTCGTGACCAAGGCGAACGTCGACGACAAAGCCCTCTGGGGTAACACGGTCAAATGAGCGAGCCGACGCCCTCCGTGCCGGTAGTCGAAGCGTTCGATATCACCAAACGCTACGGCTCGACGGCCGCGCTGAAAGACGTGAGCCTTCGCGTGATGCCCGGCGAGTCGCATGCGCTCGTCGGACGCAACGGCGCGGGCAAATCGACGCTGGTGTCGATCCTGACCGGCCTGCGCAAGCCCGACACCGGCGAGGTGCGTTTCAGCGGCGCGGCCGCGCCGTCGATCGCGGATCGCGACGCGTGGCGCGAGCGCGTCGCGTGCGTCTATCAGCATTCGACGATCATCCGCGACCTCAGCGTCGCGGAGAATCTGTTCATCAACCGGCAGCCGTCGCGTGGCGGCGTGATCGATTGGCAAGCGATGCGTCGCAACGCGCGCGAGTTGCTCGATCACTGGAAGATCGATGTGCGCGAAGATGCGCGCGCGGGCGATCTGTCGGTGGAAGCGCGTCAGCTGGTTGAAATCGCGCGGGCGTTGTCCTACGGCGCGCGTTTCATCATTCTCGACGAACCCACCGCGCAGCTCGACGGCGACGAGATCAAACGTCTGTTCCGGCGTATCACCGAATTGCAGCGCGAGGGCGTGACCTTCCTGTTCATCTCGCATCACTTGCAAGAGGTGTATGAGATTTGCCAGGCCGTGACCGTGTTGCGCGACGCGCGGCACATCGTCAGCGCGCCGGTGTCCGCGTTACCGCGCGAGCAGTTGATCGAAGCGATGACCGGCGAACGCGGCGGCCTCGCGGTCGCCGATGCGGCGGCGCGCGACGCATTGCCCGCCGATACGGCGATCGCGTTGCAAGTCAGCGAGTTGGCCGGCGCCGACTACGACGGCGTGTCGTTCACGGTGAAGCGCGGCGAAGTGGTCGGACTGACCGGCGCGACGAGTAGCGGCCGCACGAGCGTGGCCGAAGCGATTGCCGGCTTGCGCGCGGCCAGACGCGGCACGATCAGCGTAGACGGTGCGATCCTGCCGCCCGGCGATGTGCCTGCCGCGCTCGCGCACGGCATCGGTTGCGTACCGAAGGACCGGCATCACGAAGGCCTGGTGCTCACTCAATCGATCGCGGAAAACGCGTCGATGACGATCGCGCGTCTACTCGGCAAATTCGGTATCGCGCCGCCCGCAAAGAAAAATGCCTTTGGTCAGAAGATGATCGAGGCGCTCGGCATCGTCGCGCAAGGTCCCGAGCATGTCGTCTCCGGTCTGTCGGGCGGCAATCAGCAGAAAGTGGTGATGGCGCGCGCGCTTGCCACCAATCCGGATGTGCTCGTGCTGATCGATCCCACGGCGGGCGTCGATGTGAAATCGAAAGAGGCCTTGCTCTCCGTCGTGGATCGCGTGCGCGAAGAGGGCAAGGCCGTGCTGGTCGTGTCCGGTGAACTCGACGATCTGCGCACTTGTGACCGTGTGCTGGTCATGTTCCGTGGCCGTGTCGCGGCCGAATTTCCCGCGGGTTGGCAGGACCACGACCTGATCGCATCCGTTGAAGGAGTCAGTCTCCATGAAGAATAGTGTGCCGAGTCCGGCATTTAGCACCGCGCAAGGTTCCAGCCAGGCGCAGGCCGCCGCGCCGTTGACGCGCGGCAAACGCGCCCGCACCGAACTTGCGCGGTTGCGTGAACTGGCTTTGTTGCCGGCCCTCGCGCTGTTGCTCGTGATCGGCGCATTCGTCAGCCCCAGCTTTCTGACGCGGGCGAATCTGATCAGCGTGTTGGGTGCGTCGGCGGCGCTTGCCCTGGTCGTGCTTGCAGAATCGCTGATCGTGCTGACCGGCAAGTTCGACTTGTCGCTGGAGTCGACAGTCGGCATTGCGCCCGCAGTCGGCGCGATGCTGGTGATGCCGGCGGCGTCGGCGGGCTTCGGCACGCAATGGCCCGCAGCGGTGGGCTTGCTCGCCATCGTCGCGGTTGGCGCGGTGATCGGACTGATCAACGGATTTTTAGTCGTGCGGCTGCGGCTCAATGCGTTCATCGTCACGCTGGCCATGCTGATCGTGTTGCGCGGCATGCTGGTCGGCGCGACCAAGGGCGGCACGCTGTTCGATATGCCGCCGTCGTTCTTCTCGCTCGCAACCACCATCGTGCTCGGCTTGCCTTTGTCGGTGTGGCTCGCGGCGGCGGCGTTTGCGATTGCGGCTTTCGTGTTGCGCTATCACCGATTGGGCCGCGCGTTGTATGCGATCGGCGGCAATCCGGAAGCGGCCCGCGCGGCGGGGATTCGCGTCGAGCGCATCACGTGGGGCGTGTTCGTGCTCGGGAGTATGCTGGCCTCATTGGGCGGCTTGATCGTGACCGGCTACGTCGGCGCGATCAACGCCAACCAGGGCAACGGCATGATCTTCACGGTGTTCGCGGCGGCGGTGATCGGCGGTATTTCGCTCGACGGCGGCAAGGGTACGATGTTCGGTGCGCTCACCGGCGTGTTGCTGCTCGGCGTCGTGCAGAACCTGCTCACGCTCGCCCAGGTGCCGTCGTTCTGGATTCAGGCGATCTACGGCGCCATCATCCTCGGCTCGCTGATGGTGGCTCGCCTTGCGAGCGGCGAAGGTCAGAACTAACGCATAGGCATCACGGAGAACCCAGTTGACCAACCGTCCATTGCAAACCGACCCACGTCTGATCCTGCTCACCCCTGCCGACAATTGCCTGATCGCGGCGGCGCGTCTCGACGCGGGCACGCAACTCGAGATCGAAGGCGAGCGCGTGACGCTAGGAAAAACCATCGAACTCGGTCACAAAGTGGCGCGCCATGAACTCGCGAAAGACGACAAGGTGCTGCGCTACGGCGCAGTGATCGGCCATGTGACGGAAGCGGTGGCGCGCGGTGCGCATCTGCACACGCACAACCTCGAAAGCGATTACCTGCCGACCTACACCCACGACGCGGGCCACGAGTTCGTCCACCACTGAACTGAAATGGGCACAATCACGCGGCCCTGTGCCGCGCTGGAACGATCATGACCGATATTTCCGTAGCATCCGCCGCCGCGCAGCAGCCCGTTCTGCAAGGCTACCTACGCAGCGACGGCCGTAAGGGCATCCGCAATGTGGTCGCGGTGGCGTATCTGGTGGAGTGCGCGCATCACGTGGCGCGCGAGATCGTCACGCAGTTTCGCGAGCCGCTCGACGCCTTCGACGATCCCACCGCCGAACGCGAGCCGCCGGTGCATCTGATCGGCTTTCCCGGCTGCTATCCGAATGGTTACGCCGAAAAAATGCTGGAGCGGCTCACCACGCATCCCAACGTGGGCGCGGTGCTGTTCGTGTCGCTCGGCTGCGAAAGCATGAACAAGCACTATCTCGTGGACGTGGTACGCGCCAGCGGCCGCCCCGTCGAAGTCCTGACGATCCAGGAGAAAGGCGGCACGCGCAGCACGATTCAATACGGCGTCGACTGGATTCGCGGTGCGCGCGCACAGCTTGCCGCGCAAAAGAAGGTGCCGATGGCGCTGAGCGAACTCGTGATCGGCACGATTTGCGGCGGCTCGGACGGCACCAGCGGCATCACGGCGAACCCGGCTGTGGGTCGCGCGTTCGATCATCTGATCGAAGCGGGCGCGTCCTGCATTTTCGAGGAAACCGGCGAGTTGGTGGGCTGCGAATTTCATATGAAAACGCGTGCGGCACGCCCGGAACTCGGCGATGAAATCGTCGCCTGCGTGGCCAAGGCGGCGCGCTATTACTCGATCCTCGGACACGGCAGCTTCGCGGTTGGCAACGCGGACGGCGGCCTCACCACCCAGGAAGAAAAATCGCTGGGCGCGTATGCCAAAAGCGGCGCATCGCCGATTGTCGGCATCATCAAACCGGGCGATATTCCACCGACCGGTGGCCTCTACCTGCTCGACGTCGTGCCCGACGGCGAGCCGCGCTTCGGCTTTCCGAACATCAGCGACAACGCGGAAATCGGCGAACTGATCGCCTGCGGCGCGCACGTGATTCTGTTCACGACCGGACGCGGCTCGGTGGTCGGCTCGGCGATCTCGCCGGTCATCAAGGTGTGCGCGAATCCGGCGACGTATCGCAACCTGTCCGGCGACATGGACGTCGATGCCGGCCGCATCCTCGAAGGGCGCGGTACGCTCGACGAAGTGGGCCGCGAAGTGTTCGAGCAGACAGTGGCGGTGTCGCGGGGTGCCGCGTCGAAATCGGAGACGCTCGGTCATCAGGAATTTATCCTGACCTACAAGACGTTCGAACCGGTTGGGCCGGCATGCTTGCCGTCGAGCGCTGCGTCGACGCATCGGGTTGTCGCGATCGAGCCGCACTGAGCGGTTCTTCTGCGCGCCTCAATCGGCAGTCCGGGCACTGCGCGCACTTCCCGTCCGCGCATGTTAAAACGTGAAAAAACAGGAGACGCGCTTCATGACCGCAACGATCGATTCCAGGATCGCGCAGCGGCGCCGTATTGGTCGTGGCGCGCTGCAAGTCACCGGACTCGGCCTCGGTACGGCGCCCTTGGGCGGCCTCTACCGCGATCTGTCCGATGAGGAAGCGTTCGCGACCATCGCCGCAGCGTGGGACGCGGGCGTGCGCTACTTCGACACCGCGCCGCATTACGGCAACACCAAGGCCGAGCATCGTCTGGGCGACGCTTTGCGTCGCTATCCGCGCGGCGACTACGTGTTGTCCACCAAAGTGGGCCGCCGCTTTGTGCCGCGCACCACGCCCTTCGACGACAAGGAAGGCTGGCAGAATCCGCTGCCCTTCGAAGCCGTCTACGATTACACCCACGACGGCATTCTGCGCTCGTTCGAAGACAGCCAGCAGCGCCTCGGCATCGTCGAAATCGACATTCTGCTGGTGCACGACATTGGCCGCATGACGCACGGCGACCAGCATCCCCATTTTTGGCGGCAGCTCACCGAAGGCGGCGGCTTTCGCGCGCTCGACAGCTTGCGTTCGAGCGGCGCGATCAAGGCGGTCGGGTTGGGCGTGAACGAAGGCGCGGTCGTACTCGACGCGATGGCGGAGTTCGATATCGATTGCGCGCTGCTTGCCGGGCGTTATACGCTCCTCGAACAAAGCACGCTCGACGATCTCTTGCCAGCATGCGAAAAGCGCGGTGTCAGCATCCTGCTGGGCGGCGCGTTCAACTCGGGCATTCTGGCGCGCGGCGTCGGCGGCGATCTGAAATTCAACTATGGCGAAGCGCCGCGCGAAGTGATCGAGCGCGTCGCCCGGCTGGAGGCGGTGTGCCGCGAGCATGGCGTGCCGCTTGCTGCCGCTGCCTTGCAGTTTCCGTATGCGCATCCGGCGGTCGCCACCGTGTTGACCGGCGCGCGCAGTGCCGACGAATTACGCGAGAACGTCGCGTCGTTCGAGCAGCCGATTCCTGCAGCGTTGTGGTCCGCGCTGCGCGACAAAGGCTTGCTCGAGCGCCACGCGCCCGCGCCAGAGGATTGATTCGACGATGGCAATCGACGCCCACCAGCACTACTGGGACCCCGCTCGCGGCGATTACGAGTGGCTCACGCCGGAACTGAAGATCCTATACCGGACATTCGGCCCGGCGGACCTGAAGCCCTTGCGCGAAGCGGCGGGCATCGAGCGGACGGTGGTGGTGCAGGCGGCGCCGACCCTCGACGAAACGCGTTACCTGCTGGAGATGGCACGGCATGAGCCGTCCATCGCGGGCGTGGTGGGCTGGGTACCCTTGCTGTTGCCGACAGCGCCCGCCTTGATCGGCGCCCTCGCGCACGATCCGAAGTTCAAGGGCGTGCGGCCGATGCTGCAGGATTTGCCGGACGACACATGGATCGCGAATCCCGCTCTCGCCCCGGCGATCGAAGCGCTGATCGCACATGACCTTGCCTTCGACGCGCTCATCTTTGCGCGCCACGTCGAGCATTTCGAAACCTTCGCGGCGCGGTTTCCTGCGTTGCGCGTGGTGGTCGATCACGGTGCGAAGCCACCAATCCGTTACGGCCAGGCGGGCTATCAAACCTGGGCCGATGCGATCACGCGGCTCGCGCGTTTGCCGCAAGTGCATTGCAAGTTGTCGGGCCTCGTCACGGAAGCTTCGCCTGGCTGGACCGAGGCAACGCTGCGGCCGTATGTCGAGCATCTGTTGACGTCTTTCGGTCCGGCGCGCCTGATGTGGGGCAGCGACTGGCCGGTGCTCGATCTGAACGGCGACTATCTGCATTGGCATGCGGCGGCCAACACATTGCTCGCGTCCTTGAGCGACGCCGAGCGCGAAGCGGTTTTTGGCGGCAATGCCGCTGCGTTTTATCGACTGTGATTTCTGGAAAAGACCACGGTAGTCCATTCAACTGGAGTCGTAGATGACACAAAGACTGGCCGGCAAGACGGCCTTGATCACCGCAGCAGGGCAGGGCATCGGCCTCGCCACCGCCGAACTCTTCGCGCGCGAAGGCGCGCGCGTGATTGCCACCGACATCCGCATCGACGGACTCGCCGGCAAGCCGGTCGAAGCACGCAAGCTCGACGTGCTCGACGGCGCGGCCATCAAGACGCTCGCCGACGAACTCGGCGCGATCGACGTGCTGTTCAATTGCGCCGGCTTCGTGCATGCGGGCAACATCCTCGAATGCAGTGAAGAAGATTGGGACTTCGCTTTCGACCTGAATGCCAAGGCGATGTACCGCATGATCCGCGCGTTCCTGCCCGCGATGCTCGATAAGGGTGGTGGGTCGATCATCAACATGTCGTCGGCGGCGTCGAGCGTGAAGGGCGTGCCGAACCGCTTTGCCTATAGCGCGTCGAAAGCGGCGGTGATCGGGCTGACCAAGTCCGTTGCTGCGGACTTCATCACGCGTGGTGTACGCTGTAACGCGATCTGCCCGGGCACGGTGTCTTCGCCATCGCTCGAACAGCGGATCGTCGCCCAGGCTCAGGCGCAGGGCGCGACGCTGGAGGCCACGCAGGCGGCCTTCGTGGCGCGTCAGCCAATGGGCCGCATCGGCAAGCCGGACGAGATCGCGGCGCTGGCGCTGTATCTCGCGTCGGACGAATCGTCGTTCACGACGGGGCATGCGCATGTGATCGACGGCGGCTGGTCGAACTGACGCACGCGGCTTGAGTCACACCGAACACGAACCGAGTACCACTGAACGTAAAGGGAAGTGCAACGATGAAACTGCTTCGTTATGGCCCGAAAGGCCAGGAAAAACCGGGTTTGCTCGACGCGCAGGGCAAGATTCGCGATCTGTCGAAGGTGGTGGGCGATATCGACGGCGCTGCGTTGACCGATGAAGGCCTCGCCAAACTGCGCGCCATCGATCCGGCTTCGCTGCCGCTGGTGGAAGGCAATCCGCGCATGGGTCCGTGCGTCGGCAAGATCGGCAAGTTCATCTGCATCGGGCTGAACTACGCGGACCACGCGGCGGAATCGAATCTGCCGGTGCCGGCCGAACCGGTCATCTTCAACAAATGGACGAGCGCGATCTGCGGCCCGAACGACGACGTGGAAATTCCGCGCGGCTCGAAGAAGTGCGACTGGGAAGTCGAACTCGGCGTGGTGATCGGCAAGCCCGCGAAATATATCGACGAAGCCAACGCGCTCGATTACGTCGCCGGTTACTGTGTGATCAACGACGTGTCGGAACGCGAATGGCAGATCGAAAAGGGCGGCACGTGGGATAAGGGCAAGGGCTTCGACACGTTCGGCCCGATCGGCCCGTGGGTCGTCACGCGCGACGAAGTCGCCGATCCGCAAAACCTCGGCCTCTGGCTCGAAGTGGACGGCCATCGTTACCAGAACGGCAGCACGAAGACGATGGTGTTCGGCGTCGCCAAGCTGGTTTCGTACGTCTCGCAGTGCATGAGTCTGCAACCGGGCGACGTGATCTCGACCGGCACGCCGCCGGGCGTCGGCATGGGCGTGAAGCCGAATCCTGTGTACCTGAAGCCGGGCCAGACGATCCGCCTCGGTATCGAAGGCCTCGGCGAGCAGACCCAGAAGACTTACGCCGCCGAGTAAGCCTCTCGCAACGCCGGCGTCAGCCCGCCGGCTCGTGCTCGCCGTTTTCGCCGATGCGATTGACGGTGCCTTGCGCAACGGCGACCAGCTTCTCGCGGTCGCCATCCATCACATAGACGTTGCACTGGCAGGTCGCCTGATGGCGGCCTGCAAACACCACCTTCGCCCGCGCGATCAGCGTGCCGTTCATCACGGGACGCAGATAGTTGATCTTGTATTCGCCCGTGACCACCTTCGGCCCGAGCGAGAGCGCCCCGGCAAACGTCAGCGCACTATCCACCAGATAGCTGATGACTCCCCCATGCACGAAACCATGCTGCTGCCTGAGCTCGTCGCGAATCGGCAGGCTCAGCGTCAATTCACTGGTGCCCGTGTGCATCAACTCAGCGCCTAACAGCATGCTGAACGGCTGGGCATGCAAAGCGCCGCGCGCCCGGTCGAGGAGGTCGGTCATCGTGAGTCCTTCGGGCGTGGCCCGCAGTGGTGGGAGTTGCACGGCCTTACGTGTGCAATCCCTACCCACTCTAGGAAGCGCTCACGTATGGCGTCAAGGTTAATCGGAAATATACGCAGGACATTATTGTGAAAAATGACGAGAGTTTCGAAGTTGGCCGATGAAAAGGGGTGGTAAGACGATCTTTGGACAATTTGGCCTTAAGCCGATCGCGGGCTTGCCGTTAACCCTGACGTAGCTCCCGATATTCTTTGTCCTCAGGTATTCACGATGTTCAGCAAGATCAAGGTCGCATCCGGCCTGTTGTGTGTGTTGGCCGCGTTTTGCGTTTTCCAGCTTGTCACGGTAGGTCTGGGTTTCTGGTCGCTCACGAGCACCCATGACGACGTGGGCAATCTGTCCAACGTGGCGTTGAAGCAGGTCGACGCGGTCGACGAGACGACCCAGCGTCTGATGGACGCGCGAATCAACCTTTCCCGCGCCGGTACGCGCATGGTGCGCGGCGGCTCCGAGCCGACCGATATCGTGCAGCACGCTCGCGAGCAGCTGGCGGCGGCCGACCAGTCGTTCGCCGAGTTCACGAGCGCGCCCAAGACCAGCGACGAGAACAGCACCCGTGCCGCCGCCCTCGCCGAGCGCTACAGGAAGCTGCACGACGCGCTGACGGAGCTGGCGCAGTTCCTCGATGCGAACAATATTCAGGCCTTCCTCGACCAGCCGACACAGTCGTTCCAGGACGCTTACCTCAACGAGTCGCACAACTTCGTGCAGTTCGGCAAGGCGGCGAGCCGTACGTCGCTCGATTCGATCGATGCGCGCATGTCGACCTTCCGCGCCGTGAGCATCGTGATCCTGCTGGTGCTGGTGGCCGGCACGGTCGGCGTGTACGCAGCGCTGCGCCGTGGCGTGGTGGCGCCGCTGGAAGAAGCCGGCCGTCACTTCGACCGCATCGCTCAAGGCCGCCTCGATCGACCGATCGAAGCGCGCGGCACCAATGAAATCGGCCGTCTGTTCTCGGGTCTGGCCAAAATGCAGGCCAGCGTGGCGCGCACCGTGCAAACCGTGCGCGAATCCGCCGACTCGATCCACCTGGGCGCCAACGAAATCGCGACCGGCAACGCCGATCTGTCGGCGCGTACGGAAAACCAGGCGGCGTCGCTTGAAGAAACGGCGTCGAGCATGGAAGAACTGACGGCGACCGTGCGTCAGAACGCCGATCACGCCCGCGAAGCCAATACGCTCGCCGAGACTGCGCTGGAAGCCACCTCGCGCGGCAGCGAAGTGGTCAACGAAGTGGTCGAGAAGATGCGCGGCATTGCGCAAAGCTCGGACAAGATCGCCGAGATCATTTCGGTGATCGACGGCATCGCCTTCCAGACCAACATTCTCGCGTTGAACGCGGCCGTGGAAGCGGCGCGTGCGGGCGAGCAGGGTCGCGGCTTTGCCGTGGTGGCGGGCGAAGTGCGTGGTCTGGCGCAGCGCAGCGCGCAGTCGGCCAAGGAGATCAAGGTCCTGATCAGCGAATCGGTTGCCGAGATTCAGGGCGGCTCGACGCTGGTGGAGCACGCCGGCGAGGCTATGAGCAACGTGTCCGCCTCGATTTCCCGCGTCACGCAGATGATGGCCGAGATCAGCGCGTCGTCGCTCGAGCAGAGCACGGGCATCGAGCAGGTCAATCAGGCAGTGGTGCAGATGGACGAGATGACCCAGCAGAACGCGGCGCTCGTGGAAGAAGCGGCGGCAGCGGCGTCTTCACTGCATCAGCAGACGCAGCAATTGAAGCAGGCGGTGTCGGTCTTCGAAATTTCTGAAACTGTGTTGCGGATGCAACATTTTGACGAGCCGCGAGGACGATCGGCGGAGTTTGCCTTGTCGGAGATGCACGCAATTTAAGCAGCGCAGCGCTCGACAAGGAGTCGTCAGACAATAGAAAATGGCCCGCTAAAGCGGGCCATTTTGCATTAGACGCAAGCGCCTAGAGCTGCCTGAAGTACCTGAAGGTACTTAGGCCGGCTGGATGTTCGCAGCCTGCTTGCCCTTCGGGCCTTGCTTAACTTCGAACGTCACTTTCTGGTTTTCCTGCAGGGACTTGAAGCCGCTGCCTTGAACTTCCGAAAAGTGCGCAAACAGGTCTTCGCCGCCGTCGTCCGGCGTGATGAAGCCAAAGCCCTTTGCATCGTTAAACCACTTCACAGTACCTGTTGCCATTTTTAATCCAGTAAATGTTGTGTGTTGCATTCGCGACCGCTAGTTCTCAACGTGAGATCGAGCGCGAAGTAGGAGTTGTATCACGTCTTAATGTTGGACGCCAATCTCTAGGCATTCGGGTATTCCCCGGCTCCCGCCTTTTTGGGGCTCGGAAAGCATTTCGAAGGGTGCACCAGCGGGTAGGGTAAACTGCTTGTATTACTCTTCCAGGAAAAACATTGACACATTATTTGCAAGAGGAACTCACCTCGTTCTGGAGTCGTTTGACCCCCTATCTGGCGATTTTGGAGTCTAAATCTCCTCAGGAAGGCACCTTGGACCCGGTTGGCCGTATCACGGTCGACACCGACGAGCGCCAGGCTTTCGCCCTCCACACCACCGACCAGAAGCCGCTCGGCGACACGTCGGACACCCCCACCGGACAAAGCGCAACTTATATGCGTTTTAAATCGGCCGACACCGGCTGGGGCCCCTGGCAGCGTGAAGAGTATTGATTGACCCGTCGGTCGGCTTTTGCGCCGACGTCGGACGAGGCACCGGCCGGCGGTTAGCCCGGCAGCGCCTCATAAGCGGTTGCAAGGTGGTAAGGCGTGGTCGACGGCATGTCGGCCCGCGCCACGTCACCTGTAGACGTCTTGCTCTCGAACCAGCCTTCGGGACGCAGGAACCGCTGCTGGAAAAGCGCGATCTGCCGCGGCAGAACCTCGAGCGCTTGCGGCGCGTCGTGGCTTGCCAGCGCGCGCAAATATTCGGTTTGCGCCCAGATTCGCTGGGTCGCGTCCTTCACGCCGCCGGTTTCATCGAGCGAGGCGCACACGCCGCCCGTGTGCCGATCCACGCCATGTTGCTGCGCGAAGCCGAATGCGCGCTGCATGTCTTCCGCGAGACCCGTGCCGTCGAACAAGCCACCTGCCTGCTTGACGAGCCAGAACCATTCGAACTGATGACCCGGTTCCAGCCGGTTGTCGTCCGCGCCGATCGGCAATTCGGCGATGCAACCGGTGGGCGCATGCACGAAGCGACGCGCGATCGCGCCGGCAAGGCGTTGCAAGGCGGCGTCGAAAGCCTGGTCGTGGGTGGCCTCGCGGGCCGCCAACCAGGCTTCGGTCAAATGCATCAACGGATTCTGGATCGGCGTGCCGGTGACTCTGGCAAAGTCCGCGCTGAGCGAGGCGTTGAACAGATCGTCGTCGGCGGCGAAGTGAGACTGGATCAGCGCCGACGTGCCATGCACGATTTCCAGCGCGTCGCCATTACCGGAGCGTCGGCCGTATTCCGCACACGCAAAGACGATAAAGGCATGCGTGTAGAGATCTTTGGTAGTGTCGAGCGGTACGCCTTCTGCGTCCACGCTATAGAACCATCCGCCGCGACGCGAGTCCTGAAAAGTGTGCACCAGCGAGTCGAACAAGGTTTTCGCGTGTGCCGCATCGCCGGCTTGCGCAAACACGAACAGTTGACGCGCACAGGCCATCGCGCGATAGCGTTCGGCGGGCATCGGCTGATGTTCTTCGGCGCTAAACGCTTCGTAGGGCAGCTTCAATGCGGTGTTGAAACCCGGGCCGCGCCACATGGGCAACACGACGCCCGTGAAATGATCGCGCAGCGCGGTAGCGAGGGCGATCGTCGAAGCGGCGGGAGGGTTGATGCTCGGCATAGTCAATGTGATCAAACGCGGTGTCTCGAAGCGCTCACGTCTCGGTTCGGTTTTCACTCATCCGACCGGCGCGGCGGCGTGCGGCTTAGCATAAAGCAAACAGGTCCCGCTGACACAGCGGCGCTGCTGCCGAAAATACTTCAAAACATTTCAGACAAGGAGAACAACCCATGCTGGGAAACCTCGAACTCATCTCCCGGCTAGTGCTGGCCGCAGCGCTGGGCAGCGTTATCGGCTTCGAGCGGGAACGACTTTCGTGGGCCGCAGGGCTTCGCACGCATATGCTCGTGTGCGTCGGTTCGGCGCTCATCATGATCGTGTCCGCCTACGGTTTTGCCGAAGTGCTCACCGGCGATCACGTCGTGCTCGATCCTTCGCGGATGGCCGCGCAGGTGGTGTCGGGTATCGGCTTTCTCGGCGCGGGTTCGATCCTGCTGCGCGGGGAAATCGTGCGCGGGCTGACTACGGCGGCAAGCCTCTGGTCGGTGGCCGCGATCGGGCTTGCCGTGGGTGGCGGACTGTACACGGCATCGATCGCGGCGACCATCATCATTCTGATTATTCTGGCCGGCATCAAGCCGCTCGAACGCCGCTTCATCACCGTCAAGCAACGGCGTCAGGTGACGATGCTCGTCGAGCGCGGCACCATGACTTTTCATTCGCTGCACGACGAACTCGGCGCGGCGAGTCCGCGTGTCAAACAGTTCGTGATGCAGCAAAGCGACGACGCGCCGGAGTGCGATGAAGTGATCATCACGTTTCATCGCGTGTCGAGTATCGAATATGAGGCGATCTGCTCGCGCTTGCGTCAACTGCATGGCGTCAAGCAGTTCCGACAGGATGGCGCGGCGTCCTGAATGCGGAAAATCGTCGGTGAATGGCTTCGAGCCGACGGGCCGCCATGCGACAATGCGGTCTCAAAAAATTCCCACGGCATTGACGAGCGGTGCCCGGCGCCCGCTGTCCGGCGACGACCGCTTTTTCCTCTATGGCAGATTCCGTAGCATCCACGCAGTCCCAGCCTCCGCGCGCCGCTTCGAAGACGAAGCGGCGTCAGGCCGCCGTCTCGACCGAAACCGAAAACAAGCTGGCGCGTGCGGCGCGTTCGGCACAACGCCTGGCGCAACTGAGCGACGCCGCGCGCGACGACAGCACCCTCGACCTGTTTCCCGACGATCCCACCCGCGCCACGTTGGAGGCGATGAACATCGACGTCCGGCAAGGCACGCTGCACGGCTTCGAATTGCCGGATGTGGTGTTGGCCGCAGTCGGTGCGATCGATCCCGCCGATGGCGCGTCGCCCGACGCGAAAGCGGGGCGGCGCGCGCCGCGTGCAGCGAAGGCGGAGGAGCCCGTTTCGGTCAATGCGGTGTTGAGCGGGCTTGAAATCGAACCGTCGATGCCGACGGCTGCGCCGGCAGCCGAGTTGGCTTCCGACGATGACAAAGCCGCTGGCGAGACGACGAGGGTGGAAGAGCAATCGACCGCGTTCGCGCGCGAGGCAACAACGGCGCTGACTCCGGCCATGGCGGCAGCGACTGTCGCTCGCAGTATCACGGCGCTGCGTCAGGCGGCCGAACCGGGTACGGCGACGGATCCGGCGACGACATCTGCCTCGGCGCCGACTTCGACCTCGGCCCTCGCTGGCGCGAAGTCGACGCAGCGTTTTGCCGCGACTTTTTCCAAGGCTGCGTCGGCTTCGCGGCAGGCGGCCGGGTCGGCGGCGTCGGTCACGAACGCGGTTGACGCCCAAAGCACGTCGACCGAAAACGCTTCGTCCCGCTCCGCGAGCCCGCCTGTCGAGTCGAAACCGGATGACTCGCAGGCGTGTGTTAATCCCGCGAACCCGGTGCAGACCAACGCCGCGTTAGCCGCATCGTCGCGCGAGGCCCAACGCGCAGACGCGGCCGCGGCAGCGTTGCGTTTGGCGCCGGAACTCGATCGTGCGCGGGCCACCGCCTTCGCCGACACCGTCGACGCGCTATATGGCGTGATCGCCGATCAGCGCCACGCGGCGACCGATCACTCGCGGCGCATGAAGTGGATGCTGTCGATCGTTGTCGGTGCGCTGCTGGTCACGGTCGCAATCGGCATCACGCAGACCTTGCTCCTGATGCGTCTGACGCGAGAAACCACCGCGCAGCAGCATCGCATCGAAGAGATGATGCAGAACCAGCAGGCGGCGATGGCCAGCTTGCTCGACAGCCATATCGCAGTGGCCAATGCGGCGGCGGCCAACGCCGCTCCCGCAAGCGTGGCGGCAACGCTTGCGACGCCTGCTGCGCCTCAACCAGCAGGCTCTGCGCCGGTTCATGCCAAACGCGTCGCGCGACTGCAGCAGCACGTGCACAAGCCGAAGCCCGTCGCCAGCTCACATTAGGCGGGGACTACCGCGCCGGCGATGAGCCGGCAGCAGTTTCTCGTGTCGCTTCTCTCGTCTTCGCTCGCGCGACCGCCGCAGCACGCTTCCTTTCCCTCTGTTTCATCGTTAGGTACGGTAAGGCGCCGATTGCCGCGGGCCCGTCGCAGGCCGAATCGCGCGTTCTACACTCTCGTTGCTGTTGCGAAGCCGGATCGGATACGCCAGCGCATCTTCTGACGGGAGCCTCTCATGCCGGCCAGCCAGCACAAATATTCCATCGAGGACCTACTGGGCGCGCTCTTGCGCGATCAGGGCATCCACGAGGGTTATTGGGCGCTCAACATCGAGTTTTCCGCGACGGGCGCAGCGGTCAAGCCGCAGGACAACCCGGCGCGCACGTTGCCGGGGCTGATCGTCTCCGTCAACAGCGCGATGTTGCTACGCACCGACGCGGCGGCCGCAGGCGCGGTCGATGCCGCCGCCGTCAATCCGCGCACGAGCGCCACGGCCGCGAAACCCGTGCGTAGCCGCAAGCCACTCGCCACCACGCTGCAATAACTGGCCGTTTCGACCTGAAGCCTTAAAAAAAGGGCTGTTGTAATGATGCAACGCACCATGGAGAATTTGCCCGTGACAACGCACCACACCCGGAAAATTGCTGCATCGCACTAGCTTTTGCCTAGGGAAAACCCTATAATTCTTCTTAAGGGAAAACCCTAGCAAACGCAGTAACCAACCGGGAGTCGCCATGAGCTTCATCTTTGCATTGTTCCAAAAGGTCAGCGACCTCTTTGCGTCGCCCCACTTGCCGCTGGATTCGGACTACTCGTATGCAGCCCGTAGCCGCGAAGCGGAACGCGTGCGCAGAGCACAGTCCACGTTGTTCGGCGTCAAGCTGAGCGACTAAAAAGTCTAGCTGTACCGGCCTGAGCGCGGATCACCGCGTACGGGCGCGCACTTCGGGTGCGTCGAAGTTATTATTGAGCCACTGTTCGCGAAACGCGTACCGTGGCTTTTTGTTTTGGGCGACGCTTTCGCAAGCCTGTCGTGTCTTTGAATATTTCGACGCCGAAATGAATGTAACGGCGGCTGACAGAACGCTGACGCGCGAATAGGTAGATTCATCGCGCATGCCTTTACGGGCGGGCGTCGAACGCGAAACAGGGCGCGCACAATCCGACCCCTTCATTGAAACGAGCGCTTACAAGTGCTCACGTATTCACGCCGTTGTGGCCGCTAAAGTTTGTTCCAGGCGTACGGCGTCTGGTTCGAGTCTGAGTGTGGTTCAGATCTGACCGAGCACGGACGCTGGCTTGAACACAAACTCTGATGGGAGGTCACTATGAAAACCTTTAACAAGACATCGCGTTCGATCATTGCAACGTTGCTGGCTGGCGGCGCGCTGCTCGCAGCCGGCAGCGCCTTTGCCCAGGAACGGGTGGTAGTGGAAAACGGTCCTGCCATGTACGGCCAGGCGCACATGATGCCGGTGGGCGTGTCGGTCAACATCGGCTGGCATGGCGATCGTTATTACGACGGCCATCGCTACTGGGCTCATGACGACTGGATGCGCCATCATCCGCACGACAACGACCCGCATCACCACGACGACCATCGTCCGCCGCAACGTTACTAATACGCGTGGCATGACGGCGCCGCCTCGGGCGGCGCGTAGTCGGCAAAGCCGGTTCTTCCCCACGGAAGACCGGCTTTGTTGCTTTCAGGCTCATGAAACAGGCGGCTGCGCTATGCTTTGAAGCTTTCATCGACGGCACCAGGAGAGCGGGCGTGAACAAGGCAGTGATTGGCGTGGTGGGGACGGGATTGATGGGCGTCGGCATTGCGACGCAGGCCGCTTTGCACGGACACAGGACGATCGTTCACGATGTCGATCCGGCACGCCTGGCCAGCGTCGCGTCGAAAGCGGAAGCCGTGCTCGACGAACTGATCGACGCCGGGCGCATCGACGATACCGCCAGGCAGGCGGCGCTTGCACGCATCGAGACGCATGCTGAACTCAGCGTGATGGCGTCGGCGCAATTCGTGATCGAGGCAATCCCCGAAATCCTTGAACTGAAACACCGTCTCTATGCGGAATTGGCCGGCCTGCTGTCCGCTGACGCGATTCTCGCCAGCAACACCAGCGGATTTCCGCCCGATCAACTCGTGGCTCCGCTGCGAGCAAAAGAGCGCTTCGTGATCGCACATTTCTGGAATCCGCCGCACATGATCCCGCTGGTGGAAGTCGTGCCGGGCACCGCGACGGCGCCGGAAGTGACCGGGCAGACCGCGGCATTGATGAGCGCGATCGGCATGGAACCGGTGGTACTGGCGAAAGCGATTCCGGGTTTCGTCGGTAACCGCCTGCAGTTTGCGGTGCTGCGCGAGGCCTTGAACATCGTTCGCTCGGGCGCGGCGACGCCCGACGTGGTCGACCGGGTGATGAAGGCGTCGCTCGGCCGGCGCTGGGGCATCGTTGGACCACTGGAAGGTGCGGACATGGGCGGGCTCGATACCTTCCTCGACATCTCCTCGCATCTGATGCCGGAACTCGCCAAAGACGAAGATGTGCTGGATCTGCTGCGCGAACAAGTCGATGCAGGCCGTGTGGGTTTGCGCAGCGGCGCTGGTTTCTACGATTGGGACGACGCGCATATCGCGCAGGTCAAGGCGGGGCGTAAGCGCGTAATTAGCCGCGGGTGATTGGAATCGGCGTACAGGCGGTGCGCCGCCTGGCTACGCGGAACTGGCGGCCTTCGCTCAGTCGATCGTCGCGCCCTGACATGACCACCAGAACGCCGATAGAAAACCGATAGAACACCGATGGCCAGCCGCAACGCCGTCTGGATTCCCGCAACTCAAGCTTCGCCACTCTGCGGTATAACTACCTCTTCTGCCCACCCGCAAAGCGCCAGCCCACCCCATGTCCCACTACTTCTACAACCCCGCCACCGGCCACGGTCTGCGGCACGATCCCTTCAAAGCCATCGTCGCGCCGCGCCTGATCGGCTGGATTTCCTCGTGCGCCGCGGACGGTACGTTCAACCTCGCGCCCTACAGTTTCTTCGGTGCGTTCGCGACCTTTCCGTCGATCATCGGCTTCTGTAGCGAAGGCCGCAAAGACAGCGTCAGCAACATCGAAGCGACCGGCGAATTCGTTTGGAACCTCGCCACGAAACCGCTCGCCGAGCAGATGAACCGCTCGTCCGCGCCCGTCGCGCCGCACGTCGACGAATTCGAACTCGCGGGCCTCACGCCGGCGCCAGGGCGCAACGTCGCGGTACCGCACGTCGCCGAATCGCCCGCCGCGCTCGAATGCAAGCTGCTGCAAGTGATCCGTCTGCATTCGCTCGACGGCACGCCGATGGACAACTACCTCTCGCTCGGTCAGGTGGTGGGGGTTCACATCAACGAGGCGTATCTGAAAGATGGGTTGTTCGACACGCACGCGGCGCAGCCGATCATGCGCGCCGGCTATCGCGGCGACTATGCCGAGATCGGCGAGATGTTCGAGATGTTCCGCCCGACCTCGTGAATGCGCATGGGGAAATAGCGGCCTCGAGGCGCCGCGCAAACTGGCCCGCTTGATGCTTGCAATCGACGCTCCAACGCGTCGTTTTCCATTGCCGGCTCACTCCCCAGGAGCGCGATCATGTCCACCGAATTCGCCACGCAATTCAGCCATGTCCGTCCGCAAGACACGTCCTACGTGGATCAGGGCTTACGCGATTTTTTCCTCTACCGCGATTTAGGCATCGCACAAGCGACCGGCGGCAAGGTGCTCGCGCAACTCGTCAAGGCAAATCACGCACCAGAGCAAGGCACCGGCTGGCACCGACATGAGGCCGATTTCCACATTGTGATCATGCTGAAGGGTTGGGCGCGCTTCATGTACGGCGACAAGGAAACGCTCGTCGCCGCCGGCGATTGCGTGCATCAGGCGCCGGGCATCGTCCACTATCTGTTCGACTACTCGGAAGACATGGAGTACATCGAAATCGTCTCGCCCGCCGATTTCAAATCGATCGATGCGGAAGGCCCGTGCGAAGTGCCGGCCGTGAAGCCCTGGAAGAGCGTCACGGCCTGACGCCGGGACTCGCTTACTGCGTCGCCGGCGGGCGCCGGCGCGGCGAGCGCGACGCTTGCGGCTTGATCGTCGTCGACCGGCCATTGGCTGCTGCTGACGCCGTATTCGCCGCCACCTCGACCACCGCCGCCGCGACCGGCGCCGCGGCTGTCATCTCGGCGGCCGCGGCGGCGGGAACAGCCACCGGTACCGGCGCCATCGGCTGAATCGTGCGTGCCCGCGAACTTACCAGCACGGCGCGCGGCTCGTTGTCGTAAATCACGGCGCGCACGCGTGGATAGATATGCCGCTCCCAACGGTGCCCATTGAACACGCCATAGTGTCCGACGCCGGTTTGCACGTGATGCGTCTTCAGATACGGGCGCAACTTGTCGCACATGTCCTGTGCGGCGAGCGTTTGCCCGACAGCGCAGATATCGTCCTTTTCGCCTTCGACAGTCAGTAGCGCCGTTCGACGAATCTTCGATGGTTCCACGAGACGTCCTGCGACTTCGAGTTCATGCAACGGCAGCGCGTGCCGCTGAAAAACCGTGTCGACAGTCTCGAGATAAAAGTCGGCCGTGAGGTCCATCGTCGCGAAATATTCCTCGTAGAACGTATGGATGGTGTCGGCCTTCGCAGGGTCGCCCTTGGCGCGCTCGTAGTACATCGTCTCGAACGAATCGAGGTGGCGGTTCAGGTTCATCGACATGAACGCGGTCAACTGCACGAAGCCCGGATACACACGCCGATGCGCGCCCGCAAAACCGAACGGCACCGCGCTGATGAGATTCTGCTCGAACCACTCGATCGGTTTGCTTTTGGCCAGCTCGTTGACGCGCGTCGGATTGATGCGCGTGTCGAGCGGCCCGGCCATCAGCGTCATGCTGGCCGGTTGCGCGGGGTGATCGTCGGCGGCCATGAGGGCGACCGCGGCGAGAGCGGCGACCGTCGGCTGACACACGGCCAGCAGATGCGCGCCGGGTCCGATCTTCTCGGTGAAGTCGATCACGTGCTGCACGAACTCGTTGAAGCCGAAGCGTCCCTGACTCAGCGGCACGTCGCGCGGGTTGTGCCAATCGGTGATGTAGACGTCGTGTTCGGCGAGCATGGTGCGCACCGTGCCGCGCAGCAAGGTGGCGAAGTGGCCGGACATCGGCGCGATCACCAGCACGCGCGGTTGCGTATGCGAAAGCTGGGTGTCCTTACGGAAGTGCAGCAGCGAACAGAACGGCGTATGCGCGGCGACTTCCTCGACGATCGCGACCTGCTTGCCTTCCGTCACCACACTGTCGATGCCGAACGGCGGCCGCACCGGCGTCAATCCGGCCAGCGTCAATAACTCGCAAGCCGCGCGCATCGAGCGGCCGTGCGGCGTTTCGCCGAGCGCAGGCCATGCGTCGAGCGAATGGTTCATCAGTGCCGCGCCGTGCCGCATGGGCAACATCATGTCGGCGAAGGCCTGGTATGTGGGATATGCGAACAGGTTCATAACCTTCGCACGAATGCAAAGAGGGAAGGAGTTCGAACAGAGGCAAGTCATGTGCCAATCGGGCCAATGCACGGGGCCGCCCATGCCTGTAGGTTGGCATAGCATTTGCGCCGGTCAGACGGACGGGCCGGAACTGCCGCGCTTTGGTGCGTGCGCGCACGGCAGCGTGCATGCAAGGCGCCGGGCGTCGACCGGATGCCTCATCTGGAGGAGAAACGTATGGCGAATACCACGCTCACTATCAGCAGCAAGAACTATTCTTCGTGGTCGATGCGCGGCTGGCTGCTTGTCAAGTTCAGCGGTCTGCCGTTCGAGGAGATCGTGATGTCGATCGACGATCCGGCGGCGCGCGCCGAGTTGCTGCTGCTCTCGCCGTCGATTCTGGTGCCGTGCCTGGTCCACGACGGCATCAAGATCTGGGACACGCTGGCGATCGCGGAATATCTGAACGAACTGAAACCGGCGGCGGCCTTGTTGCCGAAAGACGTGCGCGCGCGAGCGCATTGCCGCTCGATCTGCGGCGAGATGCATTCGGGTTTTGGGTCACTGCGTTCGGCGCTGCCGATGAACCTCAAGGCGCACTTTCCCGCCTTCAAGGTCTGGGCGCGCGCGCAATCGGACATCGACCGGATCGTGACCATCTGGAGCGAATGCCTGAAGCAGTATGGCGGCCCGTTTCTGTTCGGCGAGCGCACTGCGGCGGATGCGATGTACGCGCCCGTCGTGACACGTTTCGTGACTTACGACGTCAAGCTCGATCCGGAGATCGTCGATTACGGGCAGCGGATCATGGCGCTGCCCGAGATGCAGGAGTGGATCGCCGACGCGCAGCAGGAAGTGGAAGAGATCGACGAACTCGACGTGGAGTTCTGATGGAGTCGGGCGCTGCGGCCCGAATCGTCTCTCAGCCGCGTCCGCTTTCCAGGGTGAACACGCTGACCAGCTGCGCAAGACGCGCGGCCTGATCGCGCAATTCAGCCGCCGCGAGTTCTGCTTCGCCGACGATCGTCGCATTCTGCTGGGTCGCTTCGCCGATCTGCGTGACGGCGAGATTGACCTGTTCGATGCCGCCCGATTGTTCGCGCGACGCCACGCTGATCTCGCCCATGATCGCGCGGATCTGACCGACCTGCGCCACGATGCCTTGCATCGTCGAGCTGGCTTCTTCGGCAATCTTGAAGCCGCTCTGCACGGTCGCTGTGGACGTCGCGATCAGCTCTTCGATTTCCTTCACCGCTGCCGCGCTGCGCTGCGCCAGCGCTCGCACTTCCGAGGCCACGACCGCGAAGCCCTTGCCGTGCTCACCGGCACGCGCGGCTTCGACCGCCGCGTTCAGCGCGAGGATGTTGGTCTGGAACGCGATGCCTTCGATCACCGTCGTGATCTCGGCAATCTTCTGCGACGAGCGGCTGATCTCGCCCATCGTCGACACCACGCGGTCGACGGCGCGGCCGCCTTCGATGGCAGCGTCGGCGGCACGGGTCACGAGCGTGTTGGCCTGGCCCGCGTGATCGGCGTTCTGCTGCACGGTCGAGGTGATCTGTTCCATGCTGGCGGCCGTTTCCTCGAGGCTGCTCGCCTGGGTGGCGATACGTGCCGCGATGTTGCCGCTGCCGGTGGCGATTTTCTCGGTGCCCAGCGACATGTCGCTGGATGCATGACGGACTTGCGAGACGATCCGCGCGAGACCTTCGCCGATACCGTCGATCGACTTCATCAGCCGGCCGATCTCGTCGGCGCGCAGCTTGCCGTCGCGCGCCACGCGCACGCTCAGATCGCCCGAAGCGAAACGCTCGGACGCTTTCGCGGCTTCGTCCAGCGGACGGCTGACGAGGCGCCGCACGACCATCAGGAAGACGATCGCGAACAGGCCGACCAGCACGAGGCCGAGCACCAGGAACGCGTTGCGTGCGGAATAGACATCGGCCATCACTTCGTTGCGCGGCGCGACGCCGCCTACGAGCCATTGCCATTCCGGCACGGTGACGAACGAGACGAATTTGTCGTGCGCGCTGTGCTCGCCGAGCGTGCCGTCGGCCGAGCTGTATTCGAGCTGGCCTTCCTTCATGTCGAGCATCTGCTGATACGGTGCGTTGGCGTCGTCGCCCATCTGGCCGGCGGCGGCCGGATGCACGATCAGCTTGCCGCGCTCCGCGCCTTTCGACGCGTCGACCACGAAGTAATAGCCGCTGTCGCCGATCTTCAGACCGCGGATGCCGTCTTCGACCGACTGGATTTCCTTGTCCACATTCACGCCGACGAACAGCGCGCCGATCACGCGGCCGCTGGCATCGGTGATCGGCCGGTATTGCGTGATCAAACGTTTGCCAAACAGCGCGGCAAGGCCCGTATAGGGCTTGTTCGCCATCATCAGTGCGTAGGCCGGCGCCTTGCGGTCGAGCAGCGTGCCGATCGCCCGCGAGCCGTCCTGTTTTTTCAGCGAGGTGGTCACACGCACGAAGTCGTCGCCGCTACGCGCAAAGACAGTGGCCACGGCGCCGCTGCGCTCGAGAAACTGGTCGGGGATGCTGAAGTCCATGTTCAGGACCTTGTCGCCCGCTTTGATGGTCGGGGTGGCGACGCCGCCGATATCGATTTTCTGGGTCTCGTCGAGCGTAAAGCCGGTGGGCAGGAAGCTCGCGAACAGCGACATGGAGCGGTCGACTTCGGCGGACAGCGCCTTATCGAACAACGAGATCATCGCGGCGATCGAGCGGTCGCGGTCGGCTATGCGGCCGAGCACCTGATCGCTGACTTGCTGGCCGGCGGTGCGCGTGAGCGCCCACGTAAAAGCGGCAAAAATTAATGCCACCAACACGCAAGAGAACACGGCAAGGCGGGCGCCGACGCTTGCGCGGCGCAAAGAGAGAAATTCCATTGGCGATGACGGAGTAAGAAGGACACGCGATGCACGGATCATGGTGGGCATGTCCGGCATCGAATGACCTGTTAACGGCGGCATCGACCGTTTTCTTTAGGGTTTTTGAAAGCGATTCGTAAATGATCTGAACGCCCGAGGGGCGTTCAACTGCTCGACTTCAGCTTTCCACGCGTCCGGGTGCGCCGCGCCAGGTGCGCAGCAACAGTGCGTTGGTCACGACGCTGACGCTCGAAAACGCCATCGCCGCGCCGGCCAGCATCGGATTGAGCCAGCCGAAGGCCGCCAACGGGATGCCGATCAGGTTGTAGACGAACGCCCAGAACAGGTTCTGCTGGATCTTGCGCCAGGTTTTTCGCGAGATGTCGATGGCGTCGGCCACCAGCGCCGGATCGCCGCGCATCAACGTAATACCGGCCGCCTGCATGGCGACGTCGCTGCCGGTTGCCATCGCGATGCCGATGTCGGCGGCGGCGAGCGCGGGGGCGTCGTTGATGCCGTCGCCCGCCATTGCCACGATGCCGGCGCTGCGGATTTTGAGGTCGCGGATCACGCGGGCTTTGTCGTCGGGCAGGACTTCGGCGTGGAATTCGTCGATGCCGAGCGCCGTGGCGACGCTTGCCGCGCTACCGCGGTTGTCGCCAGTGATGAGCACGCTGCGAATACCCATTTGCCTGAGTCGTTCGACGGCGGCGCGTGCCGTCGGTTTGACCGTGTCGCCGAATCCGATCAGCGCGAGCGCAGCAGGCGCTCGTGGACCGCGTTGCATCAGCCAGGAGACGGTGTTGCCGGCGCTTTCGAGTTCGCGAGCGCGGTCGGCGAATTCGGGTGGCAGAGCGATGCCGAGTTCATCGAGCCAACGCGTACTGCCGAGCGCCAGAGCGCGGCCATCGACTTCGGCCTCGACGCCGCGGCCCGCGACGGCGCGCGCCTGGACCGGCGTCGCTTCGCGGTTAGCCGGCGTCATGGACATGCCATCAGCGATGCCGGCCATTTCGGGGTGGCGCGCCTCGGCGGCCTCATACGCCTTGACCACCGCCCGCGCCAGCGGATGATCGCTGTGCCGTTGCACGGCGGCGGCCAGCGCCAACGCCTCGTCGCGGTCGATGCCGCCGATCGGCTCGAAGGCCGTCACCGACGGCTGGCCGAGCGTCAGCGTGCCGGTTTTGTCGAACGCCACGATCGTCACGCGATGTGCGGTTTCCAGCGCCTCGGCGTCCTTGATCAGCACGCCATGCCGCGCTGCGACGCCGGTACCGGCCATGATGGCGGCGGGGGTAGCCAGTCCGAGCGCACATGGGCAAGCGATCACCAGCACGGCCACCGCGTTCAGGATCGCGGTTTCGCCACCGGCGCCGACGATCAACCAGCCGACCAGTGTGAGCGCCGCGATGGCCAGAATGGCCGGCACGAAGATTTCGCTGACGCGGTCGACCAGCCGCTGAATCGGCGCCTTCTCCGCCTGCGCGCTTTCCACGAGGCGAATGATCCGTGCGAGCGTCGTTTCCGCGCCGATCGCGGTGGTCGTCACGGCAATCGCGCCTTCGCCGTTGATCGAACCGGCGGTCACCTTGTCGTCGAGCTGTTTCGGCACCGGCAGGCTTTCGCCGGTAATCAGCGATTCGTCGATGTGCGTGCGGCCTTCGAGCACGGCGCCGTCCACCGGTACGCGTTCACCGGGGTGCACGATCACCACCGTGCCGACTCGCACCTGTGCAAGCGGCACGTCGCGTTCCTCACCGCCGACGCGGATGCGCGCGCGGTCGGGGCGCAGCGCGTTGAGTGCGCGGATGGCGTCGGTGGTCTGGCGCTTTGCCCGTGCTTCGAGCCACTTGCCAAAGCGCACCAACGTGATCACGACCGCCGATGCTTCGAAATACAGATGCGTCACATCGCCCGGATGGGTCAGCAATTGATAGACGCTCACGCCATACGCCGCCGACGTGCCGAGCGCGACCAGCAAGTCCATGTTGCCGGCGCCGGCCCGCACCGCCCGATACGCCGCGCGATAGAAGCGCGCGCCGAACACGATCTGTACGAGCGAGGCGAGGCCGAACTGCAGCCACGGCGGCAGCATGGCATGTGCGCCGAACCAGTCGCCGACCATCGGCACGACCAGCGGCACCGTCAGGACGGCAGAGATGAGGACGGCCGCGAGTTCGCGGCGAGCCTGGTCGCGTTTGCGGTCGGCGGGGTTGGCGGCGTGGGCGTTGTTGGAGGTGTCGTTGGCTGGCGGGGCCTCCGGCGGGACGATCAGGGTCGCGTCGTAGCCCGCTTTCTTGACGGCGGCAACCAGCGTATCCGCAGTCACAACGGTTTCTCCGGTTAGCTTGACAGAAGCCGTTTCGGTCGCAAGATTCACCGCCGCGCCCGCGACGCCCGGCACCTTGGCCAGCGCCTTTTCGACACGCATCGCGCAGGCGGCGCAGGTCATGCCGCCAATCGCCAGTTCCGTGGGTTGCTGGGCGGGAGCCGTCGTCGCAACCTCCGCATTGGCCGCTGGGCTGGCTTCGTAGCCGGCCTTGAGCACGGCGTTAGCCAGCATTTCGAGGTCGACGGTGGCGTCGCTTTCGACGCGCGCCCGCTCAGTGGCGAGATTCACCGACGCGCGCGTGACGCCGGGCACTTTGGCCAGCGCCTTCTCGACGCGCATCGCGCACGACGCGCAGGTCATGCCGCCGATGTCGAGTTCGGCGGTGCGGGCGGGGACAGCGTCAGCGCTCGTGGGGCGCTGCGGATGGGCAAGTTCGGTCATGCTAGGCAAGCCTCAAGGCGGCATTAGGCCGCGTCATGACCTCACTATCGACCTTCCCATGATTGGAAGGTCAAGGAGCGATTCGTCAGCGGCGTTAAAGCGCCGCCGCGGCGGGGCTCGCGAACCCGGTCAAAACGCCGGCGGCGCGTCCAGCATAGCCTGACCCACGGCGCGTTGTCCGTCATCCTGGCTTGCCAGCAGGGCCTCGGCGGCGCCGCGGCGGTCGGCGGCGGCCTTGTTCTGGCCGAGCTTCCACTTGCCGACCAGCCGCGTCACCTCGATTTCGATGCCGACGATCGCGCCGAGCATCTGCGAAATGAAGTCGGCGGGCGCGTCGCCCATTTTCCAGGGCACCGGCTGGCCGGCTTCCATCTTGCGCGTGAGTCGGGCGACGACGCCGCGCACGAACGACTCGTCGTCGCGCACGGTGATACGGCCGTGAGCGTGGACCACGATGTAGTTGTAAGTCGGCACCTGCCGATGCGCCTCGTGCTTGCTCGGATACCAGTTCGGCGAGATATAGGCGGCCGGCCCCTGGAAGATCACCAGGGTCTCGGGGTTGCCGGCGACTTCCTGCCAGACCGGGTTGGCGCGAGCGACGTGCGCGCGCAGGATGCCCTGCGACTCGCCCGCCGCGCCCGAGGCTGCTTCGAATTCGAACGGCACGTGATTCGCGTCGAGCCCGTTCGGTCCGTTCGTAATCAGCGCGCCGAACGGCTGCTCGGCGATCAGGCGCTGGAGAACCTCTGGACGGTTCTCTTCAAATTGGGCGGGCATGTACATAAAGCGCTCCGGATACAAAAGGGCGGGGGACAAGAAATAGTGGGCGGCCCGCGACGTGCGGCCACCGCGCGCGAATTATCGGCGATGTGCGTCAAAAAGCGTCAACCGTACCGCAAATGGGCCGCGCGCGCGGGCGACAACGCGCAATTCCTGCCTTTGCGCTTGCCTGGTGAGCAAGGATACGATACAACCCGATGGTGTCGGCATCGCGAACTGCGGACTGGCTGCGCCGGGTATTGGGAGACCCACGCAGCGCAGATATCGCTACGTGCCGACGTATCCCTTAGGACCGCACGTTCCGCCACCTGAACGAATGATAAAAAATCGCCGAGAACCGTTTTCGTTTCATTGGACCTGCGCATCGTTCGCAGGCCTCGCACTCCTGGCTGGTTGCGCGTCCGCACCGTCGTTGACACAAAAACCTACGGGCTGGATCAAGGACGAAGTCGCCGACTCGTACGTCTTCGGCTATCCGCTGGTGTTGATGGGCGTCGCGCGCGATGCCGCCGTCGGCACGGACCCGGGCCAGGCGCCGCTCAACACGTTGCGTCACGCTCAGGCGTTGCCGCCGATTGGCGCGGCCAATCCGATGCAGCCCAGCCTCGATACGCTCGACTCGACCGGCTGGCTGGACGTCGGCAGCGAACCCGTGATCGTGTCCTTGCCCGACTCGCATGGCCGTTACGTCGACGCCCGCCTGCTCGACATGTGGACCAATGTGGTGTGGTCGACCGCGCCGCAGTTCGCCACCCGTGCAGCCGGCATCAAGGCGCAAACCCTCGCCTTTGTCGGTCCGGGCTGGCAGGGCGACTTGCCCAAGGGCGTGAAGCGCGTCGACGTGCCGACTCGCAACGCCTGGGTGAGCGTACGCATCCAGTCGAACGGAACGCGCGACCTGACGGCGGTGCGCAAGCTGCAGCGCGCCATTCGCGTCGCGCCGCTCTCGGTGTACACGGGCGACACGCGCTCGGCATCGATTACGCCGCCGCACAGCTATGCCGCCGACGCCGCCATTGGCGCCTCCGGCACGCCGGCTGCGCAGGTCGCCGCGCTCGACGCCAACGGTTTCTTCACGCGCCTGGCCCAGGCCTTGCCCGACAATCCGCCTACTCCGGCCGATCCGCATGCGCTCAAATTCCTGTCCGACCTCGGCGTGACGCCGGACGAACCGGTGAAGTTGCCGAACGCGCCCGAAGCCATCACGGCCGGTCTCGCCGACGGTCACGAGCGCGTGGTTACGCCGCCGTCCAATCTGCTGAGCGGCAACGGTTGGAGCTGGTTCGGCGACGGCGTCGGCAACTACGGTCCCGACTACGCGATGCGCGCCTACGCTGCGGCTGTCCAGCCCGGCATCGGCACGAAGGACGACGAAGTGCGCGCGGTCGTGACGCAGGATAGCGACGGTCATGCGCTCAACGGCGCCAACCGCTATGTGATTCACTTTGCGCCGAACCAGTTGCCGCCGGCGCGCGGCTTCTGGTCGATCACCGCTTATACCAGGGACGGCGCATTGGGCGAAAGCGCGCCGGCGCGTCTGGCAGTCGGCGATCGCAACGGGGCACGCCGCAATCGCGACGGTTCGCTCGACGTGACGGTGTCGTCGGCTCGCGCCAAAAGCGCGAACTGGCTACCGGCGCCGCGCGCCGATCTGCAACTGGTGTTGCGTCTGTACGCCCCGAAGCCGCAAGCCACCGACGGTAGCTGGCAACCGCCGGCCGTGGTGCGTCAATGAAGCACGTCGTTGAAATGCATCGGCGAAATGCGTCCGTGATGTGACAGTTACGCGCGGCTGATGCAGCCAGCTTGAACGGTCCGCCGCTTCGTCGCGGCGGACCGTATCCTCAGTAGGGCGGATGAATGTGTAAGCCGCGGCTTACATTCCTATCCCATCGAAGATTCACGACTTATACTGCCGCTTGCGGGATTTTCGTTTTCGCGGCGGGCTTGCCGCCGCATTACCCAAGACCGAGCATGGCAAGCCTCAATAAAGCCTCACTGGCATCTTCCATGCGGACCGTGCGCGATGTCGCGCAGTCGCGCCGCACCCGGCGTGGCATCACCGGTCTGCTGATCTTCCTCGTATTGTTCGGTCTGCTCGGCTTTTTCGCTGCGCCGCCGCTGATCCGGCACATCGCAGAACAGCAACTCAGCAAGCAACTCGACCGGCCGGCCACGATTGGCCGCATTGCCCTCAATCCCTATACGCTGCGACTCGAAGCCGACCGCGTGCACATCGGCGAGCGCGGCGGCGCGGGCGACTTCGTGGATATCTCGCGGCTCATCGTGCAGGCGTCGTGGAGTTCGCTGTTTCGCGCGGCGCCGATCGTCGACGAAGTGCAGCTCGATTCACCGCGCTTTCATATCGTTCGCTACGATGCGCAGCGCTTCAATTTCAGCGACCTGATCGAGAAATTTTCGAAGCAGCCGGCCAAGCCCGATAGCAAACCCGCGCAGTTTTCCGTGTCGAATATCCGGCTCGAAAACGGCCAGATTACCTTCGACGACAAGCTGCTCGGCGCCACCCACGTGATCGATCAGTGGAAGCTCGGCATTCCGTTCATCGCGACGCTGCCCTCCAAGACCGATATCTTCGTCGAGCCTTTGCTGCGGGCGCGGATCGACGGCAGTCCGCTTGCCATCGATGGCAAGACCAAGCCGTTTGCCGCGTCGCGCGAGTCGGAAGTGTCGCTGCGCTTCGACGGGCTCGATGTGCCGCGACTCATGTCCTACGCGCCGACCAGGCTGCCGGTGATCGTGCAGTCGGGCAAGCTTTCCACGGATCTCAAGCTCAACTTCGTCATCTCGAACGACGCGCCTTCGTTGCGCGTGGCAGGCACCGTCGATCTGAACGACGTGGACGTGCGGGATCAGGGCAAGGCACCGTTCTTCGCGGCGCGCGCAGTCCACGTGGCCGCAGCGACGCTGGAGCCGCTGAAGAGCCTCTATCACTTCGACGAGATCCGCATCGACGCGCCGAGCGCCAGTCTCACGCGCGACAAGGACGGCGTGTTGAGCGTCGAGCGGATGTTCGCGCCTGCGCCCGCGACTGCCGACAAGGCTGCGGCATCGGCGCCCGCGTCGCAACCGGCGGCTGACAAAAACACCGCGAGCGCGCCGGTCGCGGCTTCTGGCGCAACCGCCACGGAAAAGCCCGCGCAACCGCTGGATCTGTCGATCAAGCGTTTCGCGCTGAACGACGGCACGGTCAACGTTCACGACGAGGCCGCCTCGCGACCGGTCGATCTCGGCTTGCAGAAACTGGCCGTCTCGCTCACCGATTTCTCGACGCTCGCCACCGCACCCGCGCACTACACGCTGAACACCGACTTCAAGGACGGCGGCGGTTCGTTGGCCGCCGCCGGCGCGGTCGGTCTCGTCGACAGGACGGCCAGTGCCAGGCTCGATCTGAAGTCGTTGAAATTGCCGCTGCTGCAACCTTATATCGACACGGCGACGGCCGCGCAGATCACCGACGGCTCACTGTCGGCTACGGTGAATGTCGGTGCGAACTGGGCGAAGTCGCCCGTGGCCGTGATGGTCTCGGACACGCAACTCGATATGCAATCGGTGAAGATTGCCGCACGGGGCGGCAAGGCGCCGGTGGTCGCGTTGGCGCAGGGTCAGGTGGTGGTCAAACAGGTCGACGTCGCCGCTCGCACAGCCGACGTGACGAGCGTCGACACGACTGGCTTGATGGTGGACGCACAACGTTTGAAAGACGGCAGCATCAATCTTGCCTCGCTTGCCGGTCAGCACGAAGTCGCGCAACAGCGCACGGCGATTCATGCCGTCAGGAAGGCACAGGCGGAAGGGCCCGCATGGCACTACAAGATCGGCGAACTGAACCTGAAAGACGCCACCGCCGAGTTCACCGACAACACCACCGCGCGCCCGGTGAAGCTGAGCATCACGCCGATGCAACTGAAGGTGCAGCAGATCAGCGACGACCTGAGCCATCCACTGCCGATCGATCTGCAGGCCACGCTGAACAGGAAAGGCACGCTCGGCGTGAAAGGCGACGTCACAGCGACGCCGCTCAAGGTGGCCGTCAAGGTCAACGCGAACCGGCTCGATGCGGCGGCCTTCGAACCTTACTTCGGCGACAAGCTGAACGCATTGATCGCGAGCGCGCTGCTCAATGCGAGCGGCGACCTTCAACTGAGTCAGGCGAAGGCGTTGAAAGCGAGCTATCGCGGCGACGTGGCGCTCGTCGACGTGCGCATGCTCGATAAGGCCACCTCGGATCCGTTCGCCGGATGGGGCTCGCTTGCCTTGTCGAACCTCAAAGCGGATTACGACGAGCACGGTACGGTGGTGGACGCGGGACGCGTCACGTTCTCGAAGTTCTACGGACGCGTGCTGCTCGACGCGCAAGGCAAGCTCAACCTGAAAGATGTCGTGGCGCAAGAAAGCGGCACCGCCAAGTCGCTCACGCGCGACAAGAGCGGCGCCGAGCCCGTGCCGTTGACGCCACAACCGGCGGCGCCGGCGGTGGTGGCGCCGGCCTCGTCGGCGACGCCCGCCACGGTGACGGCCGCGACCGCGCCGCAAAGTCCGGTGAAATTGCACTTCGGGCAGCTGGTGCTGCAGCAGGGTCGCGTGACTTACACCGACAACTTCATCAAGCCGAACTTCACGGCCAACCTGGTCGATATTCAAGGCACGGTCGGCGCGTTCGGCACGCAATCGACCACCGCCGCACCGGTCGAAATCGCCGCGAAACTGGCCGCCAATGGACCGCTGTCGATTCGCGGCACGGTCAATCCGTTGATTGCCAAGCCCGCGCTCGATCTGACCGCGAGCGCTCACGACATCGAGTTGACCAACCTCACGCCGTATTCGGCGAAATATGCCGGCTATCCGATTACCAAAGGCAAGCTGAACGTCGACCTGCACTACAAGCTCGACAACGATCAGTTGAACGCGAACAATCACCTGTTCATCGATCAGCTGACGTTCGGCGATCATGTCCAGAACGACACCGCGACTAAATTGCCGGTGCGTCTGGCGATCTCGCTACTGAAAAATTCGCGCGGGGAAATCGATGTGAACCTGCCGGTGTCGGGCTCATTGTCGAACCCCGAGTTCAGCATTGGCGGTCTGATCTGGCACGCGGTGCTCAATTTGTTGGAAAGGGCAGTGACCGCGCCGTTCTCGCTGATCGCCAACGCATTCGGCGGCAGCGGCGAGGAATTGGGCTATGTCGAGTTCGAGCCGGGTTCGGCAAAACTCACGGATGCCGATATCAGCAAACTCGACACGATCGTGAAGGCGCTGGCCGACAAGACATCGGTTCGCATGGATCTGATCGGCCGGGTCGATCCGGCCGTCGACGAACCCGCGTTGCGTACGCAGTACGTCGATAAACTCGTCAAGCAGCAGAAGATCAAGGACGTGGTGGGCAACGGCGAGAGCGTCGATCTCTCGACCGTCACGGTGGACCCCAAGGATTACGACAAGTATCTGACCAAGGCCTACAAATCCGCCGACTTCAAGAAGCCGACAAACTTTGTCGGCCTGACCAAGAGTGTGCCGGACGACGACATGAAGCACGCCATCGCCACGAACGCGCCGATCGACGACGCCAGCTTGCGCGAACTTGCCCAGCAACGGGCGCAGAGCGTGCAGCAATATCTCGACGGCAAGATCGACAGCAGCCGCGTGTTCATCGTCGCGCCAAAGCTCAACGCCGACGGCATCAAGGACAAGGGCGCCACTACGCGTGTCGATTTCGGGTTGAAGTGAAGCCTGCCCAAGGGAAGTTGTAGCGCGGCGGTGCGCGCGGTGTCCTGGTTCGGGCGTCGACAAAGAAAATTGTCTGAATTCTGCGGTCGCCAAAGGCTTCAGTCGATGGGACTCGGCGGATTCGAAGTCTCGCGTACGACAGAACTCTAGGAATCTTCCCATTCCAGCGCTGGCGACGCTTCTCTATGCTCAATGACTCTTCAAAAAGAGAATAATTTGAGCATAACGATGAATCAAATTAAATTGCCGCTGTTGGTGTGCGCCCTGGCTCTTGCCGGTTGCGTAGGCCAGCAGGCCACGCGCGACGGTCTGGGTATTGAAGACCCCACGGTGCTGCAAAGAGGCCTGGGTGCGGCGCAGAGCGCCGCTGCCGGCGCGCCGACTTCCGAGTGGATCAACACCTACGCTCCGATCGCGAACCGGGCGCAGGCGCTTGAAACGCTGCAGCAGCAACTCGACACCTTGCCGGACGACAAGCGCAGCTACTTCCACGCGAAAGCGCAATGCTGGGTGGACGCCGCTCGACTGGAGCGGGAGCATCACGATCAATGGGGTTTCGTCGAGGAGGCTGTTGGCCAGGCTGCAGTGATCGTGGCGGGGCTGGAAAGCGGCACGACGCCGTCGGCGGCGAATCCTGAACTGCGCACGGTTTCCACGGTTCGCCCGGACTTGTGGGCGATCGTCAACGTCATCAAATCCGATCCCGAGACCGCGCGCTGTGCGCAAGCGCAACAGCCGCTGGCATGCGCCGAGGTGCAATTGATGCAGGCCGGCCACTACGCGTGGATCCGCAATTTTTCTGCCGCTGAAAAAACGCTGCCGGGTATTCAGAGCAGTTTGCAGAAGTCAGCCCAAACGGTGTTTCAGTGCGCATCGCAAAAGACGACACCGGCCGCACCGGTTGTCGAGCAGAAAGTGACGCTAAGAGCCGATTCGTCATTCCGTTTTGCCGGCGGCGATGATGCGGCCATGCTGCCGCGCGGCAAGGCACAACTCGATGCGGTTGCAGTGGGTTTGCAGAAAGTCACGAATGTTCGCGGCCTGACTATTAAGGGTTATACGGATCGATTGGGCAACGATGCGTACAACCAGAAACTGTCCCTCCAGCGCGCGCAAACCGTCCAGCACTATCTACGCAGTCGCGGCGTCACGTTGCCGATGTCCGTACAAGGACGCGGCAAGGCTGATGCCATCGTCGATTGCACACAGAGAAAGCGTGACCAGTTAGTCGGCTGCCTCGCGCCGAATCGTCGCGTGGAAATCGAATTTTTGCGTGACGGCAGCTGATGCTGTTTCACGTCCTTCGCTCACTTCCTATCGGGAAATATTCATGACCACAATTCTGATTGTCGACGATCATCCCGCCATGCGGCTGGTGATCAAGACGCAACTCTCTCAACTGCTCGGCATTGCCGAAGTGTTCGAAGCGGATAACGGACAGGTCGCTGTCGAACTGGCGCGCCAGTTGACACCGGATCTCGCCATTCTCGATCTCGACATTCCGCGTATCAACGGGCTCGATGTGATCCCGCGTTTGAAGCTCGCGCATCCGTCGATCCGCGTGCTGGTGCTATCCGGGCACGATCCCGCAACGTTCGCCGCGCGGGCGATGCGCGCGGGAGCTCAGGGATTCGTCGGGAAATCGCAGGACATCAAGGAAATTGTGCGCGGCGTGGAAGCGGTGTTGGCGGGTTATTCGGTGTTTCCGATGAGCGTGAATACGGGAGGCGCGGGACATGCCGCGGCAACGCGCACTGAAGACGACAAACTTAAACTGTTATCCGATAAGGAACTGGTGATTTTGCAGATGCTGGCGAAGGGTTTGTCGAATAAGGCGATTGGGGATGCGCTGTTCATCAGTAACAAAACCGTGAGTAGCCACAAGACCAGGATCATGCACAAGTTGAGCGTTAACTCCTTGGTGGCACTGGTGGATTTTGCACGACGCTGTCGCGTCGCCTCGACCCAATGAGGCCGCAAATTCGAGCTTCTGAACGATCCTTTTCGATCGCGAGTTCGGCGACAGAAGCGCTTGGCGGCAAAGTACTCGAACTCGTAGGTGGTGACGAAACATTCGTGCCGCCTTTCCTTCGCTTGCTGATCGATACCGACACCGCCACGCTCAAAGCATTGCTCGATGCATTTCACGCTTCAAACTGGGATGCTGCAGCGACGGCGTCCCATCGCATCACAGGTTCGCTACGAATGCTCGACGAGGCGCGCTTAATCGATCTGATGTCGCGATTCGAAGCAGCCATCCGCGCACGCGAGATCGACGACGCCCGATCCCATCTCCCCCGCATTGTCGAATCGTTCGGGCATCTGCTGGCTCTACTGCAAAAGCTGTTCGACTCTGCCGCGCATCCGTGAGGCTCTCGCCTTGGATTGCCTTCGGTCAATCAATCCCACCAGCGTCTTCTCTGACCAGGAGAAAGCGCCCACTCCTTGATTCGCTTCGAAGCTTCCCCGCAGCCACGGCATCTATGTTCCGATAGTGCCAGTAGCGCTGCAGCACGCGCGGCACGTAATCGATCGTCTCCGCGTAAGGCGGGATCTGCCCACCATATTTCTGCACAGCGCCTTCCCCGGCGTTGTAGGCGGCAAGCGCCAATTGCACATTGCCGAATTGCGACATTAGTCGACTCAGGTAACGCGCACCCGCTGCGACGTTCTGGCGCGGATCGAACAGATTCGACGCACCGTTGCGCGCGCCCGTTTCTGGCATCAGTTGCATGAGTCCTGTTGCACCTTTCGGCGAGACTGCCTGGGGATTTCCACCCGATTCGACATCGATCACTGCCATAAGCAGCGCGCTGTCGATCTGGGCGGCGCGAGCGGCTTCGCGCACTAGCGGTGCGAGCGCCAACACGCGCGAGGCGACAGTTGCAGGGAATGCCGGGCCCTCCAAGAGTGGCCGTCCAGGCAGGACCACGATTGATGACTTACCGGCATCCTCGGTTGAGACATCTTGCTCAGCAGTGTTTTCAGTGGTCTGCGCGTTTGCCGTGTCTGGGGTTTCATTCTCGTCTGCCGCGATTCCGCCAACCATCATCAAGACGTGCGTGGCCCCACGGACATGGGAGCTTTGAGTCGAGGCCGCGAGCACCGGTTGCGCGAGGCAGGCCATTCCTATAAGCATGATCGCAAGCGTCGCGTCTCTCGTCTTACGTCGGAGGGGCGCGGTCCCTCCGCGCTCCATATCGAGCGACGACCTGTACGCGTAGATCGATCGGACACTTATCATGGCGTGCGCAGGCGAGCTGTGTTTTGTGTGACGTCGCCTGACTGACTTCGATAGGGCGACTGCATGCGCACGATGACCTCCGACTCGAGCGGCAGCGGCCAACGGTCGGTTGCCATGCCGTCGGCCAGCTTAACCTTGCATAGAAAGTCGGGATGCTGAGGCTCGCCATACGGGTACTCGATATAGTCTCCAGGCTCGCGCGTCAGAATCCCGCCGGTACCGATCGTGCCGATCACATTGGTGACGTAATAGATCACCTTATTAACCAGCGGGACATACATGTTGTAGCAATAGTGAACGCGAATCTTCAGGAGATTCGCATCCTGAATATCGACGCCGGATGCAGAGCCCAGCGCGGAGCTGCGATACATGAGCGTATCGTTGGGAATCTCGACTTCGTACGCCCCTTCTTCGGGGTAATAGCGCGGGCGGGCAAAATCGGAAATCATCGCCGGGGTGGGACTTACGATATTGATCTGGCTGGCGGTGACCAGATCGACCGCTGCCTTTGACTGCGCGGCCTGTACGCCTTCAACCGTAGCCCGGCGTGCATAGAGGGGTGCAAGGCCGCGTGCCAGGCCGGCTTGCATCGCCGTCATGGAGCCGTGATTCACGGCGCCTTCGCGGGCAGCTTCCAGCACCGCGACGTCGAGCGTCGATTTCGCCTGATACAACAGGACGAACTGGATGGTGCCAAAGCAAAAGAACAGCAGCAGCGGGGCGATAACGAGGAATTCCGTCATCGCCTGGCCCAGTTGACGGATTTTGAGAGCGGAGCGACGCCGCGCCGTTTTGTCTATATCGCTCACGGCGTTGTTCCGAAGTCGAGAAGGCTGCCGACTTTCATCCGATGCAATCGGGCCATGCCCGCCGCCATTTCGAGCGTGTGCATCGCGCGGAGACTGAGATGTACACGGCGTCGGCGGACCGCATGACGAATGGCGACGACACGGTTGTGCCGGTCGAGAAAGACGATATCGATGGGAAACCGCATGCCGAACGTATGGACGGACCGGCAGTCTCGCAGCAGTAGCGCTTCATTGCCGGCCAGACTGTCACGACCGAGCAGCCCGCGCATACGCTCGCGCGCGCTCTCCGTAATCGATACGCGCACGCTGCTGTCGCAGTCCTGGACGATCAGTCGGGCGAATTTCAAAGCAGGCCCTCCTGCACGAACTTCATGACGATGGGAAAGCCCAGCACGATAAAGGTAATCGGAAAAATGAAAACCAGAAGCGGAAAGACCAGTTTGACGGGCGCCTCCATGGCCTGCTTTTCCGCACGTTGAAAACGTTCCGTGCGACGTTGGTCGGATTGAAAACGGAGTGATTTGGCGAGTCCCGATCCCATCCGTTCGGCCTGCACGATCGCGCCGACCATGTTGGTCACTTCCTTGATTTTTTGCCTCTCGTCGAAGCGCCGCAACGACTCCGTTCTGTTCAGACCGGACTTCAGATCGCGCAGCACATGTTCGAACTCGCGCCGCAGCGGACCTTCCGGTCCTTTCTCCACCGCTTTCTGGATGGCTCCGTTGATATTCAGACCCGCCTCGACACCTAATGTGAGGAAGTCGAGAAAGATGGGCAAGTGGCGCTGAATGTTTGCGACGTGACGCAGACGTACACCGCGAGTCCAGATTCGCGGATAGTAATAGCCCAGCAATGCAGCACCGAACAGAACCCACACGGAAAACATGCCGAGTGCCAGCATCGAACCGAGCGCCATCAGCGTGGCGATCACCGTGGAGATCAGCGTCAGCGAAATGAACTGGCGAGCGGTCATCAGAAATAGCAGTGAAGTCACGCGAAGCTGTACTTCTGTTTTTGCAATCGACTCGGGGCTATATTTGCCGCCAAAATGGTGGTCCACGAAATTAACCAGTGGCCACAGCAAACGCAGTAGCTTCGGTAGCGGGTCGAGGTAAGTCCGGTCTTCATCGCTGACTGCCGAGGTCAAGCCCGAAAAGGATTTGAACGCGAGTGCCAGCACGACCAGGACACCGACGCTAATGAGAAAAGCAATAAGCAGAAGCATGGGTCACACGTCGATGTTAGTGATCTTCGAAATCGACTTGTAGCCGAGAAATTCCATCACGGCGATAACGGCCAGGGTGGCCCAGCCGACGGGTTCGTGAAAGAGCGGCCCCATTGCCTTCGGTTCGAGAAAAAAGAGTGCGGCCATCACGAGCAGCGGCAGCCCAGTCATGACAATTCCCTGCATGCGCCCTTGCGACGTCAAGGCTTTGATTTTCCCTTCCATCTGCAACTTGGCTCGCAATGTATTGGCGACGGACTCGAGCGCCTCCGCGAGGTTTCCACCCACTTCGCGAGCAATCGTAATGGCGGCTGTCGCCATCATGAAGTCCGGCACAGGGATGCGGCGTTCGGCGTTACGCATCGCGACATCGAGATCGATGCCGAGGCGAATTTCTCGCATAAGCAGCTCGAATTCCTGAGAGATGGGCGGCGCCGATTCATGCACGGCGCTTTCGAGCGCGACGGGGAAACTCACACCGGCACGCAGGGCGCCGGCCATCATCAACAGCGCATCGGGCAATTGCTGTTCGAGCGCGTCGATGCGCTTGCTGCGCATCCGTGCCAAAAACTTCTTCGGCAGGGTGAGCGCAATCGGCAAGGTCGCCGCAGCGATCAGAAAGCTGTGAGTGAGTAGCAGCGCAATGATGGGAATCCCGATCATCGCGAACATGCTCCAGGCCACGGTTTTTTGACGGTTCACGAACACGAAAGCGTCGGCGAGCGACGACTCGATCTCACCAGCCATATGCTGGGAGCTGGCCTTTAGCGTGGAACGACCCGTGCGGGCAATCATCCAGATCACGAATATGCTGCCAAAGAAGACCAGCGCGAGAATAACGAATAGATTCATGCTCGAGCTCTTAGTCCGTACGCGTGAAGATGTCGGTGTTCACCGGAATGCGGCGGCGAATCAGATCCTGATAGAAATCGGGAATGTAGGCGGTTGGTACAAACTTGCCCTGAATTTTTCCGTCCTCGCCAAAGCCTTCTTCCTTGAATACGAAAACATCTTGCAACGTGATGATGCCCGACTCCATGCCGCTCACTTCGGTGATATGCGTCACGCGACGAGAGCCGCAGGAGAAACGCGTTTGCTGCACGATGATGTCGAGCGCGGAGCACACCTGCTCGCGGATCGCCTGCACGGGCAGATCGAGACCGGCCATCAGGGTCATCACTTCCAGGCGAGCAATACAGTCTCGCGGTGCGTTTGCGTGAGCCGTCGTCAGCGAGCCGTCGTGGCCGGTGTTCATTGCCTGCAGCATGTCGAGCGCTTCGCCGCCGCGACACTCGCCGACGACAATGCGATCCGGGCGCATGCGCAGACAGTTCTTCACGAGATCGCGAATGTGGATCGCGCCCTTGCCTTCCATGTTGGCCGGACGAGCCTCCAAAGACACCAGGTTGGGCTGGGACAGTTGCAGTTCCGCAGCGTCTTCCACGGTGACGATTCGTTCGTCATCGGGGATGTAGTTCGACAAGACGTTGAGGAGCGTCGTTTTTCCCGACCCCGTGCCGCCCGAAATTATGATGTTGGCGCGGTGTTCGACAGCGGTGTGCAGAAAGTCGAGCATGTCCGCCGACATGGAGCCGAACTGCACCAGGTCTTCGCCAGCAAGTTTGCGCTGGGAGAATTTCCGGATCGTGATGCTTGGCCCCTTCAGCGCCAACGGTGGGATGACTGCGTTCACGCGTGAGCCGTCGGCCAGACGTGCATCGACCATCGGCGAACTTTCGTCGATGCGCCGGCCGATCGGCGTCACGATCCGCTCGATGGCGCCAAGCACGGCGTGATCGTCGGTGAAAATCACGGGCGAGCGCGTCAATCTTCCCGACTGCTCGACGAAGATCTCGTCGTGGCAGTTGACCATGATTTCCGAAATTGTCGGATCGGCGATCAGTTCTTCCAACGGGCCCAGGCCGATGATTTCGTCGAAGACGCTTTTCTTCAACACGTCCAGCGCAATGTCGGGCGTACGGAAACTGGCGTCGTGGCTGAAAATTTCATCGAGAGCGGAACTGACCGTCTTGCGCAGTTCGTCGTCTTCCATGCGTGCGACGTTCAAACGGCGAAGGTCGAGCGCGGCGATCACTTTCATGTGCGCCCGTTTGCGCAACTCGATACCGCTGGGGCTATTGATCGATGCGAGCGCGAACTGCGGTGCGCTGGTCTTTCTGACTCGCGGCGGTTGCGTGCGCAGCGGAGCCTCGGAGCTTGCGGGATTCCTGGCTAGTACCGCGGGCGCCCCTCGAACTGTCGCTGGCATAGCGTTGGCGGCTACCGTTCGCGCACTGGACTGCGGATGGTCGGCGGACGACAAGGCGCCCGCTGCGGTAGAGACTCCAGCTTGCTCCCTCGACGGAGCGGCCACGGCTTGCGCGAAGCGTGGTTCCAGCGCGCCGTTAGGCGGCGCCGCTGATGTCGTGGGCACGGCGACCTGACTGTTGCCGCTACGAGCAATCCTGATGATTGTCGTCCCGATTTCGATTTCGTCGATCTCGCCGAGCGGACCGTATCGCGTGACGGGCGAGCCATTGACGAGGGTGGCAGCGATGCCGCCCTGGTCCTCGATATAGTAGGCATTGTGTTCACGCACGATCCGCGCGTGAACCTTCCCGACCAGCATGCCCTTCACGACGATATCGCAACTCGCATCCTTGCCGATCGTACAGCCGAGGTCGATCTCGAACGACCGCACGGGGGCATTTCGCGCCTGAACATATAGATTCAGCATCTTGCTTCTCCGTGTTGCCGGTCAGTTGCCTGAGCCGAGTACGCCAACCTGTTGCGCCGGCACCTTGCCGTTGGTCGTGGCTTGGGCGTTGGGCTCAGTTGTTCTCGGACCCGTGAGTGGCTGCTGTGCGGTACTCAACCTGCGTAATGCTTCGGCGACACCGATCGGGGGCGACGACGTAGGCGCCTGCATGGGTAGCTGCACCGGCGCCGGCGGTTGTTCAGGCAGTGGCACTGGCGTGGGACGGCGCATCGGCGTAAGTGCCGGTATCGAGACTGCAGCCGCGGCCTCCGGTTGTTGCGGCGTACTGCGCGTTGGGCTCGGCAATACCGCAGGGGTCGGGCCAATCGGGTGCCGCGTTGCCGGTGTCGTCGCTTGCGGCTCCGAATCGACCAACGGACTCGGGTCGCCATACTCGGCGCGATATCGCTGGTCGAACTTGTCGGCGCGAGCCAGCAAGTCCGTATTCGGCGAAGCTGCTGGATCGGAGATGACCGGCGTCACGAAAATCACCAGATCGCTTTTCTTCGAACGGAAGCTATCGGAACGGAACAGCTGACCGATGATCGGCAGCCTGCCGAGGAACGGCATGCCCGTGCTGTCACCCAATGCGTCGGCGCTCACTAGACCAGAAATGGCCAGCGTTTCCCCCGCGCGCATCGAGATGTCGGAACTCGCGTTGCGCGTCAGGAAGCCCGGCATGCCGCCGTAGGTGACCGACGGATCGATCTGGCTAATCTCAGTCACGAGATGAGCCGAAATGATGTTGTTGGCGTCGACGGTCGGCTGAATGTTCAGCTTGATGCCGTACGGTTTGTATTCGACGTCGGTCGTGCCGAGCGCGCCCGCGCGTGGAATCGGCACCTCACCGCCGGCGAGGAATGTCGCGGTGCCGCCGCTTTTCGTGTTGAGCTCGGGGGCGGCGAGGATATACGCGTCGCCGTTCTCGACCGCGAAGTTGATCCGCGAGGTGATATTCGACGCGATACCCGCGAGGAAGTAGTTGCCTACCATACCGTCGAGCGTGTTCGATTTGACTCTCGACGCATCCGTGCCAGCGTAAGCCTGGCCGCCGATTTGCGGCCCTGCGAATTGACTGTCCCACGCGATCCCGAGGTTCTTCTGCCCGGTCCGTGTGATTTCCATGATCTGCACCTTGAAGTGCACGGTCTTTTTGAGCGCGTCGCCTTCATCGACGGTGGTGGTGTCGATAAGGTTCTTCAGGTCTTCCGTTGCTGCCTTGACGACCGGGACCATGTTCTTGTGCACGACGCCGGAGAGCACGATGTTCGAACCCACTGCTTCGATGCGCAGGCCCGCGACGGGCCGCAACACCGCACGTAGTTGCTCGAGCGAGGCATTCACCTCGCCTTTCGCAATGCGCACGGTGGTTTGAAGTGCAATCCCTTTCTGATTCCAGACGACCAGCGAGGTCACGCCGGGCTGTTCGCCCAGCAGCATCAGATTGCCGTCGACAACGTTCGCCGTAAGCAGCTTGCCGTTGCCGAGTGCAATACGTTTGATCGTTCCGGGCAAATGCAGAATGCGGACTTCGCCGCGGAACATTTCGAGGACAGCCGCTTTTGCCGGCGCTTCGCCGGCAGCCGGTGAAAACGCGGTTTGCGCGAGCGCCGCGGGCGCGGCGTCGCACAACATGACACCGATGAGGAGGGACGACAAGGCCCGGCGACGCCAGAGCGTCGCATTGTTTTTAACTTTCATTTGGTGAAATCTGTGCTCGTTACTTAGTTCCGGTTCGACGCGCGCGCGGCGATCGCTTTTTGCAGTTGTTGCGCGATGGCATTGGCTTGCTCCCGGACGCTCGGCTGTGCGGCCCCGTTGACGGGGTTCATTGAAGGAATGAGCGGCACGGTGGACGGGTCCGCGTTGGCCAGAGCGGCAGCCGCCACTCCTGGTGGCTTGGCGGGTCCGTTGTCCGGCGTCAATAGCGTGTTGGCCACGCCACCGCCCGTGATCAATTCGACGACCGGACCGGCATCGCCGCCGCCCTGACCGAATAGCGTGTTTTCGCTGATTGCCTTCGGGATGTCCGTGCCGGTGTCGTCCGCATTGCGCAGGATCAGGCGCAGTGATCCCAACTTTTGAGCCAGCGCGATGCGTGGCGCTTCCGAAACGGGAACTTGCACCGTGACCGTCGAATAACTCGTGCTGCCCGGCAAACCAGGCGGATTACTGTTGCTGCTGTCGCGTGCTTCGCCGGCGTCACGGGGACGAACGTCTTGACCGGTCGCAAGAATCAGCACATTGGGCATCATCAGTTGCACGGTTCTGGCGTCGTCGGACGTGGACTGTCCCTGGCGGCTGACTTTGCCGAGCCAATAAATATCCACACGATTGCCCGGACGCACCATGTCGGCCGTCGAATTGACGGTGTCGATTTCCAGCGTCAGGGCGCGTTGACCCGCTGGCAGAATGTCGGAGAAGTCGCGGCCGCGTAGCGCATCGATATCGCCGGCACGCAATGGCAAACCTCGTCGCACGGCCCGAACGAGTTTCGCCGGACGATAGGAGGGGAAATCGTCGACCCGGATCATGTCGTCGTAGACGAGATCCTGCGAGATTTCGCGCGAGACGAAATCGCCACTCGAAAGCGGAGTGCCGGCCGGCACGTCGCGCATTGGCACGACGACTTCAATGCCCGCGCGCACGCGATTGGCGGACATTTCGGCCTTGAGCTTGGTCTCGCGATCCGTCAAATATTTGTATAGCAGGAAGGTGAGGCCGCCTGCCACCAATACGGCGAGAACCAGCAAAACCCAGGAATTTCCAAGCAGCGAGCGGAATTTGATTTTCTTGAACATAACAAAGCGACCTTGTCGGGTCAGGGAAGCGAGAGAGTGAAGCTGTAAGCGTAAAAAAACGATTTGAACGCCGCGGCGAGATCCGGGATCGGAAAAATGTCAGGGCCCACGAGCAGCGCTGTTGCGATCGCGGAGGTGACAACCAGATATTCGGCGTAGGCCTGACCGCGTTGCCACGCGAACTGGCCGTTAAGACGTTTCATTTCAGCGATTCCTTGTTGCGTTGACGACAGCATCGGTTTGTCCGTCGTGGTCGGAAAAAATGGCATCGACGCGGTCGCTGCCGCGCTGCATGACGACGGCGGCGCTTCGGGCTGACCGGGAGATGCCCCGGCGGTCGGCCGAGGTTTGGGTGACGCTCGCCCAGCCTTGTCCCGCGAGCTTGTTGCGGTAGCGGTTGGCGTTGTCTGTCGAGCGGCCGCCGAGTGCGATGAGCCACGTTCGCCCCGCTTGACCCGGATCGTGGCTTTCGATGTCGGAGATGACTTTGCCGTCGTCCGGCAATGGCAGGGCACTGTCGGGTATCTGATGGCGCGCGGGTTCGCCCGATAGGCGGATGACGCTGAGCATGCCTTTGACAGGGCCGCCGTCGGCTTGGGCCGGGATCGTGAGGACGTAACTGCAGGTGTCGTCGAGCGCGCTGAGAAAGAGTCCCGACGCGCCTTGCTGGGCCTTCGCCGGTACGCCTTCCTGCTTCCAGAAGTCGCGGAATTCATTCGCGATATCCGTCGCGGTGGCAGCGAACTGCAGACCAAGCATGGACGTGGGCACGCCGTTGACGATCATGTCCCGGCCGATGGCCTCAACATGTTCTGCCTTGACGGGTTGCTTGTTGCAGGCCGTATCGGCTATCGCTTCGCCGCAGAGAAGTGCGCATGCGAACCCGCAGCTTTGTGCGATTGAACGGATGATGCTCATCGGTCCGCTCGATACGGCTGATACGTCCGGTTGTTCGGCACGACATCTTGCTGAATGCGGCCGAATTCGATCTTTGCCGTGGTGCCGATCTCCGGTGCGTACTTTTGCATGCCCATGTAGAGCGAGGGATCGACCAAGGTGGCATTCGCAGCGGGAACGGCCTGAGCGAACTGGGCCTTCGCTTTGATCGAGCCGTCGGGCAGCCACGTGTTTGTCAGCAGGACATTGGTGTCCTGGAACGTGAGGCCGCCGAAGTTTTTCCAGAGGCGCTTGAGTGCCTCGCTGCTGTCCGCGACCGTGACGCTGAGCGTGCCCGACTGCAGGTTGTGCGTGGGCAAATTCATCGACGTCGCATAGGCGCCGCCGCTGGCAGTTGGCATTTTGCCGAACGCGCCAGTGTTGCTCGACGCGCCAGAGGGCGGGTCGTCACTCGTGCTCGTGCTCACAACTATATCGCCGGTCGAACTGACAAAGGGTGTGCCGCTGTAATCGCGCCACATGGCTTGCTGCGTAGACGGCAATTGAGCAATGCGGCGATCGGAGCCGAGGATGGCCGTGCCATTAGCTGACAGTGTTCGTTGCAGGAATTCGTTTTTTATTTCAGCGTCGCTTTTGCTGACGGTCAGCGCTGAGTCACCGTATTGTTTCGACCAGTCCTGGTTGCTGCCGACGCCCGAGTTCGGTCCGCTGACGGCACTGTCTAACCACACGGTGCGTTCCCATGCGACATAACGTGAGCCCATCAACGTCTTGTTGCGTACGTCGTTGAACTTGCCAAGCATGACGATTGCGAGAAGCAGGACGCTCATCACGAACGTCGTGGCGACCAGCATCTCGGCAATCGCCTGGCCGGACTGCGCTTTGCTTTTCAATAGAAAGAGTTTCATCGCTAGCGCACCGGACTGTTCGTGGAGATCTGCGATGCCATCGCGGAATTGCGTTCGCTGGCGCTGACCGGCGCAAGCGTGGCTTGCCAATAAGGGCTAAACAGACTGGGGTACTCGGACTGTCCGTCGTCGCGGGCCCATTGGCTCGCATGCAGCAACGAGCCTGCAAGTGAAGCCGTTGCGCTTTCCTGGGGGCGCGCAAAGTAAGCGTTGGCACTCGACAAAGCGCGCATCGCCTGGCCGGCACCGTTGAAGTCGACCTCGAGGCGGCCACCGCCAGCAAGGTTTTTCGTTTTGACGAGGGTGTTGTCGAGTCGCTCCACTTCGATCGTGATACGCGGAGCCGCTGCGATGACCGGTGTGCCGACGGTGTTCTGGTAGGGCAGCAGGCCGCCGTTGGTGGGATCGAGGGGCGTGCCGGGGCCGACTCTGAATTGCTCCGCCATGGCGTCCGGAACTTGCCAGCCGGGCGTCGAACTGCCCTTGTAACCGAAGTTGAAGTAGCCGCCGTAACCTTCCCAGTCTTGCCAGGCTGCGAACGGGGGATGGGTCATGAAGTTCGCGACATTGCCGTTTGCGCTGCCGCCGAAACCAGCTTCGGTATCCATCGGGCCGACGCAACTGATCGTCACATGCGCGGTGCTTGCGTCGATTGATTCCCAGCCGGTTTTGTCGCTACGCAGTTGTGTGCCGCCGTCGTGCGTCACATTGACGGTGATCGTGCCGCTCGGCTTGCAGAAGGTATTCGCGGTGTCGTTGAGTTGCTGATAGTTCGGCGCCACGCTTCGCGTCGAATCGCGATTTTTGACGAAGTTGTCGAGTGTGGCCGGGTCTGTCACCACGTCGGCGAAATCGTCGGGGCCCGCAGTGCCTGCTGGCGTGATCGTGGTGGTATAGGACCGCCATGCGGCGAGCTGCGTGCCGTTGCGGGTGCTCGTGAAGTAACCGGCCGTGACGTGCGTGTCGGGTTGATTTTGTCGCGCGATCGCGTCGGCCGTATCCGGCACGGATGTGAACACCGCAGTGTGATAGCTGGCCTGGGCGACGCTGAGCGCCCGAATGATCGAGCCGACGCCGGTTGCTACGCCGGGCAGTAACGCGTCCAGGGTTGCGCGTAACGGCGCGATATCGATTTTGCCTTGGCGCTTCGGAGCGTTCCATTGGTCGGCGTGATCCGCAAATGCACTGACCACCTCGTCGAGGTCCGAGTGGCTATAGGTTGCATCGAGATCGTCGATCCACGATTTCAGCGCCACGATCTGGGCTGCCGTGACCTGATTGGCCACCATTGCGCGATTCGTGTACGCGGAGAAGTTGTAGTCGCGGGCCTGCAGCACGGCCGCGCTATACGCGGCGGCGTCGGCGGTGTTCTGCAGTTTGATTTTGGCGCTCGTCATCTGGAACGAGTTGAACGCCACATATAGGCCGATACATCCGATCAGCAGAAACAGAAGTGCAGGGACCAGCGCCTGCCCGCTAGCGCCGGCGACCCTGCCCCTGCCCGTGAGGGCAGAGCGTTTCATGATGCTTATCCGTATACGAAGCGATCAGTTACCGACGTTATTGCTGTCGTTATACGTACCCATGTTCTTGGTCTTGTTCGCGTTCGTCGTGGCGGTAGCGGCGTTCTGCTGCGACGTCTGGATATTGCTCTGTGCGTCTTTGCCGGACATTTCGACGGCGAGACCGGCGGTCTGGTTACGCAAGGTCTGACCGAACAGCGAATAGACGCCGATTGCCGAAACGGCGATCAGCGCGACGATGATGATGTACTCGGTCATGCCCTGGCCGCGTTGCTTATTTTTGAGGTCGATTTGAGAGATTTTCATCGTTGGAAAAATAGATTTAAAAGTGTCCGGGAAGTTGGTTTTGCATTGCATGGATTTTCTGGTTTAAGTGTTATTTAAATATGTGTACCTTCAGATAAATAATCGACAAACGCGGAAGATCACACAGCGTCGCAGTATATGAATAATGACGTCGACAATGGCGGGCGAAATTTCCTAGGGGGTAAGGTGATTTTCTGAAGTATTAATTTTGGGTCGTTTGCCTGTTGATTGGCTGTACGTGTCGGCTGGGCCTGGTTTTGCTGGCTTGAATCTGGAGCCGGCGGCCCATTGCCATGGGGAGGTAGTGGCTTGGTAAACAATATGTAATTATTGGAAAAATAAAAAATATCCATGCGCAACACCCCATAAATGCTGGCGCTTTCGTTTATTCCGACAGAGTCTCGGAGTTATTCCTACACACATTCGATCTCGATCGTATTTTAAGAGATGAGCGAGACAGTTAAATTTGCGACGCGTGAAAAGGCTGTTTCGAAAACCGGATTAAAAGACCGGATTTTTGACGATCTTCAGTCACGGTTCACAAATTGATGTGTAAGCAGGTTCGCTTGCTTTTTTTGGGGAATGCGAGAGGAATGAACAAGGTATACAAATCGGTATGGAATGCGTCGGCGGGTACGTACGTGGCCGCGGCTGAGACGACCAGGGCAAAGGGGAAAGCGTCACGGAGTATCGAGCTTGCAACGACGGCAGATCTAGTAGGCGAAAGCGGTGCGGTCAATCATCCAGTCATTGCCGCGAGGGCGATACGGATGAAGGTGCCGGCCCTACTCGCGCTGTCGATGGTCGGGGTATTCGGTGGCGTGTCGTCCAGCTATGCTGCATCGGCAGATGACGGAACTGCTGACGTCCCGGCGCCTTATATTCCTTATACATATGCAAATGGGGATTCCGGTTCTGCTGGAATGGAGGCATGTGGGTCGCACTACGGGATGATTAATGGCAACGCTACATGTACGTTGTCCACTCAGCTCGGCATCAATCAAGGATTTGGTTTATTCACAGACAATTCCACGGAGTGGAATAATAATAATACTTATGTCATCGGTTCGATTGACGGGCATTTGTGGCTGAAGGCTACCGCCGGCGTCACCATGATGAATAACGTATTGATGTCCGGAAATCAGATCAATCAGCTGGCTGCCGGTACGGCTGATACTGACGCGGTCAACGTATCCCAGCTTAAGGGAGTTACGCAGGCGATAGGTGGCGGCGCGACGGTGTCGGGCGATGGCTCCATCACACCCCCCACCTACAAGTTCGACGACGGCAGCCTCTCCTACAACAACGCCGGCGACGCTTTCAACCTGATCGCAGGTCGCATCAAGTATTTCCACGTCAACTCGACGGCAGCCGGTTCGACGGCAGCTGGCGCCGAAGCAATAGGCATTGGTCCGGGCGCTTCCGCAGCCGGAGACAACTCGATCGCGCTTGGCGACAGCGCATTGACGGCCAATTCGAACAGCGTGGCGATTGGCAATAAGGCATCGGCGCTCGTCAGCAATTCTGTCGCGCTGGGTGCCAACTCGGTTGCGGCAAGAACCAACTCGGTTTCCGTCGGCGCACAGGGCAGCGAGCGGCAGATCATCAACGTCGCGGCCGGTTCTGCGGGTACCGACGCAGTGAACATGAACCAGTTGAATGCCGCGATCGCTAGCGCGGGCGGCGTCGACGCAGTGTTGTACGACTCGACCTCGCATAACAAGGTGTCGTTGGGCGGCACGAGCGCAAGCTCGCCGGTCACGCTCGCCAACGTCGCCGACGGCAAGGCAAGCAACGACGCAGTGAACGTCGAGCAGTTGAAGGCGATGGGCGCGAGCATCGACACGAGCGGCCACGTGACAGGCGCATTCGTCGCTTATGACAGCACCGCCAGGAACTCCGTCACACTCGGTGGCGCCGGTACAACGACTCCGGTTGCCCTGACCAACGTGAAGGCAGGCGCGGTGTCGTCCTCCAGCGTAGACGCTGTGAACGGTTCGCAGCTTTACAACACGGCTAACTCCGTTGCAGCAGCACTCGGCGGTGGTTCAAGCGTGGACACCACGGGCAAGGTCGTCAAACCCGCTTACGCGCTGGATGGCAACACCTACACCGACGTCGGCGCAGCACTGGCAGCAGTCGATGCGAAGGCCGGCACGGGTTCCTCCGACGGCGTGAAGTACGACACCTCCGCACACGACAAGGTGACGTTCGGTGGCACGATTTCAGCAACGCCGGTGACGCTCGCCAATGTGGCAGATGGCAAAGCGAACAACGACGCAGTGAACGTCGAGCAGTTGAAGGCGATGGGCGCGAGCATCGACACGAGCGGTCACGTGACAGGCGCATTCGTCGCTTATGACAGCACGGCCAAGAACTCCGTCAACCTCGGCGGTGTCGGCGCAACGACCCCGGTCGCACTGACCAACGTGAAGACGGGCGCGGTGTCGTCGTCCAGCACGGACGCTGTGAACGGCTCGCAGCTCTACAACACAGCAGGCTCAGTGGCCGCGGCACTCGGCGGCGGTTCGAGCGTGGACGCCAGCGGCAAGGTTACGAAGCCGACCTATGGTTTGTCGAGCGGCACGTTCAACGACGTCGGTTCGGCACTAGGCTCGCTGGATTCCTCGATCAGTTCGATGAACAACACGATCGCTGATACGACCAAGTACATCAAGGTGGTGTCGGGATCCTCTGCGGCGATCGCGTCCGGCGGTGAATCGGTGGCGATTGGCGGCGGGGCCTACGCAAGCGGTGCGGATGCAATGGCTTTCGGCTTCGGTTCGCGCGCCCAGTTCGCTGATTCAGTGGCACTGGGTTCAAATTCGGTCGCAACGGTAGCGAATACGATTTCGGTAGGTTCGAAAGGCAGTGAGCGGCGCATCATGAACGTCGCGAACGGCCAACTCGGTACCGACGCAGCCACCGTGGCTCAGTTGACCGCTTTGCAAAGCCAGCTCACGCAGCAGACGAACGGTGTCAAGTCGATGCTCCAGAGCGGCGGCACCCTGCTGGGCGCCACGCCTGTTACCAACTACATCGCGGTCTCCACGCTTGTCACGACCGGTCAAGGCAGCGGCACCAGCACCGACAATAGCAAGGACGCCATGGCAATCGGTCCGGTGGCGACTGCGCTTGGTGCGGGTTCGCTTGCCATCGGCGCGCAATCGGGCACGGCCCTCGCGAATTCGACGGCAATCGGCACAGCCGCTGCGGCGTTGTCGTTGAACACTACCGTGATCGGCGCCGGCGCTTCCACGAGCGGCTCGGCAAACAATGCCGTGGCGATTGGCTACAACGCCAATGCCCAAAACACTGACGCACTCGCTCTCGGCGCAGGCAGTCAGTCGAATGCGGCGGAATCCGTTGCCCTCGGTTCGAACTCATTTGTCGCGACGGGTGCAAGCAATTCGATGGCGATTGGTTCGAATGCTACGGTGAATGCGGGCATCGCCGGCGCGGTCGCCATCGGCTACAACTCGGTTGCCGATCGCGCGAACGCGATTTCGGTGGGCAGCAGCACGTCGCAGCGTCAGGTTATCAACGTAGCCGCTGGTACGGCGAATACTGATGCAGTCAACGTCAAGCAACTGTCGAGCGTAACGGCGGCCATTGGCGGCGGCACGGGCGTCAACAGCGACGGCACGATCAAGGCGCCAAGCTTCACGATTGGCGGCAAGACCTATACGGACGTCGGGTCGGCTCTCGTTGCAGCGGCCGCGACGGGCAGCAGTTCGGATTCGGTTGCCTATGACACGACTTCGCATACCAAGGTCACGCTGGGCGGCACGGGTTCGACGACACCGGTGACGCTTGCCAACGTCGCTGACGGCAAGTTGAATAACGATGCAGTGAACGTCGAGCAACTAAAGGCGATGGGCGCGAACATCGACTCGTCGGGCAACATCTCCAACGCGTTTGTCGCCTACGACAGCACGTCGAAGGACAAGGTGACTTTCGGCGGCACGGGTTCGACCACCCCCGTGACGCTCGCCAACGTCGCTGACGGCAAGGCCAACAACGATGCAGTGAACGTCGAGCAACTGAAGGCGATGGGCGCAAACATCGACTCGTCGGGCAATATCTCCAATGCCTTCGTTTCGTACGACGACACGTCGAAGAGCGCAATCACGCTGAAGGGCGCCACCGGCACGAAGATCTCGGGCCTGGCGGAGGGCACGCTGTCGGCAACGAGCACGGACGCGGTCAACGGTACGCAGCTGTACTTGACGAATCAGAACGTGGCGAACGTTGCAGGCAACGTGACGAACCTGACGAACGTGGTGAACAACATCACGAACGGCAGCGGCGCAGGCATCAAGTACTTCCACGCCAATTCGACGCTGGCGGATTCGTCGGCGACCGGTGCGGATGCGGTGGCGATCGGCGGCAATGCCAAGGCGACGGCCGGCAATTCGGTCGCACTGGGCGCGAACTCCACGACCACCACGAACCTGATTGCACCCGCCTACATGCTGTCGAGCGGCACGCTGTCGGGTATCACGCCGGCGGGTGAAGTTTCGGTAGGTTCAGCGGGCAAGGAGCGTCGCTTGACCAACGTGGCCGCGGGCGCAGCAGCTACCGATGCGGTCAACGTGAGCCAGTTGCAAGCTGCCGTGACGCAATCGGCAAGCTCGTCAACCGCTGATGCCGTGATGTACGACTCCAGTGCCCACGACAAGATCACGTTGGGTGGCGCAACCGGCCTGCCTGTCACGCTCACGAACCTCGCAGCGGGCGCTGTGACGACCAGCAGCAAGGACGCGATCAACGGTGCGCAGCTGTACAACACGGCGAACACCGTAGCAAACGCACTGGGTGGCGGCGCTGGCGTCGACGCTGACGGCGGCATCAAGAAGCCAAGCTACGCCCTGTCGAGCGGCACCTACACGGACGTTGGTTCAGCGCTTGGCGCAATTGATTCGAGCGTCAGCTCGATCAACAACAACATCGCGGAGACGACCAAGTACATCAAGGTGGTGTCCGGGTCGTCGGCTGCGATTGCGTCCGGCGGTGAAGCGGTGGCGATCGGCGGCGGTGCCTATGCCAGCGGTCTGAATTCATTGGCGATCGGCGCAGGCTCACGCTCGCAGTTCGGCGATTCGGTGGCGCTTGGATCGAATTCCGTCGCAACGGTCGAGAACACGATTTCGGTCGGCTCGCGGGGTTCGGAGCGCCGGATCATGAACGTGGCGAATGGTACGTTGGCAACGGACGCAGCTACCTTTGGCCAGTTGTCTGCGCTACAAAACCAGCTTACCCAACAGACGACTGGTCTGAAGGCCGAACTGTCGCAACAGGAAAGCGGCGTGAAGTCGATGCTGCAAGGTGCATCGCTGCTAGGCGATGCCCTGCCGGTCACGAGCTACATCGCGGTCAGCTCGAATCTCACGCCTGGTTTGCCGGCCGCAACCGCGACCGGCAAGGACTCGATGGCTATCGGTCCGGGCGCAACGGCATTGGGTGATACCTCGGTTGCCGTTGGTACCGCAGCGTCCACGTTCCAGGCTTACAGCACAGTGGTGGGATCGGGCGCAGTGTCGGCGTCGGCGAACACGACCGTGATTGGCTCGGGTGCATCGACCAGCGCAAAGGCAGACAGCGCCGTGGCGATTGGTTACAACTCGAACGCCGAGGCCAATAATGCATTGGCGCTGGGCACCTCCGCGCAAGTGGACGCGAACGCGGCGAATGGAGTTGCGCTGGGAGCCAACGCGTATGCCAAGGCCGATGGGTCAATGGCACTGGGTGCGAACTCTCTGTCGGATCGAGCCAATACGATCTCAGTGGGTACAGCCGGCGCAGAGCGTCAGATCGTCAACGTGGCAGCCGGCACGCAAGACACCGATGCAGTGAATCTTTCGCAGATGAACGCGGCGATTGCTTCGGTCGCGGGTGGCGGTTCGGCTGATGCGGTGATTTACGACACCTCGGCCCACAACAAGCTGACGCTCGGCGGTAAAGGCACGACCAACCTGGTCGGTTTGACGAACGTGGCAGCGGGGCAGATCACGTCCAGCAGCAGCGACGCGGTGAACGGCACGCAACTCTTCAACACGGCAAGCTCGGTGGCCGCAGCGCTGGGTGGCAACTCGGCGGTCGGTACGGACGGCAAGTTGTCGAAGCCGACTTATACGCTCGGCACCGGCACCTACAGCGATGTGGGTTCCGCGTTGAGCGCGGTCGCTGCGATGGCGAGCGGCGGTGGCTCGGCGGATGCCGTGGTGTACGACACCTCGGCACACGACCAGTTGACGCTGGGCGGCGCCAAGTCGACCGTGCCGGTTACGTTGGCCAATGTGGCTGACGGCAAGGCCAACAACGACGCGGTGAACGTGCAGCAGTTGAAGGCCATGGGCGCGAACATCGACAGCAGCGGCAACGTGACGGGTGCATTCGTTGCGTATGACGACAGTCTGAAGAGCAAAGTAACCCTCGGTGGCGCCGGTTCGACGGTACCGGTGATCCTGACAAACGTCGCCGTGGGCCAGGTGACGTCGAGCAGCCGTGATGCAATCAACGGTTCGCAGCTCTATGGCGCAATGACCAGCGCTGCAACGGCGCTGGGCGGCAATACCACGGTCGGTACGGATGGCAAGCTCTCCAAGCCGACCTACACGCTCGACGGCAACACCTTCAACGACGTCGGCTCGGCACTGGCCGCGGTGGACGCGAAGGCGACAACCGGTTCGACAAACGGTGTCGTGTACGACTCGTCGTTGCACAACAAGCTCACGCTTGGCGGCGCGGACTCGTCGGTGCCGGTGCAACTGTCGAACGTGGCTGACGCAAAGGCCGATGGCGATGCAGTGAACCTCCGGCAACTGAAGGAAGCCGGTCTCAACGTCGATCCGTCCGGCAATGTGACGAACTCGTTCATTGCGTACGACGACTCGACCAAGGGTACGGTGACCTTCAACGCGGGCGGTGCGCCGACCCAGCTGAAGAACGTGGCCAGCGCAACCGACCTGACCGACGCGGTCAACTTCGGCCAGATGCAGAAGTACGTTGCGGACAACGCGGGCAGCGGCGGTGGTACGGCGAACGCAGTGGCCTACGACGATTCGACGAAGTCCAGGGTCACCCTGGGCGGCGCGGGTTCCTCGACGCCGGTGACGTTGACCAACGTCGCCGCGGGTTCGACCGCGACCGACGCGGTCAACTACTCGCAGTTCTCGAGCCTGCAAAGCCAGGTGAACAATCTGGCGGGCGGCGGGGCGGGCAACACGACCTTCGTCAACATCAACGTGCCGGCTGACGGCGGTACGGCGGCGGTCGCTTCCGGTTCGGATTCGATTGCGATCGGCAACGGTGCTGCGGCAACCGGTGCGACCTCGATTGCAATCGGTAAGGACACGGTGACCTCGGGCGACAACTCGGTTGCGATGGGAGCGGGCGCTTCGGCTCCGAATACCAATGCGGTCGCGCTGGGTGCGAATTCGACGACGGATCGCGACAACTCGGTCTCGGTGGGTTCTGCCGGAGCGGAGCGTCAGATCACCAACGTCGCGGCCGGTACGCAAGGCACCGATGCGGTCAACCTGAATCAGTTGAACAACGCCATGGGTGGAATGAGTCAATCCATCCAGAACGTGGATCGCAGCGCAGCCAAGGGTATTGCTTCGGCATCGGCACTGAACATCGTGACGCCGTATCTGCCGGGCCGCACGACGGTGAACGCGGGTGTCTCCAACTATCGTGGCTTCCAGGCCGTTGGTCTGGGCGTGTCGCGCTGGAACGAGAAGGGCACGATCAACTACAACCTGGGCGTGTCCACCTCGGGCGGCAATAGCACCATCGTCCGCGCCGGCATCGGCATCGTCCTCGGCAACTAAGCCTGGCCAACTGGCCTTGACTAGAACTTGAGACGTTAGCTGTCTGGGTCGCACGGGAAGCTTCCGTGCGACCCTCTTTCTATGAGAAACAGACATGAAGTATTCATTGATTGCTATCGCGCTTGCCGCGATGGTCGCAGGATGTTCGTCGTCGGCGACGCGCGACCGGCTGCAGATCCAGGACCCTACGGTTCTGCAGACCGGATTTAGCGCGTCGCAGGATCAGCCCTCCGGCGCTGTCACGGACGCGTGGATCAAAACATACGGCGGCGCGAAGAACGGCGCGGCGCTCACGTCGATCCAGACACGCCTGAATGCGCTTGGCGAACGCAAAAACAACTACTTTGGGGACAAGGCGCAATGCTGGGTCAACGCGGCTCGCGACGAACGTTCGAGCCACGATGGCTGGGGTTTCGTCGAGGAGGCGCTACTCGAGGCGAACCGGCTGACTACTGCATTGGAAACCAGTCAGGGTCTGTCCGTCGACAATCAGGAGTTGCGTACGAGCGCGGTGGTGCGCCCCGATCTGTGGAAGCTGGTGCTGGCGGCCAAAACGTCGCCGAGGTTCGCGCAATGTCCGGAAGCGCAACGCCTGACGGCGTGTTCCGAAGTCGAGTTGATCCACGCCGGCCACGAAGCATGGACACGCGACTTCGACGCGAGCCAACGCATTGTGGATGGCGTCGAAAAAGGCCTGCCAGCAATCGGCGCGGCGCTTGAGGCGTGTACTCCGCCGCCAGTCGCAGCTCCCTTGGCCTCTCCTATTCCGGAGAAGATGACATTGTCGGCCGACGCCACTTTCAAGTTCGATCGTGGCGACCTGGCAGGCATGTTGCCGGCGGGCAAGGGCAAGCTGGATCAACTGGTACACGACCTCAAGCAGGTTGACGACGTTACGGCTATCCGTATCGACGGTTATACGGATCGTCTTGGCAGTGACGCGTACAACCGCCAACTCTCGACGAAACGGGCGCAAACGGTGCGACGTTATCTGCAAAGCAGCGGCGTGACGATCCCGATGACCGCGACGGGTATGGGCAAAGACAACCCGCTCGTGCAGTGTAGTAACCGGGGCCATCAGGCGCTGGTGGATTGCCTTGCGCCGAACCGTCGAGTGGAACTTGATTTTGCACGCGGCGGAAAACGTGCCGTTGCCAAGCCCGGCCAGGATCAATAACAAGTCACAAGTCGCGGATTTAGCGGTTTATCCGCGTTGCTTTATTCGCCCGTTGTGACGTATTAATACGTCACAACGGGTTTTTAATTGACGACATTCTGAATGCTGTCTTCATTCCGCTTGGGAAGATTCAACATATTTGGTCGGATAAATCGATAATTAAATTGGCAAATGTCGACGATATAGGGGGAAATCGATTGGACGATGATTAAGTAGAATGGTGAATTACGCTGATTGAGGCAGTGACATGAAAAGAATTTTGATTATCGATGACCATCCGATGATCCGCGAGACCATCGTCGCTGTGCTCCGGGAGGACGCCGAACTGGAGGTGGTCGGAGAATGTGGTGATGGTGAAGAGGGTCTGAAAATGACGCTCGATATCAGTCCGGATCTGGTGATTCTCGATCTCGATTTACCGCGTCTGGATGGATTGTCCATGATTCGACGTATTCGTCTGCAGGACGGTAAAGTGCGCATTCTGGTTTTGTCGGCCAAGCCGGAAAATGTCATGGCCAAATACACGCGAGCGGCTGGCGCTAATGGTTATGTGGGCAAATCGCGCGAAATAGGCGAGCTGGTCACCGCTGCAAAAACGGTCCTGTATGGTTACGACTGTTTTCCCGCAGACGCCGTCGGCCGGGCTGAAAACTCAGGCCTGAGCAGCCTGTCTCCACGCGAAGTCGAAATTCTGCAATATCTTGCGCGTGGAGTCAGTAACAGAGATATCGCGGCCAATCTTGGCTTGAGCGACAAGACCGTCAGTACCTACAAAACTCGCGTCCAGGAAAAGCTTGGCTTGTCCTCACTCGCCGGAATGATCGAGTTCGCGTCGCTCCATAAGCTGATCGATTGAGCGAGTAACGGAAATGAACATGGGGTGCCCGCCGGGGCTGTCATTGGGGCACGTTTTGCCGCCCTTATCCGCCTTGAGCGCGCTAGTGAATTCGCTTGACCCGGCGACGGCTTCGGATACCCAGCGGGCCGTCATTGTCATGATCCGCTCCGCCGTCCAGGTTTGGTCCCGGGTGGTACGAGACGCGCTTGTGCTGGAGTCGCACGCGTCGCCTTCGGTTGCTCTGGACGAAAGCGCCACGGATCTACTGCCGTTAATCAATGCCGTTACGGCATTGTTCCAGTCATCCCCAGAACACGGGTGCGTGAAGCCGAGCGTCAATCTGGATGGCTCACAATCCCCCGTTATTCTGGCCGACGCAAGCCGCCTCGGTCAGATTGTGTTTCACATGATCGATACGGTGCTCGCGTCGCGTGAGAATCGAGACGTCATCGTCGCCGTGCGCACTGAGCCGCTCAACGCCGGCTCGCAGCGCGTTCTGATCGACGTAAGCGGGCTTCATCTCGCACCCGCTCCCGCCTCCACGAGGCAGGCGGATTCCGCATTCGATCCCGCGCTCGCCTTTTGCCGCATGCTCGCGGAGCGCATGCGCGGCACCCTGCGCGTCGAGCATGGCCATGCCGCCTTCGAAGCGCCGTTCACCATCCACGCCATCAAGCAGCTTGACATGCCTATCGACGGTCCGTCCGCGAAACAGGAGAGTCGAAGTGTCGTGTCGCCGTCCGCGAAGCATGAATCGCCGTCCAAAGAATTATTCGATCGTTCCTATCTCGATGCGCTCGTCAAGGAAGGCATCGATCTAAAGACATTTCTGCGCGGCTGGCATCGGGCGATGCAGGACGATCTCGCGTGCATGCGCGCGTGCAGGAACGACTATCGCGTTGCGATGCGTTCAACCTTGCACAAATTGAGCGGCGCGACGGGACTGGTGGGGGCGAAGAGTGTGGCAACCGCGCTGCGTGAGGCCGGCGCAACATCTGCCGAGCCGGAAGGCTGCACGATCGACGTCCTGACCACCCGCCTGCAAACGCTCATGACGCAACTCGACGAAGCCGCGAAAACCGCCGGGAGCGACCGGCAATGACGCAGTCGCTCCTTCTGGTCGAGGGTAAGCTGGCTTTGCCGACGCCGCCAAAAACCGGTGGCTTGCCGCCACCGTTCGGCAGGTCGTGGCAAGCCGACGGTCGCGCGAGCGAAGGGGCGTGGATGGCCCGTCCCGCACGACCTCCTGAACCGCCGCCGCGCCCCGCACACGCCAGCCGACGCGCGGCGCCGACAGCTCCGAAGCACATTCTGTTCTACAAGGCGCCGGTGCAACGCCGCGTCGATACCCGCAGCATCGACGCGGCGCTTGAGGAAGCCAAGCGCTATCTGGCCATCGGTCCGGCTCGGCCGAGCTCGACCCGGTCGGACTACATGCTCGGCGCTGCGATCGTCGCAGGATGCAGCATCGTGCTGGCCTGGCTGCTGGTCAGTTGCTCGGTACGCCAGGCAAACAAGGAAAAGGAAATTCCTGAAAGGCCGGTCATTTCGACGACCGCCGCCCCGATCGCGAGCGCACCACTCCTCCCTGCGCCGACACCTAAGGTCGCAGTAGCCGCCGCTCCCGACTACTCCGCCGCAAAGCAGCTAACACGGCCGAGGGCGATGAAACCCCAGCGCATCGCCGAAGCCCATGCAGCGCAGCGGATCGCCACCAGCCATGTCATGCGGGCCAAGGCGCGTCCATTGGCCTCCGTGCAACCAGAATGGCCCGCGAAATCCGTCAGAAACAATGACGCAGCCGAACAGGCCGCGCTGATGAACTGGGCAGTCCAGCAACGCCATCGCGCGCAAATGGTTCGCGTCGCCAGATCGCCTGACGAAAACTGGAGCACCCGCATGACCCAGCAGCGCATCACCGACAACCCCGATGCCTTCCAAACCGGCCGCGCGAAAAAGTAGCCATCAACCCAACACGAGCCAGTCCGAATCACCCCGCCAAATGGCCGAAAAAAAAGCCCGACCAAAGGTCGGGCTTCCAAAGTCGGCTGCATCCTCCACAGGATGCAGCCCCTGCAAAACAGCTAAGCCGTCTGCGTGAGCGCTGAGCTTAAGCAGCCAGCAGCGAACGCAGCACGAACGGCAGAATCCCGCCGTGCTTGTAGTAATCGACTTCGATCGGCGTGTCGATACGCAGCAGCACCTGAACGCGCTTTTCCTTGCCGTCCTTGCCGCGAATCACCAGCGTCACTTCCTGTTGCGGCTTGAAGTCCGCGCCCAGGCCTTCGATATCGTACGTTTCTTCGCCGGTGATGCCGAGCGATTGCACGCTATCCGAGCCCTTGAACTGCAGCGGCAGAACGCCCATGCCGACCAGGTTCGAACGGTGAATCCGCTCGAAGCTGCGTGCGACCACGGCCTTCACGCCCAGCAGTTGCGTACCCTTCGCTGCCCAGTCGCGCGACGAGCCCGTGCCGTATTCTTCACCGGCGAACACGACGGTCGGCGTGCCGGCGTCGATGTACTTCATTGCTGCGTCGTAGATCGATTCCTGTTCGCCGCTCGGCTGGTGAATCGTCAGGCCGCCTTCAACACGCGTGCCGTCTGCCTTCGCCGGGATCATCAGGTTCTTGATCCGGACGTTCGCGAACGTACCGCGCATCATCACGTCGTGGTTGCCGCGGCGCGAGCCGTAGCTGTTGAAGTCGGCCTTCTGCACGCCGTTTGCCTTCAGCCACTTGCCTGCCGGCGAGTCTTCCTTGATCGAACCAGCCGGGCTGATGTGATCGGTCGTGACCGAGTCACCGAAGATGCCCAGCGCGCGCGCGTTCGTGACCGCAGCGATGCTGTCAGCCGGCGTCATCGAGAAGTCCTTGCCGAAGAACGGCGGCTCGGCGATGTAGGTCGACTTCGGCCAGTCGTAGACTTGACCTTCTTCGCCTTCGATCTTGCTCCACAGGTCGCCCTTCTTGGTCAGCGACGCGTAGTTCTTGCGGAACGCGTCGGCGTCCAGCGCGAACTTGAGCAGTTCGTTGACTTCTTCGCTGGTCGGCCAGATGTCGCCCAGGAAGATGTCCTTGCCGCCCTTGCCCTTGCCGACCGGTTCGGTCATCAGGTCGCGCGTGATGTTGCCGGCGATTGCGTAAGCGACGACCAGCGGCGGCGAGGCCAGGAAGTTGGCGCGGATGTTCGGGTGAATACGCGCTTCGAAGTTACGGTTGCCGGACAGCACAGCCGCCGCGACGATGTCGTTCTTCGTGATCGCTTCGTTCAGTTCCGGGGTCAGGTCGCCCGCGTTACCGATACAGGTCGTGCAACCGTAAGCGGCCAGCGTGAAGCCGAGCTTGTCGAGGTACTTCAGCAGGTCGGTTTTCGTCAGGTACTCGGTGACGATACGCGATCCCGGCGCCAGCGACGTCTTGATGTGCGGAGCGACCGTCAGACCAGCTTCGACAGCCTTCTTCGCCAGCAGGCCAGCGGCCAGCAGCACGCTCGGGTTCGACGTGTTCGTGCACGACGTGATCGCGGCGATCAGAATGTCGCCGTTCTTCACGTCGACGCCGTTGGTCGTCGTGTATTGCGCGTCCAGATCGGCTTCCTTCTTCGCAAAGCCGTTTTCTGCCACCGGCTTCGAGAACAGGTCGCTGAAAGTCGACTTCACGTGACCGATTTCGATACGGTCTTGCGGACGCTTCGGACCGGCCAGCGACGGCGTCACCGTGCCGAGGTCCAGCGTGACGACCTTCGTGTAGTCGATCTGACCAGCCTTCGGAATACCGAACAGGCCTTGGGCCTTGAAGTAGTTTTCGAAGGCGGAGATTTCTGCGTCCGTGCGGCCCGTGCCCTTGAAGTAGTCGATGGTTTTTTCATCGACCGGGAAGAAGCCCATGGTTGCGCCGTATTCCGGTGCCATGTTGCCGATCGTTGCGCGGTCCGGCAGCGACAGCGACTTCGTGCCTTCGCCGAAGAACTCGACGAACTTGCCGACGACCTTTTCCTTGCGCAGCAGTTCGGTCACCGTCAGAACCAGATCGGTTGCCGTCAGGCCTTCGCGCAGCTTGCCCTTCAGTTCGACGCCAACGACGTCCGGCGTCAGGAAGTACACCGGCTGGCCGAGCATGCCGGCTTCAGCTTCGATACCGCCCACGCCCCAGCCCACTACGCCGATGCCGTTGATCATCGTGGTGTGGCTGTCGGTGCCGACCAGCGAATCCGGGTAGTACACCGTATCCGTGCCTTCGGCCTTCTTGTGCACGCCGCGTGCGAGGTATTCCAGGTTCACCTGGTGAACGATACCGACGCCCGGCGGCACGACCTTGAACGTGTCGAATGCCTGCATGCCCCACTTCATGAACTGGTAGCGCTCGTTATTGCGCTGGAATTCCAGTTTCATGTTCAGATCGAGCGCGTTCTTTTCGCGGAAGTGATCGATCTGCACCGAGTGATCGACGACCAGATCGACCGGGACCAGCGGTTCGATCGATTTCGGATCTTTGCCCATTTGCTTGGCGACACCGCGCATGGCAGCGATGTCAGCGAGCAGCGGCACACCGGTAAAGTCTTGCAGCACGACGCGCGACACCACAAACGGGATTTCGTCGACGCGCGCAGCGGTCGGCTTCCAGTTCGCGAGTTGCGTGATGTGTTCTTCGGCGATCTTCTTGCCGTCGTAGTTACGCAGCACCGATTCCAGCACGATACGGATCGAAACCGGCAGGCGGTCGATCTTGATGTTCAGTGCCTTACCGAGTTGCGGCAAAGAGTAGAACTTGCCTTTGCCGGAACCGCTGTCGAATTCCTTGAGCGTTTTGTGGAGGTTGTGGGCCATGGTGTTTTCCTTGGTTTGATCGCGGAACTACAGTACTTAACTAAATGACGTACAGATCGACGTATTCATTGACCGGCATGGCTTCGAGCCGCGCCTGGTCCAGCGACACGTCGAGAATCGCCAGTTGTTGCCTGACCGGAAAGCGGCGCGCGAGGTTGGTCTTGAACTTCTCGACCAGCAACGGAACCCCGTCTTCGCGACGACGCTTATGACCGATCGGGTATTCGACTACGACTTCTTCGAATGACGACCCATCGTTGAATTCGATCGTCAGTGCATTGGCGATCGAACGCTTCTCAGGATCGTGGTAATCCTTCGTGAACTGCGCGTCTTCGACGCATGTCATCCTGGCGCGCAGCACATCGATGCGCGCGTCCTGCGCGATCGAATCTTCATAATCCGCGGCCGTCAGGCGGCCATGGATCAACGGCACGGCGATCATGTACTGAATGCAATGATCGCGGTCGGCCGGATTGTTCAGTGGGCCCTTCTTGTCGATGATGCGAAGCGCCGCTTCGTGCGTGCGGATCGTGATCCTGCTGATGTCTTCGATGCGCTTGCCCCGGACCCCGAGTAACGCGTGCAATTTCATCGCCGCTTCCACGGCGGTCTGCGCGTGGAATTCTGCCGGAAAAGAAATCTTGAAGAGCACGTTTTCCATCACATACGCGCCGTAGGGGCGCTGAAACCTGAATTCGTTGCCCTTGAACAGGACATCGTAAAAGCCCCAGGTCTTCGCGGTGAGTACCGACGGATAGCCCATCTCGCCAGTCTTCGCGATCAGCGCGAGGCGCACCGCGCGCGAGGTGGCGTCGCCGGCGGCCCACGATTTGCGCGAGCCCGTATTCGGCGCGTGACGGTAAGTACGCAGCGCCTGTCCATCGACAAACGCCTGCGATACCGCGTTGATCAGCTCGTCGCGCGTGAGGCCGATCAGTTGGCCGACCACCGCCGTCGACGCGAGCTTGACCAGCAAAACATGATCGAGCCCGACCTTGTTGAAGGAGTTTTCGAGCGCGATACAGCCTTGAATTTCGTGCGCCTTGATCATGCCGATCAGGACGTCTTTCATCGCCAACGGCTTTTTGCCGGCTGCGACGGCCGTGCGCGAGAGCCAGTCGGCTGTCGCGAGAATCCCGCCGAGGTTATCCGACGGATGCCCCCATTCGGCGGCAAGCCATGTGTCGTTGAAGTCCAGCCAGCGGATCATGGCGCCGATGTTGAAGGCGGCCTGAACCGGGTCCAGCTGGAACGACGTACCCGGCACCTTCGCGCCGTTGGGGACGATCGTGCCCGGCACGATCGGTCCCATCAGCTTGGTGCAAGCCGGGTAGGTGAGCGCCTCGAGTCCGCAGCCGAGCGTGTCGATCAGACAGTGCCGCGCGGTTTCCAGCGCGAGCGCGCTGTCGATCTGATAATCCAGAACGTAATCGACGATATCGACCAGGACTGCGTCCGGGTCGGGTCGTACGTTGGAAATCGGAGCGGACATCGAGGTATTCCTGATGAGGGAAATTAGTTGCTCTTGTTGATTGCGTTCGATTGCGTCGGAGCCGGTGCGCCTTCCGTCATGGCTGCCGTCTTGCACTCGTCGGCCAGACGCGAGCTGTCCTTGTCCGAGAACAGCATGGCCTTCGTCGGGATCACGACCAGATCCATACCCGATGCTGCGTCGTGGAAGCGGTCAGCGCCCGTGGTGGTCGTTTCGCGCGGCAGGTTGTAGTTCTTGTTCGCCCAATGAACCGTGACGATCTGGTCACGCTTCATGTCGCCTTTCAGATCGAAAGACAGGCCTTCGTTGCACGACCACTTTTCTGCGCCGTCCGGTACCGGATCGACCTTCGCTTCCTTGGCCGGATTGACCTTGCGCTTGATCAGACGCTTCGGCTGCGGGCGCTTTGCAACCGCCTTGGTCGCCGGCTTCGTGGTGGTGGTCGCCGTTTGCGCGGCAGCGTCAGTCGCGACGGTCAGCATCGTCGTGGACAGGGCGCCAATCACGGCGGCGATCATCAATTTTTTCATGGGAGAAAACCTTTCTATCTAGTTTCAGTTAAACATTGCGCGGGCTACCGGTCCTGGCAACCGCGAGGTTGAACTGCACGCGCTATGAAAGCGCACAGCGACCGCTATTTTCTCCTATTTAGCGGCACGTACTTCAAATTCTCGGGTCCGGTGTAATTCGCGCTCGGTCGGATGATCTTGTTGTCGATCCGCTGTTCGATGATGTGCGCGCTCCAGCCGGCCGTCCGGGCGATCACGAAGAGCGGCGTGAACATGGCCGTCGGCACGCCCATCATGTGATACGAGACCGCGCTGAACCAGTCGAGATTCGGGAACATCTTCTTCGCTTCCCACATCACCGATTCCAGCCGCTCGGCGATGCTGAACAGCTTGTTGTTGCCCGCTTCTTTCGAGAGCTTCTTCGCGATCTCCTTGATGACCTTGTTGCGCGGGTCGGAGATCGTGTACACCGGGTGACCGAAACCGATCACCACTTCCTTGTTGTCGACGCGCTTGCGGATGTCCGCTTCGGCTTCGTCCGGCGTTTGATAGCG
>NZ_CAAJGL010000067.1 GCF_900996225.1 Paraburkholderia sp. BCC1884 | reverse complement strand
CTGATGACCATAGCGAGTCGGTACCACCCCTTCCCATCCCGAACAGGACCGTGAAACGACTCCACGCCGATGATAGTGCGGATTCCCGTGTGAAAGTAGGTAATCGTCAGGCTCCCAAGCAGCAAACAGAAACCCCACCCCTTCAAGGTGGGGTTTTTGCGTTTAACAGCCACGCTACATCGCAGCCGGTGCAAAACACTCACTCCCGCCCCAGCCGCACCGCGTCCGCGTATCCCGTCAGTTCCAGATACGCGCGTCCTACATCCACGCCTTCGCGACTCACCCGAACTGCGCCTTCCCAATACACCGCGCCAGTCGATTGTCGGGAGTCGAGTTCCTGGTCGTCCATCAACGGATCGAGTTTCCATCTCAACGTGCCGGTCTTGAGCATCATCGAGACGGGGTACAGCGTGTTCGTCCGAGGCGAGCGCCATGTTCTGATCGGGGTGAAGTCGACCTCATCCGGAGCGAACGCCATCACCTGACCATCCGGTTTGCGAAGCGCTGCGTGCGCCCACATGGCGTGTCCATCGCGAGCGCGTACCTTGAAAGCCATCAAGGCCGATCCGTCGGTCAGATTGGCACCCAGCCAATCCCATCCCACCGCGTTCGAGTCCAGTAACGTGCTCGACCATTCGTGATCGAGCCACGCCACGCCGCTCACGGCTGTGTCGCCGCGTGCGGCGGCGCCGGCCGAGGCCGGACGCACCACGCTGCCGCTCACGTGCAATTGCGGTTCGCTGTAGTAATAGCTGGCTTGTTCAGGGCGCGGACCTTTGCGCGAATATCCGCGATCACCCTGGACCAAAGGCGCCTGAGTCGGCGTCAGCGTGAGATGCAATGCGAAGCCGTTTGCATCGGCGGTGACGTTGTACCGACCATCGGCGCCACGCGTGATTTTCCAGCTACCGAGTTTGACATCGGTATTCGCCGCCTTGGCGTAAGCGAGGCCGAAGCCCTGACGCGCAACACGCTGATCGTGTACGAGATGTCCGAACGCAGGGTCGCTCAACGCGGCATGCGCGATGATCAATTGCGACGGCGCGAAGGCGCTCGGATCTGCCGCGTCGTGGCCAGTCGCCGAGCGAAAGAAGGTGATCTGAAAACCGAGCGGTTGTTTATCCGGGGTAGTGAGCCAACCCGTCGCATACCACCACTCGGTGCGAAACGTGTCGTGAGCACCTGTGTCCCGCGGCAGGGCAATCGGATGGTCCGGCGTGACGGTTGCAAACTGCGGCGCCGCTGCAAATGCCGTGGCTACCATCAGCCCACTGGCACATACCAGGCCGCGAATCAATCCGCCGAAATACAGCCGCGTTGCAGAAGACCTCGACCCGGCGACGCAAACACGTAACGCGCGTCGCCGCACAGCACGTGGCTCGTCAAACGGCGCCATTACCGCGCGAATACCATCGCACACTCGCCCAGCTCGCGGCCACGCACGCATCACCAATCCTCCTTCACAGCCCGCACCGCATCGATCGACACAGCACCGCGCCCCGCGACCACCGCAGTCGAGCAAGACGAAGCCAGCATCACCAAAGCCACCGTGCCCAAGACCGTCCACGGAACGTGCAACGCCATGCTCCAGTGAAACGACTGCGGATTCACGACAAACACGAGGATCAGGCTAATCGCGAATCCAAGCACGAAGCCCATCGCGATACCGCACGCGGCGAGCATGCCACCTTCGAGCGCGAGGACTGCGAGAACCTGCGCGCGGGTCACGCCGACGTGCCTCAGCATGCCGAACTCGCGCGCTCGCGCGAGCGTCTGCGCGGAAAATGTCGCCGCCACCCCGAACAGACCGATCACGATAGCAACGCCCTCGAGCAGATACGTGACCGCGAAACTCCGATCGAAAATCACCAGCGTATGCGCGCGAATTTCGCCGGGTTGTGAAAGTTCGAGCGACGCGCCAAAGGGCAGCGCACGCAAGCTTGCGACAACCTGATCGACACTTGCAGCGGGTTGGACCGTGACGGCTACGTCGGTCGCGCCGCTATCGCCCGTGAGGCGACGGTAATCGGCAAGCCGTATCTGAATCGCGCCGGTTTGGCGGACATAGTCGCGCCACACGCCGGCCACCACGAACACGGAAGGGCGATCGCCAATCGGCAGACGCACGCGTTCGCCGAGCTTGTAGCCATACAGATCGACCATTGCTTCGGAGACCCAAACAGGTGTCTCTCCGTCACGAAACGCGGAAGGCGGCAACACCGCACCGGTCATCTGCAGATTCGCGCCCGGATCGGCCGCATCGATTTCACGCGCGAGCACGGCGATATCCGGACGCGCGGGGTCGAGCGTGATACGCGACGTGCGAGCGAAGGCCGCGCGCCTGATGCCCGCGACGGCCGCCAACTGCGTTTGCTCGTCGGGACGCAAGCCCCCCGTGTCGCCATTCGGTGCCACCCGCACATATAAATCGGCGGAGAGCAGGTGGACCAGCCAGTCTTCGACGGATACGCGAAAACTCGCCACCATGATCGCCATCGCGACGATCAGTGCGAAGCTCGACAACACGCCGCCCATGGCAATCGATGCATGGCCTGGCGCATTTGCGAGCCGCGCCAGCGCTAGCGTGCCGGTCGCGCTGGCGCGACGTCGCGTTGCAAACGCGCGGCTCGCCATGCCGAACAGCGTCGCGGTGACACGCGGCATCAAAGCGATTCCCCCGATGAGCAGCAGCGCGACGGCGAGATAGCCGCCAATCGGCGCATCGAACAGCGGCGGTATCCGGGTGAGTAAAGCGGCGCCCAGCAAGCACGCCAGCGCGGGCCACGGCGTCGCCAGCCGTCCCAACGCGCCTTCTTCCGCGCCCGCCTTGAGCGCCGCGGCGGGTCGCGCGCGCGCTGCTTCCAGTGCGGGCGCAAGACTGCCGAAGACCGCGACGGCGATGCCGAGCGCCAGAAATATCGTGCTCGCGAGCGGTTCGAAACCCACCTGTGGCCGCACGCCCGGAAAATAACCGCCACCGAGATCGCTGCCGAAAAAGCGCAGCGCGACGCTCGCCATCGCGTAGCCGAGCCCAAGTCCGACCAGCGATCCTAGCAGGCCAAGCAACGCGCCCTCCAGCAGGATCTGGCGCAACAACTGGCCGCGTGTCAGCCCGAGTACGCGCAGCATGGCGAATTGCGCGCGCCGTCGTACGACGCCCTGCGCTTGTGTCGAGAACACCAGGAATGCGCCGGTGAACAGCGCGACCAGCGCGAGCACATTCATGTTGATCCGATAGGCGCGCGACAACCGGTCGGTACGGCTTTCGGCGTCGCGCGTTTCGGAGACGACCCAGCGACTGCCCAGTTGTGCCTGCAGATCGCGTCGGAAGCGTTCCCGGTCGACGCCGCGTTCGAGTTGCACGTCGACCCGCGAGAGCTTGCCCACGCGGCCGAATTTCCACTGGGCGGCGGCGATATCCATCACCGCGAGCCGCTGACCCGGTCGCGTTCTGACGAGCCCGCCGGCCACCCGGAAATGCACGATCGACGTACCGCTTTGCAACGCCACGTCGTCGCCGACTTTCACCTTCAGCCATTGTTGCGCGGCTGTCGAAAGAAACACGGTGTCGGCCGCCAGCGTATCGAACGGACGATCTGGCGCCGGTACGCCGATCAGATCGGGCGCGATCCGGCTTGCCTTGAACACGTCGATGCCGAGCACCGGCAGCGCGGCGTTCTCGCCCGGCACGCTGACGTCCAGTGCCAATACGGGGCTTGCCAGCACGACGCCAGGCCGGTTGGCGACAAGGGGATAGATAGACTCGTTGCAGGCAGGTTGGGCGCCGCGCACCTGTAGATCGGCCTGGCCCGACAGGCTGCGGGTGGCCGCGGAAAATTCGTTGAACGCCGCGCTGTTGATCAGTTGCACGGCATAGCCGAGCGCGACGCCCAGCGCGATCGTCGCAATGGCAACCAGGGCGCGCCCGCGATGGCTGCGCCATTCAGCGCCCAATAACCAGCGCGCGAGAACGCGATATCCGGCTATTGGCCGCGGCGGCGGTGGATCAGTTCGCATCGTCGGCCGAGCGCGCCGGCTGTTGGTTAGCTGTCTGAAGGGGCGACGCCGCGTGCAAACCGCCTTCGCTCAGGATCAGGATGCGGTCGGCCACCGCCGCCGCGGCCTCCGAGTGCGTCACCATGATCGTCGCCGCGCCGGTCGCCTTGCTTTGGGCACGAAACAGGCTGAGTACGTCGTGTGCGGTATCGGGGTCGAGATTGCCGGTGGGTTCGTCGGCGAGGATCAGTTTCGGGCGATGCACGAGCGCTCGCGCAATGGCGACGCGCTGCAATTCGCCGCCGGAAAGCTGGCGCGGAAAATCCTCACCGCGGCCGCCCAGACCGACGGCCGCGAGCATCTCGAGTGCGGCAGCGACGGGTTGATCGTTCAGCAGCAGCGGTAACGCGACGTTCTGCGCGAGCGTCAAATGAGGCAGTACGTGAAACGCCTGAAAGACGAAGCCGAGTTTTTGCCGACGCAGGCGCGTGGCCGCGTTGTCATCGAGACGCGCGACCGGATTGCCGTCGATGATCACGTCGCCCGCGTCCGCGCTGTCGAGGCCCGCGATCAGATTGAGCAGCGTGGATTTGCCGACACCGGAATCGCCCATGATCGCGACGAATTCGCCCGGCCGCAAAATGAAATCGAGATCCGACAGCACCACGCGGCCGCTGCCGTAAGCCTTGCTCAATCTGCGGCATTCGAGAGCGGGAGGAGCAGTTTCGTCGCGAAGCACCATGCGATTTCCGGGTTGAACGACTGACAAAGGCGGCGCAGGGCGAGACGCAGCAGTTCTCGGCACGGCCAGATTTTTTGGATTGGTGAAAGCGTCTGGAAAGTATCGTGCGCACTTCAGGGAGATTGAAATACTCCCCGCCTATCCCGCCGTTCTATGTCGACACTGCCACTCTTTTAGAGTGCCGGACCAAAAAAATTTTTCACGGCTTAACTTCTGAAATTTCTGTTTTGACGCCGAAATCCACCTCGATGAGGCATCGTGCACCAGCATGAACTATTCCAGTCTGATTGAAAGGCTGTCCGACCATCGCAAGAGTCGCCAACCTGCTTTTAAATGTGCGCTTCACCGTGCAAATTTCGCAGTGCATTCGTCGCTTGAAATGTCTTGTGCATCTGCACATTTCTATGCGTTTCGCAATGCCAAGTGTGGCAACAATACATTGCTTGCGGCGTTTCAGCGTTGTTGCGCTGCAAAAGTATTCTTATCTTGGTAATCTCCCACCCTTGGTCATTCGGCTGCGGGTAAACGTGTAGCGGTCACTACCTGGCACACGTCCATTTCAGCGAAATCCAGCCTACATATCCATTTCAATGCTTTCATAAACGGAAGCTTTGACGCGGCGTTTTGTACTTCAAGTTTTCGATAGAGCACATGCCATTGCCTCTTCTTAGCCTTCTAATCTGGATCCCCATTGTCGCTGGCCTCGTGGTCTTGCGCGCCGGATCCGACGCGGCACGTGGCCGCACCCGGTGGCTCGCGCTGATCGGCGCGGTCGCGGGTTTCCTGCCGGTGATTCCGCTGGTCTCGAATTTCCGCAACGACGTCACGTCGATGCAGTTCGTCGAAAACGTGCGCTGGTCGCCGACCTTCGATATCGCCTGGCATGTGGGCGTGGATGGGATTTCGCTGTGGCTCGTCGCGCTGACGGCACTGACCACGATCATCATCGTGGTCGCCTCGTGGGAGTCGATCACCGAGCGCACCGCTCAGTACTTCGGCTCGTTCCTGATGCTGTCGGGCTTCATGCAGGGTGTGTTCACCTCGCTCGACGGCATGCTGTTCTTCATCGCCTTCGAGGCCACGCTGATTCCGCTGTACCTGCTGATCGGCACGTGGGGCAACGCGAACCGCCGGTATGCCGCGGTGAAGTTCTTCTTCGTCTCGCTCCTCGGCTCGCTGATGATGCTGATGTCGATGCTGTACCTGTACGGCCAGACGCACAGCTTCGACCTCGCCATCTGGCGTGAGACGCATCTCGGCACGTGGCCGCAGGTGTTGATTTTCCTCGGCTTCCTCGCCGCCTTCGGCGTGAAAGTGCCGATGTGGCCGCTGCACACGTGGCTGCCTGACGTCCACCTCGACGGCCCGACCGGCGCTGCCGTGATGATCGGCATGCTGAAGCTGGGCGGTTACGGCCTGCTGCGTTTCGCGCTGCCGATTGCACCGCAAGCTGCTCACTTTTTCGCGCCGATGATCATCACGCTGTCGCTGGTCGCGGTGATCTACTCGAGCCTGCTGGCACTCGTGCAAACCGACATGCGCCGTCTGCTCGCGTATTCGACGATTTCGCACATGGGCCTCGTCACGCTCGGCCTGTTCGTCTTCAACCGCATTGGCCAGGCCGGTGCGATCGTGCAGATGCTTTCGTATGGCGTGGTGTCGGGCGCGATGCTGCTGTGCACGGGCATGCTCTATGACCGCACGAAGACCGCCACGATCGCCGAATACGGTGGCGTGGCCAACACCATGCCGCGTTTCGCCGCCTTCGTGATGCTGTTCTCGATGGCCAACATCGGTCTGCCGGGCACCTCGGGTTTCGTCGGCGAATTCATGGTGCTGATGGGCGCGATCCGCTTCAACTTCTGGATCGGCGCAATGGCCGCTTCCACCCTGATCCTGAGCGCGTGCTACACGCTGTGGATGTACAAGCGCGTGATTTTCGGCGCGATCGCCAACGCGCGCGTCGCCAAACTGAAGGACCTCGGCAAGCGCGAGTTCGTGCTGCTGGGCGCCATGGCATTGCTGGTGCTGGCGATCGGCCTCGACCCGAAGCCGTTCACCGATGCGATCGATCCGTCCGTCGGCACGCTGCTGGCGCAGTCGGAGCGCTCGGTGCATCCGTCGGACTCCGAGCCGGACGGCGGCGAGCACCTGCAGGCAGCCGTGCCCGCACCGGTGTCGGCGACGGTTCGTACGCCGGGCTAACGGAGGACAGACCCGCGAGACGCTGCGCAGTCGCAGCATCCTGAGCCCGGAATGCTGTCTCGCCAACGCGGTTTTTTCCTTCAGGATCAAGGCTCTTCGCCTACGCCTCGTGCGACACGACCCAAGCGGTCAGGTCGCACGGGGCGTTTGTCCGAGGGGCTTGGGTAGATTTTTGTTGTGCCGATGCTCCGTATGGGGACGTTTCGAAACCCTCGCCTGACGCAGACCTGCGACAACGTGTCGCGCAGTGCTGCGACGCAATAGATCGTTGCGAAATCGGGGGTTTATTTAGCGAGTACGCCTCCCTACTATGCGAGCGCTTACTAATGGAGAGCGGTCGAATGACGTTCGTTGAAGTCGTAAAAAAGAGGCAATGGTTATGAAAGGAAAGACTCTGCGTGGGTCGCTCAGTTTCCTGTCTGCCGGCCTCGTGTTGTTGCTCTCGGGTTGCAGCAACCTCGATATTTTGAATCCGAAGGGGAGTGTGGGTCTGGCGGAACGTGAGCTGATTGCCACGTCCACCTGGGCCATGCTGATCGTGGTCGTTCCGGTGATCGCGCTGACGCTGCTGTTCGCATGGCGTTACCGTTCAACGAACAAGAGTGCGGATTACCAGCCTGGCTGGACGCATTCCACCGCTGTCGAAATCGCCATCTGGACGATTCCGACGCTGATCATTCTGTTCCTGGCTGTACTCACGTGGCGTACCACGCACGAGCTTGATCCGTACAAGCCGCTCGAGTCGCAGGTCAAGCCGATCAACGTCGAAGTCGTCGCGCTCGACTGGAAGTGGCTGTTCATCTATCCGGACCTCGGTATCGCTTCGGTGAACCAGCTGGCGATTCCGGTCGGCACGCCGGTGAACTTCACGATCACGTCGGACACGGTGATGAACTCGTTCTTCATCCCGCAACTCGGCGGTCAGATCTACGCGATGGCCGGCATGCAAACGCGTCTGCACCTGATCGCTGACGAAGCCGGCAACTATGCGGGCACCTCGGCGAACTTCAGCGGCAAGGGCTTCTCGGACATGAAGTTCCGCACGCTCGCTACGTCGCCGGAAGAGTTCAACGCGTGGGTCGCCAAAGTGCGCGCCTCGTCGGACAACCTGAGCATGGACCGTTACCACGCGGTATCGGCGCCGAGCGAGAAGGACCCGGTGCGTTACTTCTCGACGGTCGATCCGAAGCTCTTTCACAACATCATTGCCCGGTACAACAACGGCAACGTCATCGACAACATGAACGACGCCAACTGTGCACCAAAGGGTAAGGGGTAACGCATGTTCGGAAAACTCTCACTAGACTCGATTCCGTACCACGAGCCGATCATCATGGTGACGGCCGCGGGCATCGCCATCGGCGGTGCGCTGGTACTGGGTCTGATCACCTATTTTGGCAAGTGGCGCTACCTGTGGACCGAATGGCTCACGTCGGTCGACCACAAGAAGCTCGGCGCGATGTACATCGTCGTTGCGCTCATCATGCTGTTCCGCGGTTTCGCGGATGCAATCATGATGCGCACCCAGCTGGCGCTGTCGTATAACTCGCCAGGCGTGCTGCCACCGCACCATTACGACCAGATCTTCACCGCGCACGGCGTCATCATGATTTTCTTCATGGCGATGGCGTTCATGGTCGGCCTGATGAACCTCATCGTGCCGCTGCAGATCGGTGCGCGCGACGTCGCGTTCCCGTTCCTGAACTCGCTGAGCTTCTGGATGACGGCGATCAGCGCGATTCTGATCAACATCTCGCTGGTGATCGGTGAATTCGCGCAAACGGGTTGGCTCGCGTATCCGCCGTTGTCCGAACTGCAGTTCAGTCCGGGTGTCGGGGTCGACTATTACCTGTGGAGCTTGCAGCTTTCCGGTATCGGTACCTTGCTGACCGGCGTGAACTTCTTCGTGACGATCGTGAAGATGCGCGCTCCGGGCATGACGTTCATGAAGTTGCCGGTGTTCACGTGGACCGCGCTGTGCACCAACGTGCTGATCATGGCTGCGTTCCCGATCCTGACCGTCACGCTCGCGCTGCTCGGTCTGGACCGTTACCTCGGCATGCACTTCTTCACGAACGATGCCGGCGGCAACGCCATGCTGTACCTGAACCTGATCTGGGCATGGGGTCACCCCGAGGTGTACATCCTGATCCTGCCGGCGTTCGGTATCTTCTCGGAAGTCGTGGCAACCTTCGCCAAGAAGCCGCTGTTCGGCTACAAGACGATGGTGTGGGCAACCTGCGCGATCATGGTGCTGTCGTTCCTCGTGTGGCTGCATCACTTCTTCACGATGGGTTCGGGCGCCGACGTGAACTCGTTCTTCGGTATTGCAACGATGGTGATTGCGATCCCGACCGGCGTGAAGGTGTTCAACTGGCTGTTCACGATTTACAAGGGCCGTCTGCAGTTCACGACCCCGATTCTGTGGACTCTGGGCTTCATGGTCACGTTCACGATCGGCGGTATGACCGGCGTGATGATGGCGATTCCGGGCGCGGACTTCGTGCTGCACAACAGCCTGTTCCTGATCGCTCACTTCCACAACGTGATCATTGGTGGCGTGCTGTTCGGCTACCTGGCTGGTTTCAACTACTGGTTCCCGAAGGCCTTCGGCTTCAAGCTCAATGAAAAGCTGGGCAAGGCTGCGTTCTGGTTCTGGCAGATCGGCTTCTGGGTTGCGTTCACGCCGTTGTACGTGCTGGGCTTCATGGGCATGACGCGTCGTCTGAATCACTACGACAACCCCGCCTGGCACCCGTGGCTGATCTGCGCGTGGGTCGGTGCGGTTCTGATCGCGATCGGTATTGCGTTCCAGGTGCTGCAACTGGTCGTCAGTATTCGCGACCGCAACAAGCCGGAAAACCGCGACCTGTCGGGCGATCCGTGGGACGCTCATACGCTGGAATGGGCTACGAGTTCGCCGCCGGCGTCGTACAACTTCGCGATCATTCCGGAAGTGCGTGAACTCGACGCCTTCACCGAAATGAAGTCGCGCAAGAATCAGCCGAAGCCGGTGTATAGCGACATTCACATGCCGTCGAACACGTCGGCCGGTGTGGTGACGGCGGTGTTCTCGCTGGTGCTGGGTTTTGCCGCTGTCTGGCACATCTGGTGGCTCGCCATCATCGGTCTGGTCGGTGCGATCGGCACCGTGATCGTCTACAGCTTCCAGAAGAACGAAGGCTTTTACATCCCGGCCGCTACGGTCGCGGCGATCGAAGAGAAACGCGCCGGCGCCCGTGCGCAGGTCGCGTTGGAGGTGGATTGATGTCAAACAACACGCTTACGGCCGACCCGCATCACGACGATGCGCATCACGCCGATCATCCGCCGTCGCATTCGGTATTCGGCTTCTGGCTGTACCTGATGACCGACTGCATCATCTTCGCGTCGCTGTTCGCAGTGTTCGCGGTGATGAGCCACCAGTTCGCCGGTGGTCCGACCGGTAAGGATCTGTTCGAGATCCCGGGCGTCGCGCTCGAAACCACGATGCTGCTGCTGAGCAGTATCACGTACGGTTTCGCGATGCTGGGCGCACACAAGAACCGCAAGGGCGCATTGCTCTTCTGGCTTGGCGTGACGTTCCTGCTGGGTCTCGCGTTCCTCGTGCTGGAACTGCGCGAGTTCTCGCATCTGATCGCCGAAGGCGCAGGTCCGAGCCGCAGCGCGTTCCTGTCGTCGTTCTTCACGCTGGTCGGCACGCACGGTCTGCACGTGACGTGCGGCCTGATCTGGATGGTGGTGCTCGCCGTTCAGGTGCTGCGTCATAAAGACCTGACCGAACGCGACATGATCCGTCTGACGTGCCTGAGCCTTTTCTGGCACTTTCTGGACGTCGTGTGGATCGGCGTCTTCACCTTTGTCTATCTTGCGAGCGTGATCTAAATGGAACATAGCCATAACGCACACTCGGGTGGAAGCCACGGCAGCTTCGGCAGCTATATGACGGGCTTCGTGCTCTCCGTCATCCTGACTGCTGCTGCGTTCGCTCTCGTTCTGACGGGCACGTTGACCGGCCATGACGCGCTGTACGCGATCTCGGGCCTAGCGCTCGTGCAGATCGTCGTGCACCTGGTGTTCTTCCTGCACATGAACACGTCGTCGGAACAACGCTGGAATGTGACGGCGTTCGCGTTCACTGCGTTGACCGCGGTGATCGTGATCGGCGGCACGCTGTGGGTCTTGCATAACGTCAGCATGAACATGATGTCCCGCTAAGGCGGAACGTCGTACAGCCTGTCGTTGAAAAAGCCCCGCAAGATGAAAGTCTTGCGGGGCTTTTTTTAGTTTCGGTCCAACTGCGGACGAGGTCGCCCTAATCCTGAAGATTGACGGCCTCGTCTGCGGACGTTAGGATCGTTCGCATGACCGCTTCTATCCTTATCCCTTCGCCTTCTTTGCGCGCATGCTGTCGCAGCCTGCCAAGGGGAGCTTGCGTTTAGCGAGTCGATCTGTCCACATCCGTATCCCTGAGGCCACCCGTCACACGACCGGTGGTCTTTTTGTTTTCTGGCGCCTTCGATACCGAGGAAAAACGCTATGCCGCTCGTCCTGTACGACACCTGGTCGCGCACCCTGCGCGCGTTTGAGCCGATTCATGCGGACCACGTGGGTCTCTATTGCTGCGGCCCGACGGTGTACGACCACGCGCACATCGGCAATCTGCGGACGTACATCTTCGAAGACGTCCTGCGGCGCACTTTGCAGTTGAACGGCTATAACGTGCGGCACGTCGTCAACATCACCGATGTCGGCCATCTCGTCTCCGACGCGGACGAGGGCGAGGACAAGATGGAGAAGGGCAGCCGACGTACCGGCGAGTCCGCGCGGGCGATCGCCGAGCGCTACACCGAGGCCTTCATGGACGACTGGCGCGCGCTCAATCTGCTCGAACCCGCTTTGTGGTGCCGCGCGACCGATCACATCGCCGAGCAGATCGCGTTCATCGCCGAGCTCGAAGAAAAGGGCTACACGTACCGCACGAGCGACGGCATCTACTTCGACACCGGCAAACAGGACGACTACGGTTTTCTGGCACGTCTCGACGTAGCGGGCCTGCAAGCGGGCAAGCGGGTCGCCTTGGGCGACAAGCGGCGTGCCACGGACTTCGCGCTGTGGAAATTCAGCCCGGCCGGCAGCACGCGTCAGATGGAGTGGAGCAGCCCTTGGGGCCGAGGCTTTCCCGGCTGGCATATCGAGTGCTCGGCGATGTCGGCGAAATACCTGGGACCGTGGTTCGATCTTCATTGCGGCGGCGAAGACCACATCGCCGTGCATCACAGCAACGAGATCGCGCAGACCCAGGCGCGCCACGGCACGCGGCTCGCCAACTTCTGGATGCATGGCCATTTCCTGATGCTGGACGCCGGTAAGATGTCGAAGTCCGGCGGTGACTTCGTGCGCTTGCAGAGTGTGATCGAGCGTGGCGTCGATCCGCTGGCCTATCGCTATCTATGCCTGAGCGCGCACTATCGAAGCAGCTTGCGGTTCAACGAGGGCGCGCTGGACGCCGCGCAATCGGCGCTGGGCCGTCTGCGCAAAACCTATCGGCAGTGGCCGCAGGGCGGCGCACCGGACGCGCATGCAATCGCGCGCTTCAAGGCCGAGGTCGATCACGACCTGAACCTGCCGCGCGCGCTCGCCGTGTTGTGGGAGGTGGTGCGAAGCGATCTGCCGCCGGCGACGCGCAGGGCCACGGTTGACGCCTTCGACGCGGTGTTGGGACTGAAGCTCGATCAATGGCACGACAAGCCCGTATCGATTCCCGTCGCGATAGCCGCACTCGCGGATGAACGCGCCGAGGCACGCGCGCAGAAGCGCTGGAGCGAAGCGGATCGTCTGCGTGAGGCTTTGCGTGTAGCGGGGTGGTATGTAGAAGACAGCGCGAGTGGGCAGGTGTTGCGTCCGCTCGACTGACACCCTGCTCGCGATGCATCGTGCGGTGCGTGCCCGCGCCGCACGATGCCAGCGCATCGCTGCGCTGATTCACAGGCGATGGCTTTACAGCGGCATGATCTGTTGCGGTTGGGCGTGCATGTTGCCGTACGGCGACAACACGGGACCGCAGCCAGAACGAACCGGCTCACAGCCCCAGCCTTGCCGGCCATATACGGGTTGTTGCAGCACGCCAGGATAGCACGACGGCGTTTGAGGGTAGCAGGAAGGCGTTTCGCGCGAGTAACAGCCGCTGCCACCACGAATGGACAGCGCAGCGGCGTGGTCGAGTTCGTCGAAGCGGGGCAGGTCTTTGAGGGCGATAGTGCTCATGATGGATCTCCGGCAAGGTTGGCTTGGGTTGCGTTGAGTTGAGCGCGACCATGTCGCCGCGCTCTGACGTTCCTCTTGCACACACCATGCCATTCAGCGCAAAGCCGCGTCACGCAGGCTTCCAGCACATCCACACGCTTCCGGTTGAGCGCCCGCGACCAACTCGCCGCCCGTGAGTGTCGTTGCGTCGCCAACATTCCGCGAGCCGATGACCGCCAAAGCAGTTGAACGCCTCAGGCGACGCCGCGCCATCCCGCGAGCAATCCGGGCAGTTCGGCCATGTCCCTGAACACTTTTGCCGCGCCCGCACCATGCAAGGCCGTGGCGCTGCTATGACCGAGTTCCTGGGGGCAGTAGCCGAACACCGTGGCGCCGGCCGCCACGCCCGCGGTCGCGCCCGTTACCGTGTCTTCGATGACGGCGCAGCGCGCAGGATCGACCCCGAGCGCGGCAGCGGCCGCCAGGTACACATCGGGATACGGTTTGCTGCGTGGCATTTCGTGACCGCTGAAAATACGTCCCTCGAAGCAATCGAAAATGTCCGCTTTGACGAGTTGCATTTCGACCTTGATGCGGTCGGCACCCGACGCCACCGCGATACGCCCGTTCAGCGTCGCGTGAAGCGCACGCACGGCAGCGGGCGCACCGGCTATCGCCACCAGTTCCTTGTCGAGCGCTTCGTTGCGACGCTCGCGAAACTGCATGAGCCAGTCCGACGTGATGGCAAAGCCGGTACGCGCTTCGATCAACGCGGCTTCGTCCCGCACGGCCTTGCCGACGAAAATACGCATCGTCTCTGCCACGCTCAGTTGCCAGCCGAGTTCGCCGAGCATCTCGGTCAGCACGCGGTTGGTGATGGGTTCGGAGTCGACGAGCACGCCGTCGCAATCGAAAAGCACGGCGTCGAAAGGAAAATCGGACATCTGGGGGGGTAGAGAGAAGTGGGCAGCCAGAAAGCATACCTCACCGGTTCGCACGCCGCAGCGCCGGGTCCCGACACGCCAGTCTCATCGAGCCAGCGCGGGACCGGGGGAGGCAATTTTTTTTCCCGCCCGCCACGTCAGGCAAATTCCCGCGACGGATTTCGCCCGCTGCTGCGTTCAAGTAGTAACGCAGCCGCTTCTGGCTGCGACTCGATACGGAGAAAACACCATGACGTCCACCCGACCCGTTCGTCTTTTCGCCGCTGTCTGTGCTGCGGTGCTGACCTCCGCGGCCACGCTGGTCGCCACGCCCGCGCTTGCGCAGGCGATCGTCGTCGCGCCGATGGCGCCCCCGCCGCCGCGCGTCGAAGTGGTACCGGCGCCGCGTGCCGGCTATGTCTGGGATCAGGGCCGCTGGCGCTGGGAACACGGCCGCTATGCGTGGGTGCCGGGTCACTGGCAGCCGGTTCGCGTCGGCTATCACTGGGTGCCGGGCCATTGGGCGCAGCGCGGCCCGAACTGGCGCTGGATCGAAGGCCACTGGGCTTGAACGGATCCTTCCCGACAACAGGCAGATTGCCATGAAAATGCTCGTCATAATCGTGCTGGCGGCCGCGCTTGCCGGCTGTGTGGTGTATCCGGCGCGGCCCTATCACCCGACGGTCGTCGTATATTGAACGCGCCTGAAGCAGGCGCAACGGTCCTTATGAAAGTGAAGCCAACGTGAGCGGCAGGCCAGTGAAGCAGCCTTATCCGACGACGCGACGCGCGCCTGGTTGGCCAGACGCGCCGGGGAGCGTCGCGTCTTGAGCGAACGCGATCCCGACGCGGAACTGCTCGAACAGGTCGGCCGACAAGACCCGACTGCCGTCCGGTCGCTTGTTGCGCGCAAGTTGCCGCGACTGCTGTCGCTCGCCACGCGCATGCTGGGCGACCGCATGGAGGCGGAAGACGTCGCGCAGGAGGTGTTCGTGCGCATCTGGAAACAGGCGTCGCGCTGGCGGGAAGGCGAGGCGAAATTCGACACGTGGGTGCATCGCGTGGCGCTCAATCTTTGCTACGACCGCTTGCGCGGCCGGCGCGAAGATCCGCACGACGAGATGCCCGACGAGGCCGATCCCGCCCCGCCGCCCGACGTGCAACTGGAAGCGCGAGCGCAGGACCAGCGGGTGCGCGAAGCGCTCGCGGCGTTGCCGGCGCGGCAACGCGAAGCACTGGTGCTCAACTATTACCAGGAGATGTCGAACATCGACGCTGCGGCCCTGATGGGCATCACGGTCGATGCGTTGGAAAGTCTGCTGGCACGCGCGCGCCGCAATCTGCGCGCTCATCTGGCCGGCAGCGGCCTTAGCAAGGACAAGTCATGACGCCCGAAAGATTCCATCAGATCGTCGATGCCTATGGCGCCGATCCGCGCCGCTGGCCACAGCAGGAGCGTGCGGCGGCGCAGGCGTGGGCAACGCAGCATCGCGTCGAAGCCGACACCGTGCTCGCCGAGGCCGCCGGCATCGACGCCTGGCTCGCCGCCGACAAGGTCGAGCCGCCAGGCGCGGCCCTGCTGCAGCGCGTGCTCGCCGGCGCGCCGGTGCGTCAGCCGGCCGCGCCGCGGCGGCGCTGGTGGTGGTCGGGCGCGGCGGTCGCGGGCGTGGGTCTGCTTGGCGGGGCGGCCGGCGCGTTTGCCGTGTCGTTTTTTGTTTTGACGGAAACGGTGCCGCCCGTGCATGAGTCGTCTTATTTAACTTCGAGCTTCGGTGGAACGTCTGCCGATTGGAGCGGCGAATGAACGGCCGGTCATGGAAATTCGTGCTGGTGGCCTCGCTGGTGCTCAACGTGTTCCTGCTGGGCGCGATTGTCGGTGGTGCTTATCAATGGTTCGCGGCGCACGGCGCCACCGCGCCGGCGCAAGCGCTGGCCCAGCAGCGCGCCTTGCGCTTCGCCGCCCAGCCCTTGTCGGCCGAGCGTCAGAAGGCGTTTGTCGAAGGTCTGAAGAGCGCGCGTCGCGAGGGACGGCAATACGCCCGCGAGGGACGCGAAGGGCGCCGCGAAGTGCTGGATCTGCTGGCCGCACCGCAGTTCGATCGGGCGGCGCTGGACGCCGCGCTCGCGCGCACGCGCGCGGCGGACAGCACGCTGCGCGCGCAAGTGGAGGGCAGCGTGGCGGATTTCGCTTCGACGCTCTCGCCCGAGGAGCGGATCGAATTCGCCGACAGTCTGAAGTTGCGCGGCCAGTGGCGTGAGGCGCAGCCCGCGCCCAATGCGAAGAAGCCGGCGAACCAGGCGACGAGCGAATCGTCGGCCGACTAAAAAAGATGGACGGATAGCGACGGATTCTCAGGGGAGGGCCGTTTAAACACTATCCCAAGCCGAAGAGGATGGTATGGCCAACTCACCGAACCTGAATGCCGCCGCGATTGCGTTGAACCGCTTCGGCCTCGGCGCGCGGGCCGACGATACGCCGCCCGGCGATCCGAAAGGCTGGTTGCTCGCGCAGTTCGAGCAGTATCAGCCGAGGCCGCCCGCGTGGGCGAGCCAGCCGGATTCGGTGGCGCTGTCGACCGAACTCGTGCAGCAGCGCATGGAGTTCAACCAGCAAGCCAGGCAGAATGCGGGCGAGGGTGAGGCGACCAGTCGGGCCAACCAGGGCAACCCGGGCAATCCGGCCAATCCGGCCAATCCGGCCAATCCGGCCAACCCGGGCAATCAAGGCGCGCAGACCAACCCGCAAGCCAACCCGCAGGCCGATGCGCAAGCCACCGCGCCGTCCGCCAAACAGGCCGAACGAAAAGCCCTCCGTGGCGAAATCCTCGACATGTACCGCTCGTCGGTGAATGCGCGCGTCACGAGTGCGCTGACCACACCGACACCGTTCGTCGAACGGCTGGTGCATTTCTGGGCCAACCACTTCGCGATCTCCACCGAGAAGCCAGGCGTCGCGGCGCTCGCCGGTTCGTTCGAAGCCGAAGCGATCCGCCCGCACGTGCTCGGCCGTTTCGAAGACATGCTGGTGGCCGTCGAACGTCATCCGGCCATGCAGTTGTTCCTCGACCAGACACGCTCGGTCGGCCCCGACAGCATGGCGGCCCTGCGCGCCGCTCAGCGCGATCCCGAGCGCAAGCGCGGCCTGAACGAAAACCTCGCGCGCGAAATCATGGAGTTGCATACGCTCGGCGTGCGCAGCGGCTATAGCCAGGACGACGTCACCGAATTCGCCCGTGCGCTGACCGGCTGGAGCCTCGCCGGCAATCCCGCCAATCCGGGAAAGGGTGGCAACGCTCGCCGCTTCGGCGCACAGCCGGACGCTGCGCCAGGCACCTTCGTATTTCGCGCCGCGCTGCACGAGCCGGGTTCGCGAACCATCATGGGACGCCGCTACGACCAGCCCGGCGAAGAGCAGGCGCTCGCAGTCCTGCATGACCTCGCGAGCGCACCGGCCACCGCACGGCACATCGGCGGCAAGCTGGCGCGCCACTTCGTCGCCGACAACCCGCCGCCCGCTGTGAGCGAACGTCTGGCGAGTGCGTTCGAGCGTAGCGGCGGCGATCTGCCGAGCGTCTATCGTGCGTTGCTCGACACGCCGCAAGCCTGGTCGCCCACCGCCGTGAAGTTCAAGACGCCGTGGGAGTGGAGTATTTCGTCGATGCGCGGCCTCGGCTGGCGCGAGCTCGGCAACGTACAGGCCGCGCCGATTCTCACGCAACTCGGTCAGCCGGTGTGGCGGCCGGGTTCGCCCGCCGGTTACGACGATATTGCAGCGAGCTGGGCCGCCCCCGACGCGCTGGTGCGCCGGGTCGAAATGGCGCAGCGTTTCGCGTCGCGCGTCGGCGACCGGCTCGATGCGCGCTCGCTCGGACAGACCTTGCTCGCCGGTTCGCTCAGCCTGCCGACGGCCACGGCGGTGTCGCGTGCCGAGAGCGGCTCGACCGCCATCGCGCTCCTGCTGGTCTCGCCGGATTTTCAACGGAGATGATTGCCATGCTGTCACGTCGCAAGTTTCTGAGTGTCGCCGCTGCGGGCGCGGGTGCGATTCTCGTGTCGCCGCAGATCGTGTTCGCGAGCGTCGCCACCGATCGCCGTTTCGTGTTCGTGATCCAGCGTGGCGCGGCCGACGGTCTGAACATCGTGGTGCCGTACGCCGACCCCGCCTACGCGAATTTGCGCGGCGCGCTCGCGATCGACACCTCCAACGCGCCTAAGCTCGACGGCACGTTTGCGTTGCACCCGGCGCTCGCGCAGACGGCCGCGATGTATGCGAGCCGCCAGGCTTTGTTCGTGCACGCGGTGGCGTCGCCTTATCGCGACCGCTCGCATTTCGACGGACAAAACGTGCTCGAAACCGGCGGTACGTCGCCGTATCAGATGAAAGACGGTTGGCTCAACCGGCTCGTCGCGCAATTGCCGGCCACGCGCGAAAACGCCATCGCCTTCGCGCCGACGGTGCCGATGGCCTTGCGCGGCAGTGCGGCGGTGACGTCCTACGCGCCCTCGGCTCTGCCTCAGGCACCCGACGATCTGCTCACGCGCGTCTCGCAGCTCTACGATCAGGATGCGCAGCTGCGTCCGCTGTGGGAATCGGCGATGACCGCGCGCGGTCTGGCGGGCGACGCAAGTGCACGTCAAGACCCGGCGAGTCTCGGCAAGCTGGCCGCCGGCTTTCTGTCACGCGAGGACGGCCCGCGCATCGCGATGATCGAAACCGGCGGCTGGGACACGCATAGCGCGCAGAACGCGCGCCTCGCCAATCAGCTGAAAGCGCTCGATACGATGCTCGCCGCCTTGCGCGACGGCATGGGGCCGGCGTGGAGCAAAACCACCGTGGTGGTGGCGACGGAGTTCGGCCGAACCGCTGCGGCCAATGGCACGGGCGGCACGGATCACGGCACGGGGTCGGTGGCGATGGTGCTGGGCGGCTCGGTGACGGGTGGCCGTGTGATCGCCGACTGGCCCGGTCTCGCCGCCCACAACCTGTACGAAGCACGCGATCTGAAACCCACCACATCGCTCGATGCGCTGATTGCCGGCACCGCCGGCGAAAGTCTCGGGCTCGATCCGCAGCGCACCGCCGCCGCGTTGTTCGGGACGGGCGCGTCGTCCCGACCGCTGACGGGCATCGTGCGCGTCTAGTGACGGCGAGGGAGGGGCCACTACCGCTGGGAAGGCAATCACTGGGCGTGGGTGCCGGGGCATTGGAAGGCCTGAGTCCGTGAGGTGGCACGCGCAGGGCGCATGAGCATGCGGTACCGTGCCGGCGCCGTGCCGCCGCGAGGTGGAATGCCTTGCTAGCGCCGCCCGCCCGCGAGCCGCCTGGCGTCCGGCAAACGCCGCAACCTGGCCATGGCGACACACCCCAGCAGCGGCCCGAGCGCCAGCATGCCGAACGCCCCGCGCCAACCGGCCAGCGCGACGATGTCGGGCACCAGATGAATGCTCACCAGCGTCAGCAGAAAACCCGCACAGGTCTGCGCCGTCAGCAGCGTGCCGATCGAGGCGGGTTCCGCCAGTTCCGCGATGGCCGCCGAGAACTGCGCGGAATCGGCGATCACCGAGACGCCCCAGCACAACGCGACCACGCTCACGAGCCAGACAGGCGCGCCGAACAGCCAGCCCATCAGCGCGGCGCACACGCCGCTCAAGGCCATCGCGCCGATCGTCACCGTGGTGCGGCCGAGACGATCCGCCAGCGCGCCGCCGAGCCATGCGCCGAGCGCACCTGCCGCGACCGCGCCGAAGGTCAGCCATTCGGCCGCCACGCGCGGATCGGCAACACCAGTCGCCGTCAAGCTCGCTTGCAGGAACACGGCGAGCCAGGCCCACATCGCGTAAAGCTCCCACATGTGGCCGAGATAGCCGAGATTCGCCAGCCGCAACGCCGGCTTGCGCCACGCGCCAGCCAACGCGTCCCACTCGATGCGCGTGGCGCGCGCCATGTTTGGCCCGACGCCGCACAGCAGAATCGCAACGCCCGCCAGCAACGCGCAACATGCCGAAATGCCATAAATCGCGCGCCAGCTGGAACCGCCGAGCGCCGCCAGCAGATGCGGACTCGCCGAACCGAACGTGAGTGCGCCGACCAGCAGGCCGATCAGCAGACCGAGGTCGCCCTTCGCCCAGGTGGCGGCGAGCCGCATGCCCACCGGATAGACGCCCGCCATGCAGATGCCCGTGACAAAGCGCAACAGAATCGCCGCAGCACTCGCCGGCGGCAGAAAGACGAGACACGCCGTGGCCGCGCCCGCGATCAGCGCACTGACCATGAAGAGCCGCCGTGGATCGAAACGGTCGGCGAGCGAGAGCAGCGCGCTCGTCACTGTCCCCGCGACGAAGCCGGCCTGAACCGCGCTCGTGAGCAAGGTCGCCTGCAAGGAAGAAAGCCCTTGTGCCTGCTTGACGATCGCCACCACCGCCGACGACGAAAACCACACGCTCATTGCCCCCACCTGGCAGAGCAGCAGAATGACGAGCGAACGTGTCTTGCCGGCGCTCGTGCGGGTGAGTCGATTGGATGAGCTTGCCGGGACAGGCTTCATGAAGGTCCGTGTTATTGCGTCGTTGCGGCGTCGACCGCGTGGCTCGTTTCAGTGTGAGTCGCGTGTACGGAGGCCGCGCCGACCCGATGATAGCGACGCCCATAATAGATCAGCGCATCGCCGGCGACCGGTGCGTGCGCGGCTTTCACCGCGCAGAAGAATACGGTGTGCGTACCGACTTCGGTGACCGATTCGATCTCGCAGTCGAGCGAGGCGAGCGCGCCGTGCAGGACTGGCGCGCCCGTCTCCAGAATGTCCCACTGTGCGGCGGCGAAACGCTCGGGCATCGACAGCGTGCTGGTGGCGAAGTGCGCCGCCAGCGCCTGCTGCTCCGCGCTCAGCACGTTCACGCAGAGCTTGCCGTTCGCGCGAAACGCCGCGTTGTTGCGGCTGCTGCGATTGATGCAGACGAGCAACGTAGGTGGCGCGTCGGTCACGGTGCAGACCGCCGAGGCCGTGCAGCCGGCCAGACCCGCTGCGCCATCGCTCGTGATGATGTTGACGGCGGCGCCCAGACCGGCCATCGCGTCGCGGAAAATGCGTGGGTCAAGCATGGGAGCCTCTGCGTTGACGAGCGAATGGAACCCTCACCGCGTGTGGCGCCACGCGGCAGCAACGAGATACACACAGGGTCATGTCAACGTGCAACATCGGCGGGTGTAGCCATTGCGTTCGACGGCGAACGGAAGCGCGCCGCCGTATGCGTCGCGGGCAAACGCGCATGACCGAAGAGTTTTTCACGCAACGTGCCATCGCGATACGCGCGCTTATAGGCGCCGCGTTCCTGCAGAATCGGCACCACGAGGTCGATGAAATCCGCGAAGCATTCCGGCGCGACGGTGCGCGACAGATTGAAGCCGTCTACGCCGGTCTGTTCGGTCCACGCGATCAGTTCGTCCGCGATCCGTTCAGCCGAACCGACGAGCGGCGCCTGGCGGCTGCCGAGCATCATCTGTTCGAGCAGCTTGCGTTTGGTCCATTGCGGGCCGGCCGCGCGCGTCATGGCTTCGACGTTCGACACGATCGCCTGACTCTTGCCGGTCTCGATCGGTTCATCGAGGTCGTAGCGCGCGAAGTCGATGCCGAGCGACGCCGCCGCATGCACGAGCGCGGCTTCGGAACTGACGTAGCGCCGATACTCCGCATACTTCTCCTGCGCCTCGCTATCCGTGCGCCCGGTGATGACGGTTTGCCCGAGCAATACCTTGATATCGTCCGCTTGTCGGCCACCAGCGAGCGCGTGCGCGCGGATATCGTCGACGATCGCTTTCACGGCGGGTTTCGCCTGGCCGTTCACGAACACACATTCCGCGTGCGCCGCGGCGAACTGCTTGCCGCGCGAAGAGGACCCCGCCTGATAGAGCACCGGCGTGCGCTGCGGCGACGGTTCGCTCAGATGCATGGCGTCGACCCGATATTGCTTGCCGTGATGATGGATCACATGAACCTTCGACGCGTCCGCATAGACGCCTTGCGTCCGGTCGCGCAGCACCGCGTCGTCTTCCCAACTGCATTCCCACAGTTTGTAGACCAGCTCCATGTATTCGTCGGCGAGGTCGTAGCGATCGTCGTGCGCCATCTGTCCCGTGAGGCCGATCGCGCGCGACGCGCTGTCGAGATAACCCGTGACGATATTCCAGCCGACCCGTCCGCGCGTCAGATGATCGAGCGTCGACATGCGGCGGGCGAACAGATACGGTTGCTCGACCGTGAGGTTCGAGGTGACGCCGAAGGAAAGATGGTGCGTGACGGCAGCCATGGCTGGAATCAGCAAGGTCGGATCGTTGACCGGCACCTGCACGGCACCGCGAATCGCCGCGTCCGGGTTGCCGCCGTAGACGTCGTAGACGCCCGCGACGTCCGCGAAAAAGATGCCGTCGAAAAGACCGGCTTCGAGCGTGCGCGCGTAATCGGTCCAGTAGTGAAGATCGGTGTAGCGCGTGGACTGGTCGCGTGGATGCGTCCACAGTCCTTGCTGGATGTGACCGACGCAGTTCATGTCAAAAGCGTTGAGAACGATTTCCTTCGGCATGGCGACTTCCCGGTGAGGTGGACGAATGCGCACGGCTGGTGTCCGTTTAATATAGTGGACGAAAAATCACTATGCAAGACATTGATTCCGGCTTTTAATGCTCGGGCGGTTGGCCGTCTCGTCGAGGCGCATCGCTATAATCGGGCGCTCTCCCGCTCTTTATTTCAACCTCAGGCACTTGCCATGTCCGACTCCACGGCTGTCGATCTGACCCAGGCGATCTCGTCCCGTGTGAGGACCGAGCGTGAAGCGCGCAACTGGTCGTTGAGCGAACTGGCCGAACGCTCGGGCGTGTCGAAAGCGATGATCAGCAAGATCGAGCGCGCCGAAGCAAGTCCGACCGCCACGGTGTTGGGCCGGCTGTCGGGTGCGTTCGGGCTGACGCTCTCGACTTTGCTGGCGCTGGCCGAGCAGACGGGCGAGAGGCTCGTGCGGCGTGCGGACCAGGCCGTCTGGCAAGACCCGGAAACCGGCTATATCCGGCGACGCATTTCGCCGCCCACCGGTGGGGTGCTGGAACTACTCGAAGTGGAATTGCCGGCGGGCGTGAAGGTGCCGTATCCATCGGATGCCTTCGTGTTTCAGCATCAGCAGATCTGGGTCACGCAAGGTGTGCTGACGTTTCGCGAAGGCGCTCAGGTGTATCGGCTGGAGGCGGGGGATTGTCTGCAACTCGGCGCGCCGGTGGCGTGCGAGTTCTTCAATGCGGGGCAAGCACTATGCCGCTACGTGGTGGGGCTGGTGCGACGCTGAGGTCGGCTGGGATGCTGCGATGTTGCAAATACCAGGAAAGCCACTCTGACCACGATCGGGGAAACTACCAGGATGCGGGTGACGCCACGCGCTCGTCACCCGACATCGTCCGGCCGACGCCCGTGAGGCGTCAGCCGCCGGATTAGCCTCCGCCGCCGCCTTGCGTGCCGATCGTCAGTTTGTTCGACACGGACTTCACGCCAGCCACGTTCTTGGCCACTTCTTCAGCTTGCGGGATCTGTGCGCCATCGGGCACGGAGCCCGTCAACGTCACGGCACCGCCGCGCGCCCGCACGAACACGTTCGAGACATCGAAGCCCTGCGCCTTAGCCAATGCCTTGCGCACCTGGAGACCCAGCGAGCGGTCCGTCTTCTTCATCGTCTTGGCGCTCGGAGCCGGCGCCATCGCTGCGTCCGCATCGCTCGCCTGGGCGTAGGCGCTGGACGCAGTTGCCACACACAACGCAAGACCGAGCGCCTTCAATAGATTGACTGTTTTCACGTTTTCTCCATCCTCGAAAAGTTGATGTCGCTTCGTTGCATGCAAAAAACCACGCGCTTGCGAGCGTTTTTTCGCCCACGGGGAGCCCTGTGTCTTCTAGAAGAGTCGTGCTGCGGCGCTCCCGGCGCGCTTAAACAATACTCCAGCCGACGCGCTCATGCTCGAAAAACTGACCAGCCTGGGGTTAGAACCACTGCGGCGCCATGCGAAGTGTGGTGTCGTCGAGACTACGCGAGGTGGAAAGCATCAACGCGACGCGCGGCAACTCCCAGCGGAAAAACCATTGGCATGCCTGCAACTTGCCGCGATAGAAGTCGGTGTCGGCCGCGCTCGTCGAACCTGCTAACGCGGCACTCGCGACGACGGCCTGCCTGAGCCAGGTCCATGCGATCACGACATGACCGAAGGCCTCGAGAAAAGCGTTTGCATTGGCGAGCGCCCGTTCGCTCTCGCTGGCAAGCGTGGGCAGCAGGGCGTCGACCGTCGCGTTCAGGTCGCTCAGTGCACGGGCGAGAGCGTCCGCATGGGCATGCAACGGCGCATGAGCGCGCGCGGCTTCGATCGTGCCGCCGACTTCGCGTGCCAGCAGTTTGAGCGCCGCGCCCTGTTTCATCACCACCTTGCGGCCGAGCAGGTCGATGGCCTGAATGCCGTGCGTGCCCTCGTGAATCATGTTCAGGCGGTTGTCGCGATAGAACTGTTCGACCGGATATTCGCGCGTGTAGCCGTAGCCGCCATGAATCTGGATCGCGAGGCTATTGGCTTCAAGGCACCACTGCGACGGCCAGGACTTCACCACCGGCGTCAACAGATCGAGTAGTAGCGCCGCCTCGGCGCGTGCCGTGTCGCTCTCGCCGGTGTTCTGCTCGTCGACGAGGCGCGCCGCATACAGACAGAGCGCATAAGCACCTTCCACGTAGGCCTTTTGTGCGAGCAGCATGCGCCGCACGTCGGCATGCTCGATCAGCGGCAGTTGCGGCTCGAGCGGGTTCTTGTTGTCGGGACGCCGGCCTTGCGGCCGTTCACGCGCGTAATCGAGTGAAGCCAGATAGCCGCGATAGCCGAGCATCACCGCGCCGAGACCGACACCGATGCGCGCCTCGTTCATCATATGGAACATGTAGGCAAGGCCTTGATGCGGCTCGCCCACCAGTTCGCCGACGCATGCGCCGCGCTCGCCAAACGACAGCATGGTCGAGGTGGTGCCGCGCCATCCCATCTTGTGGATCAGGCCGGCGAGCGCGACGTCGTTGCGCTCGCCGAGGCTGCCGTCGTCGTTCACGCGGAACTTGGGCACCGTGAAGAGCGAAATGCCCCTGACGCCCGGCGGCCCGCCGGGAATGCGCGCCAGCACGAGATGAACGATGTTTTCGCTCAACTCATGGTCGCCGCCCGAAATGAAAATCTTGTTGCCGCGAATCGAATAAGTGCCGTCTTCATTGGGTGTGGCACTGGTGACGAGGTCGGACAGGCTCGAACCCGCTTGCGGTTCCGTGAGCGCCATGGTGCCGAAGGCGCGGCCGTCGAAAAGAGCCTGCAGATACTTGCGCTTTTGCACGGCACTGCCAAACCGTTCGATCACGTTCGCGTTCGCCATGGTCAGCATCGCGTAGGACGAGGTGGCCATGTTGGCGCTCTTGAAGAGCGACAGGCAGGCAAACGACATCACCGACGGCAACTGCATGCCGCCCCATTCGTAGTCTTTGCCGGCGGCGAGAAAACCGGTGGCGCGCAGCGCGTCGAGCGCCTCTTTCACCTCGGCGGGCAGGATGACGCGTTGACCGTCGAACTGCGGTTCGTGTTCGTCGGAGAGGCGATTATGGGTGGCGAATTTTTCGACGGCGACGGCATGCGCGGTATCGAGCGCGGCGTTGAACGTTTCGCGGCTGTGGTCCGCATAACGCGGGCGTTGCGTGAGCTTCCCGGCCTCGAGAACTTCGAAGAGCTGGAACGCCAGATCGCGCGAATTGATGATCGAGGCATCTTGCATGAGAGACGACCTTCCAGAGTTGAGCCGCCATGCACGAACCGCTTCGCGACGCACACTGAAAGAGGCGCTGAAACAGGCGTAAACACGGGGATTCGGCCCGGTTGAACAGTGCGGTATGCGGGTAAGTCCCGATGAACTACCGACCGGCGATGCGTGTCAGTCTATCGCAAAAGTGAATGAGCGTGCTTTTATTTACAGGCGGAAAATCGGCACGTATGATGGCCCAAAAAACGTGACGATCAGTCTGCAATGCAGAACAACCTGGAGGAGACACTGCATGTCGGTAAAGGACCTGTTTCAACTGGACGGCAAGGTGGCCTTGATTACCGGCGGCTCGCGCGGACTCGGCCTGCAAATGGCCGAAGCGCTCGGCGAAATGGGCTGCCGCGTGGCCATCACCGCGCGCAAGGCCGGCGAACTCGCTGAAGCGAAGGCGCATCTGCGCGAACTCGGTATCGAGGTGCAGACGGTGGTGAACGACCTGCAGCATTTCGAGGGTATTCCCGGCCTTGTCGACGAGATACTCGGCGTGCAGGGCGACATCGATATTCTGGTGAACAACGCGGGCGCGACATGGGGCGCCCCGGCTGAAGACTACCCGACGAAGCGTGGCACAAGGTGATGAACCTGAACATCAACGCACCGTTTTTTCTGGCGCGTGAGGTGGGCAAACGCAGCATGATCGCGCGGCGTGCCGGCAAGATCATCAACATCGCTTCGGTGGCCGGACTGAAGGGTTCGCTGCCCGGCATGAATACGATTGCGTACAACACCTCGAAGGCCGCGGCGATCAATTTCACGCGTGCGCTGGCGTCGGAATGGGGCAAGTACAACATCAACGTCAACGCGATTTGCCCAGGCTTTTTCCCATCGAAAATGTCGGCCGGATTGCTCGACAAGATCGAAGACTCGATCGTCTCGCGCACGCCTTTGCAACGTCTTGGCGGCGACGAAGACCTCAAGGGCCCGGTGGTATTTCTCGCGAGTGAAGCGTCGCGTCATATCACGGGCCAGTACTTTGCCGTGGATGGCGGCTCGGTCGTCACCTGAGCGGATCGCCGAGTCCGAGTCTTTTCGCTTACGCGACCCACCGCCCGTCGAGCAGGAGTGCCCCATGAACGAACGCCATTTCCCGCACTGGCCGCCGCAGGTGCCGTTGCATCTGACGCTGCCGCAGACCAACCTTTTCTACAACGCCGAAGTCTCGGCGGCGCGCTTTCCCGACAAGCCGTTCATCATCTTCTACGACACGCCGCTTGGCTTCGCCGAATTCAAGGACGAAGCCGAGCGCGTGGCCGGTTTTCTGCAGCAGGAATGCAAGGTGAAAGCGGGCGACCGCGTGCTGCTGTATATGCAGAACAGCCCGCAGTGGATCGTCGCGTATTACGGCATTCTTCGGGCGAATGCGGTTGTCGTACCGGTCAATCCGATGAACATGGGCGCCGAGTTGGCGCATTACGTCGAGGATAGCGGAGCGAATACGATCATCGCGCCGCAATGCCTGTTCGCCAATGTCGAACCGTTGATCGGCAGCGGTCCGGGGCGAGGCATCGAGCACGCAATCGTCGCTACGTATAGCGATTATCTGAAGCGGTCGTCGCCGATCGACGTGCCGGAATTCGTCGCCGCGCCGCGTAGGCGCTTCGATCTGCCTGGCGTCACGCCCTGGCACGACGTGCTCGAACGGCGCCTGAAGCCGGGGCCGCTCACCGCCGGTCCCGACGATCTGTGCGTGATGCCCTACACGTCGGGCACCACCGGCAAGCCCAAAGGCTGCATGCACACGCATCGCAGCGTGATGAGCACCTTGCTGGGCGGCTGCGTGTGGTTCGCATCGCCCTCGGACGGCGTCTATCTGTCGGTGTTGCCGCTCTTTCACGTGACCGGCATGCAAGGCGGCATGAACAGCGCGGTGTATGCGGGCGCCACCATCGTGCTGTTGCCGCGCTGGGATCGCGAAGCCGCCGCGCAATGCATGCAGAAATATCGCGTCACCGCATGGCAGTCGATCTCGACGATGATGGTCGATTTTCTGTCAAACCCGAAACTCGGCGAGTACGACCTGTCGAGTCTGAGCGGCACGCGCGGCGGCGGCGCGGCGATGCCCGATGCGATCGCCCGCAAGCTCAAGGCGCTCACCGGCCTCGATTACGTGGAAGGCTACGGTATGTCCGAGACGATCGCGGGTACGCACATCAACCCGCCGCATCGTCCCAAGCCGCAGTGCCTCGGGATTCCCGTTTTCGACGTCGACTCGCGCGTGATCGACCCGCTCACGCTGCAGGAACTGCCGCAAGGCGAAACCGGCGAGATCGTCACGCACGCGCCGCAGAACATGCAAGGCTACTGGCGCAATCCGAAGGCGACGGCCGAAGCGTTCATCGAACTCGACGGCAAGCTTTTTCTGCGCACGGGCGACTTGGGGCATATCGACGAAGAAGGCTATTTCTTCATGACCGATCGCCTCAAGCGGATGATCAACGCATCCGGCTACAAGGTCTGGCCGGCCGAGGTCGAGGCGCTGATGTACCGGCATCCCGCGATTCACGAAGTGTGCGTGATCGGCGTGAAGGACGACAAACGCGGCGAGACCGTGAAGGCGCTGGTGGTGCCCGCCGCGGCGCAGGCGGGCACGATCAGCGAGCAGGACATCATCGACTGGGCGCATGAGCAGATGGCGTCTTACAAGGCGCCGCGCATCGTCGAATTCGTCACATCGTTGCCGAAGTCAGGCAGCGGCAAGATCCTCTGGCGCAAATTGCAGGAGGAGGATGCGGCTCGCAGCGCGGCGTCGAGTGGTGCGAACGGAGCAGGCTGAGCGCTTCCTGGTCCGGCGGGGGCGCGTGACGAGCGCCTCGCCGGGGCAAAAAAGGCGCTTGCTGCATCGCCACAACCGTGCGCATCGTCCTTTTATTGAAACCGGCTCCTCCTGAAGCGGGTTATTTTCACTTTTCGCCTCACCACTTGCTCTGGCGCGACACGCCCGCCAGCCCCGCCGATCTCCCGCAACCCCCTGTCCCACAAGGCTCTCCCAGCCACGCACCGAGGCTCGCCCGGCGCGGTTGTCGCATTTCCACATGTGGTTGTCGCAAATAGTCGGCTAGGCGCACTTTTTTCTGGCAACTATGTATGCACAGCGCGGACGGACGTCCGCCACGCTAGGAGAGCATTCAATGAATTCCCCCAAGGTCGTGGTCGAAGGGCTGTGCAAAGTGTTCGGCACTAACCCGAAACAGGCGGTCGCCATGCTGGCAGGCGGCGCCACCAAAGAAGAAGTCTTCTCACGTACCGGCCAGATCGTCGGTGTTCACAACGTGTCGTTCGAAGTCAAGGAAGGCGAGATCTTCGTGCTGATGGGCCTGTCCGGCTCCGGCAAGTCGACGCTCATCCGTCTCATCAACCGTCTCGTCGAACCGACCGCCGGCAAGGTGCTGATCGACGGACGCGATGTGGCCAGCGTGCCGCGCTCGGAACTGACGGCGCTACGCCGCAAGGACATGAGCATGGTGTTCCAGTCGTTTGCGCTGATGCCGCAGCGCACCGTGCTGGCGAACGCGGCGTTCGGTCTGGAGGTCGCGGGCGTGGGCCGCAAGGAGCGTGAGAAGCGGGCCATGACGGTGCTCGAACAGGTCGGCCTCGCACCGTTCTCAGAAAAGCTGCCCGCGCAACTCTCCGGCGGTATGCAGCAGCGCGTGGGTCTCGCGCGGGCGCTGGCAGTCAACCCCTCGCTGATGATCATGGACGAAGCCTTCTCGGCGCTCGATCCGCTCAAGCGCAAGGAAATGCAGAACGTGCTGCTCGATCTGCAACGCGAACAACAGCGCACGATTCTGTTCGTCTCGCACGATCTGGAAGAGGCCATGCGCATCGGCACGCGCATCGCGATCATGGAAGGCGGGCGCGTGGTGCAGATCGGCACGCCGCGGGAAATCATCACCAACCCGGCCGACGATTACGTACGTGCGTTCTTCGAAGGCATCGACACCAGCCGCTATCTGACGGCCGGCGACCTGATGCAGACCGACGCCGTGCCGCTCATGCAGCACTCGCCGGCAATCGACGCGTCGAGCGTAGCGGCCACGCTCAACGGCAGCGCCGATTACGCGTTCGTGCTCGACAGCGAGCGCAAGATTCGCGGCTTCGTGTGCCGCGACGCTTTGGGCAGTGCTTCACCGCAGCTCAACCAGATCGAATGCATCCGCCGCAGCACGCCGCTCGACGACGTGGTCGAACGTGTCGTGGCGAGCCGCGCGCCGCTGCCGGTCGTCGAAGTCGACGGCTCCTATTGCGGTTCGGTCAACAAGACGAACGTGCTGAACGTTCTCACGCGCCATAGAGGTTCCCATGTCTGAAGTCATTCCACTTGGCGCCTGGGTCGATCACGGCGTTCACTACCTGCTCGACCACGACGCAAAAACTTTCGATTCCATCGGCAAGGTCATCGAGAGCTTTGCCGCGGTGATCGAGCACAGTCTCCAGGCGATCCCGATGTGGGCGCTGATGGCGATTTTCGTGGGCATCGGTTTGTGGCGGGTAGGCTGGCGTTTCGCGCTGTTCACCTTGCTGGCGATGCTGCTGATCTACGGCACCGGCTTCTGGGATCAGATGGTGATCACGCTGGGCCTCACGCTGTCGTCCACCTTGATCAGCTTGCTGCTGGGCATACCGCTCGGTATCTGGATGGCGAAGAGCCGCACGGTGGAAACGGTGGTGCGTCCGGTGCTCGATCTGATGCAGACCATGCCCGCGTTCGTCTACCTGATTCCGGCCGCGATGCTGTTCGGTCTGGGCCGCGTGCCGGGGATTCTGTCGACGGTGATCTTCGCGATGCCGCCGGCCGTGCGTCTCACGTCACTTGGCATCAAACATGTGAACCGCGAAATCGTCGAGGCGGGGCAGGCCTTTGGCTGCACGCCGTGGCAGTTGCTCTACAAGGTGCAGTTTCCGAACGCGCTGCCGTCGATCATGACCGGCGTGAATCAGACTATCATGATGGCGCTCTCGATGGTCATCATCGCGTCGATGGTGGGGGCGGGCGGCCTCGGCAACGACGTGCTGGCAAGTATTCAACGCCTCGATATCGGGCTGGGCTTCGAAAGCGGTCTGTCGGTGGTGATGCTCGCGATCATTCTGGACCGCATCACGGAAAGCTTCGGCCGGGCGCCGGGCATGGCACGCGCACCGCTGCTGTCGGGCTTGCGCAGCGTCATGAAGGTGCGCCGCGAGCCGGCGGCGCAACACGGCTGAGCCGCCGATGAAGCGCGACGCGATCACACCGGTCGAGCCCCAGGCGGATTCCCCGCTGTCCGGGCTCGCGCATGTCGGCTTTCTGACGTTGCCGAACTTTTCGATGATCGCCTTCACCAGCGCGGTCGAAGTGCTGCGCATGGCCAACTACGTCGGCCGCGCGCAGCACTATCGCTGGTCGGTCATCACGCCGGACGGCGAACCGGCGCGCGCCAGCAACGGCATCACGGTGAAGCCCACCACGACGCTGGCCGAGGCCGGCACCCCGGATGTGCTGTTCGTGTGCGCCGGCTGGCATGTGCGCGAGTATGTGAACGACGAAGTGATCGCCTTGTTGCGCGACGTGGCCGCCCAGGGCATTCCGCTCGGCGGCATCTGCACCGGACCGTATGCGCTACTGGCGGCCGGTCTGCTCGACGGGTATCGCGCCACCGTGCATTGGGAAGACATGTCGCCCTTGCACAAGAGCTATCCGGACGTGCGTTTCGCCGACGAGCTATTCGTGATCGATCGCGATCGCATGACCTGCACCGGCGGCACCGCGCCGCTCGATCTGATGCTGAAGCTGGTCGGTTTGCGTCTGGGTCACGCCGTGGCGGCGCAAGTGTCGGAGCAGTTCATCGTCGAGCGGATTCGCGGCTCGACCGATTATCAGCACATTCCGGTCGACGCACGGGTTGGTTTTTCCCGCGCCGAACTGATCGAAGTCGTGCGCCTGATGGAAGCGAACATCGAAGAGCCGCTCTCGCTCGATGAACTCGCGCGCCTCGTGCATCTGTCGCAACGGCATTTGCAGCGCATGTTCAAGATGTTCCTGAGCGTGTCGCCCACTCACTACTACCTGACGCTGCGTCTGCGCCGCGCGCGCGAGTTGCTGCGCAATTCGGACGCTTCGATTGCGCGTGTCACCGCCGTGTGCGGTTTTCATTCGCCGTGTCATTTCAGCAAGGCCTACCGCGCGCAGTTCGGCCATGCGCCGAGCGTCGAGCGGCGGCTGTCTTCCTAGACCGGCTGAACGATCGCCGCGATCACGCCGGTCGCACATCACCTACTCTGAGGGAACGCCATGAAACGTTTGTGGGCTGCGTCGCTGTGCGCGCTGTCTGTGTCGTCCGTGTGGGCCGCGGAACCTGCTACCTGTCGCGATGTGCGTTTCGCCGATGTCGGCTGGACCGATATTGCCGCGACCACGGGCCTGGCCTCGACGCTGCTCGAAGGGCTCGGCTACAAGCCGACCAAGACGATCGCCTCGGTACCCATTACGTTCGCGGGCGTGAAGAGCAAGCAGATCGACGTGTTTCTCGGCTACTGGTCGCCCACCATGGACCCGATGATCGACCCGTTTAAAAAGGCCGGTCAGCTCACCGTACTGCCCACGCCGAACCTGACCGGCGCGAAATACACGCTGGCCGTGCCGGACTATGCGTATCAGTCGGGCATCAAGACTTTCGCCGACATCGCGAAGAACTACGACAAGCTCGACGGCAAGATCTACGGTATCGAACCGGGTAACGACGGCAATGCGTTGATCAAAAAAATGATCGACACCAATCAGTATGGACTCGGCAAATTCAGGCTGGTGGAGTCGAGCGAGGCGGGCATGCTGGTCGAGGTGAACCGCGCAGTACGCGACAGGAAGCCGATTGTGTTTCTCGGCTGGGAGCCGCATCCGATGAACGTGCAGATGAAGATCGATTATCTGTCCGGTGGCGACGCCGTGTTCGGTCCGAACTACGGCGAAGCGAAAGTGCTGACGGTCGTGCCGAACGATTATGCGTCGCGCTGTCCGAACGTCGCGAAACTGGTGTCGAACCTGCAATTCACGACCGACATCGAGAACCACGTGATGCTGCCGATCATGAACAAGTCCGACCCGAACAAGGCCGCGCGTGACTGGCTGAAAGCGAATCCGGCAGTGCTCGACAAGTGGCTCGCGGGTGTGAAGACCTACGACGGCAAGGATGGCTTGCCGGCGGTGAAGGCGTATGTAGCCGGGCAGTGACCCTCCGCTGACGGTGACGTCCCGGCCTGGCGTTTCAGATTGCCTGGGCGCGGCCCGGGAAGGTCTCGTCGTAGCCTGAGCCGTCTTCCACCTGGGCGGCCGTGCCGCGCTGTTCGCGGTACATCATCGGCGGCAGGCCGAACTGCTTGCGGAACTCGCGGCCCAGATGCGAAGCGTCGGAAAAACCGCAGCTCGACGCGATATCGGCCACGGTTTTATCGGAACTGGTGAGCAGCCACGCGGCGGTGCGCAAGCGCACCTGCTTGGCGTAGGCCTGCGGCGCCTTGCCGGTTTCCGCCTTGAAAAGCCGTTCCAGTTGACGCGGCGACAGATCGAGTTTGCCCGCGAGTTCATCGAGTGAAAGCGAACGGCCGATATGTTGCTCCATCAGCAGGATCGCGCGCTTCACCTTCGGATGCGATGCGGGCGCGAGGCCCGGCGGATGCGGCTGCGGCGCATTGCCTTTCTGCATGTCGTCCACCAGCAGAATGCGCAGCGCCTTCTGCACCGTGGCGGTTTCGAAGTGACGCAGCAGGATCGCCGCAGCCACGTCGATCGAGGCGCGTCCGCCGGAACACGTAATGCGGCGGCGGTCGATCACGAAGAGGCGATCGGCGACCAGCGCTTCTTCATTCACCGACGGAAAGCGCTCGATGAAATCCCAGTAGTGAAACCAGCTTACGCAAATACGATGGCCGTCCAGCACGCCCGCGCGCATCAGCGAGAACACGCCGGTGCACATGCCGACGAGCGTCGCCTCGGTGGCGGCGGCGCGGCGGATGAAGGCGAGCGTGGCGTCGCTCGCGGCGGGCCCGGAATGCAGCAGGCCGCCCACCACCACCACGTAATCGAACGGCTCGGCGTGCTCGAACGTTTCCCACGGCGTGATCTGGATGCCGCAACTCGCGCGCACCGGAGCGAGGGTTTCCCCTATCACGCTCCACGAACAGCGCACGGGTTTGCTGAAGTCGCCTTCGTCGGCAGTCAGGCGCAACAGGTCGACGAAACCCGAAAACGCCGTCAGCGTGAAGTTCGGCAGCAGGATGATGCCGAAGCGGATGCGCTGCTTCGAGGTGCCGTCGATCGATTGAAGGGGAAGCGGTTCAGCGGAATTCATGCGTGCAGCCAGAACGGGAGAAGGGTTAGAGAGCAAGCTTAGCACCGGGGGCCAGGACGGTTCGCCGGGCGCTTGTACGGACAGCGCAACCCGTGCCGCCAGCATCGCCAGCCGCAACGTGCGGGCCTGTCGCAAATGCGTCAGAAGTCGTCGCAAATCCGCCGCCGCGCTTTGCGGGCGGGGCGCTTGACGCCACTATCCCACTGTCATGCCGTTTTTATTCTATCGGTACAAATTGACGTGCGGTGCAATAGGGGCAATTCCACCCAAGGCATCGCAACGCACAAGGCAAGTCATGAACGTCAGCGTCTTCGATCTGTTCAAGATCGGTATCGGTCCTTCGAGTTCCCACACGGTGGGGCCGATGATCGCTGCATGCCGCTTCGCCTCGCACATCGAAGACGCCAACCTGCTCGGGTTCGTGCGCCGCGTGAAAATCGAACTGTTCGGCTCGCTCGGCGCAACCGGCAAGGGGCACGGCACGGACAAGGCCGTGCTGCTCGGCTTGGAAGGCAATCTGCCCGATCTGATCGAGCCGGACCTGATCGAGCCGCGTCTCAAGTCGATTCGCGAGACGAAGGAACTGATGCTGCTCGGCAAGCATCCGGTGAAATTCGACGAGCGTGACCAGTTGAGCTTCTTCCGCAAGCTGATGCCGGGTGCGCCCGGTTCGAGCATCGTGCATCCGAACGGCATGCGTTTTCAGGCCTTCGATGAGAACGGCCAACTGCTGGTGGAGAAAGAGTATTACTCGATCGGCGGCGGCTTTGTCGTCAATCGCGAGGGCGATCGCGTGAACGGTCTGCGTAGCGGCGCCGCGGTGCCGTATCCGTTTCGCACCGGCGACGATCTGATGCGCGTGTGCCGCGAAAGCGGACTTTCCATCGCTCAGATCACGTTGCGCAACGAAAGCGCGTCGCGCCCCGAGCAGGAAGTGCGCGACGGCTTGCTGGCAATCTGGCGCGCGATGTCGGCTTGCGTCGAACGCGGCTGCAAAGTGCGCGGCGAGTTGCCCGGTCCGATGCAGGTGAAGCGCCGCGCCGCCGATCTGTGCTCGCAATTGCGTTCGCGCTCGGAAGAGTCCTTGCGCGATCCGCTGTCCATGCTCGACTGGGTCAATCTCTACGCGATGGCCGTCAACGAAGAAAACGCGGTGGGTGGGCGCGTCGTCACGGCGCCGACCAATGGCGCGGCCGGCGTGATTCCCGCCGTGCTGCATTACTACGTGAAGTTCATGCATGCCTCGAACGACGCGGGCATCGTCGACTTTCTGCTGACGGCCGCCGCGATCGGCATCATCTACAAGGAAACCGCCTCGATTTCCGGCGCCGAAGTGGGTTGCCAGGGTGAAGTGGGCGTGGCCTGCTCGATGGCGGCCGCCGCACTCTCCGCCGTGATGGGTGGCACGCCGACGCAAGTCGAGAACGCCGCCGAAATCGGCATGGAACACAACCTCGGCATGACCTGCGACCCCGTTGGCGGGCTCGTGCAGATTCCGTGTATCGAACGCAATGCGATGGGCGCGGTCAAGGCCCTGAACGCCGCGCGCATGGCAATGAAGGGTGACGGCCAGCACTACGTGTCGCTCGACAACGTGATCAAGACCATGCGCGAAACCGGTGCCGATATGAAGACGAAATACAAGGAGACGTCGCGCGGCGGCCTGGCCGTGAACGTCATCGAATGCTGAAAAGCACTTCGAACCCGCTTTGAACCTGTTACGACGTATCAGTAAAGACAGTACCGACAAGGACCAACAATGAGCCGCTATTCGATATTCAGCCTCCTGCGCAACGGGATGTCGTATCACGAGAACTGGGAGCGCCAGTGGAAGAGCCCGGAGCCCAAACGTGAATACGACGTGGTGATCGTCGGCGGAGGCGGGCATGGTCTCGCCACGGCGTATTACCTCGCGAAAGAGCATGGCGTGCGCAATATCGCCGTGCTGGAAAAAGGCTGGATCGGCGGCGGCAATACCGCGCGCAATACGACGATCGTGCGCTCGAATTATCTGTGGGACGAGTCGGCTGCGCTATACGAAAAGGCCATGAAACTGTGGGAAGGACTCTCGCAGGATCTGAACTACAACGTAATGTTCAGTCAGCGCGGCGTGATGAACCTCGCGCATACCTTGCAGGACGTGCGCGACACCGAGCGCCGCGTGAATGCGAACCGGCTGAACGGCGTGGACGCCGAGTTCCTCACGCCCGCGCAGATCAAGGAAATCGAGCCGACCATCAATCTGAACAGCCGCTATCCGGTACTCGGCGCATCGATCCAGCGGCGCGGCGGCGTGGCGCGTCACGATGCGGTGGCCTGGGGCTTCGCGCGCGGCGCGGATCAGGCCGGCGTCGATATCGTGCAGAACTGTCAGGTGACGGGTATTCGCCGCGACGGCAGCCAGGTGATCGGCGTGGATACCACCAAGGGTTTCATCAAGGCGAAGAAAGTCGCCGTGGTGGCAGCGGGCAATACGTCGACGCTCGCCGACATGGCCGGCGTGAGATTGCCGCTCGAAAGTCATCCGTTGCAGGCATTGGTGTCCGAGCCGATCAAGCCGGTGGTCAACACCGTGGTGATGTCCAACGCGGTGCACGCGTACATCAGCCAGTCCGACAAGGGCGATCTGGTGATCGGCGCAGGCGTCGATCAGTACACGGGTTTCGGCCAGCGTGGCAGCTTCCAGATCATCGAAGGCACGCTCGAGGCGATCGTCGAAATGTTCCCGGTGTTCTCGCGGGTGCGGATGAACCGTCAGTGGGGCGGCATCGTGGACGTATCCCCGGATGCGTGCCCGATCATCAGCAAGACCGATGTGAAAGGGCTGTACTTCAATTGCGGCTGGGGCACCGGCGGCTTCAAGGCGACGCCGGGCTCGGGCTGGGCCTATGCGTACACGATCGCGAAGGACGAACCGCATCCGCTGAATGCGCCGTTCTCGCTGGATCGCTTCTACACCGGTCATCTGATCGACGAACACGGCGCTGCCGCTGTCGCCCACTAATTTCGAGGAAAACTCCATGCTGCTGATCGAATGCCCATGGTGCGGGCCGCGCGCCGAAACCGAATTCTCCTGCGGCGGCGAAGCCGACATCGCCCGACCGCTCGACACCGAAAAACTCTCCGACAAGGAATGGGGCGACTACCTGTTCATGCGCAAGAACCCGCGCGGCGTGCATCGCGAACAATGGTTGCACACGCAAGGCTGCCGCCGCTGGTTCATGGCGCAGCGCGACACGGTGAGCTACGAGATCCAGGGCTACGACACGTTCGATCGTCCGCTGCTCACGATGGACAGCAACGAGGGCAAGGCACAAGAGGGTAAGACGCAATGAACCAGAAAGACCGACTCCCCAACGGCGGGCGCATCAACCGCGCCTTGCCGCTGACCTTCACGTTCAACGGGCGCCAGTATCAGGGCTACCAGGGCGACACGCTGGCTTCGGCGCTGCTCGCCAACGGCATGCATTTCGTCGCACGTAGCTGGAAGTATCACCGGCCGCGCGGCATCGTCACGGCGGGTGTCGAAGAGCCGAATGCCGTCGTGCAACTCGAAACCGGCGCGTATACCGTGCCAAATGCACGGGCGACCGAAATCGAGTTGTATCAGGGGCTCGTCGCCAGCAGCGTGAATGCGCAGCCGAGCATCGAGAAGGACCGCATGGCGGTCAATCAGAAGATCGCGCGCTTCATTCCGGCCGGTTTCTACTACAAGACCTTCATGTGGCCGCGCAAGTTCTGGCCGAAATACGAAGAGGTGATTCGCGACGCGGCCGGTCTCGGCAAGGCACCCGAACACACCGACGCGGACCGCTACGACAAGTGTTTTGCGCATTGCGACGTGCTGGTGGTGGGCGGCGGCCCGACGGGACTCGCTGCGGCGCATGCGGCGGCCTTGTCCGGCGCGCGCGTGACCCTGATCGACGATCAGCCGGAACTCGGCGGCTCACTGCTGTCGTGTCGCGCGGAGATCGACGGCAAGCCCGCGCTGCAATGGGTGCATAAGATCGAAGACGAACTGCGGCAGATGCCCGACGTCAAGATCCTGTGCCGCAGCACGGCCTTCGGTTATCAGGATCACAACCTGGTCACGGTGACGCAGCGGCTCACCGAACATCTGCCGGTCTCCCAACGCAAAGGCACGCGCGAGCTGATGTGGAAAATCCGCGCGAAACGCGTGATCCTCGCGACCGGCGCACATGAACGTCCGATCGTGTTCGGCAACAACGATCTGCCGGGCGTGATGATGGCCTCGGCGGTATCGACCTATCTGCATCGTTACGCCGTGCTGCCGGGCCGTAACGCGATCGTGTTCACGAACAACGACGACGGCTATCAATGCGCGCTCGACCTGAAGGCGGCCGGCGCGCAGGTGACGGTGGTCGATCCGCGGGCGAGCGAGTCGAAGGGCACGCTGCCGGCGTTGGCACGTCGATACGGTGTGAAGGTGATGAACGGCACGGTGATTACCGCCGCGCACGGCAAACTGCGCGTGGCGGCAGTCGATCTGGCGTCGTATTCGAATGGACAGGTCGGGGCGAAGCAGGGCGAACTGTCGTGCGATCTGCTCGCGATGTCCGGCGGCTGGAGCCCGGTATTGCATCTGTTCGCGCAGTCGGGCGGCAAAGCGCACTGGCATGACGAAAAAGCCTGCTTCGTGCCGGGCAAGGCGATGCAGCCGGAAACGAGCGTCGGCGCTTGCGCAGGCGACTTTACGTTGGGCCAGGGCATCCGCTTTTCGGTGGATGCGGGTATCGAAGCGGCGCGTGCGGCAGGCTTCATCGTCGCGCGGCCCAATCCGGTGCAGGTCGCGGAAATCACCGAAGCGAAGATGCAGCCGCTGTGGCTGGTCGGTGGCCGCGAGATGGCGACGCGCGGGCCGAAGCAGTTCGTCGACTTCCAGAACGACGTGTCGGCCGCGGATATTTTTCTCGCCGCGCGTGAAGGTTTCGAATCGGTCGAGCACGTCAAGCGTTATACGGCGATGGGCTTCGGCACCGATCAGGGCAAGCTCGGCAACATCAACGGTATGGCGATTCTCGCGCAGGCGCTCGGCAAGACGATTCCCGAAACCGGCACGACCACCTTCCGGCCGAATTACACGCCCGTCACCTTTGGCACCTTCGCGGGCCGCGAGCTGGGTGAGTTTCTCGATCCGGTGCGCAAGACGGCGGTACATGAATGGCACGTCGAAAACGGCGCAGCCTTCGAGGACGTCGGCAACTGGAAGCGCCCGTGGTATTACCCGAAGGCGGGCGAAGACATGCACGCGGCGGTCGCGCGCGAATCGCTCGCGGTGCGCGAGAGTGTCGGCATTCTCGATGCCTCGACGCTCGGCAAGATCGACATTCAGGGCCCGGATTCGGCCAGGTTGCTCAACTGGGTCTATACCAATCCGTGGAGCAAGCTGGAAGTGGGCAAATGCCGCTATGGCCTGATGCTCGACGAAAACGGCATGATCTTCGACGACGGCGTGACCGTGCGCCTCGCCGACCAGCACTACATGATGACCACCACGACCGGCGGCGCGGCACGCGTGCTGACATGGCTCGAACGCTGGCTGCAAACCGAATGGCCGGACATGCGCGTGCGGCTCGCCTCGGTGACCGATCACTGGGCCACCTTCGCCGTGGTCGGCCCGAACAGCCGCAAGGTGCTGCAGAAGGTCTGCCACGACATCGACTTCGCGAACGCGGCGTTTCCGTTCATGAGCTATCGCGAAGGCACGGTGGCCGGTGCGGCCTCGCGTGTCATGCGCATCAGCTTCTCGGGCGAACTTGCTTATGAAGTGAACGTGCCGGCGAACGTGGGCCGCGCGGTGTGGGAAGCGCTGATGGCCGCGGGCGCGGAATACGACATCACGCCGTATGGCACCGAAACGATGCACGTGCTGCGCGCGGAGAAAGGCTACATCATCGTCGGCCAGGATACGGACGGTTCCATGACGCCGTACGACCTCGGCATGGGCGGGCTGGTGGCGAAGTCGAAGGACTTTCTCGGCAAGCGCTCGCTGACCCGCTCGGACACCGCGAAGGCAGGGCGCAAACAACTCGTCGGGCTGCTTTCGGACGATCCGTCGTTCGTGATACCCGAGGGCTCGCAGATCGTTGCCGGACCCTTCCAGGGCGAGACGGCGACGATGCTCGGCCACGTCACGTCGAGCTATTACAGCCCCATCCTGAAGCGTTCGATTGCGATGGCGGTCGTAAAGGGCGGGCTCGACAAGATCGGCGAAACGGTCACGATTCCGCTTTCGAGCGGCAAACAGATTGCAGCGAAGGTCACCAGTTCGGTGTTCTACGACAGCGAAGGAGCACGGCAACATGTGGAATGAAACTAGAGGCACGGGGTCGGTCGTGGATCGCGCCGTCGGCAAGCAAACGGGCGTGTGGCAGGAGTCGCCGCTGGTGGGCGCGGATTCGCTGCTGAAGAAGCATCAGGCGACGGCATCCGCCGCCTTCAGGTTGAGCGAACGGCCGTTTCTGGAACTCGTGAACGTGCGCGGCGATATGCGCGACGCGGCCTTCGTGGAGGCGATAGAAAGCGTGCTCGGCTGCACGCCGCCGCAGAAAGCGAACACTATCGCGCGTGGCAATGGCTACGACATGCTGTGGCTCGGGCCCGATGAATGGCTGGTGCGCTCGGCCACTGCGCACGATGCAACGCGTACCGCGCCCTTGCAGGCGAAGCTCGGCGCCGTTTTTGCGGGCGTGTTCGCCTCGGCGGTGGATATCGGCAGCGGCTTCACGGTGCTGGAAATCAGCGGCGCGCGTGCGCGCGAAGTACTGGTGCGCGGCTGTCCGCTGGATTTGCATCCCAAGCTGTTTGGGGTCGGACAGTGCGCGCAGAGCCACTATTTCAAGGCCTCGATGACCTTGGTGCCGACTGCCGCGGATAGCTTCGACATCATCGTGCGTCGCAGCTTCGCGGACTACTTCGTCAAGATCATGCTCGACGCAGCCGAGCCGCTGATGTCCTGAGACGCGACGAGCGGTGGCCTGTCGTGTGCGGCCGCTCGTGCGTTTCTTCCGACCCGCCCATGACGTCCACTCGTCTAGCCACGGCGCGCCTTACCGAGCGCGCGTGTCAGGAAGGCGATGCCCACGCCGCGCTCGCGCTGCTCGATCAGAGCATCGTGTTGCGGCATCGGCGCATCGCGCTGATTCGCTATCTCCTTGCGCAACAACTCGGTGCGCCATTGCAGGCGCGTCATCATGAATACGTCGAAAAAATCGCCGCGCGGCTGAGTGCGGACACGCTCGCGCGCGTGGTCGGCGCCGCGCGCGCACGCTTGCGGCCGTAGTGCGCGCGACGCCCTGGTAGGGAACGACGCCCCCGTTCCATCCCGATGACGGTTTTCTTCTATGTGGCCGATTTATGTCGGCATCTACTGAAAACACATTGGAACCTTTGAACACCCACGCGGCATTCGCCGCATCCACCAGGGGATGACATGTCTACCGTTTTTCAGCCTCGCGCGAGTGCCGCTGCCCGACTCGAACGACTGCCGTTCTCCGGTTATCACCGGACGATATTTGTCATCATCGCCGTCGCGTTCTTTTTCGATTCGGTCGATCTCGGCACGATGACCTTCGTGCTCGGCTCGATCAGAACCGAATTCCATCTGTCGACCGCGATGGCAGGACTCGTCGCCAGCGCCAGTTTCTTCGGCATGGTGCTCGGTGCGGCGGTGGCAGGCCTGCTGGCTGATCGTTTCGGACGACGCCCCGTATTTCAGTGGAGCATGGTGCTGTGGGGGATCGCGTCGTATCTGTGTTCGACCGCGCAGAGCGTGGAAGCGCTGATTTTCTTTCGCGTGCTGCTCGGCTTCGGCATGGGCATGGAATTTCCGATTGCGCAGACGTTGCTCTCGGAGTTCGTTCCGGCGGCGTCGCGCGGACGATTGATTGCGCTGATGGACGGTTTCTGGCCGTTGGGTTTCATCGCATCGGGCGTGGTGTCGTACTTCGTCTTGCCGGCGTTCGGTTGGCGCACCGAGTTCGCGTTGCTCGCGATTCCCGCTGTGTTCGTGCTGATCGTGCGCCGCATGGTGCCCGAATCGCCGCGTTGGCTCGAGCATCGCGGACGCCTGGAGGAGGCGGACAAAGTGCTGGCCGAAGTCGAAGCGAAGGTCATGAAGGCTGCGGGCCTGAAAGAACTGCGCGCGCCGGTGATGCTGACTGAAGCGCCGGCGGCGAAGGGCACGGGAGCGTTCCGCGAGATCTGGAGCATGGCTTACCGGCGCCGCACGATCATGGTGTGGACGCTGTGGTTTTTTGCGTTGCTGGGTTTCTATGGGCTGACGTCGTGGCTTGGTGCGCTGATGCAACAAGCCGGTTTTGCCGTGACGAAATCGGTGCTGTATACGGTGTTGATTTCGCTTGGCGGGATTCCGGGGTTCATCTGTGCGGCGTGGCTGGTTGAACGTTGGGGACGTAAGCCGACGTGCATCGCGTCGCTGGCGGGCAGCGCGGTGATGGCCTACGTCTACGGGCAAACGGCGCTGCATGCGCAGACGCCGACCTTGCTGATCTGCGCCGGACTTGCGATGCAGTTCTTCCTGTTCGCGATGTGGGCGGTGTTGTACACCTACACGCCCGAGCTTTACGGCACGGGTGCGCGTGCGACCGGTTCGGGATTTGCGTCGGCGATTGGCCGCGTCGGTTCGCTGATCGGACCGTACGTGGTGGGCGTAGTGTTGCCGGTGTTCGGACAGGGTGGCGTGTTCTCGCTCGGCGCGATGTGCTTTGTGATCGCGGCGGCGGCAGTGTGGATACTCGGGATCGAAACGCGTGGGTTGGCGTTGGAGACGCTGGTGTCAGAGGCGGTGGAGACGGATGGGCATGGGGTGATGAGTCCGGTGCGGGAGTGAAGGGGCATGAGGTGCTGCCTTACGGCTGCACCTCATGTCGCCGGGCGATTGCCAGAGATCAGTTGCCGGTGATCCTGAAGCCGGGTTCCGGTGTCAGGAAAAATGGGTAGAAGCCTCGGGCCAGCTCCATTACGTCGGATGGGCCGCTAAGTGCACCCATCTGCCAGTCTCGGTCGGCGTACATAAACCAGTCACCGACTATCGGCAGAACAACGTACTGGATAGCGTTGTATGCGATTGCATCGGCTGGACTGTTGCCCGGGTCGCGATGCAACACATCGTAGTAGTCGTCGACTGTATTTTTTGCGCCGTGAAGAAAGGCCGGGTATTTCTCGAAATAGGAGAAGTGACCAAAAGGGTCGGGCTTCAATGAGAGCACGCAAAACTGTGCTTCGTCTTGCGACGCGAGAAGGTGGCGGATAAGGTCAAAAAATTTGTCCGTCAACAGGTCGATCGAGTCGAAGTAAAGCCTCGGACATGCCGTATCCGTAAGCCTGTCGACGTCAGCGCGAGCGCGGTCGAATAGGCGCTTGAACTGATGCTCGTCCATGATGAATTCGATTTTAGTCATTTGCCCCCCAACCGGATTTTCACGGTCGCGTTCCTGGTGCCTGGGAAAAAATCCGCTGTGATGGAGCCTTCGTTGGAATTTTCCCTGATGGAAAACTTGAAGTCACCCTTAGTGAAAATATCGGCATCCCCTCTTGCACTCGATGATTGAGTCCAACCGTTTTGAGTCAAGTTGCCCTCGAATTCTGCTTTGCCGACATCGGTCCTGATGTTCCTGACACTCCGCCCAACAGTAATATCAGTGTATTCGGAAGTAACCCGTCCCGGTGGAATCCCGTCGACCTCGGTCTCAGCCGCCGGTTTGCACATCTCTTTGAGCCGATCCAGCTTTTCCGCCGCCTTCTTCGCACCCTGTCCGATTCCATACCGGACGACAGGAATTTTAGCGAGTCGCCAGGCAAACAGAATGCCGCGCGCGACACCGTCGATGAGTCCGGCTTCGAAATGACAGCCCATACAAACGGTGCTCGCGCTTACGCCAGGCCCTGCAAGTAGGAGCGATCGTGAACCTTGAAGGTTCGCCGGTGGTCCTATAGGCGAATCGCCATAGTTGTAGTTATCAATCCACTGGTCGATTTCATCGCTGCTAATCGGCACGTCCGTGCCGTCGTTCAGATCAAGAAGACTTCCGTTCCTGGCGACGGTCCCGGTCCGCGATATGACCTGGTTGTCCGGTGAGTAATTAAACCTGACCTTCAGTACCCGTCGGACGCCGCCGTTCGCCGGACTCGCATACTCATTGAACTTGAAGACGTCGATCCGCGCGCGCTGGTCATAGCGCATGAGAAAGTCGCCGGTCGGGTTGTAACCGTACAACGCGCGATGGGCCGCATCGCGCGCCACCATCTCGCTGGCGACATTTTCTGCCCGTGAATAGATCGAGAATACATTTCCCGTGGCATCACGCGTGACGACCCACTGCGCCGTTACCTTACCCGCTGTCTGCTGCTGAACGAATGACAGCCGGTTCGTCGCGTCGTAGGTCAACCCGTACGCAACCGTCGTCCCACCGGCTTTTGCCGCATCAAATCCGCTCGCCCCGGTCGTATCGAGGGTTGGAGTTTCGCTGATACCGATAGCGTTGCCGTGCGAATCGTAGACGAAGGACTGAATCGAGCCGGGCGAAGCGATCATCGCAGGTCGCAAGCTTGTCACGTCGGCATAGCGGAGCGTGATGATCGACGTGCCCGATGCGTTCTTCACGGTCGCGCGCACGGGGCGCCCAGCTTCGTCGTAGCTGAATTCTGACGTTCCGCCGCTTGCGTCGACGTCCTTTAGCAAATTGCCCGAGGTGTCCCAACTCGAACGGGTTGTTCCTGCAGATGAACTCGAGTTGGTGGGTCGCAGCATCCCGCCGACTGACGACAGATTCAGCGTTGTGGAGCGCCTGCTGTCGGTGATGACCGTCGAGTCACCGTTGTAGGCAAACTGAACGTTGCGCGCCGCATCGGGATGAGTCACCGCAACTGCACGGCCTTGTGCGTCGTAAGTCCACGTTGCGATGCGTGTACCGGTTTCATCGATCTCTCCGGTTAGCCCATTCGTGAAGCGGGTATCGTCGTACACGTAACGGTGGACATAGCCGTCCGGCCAGGTGACCGAAGCAAGATTGCCGTGCGCGTCATAGCCGTACGCGGTCTGGCCACTCATGGGATCATTCAGACGCGATAGGCGGCGTTTGTCGTCGTAGTCGAGACGAACGGTTATGTCCTGTTTCGCGTCTGTCCCTGCGGCGTGCTGGGTGATCGAGGTTAGCAGGCCAGAACCTTCATACGTGAGCGTGCGGACAAAACCTGTTTTAGTACTTTCCGATAGCAGCAGCCCTTGCGCTGAATATGATTCGACCGTCTCCGTCTGCAGATCGGTCAGTGTCCAACCCGAGCTGCTTTGCGCTAACGACAGCCCGGAAAATCCCGAGGAACGCCAATTACCGGTTGACCAGTTGAACGTAACGGGTTCACCATTACCGCGATACGCAAGAATCTTCGACGGACTGCCGCCATTCGCATTCGTCAGGTCCAACTGCCGCTGCCAGTTATGGAACCACACAGGTCCCATTGCGCTGACATTTTTTGCAAGTGGTGTAGAGCGGTAAGTGCGTGTGAACGACAGCGGTATGTCGTCGCCGCTGACGAAGTCGGCTTCGCGCAACGTGACCACACCGCTGCCGGGATAAACCGGATCGGCAACCGCACATGATTTTTCCGGCTCGGGAGCGCCGCCGCACCAGGCTCTTATACGGTCCGGTTCGGCGGTGCAATAGAAGCTGCCCATACCGATTGGGGTATTGCTTGCCGCAATGGAAAAGCACTGCGGATCGCCCTGAATAGCGCCAGATTTCTGATAAAGACTCGGGCAGATGTCGTCGGCATTTGCGCCGAACGCGGCCATTAGCAACACAAACGCGCCGAATAATCGGGCCAAGGTTGCTCGCAGGCCAATTGACGATTTTTTGAGTTTCATGAATCTCCTTGTTGTTGTAATGCGACGTCAGAAATACGTAATATTTCGACGTTGCATCAAGGAGTCAGAAATCAGAAATAAGAGAAGTCGGAAAAGCTTGGCCGTGCAACCAAGCTTTACAAAAGTGCGTGTTTAGTACGCTCGCTTTCAACGCCCACCGTCACCCAGCGCTTCCATAATCCGATACGCCGCAATCACCCGATCTTCGATCGGGAAGTTCTTGTTGCCCAGAATCACAATGCCCAACTGCTTCTGCGGCACGAAAGCGACATACGCACCAAAGCCATTCGTCGAGCCGGTCTTATTGATCCAAACATCCTGACGCGGCGCGAGCGGTGGCTTGATTTCGGTAGCGGGCGTCGCGTCCGTTGCCATCGCCGGCGCATTGCCTTCCTCCAAGGTCTTCTGTGCAACCGGATACGTGTATTGCTCCCAGATCAGGTCCTGAGTCATCACGCCAGCCTTGAAATAGCCAGTGTGCGTCGCGGTGATCGCGCTTTGTAGTCTGCCGTCGATCGGCACCATGTTCATGTTGGCTTGCAGGAAACGGTTCATGTCAGCGGCCGTCGTTTTGATTCCATACGCCTGCGCCGATAGCACGCCCGGCGACATGCGAGTCGGCGTACCGTCTTTCTTATAGCCTTGTGCGTAGTCAGCCGTCCGGGCTGTCGGCACATCGATATAGGTGTTCTTCATGCCGAGTGCCGGAAGAAGACGATGTTCGATCAGCGGCGTGAATGCTTCACCCATGCTCTTCGCCGTGATGAGACCAAGCGTGCCAATGCCAGGATTGGAATAAGTCCGGCAGGTACCTGGCGCGCAACTGGGTTTCCACGCCTTGAGATACGCCATGAACTCGGCGTCGTCGTGAATCTCTTCGGGCACCTGCAAAGGCAGCACGCCAGGCGTGTGCGTGCCCAGATTCAGCAGGCTTACATTGCCGAACGGGCTGCCACGTAGCGAGGGCAGATACTTGTCCGTCGGATCCGACAACGAAAGCTTGCCACTGGCTTGTGCATAGGAGGTCAGCGTCGCGGTGAACGTCTTGCTCACCGAACCCAGTTCGAACAGGGTGTTCTGTGTGACGGGCTTGCCGGTCGCAGTCGAGCTTACGCCGTAGTTGAACACGTAGGTCTTGCCCCCGGCGACGATGCCGACCGCCATGCCGGGAATACCGTCCCGGCTCATCAGGGACTGGATGATGGGGTCGACCGTGTGTCGTATTCCGGTTTGCGTATCGTCGCTAGCGTCTGTCGCGGAGGTTGTGCCGAGCGTGACGACAAGCGCCGCCGCGAGGCTGATGGCTCTGAAGTTCATCTCCAGCATTTTCCTTGAGTGTCGGTTGGCGGACGTCTCGCGAGAAGACCTGCTGCGTGGCGTCCCGAGCCCGCACTATCCGGCTTTTACAGCGCGCCGACAATCGAGGATAAGTTGCGCGAGGGTAAAGAAAATCTTGTAGCGAGGAATCCAGGCGCGCCTGTCGATTAAACCGTCGCCGTCTCACGCTTCCTGGAAGGCAGACCATTCGCCACGAAATAAGGTGTCTCCACTCGCGCGAGCGCTTCCCGTCCACGAATCCGGTCGGCAATTTTTTCGGCCAGCATGATGGTCGGCGCATTCAGATTGCCGGTCGTGATCCTTGGCATGATCGACGCATCGACCACGCGCAGCCCTTCCATGCCGTGCACGCGTCCTTCGTTGTCGACTACGGCCATGTCGTCGTAGCCCATCTTGCATGAGCACGAAGGATGAAACGCCGTCTCCGCGCGCATTCGCACGAAACTGTCGAGTTGCTCGTCCGTGACCAGTTCCGCACCCGGATTCAGTTCACGGCCGCGATAACGATCGAGTGCCGGTTGACGCATGATCTCGCGTGTAATGCGAATGCCGTCGCGGAACTCGCGCCAGTCGAGCGGATCGGCCATGTAGTTGAAGAGGATGCCCGGATGCCGGTTGGGATCGCGAGAAGTGAGCTTTACGCGGCCGCGGCTAGGCGAGCGCATCGACCCGACGTGAGCCTGAAAGCCGTGCATCCTGATGGCATTCGAGCCGTTGTAATTGATCGCGACCGGCAGAAAGTGATACTGGATGTTCGGCCACAGGTCGTCGTCGCGCGTGCGGATGAAGCCGCCCGCTTCGAACTGGTTACTCGCACCGACACCCGTGCCGTCGAGCATCCATTCGAGCCCGATGGCGGGTTGATTCCACCATTGCAATGCCGGGTAGAGCGAGACCGGTTCCTTGCACTCGTACTGGATGTACATCTCCAGATGGTCTTGCAGATTATCGCCGACGCCAGGCAGATCGTGCACGAGCGGCACGTCCAGTTCCCGCAGCCAACTGGCGCGGCCCACGCCCGAGCGTTGCAGCAATTGCGGCGAGGCGATCGCGCCGCTGCAGACCAGCACCTCCCGGCGCGCATGCGCTGTCACCGCATTGCCGTGATGCAGATAAGCCACGCCCACCGCGCGCTTGCCGGTGAATAACACCCGATCGGTCATGGCATGCGTGACGATAGTCAGGTTCGCACGCGTTTTCGCGCGATCCAGATAGCCTCGCGCCGTGCTCGCGCGCCGGCCGTTCGCGGTGACCGTGCGATCCATCGGACCGAAGCCTTCCTGCTGGTAGCCGTTCAGATCGTCCGTACGCGGAAAGCCGGCTTGCACGCCGGCTTCGACCATCGCCGCAAACAGCGGATTGTTGCCGGGCTTACTGGTGGTCACATGCACCGGCCCGTCGCCGCCGTGATACGGATTCGCGCCGATGTCGCGTGTTTCAGCCTTGCGGAAGTACGGCAGGCAATCCAGATAGCTCCAGTTTTCCAGACCGGGGCGCGTCGCCCAGCCGTCGTAATCCAGTGCGTTGCCGCGGATATAGCACATACCGTTGATCAGCGACGAACCGCCGAGCCCCTTGCCACGGCCGCATTCCATGCGGCGGTTGTTCATATGCGGCTCGGGGTCGGTCTCGTAGGCCCAGTTATAGCGGCGTCCCTGTAGCGGATAGGCGAGGGCGGCCGGCATTTGCGTGCGGAAGTCGAAACGGTAGTCGGGACCGCCTGCCTCGAGGAGCAGCACGCTGACGTCGGCGTCTTCGGTGAGACGCGCGGCGAGCACGTTGCCCGCCGAACCGGCGCCGACGATGATGTAGTCGTATTCGTTCGAAGCCATCGCGACGTCTCCTTAGAACACGGGTTGATAGGGGCCGAGCTCGACCTGCACGGACTTGATGCGGGTGTAGTGCTCCAGCGTGGTGATCCCGTTTTCTCGCCCTACGCCCGATTGTTTGTAGCCGCCCACCGGCATTTCCGCGGGCGATTCGCCCCACGTATTGATCCAGCAGATGCCCGCTTCCATTCGATGAATCACGCGATGCGCGCGCGCCGAGTTCTCGGTCACGACGCCCGCGGCGAGACCATACGCCGTACGGTTGGCGCGCCCGATCACTTCTTCTTCGTCGTCGAATACGAGGATGCTCATCACGGGGCCGAAGATTTCTTCGCGCACGATGCGCATATCGTCACGGCAACCGGCGAACACGGTCGGCTCGACATATTGGCCATTGCCGAAGTGGCCTTGGGTCATCCGTTTGCCGCCTGCGAGCAGGCGTGCGCCTTCCTTCACACCGCTTTCGATGAAGCCGAGCACCTTGTGCAATTGCGCGGCGCTGACTAGCGGCCCGAAGTTGGTGTGCGGATTGGTAGGGTCGCCCACGCGAATCCGCTTGACGCGCTCCAGCACCAGCGCTTCGAATTGCTCCAGTACGCCGCGCTGTACGAATACCCGCGTGCCATTGGTGCAGACCTGGCCGGAGCTGAAGAAGTTGGCGCTCATGGCGATGTCGGCGGCGCGTTCGAGGTTGGCGTCGTCGAAGACGAGCAGGGGCGATTTGCCGCCGAGTTCCATCGTCACTTCTTTCAGTGACGAGGCGCCCGCCATCGACATCACCTTCTTGCCGGTTTCTACGCCACCTGTGAACGAAATCTTTTCGATCTCCGGATGCGCGGCGAGCATCGCGCCAACCCGTCCATCGCCTTGCACGACGTTGAACACACCGGCGGGAACACCGGCTTCGGTATAGATCTCGGCGAGCTTCAATGCCGACAGTGGGGTGATCTCACTGGGTTTGAAAATCATCGCGTTGCCTGCTGCGAGCGCGGGCGCCGACTTCCAGCAGGCGATCTGGATCGGGTAGTTCCATGCGCCGATACCCGCGCAAACGCCCAGTGGCTCGCGCCGCGTATAGACGAACGACGACGGCCGCAGCGGAATCTGCTGTCCTTCGATCGCGGTGGCGAGGCCTGCGTAATACTCGATTACGTCCGCGCCCGTGACGATATCCACTGCCAGCGTTTCCGCAATCGGCTTGCCGGTATCGCGTGTTTCGAGCGCGGCAAGTTCATCGTTGCGTTCGCGTAGAAGTTCGACCGCACGGCGCAAAATGCGTGAGCGTTGCATGGCGGTCAGTGCCGCCCATTCACGTTGACCGTCCCGTGCGGATTGCACCGCGCGCCCGACATCCGCCAACGACGCCTGCTGCACGCTGGCAAGCGTTTCGCCGGTTGCGGGGTCGAGCGTATCGAAAGTTTCGCCGCTGGTTGCGTCGACGTAACCGCCACCAATGTAGAGACGTTGAGTTGCAAATACCGCCATGACTGGCTCCTTCTAAAGATGTCGTTGACCTAGTTGCGTGCTTCGAGCACCAGGTCGATGTAGTCGTTGGCGATGCGCAGCGCCGCCCTGGTGTCGAACGGCTCGCCCGCCAGCGCGCCGCGCAGCCACAAGCCGTCGATCAGCGCCGCCAGGCCGCTTGCCGCGCGTCGAGCCGCGACACGCGGTAGCACCTTGGAAAAGTCCGCGCACAGATTCGAGTTCAGGCGCCGCGTGTTCACGTATTGCAGCCGCCGCAGTGAGGGCTTGTGCATGCTCTCGCACCAGAATGCGAGCCACGTCTTCATGACAGGAGCGCTGGTTTGCTCGGCGTCGAAATTCGCCGCGACGACGGCACGCAGTTTCGAACGCGGATCGGCCTTCGCCGCACGGCGGCGGCGCGAGGTGGCGTGCCACAGATCGCGTAGCACGTGACGCATGGTGGCTTCGAGCAGGCCGTCTTTGTCGCCGAAATAATGGCTGACGATGCCGGTGGAAATGCTTGCGCGCTGCGCCACCGAGGCAAGCGTGGCGCCCGCGAGACCGGTTTGGTCGATGGTGAGCAGCGTGGCGTCGATGAGCTGCGCGCGGCGGATTTCGCGCATTCCGAGTTTGGGCATGGTGCTGGAATTGGATTCGATGGGCCATCCTGGCTTTTTTATATTGAACGGTCAATCAATAAAAACCGGCCGCGGCGGCTGTGTCGGTTCCAGCCAAACCGGTGTCGCGTTCGGACCATGCGCTTTGTTCAGTGGGCGCTACGCTCGTTGAACGGCGTGCCACGCGGAGTCGGTCGCGCCGCTCACAAGACATGGAGACAGACAATGAGCAGCAATCGCGGCGTCGTGTATCTTGGGCAGGGCAAGGTGGAAGTGCAGTCGATCGATTTTCCGAAGATGGTCGATCCTCGTGGCCGCTCGATCGGCCACGGCGTGATCCTGAAGGTGGTGAGCACCAATATTTGCGGCTCCGATCAGCATATGGTGCGTGGCCGCACGACCGCCGAAGTGGGCCTCGTACTGGGCCACGAGATCACCGGCGAAGTCGTCGAGGTAGGCCGCGACGTCGAAACGCTGAAGGTGGGCGACCTCGTCTCGGTGCCGTTCAACGTGGCCTGCGGACGCTGCCCGACCTGCAAGGCGCAGCACACCGGCGTGTGCCTGAACGTGAATCCGTCGCGCGCGGGCGGCGCATATGGTTACGTGGACATGGGCGGCTGGATCGGCGGGCAGGCCGAGTACGTGCTGGTCCCTTACGCCGACTTCAATCTATTGAAATTCCCCGACTACGCGCAGGCCATGGCGAAAATTCGCGACCTCACGTGTCTGTCGGACATTCTGCCCACCGGCTATCACGGCGCGGTGATGGCGGGCGTGAAGCCCGGCGCCACGGTGTATATCGCAGGCGCGGGACCCGTAGGCATGGCGGCCGCCGCGTCGGCGCACTTGCTCGGCGCGGCCTGCACGATCGTCGGCGACATGAACGAGGAACGCCTCGCGCACGCGCGCAAGATGGGTTTCCAGACGGTCGATCTCTCGAAAGACGCGACGCTCGGCGAGCAGATCGAACAGATCCTCGGCAAGCCGGAAGTGGATTGCGCGGTGGATTGCGTGGGCTTCGAAGCGCATGGTCACGGCAGCAGCGGCTCGCATGAAGAAGCGCCGGCCACCGTCCTCAATTCGCTGATGGAAATTACGCGCGCGGCGGGCGCGATCGGCATTCCGGGCCTCTACGTCACCGACGATCCGGGCGCCGCCGATGCCGCCGCTCGCAAAGGCAGCCTGAGCATCCGTTTCGGACTCGGTTGGGCCAAGTCGCATTCGTTTCATACCGGTCAGACGCCCGTGATGAAGTACAACCACAATCTGATGCAGGCGATCTTGTGGGACCGTCTGCCGATTGCGGATATCGTCAACGTGACCGTGGTGTCGCTCGATCAGGCGCCCGACGGTTATCGCCAGTTCGATGGCGGCGCGCCCAGGAAGTTCGTGATCGACCCGCATGGGCTGCTGAAAGCGGCCTGATGTCGAGCGGCGGCCGATAAAAAAACGCGTTGAACGTAAAACCGTTCAACGTGCTTTTTAATGCCCGGCGTACCGAAGTCAGGCCGCCATGACCGGCACCACCGCCAGCGAAGGTGCCTGCTTGCGGCGCTCGCGTGTCGGCGCCGTGCCGAACGAATCGCGATAGCTTTTCGAAAAATGGCAAGCCGACTGGAAGCCGCACGCCATCGTGATGTGCATGATCGACATGTCGGTTTGCAGCAGCAACTCGCGCGCGCGCCGCAGACGCAGCGTCAGATAGTAATGCGTCGGCGTCATCCCGAGATGTTCGCGGAAAAGCCGCTGCAATTGCCGTTGCGACATACCGGCCAGCCGCGCGAGTTCTTCGCGCGAGAGTGGCTCTTCGATGTTGTTCTCCATCAGCGAGATCACTTCGAAGAGCGACTTGTTGGCCGAACCGAGCCGCGCCACCAGCGGCATCTTCTGTTGCGCGCTGGTATCGCGCACATGTTCGACGATGAACTGCTCGGCGATCTGCGTGACGCGCGCCGTACCTACGCGCGGCGCGATCAGGTTCAGCATCATGTCGAGCGGCGCCACACCGCCCGTGCAGGTGACGCGATCGCGATCGATCACGAACAGTTCTTTCAGAAAGCGCGTGTCGGGAAACTCTTCCTTGAGCGCCGACATGTTTTCCCAATGAATCGCGCAGGCATAACCGGCCAGCAGGCCGGCACGCGCAAGCGCATAAGTGCCGGTGCACAGACTGCCGAGCACACTGCCGAGCCGGGCGAAGCGGCGCAACGCGGAGAGATGCGCGAGCGTGGTGGCGTGCTGGACGTTGATGCCGCCCACCACGAACACGATATCGGGTTGACCGACGGATTCGACCGGACCGGTGTCGACAGAGAGACCATTGCTTGCGGTGACCGGGCCGCCATCGGGGCTAACGATCGACCAGCGGTACAGCGTTTGTCCCGTCAGGTAGTTCGCCATGCGCAGCACTTCGATGGCGTTGGTGAACGCGATCATCGTGAAGTTGGGAAGCGGCATGAACGCGAAGTGGGACAACGACGCCGTGCGATCGGTGGACATGTGAGGAATGATTCCTTCGAATCTGTAATATCGCGTCGCCGTGGGGAACTGCGACTTTTTCAATTTTGCGTATTAGCGCAACTACCATGCCATCAGGCTAAACCCTCGATAGCGCATGCATTCAACGGGGATAGCCAAATAAACGGCACCACAACAGCGCAGCGAAGGTTTCGCGCGCACCCGAACTGCGCGCGACGAGCGAGTGCAGTGCGCCATCGCCCGCTTTGGCGAACGGTCGTTCGATGAAATGCAGTGAGATGCGAGATCGCCGACTTGTCGAAAAAGGACGCCGATGGCGGAAAAGGCAAAGAACGCGTCTGAATTCGTAAATTGACATGCGGGGCTAACGTCAAGAATAGACGCAATGCAGACCGGCAGCAGCATCGCCGCAGCGGACACCCAGCGGTGCTTGCGGCCTACCGTCAACGACTTCACGGACTTTTCATGTCGAACCCGAATCCCTTCTTCGAAGAATCGCTCGCGACGCACGATGCGGCGGTGCGCGGCGCCATTTTGAAAGAGCTGGAGCGCCAGCAATCGCAGGTCGAGTTGATCGCGTCGGAAAATATCGTGTCGCGTGCGGTGCTCGAAGCGCAGGGCTCGGTGCTGACCAACAAGTATGCGGAAGGGTATCCGGGCAAGCGTTACTACGGCGGTTGCGAATACGCGGACGTAATCGAGACGCTGGCGCTGGATCGTATCAAGCAACTATTCAACGCGAAATTCGCCAACGTGCAACCGCATTCCGGCGCGCAGGCGAACGGCGCGGTGATGCTCGCACTGGTCAAGCCAGGCGACACGGTGCTCGGCATGTCGCTCGACGCGGGCGGCCACCTGACGCACGGCGCGAAGCCCGCGATGTCGGGCAAGTGGTTCAACGCCGTGCAATACGGTGTGAATCGCGACACGATGCTGATCGATTACGAGCAGATCGAAGAACTCGCGCAGCAGCATAAACCGGCGTTGCTGATCGCCGGCTTCTCGGCCTACCCGCGGGCGCTCGACTTCGCACGGCTGCATGCGATCGCCGATAGCGTCGGCGCGAAGCTGATGGTGGATATGGCGCATATCGCCGGCGTGATCGCGGCGGGCCGTCACCAGAATCCGGTCGAGCATGCGCATGTGGTCACGTCCACCACCCACAAGACCCTGCGCGGTCCGCGCGGCGGCTTTGTGCTGACGAACGACGAAGACATCGCGAAGAAGATCAACTCGGCCGTGTTCCCCGGCTTGCAAGGCGGCCCGCTGATGCACGTGATCGCCGGCAAGGCGGTGGCGTTCGGCGAGGCGCTGCAACCCGGCTTCAAGACGTATATCGACAGCGTGCTCGCCAACGCGAAAGCCTTGGGCGAAGTGCTGAAAGACGGCGGTGTCGATCTGGTCACGGGCGGCACCGACAACCATCTGCTGCTGGTCGATTTGCGCCCCAAGAGTTTGAAGGGCAATCAGGTCGAGCAGGCGCTGGAACGCGCGGGCATCACCTGCAATAAAAACGGCATTCCTTTCGACACCGAAAAGCCGACGGTCACGTCGGGGGTTCGCCTCGGCACGCCGGCCGGCACCACGCGCGGCTTCGGCGTAAGCGAATTCCGCGACGTGGGGCGCCTGATCGTCGATGTGCTCGACGCACTGCGCGATCACCCGCAAGGCCATGCCGCTACCGAACAACGTGTGCGCCGCGAGATTTTTGCGCTGTGCGAACGCTTTCCCATCTACTGAGCACGCCTGGAGCAAACGATGAGCACTCTGCACGACAACAGCATCATCATCGACGGTCTGAACATTTCCAAGTTCGAGCGTTCGGTATTCGAGGACATGCGCAAAGGCGGTGTGACCGCGGTGAACTGCACGGTGTCGGTCTGGGAAAGCTTCCAGAAGACCGTCGACAACATCGCCGAGATGAAGCAGCAGATCCGCGAGTACGGCGAGATCCTGACGCTCGTGCGGACGACCGACGACATCTTCCGCGCGAAGAAAGAGAACAAGACCGGCATCATCTTCGGTTTCCAGAACGCCCATGCCTTCGAGGATAACCTCGGCTATATCGAGGCATTCAAGGATCTCGGCGTGAACGTGGTGCAGCTTTGCTACAACACGCAGAACCTGGTGGGCACTGGTTGCTACGAGCGCGACGGCGGTCTGTCCGGTTATGGCCGCGAAGTGATTCAGGAAATGAACCGCGTCGGCATCATGGTCGATCTCTCGCACGTGGGCGGCAAGACTTCATCGGAGGCGATTGCCGCTTCGAATAAGCCGGTGTGCTACTCGCATTGCTGCCCGTCGGGTCTGAAAGAACATCCGCGCAACAAAAGCGATGAACAGTTGAAAGAAATCGCGGACGCAGGCGGTTTCGTCGGCGTGACGATGTTCGCACCGTTCCTCAAACGCGGCCCGGACGCGACCGTCGATGACTATATCGAGGCGATCGACTACGTCGTGAATCTGATCGGTGAAGACCAGGTCGGCATCGGCACGGACTTCACGCAAGGCTATAGCACCGAGTTCTTCGACTGGATCACGCACGACAAGGGCCGTTATCGCCAGTTGACGAACTTCGGCAAGGTGGTGAATCCGGAGGGCATTCGCACGATCGGCGAGTTTCCGAATCTGACGGCCGCGATGGAGCGCGCCGGCTGGAGCGAGACGCGCATCAAGAAGATCATGGGCGAAAACTGGATACGCGTTTTCGGCGAAGTCTGGAAGGTCTGACTCTTCCGCCGCCTCTCAAGAAGCCAAACTTATAAAGCGAGCCTCCACATGCAACCCCAACTGCCTATCGACGTCGACGCGAACACCGGCGTCTGGACCACCGACGCGCTGCCGATGCTCTACGTGCCGCGTCACTTCTTCACGAACAACCACACCGCCGTGGAAGAAGCACTCGGCCTCGACGCGTATGCGGAGATTCTCTACAAGGCCGGCTACAAATCCGCCTATTTCTGGTGCGACAAGGAAGCCAAACAGCACGGTATTTCAGGCATGGCGGTGTTCGAGCATTACCTGAAGCGTCTGTCGCAACGCGGCTGGGGCATCTTCACGATCACGGAATCGGATCCGTCGAGCTCGCACGCTCGCGTGGAATTGCACTACTCGTCGTTCGTGCTCGCGCAGCCGGGCAAGGAAGGCAAGCTTTGCTACATGTTCGCCGGCTGGTTTGCGGGCGCCATGGATTGGGTGAACGACACCGCGCCGGACGGCGCCCGCAAGGGGCCGCCGTCGCATTCGAAAGAATCGCGCTGCGCGGCCGAAGGCCACGATCACGATCATTGCGTGTTCGAAGTGTCGCCGCTCGCAGCATAACAACGCACCCAGCCTATTCATTCCGAGGTCGATCGCGATGCGTTACCCGAACCTTTTCAAGCCTCTTACGCTGAACAAGCTGACTTTGCGCAACCGCATCGTCAGCACCGCGCACGCGGAGGTGTATGCGGAACCGGGCGGCCTGCCTGGCGAGCGTTATATCCGTTACTACGAAGAGAAGGCCAAGGGTGGGGTCGGCCTCGCGATTTGCGGCGGCTCGAGCCCGGTGTCGATCGACAGTCCGCAAGGCTGGTGGAAGTCGGTGAACCTGTCGACCGACAAGATCATCGATCCGCTCGCGCGTCTCGCCGAAGCGATGCACGCGCATGGCGCGAAGATCATGATCCAGGCTACGCACATGGGTCGTCGTTCGGCATTTCATGGCGAGCATTGGCCGCATCTGATGTCGCCTTCCGGCGTGCGCGAGCCGGTGCATCGCGGTAATGCGAAGATCATCGAAGTCGAAGAGATTCGTCGCATCATCAGCGATTTCGCTGCGGCTGCGAAGCGCGTGAAAGACGCCGGTATGGACGGCGTCGAAATCTCGGCGGCGCACCAGCATCTGATCGATCAGTTCTGGAGCCCGCGCACCAACTTCCGTACCGACGAATGGGGTGGCTCGCTCGAAAACCGTCTGCGTTTCGGCACTGAAGTACTGAAGGCGGTGCGCGAAGCCGTCGGCCCGGACTTCTGCATCGGTCTGCGCATGTGCGGCGACGAGTTCCATGAAGACGGGCTCGATCACGAACAGCTCAAGGAGATCGCTCAGGCGATGAGCGAAACCGGTCTCATCGATTACCTCGGCGTAATCGGTTCCGGCGCGGACACGCACAACACGCTCGCCAACTGCATGCCGCCGATGGCGCTGCCGCCCGAACCGTTCGTACATCTTGCGGCCGGCATCAAGTCGGTGGTGAAGCTGCCGGTCATGCACGCGCAAAGTATTCGCGATGCGGGCCAGGCCGAGCGTCTGCTGGCAAGCGGCATGGTCGATCTGGTCGGTATGACGCGCGCGCAGATTGCCGATCCGCACATGGTCATCAAGATCCGCGACGGTCGCGAGGATGAAATCAAGCAGTGCGTCGGCGCGAATTACTGTATCGACCGCCAATACAACGGACACGACGTGCTGTGCGTGCAGAACGCCGCGACCTCGCGTGAGGCGACCATGCCGCATGTGATCGCGAAGACGCGCGGACCGAAGCGCAAAGTCGTGGTGGTCGGGGCGGGGCCCGCGGGACTGGAAGCGGCGCGTGTCGCGAAGTCGCGCGGTCACGACGTGGTGCTGTTCGAGAAGAACGACTATGTCGGCGGCCAGATCATGCTGGCTGCGAAAGCGCCGCAGCGCGAGCAGATGGCGGGCATCGTGCGCTGGTTCGATATGGAAACGAAGCGACTCGGCGTAGAGCGTCGCCTGGGTGTCGCCGCCGACGAAAAAACCATCATGGCCGAGAAGCCGGACATCGTCGTGCTCGCAACGGGCGGCTCGTCGTTCACGTCGCAAGTCGCGGCGTGGGGTGTGGATGAAGGTCTCGCGGTGAGTTCGTGGGATGTCCTTTCCGGCAAAGTCGAACCGGGCAAGAACGTGCTGGTGTACGACGGCGTCAGCACGCATGCCGGTGCGGGCGTGGCCGATTTCATGTCGAGCCGTGGTTCGAATGTCGAGATCGTGACGCCTGATGTGAAGGTCGCCGACGACGTCGGCGGCACCACGTTCCCGATTTTCTATCGACGTCTCTACGCACAAGGCGTCATTCATACGCCGAACTACTGGCTCGACAAGGTCTACGAGGAAGACGGCAAGAAGATCGCCGTGATCCGCAACGAGTACACCGAGGAGCAGGAAGAGCGCGCCGTCGATCAGGTGGTGATCGAGAACGGCAGCACGCCGAACGACGAGTTGTACTGGACGCTCAAGCCCGAGTCGCTCAATCGCGGCCAGGTGGACGTGCACAAGCTGTTCGCGTCCGAGCCGCAGCCGTCGCTGTCGGAAGAACTCGGCAATGGCCGTTTCCTGCTGTTCCGCGTCGGCGACTGTATTTCCATGCACAACATTCACGGCGCGATTTACGACGCGCTGCGCCTTTGCAAGGATTTCTGACGATGAGCCCCGTGTTTGTCATCACCGTCCTGTTGTGGTTGTCGATGGCGGGTCTGGCGTTTGCGCTCGTGAAGCGTGCCGCGTACTGGCGTGAAGGCCGCGCCACGGCGGCGGGGGCGTATGGCTGGACCAATCTGCTGGCGATCCCGAAGCGCTATTTCGTCGACCTGCACCATGTGGTGGCGCGCGATCCGTACATCGCCAAAACGCACGTGGCGACCGCGGGCGGCGCGATTCTCGCGATGGCGCTGGTGTTCCTCAATTACGGGCTGGCGATCTATTCGCCATGGCTCGACAAGCTGATCTTCCTGGCCGCGCTCGTAATGCTGGTGGGGGCGGTGTTCGTCTGGCGTCGACGGCATGGCGCGAAGGCCGTACCGGCGCGCCTGTCGCGTGGACCTTGGGATCATCTGCCGCTGTTGCTGGGGTCGTTCGCGCTGGGGCTGGTGCTGTTTATCGCGTTGCCGGCGGGTGCGATGTCGGGCGCGCTGGCCGTGATCGTCGCGCTGCTGATCGGAGCGGGTGCGTTCACCATGACGTTCGGCGCCGCACGGGGTGGTCCGATGAAGCATGCCATGGCCGGCTTGCTGCACCTTGCGTTTCATCCGCGTCAGGAGCGGTTTGCGCAGCGTAACGATAACGATGTCGTGCCGCCGACCGCATTGAAGGTGCCGCTGCTCGACGCGAAAGAGTATGGCGTCGGCAAACCGGTGGAGTTTCGCTGGAACCAGTTGCTCAGTTTCGATGCGTGCGTGCAATGCGGCAAATGCGAAGCGGCGTGCCCTGCGTTCGCCGCCGGTCAGCCGCTCAACCCGAAGAAGCTGATTCAGGACCTGGTCACGGGCATGGTGGGCGGCACGGACGCAGAATACGCGGGCAGCCCGACACCGGGCATTGCGCTCGGCAAACATGCCGGTGCGCCGGGCAAGCCGCTGATTTCCGGTCTGATCGAAGCGGACACGCTGTGGTCCTGCACGACCTGCCGCGCTTGCGTACAGGAGTGCCCGATGCTGATCGAACACGTCGACGCGATCGTGGATATGCGTCGCAACCAGACACTCGTGGAAGGGAGCGTGCCGGGTAAAGGCCCGATCACGCTGGCGAATCTGCGCGAGACCGGCAGTGCGAACGGCTACGACATCGGCGCGCGTTACGACTGGGCAGTCGATTTGCAGGTCCAGGTCGCGCAGCCGGGTCGACCCGTCGACGTTTTGCTGATCGCCGGTGAAGGCGCGTTCGACATGCGCTATCAACGTACCTTGCGCGCGCTGGTCAAGGTGTTGAATCGCGCGGGCATCGACTATGCGGTGCTGGGTGGCGTGGAAACCGATACCGGCGATACGGCACGGCGACTCGGCGACGAAGCCACGTTCCAGCAACTCGCGCACAAACTGATCGGCACGCTGTCGCAGTATGAATTCCGCAAGATCGTCACGGCCGATCCGCACGTCCTGCATAGCCTGCGCAATGAATATCGCGCACTGGGTGGCTTCTACGAAGTGCAGCACCACACTGCGCTGATCGAAGAACTGGTCGCGAGCGGCAAGCTGACGCCGCGTGCGGTCGCCGCCTTCGCCGACCGCAAGATCACGTATCACGATCCGTGCTATCTGGGCCGCTACAACGGCGAGACGGAAGCGCCGCGCCGTTTGTTGAAAAGCATCGGCATCAAGGTCGTCGAAATGGAGCGTAACGGCATGCGCGGACGCTGCTGCGGCGGCGGCGGCGGTGCGCCCTTGACTGACATTCCGGGTAAGCGTCGCATCCCCGACATCCGTATCGACGATGCGAAAACCATCGGCGCGGAGATCGTCGCAGTGGGATGCCCGAACTGCACGGCGATGTTGGAAGGCGTGGTCGGCGTGCGTCCGGAAGTGCTGGACATCGCCGAACTGGTTGCAGCAGCGCTGGAGTAACGCGATGAATACGCTGAAAAGAATCGATCCGCGCCGACCCTTCACGATCACGGCCGAAGGGCTTAGACGTATCACGCTGGGCATGACAGGCGTGGCTGCGGCGATGGACTTCGCCGCCTCGGGCAGCGCCGCGCATCGTGAACATGCCAGATCGCGCCGCACTACGGCCGCCCCGCAGCGCGTGTTGCTGGTGGCCGCCCGCGCAGACCGTGGCGCTCTGGACGATCACGCGCGCCAGACGCTGGCTGGCGCCGCACTGATTGCCGACGCCACCACCGAGGTCGTGCTGCTCGTGTTCGGCGAATTCACCGGCGATGCCGCCGAACTCGGCGCGGACAAGCTGATCGAGTTGCCCATGTTCGATCGCCGCAGTTTCGCGCCGCTCGACGAATTGAACGCGCTGGCCGCGTGCGTCGCGGCCTATGCACCGGCGCATGTCTTCCTGCCCGATAACGCGACCGGCGATGGCGACCTTGGCCGTCGCTATGCCGCCGTGGCGAATGCCAGCGTCGCGACCCATGTCGTCGAGATCGACGCTGTACACGTCGCGGCTTATATCCATGCGAATACGGCGTTCGCGGTGCGTTCGCTGCCCGACGTGGTGCTGCTCGCGCCCAATGCCGTCGAACCGAAGCTGCCGTTCGTCGGTGCCGGCGAGCGGGTGGTGTGGCGCTTCGACGGCGAGCCGGCATCGACCCGAGGTACGGTCCGCGATCTCGGCATCGAGGAAATCGATGCGGCGCAGCTGGCGCTGGAAGAGGCGGACTTCATCGTTTCGGCCGGCAATGGCGTGAACGATGTGCCCGCGTTCGAACGCCTCGCCGGCACGTTGGGCGCGGCAATCGGGGCAAGCCGGGTCGCCGTGGACGACGGCAAATTCACCCGCGACAAGCAGATCGGCGCGACGGGCAAAACCGTGGAAGCGAGTGTCTATATCGCGTTCGGCATTTCGGGCGCGGTGCAGCATCTGCAGGGCATCAAGGATTGCCGTCATGTGATTGCGGTGAACCTCGATGCGAGCGCTCCCATTGCCAAACGCGCGAATCTGACCGTGATCGCGGACGCGCAGGAAACCATCGCGGCGCTAAACGAAGCAGCGCTGGCGGCACGCACTGCGCGCGGCACGGGCGTCGCCCTGTTGAATACGACTGCAATGGCCGAAGGAGCGCTCGCATGAAGATCGCCGTCCTCGTTTCCGTGGGCCGCCACCCGGTGAGCGGCACAGTGCGCTACAGCCGCAACGACGCCGCCGCTTTGACGATGGCCCTGTCGCTCGCCAAAACGCACAAGGCGACGCTCGACGTGCTGCACGCGGGCGATCCGTCCAATCCCGCGCTGCAGGAATATCTTGCACTCGGCGCGCGCACCGTCGAGGTGCTCGAAATCTCCACCGGCGCAGACGCACGGACCGACGCAACCGCGCCGCTCGCCGCGCGTCTGCGTGGATATGACCTCGTGTTGACCGGCACGCGTGCCGAAGGCGCATTCGATAGCGGCATGCTGCCGTATCGCGTCGCCAATGCGCTCGAACTGCCGTTGGTCGGCGCCGCTGTCGATCTGAGCATAAGCGATGGCTACGCACAGGTCCGCCAGTTCATGCCGAAGGGCTTGCGCCGGCGCGTCGAAGTGCGCCTGCCCGCGCTGATCGCCGTGCATCCCATGGCGAACGCCGCGCCCAGTTATGCCTATGCGCGTCTGCGCGAAGGCACGATCCGGCCGGTCGCCACACAAGCCACGGCGAACTCCGACGAGCTTGCCTGGAGCGTGCGTGCAGCCACCGCCAAACCGGTGCGTCTCGCCGCCGCCGAAAAGCGCTCCGGCCACGCCCGCATGCTCTCGGCGACCACCACCGAAAGCCGGGGCGGCAGCGTCGTAATTGAAGGGAGTTCCGTCGAAAAAGCACAAGTGATCCTCGCGTATTTGCGCGAGCATCAACTCGTGGATTACTGATTTTCCGGCTCGGGCCAGCACGCGACCAGGAGGGCCTGGCGCGGCGCCAGACGTGACATGCAACGGAGCAAACAATGAAAGTTTCGGCAGACGTTCGCGCAATGATCGAACGCCGCAAAAAGAATTACACGCTGGAAGCGCCGTTCTATACGAGCGAGGATATTTTCGCGCTCGACATGGACGCGATCTTCCGGCAGCACTGGATTCAGGTTGCGGTCGAGCCGGATGTGCCGGAGCCGGGCGATTACATCACGGTGGAACTGGGCCACGATTCGATCCTGATCGTACGCGACGACGACATGCAGGTGAGGGCGTTTCATAACGTCTGCCGTCATCGCGGCGCGCGTTTGTGCAATACCGACAAAGGCTCGCTCGGCAATATCGTCTGCCCGTATCACAGCTGGACCTATAACCTGAACGGCGATCTGATGTTCGCCGAACACATGGGCGACCAGTTCGATCGTTGCAAGCACAGCCTGAAGGCCGTGCACGTCGAAAACCTCGCCGGGCTGATTTTCATTTGCCTCGCTGAGAATCCGCCCGCCGACTTCTCCGTGATGCGTGCAGCAATGGAACCGTATCTGCTGCCGCACGATCTGGCGAGCTGCAAGATCGCCGCGTCGATCGATATCATCGAAGACGGCAACTGGAAGCTCACGATGGAGAACAATCGCGAGTGCTATCACTGCGTCGCGAACCATCCTGAACTGACGATTTCGCTCTACGAATACGGCTTTGGCTATCAACGCACGCCTGCCAACGAAGAAGGCATGGCCGCTTTCGAAGAGACCGTGGCGCGCCGTACCGCGCAGTGGGAAGCAATGAAGCTGCCGTCGGCGGAAATCGAACGGCTGGCCGATCTGGTGACGGGTTTTCGCACGCAGCGCCTGCCGCTCGATCGCGACGGCGAATCGCAGACGCTCGATGCGAAAGTCGCCTCGAAAAAACTGCTCGGCGGTTTCGAGCAGGCGGATCTCGGCGGTCTGTCGTTCTGGACCCAGCCGAATTCGTGGCATCACTTCATGAGCGACCATATCGTCAGCTTCTCGGTGATTCCGCTATCGGCGGGCAAGACGCTGGTCCGCACCAAGTGGCTCGTGCACAAGGACGCGCGCGAGGGTATCGACTACGACGTCAACAACCTGACCGCCGTCTGGCGCGCGACGAACGACCAGGATCGTGCGCTTGTCGAGTATTCGCAACGCGGCGCGAACAGCAGCGCTTATGAGCCGGGTCCGTATTCGCCGTTCACCGAAGGTCTCGTCGAAAAGTTCTGCGAGTGGTACATCGCGCGCATGGCCGACTACAGCGATGCACCTCAGTCCCACGGCGCCGGCGAACCGACACCGGCTTCACACGGCGAGAAAGTCGTGTCTTTCAAGCGCTGAGCGCGACACCGCAACCAGGAGCGGGAGAAAACAATGATGCGCGATCAGGCGACGTTTCAGTCGAGCGCCGAGCTGGCTAAAAGCCACGCTGCCAGCCGTGTCACGCAGCCGCGTTTCTGGGATGCGTTGCCGGCGCGTTGGGATAGCGATACCGACGACACGCTGGTGTGCTGCCAGGTTCGTCAGGAAACGCACGACGTCAAGAGCTTTTTCTTTCGTGCGCCCTCCGAGCGGGCCTTCGTGTTCGAGCCGGGGCAGTTCATCACGCTCGAACTGGAGATCGACGGCGAGTCGGTGAATCGTTGCTATACGATTTCCTCTTCGCCGACGCGGCCGCACACGATTTCGATTACGGTGAAGCGGGTGCCGGGCGGCAAGGTCTCGAACTGGCTGCACGACAATCTGCGGGTGGGTTCCGATGTGCGCGTGCTGGGTCCGTCGGGTGAGTTCACCTGCGCGCGGCATCCGGCGCGAAAATTTCTTTTTCTCTCGGCAGGCTCGGGCGTTACGCCCTTGATGTCGATGAGCCGCGCGCATCACGAACTCGGTGAAGACAGCGACATTGTCTTCGTGCATAGTGCGCGCACGCCGGACGACATCATTTTCGCGCGTGAGCTCGATCTGATTGCCGCCAATCAGGCACATTTCCGCACGTCGTTCGTTTGCGAGCGTGTTGGTGCACGCACGAACTGGCCCGGCGTGACCGGTTTTCTGACCTTGCCGCTGCTCAAGCTCATCGCGCCGGATTACCTGGAGCGCGAAATCTTCACATGCGGCCCGGCGCCGTACATGCAGGCAGTACGTAATCTGCTGGACGAGGGCGGCTTCGATCGCAGCCATTACCACGAAGAAAGTTTCTCGTTCGAGACGGTCAGCGACGTAGCGGCGCAGTTGACTACCGCGCATGTAGCGGATGCCTTGCGAGGCGCGAGCATACCGATCGCGGCGGAAAATTTCGAGCAGGCGCGTGAAGAGGCGCCGGGTTTCGAGCCGGCTCCCGCACCCGTCGAAACGGAAACCCGGTTCAAGGTCAGTTTCGCCAAAAGTCATCGCGAGATCGAATGCGGTAGCGGCCAGCATGTGCTGGATGCGGCGAAGAAGGCCGGGGTGCGTTTGCCGGCATCGTGCACCCAGGGCATGTGTGGCACCTGCAAGGTCAAGCTGGTGTCCGGCGAGGTCGCAATGAAGCATGCGGGCGGCATTCGTCAGCGGGAAATCGATCAGGGCATGGTGCTGTTGTGCTGCAGCAAGCCACTCAGCGATCTCGTCGTCGACAAGTAGGGGCCTTAGGTAAGACAAGAAAAAAACCAGCGCAGCGAGCTAAGTCGCCTGCAGACAACTGGATGTCGTAAAACAACGCTACCCGGTATTTCTGGCTGGCGATTCTAAATGCTCAATGGGTTGTTTGGACGGCGAACGGGAGAAAGACGATGAGACTGATCAAAAAGGTTTTCGTATTGAGCGCCCTGAGCGCGGCACTGGCGGCGAGCAGTGTGAGTGTGTCGGCCGATACCAAGCCGACCATCAAGATTGGCTACGTGGAAGGTTGGGACGACAGCGTCGCGACGTCGAACGTGGCGGCGCAGGTGATCGAGAAGCGCCTGGGTTATCAGGTGCAACTCGTGCCGGTCGCAGCCGGGGTGATGTGGCAAGGCGTGGCACGCGGCGATCTCGACGCGACGCTTTCCGCGTGGCTGCCGGTGACGCACGGCGCCTACTGGAACAACTTCAAGGACAAGGTGGTCGACCTCGGCCCGAACTTCAACGACGCCAAGATCGGCCTGATCGTGCCGGATAACGCCGACGTGAAAACCGTGGGCGATCTCGAAGCGAAGAAGGCCGAGTTCGGCTCGCGTATCGTCGGCATCGATGCAGGCGCGGGCGTGATGCAGAAAACCAGCGAAGCCATCAAGGCGTATGGCCTCGACTATCAATTGATGCCGAGTTCGGGCAGCGCCATGACCGCCGAACTGGCGCGTTCGGAAGCGGCCAGCAAGCCGATCATCGTGACCGGCTGGAAGCCGCACTGGATGTTCGCGAAGTACAAGCTCAAGTTCCTGGACGACCCGAAGAAGGTGTTCGGTGACTCGGAGCACGTGGATAGCGTGGTGAATCCTGAGCTCGAAAAGAAGGCGCCGACCGTGGTGGCGTTCCTGAAGAAATTCCAATGGAAGCCGGGCGAGATCGACAGCGTGATGCTGGCTACGCAAAACGGCGAGAAGCCGACTGCGGCAGCCGATGCATGGATCAGCGCTCACGGTGATCGTGTGGACAGCTGGGTGAAGTAAGGCTGCTGCCCGGGTAATCGAAGATGCCGCTTTCTCGAAGCGGCATCGCGTCATAAGAAACGCCGCTATTTAGCGGCGTTTTTCTTTATTGCAGCACGACAGTGCGATCGCCGTTGATAAATACGCGTCGTTCGATAAATGCTTTAACCGCGCGCGCGAGTGTGATGCATTCGACGTCGCGCCCCGTTGCGAGGAGCCGGTCCGGGCTGTATGAATGGTCCACGCGCTCGACCACCTGTTCGATGATCGGACCTTCGTCGAGGTCGTCGGTGACGAAGTGGGCGGTGGCGCCAATCGACTTCACGCCGCGCGCATGCGCCTGGTGATAGGGCTTCGCCCCCTTGAAGCCGGGCAGAAACGAATGATGTATGTTGATCGCCCGTGCCGCCAAAGCACGACTCGTCTCGCCTGAAAGGATCTGCATGTAACGGGCGAGGATCATCAACTCGGCGCCCGACGTTTCGAACAGGTCGAGCAAGCGCGCTTCCTGCTGCGGCTTCGTGTCCGCGGTGATCGGCAGATGATGGAAGGGCAGGCCATGCTGCTGAGCCAGCCCTTCGAAATCGCGATGATTCGAGCCGATGCCGACGATGTCCATTTTCAGTTCGCCCATGCGCCAGCGAAACAGCAGGTCGGCGAGACAGTGTTCGAGCTTCGAGACCATGATGAGAACTTTAGGGCGAGTGTTGACGTCGTGCATCGCCCATGTCATCCGGAAGCGCTCGGCGATCGGTTCGAATTCGCGCCGTAGCTCGGCGATATGCAGATTTTCGGCGCGCTCGACAGCGTGAAAGACGCAGCGTACGAAGAAGCGTTCGCTGAGATCGTCGTCGAATACGGTGAGTTCGTCGATATAGCAATGATGCCGGTCGAGAAAGCCGACCACGGCGGCAACCTGGCCTGCCGCGCTCGGACACGCGACGGTGAGAACCAGTTGATCAGGACGGGAATCGGCGGACATGCGCTCTCCACTTGAACGATAGGGCGACGCCGCGGGACGCGGCATGCATCATCGCAGTAGAGCAAATCAGGACATGGCGCGGATAGAAGCTAACCGCCGTCGCGCTGGAACGGGAGCGTCAGGTGCATGCATGGCGGCTCATTCGGCGTCGAGTCCGCACTCGCCCAGTAGCCACTGGCGAAAAGCGCTGACCGCCGGCGTGGCTGCACGTTGCGTGACGAGCAGATAGCCGCGTTCGGTGACGACCGGCGTGTCGAATAGTTCGACCAGCTGGCCGGTTGCGAGCAGTTCGTCGACCAGCGGCGCCCAGCCGAGCGCGACGCCCTGGCCCATGATCGCCGCATGGGCGACGAGCGTGAAGCTGTTGAACGTGATGCCGCGATGCGCAGCGGGCGCATCCAGAGCGTGCGCCGCGAACCAGTCGGTCCAGGACAGCCAGCGTGCAGGTTGGGTGGGTTCGAGATGCAGCAGTGGCAGATTCCGCAGGTCGGCGGGCGAGCGCAACTCGGGGTGAGCTGCGAGAAAGGCTGGGCTGCAGACCGGCGTGACCTGTTCGGGAAAGAGTTTCACCGCACCGCGTGCGGTCCAGTCCGCATGCTCATCGCCGAATGCAATCGCAATGTCCGCCTGATCGTGAGTGGGATCGAACACGCTTTGCGACGTGATGATCTTGACGTCGACATCGGGCATCAACGCTTTGAACTGCGAGAGACGCGGCATCAGCCAATAAGTGGCGAAGCCGAAGTCGGTGGACAGGGTAAGCGTTTGCGGCGTGCGCCGGGCGCGGATCCCGGCAGTGGCGACGCGAATGGTGTCGAGCGCGCTGCGCACCGCTTCGAAGAGACGCACGCCATCTTCTGTCAACGTGACGCCACGGTGGCCGCGTTCGAAGAGCGGCGCGCCGAGCGCTTCTTCGAGCTGCACGACGCGCTGACTGACCGCCGGCTGTGTCGAGCCCAGCTCGCGTGCCGCAGCCGTGAAGCTCGCCAGACGCGCGGCGGATTCGAACATCGTCAACGCCTGCATCGGCGGCAAGCGATCCTGCCTCGACATAACACCCCCTTATAGACACATAACGAATTGCCGTCTTCACAGCGGCGAATTGGACGGCAATAGTGGTGCTCACGGCAGTACTCTGCACCGACACTTGCGATTCTATTCGAGGCGCGTATCCATGCTTGAAACCAAAAAGAATATTCTCATTCTGATGGCCGACCAGATGACGCCATTCGCCCTCGCGGCTTACGGACATAAACTGACCAAGACCCCCAATCTCGATCGTCTGGCAAAACAGGGCGTCGTATTCGATTCAGCTTACTGCGCGAGCCCGCTGTGCGCGCCGTCGCGCTTCTCTTTTCTGTCGGGCAAGCTGCCCTCGGCGATCGGCGCCTATGACAATGCAGCAGAATTTCCGTCGCAGACGCTGACGTTTGCCCACTATCTGCGGGCCGAAGGTTATCGGACCATCCTGTCCGGAAAAATGCATTTTTGCGGCGCCGATCAGTTGCATGGTTTCGAAGAGCGACTCACCACCGACATCTATCCAGCCGACTTCGGCTGGACACCGAATTGGGACGATGCCGCAGCGCGCCCCACGTGGTATCACAACATGAGCTCCGTGATCGACGCAGGCCCATGCGTGCGAACGAATCAACTCGACTTCGACGACGAAGTGACTTTCACGACGCGTCAGAAGCTCTTCGATATCGCGCGCGAACGTCATGCCGACAAAGATGCCCGTCCGTTCTGCATGGTCGCTTCGTTGACGCATCCGCACGATCCGTATGCCATTCCACAAAAGTACTGGGACATGTATCGCGATGAAGACATCGACATGCCCACTCACCGCGATTCGCTGGAAGAGTCGGATCCACACTCGAAGCGCTTGCGTCACGTCTGCGAGACCGACCGCACGCCGCCGACCGATCAGCAGATTCGCCATGCACGGCGCGCTTATTACGGCGCAATCTCCTATGTCGACGATCAGTTTGGCGCCATCCTCGAAGCACTCGAACAATCCGGGCTCGCGAACGACACGGTGATCGTCGTCACGTCCGATCATGGCGAAATGCTCGGCGAACGTGGCCTCTGGTACAAGATGACCTTCTTCGAAGGCGGCTGCCGCGTGCCGCTCATCGTGCATGCACCGCAGCAATTCGACGCGCATCGCGTGCAAGCCTCGGTCTCGCATCTCGACTTGCTGCCGACTCTGGTCGAACTCGCGCGCAACGAGTTGCCCACGGCGTGGCCTGATTCCCTCGATGGCCAGAGCCTCGTGCCGCACCTGCGCGGCACGCCAGACGGCCACGACGAAGCGATCGGCGAATACCTCGCGGAAGGTGCTATCGCACCGATCGTGATGCTGCGCCGAGGACGCCTCAAATTCATTCACACGTCCGCCGATCCCGATCAGCTCTACGACGTCGCCGCGGACCCGCTCGAGCGTGAGAACCTCGCCTCCCGGCCCGAATACGCGGCTCAGGTTGCGAGCTTGCGCGAAGAGATCGCCCGGCGCTGGGACCTCGACACGTTGCACAACGACATCCTGCAGAGCCAGCGGCGGCGACATTTTCATTTTGCGTCGACTACGCAAGGCGTGGTCGCCTCATGGGACTGGCAGCCACACGTAGACGCGAGTCAGCGCTACATGCGCAATCACATCGATCTCGACACCCTTGAGGCGATGGCGCGTTTTCCCGCCGTCGCCCGCTGATTCCCCACTGCTGTTTCTTTACTCACGACAGGTAGCCGATATGATGAAAAAGCTCTTCAAACAGGCGATATCCGGCGTGGCGCTGCTGTGCTCGGCGGCCACCTTCGCCACGGCTGCCGAGCCGCAGTCCTGCACGCAGGTCAACATGGCGGGGCCGGGCTGGAGCGATATCGACGCCACCAACGCCATGACGGGTGTGCTGTTAAAAGCGCTCGGCTACAAGCAGAACGTGGCCAACCTGTCGGTCCCGATCACCTATCAGGGACTGAAAAAAGGCCAGCTCGACGTGTTTCTGGGTAACTGGATGCCGGCGCAAGCGCCAGTCGTCAAGCCGTTCGAAGAGGAGAAGTCGATCGAGGTCGTGCATCCGAATCTGAACAACGCCAAGTTCACGCTGGCCGTGCCGGATTACGTGGCGGCCGCGGGCATCCATTCCTTCGCGGACCTCGCAAAGAACGCGGACAAGTTCGATAGCAAGATCTACGGCATTGAACCCGGCGCGCCCGCGAATCAGAACATCAGGAAGATGGTGGACGACAAAGCGTTCGGACTCGGCAACTGGAAGCTCGTGGAGTCGAGCGAGACTGCCATGCTCACACAAGTGGAGCGCGCGGTACGGGAGAAGAAGTGGATTGTGTTTCTCGCGTGGGAGCCGCATCTGATGAACACGAAGTTCAAGCTGACCTATCTCGACGGCGGCGACAAGTACTTCGGGCCGAATTACGGCGGGGCGACCGTCAACACGGTAGCGCGCAGTGGGTATGCCGAGCAGTGTCCGAATGTCGGGCGTCTCTTTAAGCAACTCACTTTCAATGTCGATCTGGAAAACGGCGTGATTACCGAAGTACTGGAGAAGAAAACCGGTGTCGATGTTGCAGCCACTGAAGCACTCAAGCAACACCCGGAATTATTGAAGACCTGGCTCGACGGCGTGAACACCGCTAACGGTGCGAATGGGTTGCAAGCCGTGCAAGCGGCACTTGGGGTGAAGTAAGCGCAGCGATGCTTTATCGCGAGGTCGCTATGCGGCAGATTCGTGTCGTATCCGCTCGACTCATCGATTATCTGGACCCGTATTCTTGATCCGTCGATCGAGGTGTGCAAAGTCACCATAGGCACCGCTGTCAGCTTCGATCCGACTCAATCAGTCTCAGCCGGTTCCGAATTGCCCGTCATGCGTGAAGTGCTGCGCGTTGCCTGATCGCGCGCGGCGGGGAGCGCTTTATCCATCGAAATAAGCAGGCAAAGAGCAGGGGAGAAGCAAATGAATAAAAGCAATGCCTTCCGTCTTTCAGGACTCGCACTCGCAGCTGGCGCCGCATGCGCGCCGACTCTGGTTCACGCGCAAAGCAGCGTGACGCTATACGGTATTCTCGACGCCGGCATTACCTATGTGAACAACGCGGGCGGGGCCCACCAGTTCAAATTCGACGACGGCATTTCATACGGTAACCGGATTGGATTCAAAGGCGTTGAAGATCTCGGCGGCGGTTTGCAGACGGTTTTCGTACTCGAATCGGGCTTTCACTTAGGCAATGGCAAATATGCTTTCGGCGGGGCGGAATTTGGACGTCAGGCTTATGTCGGCCTGAAAAATAGCTGGGGCACGTTGTCGTTGGGTAATCAGCTCGACGTGACCGAAGAGTTTGTCTACCTGTATAACATTTCCGCGTGGGCCAGCGGTTATGCCATCCATCAGGGGGACTTTGACCGGATGAATGGCGACCGGCTGCCGAACTCCGTCAAGTTTCTCTCGAACGACTTCTCCGGCTTTTCTTTCGGCGGCATGTATTCGTTCGGCAATACGGCCGGCAACTTCCACCAGAACAGCGCATGGAGTGCGGGCGCGCGTTATGAACGCGGTGCATTCAACATGGGCGCGGCCTACACACAATTGAACGACCCGAACGGCATTTACGCATTCGACCCGTATGCGATGATCGGCACCACCACCTTCCTCGGCAAGCCGACCATTTCCGTCGATCCGGCTACAGGCGCGATCACCGACCTGTACAGTTCTTCGTCGTTCCCGGTCGACAAGCAAGGGGCCTTCGCGGTCGGCGCGGCCTACACGATCGGCAAGGTGATGCTGACCGGCGATTTCACCTATACGACCATCAAGGGACTCGGCGAGACCTCGCATATGCAGGTGTACGAGGCGGGTGCCGCCTACACCTTCACACCCGCGTTGATGCTATACGGCGGATACCAGCACACGAGTTTCGAAGGCAATCACTGGAATCAGGGTTCGCTTGGTCTGCATTACCTGCTGTCCAAACGCACGGACGTCTATGTCTCCGGCGATTATCTGCGCGCGTCCGACGGTGTGAACGCGGTGATCGGCTATAGCTTCACGCCGTCCACTTCGAACACGCAGACCGATGTGCGGATCGGCATGCGGCATTCGTTCTGACGCGAGTTCAAGGCAGAGTGCCGTTTCGACGGACTCCGCCGGCTCCTCAGGACGCGTGCGCGAGTTGCTTTTTTAACGTCTCGATCAGCGCCCGCACTTTCGCCGGAGGATGATTGGTGGGCGGGAAAACTGCCTGAATGCTCGCGGGTTCGGTCGCCCAATCGGGCAGCAGACGGATCAGTCGGCCAGCAGCGACATCGCCGCCGATGGAGAACTCGGTCAGCAGGCCGAAGCCGCCGCCCGCCAGCGTGGCTGCCCGGCATGCGTCGGCGACATTCACCTGGAACGCGTTTTCGCAGCGCACGCTTTCTTCGTCGCCATTCTGGTGGCGCAATTCGAGTGTCAGCGGGTGGGGCAGGACCGACATGGCGCAAAAGGGCATGGCCGACAATTCCGCGGGTGTTTGCGGTTCGCCCCAGATGTCGATAAATTCCCGGCTGGCGACGAGCCACCTGACGAAGCTGCCGAGCTTGACCGCCCGATGGTTGGAATCCGCCAGCCGGCCGAGGCGGATCGCCACGTCGATATGCTCGGCGATCAGATCCACGTAATTGTCGCTGCACAACAGTTCGATGCTCAGTTGCGGATGGCTGCGACGCAATTCCACCAGCGCGGGTGCGACCACGAGTGAGCCGTAGTCGTTCGGGGAACTGACGCGCAGTGTGCCACGCACCGGTGAGGTCTCGCCGCCGATTGCCGCCAACGCTTCTTCGGTGGCGTGCAGGATCTTCACGCTTGCCTCGTAGAACGCCCGTCCCGCTTCCGTCACGCCGAGGCGGCGGGTGGTGCGCACCAGCAGACTGGCGCCCACTTCGGCTTCGAGTCGTTGCATGTGCGTGCTGACCATGGTTTTGGCGAGCCCCAGGCGGGCTGCCGCAGCGGTCAGCGAGCCCGCGTCGACCACTGCGACGAAGATTGTCAGGCGATTCAGATTTACGTCGCGTACATCGGCCATGGTCGATTGTCCATCTTCGATTGATTGTGTTTCCCGCATTATCCGGCTTCTGCCGCCTACCCCGTACGGATTATGCTCACTCCAATCCTTCCTTCTCTGGAGCGTGTGATGCCTGCTGCCAAACCTGACCAACCAATCCGCCTGTTCACCACCTCGCTGTCCGGACACGGTCATCGTGTGAAGCTCTTTCTGACGCTGCTCGATTTGCCGTTCGAAGTGGTCGAACTGAATATGCAGGCGGGCGACAATCGCAAGCCCGACTATCTGGCGCTCAATCCGTTCGGACAGGTGCCGACGATCCAGGACGGCGAAATCACGCTGACCGATTCGAATGCGATTCTGGTCTATCTGGCCAAGCGTTACGGCGACGCGTCCTGGCTGCCGGAGGATCCGCTCGGCGCGGCTGCGGTGCAACGCTGGCTCTCGCTGGCTGCCGGGCAGATTGCGTACGGCCCATGTGCGGCGCGGCTCGTGACCGCGTTCGGCGCGCCGCTCAACCATGAGACAGCCAAAAGCATCGCGGTCAAACTGTTCGGCCTGATCGAACAGGAACTGGCCGACAAGCCTTTCGCCGCGGGACAACACGTGACGATCGCCGACGTCGCGGCGCATACCTACATTGCTCACGCGCCGGAAGGCGGCGTGTCGCTCGACCCGTATCCGAACATTCGTGCCTGGCTGCGCCGTGTCGAGGCATTGCCGCGTTTCGTCGCCATGCCGACGACCAAAGTGGGGCTGCTCGCTGCTTGAGTGAGCCGGCGACACCGCCAGATTCTTACGATGCCGGAGTGTGATCATGTCCAGTTTCATTCCATTGAACGGGTGGGGCGCCGATGTGTCACCGTTCCACGCCGGCGAATTGGCCGTTCAACTGCGCGCGGGCGTCGCGAGCGAGGCGGATTCGTCGGGTCGGCGAGGTATTCGTCGGTCCATGCCGGACCAGCATCGCCAGTTTTTTGCCGAATTGCCGTTCATGGTGTTCGGCGGTGTCGACGCGCAAGGGCAGCCGTGGGCGACCGTGCGGGCGGCGGCGCCCGGTTTCGTGTCGTCGCAGAATGCACGCTCGCTTCGTATAGCAGGCGGCGAGTTGCCGGGCGATCCGCTGGCCGGACGTTGGGAAGAGGGCGCCATGATCGGCGGTCTTGGACTGCAATCGCAAACCCGACGGCGCAACCGGATCAATGGTGTGGTGCAGTCGGTGGAAGAGGGTGCGATCACCCTCGAAGTGCGGCAGAGTTTCGGGAACTGCGCGAAATACATCCAGAGCCGTACGCCGAGTTTCATTGCGCGGGAGGCGGGTTGGACGGCACCGCCCGTGGAACTCGCCACGGAACTCAGCGACGCCGACCGTAGCTTGCTGGCCGGTTCAGATACGTTCTTTATCGCGAGCGCCAATCTCGCGGACGAAGCGGGACTCGCGCGTGGCGTCGATGTCTCGCATCGCGGTGGCGCCCCGGGTTTCGTTCGTATCGACAATGCGAACACGCTGACCACGCCCGACTATAGCGGCAATCGTTTCTTCAACACGATCGGCAACCTGAGCCACGACCCGCGCGCCGGGTTGTTGTTCATCGATTTCGCCTCGGGCGATCTGCTCTATCTAGCTGCGCGAGCGGAAATCGTTTGGGAGGGCGACGAACTCGCTGAATTCGACGGTGCGCAACGGCTCGTGCGCTTTCATGTACAGGAAGTCCGGCGTAGCCGGGGCGTGTTGCCGTTCCGTTGGTCCGAGGTCGAGCTTGCGCCGCAGTTCGCGAATCAGAAGGCGCCCGTTGCTGCTGAGAGCGCCGCCGTGTCTGCGTGGCAAAAGATGAAAGTGGTGCAAGTCGTCGAGGAGACGTCTTCGATTCGCTCGTTCTATTTCGAATCGGCCGATGGCCAGGCGTTGCCCCTATTCAAAGCCGGACAGTTCCTGCCGATCCGCGTTCCGGTTTCGCTCACCGATGCACCGCTGATGCGGACCTATACGCTCTCCGATTCGCACGATGCGCGGCGCTACCGGATCAGCGTGAAGCGCGAAGGGGTTGCCTCGAACTGGCTGCACGACCATCTCGCGGAAGGCGCGCAGATCGAAGCGATGACGCCGCGCGGCACATTCACTTATGACGAAGAGAGTCAGCGTGCGGTGGTGTTCATTTCGGCGGGTATCGGCATTACGCCGATGCTGGCGATGTTGCATCACGCAGTGAATGCAGCTGGCGAGACCGGTAAGGACAACAAGCGGCTGTTCTTTTTTCACGGCGCGCGTGGCGAACACGAGCGACCGTTTCGGACGCAATTGAAGGAGCTTGCCTCGCAATATCCCGCAGTAGGTCTGCATTTCTTCAATAGTGCAGCAGAGGTAGTGAGCGATGGCGTGTCGCCCGGACGGGTGACTATCGAAGCGCTGAAACGCGCGCTTCCATTCGACGATTACGATTTCTACCTGTGTGGTCCCGGCGCGTTCATGCAATCCATGTACGAAGGTCTGCGTGGATTGAACGTCGCGGATGAGCGTATTCGTTTCGAAGCGTTCGGCCCGGCAAGCGTAAAGCGCACTGCGCGTCCCAAGGCGCTGGAAGAAGAAGCATCGGCGAAGGACGTCGTCGGCGTGCCGGTTACGTTCTCGCGTTCCAGGCGTACCGTCGAGTGGAAGCCGGGCGACGGCAATCTGCTCGAGTTTGCCGAAGCGCATGGCGTCGAAGCGGCTTCGAATTGCCGCTCGGGAATTTGTGGCACGTGTTCGACGCGTCTATTGTCCGGCCGTGTCTGTTACGACGGCCAGGTAGAAGCCGATATCGAACCGGGCGCAGCGCTGGTTTGCATGGCGCACCCGGTTGTCGAGGAGGGCGGGGCCGGGCTGGTGCTGGACTTGTGATTCGTTTGCCCGCTCTGGCTGGTTTTTGCCATGACGTCTGCGTCGCCTAATGCCAGAACAGAGCAATCAGGATGATGATGGGGATCGGCACGCCGATCATATAAAGAAGAATCGAACGCATGGAAAGCTCCTTCGAAAAGTGAGGGGATGCACAGATCAGAGCTGCCGTACCCGGCCGCCATAGGTGGCCATCAGGGTTGCGGAGAACGCGCCCATCAGAAGCGAAACGAACAGCCACAGTGAAGCGCCGATCGCGATTCTGCGTGCTTTCTCGGCGGCATCTTTGGCGGCGGCGTCGAGTGCCGAGACTTTCTGCAATAGACGCGTATAAGTGGTCAGCACGCGCGCCTGCGCAGCTTGCGGTGCAAGTCCGGTGCGCTGTGCGACCAGCTGGCTGAGATAGGCGGTATCTTCCGGCGACAACTGATCGCCCGTGGCCAGGCTGTTGAGGAAGATGCGCGCGGTTTCGGCGCGTGGCATCTCGCTACTACCGGTCGTCGCTGGGGGTGTCGCGCTTTGCGCGCCTGCAGGCATGCGGAATAGGGAGTCGACGAAATAGCCGAGCGGCCACGTGTTCATTGCGGCCATGGGATTGCCGCGCTGCATCGACTCCATCGTGACGGTGCCGCCCGTTGCCGCCGCTGTTGCGGCGGCCTGCGCGCCGGTACGCACGATGCCCGTTAGCGCCGACGTCAGGATCGCGGCCGTCAGAAGCGTGGCCACGGCCCAGCTGAGGAAGCCGTGAGCCGTATCGCGGAAATGGACTTCGTCGCCGTCGACTCCCAGCCAGTAACGACGTAGCCGCCCGGCGAGATAGCCCCCGAGGCCCGACGTCAGAATCGAAGTCACGCAAACCCATAACACGGCGGCAAAGCCGAACGCCTTCGCATTCGACGCCGCTGACGACCAAGGCGAGATCGACGTCAAGCCGAGACCCGTGCCCAACGTGAGCAGAATCAACGCGAACGCTGCTGCACCGACGCCGCCAGCAAACACCGCGCCCCACGACACCACGCCCTCGTGCTGATGCACGAGCGTCGCCGGATCGTTTCCTGGCTGCGTGTAGTCCACGGGATATTTTGTATAGTTCATCGAGAGCCTCCATCACCTTGCCGGCATGTTGCGCGCTTCTGGCGCGACGGCGACGCCGTGCGCGGTTGGAACGTCAACACTGGAGCATTTTTTGTGCCGCTGACTGCCCGTGATGGCTGGTTGATCGGACGGCTGAAAAAGGAGTTCATGATGGACGATCGTTATGATCTTCAGCGCTTTGTAGACGCCCAGAATCCCGTGTACGCGAAGGTGTGTGACGAACTGGCGGCTGGCGATAAACGCAGTCATTGGATGTGGTTCGTGTTTCCGCAGATCCGAGGTTTAGGGACGAGTGCGATGGCTCGGCGTTTCGCGATTTGTTCGTTGCAGGAAGCCGAGGCGTATTTGCGGCATCCACTGCTGGGGCTGCGCCTGTATGAAACGACGCGGCTGGTCAACGCCGTGCAGGGGCGCTCGATTGAGGAAATTTTCGGATATCCCGATGACCTGAAGTTCCACTCGTCGATGAGCCTTTTCGCGCGCGCTGAGGGCGGCAAGGGGGTCTTTGTCGAAGCGCTGGGTAAATACTTCAACGGGGAGGCTGATTCCCGGACATTGAGTTTGCTGCGACCGGGATAGGAGATGCGTTGATGGGGAAGCTTCAATGCGGGTTTGGGAAATTCATAATTTTACATAATATAAATTAGCACCCAAATGTATGTGACGGCTATTTAGATGGAATGGTCGCCTCCCGCCTTAACGGTCCGCCCGGTGCCGCGGCCTCGCGCTCCGGAACGTGTCACATTGCGGGTTCGGCAGTCCTGCCGTCAAGGAGAACCAGATGGAACCCACGAC
>NZ_CAAJGL010000066.1 GCF_900996225.1 Paraburkholderia sp. BCC1884 | reverse complement strand
ACTGCTACGACCTTTACATCGCCCATCATCACTTCCACACCATCGACATGAACATGACGGAATGACCGGATAAATGTGTTACCCATGTCCCGTTACGGGTGTTACCCATGTCCCGAGTCCATACACGGCGGCAAAGAAAGTGAGTGCCCCCCCGCACAGGGGGAACGCCAATAGACCACCGTGACCTCAAGGAAAGGCCAACACCTCAAAAAAACCGCAAAAAAAAACCGAATAAAAAACCTCAAACCCTATACCCAACCCGAACCCCACCCCAATGCCGCCCACCGACAAAAACCGGCGCCGACGCATCCTTCATCAACACAAACTCCCCACCGCCCATATCGCGCCGATACGTCTGCAACAAAAACGGTTTGACATGAGAAGCCGCAGCAATCCCAGTCCGATCATCGAACATCCGCCGATTCCGACAATTGGCCATATTCCAGACCACATCATCGCGCTGCGGCAATGAAAACTTCAGATTGTGAGTCGGCAGATACCCACGCACATCGATCGCAGCACAGAAAGCCACCCTTGGATCGAGTTCGAGCAAAGGCTCCTGAATCGCCGGCAACAAGCGATCGGTCAACGCAGTAAACCGCGTCAAAAACTGCGGCGGGTTACTGCCGACCACCGGTACATAACGTTGATCGAACACATCCTCGATAGAGATCTCGCCGCGCGCAACAGCCGTCTCAAAGGCTTTGCCAACGGCCGCCGCCGCCCGCTGCACCGCCTCGATAAAGCGCGTATCCGCCGTCTCCACACCCGTCGCGGCAGTCAACTCGATCAATGTCTCCGACACCCCCAACAGATTGCCCAGCCGATCCTTCGCCTGCACGAAGTTCTCGCTCGAATCCTCGACGCCGCTCGCCATTTCCAGCACCTGCGCCTCGAGCCCATCGCATTGCGTTTCGATCTCGCCGGTCAACGCGGCAATCTGCCCGGCTTCGTTGTTCAGATGCGCAATCGCATCGCCCGTCGCATGCACGACGTCGCCGATCTTGCGCGTGCCCTCGCGCACCCGATGCGCCCGCGCCGTGTTCACCGAGCCTTCGCTGATCAACTGCTCGGTCTGCTGGGTGAGTTGCGCGAGCGTCGTCTCGATCTGGCCGGTGGCCTGCGCGGTTTTCGCGGAGAGGTTTTTCACTTCGGCAGCGACCACGGCGAAGCTCTTGCCCGAATCGCCCGCCCGGGCCGCTTCGATCGCGGCGTTCAGCGCCAGCAGATGGGTCTGCCGCGCAATCAGCGAGATCTCCTCGGAGACTCGGCTCACATGGGCAAGGGCGCTGCGCAGCGCGCCGATCTGGCTCTCGATTACCGTCACGCCTTCCACGAGCCCGTGAATGTCGGCCAGCGACGCCGCCAGCGTCTCCTGCGACTCATGCACCCCCGTCGCCGCCTTGGCCGATACATTGCGCATCTCCCGCGCGGCGGCGGCAATCCGGTGATTGCCCGCTAACGTCTGCGCGGCCGATTCGCGCAGCGCCCGGCACACCTGCGCCTGACGTTGCACGCGCGCCGCCACCTCCTCGACGTGACCCGATACGTCGCAGATTTCAATACCCAGTTTGCCGGCTTGTGCGGCAATGTCGCCGACGACCGTGTCCGAACGGCCCGTCCTGCGAAAGCTGAAACGCGTCATGGTCGTCTCCGTGATGGCGCGATTGGCGCAGTCAAGTGGCGCCGTCACCGTAGCGCGCAGTGAGCGCGGGCGCGGCGTCTTATCCGTGCGTTTACGGCCAACTTTCAGGCGACTTGATCCGGGCTATCCCGCAGTCCCGAGTGCGCAGTCGTTATGATGTGCAGTTCGTTGCAGCCGCAGCTCCTTTTTTATCCTTTATCCGGTGCCCATGATCGACTCTTTCGCACGCGTTTCGGGCTGGCAACAGCTCTATCACCTGTGGGAGCTGATCGTCATGCTCTGCAAGTTTTTATGGGGGCTGTTGCGGCTGCTCGGCGGCGGCTGAGCCTTAGAGCGACGGCGCCTTCACCCGCTGCTCCAGAAACGCCCGCAGATCGACCATCACGCGCTCGGGCGCTTCCTCCATCGGAATATGACCGAGACCGGCGTACATCACCGATTTCGCGCCCGGAATCCGGCTCGCAAATTCGCCGGCGTGTGCGGTTGGAATCCAGCGATCCTTCTCGCCCCACAGCACCAGCGTCGGCACGTTCAGCGCTTTCAGGACATCGGTATCCACTTCCTTGAAGTCGAGCGTCGGCACCATCTTGCCGATTGCCTCACGCGTGCCTTCACCATGAAAAAACTCGACGTAGCGCCGCAGCGTCACCGCGTCGATTTTGCGTGGATCGCCATACACGTTGCGCACCGCGCTCTTGATGATGACCTCGGGCAGCCACCACGGCGAACTGACGCGCACCAACGCGCTATTGAACAGGCCGATGTAAATCGGCAGTTTCATCGGAAAGCCCGCCGAGTCGATCAGCACCAGCCGTTCGACCGCCTCGCGATGACGCACCGCGTAGTCCCACGAAATCAGCCCGCCGAGCGAATTGCCGATGAACGTCGCGCGTCCGATGCCGAGCGCCTGCAGGAAAGTGTCGATAAAGCGCCGGTAAGTCGGCAGATTCATCGTTTCGATGTTGCCGGTGCCCGAACGCAGCGGGCCGGTCACGCCGAACGGCGGCAAGTCGAGACGGATCACGCGATGGTCGCGGCTGAGTTCGTCGGCGACGCGATTCCACGTGTGCAGCGACGAGGCAAAACCATGGATCATCACGATCGTATCGCCCCTGCCTTCGTCGACGTAGTGCACGTCGGCGCCCATGATCCTGACGAACTTCGAGCCGGTTTGCGTATAGCGTTGCCGCAGTTGTTCACGCGAGACGCTGGTGATGCCGAGGCGCGCCGCGATGGAGCGCGGCGGCAGCGGCGTCGTGGATACAGTCTGCGTGCTGTCTATACCTGCCATGATTGTTGTCTCCCTCTGTCGTTCGAATCGAATCACTGGCGCGACGGGCGGTCCGCCGGCTCGCTCAGCTGCGCGCAGCGTCAGGGCACGAAGCGGTAATCGTCGGGCCGCATGCGCCGGGTGCGTTTGCGAAAGCTGAAGGTGAAGCCCGGCCACAGCGCCGTGACCTTGCCGCTGCGCGTCTGATACCAGCTAGTACAGCCGCTGACCCACACGGAATGCTGCATATCCTGCTGCAAGCGTTCGTTGAAATCGCGCTGCACGTCGGGCCGCACGTTCATCGTGCGTGCGTTGCGTCGGCGCAGTTCGCGCAAACAGTCGGCGATGTAGTGCACTTGCGACTCGATCATGTAGATCATCGAGTTATGCCCAAGCCCCGTATTCGGGCCGACGATCATGAAGAAGTTCGGGAAATCCGCCACGCTGGTGCCGAGGTAGGCTTGTGGACCGTCGCGCAGCCACAGGGCGCCGAGGTCCGCTCCGCCCAGGCCGGTCACGTCGAAGGGCGCGCCGACATCGTTGACCTGAAAGCCCGTGCCGCAGATGATCGCGTCGGCGCGATGGTGCGTGCCGTCGTCGGTCACGATGCCGTCGACGACGATTTCGCGGATGCCGTTCGTGACCACCTCCACGTTGGGCTGGCCAAGGGCAGGGTAGTAATCGCTCGACAGCAGTACGCGCTTGCAGCCGAGCCGGTAGGTCGGGGTCAACTTCGCGCGCAGCGCCGGGTCCTTGACGCGTCGCTCGAGATAGCTCAGGCCGAACTTCATCGGCAGCTTCATCAGTTTCGGATTGACCACGAACGCGATCGCGCGCGATTCGAGTTGCCAATAAATCGCGCTGCGCACGAAGCGCTGCGTGAACGGCCAATGCCGGAACCACCACTGCGCGCGCGGGCCGACCGGCTTGTCAGGCTTCGGCATGATCCACGGCGGGGTGCGCTGGAACAGATCGAGTTGCGCGACGCGCGGCTGGATTTGCGGCACGAACTGGATCGCACTCGCACCGGTGCCGATCACCGCGACGCGTTTGCCTTCGAGTGGATAGGCGTGATCCCAGCGTGCCGAGTGAAACAGCTTGCCCTTGAAGTTGTCGAGCCCGGCAATCTGCGGCATCGCGGGGCGCGACAACGGACCGCTTGCGGCGATCACGACGTCGGCCTCGATCCGTTCCAGCACGCCATTTGCCTCGATGTCGACTTGCCAGACCTGGCGCGCTTCATCGAACCGCGCTTCGGCGACACGCGCGTTGCAGCGCACGTAGCGATCCACACCGTACTTGCTCGCGCAATGTTTCAGGTAAGCGAAGATTTCCGCCTGGCCGCCGAACGCACGTGACCACGCCGGATTGGGCTCGAAGGAAAACGAGTAGAGATGCGAAGGCACGTCGCACGCTGCACCCGGGTACGTGTTGTCGCGCCACGTACCGCCGATATCGTTGGCCGCCTCGTAAATCGTGAACGACGTGATACCCATCTGCAACAGACGGATCGCCATGCCGATGCCCGCAAAGCCGCTGCCGACGATAGCGATGCGCGGTGTGGCAGTGGAAGCGGAAGGAGCCTGGGCTGGCGTCAAAGGTGGTCTCCGGCACGGAACAGGAAAAACCGAAGTCTACATATGTCTACTCCAGCATACGCGCAGGGTAGACAACTGTGCACCGCCCGTCAAGATCGTTTAGAGTACTGTTCTCAAACGCATCCGCGACTGCACGCCACCGCCCTTATGAAATCCGCATCCGAAGCGGCAGACACCGACGACGAAGGCCTCGCCATCACACAGGAAACGCCCGCCGGCAAGCGCAAGCTGATCGAAGCCGCGCTGCGTCTCACGGCGGGAGGGCGCAACTTCTCGAGTCTGGGTCTGCGCGAACTGGCGCGCGAGGCGGGTCTCAATCCCAACACGTTCTATCGTCATTTCGACACGCTCGACGAACTGGCGCGCGCGGCAGTCGAGTCGGTGAGCCGTCGTTTGCGGCCGATGCTGCGGCGTGAGCGCTGGCTTGCGGCGCACGACGAACCGCAGAGTGTGCCGCGTCGCGCGTGCGTGGCGTTCTTTGCGTTCGCGCTGGAGAATCGCGAGGCTTTCCTGAGTGCGCTGGCCGAATATCACGGCACGTCGCCGGCTTTGCGCGACGCCGTGCGCGCGAACCTGCACGAGGTGTCGGCGGAAATGGCGGACGACGTCGTCGATCTCGCCTTGATGCGGACGCTGGCTCGCGACACGGTCGATGAAGTGTGCACGCAGATCGTGCTGCAACTGTTTCATCTATCGGCGGAGTATATCGATGCGGATGCGGCGCGCCGTGATGCATTGATCGCGTACTCGGAGCGTTTCATCGTCCGGTTATTTGCGGGCTCGGTGCTGCTCGCGCAGCATGAGCCGGGTAGAGCAACGGCGTCGGCGCGCGGATAAAAAAACAGGCTCCGTTCGAAGGAGCCTGTTTTCATTTGCAGCATGACGCATCAGGGCGGCCGCCCGGGCGGCGTAACGCCGGCTGGCTTAAGTATCGCTCCAGCCGCCGTTGTCGTCGTTATTCCCCATATCGACGCCGCCGCCGTTGTCGTTCCAGTCGTTCGAGCCTTGGCCGAAGTCGAGGCCGCCGCCATTACCACCGTCGTTGCCACGGCGACGCGATTCGTCGTCGACCACCACGTCGCGCTCCACCACCCGATCGCGGCCGGAATTCAGTGCTTCGCCCAGCAGCACGCCGGTCAACAGACCGCCCATGCCGCCGCCGAAACCGCCGCCGCCTTGCTGCACGATGACCTGCGGCGGCTGCTGATACGGTCCCTGCTGCGGATATGGCGCTTGCGGCGGATTGCCGAAACGCTCGGCTTCCTGCGCATACGGCGACGACTGCTGCGTGGTGGCGGCCGTGGCCGCATAAGGATCGGGCCGGCCGTCCAGGCGTGCGCGCAGGCTCGCCAGGCGCTGATCCAGTTCGTCGAGTTGATACGGCGGCAGCGGGTTCTTGCTGTTCGACAGGTTTTCCACCACGCCGCGCAACTGTTCTTCGGTGCCTTCGACCTCTTTCTCCAGCGCCTCGTGTCCCGGCACGGTGGAGAGCTTTGCATCGAGCTTGAGCGAGCGCACGGTATTGAGCATGTCGGTCGCGCGTTTGAGTTGCACGCGACGATCGTCGTCGGCACGCGTATCGCCTTGTGTCTGGGCGCGCCGCAAGGTCCAGCGCAGCACCAGCGCGATCACGCCGATCAGCAGGATGATGCCGATCCACATACCCATGCCCGGACCATGCCGTTGCGGCGCCTGCGACATCATCGCCGACTGCTGCTGCACGGCCGGCGTGTTCTGCTGCGCGAACGGGTTAGGCGCGCGGCTCGTGGCGTTGCCGCCGCCGGCTGCCTGTTCCGCGTCCTTGCGAATCTTCGCTTCGGTTTGCGCAAAGCGCGTCGGGTCGGTGAAACGGATTTGCGGGTCGAGCGTCTTGGCCTGCTGAACCTGGGCGAGTGCGTCGGCGTAACGGCCTTCGCGGTCGAGCACCTGGCTGTACAGATAGTGCGCGCGCGCATTGTTCGGATGCGCCTGCAGCACCTGGCTCAGGCCCGCGTCGGCTTGCTGCCAGTTGCCTTGTGCCATGGCCGATTCGATCTGCTGAACCGTCGGCAGAGCGAACGCCGCCGCCGACATCAACATCAGCGACGCGAACACGCTTGCGAGAAATTTTTTCATATGCGGACCGGGCGCGTGGCGCCCGTCTCCTTCGGTCGAATCCTGCGTTCCGGCGACCGACGAACGGCCGCCGGCGGTACTGCTGACGCAATTACTGGGCCGGCGTGTTGATCTGCTTCTTCAATGCTTCGAGACGATCTTCGACCGACGGGCCACGGTTCAGATCCGCGAGCTTGTCGTCGAGTGCCTTGCCGCTCTTGTCGTCAGCCGAATTCAGACGCGCATCCGAACGGGCATTGGAGAGCGCGACCTTGTCTTCCAGCTTCTGGAAATCTTCCGACAGGTTCTTGCCGCCGATGCCGCCCAAGGCGGTTGCCGCGACGTCTTTCGCCTGCGCGATCTGCTGCTTGGCTTGCAGTATGTTCGAGCGTGCGTTGAGGTCGTTACGACGCGTACGCATGTCGTCGATCTGGCTCTTCAGCTGCGCGACCGACGGTTCGAGCGTGGTCAGTTCTTTGGCCAGCGCGTCACGTTCGGTTTCTGCGGTGGCTTGTGCGCCGAGTGCTTCACGAGCAAGGGCTTCGTCGCCGGATTGCAGCGCGCGCTTGGCGCCGTCTTCGTATTTCTTCGCCTTGTCAGCGGCAACATCGCGCTTGCTTTGCTGGGTGGCAACCTGGGCCTGAATCTCGATCAGCGAATTCTCGGCCTTGCCGATGCTTTCGTCGAGTTCGCGCACGATCTGGCGCGAGTCGCGCGACGGATCCTGCACGGAATCGGCTGCGTCGTTGAGGAGACCTTTGAGCGTGCGGGAAATGCTGTCAAAAAGCGACATGAAAAACCTCCAAAGAATGGTGTCGGCGCTGAATAATCCCGCGCGCCCGACTGCTTTCAACTGCTACTTTACGCCGCTGCGCGCGAAGCTGCGCAGCAGTCGGACCGGAGTTCGGGGCGCACTCGCCAATTGCAATAGCGGCGCCGTGAATTGTTCGATTCTGTTTATCGCAAGGCAATCAGTTATGGCAATTAAAGCGTGCGAGGTGCCATCCAGTTGCTCGCGGATATTACACCACGTGGTCTCTTAAAACCGCCTTAAAGGGCGCGATGAGAATTCTGCGCGCGACGAGTGTCGCTGGTATGAAGTAGCGTCACTTGAGCGACGCTTGCGTGCCCAGGCTTGCAACGCCGAAAGCTCGGGCGGCCCAGCGAGAGGAAGGAAACCGCTGACGCGCGATGCCGAATCGCATCGCGCTGTCGGCCGGATGTCTTGGTGTCAGGCGAAGCGGCCGCCATTCGTGCTCGGATCGCTCAGCGGGTCGTCGTTGTCGCGTGAGTTGTCGAGGCGAGGGCGCTTGAGGACGGCGCGCAATTGCGCGTCGGGATCGGTTTGCTGGATCGGCGTGCCGTCTACTGCCGCTGCCTTGGCCGCGGCCACGCGCGCCACGGCTTGGGCGGTTGCGGCGGCTTCTTCGTCGACGTCGGCCGCGAGCGCGGCCGCTAAACCGGCTGGCAGCAAGGGCGCAGGTTCTGCGGCGGGGGCTGCGGGCTTTGGCGCCGATTTGCCGGTGCCAGTGCTGGTGCCGGACCGCACCGAATCCGCACCAGCAGAACCGGAACCGGCTGCGCCTTCCGCCGCCGCTGGCGTTTCACCGCCATCGCGCGTCTGCAAAGCCGGCGGCAGCGCTGCGCGTGCGTGGCGCGTGCCACGGGCGACGCGCTGTAGCGCTGCGTCGAGCGCATCCGGCGCGCGTGGCGCGCGCAGCCGGTCGACGATGCTCGCCGCCTTGACCTGCTCGCTGGTCGCGCCGAAGCTCAACACCGCGCGGCGCATGAGTTCGCTGACGCTAATGCCCATATTCTCGGCGGTGGCGGCGATCGCGCGTTTCTGCGCGGTCGTGACGAATACGACGATGCGTTCGCTGGGCTTGTTCATGGTGGCTCGCATACTTGTTGGCATGGGCAGGTCAGGCGCGCGTTCGTGTTGGCCAGGGCGCGCCGAGTCCATCATATGACGAGTTGCGGCGATGCGGAACGGGCGTGACATGAAAATCCCGTGACATCAACGGGTTGGGGCGTTTGCGGGGGGCTTGTCCACAGGCCTTTCAACATTTTCTGTGTATAACTTCGCGCGGCCGGCCGGTTTGTCCGTTTTGCCGCCCGAACCCCTTACAGGCATGCCGCGAAGGGAATTCTTACAAAAAAACTAGCTTCGGCCGCCCTTGATTTCTTTAAAATGCGCTGTTACGTTGCGCCGGACACGGTCCCTGGCGCTCCGTGCGGCCGGCCGGGGGCACAAGGCCGCGCGGTGTTTGCGCCTCAGGCTACACAGCTCGATTACGATCCATGCGCGCGCCAGGAGCGTGCGCAGAAAGGCGTTCAGTTATGCGCCCACTATTCCAGTCATGCCAATCATCAAACGACCGCATTCTTCCAATTCTCCGGCTGGTGAAGACCGGGACTCCTACCAACGCACTCCAGGACGCAACGACGCATCGCGCGACGGCGAGAGCCGGCGCCGTTCGATCGGTGCGACGCTCGTCATCTGGTTCGCGGGCCTGCTCGGCACGCTCGCCGTGGTGGGCGCGCTGATTCTCGGCTACGCGCTGGTGGTGATGGGCCCGCAACTGCCGTCGCTCGACGCGCTCACCGACTATCACCCGAAGGTGCCGCTGCGGGTCTATACCGCGGACCACGTGCTGATCGGCGAATTCGGCGAGGAGCGACGCAGCCTCGTGCGCTTCCAGGATATTCCGGACCAGATGAAGAAAGCCGTGCTCGCGATCGAAGACTATCGCTTCTACGAGCACGGCGGGGTCGACTTCGTGGGCATTCTGCGCGCCGGCTTTGCCGACCTCGCGCACGGCGGCGCCTCGCAGGGCGCGAGCACGATCACCATGCAGGTGGCGCGCAACTTCTTCCTCTCCAGCGAGAAGACCTACACGCGCAAGATCTACGAAATGCTGCTCGCCTACAAGATCGAGCGCGCGTTGACGAAGGACCAGATTCTCGAGCTGTACATGAACCAGATTTATCTGGGCGAGCGCGCCTACGGCTTCGCCGCGGCCTCGCGCGTGTACTTCGGCAAGGATCTGAAAGACATCTCGCTCGCGGAATGCGCGATGCTGGCCGGTTTGCCGAAGGCGCCGTCCGCGTATAACCCGGTGGTCAATCCGAAGCGCGCGAAGATCCGTCAGGAGTACATTCTGCGGCGGATGCTGGAGCTGAAATACATCAGCCAGGATCAGTACGACCAGGCGGTGAAGGAAGAGATTCACACCAAGAACGCCGGTAACGAATACAGCGTGCATGCCGAATACATCGCCGAAATGGTGCGGCAGATGATGTACGCGCAGTACAAGGACGAAACCTATACGCGCGGCCTGAACGTCACCACCACGATCGATTCCGCGGATCAGGACGCGGCGTATCGCGCGGTGCGCAAAGGCGTGATGGACTATGAGCGCCGTCACGGCTATCGCGGGCCGGAAGGCTTCGTGGCCTTGCCCCCGCCGGGCGACGACCGCGACCAGACCATCGACGACGCGCTCACCGATCACCCCGACAACGGTGAGATCATCGCCGCCGTGGTGACGGATGCCAATCCGAAGGCCGTCAAGGCGGAACTCGTGGACGGCACGCAGGTGACGATCAGCGGCGACGGTCTGCGCTTTGTCGCCGGCGCCCTCAGTACGCGTGCGACAGCGGCCACGAAGATCAAACCCGGCTCGATCGTGCGTGTCCTTGCGGACGACAAGGGCGACTGGCAGATCACGCAGCTTCCGCAAGTGGAAGGCGCGCTGGTGTCGCTCACGCCGCAGGACGGCGCGATCCGCGCGCTGGTGGGCGGCTTCGACTTCAACAAGAACAAGTTCAACCATGTCACGCAGGCTTGGCGCCAGCCGGGCTCGAGCTTCAAGCCGTTCATCTATTCGGCGGCGCTCGACAAGGGTCTCGGACCGGCCACCATCATCAACGACGCGCCGCTGTATTTCCCGTCGAGCACACCGGGCGGCGACGCGTGGGAGCCGAAGGACGACGACCAGCCGGACGGTCCGATGCCAATGCGTCTCGCGTTGCAGAAGTCGAAGAATCTGGTGTCGATCCGCATTCTGTCGTTCATCGGCACCAGGTACGCGCAGGACTTCGTCACGCAGCGCTTCGGTTTCGACGCCGACAAGACCCCGCCGTATCTGCCGATGGCACTCGGCGCGGGCCTCGTCACGCCGCTGCAGTCGGCGGGCGCGTACTCGGTGTTCGCGAACGGCGGCTACCGGATCAATCCGTATCTGATCAATGAAGTCACGGATGCACGCGGCGAGCCGCTCTCGAAGGCACAACCGCTGACGGCCGGTGGCGATGCGCCGCGCACGCTCGAACCGCGTAACGCATTCATCATGAACAGCCTGCTGCACTCGGTGGCGACGGCGGGGACGGGCGCGGGCACCAACGTGCTGCATCGTTCGGACTTGCAGGGCAAGACGGGCACGACCAACGACGCCAAGGACGGCTGGTTCGCCGGCTATCAGCAATCGCTGGTGGCGGTCGCGTGGATGGGTTACGACCAGCCGAAGAGCCTCGGTAGCCGCGAATTCGGCGCGCAGCTTGCATTGCCGATCTGGGTCGAATACATGCAGCGTGCATTGCGCGGCGTGCCGCAAGGCGAACCGCCGCAGCCGGATGGTGTGACGCAGGTCGACGGTGAGTTGTTCTACACGGACATGACGCCGGGCAATGGCTTCGTGGCGAGCATCGGGCTCGATTCGGCGAATCCGACCGCGGGCGCGAGCGACGCGGTGGGTGGCGTCGGCCCGGCGGGCATGACGCCACCGGCCGTGCCGCCACCGAGCGTCACGTCCAATGAGAAGAAGCAGATCATGGATCTGTTCGAATCGAACAAACCTTGATGCAGCAAGCGTGGGCGGGCCAGTCGGATCGGCTGGGCCGCTTACGCAAATGATTGGAAAGGGCGGTGGTTCTGGCAGTTTGTGTAGTGCGTATCCGCAGTGTGCTTTAATCACGCCCTGCGGTGCTTTCATCTTGGGTCCCGTCCGGGACGCCCGACGCCTGAGCGGTGTCGGCCTCCAGCACCTCCGCGTCTCGCCATGAGCGAGGCGGTCAGCTTCATCACGCGCCGCGCGAGACCCGGTTTGACGCGCGCGCATCTCGCTTCGTCTGTCGACAACCTCGGGTTGCGACGGCCGGCGTGTTTGTCATACAGCATCCACCGGGTCTCTGTCCTTTGAAAAGTCGAATTCTCATCTGTCTGATGACAGGTCTGTTGCGCGCGTTCGCCTTTCTTCCGTATGGTGTGGTTGCGCGGATCGGCACTGGTATCGGCGCGTTGCTGTACAAGATTCCGAGCGCGCGACGACGCGTCGTGCATACCAATCTCAAACTGTGTTTTCCCGACATGAGCGACGAGGCGCGCGAGCGTCTGGCGCGCGCGCACTTTTGTCACGTGATTCGCAGTTATGTGGAGCGCGGGCCGCAGTGGTTCGGCAATGCGCAAGCGCTGGCCCGGCTCGTCGAGGTGGAGAGCGCGATCGATCTGTCCGACATGGAAGGGCAGCCGACTATTTTCGTGGGCTTCCATTTCGTCGGGATCGAGGCGGGTTGCATGATGTATTCGACGCGGCATCCGGTGGCATCGCTCTATACGCCGATGTCGAACCTGCTGCTCGACGCGATGGCGCGGCGACAGCGCGGCCGCTTCGGCACGGAGATGATTCCGCGCAGCGATAGCGTGCGGCGCGCCTTGCGCGTGTTGCGCGACGGCAAGCCGGTGATGCTGGCCGCGGATATGGATTTTGGCCTGCGTGATTCGGTGTTCGTGCCGTTCTTCGGCGTGCCGGCTTGCACGCTGACCTCGGTGTCGCGGATGGCGCGCGCGGGCAATGCGCGGGTGGTGCCGTTCGTGACCGAGGTGCTGCCGGATTATCGAGGCTACAAGCTGACGATTTTCGATGCGCTAAGCGACTTCCCCTCGGATGACGTGGCGATCGATGCGCGGCGGATCACGGAGTTTCTGGAGACGCAGGTTCGACGGATTCCTGATCAATATTATTGGGTGCATAAGCGGTTTAAGAATCGGCCGGCGGGAGAGGCGGGGGTTTATTGAAGGCGAGTGCGGCGGTGCGTCTGCGGGATATCAGAAAGGAGGCCACGTTGCGCGTTTCGGTAGATCGACTGGCGATGACGATGACGATGAAAAGCGCGGTTACCCGCGCTTTTTTTGCGTTCGCTCTCGGAAGGTGAGGCTTCGCGCTGGGTGTGTGCTTTAACACAAACCACCCGACCAAAAAAACTATTCCCTCATTTAAGCCTGAGGCGCCGCGACCACGGTCACGGGCACCGACATCGCCGCCGTTGTGAAAGGCATCACAGCCTCGATAGAAGACGAAGCTCTGAAGTGAATCGAGGCAGCTGTCGCACCGCTTTTCAGTCCTTCGATATCGTAGAGTAAAGACGCCGCCAAAGGATCAACTCCGCGCAGAATGCCCTGCGCAACTGACGGATCGGCGATCACCATCTGCATCATCTTGAACGCGTCCTCGTCACGGATATCCGACGAAGCGTCGTACGTGATCCCATCTTGCGTGTAGACCGCTTCGAACAACTGGCTAACCGTCCCGCCAACTTGCACGCTGATCGGATCGACTGCGCGAAAGGCATTCTGTCGCGGAGTGCCAATGTAGTAGTTGCCGTCGAAAGAGGTGACCCCCACATCGGAGACAAACCGGGCCATTTCGTCGACATCCGTCAGATAGTTATCGTCGGCGAACAGGGCAACCAACGGACACGCCTCTAGCGGAGCAAGCGCCGTGACCCGGTTTTGACTGACGTTGACTTCCAGAAGATGACTGCAGTTTGCAACGGGAGTTAAATCGACAATCCTGTTCTGCAACGCGTAGATGATTCTCAATTTATCGAGGCCAGCTAACGCACTCAGATCGGATATCGTGTTGCCCTGAAAGATCGCCTCCTGCAGATCGCTCATGTTCGACAGGAAGTCCAGGTTGCGCGCCGATGTGTGACTGAAATTTACCTTCCTTAAACGGACAAGGGTCGAAAGAATGGCGTGGTTTCGCAAGCTGGATGACTGTACATCTAGTGTCGTTAGCGCGATCGCGCCAGCCAAAGGCGAAAAATCGAAAATACCTCCACAATTCGCCAGGTTCAATTCGGTAAGCTGCCCTAGGGACTCGAGGAAGCTTATATCTGAGACGAAGGAGCACTCGTTCAGACCGAGATGGGTCAGTTTCACCAGCGAACCGATGAACGAAGCGTCACTAAACGCACCTTCGCCGATGTCGAGATACGTCAGATTGCTCAAGGCCGACAGTCTCGCGGCCTGTTCGTTGTCGATGAGATTCTGATCGAGAATCAGCGTTTCCAGCTGGGTCAGCGAAGCAATGGGGCCAACATCGTGAATGTAATTGGCACCGGCGGATAGATAGTTCAGTTGCCTGAGATTGCTCAAGGCAGAAATGTCGACATGATCGGGAACCGTCGTGTTTTTCAGGACGTCCATGGAAAGCCTCCGCAATTTGACCAGTTGACCTATCGCGGTAAGGTCATCGATTGCGTTGTAGCCTATGTTCAATACAGCCAATTCGATCAAGCCCTGCAGCGGCATCAGGTCGACGATTGCGTTGCTGGAGAAATCTGCTTCGACAAGGTTGACGCAGAACTCCATGCCGGTCAGATCCGCGATCCCATTTGCGGCTGCGTGAATCACCGTGACGCGCGCGAGGTCTTCATCCGTCAGTGGCGTCGCCAAAGGGATGCCAAGTGTCGTGTGCAATGCGATATTCAAATTCTGATCGGGAATCACAACGTCAAAAGCGGCGGTAACACTCATATGAAGCTCCTGGTCGGATGGACTCGGGTTTTAAAGGCCTCGCCTGAACGTTCTGCTGAGACGATGCCGGAACATGCGCCAAACAAATGATGGTGCAGTGTAGGTCGAGACCGGCTGACCAGTGCCGCGTCATATTGCGCACTGTAGAAGGAAGGAGATGGGGGTTTCTCGCGCGAACGCCGCAGGTGGCTCGTAGGCGCCTCACGACAAATCTTGCGTCCCGGACGCTGCATCCATCGGCACCGCAACCAGCAAACCCAGTCGCTTCAAGCACTTAAGAGACTAGCCAGGCAGTTATCAACAGCCCTATCAACATAAACTGGGGATAACGTTGAGGCATCCCGAAGTCTTCCCACCGCAGGAAACCGACCTCGGCGGGCTCGTTGGTTCATTCCGCACCGCAGATAGAAACCCCAGTGCGATCAATGCCTTAGTCCGCTTGTCAGATAGTTGTCAACAGCCTCATCAACATAAACTGGGGATAAGTCGGCCAGCGTCGCTACGCAATCCCAGGTTTAGTTGGATTGGGCCGCTGCCGAAGCCGCAGCCGAAGCCGGCACCGCTGCGGCAGCCGTCGACGTTGCTTCGACGGGCGGATTACCCATCGCCTGAAACAGCGCCGCCGTATCCGTCAACCTCGCGCTCGAAAAACGAATCTCATCGAGTTGCGCGTTACGAAACTGCTGTTCACTGGAGCGCGTCGACGCAATCGGCAGCGCGCCCAACCTGTAGCGCCCCGACGTCTCGTCAAAGATCCCCTGAGCGGAGCGCGCCGCAATGTTCGCCGCGTCGAGCGCCTGAGAATCATGCTCGAGCGCCGCAAGCGTATCGGCGACGTTCTGAAACGCCGCCAGCACAGTCTGCTTGTACTGCGACACCGCCGCATCGTAAGTGTTAACGGCCGCGCGACGCTGCGCCACCAGCGCGCCACCATGGAACAACGGCTGCGACAACGATGCGCCGATACTCCAGATCGCCCCCGCGCCCGACAGCGCCACCGGCCAGCTAAAGCCGCCTTGTCCCATCGATGCGCTCAGCGACAGACTCGGATACATCTGCGCCGTGGCAACACCGACATCGGCGGCAGCGGCCTTCAACGCCGCGTCGGCCGCCTGAATGTCGGGCCGCGCGCGCAGCAACGCCGACGGCACCACCACCGGCACCTGGTCAGGCACCTGCAGTTGCGCAAGCTCGACATCGTCGGGGGCCGCGTCGGGGGTACGGCCAAGCAGCACGGCCAACGCATGGCGTGTCGTCAGCCATTGCTGCTGCAAACCCGGCAAGCTCGCCGACACACTCGCCGCACTCTGTTGCGCGCTCAACTGATCGGCGTGTGAGACCGCGCCCAGCGCATAACGCCGCTGCGTGTCGCGCGCCTGGTCGTTGGCGATCGTTACGAGCCGTTGGGTCGTGTCGATCTGCGCGTGAAGCGCGGCGCTCGTGATCGCCGCCGTCACGATATTGGCGGCCAGCGCTCGGCGCGCGGCATCGAACTGGTAGGCCTGCACGTTCACGCGGGCAGCGAGAGCGGCGTCGGCCAGGCGCGATGCGCCGAAAATATCGAAGGTGTAATGCGCCTGCAATTGACCGACGAAGAGGTTGTACAGAAACGTATTCGGCCCGATCTCGGGGATCGCCAGCGCCCGATTGCGCGTCGCCTGGCCGCCCAGGTCGATGGTCGGCAAAAGCGAACTGCCGATCTGCGCACGCAGTTGCTCGCGAGCGGCGGCGAGGCTTTTATCGGTGGCGGCGAGTGTCGGGCTATTGCGCAGCCCTTCGTCGACCAGTGCGTTCAACGCGTCCGATCGATACAGCTTCCACCATTCGGGCACCGGCTTCGCGCCGACCACGAATTGCTGCGTGACACCTTGCGCGGGCACGGTTTGCGTCGGCTGAGCCTCGGCGCCGTAGTGCGCCGGTTGCGGCATCGCGGGCGGCTCGCCGTTCGGCCCGAACGAACATGCGGCGAGCGCGCAGGCCGCGCTGGCCAGCGCGGTGAAGCGGACATAGCGGCAGGGTGCAAAAGTGGCCATGCTCAATTCCCCGTATGCGTCGCGCCGGAACCCGGCGACGCAGGCGGCTCGCGTTCGTCGCCGCGTACTCTGAACGACGCTGCGTACAACGCCGGTAGATAGAACAGCGTGAGGATGGTCGCGCTGGTGATGCCGCCCATCAGCGCCGTCGCCATCGGGCCGAAAAAGTTCGAGCGCAACAGCGGAATCAGCGCCAGCACGGCAGCGGCTGCGGTCAAGGTAATCGGCCGGAAGCGTCGCACCGTGGCGCCGACGATCGCGTCGAAGCGCTGATGTCCCGCAGCAATATCCTGCTCGATCTGATCGACCAGGATTACCGAGTTGCGCATGATGATGCCGAACATCGCGATCACGCCGAGCATGGCGACGAAGCCGAACGGCTGATCGAACAGGAGCAGGGTGACCACCACGCCAATCAGGCCGAGCGGCGCGGTCAGCACCACCATCAGCACTCGCGCGAAGCTCTGCAACTGGATCATCAGCAACGTGAGCACGGCGATGATCATGATCGGCATCTGTGCATTGATCGAGGTCTGCCCCTTGCCGCTTTCCTCGACCGAACCGCCCACTTCGATGCGATAGCCGACCGGCAGCGTGCCGCGAATCTGGCCGAGCGCCTTGTCCACCGCATGCGTGACGTCGATGCCTTGCGCACCGGGCGCGACATCCGACTGCACGGTGATGGTGGGCTGGCGATCGCGTTCCCAGATCACGCCGTATTCCAGATCGTTGCGCAGATGGCCGAGCGTGCCGAGCGGCACCGGGCCGTTGGGCGTGGGCATCGCCAGCGTGACGAGATGCGCGGGGTCCACGCGTTCCGCTTTCGGCGCGCGCAGGTCGACGCTGATCAGCTTGTCGCGTTCGCGATACTGCGTGACCGTGTAGCCGGAAAGCGTCATCGCGAGGAAGCTGGAGATGTCCTCCGAGCTCACGCCGAGTTCGCGCGCTTTCTTCTGATCGACCTCGAAGCGCACGGAGCGCTCGGCAGGTTCGTCCCAGTCGAACTGCACGTTACTGGTGCCGCGATTGGCGCGCATCGTGGCGGCGACGCGGTCGGCGATCGAGCGCACGGTGGCGATGTCGTCGCCGCTTACGCGGAACTGCACCGGATAGCCGACGGGCGGCCCATTCTCGAGCCGCGACAGGCGCGTGCGGATGGCCGGGAAGTTGTTGCGCAATTCCGGTTCGAGCCACTGCGCGAGTTTTTCGCGATCCTTCACCGACTTCGCGGTGATCACGAACTGCGCGAAGTTCGGCTGCGGCAATTGTTGATCGAGCGGCAGATAGAAGCGCGGCGCGCCGGTGCCGACGAAATCCACCGAGTGATCGATTTCCGCACGGCCCACCAGCACCTTCTCGAGCCGCCGGGCTTGCCGCAAGGTGGCCTCGAACGATGCGCCTTCGGGCAGCCGCACATCCACCAGCAACTCGGATCGGTCCGAACTCGGGAAGAACTGTTGCGGCACCAGCGTGAAACCCGCCATCGCGATCAGGAACAGCACGACGGTGATCGCCAGCACCATGAAGCGCCGCTCGATGCACCAGCCGATCCAGCCACGCAAACGCCGGTAGAAACGCGTGTCGTAGATATCGTGCTCGTGGTCGTCGGCTTCGTGTTCCTGCTTCTTGCGTTCGGGCAGCAGGTGATAGCCGAGCAGCGGAATCAGGACCACCGCCGCGAGCCATGAAGCAATCAGCGCGATCGCCGACACTTCGAAAATCGAACGCGTGTACTCGCCGGTGCTCGACTTGGCGAGCGCGATCGGCAGGAAGCCGGAGACCGTGACGAGCGTGCCGGTCAGCATCGGAAACGCGGTACTGGTGTACGCGAAAGCTGCGGCACGCGTGCGATTCCAGCCTTGTTCCAGCTTCACCGACATCATCTCGACTGCGATGATCGCGTCGTCGACCAGCAGCCCGAGCGCGAGCACCAGGGTGCCGAGCGATACCTTGTGCAGGCCGATATCGAACAGATACATGCACAGCGCCGTGACGGCCAGTACCACCGGAATCGAGATCACCACCACCATGCCGGTGCGCACGCCCAATGAAACCAGACTCACGACCAGCACGATCGCCACCGCTTCGGCGACGGCTTCGAGAAAGTCGTCGACCGAATGTGCGACCGCGTGCGGCATGCTCGACACTTCGACCAGATGCAGACCGGCGGGCAGCGCATTGCGCAACGGCACCATCTGCTGATCGAGCGATTTGCCGAGACGGATCACGTCGCCGCCGGGCTGCATCGTCACACCGATGCCGAGCACGGCCTTGCCGTCGAAGCGCATTTGCGTGGCGACCGGATCGTCGTAGCCGCGCTTGATCGTGGCGATATCGCCGAGCCGGAACGAGCGGTTGTTGATGCGGATGAGCGTGTCGGCGAGCGCGTTGACGTCCTTGAACTGGCCGGTGGGACGCACGAAAACGCGGTCGTCGGTGGTAGTGAGCGTGCCGGCCGCCGAGACGCTGTTCTGCGAATTGATCGCCTGGCCGAGTTGTTGCGGCGAGATGCCCAGACGCGTGAGTTGCGTGTTGGTGATCTCGATGTAGATGTGCTGATCGGGATCGCCGAAATAGTCGACCTTGCCGACGCCCGGCACGCGCAGCAGCACCGTGCGCAACTGGTCGGCGTAATCGTGCAGTTGCGCGGCGGAAAAGCCGTCGCCTTCGAGCGTGTAGATGTTGGTGTAGACGTCGCCGAATTCGTCGTTGAAGAACGGGCCTTGTATGCCTTGCGGCAAGGTCGCGGCGATATCGCCGACTTTCTTGCGCACCTGATACCAGGTTTCGGGGACATCCTTGACCGGCGCCGAGTCTTTCATCGAGAAAAACATCAGCGATTCGCCGGGACGCGAGTAGCTGCGCACGAAATCGATCGCGGGCGTTTCCTGCAATTTTCGGCCGATACGGTCCGTCACCTGTTCCTGCATCTGCCGCGCGGTGGCGCCGGGCCAGAACGTGCGGATCACCATCACGCGGAAGGTGAAGGGCGGGTCTTCGGATTGCGCGAGGCGCGTGTAGGCGAGGATGCCGAACGCGGTGGCGAGTGCGATCAGGAAGACGACCAGCGCCTGATGACGCAGCGCCCAGGCGGAGAGGTTGAAGCGTCCTTCTTCATGCGTGGTGCTCATGAAGCGAAGTCCTCGGGATGCAGCGGCGCAATCACGTGGACTTTTTCGCCGGCGGTCACGGTATGCACGCCTTGCAGCACGACGCGCTCGCCGTCCTTGAGGCCCTGGCCGATCACGATCGTGCGTTCGTTGTAACGCGTGACGGTGACGCGGCGCAGTTCCAGCGAGTTATCGGCGGGGCGCACGACCCATACGGCGGGCTGCGTGCCGTCGTGGAACAGCGCAGTGGCGGCGACGGTAAACGACGCGTTCTGATTCGCGGCGACGCCCGAGGGCGGGGCAAACGCGACATCGGCGGTCATGCCGAGACGCACCTCCGGGCCCGGATTGTCGAGAGTGAGTTTGGCGCGATAGGTGCGGCTTTGCGGATCGGCCGCGGGTGACAGTTCGCGCACGCGCGCCGTGAACTTGCGCCCCGGCAGCGCGGCCAGCGTCACGTTGGCGGTCTGCCCGACCGACAGCGCGGCGAGCGCGCTTTCCGGCACGTCGCAAACCACGTCGATGTCGCCGCTCCACGCGAGGTTGTAGACCGCCTGCCCCGCTGAGACGTTCTGGCCGGTGTCGGCCTGCTCGGCGGTGATTACGCCGGCGTGGTCGGCCGCCAGCGTGGTGTACTGCAACTGATCCTTCGACAACGCCGCCTGCTGCGCGGCCTGATCGCGCTGCGCGGCGGCGGAAGCGTACGCATTGGTGGTCTGTTCCAGTTGCGCCGGGGCGATGAGGTTTTCCTTCGCCTGCGCCTGGTCGCGATCGAGTTGCTGCTTCGCATACACGAGGCCGTGCTGCGCGGCCTCGAGTTGCGCCTGCGCGCTGGCGGCGTTCTTCTGCTGATCCGCTGGGTCGAGTCGCGCGACGATCTGGCCGTTCTTGACGACGTCGCCCAGACGCACGCGCCGGTCGATGATTTTGCCACCCACCCGGAACGACAGCGACGTCGAGTAGCGCGCCTGCACCTCGCCCGGCAGCGAAGCCGCCTGCGACGTTGCACTGCCGTCCGCATGCAGGGCGACGGCGACAACCGGACGCGGCGCCGGTGCAGCCGCTTCTTCTTTCGAACACGCCGCCAGCGTGACGAAACCGGTCAGCGCCAGCGCGAAGGCTGCGTGCCGCAGACGCGCAGCGTGGGACCGCCGGGGAAACTGCAGACGCATCGCAGACGATGCGCGGGGACCGGGACGCTTCACAATTACTCCAACTGGAGACAGCGAACGAACACGACAAGCCGCAGTGGCCCGTCAGCGAGGACGCGCAGGCCGGTTCATGCAATTGGCATACGTGTCTGACTTTGAATGACGATTTGCATTCTAATACGCACCTGTATTTGAATGTGACGGTGAATTGGAATTCTTTTCGGTGCTAGACTGGCGCCCATGAAACGGCAACGACTGACACGCGAGCAGAGCAAAGACCAGACGCGCGAGCGTTTGCTCGATGCTGCGCAAGCGATTTTTATGAAGAAAGGGTTTGTCGCCGCCAGTGTGGAAGACATCGCGGGCGCGGCCGGATACACGCGCGGAGCGTTCTATTCGAACTTCCGCGGCAAGAGCGAGTTGTTCCTGGAACTACTGCGGCGCGACCACGAAACGATGCAGGCGGGCTTGCGGGCGATCTTCGAAACTGCGGCTTCGCGCGACGAGATGGAAGAGCGCGTGCTGCGCTACTACAGCAACCTGCATCGCGAGAACAAGTGTTTCCTGCTGTGGGTGGAGGCGAAGCTGCTCGCAGTGCGCGACGGCCGTTTCCGGCTGCGCTTTAACGCGTTCATGCACGAAAAGCTCGAGCAGCTGGGCGCTTATATTCGCGAGTTTTCGGCGCGTGTGGGAACGCCGATGGTCATGCAGCCCGAAACGCTGGCGATCGGGCTGATGGGTTTGTGCGACGGCGTGCAGTTTTTCCACACGGTCGATCCGCAGAACGTGTCCGCGGAGTTGGCCGAAGCGGTGCTGGCGGCTTTCTTTGCGCGCGTGGTGTTTGGGCGCGAAGCGGGTTTGGACGAGGTGCCGCGAGCTAAAGCAGACTGAGCCGATCACGCCGCATGGACGGCCGGTCGGTCATTCATCCAACTTCAGTCGGTCGGCAATTGCGCGCAGGTGTCGGCGGCCGGTGCGGCGCAGGCGAACGAGTACTGCCCGCTGTAGCGCAGGGCTTCTGCGCCGACATGCAGGACGACCTTGATGTCCGGGCAGCGCTCATAGGCGATAAAAGCCGAGCAGGCTGCGGCGGACCAGCAGACCAGCGAGAACGCGATTTTTTCCAGAGTCTGAAAACGATGTGCCATAGCGATTGATTTCCTTTCGGACGCTATCTTACCAGCACATAAGGGTTTATACCTAGTCGTTATTCATCGCCTAAATCGCAATTCACCTTCAACCAGACGCGCACTAAAGCACGCCAATGAGGCACGCCAAAGTGCGCGAAGGTGACGCGTACGCCTCGCCAACCTGTCCGGATTGTCATCTTCGGGTCAGGGTTGGGACATGTCGGGTCGATACAATCGAGCTGTTGGGCAAACCCGCGCGCGCCTTGCCGCGTGGGTCGATATAGGCGGCAGAATGGTTGCGCCGGCCCGGCGTTACCGAGGCAGGAGTCGTCCATGAATCAATTGCAATCGATGCGCGTGTTCGTCAAGGTCGCCGACCTTGGCAGTTTTGTCCGCGCGGCAGGGGCGCTGGATATGTCCACCGCGGTGGTCACCCGACACGTCGCCGATCTCGAAACGCGCCTCGGCACGCGCCTGCTCAATCGCACCACCCGCCGTCTTTCACTGACCGAGTCCGGCAGCACCTATCTGGAACGCGTGCGCCATATTCTCGACGACCTCGAAGGGGTCGAGCAGATGGTGGTGGCGCGCAATCACGAACCGGTCGGCACGTTGCGCATCGTCGCGCCCGTCGTGTTCGGGCTGCATAGCCTTGCGCCGGTGGTGCAGTCGTACGCCGCGCGGTATCCGGACGTCGTGCCGGACGTCACGCTGGCGGATCGCCATGTCGATCTGGTCGAGGAGGGCTACGACGTGGGCATTCTGGTGGCGCGTCACATGCGCAGCGCGAGTATCGTCACGCGGCGGCTTACCACCGGTTATATGACCGTGTGCGCGACGCCGAGCTATCTGGCGCGGCACGGCACGCCGACTCGTCCCGAGCATTTGCTGGAGCATCCGTGTCTGAGCCGGCCGTCCGAGCAGGGCGGCGAAGAGCGTGTGTTTACCGGACCGGAAGGCATCGTCCGGGTACGACCCGTCAACGCGATCTGTGCGAATAACACGGAAATGCTCAGGCAGTTCGCGCTGCTGGATATGGGGGTGGCGATCTTGCCGAGCTATCTGATCGGCCGCGACCTGGCTTCAGGGCGGCTCGTGCCGCTGCTCGGCGATTATCAGCTGCCGCAGGTGGAAATTACGATTGCCTATCCGAGCCGCCAGCACTTGCCGGCAAAGGTGCGCACCTTTATCGATCATCTCGTGGAACATTTCCAGCGTGACGGGCAAGCCGCCCGCGATCTGCGAAGCGTGCCGCCGCTGGCGGCGTCACGCGAACTGGAAGACGAGGACGATCTGGCGTCGCGGCCGGTCTTGTCGAGCGACGCGCCGCGGCCGCTGCACAAGGCGCCGCGCACCGCGCGCATCGCTGCGGCTGGCGTAATGACTTCGGGCAGCGTGGGTCTTTAAACAGGCGACTCGTTTTCCAGGTTCACGGGGCCGACGGACAGTGGGTCATCGTTACCCAGCCTGACAGCCTCGCTCACCCGCTCAAGCCCGGTCCGAAACCTCCGCCGATCAGCTTCGTCACCGAAGTCGCGTCGGCGTAATCCTGTTCCGGCAAGCCGTCGAGCATCGAGATCAGTTCATTGCTGGCGCCCGCTTCGCGCGCGGCGTCGACCAGCGCGTCTTTATTGGCCGGAAAGTGGACTTCGCTCAGAAGGTCCGTGATCTGCAGATCAATCGATTCGCCTGGGATAGCCGATGCGGTCATGCAAACGCTCCTGTCGATAAGGTTGGTTCGGCCGCACGAGCCTGCCTGCGCCGCTCGCGCGCTTTATCGCTCAGGTCTGCAAATGCTCGTTCTGACCGGTAAAGCTGCGTTCCAGATGTCGCGACTTCGGCAGCGCGATATGCTGCCATTGTTGCGGACTCGTCGCCTCCGTAGCCGCGACATCCGGAGCGGCGGGGGCGACAGGGGCGGCGTTCGCGCGTTCGGCGAGGCTACTCGCGCTCGTGCCGTCCGGCGCGGTATGCACCGGCGCGGCAAAGCACGAAGCTGACAGCGTCACCATGGTCAACAGTGTCGAGGTTTTCATCGCCCGACCTCCTAAGCTCATGCGGCGCTGACAGTTGAGCAAGCGCTGTGCCGTCCCCGCGTCGAAAGGAAGGCGCAAGCTACACGCCGCCCTGCACTGGGCAAAAAATGGGCAAACGGCGCGCTTCTTCCATCTTAGATGGCAAATGCCCCCCCGCGCTCACATTTGCGACAAAACGGTATTGTAGTTTTCGGATGATGGCAGAAGAAAGGCAGCTATGAGCTAGCGGTGGCCCGCGACCGATGCGGTCGCGTTGCTGCGATGCGGCGAAACGATGCGGCGAAACGATGCGCCGACGCAGCGTCACGTCGGCGCCAACGCAGTACTAACGCATGACGTCGAAGCGCGTCCACGGCCACGAAGGGCGGTCCCGCATATAGCCGTTCAGCCAGTTCCATTGCGGATGCCGCTTCATGAACGCCTGGGCGTCGAACGGCCGCCCGCACGGATGCCCCCAGCGCGCGGCGAACGCCATCTGCCGCGCCATCTCGCTGTCGGCCACCTTGCCGTCGTTCGCGCCCCACGGATTGAACGGCCCATGGTCGGTGCCGCCGAAACGCGCGTCGTCCAGTTCCAGATGCCCGCAGATGGTGCGCGAGCACGGGTTGTCGTTGCGATCGAGATAGACATCGTGATGATCGGCGATCATTTCCTTGGCCAGTTCGACGTCGATCTTGCCGCGATGCAGTTCTTCGAGCTGCATGAAACGCAACCGGCGTGCGCCGTTCTTACGCACGTCCGTGTAGTCTTCGCCTTCGCCGAGGCATTCCTGGTTGCGGATTTTCAGATCCGTCGCGGTGTTGTAGCCGCTGTAAAAACCGTCTTTCGTGCTCTCGAAACCCGAGTAGCGCAGCCCTAATTCATAGCGCGCGATCTCGCCGGTTTTGGCGTCGCCCAGCAGCCAGCTATTCGCATAGCCGCCGTTGTTGGCGATCGAGAACATCTCGCACCATTCCCCGATGCTGTTCGCGTACTGCGAGGCCCGCCGCGAGCGATAAAACTCCGGCGCCCCTGCCGCGTTGTAGCCGACGAAGTCCGAGATCGTGGTTTCGGTCACCATCAATCCGGCGGCGGTGATCCAGAAATCCGTCAGGCTCAAATGCAGCCGGGCAAGCCCTGCATGAGGATGCGGTTGCCCTGGTCGGGCACGATGTCGAACACCACATTGAAAGCGTCACCGGCGGCGTAACGGTCCCACGAGTTATGTGCCATCACGATGCCGCCATCGCGCGTGGCGCGGCCGGTGGCGATGAACGCGCTGCAGTGGTGGCCGCGTCGTCCGCGCCAGGGTTTCAGGCCGAGACTCGGCTGCTGTTGCGCGGCATGCGCCGGCCACCAGCTTTGCAGCAGATCCATATAGCCGTTCCAGGCCAGCACTTCGGCGAACGGCAACCTGGCGCCGTCGGCGATGCCCTGGATTTCGTCGGCGTATTCGGTGTCGAGTTTGCTGGCGAACTGGCTGACAGCGGCATTGACGAAGGTGTCGAAATCTTCACCCGTGTCCCATTTCGCCAGGTAGCGGGCGGTGCGGATCGCATTCTGGATTTCGGTCGCGAGCAATTGACCATGCTGCTCGCCGCGATCGTACGGCTCGCCTTCGATATGCAAGAAGATCCAGCCCGCCTGGTCGCGGCGCACGGCATCGGGAGACGGTTCACTCATCATCGCTCCGATCGAGTGGCGGTCGGTCTCCTCATTGTAGAAAATCTGCCGCGCTTTGCACGGGCCCCAAAGAGCTCGTGGGTGCGCTGCTTGACGCTCGGCCGACGTTTAAAGCGCGGGCTCTCAGCGCCCGGATCAGCGGTTCGGATTCATGCGGAAATACGCGTCGAGCAGCGAGGTTTTATAGACCACGCCGGCCAGCGTCGGATGCGCGGCGCTTTCCACCACCGGCAGACGCTCGCCCTGAAACGCCATGAAGTGCTGCAAGGCGACGCCGAGCGACATGTCTGGCGTCAGCACGTCGAAATGCGGTTGCAGATAGTCGGCGGCGGTTTTGGCGGAGGTGTCGCTCCTGTCGAGCAGATCGGAGGTGATGTCCTTCAGCGCAACCACGCCGAGAAACGCGCCGGACGCATTGGCCACATACAGATACTTCACCGGATATTCGAGGAACACGCGCGTCATGTCCTGCACGGTCGCGTTGGGCGGCACGACGGTTTCGGCGGGACGGATCAATTCGCGCATCTGCGTGGCGCGCAAGCGCGAGCGCTCCTGCTCTTCCTGATGCCGATGCACGGTGATCTCGTACATCGAGGTCTTGCCGATGGCACGTGACACGAAATAGGCGACCACGCACGACAGCATCAGCGGCAGCACGACCTGATAGCTGAGCGTCATTTCGAAGATCATCAGGATGGCCATCAAGGGCGCCTGCGTGGCGCCGGCGAGAAACGCGCCCATGCCGACCATCGCATACGCGAATGGCGCGGAGGTGCCATGCGGCCACAACGCATGCATGCCCTGGCCGAACAGCGAGCCGACCACCGCGCCGACGAAGAGCGTCGGCGTGAAGACCCCGCCGACCGCGCCCGAACCCGCCGTGGCCGCAGTGGCGACGACCTTGAACACCAGCACGAGCACGAGCGCGGTCCACGTCCACGGTGAATGGAGGATCGAGTTGACGACGCTGTAACCGTTGCCCCACACCTCCGGCGTCCATACCGACAGAATGCCGACCACCAGCCCGCCGAGCGCGAGTCTCAAGGGCAGCGGTACGGGCAGCTTGCGGAAGTTCTGCTTCGAAAAATCGAGCAGGCGCAGAAACTGTGGCGCGGCCGCGCCGCACAGCAGACCGAGCGCGACGAACAGCAACACTTCGACCCCGGCCACCGGCGGAAACACCGGCATCTCGTACGGCGGCTTGTAGCCGGCGAATTCACGCATCGTGATATTGGCGACCACCGCCGCCACCACCACCGGCCCGAAGCTTTCCATCGCAATCGAGCCGAGCACGATTTCGGTGACGAAAAACGCCCCCGCGATCGGCGCGCTATACGCCGACGTAATCCCGGCCGCTGCGCCGCACGCCACCAGCAGACGCAGCCGCGCCGGATCGAAATGGACCCAGCGTCCGATCAGCGACCCGGCCAGCGCCGCGAGTTGCACCATCGGCCCTTCGCGGCCAATCGAGCCGCCGCTCGAGATCGTGAACAGGGACGACACGCTGCGCCAGAAACTCAGCTTTACCGGCACCACGCCATCGCCGATCGCCACGGCCTCCATGTAGTCGACGTGACTGCTCTTGTCGACGTGACGCTGCGCGATCAGCAGGAAGACGCCGGCGATCAGGCCGCCCGCGGCGGGCAGCCAGATGCGCACCGTCCACGGCAGGCTGCGCGCCATTTCGACGAAGCTGCCGGACTTGCCGACCACCGCGAATTGCAGCAGCGCGATGGCCTCGCGAAACGCAATCGTCGCGAAGGCGCCCGCGACGCCGACCACGACCGACCAGATCAGCATCGTGTGGGCTTCGGAGAGACGGAACAGATGTTGGGCGCGAGTGCGCAGTTTCAGCAGGAATGAGAGCACGTCAGCAGTACGGGGCGTGAGGATGAGTGGAAAACGTACAGGGCAACAGCATCGCGCCCGCCTCGAATGGCGGGCGCGATGCGTCGAATGGACGGGATGGCGCGGCGCGGGTCAAGTCACCGCCTTGTCGAGTTCGGGGTAGTGCCGGAAGATGCAGGCCTCGTTATGTTCGATGCGCCGCCCGGACTGCAGATACGCGGCGATGTTCGGGCGTTCGATTACGGCGTCGTGCAACGCGGCGAGGCGCGGATAGTGTTCGCCGAAACGCTTGAGCGCGCGGGGAAATGCGTACAAAAGACCATCGATCAACTGGAACATCGACAGGTCCACGTAGGTGAGCGAATCGCCCACCATGAAGGTGTCGCCGGCCGGATTCTGTTTCAGCACGCGCTCGAAATAACCCATGAACTTCGGAATGCGATTGTCGATGAAGTCATGCGCGCGCACTTTGGCCGCGTCTTTCTGGTCTTCGTAATAGAGCGCGCTGGCGAGCGGGTGATGCGTGTCGTGCGCTTCGGTCACCATGTCGGCGATCGTCAGTTGCAGGCCGTTGGCGATATAGCGCAGGCTGTCCACCTTCGGCGCGAGAGCGAGTCGCGGGCCGAGATAGAACAGGATATTGGCGGTCTGCGCGATCACCAGGTCGCCGTCTTTCAGAAAGGGCGGCGCATAGGGCGGATAGGGTTCGTCGCGGTCTTTCATCACCGCCATCATTGCCTTCGTGCCGAGGCCGTCGGATGCGTCGCCGCGCGCGACTTCCACATAGTCGGCGCCGGCTTCTTCGAGTGCCAGGCGCACGAATTCGCCGCGGCCTTGCAGGCCGTCCCAATAGTAAAGTTCCAGGCTCATCGATCGATCCTCGTTCCGGTGGCCCGGTCGTCGAGACCGGGCGGATTGCGTGAACTGATGGCGTCAGCAACCAGTATGCCGCGCGCACGAGCCGGATGGGTCCCCTGAATGCGCAAAACCCCGCACGCGGCGGGGTGAGGGTGAAGGCGAGGGTGCTTCAACCGAGCAGGTGCTGGACCGACCATGTAATGCCCAGTCCGCCGACGATCAGCCACACATACAGGATGAAGCCGGTGGTCAGCGCCCGTGGCCCTGCCTGACGGATCTGCGAGATCCGCGTTTCGATACCGAGGGCCGTCATGGCCATGGTCAACGCGAAGGTGTCGAGCATGTTGAGCGAGTTGGTCGCGCTTTCCGGCAGCACATGCAGCGAGTTGATCACGACGAAGGCGAGAAAGCCGACTGCGAACCAGGGAATCGCCAGCTTGCGCGGGGCGTGGCCGTGGGCATTTCCCTGCGAGCCTTCTGCCGTGGCGCCCTTGCGCGGCGAGCGGTTCACCCACATGCCGACCACCAGCAGCACCGGCACCAGCAGCATCACACGCGTCATCTTGACGATGGTGGCGATGTGCGTCGCTTCCGGGCTCACGTTGCTGGCCGCGCCGACCACCTGGGCGACTTCGTGAATCGTGCCGCCGAAGAACAGCCCCGCGCCGACGGTATCCAGATGCAACCAGCCCGCCTTGAACAGAACCGGGTAGAGGAACATCGACAGGGTGCCGAACAGCACTACGCTGCCCACGGCCATCGCGCTCTTGTGCGGCTTGGATTGCAGCGTCGATTCGAAGGCGAGCACGGCGGCCGCGCCGCAGATCGCGCTGCCGGCCGCCGTCAGCAAGGCGGTGTCGCGATCGAGCTTCATGATTTTCATGCCGGCCCACGTGCCGATCACGAGCGTGCTCACGACGATCAGAACCGATTCCGCGAGACCCGGCAGGCCGACCTGAGCGATTTCCTGCAGGCTCACGCGCAATCCGAAAAAAGCGACTGCGATGCGCAGCAGCTTGCGGGCCGAGAAGTTGACCCCGGCGGCCCAACTGGCGGGCATGCCGTCGCGCAGCGCGTTGCCGTACAGGGCGCCGGCCACGATGCCGACGATCAGCGGGCTCAAGCCCAGACCGGCGATGGCCGGAATCGCGGCGATGCGTGTCACGGCAGCGGCGAACAGGGCGACGAAGAGAATGCCGTTGAGTTGTCCCCGAGTGGAAGACTCGGCGGGTGTTGCGGCGGCGGTAAGCGGTGCGGTGGACATGGTGCAGCCCTTCGGTGACTGTCTGACTTCAATGGGCCTAATCCTAAATTAGATATATCGATATGAAAAATCATGATTTAGAATCTAATGTATCGGCTAAACTGATACTTAGGTAGTCATGACCCCGGATCAACTTATAACGTTCGCCGCCGTTGCCGAACATCGCAATATCAGCCGGGCCGCGCTGGCGCTTCATTTATCGCAGCCGGCGGTATCGGGCCAGTTGCGCCAGTTGCAGGATGAGTTCGGCGAGCCGCTCTATCAGCGCGACGGCCGCGGTGTGCGTCTGACACCGGCGGGTGAACAGCTCGCCAGCTATGCCACGCGGCTGCGCGATACGTGGCGGCAGGCCCACGCCTACCGTGACGCCTTGCGCGGCCTCGAGCAGGGCACCTTGCGGATCGGCGCGAGTACCACGCCGGCGAGCTATCTGCTGCCGTACCTGATTGCCGACTTTCACCGCCGCTATCCGGATGTCACGCTGCATACGGCGGACGGCAACACCACCGATATCGTGAGTGCGCTGGGCTCGGTCGATATTGCGCTGATTGAGGGCCCGGTGGGCGCGGATCTGCCGCCGGATACCGCCGTCCACGCGTGGCGCGAGGATGAGATCGTCGCGATCATGCCGCGCACGCATCCGTTGGCTCAAAGCGTGGGTGGGGATGGCACGGCGCGACGCGCGGAACTGTCCGCCTTTGGCGAGCACCCGCTGGTGCTGCGCGAAGCCGGTTCGGGCGTGCGGCAGGTCGTCGAACGCGCGTTCGCGCGCGCAGGCGTGCCGATGCGGGTGGCGCTGGAAATCGCCGGCGTCGAAGGGGTGAAGGAGGCGGTGCGGGCGGGCATGGGTATCGGCTTCGTGTCGGCCATGTCGATGCGTCACGAGGACGGCGCGCTGTGTCTCTTCTCACTGAGGCCCGAGCCGCTGACGCGCCGGCTCTCGATTCTCGTGCCGCACGCCAGTGCGCCGTCGCGGGTGGTCGAGCAGTTTCTCGCGCTATGTCTCGCGGAAGATTCCTGAGCCCCGCCTGGGGATTTCCACTATGGTGCGGGACGCCGACCCCGGCGCACTATTCGGTCATCCAAAGCGCCTCCGCGCTTTTTTTAAAACCGCATTTGGAACCGGTTCCAAGTGCCGATTGCCAGACGGAATCGAGTAAATTCGACATGAGTGACGCAGTAGACGTGGTGATCGTCGCCAGCGCTTTCGGGATGGACGCGGTCCGCACCGGCGGTCATCTAAAGTGGGCGCAGACCAGCCGGCGAGCGGGTGCGGCGGGCTTCGAAGTACGCCGCGAGTTGTTCGTCGACGAGACTCAAGCCGCGCCGGACAATTTGCGCGCGCTCGGTGAGGCGGTGAGCACGCTTGGTTTGTGGTCGGTGTTTTCGACGCCCGCGTCGCTTTACACGAGCGATGGCCGGCTCGACGCCGCCGCACTGCGGCTCGCGCTCGACGAAGCGGCGGCGCTCGGCGCGCGCTTCGTCAAGCTGCAACTCGGCGGTTTCGCGAGCGTTGCCGATGGCGCGGCGATTGCGGAGCAACTGCGCGGCTCGACGGCGCGACTCGTGGTGGAAAACGGCCAACTCGCCGAAGGCGGCTCGCTCGCGCAATTCGTCGACCTGTTCGAGGCGCTGACGCGTGAAGGCCACGCCGACGTGCTCGGCATGACCTTCGATATGGGCAACTGGGCGTGGCGCGATGTCGTGCCGCTCGAGGCGGCCGGCCTGCTGGCGTCGCACGTCGAGTACATCCATTGCAAGACGACGGCGGGCGACGGTGCGCGGCGCTTTCCGGTGGCGCCGGCCGCCGACGACGCGCAGTTCGCCGCCGTGCTCGAGATGCTGCCGCGCGACGTGCCGCGCGGCATCGAGTTTCCGTTCGACGCGAGCAGGATCGACTTGGACGCGGCGCATTACGTCGCGTGGTTAAAAGCCGCGTGAGCAGCGCTTCGATGCGCAAACGACACCGCAATCCAGCAACACGCAGGAGCCAGGCATGAGCAACACCACCGCAGCACTCGACGTCATCACCTATGGCGAAGCCATGGCCATGTTCGCGGCCGCCGAAACCGGCCCGCTCGCAGGCGTCGGGAAATTCACCCGGCGCGTGGCCGGCGCCGACCTGAACGTCGCGATCGGTCTGTCGCGACTCGGTTTCAAGGTGGGCTGGATGAGCCGTGTCGGCCGAGATTCGTTCGGCCAGTACGTGCGCGATACCTTGACCCAGGAAGGCATCGACCAGCGCTGCGTCATTACCGACGAACGCTATCCGACCGGCTTCCAGCTGAAGTCGAAAAACGACGACGGCAGCGACCCGGCCATCGAGTACTTCCGCAAGGGTTCGGCGGCCAGCCATCTTTCCCTCGCTGACTACGCCGCGGATTACGTGCTGCCCGCGCGCCATCTTCACCTAACGGGCGTGGCGCCCGCGATCTCGGCCAGCTCGCGCGAACTGGCCTTCCATCTGGCGCGTGAAATGCGTGCAGCGGGCAAGACGATTTCCTTCGATCCGAATTTGCGCCCCACGCTGTGGTCCTCGCGTGAAGCGATGGTCGAAGGCCTGAACGCGCTCGCGGCGCTGGCCGACTGGGTGCTGCCCGGCATCGGCGAGGGCGAGATCCTGACGGGCTACACCAGGCCGGACGATATCGCGAAGTTCTATCTCGACCAGGGCGCGCGCGGCGTGATCATCAAGCTCGGCGCGCAGGGCGCGTACTTCCGCACCGCCGACGATGCCGCCGTGATCCCCGGCCAGCCGGTCAGGCAGGTCGTGGACACGGTGGGCGCGGGCGACGGCTTTGCGGTCGGCGTGGTGAGCGCTTTGCTCGAAGGCCGCTCGTTGCCGCAAGCCGTGGCGCGCGGCAACCGCATTGGCGCGCTCGCGATTCAGGTGATCGGCGACTCGGAAGGTTTGCCGAGCCGGGCCGAACTCGACGCGCTCGAACGGGCCGACGTGCCGTCCGTCGCCAGCGCGGCCTGAATCCCGGCCCGGGCCTTCGCCTGGACCTCGATCGATAACAGCAAGAGCGCTGGCACAGCGCCGCACGACCGTTCAACCTTGCTTCGGGACGCTGTAACAGGAGACACCTTATGACCTCATCGCTCGCGATTCGCCGCTGGTGGACGATCATGCCGATCGTTTTCATCACGTATAGCCTTGCGTATCTGGATCGCGCGAACTTTGGCTTCGCATCGGCCGCCGGTATCAACCAGGATCTCGGTATCAGCAAGGGCCTGGCGTCGTTGATCGGCGCGCTGTTCTTTCTCGGCTACTTCTTCTTCCAGATTCCCGGCGCGATCTACGCGGAACGCCGCAGCGTCAAGAAGCTGGTGTTCTGGAGCCTCGTGTTGTGGGGCGGCTGCGCCGCGCTCACGGGCATGGTCAGCAACATTCCTTCCTTGATGGTGATCCGCTTCCTGCTCGGCGTGGTCGAAGCCGCGGTAATGCCGGCCATGCTGATCTTCATCAGCAACTGGTTCACGAAGAATGAACGCTCGCGCGCCAACACCTTCCTGATTCTCGGCAATCCGGTGACGGTGCTGTGGATGTCGGTGGTGTCCGGTTATCTGGTGCACTCGTTCGGCTGGCGTCACATGTTCATCGCCGAAGGCGCGCCCGCGGTCATCTGGGCGGTGATCTGGTGGTTCATCGTGCAGGACAAGCCGCAGCAGGTGTCGTGGCTCACGCAGCAGCAGAAGGACGAGCTCGCCGAAACGCTGCGCGCGGAGCAGGCCGCGATCAAGCCGGTGCGCAACTACAGCGAGGCGTTTCGCACGCCGGCGGTGATCAAGCTGTGCGCGCAGTATTTCTGCTGGAGTATCGGCGTGTATGGCTTCGTGCTGTGGCTACCGTCGATCCTGAAGAACGGTTCGACGCTCGGCATGGTCGAAACCGGCTGGCTCTCGGCGCTGCCGTATCTGGCAGCGACCATCGCGATGCTCGCGGCTTCGTGGGCATCGGATAAACTCAAGCGCCGCAAAGTTTTCGTGTGGCCGTTCCTGCTGGTCGGCGCGATCGCCTTTGCGGCGTCGTATGCACTCGGCTCGACGCATTTCTGGATCTCGTATGCGCTGCTGGTGATTGCCGGCGCCGCGATGTACGCGCCGTACGGCCCGTTCTTCGCCATCGTGCCGGAACTGCTGCCGAAGAACGTCGCGGGTGGCGCGATGGCGCTGATCAACAGCATGGGCGCGCTCGGTTCGTTCGTCGGCTCGTATGTGGTCGGCTATCTGAACGGCGCGACCGGCTCGCCGGCGGCGTCGTATGCGTTCATGAGCGTGGCGCTGCTCGCCTCGGTGATCCTGACGCTGATCGTCAAACCGCAGCAACAGACCCCGACGGATGCGCCGAACACGGCATCCAGGCTGACTACACCGTTGCAAGGAAAATAAGCTGATGAAGAAGATCGTCGCCTGGAAATCGTTGCCCGAAGAGGTACTCGCCTATCTGCAACAGCATGTCGAGGTGGTGCAGGTCGACCCGGCGCAGCACGACAGCTTCGTCGCCGCGCTGAGAGACGCGGACGGCGGTATCGGTTCGAGCGTGAAGATTACGCCGGCCATGCTCGAAGGCGCGACGCGTCTGAAGGCCTTGTCGACCATCTCGGTCGGCTTCGACCAGTTCGACGTCGCCGATCTCACACGGCGCGGCATCGTGCTCGCGCACACGCCGGACGTGCTGACCGAATCCACCGCGGATACCGTCTTTTCGCTGATCCTCGCAACGGCGCGCCGGGTGGTCGAGCTCGCCGACTGGGTGAAGGCGGGGCACTGGCAGCACAGCATCGGACCCGAGCATTTTGGCGTGGACGTGCAGGGCAAGACGCTCGGCATCGTCGGCCTGGGGCGGATCGGCGGGGCGGTCGCGCGGCGTGCGGCGCTCGGCTTCAACATGAAGGTGCAGTACACCAATCGCAGCGCAAACCCGCAGGCCGAGCAGGCGTATGGCGCACGTCGCGTCGAACTGGCCGAATTGCTCGCCACGTCGGACTTCGTCTGCCTGCAGGTGCCGCTCACACCCGACACGAAGCATCTGATCGGCGCGGCCGAACTCAAGTCGATGAAGCCAGGCGCGATCCTGATCAACGCCTCGCGCGGCGCGACCGTCGACGAAACAGCGCTGATCGAGGCGCTGCAAAACGGCACGATTCACGGCGCCGGTCTCGACGTGTTCGAAACCGAACCGCTGCCGGCCGACTCGCCGCTGCTGAAGCTGGCGAACGTGGTCGCGTTGCCGCACATCGGTTCGGCCACGCACGAGACGCGTCATGCGATGGCGCGCAACGCGGCGGAAAACCTCGTCGCCGCGCTCGACGGCACACTCGCGATCAACATCGTCAATCGCGACGTGCTGACGAAGTCGGCCAACTCGTGAGCGCGATTCGTGAGCCGCTCCGAATCCCGCAATGAGGCGGCGATGAATACGACGCCCTCAGGCGCACCGCGCCGCGCGACGATCACCGACGTCGCGCGCGAAGCCGGCACCGGCAAGACCAGCATTTCGCGTTATCTGAACGGCGAGATGAGCGTGATGTCGCCCGAGTTGCGTTCGCGCATCGAGGCTGCCATCGCGCGGCTCGACTATCAGCCGAACCAGATGGCGCGCGGCCTCAAGCGCGGCCGCAACCGGCTGATCGGCATGTTGCTCGCCGACCTGACCAATCCCTATACCGTCGAAGTGCTGCAAGGCGTGGAAGCGGCGTGTCATGCGCTCGGCCTGATGCCTTTGATCTGCCACGCCGCCAACGAAGTCGAGATGGAGCGGCGCTATCTGCAACTGCTGACCACCTACCGGGTGGAAGGCGTGATCGTCAACGCACTCGGCGTCGGCGAGGAGACGCTGCGGCCGGTGGGCGGCGGCGGGATTCCAGCGGTGCTGGTGGACCGCTCGGTGGACGGACTCGTCGCCGATATGGTCGGACTGGACAACCGGGCGGCGGCCGAACTCGGCACGCGGCATCTGCTCGATAACGGCTTCGACGAGATCTGGTTCGTCGTGCAACCGTTCGCGCAGATCAGCTCGCGGCACTTGCGCGAGACGGCGTTTCGCGAGGCGATGCAGGCTCACGGCGACGCCGCGCGCGGCCACACGCTGGTGCTGGATCTGGCCGATGCAGAAGCGGTTGAGCGTAGCCTGGCCGAGTTGGACCGCACGATCGATGCGCTCGCCGAGCCAGCTGGTTCAAACCCCGCCGGTCAGCGGGGCAGGCCCGGCGTGACCGCGGCAACCGGCGGAGCCGCCGCCGCAGGGTCGGGCCGCGTCGCCCTGTTCGCCGCCAACGCGCCGGTTGCGCTCTGCCTTGCCCTGCATCTGAAGGCGCGTTACGGCGCGTACTGGCAGGCGCGCGTGGCGCTGCTTTCCATCGACGACCCCGATTGGGCCGAACTAACCGGCGTCACGACGATCCGCCAGCCGACTTACGACATCGGCTACCGCGCGGTCGAGTTCCTGCACGAGCGCATCGAAGGCGTTCAGACCACCGCACGCGACTGCCTGCTGGCGGGCGAATTGATCGTTCGCGCGTCAACTTCGCGCTGATCTGCGATCATTCGGGCTGCGGCGCGCAGCGGGTGCGCGCCGGTCATCGCAAGGAAACTCATGGTTGTTGCACCGCTTACCCTGTCGAGCCTCGCCCTCGCGACGCTGTTGGTCGCTGCCTTACCTTTTCTGATTTACCGCCGTCTGCGTAGGCGGCTCGCGCTGAATCCGCGCGACGCCATCACCGGCATTGCCGTGTTCGCGTTGTTCGCGATGGTGATCGAGCGCGCCTTGAACGACTACGTGCTGCATCGGAACGAAGCCACCGCCACCTTTCTGTCCAATCCGCTCGCCTTCGTCATTTACGGCGCGCTGGCGGCGGGCATCTGCGAAGAAGTGGGGCGCTTCATCGGTATGCGCCTGCTGCTCAAGCGCAAGCTCGCCAGATCTGCGGCTGCCACGGGCACGGCGCTCACGCAACGTGTCGACGACGGCACCGCGCTGACCTATGGCCTCGGCCACGGCGGCGCCGAGGCCTGGCTGGTCGGCGTACTGGTGCAGATTCAATGGCTGCTGTTCGCGGTCTTCGAAAACCGTGGCCAACTGGACGGCTATCTCAGCAATCTGCCGACCGATTCGGTGATGCGTATCCACCTGATCCTCGCCAGCCTCACGCCGCAGACCGCTGGCATCTTCGCGCTCGAACGGGTGGCCGCGCTGGTGTTCCAGATCGGTTTGTCGGTGGTGATGTGGCGCGGTGTGCGGGCGGGCTGGCGCGGTATCCTGCCGCTCGCGATCGCGTTGCACGCGCTGGTGGATGTGCCCGCCGCGCTGTTCCAGGCGCAACTGGTGCCGCTCGCCGCCGTGGACGGCGTGTATGCGTTGGGCGCACTGATCGTCGTCGGCCTGCTGGTCCGAAGCTTCCGACGCCCGGCGTTGGCAGCATAATCGGGCCGCTCGCGTTAAAGCGTCGGCCGTTTCATCCGCCCGGCCGACGTTTGCGCTCTACGTCAGAACCCTTCTTTCGGCACTCCCTCATGGAAGATTACCAATACGACTGCGCCAATCCCGAGTTCGAGGAGTTGGCGCGCGTCATCAGCGATCTGTTTCCCGAGCAGACGCAGTTCATCCAGCGCGCGGCCGAGGACGGCACGCCGACGCTGGCGATTCACTGGGTAGCGATGCGTTTCGGCGCGTCCGCGCGCCGTATCGTGATGACCGTGGTGATTGCGCCGGCGGCGTTGGCGCGTTATCGCGCCTTGCCGGCGCGACTGCGCGGCCGCAGTTTCGCGGTGCTGCACGCGTATGTCGAGGCGAGCATCGGCTCGCTCGAAGAGCAGTACGCGAATGGCGAGGCCGTGCCGCGCGAGATGACGGTGGATCTCGGCGACGAGTTCGCCTGAGAGAGCTGCGGCGTGGCCGGGCTGGTTGCCTGAGCTGCTGAGTTGCCTCAGTCGGCGAGGCGATATACCTTCGCGAAGCGCGCGGCCTGCACGACGCCGTAGTCGCCTGGCGCGTACTGCATGATCCAGTCGCCGGCGGCGCCGCGCAACACGTCGCCGCCGTTTGCCGAACGGGCGAGCGAAAACGCTTCATGCATCTGTCTGGCCAGTACGACGGCGGGGCGATTGCGATACGCACCGGGTTCGCCGTGTGAGACGGCGAGGTCGGCGGGAACATATTTGGCATCGAAGCGCTCGCGCGAGACGACCCACTGGTCGCCGGTCGAGCCGGTAATCAACGCGTCGCCTGGCAGATAGCGGTTCGGGCCTTCGAGACTCATCAGCTCGCCCTGGACCGCGGCAAATTCCACGCGGACCGTTTCGTCTTTTACGACACGGCGGGCGTCGGCGTCTTGAGTCAGATCGAGATTGTTCAGTTGGGTCATGAAGCGGGCAGGGTGAAGGGAGAGACGGCGGCACCCGGACAAAAGCTCGCCGGGCCGCTGATGACCCGCATCATGCCAGATGCATCGGGTGACCGCTCTCTTTTGCAAGGGATGGCAACGCGGCGCGAACCGTCCGCGCCGCGTGCCAACGCATGCTTACGACTGCCTGCCCGAATCTTGATGCTTACTGTGACTTACTGGGCAGCAGCGTCGCTTGCCGGGGCAGCGGGAGCGCGGCCGCCCTTGCCCTTGCCTTTACCGTGATGCCCCGGGCCGTTGGGGCCACCCGGCTGATGGAAAGTGACGTCGGCCAGCTTCTTCTGTTCCGGCGAGAAGCTGCCATACAGCGGATCGAATGCATCGACCAGCTTCTTCATGCCGTCGGCATGCGCCTGGGCGATCGTGGCGTACTGCTTCATGTCGTCGAGCGCCGACACGTTGCCGGCCGCGCGGCGTTGCTGGAACAGTTGACCCATCGTCTCGCCGTTGTTGCGCATGACGTCGGCGAACGCATTCCATTGGGTTTCCTGCGCGGACGTGATCTTCAGTTGCGAGTGCAGGTAGGCGATGCGGTCTTCGACATTGCGCTCATGGCCCTTGGCGGCGGGCGCCGACGCGGCGGCCATCGGCGCCGGTGCGGAAGCTTGTGCGAATGCGCCGCTCATGGCGACTGCGGTGGCCAGCATTACCAGTGCTTTTTTCATCGAAACTCCTGATGTCTATTCGAATTGGGACAAGGCTCGCGGGCGAGCGGCCCGTCATGCGCCTGTCATGATGACGCACGCCGGCCGACTGCTCACTTTACCGTCGCCGCTATTAGTATCACGTTATCCCTACAATGCGGTCGCTGTGCGACAAACGCTTACAACCGAAACGAACAGGAAATAGCGGGTGGACAAATTCGTCAGCATGGAAATCTTCGTCGCGGTGGTCGAGGCGGGCAGCCTGACGGCGGCGGCCGAGCGCTACGACATTTCGTCGGCGATGGTCGGCAAGCATATCCGTTCGCTTGAAACGCGTCTCGCCACGAGGCTGCTCACGCGCACGACGCGTCGGCAAAGTCTGACCGAGATCGGCCGACAGTACTACGAGCAATGCAGACGCATTCTCGCCGACGTAAGAGATGCCGAGTCGCTTGCCGAAGCGATGGCGGCCACACCGCGCGGCGTGCTCAAGGTGACGGTGCCGTTGACTTATGGCGTCGAAGTCTTCGCGCCCGCGATGACCGACTACCTGACGGACTGGCCGGACGTGAGCCTCGAACTCGATCTGTCGAATCGCGTGATCGATCTGGTGGAAGAGGGCTTCGATGCATCGGTGCGCATCGGTCATCTGCCGGATTCGAGTTTCGTGGCGAGGCCGCTCAAACCTTACCGCATGCGCGCCTGTGCGTCGCCCGCGTATCTGGCGCGCGTCGGCACGCCGCGCACGCCGGCCGATCTCGTGCATCACGAGTGTCTCGGTTTTTTGCATTGGGGCCGCGAAGGTTTGTGGCGCCTGGACGGCGAGACCGCCGATGAAAACCATTTGCGCGCCGGACGATTCCGCGCGAACAACGGCCAGGCGCTGAAGGTCGCCGCACTGCGTGGGTTCGGTCTGGTGCTGCAGCCGGAGGCGTTGCTTGCCAGAGAGATCGCCCGCGGCGAACTGGTATCCGTGCTGGACGACTATTTGCCCGACGGCGCGCCCGTGAATCTGATCTATCCACGCGATCGACGCGCTACGCCCAAGCTCACGAGCTTTATCGATTTCGTGATCGGCCGGTTTGGCGCATGAGGTGAACGTTAGCCGTGAGCCTGTCGAACAGGCTGTCGCCTCGCATGCAAGACGCGCGATAATCCGCTCCATCGCTGACCTACTTCCTTCGCTCCCATGAGACCTCCGCGCCTCGATCAACTCGACGACCTCGACCGCAACCTCGTTGCGCTTTTGCAAGCCAACGCGCGCGAGAGCGTGGCCAATCTCGCGCGCCAGCTCGATGTGGCGCGCACCACCGTGATCGCGCGAATCGCGCGGCTGGAGCGCAGCAATGTGATCGCCGGCTATAGCGTGCGGCTCGGGCAGGACGTGCTCGATTCGAGCATCGTGGCGTACGTCGGGATCATCATCGCGCCCAGGCATGGCGCGGCCGTGCAAAAGCGCCTGGGCAAGATGCCCGAGGTGCAGTTGCTGTGCGCGGTGAGCGGTGAGTTCGACTACGTTGCATGGCTGCGTGCGGACTCGCCTGACCGGTTGAACGATCTGCTCGACGAGATCGGCGGACTCGAAGGCGTGGAGCGCACGACGACTTCGATCATTCTTGCGCGCAAGATCGATCGGGGGATGGTGTGAGGCTTGTCTATGCGGTCCTGTAGCATTGCATTGCGACGATATCTGCGTTTAATAATTTCGGTGGCAGGCGCTATTTGGACAGACATGGTGCGATGCGGTTTGTCGTTGGCTTGGCCGGCTTGCGGCCTGCTGCACGTTTCGAGTATATCGATGGGCGATTAACCAACTGGGCTTTGCGTCGACGCGGGATGATGGCAGTGAACGGTGACGCCTGAATTGGGGACGTCGGGGGGGCTTGGTTCGGGTGGTTTCGGGTAGTCGATATCACAGAGCGTCGCCGACGTTGCTCGGATAAAAGCCTGCTGATGAGGATGTGCCCGGTTTCGTCGAATGACGACGCTTTAGATTCATCGAAAGGGCATAAAGACGGCTGTATCTTTTTTCTGGAGTAAACGCAGCCACGATTTTCGGTAACGACAGTCATTTTCAGACTTTCGAATTGGAGCAGGTTACAAAAAAACAAAAAATAACCGATTAATTGAAATTGGACTGACCCGTTTCTGCTTCTGAACGCGCTAAAAAATCTGGATAGTTTTGTAACAAATACCAGATTTAAAAATGCGATCCGCATATAGGTTATTCCGAATGTTTTTCTCAAAATTCGCTGACCAGATTAATTGCTTAAATCTTGTAGAATCGGGCTCATTCATCAGACCACGAAACAAGAAGAGGGCATATGGGGGCGCAGGATATGGTCTCGGCCATCACGGGCGGACTCGCGCAGCACGACAGATTGTTGACGCTTGACACGCCGTTGGGTAGCGACGTTCTCACACCCCTGCGGGCGATGGGCAATTCACGCGTCGGGCGACATTTTGAATTCACGGTCGACGTCGTGTCGACATCGACTGACATCGAACTCAAAAAGCTGATCGCGCAACCCGTCACGCTTTGGATCCAGCAGTCCGACAAATCTTATCTGCCGCATAACGGCTTCGTGCATACCGCGCGTCGGCTTGGCAGCGATAGCGCACTGACGAGCTATCAGATCGGTTTTGCATCGTGGATGCATTTTCTCAAGTTCCGACGCGATCAGCGTATCTGGCAGGACGTGAGTGTCGACGACATCGTCAGCGATGTATTCAATGCGCATCCCGAGGCGCAAGGGCGGTTCCGGTTTGCGCTGGCCAAGCCGCTACCGACTCGTTCATATTGCCGGCAGGACGAGTACGACTGGAACTTCGTGCACCGGCTGCTGGAAGAGGAAGGTCTGTACGGTTTCTGGCAGCAGGCGCAGGACGGTATATCGCATTCGCTGGTCATCACAGATAACCTGTCGAACTTCGATGCTCTGGCGCCATTGCAGTTCTATCGCGCGGGTACGAATAGCGAAAACGATGCGATCACACAATGGTCGGGCACGCGCACGCTGCAAAGCGCATTGCTGACCACGCGCACATTCGACTACAAGAGCCCGTCGAGCGTATATAACCCGAAGGCTACGCGCATTACACTGCGCGTTTTCTGAGCGACGACGTGAACACGGCGCAAGCTGCGACTTTTAACCCACACCACGGTGATGTGACAACCACGGTCACCGTGGATTACACACCTCAACGTCCCGAGCCTGAAAACCCGGTATGAAAATTCGACTTGCTTTGCTAGCTCTCACTCTTCTAGCGGCTTCTTCGACGGTCACGTGGGCAGAAGGGCCGGCGGTCAAACACGATCGGCTTGAGATTAGTGATCTGATTGAACAATCGATCAGCGTCCTGTATACAAACCGTGGTGGCAACCAGGCATTTAATGTTGCTACGAGCGATATCCTCTCGTTTACATCCGGTCAGAACCAAGCTTGGCTACTGCCTGTTCTCAACGGTAATGCGGACAGCCATGCACTGCGATCCGGTCAGTGTGACGTCCTGATCTACAAGGCTGACACGGACTATTTGACGCCGATACAGTTTTCCCATGTGGGGCTTGGCGATTTCCACGATGATCAATGTGTCGGATTTAATCGCCCACTAATCGTTACTATCGAAAAAAGTGCGTTTCCACTTGTGATCTTCCCGACTAGCTATGGAAAGCGAATTAAAACGACAGTATGGCGTGTGCTGGCTTACGATGAAAGCAATGAGTCATTCTGTTTCGCACCCCAAGCCTCACAGACATTGACGCAATTTGCGAGCACAACACAACTGGACGAGAAGAACGCCGCCGAAGTATTCAAAAGGCTGAATCTGCCAGCGGAATTTTTTAAGTGTGTTGCGCCGACGAAGGTAAATTGATTGCCGGCACCACGGTGCTTAGCCCACGGTTCGTCGGATTAGTTTGCAATCTCGGCGTTCGACGATCCGATTTCATCCGTCGATGCGCGGCCGCGGCGCGGTTATGAGTTGAGTGCTGTCGCTCTGTTGACCTCGAAGGAGGGACATGCTCTTCAGACCGTGTTAACACCATTTCGACATATTGACTGAATACTTCGTCATAACGTCGAAACTGATAGTCAAAGCGCAGCATTTTGCGCGTATGAACTGATTTTGCTTCTCCCTAAACTGTTGCCCATGGGTTCAGCCCGCCGGGCGCGGCGCCTTGTGCGCCGTGCACTTTCCAAGCTGGAGACAGCACAGAGAATAGACCGGAGTTCGCTTTAGAACGCCAGCGCCGGTCGATCAGGAGAAGCGCATGAAAGTAGCCATCGTTGGTGCAGGTTTGATCGGTCACACCATCGCCCACATGTTGCGCGAAACCGGCGATTACGACGTCGTCGCCTTCGACCGCGACCAGCACGCGCTCGACAAACTCGCCGCTCAAGGCATCCCGACCCGCCGCGTCGATTCCGCCGATGCCGCCGCGTTGCGCGCCGCCGTGCAGGGCTTCGACGCGCTCGTCAACGCGCTACCGTATTACCTCGCCGTGAACGTGGCGTCCGCGGCAAAAGGCGCGGGCGTGCATTACTTCGATCTGACCGAAGACGTGCGCGCCACCGCCGCGATCCGCGCCATCGCCGACGACGCCGAGCATGCTTTCATGCCGCAATGCGGCCTCGCGCCGGGCTTCATCGGGATTGCCGCGCACGAACTGGCGAACCGCTTCACGGAGATCCGCGACGTCAAGATGCGCGTCGGCGCATTGCCCGAGTTCCCGACCAATGCGCTGAAGTACAACCTGACGTGGAGCGTGGACGGTCTCATCAACGAATACTGCCAGCCGTGCGAAGCGATTCGCGACAGCCGCACGCAGTGGGTGCAGCCGCTCGAAGGCCTCGAACACTTTTCGCTCGACGGCACCGAGTACGAAGCCTTCAATACTTCCGGTGGTCTCGGCACGTTGTGTGAAACCCTCTCGGGCCGCGTCGAATCGCTCGATTACAAGTCGGTGCGCTATCCGGGCCACCGCAATCTGATGCAGTTCCTGCTCGAAGACCTGCGCCTTGCCAGCGACCGCGATACGCTGAAGAACATCATGCGCCGGTCGGTGCCGTCTACCGCACAGGACGTCGTGCTGGTGTTCATCACGGTCAGCGGCATGCGCGACGGCCAACTCGTGCAGGAAGTCTTCACCCGCAAGATTTTCGCCAAGACCGTGTGCGGTGTGCCGATGAGCGCGATCCAGATCACCACGGCCGGCGCGATGTGCGCGGTGCTCGATCTGTTCCGCGAACAGAAGTTGCCGCAAAGCGGTTTCGTGCGTCAGGAGCAGGTGTCGTTGCGCGACTTCCTGGCGAACCGCTTCGGTCAGTTGTATGAAGGCGAGACGCTGGACGCGATGGCGACGGTGTAAGGCGCGCTTCAGCGATACAAAACCGAGGGCCGTGCGACAGGGCGGTTAGAGAGGACCGCTTCCGTACAGAGCGTGGGGCAATGTCCCGAAGAAACGCCCCGCTTTTGCGGGGCGTTTCCGTTTCTACTCGAGGGCAGGGGATCCCATTCGCGCGCGCTCTACACCGGCAGCGGCGGCTGCATCGACGCCGCCCCGTAGGGTTCGCCGACAAGGCGTGCGAGCAGCGCCTCGTAATCCGACGCTGTAGGCGCGGTGTTGTCGAACATCAGCAGATCGACACTCATCTCGCCGTCTGGCACGAAGCGGCGCTGCCGGTATTCGTTCCAATGGGCGAGCTTGTAGGCATCGTTGGGATCGCCGCGTTCGACGATCCGCGTCCGTGCCGTCTCTTCGGCGATGTGAACCCACACGACGCGCAATTTCACCTCGTCGCCCACACCCAGCCATTCATGATCGAACAGACGCCGCTCGCGCACTTCGCGCGACAGCGGCGCGACCACCAGCGCGTTGACGCCGAGCTCGAGATTGTCACGCGCGGTGTCCAGCAGGCCGCGATATTCCGGGTCGCGCAGATGTTCGAGGAACAGTGGGCTGTCGCGGTCGTTTGGGTCGCCCGTCAGCATGGACATCGCGGCCGCGCTGTAGCCGCCGTAGAGCGTGTCTTTGTCGAGCAGACAGAAAGGCGCGGCGCTCGCGCGCATGAGCGGCCCGAGCAGTTTTTTAGCGAGCGTGGTTTTGCCCGTGCCCGCATGACCGCAAAAGAACACCAGGCAAGTCACGACGACGTGTCGTCCGGCCGCGCGGACGCAGCGACGGCGCGTTGCGGGTCACGGGCGAACTTGCCACCTGCTTCCAGCCACATGACATTGATGATGCCGAAGCCCAACGCCACGCCGATGCCAAGAATCCAGGTGAAATACCACATAGCAGTCTCCTTGAAACGCGACCGAGGGTAAGTCCGCAGGGCAAGCTGTCCACGGCGGCGCCCTTTGCAGCGATCATGAAGAAGAACGCGACGCCGTGCAAGGGGAGCTGGCGGATCGGCCGGTTAGCCGTTCGGCCAGGCTGGCGCAATGCTCGCGCGTTGCTATGATCGATGCCAACGGATCAGCGGGGGCCGTCGGCATGGCAAAGCATCGCCGAGCACAGGACCGTGACCAACAATAAAGAAGGGGAACAACATGCCAACACGCCTCTATGACCACTGCCGGGCCGCGCTGCTGACGCTGGCCGTGGCGGTGCTTGCCGGCTGCGCTGCCGCGCCGGCCGAGCCCGTTCCGTTCAAGCCGGTGCCCGCGGCACGCATCGTGCAACCCGGCTACACCGAGCCTGGCACAGGGCTGGTGGCCGTCGACGTGCGGCGCGAACGCTCGCGCGACGTGATCGTGCGCTTTCGGGATGCGCTCGTCTATGTGGACGGCGAGCAGGTCACCGATCTGATGAACGGCGAGCACGTGGTGTTTTATCTGAGTCCGGGTGTGCATCGCATCGGTGTGTCGACGCAGTTCGATCCGGTGGTCGAAATGCCTTTCACGGTCACGGCCGATACGCGCTACACGAACCGCGCATCGATCGTTTTCGGCGACGATCACCGGATTGCGCTGCGCAGGGTTGCCCAGTAGCGGGACGCAGCGGGCCTCGTGTCATTTAACAATTGGATACATGACGGTCACGCGGAGCCCGTAACATGGCGGCTGGCCTCTATTCGTCCATGCAGATCCGGCGGCCTTCAGGGCCATGAGCAAGCCCGGTCTGTTCCGTTTTCAAGGTAATCCAACATGCTGATCAATTGTGCCGCCTATCAGGACGGCCGTAAGCTGGCTGACATCGATATCGATAGCATCAGCGACTACGTGGCGCGGCCTGAATGTTTCGTCTGGGTCGCGCTGAAAGATCCGGGGCCGGGCGAACTGGCGGTGATGAAACACGAGTTCGGTCTGCACGAACTCGCCATCGAAGATGCCCAGAACGGTCACCAGCGTCCCAAGATCGAGGAATACGGCGAGTCGCTTTTCGCCGTCATGCACACGGTCGAAATGGACGAAGACAGCGAGTTGCTGATCGGCGAGGTCGACGTGTTCGTCGGGAAAAATTATGTGCTGTCGGTGCGCCGCGGCACGCGCGCGGGCTTTCAGAACGTACGCGCGCGTTGCGAGCGCGAGCCGGGCTTGCTCAAGGAGGGCTCGGCCTTCGTGCTGTACGCGCTCGCCGACGACATCGTGGATCGCTATTTCCCGATCATCGAGGCCATGAACACCGAGATCGAGGCGCTCGAAGACCGTATCTTCGAACATAACAACTCGGCGGCCTCGCGCGCGATCATCGAAGACCTGTACTCGTTGAAACGGCGCCTCGTGATCCTGCATCACCATATCGCGCCGTTGCAGGAAGCCGTCGGCAAACTCACGGGCGGTCGCATTCCGAGCGTCTGTGCGGGCATGCAGGCTTACTTCCGCGATGTCTACGACCATCTCGAGCGGATCGTGCGGATCATCGACGGCCGGCGCGAAATGGTCGTCACCGCGGTGCAGGTCAACCTCGGCATGATTTCCCTCGCCGAAAGCGAAGTGACCAAGCGGCTCGGCTCGTTCGCCGCACTGTTTGCCGTGCCGACCATGATCGCCGGCATCTACGGGATGAATTTCCAGAGCATTCCCGAACTGCACTACAAATACGGTTATCCGATCTGTATCGCGGTCATGTTCGCGGTCGACGTCGTGCTGTTCTGGCGCTTCCGTAAGGCCGGGTGGCTCTGATCCGGTTGTGCAACGGGCTTACGTTGTGCTTTCTTCGTAGTCTCCGCGCTTGCACCGTGCGCAATAAAAGTCCAGCATAGGCGGCCCGCCGGTCGCTGACCTTGCAACCGGCGGCAAAAAACCGCCGCGCACGGACCGCGCGAAGGACCCTTGCCACATGTTGCCCGCCGGCGCGCCGACCCAGCTTACCGGCACGAATCGAGTGGCCGCAGCGCGTCGACGCACACTCCGTGCGCCGACGCACTGCAACACCGCGAATCGTTGACAATGCGCCTGGGCAACGCTGAGAATGGGCCTCGCAAACGTTTGCGCGCGACACTAAAAATACGGCTCGCCTCGAGCCCGCCAGACCCTGGAGATGTGCATGAGCCAACGCATTCGCCGCCGCATCCTGACGGCTGCAGTTCTCGCCACCGCAACCGCCGCCTTGCCCTTTTCTTCCGCCTACGCGCAGAGCACGCCGGCCCATAAGCCGAGGGTCGCGTTGGTGATGAAGTCCCTCGCCAACGAGTTCTTCCTCACCATGGAAACCGGCGCGAAGGACTATCAGAAGCACAACTCCTCGCAGTTCGACCTGATCACCAACGGCATCAAGGACGAAACCGATACCGCCAACCAGATCCGCATCGTCGAGCAGATGATCGTGTCGAAGGTCGACGTGATCGTGCTGGCGCCGGCCGATTCGAAGGCGCTGGTGCCGGTCGTCAAGAAAGCGGTGGATGCGGGCATCATCGTCGTGAATATCGACAACCGGCTCGATCCGGACGTGCTCAAGTCGAAAGACCTGAACGTGCCGTTCGTGGGTCCGGATAACCGCAAGGGCGCGCAGAAGGTCGGTGATTACCTGGCCAAAAAACTCAAGTCGGGCGACGAAGTCGGCATCATCGAAGGCGTCTCGACCACCACCAACGCGCAGCAGCGTACCGCGGGCTTCAAGGACGCGATGCAGACCGTCGGCGCGAAAGTCGTCTCGGTGCAGTCGGGCGAATGGGAAATCGACAAGGGCAACGCGGTCGCCGCTGCCATGCTCAACGAGTACCCGAACCTGAAGGCGCTGCTCGCCGGCAACGACAACATGGCGATCGGCGCAGTCTCGGCGGTGCGCGCGGCCGGCAAGCAGGGCAAGGTGCTGGTGGTCGGCTACGACAACATCAACGCGATCAAGCCGATGCTGAAGGACGGCCGCGTGCTCGCCACGGCGGATCAGTACGCCGCCAAGCAGGCCGTGTTCGGTATCGATACCGCGTTGAAGGCGTTGAGCGAGCACAAGAAACAGTCGCAGTTGTCCGGCGTGGTCGAAACGCCGTGTGATCTGATCACGAAATAAGCGCGCCCCCGGCAAGCCGCACCGGCCGGCCCGGCATGTCAGCAGGCGAACGCAAGCAGCCGGGTCTCACCCTTCGGGCATCGCAGCAGGCCCGACCGCGCGGGTTCGCGACGACGTCATTCGAGGCACGCTCAATGCGTGACGCATGCCTCATCGCCGTGGACCCGCGTCAATTCAATAAACGCTCAAGAAACCTGCAGCGCCGCCGTTAAATCCAGAGGTAAGCGTCATGACGGTGGCCGCGCGACGGGGAGCGTGCGTGGCCGTGAGCCAGCGCATTCCGCGCATTGGCCGGCATGACACGTGGCGGTTGGCGGCGGCCTCGTTCGTGAAGGCGCCATGAGACCGCGGTATCCGCCACGGAACCAGGATTGCAATGGATTCGACCGACCACGATGCCTTGCCTGCCGTTCTGAGTGTCAGCGGCATCGGCAAGACCTATGCCGAACCGGTACTCGCCGACGTGTCGCTGTCGCTGCGCGCCGGCGAGGTATTGGCACTGACTGGTGAAAACGGCGCGGGCAAGAGCACGCTCTCGAAAATTATCGGCGGACTGGTCGACCCGACTACCGGCACGATGCAACTCGGCGGCGCATCGTACGCGCCGGCGAGCCGCACCGAGGCGGAAGCGCTCGGCGTGCGCATGGTGATGCAGGAGTTGAATCTGCTGCCGACGTTGTCGGTGGCCGAAAACCTGTTCCTGAACCGCTTGCCGCGGGTGGGCGCGTTCAGCTTCGGCTGGATCGACCGGCGCAAGTTGCGCGAGGATGCGCGCGAGGCGATGGCCCAGGTCGGCCTCGACGCGATCGACCCCGATACGCTGGTCGGCGAGCTGGGCATCGGTCATCAGCAGATGGTGGAGATCGCGCGCAATCTGATCGACGACTGCCGGGTGCTGATCCTCGACGAGCCGACCGCGATGCTGACCGCGCGCGAAGTCGACCTGCTGTTCGAGCAGATCGACCGCCTGAAGTCGCGCGGCGTGGCGCTGGTCTATATCTCGCACCGGCTCGAGGAGCTGGCGCGGGTGGCCGAGCAGATCGCCGTATTGCGCGACGGCCGGCTGGTGCACGTGGACGCGATGGCCAACCTGACGAGCGACCAGATCGTCATGTGGATGGTGGGCCGTGAGCTCGGCGAGCGGATCGATCTTGGGGTGCGCAACATCGGCAAGCCGCTCCTGAAAGTAGACCGGCTCACGCGCGGCAAGGTGGTGCGCGAGGTGTCGTTCGAAGTGCGCGCGGGCGAGATTTTTGGCATCAGCGGCCTGATCGGCGCGGGCCGCACCGAACTGATGCGGCTGATTTACGGCGCCGATCAGAAGGACAGCGGCACGGTGCTGCTTGCGCCGACGCCGGGCACGCCGCCCGTGCCGGTGCAGATCGGCTCGCCCTCGGACGCGGTGCGCGCCGGGATCGCGCTGATCACCGAAGACCGCAAAGGCGAAGGCCTGCTGCTGCCGCAACCGATCGCGGCCAACGTGTCGCTCGGCAATATCGGTCGCGTGGCGCGTCACGGCATAGTCGACGCGAAGCGCGAAAACGCGCTCGCGCAGAAGCAGATCGACGCGATGCGGATTCGCAGTTCGGGGCCGGGGCAGATTGTCGGCGAGCTGTCGGGCGGCAACCAGCAGAAGGTCGTGATCGGCCGCTGGCTGGCGCGCGATTGCCGCGTACTGTTATTCGACGAACCCACGCGCGGCATCGATGTCGGCGCGAAGTTCGATATTTATGGCTTGATGGGTGCGCTGGCCCGTGAAGGACGCGCGCTCGTCGTGGTGTCGAGCGACCTGCGCGAGCTGATGCTGATCTGCGACCGGATCGGCGTGATGTCCGCGGGCAGTCTGACCGGGGTGTTCGAGCGCGATGGCTGGTCGCAGGATGCGTTGCTGGCGGCGGCGTTTGCCGGCTATCGCAGCCGCGAGGCATTGCTGCACGACCCCGACACCAGTGAAGCAGGGAGTCTGTCATGAACGATCAATCGTCGCCGGAAGGATCGGACGAGAAGCCGGGCGGGACCGTGACGCCGCCGGCCGATCCGTCGGCGCCGCTTGCGAGCGGCAAACCGGCTGGCACGCGGCTCGGGTTTTCGAATTACCTGGGTCTGGCGGGTGCGTTGCTGGCCATGATCGTGCTGTTCTCGCTGCTGAGTTCGCACTTTCTGACCTACGACACGTTCAGCACGATCGCCAATCAGATCCCCGATCTGGTGGTGATGTCGGTGGGCATGACTTTCGTGCTGATCATCGCCGGAATCGATTTGTCGGTGGGCTCGGTGCTGGCGCTGGGGGCGTCGGTGGTGAGCGTGGCCGCGCTCAAGTGGGGCTGGGGGCCGTTGCCGTCCGCGCTGCTCGGCGTCGCGGCTTCGGCGCTGACCGGCACGATCACCGGCGCGGTGACGGTGGGCTGGCGGATTCCGTCGTTCATCGTCTCGCTCGGGGTGCTCGAAGCGGCGCGCGGCATGGCGTATCAGATGACGAACTCGCGCACCGCCTACATCGGCGACGCGTTCGACTTTCTGTCCAACCCGATCGCGCTGGGTATTTCGCCGGCCTTCCTGATCGCGGTGGCGGTGATGGTGGTCGCGCAACTGGTGCTCACGCGCACGGTGTTCGGCCGCTATCTGGTCGGCATCGGCACGAACGAGGAAGCGGTGCGGCTCGCGGGCGTCAATCCGCGGCCCTACAAGGTCATCGTGTTCGCGCTGATGGGCGCGTTCGCGGGGCTCGCCGCGCTGTTCCAGATTTCGCGTCTGGAGGCGGCCGACCCGAATGCGGGCGTGGGCGTGGAGCTGCAGGTGATCGCGGCGGTGGTGATCGGCGGCACGAGCCTGATGGGCGGGCGCGGTTCCGTAATCAGCACGTTTTTTGGCGTGCTGATTATTTCCGTGCTGGCCGCGGGGCTCGCGCAGATTGGCGCGAACGAGCCGACCAAACGCATGATCACCGGCGCGGTGATCGTGGTGGCGGTGGTGCTGGATACCTACCGCAGCCGCCGCAAGCGCGCCTGAGCCGGCGTCGGCCGTGATGATGGACCGGCCTGTTCGGCCGGCAGCGTAGCGTAGTACGGGTAGTTGGCGTGTGATTCGCGGTAAAGCGTAAGTAATCGGAAATCAACGGGGTTGGTCTGTCTTCGATGAAGTGTCCGGTGGATCGCCAGGTGGCGTGGCCGGCGGGAAAAACAGGCGGGAGAGCAACAGGTTATGGCGACGATCAAAGATGTAGCAGCCGTGGCGGGGGTGTCGTTCACGACGGTATCGCACGTGGTGAACAACTCGCGGCCGGTATCGGCGGACGTGCGTGCCAAAGTCGAGCACGCGATCCGTCAGCTTCACTATGTTCCGTCGGCCGTGGCCCGTTCGCTGAAGGCGCGCGCCACGGCGACGATCGGACTGGTGGTGCCCAACAGCACGAATCCGTATTTCGCGGAGCTGGCGCGCGGTGTCGAGGACGGTTGCGCGCGCAACGGCTACTGCGTGTTCTTCTGCAATTCCGACGACGATCCAGGCAAGCAGCGTAACTATCTGCGCGTGCTGCAGGAAAAGCGCATCGACGGTCTGGTGGTGGCATCCGCCGGCGACGACGCCGTGCTCGCGCAGACGCTCGCCGACTCGCATGAGCCGCTGGTGATCGTGGATCGCAATATCGAAGGTCTGAATGCGGACCTGGTGCAGATCGACCACGAGAAGGGCGGCTATCTCGCCACCCGTCATCTGCTCGAACTGGGGCATGTGCGGATCGGCTGCATCACCGGGCCGATTCACACGGCGGTTAGTGCGATGCGGGTGCATGGCTTCATCCGCGCGATGACGGAGCGCGGCATCGAGATTCCGTCCGATGCGATCGTGCAGAGCGACTTTTCGGGCACCGGCGGGCATCGCGCGGCCGCACAGTTATTCGACACGGTCAGGCCGTCGGCGATTTTTGCCTGCAACGACATGATGGGCATCGGTGCGCTGCGTGCCGCGGCGGAACGCAATATCAGCGTGCCGCGCGATTGCTCGATCATCGGCTTCGACGACATCGAACTGGGACGCTTCACGTATCCGGCGCTGTCGACGGTCGGGCAGTCGGTGCGCGCGCTCGGCGACATGGCCGCGCAAACGCTGATCGAACGGATCGCCGGGAGCTCGCCCGGCGCCGGCGTGCCGCGCGCGCCCGGTCGCCGGCGAGTCGTGTCGCCGCGCCTGATCGTGCGCGAGTCGACCGCGACGTGGGCGGGGGCGGCGACCCGCGATCTGGCGGCGTGAACCGCTGCGTGTGCTTTGCTCGTATTACATAGCTGACTGCGTCAGCTATGTAATTCTTTCCGCCCCTTACATCGATTTTCTTCATACCATATAAATCCTTCAAGTAAGCAGGGTTCCTGCCGTAAACGAGAGTATTAGAGCGCCGAACCAAAATGGCGCCAAACGCAGACGCCACCCGCTACCTCGCGCTGCGGACGCAGCCTCTCTTTTGTCAAGCACAGGAACAAGCATGTTGAACAAAGGCATTACGATCAAGGCGCGCATTGGCCTGACGATGGCTTTTCTCGCCGCGCTGCTGATCGCGATTGGCGTTTTCGGTTTGTTCGGCATGAGCCGTTCGAACGACGCTTATAAAGACACCTTCACCAACGCCATGCCGAGCGCGGTCGATATCGGCAACGCCGAGCTGTTTGCCGCACGCGAACGTCTGGCGCTCGATCGCGCCGCCTTCATGATCGGCACGCCCGAAGTCGCTGCAACGCTGGAGCGCGCCCGCTCCATGCGCACCACCTCCGACATGTGGTTGAAAAAGTATCTGGATCTGCCGCGCGCGGCCGACGAAGACCGTCTCGCCCAGGATGTGATCGCCAAACGCGACGCCCTGCATCAGCAGATGGACGCTTTCGCGACGATTGTCGCCGCTGCCAATCAGGCCAAACTGGTCGACGGCGCGAAGACCCTGCAATCGACCTATAACGACCTCGCCAACGCCGACGACGCGCTGCGCAAGTACCAGTTCGCTTCGGCGAGGGATGGCTACGACGCTGCGCAGGCGAGCTTCGATGTGTTCCGCATGGTCAGCATCGGCGCCTTGCTCGTCGGCGTGTTGGCCGCCGCTCTGTCGTACCTGACCTTGAGCCGTGCGATCGCCCGTCCGCTCGAGGCCGCGCTCGGCCATTTCGACGCGATTGCGGCCGGCGATCTGCGCCGTCCGGTCGTGGTCACTTCGCGCGACGAAATGGGGCAACTGCTCGACGGAATCGCGAAGATGCAGCACAGCCTCACCGAAACGGTGCGTACGGTGCGCGGCGGCAGTGAATCGATTGCGACCGCCACGCGGCAGATCGCGGCCGGAAATATCGATCTGTCCTCCCGCACGGAAGAACAAGCCTCCGCGCTGCAGGAAACCGCGTCGAGCATGGAAGAGCTGACCGGCACGGTCAAGCAGAACGCCGACAACGCACGCCAGGCGAGCTCGCTCGCGGCCAATGCGTCGGAGATCGCCAATCGGGGCAGTTCGGTGGTCGGCCAGGTGGTCGGCACGATGGGCGAGATCAATCAGAGCTCGGCCAAGATCGCCGACATCATCTCGATCATCGAAGGGATCGCGTTCCAGACGAACATCCTGGCCCTGAATGCGGCCGTGGAAGCCGCCCGAGCCGGCGAAGAAGGGCGCGGTTTCGCGGTGGTGGCAGGCGAGGTGCGCAGTCTTGCGCAGCGCTCGTCGGCGGCAGCCAAGGAAATCAAGGAACTGATCGACACTTCGGTGGAGCGCGTGCAATCGGGCTCGGCGCTGGTCGATGAAGCCGGCCGCACGATGACCGAAATCATCGGCGCGGTGCAGCGTGTGACGGACATCATGGGCGAAATCGCCGCGGCGTCGGAAGAGCAGAGCAGCGGCATCGACCAGGTGGCGCGTGCCGTGACGCAGATGGACGAAGTCACGCAGCAAAACGCGGCACTGGTGGAAGAAGCGGCCGCGGCCGCCTCCTCGCTGGAAGACCAGGCCGGCAAGCTGCGTACCGCCGTGGCCGTGTTCCAGCTGGAGGAAGGCGGTTACAAGGCCCCGGTAGCGGCGCCGCGCCGTGCCGTCACGGCCGCACGCCCGGCGACAAGGAAAGTCTCGCACGCCGCCGCTCCGGCTGCGGCCCCGGCGCGTGTTCCCGCCGCAGCACCGAGCGCAGGCGCGCAACCGACCGCAGCGCCGATGCGCACGCCCGTGAAGGCGGCGGCGACAGTCGGCGCAGGTGGCGATCAGGACTGGGAGACGTTCTAAGAAACGCTCAAGGGGACATAGTTGCAACATTCGTTCCCGATGTCGCTGCAGCAAGTAGTACACGATGACGGCTGAACGCCTCACCCGAAAGACCGCGATTGCGTCCGCAACCGCGGTCTTTTTGCATTGAGTGCGCATTAAGTCACGTTGGCGGCAGCAGACGGCACCCTGGCGCGCGTCCTGATCCGGTACATTGACGGGCGCGGCCATGGCTTGTGGCGGCGGCATTGCGCGTCGGCGAACGGTCTCGCACGGGCGCTCAGGCCAGGCGCACGAGCGCGCCCCGCCCGCCGCCGCAGCGCCTGGCCCTCATCCACCGGCACGCCATATCCAACCGCTCAACGCGCCAGCCACAAAGGACCGACATGACGCCATACGACCTCGCGCACCGCCTCGTCGAAGCACGCAGGCTGCATCGCCCGATCGATGCGCCCGCACCTGACAGCCTGCCGCCCGACGCAGCCACCGCGTACGCGATCCAGCAGGCAGTCATAACAGGTCTCGGCGACTCGACCGGCGCGTGGAAGATCGGCGCGAAGGCCCCCGGCGGCGCCGCTGCGGGCGCGCCGATTCCTGCCTCGCTGGTGGTGCCGTCGCCGGCGCGGCTCGCGCACGGCGGCTTCTTCCGCGTACTGGTCGAACTGGAGATCGCTTTTCGTTTCGCCGAGGCGATCGAGCCGCGCGGGCGAGCCTATGCGCGTGACGAGGTGCTCTCGAAGGTCGGCCTCGTGTTGCCGGCCATCGAGATCGTCGACAGCCGCTTTGCCGAATGGCCCAATGTCGCGCCGCTCGCGCAGTTGGCCGACGCCCAGAACAACGGCGCGCTCGTCACCGGCCATCCGGTGGCCTATGCGGGACTCGCTCGCGGCTTCGATTTCGTTTCGCCGGAACTGGAGTTGAGTTTCGACGGCACGTCGCTGGTGCCTGAAGCGACGGGCAACCCGGCAGGCGACCCGCGCGAGTTGCTGGTGTGGTTCGTCAACCATTGCGCCGCCATGGGCATCACCATCGAGCCCGACTGGACGCTCACCACCGGCTCGTACGTCGGTGCCCACAAAGTGGACAAGGCGGGCATCGTGCGCGGCCACATCGACGGGTTGGGTGAAGTGGAGATTGAACTGACCTGAATCCGCATCGCGCCGCTTGTAACGGCACATTACGAAACATTGCGCAAACGGCTGCCTTGGGGCAGCCGTTTTACATTCGACGCATCCGCAAGAAGCGCTTTGCCGTATACACCTATACGCGCGATTCACGGCGAGACCGTCATCCAGTTATAGGCATGGGCCGACCCTGTTATCGATGAGGTTAAGCGACGAGGTCGGTATCACGTGCGCAGCGAGCAGGGCTGTCACTTCATTCGTCGCGCTTCGACAAAAAGGCGCGGAACAAAATCGCTTTTGCGTTGACGAACTCGCTTGATGAAACGAGTCGGGCGACGCGCTTCGAGTGGTCGCCGCATGAACATGTAACAGAGGCGTGGCGATGTAGTCCGAACCCCTGCGTCGCGCGTTGAGGAAATCAGGCCACAGTAGAAATGCACGGCAAAACGCACAGCATGTCCGCGTTTTCAGCAATAGAGTGTGCGCATGCGGACAAGCGTTCTGGTGTAGCAGTGAGATTGTTCGCTGAACGGAACGAGACGATCGCGGCAACAGTGCAGGGCGATGTGAGTGGAAGATTGTAGGTGGTCGAAACTTTGTTTCCAAGTGAGGAATGTTGGGAGACGGGTACGGCGCGATTTTCGCAATGTAGTTCGTGAAAAAAAATTTAAAAGGGTTTAGGATGAATTCGAGCGATGTCGTTTCCGAATAGCGCGCCGCGCACGACATCGATCTAGACTTCGGCGAGGAGGTAGCATGGATATCTACAGCAGTTTCGCGACCCGCTTCGAGAAAACGCGAGAAGATGAACTCTCGCTCGAGGAGTATCTCGCGCTCTGCAAAGACAATCCCGCCGCGTACGCCACGGCTGGCGAACGCATGTTGACGGCGATCGGGGAGCCGGAACAGATCGACACTCGCAATGAACCGCGCATGTCGCGTATCTTTGCGAACAAGGTCATCAAGGTATACCCCGCATTCCGTGAGTTCTACGGAATGGAAGAGGTGATCGAGCAGGTGGTCGCCTACTTCCGGCACTCAGCTCAGGGGCTCGAAGAGAAGAAGCAGATTCTGTATCTGTTGGGACCGGTCGGCGGTGGTAAGTCGTCGATCGCGGAACGCCTGAAGCAGCTCATGGAACGCGTGCCGTTTTACGCGATCAAGGGCTCGCCCGTGAACGAGTCGCCTCTGGGTCTGTTCGACTATGAGGAAGACGGTCCGATCCTCGAAGAACAATACGGCATTCCACGCCGCTACCTGAAAAGCATCCTCAGTCCGTGGGCCGTCAAACGCCTGCACGAATACAACGGCGACATCCGCAAGTTCCGCGTGGTGCGTCGCTATCCGTCGATCCTCCGCCAGATCGGTATCGCCAAGACCGAGCCGGGCGACGAAAACAATCAGGATATTTCGTCACTGGTCGGCAAGGTCGATATCCGCAAGCTCGAACAGTACGCACAAGACGACGCGGACGCATACAGCTACTCCGGTGGCCTGTGTCTCGCCAATCAGGGTCTGCTCGAGTTCGTCGAAATGTTCAAGGCGCCGATCAAGGTCCTGCACCCGCTGCTTACCGCCACTCAGGAAGGCAACTTCAAAGGCACGGAAGGCTTCGGCGCGATCCCGTTCGACGGCGTGATTCTCGCGCACTCGAACGAATCGGAATGGAAGGCGTTCCGCAACAACCGCAACAACGAAGCACTGCTCGACCGTATCTTCGTAGTGAAGGTGCCGTACTGCCTGCGCTATGGTGAAGAGATGAAGATCTACGAGAAGCTGCTGCGGAATTCGTCGCTGGCGAATGCGGTTTGCGCGCCGGGCACCTTGAAGATGATGGCGCAGATGTCGGTGCTCACGCGTCTGCAGGAGCCGGAGAATTCGAGCCTGTTCTCGAAGATGCAGGTGTACGACGGCGAGAATCTCAAGGATACCGATCCGAAGGCCAAGTCGTTCCAGGAGTATCGCGATTTCGCGGGCGTGGATGAAGGGATGACCGGCGTGTCGACCCGTTTCGCGTTCAAGATCATGTCGCGCGTCTTCAACTTCGATTCGACCGAAGTCGCGGCCAATCCGGTGCATCTGATGTACGTGCTCGAACAGCAGATCGAACGCGAACAGTTCCCGCCGGAAACCGAGCAGAAGTATCTGTCCTTCATTAAAGACGTGCTCGCTTCGCGCTACGCAGAGTTCATCGGCAAGGAGATTCAGACTGCGTATCTCGAGTCGTATTCCGAGTATGGTCAAAACATTTTCGATCGCTACGTGACGTACGCGGACTTCTGGATTCAGGATCAGGAATTCCGCGACCACGACACCGGCGAGAGTTTCGACCGCGCGGCCTTGAACGCCGAGCTGGAGAAGATCGAAAAGCCGGCGGGTATCAGCAACCCGAAGGACTTCCGCAACGAGATCGTGAACTTCGTGCTGCGTGCGCGTGCTGCCAATGCGGGTAAGAACCCTGCGTGGATCAGCTACGAGAAGCTGCGCGTCGTGATCGAAAAGAAGATGTTCTCGAACACGGAGGAACTGCTGCCGGTGATTTCGTTCAATGCCAAGGGTTCGGCCGAAGAGCAACGCAAGCACGAAGACTTCGTCAATCGCATGGTGACGAAGGGCTATACGCCGAAGCAGGTGCGCTTGCTGTGTGACTGGTATCTGCGCGTGCGCAAGTCGTCATGATGCGCATGGCGTGCCGCTCGCGCGGTCTGACCGCGCGAGCACTCTGCGAGGCGCAAGCTGCATGGACATAGCGTTGCTGACGTCGTACCAGGCAGCGTGCGTCTCGCGCACCCGAAATTAGCGCAGCTGCATGGGATCGGAGCAAGTGCTACGCACGAGCTCCGACATGGGAGACCGGGCGTGCTTCATCAAATCATCGACCGCAGGTTAGCTGGCAAGAACAAGAGCATTGCGAATCGCGAGCGCTTTTTGCGTCGCGTCAAGAACTACATTCGTCGCGCCGTTTCGGAAGCGGTTCGCGACCGTAGCATCAAAGACATCCAGAACACCCAGAGCATCACCATTCCGCGCAAGGACATTGCGGAACCGTCGTTCCGTCATGGCCCCGGCGGCAAGCGGGAAATGGTGCATCCGGGCAATTCCGACTACATCCGCGGCGACAAGATCCAGCGTCCTCAGGGCGGTGGCGGCGGAGGCGGGGGCAATCAGGCCAGCAACGAGGGCGACGGTCAGGACGACTTCGTGTTCGAACTGAGCCGCGAAGAATTCATGCAGTACTTCTTCGACGATCTCGAACTGCCACGTCTCGTCAAAACTCATCTGATGGCCGTCCCCACGTGGAAAAGCATCCGCGCGGGCTGGGCGGCCGAAGGCACGCCGAACAACATCGACGTGGTCCGTTCGCTGCGCAGCGCGCTGGGCCGCCGGATCGCGCTCGGTGCGCCGCTCGTCAACCAGTTGCACGAGATGGAGCGGCAACTTGAGGTGATGAAGGCCGATCCCGCCGATCGTCGCGAGGAAATCAAACTGCTCGAAGAAGAGATTCACCATTTGCGCGGGCGCATCTGGCGGATTCCGTTCATCGATCCGTTCGATCTGCGTTACGTGAATCGTGTGAAGCAACCCACACCGTCGAGTCAGGCCGTGATGTTCTGTCTGATGGATGTGTCCGGTTCCATGGACGAGCAGCGCAAGGACCTCGCCAAGCGCTTCTTCATCCTGCTGTATCTATTCCTCAAGCGTAACTACGAGCGCATCGAGGTGGTGTTCATCCGCCACCACACGCGCGCCGAAGAAGTAGATGAAGACACGTTCTTTCATTCGACGGAAAGCGGCGGCACCGTGGTGTCGAGCGCGCTGGAATTGATGCAGAAGGTCATGGACGAGCGCTATTCGCCGACTGAATGGAACATTTACGGCGCACAGGCCTCGGACGGCGACAACTGGACTGACGACTCGCCGAAGTGTCGCAAGATACTCTCGGATGACATCCTGGAGAAGGTGCGCTATTTTGCGTATATTCAGGTGACACCCGAAGAGCAGAACCTATGGCTCGAATATGCGCAACTGGCGCTTAGCCAGCCGCATATGGCGATGAAGAAGGTGGAAACCGCGGCTGACATCTATCCGGTGTTTCGCGAGCTGTTTGAAAAGCAGGTGGCGTCTTCATGACGGACAAGCACCTGCACACCGAAGCGCCCGGCGAGTTGCCGGAGCGCATAAAAGGCGTGCCGCAGCAGCAGTCGGGGCATGCCGAGGCGAAGGCGGACACGGTTCAGTCCGCCGCCGCCGGAGCAGTCGACTCCGTAGCAGCACGGGGACACACCGGAACGCCCACTGAGGGGCAAAGGGAAGTCCGTATGAACGCAGCCGATAGACGGCCTCTGCCGTGCCCGTCCGACTGGACCTTCGAATTGATCGAAGAGTACGACTCGCATATTGCCCGTGTTGCAGAGCAATATGAACTCGACGTCTATCCGATCCAGCTCGAACTCATCAGCGCCGAACAGATGATGGATGCGTACGCGTCCGTCGGGATGCCGGTGAACTACCGTCACTGGTCGTTCGGCAAACACTTTCTCTCCACCGAAAAAAGCTACCGTCGCGGGCAGATGGGGCTGGCGTATGAGATCGTCATCAATTCGAATCCCTGCATCGCGTATCTGATGGAAGAGAACACGATGACGATGCAGGCGCTCGTCATCGCGCACGCGGCCTACGGCCACAACTCGTTCTTCAAGGGCAACTATCTGTTCAGGCTCTGGACGGATGCGCACGCGATCATCGACTATCTCGTCTACGCAAAGAATTACATTGCGGAATGCGAGGAGCGTTTCGGGCTCGACCGGGTGGAAGAATTGCTCGACTCGTGCCACGCGTTGATGAATTACGGCGTCGACCGCTACAAGCGGCCGCAGAAGCTGTCGCTGGAAAAAGAGTTTGCGGCGCGCCGCGAACGCGAGGCGTATCTGCAATCGCAGGTGAACGAGTTGTGGCGCACCTTGCCGACGCGTCATACGCCGTTGCCCGAGGAAGTCGAGGAGCGTTATCCGCCCGAGCCGCAGGAAAACCTGCTGTATTTCGCGGAGAAAAATGCGCCGCTGCTCGAACCGTGGGAGCGCGAGGTAATTCGCATCGTGCGCAAGGTCGGGCAGTATTTCTACCCGCAACGGCAGACCCAGGTGATGAACGAAGGCTGGGCCACGTTCTGGCACTACACCTTGCTCAACACCATGTACAACCAGGGTAAGCTAGAAGACGGCTTCATGATGGAGTTTCTCCATTCGCACAGCAACGTGGTCTACCAGCCGCCGGTCACGAAGCCTTATTACAGCGGCATCAACCCGTATGCGCTCGGTTTTTCGATGATGAGCGATATTCGTCGGATCTGCGAAGCGCCGACGGAAGAAGACCGCCGCTGGTTCCCGGAACTGGCGGGCAGTCCGTGGCTGCCGGCCATGCATTACGCGATGCGCAACTTCAAGGACGAGAGTTTCGTCGCGCAGTATTTGTCGCCGCATCTGATTCGCGAGATGCGCCTCTTCTCGGTGCTCGACGACGACATGCGCGATTCGCTGGAAGTGTCGGCGATTCATGACGACAGTGGCTATCAGTATGTGCGTCAGGCGTTGTCGCGGCAGTACGACATGCATCATCGCGAGCCGAACATTCAGGTGTGGTCGGTGAACACGCGTGGCGACCGGAGTTTGACGCTGCGGCATTTCATGAGCGACAACCGCCATTTGTCCGGTGATAGCGATGAGGTGCTCAAACACATGGCGCGCTTGTGGCAGTTCGACGTGTATCTGGAGAGCGTCGACGAGAACGGTACGGTGAGGAAGAAGTATGACTGCCGGTATGTGCCGCCCGCGGTGAGGGTGTGAGCGGTTCGTGTAGAGAAAAAAGCCAGCGTTCAAGCTGGCTTTTTTATTGGCCTTAGAAAAAAATCGCGCGGAATCAAGCAGTTCGCCACACAGCACTTCGCCCAACCTGACAATCTCCCATCTATTCCTTGCAATTATGTAAAATTCGCGCACGCGAGCGGCGGCTATCTCGTCGCGCATGCGTGAAGGCGGCGCCACGACCGCCGCATCCGTTCAAAAGACAAGGAAAGAGCATGACCGACCTAACCGATCAAACCGTGGCCTCGGCTCACGACACACGGCGCCGCATCTTTGCGATCGTTGGCGCTTCATCCGGCAATCTCGTCGAGTGGTTCGACTTTTACGTCTACTCGTTCTGCGCGCTGTATTTCGCGCCGGCGTTCTTTCCGAGCGGCAACACCACCACGCAGTTGCTCAACACGGCCGGCGTGTTCGCGGCCGGCTTCCTGATGCGGCCGATCGGCGGCTGGTTCTTCGGCCGTCTCGCCGACAAGCACGGTCGCCGCAGCGCGATGATGGTGTCGGTGTTCATGATGTGCGGCGGCTCGCTCGTGATCGCCTTGCTGCCCACCTACGCGCAGATCGGCGCGCTCGCACCGGCCTTGCTGCTGGTCGCGCGACTGTTTCAGGGCTTGTCGGTGGGCGGCGAATACGGCACCAGCGCCACCTATATGAGTGAAGTCGCGCTCAAGGGCCGGCGCGGTTTCTTCGCATCGTTCCAGTACGTCACGCTGATCGGCGGCCAGTTATGCGCGCTGCTGGTGCTCGTGGTCCTGCAACAGACGCTCTCCACCGAAGAACTGAAAGCGTGGGGATGGCGCGTGCCGTTCGTGATCGGCGCAGTGGCGGCGCTGATCGCGCTGTATCTGCGGAAATCGCTCGACGAAACCACGACCGCCGAGACGCGTCAACGCAAGGAAGCCGGCACGCTGCGCGGTTTGTGGCAACACAAGACCGCCTTCATGACCGTGCTCGGCTTCACCGCCGGCGGTTCGCTGATCTTCTACACGTTCACCACTTACATGCAGAAGTATCTGGTCAACACGGCCGGCATGCACGCGAAGACCGCCAGCAACGTGATGACCGCGGCGCTGTTCGTCTACATGGTGATGCAGCCTGCGTTCGGCGCGTTGTCGGACCGTATCGGCCGTCGTCGTTCGATGCTGTTCTTCGGCTTCTTTGCGACCATCGGCACGGTGCCGCTGCTGCACGCGCTGAAAGACGTGACGAGCCCGTACGCAGCGTTCGGGCTGGTCGTGGTGGCACTCGCGATCGTCAGCTTCTATACGTCGATCAGCGGCCTCATCAAGGCGGAAATGTTTCCGCCGGAAGTGCGCGCGCTCGGCGTGGGTCTGTCGTACGCCGTGGCCAATGCGATCTTCGGCGGCTCGGCGGAATATGTGGCGCTGTGGCTGAAGTCGGTGGGCAACGAGTCGATGTTCTACTGGTACGTGACCGTGCTGTGTGCGATCGCCGGTATCGTCTCGCTGCGCATGCGCGATCCGTCGAAAGAAGGGTATTTACGTCACGAGCCGTAAGACGCGTGGCATGAACGAGCGGGCAATCAGCCGCTTCAGCCGGGCACGCTCGTCATGCCACCACGAGCTCCGTACCCAACGCATGCAGCAGATCGCGCAACGCCTCCGCCTGCGCCATCTTCGCGTCGCTGCGTAAATGAATCTGCAGTGCGCGGCCTGCAATACCGTCTACGGGTTGCGCGAGCCACAGCTCCACCGCGAGTCCCAATCCCTCGGGCTGGTTGACGACCACGGGTTCGATCACACGCGGCTTGAAACAGGCACTGTCGGACATGGCGAATCACCTCGACGCTGATGACGGTTCGCATCCATCGTAATCAGCGTCGCCCAATGCGCCAAGCAACAAATACGCGTTTGCTAAGCAGCGGATCCTTAGCAGAAATCGCACTTGACACGGCCGAACCGCGGCCGTGTGCGCGCCCCGCGTCACACCGGTTCGGAGCGGTCCGTCACGAGATCGGCGACCATTTCCTTGACCGCCGCGACCGGCTCGGCGACTGCCGCGGGCGCCGCCGCCACGGCGGCAACCGCTGCTGCCGCAACTGCTTGCGGCCGTTCGCCCAGCGCCGCCCGCGAGAGCATCAACAGATGGTAGTAAAAGCGCGCGCTGAGGCCATAGTTGTAGGCGAACAGATGCGCGAGCGCGACCTTGAAACCGGCACGCGCCTGATAATTTCTCGCATGCACGGAAACGACGATCGGCGCGAGCCGACGTAGCGCCAGCTTGCGAGCCGGCTCCAGTGACGGCGGCAAGTGCAGCCCCTTGACGAAGGCATAGGCGCTCACCGTCGCCGCTGTCGTCGTGCCACGCGTGCTATGCGACACGGAGTTCGCCGTCTTGCGATACACCGAGACGTACTCGTGCAGATAGAACACCTCGCGCGCGGCAAGGCAGAGTTGGGTGCCGAAGACGAAATCGCAGCACACGCCGAACTCTTCCTTGTAACCGATCCGCTTCACGAGTTGGGCATCGGCCATCCAGCCGTTGTTCGGAAACATCTGGATCAGGCCGGTTTTGCCCGGCGGTATCTGCAAACCCTCGACCTCTTTCGTGCGGCGGAAGTCCACATTCAGTTGCGCGCTGGCGTCGAAGTCGATCGCGCCGCTGTGGTCGGCCTCGTACTGGTCGCCGAAGGCGGCATCGAGTTGCGGGCGCAGCGTCCATAGCGCGACGAGTTTCTCGACACCGTCGGTGGTCAGCAGGTCGTCGTCGTGTATCAGCAGGATCTTGTCGCCCTCGGCGCGCTCGAACAGACTCGCGACATTGCGCGCCTGGCCAAGTGGCGGCTGATTTCTCGTGTAGCGGATGCGTGGTTCGTCCGCATAACGCGCAGCGATCAATGCTTCGGTGCGGTCGTCGCGTGAGTCGTCGCCGATCACGATTTCCAGATTGCCGTAGCTCTGCGCGAGGCACGACTCGATACACGTGACGATCAACTCCGGCCGATTGCAGGTCGGCAGACAAATGGAGACTAGGGCGGAGTGGGGCACGGCAGAAGTGATGGACATGGACGACGCCTTTTTTTATCAAATTGGGGGGCGGCAGCCGGTTCGCTTCGCGCACACATCGCTGCATGCAGGAAATTAGTCCATCGGATCAAAAAAATAATCGGTAAAAATTAGGAAGAAATGTTTGGCTTATGAAAGGCGCTGCATAAGAAAAATTTACGCGACTCTGCTGCTGAAACGCAGCAAAGCCGCTCGCACAAAGATTCGCGCTAATTTCAGCCCGGCGAGGGCTCGCCTTCGCCGGGCTTCTTGCCCGGACGGTCGGCGGGCGACTCATCGCGCGCCTCGTCGTCACGCTCGGGCAATTTGCTCTTCTCGTTGTCGCTATGGATGGCCGGTTGCGGATGTTCGAGATCGGCCGGTGCCTGTGCGCCGCCTTCCTTGGTTTCGCTCATTGCTTTTCTCCTGGTTGCAAGACGTGCTGAATCTTCAGCAAGCCGCAGTCCCGGCATCCCGGCGCACGCTGCACGGCGCGCCAAAACGCAGATTGTCTGCACCGGCGCGGTGCCAGCGTGCTTCGCCTGCGTGCAGCGCGACTGGCAAAAACCGGCGAGTTCATCCATGTATTAACCGGCACATCCCGCCGAGTGCTGCTTCGCAGCAACTGGCACAACATTCGCTTAAAGCCTCATCAGAGTAGAAGCGGCTAGCGAGCCGGCATGTCGATGCCGGTCACCGTGGGGCATTGCTCTTGGGACGCATCGTGCGTCCACGTCGAAGCGATTCGGCGTTTGAACGGAACCGTCCGGTTCCGCCAACAAGGAGCGTGCGATGCAGTTGCCCCAAATCTTTACCCGACTGTCATGCGTCACCGCGATCCCACGCGGCGATCTGCGTTTGCCTGTTCGCGCTGTCAGTCACATCGCCCGTTCCTTGCCGGCTTGCCTTCCCACTATCCCAACCTTCCCCACGTTCACACGGAGTTCAGTCATGCGCGTTTCGCATCTTCTCTGCCGCCTTGTCGTATCTGCCCGCTCGTTCATGACACGTACTGCCGGTGCCGCCGCATTGGCGAGCATCGCGACGTTCGCGCCGCTCGCTCACGCCGAGGATCACGTCACCTTGCTCACCAGCTGGTACGCCCAGGCGGAACACGGCGGTTTCTATCAGGCCGTGGCCACCGGCATCTACAAGAAATATGGGCTCGATGTCACGATCAAAATGGGCGGCCCGCAAGTCAACGGCATGCAACTGCTGGCGGGCGGTCAGGCGGACTTTCTGCTCGGCTACGACTTTCAGGTGCTCTCCAGTGTCGAGGCGGGCATTCCCGTCACTACCGTCGCCGCGGCCTTCCAGTACGACCCGCAAGGCATGATGACCCACGCCGACGTGACCAGTCTCGCCGGTCTGAAGAACAAGACGATCCTCGTCGCCGGGTCGGGGCGTACCACCTGGTGGCCGTGGCTCAAGGCGAAGTACGGCTACACGGAAGCGCAGGCGCGTCCGTACACCTTCAACCTGCAACCGTTCTTCGCCGACCCCAACGTGGCGATGCAGGCGTATCCATCGTCGGAAACTTTCCAGGCTGAACAGGCTCACGCCAACGCGCATTTCTTCCTGTTCGCCGACGCTGGCTATCCGCCGTACAACTCCACCATCGTCACGATGCGCGACACGATGAAAAACAAGCCGGACGAAGTGACGCGTTTCGTGAAGGCGTCGATGGAAGGCTGGAAGAGCTATCTGAACGATCCCGCGCCGGGCAATGCGCTCATCAAGAAAGACAACCCGCAGATGAGCGACGCGCAACTCGCCTACGGCGTCGCGCAACTGAAAAAGCTCAAGCTGGTCACCGGCGGCGACGCGGCCACGCAAGGCATCGGCACGATGACCGACCTGCGCTGGAAGAAGACCTTCGACTACATGGTCGACGCCAAACTGCTCAAGCCCGCCACCGACTATCACGCGGCCTACACGCTCCAGTTCATTCAGAACGCGAAGGTGATGCCTTGACGCGCGAGGCGATGCCTCGGGCAAACAAGCCACTCAAGCCGCCTCACGTCTGAACGAAACGCTCGAAAGAAAATAGAAGGAGCATCCCCATGCTGGTCACCCGTCAAAATGTCTTGCGCCGCTTCTGGTACGCCATCATGCCGATGACGCAACTCGATGCCGGCCCGCAACCGTTCACCCTGCTCGGCGAGCCGATCGTTTTGTGGAAGGGCGTGCACGGCAAGCCGCACGCCTTGCGCGATCGGTGTTGCCATCGCACCGCGAAACTGTCGAAAGGTTTCGTCGACGGCGACGGCAACATCGCCTGCGGCTATCACGGCTGGACCTACGACTGCAGCGGCCAATGCGTGAAGATTCCGCAGAACAACGGCGGCTCGATTCCGTCGCGCGCCGTGGTGCCGTCGTATCACTGCGAAGAGCGCTACGGCTACGCATGGGTCGCGCTCGACGATCCGTTGCAACCGATCCCCGAGTTTCCCGAAGACGGTGCGCCGGGCTACCGCCGCATCCTGCAGTTCTACGAGCGCTGGGAAACCAGCCCGCTGCGCATGATGGAAAACTCGTTCGACAACTCGCATTTCAGCTTCGTGCACAAGGGCAACTTCGGTCTGTTTGACAACCCGAAGCCGTCGAAATACGAATTCCGGCCGAATGAATGGGGCTTCGAAGCCGAGACGCATGTGCCGGTGCGCAATCCGCCCGCGAGCTATCGCATCACCGGCACCACCGAGGAAGTCACCGAGCGTCATCTGATCAACCGCTGGTTCATGCCGTTCGCGCGGCGTTTCGGTTGCGTCTATCCGGCGAGCGGCATCCATCACATCATCTACAACTGCGCGACGCCGATCGACGATCGCACGCTGATGCTGTCGCAATGGCTCTATCGCAACGACACCGAAGACGCATGCTCGACGCAGGAACTGATCGACTGGGACCGGCCGATCACGGACGAAGACCGCGACATTCTCGAAGCCACCGACTACGACGCCTGCATCGACGTGCGCCGTCAGCAGGAATGCCATATGGAGTCGGACCAGCCCGGCCTGTTGATGCGTCGCATGCTGCTCAAGCTGCTGAACGATCACGGCGAGTCCGAAGTATTTCGCGACGTATTGCCGATTCACGTGGAGGATTGACCATGACGGCCACTGAAGCCTACATGCCGAATGCCGTGTCGCCCTTGCTGTCGGTGCAGCGCGTCGACAAGCGCTATCCGAACGGCACCGTCGCACTGGAAGACGTGCGCCTCGCGATCGAACCCGGCGAGTTCATTTCATTGCTGGGGCCGTCCGGCTGCGGCAAGAGCACGCTGCTGAAAATGTTCGCCGGCATCGAAACGCCGACGCACGGCCATCTGCGCTGGTGGGGCCAACCGTTCGGGACGGTCGGCTCGAAAGGACGGCGCATGTCGATGGTGTTCCAGGAGGCCACGCTGATGCCGTGGGCGACGCTCGCCGACAACGTGCGCCTGCCGCTCGATCTCGCGCGCGTGCCGCGTCGCGAAGCCGACGCGCGGGTGGCCGAGGCGCTCGACGGCGTCGGGCTCGCAAAGTTCGCCAGGGCATTGCCGCGCGAACTGTCGGGCGGCATGCAGATGCGCGCCTCGCTCGCCCGCGCGCTGGTTACCGAGCCCGATCTGCTTCTGCTCGACGAGCCGTTCGGCGCACTCGACGAATTCACCCGCAACCGCCTCGACAGCGATTTGCGCGCGTTGTGGCAACGCCGCGGCATGACGGTGGTGTTCGTCACGCACAGCATTTACGAAGCGGTGTATCTGTCGAGTCGCGTGGTCGTGATGCAGGCGCGGCCAGGGCGCGTCATTGCCGAGGTGCCGATCGACGGACCGCTCGAACGCGATGACGCGTATCGCGTGAGCGAGCCGTTCATGCAGCACTGCAAGACGCTCTCCGAGTTGATTACCGATGCGCATCGCGCGTCCATCGCGTACGAAGAAACAGGAGTGCAATCATGAGCGGCGAAGTTCTGGGCGGGCATTCGGCCAACGAGCGGCGCGTTGTGGCGGCAGTCCCGGCAGTCTCGGTGGCTTCGGCGGCTTCGGCGGCTTCGGCGGCAAAGCCTACGCGCACGCCGTGGCTGCAACGCCCCGGCATCGCGAAGGCGATCGCGCCGTGGGTCGTCGGCGTGGTGGTCGTGCTGATGTGGCAAGGCTGGTGCGTGCTGGCGAAAGTGCCGGCGTATCTGGTGCCGTCGCCGGTGGCGATCGTCGGCGAACTGGTGACGGATGCGCCGCTTCTGTTCGGCAGTCTGCTCGCAACGCTCAAGATCACCTTGCTCGCGTTCGCGCTGGCCACGGTGCTCGGCGTCGTGATTGCGTTGTTGTTCGTGCAGAGTCCGTTGATCGAGGCAAGCCTGTTTCCTTATGCGATTCTGCTGCAGGTCACACCGGTGGTCGCGATCGCGCCGTTGATCATCATCTGGGTCAAGGATATGAACGTGGCGCTGGTGTTGTGCGCGACGCTCGTCGCATTGTTCCCGATCATCTCGAACACCGCGCTCGGTCTGCGCAGTGTGAACCCGGGCTTGATCAATCTCTTCAGGATCAATCGTGCCACGCGCTGGCAGACCCTGGTGCGTTTGCGAATCCCCAGCGCATTGCCGTATTTTTTCGGTGGACTGCGCATCTCCAGCGGCCTGTCGCTGATCGGCGCGGTGGTGGCGGAGTTCGTCGCGGGCACGGGGGGGAGCGGCGCGGGGCTCGCGTATCAGATCCTGCAAGCGGGCTTCCAGCTGAATATCCCACGACTGTTTGCCGCGCTGCTGCTCATCACCGTGACCGGCGTGGTGCTGTTCGCCATCACGGCGTGGGTGTCGCGCATCGGCTTGCGCGGCTGGCACGATAGTCAACTCTGATTTTTTTCGGGCGCACCCGCTTATGGCACCAGACAATACTCAAGCTTCGACGTTGATTCGCAACGCGGCCGCGATCATGACCGGTGGAAACGGCTCGCACGATGAACCGGTGCGCGCGCAAGGTCCCGACATCCGCATCGTCGGCGACACGATCGAGGCGATCGGCACCCTCACGCCGCGTCCCGGCGAGACGATCGTGGACGCGACCGATTGCGTGATTTACCCGGCGTGGGTCAACACCCATCACCATCTGTTCCAGTCGCTGCTCAAGGGCGACACGGCCGGGCTCGACGCCACGCTCACGCCCTGGCTCGCCGCGACACCGTATCGTTTTCGCGCGCTATTCGACGAGCGGCGTTTCCGGCTCGCGGCGCGTATCGGCCTGATCGAACTGGCGCGCTCGGGCTGTACGACGGTGGCCGACCACAACTACGTGTACTACCCGGACATGCCGTTCGACAGCTCGGCGATCCTGTTCGACGAAGCGGACAAACTCGGCCTACGCTTCGTGCTGCTGCGCGGCGGCGCGACGCAAACGCGGCAACTCGAAGCCGACTTGCCGACCGCCTTGCGACCCGAATCGCTCGACGCCTATGCCGCCGATATCGAGCGGCTGGCGGCGCACTACCACGACGCCTCGCCGCGCGCGATGCGGCGTGTGGCGGTGGCGCCGACCACGGTGCTGTATTCGATCCCGCCGCAGCAGATGCGCGAGACCGCGGCGCTGGCGCGGCGGTTGGGTCTGCGCCTGCATAGCCATCTGTCGGAAACGGTCGGCTATCAGGACAGCGCCCACGCAATGTACGGGCAAACGCCAGTGGCGTTTTGCGGCGAGCACGACTGGCTTGGCAGCGATGTCTGGTACGCGCACCTCGTCAAGGTCGATGCCGACGAAATCGCCTTGCTGGCGCAAACCGGCACCGGCGTCGCGCATTGTCCGCAGAGCAACGGGCGCCTGGGCAGCGGCATTTGCCCGGTGCGCGAGATGGCCGACGCGGGCGTGCCGGTTTCGATCGGCGTGGACGGCGCGGCGTCGAACGAAGCGGCCGACATGATCTCCGAAGTGCACATGACGTGGCTCGCGCAGCGCGCGCGCCTGGGCATGCAGGCGCAGCCGACCTATCGCGGCGGCAACTTCGAGGGCGGCGCACAGGCGGCGAGCGTGGCCGACGTGATTCATTGGGGCACGGCGGGCGGCGCGAAAATCATGGGACTCGACGAAGTGGGCCGGGTCGCGCCGGGCTTCGCCGCTGACCTGGCGGTCTATCGTCTCGACGATCCGCGTTATTTTGGCTTGCATGATCCGGCGGTCGGTCCGGTCGCGTCGGGAGGACGGCCGTCGCTGGCGGCGCTTTTTTGCGCCGGCAAACGCGTCGTGACGGATGATCGTATCGAGGGTGTCGATCTTGTCGAGCTAGGACGCGAGGCAAGGGCGGCAGTCCGTGAGCTATTGACCGAAGTCGGTCATTGACCTGCACGCTGGCGCAGCCGCGGCCGGGCGTCGCACGCTGCGCGTGGGCGCCAGCAATCGCTATACTGGCACTGACCGGCTGACGGATTCCCAGCGGTTCTGGATTCACAAAATTTCGATATCCGAAACAATTATCAGCGCTGTTTTGACGCGGAGAACAATATGGATTTGGCCCAGCTCGTAGAAGAGAAAATCAACGAGAGCGCTAGCAGAATCATCAAAGGCGGCGTCGGCACCGACGACATCTCATTGGGCAAACTGAGCTTTTATATGGCGCTGCGGCGAGTGCAGCAGAAGAAGGCCACGGCGCAGGATCTCGGTCTGATGGACGCCATCAACGATACCTTGCAGGCGCTCGCCCTGGTTAAAGAAGGGCGGACGTTTTATCAGGGGTAAAGCAGCTCGGCAGGACGAGACAGCAGGGCACTCACACTTACAAACAACTGCTTGACCCCACTTCCCATTCAGCGCAACGTTGAAGGAGAAACCTATATTTGCGGGGGTCCGACATGTCTCTCAACTTCCCGAATCCGAGCCGCAGTTATGACGCTTCGCATCATTGCGTCACGTTTTGGGGCTACGACAATGCGCGCGAAATCGCCTTCACCGTCGACAACGCCGTGATCTCGAATCTCAGTCCGAGCGTGGGGTCCGACGAGCCCGCCGTTCTCGCCGCGTTCGATCGACATCGCGAACACATCCTGACACTGGCGCGCGGCGTTTATTCCAGCGGCTCACAGAATCGCTACACGATTGCCTGAGACTGGGCAGAGCGGCGCCCGCCGCGTCAGACTGCCGGCTCGCGCGCGGCGCCGCCAGTCAGCGAAACGATGAATTCGAAGAAAGCGCGGACCTTCGCCGGCGGATGATGCCGCGAAGGGTAAAGCGCGTACAGCGGATAAACTTCATCGCCCCAATCGGGGAAAAGCTCGACCAGTTTGCCGTTGGCCAGCATCGTCTCGGCACCGAGCGCCAGAATCTGCGCGACGCCCTGGCCCGCCTTGCACGCGCTGTGCAAGGTGCCCACGTCGTTGACCGTCAGACGCCCTTGCGGGGTAATCACCACTTTCTTGCGGCCGCGATGAAATTCCCAACTGAACGGATAGCCCGTCGCGGGATCGCGGAATTTGATGCCTACGTGCTGACCGTTTTCGAGATCCGCCGGATTCACCGGATGCCCATGCTTCTTCAGATAAGAGGGCGCGGCCACGGTGAGAATGCGCGTGTCGAGCAGTTTGCGGGCGATCAGCGTGGAAACCGGCGGTTCGCCGAAACGGATCGCGAGATCGAAACCGTCGGCGACCATATCGCCCAGCTGGTCACGCGTGATCAGTTCGAGTTGCAGACCGGGATGCTTGTCGATAAAGCCGCCCAGTCTCGGACCCAGCACGAGACGCGAAAAGAACGGGTCCATGTTCACGCGCAGACGTCCGCGAACGGCTGTCGCGCCCTCGGCGGCAGAGGCTGCGGCGTCTTCGAGGCCACCGAGCAGCGGCACGATCTGTTCGTAGAAGCGCCGGCCTTCGTCGGTCAGCGTGACCGAGCGCGTGGTGCGATCGAACAGGCGGATGCCAAGACGCGCCTCGAGCCGCGCGACCGAGCGGCTCACCCCGGACTGCGACATGTCGAGCGCTTCGCCGGCCGCCGCAAAACTGCCGCAATCGACGATCGCCGTCAGGACGCCCATGCCGTTCAGCATGCGCTCGTCAAATGGCATGTTTTCTTCCTTTTGTTATGCATTCGTGCGTGACATGCTAACGCGAAAGTCTGTTTGATTTCACGCGGACACCGCGCGAAAAGCCCTCTGGCAAGTCATATCGATGATGTGCCGTCATGAGTGGAATGACAGCCAGGCTATCGCGTCAGCCATCTGTCGGGCTTTATTCTTTGCGGGTTCGCCCGATCGACCAAGCCATGCGATTCTCGTCATGCATCGGGCATATTTAAGGGAATCAAAGGAGAGAGCCCCTATGTCACGAATTTTTATTACCGGCTCTGCCGATGGCCTCGGTCAGATGGCTGCACGCCTGCTGGTGGACGCCGGGCATCAGGTGGTTTTGCACGCGCGCAGTGCACAGCGCGCCGAGCAAGCCTTGCAGGCAATCCCGCAGGCGCAGACCGCGCTCGTCGCCGATCTGTCGGGCTTGGCCGCCATGTTCGATCTCGCGCAGCAGGTCAACCGGCTCGGTCGTTTCGACGCGGTGATCCATAACGCCGCCGTCGGATATCAGGAGCCGCGCAAGATCACCACGGCCGATGGTTTGCCGCACGTGTTCGCGGTCAACACGCTGGCGCCGTATGTGCTGAGTGCGTTGATCGACAAACCGCAGCGGCTCGTCTATCTGAGTTCGGGCCTGCATCGCAGCGGCGACGCGAGTCTCGACGATCTCGCGTGGGAGCGGCGCCCCTGGCAAGGCACGGCGGCGTATTCGGACTCCAAGCTACACGACGCCCTGCTGGCGTTCGCGCTTGCGCGTCGCTGGCCGGAGGTGTTGTCCAACGCGTTGGAGCCCGGCTGGGTCGCCACGAAAATGGGTGGCGCGAGCGCGCCGGACGATTTGCAGGCCGCGCCGACGACCCAGGTCTGGCTCGCCGCGAGCGACGACCCGGCAGCCAGGGTGAGCGGCGCGTACTTCTATCACATGAAGCCGCGCGAGACGCATCCGGCGGTGCGCGACGTGTCGGTGCAGGAGCGGTTGATCGAAGCCTGCGAGGGCTTTTCAGGTATCGGCTTGCCGGACTGATGGATGATGCCGCGCCGGACTCAGTGACCCGCACCCTGAGTCGCCTGGCCGCGCACGGCGCGCGTGCCAGGTGCTTCGTCGAGCTGACGGAAGATCCATGCCGACACCAGCGTGATCACACCGACGCACGCGAAGCTCAGGCGGAACCCGAGCGCGGGCGATCCCCATTGCGCCGAGAACACGTTCACGAGGCCGCCGCTGATCGATACGCCCAGGCCGATCGCCAGCATCTGCACCATCGAAAACAGGCTGTTGCCGCTGCCGGCGTCTTCGTGCGACAGGTCTTTGAGCGTGACGCTGTTCATTGCCGCGAATTGCATGGAGTTGGCCGCGCCGAACACCGCCAGAACCGCGATTTCGATCACGAGCGGCGTGCCACGCGAGATGAGTGCAAACGCAACGATCGACGACCCTACGATCAACGTATTGACCAGCAGAAAGGTGTCGTAACCATAGCGGCGGATCAGCGGCGCGATCCAACGTTTGGCGACCGTGCCGGCAAGTGCCGCGGGCAGCATCATCAGACCGGAGTGGAGAGGCGAGTAGCCCAGTTGCAGTTGCAACAGCAAGGGCACCAGAAACGGCACGGCGCTCGAGCCGATGCGGCACACCAGGTTGCCGATCAGGCCGACGCTGAAATTCGGCTCGCTGAAGAGCGACAGCTTGAAGAGCGGATTGCTGCGGCGCTGGGCGTGCGGGATATAGGCGAGGGCACTCAAGGCGGCCACCACGAACAGTCCCGCCGACCAGGCCAGCCGATGCGACGCCACGGGCGCGTCGACTGCCAGCGAAAACGTGATCATGCACAGCGACAGCAACCCGCAGCCGACGAAATCGAACGGCGGCGCCTGCGTCTCGCCGTGGGTCGGCAGATAACGCTGCACGGCATACAGTCCGATCGCGCCGATCGGCACATTGATCAGAAAAATCCAGTGCCATGTGATGGCCTGCACGAACCAGCCGCCGAGCGTCGGCCCGGCGATCGGCCCCAGCTGGCCGGCAATCGAAATGAAGGCGAGCGCCGAGACATACTGCTCGCCCGAGACGCTGCGCAACACCGCAAGACGTCCGATCGGCAGCAGCATCGAACCGCCCAGACCTTGCAGCACGCGCGCCATCACCAGTTGGCCGAGCGTATGCGCGCTCGCGCAGCACACCGAGCCAAGCACGAAGATCAGGATCGCCGCGAAGTAGACGCGCCGCGTGCCGAAGCGGTCGGCGAGCCATCCGGATGCGGGCGTGAGCATCGCCATGGTCAGCGTGTAGGCGATGATGATCGGCTGCATGGCGAGCGGCGCGACGTGCAGGCTGTGGGCAATCGACGGCAGCGCGGTGTTGACGATGGTCGTGTCGAGCGACTGCATGAAGAAGCCGGCGGCGACGATCCACAGCAGCGCGGTCTGGGAGGAATCCTTGGTCATCTTTTAGCGAGGCGGCGATGCGCGCGTCTGGGCGGGCGCGCCCGATACAGTTGCTGGGGGGAATTCCGTCATCATATTGACATCCTCGTCAATCGGGAACCCCACTAAGGGCGTTGACTGTTATCGACTTTCCCGATAACCAGCGCGACAATGCGCAATGCTCAATCCAGTCTGGCTCAAGACCTTTGCCACCGTCGCCGGGTGCCACAGTTTCACCGAGGCCGGGCGGCGGCTCGCCCTGACGCAATCGAGCGTCAGCGAACATATCCGCCGCCTTGAAGAGAGTGTAGGCCGCCGCCTGTTCGTGCGCGACACCCATTCACTGGCGATGACTCCGGACGGCGAGGCCATGCTGGCGCACGCCAGCGTGATTCTGCAGGCGCTCGCGCGGGCCGAGTCGCAGTTTCGCGCGCCGCGCCTGAAAGGCCGCGTGCGTCTCGGCTCTTCCGACGACGTCGCGCTCGGTCCTTTGCCCACGGTGCTGGCCGCGTTTCGTGATGCCCATCCCGACGTCGAACTCGAAATCACCATCGGCATGACCGGCAAGCTGTACGAATTGCTCGAAGCCGGTTCCATCGATCTGCTGGTCGGCAAGCGCCGCCTGGGCGATCGCCGGGGTGTGCCGCTATTCACCGGGCGACTGGAGTGGCTGGCGCGCACCGGCACGCTGGTCGACCTCAGCCAGCCGCTGCCGCTGATCCTGGTAGCCGAGCCGAGCGTGACGCGCGCGGTGGTGCTGGACGCGCTCGCCGAGGCCGGCTCCAGCTGGCAGGTCGTATGCACGAGCAGCAGCCATTCCGGCTGTATCGCGGCCGCGCGCGGCGGCCTTGGCATTACGGTGCGTCCGCAGTATCTGGCCGCGCGAGGCCTCGCCGCGCCGCTGAATGCCGCCGCGCTGCCAGCGCTGCCGTCGGTGGAATTCATCGCGCTGGCTGCGCGACGGCTCAGCCGGCCGGCGGGCACGCTGCTGCAATTGCTGCATGACAGCGATTTGCGCGGGTCGTGGATCGGCGAATAAGCAGGCTCGACGTCAGCCGTTCACCCGAACCGTAGGATTCCAGATCAATCGTCTGGTTCGGCGCGCGGATTGATCCGTCGCGCCTGTTGCGCGTTTGCCGCGCGCGCCGAATTTTATTTTTTCCCTCGGTCCACATGGCTATACTTTCCATATGCGGATAGATGTTTCATATAAGGAACAAAAACCGTCGAGACAGTGCGTTGAACAGCCAGAGCTATAAGAAACCACGATGACCAAAAACCTCACCATCAACTTAAGGATCGCGATCACCATCGCGTTTCTCGGTGCCTTGCTGATCGCTACCGGCGCGCTCGGCGTTCTTGGCATGAACGAAAGCAACCAGGCGCAACGTGAGGCTTACTCGGTGCACTTCGCCTCGGCCGTGGCGCTCGGCAAATCGGGGACGGCGATGTCGCGGGCACGCTTCGGTCTCGATTGGGCCATGAGCAATCCGCACTCGCCGCAACTGAATGCGCAACTCGAGCGCGCCCGCCTGCTGCTCGGCGACTCGGACAAATGGTGGGCCACGTTCCGCGACCTGCCCAAGACGCCGGACTTGCAGCGCCTCACCGACGACCTCGACGCGAAGCGTAGCGCCGTGCGTCGCGACGGCATCGACAAACTGATCGAAGCGATCCGCACGGGCGACGCGAGCTGGATGGACGAGAGCCGCGCGGCGCATCTGATCGGCCTCTATACCGCGATGAACACCAGCCAGGGCGCGCTCGAAGACTACTTGAACCAGCAGGCGAGCGACGCCGGCGAGCGCTCGGCCACGCTGTTTCACACACTGCTCTGTGCCTGCATCGGCAGCATTCTGGTGGGCTTGAGCGTGGCGTTCATCAGCTGGCGCACCTTGCGCCGCGCGATCATGGCGCCGTTGCACGACGCGCTGCGCCAGTTCGACGCGATCGCCGCCGGTGAATTGACGACCCAGGTGCCGATCCGATCGAACGACGAAATGGCCACGCTCCTGCGCGGTGTCGCGTCGATGCAGGACAGGCTCGGCGCGACCGTGACCACGGTGCGTGCCGGCTCGCATTCGATTGCCTCGTCGACCCAGCAGATCGCGGCCGGCAATCTCGATCTGTCGCAACGCACCGAGGAACAGGCCGCGTCGCTGGAACAGACGGCGGCGGCGATGGAGCAGCTGACGTCGACCGTGCAACTGAATGCGCAGAACGCGCAGCACGCGAGCGAACTCGCGGCGCGCGCCTCGGAGATGGCCGCGCGCGGACGCCATTCGGTCGGCAGCATGGTCGAGACGATGCGCGTGATTCACGCGGGTTCGTCGAAGATGACCGGCATCATTACGGCCATCGAAGGCATTGCGTTTCAGACCAATATCCTCGCGCTGAACGCGGCCGTCGAAGCAGCGCGTGCCGGTGAAGAAGGGCGCGGCTTCGCGGTGGTGGCGGGCGAGGTGCGCAGTCTCGCGCAACGTTCGGCGGCGGCGGCCAAGGAGATCGGCGGGCTGATCGCGGAGTCGACCGCGCGGGTGGAGAACGGCGCAGGGCTCGTCGATGAAGCCGGCGGCACGATGCAGGAGATCGAAGCGGCGATTGGCCGCGTCGCACGCCTGGTCGGCGAAATCGCGGCGGCTTCGAAAGAGCAGAGCGAAGGCATCCGGCAGGTGAGCCTTGCCGTCACCCAGATGGACGAGGTGACGCAACACAATGCGGCACTCGTCGAGGAAAGCGCGGCGACAGCCAACTCGCTGGCGGATCAGGCGCGGCAGTTGAGCGAGTTGACCGCGGCTTTCAAGGTTGCCCGCGTGCATTCCTATTGACCCGCGTTGCCGCTATTGGGCGGGCAAAACGCGGGCATCGGGCAACGATCGGGCAACCGTTCAGGCAACCCTCAGGCGGGCATCTTGCGAAACGCAATCGCGAAGCGATTCCATGCATTGATCGCCGAGATGAGCAGGGTCAGGTCGACCAGTTCTTCGTCGCTGAAGTGCGGGCGCACGGTTTGCCACACGGCATCGGGCACATGGTCGTGCGACACCAGCGTGACGGCTTCCGTCCATTCGAGCGCGGCACGTTCGCGATCCGTGAAAAACGGCGTTTCGCGCCACACGACGACCGTCGCCAGACGACGTTCGGTTTCGCCGCCTTTACGGGCGTCGGTGGTATGCATGTCGACGCAAAACGCGCAGCCGTTGATTTGCGAGGCGCGCAGACGAACCAGTTCTGTCAGCGATTTTTCGAGCGCCGATTTGCCGATGCGCTCTTCCACGCCGAGCAGGGATTTGATGGCGGCGGGGTTGGCTTTGTAGAAGTCGAGACGTTGTTCCATGATGTGCTCCTGATTCGGTTCAAGAAAGGTCGGGTGCTGCGATGAATGAAGATTAGTCCTGGAACTGGCTTTTGAATATGACCGGTTCTGGTTATTTTCAGGTAACCAGTCAGGCGTGCAGGCAGAGGGCCGCAGCGTCGCGCCAAGCGCCCTTACCGGGTGTAATGGCATCGTTGCCGCGCGGATGACGATTCGGTATGGTGGGCCTTCAACCCATCTGAAGAGAGTGCGCATGACATCCCCCACCGACCAGCAACCGCCGCCGATCCGCTCCGATGTGCTGATCGTCGGCGCCGGGCCCGTGGGCCTGTTTGCCGCCTTTGAGGCGGGCGTGCTCGGTCTGTCGTGTCAGATCGTCGACGCCCTTGGCCGGATCGGCGGCCAGTGCATGGAGCTTTATCCCGACAAGCCGATCTACGATATTCCCGCCATCGTGTCGTGCACGGCGCGCGAACTGGTCGAGCGCCTTATGGCGCAATGCAAGCCGTTCGAGGCGCCGATTCATCTCGAGCAGCGCGTCGAATCGGTCGAGCAGCGCGATGACGGGCGCTGGACGGTGCGCACCGATCGCGGTCTCGCCTTCGACGTCGCGGCGATCCTGCTCGCCGCCGGCAACGGTGCTTTCGTGCCGCAGAAACTGGCACTGGCCGAGGCCGTGCCGCTGGAGTCGCGGCACGTGCACTACAGCGTGCCGCGTCTCGCCGATTTCGCCGACAAGACCGTGGTCGTGGCCGGCGGTGGCGACTCCGCGCTCGATTGGGCGCTGGCGCTACGCAAGGTGGCGCGGCATGTCACGCTGGTCCATCGGCGCAGCGGATTCACGGCGGCCGATTCGAGCGTCGAGTTGATGCGGCGTGCGGTGGAGGCAGGCGAGATGAAGTTCATCGTCGGCGCGATTGCGGGTCTCAAGGTGGAGAACGACGCATTGAAAGCGCTGACCTTGCGGCACATCGAGGGCGAAATCGAACTGGAGGCCGAGCATCTCGTCGCGCTCTACGGACTGGTTGCCGATCTGGGACCGATCGCCGGGTGGGGCCTCACGATTCACGGCGGACGCGTGGACGTGGACACGTCCAATTACGAAAGCTCACGACCCGGTATTTTCGCGGTGGGCGATATCGCCAATTATCCGAACAAGCAGAAGCTGATACTGTCCGGTTTTCACGAGGCGTCGCTGGCGCTACGCAAGGCCTATTCGTACGCGTATCCGGAGAAGAAACGCACTCATGTGCACTCCAGTTACGACGCGAAGCTGGCTGAGAAATTGGGCGCGGCAGGCTGAAGAATTTGCAGATCACGCGGGCGGTTCTGCTGGGCCGGTCATGATCGTTCGATCGCGGCCGGCCCGTTTCTACTTCTACTTATAGGTCATTTGCCCGCAGGCTGGCTGGCGGCGGCTGCCGCGCTCGCTTCCTTGTCCTTCTTCTTTGCTTCGTGATGGCCGATTGCACAGCCCGCGGTGGCGCCTGCCACGCCATGGTCACCAGCGACGTGGCCGGTGACGCCGCCTACGACCGCGCCTTTGGTGCAGCCTTCGGCCTGCGCGGCGGTGTAGGTGATCGACAATGCTGCGGCGAGGGCGACGGTGGTGAGGGTTCGTTTCAATTGAGGCTCCTGTTCTGAATGATGGTGCCTTGATCTCCTAGCAAGCGCGGGGCCTGGCTTGCTTCGTTCATCATTCATGCATCTGAAAGCCTCGCTTTCAATCCCCAGGTGAAACGATAGGCCAGGTAGTCGCCGGCTCACGGTGTATGCTTTTGCTCTAAAGCCAATAATCGTTCGACCATGAAACAGTTCGATGCATCTCCCGCCGACGACAACGGCAAACCCACTACGCAAGCGCACGGAGCCCAAACCGGCCGCGCGGGAATGCCCGTCGATGTCGACTACGGCGAGTTCGTCCAGGTCATCGAAGACTATGCGATCTTCGTGCTCGACGCGACCGGGCGCATCGTCAGCTGGAATGCTGGTGCGCAAAAGCTGAAAGGCTATGCGCCGCACGAGATCATCGGCGAACATTTTTCGCGTTTCTATACGGCTGAAGCGATGGCGCGCGGCTGGCCCGCCTATGAACTGCAGCAGGCCTCGCTCGCGGGCCGTTTCGAAGACGAAGGCTGGCGCGTGCGCAAAGACGGCACGATGTTCTGGGCCAATGTCGTGATCACCGCGATCCGCAACAAGGCCGGCATTCTCACGGGCTTTGCCAAGGTCACGCGCGACCTGACCGCGCAACGCGAGCATCTGGAAGCGCTACGGCAAAGCGAGGAGCGTTTTCGGCTGCTGGTGGACAGCGTGAAGGACTACGCGATCTTCATGCTCGACCCCGACGGCTATGTAATCAGCTGGAACGCGGGGGCCGCGCGCATCAAAGGCTATACACGCGAAGACATCGTCGGGCGGCATTTTTCCACTTTCTATCCGCTTGAAGACGTCGCCGCCGGCAAGCCCGTACGCGAACTGGCGATCGCGCGCGAACTCGGCCATGTCGAGGACGAAGGCTGGCGCGTGCGCAAAGACGGCACGACCTTCTGGGCCAACGTGAACATTACCGCGGTCTACGACGAAACCCGGCGCTTGCGCGGCTTTGCCAAGGTCACGCGCGATCTGACCGAACGGCGTCAGCGCGAAGAACTGGAGCGCTCGGGCGAGCGTATGCGGCAGTTTCTCGCGACGCTTGCGCATGAACTGCGCAATCCCCTCGCGCCGGTGCGCAACGCGCTCGGCGTGATGCAGCTGGAAACGGGGGTGAGTCCGACACTGGCGCGCTCGCGCGATCTGATCGATCGCCAGGTCACGCACCTGACGCGGTTGGTGGACGATCTGCTCGATGTCGGCCGGATCATGTCGAACAAGGTGGAGCTGCGGCTTGGGCGGGTCGATCTGGCCGAGGTGGTGGCGCGTGGCGTCGAGGCCGCCAGGCCCTTCACCGATGCGCACAAACAGCGGGTCGTGCATCATCTTCCGGATGACCCGATCAACGTTCGCGGCGACATGACGCGTCTCGTCCAGGTGCTGCAGAACCTTCTGCACAACGCGTCGAAATTTTCACCGGTGGACAGCACGATCTCGGTCGCGGGTCGCATCGATCATCAGATGGCCGTGCTGGAAGTGCGTGATTCGGGATGCGGCATTCCTCTGCGCTCGCTCGACCGGATCTTCGAGTTGTTCGCGCAGGAGAAGGGCAGCCAGAGCGGCGGTGAAGGTGGTCTGGGCATAGGTCTTACGTTGTGTAAATCGCTGGTCGAAATGCACGGCGGCAGCATCATCGCGAGCAGCGAAGGGCCGGGGCGCGGCAGTACTTTCACGTTCAGTCTGCCGTTGTCCGCCTCGCCCGCGAGCGCAACGGACAACGAGGCGGGCGCCGGCAAGGCGGAGGTGCCGCCGCTGCGAATTCTGCTGGTCGACGACAATCGCGACTCGGCCGACAGTCTGGCGATGCTGCTCGAACTCAAGGGTCACGAGGTGCGCATCGCCTACGAGGGCGAACAGGCATTGGAGGTCGCGCCGCGCTTCGTGCCGCACCTCGCCGTGATCGACATCGCCATGCCGAAGATGGACGGTTATGCCACCATCGCCGCGCTGCGCAAGATGCCTGCACTGGCAGACACGCTGTTTGCCGCGATGACGGGCTTCGGCCACTCCAGCGATCGGGAGCGCACCCGAGAGGCGGGTTTTCACGCGCATCTCGTGAAGCCGGTCGAACTGGCGCTATTCGACAACCTGCTGGACCAGGCCGAAGCGCGTCGCGGCAACAACCCGGCGGTATAGCGGGTCAGTGGCGCCCCGCCTGGTCGGCAAGCGCTTCTTCCCGCTCGTTTTTTGTCTTACCTCATACCTGAGCGTGAGCGTCGCGCTCTTTCGCCCTTTTCCTGAGTCGAGCCGCGTGTTCCGGCGATAAACGCCGGCGGCACGCCGCTTGCTGTCCCGTCTGCATGCGCGGCGGCCATTGAAGGTCCGCCGGCACCAGGTCGAACCTTTCAGGGAGGCACGATGCTCGATATGCGTGATCGTGAGGCCGGCGTCAGCGTCGGACTGCCGCAGGATACCGGCGACGCCGCGAAGAGCCGGCGGTGGACGGCACAGTGTCCGCAACCGGTCGCACGCGAGGCAAGCTCGCTTGAAGATTTTCTCGAAGATGCGTATTTCGATTCGAACGATCCGGCGGCGCTCGGCCAGATGCTGCGCGCTCTGGTCGAACGCGAGGACGACCGGCCGCCATTCCTGCCTTTGCCGGGTCATGGCCAGACATTGATGCGCTGGCGCGCGCTCGCGGCCGTTGCGGCGCGCGACCTTGGGCTCGTCAAACTTTTCGAAGGCCACACCGACGCAGTAGCGATTCTCGCCGAGCTACAAGGGGCACCGCCGACGCCAGGCAGCCGCTGGGCCGTCTGGGCTGCAGAACCGCCGGATGCACGCGTGCAGGCGACGCAAGTAGGATTCCGAAGCGATGAGCGGGCGCTGCAGTTGTCGGGCACGAAAGCCTGGTGTTCGGGCGCGCAGGCAGTCAGTCATGCGCTCGTCACTGCCTGGCTCGACGACCAGCCGGTACTGGCGGCCGTCGCGATGGATCAGACGTCGATAGCCATCGACACGTCGAAATGGCAGGCCGTTGGCATGAAGGCCACGGCGAGCGCCGATGTGCGCTTCGAGCAGACCTCCGCGACGCTCATCGGTACGGCGCATTCGTATGTGCGGCGTCCGGGCTTCTGGCATGGCGGCGCAGGCATTGCCGCCTGCTGGTACGGGGCGGCTGCGCAGATTGGCCGGATGTTGCGCGAAGCGTGCGGACCGCGCGCAGATGCACAGCGTCTGGCTCACCTCGGTGCGGTCGAAGTCGCATTGGCGGGCGCGGCTGCGGTGTTGCGCGAGACTGCTGCGCATATCGATGCCGATCCATTCGCCGACTCGCAGCGCGAGGCCATGCGTGCACGGCTGGTTGTCGAAGAAGCGGCGAACGCGGTGATGCGCCACGCGACGCGCGCCCTCGGCGCAGGCCCGCTCTGCCGCAACGCGCACTTCGCGCGTCTACTGGCGGACTTGCCAGTATTTCTGCGGCAAAGCCATGCCGAGCGCGATCTCGCGGCTTTGGGTGAATCGATCGTAGCGAAGACAGCGGCGAAGACCGTCGCGCAGAATGCCGGAGATACGCCATGGACGCTCTGAGCCCCCGCGAAGAACTCACCGTCGAGGTGGACGTACCGGCCAGCCAGTCGACCGGTTCGCAGTCGACGTATTTCGACGAACTTTATCGACACAGCGACGATCCCTGGAAGCTACGCGAGGGCTGGTACGAAAGCCGCAAGCGTTCGCTCACGCTGGCCTTGTTGCCGCGTCCGCGTTATCGCAATGCGTTCGAGCCCGGCTGCGCAAATGGCGAGTTGACGGCCGAGTTGGCCCAGCGTTGCGAGTCGCTGCTGGCCGTCGATCTGCACGAACGCGCGGTGGATCTCGCGCGCGTGCGCGTTGCCGGCTTGCCGCACGTGCGCGTCGAGCAGGGCACGGTGCCGTCGATGTGGCCCACCGCTAGCGGGCCGTTCGATCTGATCGTCATCAGCGAACTGGCCTATTACCTCGACGCGGCCCAACTCGAAACGCTGGCCGCGCGCATCGCCGCTTCGCTGACGACCGACGGCACGCTGCTCGCCTGTCACTGGCGTCGGCCGTTCGCCGAAGCGCTCGAATCCGCCGATGCCGCGCACGCTTTATTCGATGCGCGCTGCGGCCTTACGCGTCTCGCCCATCACGACGAAGCCGATCTGCTGATCGACGTCTGGTCGCGCGACGCACGTTCGGTAGCGCAACGCGAGGGGCTTTTATGATCGGCGTGATCGTTCCGGCTCACAACGAGGAGGCGCTGCTCGCGCCTTGCCTTGCCGCCCTGATCGAAGCGTCGCGCCACGAGGAACTGGCCGGCGAGACGGTGCGGATCGTCGTCGTACTCGACGATTGCGACGATTTTTCCGGCGCGATTGCGCGCGCCTACGGCGTGGAAACGCTGGCGTTGAAGGTGCGCAACGTCGGCATTGGACGCTCGACAGGTGCGGACTACCTGCTCGCCGACGGCGCCCGCTGGCTCGCTTTTACCGACGCCGACAGCCGTGTCTCACCAGGCTGGCTGGTCGCGCAACTGTCGCTCGATGCGGACGCCGTATGCGGCTCGATCGCCGTCGACGACTGGACCGCGCATCCGCACAGCGTGCGCGAGTATTTCCGCAAGACCTATGTCGATGCCGATGGTCACCGCCACATTCACGGCGCGAATCTCGGCGTCTCGGCCGAGGCTTATCGGCGCGCGGGTGGTTTTCCGCCGCTCACCTGCAGCGAAGACGTGGCGCTGGTGGACCGCCTGATCGCGATCGGCGCACGCATCGCATGGAGCGCCGCGCCGCGCGTGATCACGAGCGCGCGTGCACTGGCCCGGGCACGTGGCGGTTTTGGCGACACTCTTGCCGCCTGGGCTTCGGGTTGATATGGCGCGCAAGCGCAATGCACGCCCGACCGCTCAACCGCGCCCGCCCCGCGAAATCTCCTCGCCCGCGCGATGCGGCATGCGCAGCGTGACCGGAATCGACGCGAGCGAGCACAAACCCACCACCAGAAACGCGGGCCAGAAATCCGACCATGTGATGCTCGGATGACCGTGCAATGCCCGCGAAATCTGTAGCACGATCCCGCCGACCGTCACCCCGAGGCCGAGCGACATCTGCTGCACGACACTGCCGAGGCTGGTTGCGCGGCCGACGTCACGGCTGGCGATTTCGGCGTAGGTGAGCGAGTTCAGGCTGGTGAACTGGAGCGCCGGGAAGAAGCCGCCGAGCAGCACCACCACCCAGATGATCCAGGTCGGCGTGCCGGGGAAGAACAGCCCGCACGCCGCGATCGATATGCCCGAGAGCGCCGCGTTGACCACCAGCGTCGAGCGAAACCCGAAGCGATGCAGCACGCTCGAGGCGACCGTGCGCATGAACATGCCGCCGAACGCGGACGCACAGGTAATCAGGCCGGATTCGAAGGCGCTCATGCCGTGGCCTTCCTGCAGCATCAACGGCAGTAAAAACGGCAACGCGCCGAGACCGATGCGAAACAGCGAGCCGCCCAGCACGCTCGCCTGAAACGTCGGCACCTTGAAGAAGCGCAGATCGAGCAGCGGTAGCGGCACGCGCTGCGCGTACGCTACATAGGCCGCGAGCAGCACGGCGCCGAGGCCGCACATGCCGAAGGCGTCGCGGTTCGAAATCAGCTCGCCGCCCACCAGCGACAAGCCAAGCAGCAGCAACACCGCGCCTGCGGCCGACAGAAAAAAACCGATCCAGTCGAGCGGACCGGGGTCCGGCTCACGCGTGTTGGCGATGTGCCTGTTGGTCAGATAGATACCGAGAATGCCGATCGGTACATTGATGAAGAAAATCAGCCGCCAGTGCAGATAGGTAGTGATGAAGCCGCCCAGCAGGGGGCCGGCGGCGGGGCCGAGCATCGCGGGGACGCTCAGGTAATTCATCGCGCGGATGAAGTCGGACTTGTGTACCACCCGGAAGATGATGATTCGCCCGACCGGCACCATCATCGCGCCGCCTACGCCCTGTACGAAGCGCGCAAGCGTGAAAGTGGCAAGCGAATTCGAGGCCGCGCACAGCAGCGAACCGGTCACGAAGATACCGATGGCCGTGCGGAAGATCGTGCGCGCGCCGAAGCGGTCGGCGAGCCAGCCGCATACCGGAATGAAGACGCCCAAGCCCAGCACATAGCTCGTGATAGCGATTTTCAGCGTGACCGGATCGCGTCCGAAGTCGCGTGCCATGGCGGGCAGGGCGGTGACGATCACGTTCGCGTCGACGCTCTCCATGAACATCGCGCACGCGACGATCAGGGGCGCAATCAGGGCTTTCTGGACGACGGTCATGAAGGGGCCGGCTGCGGCAGGCGGTCGCAGGCAAAGGGGACATTATTGCACCTGTACGGTGCGGTTTGTTAACAGCCGGCACCCCGGTCGCGCCCCTTTTTGAGGTTTGACGGCCAACGGAGTGGTCGTCTGTACAACAGATGGGCCGCTTTTTTAATATATGTTGCGGTGCAGTACGAGGAAGTTATAATCGGGTTATTGCCTAGGTATAAACCCTATACAGGAGTCCACCATGAACACCGCTTCCAACGCTACCGCCGCCCGCGCTACCGCCACCACGAACACCACGTGGCTCGCGAAGCTGCGCGCAGTGGCGCTGCACGCTCTCAACCTGCATCTGCAACACTGCGCCGTGATCGCCGAAGCGCATCGCCGCCCGCAATAAGAGCGTCCCCGCGTTTCAGTGCGCCCCTGAAAGACGGGGCGCATTGCTTTGCTAGTCGCCGGTTCGCCTCGAACTCGACGACACCGCCGTCCGCATTCTGGTTGCCCGGGTCGACAAGGCGCTCATCAGCAGCACCATCGACACCAGGCCGACCAGATAAATCCCCGCCATCACCCAATCCTGATCCGCCATCATCGTTCTCCTTCAAGTTCATCGTGCGATCGATGCGCTGCGTTTCGCTGCGCTAATGCTCTCGATTACGGCACCCGAAGAGAAAATCTTGATGAGGTAAAACAGGGATTAAAAAGGGTGGCTACGCGCGCGGCATGCGATCGGCGTGATGCCGAATCTTCATTCCCGCGACGCCCTTTAGCGTTTAAACTTCAGCCCCCGCGTGCCTCAGGCTCGTTTCCCTGCGTTATTCACCGCGTCGCGCCTGACGCGTCGCGGTAAACGGCTGATTAAACCTGACTAAAACCGGCTCGTTTGGCTGACGCTGTCAACCTTTTCGGCCGTTTGCCGTTATCCATTTGTAATCGCCAAAGTCAGGCGACGCCGCGACGGACGCTCCGTCGTCGCGACAGCTCCACGCAAGGCCTGCATTGACCATGTTCCACCGATACAAGCAGCGATTCGACCGGCTGGGCGCGAGCCTCGGGCGCGTTGGCAAGACGCTCGGCAGCCGCGGAATTCTTTCGCCGGTGCTCGCGCTCATGATTGGCGGGTTGCTGCTGATCGTCCTGCAGCATCTGTCGCAGGCGGTCGACTATCGCTCGGTGATGCGTCAACTGCGCGAACTCACGGCCGTCGAATGGAGCACCGCGCTGGCCGCCACCGCGCTGAGTTACGTGGCGCTGGTCGGCCGCGACTTCGTCGGCTTGCGCTACCTCGGCGTGGTGGTCCCACGCGTGGCGCTGTGGATCGGCGCAACGGCCGGTTCCGCGCTCGGCAATGCCACCGGTTTCGGCGCCTTGACGGGCGGCGCCGTGCGTGTGCGCGTGTACAGCGTCGCGCAGGTCACGCCCGCGCAGATCGGCCGCATGACCGTGTTCACCAGCGTCTCGCTGGCGCTCGCGCTCGTCTTGATGACCGCGCTCGGCATGGTCGCCGCCGCCGGCCTGCTTGCGCCGATGCTGCATCTCACGCCGCCGGCGCTGCGTGGGAGCGGCGCAGCGCTGCTGATCGTGCTCGGGCTCGCGGCTGCGGCCTGCCGTCGTGAGACGCGCCCGATCCGCACGCGCTGGCAGTGGCTGTCGTTCGACATTCCGGCGCGCCGCGATCTGCTCGCGCAGGTCGGGCTTGCCGTGCTCGACGTGGTGGCCGCGGGCCTCGCGTTGTGGGCGTTGCTGCCGCATGCGGACGTGAGCTTCGTCACCTTCATCACCGTCTATGCCGCGGCCATGCTGCTCGGCATGATCGGCCATACGCCCGGCGGTGTCGGCGTGTTCGAAGCGGCCATGGTGTTCACGCTCAAGGGCAGCGTGCAGCCCCACGAAATGCTGGCCGCGCTGCTCGCCTATCGGGCGATTTACTTCGGCGCGCCGCTGATCGTTTCGGCCGCGCTGCTCGCGGGCTTCGAAGGCCGCGCGTTGAAGAGCCGCCTGCCGCTGCAACACGCGGCCGCGGCTTCGAAGCTGGCACCGCTGTTCCTCAGTCTCGTCACGTTCGTGGTCGGCGGCATGCTGGTGATTTCCAGCGCGACGCCCGCGTTCTGGCAACGCATCCGCATTCTGCGCGACGTGCTGCCGCTATGGGTGCTCGAGAGCTCGCAGATGCTGTGCAGCGTGCTCGGGGTGCTGCTGCTGTTCGTCGCGCGTGGCCTGTTGCGGCGTCTCGACGCGGCGTGGTGGATGACTCTGCTGCTGGCCGTTTTGAGTCTCGCGCTCTCGCTGACCAAAGGTCTCGCGTTCGTCGAAGCGGGCGTGCTCGGCATGCTGATCGCGCTGCTACTGACCACCCGCCAGCGCTTCAATCGCCACTCGTCGCTGTTCGCCGAACGCTTCACGGCGGGCTGGCTGGTCTCGATTGCGATGGTGCTCGGGCTCGCCGTCTGGGTGATGCTGTTCGCCTTCCGCGACGTGCCGTACACACGTGATCTGTGGTGGCAATTTGCCTTCGACGAACGCGCGCCGCGTGCCTTGCGCGCGACGCTGGCCGCCAGCCTGTTCGCCGCCACCTTTTCGTTCTGGCAGTTGCTGCGTCCGGCCGCGGGCCGTTTCGTCAAACCGGCGCCGGAAGACCTGCACGACGCGGCGCGCATCGTGCGCGCGCAGGAACGCAGCGACGCCGGTCTCGCCCTGATGGGCGACAAGAGCTTCCTGTTTTCGGAATCGCGTGAAGCCTTTCTGATGTACGCGAAATACGGCCGCACCTGGGCCGCGCTGCACGATCCGGTCGGTCCGCGTGAAGAATGGGCCGGCCTCATCAGCAAGTTCGTGGCGCTCGCTCATACGCACGGCGGCCGCGCGGCGTTCTATCAGGTGCGCGCCAACGCCTTGCCGCTCTATCTCGACGCAGGCCTCACGCTGATGAAGCTCGGCGAGGAAGCGCATGTCGTGCTCGACGATTTCGATCTGAAGGGCTCGCATCGCGCGCATCTTCGCTATGCGCTCAAACGTGGCGATCGCGATGGCTTTGCGGTCGAAGTGATCGATCAGGCCGACGTGCCCGCTTCGCTCGACACCCTGCGTGAAATTTCCGACGGCTGGCTCGACAGCCGCGACGCGCGCGAGAAGAGCTTCTCGGTCGCCGCGTTCACCGACGAATATCTCGCCGCGCAATCCGTGATGCTGGTCCGCCAGAACGGCGCACCCGCCGCCTTCGTGACCTTCATGACGACCGATATGAACACCGAGGCGACCGTCGGCGTGATGCGTCACGTGGAGAGCGCGTCGCCCTATGCAATGGAATATCTGTTCACCCAACTGGCGCTGCATCTGAAGCAGGCGGGTTTCCGCTCGCTGAGTCTGGGCATCGCGCCGCTTTCAGGCATGCAGCCGACGCCGCTGGCCTCGCGCTGGCACCGGTTTGCCGGCATCGTGTGGCGCTTCGGCGGCCGCTTCTATAACTTCCGCGGACTGCGTGCTTTCAAAAGCAAGTTCCAGCCGCATTGGGAGCCGCGCTATCTCGCGGCGTCGGGTTCGGTGGGCGTGTTCTTCACGCTCGCGGACCTGTCATTGCTGGCAGGAGGCCGGCGTTCATGACCTTGCATCCGTTTTTCAGGCTCGCCGTGGCGGCGAGCCTCTTCACTTGCAGCGCGTTCGCCCAGGCGGCGACCACCAGCGTGCCCGGCGGCCGTTATGGCGACGTCACCGTCACGCAACCGACGGGGCCCTTGCGCGGTTTCGTGGTCTTGTACTCGCAGGCGGGCGGCTGGAGCGCCGCGGACCAGCAGAGCGCGGACGCGCTCGCCAAGGCGGGTGCCTTGACTGTCGGTGTGGATACCACGCGCTACGTGGCCAATCTCAGCGCGAAACAGGAAGCCTGCCATCAACTGGTGGGCGACGCCGAAGCGCTGAGCCATCAACTCGAGCGGCAGGCGCAATCGAGCCATTATTTCGCGCCGATCGTCGCGGGCACCGGGCAGGGCGCGACGCTTGCGATGCACGTGCTCAAGCAGGCGCCGTCGAATACGATCGCCGGCGCGGTCGTAGTGAACCCCGAGCAAACGCTCGACTCGCGCTTCCAGCCGTGTCCGCCGGACCCCACCGTGATTCGCGACAAGGTGCCGGGCTTCGTCGAAACAGCGACCACGGGTAGCGCTTCCGAGGAGCGCACGCGTCTGGTGAGCCTGCTCACGCCGCACCTGCAAGCCGTCTCCACGAGCGACGACGACCTCTCCGATCTGCCGCTGATCGAGTTGCCGGCGGCGCATCCGAACGGCTTGATGGCGATCGTGATCTCCGGCGACGGCGGCTGGCGCGATCTCGACAAGACCATCGCGCAGGCTTTGCAGAAAGACGGCGTCTCGGTGATCGGCGTGGACAGCCTGCGCTATTTCTGGAGCGAGAAGCCGCCCGCGCAAACGAGCCGCGATCTCGCGCGCGTGATGAAAACCTACGGCGCGCGCTGGCATGCCGAGCATATTGCGCTGGTCGGCTACTCGTTCGGCGCGGATGTGATGCCGTTCGCCTATAACCGTCTTCCCGACGCGCTGCGTGCCAAAGTCTCGCTGATCGCCTTGCTCGGCTTCGCGCCGGATGCGGACTTTCAGATCCGCGTGGGCGGCTGGCTCGGCATGCCCGCGAGCGACAAGGCGCTGAAGGTGCAGCCGGAGTTGGCTCATGTGCCGCCGTCGATCGTGCAATGTTTCTACGGCGAAGCCGAGAAGGACACCTTGTGTCCGGCGCTGGCTCAAACCGGCGTCGACGTCATTCGAACCTCGGGCGATCATCACTTTGGCCGCGATTACAACGCGCTCGAACAGCGCATTCTCGGCGCATTCAGGAAGCAAAGCGGCTTGACGCACTGAACGACGTATAAAAGCAATCACGTTTTGCAAGCCGCCTGAAATGAAAACGAAGGGCCATTCACGCTGCGCACGGCAGCCGGCCCGGTAGTGACGCGTCTTTAATCGTTAATCGAAGCTCGCCAGCCGCTCTCATTTTTATGTTGAGAGCGGTATCGCACATATACCGGCCCCATCCGGAATCTATGATTCTTACGAAACCTGTTACCAAGATTGCTCATGCGTTTGCGTGTGAAGAATCAGCGTAGCGGGTTATGTCAGCGCATCCGTCTTTAGAATTCTTCTGCGATAAAACGCAGCGCGCCACGGGGTCGTCATCGTCACTGTGCAGCGTGCTTTTGGCATGACTGGTTGTCGCGCACCGGCTGGCCGGCGATGCGACGCGCCAGGGCTGTGCCTGATGCATCGGGGCCTTGAATGCTGGATTCCTTCTTCTTCGACACGGCCGCGAACGAGCCGGACCGACCCGCGCTATGGGTCGACGAACGCCTCTATCGCTACGACGAGATCGCCGCGCGGGCGCAGCGGATCGCAGCGGGGCTGGCGGCCGTCATGCCGGCCGGGAAAGCCAGACGTTGCCTGCTGTTCGCCCACCGCAGCGTAGCCGCTTATGCGGGCCTGCTGGGGATCCTGAAGGCTGGGTGCGCCTATGTGCCGGTCAATCCGAACACGCCGGCTGCGCGCATCGCCGCGGTAATCGCGCAGTCGGGCGCGCCGGTGCTACTGGTGGACCGGCGCTGCGCGGCCGTGCTCGTCAATGTCCTGCCGCTGCTGAACGCAAGCCCGGCGATCTTCCTGATCGACGACGAAGAAGAAGGCGATGCGCTGAACGGACTGCCGGCTATTGCCTTTACCGCTGAGCCCGCGCCTCGCTCGTCCGATGATCGCGCCTACATCCTGTTCACCTCGGGCTCGACCGGTGCGCCGAAAGGCGTGCCGATCTCGCACGCGAATGCGTGTGCCTACGTGGCGTCGCAACTGCCGTCGATAGGCCGGCTGCCGGATGCCCGCTACTTGCAGTTGTGCGAGATATCGTTCGATCCCTCGGTGCATGACATGTTCGTGTGCTGGGCCAACGGCGGCTGCCTGTATGTGCCGAAGACCGCGGAGCCCATCTACAACGCCGCGTTTGTCAAACAACACGCGATCACGCACTGGTGCAGCGTGCCCTCGGTGGCCGCTTTCATGCAGCAGTTGCGCAAGCTCCCTGCGGACGAATTTCACAGTCTGCGCGTGACCCTGTTCGGCGGTGAACCGCTGCCGCGCTGGTTGGTGCAGGCCTGGATGCGAGCCGCGCCGAACACACGCGTGCTGAACTGCTATGGACCGACCGAAACGACGGTCGCCTGCAGCGCCTTCGAAGTGACCGCGGAATTCATCGCCGTCTCCCAGCATTCGGTGATGCCGCTAGGCGAAGCGCTGCCCGGCATGGAACTGCTGATCGTGGACAGCGCGCTCGACCCCGTCACGCCCGGCGTGAGCGGCGAATTGCTGATCGGTGGGCCGCAGGTCGCCTCCGGCTATCTGTCGCCCGATGAGCCCGGTAATCGTCGCTTCGTGTCGGCTCACTATCCTGGCTGCAGCGCATCGCGCTGGTATCGCAGCGCGGATGTCGCGCGCGAAGTCGCCGGCATGGGCATGGTGTTTCTGGGCCGGCTGGATTCGCAGGTCAAGATCCGCGGCAACCGCATCGAACTCGAAGAGGTGGAACTCGTCGTGCAGGCCTGCAGCGAAGCCGCGCTTTGCGCGGTGCTGCCATGGCCTGTCGATGAAGCCGGCCGTGCGGGTGGTTTGATCGCGTTCGTGTCGGACGCGCAACACGACAGTGTGCGCATCCTGCGCGCCTGCCGCGAGCGCTTGCCGGCCTACGCGGTCCCGCAACGCATCGTGATGCTCGACGCGGTGCCGCTCAACGTGAATGGCAAGATCGATCGGAAGGCGCTCGCCGCGCAGTGCGAAAGCGGCGACGTGTTGATCTGATTCGAGCAGGACGGGACAAGACAGCCGCGCATCCGGTCAGCGATCGACGCACCGATTCCGCGCGCAAGAACGAACGTATCCGGGAGATAACAATGAACGCACAAGTACGCAGCATCCTGCAGGACACCGCTTGTCTCGACGTACCCGTGGACACGCTCGCCGATCACGACGATCTGTACGACGCAGGTTTGTCGTCGCTCGGCACGGTCCGCGTGATGATGGCAATCGAGGAAACTTTTTCGATCCAGATTCCCGCCACGCTGATTACACACGATCTCTTCCAGAGCATCGACTCGCTCGCGAGGGTGATCGAACAGATCGTCCCGGATGAGTCGATTGCAACGCACACCTGATATGGCGCCACGCCGACCCGACATGACGACTTCGCCCAGCATGACGCCGGTTACATTCGACGGTTGTTTCGGATGGCTGCATCGCCCGGCGCACACGCAGGCTGAAATGGGCGTGGTGCTGTGCAACCCGTTCGGCTACGAAGCGCTGTGCATCTATCGCGGCTGGCGTGAACTGGCCGAGGCGCTCGCCGCGCGCGGCATCGCGGTGCTGCGTTTCGACTATCCCGGCACGGGCGATTCGAGCGGCAACGAAGACGATCCGCAGCGCGTGCGCGCCTGGGTCGACAGCATCAAGACGGCGGCCGCGCGACTGCGCGCCGACACCGGCGTGACGCGGCTCGGCCTGTGCGGATTACGCCTCGGCGGCACGCTGGCGGCGCTGGCTGCCGAAGAGTTGGGCGGCGTCGATAGCCTGGTGATGCTCATGCCCGTGAGTTCGGGCAAGGGCTATATCCGCGAACTGGAATTGCAGCATCAACGCTGGCTCGGCTCGCAGGACGCCGCCGAACTGCGGGTCGACGTGGAGCCCGCGCATACGATCGGCGCACATGGCTTTCGTCTTTATCCGGATTCGCTCGAGATGCTGACCCAGGTCGATCTCGAACGCGCGACACAGTGTCCCGCGCGCCGCGTGTTGATGCAGGACCTCGGCGAGAGCCCGCGCGTGAAGCGTCTGGCCGCGCATTATCAGTCACAGGGTGCCGAAACGGAGTTGCAGTGGTTCGGCGAGTACAGCAAGTTCGTGTTCGATCCGATCTTCAGCCAGACGCCGGTCAGAGCCTTCAATAGCGTGCTCGAATGGTTCGGCGTGGCGGCGGTCAGCGGCGCCGAACCCACGGTCGAGATACGGGCGGGCGTGCCCAGCCAGTCCATCGAATTCGCACACGGACACGAGACCCCCGTCGTGTTCGACGACAACCGCTATGCCGGCGTGCTGTGTCAGCCGACGCGCGCGCTCGAGGGCGCACCGGCCGTGCTGTTCGTCAACACGGGTGGCGTGCACCGGGTCGGCGAGGGGCGCTTCACGGTGCTGATGGCGCGGCGTCTCGCGGCCCAGGGCATCGCCTCGTTGCGCATGGACCTGAGCGGCCTGGGTGACAGCATGCGCCGTGACGACAGCCTGTCGCTCGATATGGTGTACGCCCGTTATTCCATCGGCGATGCGCGCGCCGGCGTCGATTGGCTGACGGCGCTGGGGCATCCGAAGGTGGTGATGTTCGGCGTGTGCACCGGTGCGTATGTCAGCATGCATACGGCGCTCACGCACCCCGCCGTGGTGGGATGCACCGGCGTCAATCTGCCGTTCTTCATCTGGGACGGTGCGCGAACCCGGCCTGGTACCCAGCATGTTGCGTCGAGCGTGGTGTACCGGCGGGCCATGCGCAATCCGCGCAAATGGCTGCGTCTGCTGACGGGGCAGGCGAAGGGACGCGCAATCACGGCCGAACTCGCGCGACGCATGGTGGCGCGCGTCGCGGCGCGTACCGGCACGGCGCTCGAACGGTTGCTCGGACATCGCACGCCGGGTGGCGCGGTGCGCAAGCTCGTGCTCGAACTGGAACGCAAGGGCGTGCACACTTCATTCATGTACGGCCCGCTCGACGAAGGGCTGGAGCAGCTGGAAATTCATTTCGGACAACATGGCAATCAGTTACAGAAGCTCAAGCATGTTTGCACGACAGTCGTCGGCACGGTCGATCACGCGCTCTTCTCATGCGCCGCGCGCGAAGCCGTGATGACGCGCTTCGAGGTGTTCCTCCGTGAGCGCGTGTTGAGTGGACGGCGCGAGGCCGTCGCGCCGAATCTCGGCTTACGGGTTGCCCCGGCCCAGCGACGTTGAAGCGGACGAGTGCAGGGCAGAGGGATTGACAAAGCACGTCAAGTCAACGAAGATCGGTCACATGAACTGCCTCGACATCCGTATTGCGCTGATTATTAGCATCATTCCTCGAATGGTGGGTTAGCGCGCGTCTGATCGCAGTGATACATAACCCGCCCCATGAGGCGGGTTTTTTTATGTCCGCTGCAGCCTGCCTCCTGGTGAACTTCTGATGACTGGTCCTTACCGCACTGGAGCTTGCCTTGCCGCTACACGAACTCGAATCGTCAACTGTTGGCGTTAGCGTTGCCGCTGACAGCGTGGCGCTTCGCCACGACTACCTGAAAAAAACCCTGACCGCGCGCGTCTACGACGTGGCGCGCGAGACCGAACTCGAACGCGCGCCGAACCTGTCGGCCCGGCTGCGCAATCCGGTGTATCTGAAGCGCGAGGACAACCAGCCGGTGTTCTCCTTCAAGGTGCGCGGCGCGTACAACAAGATGGCGCACATTCCGGCCGAGGCGCTTGCGCGTGGCGTGATTACGGCGTCGGCGGGCAATCATGCGCAGGGCGTGGCGCTGTCGGCGGCCCGTATGGGCGTGAAGGCGATTATCGTGGTGCCGGTCACGACGCCTCAACTGAAGGTCGATGC
>NZ_CAAJGL010000065.1 GCF_900996225.1 Paraburkholderia sp. BCC1884 | reverse complement strand
ACTGCTACGACCTTTACATCGCCCATCATCACTTCCACACCATCGACATGAACATGACGGAATGACCGGATAAATGTGTTACCCATGTCCCGTTACGGGTGTTACCCATGTCCCGAGTCCATACACGGCGGCAAAGAAAGTGAGTGCCGCCCCGCACAGGGGCAACACTAATAGACCACCGTGACCTCAAGGAAAGGCCAACACAACAACAACAACAACAACACCAATCCTCCGCACAAGCAACCCAACCATCAATCGGGCAACTCAGCCGCCCCCATTCTGCGAGCAATAACCCGCGACCTTTGCGCCAGATACTGCGACCCGCGATGCTCATCAAAATACTTAGGCTGCGGCAGCATAACCGCCAACCGGGCCGACTGCGCAGCAGTCAACTTACTCGCCGAGGTCTTATAGTAATAATGAGCCGCCGCCTCAGCCCCATAAACCCCATTCCCCCACTCAACGGAGTTGAGATAAATCTCAAAGATCCGTTCCTTATCCATCAAGGTCTCGATCATCCACGTAATAATGAGCTCCTGCCCCTTGCGGATATAACTCTTCTCCCGCGACAAAAACAGATTCCGCGCCAGTTGCTGAGTAATCGTCGACCCGCCGCGCACGATCTTGCCCTTGGCTTTATTCCGCTCCCAAGCCTGCAAAATCGCATCCGTCTCATACCCGTTGTTATTGACGAAGTTAGCATCCTCGGACGCAATAATCGCCCGCTTCAAATTCCGTGAAATCTGGTCATACGGCACCCACGTATGCTGCACCGACAAATCCGGTCGATCCTGCGACAACCGCCACGCATCCGACCGCATAAAAGCCGTCGACTGCGGATTGACGTAATTCCACACCGCAATCTGCGCAAAATAAAATGCCTGCGTCACGAGCCACGCAATCGCCAGCACGGCACCCAGATAGAACATCCATCGAACCGGACCGGGCCGGCTCACACGCCGCGTTGCTGTCATCGTGCTCCCAGTTCTCGAGTCGGAGAGTGTCGCAAAAAATATCGCCGACGCCGCCTCAGGCGTGCGACGGCGCCGTCAGCAACGCACGCAATTCCGCCAGCACCGGCGCGCCATCCGGCCGCACGCCGCGCCACACGTAAAACGATTCGGCCGCCTGCTCGACCAGCATGCCCAGACCATCGGCGCCGCGCGCCCCGAGCTTCGCGGCGTGTTCCATGAACACCGTGGGATGCGCGCCGTACATCATGTCGTACGCCAACGTGCCATTGCCGAACGCGCGGTCGTCACACTCAGGCAACGATGCATCGAGACTGCCCGCCGTCGCGTTGACGATCACGTCATAAGCGCCGCCTTCGATCGTTTTCGCGCTCCCGCCGCTCAGTTGACACGCGGCGTCGCGCGCGGCCTGCGCGAACTGAACGACCAGTTCCTCCGCCTTCGCAGCCGTGCGATTGACGATGGTCAGCGTATGCGGCGCACGATCCAGGATCGGCAGCACGACCCCACGCGCGGCACCGCCTGCGCCCAGCAACAGAATGCGGGCGCCCTTGAGCGACATGCCGAGATTCACTTCGATGTCGCGCACGAGACCAAAGCCGTCCGTGTTATCGCCGTAGACGCCGTTTGCGTCGAAACGCAGCGTGTTCACTGCGCCGGCAGCTGCTGCGCGCGGCGACAAGGTGTCGGCGAATGCATGCGCGTCGAGCTTGAACGGCACGGTCACGTTCATGCCGCGTCCACCCGCTTCGATAAACGCGCGCACGTGCGGCACGAACGCGTCCACCGGGGCCAGCAAGTGGCCGTATTCGACTGGCTCACCGGTCTGCGCGGCGAAGCGGCCGTGGATGAACGGCGATTTGCTATGACCGACCGGATTGCCGATCACCGCGTAACGATCGCGCGAATCCAGTCCGCTCATCGTCCCGGCTCCGCGATGTGCCGGTCAGCGGGGGCGTCGTTCAAATCCGTGCCGTCGCTCGTGTCGGCGTCGGCGTCGCCTTCGACGGTTGTTTCAGTGCCGTCCAGGTCGGCTTCGGCCTGCGCCTCGGCTTCGCCTTCGGCGCTTTCGTCCGGCGTATCGATGATTTCTTCTTCGCTTTCGTCGGCCTCGTCGGCTTCCTCGGTCTCACTGCCGCTCGTCACAGCCGGCGCGTCGAGCACGTGCAGCAAGCGCACGGATGCTTCGACGGTCAGTTCGTCGATCGACATCACTTCCATCTGCAGGCGCGTGCCGCGTGCGTGCACGCCAAGGCCCGGCACGTGCAGCAGCAGCGGAATCTCTTCGAGGCGCACCAGGTCGCCCTTCACCACCGACGCCACCACCTGCTTGCGGTTCTCCTGCTTCAGCCAGCGCAGACACCAGAAGTACTCCATGCGGCGCTGGTGATCGGCGTACGCGGTGTACGTATCGTCGAAGCCCTGCACGACGGCGAACAGATCGGCGTCCTTCGGCTTGAACGGCGCGGCCAGTTTGGCGGTCACGCCATGCTGCACGCACGCGATCAATTGCCACTGATTCACCAGGTCGACATAACGACGCAGCGGCGACGTGCTCCACGCGTATTGCGTGACGCCCAGGCCTTCGTGCGGCGCAGCGTTGGTCTGCATGCGCGTGCGCTTCGGGCCGGTCGGCGCTCCGAACGCGCGCTGCGTGCGGTAAATGCCCGGCACGCCATGGTCGTGCAGGAACGCGCCCCACGACGAATTCGCGAGAATCGCCAGCTCCGCGACGATCGTGTCGAGCGGCGAACCGCGTCGGCGCGGCGTGATCTTGATGTGCTCGCCTTCCACGTAGAAGTTGAAGTCCGTATTGCGCTGCACTTCGCGGCGCAAGCCGTAACCGGCGCGCGCCGTCTGGCGCTTTTCGAACAGCGCCTGCGCGAACGGCCACAGCACGGCGATGTCGTCCTTGTGCGGATACTCGCCCGTGCCGGCGGCGAGCGCCTCTTCGGTGACGAGTTCGTCGAGCGTGTTGTGACGCAGATTGTTCTTCACGAACACGCGTTCGGCGCGCGTTTCGCTCGCGACGATTTCCTGTGTCTCGCGATTGATGATCACATACAGCGAGAGCGCCGGACGCAAGCCGCCTTCGGCCAGCGTGAATGCCTCGACGACGCTGTCGGGCAGCATGGTGATCTTGTCGCCCGGCATGTAGACCGTGGACAGACGCGTGCGCGCAATTTCGTCGACCTCGTCGCCCCGCACGATACCGAGCGCCGGCGCGGCAATGTGCACGCCGATCCGCACGCGGCCGTCGGCCAGATGCTCGACGGAGAAGGCATCGTCGATTTCGGTGGTGGTGATGTCGTCGATCGAGAACGCCTGTACGTTGGCTTCCGGCAGATCTTCCGGCAACGTTCCGACGGTGACCGGCGGAAAGCCCGTCCCATGCGGAAAGAATTCGGAGAGGAATTTCGCCTCGTGCAGCGCGCGCGCCGACGGAATCGCGCCGTTGTCGAGCATCAGACGCGCTTGCGAAATACCGCGCGCCGCCGCCGCGGCTTCGAGCGCTTTGTACTCGATCGTGTTCTTGTCGGGCTTGGTGAGCAGGCCCAGCGCCTTGCTGCCGGTGAAGCCGTCCGGCAGACGGCCCGCCTTCAGTTCTTCTTCGTAGCCCGCCTGCACCAGCGCCTGCTGACGCTTGCGCTCGAGGCCGGCCAGCGCCATCTTCAGTTGCTCCTGCGGTGCACGCTGATACATGCCGCGGCCTTTACGGCGGAAGTACACCGGCGCACCGTGCATGCGCAGCACCAGCGCGGCACGCTCGACGGCGCCGAAGCGATCGCCGAAGTAGTCCGCGCCCAGCGTGGCAAACGGGAATTCGTCCTCAGGCGCGCATTCCCACAGGAAGTCCAGATCGATGTCCTGCGCGGCGGTGTCCGCCTGTTGCATCAACTCGCCGGCGCTCGGCTTTTCGAATTCGATCAGCACGTCTTTGGCGCGCACCTTGGCGCGCCGGCCGCCCGGCAGTTCGACCTGAAAAGCATCGCCCTGGCGCGACAGCACGCTGCCCGCCTTGAAACTGCCCGATTCCTCGAAGAAAACGTTCACTCAATACTCTCGTTCTGACTTGCATCTGCCGGCGCGTCCGATTCCGTTCTGCAATCGGTCACTGCGTGCGCGGCGCGGCAACGTGTTCGTGGTAGTGGATCCGCCGCGCGATACAGGTGCGCCGGCGGGTTGAATCTGGGTTGAATCTGCTTAAAACTGCAATGCGGCAAACGCCCGCGCTGCTGGCGCTGGACCGCGCGGTCTCAGGCCGCTTCGCGCGGCGCCGGCGGCTCGATGTCTTCCGCGTCGCAAAAGGCCAGCACGTCGTCGACGTATTGCGCGAACTCGCTGATGGCGTGGTCGCTCCCTTCGATCAGCGTAGTGCGTGCGCCGGGATAGTGCGCAAGCATTTCGCGGTAGTCGAGCACTTCGTCGCCGGTGGCGGCCATCAAATAATAGCGTTCGGGCCGCGTGATCGACGCCACGCCGAGCGCGCGCAACTCGTCCAGATGATGCGGTTCGACGACGATGCTGCCGCCGCCGTGCCACAAAGGCTGCTCGCCAAGATAGGCGCTCAGGTCGCGCTGCGGGACGACCGCCGGGTTCAGCAGCACAGCCGGCCAGCCGTGCTTTTCGGCCAGATACGTGGCGAAGTAACCGCCGAGCGAACTGCCGATCACCGTCACGCGCCGCGACCCCGCCGCGGCCACCAGCGATTCGGCGAGCGCCACGGTTTCATACGGCGAAACGGGCAGCATTGGACAGCACCATTCGTCACTGCGACCCAGTTCGACCAGACGCGCCGCCAGCACGCGCGCCTTGAAAGAATTGGGCGACGAGCGGAAACCGTGCAGATAGAGAATCACGAGGTGCCCCGCGCGGAAAGGGCGTCGAGCAGCTTCTGATGCACGCCGCCGAAGCCACCGTTGCTCATCACCAGAATCTGGTCGCCGGGGCGCGCCGCGTGGACCACGGCTTTGACCAGCGCGTCGAGATTGTCGAAGGCCTGTGCCTTCCCGCCGAGCGGCGCGAGCGCTTCGCCGAGGTTCCAGCCGAGGGCGTCTCGACCGGTAGGCGCACCGTAGCCGAACACCAGGTCGGCGTCGGCGAGACTGGCGGGAAGTTGCGCCTTCATCACGCCGAGCTTCATCGTGTTCGAGCGCGGTTCCAGCACCGCGAGAATCCGCGTGTTGTCTCGGCCGACGCGCGCGCGCAGCCCGGCCACGGTCGTGTCGATCGCGGTGGGATGGTGCGCGAAGTCGTCGTACACGGTCACGCCGTCGACACTGCCACGCACTTCCATACGGCGCTTCACGTTACGGAAGCTCGCCAGCGAATGTGCGGCCTGCGCCGGCGGCACGCCGACATGGCGCGCGGCGGCGATCGCGGCCAGCGCGTTCATGCGGTTGTGCTCGCCCTGCACCTGCCAGTCGACCACGCCGACGCGCACGCTGTTGTGATAGACGGCGAAACGCTCGTCGACCGGCACGCCTTCTTCCGCCGGCAGGGTTTCCCAGCCGCCTTGCACGCCAAAACGCTCGACTTCACTCCAGCAGCCGCGCGTGAGCACACGCTCCAGCGCATCTTCACGGCCGTTCGACACGATCCGGCCGATGCCCGGCACCGTGCGGATCAAATGATGGAACTGCGTTTCGATCGCCGCCAGATCCGAGAAGATGTCGGCGTGATCGAATTCGAGATTGTTCAGCACCGCCGTTTTGGGCCGGTAGTGGACGAATTTCGAACGCTTGTCGAAGAAGGCCGTGTCGTACTCATCGGCTTCGATCACGAAAAAGCTCGAATCCGTGAGCCGCGCCGAGACGCCGAAATTCAACGGCACGCCGCCGATCAGAAAGCCCGGATTGAGGCCGGCGTCTTCGAGCAGCCACGTCAGCATGGAGCTCGTGGTCGTCTTGCCGTGCGTGCCGGCCACCGCCAGCACCCACTTGCCGTTCAGCACGTGTTCGCCGAGCCATTGCGGACCTGACGTGTAAGGCAGGCCGCGATCGAGAATCGCTTCCATCAGCGGGTTGCCGCGCGATACCACGTTGCCGATCACGAACAGATCCGCGTTCAGGCCGTTCAGCTGGTCCGCGTCGTAGCCTTCGATCAGACGAATGCCTTGCGCCTCGAGCTGGGTGCTCATCGGCGGATAGACGCCGGCGTCGCAGCCCGTCACGGTATGACCCGCGCCGCGCGCGAGGACCGCGAGACCGCCCATGAACGTGCCGCAGATGCCGAGGATGTGGATGTGCATAAGCCTGTCGTGCCGCGCGGGCGTATTTTGCGAGGGATGGAAGCGCAGAAGAGCGGCCGAAACGACCGTCTGCAAAGGACGCTATTGTAACCGACGCCTCCCGATCGCCCTATGAAACGGCCACCCGCCCCGCCACCGCCGAGGCCCGGCGCGAGCCGCCGGAAAGTCGTGTCATCAATCTCTAGTATGATTGAGAGATGGTTCGCAAATCACATTTCGATCCCCAGCGCGTGCGCGAAGAAATTGCCATGGCAGCTGCGAGGATGATCGCCGAAGACGGTCTGGACTACGCCACGGCCAAGCGCAAAGCGGCCCGGCAGGTGGTGGGGGAAAGCCGTGTGGCGGGTGAATGGCTGCCGGATAACGACCAGATCGAAGAGGAAATCCGCGAATATCAGTCGCTTTTTCAGGGCGACAGCCAGCCGCTGCTATTGCGCCGGCTGCGCCGCATCGCGATCGACTGGATGGAGCGGCTCGCGGCGTTCAATCCTTATCTGACCGGCGCGGTGCTCGGCGGCACGGCAGGCGAGCACTCGGACATTCACCTTCAGGTCTTCTGCGACAACCCCAAGGAAGTCGCCATCTACTTCCTGAACGCGAATATTCAGTACGACGTTTCGGAAACGCGCCATTTCGCCGGCCGCGGCTACGTCGAAACTTTGAGCTTTTTGTGGCGCCCGACCAGGGAAGGGCCCGATGCCGAGCCCGCCGGCGTGCACGTCGCCCTGTACGAAACCGACGACCTGCGCGGCGCAGTCCGGGCCGACGCGCGCGGCCGCACGGCTCGCGCCAACCTGCAAGCGGTTCAGACGCTGCTCGACAGCAGCGAAGTCACCCCCTCCACTAATTAGACAGACCAACATGAACACGAGACGGATTCTGGCGGGCGCGGTCGTCGCGATTGTCGCAGCAGGTGGCGGAGTACTGGCCAGCCAATGGCTAACCGGCAGCAACGCGGAAGTCGCGCAAGCCGCCCAACCGGCGCCGACCCAGAGCGCGGTCAGCCAGTTGTGGACTGCCCCCGTGACCTCGGTCGACGGCAAGCCGCAATCGCTAAGCTTGCTCAAAGGACACCCAATCGTCGTCAACTTCTGGGCGTCCTGGTGCGGCCCCTGCGTCGAGGAAATGCCCGCGCTCTCGCAACTCCAGCGCGAATACGCGAAGAAAGGCATCCAATTCGTCGGACTTGGCGTGGATTCGGAGAAAAACGTCCAGACCTTCCTGCAGAAGGTCAAAGTGGCTTACCCGGTCTATATCACCGGATTTGGTGGCGCCGACCTCGCGCGCGCCTTCGGCAATAACGCGGGCGGCCTGCCTTTTACGGTTGTAATTGACGCTAAAGGCAACGTTCGCTCGACAAAATTAGGCCAAATCGATCCGGCGGCGCTGAAACAGACGCTCGACGCACTTTAAATCTGACATTCTTTTGACGTTCAAATACCGGCTGAACGCGGAAAATTACGCGCAATTCGCCTAAATTTGAGAGAAGATGGGCGCCCGGTGCGGCGGCAAAACGCCGCCGACATCGCACGGTACGCGCGGGAAACTAGACAAGTTTCTCTAATCAGCGCTAAAGTGCGCCCAATTCCACGGAAAAAGAAGCGACCATGACGCGACTGCTGGTACTGCACGGACCCAACCTCAATCTTCTCGGCACCCGGGAACCCGAGGTCTACGGTCGTGTGACCTTGCCGCAGATCGATCAGGCGCTGGCGGACCGCGCAGCGGACGCAGGCGTCGAACTCGCGTCGTTCCAGAGCAATCACGAAGGCGCTCTGGTGGACCGCATCCAATCTGCCCGGACCGAGCAAACCGATTTCATACTGATCAATCCCGCCGCGTACACGCACACCAGCGTGGCCATTCGGGACGCACTGGCGGGGGTCGGCATCCCGTTCGTCGAGATTCATCTGTCGAACGTGCATCGTCGCGAACCGTTCCGGCATCACTCGTATTTCTCCGACCAGGCCGAAGGCGTGATTTGCGGCCTCGGCTGGAAGGGTTATCTATACGCGCTCGAATTCGCGCTCGACCGGCTGTCCGCCGGTTCGTCGCGCGGCTGATTCCAAACACGTCTAATTTGCGCCGGCTGCGTATGCACCGGCACTTTACGCATTGAAAGGGGCTTCTGATGGATCTACGTAAACTGAAAACTCTGATCGACCTCGTCTCCGAGTCCGGTATTTCCGAACTCGAAGTGACCGAGGGCGAAGGCAAGGTTCGCATCGTCAAGAATGCGCCGCCGGTTTACGTGCAACCGTCCGCCTCCTACGCGCCGCAATACGCGCAGCCGCCGATGTTCCCGGGCGGTGAGGCACCGGCCGCAGCCGCTGCGGGCGCTCCGGCTACGCCGGCCGCCGCCGCGCCGCAAGGCCACGTGGTGACTTCGCCGATGGTCGGCACCTTCTACCGCGCGCCGTCGCCGGGTGCGGAGCCGTTCGTGCAGGTGGGCGACACGGTCAAGGAAGGCCAGACGATCTGCATCATCGAAGCGATGAAGCTGCTCAACGAAATCGAGTCGGACAAGTCCGGCGTGGTGAAGGAAATCCTCGTCGAAAACGGTCAGGCGGTCGAGTACGGCCAACCGCTGTTCCTGGTCGGCTAACGCGGCACGCTTTGCGCTTTTTTTGCGCCTGCCGCCCGCGCGCCTGTCCTGCCAGGGCGCGCGGCCGATCCTCTGAGGCAGCCGGCGTTGTGAACAACGCGGCGCCCATTGATGAGTCGAAAACCCGCTATGTTTGAAAAAATTCTCATTGCCAATCGTGGCGAGATCGCGCTCCGTATCCAGCGCGCCTGCCGCGAACTCGGCGTCAAGACGGTCGTCGTCTATTCGGAAGCCGACAAGGAAGCCAAGTACGTGAAGCTCGCCGACGAGGCGGTCTGTATCGGCCCGGCGCCTTCGAATCTGAGCTACCTGAACATGCCGGCGCTGATCAGCGCGGCAGAAGTCACCGACGCCGAAGCGATTCACCCCGGCTACGGCTTCCTGTCGGAAAACGCCGACTTCGCCGAACGCGTCGAACAATCCGGCTTCACCTTCATCGGCCCGCGTCCGGAAACCATCCGCATGATGGGCGACAAGGTCACGGCCAAGCAGACCATGATCAAGACCGGCGTGCCGTGCGTGCCGGGCTCGGAAGGCGCGCTGCCGGACGATCCGAAAGAGATCGTGAAGATTGCCCGCCAGGTCGGCTATCCGGTCATCATCAAGGCCGCCGGCGGCGGCGGTGGCCGCGGCATGCGCGTGGTCCATACGGAAGCGGCACTGGTCAATGCGGTCATCATGACGCGTGAAGAAGCCGGCCGCGCCTTCGGTAACCCGCAGGTCTACATGGAGAAATTCCTTGAGAACCCGCGGCACATCGAAATTCAGATTCTCGCCGACTCGTTCAAGAACGCCGTCTGGCTGGGCGAGCGCGACTGCTCGATGCAACGACGTCACCAGAAGGTGATCGAAGAGGCGCCGGCGCCGGGTATCGCGCGCCGCCTGATCGACCGCATCGGCGATCGTTGTGCGGACGCCTGCAAGAAGATGGGCTACCTTGGCGCGGGTACGTTCGAGTTCCTGTACGAAAACGGCGAGTTCTATTTCATCGAAATGAACACGCGCGTGCAGGTCGAGCATCCGGTGACCGAGCTGATCACGGGCGTCGACATCGTTCAGGAACAGATCCGTATCGCCGCGGGCGAGAAGCTGGCGTTCCGTCAGCGCGACATCGTGTTCAAGGGTCATGCGATCGAATGCCGGATCAACGCCGAAGATCCGTTCAAGTTCACGCCGTCGCCGGGTCGTTTGACCTCGTGGCACATGCCGGGCGGCCCTGGCATCCGCGTCGATTCGCACGCCTACAATGGCTATTTCGTCCCGCCGAACTATGATTCGATGATCGGCAAGCTGATCGCTTACGGCGCGACGCGCGAACAGGCGATCAAGCGGATGCGTATCGCGCTGTCGGAAATGGTGGTGGAAGGCATTCAGACCAACATCCCGTTGCACCGCGAACTGATGCTGGACGCGAAGTTCGTCGAAGGCGGCACCAGCATTCACTACCTCGAAAACCGGTTGGCCGCGAAGCTGCAGGCCGCGCCGGAAGAAGCGTAAGTCATGAGCTACCGGGAACTGATCGCCGAGCTGGCACGCGAGCACGCCGAGGAATTCTCCGACGCGTTGCTCGAGTTGGGTGCGTTGTCCGTCTCGGTCGAAGATGCGGACGCCGACACGCCCGACGAACAGCCGCTGTTCGGCGAGCCCGGTCTCACGCCGGATCGCAGCGCGTGGCAACGTTCGCGCGTGATCGCGTTGCTCGCGCCGGAACATGACCCGGCGGTGCTGTCGGCCGCTGCGGCGAATGAAGTCGGGCTGGAACGCGCCCCTTCATTCACGGTGCGGGAAGTCGAAGATCAGGATTGGGTGCGGCTCACGCAGTCGCAGTTCGACCCGATCAAGATCGGCGAGCGCATCTGGGTCGTGCCGTCGTGGCACGATGCACCGGACCCCGAAGCACTCGTGCTGGAACTCGATCCGGGTCTCGCCTTCGGCACCGGCAGCCATCCCACCACGCGTTTGTGCATGGAATGGCTGGAGCAGTCGGTCGAGCCTGAGCAATCGGTACTCGACTACGGCTGCGGCTCCGGCATCCTCGCGATCCTCGCAAAGAAGTGCGGCGCCAATCCGGTCTACGGCATCGACATCGATCCGCAAGCAGTCGAGTCGGCCCGTCACAACAGCGAGCGCAACCGCGCGGAAGTCACGTACGGTTTGCCCGACGAATGCCCCACCGGCGAGTTCGATATCGTGGTCGCCAACATCCTGTCCAACCCGCTCAAGCTGATGGCGTCGATGCTGGCCTCGAAGGTCAAGCCGGGTGGGCGGATTGCGTTGTCCGGCATTCTGGCGCGCCAGGCCGACGAAGTCGCACAGGTCTACGCACAGTGGATCGACATCGGCGTATGGCGCGAACACGAAGGTTGGGTATGTCTGTCGGGAACGCGCCGCGAAAGCCATTAGAATAAGGCGTATTGTCCAACCAACGGCCTTTCGGCTCATCGGCTCAATATGCTCCTGGCGACGCGTTGCCCCTTTTGCGAAACCGTCTTTCGTCTGCAACCGGCGCAGCTCGCGCTGCGTCGCGGCCTTGTGCGCTGCGGGCATTGCCATGAAGTATTCGACGCGTCGAGCAGTCTGTTCGACATCACCGACGGCGGAGATTTTTCCACCGCCAAACCAGTCGCTGCGGCTGCGGCGATAGAAGCCCTCTCCGGCGTGCGCGCCAAAGGCCCCGACTTCAGCGCAGAAGCCTGGGATCCGTGGGCGCCGGCGGCGGACGCCGCCATCGACAACCGTCTGCTGCACAACGCCAGCAATGTGCCGCTCACGACGCAGGCCACCGCGCGCCACGCGACCGAGCCTGAGCTGCCCGCCAGCGCCTTCCATGCATCCGTTCCGCGCGACGACGAGCCCGTGCTCGCCGACGCGCCGCTCGAACCGTTCGCCTACGAGGCCGAACCGTCCGCCGAAGAAGCGCCACGGGTTTGGCACAGAACCGATCGTCTCTCTGACGCGCCTCTGGACGAACCGGTGCTGCCTGAACCTGGCAGCTCGCACGGTATTCCGGACAACGAGCCGTACTTCGGCGGCGCCGGTACAAGTGCCGACGGGAGCGCCAGTGCGGCCGGTGCGGCCTCGACGGCCGGCTTCGGCACGGCCGCTGCTGCCGCTGCCTTCGCCGACGCGGCAAGCCCCCACCCCATTCCGCCCGGCCCCACCGCTTCCAGCGGCGAGCCCTTCTCGGTACGCCCCGTCGACGACGGCGTCGATCCGTTCCCGGTCGTGCGAGAAACGCGCCCCGCCGAACCGCGGCGCATCGGCTGGATCATCGTCGGGTCGATCGTGGCCGTGCTGCTGATCGTCGCCTTGCTCGCGCAACTCGCCTGGTGGCAACGCGAAACCGTGCTGGTGTACTTCCCCCGCACGCAGACGCTCTATGCGAAAGCCTGTGCCCAGCTCGGCTGCCTCATCACGCCGCCGCACGACATCGACGGCTTGCAGGTCGAACCTTCGGACCTGCGGCAGATCGACGGTCCGCACAAGCTCGAATTGAAGATGCCGCTGCGCAACCGCTACAACGTGCCGCTCGCGTATCCGGCTATCGAGCTCACCTTGCTCGACGACCAGAACAACGTGGCGGTGCGCCGCGTGCTCTGGCCGCAAGACTACGTCGCACCCGGCACACCGATCGCCGCGGGTCTGCCGGCGCATTCGACCCAGACCATGATCGTGCATCTCGACACCGGCACGGCGGTCGCCTCCAATTTCCGCGTACAGATTTTTTATCCGTAACGCATCCTCGCGCGCCCGGCCACGTCCGGGTGCACTTACCGTCATCACTGACGAATTTTCGGAGCACAACAACATGAGTCAAGTCACGCTGGGTGGCAACCCGATCGACGTAGCCGGCACGTTCCCGTCGGTGGGCCAGAACGCGCCCGCCTTCTCGCTGGTCGGCAAAGACCTGAAGTCGCTGTCGCTCGCCGATTTCGCCGGCAAGCGCAAAGTGCTGAACATTGTCCCGAGCCTCGACACGCCGACCTGCGCGACGTCGACCCGCAAATTCAACGAAGCCGCCGCCAAGCTGAGCAACACCGCTGTGATCGTGGTGTCGGGCGATCTGCCGTTTGCCGCTTCGCGCTTCTGCACGACCGAAGGCATCGAGAACGTCGTCACGGCCTCCACGTTCCGTGGCCACGAGTTCGCGCAAGCCTACGGCGTCGACGTGACGAGCGGCCCGCTGACGGGCCTGACGGCACGCGCCGTGGTGGTGCTCGACGAGAACGACAAGGTCGTGCACGCCGAGCTGGTCGGTGAAATCAAGAACGAACCGAACTACGACGCAGCCCTCGCCGCGCTCAAGTAACACCTGCGCGCACGACACCCGGCGCCGCGCTTCATGCGCGGCGCTGTCACATCGTCGCGGCTATTTCTCTATCGTTTTTTAAGGAACACTCGCCTTGGCTACGCTGATTTGCGGCTCGCTCGCCTACGACAACATCATGACTTTCGAAGGACGCTTCCGGGAGCACATCCTGCCGGAACAGGTCCACATTCTGAACGTCAGCTTTCTCGTGCCGACCATGCGCCGCGAGTTCGGCGGCTGCGCGGGCAACATGGCTTACTCGTTGCATCTGCTGGGCGGCGACGCGCGCATCATGGGCACGCTCGGCTCGGCAGACGCGCAGCTCTACATGGATCGTTTCAGGCAACTCGGTCTGTCGACCGAGAACGTGCTGATCGTGCCGGACACGAACTCGGCCCAGGCCATGATCACCACCGATCTGGAAAATAACCAGATCGCCGCCTTCCATCCGGGCGCGATGATGCAGTCGCATCTGAACCGCGCCGATCAGGCGCAGGGCATCACGCTCGCGATCGTCGGGCCGGACGGCTTCGACGGCATGGTCCAGCATTCCGAGCATCTGGCCGCTGCGGGCGTGCCGTTCGTGTTCGATCCAGGTCAAGGTTTACCGCTCTTCGACGGCCCAACGCTGCGTCGCATGATTGAACTTGCCACTTACGTAGCTGTCAACGATTACGAAGCCAAGCTGGTGAGCAACAAGACGGGCTGGTCGATCGAAGAGATCGCCGGCAAGGTCGAGGCGCTGATCGTCACGCTCGGCGAGCACGGTGCGCAGATCCATCACGCGGGCGGCATCGAAGAGATTCCGGCGGTGAAGGCACAGCAAGTGCTCGATCCTACGGGTTGCGGCGACGCGTTCCGTGGCGGCCTGCTGTACGGCATCGAGAACAAGCTCGGCTGGTCGACCACCGGCCGTCTCGCGAGCCTGATGGGCGCATTGAAGATCGAACATCAAGGGCCGCAAAACTACACGCCCACACGGGCTGAGATCAACGAACGGTTCAAGCAGGCGTTCGGATACGACCTGCCGTAATACCGGGAGCTATTGGAGTTAGGGAATGAGAATAACGAGTCGCCTGATGGTGGCCGCCTTGATCGCCGGTTCACTGGCCATGTCGGGGTGCGCCTATAACAGTAGTTCCGCCGATGTCTACACGGCCTCGCAAGCGCAACGCGAAGAAACCGTCCGCATGGGCGTGGTAGACAGCGTACGCGCGGTGAAAATCAGCTCGAACAACGGCCAGCCAAGCGGCCTTGGCGCGATCGGTGGCGGCGCACTCGGCGCCGTGGCCGGCAGTGCGATCGGCGGGGGTCGTGGTTCGATCGTGACGGGCATTATCGGCGGTCTCGCGGGTGCGGTGGCCGGCAATGCGGTCGAGAACGGCGTCGCGGTACACGACGGCCTCGAGATCACCGTCCGACTCGACAACGGCGACATGCGCGCGATCACGCAAAGCGCCACCGGCGAGATTTTCCGCGCCGGCGAGCGCGTACGGTTGCTGTCCAGCGGCGGCGTCACGCGCGTCACGCACTAAAGTTTTCCCCTCTCGCGCGGCTGAGCCCGATGGGCCGCCGCGGCGACCTCACACGCATGCCCTCCCCTGTGCATGCGTTTTTTTTCGCCTGTACGTTTTGCGCTGGCTTGCCGTCTGTTTGAACGATCCGAAGCGACGGCGGCCGAGGGCAAAAAAAATCCCGTCACCGGAAAAACCGGTAACGGGACCCTGACCGAGTAGCGCTCGACTTGCTACCTTAAGCGCTACTCGATCATCGGACACATCGCGCGATGTGTCGAAGTACTTCTACCGCTTACGGACGGCTGCCCGTCGGGAACGGCCATGCTGCTGCCGGGTTCAACGCGGTCTTCACCGTCGCTGCCGGTGCGCTCGAGACAGAAGTCGCAGCGGGTGCCGGAGCAGCCTTCTTGGCGACAGCCTTCTTCGCAGGGGCAGCCTTCTTGGCAGGAGCAGCGGCTTTCTTCGCAGCAGCCTTCTTGGCAGGCGCAGCCTTCTTGGCAGGCGCAGCCTTTTTAGCGGCAGCCTTTTTCGCGGGCGCAGCCTTTTTAGCAGCAGCCTTTTTCGCGGGCGCAGCCTTCTTGGCAGCAGCCTTCTTAGCCGGTGCAGCTTTCTTCGCTGCAGCCTTCTTCGCCGGTGCTGCCTTCTTTGCTGCAACCTTCTTCACTGCGGCTTTCTTGGCCGGTGCTGCTTTCTTCGCCGGCGCTGCCTTCTTTGCTGCAACCTTCTTTGCTGCAACCTTCTTCACTGCGACTTTCTTGGCTGCAACCTTCTTGGCCGGAGCAGCTTTCTTCGCTGCAACCTTCTTAGCCGGTGCTGCCTTCTTCGCTGCAACCTTCTTCACCGCAACTTTCTTCACTGCGACTTTCTTGGTAGCGACTTTCTTCGCCGGAGCGGCCTTCTTTGCCGGCGCAGCCTTCTTGGCTACAACTTTCTTGGCTGCGGGTTTCTTCGCGGCGGCTTTCTTTGCAGTTGCCATCATTTTCTCCTTCAGGTTTTCAGATGAGAGTCAGTTCAAACTACACCCTTCGTCAAAACCCGCTTCCCGCGGACGCTTCTCAGGGCGCGCGCTACGAAGCGGGCTATTCATCGGCGTACGCAGGTGCCGCGCGCTTACGCTAATGAATGCGGTAAGGCGCGCCGTGCCACGAGGCACCGCGCGCCAGATATGGTCGACGTCGAATCCCGACGCCGGCAATTGCTTGATCGAACCGCCGGCGACCACGCCAACGGCTTTTTCCGGGGGGAAGTTTGCCCATCCCACTGAAGGGTTCGCAAAGTGCCAGTCATGTTTGTGGGCCGCGAAGGCACGCGGCGCACCGGGCAAGCTTTGCATCAGGCGGTTCTGCTCCTAACCAAAATTGCCGCGGCCCCTGCCAACGGCATCCCCATCGATGAATGCATCTGCAGCACGAACCCGGATTACTCCCAGGTCAGCGCGCCGCCAGTCTGATATTCGATCACTCGCGTCTCGAAGAAGTTGCGTTCCTTCTTCAGGTCGATCATCTCGCTCATCCACGGGAACGGGTTTTCCTCGTTCGGGTACAGCGGATCGAGACCGATCTGCTGGCAACGGCGGTTGCAGATGAAGCGCAGATAGCTCTTGAACATCGACGCGTTGAGGCCGAGGACCCCGCGCGGCATCGTGTCTTCCGCGTAACGATATTCGAGTTCGACCGCTTGCTGGAAAATTTCGCGGATGTCCGCGCGGAACTCAGCCGTCCAGAGTTGCGGGTTTTCGAGCTTGATCTGGTTGATCAGGTCGATGCCGAAGTTGCAGTGCATCGACTCGTCGCGCAGGATGTACTGGTACTGTTCCGCCGCGCCGGTCATCTTGTTCTGGCGACCCAGCGCCAGGATTTGCGTAAAGCCGACGTAGAAGAACAGGCCTTCCATCACACAGGCGAACACGATCAGCGAGCGCAGCAACGTCTGGTCGGTCTCGAGCGTGCCGGTCTTGAAGCCCGGATCGGTCAGCACGTTGATGTACGGAATCAGGAATTCGTCTTTCGCGCGGATCGAGGAGACCTCGTGATACGCGTTGAAGATTTCGCCTTCGTCGAGGCCCAGCGATTCGACGATGTACTGGTAAGCGTGCGTGTGGATCGCCTCTTCGAACGCTTGGCGCAGCAGGAACTGGCGGCATTCGGGCGCCGTGATGTGGCGGTAGGTGCCCAGCACGATATTGTTGGCGGCGAGTGAATCGGCCGTCACGAAGAAGCCCAGGTTGCGCTTGACGATGCGGCGCTCGTCTTCGGTCAGCCCGTTCGGGTCTTTCCAGAGAGCGATGTCACGCGACATGTTCACTTCTTGCGGCATCCAGTGGTTGGCGCAACCAGCCAGATACTTTTCCCAGGCCCACTTGTATTTGAACGGCACCAACTGATTGACGTCGGTCTGGCCGTTGATGATGCGCTTGTCGGCGACGTTGACCCGCGCTTCCGAAACGGCAGCCGTTCCAGCAGCATGAGCAGCGGCGATGCCGCTTTCGAAAACGTCTTGAGACGCAAAGACGTTTCGGTCCGAGGGAGCATGAGGAGCGGAACGCATTCCGACTTGCGAACCGACAGCCGATCCCGCCGCGTTGCGCAACGCATCTTGTTGCGCGCCGCTCGAGGGAGTTACGGCAGTGATCTCGTCATCCCAGTTGAGCATAAATGTCACCATCAATTTAGAACGGTTTGTACCATCTTTTCACGAGCGATAAAAGAGTTCGCTGATGAAAAATCCTGTTTTCGATTCGCGTTGCTACGTTCATACAACACTTTGTTCAACAGACTGTGTGTGTCGCCTCAAGTGAAGCGTGTTGAACGTGTGTCGTCGAGGTGCTTCGCGAGCTCGAAGAGCAGCGTGTCGAAGCGACGTTTCGCTGCTCTATCTATCTGTATTGCGGAGCGTGCCTGCAACATCTTGCGATGGCTTCTTGCTGTCTCGCTTCGCTCGTCGCGGTGGCCTGCGTCTGCGTGTTCGTCAGTGCTAGCGAGATGAAGTTCAATGCGATGTCGAGCGATGCATCGGCCGGCTGCGTTGATCGGCCCATCGATCGAAGCGTTTGCTCGATCGCACTGTGTCGTGCGCTTCGTTAGGTGCTGCCGACTGCTGACTACAAACTGCTGACTTCCGATCCACCACGCTGAGCGACGCGACTTCAGTTTCTGTCGCCGCATCGCTCATCAAATTCACTTCTGCATCATCGCTAGCCGCTGCGCGAATCGCTGCATGCGGGTCATTACCTACAACCCGTCAGCAAGCAGCGATCCTGCTGCGGCTCACGATGCTTTACTGGCAAGCCTCGCACTCGTCGAAGCCGGCGTCGCCCGGACGCATCATGCACACCGGACCGTCCGCTTCCGCTGCTGCTTCGACTGCCGCAGCCGGTGCTGCCGCTGCCGCCTGGAAGCCGCCCGAAGCCGCACCGCCGCTTGCGCCGAAGCCACCTGCTGCGCCGCCGGCCGCACCGCCCGAACCCTCGCTGCCACCCGAGCTCACCGCGTTCAACTGGCCGTGCGCCACCGTCGACTTCTCGACGTGCGTCGCTGCCATCGTGCGGAGATAGTAGGTCGTCTTCAGACCACGCACCCATGCGAGCTTGTAGATCTCGTCGAGCTTCTTACCCGATGCGCCGCCCATGTAAATGTTCAGCGACTGCGCCTGGTCGATCCACTTCTGACGACGCGATGCCGCCTCGACCAGCCACACCGGATCGAGTTCGAACGCGGTCGCGTAGATCGCGCGCAGGTCGGCCGGGATGCGGTCGATGCGCGAGAGCGTGCCGTCGAAGTACTTCAGGTCGGCGACCATCACTTCGTCCCACAGGCCGCGCGCCTTCAGGTCGCGCACCAGGTAGTCGTTGACCACCGTGAATTCGCCCGACAGATTCGACTTCACATACAGGTTCTGGAACGTCGGTTCGATACAGGCCGATACGCCGATGATGTTCGAGATCGTCGCCGTCGGCGCGATCGCCACGCAGTTCGAGTTGCGCATGCCGTACTGGGCGATGCGCGAACGCAGTTCGGTCCAGTCCATCGATTCGCTCGAATCGACTTCGACGTAACCGCCACGCGCGTCGGCCAGCAGCTTGACTGAGTCTTGCGGCAGGATGCCGCGATCCCACAGCGAGCCACGGTAGCTCGAGTAACGGCCACGTTCCTGGGCCAGTTCCGTCGACGCGTAGTAAGCGTAGTAGCAGACCGCTTCCATCGACGTGTCGGCGAACGCCACCGCCTCTTGCGACGCGTACGGCGTGCGCAGCAGGTGCAGGCAGTCCTGGAAGCCCATGATGCCCATGCCGACCGGACGGTGCTTCAGGTTCGAGTTACGAGCCTTGGCGACCGCGTAGTAGTTGATGTCGATCACGTTGTCGAGCATGCGCATTGCCACGCTGACCGTGCGCTTGAGCTTGTCGTGGTCGAGCACCAACGTGCCGTCGGCCTCTTCCTTCAGGTGAGCGACGAGGTTCACCGAACCCAGGTTACAGACGGCGATTTCGGCGTCGCTGGTATTCAGCGTGATTTCCGTGCACAGGTTCGACGAGTGGACGACGCCGACGTGCTGTTGCGGCGAGCGCACATTGCACGGATCCTTGAACGTGATCCACGGGTGACCGGTTTCGAACAGCATGCCCAGCATCTTGCGCCACAGTTGCGCGGCCGGCAGCTTCTTGAACAGCTTGATCTCGCCGCGCGCAACCTTGTCTTCGTAAGCCGTGTAAGCCGTTTCGAATTCGGCGCCGAACTTGTCGTGCAGATCCGGGCAGGTGGACGGCGAGAACAGCGTCCAGTCGCCGCCTTCCATCACGCGCTTCATGAACAGGTCGGGAATCCAGTTCGCCGTGTTCATGTCGTGCGTGCGACGACGGTCGTCGCCGGTGTTCTTACGCAGCTCGAGGAATTCTTCGATGTCCAGGTGCCACGTTTCCAGGTACGCGCACACCGCGCCCTTGCGCTTGCCGCCCTGGTTCACGGCGACCGCCGTGTCGTTGACCACCTTCAGGAACGGCACCACGCCTTGCGACTTGCCGTTGGTGCCCTTGATGTGCGAACCGAGTGCACGCACGCGCGTCCAGTCGTTGCCCAGACCGCCGGCGAACTTCGAGAGCAGCGCGTTTTCCTTCAGCGCTTCGTAGATGCCGTCGAGGTCGTCGTCGACCGTCGTCAGGTAGCACGACGACAGTTGCGAGCGGCGCGTGCCCGAGTTGAACAAAGTGGGCGTGGACGACATGAAGTCGAAGCTCGACAGCACGTTGTAAAACTCGATCGCGCGCGCTTCACGGTCGATCTCGTTCAACGACAGACCCATCGCGACACGCATAAAGAATGCCTGCGGCATTTCGATGCGGACGTTGTCGTGATGCAGGAAGTAACGGTCGTACAGCGTTTGCAGACCGAGGTAGCCGAATTGCAGGTCGCGGTTGTTGTCGAGCGCGGCGCCGAGGCGCTTCAGGTCGAACTGCAGCAGCTTGTCGTCGAGCAGCTCGGCTTGCACGCCGCGCTTGATGAACTGCGGGAAGTACTCGGCGTAACGGTTGGCCATCTCGCCTTGCGTGACTTCCTCTTCGAGGATCTCGCGGCGGATCGTGTGCAGCAGGATGCGCGCGGTGACCTGGCTGTACGCCGGGTCCTTTTCGATCATCGTGCGGGCAGCCAGAATCGCCGAGTCGTAGACCTGGCTCATCGGCACGCCTTCGTACAGATTCTTGATCGTTTCCGCGACGATCGGCTCGGCGCTCACGGCGTCGCCCAGGTTCGCACAAGCGGATTCGATGATGCCGCGCAAGGCGACCATGTCGAGCGGACGCGTCACGCCGTTGTCGCTGACGTTCAGGCCCGGCGCGCTGCCGTCCACCGTCTCGTCGTGACCGCGCGCCTGGCTGCGCTTCTCGCGATACAGCACGTATGCACGTGCGACGTTGTGTTCGCCGCCGCGCATCAGCGCGAGTTCGACCTGATCCTGGATATCTTCGATATGGAACGTGCCGCCGTTCGGACGGCTGCGCACGAGTGCGCGCACCACGTTCTGCGTGAGTTGCTCGACCAGTTCGCGCACACGCGCCGATGCCGCACCCTGACCACCGTTGACGGCGAGGAATGCCTTCGTCACGGCGATGGCGATTTTCGACGGCTCGAACGACACGACGCCGCCGTTACGACGGATCACCTTGTAGTCGGCGTAGGTCACTTGCGGCGCGAGCGCCTGTGCGCCCTGTGCCTGGCCAAACGCCTGGCCAGTCGGTGAGCCCTCGTACCGGGTCGTCACGTTGTCGGTGGTTTGCATGTGCAAAGCTCCTGGTCCTGGAAATGTTGCGGGAAAATCCGCGGATTAAAACGAACGCTGCGCCGCCGCGTGCGCAAGCGATGGGGTGCAGGAAAAAGGCCGGCTGAGCCGGTTGGCGGGATGCGACAGCGATGAAGCCTGATTCGAATTCGTAACGGTCTTCATCATGTGTGTCGCGATCACTGGCTAAGCCCCTTTCCTGAAAGCTTCTGGATGCCGCCGGTGGTCTTGCCGGCTACGCCCCAGGAATTTTTTTCGATGCTCTGGAATGCTTGCGGCGCCATGCTCGAGGAGCGGGCGCCGCTGACTTATTCACTCGGTTATGCACTCAGTTATTCACATGGTTATGCACAGCACAACACAAGATATAGTGCAAAACCGAATTTCTGGCACCAAGTATAGTGGAGTTTCGAGACAGGTCAAATCGATTTATTTGCTTTCGAAGTCTTGACTTTTGCATCGCGCGGCGCGAATACGGCGTGAACACGACTCCCCGGAGAACGAGGCGGCGCCTTGTTCTCCTCGCATCGCGGGAAGTCGCGCAAAGGGGCGTTACCGCGTTTTGGAAAACTTGAGATAGGGGAAATACCGATCGGCGAGCGCGGTGTCGCGCTGCAGTCGCTGCCACTCGAAATGTGGCCCCGGATCGGTCTTGCGACCCGGCGCGATGTCGGAGTGACCGGCCAACGCTTCGACCGGATAGCGGGCCTTCAGCGCGCTCACGAGGGCACCGAGGGTGCGGTATTGCGCCGCTTCGAAGGCAGTGGTGTCGCTGCCCTCCAGTTCGATGCCGATCGAGAAATCGTTGCAGCGTTCGCGGCCGAAAAAATTCGATGGGCCGGCGTGCCACGCGCGCTCGTTGCACGACACGAACTGCTCGAGCGCGCCGTCGCGATGGATTACGAAATGCGCCGACACCCGCACGCCGCGCAGGTGCGAGTCGTAGTACGGATGGGCGTCGCAGTCGAGCGTGTTGAGGAACAGCTCGGCAATCGCGGTGCCGCCGAATTCCTTCGGCGGCAGGCTGATGTTGTGCACGACGACGAGCGTCGGCACAGCCCCTTCGGGTCGCGCTTCGAAGTTAGGCGAAGCAAGCTGGCGTGCTGCGGCGACCCAACCGTCGGCGTCGACGGCGAACTCGACGCTCATCGAGCGTCGCGTCCCGAGGGTCGCGCGCCGTGACGCTGCGCGTGCGAGGCGCTGCAGAACGGCTGCCCCGCCACCACCACGGAATCGCTCCTGGGCGCATGCACGCCGCACTCGACGCAGCGGATCATCGGCTCGGGGAGTTGCGGTTGCGCCTGGGCCGCAGGCTGCGCGCCGCCATTCGCACCGGCCTGGCCCTTCGTGCCGCTTGCGCCGTTCGCGCCGGTTCCGGTGCGCTGCGACGCTCGTGCGTCTTGACGACGCAGCGCCTTCACCAGCCACTGGCCGACGATGAACAACAGGATCAGCAGAAATATTTGTCGCATGGGACGCTCACACTACAGCACGGTGCAATAGCACCTCGAAAACAAAACGGCTGCCGACGTACGCCAGCAGCAGCGCGACGAACGAAGCCAGCACCCAGCGCAATGCCGCACGGCCGCGCCAGCCGGACACCCGGCGCGCGGTGAGCAGCGCGCCGAACATCACCCAGGAAAGAATCGCGAACACGGTCTTGTGATCGAGCTGCAAGGCGCGGTCGATCAGTTGCTCGCTAAATAGAATGCCCGAGACCAGCGTCAGCGTGAGCAGAACGAAGCCCGCGCCGATCAGACGGAACAACAATTTTTCCAGCGTCAGCAGCGGCGGCAACGTGTCGAGCCAGCTCGACAACCAGCCGTTGCCCGCTGCGGCCGCATGCCGCTGTGCGACACCGCCGCGCATCGCATGCAGACGCCGCTCGACCAGTAGCATCAGAATCGCGTGCAGCGCCGCGATCGCGAACAGTCCATAGGCGATGTTGGCGATCAGGAAATGCAGCTTGAACAGCGGCGCGGCCGAATACGGCAACACGCGCACGCCGCCGAACACCAGCGGCATCAGCGACGCCACACAGGCGAGCGGCAGCACGAGAAGACGCAGGCCGTCGAGCGGAAAGAAGAAGCTCTCGATCCAGTAGATGCCGGCGCCGAGCCAGAACATCGCCGACAGCGCGAACGCAAAACCGAACACCATCGCGTTCTGCGGGAAGATGGTGGTATGCAGCAGCACACCGTGCGCGGCGAGCGCGACGCCCAGCAGCGCACGCCCCGCCGAGCTCATGCCCGACGCGGCCGGAGCCGCTGCCGCAACCGGCACCGGCGGCACGCTCTCGAGCATGGGACGCACGGCGGCGTGCCGGTGCGAGCGCCAGCCGGCCACGGCAAGACCGCCGTAGAGGAGCGCAGTGAGGGCATACAGTACAATATCCATATTCGAAGTTTACACTAGGCCCCTACTCCGCGACGTCTTCCGCTTCGCGTGCTGCCCGGGCCGCACTGTTCATCGCTCCCCATGCTCGACAATCTGACTCAACGGATGGCGCGCGTCGTCAAGACGCTGCGCGGCGAAGCCCGGCTCACCGAGGCGAACACCCAGGAAATGCTGCGCGAGGTGCGCCTGGCATTGCTCGAAGCCGACGTGGCGCTGCCCGTCGTGCGCGAGTTCATCGCCAAGGTGAAAGAGAAGGCGCTCGGCGAAGAGGTCATTAGCAGCCTGTCGCCAGGCCAGGCGCTGGTCGGCGTGGTGCAGCGCGAGCTGACCGCGATCATTGGCGGCGACTATGAAGGCAAGGCGGTCGAGCTCAATCTCGCCGTCACGCCGCCGGCCATCATCCTGATGGCGGGTCTGCAGGGTGCGGGTAAGACGACCACCGTCGGTAAGCTCGCCAAGCTCCTGCGCGAGAAGTACAAGAAAAAGGTACTGACCGTTTCGTGCGACGTCTACCGCCCTGCCGCTATCGCGCAGTTGAAGGCGGTGACCGAGCAGGTCGGCGCGGATTTCTTCCCGTCGGAGCCGGATCAGAAACCGGTCGACATCGCGCGCGCCGCGGTGGACTGGGCCAAGCGTCACTATCACGACGTGCTGCTGGTCGACACGGCCGGCCGTCTCGGTATCGACGAAGCGATGATGGCGGAAATCACCGCGCTGCACGCTGAACTGAAGCCGGCGGAAACGCTGTTCGTAGTGGACGCGATGCTGGGTCAGGACGCGGTCAACACCGCCAAGGCCTTCAGCGACGCTTTGCCGCTCACCGGCGTGGTGCTCACTAAACTCGACGGCGATTCGCGCGGTGGCGCGGCGCTCTCCGTGCGTCACGTCACGGGCAAGCCGATCAAGTTCGTCGGCGTCGCCGAAAAACTCGACGGCCTCGAAATCTTCTACCCGGATCGCATGGCGAACCGGATTCTCGGCATGGGCGACATTCTCGCCCTCGTCGAAGAGGCGCAGAAGGGCGTCGACGTCCAGGCCGCGCAGAAGCTCGCCGACAAGGTCAAGAAAGGCGGCGACTTCGACCTCAACGATTTCCGCGCGCAACTCACGCAGATGAAGAGCATGGGCGGCCTGTCGTCGCTGATGGACAAGCTGCCCGCGCAGTTCCAGCAAGCCGCCGCCGGCGCCAACATGGGCATGGCCGAATCGCAGATGCGCCGCATGGAAGGCATCATCAATTCGATGACGCCGCTGGAGCGCGCCAAGCCCGAACTCATCAAGGCCACGCGTAAGCGTCGCATCGCCGCGGGCGCGGGCGTGCAGGTGCAGGAAGTCAACCGCATGCTGAATCAGTACGACCAGATGCGCACCATGATGAAGAAGCTCAAGGGCGGCAATCTGCAGAAAATGATGCGCGGTATGAAGGGCATGATGCCCGGCATGCGCTAAGCTTGATCAAGACGGCGCGCGCTTTCCGTGCAGGCAATCGCACCGGAAAGCGCTGACTTCCGTTCAGTGCGGGTTTATTCTGTACCGCGCGCCGCCGTTCTCTCCCACACTATGTATACAGTCACCGCCCGTCAGACGTCATGAACCGCGAAGAAGCTCTCCACATTTTTAGCCACTCCGAAGAAATCGTTTCGGCCGACGACGTCAACGCGTCGATCAGCGGCATGGCAGAGGCCATCCGCAACGAGATGAGCGAGGACTTCCCGCTCGTGCTGTCGGTCATGGGTGGCGCGGCGGTGTTCACCGGCATGCTCCTGCCGCATCTCGATTTCCCGCTCGAGTTCGACTACATCCACCTCACCCGCTACCGCAACACCACCAAGGGCGGCAACGAGATGCAGTGGCGCGTGGCACCGGCCGAGTCGGTGAAGGATCGCGTCGTGCTGGTGCTCGACGACATCCTCGACGAAGGCGAGACGATGGCCGCGATCCGCGACCGCATCCTCGCGATGGGTGCGAAGCGCTTCCTGAGCGCGGTGCTGTGCGAGAAGATCATTCCGAAGGCCAAGCCGCTGCGTCCGGACTACTGCGGCTTCGAAGTGCCGGACCGCTATGTGTTCGGCTGCGGCATGGATGCGAAGGGTTATTGGCGTAACCTGCCGACGATCCGTGCGTTGACTGAAGGGGCTTAAGGCTTCTTCCTTCGCTGGATAAAAAAAAGCGGCCCAGATGGGCCGCTTTTTTGTTGGCTGTGCGTTCGTGACTCGGGGGCGTCGATCGGTCACAGTTGATGCACGAACGACCGGATGCCACCCAGCATCATTTCCACCGAGATCGCCACCAGCACCAGACCCATCAAGCGCTCGAAAGCCATCATCGCGCGCTCGCCGAGCCAGGCCTGAATGCGTTCGGCCAGCATCAGCACGATTGCGCAGACGATCATCGTGACGGTCAGCGCGCCGATCCACTCGAACATCTTGCCCGGTGCCTGCGACGTCAGCAGCATCACCGTGGCCAGAGCCGAAGGTCCCGCCAGGGCAGGAATCGCGAGCGGCACGATCAGAGGCTCGCCGCCACGCGTGTCACCGCCGAACGGACCGTCGGGATGCGGGAACACCATTCTGAGTGCGATCAGGAACAACACGATGCCGCCGCCGATCCGCAACGACTGGTCGGTCAGGCTCATCATGCGCAGGAAGCCTTGCCCGACCACCATGAACACCAGCAAGATCGCAAAGGCGATCGCCACCTCACGGAGAATGACGATCGTGCGCCGCTTCGGCGCCACTCCGCGTAGACAACTGATGAAGAGCGGAATGTTGCCGAGCGGGTCGGTGATCAGAATCAGCAGAATGGTGGCGGAGAGGAAGGTGTACTCCACCGTCCGCCCCGCTTAGCCTGCCAACGCTGAGCGAACCTTGCCGATCACCGTTTGCGCGGCGTCTTCGACCGGCAGCAGCGTCGCTTCGGCGTCGCGGCGCCCCTGGTATTCGAGCTTGCCGTCTTTGAGACCACGGTCGCCGATCACCAGGCGATGCGGCACACCGATCAGCTCCCAGTCGGCGAACATCACGCCCGGACGCTCGCCACGGTCGTCGAGAATCACGTCGACGCCCGCTTCGGCCAGTTCCGCGTACAGCTTGTCGGCCTGTTCGCGCACGGCCTCGCTGCGGTCATAGCCCATCGGGCACAGCACGACTTCGAACGGTGCAATCGATTCCGGCCAGATGATGCCTTTGTCGTCGAAATTCTGTTCGATCGCAGCGCCCAGGATACGGGTGATGCCGATGCCGTAGCAGCCCATTTCCATCGGGCGCGGCTTGCCGGTTTCGTCGAGGCAGGTCGCGTTCATCGCCTCCGAATACTTGGTGCCGAGCTGGAACACGTGGCCCACTTCGATGCCGCGGCAAATCTCGATCACGCCCTTACCGTCCGGCGACGGATCGCCCTTCTTGACGTTGCGGATGTCGGCCACTACCGGTTCCGGCAGATCGCGGCCCCAGTTCACGCCGGTGGTATGGAAATCCACCTCGTTCGAACCGACCACGAAGTCGCTCATATTTGCGACCGTGCGATCCGCGACGACCTTGACCGGCTTCTTCGTATTGAGCGGACCGAGGTAACCCGGCGGCGTGCCGAAGGTCTCGATGATTTCTGCTTCGGTTGCCATGCGGAAGTCGGCCAGACCCGGCAGCTTGCTCGCCTTGATCTCGTTCAGATCGTGATCGCCGCGCAGCATGAGCAACCAGATGGTCGGCTCGGCGCCTTCGTTTTCCGTGGCGAGGATGATCGACTTGATCGTGCGCTCGAGCGGAATGTTCAGCAACTCGGCCACCGCCTCGCACTTCGCCTTGCCCGGCGTGGCGGTCTTCTTCATTTCCTCGGCGGGCGCCGCGCGTTCGGCGTAGAGCGGCAGCGCTTCAGCCGCTTCGACGTTCGCGGCGAAATCCGAAGTCGGGCAATACGCGATCGCGTCTTCACCCGTGTCGGCGATCACGTGAAACTCATGCGAGCCGCTGCCGCCGATCGAACCGTTGTCCGCCGCCACCGCGCGGAACTCCAGACCAAGGCGCGTGAAGATGCGCACATAAGCCTCATACATCTTGCGATACGACTCGCGCAGGCCTTCCACGTCCTTGTCGAACGAGTAGGCGTCTTTCATGATGAACTCGCGACCGCGCATCACGCCGAACCGCGGACGGATTTCGTCGCGGAACTTCGTCTGGACCTGGTAGAAGTTCACCGGCAACTGACGGTAGCTCTTGATCTGCGCGCGCGCGATGTCGGTGACGACTTCTTCGTGAGTCGGCCCCAGGACGAAATCGCCTTGCCGGCGGTCCTTGAAGCGCAGCAGTTCCGGGCCGTACTTTTCCCAGCGGCCCGACTCCTGCCACAACTCGGCCGGCTGCACGGCCGGCATCAACAACTCGATCCCGCCCGCCCGGTTCATCTCTTCGCGCACGATGGCTTCCACCTTGCGGATCGAGCGCAGCCCGACTGGCAGGTAGCTATAAATACCGCCGGCGACGCGACGGATCATGCCGGCGCGCACCATCAGCTGATGGCTGACGATCTCGGCGTCTGCCGGAGCTTCTTTCAGGGTGCCGATAAAGAAACGGGAAGCTTTCATTCAGATTTTCCAAAAGCGGCGGCACCGGAGGGACCGCCCGAAAGGTGAAAACGTGGGGAATCAACACAGACCCAGCACCAGGCCAATACGGTTGCCCGGGTCCGGCACAGTGCAAGCCGGGCGTGGCGCCGAAGCCGCCGCGCAAGCCCTTGCGCAAAGGACAAGGCACGGAAAGACTGACAGGCTACCGCATTCACAGGCGTTTGACGGCGAATCGTTCCAATCTGGTGCGAATCGGTGCGTCGGGTCCGTTATCTGTTTATAATCAAAGCAATTTTAAAGGATTCGAAGGTGGTTGTATGCTGGATCGTGAAGGCTTTCGCCCGAACGTCGGCATCATCCTCTTGAACGCGCACAACGAGGTGTTTTGGGGCAAACGGCTCCGTGAACATTCCTGGCAGTTTCCGCAAGGGGGCATCAAGTACGGAGAGACCCCCGTGCAAGCGATGTATCGGGAGTTACACGAAGAAACCGGGCTGCTTCCTGAGCACGTCAAGGTGATCGGTCGCACGCGCGACTGGTTGCGTTACGAGGTGCCTGACAAGTTCATCAAGCGCGAAGTACGCGGTCATTACCGCGGCCAGAAACAAATCTGGTTTTTGCTCCGAATGGTTGGACGCGACTGCGACATCTGCTTGCGCGCCACCGACCACCCGGAGTTCGATGCGTGGCGCTGGAACGAGTACTGGGTACCGCTCGACTGTGTGATCGAGTTCAAGCGGGATGTGTATCAGTTGGCGCTGACGGAGCTATCCCGTTTCATGCGTCGGGCTGCGCCGCGTGCGGAAAAACCTGTCGGACACCATGGGCTGCGTTATCCCCGGATAGCGTCGTCAATGGAAAGTCCGCCGGATTCCACGGTAATGACGGTGACCTCGGTCACTTCGGTGACAACCGTCAGCATCGAAACATCGGTTCACACAACGATCGTGTCCGACTGCGGTCCGGGTTCCGGTTCTGATGCCGAAATTGGCGTCGCGCCGGAACACGATGACGAATCGGCGAGCGAAACTGCCGGCTCGCTGTTCCGCCCAGGCGTTCGCGATTAACAACGCTGTGCGGCTGTCCATGCCGCCTTTGCGGGCGCGGCTCCACGAGCCGCGCCCGTATTTCAAGGAAATCATATTGAAAGCACTTGCTCTCGTCGTGGCGTGCGTCGCCACCGGCGCCCTGCTGGCTGGCTGCTCGAGCGCCGGCAAACCCACGAATAAAGACGACAGCGCGTTCACCTACTTGCTGGACCGGCAGAGCAACTGGGTGGAAAACAAGGTGGACGCCTTACCGCCGCTGCCGCAGGACGCGAACCTCCTGCCGTTCGATGTCTCCGGCAATACGCCTTTGCAGTTTGCAGTCGACCGGAATTCGCTGACTGTAGGCACGGACGGTGTGGTGCGCCTGACCGTAGTGGTGACGAGCCCGAGCGGCGCACGCAACGTGATCTATGAAGGCATTCGCTGCGACACCTACGAATGGCGCCAGTATGCCGGCCTGAATGCGGATCACGACGGCTGGGACACGACCGTGGCAAACGGTTTCACGCGCATCGAAGACGGCGCACTCAATGCCTATCAGTCGGCCTTGTATCAGGACTATTTGTGCGCGAACAAGATGCCGACAGGCCCCGCCGCGCGGATTCTCGACAACATCCGCTATAAGCGCACCGCGACCTCGCTGATTCACTGACGTCTTTTTTCGTAGATATGAAAAAGCCGTTCCAGCTTTCGCTGGAACGGCTTTTTTGTCGGCGTTGCTTTCTACTTGCGGCTTATTGGCAGCCGGGAGTCAGATCAGCACCATATTGTCCCGATGGATCAACTCAGGCTCCAGCATATAACCGAGCACCGATTCAATGTCCCCACTCGGACGCCGCTGAATCAGCTTGGTTTCCGCACTGCTGTAGTTCGTCAGACCGCGCGCCACCTCTCGCCCAGCGGCGCTCAGACAAGCGATCACTTCGCCACGCGCAAACGCGCCCTGCACACCGACAATGCCGATAGGTAGCAGGCTCTTGCCACCTTCGGTCAGCTTTTCGACTGCGCCGTCGTCGATCACGACATGGCCGCGAACCTGAAGGTGGTCGGTCATCCACTGTTTGCGCGCCGCCATTCGCGCGGTGCGTGCGATCAGTTGCGTACCGATCGCCTCACCCGAGGCAAGTCGCGACAGCACGTCCGCTTCACGGCCACTCGCGATCACGGTATTGGCGCCGCTGTGAGCCGCGCGTTTGGCGGCGAGAATCTTGGTCAGCATGCCGCCACGACCGAGACTCGAACCCGCGCCGCCCGCCATCGCCTCGAGCTCCGGCGCGCCGGCATCGGCCTGCTGGACGAGCGTGGCGCTCGGATCCTTACGCGGGTCGGCAGTGAAAAGTCCTTGCTGATCGGTAAGGATGATGAGCGCGTCCCCTTCGATCAGATTGGCGACCAACGCGCCCAACGTGTCGTTATCGCCGAATTTGATTTCGTCGGTCACGACCGTGTCGTTCTCGTTGATGATCGGCACCACGCCCAGCCGCAACAGCGTCAGCAAAGTGGAGCGCGCATTCAGATAGCGCTCGCGATCGGCGAGGTCGGCGTGCGTGAGCAGGATCTGCGCGGTCTGGATGGAATGCTCGGCGAAGCGGCTTTCGTAGACCTGCGCGAGCCCCATTTGGCCGACGGCCGCAGCCGCCTGCAGTTCGTCGATTTCCCGTGGCCGTTTAGTCCAGCCGAGCCGCTGCATTCCCTCGGCAATCGCGCCCGAGCTCACCAGCACCACTTCCTTGCCTTGCGCGCGCAACGCGGCAATCTGTGCGGCCCAGCGACCGATTGCAGCATGGTCGAGGCCGCGCCCGTCGTTCGTGACGAGGCTCGAACCGACTTTCACTACCAATCGCCGTGAATCTGCGATGACGGAACGCATTGTGCGCTGTCTCCCAAGATGACGCGTGATGCTTGCCGGCGCCCATGCAGGCGCCGGCGCTCGAGCTTTGGCTTATTCCTGCGGGTCGACGCTGGATTCGTCCGCGGCGGCGGGCGTTTGCGGCTTCTCGCGGAAACGCACGTCGGCGGCGAGATCTTCCGCCTCGGCCGCACGCTGCGCGTCCGAATGAGCGGCGATGTGGTCGAACACCGCATAGCAAAGGCCCTCGCAACCCTGGCCAGTCAATGCCGAGATTTCGAATACCGGACCTTCCCAGCCATAGCCTTCCAGGAAGGCCGACACGCGCTCCGCGCGCTCGTCTTCGGGCACCATGTCGAGCTTGTTCAAGACGAGCCAGCGCGGCTTTTCGTACAGCAGTTCGTCGTACTTGCGCAGCTCGTTGACGATCGCCTTGGCTTCCGCGACCGGATCGACTGCGTCGTCAAACGGTGCGAGGTCGACGATATGCAGCAGCAGGCCCGTGCGTTGCAAGTGGCGCAGGAACTGGTGGCCGAGGCCGGCGCCTTCCGCTGCGCCTTCGATCAGCCCAGGAATATCGGCGATCACAAAGCTGCGGCTCGGACCCACACGCACCACGCCGAGATTCGGCGCGAGCGTCGTGAACGGGTAATCGGCAATCTTCGGCTTCGCGTTCGACACCGACGCAATAAAGGTGGACTTGCCCGCGTTCGGCATGCCGAGCAGACCGACGTCGGCCAGCACCTTCAACTCGAGGCGCACCATGCGGCGCTCGCCCGGCTTGCCGTCGGTCTTTTGACGCGGCGCGCGGTTCGTACTGGATTTGAAATGCAGATTACCGAGACCGCCCGCACCGCCTTGGGCGATTTGCACGCTCTGGTTGTGTTCGGTCAAATCGGCGATCAGCTCGCCGGTTTCCATGTCGGTGATGGTCGTGCCGACCGGCATGCGCAGCGTGATGTCGTCGCCGCCTTTGCCGTAGCAGTCCGCACCGCGGCCGTTTTCGCCGTTGCGCGCCAGGTGCTTCTTGGCATAGCGGTAGTCGATCAGCGTGTTGATGTTGCGGTCTGCCACCGCGATCACGCTGCCGCCCCGGCCGCCGTCGCCGCCATCCGGGCCGCCGAACGGAACGAACTTCTCGCGGCGCATCGACGCGCTGCCATCCCCTCCGTCGCCGGCGATGACTTCAATCCTCGCTTCGTCAATGAACTTCATGCGTAACTCCGTCCCGTGGTGTGCTGCTAGATGGTGCTGCTAAATTTGATTCAACTGGATGATGCTATTTTGCCGTGCCCGCCGCGCGCTGATCAATCGACCAAACGGCATAGGCTTGTCGGCAAGAGCGGCGTGTTCACGCTCATTCGTCCGGCGAATACCGCCGGAATAAAAAAAGCCCCGCTAACTTCGCGGGGCCTTTTTTCGGTCCTGAAGCCCGTGCCTGAGTATACTCAGACTGCTGCCGGGACGACGTTGACCATGTGCTTCTTGGCTGCGCCTTTCGTCGAAAAATTGACGTGGCCGTCCGTCAGCGCGAACAAGGTGTGATCCTTGCCGATACCGACGTTTTCGCCCGGGTGCATACGCGTGCCGCGTTGACGCACGATGATGCCACCAGCGTTGATAGCCTGGCCGCCATAAACCTTCACGCCGAGGCGCTTCGATTCAGAGTCGCGGCCGTTGCGGGATGATCCGCCTGCCTTTTTGTGTGCCATTTGATTTGCTCCTTAACCGTTGCGCTTACGCGTTGATCGCGTCGATGCGCAGTTCGGTATAGTTCTGGCGGTGGCCGCCATGCTTCTGGTAGTGCTTCCGGCGACGCATCTTGAAGATGGTCACTTTTGCGTGACGACCTTGCGACACGACGGTAGCCTTGACGGAAGCCCCACTGACCAGCGGCGTACCGAACTTAATCGATTCGCCTTCGCCCACTGCGAGAACCTGGTCGAGCGTGATTTCAGCGTCAATGTCTGCCGGTATCTGTTCTACTTTAAGTTTTTCGCCGACAGCAACTTTATACTGCTTGCCACCGGTTTTTATGACCGCGTACATTGAGAACCTCACTCTGTGTTCATTTTTTCCACGCACCGCGCGCGGAAACCCGTGATTATACATAGAGTTAGCTGCGCGGTCAAAACTCATTGCGAGTGACTACGCGTACCGCCCGGCGCCTTGCCGCACCGTCCTGCCGCCTGCTCTGGTGCGGGGCCGCGCGTGCCGCGCCGCAGCCCACGACCCGGAACTGTCGCGATTCGCCTTATAATTCGCGGCACTACCCAAATCAGCCATCATGTCGTCGACTGCCACCCCCTCCTCCAACGCCGCCAGCCTGCTTGCTCCGATCGCCGAAGACATGCAGCAGGTCAATCGCGTCATACGGCACCGTCTTGCGTCCGACGTGATGCTGATCAATCAGATCTCCGAATACATCATCAGCGCCGGCGGCAAGCGGCTGCGGCCTGCGCTGCTGTTGCTGGTGGCCGGCGCCTTGGGCGAAACCACGGGGCACCGGCATGAACTGGCGGCGGTCGTCGAGTTTATCCATACAGCCACCTTGCTTCATGACGACGTGGTGGACGAATCGGATCTGCGGCGCGGCCGCCAGACGGCCAATGCCCTGTTCGGCAATGCGGCGAGCGTGCTGGTCGGCGACTTTCTTTACTCGCGCTCGTTCCAGATGATGGTCGGCGTAGGCAAGATGCGCGTCATGGAGATTCTGTCGGAAGCGACCAACATCATCTCCGAGGGCGAGGTGCTGCAGTTGCTGAACATGCACGACGCCGACGTGGACGAAACCCGCTATATGCAGGTGATCCGCTACAAGACGGCCAAGCTGTTCGAAGCTGCCGCGCAACTCGGCGCGGTGCTGGCCGGCTCGGACGCGAAGACCGAAGCCGCCGCCGCGGAGTTCGGCCGTCGTATCGGCACGGCGTTTCAGATCATGGACGACTGGCTCGACTACACGGGCACGGCCGAATCGATGGGCAAAAACGCCGGAGACGACCTCCGTGAAGGCAAACCCACGTTGCCGCTCATCTATTTGATCGAGCGCGGCACGCCGGAGCAGTCGGCGCTCGCGCGCGAGGCCATCGAGCAAGGCGGCACGGATCGCTTCGACACCATTTTCGAGGCCATCACACGTTCGGGCGCATTGGACCACACGCTCGAATGCGCGAAGCAGGAAGCACAAGCCGCAGCAGCAGCAATTTCTTCATTTCCCGATTCCATTTTCAAAGATAGCCTGCTAGAATTATGTTCTTACTCGACGGCAAGACAGTCTTGAACGAGACTGAAACACCGTAAGAGTCCGCAGTACCAAATCGGGGTGTAGCTTAGCCTGGTAGAGCGCTACGTTCGGGACGTAGAGGCCGGAGGTTCGAATCCTCTCACCCCGACCAGATTTGCCTTGTTAGCTCAAGGCTCGAAAAACCGCCCAGCTTGCTGGACGGTTTTTTGTTTTGGGCCGGTGATTTCGCCAGCACGGCAAGCCGGACCCGCGATGTGCGATGAATTTGTTGCGGCGATGGTGCGGACCATGACCGTACCTCTTTCATTCCGGCAACCGCTCCGCCGCTCACTTAGCCGACTGCACGGCCGGCTTCCTCCAGAACACTCCTACTCCACGTGACCCACCCGCGACTCGTGACGCTTGGCTATGCACATCTCGCACTTGCATCGTGATTATTTAAATCACATACATTTCAATCTTCACGGCGATTATTGCAGCCCTCCTTATTTATAAGAAGAAATTTATTATTGAGACAATCGCAACCGGCTTGTTATTTAAACCAATCCGAAATAACATCAAACCCATACATTCGATTAACAGAACATTCCCCGCTTCGGTTGCAAGTAGGGCGCCGCGTCGTCACGCACATGCTGGTCAGAGGAAGCACGGCAGGCCAGCAGCGCGGGGAAAACCGTATGACGCCATGCAAATCTCATGCTTTCCCAATTTAAATCCAATTAATTGAGAATAGTTTTATCCGCACAGAAATTCGCTCATTTAAATAAGATCAATTAAGAGTTCAGCTTAATAAAACCCAACTTCCGCCCAATAATTACGCCCATTCGCCGCATGCCACTGACAGATACCGTTCAGACCGTTCAAATCGGGCCCATTTGCGCTGACCAACCATGTGGAGTCGATCTGGAATACGACGCCGAATTCATGGCGTTGCAGCAGGCGGCGAGCGGCAGATCCGAACAGCAATTCGGCGACGCCATGATTCCCGCCGTCGCGCCGGACTGGCCACACGTCGAGGCATTGGCCGTTGAGCTGCTCGCCCGGACCGTGGATTTGCGCATCGTCGCGCTATTGACGCTCGCCTGGACAGAAATGAAGCAGTTCGCAGGCTACGCGATGGGTCTTGCACTGGCCGCCGACATCCTCGACCGATACTGGGATCACGTCCATCCGCAGCTTCAGGTGGCGGGTGAATTCGACCCGCTTCCACGATTCAACGCGATTGCGTCCCTGACCGACCCGCAGGCGCTCGGTCGCGCTGCCCGCAGCGCCACGCTGCTGCACTGGAAATTCGGTCAGTTGTCGCTGCGCGATGCCGCCGCGATTCTCGACAACAGCGAGAACGCGGCAGCACGTTTCGCCCACTTACCGGGGATCAATTTAGACCAGCAGTTGAAGACATCCCTAGTAGCTGCGCGCGAGGAATACACCGTCGTCACGCAATCGCTTGATGCGATCGACCGCATCGAGCGACGGACCTCGGCGAACCTTGGATCTTCGTGGACACCGGACTCAAGCGCGGTCAAGAACCCTCTGCAGATTATTTATCAGGTAACCCGCGAAACTGCTCACGCGAACCAGGCATCGGCGACTCAACACCTTGAATCACCGTCATCGCGAACAACCGACCCCGCCGCCGCCGAAATGGCTGCTCCAGGAGTTGACGGAGCGACTCAAGGACCGATCTCGATACAGTCGCGTCGCGACGTCCTGGTCGCTCTCGAAAACATCTGCGTCTATCTGGACCGAGCGGAACCGGCCCACCCAGCGCCCCTCCTGTTACGCCGGGTTCAACGCCTATTGCAAATGAGTTTCTACGAAATCGTGCGCGACATGGCGCCAGCCGGCTTACCGCAACTCGATGTTCTGACGGGCGAAGCACAGCAGCAAGCAGACATCGCAAACACCTGAATGACGCGCCTACGCCGTACAACAAGCCAGTCAAAACAGTGGAGAGCTCAAACATGGCCCATCTGAACGCTTCGAAAGCCAAAGCAACCGGTCAGAAGTTCATCGCCCGCAACCGCGCACCGCGCGTCCAGATCGAGTACGACATCGAGATCTACGGAAGCGAACGCAAAGTTGAAATCCCGTTCGTGATGGGCGTCCTCGCCGATCTAGCCGGCAAGTCTGCGAAGCCATTGCCGGACTTTGAAGAACGCAAGTTCATGGAAATCGATATCGATAATTTCGACGACCGTCTCAAGTCAATTCAGCCGCGTGTCGTGCTCGGCGTCGCGAACGACTTGTCCGGCGAGGGGATGCTGGCCGTCGATCTCACGTTCGAGAGCATGGACGATTTCTCCCCCGCTCAGATTGCGAGAAAGATCCCCGCGCTCAATCAATTGCTGCAAGCACGATCTCAGTTGTCGAACCTGCTCTCGTACATGGACGGAAAGAGCGGCGCCGAGGAATTGCTAAACCAGGCACTGAAGAACCCGGCTTTGCTCAAGGCCCTCGCGGATCCATCCCTTCCCCCTGAAGGAACACCCTTTGCGCCCAATGAAAGCGAGAGTTCGGGCAAACGATAGCCTCGCCGGACGAAAGCCATTCATCAAACAACTTTGGGAGGATCGCCGTGAACCACACAGAATCCATCGATCAGGAATCGGTCAGTGCAACTTTGGCGGCAGATGATTTCTCGGCTTTATTGATGAAGGAATTCAATCCGCGTACCGGGCAAACTCAGGGCGCTATCGACAAGGCCATCAAAACGCTGGCACTGCAGGCACTCGAGCATGCAGTGGTTATGTCCGATGACGCGTATCAGACTATTCAGACTGTCATCGCCGAGATCGACCGCAAACTGTCGCAGCAGATCAACACCATCATCCATCACACGGACTTTCAGCAACTTGAATCGTCTTGGCGCGGGTTGCATTATCTCGTCAACAACAGCGAGACCGATGAGTTGCTCAAGATCCGCTGCATGCCGATCACGAAGACAGAACTCGGCCGCATGCTCAAACGCCATAAAGGCGTCGCGTGGGATCAAAGCCCATTGTTCAAGAAAGTCTACGAAGAAGAGTACGGTCAGTTCGGCGGTGAGCCGCTTGGATGTCTGGTCGGCGACTATTATTTCGACCACAGCCCCCCCGACGTGGAAACGCTCGGTGAAATCGCGAAGATTGCGGCCGCGGCCCACTGCCCGTTCATCGCCGGCGCATCACCGGCAGTCATGCAAATGGAATCGTGGCAAGAACTCTCGAACCCGCGCGACCTCACCAAGATTTTTCAGAATAGCGAATATGCGGCGTGGCGTCATCTGCGAGAGTCAGACGATTCCAGATATATCGGCCTGACTCTGCCGCGCTTCCTCGCCCGAATCCCCTATGGCGTGCGGGGCAATCCGGTGGATGCGTTCGACTTCGAGGAAAACACGGAAGGCGCCAAGCACGAGCGCTATGCGTGGATCAACTCGGCATATGCCATGGCGACCAACATCAATCGGTCGTTCAAGCACTACGGCTGGTGCACGTCGATCCGCGGCGTCGAATCAGGCGGCGCAGTAGAGGATCTGCCTACCCATACCTTTCCCACCGACGACGGCGGCGTCGACATGAAGTGTCCGACCGAGATCGCCATTAGCGACCGCCGCGAAGCCGAACTGGCAAAGAACGGCTTCATACCGTTCGTGCATCGGAAAAACACCGACTGTGCTGCGTTTATCGGCGCGCAATCGTTGCAAAAGGCCGCCGAATACCACGATGCGATTGCTACCGACAACGCCAGACTGGCCGCTCGCCTGCCCTATCTATTTGCGTGCTGCCGCTTTGCGCACTACCTGAAGTGCATCGTACGCGACAAGATCGGTTCGTTCAGGGAACGCGGCGAGATGGAGTCGTGGCTGAACAACTGGATCATGAATTACGTCGACGGCGATCCCGTCAACTCCTCGCAAGACACAAAGGCAAGGAAACCATTGGCGGCGGCGCACGTCGTCGTGGAAGACATCGAGGATAACCCCGGCTACTACGGCGCAAAGTTCTTCCTGCGCCCTCACTACCAACTGGAAGGTCTAACCGTCTCTTTGAGATTGGTGTCGAAATTGCCGGCGCTGAAGAATAGCGATAGGCCGACACAGTCGCTTTGAACATCGTGATCGATTCATCAACCAAGGGCTAGAAAATGTCAGTCGATATGTACATGCGGGTAGACGGCGTAACCGGCGAGTCAAAAGACGCCAACCACAAAGGATGGATCGACATCCAGTCCTACTCCTGGGGTGCGGAACAGCCCGGGAGCATGGCGACCGGCAGCGGCGGCGGCATCGGCAAAGTCAGCTTTAACGACCTGCACGTCGAGACCTTCATGGACAAAGCGTCCCCGGCGGTTCTCAAGTACTGCGCCAACGGCAAACACTTGCCCAGCGTCGAAATCTCGGTCTGTAAAGCCGGCGGATCGCAAGTCGAATATTTGCGAATCACGCTCTCAGAAGTTCTCGTCACTTCTGTCCAGCAGGACGCCGCGAGAAATTCCGAAGCTGTGAAGGTGAGCTATGCGTTCCAGGCCGCCAAGGTCAAAAAACAGTACTGGGAACAGACCGACCAAGGTACTCGCGGCGGTGAAAGCGTACTTGCGTGGGACATCAAGCAGAACCGTGAGGTTTAGGCCTTTTTCATCTTTTAATGTGTCGTACGGGCATGCAACTGCTTTCGCCCGTATGGCTGCCAGCCGACGAGAATGTCTGTGAAAAGTCCACCATCCTTGCGCACGCGACGAGATTCGACTGAGGTATATCGCGATCTGCGATACGAGGCCCAGCCGTCCCTGCTCGATCGCCTGACGAGTGATCGCTCGCAAACGGCGTCCGATTTTTGCAGATCGCCCGCGCCATCGGACACGCAGATGCGTGACTCGATTCTGCGCGATCTCGGCTGGTTGATGAACAGCCCGAGCATCGAATCGATCGTCGATCTCGACGGCTACTCACACGTGCAACAGTCGGTGGTGAACTTCGGCGTGGGCACATTGAACGGCACGCGAGCGTTGACAACGAGTTCTACCGACATCGAGAGCGCTATCCGCGCGGCGATCGTTCAATTCGAGCCACGCATCCTTGCCGAAAGCCTCGAAGTTCGCTGCGCGGCGGAGCCGTCCGCTGCGCGCCCGCCCAACACATTGTCGCTTGAAATTAGCGGACAGCTTTGGAAAAGCCAATCGCCTCGGCCGTTCTTCGCTCGCTCGGAACTGGATCTCGACAGTGGCCAATTCACCCTTCGTTCGCGTAGGGAGCCGTAATGGACGCGCGCCTTCTCGACTACTACAACCGTGAACTGGCTTACTTGCGCGAGCTTGGGGCGGAATTCGCCGAGGCCTTTCCGAAGGTGGCAGGCCACCTCCGCATGCATGACGGCAACGTCAAAGACCCCTATGTGGAGCGGCTTCTCGAAGGCTTCAGTTTTCTCACCGCCCGCATTCAACTGAAGATGGACGCCGAGTTCCCGCGCTTCTCGCAGCGTCTGCTCGATGTCGTCTACCCGAACTATCTGGCGCCGTTGCCGTCAGCGGCTATCGTCGCCGTGCAGCCGAACCTGCGTGAAGGCAATCTGCAAGCGGGTTACACGTTGCCGGCCGGCACGCCACTGCGCGCCCAGCTCACCGATGGTGAACAGACAGCGTGTGAATTCCGCACGGCTCACGCTCTCACGCTTTGGCCGCTGCGCCTCGCCGCGGTGAAGCTAGGCGGCGCGCCTTGCGACTTGCCCTTATCGCGACTAAATCTTCGTGACGCAAGCACAGCGGTGCGTGGTGCATTGCATCTGCGATTCGAAGTCAGCGGCGGCGCCAGGGTGAACCAATTGCCGCTAGACCAACTGACCTTCTTCTGCAGCGACGCCGAACCTCAGGCACTTCAACTACTGGAACTGGTGCTCGCACATAGCGTCGGCGTGGTGTGCCACGGTGCGACAAAAGACGAAGTCGACGCTTCCGTGCTGGACGAAGACGCCATCCGCCACGAGGGCTTCGATGCAGCCCAGGCACTCCTACCTCAAGGCGTGCGCTCGTTCCACGGATATCGGCTATTGCACGAATATTTTGCATTTCCAGTGCGCTTCCTGTTTTTCAGTATCCGGCATCTGCGCGCGACATTGCAAACGATCAAGGGCAATGCCTTTTCGCTGACTATCCTGCTCGATAAAACCGCGCCGGAACTGGAGCGCTCGATCGACATCGGGAGCCTCTCGCTGTTTTGTACGCCGGTCATCAACCTGTTCCCGAAACGTACGGACCGTATCGCGCTATCCGTGCAGCGCCACGAGCATCACATCGTGGTGGATCGCACCCGACCGCTCGACTATGAGGTGCACAGCGTCAACAAGGTGACCGGCCACTCGCAACAGGAAGGCAGGGAGTGTGAATTTCGCCCTTTCTACGGGGCACGCTCCGACGATTCACAAAATCAAGGCTGCTATTTCTCGACACGTCGCGAACCGCGCCTTCTGAGCCCACTACGAAGTCGTGGCGACGCGCCCACGAGTTACAGCGGAAGTGAGGTATTTTTATCGCTGGTCGATCAATCCAACGCACCGTTTTCCGACGACTTACGCCATCTCTCGGTAGAGGCGCTCTGTACCAATCGCGGCCTCGCCCCGAGGATTCCGCTCACCGGCACCAGTGATTTCAGTCTGCAAGTGTCCGCGCCAGTCGCGGCCATCAAGGTACTTCACGGTCCTGGTCAGCCGCGTCCGGCCCTTGCCGACGGTGAAATCACCTGGCGGCTCATCAGCCATCTCGGATTGAACTATCAAACACTGACCGACCTCGACGCCAATCAGGGTGCGCAGTCGCTGCGCGAGTTGCTAGGGCTCTACGCCGGTGCAGCGTCCGCGGACCCTTTACCGCAAATCCGGGGCATTCGCAGCGTGCAGGTTGAACCCGTCCATCGCCAATTGCCTCAGCCGGGTCCGCTCATGTTCGGACGAGGCGTATGCATTTCGCTACTGCTCGACGAGATGGCGTTCGCCGGCGCCAGCACTTATCTGTTCGGCGCGGTGCTGGAACAGTTCTTCGCCCGCCATGTGTCGCTGAACAGCTTCAGCGAACTTGTCGTCTCAACGCTGCAGCGCGGAGAAGTCAAGCGCTGGGCACCACGAATCGGACGTCGCCCGACCGCATGAAAGCCGCCATCGCCCCGTCACTGCAACTTTTCTGGCAGCAGGTCTCGAATACGCCGCACGCGTTCGACCTCTACGTCCTATTGCGCTGGCTCGATGCGCGCGCCGGCATGCCCGTGCGCCTCGGGCGGGCGACGCACCCTGGCGACGAGCCACTGCGCATCGGCCAGCAGGCATCGCTGGCCTTTGCGCCCGCGACTCTGGCATCGGCTGCCCCAGGACAGGATGGGGCACCGGCTCGCGTATCCATTTATAGCTTCGGGTTGTTCGGCCCCAATGGCCCTTTGCCGCTGCATCTCACCGAATACGCCTACGACCGCCTTCACCACCACGGCGACTCCACGCTAAGCGCATTTGCCGATCTGTTCCACCACCGTTTGATCTTACTGTTCTATCGCGCCTGGGCCGACGCTCAACCGACCGTCAGCCTTGATGGTGGACCAGGAGCGCGCTTCGACGCCTATATCGCGAGCCTGATTCACGCAGGCCTGCCGTCGCAATTGAAGTCGAACGGGATCGCCGCGCATGCGAGCTATTACATGGCCGGACACCTGGTACGGCAGACACGCAATCCCGTCGGGCTTCAGCACATCCTATGTGCGTTTCTCGGCGTGCCCGTCGAAATTGTCGAGTTCGTGCCGCACTGGATACCAGTCGGACCGCGCCAACGCACGAGGCTGCGCACGTCGTCGAACGGCACCGGACTTGGGTGCGGCGCAATGCTCGGCAAGGCCGTGCGCGACGTCCAATCGAAATTCGAGTTGCGCGTCGGGCCGCTCTCGCGCGAACAGTATCGGGACCTCCTGCCTGATACACGACGCTCGCGGCAAGTGGTGGAATGGGTACGCCATTACGCAGGCATTGAATGGGCGTGGGACATGCGACTCGTCATGAGCGCGAGTCAGGTGCACGGCAACAGTCTGGGGCCCGGCCAGCCGTTGGGCTGGGGAAGTTGGCTCGGCACTCGTCATGGCACCGGTGGTGACGCCGACGAATTCGTCTATCAGCCTGAAGCGTATTCGTCGCAGACATGCTCGGCCTGAGTGCCCGCCAATCTGCTTTCACCAACCCGGCCGATCTTCCTCTACGAACCCTGTCATGAACCACATCATTACTGCTCACACGCCGCTTGATCCGGACATGCTCAAGTTTCGCTCGCTGGAGGGTGAGGAGTCGCTGTCGTCGCTGTATGAATTCAAGGTGGAACTGGTCAGCCACTCGGTATCGATCGAGATGAATGACCTGCTCGGCAAACCGCTGACGCTGGAGATCGCAACGGTCGACGGTAGCGTGCGCTATCTCGGCGGCCATATCGTGCATTGCGCGCTCACAGGCCGAGAAACCCTTACGTCGCGGACCTATGTCTACACGGTCACGCTGCGTCCCTGGCTCTGGTACCTGACCAGGACCGAAGACTGTCGTAGTTTCCAGAATCTGTCGGTGGTGGACATTCTGCGAAGCGTGTTCGAGACCTATGGATTCCAGGTCGACGAGCGATTACTCGCCAGCTATCGCAGCTGGGAGTACTGCGTCCAATACCAGGAGAGCGACTTCGCGTTTGTCAGCAGGTTAATGGAGCAGGAAGGCATCTACTACTACTTCCGCCATGAAGCGGACCAGCAGGTGCTTGTCCTCGTCGACGACATGAGTGCCCACGATCCGCTGCCCGGTTACGCAATGCTGCCCTATCTGCCGCCCGACCGGGTTGCATTGTCCGTTGAAGAGGGCGTGGACCAATGGCATCCGGCAACCGAACTCTGTTCAGGTGCCTACGTCGTCGACGATTACGACTTCAGGAAGCCGCGCGCCGATCTGTCACAGCGGCGCGCCAATCCGCTAAACGCCGAACACGGTGCTTATGGCAAGTACCAGTGGCAAGGCGGTTATATCGAAGCGGACCAGGGCGAGCACTACGCTCGCGTTCGGCTTGAGGAACAACAGGCGGGACACGCACGCATTCATGCGCACTCGCGCTTGCGCGCCATCGCACCAGGCTATCTGTTCACACTGAAAGACTATCCAAGGCAGGAGGAAAACCGCGTTTACCTTGTAGTCGGCGTGAACTACCGTCTGCAGGAAGGTGGCTATGTCACCGGCAGCAGTGACGCCCGCTACGACTTCGATTTCGTCGCGCAGCCTGCCTCTTTGGCTTTTCGAGCTCCGAGTGCCACCCCCGCGCCCAGGGCCTCCGGTCCGCAAACCGCCGTCGTAGTGGGGCCGGCGGGTCAGGATATCTGGACCGATCAATACGGTCGGGTGAAATTGCAATTTCGCTGGGACCGTTACGGCAAGCGCGACGAAAACAGCTCGTGCTGGGTGCGCGTGTCGAGCGTATGGGCCGGCAGTCAGTATGGCGGCGTTCATATTCCTCGCATCGGTCAGGAGGTCGTGGTGGATTTCCTGAACGGCCAACTCGATCGGCCGCTCGTGACCGGTCGCATTTATAACGCCGATCAGATGCCGCCTTTCGCCCTGCCGGCAGCCGCGACTCAAAGCGGCTTCGTCACGCGCACTCCCGGCGGCTCCCATGAGAACGCGAACATGCTTCGCTTCGAAGACAAGCCAGGCGCGGAACAGATGTGCCTGCATGCCGAGCGTGACTACGACGTGTCGGTCGAGAACGACGCCACGGAAAGCGTCGGCGGCAATTCGGCCACGGTGGTCAACGGCAACTCCACCGCAATCGTCCTGGGAACGCAGGAATCGTTCGTCTTCAACCAGATCGGCGTGCTCGGTACGGGATTCGGCGTAGTCGGCTCGACGATGGACGCGCTCGGATCGGTCGTGACGACGGTGGGCTCCAGTGTCGGCGCAACCGGCTCGAGCGTCAGCGCTACAGGCAACTCCGGGTCATCGACCGGAACCTCGGTCAGCAGCACCGGCTTGAGCGTTTCGGCAACGGGGGTGTCGTACAACACCGTCGGCCTGTCCGTCACGTTTTAACGCCAGCCACGCCAACCGATTCGATATGAAAATTATCAAGCCTACGCCCCTTGGCATACTCACGCGTTCTTACCGATCAGCGGGCTGTGAACATCTCGGCGTGGCCGTCCCGGTGATGGCGACACTCGGTGAGATGCCGCATCTCGTCAGCGAATCCGAATTGTGGGATACGGTCGGCGAAGAGCTGATGGGTTACCCGCTCGACGCTGCGTTGCCCAAACCTCACGCGGAATTTCTCGTCTCCGCGCACGCCTACGGCAAGTATTGCGAGGGCACGCACACTTGCCACGTCGGTATCCGTTTCGGGGGGATCGAAAAACGGCTGCGTGTGTCCGGTGACCGCGAGTGGAACGGCGACTCACCAACAGTATCGCGTCGATTCGAATCATTGCCGCTCGACTGGCCGCTTGCGTATGGTGGCGCGGGATATCCGGACAATCCAGTGGGACGTGGATTCTCCGACGCATCCATAGACGGCAAAAGCGAGAAACCGCAACCGCTCCCCAACCTCGAATACGCGACGACCACTCTTGGCTCTCGCAAGCAAACCGCCGCGCCGGCAGCCTATACGCCGGTTGCCCCGGCTTGGCCACAGCGCAACCAGTTCTATGGCCAACTCGATCAGCAATGGCTCGAGGAAGACTGTCCCGGCTTTCCGCGCACGATGGATCGACGCTATTTCAATATCGCGCCACCAGATCAGCAATTGCCTGAGCACGCCGCCTTGCCCGACGGCGTCGAGTACGAGATTGCGCATATGCATCCCGAGCGAGAAGTCATCACCGGCGCTTGCCGCCGCTGCGCGTCCGCTGTTTCGTTCAACGGGTAAGCGAAAACACCCTGAACGAGGTGCCTATGCGCCTGACAACAGCATGGTTCATTCCGCATCGCGAGCGAGTGGTGATGATCTTCCACGGCACGGTAGCGATCGAGGAATTCGATGCGCAAGATGTGGCCAGTTTGTTGATCGGCGCTGAATCGAGTCTGGAAGCCAGGTCCCTCGCACATTATCGTCGCGTATTCGACCTGCGCATGGACCGCAACCGCGGCGCCTTGCACGCACTTCGTGACTGCGATCTCATGCCGGAGTCGATGCTCGTACAAGCCGAAGACACGAGCGAAGCCAACGCGGCCCCGACCCGAGGCGCGTTGCAGCGCAATCTTCTGCATCGTGCTCAACAGGAGGCCGACCGGGTCGCCGTCTCCGCTCGATCCCTAAGCGGCCGCTTAGCACCCGTCGCTTTCGCGATCGCGCCCGAGTCGGCGCGGCCGCCTCGTGTCGAGGAATTGGCGGAGTTCGTGCAACATCAAGAGCAACTCGCCGACCAACAACTCTGCGCTTTGGAAACGGCGCGTCGCGAAATCGAAACGAAATATGCAGCGCGATGCCCGCAACCTCAACCCCGACACGGCCTACCCAAGCTGTCTCTCGACGGCGCGCACGCAGGGCAGTTCAATCGCATCGACCTGCAAGACCTGGTGCGCGATGCCAACCGCAAACTGCGCTCAACCTACCTGCACACGGCGCATCATCAGGATGCGGCGCCGCGCCTCGAGGCGGCCGCGGCACACGCTGTGCGCGAGCGCGTCGCCGCCATGTACGCGAATGGCGAATCGCTAGCGAACCTCGATCTGACGGGCGCCGATCTGAGCGGCATGAGTCTGCGCGGCGCGCTGTTCGACGGAGCCCTGCTGGAAAGCGCCGACCTGACCGGCGCCGATCTCACCGGCGCCACCTTGAGCTCAGCGGTGCTGGTGCGCGCCACGCTCGTGCGAACTTCGTTAGCTGGGGCGCGCCTGGACAACGCCAACCTGTCGCTCGCTCAATGCGACGACACAGATTTCAGCGGTGCCACACTCGACCGCGGCCTGTTCGAGCGCACGCAATTCAAGCGGTGCAAGTTTCCGCGCGCATCGATCCAAGGGGCCCGATTCACCGATTGTCGTTTCGATATGGTCAATTTCCGGGAAGCCACGCTAAGCGACCTCGTCTTCGTCGAACAGGTTTTCCAGGACGTCGATTTCGGCCAGGCACGTATCCGCAAACTCGCTTTCATCCAATGTCAGATCGAACGCGTCAGTTTTTCGAGAGCAGACATCGTGGGCTTCGGCCTTGTCGAAACGCTCGCCCACGACATCCGGTTCGATCGGGCGATCTTGAGCAAAGCCTGTTTCGTGAAAGACACCGTGCTGGAACGAGCGGACTTTGCTGGAGCCGTCCTCAGCGAAGTGAATCTGCGCCAGGCCCGCGCGAACGGCGCCAGTTTCAATGGCGCCCGGATCAGCCAAAGCGACTTCTCCGACGCCAGCCTGCAAGCAGCGGACTTGCAGGACATGAAGCTCATCAACGGCTACATGGTGCGCACCGATTTAAGCGGCGCCAACCTCGCTCGGGCTGATCTGATCGGCGCCCATCTCAGGCGAGCGATTCTGCCGCACGCGAATTTGCGAGAGGCGAACCTGTTCCGCGCCAACCTCGCAGAAACGTCGCTGGATCACACCACTCGACTCGACGGTGCGTATCTGGAACAAGCCGTCACGCACCCGTCGGCGAGGCGGTCATGAGTCTGGATGCCATCCAACTGCAACGCATGATCGGCAACGGCGAAATCGTCGAGCAACGCTCGCTGGGGGCGCTCGTGCTCGATCAATTCGATCTATCGGGCGGAATCTTCGCCAACGTCATTTTCACCGGAACACGACTCGCGCGCGCACGACTCACCGACTGCGTGTTCAACGAATGCGTGTTCATCGATGTCGATTTCTCCGGCGCCAATCTATCTCACAGCGTCTTCCTGAAAGGCGAATTGGTCCGTACGAGCTTCGCCGGAAGCACACTCGACGATTGCCGGTTGAATGGCCTACGCGCAGCCGCCACGCGCTTTTCGGATGTGCGCGCCACACGCGCCGCGTTTCTGACATGCGAGCTAAGCGACTGCTGGTTCGATTCGGCGCAACTCACGCGCGCGCTCTTCGATGAAACGTCCATGCAAGGTGCCAGCTTCACTGCCACGGTCAATCGCCAAGTCCTTTTCCACCGAACCGATTTGCGCGCAGTGGACTTTGCACGCTCGCATTTCGACAACGCCGTATTCAGCGAATCCAATCTCGCGGGCCAGGTTTTTCGCGGACAGATATTCCGGAAGTGTCAATTCATCGGAGCGGACCTGCGCCGCGCCGACTTCACCGCCGCGCAGATGCCGCATTGCAATTTTCAGGCCGCTGCACTCGAGCATGCCGTCATGGATGAGGTAGACGCGCCATTCGCCAATTTCTTCGGTGCGAATGCGGGCGGTCTGCAGTGCCGCGGTGCGCGCTTTGCTCGTAGCATCTGGGCTGAGGCGGACGTCAATGGGGCAGATTTCTCCGACACCGATTTGGCCGGCGCCGTATTCCATGGTGCCGACGCGAGCGACTCGCGCTTCATTCACGCACGGCTCGAAGACGCGGATTTTTCGTCGGCCCAACTGACCGGTGCCGACTTTACACAAGCAAGATTCGAACGAACCCGCTTTCATGGCGCGCGCGCCGCCTTGGACAGCGACGCATGCGAACCGCCTTGGCAAGGCCGCATCGGCGTCGCCGACGCCGATGCGGCTCTGTGCGCTGCCGAAGCTTGGTCGGCGCAACGGGACGCACGCCGGACGCCCATCGAGCCCACGGAGCCCACATGAAATCAACGTTCGCAGATTTGAGAACATCGCAGCCAGAGCTAAGCGGCGAAACCCTCGGCACGATCCGGAGCCGCTTACGCGACGACAGGCTGTTGGTATCGTGCGGCGACGCCAGGCTCACCTGCCGACGCGCCCATAGCTGCCTGCTCGAACCCGAGATCGGCGATCGCGTCTTGATCAGCCGCGTCGATCCGCAACACCCGTACGTGTTGGCCATTCTCGAGCGCCCATACGCAAGCGCAGCGCGCATTCACATCGACGGCGATCTGACGTTCGAATCGAACGGCACGGTGCGCTTCAATGCGGCACAAGGCATTCATCTGCATGGCGAAAACGAGGTGAAGGTGCACGGCAACCATCTCGAACTGAACGTCGACGAAGCCGATTTGATCGTTAAAAAAACATCACTTCATTGCGTCGAACTGCAAGGCTGGATCGGCGCGTTGCGGCTGATCGGAAAGACCCTGGAAACAGTCGTCGAACGCGTCGTGCAAATCAGCAAGGCGAGCTTCCGCACGGTCGAAACCGTCGACCACGTGCGCTCGGCGCATCTTGACTACGCCGCCTCCGCAAGCGTGCGTCTGCATGGCAAGCACGCGTTGCTGACCGCCGAGCGCCTGTCGAAGATCGACGCCCAGCATATCCATCTCGGCTAGGAGAATCGCATGGTCATGGTCAATTCAAGCGCAGGCGGCACCAACGACGCGATCAGCGTCAACAGAACGCCACCGGTCGGCGTGCCCGTCGCCTACGACAACAATGCACAGCGCGTGCAAGCCATCCCGAACGTCAGCAACATTCTCATTGCCGGCGCCCCCGCGCACAATCTGGCGACGCTCATTCCGGTCACCAGTGGCGACGCAGCCGGATCGATGGGTGGCGTCGCGTCCGGCACGGTGTGCTCGACCTCGCGCAACATCAACGGCGCCAATACGGTCCTGCTGCACGGCATGCCGACCACCCGCATGAGCGACCCCACGCAGCAGAACGCGACGAATGCCGTCGGCACCGGCACCTCGCCCAGCCAGACGCACATTCTGAATCTGGCGGCTTGACCCACGCATGGTCGACCCGAAATGGCGTGCGCTGACCGCGATAACCGTGGCAATCCTGCTAGTGGGCTGTTCGTCGACGTCCCAGAGCACGGACACGCCCTGTGACCTCTACCTCAACGCAAGTTCACGCGTGAATCCGGACAGCAACGCGAGGCCCGCGCCGATTCTCGTCGGCATCTATGGCCTGAAATCGACTGCGGCATTCGAGGCAGGCGGTTTCTCCGCTCTGCAGGACAACGCCAAAACGACCTTGGGCGACGACCTCGTTTCGTTCGAACAGGTGATCCTCTTGCCGGGCGAACACCGGTTGATCCAGCGGACGGCCAGCGCGCAGACACGCGCACTGGGCATCGTCGCCGGCTATCGCGAGCTGAACGGAAGCGTCTGGAAAACCACCCTTGCACTGCCTGCCCGCGACGGCACCAGCATTTTTTCATTCCGGCCGTTCTCGCCAGAACAACTCACGGTGCGCGTAAAACTCAACGAAAACGGCCTCGCCGTCGAAGCCCTGGATCGGACCCATTGATGAACCACGCCAATTTTCCGCCGAAGGACGCAGGCGCTTTGCGCAGCAAGGTTGTCTGGTCGGAGGGCATGTATCTTCGGCCACAGCATTTCCAGCAATTCGAGCGCTACCTCGAAAGCTATGTCTACTTGCGCTGTCTCGGATTGCAGAGCGCATTCTGGGGCTTCGCGAGTATCGAGATCGATCACGAGATGCTCGCGTTGGGCAAGGTGTCGCTGTCGATGGCGCAAGGCGTGTTTCCCGATGGCACGCCATTTCTGCTCACCGGCGCCGACGAACTACCCGCACCGCTCGACATCCCGGCCGCAGTCAACGACGAGGTCGTGATGCTCGCGTTGCCGCTCAAAAGACCGGGCGGCGAAGACACCCTTTTCGAAGAGCAGACCGGTTCACTGGCGCGTTACAGCGCGTACGCGCGCGAGATCGCCGACGGCAACGCCGTTGCGCTGGGACCAGCCTGCGTGCAGATCGCCCGCCCACGGGTGCGGCTCGCGCTCGCGTCGGAACTCGGCAGCGAATGGCAGGCGATCGGCTTGTTGCGCGTCGTGGAACGACGCAGCGACAACCATCTGGTGCTCGACAAACATTACATCCCGCCGATGCTGATCGCCGATCAGCATGCCGTGCTCGCCAACTACATCAGCGAATTGCATGGGCTGCTCGAACAGCGCGGCGACGCATTGGCGCAGCGCCTGTCGCGAGCGGGGCGCGGCGGCGTTTCGGAGGTCGCGGATTTTTTACTGCTCGCTCTGATCAACCGCGCTCAAGCCGACACCTGGCACGCGTGCGCACGCGGCCGAAGCCATCCCGAGCAACTGTTTCAGCAATGGCTGCGGCTCGCCTTCGATTTGTGCACTTACACAACGGACGAACGCCGCCCCACGGTTCGCCCCGAGTACCGGCACGACGATCTGCAACACAGCTTCATGCCCCTGATGGCCGAATTGCGACGGGCCTTGTCGACGGTACTTGAACAGAATGCGGTCGCCATCGAACTACAGGAACGCGCTCATCGCGTGTGGGTCGCGCGGATTCCAAGTCCGGATCTGATTCGCCACGCCGGCTTCGTTCTCGCGGTGCACGCCGATCTGCCCGCCGAGACGATGCGTGCGCGCTATCCGGCACAGGTCAAGATCGGCCCCGCCGAGCGGCTTTCCGATCTCGTGAATCTGCATCTTCCCGGCATCGCGCTACGCGTGCTACCGGTCGCGCCCCGGCAGATTCCCTATCACGCTGGCTACCACTACTTCGAACTGGATACGGGTGGCGAACTCTGGAAACAACTAGAGAAATCCAGTGGTCTCGCTTTGCATGTCGCCGGCGATCTGCCAGGTCTGACCATGGAATGTTGGGCGATTCGCGGTTGACGCCACGCGCACCGACTAAAAATCTATGCAACCCTCCGATCCGACTGCCCGCAATTCACTCGTCGCCGCCGCGAATCCGCTGCTGGATTTGCTTGCGCAAATTCGCACGAGCACAGCGTTAGCGCCCGAGCGGCTACGCGACTATCTGGTCGATCAGATCCGGCAGTTTCAGTCCCGTGCCCAACAGGCGGGGATTGCTGTCGAGACGATCGTCGGCGCCCGCTATTGTCTGTGCACGACGCTCGACGAAGCAGCGGCGCTCGCACCCTGGGGCGGCGGTGGCGTGTGGTCGACGCACAGTCTGCTGGTTGCATTTCACAACGAGACCTGGGGCGGCGAAAAGTTTTTCCAGTTGCTGGCGCGGCTGTCCGCCAGTCCGCGCGAGCACCGCCACTTGCTCGAACTGCAGTATTACTGCCTGGTGCTGGGTTTTCAGGGGCGCTACCGTGTCACCGAGAACGGCGCCGCACAGCTTGAAACGCTCACGCGGCGGCTGCACAAACTGCTGCACGAAATCGGTCGTGGCTATGGGCAAGCGCTGTCGCCGGCGTGGCAAGCAGACGACCGCGCGTCGGCGGTCGCGATGCGTCGCGGGTGGCCGATTTGGATATGGCTGCCGAGCGCCTGTGCAAGCGCCGTGGCGGGTTACATCGGCTTCGCGTCCATATTGGGCGCACACGCGGATCGCACCGACGCGGCCATCAACGCGATGCGGCTTCCCGATGTAGGCGGCCTCGCGCAGGGCACATCGACCACGCTGCAGCAAAGGCTGGCTGCTGATCTGCGCAGCGGCGCGCTTGCCGTGCGCGGCGAAGCCGATCGGGATGTGATCGCGATGCGCGGCGATGCCTTGTTCGATTCCGGATCCGCTGTCGCCAATCGCACTCTTCTGCCAGTACTCGCCCGTGTCGCCAACGCACTCAACCAGCTTGACGGCGAGATCGTGATTACCGGGCATACCGACAATCAGCCGATTCGCGATCGCCACTTCGCGTCGAATCTCGCGCTGTCGCAGGCCCGCGCCGCCGCAGTCGCCCAATGGTTGCGTGCGGCAGGACTCGATCCGAGCCGCACGCTCTCGGCAGTCGGACGCGGCGACGCGGAACCCGTGGACAACAATCTGACGGCAGTGGGTCGCGCCCACAATCGGCGGGTCGAAATCATGGTGTTCCCCGTCGGACAAGACCGCCAGAACCTCTCTCAGGCGACGCCCCGATGATTTTCCTCCGACGCTTGTTTGCACGCCGACGCGAAAGACGAACCGCGATACGCGAGCGCACCGACTCGAGCGGTCACGGTGAAGCCATCGCTGAGTTGCGCATCCGCTTTCGCGAGGCGCAGCATCTGCTGCGTCGTGCCAGCTCGTCTGGAGGCAGGCTCGGCGCGTGCCTCGACCGGCTAAGCGGCGCATACACGTACCGCCTGCCCTGGTATCTCGTGGTCGGTGGCGGCGCGGCGGGCAAGACATCCGCGCTCGCCAACAGCGGCCTCGAACTGTCGATGGTCGAGCAGGCCACGCGCGCCGCCGGTCGTGTCGAGCCCACGCGTCAATGCGACTGGTGGTTTTGCAACGACGCCGTGCTCGTCGATACGCCGGGCCACTATCTGATTGCTGCTGACGACACCGCACGCCGCGGCGCCGAATGGGGCGAATTGCTCGCGTTGCTGCGCAAACACCGACGTCGGCAGCCGGTCAATGGCGTGCTGTTGACGGTCGGCGTCGACGAACTGGTCGCGCTGAGCGAACCGGAGCGTGTGGCCTACGCCACGCGTTTGCGCCAGCCATTGCAATTGATGCAGACGAGGCTCGACCTGCGCGTGCCGATCTACGTGTGTTTCACGAAAATGGACCGTATCTGCGGCTTCAGCGACTATTTTTCGAGCCTGAATCGCGACGGCCGCGCGCAGGTGTGGGGCACGACTTTCTCGCGTGACGCCGCGACCGCCAATCATGCTTTCGGCCATGCGTTCGACGCCTTGACCCAGCGCCTGCACGAAGGACTACGCGATGTCCTGATCGCCGACCCCGACCGCGACAGCCGCGCGCGCGCTTTCCTGTTTCCTCAACAGTTCGCGAGTCTGCGAGAGAGTCTGGACGACTTCTGTACGGCGCTGTTTCGTCCATCGCGCCTGGAGACCAATCTGCAGTTGCGAGGCGTTTATTTCACCAGCGCGCGGCAGGACACGGCGGTGATCGATCGCGTACTCGACCCCGTCAGAGCGCAATTGCAGATCGCAGCGGCACAACCGTCGGCGCACACCGGATCGGGACGCGAGCATGGCTACTTCCTCCAACAGCTGCTAAGCAAGGCGCTATTCGCTGACGCTGGATTCGCCGAGGTCAGCCGCGCGTTGCGTCGGCGGCGACGGATCGTCCACGCAGCAATGGCTCTGCTCACTGGTGGGATCGTGCTGGCTTTGTTGATCGGCTGGACCAACAGCTATCTGAACAACCGCGCCTATCTCGACGAAGTGAACTCGCGTGTTGCCGCTTTCAATCGGCAGGCAGCCCGCCCGGTCGCGTCGAGCGTCGGCGCCATGACGCCACTTGTGCCGCTGCTCGATGCACTGCAAGACCTGCCACGCAGCGAGCGGTTCGAGATCGGTGCGCCGACGTCGCTGCGCTACGGCATGGGCCTGTATCAGGGCCAAAGAATCCGCGCCGCTAGCGACGCAATGTATCGCAGGGCACTCGCCGAAAAGCTGCTGCCGCAAGCAGCCGTTCACCTCGAGTCGATACTGGCCAATGCGCCGCTCACCGATCCCGAGTACGCTTACGACGCGCTCAAGGCCTATCTCATGCTTCACGACGTCGCGCACTACGACGGCAATTTCCTCGCCGCCTGGCTGATGCTCGATGCAGAGAAGACGCTGCCGTCGAACGTCGGGGCAGACGAACGCGCGCGACTCGAAGCGCATCTGACCAACCTGTTCGAACCGCGTCCCGTCACTTCGTCTTTTGTGCTCGACGCGCCGCTCGTCGGCGCCGTGCGTGAGCGGCTCGCGCATGAACCGCTGGCACAGCGTGCATACCATCTAATACGCCGTGAATTGTTGCGCACGATGCAAGGTGCGCCGATCACCGTCGTCAGTGCGGGCGGTCCGCAGGCCGCGCTGGTTTTCCGGCGCGCGAGCGGCAAGCCGCTGACCGAGGGCATCAACCGCCTGTACACCTACCACGGTTACCGGGACGTGTTCGACGGCCGCGTGATCGGCGCCGTATCGAAGCTGCGCGAAGAGGAACCCTGGGTACTCGGTATCGACGCGACGCCGGGCATCGACAATCAGCGTATCGCCCTCGAAGTCAGACGAGCGTATTTCGACGACTATATCGACGTGTGGGACAGCTACCTCAGTGATTTGACCTTGATCGCCAGCAAGTCGATCGCGCAAAGCACACAGATCGCGCGCACGCTGTCGGCGCCCGATTCACCGCTCAAACAGTTTTTGTCGACTGCCGCCAACGAGACCCACCTGCTGCGCTCGCGTAAAGCGCCGGATAAGCAAGCTGCGACCGGCGGAATTCGGAGGCGCATCGGCGAGGCAAGACGATCGCTCGTCGCAATGTTCGGGAACGCTGCGATGGCCGACTCGCAGCAACCGGTGAGCGACGAGCGGCCTGAAGCCGTGGTCGACAATCATTTCGAACCGCTGCGGCGACTCGTGGCCTCGACCGATGGCGCCCCCAGTGGCGCAGGTGGTGCGCCGCTAGACAGCAGTCTGCGAATAGTCGACCAGTTGTACAGCTATCTGACATCGGCGGGCGCGGCTTTGAACGACGGCAGCCCGCCACCGCAAACCGACGTGTTCAACACCCTTCAAGCCGACGCGGGACGCCTGCCCGTACCGCTGCGCGACATATTCAGCGACTTGTCGCGCACCGGTTCGGCGCAAATCAGCGGTGCCACGCGCGCGAATCTGACGCAGGATGCGCAGGGCAGCATTGGGCGCCTGTGCCAACATATGATCGCCGGACGCTATCCGTTCGCGCGTAATTCGCCCCGCGACGTCGCGCTCGACGATTTCTCGAAACTGTTCGCACCGGGTGGCCTGATGGACAGTTTCTTTCAGAAGAACCTGACATCGCAGATCGACATCAGCGGCAGCCGCTGGCGCTTCCGACGCAATGCGACCGGCACCACGTCAAGCGACGCCCGCCTCGCGGGTTCGTTCCAGAATGCCGACCTGATCCGCACGGTATTTTTCTCCGGCACTGCCACGGTACCTTCGCTGCAGGTCGAGTTGACGCCGCTCGACCTGGACCCGGGCATCGCTCAGTACACGCTGGATGTCGACGGCCAGACGATCCGCTATGCACACGGCCCGCAAATTCCCACCACTTTGAAATGGCCCAATCTCGGCGGCACGGGTCTCGTCAGCTTGCAAATCAGCTCGCCGACCGGCACCGATGGCTTACAGACACAAGGCCCCTGGGCGCTCTATCGCATGCTCGACAAGGCTCGCATCACACCGGGTGCGACGCCCGAAAGCTTCATCGCCAGCTTCGATTTCCACGGTCGCAAGCTCTCGCTGCGAGTCACCGCGAGCAGCAGTTACAACCCGTTCCGACTGCCCCAGATAGACGCGTTTTCGTGTCCGTCGTAACGCCACTCACGATGAGGACGCTTCGCCATGCCTTCTTCCTGTCTTCGCTTGACGATCCTCGCGTGCCACGGTCGGGCCGTCGCCAACGATCAGGGCACGATCTTCGATGCGGCAGGCGGCTCGATCGGCTGCGCCAGCGACAACCAGCTGACGCTGTCCGACGACGATGGCACGGTGGCCCAACGCCACGCGTTCGTCAGCGCGACGAGTGACGGCGGGCGCCTGCTCAACACCAGCGAGCATGCGGGAATTGCCGTCAACGGCAAACTGGTCGCGCCTCGCGAGGAGATGGAATTGCAGGCGGGCGACATCGTCAATATCGGCGCCTATGTCTTGCAGGCTTGGGCGAGCGCTGCGCAACCGGCGTGGCGCTTGCCGACTGGGACTGCGCTAACCGGCCCGCTCGATCTCACCCAAGCTGCAGCCATCGCGTCCAATCCCCTGCAACGAACGACGCCGCCGCCCGTGCGGGCCGACGACCTACCAATCGAAGGTGGACCGCCGGAGTCCCTGCACGATCTGCTCGACACGCCGCTGGACCCACTCGCGTTGTTCGGTGCGCCAACATCGCACTGGCAGAGCACGCGTTGGAACGATGCGACGTGGCCTGAAGCGGCTCCCTCGAACCTGTTCGCCGACCTCGTTCCCGCGGGGCAGCCAGCCTCGGCATTCGGCGGACTGCAGGCAGACAACGCGCCCGGCTATGCAATTCGGGACGACACACCCGAATTCGACGGCCATCTGCGCCTGAAAATCGTCCCGACGACAGAATCGGCGGCGTTCGATGCCCCGGCCGCGCGAAGGATTAGTCCGGACACGCCACCGACCGGCTACGGCGGCGCCTTTGGACGGTCGAAGAAAGGCTCGGCCTGCATCGTGCGCGTCACCATACCGGACTGCAGCGTCAACACGCAGACGCCGATCGTGCCGTCGCGGAGCCAGCCGATCGCCGAACACGAACCCTCGACGACACCGTTCGTTCTTGCCCTTGCGCAAGCCTTCCTGAACGGCGCGGGCGTTGAACCCAACGTAGCAGCGACAGCCGGCTTTACTCCGGAATACATGCACGCATTAGGCACCTGGGTCCGGGCGTTGCAACTGCAAACCGGTCAAAAGTAAAAATAGCCGTTCGATCAAGCTCGAGGAATGGCGCGGTCGAGCACCCCCGTTCGCGCCCACGCTCCGCGCCCCGCAAGGCTCCGCCGCGGCCCCTCTGCTATATTCTCTCCATCCTTTCCCCTATCTTTCACGACGCGTGGAACAACTTCCCTTATGGGCGCAGATCGGCGCCGTCTGTCTGCTGCTGATCTGCTCCAGCTTCTTTTCGATTTCCGAAACGGCGATGATGGCCCTCAACCGCCATCGCCTGAAACATCTTGCCAATCAGAACGCGCTCGGTGCCAAGACCACCCAAGGTCTGCTGGCGCGCACCGATCAGCTACTGAGCGTCGTGCTGATCGGCAACAATCTGTTCAATACGATCATTCCGGTGCTGACCACGTCGATCGCGCTGCACACGTTCGGCCGCAATAACGTGGTGCTGTCGATCGCGACCGGCATTGTCGCGTTCCTGATCATCGTGTTCGCGGAGATCACGCCGAAAATCGTCGGCGCCACCTTTCCCGAGAAAATCGCGCTGCCCGCCAGTTTGCTGATCGCGCCGATGATGCGGGTCGCCAAGCCGCTCGTCTGGTTCGTCAACCTGTTCGCGAACGGCATCTTGCGTGTGCTGCATATCAATACCAAAGGCGCTCACGATCAACGGCTTTCCACCGAAGAACTGCGCAGCATCGTGCTCGAGTCCGGCAGTTTCATGCCGACCAAGCACCGCAGCATTCTGCTGAACCTGTTCGACCTCGAAAACATTTCCGTCGACGACGTGATGATCCCGCGCCGCCGCATCGAAGCGCTCGATTTCGACGCGCCGTTCGAACAGATCCTTCACCAACTCGAGACCTGCTATCACAACAAGCTGGTCGTCTACCAAGGCGATATCGATCGCGTGCTGGGCGTGCTGCATGTTCGCAAGACGCTCGCCGCGCTCCACAATCAGGAACTGGAGCGCGAGACGCTGCGTGAACTGCTGGCCGAGCCGTACTTCGTGCCGAGCGGGACGCCCGTGTTCCAGCAACTGCAATACTTCCAGGAGAGCCGGCATCGCACGGCGCTGGTCGTGAACGAATACGGCGAACTGCAAGGGCTCGTCACGCCGGAAGACATCATCGAAGAGCTGATCGGCGAATTCACGACCTCGATTCCGCGTAGCGCCAACTCGCGCGGCGGCTGGAACGAAAGCGGCGAATGCATCGTGGCGGGCAGCATGCCGCTGCGCGAACTGAACCGTTGGCTGCTACTCAAGCTGCCCACCGACGGACCCAAAACGCTCAACGGCCTGATCCTCGAAATCCTCGAAGACATTCCCGACGGCGACGTCTGTGTGCAGATCGGCGAAGTCAAACTCGAGGTCATGCGCAGCGACGACCAGGCAATTCGCACCGTCAAACTGTTCAGGCCGCCCGTGCGCACCAAAGCCGGCAAGGCAGTGCTCGGCTAAGTTCGACAACCACGATCAGCATCGCACACGCGTATTGGCCGCGCCATTAGCCGTTTGGCTGAATGGCACTCAGACGCGTCGCGGCGGAAGATGGGCCGTCCAGTTCTACAGGCGGCCTTGCGCCGGTTTTCCATGCACGCTTCCTTTCAAGCTGCGGCTGCGCCGCCGCGTCCCGTCGCGAGCGTCAACCTCGCTGATCCCGAGAACGCGCCTGCCGTGCGTCTTCTGACCGACACGTTGCAGGAGGCCACCCGCCGCAACGCGTCCGATCTCCATATCGAGCCGGCCGAACATGGCTGGCGGATACGCTTGCGCATCGACGGTGTATTGCATGAGATTCCGACGCCGCCCGCGCATCTGCGCGACGCGTTCATCACACGCGTGAAGGTGCTCGCGCGCATGGATATCGCCGAGCGGCGGGTGCCGCAGGACGGCCGTCTGCGACTGGCCACATCGCCCGGTCGGATCGAAGACTATCGGGTCAACTCGCTGCCCACGCTATTCGGTGAGAAGCTCGTCTTGCGGCGACTCGACGCGCTGCCCACCGATCTTTCGCTCGACTCGCTGGGCCTCGACGCCCACCAGCGCGAAACTGTCGACGCGACGATTCACGCGCCGCACGGCCTCGTGCTCGTCACCGGACCGACGGGCAGTGGCAAGACACTATCGCTCTACTGCTTCCTGAGTCTGCTCAACGACAACGCACGCAATCTGTGCTCAGTCGAAGACCCGGCGGAGATTCAACTGGCCGGCATCAATCAGGTCAGCGTGCGCGACAAGGCCGGGCTGACTTTCGCCGTAGCGTTGCGCGCGTTCCTGCGCCAGGACCCCGACGTCATCATGGTCGGCGAAATCCGCGATGAGGAAACCGCCGACGTCGCCGTGAAAGCGGCGCAAACCGGCCACCTCGTTCTGTCGACTTTGCATACCAACGACGCGCCTGCTGCGATCGCGCGGCTCATCGACATCGGCGTCGAGCCGTACAACCTTGCCGCGGCGCTGCGTCTCGTGACCGCGCAGCGACTCGTGCGGCGCCTGTGCGTTGCCTGTCGCACGCCAGCGCCGCATTCGGCGGCGGCGCTCCGCGCGGCCGGCTTCGCCGGGCACCGAATCGACGACGGCTGGCAACCTTATGCCGCGGCTGGCTGCCCGGCTTGCCATGGCATCGGCTACCGGGGACGTGTCGGCGTTCATCAGGTAATGCCGGTGTCCGACGCCATGCGCGAACTGATCGTGGGCAGCGCAGGCGCGCACGAGCTTGCAAGGCTCGCGCAGTCGGAAGGCGTCAGCACGTTGCGCGATGCGGCGCTCGAACGGGTGTACGACGGCACCACCAGCCTCGCCGAAGCACTGGCCGCCACCGAGGTCGCATGAGCACCGCACCACGCACGGCATCCGTCGCAGCGCCCGCCGACATGCGTTTCAAATGGCGCGGCGTGGACGCAAACGGGCAGCATAAAAACGGCGCGCTGCTCGCGTCGGACGCGGGCACCGCTCGCGCCATGCTCAAACGCGACAAGGTATTTATCGTCGAACTCCACGCGCATGGGCCGGCACCACGCCCCAAAGCAAGTGCCACGGACGTCACCCTGTTCACCCGCCAGCTCACCAGCCTGTTGCGGGCAGGCCTGCCGCTCGCGCCCGCGCTCGATTTGCTGGCGCAGGCGCCGAGCTCACGCCGTCAAGGCATGCCGCGAATCGTCGCTGCGCTGGCCCGCGACATCGCCAGCGGGCTGCGTTTCTCTGCGGCATTGCAGCGGCACGCCGCGCAATTCAACGCGCTGTATTGCCAACTCGTCGAAGTCGGCGAAGCAGCCGGCGCACTGCCGGCGATCCTCGCGCGCATCGCCGACGACCGCGAACGATCCGCCGCGCAACGCGCCAAGGTACGCGCCGCGCTCACCTATCCCGTCGTCATCCTGTTGCTGGCGTTGGCGATTACGGCGGCTCTGCTGGTGTGGGTCGTGCCGACCTTCAAGCAGATCTTCGATGGCTTCGGCGCCAGCTTGCCCGCGCCGACGCAGTTCGTGCTGGCTTTATCGGCAGGCGCGGCGCGCTGGAGCATCCCCGCGCTCGTCATGATCTGCGCCACGAGTTTCTCTGTGACGTTTCTACTGCGGCGTTCCGAAGCAGCGCGCCTGCGTTTCGCGCGCTTTTCGCTGACAATCCCCGTCGCCGGTCCATTGCTGACCACGCTGTGTGCGGCCCGCTGGAGTCGCGCGCTCGGTACGTTGCTATCCGCAGGCACGCCGTTGGCGGATGCGTTCGACTCGCTGACCCACGCTACCGGCAATGCCTTCTTCGACCGCGCCACGCTTGAGATCGCCGCGCGGCTTCGGCGCGGTGAACGGCTCGCCGCCGCCATGCGCGCAGCGCGCTGCTTTCCGCCGGAGGTCGTGCAGCCGGTCGCGGTTGCCGAGGAGTCCGGAGCACTCGACGCTATGCTGATCGACGTGGCCGCGCTGGCCGACCGTCAGGTGGACGAGAAAATCGGCACGCTTTCGAGTCTGTGCGAACCGCTCGTCATCATCGTGCTGGGCGCGTTGGTCGGCGGTCTCGTGATCGCCATGTATCTCCCCATTATTCAACTCGGCAACGTGGTGTAGCATCGCAGCCGAATCCATCAATTATCTATGCCGGCGACTCTTCCACTCGTGCCAGAAACTTCTTCCAGCCTGCTTTCGGGCCTGCCCTTGCGCGTGATGCCCGGCCACTTTGCGAGCGATTTCGGTTACGCGTTCGGCAGCTTGCCGGCCGCTTTGCAGATCGCCTTCGCCATCGTGTTCGGCCTGGTCATCGGCAGCTTTCTGAACGTGGTCGTACATCGCTTGCCGATCATGCTCGAACGGGCATGGCGCGAGGAAGTCCGCGACGCCACCGACCAACCGCAGGAAGAAGACGGCTTGCCGGCGCGCTACAACTTGTGGGCGCCACGCAGCGCCTGTCCTCATTGCGGCCACGTGCTGAGCGCCTGGGAGAATCTGCCGGTGTTGAGTTACGTCCTGCTGCGCGGACGTTGCTCGGCATGCAAGGCCCCCGTGAGCTTGCGCTACCCGTTGCTCGAAATCGCAAGCGCGGCCTGCGCCGCGGGCACCCTGATCGTCTTCGGGCCAACCTTGGCGGCGCTGGCCGCGTTCGGCCTGTGCGCCGCGTTGCTCGCCATGAGCGCAATCGATATCGATACCCAGCTATTGCCCGACTCGATGACGCTGCCACTGCTGTGGGCAGGCCTCATCGTCAACTTCAATGGCATGTTTGCGAGCCTGCACGACGCCGTGCTTGGCGCTATCTTCGGTTATCTGGTGCTGTGGGTCGTGCATTGGGCATTCCGCCTGGTTCGTGGTATCGAAGGCATGGGTTACGGCGACTTCAAATTACTGGCAGCGCTCGGTGCCTGGCTCGGCTGGGCCGCGCTGCCGCAGATCGTGCTGATTGCCGCCGTAGCAGGCGCGGTGATCGGTCTGCTGGCCACCTGGCGCGGCCGCATGCGCTTCGAAGAGCCGCTGCCTTTTGGACCGTTTCTTGCGGCAGGCGGTGCGCTCACGCTGTTCCTCGGCACACCGCTTTATCTGGCTCTGGGAGGCTGAAACATGTTTGCTGTTGGGCTGACCGGTGGCATTGGCAGCGGCAAATCGACCGTCGCCGATCTATTCGCGGCGCACGGCGTGCCGCTGGTCGACACCGATCTGATCGCGCACCGTATTACCGCGCCGCAAGGCATTGCGATGCCGCAGATCGCGGCCGAGTTCGGCGCTGCATTCGTTGCCGCCGACGGCTCGCTCGACCGCGCGCGCATGCGTTCGCTGGTATTCAGCGACGACACCGCCCGCAAGCGTCTCGAAGGCATCACGCATCCGCTGATCCGCGCGGAGACCGAGCGCGAGCAACGCGAGGCGCAGGGTCCCTACATGATCGTGGTGGTGCCGCTGCTGGTCGAATCCGGCAGTTGGAAGACCCGTGTGAACCGCGTGCTGACGGTCGATTGCAGCGTCGAGACGCAAATCTCGCGCGTCATGAGCCGCAACGGCTTCACACGCGAACAGGTGTTGGCGATCATTGCGCGGCAGGCCACCCGTGAAGCGCGTCTCGCCGCTGCCGACGACGTCATCGACAACGACGGCGCGCCGCTCGACACACTGACGACACAGGTCGAGCGACAGCACCGCACGTACCTGTCGCTTGCGGGCTCGTAGGTTCGCGGTCCGTCACCTAAAAAAGTTGCAAAATCACGCCGAAAAAGTGCGTGATTGCTAGGGTAGTCTCACGGCATTAGAATGTTCTGCATTCCCGTCACCGACCACGCCCGAGGCGAGCCCGCTTGATCCTTTACGAGTATCCCTTCAACGAGCGAATCCGGACGCTATTGCGCCTCGAAGACCTGTTCGAGCGCTTCACGTTCTTTCTGACTCAGGAAGATGCCAGGGAACATCACGTCGCACTGACCACGTTGTTCGAAATTTCCGAAGTTGCGGGTCGCGCGGATCTGAAGTCGGATCTGATGAAGGAACTCGAGCGTCAGCGGCAAACGCTGGCACCGTTTCGCGGCAATCCGGGTATCGAACAGAATGCGCTCGAAGCCGTGCTTGGCGAAATCGAACAGACTTTGGCGGGTCTTTCGCAAATGCAGGGCAAAACTGGCCAGCATCTTGCGGACAATGAGTGGCTGGCGAGCATTCGCAGCCGCGCCATCATCCCAGGCGGCACCTGCAAGTTCGATTTGCCGTCCTACTACGCGTGGCAGCAAATCCATCCCGATCAGCGCCGTCAGGACATCGCCAAATGGGTGACGCCGCTACTGCCGCTGCGCGACGCGGCCACGATCGTTCTGCGGCTCGCACGCGAGTCCGGTCAGGCGTCGAAAGTCATGGCCATGCAAGGCAGCTATCAGCAAATGCTGTCGGGCCGCTCGTATCAGTTGATGCAGGTTCGCGTGGCACCGGAATTGCGCATGATTCCCGAAGCCAGCGCCAACAAGTACATGCTCTGGGTGCGATTCACCGTGCAGGACGGCGATTTGCGTCCCCGTGCGGTCGATGTCGATGTGCCGTTCCAGCTCACGCTGTGCAGCCTGTAACGTTCGGCTGGTAAATCAGGATTGGGGGCCGCGCCTTTAAAGCGGCGACAGTTGCCCCTATATTCGTAACTTGTTCCCGTTTGCGATTGACTGCCTGACCGTATGCCTACCGTCGTCAAATGCCCCACTTGCGGCAAGGATGTCCGCTGGACCCCTGAAAACCGCTTCCGTCCCTTCTGTTCCGATCGCTGCAAGCAGATCGATCTCGGCGCTTGGGCCGCTGAGAAGTACAAGATTGGTGGTAGTGAACAGGAAGCGCCGCCCGACGAGACGCCCGGCGGCGACTACGACCCGCACTGAACGCGGCTCGTGTCCCTAAAACTGCGCGGGCTGGCGCCGCTGGCGCCAAGCCCATTCCCGCAGGCCTTTCCTGATCAGTTCTTTTCCGCCGCGAGCCATTCCAGCACGGGTAAGGTCGCGGGCAGCAATGGCTCGACGTCGGCGGGCAGCGTCTGCCAGACGAAAGCCTGACCTTCGCGGCCGTGCGGCTCACCCGACCACTGCGTGACCTTGCAGAAAAAAAGCCGCACATAGGCATGCGGATAATCGTGTTCGAGCGTATGCCACAGATGGCTCGCCTGCACCTCGATACCCAGCTCTTCATGCAGTTCGCGAGCAAGCGCGGCCTCGACCGATTCGCCCGGCTCCAGCTTGCCACCCGGAAATTCCCAGTAACCCTCGTACGGCTTGCCGGCCGGACGCTGCGCCAGCAGATAGCGCCCATCCGGCTGGACCAGCACGCCGACGGCGACTTCCGTCACCTTGCGCCCGGCAGCGTTGGTCTGCGCGCCGTTTTCCGAATCGGTCTGCGCGCCGCTCATGCCGGCGCCTTCCGGCCCGACCAGTCGCGTGCGAACTGCCACGCCACCCGACCCGAGCGCGAACCGCGTTCGAGTGCCCACACGAGTGCATCGCCGCGCGCCGCTTCGACTTCGGCGTCGTCGCAGCCGAAATGCCGCAGCCAGTGGCCGATGATCGACAGGTAGTCGTCCTGCTTGAACGGATAGAAGCTGACCCACAACCCGAAACGCTCCGACAGCGAGATCTTCTCTTCGACCAGTTCGCCGGGGTGAATCTCGCCATCCGACGTGTGCTTGTACGTCTCGTTGTCGCTCATGTACTCCGGCAACAAATGACGGCGGTTCGACGTCGCGTAAATCAGCACGTTGTCCGACTGCGCAGCGATCGAGCCGTCGAGCGCCACTTTCAGCGCCTTGTAGCCCGACTCGCCGTCTTCGAACGAGAGGTCGTCGCAGAACACCACGAAGCGCTCCGGGCGCTGCGCGATCAGGTCGACGATATCGCCGAGATCGTGCAGATCGTCCTTGTCGACTTCGATCAGACGCAGGCCGTCTTTCGAGTAGGCGTTCAGGCAGGCCTTGATCAGCGACGACTTGCCGGTGCCGCGTGCGCCCGTCAGCAGCACGTTGTTGGCCGGCTGCTTGTGCACGAATTGGCGCGTGTTCTGTTCGATCAAGCCTTTCTGACGCTCGATGTTTTGCAGGTCGTCGAGCGTGATATCCGAAATGGCCGGCACCGGCTGCAGATAGCCGCGCCCTTGGCGCTTGCGCCAGCGGAACGCGACCGCCGCCGACCAGTCGATTTCAGGTGCGGCGGGCGGAAGCATGGCTTCCAGGCGGCCGAGTACGGCTTCGGCGCGGGTTAAAAACTGTTCGAGTTTGTCCATAGCTGTGAATTTAGCGGCCACGAGGCCGCGTAATGAACCCGGTTACGAACGATAGTCGGCGTTGATGCTCACGTAGTCGTGCGACAGATCGCAAGTCCAGATCGTGGCTTGCGCAGCGCCGCGTCCGAGGACGACGCGAATGCCGATCTCGCTCTTTTTCATGACGCGCTGGCCGTCTTCTTCACGGTAGGCCGGATTGCGGCCGCCGCCCGTCGCGACCAGCACGTCGTCCAGATACAGATCGATTTTGCTGACGTCGAGATCGTCCACGCCGGCATAACCGATGGCCGCCAGGATGCGGCCGAGATTCGGGTCCGATGCATAGAAAGCCGTCTTCACGAGCGGCGAATGGCCGATCGCATACGCGATCTGGCGGCATTCGCCGACGCTCGAGCCGCCTTCCACTTGCACGGTCATGAATTTGGTCGCGCCTTCGCCGTCGCGCACGATCAGTTGTGCGAGGCTCTGGGCGACGTCGGTCACCGCGTCGCGCAACGCTGCATAAGCGGGCGAGTCGGTGGAGGTGATCGCCGGCAGGCTCGATCTGCCCGACGCGATCAGGATGAACGAATCGTTGGTCGAGGTATCGCCATCGATCGTGATGCAGTTGAACGAGCGGTCCGCCACGTGCTTGACCAGCGCGTCGAGCACCGGCTGGGCGACGGCGGCGTCGAACGCGAGGAAGCCCAGCATGGTCGCCATGTTCGGCTTGATCATGCCGGCGCCCTTGCTGATGCCGGTGAGCGTGACCGTGTGGCCGTCGATCGTGACCTGGCGCGAAGCGGCCTTCGGCAGCGTGTCCGTGGTCATGATCGCCTGCGCGGCGTCGAACCAGTTGGCTTCCTTGCGATTGGCCAGCGCAGCCGGCAGACCGGCCTTCAGACGATCGACGGGCAGCGGCTCCAGAATCACGCCCGTCGAGAACGGCAACACCTGTTCCGGCGCGATGTCCGCCAGACGCGCCAGCTCGGCGCAGGTTTCGCGCGCCGCCACGAGGCCCGGCTCACCCGTGCCCGCATTGGCGTTGCCGGTGTTGATCACCAGCGCGCGAATCGGCCTGCCGCCTGCACGCACACGTTCCAGATTCTCCCGGCACACCGTCACGGGCGCCGCGCAAAAACGGTTCTGCGTGAACACGCCGCCGACCGTGGCGCTTTCGCCCACGGAAATAACGAGTACGTCCTTGCGGTTCGGCTTGCGGATATTCGCCTCCGCCCAGCCCAGCGTGACGCCGGCGATGGGGTGGAGTTGAGCGGGATCGATCGAGGGGAAATTGACAGCCATGGTCGCGACCTGTCGAAGAAAATGCCGGCAGACGCCGGCATCGGGATAGCAAACTGATGGCACGGGCAGGTTGCCGGACCACCGCGAAATCTACAAAGAGCGCTACAACCGACGCGCTGGCAGTGAGCGCGCCACCAGGCGGGACGGTAAAGCACCGCCTGAAACAGCGCGGCGCGCCTGGAAGCGCGCCGCCTTAGGCTTTATACGATCTTTCCGTGACACTGCTTGTACTTCTTGCCGCTACCGCACGGGCACGGGTCGTTGCGGCCGACCTTCGGCACGTTGTCCGCGTCGCCGCCCAGCGCCGCCGCTTGCGACGAAGAGGCGTGGCTCATCGCGTCGCCGATCATGGCGGCCGTTGCCGCCTCGGCTGCCACCGGCGCGGCCGCTGCAGCTTCGGCAAATTCAGCGTGACGGAACTCGACGTTTTCCAGATGGCCGCCCTGCTCTTCCATTTGTTCGGCCGCCTGCTCCAACTGCTCCGGCGACTGAATCTGCACGTTCATCACGACGCGCGTGACTTCGAGCTTCACCGCCTCGAGCATCGCGGCAAACAGTTCGAACGCTTCACGCTTGTATTCCTGCTTCGGATTCTTCTGCGCATAGCCGCGCAGATGGATGCCCTGACGCAGGTGATCGAGTGCGGCCAGATGTTCGCGCCAGCTGCGATCCAGCGTTTGCAGCATGATAGAACGCTCGAACGCGCTGAACGACTCGCGGCCAACCAGTTCGACCTTCGCTTCGTAGGCTTCGTCTCCGGCGGCTTCGACGGCTTCGAGGATTTCGTCCGCGCTGATCGAGTTCGATTCGTTGATCATTTCCTGGATCGCGAGGTCGAGCTGCCATTCGTTGCGCAAAACTTCTTCCAGCTCGGGCACGTCCCACTGCTCTTCAATACTGCCGGCCGGGACAAACTGATGAACGATGTCGCTGATCACGCCCTGACGCATCGCGCCGATCGTTTCGGTGATGTCGTTCGCTTCGAGCAATTCGTTGCGCTGCTGATAGATCACCTTGCGCTGATCGTTCGACACATCGTCGTATTCGAGCAATTGCTTGCGAACGTCGAAGTTGCGCGCTTCAACCTTGCGCTGCGCCGACTCGATCGAACGTGAGACGATGCCTGCTTCGATCGCTTCGCCTTCCGGCATCTTCAGACGGTCCATGATCGCGCGCACGCGATCGCCCGCGAAAATGCGCAGCAGCGGATCTTCCAGCGACAGATAGAAACGCGACGAACCCGGATCACCCTGACGGCCCGCACGGCCGCGCAACTGATTGTCGATCCGGCGCGATTCATGACGCTCGGTGCCGATGATGTGCAGACCGCCCGCGGCCTTCACCTGATCGTGCAGCGTTTGCCATTCGTCGTGCAGCTTCTGGATACGGCTTTGCTTCTCTGCGTCGGCCAGCGTCTCGTCCAGTTCGAGGAACGACGCCTGCTTTTCAGCGTTGCCGCCGAGCACGATGTCGGTACCGCGACCGGCCATGTTGGTGGCGATCGTGACGCGCTTCGGACGGCCCGCTTCGGCGACGATCTCGGCTTCACGCGCATGTTGCTTGGCGTTCAGCACTTCGTGCGGCAAACCGGCCTGCTTCAGCAGATGCGACAGCAATTCGGAGTTTTCGATCGACGTCGTACCGACCAGCACCGGCTGCCCGCGCTCGTAGCAATCGCGGATGTCGCGGATCACCGCGTCGTAGCGTTCCTTGGCCGTTTTGTAGATCTGATCCTGCTTGTCGATCCGCTTGGGCGGACGGTTGGTCGGGATCACGACCGTTTCGAGACCATAGATTTCGTTGAATTCGTACGCTTCCGTGTCTGCCGTACCGGTCATGCCGGACAGCTTTGCGTACATGCGGAAGTAGTTCTGGAACGTGATCGACGCGAGCGTCTGATTCTCGCTCTGGATCTTGACGTGTTCCTTCGCCTCGACCGCCTGGTGCAGACCATCGGACCAACGGCGGCCCGACATCAGACGGCCGGTGAATTCGTCGACGATCACGACTTCGTTGTTCTGGACCACGTAGTGCTGGTCCTTGAAGAACAGCGTGTGCGCGCGCAGGGCGGCGTACACGTGGTGCATCAGCGTGATGTTCTGCGGCGCGTACAGGCTTTCGCCCTCGCCGATCAGGCCCCACTCGGCGAGCAGACGCTCGGCCTTTTCGTGGCCCGATTCCGTCAGGAACACCTGGCGGCCTTTCTCGTCGAGCGTGTAGTCGCCCGGCTTTTCGACGCCGGTGCCGTCCGCTTTCTCTTCGCCGATCTGGCGTTCGAGCAGCGGCGGCAGCGCGTTCATGCGCACGTAGAGTTCGGTGTGATCTTCGGCCTGGCCGGAGATGATCAACGGCGTACGGGCTTCGTCGATCAGGATCGAGTCGACCTCGTCGACCACCGCGAAATTCAGGGCTCGCTGCACGCGCGCGTCGGTCTCGTAGACCATGTTGTCGCGCAGGTAGTCGAAGCCGAATTCGTTGTTCGTGCCGTACGTGATGTCCGCCGCGTACGCTTCCTGCTTGGCTTCGTGATCCATCTGCGACAGGTTGATGCCGACCGACAGACCGAGGAAGTTGTACAGACGCGCCATCCATTCGGCGTCGCGCTGAGCGAGGTAATCGTTGACCGTGACGACGTGCACGCCGCGGCCCGACAACGCGTTCAGGTAGACGGGCAACGTCGCGACGAGCGTCTTGCCCTCGCCGGTGCGCATTTCGCCGATCTTGCCGTAGTGCAGAACCATGCCGCCGATCAACTGCACGTCGAAGTGGCGCATTTTCAGCACCCGCTTGCTGGCCTCGCGGCACACCGCAAACGCTTCTGGCAGGATCTTGTCGAGCGATTCGCCGCTCGCGACGCGCTGGCGGAATTCACCCGTTTTGGCGCGCAGTTGGTCGTCCGTCAATTGCTCGATCTGCGGTTCGAGCGCATTGATCGCCGTGACGGTCTTTTGATATTGCTTGACTAGACGCTGGTTGCGGCTGCCAAAAATCTTCTGTAGAAAACCGGTGGTCATCGGATCGGTGTCTGCGTCGCGGCTTCGGCTGGGTCGCGGCGTGCAGGTCGTGCACGTGCGCTCCGGGGTCGGAAGGGCCTCGGCGGCTTAGTCCAAGAGTGAATTCGAATCGGGCATTTTAGCACGCGCCCCCGGCCGCGCCTGTGTCGGCTCTTCGACGACGGCGAGGCGTTCAACGCCCGCCGCAGCGACCTCCGACATGACGCATCGAGGCGGGCTCGCGTGCATCCCGCGCGGTACAATCGCGGCGTGAACGCGCATAGGGCGCGACCACACCGTCACCATAGAAAATGAGCCGCTTTCCTTCCTTTTCAAGGCCGCCGCCCCAGCAGTTCAAAGCGCGCCGCCCGCAGCCCGTCGCCGAGGTGCTCAATCGCACCGACGCGTACGCGGCCCTGCGCGCGGGCGTCGAGCAGATTGCGGCGCTGGAAAAGGATTTGCGCGCACTGCTCCCCGATTATCTGGCGACGAGCGTCGAGCCGGGCTTCATCAAGGAGGGCGTGCTGGCCCTGTTTGCTGGGCACAATGCGCTCGCGGCGCGCTTGCGGCATCTGGAGCCGCGTCTGCTATCGGATTTGCAGCAGCGCGGCTGGCCGGTCAATGCGCTCAGGATTCGTGTGCGTCCGCAGGCTATCAAAGAGCCGCCGTCGGTCAAACAGGCGCGTATGACGCCAGTCGGCGCCGACGCGCTGCATGCACTGAGCGAATCGCTCGCGCCGTCGCCGTTGCAGGAAGCCTTGGCGAAAATGGCGGCCCGGCATCGGAGAAATCGCTGAGCATAAAAAAACGGCCCATCTGGGCCGTTTTTTCCATCCGTCCGCTTGGGACGATCCACACAGAACCGCTCAGGCAAAAGCCGTCTGCGTCTCATACGCGAAGCCGCGCGGAGCCTTCTGCGTGTCGTCGAAGGTGACGATTTCGTACGAATCTTCGTGCGCCAGCAACTCGCGCAACAACTGGTTGTTCAGTCCGTGACCCGACTTGTACGCGTCGTACGAAGCCAGCAACGGATGACCAATCACATACAGATCGCCGATCGCGTCGAGCATCTTGTGCTTCACGAACTCGTCGTCGTAACGCAGGCCGTCGTTGTTCAGGATGCGGTATTCGTCCAGCACGATCGCGTTGTCCATGCTGCCGCCGCGTGCCAGACCCAACTCACGCATCATTTCCACTTCATGCGCGAAGCCGAACGTGCGCGCACGGGCAATTTCCCGCACGTACGACGTATTGGCGAAATCCACTTCCAGCGCCTGGCCGGTCTTATCCACAGCCGGATGGCGGAAGTCGATCGTAAATTTGAGCTTGAAACCGAAATACGGGTCGAGACGCGCGAATTTGTCGCCATCGCGAATTTCAACCGGCTTGGTGACCTTGATGAATTTCTTCGCCGCGTTCTGCTCTTCGATACCCGCCGATTGAATCAGAAACACGAATGAGCCGGCGCTGCCGTCCATGATCGGAATTTCTTCAGCGGTGACGTCGACGTAAAGATTGTCGATGCCAAGACCGGCGCAAGCGGACATCAGATGCTCGATGGTCGAGACGCGCGCGCCGTCTTTCTGCAACACCGAAGCCAGCCGCGTATCGCCAATCGCCATCGCCGACGCAGGAATGTCCACCGGCGTGGCCAAATCCACGCGCGAAAACACAATGCCCGTATCCGGCGCCGCCGGGCGGAGCGTCAGTTCGACTTTGCGGCCCGAGTGCAGGCCGATGCCGACTGTCTTGACGATCTGTTTGATAGTGCGCTGCTTCAACATGGTGATCTTCTATTCGATTGAAAATCCCAATCGGGACTTTTTATTCCATAGCACGAATTATACTCCAATACCCTATGGAGCGTCGTCGCAGGGAAGGTATCAATCTGTTTCGCTGCATTACCCAATGGGCGCCCGCGAGGAAAGCGTGACGGGCCGATGCCCCGGAACGGAGGCGTTTCCGGTCATCGGCCCGCGTAACGGCCTGTCACAAAAGCGTCTTGCGATCGTTGCCCATGCACAACGCGGTGCCGGGGCGAAGGTCTGAACGCCCGCATAACTAGCTCAACGTAGCGAGAATACTCCCAGCATCGCTGACTTCGAATTTGCCGGCAGCCTCGACGTTCAACGTCTTGACCACGCCGTCGTCGACCACCATCGCGTAGCGCTGGGAACGGATTCCCATGCCGCGCGCCGACAAATCCTGCTCGAGACCGAGCGCTCGCGTGAAAGCCGCACTACCGTCCGCCATCATGCGCACCTTGCCCGAGGCGTGCTGATCGCGTCCCCACGCGCCCATTACGAACGCGTCGTTGACGGACACACACCAGATTTCGTCGACGCCCGCCGCCCGCAACTGCTCGGCGTGCCCGATGTAACCCGGTACGTGTTTGGCCGAACAGGTCGGCGTGAACGCACCCGGCAATCCGAAGATCACCACGCGCTTACCCGCCGTCTGCTCGCGCACGTCGAAGCTGTTAGGCCCGATCGTGCAGCCCGCCCGCTCGTCTTCGATCAACTCGAAGAGCGTTGCGTCGGGCAGCTTGTCACCAGCTTGAATCATGCTCAGTCCTTTGCATCGATGCGAAGCACGCTCGCACGTCGTCGTGTCGCAGTGAAATTCGGCGCATAACCTCTCAGAGGCTCCGCCGCCCGGCGACAGTCGCCCAATCCGCTTCGCGCATCCGAAGAGGGCAGTTTTCCGTGCCGCGAATCTGACGATACGCGACCTGTTCGCCGTTCACCCGCCACGCTCGTGCATTCGTCCGCCAACGCTTCCTGAGAAGCGCGGCAACGAAAGCCTGCTTGCGCGCTCAGTCCGCCTGCTTGCGCAGGAACGCCGGAATGTCGTACGTGTCGACGCCCTTTTCCTGCAGCGCCTGCACATGCGAAGCCGCCGTGTCGCGCGACGTGCGCCACACAGCCGGCGTATCCAGCGCGCCGTAATCGGCCGTGCTCGCGTGCGACACCGACGGTGCGTACGCTGCGTGACCCATCGAGCTGATCGGCTGGTTGTCGGTGCCGGTGCGCAGCAGCGTCATCGGTGCCGATTGCTGCTTCTTCGCCGCACGGCCCAGACCCGTTGCCACGACCGTCACGCGCAGGGCGTCGCCCATTGCATCGTCGTACACCGCGCCGAAGATCACCGTTGCGTCTTCTGCTGCATAGCTCTTGATGGTGTTCATCACTTCGCGCGTTTCCGACAGACGCAGCGAACGGCTCGACGTGATGTTGACCAGCACGCCACGCGCGCCCGACAGATCCACCCCTTCCAGCAGCGGGCTGGCCACAGCCTGCTCGGCCGCCAGACGTGCGCGATCGACGCCGGCAACCGTCGCCGTGCCCATCATCGCCTTGCCCTGCTCGCCCATCACCGTCTTCACGTCTTCGAAGTCGACGTTCACCAGACCGTCGACGTTGATGATTTCCGCGATGCCGGCAACTGCGTTGTTCAGAACGTCGTCTGCGCACTGGAAGCACTTGTCCATCTCGGCGTCATCGCCCATCACCTCGAACAGCTTGTCGTTCAGAACGACGATCAGCGAGTCGACGTGATCCTCCAGTTGCTGCGAACCAGCTTCTGCCACACGCATGCGCTTGCCGCCTTCGAACTCGAACGGCTTGCTGACTACACCAACGGTCAAGATACCCATTTCCTTGGCGATCTGCGCGACCACGGGCGCTGCGCCCGTACCCGTGCCGCCGCCCATACCGGCCGTGATGAAGACCATGTGCGCGCCGCGCAGTGCGTCGGCGATGCGCTCACGGGCTTCTTCCGCAGCGGCGCGGCCCATTTCCGGCTTGGCGCCGGCGCCCAAACCCGTGTTGCCCAACTGGATCACCGCGGTGGCGCGCGAACGCGACAGAGCCTGCGCGTCCGTGTTCATCACGATGAAGTCGACGCCTTGCACGCCCTTGTTGATCATGTGCTGCACAGCATTACCACCAGCGCCACCTACTCCGACCACCTTGATGATGGTGCCGTTCGTTTCGGTTTCCAGCATTTGGAAATCCATGATGCCTCCGTCAAGATAAAAAGTTACAGCCACTCGGCCGTTATTCGGCAGGAGATCGGGCAACCCCCTGTCGCGCGCCAGCCGCCGGCACCAGCGCGAATTTGCTTTAAAGCGAATGCGTTAAAAGTTACCGAGGAACCAGTCCTTCATGCGCGTGAACACTTGTCCCATCGAGCCCGACTGCACCGCGACCTTGCGGCCGCGCATGCGTTGCGAGCGTCCTTCGACGAGCAAGCCCATCGCGGTCGAGTAGCGCGGATTGCGCACCACATCGGCGAGACCGCCCGCGTATTCCGGCACGCCAATGCGCACCGGCTTCAGGAAAATGTCCTCACCGAGCTCGACCATACCGAGCATCATCGACGCGCCGCCGGTCAGCACCACGCCGGAGCTCAGCAGTTCCTCGTAACCCGACTCGCGCACCACCTGCTGCACGAGCGAAAACAGTTCTTCGACACGCGGCTCGACCACCGCCGCCAGCGCCTGGCGCGACAGCGTGCGCGGGCCGCGCTCGCCGAGACCCGGCACTTCGATCATTTCGTCCGGATCGGCCAAAGCCTGTTTGGCGATGCCGTAATCCACCTTGATGTCTTCCGCGTCCGGCGTCGGCGTGCGCAGCGCCATCGCGATGTCGCTCGTGATCTGATCGCCGGCAATCGGAATCACCGCCGTATGACGGATCGCGCCTTCGCTGAAAATCGCGATGTCCGTCGTGCCGCCGCCGATATCGACCAGCACCACGCCGAGTTCTTTTTCGTCTTCCGTCAGCACCGCGAGCGACGACGCCAGCGGCTGCAGAATCAGATCGTTCACTTCGAGCCCGCAACGGCGCACGCACTTGACGATGTTCTGCGCCGCGCTCACCGCGCCGGTGACGATATGCACCTTCACTTCGAGGCGAATACCGCTCATGCCGATCGGCTCGCGCACATCTTCCTGACCGTCGATGATGAATTCCTGCGTCAGGATATGCAGCACCTGCTGATCGGTCGGGATGTTGATCGCCTTGGCCGTCTCGATCACGCGCGCCACATCGGCCTGCGTGACTTCCTTCTCCTTGATCGCCACCATGCCGCTCGAATTGAAGCTGCGGATATGGCTGCCGGCGATCCCGGTGAAAACATTGGTGATCTTGCAATCGGCCATCAGCTCGGCTTCTTCGAGCGCGCGCTGAATGGACTGCACGGTGGCTTCGATATTCACCACCACGCCTTTCTTGAGCCCCTTCGATTCGCTCTGGCCGAGGCCGATCACCTCGTAGTGACCCTCGCCCTTCAACTCGGCGACGATGGCCACCACCTTCGACGTCCCAATGTCGAGGGCGACCAGCAGATCTTTATAGTCTTTACTCATAGCGTGCTCATTGCGTGTGATGTCCGTTTACTTCTTGCCTTTGTCGGGTTCGCTGATGAAGCGCATGCCAGCGGCACGAATCGCGAAACCGTTCGGATAGCGCAAGTCCGCATACTCGATATCCTTTCCCCACCGTTGCGTCACCGCGTTCCACGCCGCCGTCAGACGCTTGCTCCGGTCCAGAAGCGTGTCCTGATTGCGTTCGCGTCCAAGTTCCACCTGCGTGCCGTTCGACAGCTTCACCGTCCACGCGTAGCGCGCCGACAGTGTCACCTCTTCAGGCGTCGCGCCCAACGGCGCAAACCATTTCTGGAAGTCGTGATACCGCGCGACGACTTCCTTTGCCGTGCCGTCCGGTCCGTCGAACGCCGGCAGATCCTCTTCGAGCTCACCCTGGTTCGCAGTGAACAGATCGCCGTCCACGCTCACCAGCTGATCGCTGCCCCACGTTCCCAGCGGTTTGTACTCCTCCAGCGTGACAGCCAGCGCATTCGGCCAGACCCGCCGCACGCTTGCGTGACGCACCCACGGCATCTGCTCGAAGGCCGTACGCGCCACGTCGAGATCCACCGTGAAAAAGTTGCCCTTCAAGCGTCCCACTACGCCGGCGCGCACCGTCGGCGAATTGATGTGCTCCGTATCGCCGTCGATCTGAATTTCGCGCAGCGTGAAATTCGGACGCTGGATCATCCAGTAACCGCCTGCCGCCAGCAGCACGAGCACCAGCAACGCATGCAATGCGTTGGCGGCGAAATTGAGCTGGCGAACGTTGTTCCACATGGTGTTGCTTTCGGGTCGCCCCGGTTAGTCCTTCAACGTCAGCGCCAACACGCTGACAACCAGATCCTGATAGCTGATGCCCACCGCACGCGCCGCTTTCGGCGGCAGCGAGTGATCGGTCATGCCAGGCGCGGTGTTCACTTCCAGGAAATACGGGTTGCCCTCGGCGTCCATCATGAAATCGGCACGGCCCCAGTCGGTGCAGCCGAGCACGTCGAACGCACGGCGCGCCAACACCTTCAGACGCGCTTCTTCTTCCGCTGCGAGACCGCACGGGATCAGGTACTGCGTGTCGTTGGCGATGTACTTCGCGTGATAGTCGTAGAACTCGCCGGCCGGCACGATACGGATCACCGGCAGATCGAGATTGCCGGCGATGCACGCGGTGTACTCGCCGCCGCCTTCGATGCTCTTCTCGACCACCACGATCCTGTCGTACTTGACCGCTTCGATCAGCGCTGCCGGCAATGCGTCGGCGCTCTTGACCTTGATCACGGCAACGCTCGAACCTTCGCTCGCCGGTTTCACGAAGAGCGGCAAGCAGAGCTTCGCGACGATGTCTTTCGCGCGCGCTTCGTAGTCGTCGCCGCGCAGCACGGTTTCGAACGGCGGCGTCGGAATCCCGAGTTGCTGCCACACGAGCTTGGTGCGGAATTTGTCCAGACCGAGCGCCGAGCCGAGCACGCCGCTGCCGTTGTACTTGATGCCGTAAAAGTCGAGCGCGCCCTGAATCTGGCCGTTCTCACCGTAGCCGCCGTGCAGCGCGATGAACGCGCGCTCGAAGCCCTGCTCTTTCAGCTCGGCAAGCGGACGCTCGGACGGGTCGAACGGATGCGCGTCGATACCGGCGTCGCGCAGCCCTTGCAGCACGAGGCGGCCGGAGGTCAGCGACACTTCCCGCTCAGCGGACACACCGCCGAGCAGGACTGCCACTTTGCCGAATTGTTTCGGATCGATACTGCTCATCTCAGTCACACCTTCATTTCCTGGGCGAGGCGAACCGGCACGCCGCCGATCGAACCTGCGCCCATCGTGATCACCACGTCGCCGTCGCGCACCACTGCTGCGAGCGCGTCCGGCACTTCATCCACCGTATCGACAAACACCGGCTCGACCTTGCCCGCCACGCGCAGCGCGCGCGCCAGGGCACGGCCGTCCGCGGCGACGATCGGCGCTTCACCGGCCGAATAGACTTCGGTCAGGACGAGCGCGTCGACAGTCGACAGCACTTTCACAAAATCTTCGAAGCAATCGCGCGTGCGCGTGAAGCGGTGCGGCTGGAATGCCAGCACCAGACGACGGCCGGGGAACGCACCGCGTGCCGCCGCCACCGTCGCCGCCATCTCGACCGGATGGTGGCCGTAGTCGTCGACCAGCGTGTAGGCGCCGGCCGCCTGACCTTCGGTCACGACCGGCACTTCGCCGTAGCGCTGGAAGCGTCGGCCTACGCCGTTGAAATCCGCGAGTGCTCGCTGGATATCGGCATCTTTCACCTCAAGTTCAGTCGCAATTGCGATTGCGGCCAACGCGTTCTGCACATTGTGTTCACCCGGCAGGTTCAAAACGATGTCGAGCGGTGCCGCGTCTTCACGCATCGCCGTGAAATGCATCTTGCCGTCGCGCGCCTGGACGTTGACCGCGCGCACCTGCGCATCGGGCGCCAGACCGTAGCGGATGATCGGCTTCGAGACGAACGGCAGGATCTCCTTCACGTTCGGATCGTCGACGCACAGCACCGCGATGCCGTAGAACGGCAGGCGATGCGTGAACTCGATGAACGCCTGCTTGAGCCGCGCGAAGTCGTGGCCGTAGGTGTCCATGTGATCGGCGTCGATGTTCGTAATGACTTCGATTACCGGGAACAGATTCAGGAACGACGCGTCCGACTCGTCCGCTTCCGCGACGATGAAGTCGCCCGTGCCCAGACGCGCATTCGCGCCCGCGCTGATCAAGCGGCCGCCGATCACGAAAGTCGGATCGAGCCCACCCGCGGCCAGCACGCTCGCCACCAGCGAGGTGGTGGTGGTCTTGCCATGCGTGCCGGCAATCGCGATGCCCTGCTTCAGGCGCATCAGTTCCGCGAGCATCACCGCGCGCGGCACGATCGGAATGCGGCGCTGACGCGCGGCCAGCACTTCCGGGTTGTCGCTACGCACTGCCGTCGAGACGACCACGGCGTTCGCGCCTTCGATGTTCTCCGCCGCGTGACCGATCGAGACCCGCGCGCCGAGGTTGGCCAGACGATCGGTGACTGCGTTGCTCGACAGATCCGAGCCGCTCACCTGATAGCCGAGGTTGACCAGCACCTCCGCGATGCCGCTCATGCCGACACCGCCGATGCCGACAAAGTGAATATGTTTGACGATGTGTTTCATTGCTTTCCTTCTGGGCTCGCGCCCGAAATCGAACCCGCCACAGTCGCGCAAATCTGCGCGACCTGCTCCGTGGCGTCGGGTTTCGCGAGCGAGCGCGAACGCTCTGCCATCTCTGCGAGGGTCGCTCGCGTCTGGCTGCGCAACCAGCCGGCGAGTTTTTCCGCCGACAGGTCACGTTGCTGCACGACCAGCGCCGCGCCGTTTTCGGCGAGGAACGCTGCATTAGTTGTTTGATGATCGTCTACTGCATAGGGAAACGGCACGAAGTACGCCGCCACCCCAACTGCCGAAATCTCCGACACCGTCATCGCACCCGAGCGGCAGATCACCAGATCCGCGTTCGCGTAGGCGCTCGTCATGTCGTCGATGAACGGCACGAGTTCGACGTCGGCACCACTTTGCAAACCTGCTGCCGCGTAGTTCTCACGCAGCGCTTCGATATGCTTTGCGCCCGCCTGATGCACGATGCGCGGCCGCTCGCTCGGCGCGAGCAAGGCCACCGCGCGCGGCACCACTTCGTTCAACGCCGCCGCACCCAGGCTACCACCTACCACCAGCACATTCAACGGACCGCTGCGTTGTGCGTAGCGTGCTTTGGGTGCCAATGCGTGCGCAAGTTCCTCACGAATGGGATTTCCCGTCCATTCGCCGTGCGGCAATGCATTCGGAAATGCCACCAGCACGCGCTTCGCGACTTTCGCCAGCACCTTGTTGGCGAGACCGGCAATCGAATTCTGTTCATGCAGCACCAGCGGACGGCCGCTCAGCGCCGTCATCAAGCCAGCGGGAAACGTGATGTAGCCGCCCATGCCGAGCACGACGTCCGGCTTCACACGACGCAGTACCGAAAGACTCTGCGTGCAGGCGCGCAGCAGATTCACCGGCAGCATCAGCTTGGTCTTGAGACCCTTGCCGCGCAGTCCGCCAAAGCGCACGTATTCCATCGGGATGCCGTGCTTGGGCACCAGCGTCGCTTCCATCCCTGCGGGATTGCCGAGCCAGACCACCTTCCAGCCCCACGCCTGCATCAGATGAGCGACCGCGAGGCCCGGGAACACATGTCCCCCGGTGCCACCGGCCATCACCATCAGCGTGCGTTGTGGCACAGCGGTCATACCTTGCCCCCGCGCATGAGCACCCGATTTTCGTAATCCACGCGCATCAACACGGCGATCGCCACGCAGTTCAGCAAGATGCCCGAGCCGCCGTAACTGACGAGCGGCAAGGTCAGCCCTTTGGTCGGCAGCAAGCCGAGGTTCACGCCCATGTTGATGAAGGTCTGCGCGCCGAACCAGATGCCGATGCCCTTCGCGACCAGACCCGCGAACGTGCGGTCGAGCGCGAGCGCCTGACGGCCGATCTCGAACGAGCGGCGCACGATCCAGTAGAACATCAGGATCACCACCAGCACGCCGACAAAACCGAGTTCTTCTCCGATCACCGCGAGGATGAAGTCGGTATGCGCTTCCGGCAGATAGTTGAGCTTTTCGACGCTGCCGCCGAGGCCCACGCCGAACCATTCGCCGCGGCCGAAGGCGATCAGCGAGTGCGTCAATTGATAGGCCTTGCCCTGCGCGTAGCGGTCGTCCCACGGATCGAGGTAAGCGAAGATCCGCTCGCGACGCCACGGCGATGCCCACACCAGCAACGTGAACGTGCCCACCGCCGTGGCGACGAGGCCGCCGAACAGCTTGCCGTTCACGCCGCCCAGAAACAGCACGCCCATCGCGATCGCGGCGATCACCATGAACGCGCCCATGTCCGGCTCCAGCAGCAGTAACGCGCCGACGAGACCCACCGCGACGGCCATCGGCAGAAAGCCTTTGGCGAAGCTGTGCATGTATTCCTGCTTGCGCACCGTGTAGTTGGCCGCGTAGATCGTCACCGCGAGCTTCATGATTTCCGACGGCTGCATGTTCGTGATGCCGAGCGGAATCCAGCGACGCGCGCCGTTCACGCCCTTGCCGATGTGCGGAATCAGCACGACCACCAGCGCGGCGAGCGAGATCAGAAACAGCTTCGGCGCGTACTTGTCCCACGTCGCGATCGGAATGCGGAACGCAACGACGCCGATTACCGAGCCCATGATCACGAAAATGAGCTGGCGCACGAGGAACGCGTAGTCGCGGTACGACGCGTACTTCGGCGAATCCGGCATGGCGATCGAGGCTGAATACACCATCACGACACCGAGGCCCAGCAGCGCGACGACCACCCACAGCAGCGAGTGATCGTAGTCGAGCATGCGCGAGCGCAGCGGACGCACGCCGTTGACGGCGCTCGCAAGACCACTGCCGCCCGTGCGGCCACCGACGCGAGCCGCACCGCCGGCGCTACCTGCGTCGCCGGCCGCAGCCTGACGCGTACCGAAACGTTCCGACCAGCTCATATCATCGTCCCCCGTTCGGCCGCGATGTCTTCTACCGTGCCGCGAAACACCTCGGCACGATGCACGTAACCCTTGAACATGTCGAAGCTCGCGCAAGCGGGCGACAACAGCACGGCGTCGCCCGGTTGAGCCAACGCGGTCGCGGCGCGGGTCGCTTCTTCGAGCGTGGCGTGATCCGTCATCGCGATGCCGGTGTGGTCCAGCGCGGCGCGAATCAGCGGTGCGTCCCGGCCGATCAGCATCACGGCACGGCACCAGCGCATCACCGGCGGGGCGAGCGGTTCGAAAGCCTGGCCTTTGCCGTCGCCGCCGGCGATCAGCACGACGCGCTGCGCCAGGCCGTCGAGTGCGGCCACGGTTGCACCGACATTGGTGCCCTTGCTGTCGTCCACGTAATCGATGCCCTCGATCGACGCGATCAATTCCACGCGATGCGGCTCGCCACGGTATTCACGCAGACCGTGCAGCAGCGGTGCGCCCGGCAGGCCGATCGCGCGCGTGAGCGCATAGGCTGCGAGCGCGTTCGCGGCGTTGTGCAAACCGCGGATGCGCAGCGCGTCCGCGGGCATCAGGCGCTTCAAGGCAATGTTCGGCGGCGTCACGACTTCGTTCTTGCGACGGCGCTTGGGCACCGGTTCGTCGCTCGCGTCACGGTCGTGCGCTTCGACGAGCCACACCATGGCGTTGTCGCGCAGCAAACCGTAGTCGCCGACGTTCTTCGGCTCGGTAACGCCGAACGTCACCATGTCCGCTTCACTGTCGCCAGAAGGCGCGAGCGCCATCACGCGTGAGTCGTCGCGGTTCAGCACGCGCACGGTCTGTGTACCGAAGATGCGGCCCTTCGCGGCAGCGTAGGCGTCGAGGCCGCCGTGCCAGTCCAGATGATCCTGCGTGATGTTGAGCACGGCCGCCGCGTCCGGCTCGAACGTGTGTGCGGTTTCGAGTTGGAAGCTGGACAGTTCCAGCACCCACACATCAGGCAGCGCGGTGTTGTCGATCGCTTCGCTGAGCTTGTCGAGCAGTGCCGGGCTGATGTTGCCCGCCACCGCGACCTTCTTGCCGGCGCGTTCGCACAGCAGACCGGTCAGGCTCGTCGTGGTGGTCTTGCCGTTGGTGCCCGTGATCGCGATCACCTTCGGCGCGTAACCGCTCTCACCGAGCGTCTTCAGCGCTTGCGAAAACAGTTCGAGTTCGCCCCAGACCGGAATGCCCTGCTCGCGCGCGGCGGTGATCAGCGGCAGCAGATCGGCGGCGAGCGGCGACAAACCGGGGCTGATCGCCACCAGTTCGACGCCGTCGAGCAGCATTGGCGAGAACGGGCCGCCGACGAAATCGGCATCGACGCTGTGTGCTTCCAGCGCAGACAGGTTCGGCGGCACCTCGCGCGTATCGGCCACACGCAGCCGACAGCCGTGCCGCGCGCACCAGCGCGCCATCGCGAGACCGGATTCACCCAGTCCCAGCACGAGCACCATCGGCTTTTGCCGATCCCGAAACTTCTCGCCGAACATCGCCTGCTTCCCCTAATACCTGCTTAACGCAACTTGAGCGTGGACAAACCAAAGAGACACAACATCAGCGTGATGATCCAGAAACGCACGACCACCTGCGTCTCCTTCCAACCCGACAATTCGAAATGGTGATGCAGCGGCGCCATCTTGAAGAGACGCCGCCCTTCGCCAAAACGGCGCTTGGTGAATTTGAACCACGTGACCTGCAGCATCACCGAAAGCGTCTCGGCGACGAAAATCCCGCCCATGATGAAGAGCACGATCTCCTGACGCACGATCACCGCCACCGTGCCGAGCGCGCCACCGAGCGCGAGCGCGCCGACGTCGCCCATGAACATCTGCGCCGGGTGCGTGTTGAACCAGAGGAACGCGAGCCCTGCCCCGCCCATCGCCGAACAGAAAATCAGCAACTCACCGGCGCCCGCGATGTGCGGAAACAGCAGGTATTTCGAATAGACCGAGCTGCCCATCACATACGCGAACACACCGAGCGACGCACCGACCAATACGACCGGCATGATCACGAGGCCGTCGAGACCGTCGGTGAGATTGACCGCGTTGCTCGCACCGACGATCACCAGATACGTCAGCACGATGAAGCCCCACACGCCGAGCGGATAGCTGATCGACTTCACGAACGGCAGCATCAGGTCGGCGCGCGCCGGCAAACCGAGCGACAGGCCGCTACGCACCCACGCCATGAACAGATCGAACACGCGCACGTTGCTCGCTTCCGACACGCTGAACGCGAGATACACCGCAGCAAAGAGGCCGATCACCGACTGCCAGAAATACTTTTCGCGCGACGACATGCCGCGCGGATCTTTGTGGACGACCTTGCGGTAATCGTCGACCCAGCCGATCACGCCGAAGCCGAACGTCACCAGCATCACGATCCAGATGAAACGATTGGTCAGATCGGCCCACAGCAGCGTCGCCACCGCGATACCGAGCAGAATCAGCACGCCGCCCATGGTCGGCGTACCCGACTTGATAAGGTGCGATTGCGGACCGTCTTTACGGACAGCCTGGCCGACCTTCATCGCGGTCAGCTTGCGAATCACCGCCGGGCCGCAGACGAGCCCGATCAGCAGCGCGGTGATGGTCGCCATCACCGCACGAAAAGTCAGATAACTGAACACGCGCAAGAAGCTTGCGTCATTCTGCAGCCATTGCGCCAGCGCCAGTAGCATGCTTCGGTCCTTCTATTTCAATGTGCAGCGGGCGTCGAGCCCGCTGCGTTGGGTTGTGGACTCGTCACGGCGTCCACCACGCGCTCCATTTGCATGAAGCGCGAGCCTTTCACGAGAAGCGTTGCAGCGGCACCGAAACCGGCCTGCTGCAATTGCGCGACCAACGTACCGACGTCGGCCACGTGATGCGCATCGGCGCCGTACGCGGTGCAGGCGTCGCGCGAGGCGTCGCCCATGGCGTAAAGCGCGTCGATGCCGCGTTCTTTGGCGTAAGCACCGATCTCGCGGTGAAACGCCGGACCGTTGTCGCCGACTTCGCCCATGTCGCCCATCACCAGCACGCGCGGCGACGCGCACGAAGCGAGCACGTCGATCGCGGCGCGCATCGAATCGGGATTGGCGTTGTAGGTGTCGTCGATCACGGTCGCGCCGGCGAGCGTGCCGAGCGCGGCCTGCTTCACTTGCAGGCGGCCCTTCACGGCGCCGAACGACTCAAGACCGCGCTTGATCGCGTCGAGCGACACGCCCGCAGCCAAAGCGGCGGAGGTGGCGGCGAGCGCGTTGTGCGCGTTGTGGTCGCCGAGCACTTGCAGCGTGACGTCGAGCGAGCCTGCAGGCGTGGTGATGCTCAGTTGCTTGCCGTCGAACGTGCCTTTGACTGCCGCTTCGGTCGAACGGCCATCGTTGTTTAGTGCGAAATCGACGATGCGATTGCCCGTGGCGGCGACGCGCCAGATGCTCGCGTAGGCATCGTCGGCCGGGAACACGGCAACGCCTTCCGGCGACAGCGCGTGAATCACGCTCGCATGTTCGAGTGCGACCGCTTCCACGGTCGCCATGAATTCCTGATGCTCGCGCTGCGCGTTGTTCACCACGGCGACGGTCGGCTCGGCGATTTTCGCCAGCAACGAAGTCTCGCCCGGATGGTTCATGCCGAGTTCGACCACCGCGAGTTGGTGCGCGGCGTGCAGACGGAACAGCGTGAGCGGCAAGCCGATGTCGTTGTTGAAGTTGCCCGCAGTCGCAAGACGCGCCGGTTCGCCAGCCGCAGCGGCGAAGATCGACGCGATCATTTCCTTGACCGTGGTCTTGCCGTTGCTGCCCGTGACGGCGACGAGCGGCATGCTGAACTTGCGACGCCAGCCGCGCGCAAGCGCGCCCAGGCCGACGCGCGTGTCACGCACTTGCAAGGACGGCACGTTCCAGTCAGCGGGCATGCGCGAGACCAGCGCTGCCGTGACGTTGCGTGCCGCGACTTCCGGCAGGAAGTCGTGCGCGTCGAAACGGTCACCTTTGATCGCGACGAACAGATCGCCGGGACCGGCGCTGCGGCTATCGGTCGAGACGCGGTCGAACGTGACGCTAGCGTCGCCAATCACGGTGGCGCCGGGAATCAGCGCGGCGGCTTCATGCAGCGAAAACATGCTCATTCGCCACCTCCGCGTGCATGCGTCGCGCGCGCGGCCAGCGCGAGGCGGGCGTGATCCTGATCGGAGAAAGCGCGTTTCTTACCCATGATTTCCTGTGTTGCTTCGTGCCCCTTGCCGGCCAGCACGATGACGTCTTCGCGCGCGGCGCTGCGGATCGCCTGCAGGATCGCGCTCGCGCGGTCCTCGACACGGCGCGCTTTGGACGCGTCTGTCATCCCCCTGGCGATCTGCTCGATGATCGATTGCGGGTCTTCGCTACGCGGGTTGTCGCTCGTGACGACGACGCCGTCGGCGAGCTTCTCGGCAATCGCGCCCATCAGCGGACGCTTGGTCGCGTCGCGGTCGCCGCCACAGCCGAACATGCAGATGAGTTCGCCGCCGCGTGCGGCCGCCATCGGGCGCAGCGCTTCGAGCGTCTTTTCCAGTGCGTCCGGTGTGTGCGCGTAATCGATCACGACGAGCGGTTCGTCGTTCTGCAAACGTCCGCCCAGGCGCTGCATGCGGCCATTCACCGGTTCGAGCTTCGCCAGTTCGGCAAGCGCGGCTTCGAACGGCACGTCGGCGGCGAGCAGCGCACCGAGTACCCCGAGCAGGTTGCTGACATTGAACGCGCCGAGCGTTTGCACTTCGACGTCGGCGCTGCCCCAGTCGGACGTGGTCAGATGGAACGCCGTGCCGGTGGCGGTGGCGCGCACGTTCGAGGCGAGCAGCAACGCGTCGGCTTGCGGTGCGTCTTGCAGGGTGTCGTCAAGACCGTAGGCGATCGTGCGGGCGTGACCTTGCGTGCTGGCAAGCAGACGGCGGCCAGCCGCATCGTCGCGGTTGATCACCGCCGCGCGCAGGTCCGGCCACGCGAACAGCCGCGCCTTGGCCGCTTCGTACGCCTCGAAGGTGCCGTGATAATCCAGATGGTCTTGCGTGAGATTCGTGAACACGGCGATGTCGAACGCCGTGCCGTTCACGCGGCCTTGATGCAACGCATGCGACGACACTTCCATCGCCACCGCCTGCGCCCCCGCGTCGCGCAGTTGCGCGAGGCTGCGTTGCAGTTGCGGCGCATCGGGCGTCGTGAAGCCGGTGTGCACCAGCTGACCGGGCAAGCCCGTGCCCAGCGTGCCGATGATCGCGCAACGCGTGCCGAGCGCCGTCAACGCCGCCGAAATCCACTGGCTGCAGGAAGTCTTGCCGTTGGTACCGGTGATGCCGATCGTCAGCATGGCGTCGCTCGGATCCATGTACCAGCCGCTCGCGATCGAGCCCGCGAGTTCGTTCAACGCCGGCACGGCCAGCATCGTGGACGGATCGATTGCGCCGCCGAAACCTTCGGGCTGCACCAGCGCGGCAACCGCGCCACGTTCGAGCGCGCCGTCGATATACGGGCGGTTGTCCGCGCCGTCCACCGCGTAGGCGAAAAACGCGTCGCCGGCTACGAGCGAGCGCGTGTCGGCGTGCAGATGCGCGCCTGGCTGCACGTGAGCGTGCAGCCAGTTGAGGGCGTCGGCGATCGACCGGTGCGCGGGGTGCCGGGTGCGCAACGCGCTCATCGCAGCACTCCCGGATGGCTCTTCGCGTTGGCCGAAATCGTCATCTTCTTCGCGCCGGCGCTCGTGGAAAGCTTCTTGGCCGTGGCAGGCGTGGCCGGCGCAGTCGGCGCGGGCGGCGCCGAATCGTCCGACACCACCATCTGCTTGACCGGCATATCCGGCGGCACGTTCAGCGAACGCAGCGTATCCCCGACGATCGCCGAGAACACCGGCCCCGACACCTGACCGCCGAAGTGGCTGCCGGCAGTCGGTTCGTCGACCGACACAGCGACGACGATGCGCGGATTCGGCATCGGCGCCATGCCGACAAACGAAGCGCGATACTTGGAGTGGTCGTAACCATGAGCGCCGTGCTTATACGCCGTACCGCTCTTGCCGCCGACGCGGTAACCCGGCACCGCTGCATCCGGCGACGTACCGCCCGGCGCCGTCACGGTTTCGAGCATGGCGCGCACTTCGCGAGCAGTGGTGGGTGCAAAGATTTGCGGGCCCGTGGCCGGCTGATCGCCAGGCGTGCGGAAAATCGACACCGGCATGATCTCGCCGTCGTGGGCGATTGCTGTGTAAGCGCGGCCGAGCTGGAACAGCGACACCGACAGGCCATAGCCATACGACATGGTCGCCTGCTCGATGCGGCGCCAGCTTCTCCACGGACGCAGACGGCCCGCCGCCGCGCCCGGGAAGCCGACCTTCGGCGCCTGGCCGAGACCGATGCTGGTGTACATGTTCCACATCTCTTCGGGCTTGAGCTGCATGGCGATCTTGGTCGCGCCGATGTTGCTCGACTTCTGGATCACGCCACCCACCGTCAACACGCCGAATCCGCTGTCGTCGGTAATCGGCGCGCCGTCGAGCACGAAGCGGCCGCTCCCCGTATCTACCAGTGTAGTCGGCGTGACGCGGTGCAGATCGAGGGCGAGCGAGATCGTGAACGGCTTCATGATCGAGCCCGGCTCGAACGTGTCGGTCAGGATGCGGTTGCGCAGTTGATCGCCGGTCAGGTGCGAACGGTCGTTCGGGTTGTACGTGGGGTAATTGACGAGCGCCAGCACTTCGCCGGTCCGTACGTCGATCACCATCGCCGCGCCGGCCTTGGCCTTGAATTTCTCGACGGCCGCCTTCAGGTTGGTATAGGCGATGTACTGGATCTTGCTGTCGATCGACAGGTCCACGTCCTGGCCATTGTGCGGCACGACCTGCTCGTCCACATCTTCGATGATGTGACCCATGCGGTCCTTGATCACGCGGCGGCTGCCCGACATGCCGGCGAGCAACTTCTGGTCGCCGAGTTCGACGCCTTCCTGACCTTCGTCTTCTACATTAGTAAAGCCGATCAGGTGAGCCGTGATCTCGCCTTCCGGATAGAAGCGCTTGTACTCGTCGCGCGCGTAGATGCCGGGGATGTCCAGCGCCGCGACTTTTTCCGCGACGTCCACCGGCACCTGACGCTTCACGTAGACGAAGTTCTTGTCTTCCGACAGCTTGGCGCGCAGTTCCTTGTTGCTCATGCCGAGCAGTTGCCCGAGCGAATTCAGCTTTTCGGCGCCGAGGTCGTCCGGCACCGATTCGGGAATCGCCCAGATGGCGCGCACCGGCAGGCTGGTTGCGAGCACGAGACCGTTACGGTCGAGAATCTTGCCGCGCGTGGCCTGCAATTCGAGGCGGCGCTGATAGCGGATTTCGCCTTGCTTCTGATAGAACGCGTTGCCCGGACCCTGAATCCAGAAGGCCCGCCCCGCCAGCGCGAGAAACGCCATGAACAACATGAACACGACGAGTTTCGAACGCCACATCGGCAGACGCACCGACAGGATCGGATTGGCCGAGAAGGCGACGCTCTTGCGAGTCGACGATTTTTTCATCGCGTGGCTCCGCGACGGTTCGCGACCGGTGCCGAAGCCGGACCGGACGTGGGAATCGGCGCGTCCTCAGCCTTGACGGCGCCCGGGTCGAGCGTCAGGTACTGGGTGCGTCCGGTCGTGACCGATTGCATCTTCAGCGAATCCGTGGCGATCTGCTCGATACGCGAGGTTTTCGACAGCGCGCTCTGCTGATATTGAAGCTGCGAATAATCCTGCTGCAGTTGGTGCTCCTGCGATTGAGCGCGCTGCAACTGGATAAAGATCTGCCGCTGCTGATTGGTCGCGTTGACGACAGACAAAGCGCAACCCATCACGATCATCAGCAGGAAGATATTGAGGCGATTCATGGTGCGATTCGCTCCGCCACGCGCATCACGGCAGAACGGGCGCGCGGGTTGGCGGCGACTTCAGCGTCGCTCGCGAACACACGGCCGATGATTTTGAGCGGGGGGCTCGGCAGATCGACGGCGCGAATCGGCAGACGGCGATCCACCTGAGGCGTACTTGCGTGCGCCTGCATGAATCGTTTGACGATCCGGTCCTCGAGCGAATGAAAGCTGATGACCACCAGCCGCCCCCCTTGCTCCAACAGCGACAACGCTGCTTCTAAAACGACTTGCAGCTCCGCAAGCTCTTGATTGATGTGAATCCGTATAGCTTGAAAGGTGCGGGTTGCCGGATCCTTGCCCTTCTCACGGGTCTTGACGACGTTAGCCACGATTTGGGCAAGCTCGCCCGTGCTGACGAGAGGCCCAAGACGGTCGGACTCTGCCCGGCGAGCAACAAGCGCCTTTGCAATCTGAAAAGCAAACCGTTCTTCCCCATAATCTCTGATCACCTCCGTCAGTTCCTGCACCGTGGCCCGCGCCAGCCAGTCAGCGGCAGACTCGCCGCGCGTCGGGTCCATCCGCATGTCGAGTGGGCCGTCCGCGCGGAAGCTGAAGCCCCGCTCGGGATCGTCGACTTGCGGCGACGACACGCCCAGATCCAGCAATACGCCCGACACCCGCCCTACTCCGCGCTCCGCAATCGCGTCGCGCAGTGAAGCAAAACTCTCGTGCACGATGCCAAAGCGCGGATCCGTGATCTGCTGCGCCGTGGCGATGGCCAGCGGGTCTTTGTCGAACGCGATGAGGCGCCCCGACTCGGCCAGCTTCTCCAACACCAGACGGCTGTGACCACCGCGCCCGAACGTGCCGTCCACATAAACGCCGTCCGCGCGATTGACCAGCGCGTTGACCGCTTCATCCAGCAGCACCGTGCGATGCTGCAATTCATTTCCCATCGCCGGTGCCATATATGTAAGCCGCGATCAGAACGTGAAATTCTTTAACGCTTCGGGCATGCCCTCGGCGATCGCCGCCTGTTCCTTCGCGGCGTAAATTTGTGCGTCCCACAACTCGAAGTGACGACCCATACCGAGCAGGTTCACTTCTTTTTCCAGCGATCCAGCCGCGCGCAATTCCGGCGACACGAGCACGCGTCCTGCGCCGTCCATATCGACGTCCATTGCATTGCCGAGAAAAATGCGCTTCCACCAGGCTGCGTTCATGGGCAGCTTGTCGACCTTGTCGCGGAAGATCTCCCATTCCGGGCGCGGAAAGAGCAACAGGCAGCCGTCCGGGTGCTTGGTGATCGTCACCCGGCCCTCTGCCTGTGTTTGCAGCGCATCCCGATAGCGAGAGGGAATCGACATCCGCCCTTTCGCATCGAGCGTCAGCGCCGACGCCCCTTGGAACACTTTGATCTCCCCTATGTCGACCAGAGTTAGCGCCTCAGCGCTGACTCCGGTCCCATGCCCGATTCGTGAAAATCTACCCGAAACCGCTTGTGAGATCACACAAAAATACACTTTCTCACACTGTCTCCCACTTTAGAGTAACGCTAAACAGGGGTCAAGGGAGATACAAGCTTTTCGAGCGAATTTTGTTTGTTAGAACAAGGACTTAGCGTGACTCCTTCACGTCAGACATAAAACGGAAAACCGTTATAAATGAATGAGCTAGTGCAACTTGTGAAGGTGATACGTGAAAAGTACGAGGGAAAGGCGCGGAATGTAAGCGATCGTCAGGCGGGATTGGGCGGGGTCAGGTGGCGTTGCAGACACTTTTGGAAGACGGCGCGCGTGGCGCCGTCCCACTTTCGGTCGATGCTTGCGCGGAGCGCGCGGACTTATATGTAATAGGCGGTGCGGGTCATGACTTTCGACACTGCGCGCATCAGCGCACGCACGGGGAAAGGCAAGTCGATGCCGCCGGCGTCGATCGCCGCCTTGCCGTGCTCAGCTTCGTCGACACGCATCTGCTCGACGATCGCACGCGACTCGTGGTCCGCGGCGGGCAGTTGCTCCAGATGGCTATCGAGATGCTGCTCCACCTGACGCTCCGTTTCGGCCATGAAGCCGAGACTCACGCGATCGCCCATGCGCCCCGCAGCGAGTCCGATAGCCAGCGCGCCGGTGTACCACAGCGGGTTCAGCAGACTCGGACGCGAGTCGAGTGCTTCGAGTCGCTTCGCGGTCCACGCAAGATGGTCCTCTTCCTCAATAGCCGCGTGATTGAAAACCGCGCGCAAGGACGCCGAGCGCGTGGCGAGTTTTTGCGCCTGATACAACGCCTGGGCGCACACCTCACCGACATGATTGACGCGCATCAGACCTGCCGCATGCGCACGCTCCGCCGGTGAGAGTTCAGGGGCGTCCGCCATCACCGTGGATTCTTGCGGAACCGGCAACGGACGACTCATCCGCGACACGCCGGTCATTGAGCGTAAACCCCGATCAAACTCGCTAATCAACTCGTCCAGAAACATTCAGCACTCCCTTGTTCAACTACCGAGCCGCTGAGTCGACAGGTCCGCTCGACAAGGCTTTGCGGGGCAAAACCGGCTTTGCGAGCACCTTCGATCGGCATAATTTAAGCGGCTAATTTTCGATTTTAGACCATGTTGCGTAAACGAAACAGGACGCTTCCTGGGCGTCTCCTTTTCCTTTGTGCCATGTATGCCTTTTGTTACATTACGTGCAACTTCTCGCGAAGTTGGACAAGCAAGGCCTCAACGCTAGATAAATATTCGCCTTGTACAAAAGATTCGTAATCCTTGGAGATCATTCGATGAAAAAGTCGCTTCTCGCTCTCGCAGCACTGGGCGCATTCGCAGGCGTGGCACATGCGCAGAGCAGCGTGACCCTGTACGGTATCATTGACGAAGGCTTCAACATCAACACCAATGCAGGTGGTTCGCACCTGTACAACCTGTCCAGCGGCGTTCTGCAAGGCTCGCGTTTCGGTATGCGCGGCACGGAAGATCTGGGCGGCGGTCTGAAGGCAATCTTCGTGTTGGAAAACGGCTTTGACGTGAACAACGGCAAGCTGGGTCAAGGCGGCCTGATGTTCGGTCGTCAAGCTTACGTTGGTCTGTCGAGCCAATTCGGTACGGTCGCGCTGGGTCGTCAATACGACTCCGTGGTCGACTACGTGGGTCCGCTGGAAGTGGGCGATCAGTGGGGCGGCTACATCGCTGCTCACCCGGGCGACATCGACAACTTCAACAACACGTACCGCACCAACAACACGGTCAAGTACACGAGCGCAAACTACAACGGCCTGACGTTCGGCGGCACGTATAGCCTGGGTGGCATTGCAGGCAACGTCACGCAGAACCAGATCTGGTCGTTGGGCGCTGGCTACAACAACGGTCCTCTCGTTCTCGGCGTCGGTTACTTGAACGCACGTACGGCAGGCGCTTCGGGCGGCCTGTTCAACGACGGCGGCACGATCGCAACGAACACGGCCAAGACGGCTACCGCTGCTGCTAGCTACGCAGTCACGTCGCCGGTGTACGCTGGCTTCGCGTCGGCTAACACGTACCAGGTTATCGGTGCAGGCGGTGCTTACACGTTCGGCGCAGCAACGATCGGTGCAACGTACTCGAACATCCGCTTTGGCAACCTGGGCGCGACTTTCGCATCGCCGTACAAGGGTCAGTCGGCTACGTTCAACAACGGCGAACTCAACTTCAAGTATCAGTTGACCCCGGCACTGCTGATCGGCGCAGCGTATGACTACACGCGCGGCGCAGACATCGCCGGCGCATCGCGCGCTCAGTACCACCAAGGCGCGATCGGCGTGGACTACTTCCTGTCGAAGCGTACCGACGTGTACGTGACGGGTGTGTACCAACACGCTCTGGGCGATACGCTGTCGTCTACGGGCGGTGTGCAAGCCGCTACGGCAAGCATCAACGGTATTACGCCGTCGCAGAACCAGAACCAGCTCACGGCTCGCATCGGTATCCGTCACAAGTTCTAATAAGTCGTAATAAAGCAGCATGCCTCAAAGGCGCCTTCGGGCGCCTTTTTTTATGGCGTGACGGCGCAAAGAAAAAGGCCCGGCAGACTGTCTCGTCTGCCGGGCCTTTTGCGGTTTCTCGCTCGGTGCTTACGCCCGGCCGTCGCGCAACTCGCGGCGCAGAATCTTGCCGACATTGCTCTTGGGCAACTCCGTGCGGAACTCGACGATCTTCGGACGCTTGTAGCCAGTCAACTGCAGCTTGCAGTACGCGAAGATGTCGGCGTCGGTCAGCGCCTGATCCTTCTTCACGACGAACAGCTTCACCGCTTCACCCGAATGCTGGTCCGGCACACCGACCGCGGCAACTTCGAACACGCCCGGCAGCTTGGCGACCACGTCCTCGATTTCGTTCGGATAGACGTTGAAACCCGAAACCAGAATCATGTCCTTCTTGCGGTCGACGATCTTCACGAAGCCGTTCTCGTTCATGATGCCGACATCGCCCGACTTGAAGAAACCGTCGGGGGTCATCACCTTCGCCGTCTCGTCCGGACGGTTCCAGTATCCCGCCATCACCTGCGGGCCGCGGATGCAGATTTCGCCCGGCTGACCGAGCGGCACTTCGTTGTTCTCGTCGTCGCGAATCGAAATTTCCGTGGACGGCAGCGGCAAGCCGATCGTGCCGCTGTATTCGGTGACCGTAACCGGATTGCAGGTCACGCACGGCGAGGTTTCGGACAAACCGTATCCTTCGACGATCGGCGTGTGCGTCTTCTCGTACCAGCGCTTGGCGACGGCCTCCTGCACCGCCATGCCGCCGCCGTTCGCGGTGAGCAGCTTCGAGAAATCGAGCTTGTCGAAGTCCGGGCTGTTCAGCATTGCGTTATAGAGTGTGTTGACGGCTGGAATCGTGGTGATCTGATAACCCTGCAAGGCCTTGATCATGCCGGGAATGTCGCGCGGATTGGGAATCAGCACACCGAGGCCGCCGGTTCTGATCGTCAGCAGGCCACATACGGTCATCGCAAACACGTGATAGAGCGGCAGCGCAACGACCGTGATGAACTGGTCGATATCCTTACGGTTGGCGCGAACCGGATCGAGCCAGACCTCCGACTGCAGCACGTTGGCGATCAGGTTCCGATGCAACAGTGTCGCGCCCTTCGCCACGCCGGTCGTACCACCGGTGTACTGGAGGAAGGCGACGTCGTCAGGACCTTGCTGGACTGCCTTGAACGTCTGATGCGCGCCTTGCGATATTGCGTCGTTGAACTTGATGTGTCCCGGCAGACTCCATGCCGGCACCATCTTCTTCACCTTGCGCACGACGAAGTTCACCAGCGTGCCCTTGACTCCCATCAAATCGCCCATGGCCGCGACCACGATGTGCTTGACTGCCGTGTTGCGCACGATTGCCTGCAGCGTGACGGCGAAATTCTCGAGCAGGATGATCGCTTCGGCGCCGCTGTCTTTGAGTTGGTGCTCGAGCTCTCGCGGCGTGTAGAGCGGATTCACGTTCACGACCACATAACCCGCGCGCAGGATGGCGGCGACTGCCACCGGATATTGCAACACGTTTGGCATCATGATCGCGATGCGTGCGCCGCGTGCGATGCCCTTCGACTGGAACCACGCGGCGAGCTTGCGCGAAAGCGCGTCGAGTTCGCCGTAGCTGATTTCCTTGCCCATGCAGACGAAAGCCGGCTTGGCGCGATGCTCGCGAAAGGCCTCTTCGAGCAGTTCGGCGACCGATGAATAGCGGGTCGCGTCAATCTCTGCGGGAACGCCGGGCGGATAAGATTTCAGCCAGAGTTTGTCCATGCAGCGTCTCCTCCTTTATTTTCGAATGGTCGTGCTAAAAACGAATCGTAGCATGGGCGCCTCAGTGCTATTCGCCAAATACGGGCAGGTTAGACTGCGGCCTCGAACCTGTCAGGAACGAAAGCCGCGCGGGATTGGGGAGATTGCTTCAGGCGCGCTCGACTTCGACGAGGCAATCGTAGAAGGTCGCTGAACCGCCCAGATCGGTGAGCGCCTGGCTGGTGACCTGGTTGGCGTTGCGGCCGTCGGGCGCGAGCTTCTTCCACCAGATCGACAGGCCGACGACCAGGCCTTCGCGAGCTTTGTCGGTGACGCGGGCGCGAGCTTGCATCGAGCCACGATCGTTGAAAATACGCACCTGGTCGCCTTCCGCGATGTTGCGCGGCGCGGCGTCGGTGGGATGAATGTCGAGGTGCGGCTCACCTTCGGTCGAGCGCAGGCTTTCGATATTCACGAAGGTGCTATTCAGGAAGTTACGCGCAGGTGGCGAGATCATCGCGAGCGGGTAACGGGCGGCGAGCTCAGGCGCGCCGTCGGCCGACTCGTAAGGCGGCAAGTAATCCGGCAACGGGTCGAGTCCCAGTTGCGCCAGACGCTCGCTGTAAAACTCGCACTTGCCCGAGGGCGTGCGGAATCCACCTTCGGCAAATGGCGCATCAGGGATGGCCAGCTTGACCCAGCCAACCTTTTTAAGCTCTTCCCAATCGACACCCGCGAGCGCCTTGTCCTCCCAACGAAACGCGTTCCGGGCCACCGTTTCATCGCTTTCGAACAGCGCCGGCTCTTCGAGCTCCATACGACGCGCGATGCCGCGAAAGATATCTGTGTTGGAAAGCGCTTCGCCGACCGGTTTGATCGCCGGCAGGTTGGCCATCACGTCCGTGTGGCCGTACGACTTGTGCACGTCGAGATGCTCGAGTTGGGTCGTTGCGGGCAGCAGGAGATCGGCGTAGTCGGCCGTGTCGGTCTGAAAGTGTTCCAGCACGATGGTGAAGAGGTCTTCGCGCGCGAAGCCCGCCGCAACTCGCTCCGAATCCGGCGCGACCGCTACTGGATTCGAGTTGTAGACGACGATCGCCTCGATTTTTGGGCCGAACGTGGCGTTGCCCTTATGCAGCAATGCGTCGCCGATTGCGTTCATGTTGATCACGCGGGTTGGCTTCGACGGCCAGCCCGGCATCAGGTCGGGGCGTTGCAAGGCGTGCGTGTCGACGGGCGCCCAGCCACCGGATGACAGCAGCGCACCTCCAGCGCGTTCGCGCCACGCGCCCGTCAGCGACGGCAGACAGGCGATCGCGCGCACGGCATTGCCGCCGCCGCGCACGCGCTGCAACCCGTAGTTCGTGCGAATCGCGGCTTTCTTCGTGCTACCGTAAAGCCGTGCAAGATCGACGATTACCTGTTCATCTACCCCGCAAATCACCGCAACACGCGACGGCGGATACTCGAGCGCGCGAGCTCTCAGTTCGTCGAAACCCAGCGTATGTGCGGCGATGTAAGCGTGGTCGAGAATGTTCTCAGCGATCAGCACATTCATCATGCCGAGTGCCAGCGCGCCGTCCGTGCCTGGTTTTAGCGCAATGTGCTGGTGACATTTTTCCGCCGTCAGCGAACGATAAGGATCGATCGCGATCAGGCGCGCGCCGCGACGTTTGGCCTCCTGAGCTCGCGTCCAGAAGTGCAGATTCGACGCAATAGGATTCGAACCCCAGATCAAGATGACCTCGCTCTCGGCGAAAAACTCGGTGAGCATGCCGAGACTTGCGCCGTAGGTGTACTTCAATCCAGCGGCACCGGCCGCTGCGCAAATCGTCCGGTCGAGCTGGGACGCGCCGATCTTATGGAAAAACCGCTGTGCAATGCTGTCTCCCTGTACCAATCCCATCGTGCCGGCGTAGCTGTATGGCAGGATGGCCTCCGGTGTGCGACTGGCGATCGCCGACAGACGGGCGGCGGCAAGCTGAAATGCTTCGTCCCAGCTGATCGGTGCAAAACGGCCTTCGCCTTTAGGGCCGATGCGTTTCATTGGCGTCGTCAGGCGCTGCGGGTGGTGAACGCGCTCCGCGTAGCGTGTAACTTTGGCGCACAGCGCACCTTGCGTCGGTGGATGATCGGGGTCGCCGACGACCTTGATCGCGCGACCATCCACGACGGTCACGCGCATCGCGCAGGTGTCGGGGCAGTCGTGTGGGCAAACGGCGCGGGCGAATTCGGTCGGGGCGTTCATCGGTGATGCGTCCTGGTGAGCGGCGAGGTAATCCCCAATTTTACGTCCACTGACTCGCGGCTCCATGGTGCCGCCAAAATTGCCTTGAGCGTAGAATCGTTTATCACCGTGCCCGGGCGATGGTTGCCCCGAGCGATTCCACGCAAGCAAAAGCACAAGCGCATCATCACTCCATCATGAAACTGATCCCCGAAATTCAGGCCGCTCGCGGCGAAATCCAGACCCTTCGACGAACGATCCACGCTCATCCCGAACTGCGCTATGAAGAGACGGCAACGGCAGATCTGGTGGCGAAAACACTCGAATCCTGGGGCATTGAAACGCACCGAGGCCTAGGCAAAACCGGCGTAGTCGGCGTACTCAAGCGAGGCAACAGTTCGCGCGCCATCGGACTGCGCGCCGACATGGACGCGTTGCCGATTCAAGAGTTGAATAGCTTCGATCATCGTTCGAAAAACGACGGAAAGATGCACGCTTGTGGCCACGACGGGCATACGGCGATGCTGCTTGGCGCCGCTCGTCATCTGGTCAAGCACGGAGAATTTGACGGCACGATCGTGTTCATTTTCCAGCCGGCCGAAGAAGGTGGCGCGGGCGCTCAGGCGATGATCGACGACGGTTTATTCGTGAAATTTCCGGTCGATGCGGTGTTCGGGATCCACAACTGGCCGGGCATGCCGGCGGGACATTTCGGCGTGACCGAAGGTCCAATCATGGCATCAAGCAACGAATTTCGCATTGAAATCAAGGGCGTGGGATCGCACGCCGCGCTACCTCATAACGGTCGCGATCCAGTATTCACAGCAGTTCAGATCGCCAATGGATTGCAGGGGATCATCACGCGAAACAAGAAACCATTGGACACCGCGGTGTTGTCGATCACCCAGTTTCATGCGGGCGATGCACTGAATGTCGTACCGAACGATGCATGGATCGCCGGGACGGTCCGGACGTTCACGACAGAAACACTCGATCTGATTGAAACGCGTATGCGCAAAATCGCAACCAGCACCGCTGATGCCTACGATTGCACGGTGAATATCCATTTCCACCGAAACTATCCGCCGACCATCAACAGCGCTGAAGAGGCACGCTTTGCGGCTACCGTGATGAAAGAGATTGTGGGCGCGGAGAATGTCGACGACGCTGTCGAACCGACGATGGGCGCGGAGGATTTCTCCTTCATGTTGTTGGCCAAACCGGGTTGTTATGCATTTTTGGGCAACGGCGACGGTGGCCATCGAGACTCGGGGCATGGTGCCGGCCCATGCATGCTGCACAACGCGAGCTATGACTTCAACGATGAGTTGCTGCCGATCGGCTCAACTTATTGGGTGCGCTTAGCGCAGCGATTTCTAGCGTTGGAGAAGTAGAGCGGGTGCGGGATCTCGGGACGACGGCTTTTCCCGGTCGATTGTCCCGTGGAGATTTCGGCTTTGAGGCGCGTAGGATGTGGACGATGGAGTAAGCAAGAAGCGTGGGTTACACGCTGGGATGTAGTGTGGCTGTTAAACGCAAAAACCCCACCTTGAAGGGGTGGGGTTTGTGCTTGCTGCTTGGGAGCCTGACGATTACCTACTTTCACACGGGAATCCGCACTATCATCGGCGTGGAGTCGTTTCACGGTCCTGTTCGGGATGGGAAGGGGTGGTACCGACTCGCTATGGTCATCAG
>NZ_CAAJGL010000064.1 GCF_900996225.1 Paraburkholderia sp. BCC1884 | reverse complement strand
GTGCATGTTCCGAGAGTCGGTGAAGAAGTATTGATCAGTTGGGCAGACGGCGATTGCGATAGGCCGTTGGTCACGGGCCGCGTCTACAACGGCCAAACGCAACCCGACTGGCATTCCAACGGCCTCCTATCGGGCTACAAGTCCAAGGAATATCAGGGCAGCGGCTATAACCAGATGGTAATGGACGACTCGACGGGCCAGAATCGTGTTCAGCTTTATTCAACGAGCACGAACGCACATCTGCATCTGGGTTACCTGATTGATCAGACCGGGAACAACCGGGGCAGCTTTCTGGGCAGTGGCTTTGACCTGAAGTCCGACGCTTACGGTGCAGTGCGTGCGGGCCAAGGCTTGTATGTCACCACCTATCCGGCGACCAGTCAGCCGCTGGATGCGCGGCAAGCGACCTCGCAGTTAGTGAATTCGGAAAGCGTGCTGGAAGCAATGTCGACCGCCAGCACGACGCATCAGGCAGAAAGTCTCAAGGATGGCTACGACTCGCTGAAGTCATACACGGACGCGACGCAGAACAGCGTGTCGGGTTCATCGTCGGGGGGAAACACGGCGGGCGGTGGGACCGGGAACGCGAATGGGTTCAAGGAACCGGTCATGCTGTTCGGTAGCCCTTCCGGTATCGCCATGTCCACACAGCAGTCTGTGCACATCGTCAGCGATGCACAGACCAACCTCGTGAGCGGACAGAGCACCCACATCGCAACTGGCAAATCGTTGATCGCGAGCGTCACGCAGAAATTGAGCCTCTTCGTCCAGAATGCCGGAATGAAACTGTTCGCAGCGAAAGGCAAGGTGGAGATCCAGGCGCACAACGATAACGTCGAGCTCACCTCACAAAAGAGCGTCAAGCTCGTTTCAGCGACCGAGCAGATTCAGGCCATCGCCAAGGGCGAAATCCTGTTGACCTCAGGGGGCGCTTATATCCGCATCAAGGACGGCAACATCGAGATTCACGCTCCGGGCAACATCGACGTGAAGGGGGCTCAGCACAGCTTCAACGGCCCGACCAGGATCGATGAGAAGTTTCCATCGTGGAACGATAGCGTGCCGCGCCGCGCGGTGGATTTTTCCGGGTAGCGGCGACAGCGGCCGACACAGTCTGCAACAGCAACTTGAACAAAGGATAGCGCGTGGCGCAACAACAGGAACAGCCGTCAAAAGTAGAGCGTTGGGCGTATCCCTTTCCTCTGAAGACAACGAATATCACCTTCGCGCCCGAGGACTATCTCCAGGCGCTCGCGGTGGCCGAGGACGGTTTTTATCCGCTGGGTGCCAATGGTCTCTGGCATGGCGGCATTCATTTCGGCGCGCAGACCGCAGGCAAGTTCCAGCAGGATGGCGGCGTGAAATGCATCGCGGATGGCGAGGTCGTCGCGTTCCGTCTGGATGAAAAGCTCCAGGAAGTCGCTTACCCGGACGCGATCAAGGCGGGCTACTCAAAGGGGTTCACGCTGGTGCGCCATCGGCTCGTGCTCCCTCCCGCCCCCTCGCAGCCCACGAATAATGGCAACGCCCAGCCGCAGAACTCACCGGCAACGACATCTCCTGCCCCGCAGAACACCACGCCGCCCGCCCAGGATGTGCTGACGTTCTTCAGCCTCTACATGCACACGCTGCCGCTGGAAGGCTACGGCGCTGGCGCGCAACCGAATGGTCCGGCAAAAACGCTGCCTGCGTACTACGGTGCAACGGAAACGTATGTCGTGGGGACGAAAGCGCATGACCCGCAATTGAAGGCAACGGGCGAGCCCGACAGCACAACTGCGGGTTTGCGCGTGCGCGTCTCGCATTCAGGGCAGGCCGCCGTGATCGGGTGGCTGCCGCGCGACACGAAAATCAAGATCGGGCAAAAGCATGGCGCATGGGGCAAAATTTCCAGCTTCGTGGCTGGCGCGGTGCAGCCCTACACGCAGGGCGAAACGCTCAATGCAAGCGCGGCCGTAGGTTGGGTCTATGTCGGCGAGATGGACAAGGAAAGCAAGCCATCGGCGCTGGATCAGATTTATATCTTGCCCAAGCCCCACAGAATCGCGGCGGGGGAGACTGTTGCCTGGATCGGCGAATATCAGCGGCTTGTGGAGGCGCGCGCGCACCACACGCTGCCTCCCAAACTCGGCGAACGCCCCCTGCTCCACGTGGAGGTGTTCACGGGGGACGACCTGAATGCGTTTATCTCGCGCAGCCGGACGCGAGCACAGCAACTCGATGTGAAATCGCGCACATTGCTGCTGATTTCGAAGGGCGCAAAGTTGGTGCAGCCCACCGCAGCGGACAGTTCGCTGGGCGCTGGTGTCGCGGTCAAGGCGACAGCGGATTCACCGGACAGTGGGCAATGGTGCAAGGTTCAAAAGGTCAATGCGGCAGGGCATCCTCTTAGTGGTCAGACTCCGCTCTGGATCGCGCGGACCGACCTGCAAGGTTCGGCTGATCGTCAGGCATGGAGTCACTTCCCGCTCAGTGTGAATTCCGCAAGTAGCCCGGCCGCAGCCTGGGCGCATGTGGTGGCAACGGGATCAGGCCAGAGCTGTTCTGAAGCAGAAGGCAAGACGTGGTACGCAGTGAGTATCGCCGATGAAAATAACGCGCAAGTTAACGGTTGGGTCTGTGATCACGGGCATCCGCTCGTCGAACTGAAAACTCCGTGGGACTGGCCGGGGTTCGACGTGGTGAATCTTGGCACGTCAGTGTCGGACATGTTCCAGCGTGCACTGTTTGTTGCCGATACCGGAACACCGGATGAGATTACAAGTTTTGAGGATTCGTTCAACACCGCCCGCTCGGACGAAACCGTCCGGAAGCTTGAAGACGCGATCGACGGGCAGGGACAACACGACGGAAAGATCACCGCGCGGGAACTGCAACTGGCGCTTGGCAAGCCGTGGCTCGCAGATCGAATCGATCATCTTATCGTGAGGTACGAAAGCGAGTGGGGCGGAGAGATGAGCAAATGGGAGACGCTCAATTCACATATGCATGCGGGTCTTCCAGCATGGCAGGCGGAGATGAAACGCATCGACGAATTACGCTTCTGGAGTGGCGTGCAAGGTGTTACCGGATGGCCGTCCACTGCATCGGTGTTTCATTTCCATCCGGTCGGAATTGTCGGAAACTTTACCAGCGCGAATAGCTGCGCGTGCGGTTGCTGTCTGAACACGAAAATTCAGGTCACGAGCTGGAATGGTCACTATGGGCCAGTCTTTTGGGGCACGCTGACGCTTGAGAGTGCGCCCGGGCTCCAGGCAATGCTCGCGAGCGGAGAAATCACGGCCAGCGAGAAGCGAATCATCGCGGCGATGGCGCCAAACGAAGGCAAGCTGGACACAGTGCAGTCTTACGACGATCAGGTCGCGACGGCAGGCGCAATGCAGAAAACCATTCGCCCAGACGATGGAGGGGGTGAGTTGTCCACGCAGGTCGCAGACTTCCGTGCGGAAAGCGAAAGCGCTTATCAGGAACTTTTCGCCCGCTGTGGCTGGACAGTGGAAGGTACGGGCAGTGATGCGCGCATGTCTTTCACGCATCCTGAAGTGACCGCAGGCCAACCAATGACGGGCGAACCCTTGCTGCGGAAAATCCGGCGCGGTTGCGACCAGAGTACGTATCACCACTATTTGCCGAATCCCGCAATCGCGGTGCTCGCGCACGCACTGTCTGACGTGCGTTACCAGAAGCTGCAGCTTAGGGATTTTGTCAAGCGACTGCGCCAATGCGTGGCCGCCAAACCAACCGGATACGCTTATACGACCGGCGAGTATTTCCAGGGCGACCTCGGGCGCGCGACAGTCCTGGATGAAAGCGTGAACCGACCTGGCCACGTGGCAGATGATCTTGCTTCGTCCCTCGACCATCTGTATTCGACTCACCCCACCGCTCCGCGCAACCCGAACGACTGGGGGCAGAGCCGTGCAACACTTGAGCGCGCACTTGCCGACCACTACGGCATAACGCGCCGCATGGCCAGCTCGGGAGGCGTCTCCGTTGCTCCCGGACGCTATAACAGTCTCAAGGCAACGTTAGGATGAACATGTTGAACATGCGCAAAGCGGCACGACTCGGTTTCGTTATTTCTGCATTGCTAGTTTCCCGAGAGGCATGGTGCTCCGACCAACAATCGGTCATGACGTTTCCCAATCACGCGCGGTTGATTTTCTCGACGCCGGTGCCTCCCGCGCTGAGCAACAAATTTGGACCCGGGTGGACGCGTCTCACGTTCGTGCGTCCCGATGGCACGCAGTTACCGCTCATCCCCGACGAACGACTCACCGGTGATGGGGGTGTCATTTTTTCCACTGTCGGAAGCCGTGCACTCTCGCCGGGCGGCCGATACCTGGTTCTCGATCTAACGCGCAACGGCATGACGGAAAACGAGGCAGGCAAGTTTGTCGCGGCAAGCCGTGAGTTCTGTCCGATACTCGATACCGCAACTGGTTGCGTTTCGCGCGACTATACAGGCGCCGTCTGCGCTGGCGCGTGGGATAACAAGGGCGAGATCTGGCGTAGTCAGCTTGATTCGGGCCGCGCTGACGCGCAGTCTATGAATACGCTGGAAAAACCGACTGCCAAGGCGGTATGGACTCAATACGGCAGCGCGAAGAGCGCAGACATCAGCCCCTTCCTGCGCACGGCACTGGGACTCAGCAATATCAAAGCGTGCGATCCGCCAAACGCAGAGAACGCCGGCTATTATGCGCAAATTAAGGATGCGCCTGGCAACGAAAACGCGTCGCCGAAAGTTAGTGCGTTGCCACCGGTTGATGTCCCATCCCCCACGTCGCCCGAATCGAGCAATCTGCCCGGACGGACAGTGCAGAGTGAGCGTGCATGGCTCTATGAACGGCCGTCGGTGGGAAGCATCAGGCACGGCTATCTGATCCGGGGCGATCGGGTTACCGTGATCGGCGAGCAGGATAACGGATGGATACGAATTAGCTATGCGCGTGTAGGCAAATCACCAATCGAAGCCTGGATGCAAAAACAAGACATCGCTCGATAACCAGCACGACGCTTGCGTATTCATTGGTAAAAACCAGCGGTTCAAACGGTCAAACTATGCAACGATATCTGATCATGAATAGTGACCGGACGACGGCGAGTGGGACGGTCCAGGCTACTGCAGTCACGATTCAACTGAGCGGTCGGGATGTCGCACACGGAGGGGATAGCGTGTTGTGGAATCTGCGGGTTTGAACTGAGGGTCGTTGTGTCCAGTACGAAAGCAACACTGACTATGCTGTCGTTCGGCGCTCGCGGGATGCAGTGGAACGTAGCGTAGCTTGCTGCCCTTGCCGTGAACTCGCAGATGCGGCACGCCGCGCCGGTCGCGAATATCCCGTACTTTCAGCAGACATCGTTCTTCGCGACGCAATCCCTGGTACAGAAGTACGGCGAGCATCGCGCGGTCCCGCTTGCCCTTCAGGGTATCCGGGGCAGGCGTATTGAGTAGCGCTCGGGCCTGATGGTCACCGAGCGCGGGCGTCTCGCCCTCGTTGCTATCGACCTTCCGGCGTTTCGCGCCCCCGACCGGGTTGACGTTCACTGAGTTCTTTTCGCAGACGTATTCAAACAGCGACGACAGCGCGGCAAGCTTTCGACGGATGGTCGCACCGGATAGCTGGCGCGTTTCGAGGATGTTGCGCCGCGCGAGCACGTGCGCGCGGGTAACGATGCGAAATTCTTCCGGGCACTGGATGCCGGCGAATCCCATGAAATCACGGATATCGGTCTGGCATGCGCGACGGGTGCGGGGATTGTCGAGATTGGCAAACCATTCGGCCTCAACCGGTACGCTCGCCAACTGGTGAAACTGCGCGGCGGTAAGATTCCGTCCTTGTCCGGCAGTTTCAGCGTAGCGCCGTCGGTCTTCGCCTGATTGATTTCGATGATGGAGAGGCATTTTCGCGGTCGTTCAACATGGAAATTTTCGATGTTGAAACGATACCGATTCGCTCGGAGGCCGTGTGAGCTAAATAACTTTGACCAAATCCTCGAGTTTTAAATACGGTAAGTGAAAAACTATTATAGAGATAGAGAGAAACAGAGCTATGGCGGAGAGAGGAGCGAGGCGGGACTTCGATCAGCTCAGCGAACGGAGGCGGGGGGCGATGGGCGAAGCTGACGGCGGCTTATCCAGATGATAAGCCGTGGCGAAAGCGACCAATGGGTCGTCCGCGTGGCCTGACGGATGAGCAAAAATGGAGCTTGTCAGATTGCTGGCAGACACTTACGTGCGTGAATCTGTGCCGCGGCGTGGACGCGCTCCTAAACGTGTTCGTTGGACGCTTGCGCGTGTAGCTGAATTGATGGAGGCCGAGTTTGGAATCTCGTACAGCATGGCGTATGTCAGAACGATCTTGGTAGGACCGGTCGGCGATGATCGGTGGCTTCTATCCAAACCGAGATTTTGGTCCTGCGTTGATGAGCTGGCTTACCCGAAATACGAAGGGAACGTTCTTGTGGAGGACTTCGAGGACGGTTGGGAAGTGGACTTGAGGATCCTTTTGGAACTGCGACAGCGACTTCGCTCCTAAGGGGTGCACTGCTGTGAGGGCCACCCGAGATCGTCCGCGGAAATCGTGGAGATCGACTGGCGCTCGAAAAGCTGTGAATTTTCCTAAGCGTCGACGCGGCTTTGTCGGAGGGACGTCACGTGCTCGTTTTTTTTGATGGCCGGCGACGGACGGAGGTCGGCCCGCTGCTGCCGGTCGAGCAGCCTTCCTTCTGAGGCCACGGTTGAGACCGGAACGGTCATTCCGAGTCGTCGCTCGATGACCAGCGATCGGCGATAGTTCGCGGTTCGTAGGTTGCGAATGGATTTATGCCAAGCTGCAACCCGGCGTCCGCGAGGCACTTCTTAGCGTTATTGATGAGTCTTCCTGTTAGTTCTACGCCCCCAAAAATCGCTCGAATTTGGCTTGCTCGATGGTTTCGAACTGGCCGAATGTTTCAAGAAGGTTACGTCGGGATGCGCCGATCACCCCACGTTTGAACGCAACCTCAAGTGGCTTCGGCTCGGCGTTTGCGGGACTGACGGGCGGTGCGATTTTTTCGCATGCTCTGCGCCGTCGGGCGACACTATGAAAAGCTTTAGATTGTGGTCGGTAACAGCGTCGATAATGGCCGCGTTAATGTGGTCATCGCGAAACCCGTAGCCAATGACCATCAGTCGCGAGTCGCCGCGACGAAGATACGCGTGGAACTCCTGTTGATACCAGGCGAGGACAGGCACACGGTCAAATCGCATTGACCTTGTTGCCACCCATGATGAGCATGGGGCCGCCTTGCTGATCGTGCTGCCAGTTCGATGAGCCGTGCAATTTGAAATACGGCTGTGCTCCAGCAGCGACCTGAAACTGGTTTTCATCCGGCATGTACGGTACAGCCCATCGGCGATCGGGCATTGGCTGCGTGGCTTGTGGCACAGGGCGCATACCGGGAATCGATTGCCATGAAAGCGCCGTTGACCCGGCAACTCAGGGCTCGCCGTAAAATATTGATACTCCAACAGCAGATCCTGATTCAAAGTAAAGATCGCCCCGAAGCCGGCGAGCCGTAGATCTAGCTGGGCGCTGCGAGACGAAGGAGTATGCTGATTTTGTAAAATATCAGTTATTTCAACGGGTTATGGTCGTCCTGAGACGCACTGAGCATCCGCTCCACGTACCGCGCAATCAGATCGATTTCCAGATTGACCTGCGAACCCTCGCGCAGATTCTTCAGCGAGGTCACCTGCACGGTGTGCGGAATCAGGTTGATCGAGAACTCGCAGCCATCGTCCCGATCTTTGACCGAGTTGACCGTCAGGCTCACGCCGTTGACCGTAATCGAGCCTTTGTACGCCAGATAGCGGCCGATCTCACGCGGCGCCAGCACGCGCAGTTCGTGCGATTCGCCCACCGGCGCGAAATGCGTGACGGTGCCTAGGCCGTCCACGTGGCCGGAGACGATATGGCCGCCGAGCCGGTCGTGCGCGCGCAGCGCCTTTTCGAGATTGACCTCGCCGGTCTCGCCGAGGCCGGCCGTGCAATTCAGGCTTTCGCGCGAGACGTCGACTTCGAACGAATGGTCGGTCATCGCCACGACGGTCATGCAGGCGCCCTGGATCGTGATGCTGTCGCCGAGCTGCACGTCGCCGAGCTCGAGGCCGCCGGCTTCCACGTTCAGGCGCACGCCTGCGTCGCCGTCGGTGCCGAGCGGCTTGACTGATTCGATGCGGCCCACTGCCGCGACGATTCCTGTGAACATCGTGCTAATCCTTGATCAATTCGAAACGGGTGGGGAGGCTGGATCGCCGCCGGGTTCGGGCGTGGCTTCGGGCGCGGGCTCAGGCGCAAACCTGGCAAGAATGCGCACGTCTTCGCCGATCCGGTCGACCGCATGAAAATTCAGTTTGACGCGGCCTTCGAGCGCCTCGGGCGCGTGCAGGTTGAACATGCTCATCGAGTCCACGCCGAGCAGGCTCGGCGCGAGATACACGAGCAATTCGTCGACACAGCCTTCGCGCAGCAGCGAGCCGTTCAGCTTGTAGCCCGCCTCGACATGCAACTCGTTGACGTGACGCTCGCCGAGCACTTTCAGCACGGCCGGCAGATCGACCTTGCCGTCCGGATTCGCCAGTTGCACGATCTCGGCACCCCGATCGCGCAAGGCGGCGGCGCGCTCGGTATGGCGTTCATCGAGGTTGCCGCAGAAGATCAGCGTGGGTGCGCCGGCGAGGATGTGCGCCTCGGGCGGCACGTCGAGCTGACTGTCGATCAGCACGCGGCGCGGCTGGCGCGGCGTGTCGACGGCGCGTACGGTCATGCGCGGATTGTCTTCCCTGACCGTGCCGATGCCGGTCAGAATCGCCGACGCCCGGGCGCGCCACGCGTGGCCGTCGGCGCGTGCCGCCTCACCGGTAATCCATTGGCTGGCGCCCGAGGGCAAACCGGTGCGGCCGTCCAGCGAAGCCGCGACCTTCATGCGCACCCAGGGGCGGCCCCGCGTCATGCGTGACACGAAGCCGATGTTCAACTCGTGCGCTTCGTGAGCGAGCAGGCCGCAACGTACTTCGATGCCGGCGTCGCGCAACATGGCGAGTCCACGTCCGGACACTTGCGGATTGGGGTCTTCCATTGCCGCGACCACGCGCGAGACCTGCGCTTCGATCAGCGCGTTCGCGCACGGCGGCGTGCGGCCAAAGTGGCTGCACGGTTCGAGCGTCACGTAAGCGGTCGCGTCGCGCAGATCGTGACCACGCGAGCGGGCGTCTTTCAGCGCGCGGATTTCGGCGTGATCCTGGCCGGCCGGCTGGGTGAAGCCTTCGCCGATCACCTCGCCGTTCTTGACCAGCACGCACCCCACACGCGGATTCGGGTCGGTGGTGTACATGCCGCGCTTGGCCAGCGCGAGCGCGCGTTCCATATGGACGAAGTCGGTTTGCGAGAACATCGGGTTCCGGTCGGGTGCGGTGGCTGGGTAGTCGCGAGGTTTGATTGTGACGGTCGGGGCGCGGCTTATCTTCGCGAGGCCATCAGGCCGCGAGCGAGGCGAACGCGCCGCGCGCTGCGTCGATCGTGGCGTCGATGATTGCGTCGTCGTGGACGATCGACACGAAACCCGCTTCATAGGCCGACGGCGCGAAGTACACGCCGGCGTCGAGCATCTTGTGGAAGAACGCGTTGAAGCGCGGCACATCGCTCTTCGTGACTTCGGTGAAGCTGGTCGGCACCGAATCCGTGAAGTACAGGCCGAACATGCCGCCGAGCGAATCGGCCGCAAACGGCACCCTGGCTTCGTGCGCAACCTGAGCGAGACCTTGCGCGAGGCGCGCGGTGCGTGCCGTGAGCGTGTCGTAAAAGCCGGGCGCCTGGATCAGTTGCAGCGTCTTCAGGCCTGCGGCGACCGCGATCGGATTGCCGGACAGCGTGCCCGCCTGATAGACGCCGCCGAGCGGTGCGAGGTGAGCCATGATGTCGCGCCGTCCGCCGAAAGCGGCTGCCGGCATGCCGCCGCCGATCACCTTGCCGAGGCAGGTCAGGTCCGGCGTGATGCCGTAGACCTCCTGCGCGCCGCCCAGGGCGACACGGAAACCGCACATCACTTCGTCGAAAATCAGCACCGAGCCGTATTCGCTGCACAGGCGACGCAGCACTTGCAGGAATTCGGGCGTGGCGCGCACGAGGTTCATGTTGCCGGCCACCGGTTCGACGATCACCGAGGCGATCTCGTTGCCGAATGTCTTGAACGCTTCTTCGAGTTCGGCGACGTTGTTGTATTCGAGCACGGTGGTGTGCTTGGCGATATCGGCCGGCACACCCGCCGAGGTCGGATTGCCGAAGGTCAGCAGGCCCGAGCCGGCCTTGACCAGCAGACTGTCGGCGTGGCCGTGATAGCAGCCTTCGAACTTGACGATGCGGCTGCGGTTCGTGAAACCGCGCGCGAGACGCAGCGCGCTCATGGTCGCCTCGGTGCCGCTCGACACCATGCGGACCTGTTCGATCGACGGCACCAGTTTGCAGATTTCCTCGGCGATTTCGATTTCCGACTCGGTCGGCGCGCCGAACGAGAAGCCGTTGCCCAGCACGCGCTGGACGGCTTCGAGCACTTCCGGGTGAACGTGGCCGAGGATCATCGGGCCCCATGAGCCGATGTAGTCGATGTAGCGCTGGCCGTCCGCGTCCCAGAAGTAGGCGCCTTGCGCGCGTTCGATGAAACGCGGCGTGCCGCCGACCGAACGGAAAGCGCGAACCGGCGAGTTCACGCCGCCGGGAATGGTGCGTTGCGCGCGTTCGAAAAGGGTTTCGTTTTTGGACATGGCAATGACTGGAATTGGGGTTGCGCAGCGGCGCGGCTTGCCTGTGGGCGGTTCGCGCGGCGCTGGGATAGGTGGGGAAATTGTACCGGAGTCAGCGTGAACGGGTTGATGGCCACGCCCGGGGAGCGGGTTCTCCGGTCAGCTTTTCGGCGAACGCTTCGTTGCCGCCTTCGGCTTTGCGTTCGCGCGCGCTTGCGCAGCGCTCTTTTGCGCCGCCGCGGCGTGAGCCGTTGCTTTGCTTGAGCGGGTGGGGCCGGCGGGCGCCTCGAGCGGCGGCGGCTTGCGCTTGCCGGTGAGTGCCGCCCAGCGCTTTTCCAGCGCGCCTTCCGCGATCGGCTTGATTACCGTGCCCGAGCTTTGTGCGTCCCACGTCTGCACTGAGAAAGGATGCGTGCGCAACATCTCGCGTGGGATCACCACCTCGTTGTGGGCGTCGACGAGCCAGTCGTACACGAAGTCGATGCACAGGCGATAGCCGCGTTTGGTGGCTGCGTCGGGCACCTCGTACGGCGCGCGCGTCACGTAGCCGGAGCCGAAAATGCCCTTGGGCTCCTGAGCGACCCGATGCAGGAACACGCGATCGCCCGGCAGGATGCCGCGCGCGAATCCGCAGCCCCAGACGTCGGCGACGGCGACCCCCGTCGCGACGCGTTTGGCGAGCTGGGGCAACTCGGGCCACGGCCATTTCTTGGGGCTCCAGATCAGCAGGAAGGCGGTCATCGCGTGGTCTGAACGGAAGAGTGGAGGAGGCGCCACGGGCTCGTTCCGGTGGCGTCCAGGCGGTCAGGCGCAGCTTAACCGATTGTGGCAGCGCGCACGCCGTGCGCCGTGGGTATGCCGCCGCCATCAGCGGATGCCCCGGCCCTCGCGTACAATTCCTCTCGTCAAGTTGACGTTGCCCGTCTCACCGTTCCGCTGCCGATCACGGCGCGGCGCCTCATCTGGATTCCCATGTCTTACGTCACCAGAAGCCGGCCCGATGGTCGGCTGATTCTGTTGCTCGGTGCGCTCGCCGCATGCGGGCCGATTTCCATCGATATGTATCTGCCGAGCCTGCCGACCATCGCGCAGGCATTCGCGATCAGCACCGGCTCCGCGCAAACCACGCTAACCAGTTTCATGTTCGGCTTTTCGATCGGCATGCTGCTGTACGGTCCGCTGTCGGATACCTATGGCCGGCGGCCGGTGCTGCTGGGCGGCATCATCATGTATGCGCTTGCGAGCGTGGCGTGCGCCCTGTCGTTTTCGATCGGCTCGCTGGTGACGTTCCGCTTCGTGCAGGCGCTCGGTGCGGGCGCGGCTTCGGTGCTGGCGCGCGCCATCGCCCGCGACGCGCACGGTCCGACCGACGCAGCCCGCGTGTTGTCGATGCTCGCCATCGTCACCTCGATCGGGCCGTTGCTTGCGCCGCTGATCGGCGGACAGTTGCTGTTGCTCGGCGGCTGGCGAGTCGTATTCGTCGTGCTGACGCTGTTCGGCACGGTGTGCGCGGTGACCGCGTTCCTCAAGGTGCCGGAAACATGGCCGCGCGAGAAGCGCGCGCATTCGGCGCTGCTGAAATCGTTCGGCGCGTATGGCAAGTTGCTGCGCGATCCGGTGGCGTGGGGGCATATGCTGTGCGGCGGTATGGCGTTCGCGTCGATGTTCGCGTACATCACGGCGACGCCGTTCGTGTACATCGAGTACTTCCATGTATCGGCTCAGCATTACGGCTTTCTGTTCGCGCTGAATATCGTCGGCATCATGTTCGGCAACTTCATGAATACGCGGCTCGTCGGACGGCTTGGCTCGCTGCCGATCATTTCCTTCGCGGCGACTGTGAGCTGCATCGCTTCGCTGTTCGTCTGTCTCGTCTCGCTAACCGGTTGGGGCGGCTTGTGGTCGATCGTCTTCGGCCTGTTCTTCGTGGTCGGCGTGGTGGGTCTGCTGTCGGCAAATTGCACGACCGATCTGATGCATCGCTATCCCGTGAATGCCGGCGCGGCGGCGGCGGTGTTCGGCGCCGTGCAGTTGGCGCTCGGTGCGTTGTCGAGTCTCGCGGTGGGCGTGTGGCAGGACGGCTCGCCCAAGGGCATGGGGATCGTAGTCGGCGTGGCGGGTGTGTTGTGCTACGTCGGGCGGATTCTGGTCGTGCGATGGCACGGCACCAAGGTGCCCGTCGCCGCGGTGTAGGGCAGGTGAGGCGCGCGTAAGCACGGAAGGAAAACACCAGGTGTTGCGCGCGCGCGACCGTGCGTCGCGGGCGGCGTTGCTATGATGGAGTCACTGTTCCTCGGAGCGGCAATCATGGCGATTAGAGACTTGATGAATGGCGAACGGCAACATGCCGCTTTCGCCGAAGCGCAGAAGCTGGCTGACAGCGGCGCCTATCACGATTACACGGACATCGAATACGTCCTGCGCTTTGATTTCGGCTTGTCCGATGTATCCGCGCTGCTCGACAGCCAGCTGATGCATCGCGACCTGAATCGTCGTTGCGCCGACGCACGCGAAAAGCTGGAGATGCTTAGCGTGTGATGCCGATACTTGGGGAGTGGTTTTGATGGCTTCTGGCCAGAACGGCACGAGTGTGCCGCGCATGGAAAATCCTTCCACGCTCGCGAAACCGGGTGGACACTACAGTCACGTCGCCATTGCGAACGGCTTGGTGTTCGTGTCGGGGCAGTTGCCGATCAACGCGCAGGGCGAGAAGCTGGCGGACGCGAGCTTCGAGGTGCAGGCCGAACAGGTCCTCGCCAACGTGCAGGCAGCGCTCGAAGGCGCGGGCAGCAGCATCGCGCAACTGGCGCAGATGCGCGTCTACATCGTCGACGTCGAGCATTGGGCGAGCTTCAATCAGATCTACGCACGGTGGGCCGGCGAGGCACGGCCGGCGCGCGCGGTCGTGCCGGTTCCTCGTCTGCATTACGGATTCAAGATCGAAGTCGAGGCGACGGCGATGCTTTGAGCGGATCGGCTCAATGCACCACTAAGCCGTTGAACTGCGCGTTTGCTATTCCACCGGCGATATTCACGCCGATGTTGCCGCTTGCCCCCGCCATGACGCCTGCACCGAGTCCCGCCGTTGCGCTGCCGTTCAACTGCGCGACGGCGTGCACATTCTGTTGGCTGACAATCTCCGCTTGCGGCGTCGTGATCAAGGCGATCTGATTCGCCTGTGCGTTCAATGCGCCCGCTGCGAGATTGACGCCGATGTTGCCGCTTGCGCCGCGCAAGGCATCTGCGCCGACTGACGCGGACGGCGCACCGAGTGTCGCGCTGCCGCCGATAACCTGAAGATTCGATAGTCTGGCTGAGCCGAATACGGCGGTGCTGTCGTCGGAGAGCGTTGGTGCGGTGCCCGCAAACGCGGACGAGACACTCAGGCACGCGACAGCAGAGATCAAGGCAAGGGCCAAAGAACGGACTTTCATGAGCGCCTCCCGGGCGTTTGAGTTTGTCCACGCATAGCCTTGATATCGACCATGCCGCACGAAAGTTGAGGGAGGACTTCTCCTAACTATTTGCTTGTTGAGACAAACACCTGTTTCAATTTGCATGGATATAAATACGACCTTGTCATCGTGTTCACCTGTTGCAATGGACTCGCACGTCTTCAAAGAAGTCGTGTTCGGCGAAGCCGATTTCTACGTTTCACACCAATACGGATGGCGAAATGAAAGTCCAGCAAATCAACGGACAACTGAACGACTCGAGTCGTGACTTACTGGCGCGCGATAGTGGGCAAGGTGGGACGCCTCGGGTATCGCCGGCGGTTTTCGATACTTCCGATGCCGATGATGCCAGGAACAACAGCTCGGCCGATGCGGACACCGTGCCGAATGCCACGTTGACACCGCCTGCAAATCAAGCGGCCGGCAGCACGTATGTGCAGCAATCGAACGGCGTCGAAAGCGTGTGGAAGCGCGATGAGCGTGACAAGCCCGTTCTGACCGAAGCTTATGGAGCGAATCAGGCGGACGGTTCGCGTGCCAACATTAAGACCACGTTCAGACTGGACGACGACGGCAAGCCTCAACTTGTCGGTGCTCAAGTAGTGCCACGTCGGCTGCATGACAATAGTGAGGACGACACGCAGCTGACCGTGTTCAGACGCGGCTTCGAAGACGGATTCACGCATCCCGGACAAACCATCGGCAAGATCACGGATATGCAAACAGGCAATCGATCGGGCGATGGTGAAAAGGCCGGTGAGAAGGCCGACGGGGTCCTCGAAAGACTGCCGGTGGTCGGCAACGCATTGACGATGACCCGCGGCATCGTTGGGCAAAAAACGTCGGACGGCAGCCCCGAGCTTCCGTCTCCCGATGCTCAGCCGGACGCGCTCGGGGCGACCCGAGCAGCAGGCCGGGTGCGCGAGTTGCCGGAGAGCTTGCCGTCCAAAGCGGCATCGACGAAGCAGACGGGCGCCCATGCAGGAGCGGCAAAGGAGGTGCCCAAAGGACGTAATAATCCGGCTGTTGCGCCTGCTCCGTCGCCGTCGGCCAAACCGCGGGTCGACGCGTCATACATGGATAAAGCGGGGAGTGCCGACGCACAAGGCGGCGGTGCGCCGCAAGCTCGGGAGGCCGGTGCGAACGCGTCGCCCACGACCAGTGCGCCATGGACCGTGCCCGATGGCTACGCGCACAACCCGAGTGGGCAGGTGCGTATGGATCCCGATACTCGCGGCTTATTCCGTGACGACAAGGACCAGGCTTTTATCAAGGCGGGCGATCAAACCTATGCGGTCAGATACGACAAGGACAACGGCACCTGGCGAGCGTATCGTCCCGACGACCCGGCGAAACCGCAATATCCCGTCAAACCGGACGAGCACGGCAACTGGCAAGTGCACAACGACGTCGGTCTCAAGGGTGGGGGCGGAGAGTCGCAACGCCCGGCGATGGGCTGGGCGCAGCAGGGCGACATTCCGCTGCATTTGCAGGCGCGTCAGATGGAATTGCAAAATCAGCGACAACAGTTGCTGCAACAGCGGCAAGACGTGGAACACCAGATCAATCAGTTTCCGGGGCCCGGGAACGCGAATCGGTCAGGGCTGGAGTTGGCGCATCTGCATCACATGCTAACTAGTCGGCGCGATAACCTGACCAATCAGCTGAATCAGTTGGAACAGCAATTACAGCAGGTGCATCAACAGATGCAGCAGCAATAGGCGCTGTTTTGATTCGTGTGGGTTTCGGGTAACGGCGTGGCGAACTGTTCAGCGGTTGGAACTCGGTCCAACCGCTGAGGTTCAAAAGGAATATGTGTGCCGCAGATGCCAGGTCGCGTTGTCCGCAAATTGCCCGGTTCAGGAATCGGAGCGATTCCGATGAGGCAAACCGTTTTGTCTTGGCGGAGGCGGTGAGATTCGAACTCACGGAAAGATTGCTCCTTCGCCGGTTTTCAAGACCGGTGCCTTAAACCACTCGGCCACACCTCCAAGCCCTAAATTGTAACCTGAAAAATCCATGCTGCGGCGCCCGGTGAAGCCGCGATCACTGCGGATCTTTCAGAAACAGCTCCTGCAGATCGTTCAGAAACGCCTGACCGAGTGGCGTCGGCGCAATTTTTTCGTGGTCGCGCGTGATCAGCTTGCGACGTTCGGCCTCCTGCAAGGCCGGCTCGATCGACGTCATGGACAGCCCGGTTCGCTCGATAAAACGATGCACCGGGAAACCTTCCACGAGCCGCAGCGCATTCAGCATGAATTCGAACGGCAGATCGCGCGGTCCGACTTCATGCTCTTCCTGCACCGCCGTGCCGGCCAATGCCTGCTCGATAAACGTGGTGGGATGCTTGTAACGCACCTGGCGCAATACGCGATTTGGAAACGACAGCTTCGTATGCGCGCCTGCCCCGATGCCGAGGTAGTCGCCAAAGCGCCAGTAGTTCAGATTGTGCTTGCTCTGCCGATGCGGCTGCGCATACGCCGACACCTCGTAGCGTCCATAACCGGCCGCCGTCGTGCGTTCGTGAATCCAGTCCTGCATGTCGGCGGAGGCGTCGTCGTCGGGTAGCGCGGGCGGGAATTTCGCAAACAGCGTGTTCGGTTCGAGCGTCAGGTGATACAGCGACAAATGCGGCGGCGCGAACGACAATGCGGTCTCGATGTCCGCCTGGCATTCGGCGAGCGTCTGGCGCGGCAGCGCGAACATCAGATCGAGGTTGAAGTTGTCGAACGTGGTCGCGGCCACTTCCACTGCGTGACGCGCCTGCGTCGAGTCGTGAATCCGGCCGAGCGCCTTCAGATGCGCTTCATTGAAACTCTGGATGCCCACCGACAGCCGGTTCACCCCGCTCGCGCGAAACTGCGCGAACTTGTCGGCTTCGAACGTGCCGGGGTTGGCCTCGAGCGTGATCTCCGCGTCGGCATCGAGCGGCAGCAAGGCGCGGATGTCGGACAGCATGCGGTCGAGTCCCGCAGCGGAAAGCAGGCTAGGCGTGCCCCCGCCGATGAACACCGTATGCACCTGGCGTCCCCAGATCAACGGCAGCGCCAGCTCCAGATCGGCGCGCAGGGCGTCGAGGTACTCTTTCTCCGGAAACGTGTCGCCCTTCCATTCGTGCGAGTTGAAATCGCAGTAAGGGCACTTGCGCACGCACCACGGGAAATGCACATACAAGGCCAGCGGCGGCAGCGAAGTCAGACGAATGCTACCCGGCGACGTGAAGGCCTTGATGACGCCGTTGCCGATATCGGCGGGCGCCGGCTTGATCGGAATCACGCTTCCTCCGTCAAACGCGCGAGCAGTTGCCGCAACGCAATCGCGCGGTGGCTGCTGGCGTTTTTCACCGCTGGTTCGAGTTGCGCGGCGCTCGCGTTCAGCGTCGGCAAAAAGAAGTACGGGTCGTAGCCGAAGCCGTTCTCGCCGCGCGGCGCGTCGAGCATCTCGCCATGCCAGCGACCTTCGGCGATCAGCGGCTCGGGATCGTCCGCGTGACGTACCAAAGCCAGCACGCAGTAGTAATAGGCGCGGCGATCGGCTTCACCCTGCAGGGCGTCCACCAGCCGCGCGTTGTTCGCCGCGTCGCTTTTCTCGCCGCCCGCCAGCTGCGCGTAACGCGCCGAATACACGCCCGGCGCGCCGCGCAGCGCGCGTACGCACAGGCCCGAATCGTCCGCGAGCGCGGGCAGGCCGGTGAGCTTCGCGGCATGGCGCGCCTTGGTCAGCGCGTTTTCGACGAAAGTCGGATGCGGCTCTTCCGCTTCGGGCACGTTCAGCTCGCCCTGGGCAATCAGTTCGATGCCCGCCGCGCCGAGCAGCGCCGCAAACTCCCGCAGCTTGCCCGCGTTGTTCGACGCCAGCACGACTTTCTTCAGCGGCGAGCCGGAAACCAACCCGCCGTCGTTCTGACTGACTTCATTCACTCTTTTGCTCCAGCGCTTCTTTCTGCTTGGCGATCAGCGTGTTGATGCCGTCGCTTGCCAGATCCAGCAGCGCATTCATTTCGTCGCGCGAGAAGGGCTCACCCTCGGCGGTGCCCTGAATTTCGACGAAACCGCCCGCGCCCGTCATCACCACGTTCATGTCGGTGTCGCACTGCGAGTCTTCGTCGTAATCGAGGTCCAGCACCGGCAGGCCGTTGTAGACGCCCACCGAAATAGCCGCGACGTAGTTGCTGATCGGCGAGCTTTCGATGCGGCCCGTGGCCAGCAGCTTGGCCACCGCGTCATGCGCGGCCACGAAGGCACCGGTGATGCTCGCCGTGCGCGTGCCGCCGTCGGCCTGAATCACGTCGCAGTCGATATGCAGCGTACGCGCGCCGAGCTTCTCCAGATCGAACACCGAGCGCAGCGCGCGGCCGATCAAACGCTGGATTTCCTGGGTGCGGCCGGTCTGTTTGCCGCGTGCGGCTTCGCGGTCGCTGCGCGTGTGGGTGGCGCGCGGCAGCATGCCGTATTCGGCGGTCAGCCAGCCCTGGCCGCGGTCGCGCAGGAACGACGGCACGCTCTCGGCGATGCTCGCGGTGCAGATCACTTTGGTGTCGCCGAATTCGACCAGCACCGAGCCCTCCGCATGCTTCGTGTAGTGGCGCGTAATGCGCACGTCGCGCAACTGGTTGGCCTGGCGGCCGCTCGGGCGATGGGTGTTGTTGGTCATGTCGGGATGGGTCAGGAAGAAAGGCAGGAGGGAAACCGCGATTTTACCGCCGATCGGCAAGCGACGGCCGCAGGCCGGTTGCCCGCATGCGCCGGGGCTCTCCACGGGGTCCCATCGGCAAAAATGGGATAATGCAGATTCCCCGCCCCGCGTCTCGTACACGCCGGGCGATTCGACTCTCTGGCCATCGTCAAACGCATGGCCGCAATCGCGAGAAATACGATGATCTACAGCATGACTGGCTATGCGAGCGCCACGCGCGAACTCGTGGCGGCGTCGGGCACCGGCGGCGTGAGCGTCTCGGTCGAACTGCGCACGGTGAACTCGCGGTTTCTCGATCTGAACTTCCGCATGCCGGAAGACGTGCGCGTGTGCGAACCCACGCTGCGTGAAATGCTGATGAACAAGTTGTCGCGCGGCAAGGTGGATATCCGTATCAACCTGCAACGCAGCGAGCAGTCGGCCAACGCCGGTTCGATCAATCGCGACGCCCTGACGCAACTGGCCATGCTCGAACGCACGGTATTGTCGACGTTTCCGGAAGCGGGCCGTTTGCGCACCGGCGAAATTCTGCGCTGGCCGGGCGTGCTGGCCGAGACCGGCGTGGCACCGGAAGTGTTGCGCGAGGCGGTGCTCGCCTGCGGCAAACAGGCCATCACCGATCTGATCGACGTGCGGGCCCGCGAAGGCGCGCAACTGGCGACCATGCTGATCGCCAACGTCACCGAAATGGAAGCGATCGTCACGAAGATCACGCCGCTCGTGCCGGAACTGATCACGAAGCATCAGCAGAAGATTGTCGAGCGACTGCAGGAAGCGCTGGGCATCGCCGCGCCGGATACGGCGGCGACCAGCGTGTCGCGCGAAGAGATCAACGAGCGGATTCGCCAGGAAGTGACGATGTATGGCATTCGCATCGACATCGCGGAAGAACTGTCGCGCCTCACCGCGCACCTGAACGAAACGCGTCACGTGATCCAGAAGGGCGGCAAGGTCGGCAAGCGCCTCGACTTCATGATGCAGGAACTCAATCGCGAAGCGAATACGCTCGGTTCGAAGGCGGCCGCGAAGGAACTGGCGGATTCGTCGATGACCCTGAAGCTGCTCATCGAACAGATGCGCGAGCAAGTACAGAATCTGGAATAAAGCGGGAGCACCACCAACATGACCGACCACACACGCGACTCCGGCGCGCCGCGCAATCCGTACGCCGGCTCCTACCCCGGCAATCTGTTCATGGTTGTCGCGCCTTCGGGCGCGGGCAAGTCGACGCTCGTGAACGCGCTGCTCGCCGGCGACGACGCGATCCGTCTGTCGATTTCGTACACCACGCGCCCGCCGCGTCCGAAAGAGCAGGACGGCGAGCATTACCACTTCACCACCGTCGACGACTTCATGAAGCGTCACGACACCGGTGAGTTTCTCGAAAGCGCGGAAGTGCACGGCAACTACTACGGCACTTCGCGCGTGTGGATCGAGGAACAGATGAAAAGCGGCCATGACGTGCTGCTCGAAATCGACTGGCAAGGCGCGCAGCAGGTGAAGAAGCAGTTTCACAACGCAGTGGAAATTTTCATCCTGCCGCCGTCGCTCGAAGCGCTCGAAGAGCGTCTGAAGAAACGCGGCCAGGACGAGCCGAACGTGATCACGCGCCGGCTGCTCGCAGCCGGTAGCGAGATGGCGCACGCGGCCGAAGCGGAGTACGTGGTGATCAACGAGAAGTTCGAGCGCGCTCTGAGCGAACTGCAGTGCCTCGTGGCCGCCACGCGCTCGCGCTTCGCGTCGCAATACGCGCGCCACACGCAGCTTTTCGTGCAGCTCGGCATTCACCTGCCGCATGCGTGAGCGCGGCGGTGTGTCGAGCACATAAGGTAGAATAAGCAACATACTGAGAAGGAACCCAACATGGCCCGCATTACCGTCGAAGACTGCCTCAAACAGATCCCGAACCGTTTCGAACTCGCGCTTGCCGCGACCTATCGCGCGCGTCAGCTCGCGCAAGGTCACACGCCGAAGATCGAAAGCCGTGATAAGCCCACGGTCGTCGCACTGCGCGAAATCGCAGCCGGCATGGTTGGCGTCGAAATGCTGAAGAAGGTGCCGGTTTAAGGCGCACGGTTCTGTTTTCGATTGCCGGCATTGGCCACACGCATTTGCAGCATGTAGTTGAATCAACGAGCAGACCGGCGTCCAACCCTAACCGCTACGGAGGCGACCATGAGTACTACCCCGCCCACCGCCACGGAAGTGGAACACGACGCCGACTCACCCTCGTCCGCACGCAAGTACATCGACGCGGTCCTCGAACAGTCGTTTCGCCATCTGTTCGGGCCGACCGCCACGCCGGAGCAACCGCGCCGGCATGACGTCGTTTCGATTGCCAAGCTGACGTCCGCCTTATCCGCCTATCTGCAGCCGGAAGAGATCAAGGACATCAAGGCGGCCTTTCATTTCAGCGACGAAGCCCACCTCGGCCAGTACCGCCAGAGTGGCGAGCCTTACATCACGCATCCTGTCGCCGTCGCGGAAATCTGCGCCGGCTGGAATCTCGACGCCCAGTCGATCATGGCGGCGCTGCTGCATGACGTGATGGAAGACCAGGGCGTGACCAAGGCCGAGCTTGCCGAGCCGTTCGGTACGAAGGTCGCGGAACTGGTCGACGGCTTGTCGAAGCTGGACAAGATGGAGTTTCGCAATCGCGAAGAGGCGCAAGCGGAGAACTTCCGCAAGATGCTGCTCGCGATGGCGCGCGACGTCCGCGTGATTCTGGTGAAGCTTGCCGACCGGCTGCACAACATGCGCACGCTCGGTGCGGTGCCGCCCGCCAAACGCCGTCGTGTCGCGCGCGAAACGCTGGATATCTACGCACCGATCGCGCATCGGCTTGGCCTGAATAACACCTATCGCGAATTGCAGGATCTGAGCTTCGCGAACTTCAATCCGCATCGCTACGCCGTGCTCGAAAAGGCCGTCAAGGCCGCGCGTGGCAATCGGCGCGAAGTGGTGGGGAAGATTCTGGAGTCGGTGCAGCGCGCCATTACCGAGGCGAAGCTCGACGCCGAAGTCACTGGCCGCGAGAAAACCATCTTCAGCATTTACAAGAAGATGCGCGACAAGCAGTTGTCGTTCTCGCAGGTGCTCGACGTTTATGGTTTCCGCGTGGTGGTGGAAAGCGCGCTGGAGTGCTACACCTGCATCGGCGCGCTGCATGCGCTCTACAAACCGGTGCCGGGCAAGTTCAAGGACTACATCGCGATCCCGAAGGTGAACGGCTATCAGTCGTTGCACACCACGCTGGTCGGCCCGTTCGGCGCGCCAATCGAGTTTCAGGTGCGTACGCGCAAGATGCACGAGATCGCCGAAGCAGGCGTGGCTGCGCACTGGTTGTACAAGAACGGCAGCGCGGACCTGAACGATGTGCAAAAGCGCGCGCATCAGTGGCTCAAGTCGCTGCTCGACATTCAGAGCGAAGCGGGCGATTCGAGCGAATTCCTCGAGCACGTCAAGATCGATCTGTTTCCGGATGCGGTCTACGTGTTCACGCCGAAGTCGAAGATCATGGCGCTGCCGCGCGGCGCCACGGCGCTCGACTTCGCGTATTCGATCCACAGCGACCTGGGCAACCAGTGCGTCGCGGTGAAGATCAACAACGAGCTTTTGCCCCTGCGTACCGAGTTGAAGAGCGGCGATATCGTCGAAGTCATCACGGCGCCGTATTCGAAGCCGAATCCGGCGTGGCTCGGTTTCGTGCGCAGCGGCAAGGCCCGTTCGGCGATTCGCCATTATCTGAAGACCATGCGGCTGAACGAGTCCGTGCAGCTCGGCGAGCGGCTGGTCGACCAGGCGCTCAAGGGTTACGGACTGGCGCTGTCGGATGTCACGCCGGAAGCGTGGGAAAAACTGGTGCAGTGGACGGGCAACAAGAACCGTCAGGAAATTTTCGCGGACATCGGCTTGGGCCGGCGTGTCGCGGCCGTCATGGCCAAGCGCATCGAAGTGCTGATGAGCGGCCGCGACGCCGACGATGACGGCTCGCGCTCCAATTCCGATTTGCCGCATGCGCCGCCGGTCGTTATCACGGGCACCGAGGGCATGTCGGTGCAATTGTCCGCGTGCTGCCGTCCGATTCCGGGCGACGACATCATGGGCTATATCGGTATCGGCCTCGGCATGGCGATTCACACCACCGATTGCCGCGTCGCGCAGCGAATCCATAAGCGCGATCCGGGTCGCTGGATCGATGTGGCGTGGGCGCCGCAACCGGGGCGTCTGTTCGACGTCGCCGTGAAGGTGCTGGTGAAGAACACCAAGGGTGTGTTCGCCCGCGTCGCGGCGGATATTACTTCGGCGGATGCGAACATCGTCCACATCGCGATGGACGAAGACCTGTCGCAGGAATCCACCGTGCTGCGCTTCGTGATTCAGGTGAGCGATCGTGTCCATCTGGCCAATGTCATGCGCCGGGTGCGCACGAACCCTGACGTCATGCGCATTGCGCGGGAGCGGCCGAGCGAAGAGGGCCATCATCGTCATGATGGTGGGATGCGTATCGACCGCGAGCGGGCGGATTACTGATCCGGCGTTGGCTTGAGGACGGCTGAGCTCGTTTTGCGGCTTCAGGAGCCATCGTCAAGCGGCGTTGCCGGAATCTGAACGCCCTTGCGGCAGGCGGGTCCCACCTGTTTTTCAGGGAGGACGCTTATGAACGTAGCTGATCTCACCGGCCTTGCGCTCGACTATTGGGTCGCCCGCAGCCTGCACGACTTCGTGCGCGAAATCCACTTTACCGATAGCGGCGAAACTGTCTCGGTTCGCGGCAATGATCGCGGCCGTCCGTGGGATGGGCGTTTCACGCCCTCTACGTCATGGGAGGCCGCGGCAACGGTGCTGGAGCGCGCACAACGGCTGGAAGTGCGGGAGCGAACCCATCAGGGTGCGGCTTACTGCGTCGCGGAATTCGAGGGCTCGCATCGAACCGCGGAAGGGCGTGGCGACTCGTTGCGCGTCGCGCTGCTACGAGCGTTCGTACAAAGCCGTTTCGGCGACACCGTGGACGACGTGCTGCACGAGGCACAAGCCGTGACCGGCGACACAGCGCGGACGATCGGCGAGGAAATGGAGCGGGGTTCGTTCGCGGAAGAGTCGGACCCGGACGGGGAGATTGGCGATATCCAGTCGGCGCCAAGATAAGAGCGGGAGCGGTGCGTCGCCGGGAGCGTCCGGCGGCGGTGCGGTTTTTTCGCTCGACCGAAGACTGGCGGCAAAACTGCGGCACAAAAACAAAGGGCCTTCCGATCGGAAGGCCCTTCATAAGTGGTGCGGCTGGCAGGATTCGAACCCACGACCCCTTGGTTCGTAGCCAAGTACTCTATCCATCTGAGCTACAGCCGCACGCAGAAACGAGATTATAGCAAAGGTTTTGAAAAAGGGAAGCGTGTAAGTGCGATTTGTCTCATTGCCCCAATCGTGTACCCTTGATAGGCAGTCGCTTGCTGCAGTCAACGGAAGATCATGAACAAGGCCTTTGTCAAAGAGTCGAGTGAAGAGAACGACGACGACCTCGACGTCGCCCAGCCGGAAATCCCGGCGGGTACCAAAAACTACATCACGCCCGCCGGCTACCGGCGCATGCGCGATGAACTCCTGCATCTGATCGACGTCGACCGGCCTGAAGTGGTCAAGCTGGTGTCGTGGGCGGCCTCGAACGGCGATCGTTCGGAAAATGGCGATTACATCTACGGGAAGCGTCGCTTGCGCGAAATCGACCGGCGAATCTATTTCCTGACCAAGCGTCTCGACATTGCGGAGGTCGTGGACAGCAGTAAGCAGGAGAACGTCGATCAGGTGTTCTTCGGTGCGACCGTGGAATACGCGTCGGAAGACGGCGAGGTGCAGACGGTGACGATTGTCGGCGTCGACGAGGTCGATCTGGATATCGGGCACGTGAGCTGGATCTCGCCGGTGGCACGCGCGCTGTTGAAGGCGAAGATCGGCGACACGGTCACCTTGCACACCCCGGCAGGGCCGCAGGCGATCGACATACTCGACGTCAAGTATCCGCCGCCCGGCGGTGACAGCTAGCGGTTGCTGGCCGCAGGCAGAGCGATGTGATATTGCGGCGCATAAAAAAAGGCGCCGCGAACGGCGCCTTCGATACGGGGGGTGGTACTTGCCGTATTAGAAGCGGTGACGCAGACCTGCGGTAACAGCGACCTGCTTGTTGTTGCCCGAGGCGGACAGACCGTTGATGTCGGCGTCGACGATGGCGCCTTCGTTGGCCTGCTGGTATTCGCCTTGCAGGTACACGTCGGTACGCTTGGACAGTGCGTACGCCGTTTGCAGGTTGAACTGGTTCCAGTGCGGGCTCGTGCCTGCCAGACTCGCCTTGGTGTAGGTGTACGAACCAGCGATGCTGACCGCCGGCGTCAGAGCGTAGCGAAGGTTGCCTTCGAAGTTCTGGAAGTGAGCGCTGCTGCCGCCGAAGCCGATACCGCCCGTTTGACCCGACGCACCTGCGCCGATGCCAGCCAGGCCCGACAGGTTGGTTTGCGAGTACACGAGGCCGACGGTTGCCGGGCCGAACGCGTAGTTCGCGCCTGCGCCCCACGTTTGCTGACGGGCAGCAAAGAACGTGTTGTCGCTCGATACCGCGCCGCCCGAGTTGAACGCAGCAGCCGCGCCGGTCGCGCCGTTGCTGTTCAGTTGCAGGTAAGCCGCTGCGAGGTTCAGGCCGCCCCAGTTGTACGACGCACCCGCGCTATAAGCGCGGTTGTTTGCGAAACCGTCAGCCTGATTCGAGAAGCCGTACAACGCGCCGAACTTGAAGCCGCCGTAGTTCACGCTTTGGTACTTGACCGAGTTGTTGACGCGGAACGAGTTGTTCAGGTTGTCGTTGTCGAACGGGTGAGCGAACTGGGTGCCACCGTATTGCGTGCCGGTCAGTGCCAGCGGGCCGACGTAGTCGACCATGCTGTCATATTGACGACCGAGGGTCACGGCGCCGAACTGGGTGCTCGACAGGCCGACGAACGCCTGGCGGCCGAATTCGCGGCCGCCTTGCTTCAGCGTGCCGTCATTGATGCCGAAGCCGTTTTCCAACGTGAAAATCGCCTTCAGACCGCCGCCCAGATCTTCCGAGCCGCGCAAACCCCAGCGGCTGCCGTTAACCGAACCGGAAGTTTCTTGCCAGTTGCTGTGGCCATGCTGATTGTTAGTGTAGGTAATGCCGGCGTCGATCAAGCCGTACAGCGTGACGCTGCTCTGGGCGTGTGCTGCCGTTGCAAAAACGCCCGTAAGGGCCGCGACCATAAGAGTCTTTTTCATCTTCTACTCCGAGAGCGAGAGTGGGTTTTTAACCCTGGCTTAGGGAGACCTTCACGCGGGTGCTGCGAGAGGCTAAATCCGTGTGAAAAGCGCTGAATAAAATTCGCGCCGGTTTCCTGTTACGCAGAGTGTAGAGAGAGGTCCCGGCAATTGGACGTTCCGATTTCGGCAATAAAGTATTACGCGATTAGAAACGATGTGCGAATGCCATCGAAGCCTTATAGATAAAGGCTTCCGGCGGTATCGAGGGAGTGAGAGGCGACGAGTGAATCAGTTTGCGTTGCTCGTTAGCTACAGTAATCGACGCAAAAAAACAACGCAACAAATCGTAAAAATTGATTGTTGTTGTTAGTGAAATAGATGATTGTTATTTATGTGAATAATCGAAATGAGATGGGCCGCTATACTGAAACTTCTGCTTTCCGAAGCAGACTTTTTCGTTGACGAAAAAGATCTCCAAACCTTTGTCGGCGCGACTTCCCAGTCGCGCTTTTTTTTCGTCTTTCCCGTCACGAACCGCCGCGGTCGATCAGTGTGCCGCCGCAGCCGCGTCCACTTCGTTCCAATCGGTGGAATTGGAGACGCTCCAATCTTCCATGACGTAGTGGCGCGCGTCCATGGGGGACGACAGCAGGTTTTGCCAGTGATCTCCGTGCCACATGGGATCGAATTCAAACAGCGATGGCGCGCTGACGGCTGGATCCGACTGTGCAGAAGCGGGTTTTGCGTGTGACTGAGTCAGCCAGGTGACGAGGCGGCGAATTTCGTTGAACAGCATGGCAATCTCCCAAAACGCATTACTACGACGGCATGATTTCAATCATGCGGGGACGCGTGCGGTGCAACAACCCGGACAAACACTTACCAAAAACAAAGTTTGTTACATATGACATGCCGCGAGTCGTAATTTTTCCCTTTACTCAGCATGATCGCGCTAATAGAGGTAATATTGACTTGATCTTTATTCAGCGCATCCTGAATATGCTTTAAAGATTTTTATTCTGGCCGCCCGGCATTATCTTGATGCGCGATAAGTGCATACCGAAAATTTGCTTGACGGTTATTCTTCGTTCCCCGTATAACGGCAATTCTGAATTTCAGCCACTTGATGGCGGCGGATTTCAGTGTGAGGGCAATGCCCGATTTTAATAAATCATCGAGGAAAACTGGAACATGGAAACCGGTATCGTCAAATGGTTCAACGATGCTAAGGGCTTTGGCTTCATCACATCGGATTCGGGTGGCGACGACCTGTTCGCACACTTTTCGGAGATTCGTGCCGACGGCTTCAAGTCGCTGAAGGAAAACCAGCGCGTGTCGTTCGAGGTCAAGGCGGGCCCGAAGGGCAAGCAGGCAGCGAATATTCAGCCGCTGTAACAGACGGCGCCGCACTCTGGCGCGGCGTGGTCGTGCGACCAGCTTGTGCAAGCCAAAGCCCTCGCTCGATGCGAGGGCTTTTTTATCATTTGGTTTTTTGGTCGCGCGAGATAAACAGGCATCAACTATCTGGTCCGGATTAACAGGCCGGACGGCTCGACGCGCGCCGCGCCGACACAGGATGCGGGTGCGTAGCGGCCAACTGGTGCATACTTCCCGCAAAGCCACGCGTCCAAAGTCTCTCTTTCCATGTCTGAACAGTTTTTGCTGGAACCGGCCCTGAATGGCCCGATTGCCTTCGTCGACCTTGAAACCACCGGCGGTTCCACCAGTGAGCATCGCATTACCGAAGTCGGCGTGGTCGAAATAGGGCCCGCCGGCGTATCGCGCTGGAGCAGCCTCGTCGATCCGCAGCAGCCGATTCCATCGTTCATCCAGCAACTCACCGGCATCACCAACGCGATGGTGCAGGGCGCGCCGACCTTCGATCAGATCGCCCCGGCACTGTTCGAACGCCTCAACGGTAAGCTCTTCGTGGCGCACAACGCGAGTTTCGATCGGGGTTTCCTGCGCGGCGAGTTTCGCCGGGTCGGCCTTGCTTTCGATCCGGACGTGTTGTGTACCGTGCGCCTGTCGCGCGCGCTGTTCCCGGCAGAAAAACGTCATGGCCTCGACGCGCTGGTGGAGCGTCACGCGCTCGTGCCGTCCGATCGTCACCGCGCGCTCGCCGATGCCGATCTGATCTGGCAATTCTGGCAGCGTCTGCACGGTCTCGTGCCGCTGGAAGTGTTGCGCGCGCAAATCGAGCGCACGACGCGACGCTACCGTTTGGCCGGCGACATCACCGAAGATTTGCTCGACACCGCGCCGGCAGGATGCGGCGTGTACGCGTTTTATGGCGAGGAGGATCTGCCGCTGTATGTCGGACGGAGCGTGCGTGTGCGTCAGCGCCTGCGCTCGCATCTGACCGGCGAGAAGCGCTCGTCGAAGGATGTCCGGCTTGCACAGCAGGTGCGGCGGGTCGAATGGCGTGCGACGGGCGGCGAATTGGGCGCAATGCTCGCGGAAGCGCAATGGATCGCGACCTTGCGTCCCGGCCACAATCGCGTGCCGCGTGTCACGAAGAGCGATCCTGCGGATGCGCCGTGGCCGTTCCAGGGGCCCATCGTGTTCGAGGAGCGCGAGGACGCATCGCCGGCGCGCGCATTTCATGTCGTCGACGGCTGGCGTTACATCGGTCATGCGCCTTCGCTGGCCCAAGCCGCGCAGCTTCACGCGACGAGCGTCGTCGGGCCATTCGAATTGTCGACGTATCGCATCTTGCAGAGTCACCTCGCGCGAGGCCTGCGCGTAATGCCGCTGAGCGTGTCGAGCGGCGCGCCCGCTGCGAGCCTCGCCTGATAGGGCAGGTGGCCCGCTTGCTCAGCGAGCGGGTGATGGACCTGTTGCGCCCGTCTGCGTCTCAAGCCGTGTGTTGCGGCGGGTTATGTCCAAAGCAGAATTCAACCGTCCGCGCTGCCGCGAGAGCCGAACTTGCGGCAGGGACGCCTGCGTCGCGAACGCGCGGAATCGTTTAGCCCGTCGCCCCCACACCACCTGTTTCGCACACGTGCCCTAGCGCCCGAGTGAGCGCGCTCGAGCGCGTCGAGTCATAACGTGTCAGAGACCGCCAGTTAGCCAGCGCGCGCGCGACTCGGGATGGGCAATCCGGCGCGCTTCTTAGCGGCTGGACCTGTGCTAAGCCGGCCATCAGCGATTTCGTCAACCGGTCCAGTTGAGGCCGTGTGCTGCCGGCAAGATCGGGAGCGGGGCCTTGCGGCGGCTGCGTCGCGTGCCAGTCGGCGAACAGCGCGTTCTGCACGTCCTTGCTGGCGTCGATCTGATCCTGGAAGAAAGCGCGGGCAAACGCAGGGTCGACGTTCGCCGCCGCAGCGCGTTTCCCGACGTCGGCGAGCAGCGCGTTCTCTCGCGGCGTATCGGTGATCGCCTGATGGTTCGCCCATTTCCAGCGTGCCACGGGTTCGGCCAGCGCGAGGCGCTGTGACGCCAGTCCGATCAGATTGGTGAGGGCGGTGTCGTCGCCATCCGCGAGAGCGGGAGTCGACACAAAGGCAAGCGGGACGAAGGACGCGAGCGCGCAGACGGCAGCGAAACGGAACGAACGATTCATGGAGGAGTGCAGCGGCGCGGCGGCCGGCAAAGAAAACCAGAAGAATAGACGATGCCTGGCGAGCGCAGGCATTTTCGGCGCAGAAGGCCGGCGGCGAAACATATTTGCGCGCGCTCGCGGAAGCGTGCAAGACCGGACGCCGGACCGCGTGGCGGCGTCAGAGCAATCAGGCGATCCCGTTCGATGTCATGAATCGCGCATCAGCCATGTACGCGGACGTGCATGAACCGACGTCGCGTGCGAAACGCGCGGACGCCGATGCCGCATTGCGACACTGCACAATTACTTTGAGTCGCACGACTTACGTTGTTCGTCGAAAAAGGCGCGAACGTGCTCAGGCAGTTCAGCCCCCAGAAACTCGACGCCAGCGGGTTCCGGATCCGGGCAAAAAACTTTATCCGGGGTCGGAATCTTCGGTGGTTTGGCATCCATGATCTTTCTCCTTTACGAACCGATTATCTGCCTCGGTCCCCGTTTTGCACCAGCGCCTGATGAATGTCGCATCTTCTGTGTTGCTTTAACGGAACAGCGCGACATCGAAGCAGAATGTTTCAATAGAATTTATTGATTCACTGCTGCTCTACGTTGCGCGCCGTGATCCGTCTAATTCAGCCAATCTCTCCGTCGTCCATTTGCTTTCCGCTTTATGCCGCGTCACTTTTAGCGAATCGATCGCTTATGTTGCGCGCCGCACATTTACTTCAGTTCATATGAAGAAGCGTCAGGCTATTTTGTGCAGTGCCACATCGCCGTTTGAGGTGACTTAAGCGGCCGAACGTTCGTTTATATATCGGCCGAATCAGCTGTTTATTCAACCCCTCATATTTTGTAAACGAGCGATTCGCGAGTCCGTTGACGAGCGCGAACACTTTTTCTACATCGGCGGAGTAAATCAGTGCACTCACGCGCGACCTGATGATTTATCGGTATGCGTAGCACTGTGTCAGTCGACGCCTGAGGCTCCGCCAGGGAATTGCTGCCGCAGATAGGGGGCAGTGCGGCTCGCCTTCGCTAGCGCCACTTCTGCTGGCGTGCCATGCGCGACGATCCGGCCACCGGCATCGCCGGCCTCCGGGCCTACATCGATGATCCAGTCGCCCTGCGCGGCCACGCGCATGTCGTGTTCGACCACCACCACGGTGTTGCCGGCATCGACGAGCCCCTGCAGTTGCACCATCAGCCGGTCGACGTCGGCGGGATGCAGTCCGGTCGTCGGCTCGTCGAGGATGTACAGGGTGTCGCCGCGTTGCGCACGTTGCAGCTCGGTGGCGAGTTTGATCCGCTGCGCTTCGCCGCCGGACAACTCGGTGGCCGGCTGGCCGAGCCTTAAATAGCCCAGGCCGATGTCGCGTAGCACGCTCAAGGCGCGCATCACGCTCCCTTCTTCGGTGAAGAAAGCACAGGCGGCGTCGACCGTCAGGCCGAGTACGTCGGCGATATTTTTATCCCGCCACGTCACTTCCAGCGTTTGTGGGTTGTAGCGGGTGCCGTGGCAGGTCGAGCAGGGTGCGTAGACGCTCGGCAGGAACAGCAGCTCGACGCTGACGAAGCCTTCGCCCTCGCAGGTCGGGCATCGCCCCTGCGCGACGTTGAACGAAAACCGGCCGGCGCCATAGCGGCGTTTGCGCGCCAGCGGCGTCTCTGCGAACAGCTTGCGCACGTGGTCGAAGAGGCCCGTGTAAGTGGCGAGGTTCGATCGCGGCGTGCGCCCGATCGGTTTCTGGTCGACGCGTACGAGCCGGCGCAGGGCGTCCATGCCTGCGGTGATCTCGCCGCCGGTGGGCGCCGTGGTCGTGGCGAGCAAGGGATCCTGCTCGTCGTCATCGGGACTTTCGATGATCTTGCCCAGGTGGCTCGCGACCAGCTCCGGCAGCGCCTGGCTTACCAGACTCGACTTGCCCGACCCCGACACGCCCGTGACCGTGGTGAAGCAGCCGAGCGGGAACGCGGCGTTCAGGCCGCGCAGATTGTTTCGCGTGACGCCGGCGAGCCGCAGCCAGCCGCGCGGTTTGCGCGGCGTTCTCTCCACTGGTGCGGGCGGCGCAAACAGATGCCGCCGGGTTTGCGATGCCTCGACTTGCGCCAGACCGGCCGGCGGTCCGCTATAGACCACGTGGCCGCCCGCTTCCCCCGCGGCCGGGCCGACGTCGACCAGCCAGTCGGCGCGTCGCATCATCTGCAGATCGTGTTCGACGACGAACAGCGAGTTGCCCGCCGCCTTCAGTCCTTGCAGTGCGCTGTAGAGCGCCTCGCCGTCGGCGGGATGCAGGCCGGCGGAGGGTTCGTCGAGCACATACACCACGCCGAAGAGCTGCGACGACAATTGCGTGGCGAGCCGCAAGCGCTGCAATTCCCCCGACGACAGCGTGGGGGTCGCGCGGTCCAGCGCAAGGTAGCCGAGACCGAGATCGATGAGCGTCGTCAACCGTTCGAGCAGTTCGGCGGCGATGCGTTGGGCCGCGAGGCGTTTCTCCCCGGACAGGTTCGGCGTGCGCCTCACGTCAGGCGACGCCTTGTGCGCGGAGCCGCCGCCGGCGACCCGCTGGTCGACCGCGTCGCGCCTCTCGCTCTTGCTGAGCACGCCGCCTTTTTTGGCTGGCTTCGTGCTGTGGGCGTCGGGCCATTCGCCGCGTGCGATCGGCTCGAGTAGCACCGCCAGTCGTGCCAGCGGCAACTGCGAAAACTCCCCAATGTCGAGCCCGGCGAACTTCACCGACAGCGCGGTTTTCTTGAGCCGCTTGCCCTGGCAATCCGGACAGACGCTGCCGATCATGTACTGCGACACGCGCTTTTTCATCAGCGCGCTTTGGGTGTTCGCGAAGGTGTGCAGTACGTAGCGACGTGCGCCGGTGAAGGTGCCCTGATAGCTCGGTTCGTCCCGTCGCTTGAGCGCAGCGCGAGTTTCCTTGGGCGTCAGGCCAGCATAGACGGGGGCGGTCGGCTGGTCGTCGGTGAAGAGAATCCAGTCGCGATCTTTTTTCGGCAAGTCGCGCCAGGGCGTGTCGACGTCGTAGCCGAGCGTCACCAGAATGTCGCGCAGATTCTGCCCGTGCCAGGCGGGTGGCCACGCGGCGATAGCGCGCTCGCGGATTGTCAGCGAGTCGTCCGGCACCATGGTTTTTTCGGTGACTTCGTAGACGCGGCCGAGTCCATGACAGGTCGGGCAGGCGCCTTGTACGGTGTTGGGTGAAAAGTCTTCGGCGAACAGCATGGCCTGCTTCGGCGGATAGTCGCCGGTGCGCGAGTAGAGCATGCGTACGAGACTCGACAGCGTCGTCACGCTCCCCACCGACGAGCGCGCGCTCGGTGTGCCGCGTTGCTGTTGCAGGGCGACTGCGGGTGGCAGTCCTTCGATGGCGTCGACTTCCGGCACGCCGACCTGGTCGATCAGGCGCCGTGCATAGGGCGCAACCGATTCGAAGTAGCGGCGCTGCGCCTCGGCGTATAGCGTGCCGAATGCCAGCGACGATTTGCCCGAACCGGATACGCCCGTGAACACCACCAGCGCGTCGCGGGGAATCTGCACATCGACGTTCTTGAGATTGTGTTCACGCGCGCCGCGCACGCGGACGAAACCGGTGGGCGAGAAGGGCTCGGCGTTGGGCGGGGTGTCGGCTTGCTTGCGGATGGCGTCCATGTCGATCGATAGCGGAGTGGCGCGACGCCGGAACTGACGTCCGGCGAACCACGGTGGAGTTGCACGGAGCATGCCCGGGTTGGCTTGCGCGTGAAGAGATCGTGATCACCTTCTATCATTAAATATAGCGATCCACCGCCTCGCGTGCGGTGGCCAACGGACGCGTCGCGATTCGCGCGGATGATGGCAGCCTTAGCCCTTCAGAGAGTTCGTCATGGAAAACGCTGTGTATTGGAAAGGACGTCAGGTCGGTATTGAGTGTGCCGGCCGGATCATGTGGTTTTCATCGGCGCCGCTGGAGGCCATGGCCGCGTATGGCGCGCCGAAGGCAACGACAGAACCGGCGATCGTCGAGAATGCCGTCGTCGCGCGCAATCTGGGCGTTACGGCGCAATTTGATCGGCGATAGAGGCGGGTGGGGAAAGAGAAAAAAGCACGGCGGAAAGCAAAAAGCCCAGTCGCGAGGACTGGGCTTTTTGCTTGAATCTTGTGGTGCCGGAAAGAGGAATCGAACCCCCGACCTTCGCATTACGAATGCGCTGCTCTACCGTCTGAGCTATTCCGGCATCAGGAGAAACGAGATTATAGGGACTCTTTTATGACTTTGGCAAGTCCCTAAACTCACTTTTTTGCTTCGAGATGGTAGCGGGTGATGCGGTCGACCTCGTTCTTCGAGCCGAGGTACACGGCTACGCGTTCGTGCAGGCTCTTCGGCTGAATATCGAGAATGCGTTTTTCGCCGTTGGTGGCAGCGCCGCCCGCCTGCTCGACGATAAACGCCATCGGGTTCGCTTCGTACATGAGACGCAGCTTGCCCGGCTTGTCCGGCGTGCGCTTGTCGGCCGGGTACATGAAGATGCCGCCGCGATTCAGGATACGGTGCACGTCTGCCACCATCGACGCGATCCAGCGCATGTTGAAATCGCTTTGACGCGAGCCGTCCTTGCCGTCTTTCAATTCGCCGATGTACTGCTCGACCGGCGGATACCAATGGCGCTCGTTCGACTGATTGATCGCATATTCACGCGTTTCGACCGGAATGCGCATATCGCTTTGCGTGAGCACCCACGAGCCCAGTTCGCGGTCGAGCGTAAAGCAGTTCACGCCATTGCCGGTGGTCAGCACCAGCACGGTTTGCGGGCCGTAGACCGCATAACCCGCGGCAACCTGCTGCGTGCCCGGTTGCAGGAACGATTGCTCGGTGGGCTGTTGGCCGTCCGGGCAACGCAGCACCGAGAAGATCGTGCCGATCGACACATTCACGTCGATATTCGACGAGCCGTCGAGCGGGTCGAACACCAGCAGGTATTCACCCTTCGGGTAGTTGGCCGGGATCGGGAAGAACTGTTCCATTTCCTCGGATGCCATGCCGGCCAGATTGCCGCCCCATTCATTGGCTTCGAGCAGGATTTCGTTCGAGAGGATGTCGAGCTTCTTCTGCACTTCGCCCTGCACGTTCTCGCTGCCCGCCGTGCCGAGCGCATCGCCCAGCGCGCCCTTGCTGACGTGGTAGCTGATCGCCTTGCACGCGCGCGCGACGACTTCGATCAAAAGGCGCAGATCGGCGGGCAGATTGTTGGTCTCGCGCTGCTGCTCGATCAGGTACTTCGTGAGAGTGGTACGACGTTGCAAAGCCATTGCTGTACTCCGGGAAGGCTTGAGGAATATCTCGATTTTAACCGCTCGTTGTGTCGACTCCGTGCTTTTACTGAGTCAGTGCGTGTAGCGGTGCCGCGTAACACGGCATTGCCCGGCAGTTCAGGCCTTACGACGCGGCTTGCCGGGGTTGGCGCGACCGCTCAGGCTGGCGGCGAGCGCGGCCGCGCGCGCGTGCCCGGCCGGGATAGCCGGCATGGCAGGCCGATCCGCCGTCGGCATGGGTTCGATCTCGCGTTCGATCTGCTCGCCCGCTGCTGCGGTGGCGACGCTTAGGTCGTAGGCGATTTGCAGGTTGAGCCAGAACTGCGCGCTCGCGCCGAAGTAGCGTTCGAGTCGCAGCGCGGTATCCGCCGAGATGGCGCGCTTGCCGCGCACGACGTCGTTGATACGCGGCGCCGGCACGCGCAGCGCGAGCGCAAGCGCATTCACGGACATGCCGAGCGGGTCGAGGAACTCGCTGCGCAGAATCTCGCCCGGATGGATTTGCGGGATGCGCTCGCCGGTGTCGATGTCCGAGAAATCGATGCTGCCCAGATCGGCGCGTTTGATGACCATGCTGGTCTCCCAATAATCAGTGATCGTCGACGATTTCGACATTCAGCGCCTCCCCGTCGACGAAATGAAAGCAGATGCGCCATTGCGCATTGATCCGGATGCTCCACTGTCCGCTGCGCTGCCCTTGCAAAGCTTCGAGCCGGTTGCCGGGCGGCGCATGCAGATCGCAGATGGACTCCGCGATGCGTTTACCTTCCCTTGTTTGGAGCGCGACGAACAGTCGTCCAGATGGCTAACGTTAGCGAGCGCCATGCGGCCTTCGCACAAATTCAGGACGAAAAAAAGCCGGCATATATGCCGGCTTTTCAAGACTGAAGCAGCCTTCACGCGAACATCACGCCAGCGCTTTCTCGACGATCTCGCGCACGTCGCGTGACTTGACCTGCGCAGCCACCTTTTCCAGCGCCGCGCGCATGCCGTCACGCAGCGTCGGCGTGAAGCGGCGCCACAATTCCAGCGAGCGGGCCAGACGCGCGGCCACTTGCGGATTGATGGCATCCAGCGCGATCACCTGTTCGGCCCAGAATGCATAGCCCGAGCCGTCCTCTGCGTGGAACTGCGCCGGGTTCGCCGCGCAGAAGCTGAAAATCAGCGAGCGCGCGCGGTTCGGGTTCTTGAGGTTGAAGGCCGGGTGCGCCATCAGTTTGCGCACGATCTCGATCACCGGACGCTGTGCGCTGCCGCGCTGCGTACCTTGCAACGCGAACCACTTGTCGATGACGAGCGGCTCTTTCTCGAAGCGCCGGTAGAAATCGTCGAGCGCCTGCTGGGCTTCGACGCTGCCGCCTTGCGCCGCCGACGCATTGAGCAGCGCAGAGAGCGCCGCCGAACGGTCGGTCATGTTGTTCGCGGAGTCGTATTGTGCGGACGCGAGGCGCACGGCCTCGGCCGGATTGTCGAGTTCCGCGAGATACGAGAGCGCGAGATTCTTCAGTGCGCGGTGACCCGAAGCCTCGGGCGTCGCCTCATAGGCGCCCGGCGTGCGATGCTGGTCGTACACCTTGAGCCAGTCGCTCCTGAGCGCGTTGGCCAGCCGCTTGCGGACGAACTGTCGTGCCGCGTGCACGGCAGCCGGATTCGACTCCGCCATCTGCTCGGCCAGATAGGCTTCGGAGGGCAGCATCAAGGCCAGTTCGCGGAACGACGGCGAGAGCGTTTCGTCGGTCAGCACGCGTGCGAACGCGGCGACCACGGAGTCGTCGAGTTGCAGCGGCACGCCCGTGGCGGCACGGCCGGCGAGCGCCAGCAGCTCGCGCGTGGCGAGTCGTTGACCGGCTTCCCAGCGGTTGAACGGATCGCTGTCGTGCGCGAGCAGGAACGCGAGTTGATCCGCCGAGTAGTCGTATTCGACGATCACCGGCGCCGAGAAATTGCGCAGCAGCGAGGGCAGGGGTTCCTGCGCCACATTGACGAACGTGAAGGTCTGTTCGGTCTGCGTGAACTCGAGCACGCGCGTGGTCGCAGCCGAAGCGTTGCTTTCGCCGTCGAGTTGCAGCGGCAGATCCTTGCCGTCCTTGCCGATCAGGCCGATCGCGAACGGGATCAGCAGCGGTCCCTTTTGCGTGTCGCGGGTGGCCGGGGCGCCTTCGCCATAGCCTTGCTTGAGCGTCACGCTGTAGCGCTGTTGTGCCGGGTCGTACTGCGTGCGCACGGACACGCGCGGCGTGCCGGCCTGGCTGTACCAGCGCTCGAACTGCGCGAGATCGCGGCCGTTGGCGTCGGCGAGCGCGTGGCGGAAGTCGTCGCAGGTCACGGCCTGGCCGTCGTGGCGCTTGAAGTACAGGTCCATGCCCTTGCGGAAGCCGTCGCGACCGAACAGCGTCTGATACATCCGCACGACTTCCGAGCCTTTCTCGTAGACCGTCATCGTGTAGAAGTTGTTGATCTCGACGTAGCTCTCCGGGCGCACCGGATGCGCCATCGGACCTGCGTCTTCGGCGAACTGCATCTGCCGCAGCACGCGCACGTCTTCGATACGCTTGGTGGCGCGCGCGGCTTCGTCGGTGGCGCCGCCTGCCATGTCGGCCGAGAATTCCTGGTCGCGGAATACCGTCAGGCCTTCTTTCAGACTCAGCTGGAACCAGTCGCGGCAAGTCACGCGATTGCCGGTCCAGTTGTGGAAGTACTCGTGACCGACCACCGCCTCGATGTTGGCGAAGTCGGTATCCGTCGCCGTTTCGGGGTTCGCCAGCACGTACTTCGTGTTGAAGACGTTGAGCCCTTTGTTTTCCATCGCGCCCATGTTGAAGTCGCTCACGGCGACGATCATGAAGCGGTCCAGATCGAGTTCGAGCCCGAAGCGTTCCTCGTCCCAGCGGATCGAGTTGATCAGCGAATCCATGGCGTGCTGCGTCTTGTCGAGATCGTGCGGCTCGACCCAGACCTGCAGGAGTTTTTCCTTGCCGGAGCCGCTCGTCACGCGCTCTTCCAGCGCGACCAGCTTGCCCGCGACCAGCGCGAACAGATAGCTCGGTTTCCTGAACGGATCTTCCCAGCGGGCAAAGTGGCGGCCGTCCGGCAGATCGCCTTCTTCGAGCAGGTTGCCGTTGGATAGCAACACCGGATAATCTGCCTTGTTGGCGCGTAGCGTGACCGTGTAGGTCGCCATCACGTCCGGGCGGTCGAGGAAATAGGTGATGCGGCGAAAGCCCTCGGCCTCGCACTGGGTGAAGAAGTTGCCGCCCGAGACGTACAGGCCCGATAGCGTGGTGTTCGCGGCCGGATCGCAGAGGCTGGTGAGCGTCAGCTCGAAGTCATCCGGCACGTTGTCGAGCCGCAGGCCGTGTTCATGCGCGTGGGCGTTGGCAAACGGCTGGCCGTCGATCGTCGCGCCGACGAATTCGAGTTGCTCGCCCATCAGCTCCAGATGCGACGCACGCGATGCGTCCGGGTTGCGGCGCACCCGCATGGTGTTCCTGACCACCGTGCGTTCGGGGACGAGATCGAATTCGAGTGCGACGGTGTCGATCAGGAAAGCGGGCGGCGCGTAATCGGCGCGTCGGATCACATTGGGCGTTGCGGTATCGGCCATGGCGTTCTGTAGGATGGGAACTCGAGTCGGCAAGCTCGCTTCTGACGTGCGAGCCGGGCTTGTCGAGCCATTGTACAAAGCCTCGGCCGATCGTGCGAAACGAACTTTTTACCGAATGGCCAGGTCAGCGTATTATCGGGCGCCCGCTTGCAGCTAGCGACGACGGGCAACACAGAGGCAATCCATAGGCTTCACGAGGTAGACCATGAAAATCGATCGATGGACCCGTCGCGTCACGTTGCTGCTTGGGACGCTCACGGTGCTGCTGTCCGGGTGTACGACCTACGTGACCACCCAGGTCACGGCTTTCTCCGACTGGAACGGCAGCGACGCAACGCGCACGTTCGCGTTCACGCGTCCGGCGGGCGAGCAGAACAATCTCGAACTCACCACTTATGAGCGGCTCGTCGGCAACGAACTCGCCACGCATTCGTTCCGTCAGGTCGACAGCGCGCAGGCCCGCTATCTCGTCGGGCTGTCGTATGGGATTCGCTCCGACATGGTGACGGTTGCCCAGCCGGTCTATTACAACCCGTGGCCGGGGCCTTACTGGGGTCGCCCGTTCGATCCGTGGGGGCCGTGGGGTCCGTTTCCGGATGCTTATGTGAACCAGAGCTATCCGGTCTTCACGCATCTGCTGGGCGTACGGATCACCGAGCGCGCGACGGGCAAGGAGGTCTACAACGTGACGGCGCGTAACACGGGCGGCGAGTCGTCGCTGGTGCGCGCCATGCCGTATCTGGCGCGCAGCGCGCTGGCCGACTTCCCGCTCGGCAACGGCGTCGTCCATACCGTCAAGATTCCGCTCGATCCGGCAAGCGGCGCGGCTCCGTCGAACGAAGTGGCCGCGGCGGGCGCCGCGCCTGCTGCCGCGCCCGCGGCGGCTTCGGGGGCGCAGGTCGTGCAGTGACAGACGGTGGCCGCAGCGGAATGCAGTCACCGTAGCGCTACAACGGCAAGAAGCAAAAAGGCCCGGCAGGGACGACCTGCCGGGCCTTTTTATTTGTGCGCGAACCGCGCTTAAACGCCCACGCCGAACAACGCCATCGTGCCGAGAATCACGAACATCACGGCAGCGATGCCGTGCACGAGTTTGGTCGGCAAACGATGTGCGAAGCGGTCGCCGAGCAGGATCGCCGGCACGTTGGCGATCATCATGCCGAGCGTCGTGCCACCCACCACGCCGAAGAAGTCGTGAAAGCGCGCGGCGAGGGCGACCGTCGCGATCTGCGTCTTGTCGCCCATCTCAGCGAGAAAGAACGTCACGACCGTCGCGCCGAACACGCCGAAGTGCGTTCGGCTAGTGTTGGCTTCCTCGTCGTCGAGCTTGTCCGGCACGAGAATCCACAAGCCCATGCCGATGAACGAGGCGGCCAGCGCCCAGCGCATGATGGTCGGCGTGAGCAGCGAGCCGAGCCAGGCGCCGAGTGCACCGGCACAGGCGTGATTGACGAGGGTGGCGGTGAGCACGCCGAGAATGATCGGCAGCGGCTTGCGATAGCGCGCGGCGAGCACGAGCGAGAGCAATTGCGTCTTGTCGCCGATCTCGGCGAGCGCGACCGCTCCGGTCGAAATGAGAAAAGCGTGATCCACGTGGTTGATTCCCCGGGCCGAGATATGAACGAGCGACGACCCACGACACGCCGGGCCCTGTTGCGGCGCGTGTGGATCATCGGTCTCGCCAGGCCAGAGGCTGCGGCTGCCATGGCCGTACAGGCCAAGTCTGTTGACAGGCGCCCCCGCGAACCGCACATGCGACGCACCGGGTACTCGCGGTGCGGACGTGCCGCGGGGCGGCTACTCCCCAATGAGGGACGGAGTATAGCAGGCGCGCTCCGCGCTGCGGCGCATTCGCGGCGCGGGCATGGCACCGCCTTCGAAAGTGAAACACTCTGTTAGAAAGTCGAATGAAAGCCTTCCCGTTAGTGCCGGATCGGCGTGCGATCGCGTTTTTTGCCGGCAGCGTCGGCGCGGCGGTACGGATACAGATGGATACGTCTTTTAAGGCTGATTTAATCCAGAATATTCAGTATGATTCCGGCGACCAAAGGGTGCCTGAGCCGATCCTTCAGACTAATTGACGTGTGTGCCTAAATAATCGGGGCCACGTGCCGTTAAGTCGCTGAACCTTATATAAGAAGACTGGATTGATTCCCGGCCGGAGATTGCCGGCCCGCGCGGCGCGCGCACGCTGCAACGTCGGCGTATGCCGTCAGGCGCCTCAGCCTCTCCTCGCATCTACGCGCGAACACCGATATGCCCGATCTGCACTGGACCATTCCGATCGCTCGCTGGTCTAGCTGGCCTGCTGCCGCATCTGCCGCACCCGATATTGGCTTTATCGAGCCGATCGTGCGGCGTCGTCTGAGCACTCTGTCCCGAGTCGCGCTGAAGGTGGCGCACGACTGCATCGCCGAGACGGACGCCCGGGTCGTCTTCGCATCGCGCCACGGCGAATTGCGCCGCACCACGGACATTTTGCGCGCTATCAGCGCGGGCGAACCGGTGTCGCCCACGGCTTTCAGCCTGTCGGTGCTGAATGCGATGACCGGTGTATTCGGTATCGCGCGGGGCGACCGGTCTGCGGCGAGCGCGATCTCGGCCGGCGCGGAAACGCTCGGCTACGCGTTGCTGGAGGCGTACGCGCAGTACGCCACCCAGCCGGATTCGCCGGTACTCGTGGTGTATGCCGACGAACCGGCCGATCCGGCCTACGGCACGATCGAAGACGAAGTGCACGGCGGGGCGATCGCCATCCTGCTCGATAACGATGCGGCGACCGGCCAGCTCGTTTGCACGCTGTTTCCTGATAGTGGACAGCGAGCCGGCACCGGCCAGCACGGCAACCGAGCGGGCAACCCGGACGCGCCGGCGCGTTTCGCCACGCAGAGCCAGGCGTTGCTGCACTGCCTGGGAACGGGCGATCCCGCCATCTGGCAAGGCACGGGCGCCGCCTGGCACTGGAGTTGGCATGACCGCGCGGCTTGATTACCTCTGGCGCCTGTGCGCGACGGGCCTCGCGTTCGTGGTGTTCGGCCTATGCGGCGTGCTGTTTTCGGTGCTGGTGTTTCCGTTCGCCTGGCTGTGGCCGCACCGCGCATCGCGCCAGTTCGCGGTAACGAGTGTGATTCACGGCTTTTTCCGCGCGCTGGTGGCCGTGTTGCAGCGCGTCGGCGTGATGGAGCTCGAAGTGTCGGGCGTCGAGGCATTGCGCAAGGGCGGCCCGGCGATCGTGGTCGCCAATCACCCGACTTACCTCGACGTGATGGTGCTGCTTTCGCTTACGCCGCACGCCTGTTGCGTGGTGAAGAACGCCCACTGGAGCAACCCGTGTTTCTGGGGCATCGTGCGCTCGGCGGAGTACGTCAGCAATGCCGATCCCATGGAACTGGTCGAAGCCGGCGCGAAGCAACTGGCCGCAGGCTATACCATGATCATTTTTCCCGAAGGCACGCGCAGTCCCGCGCCGAACCGGCTGCACGCGTTTTCACGCGGTTTCGCGCATATGGCGCTGAAGGTCGGCGCGCCGATCGTGCCGGTGTTGATGGACTGCGATCCGCCTGCCTTCACCAAGCAGATGCGCTGGTACGACGTGCCGGCGCGCGCCTTCCGGATACGCGTGAACGTGCTCGAGCCGCTGGGCATCGAGCAGCTCGCGGCGCATGACACTCCACCGGCTCTCGCGGCACGCAGCGTGACGAGCGCCGTCGAAGCCCACATTACACAGCACCTGTTCGATTATGGATTCTTTAAAACTGGAAATTAAACAGCTCCTGATCGAAGCCCTCGATCTGGAAGACCTGAGCCCGGCCGACATCGACGACGATGCACCGTTGTTCGAGACCGACGGGATCGGTCTGGACTCGATCGACGCGCTGGAAATCGGCATCGTGCTGCGCAAACAATACCAACTGACCATCGCAGCGAACGACGAACGCACGCGCGAACACTTCCGCTCGATCAGCTCGCTGGCCGCGCTGGTCGCGAGTCAACGCGAAGCGGCGCACGCTGCGAACGAAACCAAGAAGGGGGAATGAACCGTGTCCGAGGCAGAGATTCTTGAGCGCATCCGCGCCATCTTCAGAGAGAACTTCGCGATCGAGCCGGAGCGTGTCACGCCCGACGCGCATCTGTTCGAAGACCTCGATCTCGACAGCATCGACGCCGTCGACCTCGCCATCAAGCTGCAGGAAATGACGGGCCGCCGTATCAAGCCGGAAGAGTTCAAATCGGTGCGCACGGTCGGCGATGTGATCGTCGCGGTCGAATCCCTGCTGGCGGCACAAGGCTGATGCCTCTCGCGCGATCGCGATCGCGAACGGCGGCCGGGGGGCCTGTCGCGGATTCGGCCAGTATCCAGACGGAGCGCCACCTGGGCAAAACCGTCGTGCAGGTTCTCCTGAAGCTCGCGTATCCCGCGTTGATTCTGTGCGCGTGGCGCTGGGACACGCCGCGTTACGTCGGCTGCATGCTGTTTGCGATTTTGTGGCTGCAGCGCTGGGCGGGCAGTGGTCCCGTCGCTACCTCGCTGCGCCGTCTTGCCACGATCGACTGGGTCGTCGTCGGGCTGCTGAGCTGCGCCTCGGCGGCCATCGTGCTGACCAACAGCGAGTTGCTGTTGCGTCTTTATCCGTCGCTGGTGAATCTGGGCTTGCTGATCGCGTTCGGCGCGACGCTCGTGCGCGGCCCATCGATGATCGAAAAATTCGCGCGGCTCGGCAATCCCGATCTGCCGCCGGGCGCGGTGCGCCATACGCATCGCGTGACCCAGGTCTGGTGCGGATTCTTCGCGCTGAACGGCGCGTTTTCCGCTTATACGGCGCTGTACTGGAGCCGCGCGAGCTGGTCGCTCTATAACGGCGCAATCGCTTATGGGCTGATCGGCGTGCTGCTGGTGGCCGAGGTCATCTGGCGCTATCTGGTCGTGTTGCCGCGAGCCGCGCGGTCGGGGGCGGCATGATCGCGTTGCACGACCTGTTGTCGGCGGACCATCGGGGCGACTCGCCGACTGCGCCGGTTTGCCGGGACGGCTCCCTCGTGCTCGATCGCGCGGCATTTCGTGCACGGGTCGCGCAGCTGGTGCCACTATTGCAAACGCGAAACGCACGGCGCTACGCCGTGTGCATCGACGATCCCTTCGATTTCGCGTGCGTGCTGTTCGCCCTGTTCGCGAGCGGCAAGGAGCCGGTGATTCCGGCGAATTCGACGCCGGGTTATCTCGCCGATCTCGCCGGTGCGTATGAAGTCGTGCTGACTGGCACAGACTTGCCGCCATTCGCATCGTCGGGCGGCAGCGCCGAGGCAGCGCCGTCACGCACCGCTTACACGATCGACCCCCAGGCTCCGCTCACGCTCTACACCTCGGGCAGCAGCGGCATACCGAAACCGATCAGTAAAACGCTCGCGCAATTCAACGCCGAAGTGCACACGCTGGAGACGCAGTGGGGCGCGTTGATCGGCGACGCGACGATGCTCGCGAGCGTGCCGCATCATCATATCTACGGTTTGCTGTTTCGCGTGTTGTGGCCGCTGGCTGCGGGACGTGCATTCGACCGCGCGCTCAGCATCGAACCCTTGCATCTGCAAACGCAGATCGAGCAATCCGGCGCGACCGTGGTCGTCTCGACGCCCGCGCAACTATCGCGTTGGCCCGCGTTGCCGGGCTTCGCTGCATTGACGCCTGCGCCGCGCGCGTTTTTCTCGTCGGGCGGCCCGCTTGCGCTGGAGAGCGCGCAGGAATACGCCGCAACCTATGGCGCCGCGCCGCTGGAAATTTACGGCAGCACGGAAACCGGCGGCATCGCGTGGCGGCGTCAGGACCAGACCGATGCATGGCAGACGGTCGCCGGTATCGAAGTGCGTCGCGATGAAGACGGCGCGCTGAACGTGCGCTCGCCGCACCTCGATCATCGCGGCTGGCATCGGACGGACGATCGCATCGTATTCGACGAGCAAGGCCGTTTCCGTCTGCAAGGCCGGCTCGATCGCGTCCTCAAGCTCGACGGCAAACGCGTGTCGTTGCCGGAACTGGAAGTGCGGCTGGCGCTGCATCCGTATGTCGCGCAAGCGGCCGTCGTGCCGCTGGAGGGCGCCTCGCGCGAGCGCGTCGGCGCCGTCGTGGCGTTGACGGAAGTCGGCAGCGAAGCGTTACGCAGCGAAGGTCGCGTGCTACTTGCAAAGACGCTGCGCCGCCATCTCGCCGACTATTTCGATGTCGTGGTGCTGCCGCGTCATTGGCGCTTCCGTGTCACCTTGCCGTTCGACGCGCGCGGCAAGCTGCCGGTAAGCGCCGTGGCGGCCGCATTCGAGCCGCGCGCCGAAGGCATGGAAGTGCTGGCCGAAGCGCGTAGCGGCGACACACTGCACTTTGAATTGCGCGTGCCGCCAACCCTTGTGCATTTCGCCGGCCACTTTCCTGGTCTGCCGATTTTGCCGGGCGTGGTTCAAGTCGACTGGGCCGTGCGTCTTGCCGCCGACCATGTGCCTGCGGCACGCGCGGTCGCGTCGATCGATCGTCTGAAATTCATGGCGCCGGTGTCGCCGGGTGCCGTGCTCAGGCTCACGCTGGTCCACGACGCGTCACGCCGGCGCATGCAGTTCGCGTACCGGTTGGGCGGCCGCGATTGCGCATCCGGTGTGATCGTCTACGGGGAGGGCGCGTGATGAGCTTCGCCCCGTGCATCGTCATTCCGATCTACAACCACAAGGATGCGATCGGCGCGACCATCGCCAATCTGGCGGTTCACGACCTGCCGATTTTCGTCGTCGACGACGGCAGCGACGAAGCCACCCAGCACGTGCTCGCTGCGCTTGCGCAGCAATACGCCGGGCAACTCACGCTGCTGCGCCTGCCGGTCAACGGCGGCAAAGGCGCGGCGGTGATGGCGGGCCTGCGCGCTGCGCGCGCGGCGCACTTCACGCACGCCTTGCAGATCGACGCCGACGGCCAGCACGACGCCACCGACGTGCCGCGTTTCATCGAAGCCGCGCGCGCCGAACCGGGCGCGGTGATTCTCGGCCGCCCGGTCTATGACGAGAGCGTGCCGAAAGCGCGCCTCTACGGCCGCTATCTGACGCACGTGTGGGTGTGGATCGAAACCCTTTCGCTGACGATCCGCGACTCGATGTGCGGCTTCCGGCTCTATCCGCTCGCACTTGCCTGCGACCTGATCGACAGCGTGCAACTGCCGACGCGCATGGATTTCGACATCGAGATTCTCGTGCGCCTCTATTGGCGGCGCGCGGCGTTCCGCTCGATTCCGACGCACGTGACTTACGCAAGCGACGGCGTTTCGCATTTCGACGTGCTGTGGGACAACGTGCGCATCAGTCGTAGTCATACGCGTCTCGTGTTCGGCATGCTGGGGCGTCTGCCGCTGCTGCTCGCACACAAGGTGATGCCGCGCCGGGCCGACGCGCTTGGCGACGAGCAGGACTGGTGGCGGATCGCGGAGCGCGGCAGTCATCTCGGCATGTCCTTGCTCGCCCTCAGTTGCAAGCTGTTCGGCCGTCGCTTTACCGCGCTATGGCTGCATCCGGTCGTTGCCTATTTTCTGCTGACGGGCCGCGCCGCGCGCGAAGCGTCGAGCAATTACTTCAGGCATCTCGGCGAAGCCGCGCCGAACGGCGGCACGCCGCGTCCGGGCTGGCTGTCTGCCTATCGGCACATGCTGGCGTTCGCGCAGTCGGGCTTCGACAAACTTGCCGCGTGGTCCGGGCGTGTGAACAACGCCGACGTCAAATTCGAAGACCCGTCCGCGTTCCAGGCGCTGGCGGCGAGCGGCAAGGGCGCGCTCGTGATCGGTGCGCATCTCGGCAATCTGGAAATGACCCGCGCGCTCGCCGCACAGGGCGCTTATGCGAAAGTCACGGCGGTCGTCTACACGGAACACGCGCGCCGTTTCAATAGCGTGCTGGCGTCGGCGAATAGCGAATTCGCGCGGCATTTGCTCGAAGTGCGCGACTTCGGACCCGAGACTGCGATGATGATGCAGGAGCGCGTCGATGCGGGCGAGTTGCTCGTGATCGTCGGCGATCGCGTCCCTGCTCGCGAAGCGGGCCGCACCACGGAAGCGCAATTTCTCGGCTCGACCGCACCGTTCGCGCAGGGTCCGTATGTGCTCGCGCATGCGCTCGGCTGCCCGGTCTATCTGTTCTTCTGTCTGAAAGAGCAGGACGGCTATCGTCTATATTTCGAGCCCTTTGCCGAGCGCATCGAGTTGCCGCGCCGCGAACGCGCGCAGCATCTCGCGGCGTGGGCGCAGCGTTATGCCGCGCGTCTCGAACACTATTGCCGCAAGGCACCTTATCAATGGTTCAACTTCTTCGATTTCTGGGCCAGCCCCAAACGAGGCGCGAATGGCCGAACATGATTTGATCGACGTGCCGCTGCATGCCGCGGTGAGCGCAGGAGCGAATGCGGACGAAGCGACGCCCGTTACGATCGGCGGCCGCAAGCTGACGATCGAAGAGGTCGTCGCGATTGCACGGCATCGTGCGCCGGTTTCCCTGAGCGCCGATCCGGCGTGGCGTGTGCGGATTCAACGCGGCGCGGATTTTCTGCGCCGGCATCTGGCGGCGGGCGCCACTGTGTACGGCGTCAACACCGGTTACGGCGACGCCTGCGTGGTCGACGTGCCGATGGAACTGGTCGAGGCCTTGCCGCTGCAACTCACGCGTTATCACGGCTGCGGCATGGGCCAGTATCTCGACGACGCACAGACGCTCGCGGTGATCGCCGCGCGCCTCAATTCACTGGCGTATGGTTTTTCCGGCGTGCGTCCCGTGTTGCTCGAACGCCTTGCCGATCTCATCAACCATCGCGTGCTGCCGCGCATTCCCTCGGAAGGCTCGGTCGGCGCCAGTGGCGATCTCACGCCGCTGTCGTACGTGGCCGCCGCGCTCGCCGGCGAGCGCGAAGTGATGTTCGAAGGACAGTCGCGCGATGTGCGTGACGTGTGGGCCGAACTCGGCCAGGCACCGCTCACGCTCGCGCCGAAAGAAGGCCTCGCACTGATGAACGGCACCGCGGTCATGACGGGCCTCGCGTGTCTCGCCTTCGCCCGCGCCGATCATCTGACGCGCCTGTGTGCACGCCTCACGGCGCTGTGCACGGTTGCGCTCGACGGCCGCGCTGCGCACTTCGACGCCACGCTCTTCGAAGTGAAACCGCACGCGGGCCAGGCCGAAGCCGCCGCGTGGATTCGCGACGATCTGAGCGGACGCGACGATACGCCCGGCCATCGTCTGCAGGACCGCTATTCGATTCGCTGCGCGCCGCACGTGATCGGCGTGGCGCGCGACGCGCTGACGTGGGTGCGTCGCGACATCGAGAACGAACTGAACAGCGCGAACGACAACCCGCTGATCGATCCCGACAACGAACGCGTGCTGCACGGCGGCAATTTTTACGGCGGGCATATTGCGTTCGCGATGGATTCGCTGAAAGTCGCGGTTGCCAATCTCGCCGATCTGATGGATCGTCAACTTGCCTTGCTGGTCGACGTGAATTTCAACAATGGCCTGCCGCGCAATCTGTCGGGCGCGGCGCCCGCGCGTGCCGCAATCAATCACGGCTTCAAGGCCGTGCAGATTTCGTCGTCTGCCTGGACTGCCGAAGCGTTGAAGAACACGATGCCCGCGAGCGTCTTTTCGCGCTCGACCGAAGCGCACAATCAGGACAAGGTCAGCATGGGCACGATCGCCGCGCGCGACTGCTTGCGCGTGCTGGAATTGACCGAGCAGGTCGCGGCCGCGCACACGCTCGCGACGGTGCAGGCCGCGCGTTTGCGTCTGAAGATCGACAGCGCGACGCCGGTGCCCGCGCCGTTGCAAAAGTTCGTGGAAAGCGTGAGCGCGCAATCGCCGTTCGTCGACGAAGACCGCGCGCTGGAGAGCGACCTGCGCGCGTTGAACGCGCGCATTGCCGCGTGCGATCTGCTGCACGACTATCGCGGAGGATCGAACCCATGACGGAACCCCGCAAGGTACTGAGCGCGAGCGCGACGGTCGAAGTGCCGTTTCACGACGTCGACGCGATGAACGTGTGCTGGCACGGCCACTATCTGAAGTACTTCGAGATCGGCCGCGCGGCCCTGCTGCGCGTCTTCGATTACGACTACCGCGAGATGCAGGCGTCGGGCTATCTGTGGCCGATCGTCGAGGCGCATCTGAAGTATGTGCGTCCGGCAACTTACGGTCAGCAGATCGAAGTGCGCACGCAACTGCTCGAACACGAAAACCGCCTGAAAATAGGCTATGAAATCGTCGATTGTGCGTCCGGCACGCGACTGACCAAGGGCTATACGATCCAGGTCGCGGTGGATGCCGTCACTCAGGAACTGCAATTCGTGTCCCCGCCGGTGGTGTTCGAAAAGCTGGAGCGCGTATGGGGACGATGAGACGGCGTGCGGCGATGGTCAAAGTACTGGGCGCGCTCTTGCTGGCAGCGTTCGCGGCTTCTGCTGCACGAGCGGCCCCGCCGGCACAACCGACGCATTCAACGGCAAGCGCCGGCAACCCCGCTTTAGTCTCGCAGATCGCCGCGCACCTTGCCCAGGCCAAAGGCGTCCGCGCGCAATTCACGCAGACGCAGACGCTCGCCGCGATGAAGCAGCCGCTCGTGAGCACGGGCTCGCTGCTGTTCTTCCGCGAACGCGGCGTGATCTGGCAGATCGACACACCGTACAAAGCCACCTATGTCATCACCGATGCCGGCGTCACGGAACTCGACGCCACCGGGCAGCGCGTGACGAGCCATAGCGCACGAGGTGCGCGTGGCGTCGCTGAAGTGTCGAAGATGATGCGCGCGATGCTCGGCGGCGATCTTTCCTCGCTGTACTCGCAATTCGACGTGCAAGCCGAAGGCAGTGCCGCTCAATGGCGTATGCAGCTCACGCCGAACCAGCCGCAGATCGCGCAATCGATCAAAGCTCTGGCGATGAACGGCGGCGACTTTCTGCAAAGTTTGCATATCACGCTCGCGAACGGCGACCTCACGCGTCTCGACTTTGCAAAGAGCGTGACGGTCGACGAACCGACGGCGGCTGAACTCGGCCTGTTCGGGGCGCACTGATGGACATGTCGCAGCAGCCATCCGCGAAACGGGCGTGGGGCATGCGTGCCGCGTGGCTGTTGCTCGCGCTCGTCACGGCGCTGTATTGCGGCTGGCGATTCGCGGGACCGTCGCCGTTGCAGACCAATCTGCTGGCGTTGCTGCCCGCCACCGAAGCCGACCCGGTCGCCGAAAAAGCGGTCGATACACTGGCGAGCGCGCTTGGGGACCGTACCGTTTTTCTCGTCACCGGCCGCGACGATGCGCGCGCGAAAGCGGCGGCGAAGCAACTGGGCGCGTCGCTGCAGAAGAGCGGGGCGTTCGGTTCGGTGACGGCCGAGTTGCCGCCGTTCGATCTGTCGCAAATCGCCACGTTGTACATGCCGTATCGCTTCGGCTTGTTGACGCCGGCCGATCGCACGGCGCTCGCGAGCGTCAGTACAGGCGCCGGACCGAACGGCGGAAAAGACACCACACTGCATGACGCGCTCGCCCAGCGCCTCTACAGTCCCTTGCGCGGTGGCCTGACTACGTCCCTCACCGACGACCCCTTCGGCTGGCTCGAACACTGGCTCGGCAATCTGCCGCTCGCCACGTCGAACCTCGAACTCGAGGACAACCTGCTGGTCTCGCATCACGGCGGCCTCACCAGCGTGCTGATCGTCGCGACGTTGCCGGGCTCCGCCTACGAAACAAAAACGCAGCGCGCCGTACTCGCGGCACTTGCCCAGGGCGAGAGGGCGTTGAAGCAGGCCTTCCCGGATGTTGCCGTCGCGCGAACCGGCGCCGTGTTTTACGCGCAGTCCGCTCGCAGTGCATCGGAACACGAGGTGCATCTGATCGGCGTGGCCTCGCTGTGCGGTATCGCGCTGCTGATGATGTGGGTGTTCCGCTCGCCGCGTCTGCTGCTGCTCGGCTTCGTGTCGACCGCACTCGGCATCGTTTGCGCGCTGGCGGCGACGCTGCTCGTGTTCGGCCAACTGCATTTGCTGACCCTGGTGTTCGGCGCCAGTCTGATCGGCGAAGCAGTCGACTATTCGATCCAGTACTTCGTGATCTATCTCGGCGCACAGCAAGATTGGGACGCGCGACGCGGCGCGCGAGCGGTGCGTCCGGCATTGAGTGTCGCATTGGCGACGAGTCTGCTCGGCTATGCGATCCTCACGTGGGTGCCTTTTCCCGCGCTCAAACAGATCGCGTGTTTTGCGATGGTGGGTATCGCCACGGCCTTCGCCTCGGTACTGTGGCTGTTGCCTGCCTTGCTCACCCGCGCGCCGACGCGCAGCCCGCAGCGCGTATTCGCCGGAGCCGCGCGCCTGCTGAGCGCCTGGCATCGCGTGATCGGTGGAAAGCGTGCGTGGTTCGTCGCGGCCCTGCTGCTGGTCGTGGCGATTCCGGGCTGGCTGCGTCTGTCCAGCGACGACGATATTCACCTGCTGATCCAGCGCGATCCGGTGCTCGTCGCGCAGGAAGACAAGGTACGCGATGCGGTGGGTGTCGATAACAGCGCACAGTTTTTCGTCGTGCGCGGCGACACGCAAGAGGCCGTGCTGCAACGCGCCGAAGCCCTGGACGCAAAACTGGACGCGTTGAACGGCACCGCGAACAAGGTGGGCAACTATCAGTCGATCGTGCAATTCGTGCCGTCCGCGCGGCAGCAGAACGCCGACCGCGCGCTGCTCGCGCAGCACGTATTCGACGACCCGGCCGCACTACGCGCCACGCTTCTGCAAGCCGGCTTCAAGGACCAGGTCGCCGACGCCTGGCTCGCCGCTTACGCGAGGCCGCACGCGCCGCTCACCGTCGACACGTGGCTCGCTGCGCCATGGTCGCAGCCCTACAGGCATCTCTGGCTGGGCGAAGTCGATGCGGCCACCCAAGCCTATGCGTCGGTCGTGATTCCCCAAGGCGTGACGCCGCAGAACGAACCCGCGCTGATGGCCATCGCGAAGGCATTGCCCGGCGTCGTCTTCGTCGACAAAGCGGCGAGCGTGTCGAAGCTGTTCGGCGAGTATCGCGTGGACAGCGGCTGGTGGCTCGGCGGCGCACTCGCCCTGGTTTGCGCGCTGTTGATGCTGCGCTACCGCGTGCGCGGCGGCATCGCCGTGACGTTGCCGGTGCTGCTCGCCGTGGGCGTGTCGCTCGCGGTGTTCGGCTACGCGCGTATGCCGCTCGATCTCTTCAACTGGCTTGCGCTGATGCTGGTGCTCGGCGTGGGCGCAAACTATGCCGTGTTCCTGCGCGAAGGCTGCCTGCGCGCGGACGCGGACCTCGGCGCGGTGTGGACGGGCGTGCTGCTGTCGGCGGCCACCACGTTGTTGTCGTTCGGCATGCTCGGCATGAGCGCGATGCCCGCGTTGCAGAGCTTCGGCGCCACGCTCGCGCTCGGCATCCTGGTGTCGGTGCTGCTCGCGCCGATCGGTATGCCATCGGAATCAAGGAGGGCCGCTTGAAAGCGCCATCAGTTTATTTGCACGCGCTCGGCATGATCAACGCGCTCGGCGGCGACCTCGACAGTATCGTGCCGGCCCTGGCCGCCGCGCGTTCGCCCGGCATGGCCAACGCGCATACGGGTATCGGCGAGGCGTTTCTCGGCAGCGTGCTCGCGCCGCTGGAGCTGGCGCCGCCCGCCGATCTCGCACGTTACGACTGCCGCAACAATCGTCTGCTGCTTGCCGCCCTGGCGCAGATCGCACCTGCCGTCGAGGCGGCGCGCGAGCGTTATGGCTCGCATCGCATCGGCGTCGTGCTCGGCACCAGCACGTCGGGCATCGAAGCGGCCGAAGCCGCCTTTGTCTATCAGGCGCAGGCCGGCAATCTGCCGGCGAACTTCAATTACCGGCAGATGGAGATCGGTACGGTCGCACCGTTCGCTGCCGCGGCACTGGGCGTGCAGGGTCCCGCATTGACGATTTCCACGGCCTGCACGTCGAGCGCGAAGGCCTTCGCGTCTGCGCGCCGTCTGCTGCAGTTGCAACTGTGCGATGCGGTAGTGGTCGGCGGCGTCGACTCCTTGTGCGAGCTGACCGTGCAGGGTTTCGCGTCGCTCGAATCGACCAGCGGCGTGCGCAGCAATCCGATGAGCCGCAACCGTTGCGGCATCAATGTCGGCGAAGGCGCGGCCGTGTTCCTGATGAGCCGCGATGAAGCGGCGGTGCGTCTCGCGGGTGTGGGTGAATCGAGCGACGCGCATCACATTTCCTCGCCGGATCCGCGCGGCGTGGGCGGCGAGCTGGCGCTACGCCAGGCGCTCGCCGACGCGGACATCGCGGCCTCGGCGATCGGCTATGTCAATCTGCACGCCACGGCGACGCGCAAGAACGACGAAATGGAAGCGACGCTGATGGCGCGCGTGTTTCCCGGGCGCGTGGCGACGAGCGGCACCAAGCCGTTGACGGGTCACCAACTCGGCGCAGCGGGCGCGACCGAACTCGGCTTTGCGTGGCTGACGCTCGCGCGCGAGGGCGTGCCGCTGCCGCGTCATCTATGGGACGGTGAGCCCGACCCCGCGCTGCCCGTGCTGGACCTCGTCGAGACCGAGCGATGCTTGCCGCGCGGCGGCACGGCACAGTACGTGATGAGCAACTCGTTCGCTTTTGGCGGCAGCAATGTCAGCCTGATCCTCGCACGATGACGCGCGCCATGAACCCGACGCTCACTCACGAGCACCTGCTCCGGCAACCGATCGAAGCGATCATCCCGCATCGCGGCAGCATGCTGCTGATCGACGCCGTGAACGCTTTCGACGAAGAAACGCTAACTGCTTGCGCCTCGGTGCAGGCCGGCGCCTGGTACGCCGACGCCGACGGCGCGATGCCCGCATGGATCGGCATCGAACTGATGGCGCAGGCGATTGCGGCCCACGTCGCCTTGCTGGCGATGCGCGGCGGCGGACGGGCGCGTCCCGGCGTCTTGCTCGGCTCACGCAGCTATAAAGCGTTGCAACCCGCATTTGCTGCCGGTGCGCAACTGATCGTGCAGGTCGTCGAATTGCTGCGTAGCGAAGAAGGCCACGGCGCCTACGAATGCACGATCCATCATGGCGACGTGCGGTGTGCCGAAGCCGTCGTCAAGGTCTTTCAACCGGCCGATTTTCAGTCATTCATCGAAGGGAGTGTCAGTTCATGAGCCGGCGTGTTCTCGTTACCGGCGCAAGCCGTGGCATTGGCCGCGCGATTGCGTACAAGTTGGCCGCCGACGGCTTCGCGGTCTCCGTGCATTGCCGCACGGGACGTACTGAAGCGGAAGCGGTGGCGACCGGCATCGCCGCCCAGGGCGGCACGGCGCGCGTGTTGCAATTCGACGTACGCGAGCGGGCCGTGTGCCGCGAAGTGCTCGAAGCGGATGTCGCCGCGCACGGTCCGTATTACGGCATCGTGTGCAGCGCGGGCGTGACCCGCGACGCCGCTTTCCCGGCTCTGACCGAGGAAGACTGGGACATCGTGATCGAAACCGGTCTGGACGCGTTTTACAACGTGGTCCATCCGCTCACCATGCCGATGGTGCGGGCTCGCAAGGGCGGCCGCATCGTCACGATCGCGTCGGTGTCGGGCGTGATGGGCAATCGCGGCCAGGTCAACTACAGCGCGGCGAAGGCCGGGCTGATCGGCGCGAGCAAAGCGCTGGCGGTCGAGCTGGCTTCGCGCAGCATCACCGTCAACTGCGTCGCGCCGGGTCTGATCGAAACCGGCATGCTCGACGAGATGCCGCTCGAACACGCCTTGAAAACGGTGCCGATGAACCGCGTCGGCCAGCCTGCCGAGGTGGCGTCCGTGGTCGGCTTCCTGATGTCGGATGCGGCTTCGTATGTCACGCGCCAGGTGATCGGCGTCAACGGCGGGATGATCTGATGAAGCGCGTCGTCATTACCGGCATGGGCGGGGTCACGGCATTGGGCGATAGCTGGGACGTCATCGAAACGCGCCTGAGGCGCGGCGTGAACGCGGTGCGGCGCATGCCCGAGTGGGATTACTTCGAGTCGCTGCACACGCGGCTCGCGTGTCCGCTGCCGGACTTCAAGGCGCCGACGCATTACCCGCGCAAGAAGACCCGCTCGATGGGTCTCGTGTCGATGTATTCGGTGCGTGCAAGCGAACTCGCGCTCGCCGACGCCGGGCTGGCGGAAGACGCGAGCATCGCGGATGGCCGCATGGGCGTCGCGTATGGTTCGTCGTCGGGCTCGGTGCAGCCGATCCGCGCGTTCGGCACCATGCTCGAAACCGGCTCGATGAGCGACGTGACCTCCAACAGCTACGTGCAGATGATGCCGCACACCACGGCCGTCAACGTGAGCCTCTTCTGGGACCTGAAAGGGCGGATCATTCCGACCTCGTGCGCCTGCGCCTCCGGCAGCCAGGCGATCGGCTACGCCTTCGAGGCAATCCAGAGCGGCAAGCAGACGCTGATGCTGGCAGGCGGCGCGGAAGAATTGTCGGGCCCGGCCGTGGCGGTGTTCGACACGCTCTACGCCACCAGCACGCGCAACGACGAACCGCATCTGACGCCCCGTCCGTTCGACGCCGCGCGCGACGGCCTGGTGGTCGGCGAAGGCGCGGCCACGCTGGTGCTCGAAGAATACGAACACGCGGTGGCGCGCGGCGCGCGGATTCACGCGGAGATCGTCGGCTTCGGCTGCAACTCGGACGGCGCGCATATGACCCAGCCGACCGCCGAAACCATGGCGCTCGCGATGCAGCTCGCGCTACGCGACGCAAAGCTGCGGCCCGAAGCGATTCAGTATGTGAACGCACACGGCACGTCGACGGATCGCGGCGATGTCGCCGAAAGCCATGCAACCGCGCAGACCTTCGGCGCGCGCATGCCGATCAGCTCGCTCAAGAGTTACGTCGGTCACACGCTCGGTGCATGCGGCGCGCTCGAAGCGTGGTGGACCATCGAAATGATGAAGCGCAACTGGTTCGCGCCGACGCTGAATCTGGACAACGTCGACCCGGCTTGCGCGCCGCTCGACTACATCGTCGGCGCAGGTCGCGAGATCGACGCCGAGCACGTGATGAGCAATAACTTTGCGTTCGGCGGCATCAATACGTCGCTGATTTTCAGGCGCGTTCCGTGAGCGGTACGCTGCAACGCGTGGTCGTCACCGGCATGGGCATCGTGTCGTGTCTCGGCAATACGCTCGATGAAGTCGCGGCCGCCTTGCGCAGTGGCCGCTCGCGGATCGAGCGGATCGACGCGTGGCGCGAGCGGGGTTTCGGCTCGCAAGTCGCGGGCGTCGCCTCGGTCGCACAGGAGCCACCGTTCGCGCGCAAGCTCGAACGGTTCATGGGCGATACCGCGCGCTTTGCGTGTCATGCCGCGCGTAAAGCGATCGTGGACGCGCGGCTCGACGAAGCCATGTTGCGCTCGTCGCTCGCCGGCACGGTGATCGGCTCGGGCGTCGGCAACATGTCGAGCTACGACGCGGCCATGCAGATCGCCGACGTGCGCGGCGTCGACAAGGTGCCGCCCTACGTCGTGCCGCATGCGATGAGCAGCACGGCGTCGGCCAACGTTGCCCAGGTGTTCGGGCTCGAAGGCGTCGGCTACTCGCCGTCGTCGGCGTGCACGACCTCGGCGCTGGCGATCGGGCAGGCGATGCAACTGATCCAGACGGGTCGCCAGAAGGTCGTGCTGGCGGGTGGCAGCGAGTCGCTGCACGACAGCATGACGCTGATGTTCGACGCGATGGGCGCATTGTCGCGGGGCTTCAACGACACACCTGAACGAGCCTCGCGGCCGTACGACAGACTGCGCGACGGTTTCGTGATCGCGTCGGGCGGCGGTGTGCTGGTGCTCGAATCGCTCGATCATGCGCTGGCGCGCGGCGCCCGTATCTACGCCGAACTGAGTGGATTCGGCGACTGCACCGACAGCGGCGGCATGGTCACGCCGCGCGCGGCGGGCATTGCGCGAGCCATGCGCGGCGCGTTACGCGAAGCGGGCAAGCGACCCGACTACATCAACACGCACGCACCGTCGACCCCGCTCGGCGATGTCGAGGAATTGCGCGCCTTGAACGAGGTGTTCGAGGCAGCCGGACATGACGTGCCGGCGTTCTCGTCGACCAAAGGCATGACTGGGCATCCGCTGGGCGCATGCGGCGCGCACGAGGCTATCTACACGCTGTTGATGATGCGCGACGGCTTCGTCGCGGGCACCCCGCAGATCGATGCGATGGAGCCGGAAGTCGCCGCTATGCCGCTCGTGCGCGTGACGCGCGAGGCGCGCATCGATACGGCGATGTCGGTGTCGTACGGTTTCGGCGGCAGTTGCGCGAGCCTGATGTTCCAAGCGTGGCGAGGCGGCTGACGTCGTCCGTTTAATTTTAAAAAACGAGAGTGATAAGAATGAAAAAAGCGTGGGTAGTGGGTGCGTTGGTTGCCGTGGTGCTGACCCAGGTGGGCTGTGCAACGCAGGTGAAGTCGCTGCCGCTCGCGGCGGCCGGTGGTCAATCGAGTGGCGGCGTGCAGGTGTATTTCGGTCAACAGGACCACCCGGCCATCAAGACTCAGTTGGGCGACGTCTCGTACTCGGTCCGGATCGCTCGCAAGGTGGCCAGCCAGGACGAAGCCTGCCACGAAGCCTTGGGCGAAGCAGTCGACAAGTTGCGCGCCGCAGCGCTCGCGCGCCACGCGAACGCGGTGATCGGCGTGCAGACGCGCTTTCATAGCACGCAAACCAATTCGTCGAGCGAGTTCACCTGCGGCGTGAGTCCGAGCGCCGCCGCGATTGCGGTGAGCGGTCAGCTCGTGGTGCTGGACTCGAATTGAGCGTAGCCGGTCTGACTTAGTCGGCTTTCACCGCCGCGACATTGACGAGCGTCTCGCGACGTTTGCCGGGTTTCGGTGTGTAGAGGCCAAGTCGTTCGAGCAGGCCGAAGTCTTTGGCGCGGCTCCACCAGAGGTACGGGAGAGAGACATTGCGTTCGCCGAAGCGGAAGCCGCCGTGGCGAATCATATCGAGGTAGCCCTCGGCGCTCTTTTGCACTTGCATCGGATGACGGAACAGCAGGCGGATTACCCACGACCTGATGTAAGCCTCGGTGGATTCGGCGAATAGCAGCACGCCGCCCGGTCTGAGCACGCGGTGGAATTCCGCGAGCGCAAGGTCTTGCTCGACGAGATGGTGGAAGGTCTGGTGACAGAACACGATGTCGGCACTGGCGTCGGGCAAGGGCAGCTTCGCACAATCGCCGTGCAGCAGTTCGATATCGGCGAGTTGCTCGCGGCAGGCATTGGCGGCCTGTGCGGCGAGCCGGAGCGAGTCCTGGTGGAAATCGATGCCGACGATACGGCGCGGCTTGAATGCTTCAGCAAGCAGCCGAAACGAAATGCCCTGACCGCAGCCGACGTCGACGATGACGGGTGCTTCGGGCAACGGGTGATCGATCAGGCGTTTGAGGTCATTGATCGCCACGCGCAGGACATGATGTTCCCACGTGTAGGTGCGCAGGAACCAGATACCAAAGACCGTTTCCGGTACGAACGGTACGCTGGATGTTTCGGATGGCGACACGCTGGACTCCCCGGCGAAATTTTGTTTTGCCGTCTCCAAGGCACATGGGCGACGCGCAATTGTAACCATAAGTAAGGATGCAGCATTGAGCTTTTCCGGGCAAGCAAACGATTCACATGATCGAGGCTAACTTGAGTACACATTCGTCAAAGCGCGCGACGGTCGACGTCGTGATCATCGGTGCGGGCCCGGCAGGTTCGGTCGCGGCGGCGTTGCTGCGCAAGGCAGGCCGTTCGGTGCTGGTGCTGGAGCGTCAGCACTTTCCGCGCTTCTCGATCGGCGAGAGCCTGCTGCCGCAAAGCATGGCCTACCTCGAAGAAGCCGGCATGCTGCAGGCCGTCGTCGAAGCCGGTTTCCAGTACAAGAACGGCGCGCATTTCATCCATCGCGACCAGTCGTCGGCGTTCGATTTCCGTGACAAGCATTCGGCGGGTTGGGGCACCACCTACCAGGTCGAGCGCGCGGTGTTCGACGACATCCTGATTCGCTGCGCCGCGCAGCAGGGCGCCGACGTGCGCTTTGGCCACACGGTGCGCGCGGTTCACACGGGAGTTGCGCCGCTCGTCGACGTGGTCGACGAAGCGGACCACGCGTATCAGATCGAAGCGCGTTTCGTATTCGACGCGAGCGGCTTTGGGCGCGTGCTGCCGCGCCTGCTGAACCTCGAAGCGCCCACGCGCATGCCGACGCGCGCCGCGATCTTCACGCACGTGCAGGACGGCATTCCGACCGGTACCACGGATCGCAACAAGATCTGCGTGGCGACCCATCCCGAGCGCCGGGATGTGTGGTTCTGGATGATTCCGCTGGCGGGCGGCCGCTCGTCCGTGGGCTGCGTGGCCGAGGCGAGTTTCCTCGATGTGCCCGATGCGGAGCGCGACGCGACGCTGCGTGCGCTGATCCAGCAGGAGCCGACCTTCAACCGCCTGATCGGTGAGGCGCCGTTTCTGATGCCGGTGCGCCACATCGGCGGCTATGCGGCGAATGTCGAGCACTTGCATGGTCCCGGTTACGCGCTACTCGGCAATGCGGGTGAGTTTCTCGATCCGGTTTTTTCGTCCGGTGTGACGATCGCGCTGCGCTCGGCGCATCTGGCGGTGCAGACCTTGAACCGGCAGCTTGATGGCGCAACGGTCGACTGGTCCGCGGACTACGACGTGCCGCTGCGCAAGGGGATCGATACGTTCCGGGCGTTTGTCGAGCGGTGGTACACGGGTGAGTTGCAGGACATCATTTTCTACCCGGACCCGACGCCGTCGATTCGGCGCATGATCAGCGCGGTGCTGGCGGGTTACGCGTGGGATGAAACGAACCCTTATGTTGCCGATCCGGTGCGACGCCTGAATGCGTTGCATGAGGTGTGCACACAGCGTTGAGCGGTCTGCGTGTGACGGAAGGCAAATAAAAAACGGCGCTTCGAATCGAAGCGCCGTTTTTCGTTCTGCCGCTTAGCCTGAATCAGGCCGCGATCTTCGCTACACGCGGTGCGTGCACCCGCACGTCGTCACGACGGTGAACACGTTTGCCCGCCGCATACGTTTCGTAGATCGCGCGATCGTCGCCGAGCAGCGCGAACGCGAACAGCAGTTCTTCCAGCGACTCGGTGCGTGCCGTGCGGCGCGCGAGCAACGGCGTCGCCTGCGGATCGAGCACGACGAAGTCGGCTTCCGACTTCGGCTTCAAGGTGCCGACCTTGTCCGCCAGATCGAGTGCTGCCGCGGCGCCCGCGGTTGCCAGATAGAACATGCGCGTGGCCGTCAGATGATGACCCGTGAGGCGCGCGACCTTGTGCGCTTCGTTCATGGTCTGCAGCATCGAGAACGAGGTGCCGCCGCCGACGTCGGTCGCAAGTGCGACCGGCATGCCGGCTTCGTCGGCCTTGTCGAAATCGAACAGGCCGCTGCCGAGGAACAGGTTCGAGGTCGGGCAGTGCGAGGCGACTGCGCCGGTTTGCGCCATGCGCTTGCGGTCTTCTTCGTCGAGGTAGATGCAGTGGCCGTACACCGCGCGGCGGCGCAGCAGGTCATAGTGATCGTAGATGTCCAGGTAGCTGCGATGACCCGGGAACAGATCGGCGACCCATTTCACTTCGTCGGTGTTTTCCGCGACGTGGCTCTGGATGAAGATATCCGGATTCTGCTTTGCCAGCACACCGCATGCTTCGAGTTGCGCTTCGGTCGAAGTCGGCGCGAAGCGCGGCGTAAGCGCGTACATCTGGCGGCCGCGATTGTGCCAGCGGCCGATCAGCTCGGCGCTGTCGTCGTAGCCCGATTGCGCGGTGTCCTGCAGGAACTCGGGGCAGTGCCGGTCCATCAGCACCTTGCCGGCCACCATGCGCAGATTGCGCGCTTCGCTCTCGGTGAAGAGCGCGTCGGCCGATTCCTTGTGGACCGTGCAATACACGAGTGCGGTGGTCGTGCCGCAGGCCAGCAGTTCTTCGACGAAGAAGCTCGCCGTGTCGCGTGCATAGGCCGGATCGGCGAAGCGGCGCTCGGTCGGGAACGTGTAGGTTTCGAGCCACGGCAACAGACCCGGCGCCGGCGAGGCGATCATGTCCGTCTGCGGATAGTGAATGTGCGTGTCGATGAAGCCCGGCACGATCAGCTTGTCGCGCATGTCCTGCACCTGCGTGCCCGGCGCGAGTTGCGAGGCGAGCGCGGCATACGCGCCTGCCGCGACGACATGGCCGTCTTCGACGATCAGCAGGCCGTCTTCGTTGAAGACTGCCGCATGGGGCGATTGCGCGGGATCGCCGTTGAAAGTCAGCAGTTGCGCGCGAAACGCCGTTTGGCCTGGTTTAGCCGGGTTGGCCGAATGAGTCATGGAAAAACCGTCTCCGATTGTGGGAAGCTGAACAGCGCGGACGACGGGTTTTTTGCTCGGCTCTTTCGAACGAGCCTACGCCGCCGGCTGCTATCTATCGGCCCGTCAGTGGGGGCCGTCTGGTTGCCAGTGCGCGTCGAGCTTCGCGATCAGTTCGCTGCGTTGCCCGGGCGTGACGAACGACGCTTCGAAGCTGTTGCGGATGATCGTGTAGACCTCGGCATCGTTGAGCTTCAACGCGTCGATGATGGCGAAATAGTTGGCGTTCACGTAACCGCCGAAGTAAGCCGGATCGTCGGAATTCACCGTCACGGCGACGCCGCGATCGAGCAGGTCCTTCAGCGTGTGTTTGGTCATGTCGTCGAATACGCAGAGCTTCAGGTTCGACAGCGGGCACACGGTCAGCGCGACGCGCGAATCGGCCAGACGCGCGACGAGCGCTGGGTCCTCGATGCTGCGCACGCCGTGATCGACGCGGTCCACCTTCAGCAGGTCGAGCGCTTCGTAGATATACGACGGCGGCCCTTCCTCACCGGCATGCGCGACGAGCTTCAGACCGAGCGCGCGCGCCTTGGCGAACACGCGTTTGAACTTCGAAGGCGGGTGGCCGCGCTCCGACGAATCCAGACCCACGCCGATCAGGCGATGCTTGTATTGCTCGAACAACGGCCGCGCTTCTTCGAAGGTGGCGAGCGCGTCTTCTTCGGACAGATGGCGCAGGAAACACAGAATCAGCTTGCTCGTCATGCCGCGCTTTTCCGCGTCGGCCAGCGCGCGTTCGATGCCCGCGACGGCGGTCGCGATCGACACGCCGCGCTCGGTGTGCGTCTGCGGATCGAAGAAAATTTCGCTGTGAATCACATTGTCGGCGAGGCAGCGTTCGACATACGCCGTCGTCATGTCGTAGAAGTCCTGCTCCTGCAGCAGCACGCTTGCGCCGGCGTAGTAAATGTCGAGGAACGATTGCAGGTCGGTGAATGCGTAGGCGGCGCGCAATGCGTCGATCGAGTCATACGCGAGCTTCACGCCGTTGCGTTCGGCGAGCGCGAAAATCAGTTCGGGTTCAAGCGAGCCTTCAATGTGAATATGCAGCTCGGCCTTCGGTGCGAGCGCGGTTTTTTCAGCGAGTGTCGTAGAGGTTGCAGTCGTTGTATTCATGGTCGGTCAAGTTTTCGTTGGAGTCGGCTCACGCCGGATGCGTTGGCTGATGGCTGTCAGGACAAAGCGCCGTCGTGTCACACGGTTACAGCGTCACACCGTATGCGGCGCGTGATGCGCGCCCGCATTCGCCTCGACGGCCTGCAAGACCTGCGCGGCCGCCGAGATCGCGATGATCTCCGGCGACTTGTCGACGATCCCATCCACGCCGAGCGGGCACTTCATTCGCCCGATCAGCGCCGGATCGAGCCCGCGTGCGGCCAGCCGGTGTTCGAACTGTTTGCGCTTGCTGTGCGAGCCGATCATGCCGAAGAACGCGAAATCGCCACGCCGTAAAATGCGCTCGGCCAACTCGAGATCGAGCGCGTGGTTATGCGTCATCACGATGAAGTACGTGTTCGGCAGAGCCTGGTCGATGGCTTCGTCGGGGGCGTCGTTCGGATCGATTTTCACGTTCGCCGCGTGCAGCGATTGCGCGGGAGGAAACTGCGCGTCGCGCTCGTCCACCCAGCGGACCGTGCAGGGCAGCGTGGCCAGTACGCGAACCAGCGCGGCGCCCACGTGACCGGCACCGAACAGCACGACTGGGAAGTCGCCTGGCGCGACGGTTTCGGTGAGTAGCGCGCCGCTGTCGTCGAAGCCGGCGCCGTCCCACAGCAGGCAGTCGGCGGCGTCGACACCCGGCTCGGGGTCGGACAGCATCACCGCATCCGGTGCGGGGCCGAATGATACGCTACGCACCGTCGATTGGCCTGCGGCCACGCGTTTTGCCAGCGATGTGATCCAGCCGAGGTCGCCGATGTCGAGGCGCTCGAAGGCGAGAATCACGGCGCCGCCGCAGCATTGGCCGAGACTCGGGCCGAGCGCGAAACGCTCCAGCCGGCGCATATGCGGCGAGCGCATGCCGTCGCGCAGCACCTGGCGCGCGGTCTCGATGGCTTTCCATTCGAGGTGGCCGCCGCCGATCGTATGCTTCGCTGAATCGCGCGTGACGATCATCTTGGTGCCGGCTTCGCGGGGCGCCGAACCTTCGACGCGCGCGACCGTCACCAGCACGGCGGCGTCGCCGTGCGCGAGCAGATGTTGCAGGTCAGGTAGCCAGGCTTGCATCCGGCGATTCTCCATGCGAGGCCGCGCGGGGTGTCCGTGCGGCCGGTTGTGTAGGGCGCGAGGCGTTCGTGTCGCCGCGCGCCGTCGGGCATTGTCGTTCGGTCGATGTTTACGCTGTCGTGTCGATGGTTGCGGGTTCCGTTTCGGGTGCAGTCGCGCCGGGCGGTGGCGTGCCTGGCGCCTGCAACGCATCTAGCGCGTCGAGAATGGCTTCCGGTGTGGCCGGCGCGCGCAATGCCGGAGCATGTTGCGCGCCCGGCACCGCGGCGGCGACGGCGTCGCGAATCGCGAGAAACACCGAGAACGGCAGCAGCAAAGGCGGCTCGCCGACGGCCTTCGAACGGAACACGGTCGGCTCGGCGTTCTGGTTCTGAAAGAGCTGCACATGGAAAGCCGCGGGCGTGTCGCTGACCGCAGGAATCTTGTACGTGGACGGTGCATGCGTCATCAGACGGCCGTCGCGGTTCCACCAGAGTTCTTCGGTGGTGAGCCAGCCCATGCCTTGAATGAAACCGCCTTCCACCTGGCCGATGTCGATCGCCGGATTGATCGACTGGCCGGCATCGTGAAGCACATCCGCGCGCACCAGTTTCCATTCGCCGGTCAGCGTATCGATCACGACTTCCGACACGGCCGCGCCGTATGCGAAGTAATAAAACGGATGACCGGTCAGCGTTTTCGCGTCCCAATGCACTTTCGGCGTGGTGTAAAAACCGTCCGACCACAACTGCACGCGCGCCAGATACGCGGCGCCGATCAGTTGTTCGAACGGCATCGCACCGCCATTCACCGACACTTCGCCGTTGGCAAACTGAACGTCCCCGGCGTTGCCGCCGAGTTGTTTGGCCGCGAGTTCGGCGAGCCGTCCACGAATGGTTTTCGCCGCCGCTTCGGCAGCCTTGCCGTTCAGATCGCTACCCGTTGACGCGGCGGTGGCCGACGTGTTGGCGATCTTCGAGGTATCGGTTGCCGACACCCGCACGCGTGAAAGCTTCAGACCGAGTTCGTTGGCGACGACCTGCGCGACCTTGGTGTTGAGACCCTGGCCCATCTCGGTGCCGCCGTGATTGACCAGCACCGAACCGTCCTTGTACACATGAACCAGAGCGCCTGCCTGGTTCAGAAACGGCACGTTGAACGAGATGCCGAATTTAACGGGTGAAAACGCGAGGCCGCGTTTGAGCACCGGACTCGTTGCATTGAATGCGGCAATCGTTTCGCGACGCGCGCGATAGTCGCTGGTGGCGAGCAGTTCGTCGGTCAGCGGCGCGATGATGTTGTCTTCGACACGTTGCCCGTACGGCGTCGTGTCGCGCTCGCCGATGCCGTAGTAGTTGGCAAGGCGCACGTCGAGCGGATCGCAGTTCAATTGACGCGCGATGCTGTCGAGCATCACTTCCATCACGAGCGCGCCTTGCGGGCCGCCGAAGCCGCGAAACGCGGTATTCGATTGCGTGTTGGTCTTGCAGCACAGCGCCACGATATCGACATCGGACAGGTAGTACGCGTTGTCGAAGTGACACACGGCGCGGGTGGCGACGGCGCCCGAAAGATCCGCCGAATAGCCCGCACGTAAAGCGATTTCGACGCGTGCGCCGAGAATGCGGCCGTTGTCGTCGAAGCCGGCTTCGTATTCGTAGATCGCGTCGTGGCGCTTGCCGGTGATCATGAAGTCGTCGTCGCGATCGGCGCGCAGTTTCACCGGACGGCGCAGCAGTTTCGCCGCCAGCGACGCCACGCAGGCAAACAGCGCCGATTGCGATTCCTTGCCGCCGAAGCCGCCGCCCATGCGCCGGCATTCGCACAGCACGCTATGCGCGGGCCAATCGAGCATATGCGCGACCACCTGCTGCATTTCGCTCGGATGCTGCGTCGAACTGTAGACGAGCATGCCGTCCATCTCTTTCGGCACGGCGTAGGCGATCTGGCCTTCCAGATAGAACTGTTCCTGGCCGCCCACTTCGAACGTGCCCTTGATCTTGTGGGGCGCTGCGGCGATCTTCGCGCCAGGCTCGCCGCGTTTCAGATGCAGCGGCGGGAGCACGAACTGCTTGTTGGCCCTGGCTTGCGCCGGCGTCAGGACGGCTTCGAGCGGCTCGTAGCGGATCACGTCATCGCTTTTCGCGAGCGCGGCCGCGCGGCGCGCGAGTTCGTGGCTTTCGGCGATGACGGCGAACACCGGTTGGCCGAGGTACAGGACTTCGTCGACGGCGAGAATCGGATCGTCGTGCAGCACGGGGCCGCAATTGTTTTCACCGGGGATGTCTTCAGCGGTCAACACGGCGATCACGCCGGGTGCTTTTCTGACCGCATCCAGATCGATCGAAACGATGCGCGCGTGCGCGTGGCGCGAGAGGCCGAGCGCGGCGTGTAAGGTGCCGTGAAGTTCGGGGACGTCGTCGGTGTACGTGGCTTCGCCGCTCACATGCAGCGCGGCCGATTCGTGCGGCAGCGAAATGCCGATCGCCGCGTCGCCATCCTGAAGCGCGGCGTGCTTGCCCGCGTGTTCGACAAAAGCATCGGTCCGGTTCATCACGACGACTCCTTCGCAAGGATCGCGTCCGGCGCGCCGGCTTCGAACGCGAACGCATTCACGTCGAACAGGGCGAGCGGCGCGACATCGCGCGTTTCGAGGTGGAAGCGCCACAGGACGTTGCGCGCCACCTTCAGCCGGTAAGCGCTCGACGCGCGCATATCGGAGAGCGGCTGATAATCGGCGACGAGCGCGTTCATCGCCTGACGCGCGGTAGTTTCGTTCCATGCCGCGCCGGTCAGGACGGCTTCCGTTTGCGCGGCGCGCTTCGGCGTGGCCGCCATGCCGCCGAAGGCGATCCGCGCCTGAGTGATGACGCCGTCTTCGCCGAGGTGCAAGGCGAATGCTGCGCAGACCGCCGAGATGTCCTGATCGTAGCGTTTCGAGACTTTGTACGTGCGAAAACGCAGATTCCCCAGCGGACGCGGCACGCGCAGCGCCGCGACGAATTCGCCGGCTGCGAGGGCGGTTTTCTGGTAGCCGAGGTAGAACGTATCGAGTGGCAGAGTGCGGGTTTTCGCGCCGTGACGCAGCACGATTTCGGCACCGAGCGCGAGCAGCGCGGGCATCGAGTCGCCGATCGGCGAGCCATTGGCGACGTTGCCGCCGAGCGTGCCGGCATTGCGGATCGGCAGCGACGCGAAACGCGTCCACAGTTCGGCGAGTTCGGGATAGTCCACGGCGAGGGCTGCGTAGGCGTCTTCGAGTGTCACGGCTGCGCCGATCGTCAGCGTCTGCGCATCGCGCTCGATCGTCTTCAATTCGGCGACGTTGCCGATATACAGAATGTCGCCGAGATCGCGGAATTGCTTGGTGACCCACAGGCCGACGTCGGTGCTGCCGGCCAGCAGCCGTGCTTGAGGATGCCCGGCGCGTAGTTTGGCGAAGGCGTCGAGCGTGACGGGCGCGTGGAAGGTTGGCGCGCCGAATGCGGCGCCGCGCGTGTCGGGCGCGCTGTATTCGAACGTGTCGTGGCGTTGCAGTTCGCGCAGCTTGTTGGCGATCGCCGTGCGGTCCAGCGTTACGCGCGGGTACTGCGGGTAATCGAACATTTTCTGCGACGCATCGACGATCGGCCGGTAGCCGGTGCAACGGCACAGATTGCCGGAGAGCGCAGCGTTGATTTCATCGCGGGTGGGGAGACCGGCGGCGGCGGGCTGGTTTTCGTACAGCGCCCACATCGACATGACGAAGCCGGGCGTGCAGAAACCGCATTGGGAACCGTGGCAATCGACCATCGCCTGTTGCACGGGGTGCAGGGCGCCATCGGCGGCGCGCAGGTCTTCGACGGTGAAGAGGGCTTTCCCGTCGAGTGTCGGCAGAAACTGGATGCAGGCATTGACCGCCTTCAGGGCGAAGGCGCCGTGGGCGTCGAGTTCGCCGACCACTACCGTGCAGGCGCCGCAGTCGCCCTCGGCACAGCCTTCCTTGGTGCCGGTGCAATGCAAATCTTCGCGCAGATGCTGGAGCACGGTGCGCGATGCCGGGACGCCCGCAACCTCACGGACGGACCCCTGGTGATAAAAGCGGATGGTTTGCGTTGTCATGGCGAATCCAGAAGACAGTGCGGACCGGGCGCGCGTTACGCGTGGGGTCGCGCCAAAGCCGGCCTCGCGCACGTAGATCGCCATCCAGGTCCGAAGATAGCATTACCTTGTCTCGAAAAGATTTCCCATATCGCATGAAGCTTATTCGGGGACGGTCATGAGTACGATTCGCAACATCGCGGGAAGTTGCGTGGTGGCGGCAGGTCGCGGGGGCCAGATCAAAGGAGGCAACCCATGTGAAAACGCCGGCCTTCAGCGCCCACAAACGGGCGGCTGGAGGCCGGCGTCGGTTCGACTCGCCGAGAAAAGTCCGCTTAGGCGATGCGGCGGCGGTTGCGCGTGAGGCTCAGCGCCAGCGGAATGAAGGCGACCACGAATGCCAGCAGCGACCACATCGGCAAAGTCAGGCCGAGAATCGGCGGATAAGCCGTTTCGCACAGCCCGGCGACCTTGAACACGCCCGGCAGCCAATGCGCGGGCGGCAGACTGTCGACCAGCGGCTGAAGTGCATCGAAACCGCAGCTGAATCCCGGATTCGCCTGCACATACACATGCCGCGCGGCTGTCACGACGCCGGCCAGCGCCGACAGCGCCGCCAGCACTTCCAGCAGGCGTACGCCGCGCCAGCTGTCAAAACGCGCGCCGAGGAACGCAAAAATCGCGATCAGCAGGAAGAAATACCGCTGGATGATGCACAGCGGGCACGGGTCTTCGTGCAGACCGTATTGCAGATAGAGCGCGCCGGCCACGAGGGCAACGCAGATCAGGCCAAGCAGAACCAGCAGGGAGCGCTCGCGGCGCAGCATTGCATTATCGTTATTCATGGGTCGTGTGGCTGTCCTGAAATCAGAAAGGGCGGGTGCCCGCGATTCTAGCGCGAACCCCACCCCCGCCGCGTCTTTGCCCCGGCTGCGCCGCTATGCAGCCTGCATGGGCTCAGCGGATCGGATTGAGCACCGCTTCGGCCGCCCGGCCGATCGCCAGCAAGGCGTCGTCGGCGTGCGGGGCGCCCGCCAGCATCAGGCCGACCGGCGCGTCGCCGCGCAGATGGCAGGGCAGCGACAGTGCGCAGCTGTCGAGGAAATTGAACACGCTCGGATTGCGCAGGATCAGCGCGTTGGTGCGGCCAAAAGCGTCATCGTCGGTGGCCAGATCGGCCACGCGCGGCGGCACGACCGGCACGGTCGGCGCGACCAGCGCGTCGAACCGCTGCCACAACGTGCGGTCGGCCTCCGCCAGCATTGCTTCGCGTTCGGCGACGAGGTCCAGATAGTCGGCGGCGCTCGCCGGCTGGCCTTTGAGAATGCGCACCAGCACGCGCGGATCGTATTGCTCGCGATGCCTGGCCAGCAGCGGACGGTGCCACGCATACGCTTCGATCGGCGAAAAGCCGAAGCGGTTGATGTCGGGCAAGCGGTCGAGCGGCGCGAAACGCACTTCGCTGACGATCGCGCCGGCCGCTTCCAGATGCTTCAGCGCGGTGTCGATGGCGGCGGCCACGGCCGGTTCGACGCCGTCGGTGACGAAATTGGTCAGCACGCCGAGCCGCACGCCTTCGAGGGGCCGGGCGGCCGGAATGCGCGGTTCAAGACCGGCCAGCATCCGGTCGACCAGCGCGCAGCACGCCACCGAGACGCCGATCGGCCCAAACGAATCGAGCGTCGTCGAAAGCGGCACGCCGCCCTGCCTGGGGATGCGGTCGGCGGTCGGCTTGAAGCCGGTCAGCCCGCACAGCGCCGCCGGAATGCGGATCGAGCCGCCCGTATCGGTGCCGAGCGCAATCGCCGCCATGCCGTCCGCGACCGACGCCGCCGCGCCCGAGGACGAGCCGCCCGAAATCCGCTCGTCGCCCTTCACGCCACGCTGATACGGCGACAGCGGATTGCCGTAGTGCGGATTCAGCCCGAGCCCGGAAAACGCGAACTCGCTCATATTGGTGCGTCCGACGATTACCGCGCCCGCGCGCTTCAGGCGCGCGACCGCCACCGCATCCGCCTTCGCGGCGGGCGCGTCGGCGAGCACGACCGAGCCGGCGCGGGTCGGCTGGCCTTCGATGTCGAACAGGTCCTTCACCGACACCGGAATGCCGGCGAGCGGCGAGAGCACCGTGCCGGCCGCGCGTAGACGGTCGTGCGCGTCGGCGGCGGTGCGGGCGCTGTCGGCGTCCACATGCATGAAGACGGCCGCGCCCTGGCCAGCCGGATCGGCAATCCGTTCGAGCGCCGTTTCGACGAGCGCGCGGCTCGTGGTGCGTCCGGCGGCGAGGTCGGCGGCGAGTTGGGCGAGGGGCGGGAAGGGCGTGAATTCAGTGGCCATGATGTCGTAGAAATCCGGTTGAACCGCGAGAAGCCGGTTGAGTGGACTAAAAGCGTTCGAATGAAGACGGTCGATCAGATACGGCTGAAGAGCGTCGCGCGGAATGCCTCGATATGCTTCTGCACCGATTGCCGCGCGCCTTCGGCGTCGCGTTCGCGCAGCAGGCGAAACAGTTCGAGGTGTTCCTCGTGCACGTCTTCCAGATGATGCGGCTCGGACAGCGAGATGAACCAGAAACGCAGCGAGCGTTCATGCAGTCCGCGCAGGATGTCGGCGAGCACCGGATTGCGCGAAGCGGCCGAAATCGCCAGATGAAACTCGCGGTCGATATCCATCATGCCTTCGATATCGTGCGCCGCCACGCACACGGACGAGCGCTCCAGCAGCGCCTGCATCGCATCGTAATCATGCTGCTGCGCATGACGCGCGGCCAGCTCGACGCAGTAGCTTTCGTTCACCAGCCGCACGTCGATGATCGCCAGCACGTCGTCGAGCGAAACCGGGCGAACCATGATGCCCTTGCGCGGCATGATGGTCAGCATGCCTTCGTGCACCAGCCGATGCAGCGCCTGATGCACGGGCGTGCGGCCGATGCCGGTCAGCGCCATCAATTCCGCCTCGTTGAGCACTTCGCTCGGGCGCAGGCGCATCGTGATGATCTCGCGTTTGACGAAGGCATAGGCCTGCTCGGCGAGACTCGCGGCAGCGGTCTCGCGTGAGGGCCTAGAAGGACGGGCAGTTTGCAAAAGCGTCATGGGTAGAGCGGGAGCGGGCAATGTCGTCCGCATTGTAGAGCAAGGTTTTGCGCAGGCGCCGCCCGATCCGGGCGAACCCGCGCTGCGCCCGGAGCGTCGCGGATCAGGCGCGGCTCGGCGAAGCCGCCGCCGCGTGTTGCACTTTCACGCGCGGCATCATCAGCGTGACGAGACCGCCTACGATCAGCGCACCGGCGATCAGCACCAGCCCGAAGGTCACGCTATGCGTCGCATCCTTGACGATGCCGAGCACGTACGGGCTCACGTAACCGGCGAGGTTCGCAATCGAGTTGATCACCGCGATCCCCGCGACGGCCGCCGTGCCTTGCAGGAAGGTGGTCGACATCGACCAGAAGATGCCGAAGCCCGCCAGAATCCCGATGTACGCGATCGACAAACCGGTGACGGCAAGCGGAATCGAGTTGGTGACCGAGGCACTGCCAAGCAATCCCGCCGCGCCGATGAAACAGCACACGGCGTAATGCCAGCGCCGTTCGCCGGTGATATCCGACGAGCGCCCGATCAGGATCATGCCGATGCCCGCCGCCAGATAGGGAATCGCGGTCACGAAACCGTTGGTGACCAGGTTCGTCACGCCAAGATCCTTGACGATCTGCGGCAGCCAGAACGAGAAGCCCGCATTGCCGGTGACCAGGCAGAAGTAGATCAGCGTCAGCAGCCAGAAGCGGCCGGAGCGCAAGGCGACAGCGAGACTGTGTTCGGCGCCGGCTGCAGCGGCCGCGCTGTTTTCCCGGGCGAGGCGGCTGAGAATCACGCGCTTTTCGTCGTCGCTCAGCCACGCGGCTTCGGCGGGCGTGTTGCGCAGCACGGCGAGCGCCCAGAAGCCGGCGAGGATCGACGGAATGCCTTCGATCAGGAACATCCACTGCCAGCCGCGCAGGCCGTGTGCTTCGTGCAGCGCCGACATCAGAAAGCCTGACAAGGGCGCGCCGATGATGCCCGCCACCGGAATCGCCGCCATGAACACGGCGACCATCCGCGCGCGCCGGTCGGCCGGAAACCAGAAGGTCAGATAGAGCACCACGCCCGGCACCAACCCGGCTTCGGCGACGCCTAAGAAAAAGCGCAGCACGTAGAACATCGTTTCGGTGTGCACGAACATCATCAGACAGGACAGCAGGCCCCACAGCATCGTGATGCGGGCGATCGTGGCGCGTGCGCCGAACTTCCTGAGCAGCAGATTACTCGGTACTTCGAACACGAAATAGCCGAAGAAAAAGATCCCCGCGCCGAGTCCGTACGCCGCATTCGAGAGGCCGAGGTCGCCGGTGAACTGCAGCTTCGCGTATCCGATGTTGACGCGATCCAGGTACGACAGCACATAGACGAGAAACAGGAACGGCATGATGCGCCACGTGATCTTGCGGATCGCGGCGGCTTCGAGCCACGCGTCGGAGGAGGCGTCGGCGGATAGCGAAGGGGAGCTCATGGGTGCCTCATTCGACGAGTGGTAGCGCGCTCACGCGATAGGCGTGGCGCAGCGTGCGGTTCAGGATGGGATCGTGCAGTTCGAGTTCGAGCGCGTCGCCGTCGGTCATGCCGACGATGCCGCCCTGCACAGCGAGCGTGCCGCAGAACATCGCCGCGCCCTGGGCGAGCGGCGCGCGTTCGAGCAGATCGGCCGCCGGCAGCAGGGAAGCGACGCTGCCCTGCTGATAGACGCGGCGTTCGCCGTTGGCGACGGCATAGGCGCGCAATTCCAGTTGATCCCAATGGCCGGCGACGTCGTCGAAACGCCAGGCGTCGCGCGCGACCGGTTTCGGACACACCTGTTTGGAGACGGTCACGCCGTAGGCCTCGACTTCGCGGTCGGTGTGATCCGAGCCCACCGTGACGAGCAGGCCGTCATTCGAATTCAGCAGCACGCATTCGGCCTCGCCGCTCGACTTCACGCCGACCACGTCGATCTGCTCGGCCTGCGTCAGCAGTTCCGCGCCCAGCCGATAGAAGCAGGGCGTGGTGGACGGCCGCCTCACGCCGAGCTCGGCCAGCTCCGCGATGTGATGCTCGATGGCCGCCTGATCCCGGCCCGCCCAGCCGGCGATCGTCAACCGATTGACGTCGACGCGCGCGGCGCGGCTGCCGCCAGAACGGTCTACAACGTTGAAGGACACCTGCTGCATCACACGACTCCTGTAAAAATATGCAGCAAATATTATTGTGATATTTCACAGACGTCCAGCGTGTCAAAAACATTCCGGCGTGGACCAGCCAGCGTGAATGGGCGTGTCGTGTCCGTTTGCTACACTGCGCCTTTTAGAGATTACTTTTTGTAAGGATCGCGTTCATGCACCACGGCATTGGCTTCATTCAGGATCTGGCGGTCGTGATGGCGCTGGCCGGCGTCGTCACCGTGCTGTTCCATCGCCTGAAGCAGCCGGTGGTGCTGGGCTACATCGCCGCTGGGGTGATCATCGGGCCATACACGCCGCCGTTTCAGCTGATCCACGACGAACAGACCATTCAGACGCTCGGCGAACTCGGTGTGGTGTTCCTGATGTTTTCGCTCGGCCTCGAGTTCAGTCTGCGCAAGCTGTTCAAGGTCGGCGCGACGGCGATCGTCGCGGCTTTATCGGAGATCGTGCTGATGCTGTGGATCGGTTACGAGATCGGCAGCGCGTTCGGCTGGAGTTCGATGGATTCGCTGTTCCTCGGCGCGATCCTCGCGATTTCGTCGACCACCATCATCGTCAAGGCGCTCTCCGAACTTGGCCTGAAGCGCGAGAGCTTTGCGCAACTGGTGTTCGGGATTCTGATCGTCGAGGACATTCTCGCCATCGCGATGCTCGTGCTGCTTTCCGGCATTGCGCAGACCGGGCAATTGAGCGCGGGCGTCGCGGTCGTCACGCTCGGCAAGCTGCTGCTGTTCATGACGGTGTCGCTGGTGGTGGGCATTCTGGTGGTGCCGCGCGCCTTGAACTACGTGGCGCGCGCCCGCAGCGACGAGATGTTGCTGGTGTCGGTGCTCGGCTTCTGCTTCGGCTTCTGTCTACTGGTGGTCAAGCTCGACTACAGCATTGCGCTCGGCGCGTTCCTGATCGGCGCGATCATGGCCGAGTCGCGTCATCTGCATCGCATCGAGCATCTGATCGCGCCGTTGCGCGACGCGTTCTCGGCAATCTTCTTCGTGACGATCGGCCTGATGCTGAACCCGGCCGTGCTGGTCGATTACGCGTGGCCAATCGCGGTGATCACGGTGGCGGTGATCGTCGGCAAGATCGTGTCGTGCGGACTCGGCACTTTTCTCGCCGGCAAGGATGGACGCACGGCGATGCGTGTGGGCATGACCGTGTCGCAGATTGGCGAGTTCTCGTTCATCATCGCCTCGCTCGGTTTGACGCTGAAAGTGACGAGTGCGTTTCTGTATCCGATCGCGGTGGCCGTGTCGGCGTTGACCACCTTGTTCACACCGTATCTGATCCGGGCCGCCGATCCGTTGACCCAGCGGCTGAGCCGGTCGATGCCGCGCACGCTCGCCAACGTATTCGGCCTGTACGGCCAATGGCTGCGCAGCCTGAGCACGGGGACGGGTGAACCGACGCTGTTCAGCATGACGCGGCGGATCATCGTGCAGATTGCGGTCAATCTGGCGCTGGTCGCGGCGATTTTTCTGATCGTCTCTTACAGTGCGCCTTATACCAGTGGCCTGCTCGCGCATTGGCTGAGTGCCGAGCCGATGCAGCGCGTGGTGTTGTGGAGTGTCGCGCTGGTCGTATCGTTGCCGTTTCTCGTGGCTGTCTATCGCAAGACCAAATCGCTCGCGCTGCTGCTCGCCGAAGTCAGCGTGCAGCCGGCGACGGCGGGGCGCTTTACCCGCGCGATCCGCTACGCGATCTCCGATCTGGTGCCGGTCGTCTCGATGGTCGGCGTGTTTCTGTTGCTGGCGGCGCTCTCGGGCGGCATTCTGCCGCCGACCGGCCTGCTCGTGGCGGTGCTGATCTGCGCGGCGCTGCTGCTCGCACTGGTGTGGCGCTGGTGCGTCAAGATTCACGCGGCGATGCAGATCGCACTGCGCGAAACTTTCGACGAGCAGCCGGATCCTTAAGTCAGACAGGTTTGCGTCGCGAGCCGCAACAATGTGAGCAATTGTGTGCGGGTTTGCGGCGCTTGGCGCGCTAGCGGATAATCAGGGCATATTCATTCGTTCGCGTGGAAGGCGCCTGTCTGACTGTCATGAGCGAAAACAAACCCGAAAACGCCGGCCAGCCCGGCAGCCCATCGTCGCCGTCGGCGTCGCCAGCGGACGCGCCCACCGTCGGCGTCAAGCCGGTCGAGCCGGCGACCTCCTTACCTCCCTCGCATGAAGATGCCATTCAGTCGCCGATCAAGGATGTGAAGCCGGCGGCTTCCGTCGCGGCCGAGCCGGGGGTTGCGCCCGGGTTGCCCGTTTCGCCCGTTTCGCCGGTTTCCGGCGCGGCGCGTTCGACGGCCTTGCCCGAGGACGCATCGGCCAATGCACCGGCGGCTTCCGCCACCACGCCGGCTGCCGAAGAGGCGGCGGTGCGATCGTCGACCGACGAACCCGCTAGCGCCTCCACCGTGACGCCCACCGACACGCAAGCGGCGCGGCAACGCGACGCCGCCGAAGCACGCAGTTCCGCAGCGGCTTCCACCGCGAAGCAGGAAGCGGCGGTGCATGAACGGGACGCGCGCCGCAGCGGAACGTTCGCTGCGAAGCCCGCGTCGACCGTTTCGAGCCGCGAGCCGATCGAAGGCGAGTTGATTTCCTCGGTGGAAGACGTCGAAGTGATCGAGGAAGTCTCCAGCAGCGCCACCGAGAAAAAGTCGGGCTCGCCGCCACCGGGTTTCGGTGCGGCGCCTGACTTCACCGCATCCAACCCGCCGCCGCCCAATGCGTTGCCGCCATCGCCGCCGCGCTATCTGAAGCAGAGCGATTCGGCATGGACGGTGTTCGGTCGCATCGTCGCCGCGCGCGCCCGGCAGTTGTTCGATCGGGCCGGTCAACGGATCACGCAGCGCACGCTGCGCATCGGCGTGTCGGCGCGGATCTTTCATCCGGAGCCTGGTGCCAAGGGACTGCGCGGCAAGACCCTGCAGTATCTCGAAGAGTCGATCGCGCATTGGGTGATGTCGCGCGACGTGCTGGTCTTCATGATTCCGACGGTCGGCCATCAGGGCATGCTGCATCCGAGTAACATCCGCCTGCGCGACTATGCGAAGCATCTGGACGGCCTGCTGCTGCAGGGCGGCGCCGATGTTTCCCCGCAGTCCTACGCCGAAGCGGCGACCAGCCCCGACTGGCCGGGCGATCGCGTGCGCGATATGTACGAGCTCGAACTGCTGCATGAATTCGTCGAGTCGGGCAAGCCGGTGCTCGGCGTGTGCCGCGGCTGCCAGCTCATCAACGTCGCCTTCGGCGGCACGTTGTATCAGGACATCGCCACCGATGTGCCGACCGCCGATGCGCACGTCAACGAGAACTACGACCAGCATCGGCATGGGATTCATTTTCCCGACGGCTCGACGCTCGCGAACATGTTCCCCGGCCGGCGCGATGCGATCGTCAATTCGATTCATCACCAGGCGGTGAAAACACTCGGACGTGATCTCAATATCGAAGCGGTGTCGGCTTCGGACGGCATCATCGAAGCCGTGCGCTATCGGCGCGCGCCGTTCGTGATGGGGGTGCAGTGGCATCCGGAGTTTCATCGCGCGGGCGGCGCGGAGTTGCTCGACTGCACGCCGCTGCTCGATACTTTTCTGCGGGTGGCGCGCGAAACGCGTTTCTGACCGCATCTGTTCGACCCGTTGTGTCAGGCGTTGCCGTATTGTCGCGGCAACGCCTTTTTCATGCGCACGTGTCTCGTTTTTTGAGCGGCCGGCTATCTCTCTATTGCGAGCCTATTTCTGCTTGCATTAGCGTCGTTCAAGATAGATTCGGAATTATCTGCACGAGGCGGATCGTCGCGTTTTTACCTTTTCCGAATGCTTTTATTTCGCGATTGCCGGACTGATTCGACCAATTCGTGCGTGATCCATTTATCTCGATTTAAAGTGCGTTCATGCGACGCTTGAGTGCTTCGCTTGGCGACTAATCCGCGCGATAATCCGGGGCTGTTTTGGATTTGCATGGAGCATGCACGTATGAAGTACCCCTTAATTGTACGGCGCGCCATGCTGCTCGCGACCTCGTGTGCGCTGCTGCAGCACGGCGGTTACGTGCTGGCGGCGCAGAGCGACGACGCCGCGCCCAGGGTCGGCACGCGGCCCGCCATGAACGCGCTGACGCCGCAGCCGGTTGCCGAGGCGCTGCGCAATGCGGCATCGGATGCACCGGCCGTTGCCGGCGACGCGCAAGGCAATGTCGCCGACCTGATGCAGATGATTCACGACGCGAAGCTGAGCGAATTGCGCACTACCTATAACGGCAGTTACGGCGCGAGTCTGTTTTTCTATCCTCAGGAAATGACGTATTACGTTGCGTTATTTCAAGACAAACACTTCTGGCGCGTGATCAGGACGGAAGACGTGGCGCGTGCGGAAGCGGTCTATGCGGGCTTCGTCCTGCAAACCGCGCAACTTGCCGATGTCGAAATCCGTCGCACGCAGTTGCAGGCACAGAAGGCTTATATCGAAGACATCATCGCGATCTCCGAAGACCGCGCGAAGCGCCTGCAAGCCGATCTCGACGTGGCACGCGCCCAGCAGGCCAAAGTCAACGATTACCAGCGGCAAACGCAGGGCGAAGCTGCGACGCTGCACGCGGAGAAAGAAAAGGCCCAAGCGCAGTTGCGTCAGGTGCAGGGTGAAGTGATGCAGTTACAGAGACAGACCGAATCGGGATTGCCGGTTCAGAAGTAGTGAGGTGATATGAGAAAAGCCCGGCCATTGAAATAGCCGGGCTTTTTGTTTTGGCGACATCGCAAAAACGCGCGTCTACCTGGCGAATTGATCCGGGACTTCGGTAATGCGACGCTGCGACAAGTGATTCATCCATTCTGTCCCGGCTGTTGCGGAAGTCGCGCGCGAAGAGGCCGGACGCAGCGTTGCAATATCGCGGACTGGTGTAGCCGCGGACAGGGTCACGGAAGCGTATTCATCGACACCGAGTCGCGATGGCGTCAACGGCGAATAGGGCCCCGCACTCGACGGTTTCGGCGATGACATCGAGGCATTTGCCGGAACCATGCTGCGTGAAAGATGACGGGGCGAGAAAGTCGGACGCGATGCGCGATTTGCCGATGCGGCCTGTGCCTCCCGACGGCGGCTTACTTCGTGCGGTCGGCCCGCTTTTTCCTGAGGCCTGGAGCGCAGCGCGGGGCCGGGTTTGTCCGCGACATCGCGAACCAGAACAGGTGCGGCGACAGCGCGAGGAGAAGGGACAAACGGCAAAGTAGCTTCAGCCGAGTCATGACCAGCTTCTCGACGGGCAACTGCATCCGGCAAACCAGCACGGGTCAACCGCGATTCGCCCACGGCCGAGACAGTGCCAGCGAGCTTCGGATTGATCGTCGTGGGGCGTTGCGAAAGATGACCCAGCGCTATCCATCCTAATATCGCGACACCGCCCAGTGCGCAGGCGCCGCCCGCGACCGCTCCCCAATGTACCGATGCTTTGCGCGGAACAGGCGCAAACACGCGTTCGTCCAACGATGCCGCTCGATGCGTCGGCGCCGACAACGGTGCAACGCGTTCCAGCGGCGGGTCGAAAATGGTCGCCTGCGTGCCATCCGCGCCGGAACCCTCGAGCACGGGCTGCTGGTTTGCATCCAGTGGCACCCACCTGCAGATCGAGCGAATCGCCTGATCGCTCATGCAGAAAGTACGCAGCATCGCGGCATAAAGCGCTTTGAGTTCCGCGCGCAAACTATAGCCCGGCGGCAGCATCGCCCAATCACGGCCGAATGGCGCCGGCAGATGCCCGAACGGCCTTACGCGCGGCAGCGCCATGGAGCCTTCGATCAGGGTAAAGGGAAGGGTGGACATCGATCTATTCCGGCGCCTCGTGCAAGGACCGCCGACCGGCGGCCCCGGTGGTCTATGCGGCTCGGGCCTCGTCATGACGCGCATGAAATGATCGCGCGTGAGCGTTGACTGTGCAGCCGTTGGGGTGCGGAAGATGATGCTCGGAACTCCTCCGTCTAACGATCGGACAGTTCCGAAATGAGTTCTCTCACCGATCCAGCCGATACACGTAGCGCAACGCGGTGATATCCACGCCGCCCATATGATCGGGTTCGGCACCGACGAAGCGCCATCCCTGGCGCTCGTAAAAACCAATCGCCGGCGTATTGCCTTCGAGCACGTACAGATACAGTTGAGCCTCGCCGAGCGCGCGAGCCCAGTCTTCAGCGGCGCGCATCAGCAATTTGCCCACGCCGATTCCCTGGTAGCCGGGCAGCGCATGCAGGTTGTCGAGCAGCAAGCCCCACGCAGACTCCGGCTGATGCTCGACGCACACGAAGCCGATCGGCTTGCCCGCGAGCTCGGCGATGCGGATGATGCGGCGCTCGCCGCCGGGCGCGCCGAGCCGTGCTTCCCAATAGGCGGCGCGCTCCTGCGAGACTTCGCCGTCGAGAAAGCCGTCGGGCAGCAGCCCCCGATAGGTGGCTTGCCAACTGGTGCTATGAATCGAGGCAATCAGCGCGGCGTCCGCAAGCGTCGCGGGGCGCAATGTCAGGGTCTGGGTGGTGTGCATCGGAGTGTGGAGTCGACGGAAATGCATGGCTGCGAAAGTCTACCGCGCCGGCCGGCACCGTCTCCTGTAATGATTCCGTATGGATCACGCGACAGCGCTGTCAACGGTAACATTAGGCGTCGTAGGGTCGGCGCGATTCACAACGTTTACCCTGATATCGCGTGAATGCGATCGGCATGAAAATGCAGCGCCCCCCGGCGCGTTATTCCGTGCGGCGGCATCCGCTTGCTGAGCGCAGTGGATCGTATCAACTGCCTGAGCGCCGCTGGTTCTTTCGCGGTGACGGGCCTCTCAGAGAATGTCATGTCTACTGCGTCACACGCCACTTCCTCATCGGAAGAATCCAAAGTCAAGACAGTATTCCGCGTCGTCAGCGGCAACTTTCTTGAGATGTACGATTTCATGGTCTACGGCTATTACGCTTCGGCGATTGCCAAGACCTATTTCCCGAGCGGCAACGAATTCGCTTCCCTGATGCTGTCGCTGTCGGTGTTCGGCGCGGGCTTCCTGATGCGCCCGCTCGGCGCGATCGTGCTCGGCGCCTACATCGACCATCATGGCCGGCGCAAAGGCCTGATCCTCACCCTCGGTCTGATGGCGCTCGGCACGCTCACGGTAGCGGCCATACCCGGTTACGCGACGATCGGCGTGCTCGCCCCGGCGCTCGTCCTGTTCGGCCGTCTGTTGCAGGGCTTTTCTGCCGGCGTCGAGCTGGGCGGCGTGTCCGTGTATCTGTCGGAGATCGCGACCAAGGGCAACAAGGGCTTCTACTGCGCATGGCAGTCGGGCAGCCAGCAGGTCGCCGTGGTGTTCGCCGCGCTGATCGGCGTGGTGCTCAACAAGGTGTTGCCGGCTGACCAGATGGGTGCCTGGGGCTGGCGCGTGCCGTTCCTGATCGGCTGCCTGATCGTGCCGTTCCTGTTCCTGATCCGCCGCTCGCTGCAGGAAACCGAAGAGTTCAAGGCGCGCAAACATCGTCCGGGCATGGGCGAGATCATGAAGACGATGGCCGCCAACTGGGGCATCGTGCTGGGCGGCATGGGCATGGTCATCATGACCACGGTGTCGTTCTACATGATCACCGCCTACACGCCGACCTTCGGCAGGGAAGTGCTGAAGCTGTCGTCGATCGATACGCTGGTCGTCACTGTCTGTATCGGTCTGTCGAACCTGGTCTGGCTGCCGCTCGCGGGCGCGCTGTCGGATCGTATCGGCCGCCGTCCGGTGCTGCTGATTTTCACGATTCTCACGATCGTCACCGCTTATCCGGCGCTGCAATGGCTGGTCGCCGAACCGTCGTTCGCGCGGCTGCTGGTGGTGGAGTTGTGGCTGTCGTTCCTGTACGGCTGCTATAACGGCGCGATGGTGGTGGCGCTCACGGAAGTCATGCCGGTCGAAGTGCGGACCGCCGGTTTCTCGCTGGCCTACAGCCTTGCCACGACGATCGGCGGTTTTACGCCGGCTATCTCGACGTTGCTGATTCACACCACCGGCAACAAGGCCGCACCTGGCCTGTTCCTGGGTGCCGCGGCAATCTGCGGCCTCATCGCGACGCTCGTGTTGTATCGCACGCCGGACGCTCGCAATCAGTATCGGGCAGCCTGAAGGTTCGCCGGCTTCGCCTGAAAAGAAAAACCCCGCGCTCGTGAGAGCGCGGGGTTTTTTATTGGGCGCAGCGCGGCGCATCGATCGGTTCCGGTTCGCGCGACCGTGTTCGCTCAGCCCTTGCGCAATTCATTCGCCACGGCGTCGACTACGTCGCCCCATGCGCCCGGTTGCGCTTGCCGCACGAGCGTCGCGCCGGGATACCAGGGACTGCGCGTCTCGCCGGCGAACCAGCGCCAATCCGCCGCGTACGGCAGCATCAGCCACAACGGTTTGCGCAGCGCGCCGGCCAGGTGGGCGATGGAAGTATCGATCGACACCACCGCATCGAGCCGTTCGATCACCGCCGCGGTATCGGCGAAATCGCCAATGCGTTTGTCGAAGTAATGGATCGACGCCGCGCGCGGATGCGTATCGAGCGCCGCGCGTTCCTCGACGCTGAGTTCCGGTTGCAGCACGATCCAGTCGATGCCGTCGAGTGCGAAGAGCGGCTCGAGCGCGGCGAGCGGCATCGAACGTGTTTCGTTTTGCTGGATGCGTCCCGACCACGCAATTCCGATCTTGCGCTTGGCCTGGCCGCCGAGCGAGCCGCGCCATTTGCGGCCGTAGGCGGGCGGCACGCTGAGATAAGGCGTGCGGTCCGGGATGGTGTCGAAGGTCGTGCCGAGTGCAAGCGGCAGGCTCAGCAACGGGCAATGCAGATCGGCCGCGGGACGCGGCGTGCCTTGAGCGATCAGCGTGACACGCCACGCTTGCGCCGCCGGCGCCAGCAACGGCAGCAGTTGCGGCTGCACTTCGAGCACGACGCGCGCCGCGCGCTGCGCCGCGAGAGGCACGAAGCGGACGAACTGCAAGGTGTCGCCAAAACCCTGCTCGGCGTGGATGAACAGCGTGCGCTGTGCGATCGGCTCGCCGTGCCAGCGCGGCAGCGTCTGGATCGCGGGCTGCGCCATGGTTTGCAGGCGCCATTCGTATTCCGGCAAGCCGCGCGCGAAGTCGCGCAGCGCGAGCCATGAGAGTGCGCGGTTCATGTGCGCCGACGCGAGATCGGGGCGCAGACGCAGCGCCTGATCGAACGCGCGTATCGCGGGCGCGCGCGCGCCCAGTGCCTGGTGCGCATTGCCGAGGCTCAGCCAGGCCAACGCAAACTGCGGATCGAGGCCGACGGCGCGCTCCAGATAGGGCAGCGCTTGCGCGTGACGCCCCAACGCCGCGAGCGCATTGCCCATGCCGAAGATGGCCGGCGGCAGATTCGGCTGCAATTCGAGCACCGTGCGGAACGACGCGACCGCTTCTTCGTGACGGCCGGTGGCGTCGAAGGTATTGGCGAGATTGAAATGCGCGGCGACGAAACGCGGCTCGGCGGCGAGCGCCGCCTGGAAGCAGGGCAGCGCCTCGTCGGCCCGATCCAGCGCGTTCAGCGACATGCCCATGTTGTTCAGCGCGCCGGCGTGGCCGGGGCGCAGTTCGAGCGTGCGCTGGAACGACGCGATTGCCTCCGCGTGGCGTCCGAGCGCGTGCAGCGCATTGCCGAGATTGTTGTGCGACGAGGCGTCTTCCGGCTGCAGGCGCAACGACTTCTCGAAGGCATCGGCGGCGTCGGCATGACGGCCCTGCGACGCGTACGCGTTGCCCAGGTTGTAATGCGCCATCGGAAACGAGGGCGCGAGAGTCAGCGCGTTGCGGAATTGCTCGATGGCGTCGTCGATCTGGCCCAGCGCGCGCAGCGCGTTGCCCAGATTCAGTTGCAATGCGGCGTCTTCGGGGCGCAGTTTGACCGCGCGCCGCACCAGCGCGGCGGCTTCGGCGTGCTGGCCCTGCTGGTGGCGCAGGACGCCCAGCAGGTGCAACGCATCGACATGCGCGGGATTGCCGTCGAGCGTCGCGCGGTAGCCGCGTTCGGCGTCGTCGAGGCGGCCGTCACGATGCGCCGCGAAAGCGCGGTCAAATACAGGTTGCATGACGGGGGATGGGTGTTCGATGAGGCAGAGGCCGCATTTTCCCACACTCGCCGGTGGCTGCCCGAAATTGACCGGTGGTGTCGATCGCCCTAACCTGTGAGTAGCGGCTTGTGGGTCGGCTGACAGCCCACCCGCCGCGGTTCGCGTCACCTTGGCCGGTAGGGCTTCTATCACGCAGCGACCGGCATATCGATGAGATGCTGTGCCTGCATGCTCGCACATGCGGCCGAGCCACCGGCCGGTGATTATTCTCAGGACCCGTCATGACGAAAAACTGCATCCCGGAGCGGGACGCGCAAGAACATCTGGACGGTCATGGCCACGACCACGCCGACCACGACCACGCCGACCACGACCACGCCAGTCACAACCACGCCGGCCACAGCCACGCCCACGCTCCAGCGCCCGGCCACGGCCGCTCCTTCGCACTCGCCGTTGCGCTGAACATCGCCATCGTGATAATCCAGGCTATCTACGGCGTACTCGCGCATTCCACCGCGCTGCTCGCCGACGCCGGCCACAATCTCTCCGACGTGCTCGGTCTGCTGCTCGCATGGGGCGCCACGTGGCTCACCACCCGCCAGCCGTCGGCGCGCTACACCTTCGGCTACGGCAGTTCGTCGATCCTCGCGTCGCTCGTCAATGCCGGGCTGCTGCTGTTCGCGTGCGGCGTGATCGTCGCCGAGGCGATCGGGCGGCTCATGAATCCGGCGCCCGTGGCCGGGCTGGCAGTGTTCGTCGTCGCGACAATCGGGGTGGTCGTGAACGGCGTTTCCGCGTGGCTTTTCATGCGCGGCCAGAAGGAAGATCTCAACATTCGCGGCGCTTTCCTGCACATGGCGGCCGACGCCGGCATTTCGGCGGCCGTCGCTATCAGCGGGCTCGTGATTCTCTATACCCGCTGGACGTGGCTCGACCCGGCGATGAGCCTGCTGGTGGTCGCGGTCGTGGTCTACGGCACCTGGGGGTTGTTGCGCGATTCCGTGCGACTCGCACTCGACGCCGTGCCGCCCGGCGTCGACCTGCAACTGATTCGCGCCTATCTGGCGGAGCAGCCCGGTGTCGTCGACGTGCACGACCTGCACGTGTGGGCGCTCTCCACCACCGGCAACGCGCTGAGCGCGCATCTGGTGATGCCGGCAGGGCATCCGGGCGACGAGTCGCTCGACGGCATCGTCATCGTCTTGCGCGAACGTTTTTCGATGCAGCACGCGACGCTGCAAGTGGACCTCGGCACCACGCGGCATCGTTGCGCGATGGATCACGCGCACTGACGCGGCGCAGCATCGGCATCGCCGCATCGCCGGCCGGCCAGGCCGACGATCGATGCGCCGCACCGTCGAACCACGCACCGGCGGCGTCGCCAGGCGGTCCTCCGGCGGGCGTACACTAGTGTGCACTGTCGTGTTCCGGAGTTGCGCATGGACGCTGCTGCAAACGGCGCTGCAAACGACCCATCGCCGGTGCTGATCGTCGGAGCGGGCCCCACCGGGCTCGCCGCCGCCATGAGTCTGGCGCGTGCCCACATCCCCGTGCGGCTGATCGACAAAGCCATGCAACCGAACCCATATTCAAGGGCCATCGGCATCCAGGCGCGCACGCTCGAACTGCTTGAACAGCACCGTCTCGTCGAACCGTTTCTGGAACTCGGTCACCGTGCCCGCATTGCCAATCTGTTTTCGAACGGCATGCGTCTCGCGCAGCTCGATTTCGATCCTTTGCGCACACGCTATCCTTATCTGCTGTTTATCGAACAGTCCGTGACCGAGCGTCTGCTCACCGAGCATCTCGCCACGCTCGGCGTGACGGTCGAACGCGGCGTCGAGCTGACGATGTTCGCGCAGGGCGCCACCGGCGTTCAGGCCACGCTGCGTCGCGCGGACGGTCACACGGAAACGATGCGCCCGTCGTACATGATCGCCGCCGACGGCGCGCACAGCACAATTCGTCACCGGCTTGGCTTGAACTTCGCGGGCAAGACCCTCGAGCAGACTTTCCTGCTGGCCGACCTGCACGCCGAAACCGATTGGCCCGATGACGAGTTCCACATCTTCGCCTCGGGCGAGGGACTGGTCGCGCTGTTTCCGATGGGGCACGGCCGCCATCGACTGATTGCGGACCATGCCGTCGAGCCCGCGGCGGTCGCTGCGCCGGTCACGCCCGCCGTGTTGGGCGAACCTCCGTTGAACCGGGTGCCGGCGCCCTCGCTGGAGGAATGCAAGGCGCTGATCGCGCGGCGCGTGCAGGAACGCGTCGCCGTGTCGGATCTCGCGTGGTCGTCGTACTTTCATCTGAATAGCCGCATGGTGGACCGGCTGCGTGCCAGCCGCATCTTTCTCGCGGGCGATGCCGCGCATGTGCATAGCCCCGCCGGCGCGCAAGGCATGAATACCGGCATTCAGGAGGCGCTCAATCTCGGCTGGAAGCTCGCGCGAGTGATCAGGGGCGCGGCGCCGGATCGGTTGCTGGATACGTATCACCTCGAACGGCATCCGATCGAGCGTGACGTGCTGCGGCAAACCGGCTTCATCACCCACATGGCCGAAGCCGATCACGGGCCGCTGAAGCTGCTGCGCGAACGCGTGATGCCGGTGCTGGCCGCGCTCGGTCCGCTACGCGACGCCGCGCGTCTGACTATCAGCGAGTTGTCGATCCAGTATCGCCGCAGTCCGCTGACGCTCGAGCGTGTGCTTGACGGCGGACCACGCGCCGGCGAGCGCGCGCCCGATGCGCTGGTGCATGTGGTGGACGGACCGCTGGGACGTGCGCCGGGCGTCGGCTGCATTTTCGACTTGCACGACCCGGCGTTCTTCTCGCTGTTTCTGCTGATCCCGCCGCTGCCGGTCGACGAAAAGCCGCTCGATCCGGCTGCGAAACATGAAGCGCCGCCCGATAAGGAAATCGAGCGCCTTGCCGCCGAAGTCGAGCGGCTGTTGCCGGGCGCGGTGCGCATCTGGCGCGTAACGGATACCCATGGCGACGGTGCACCGCCGTTGTCCGAATCGTATGGACGCACGCGGCCGTCGTTTTATCTCGTGCGCCCCGACGGTTACATCGGCGCGCGCGGGCGCACCGGCTCCGATCTGCACGGCTTGCTGCGGCATTGCGAAGCCTGGTTCGCGGTGGGCGGCGAGATACCGGAGCAGGCCGCGTTGTAGCAGGGCGCGACAATCGCCGCGCTAAACCGCCGCCGGTGCCGCAGGCGTCAGCTGCTCGCGATGCTTCAGCAACGCTTCCCTGACGATGCCCAGCATCTCCACGCCTTGCGCATCCGGCTCGTCGAGCGTGCCCAGCAGCGCGCGCCGCATGCGCGGCTCCCAGAAACGGCGAATATGATCGGCGATGCCCGTGAGCGCTTCTTCGCGATCCGGCATCGAATCGAAAAACTCGCCGATCCGGTTCGCCATGTCGATCAGGTTCTGATTGTCCATGGCTCGCCTCACTTACCCGACGTCGCGTTGGCCAGCTCGCGCTGCCTGAGCAGATCGAGCTGCTCGGTGTTGAAGCGCGAGTAATCCTGCTGCCATTGCGACGGTTGTTCGACCGGCATCACCTGCACCGCGGTCACCTTGTATTCGGGGCAGTTGGTGGCCCAGTCGGAGCTATCCGTGGTGATTACGTTCGCGCCCGATTCGGGGAAGTGGAAGGTGGTGTACACCACGCCCGGCTGCATCCGCTCCGTTACCCTCGCGCGCAACACGGTTTGTCCCGCGCGCGATTCGATGCCGACCCAGTCGTCCGTCTTGATGCCGCGTTCTTCGGCATCGTGCGGGTGCACCTCCAGCCGGTCCTCGTCGTGCCAGCGCGAATTCTCGGTGCGGCGCGTCTGCGCGCCCACGTTGTACTGCGAGAGGATGCGGCCCGTGGTGAGCAGCAGCGGGAATTTGCGCGTGACCTTTTCCGGCGTCGCAATGAACTTCGTGATGACGAACTTGCCTTTGCCGCGCGCGAAGGTGTCGATGTGCATGGTCGGCGTCCCTTCGGGCGCAGCGTCGTTGCACGGCCACTGGATGCTGCCGAGTTCTTCGAGCTTGCGATACGACACGCCGTGGAAGCTCGGTGTGAGTCGTGCGATCTCGTCCATGATCTGCGACGGATGCGTGTAGCCCATTTCATAGCCGAGGGCGCGTGCGAGCATCACCGTGACTTCCCAGTCCGCGTAGCCCGGCACCGGCGGCATCACCTTGCGCACGCGTGAAATGCGGCGCTCGGCATTGGTGAAGGTGCCGTCCTTTTCGAGGAACGACGAGCCCGGCAGCAGCACGTGCGCGTACTTGGCAGTCTCGTTGAGGAAAATGTCCTGCACAACGATGCATTCCATCGACGACAACGCCGCCGACACGTGATGCGTATTCGGGTCCGACTGCACGATGTCTTCACCCTGGCAGTACAGGCCCATGAAGGTGCCGTGCACGGCGGCGTCGAACATGTTCGGAATGCGCAGGCCGGGTTCGGGTTGCAGCGTGACGTTCCAGGCTTCCTCGAAGAGCGCGCGCGTGATCGAGTCGCTGATGTGGCGATAGCCCGGCAGTTCGTGCGGGAACGAGCCCATGTCGCAGGAGCCCTGCACGTTGTTCTGGCCACGCAGCGGATTCACGCCCACGCCTTCGCGGCCGATGTTGCCGGTCGCCATCGCGAGGTTGGCGATGCCCATCACCGTGGTCGAGCCTTGCGCGTGCTCGGTGACGCCGAGGCCGTAATAGATCGCGGCATTGCCGCCGGTGGCAAAGATGCGCGCGGCTTCGCGCACGGCTTGCGCCGGCACGCCGGTGATGGCTTCGGTTGCCTCCGGCGCGTTCTCGGCCAGTGCGACGAAATCGCGCCATTGATCGAACGCACGCGTTTCGCAACGCTCGGCGACGAACGCTTCGTTCACCAGGCCTTCGGTGACGATCACATGGGCGAGCGCATTCACGATCGCCACGTTCGTGCCCGGCCGTAATTGCAGATGATGCGAGGCCTTCACGTGTGCCGTATCGACGATATCGATGCGGCGCGGATCGACCACGATCAGTTTCGCGCCTTCGCGCACGCGGCGCTTCAGACGTGAGCCGAACACCGGATGACCGTCGGTCGGATTCGCGCCGATCACCATGATGACGTCGGCTTTATCGACCGAGGCGAAGGTTTGCGTGCCGGCCGATTCGCCGAGCGTGGTCTTCAGGCCGTAGCCCGTCGGCGAATGGCAAACCCGTGCACAGGTATCGACATTGTTGTTGCCGAACGCGGCGCGCACGAGCTTTTGCACCAGATACGTTTCTTCGTTCGTGCAGCGCGACGACGTAATGCCGCCGATCGAATCGCGGCCATATTTGGCCTGGATGCGGCGGAATTCCGAAGCCGCGTAAGTGAGCGCTTCTTCCCAGCTGACTTCGCGCCACGGATCGGTGATCTTCGCGCGGATCATTGGCTTGGTGATGCGGTCCTTGTGCGTCGCGTAGCCCCATGCGAAGCGGCCCTTCACGCACGCGTGGCCTTCGTTGGCCTGGCCGTTCTTATGCGGCACCATGCGCACGACCTGATTGCCCTTCATCTCCGCCTTGAACGAGCAGCCCACGCCGCAGTACGCGCACGTGGTGACGACCGAATGCTCGGCCTGGCCGAGCATGATGACGGTCTTTTCCTGCAGCGTCGCGGTCGGGCACGCGGCCACGCAGGCGCCGCACGAGACGCACTCCGATTCCATGAACGGCTGGTTATCGCTTGCCGCCACGCGCGACTCGAAGCCGCGTCCCGCGATGGTCAGCGCGAAGGTACCCTGGGTTTCTTCGCAGGCGCGCACGCAGCGATTGCAGACGATGCACTTCGACGGATCGTAGGTGAAGTACGGATTCGATTCATCCTTCTTGTCCTTCAGGTGATTGGCGCCGTCGAAACCGTAGCGCACTTCGCGCAGACCCGTGACGCCCGCCATGTCCTGCAATTCGCAATCGCCGTTGGCGGGGCAGGTGAGGCAATCGAGCGGGTGATCGGAGATGTACAACTCCATCACGTTGCGGCGCAGCGACTGCAGCTTGTCGGTTTGCGTGCGGACCTTCATGCCGGCTTCGACGGGCGTCGTGCAGGAAGCCGGATAGCCGCGCTTGCCTTCGATCTCGACGAGACACAGACGGCACGAGCCGAACGGTTCGAGCGAATCGGTCGCGCAGAGCTTCGGTACGTTGACGCCGGCTTCGGCGGCGGCGCGCATCACCGAGGTGCCCGCGGGCACCGTCACCGCTTGACCGTCGATTTCGAGCGTGACGTCGACGTCGGCGTGACGCGCGGGCGTGCCGTAGTCGGTGTCATCGAAGAAGGAGTGCGGCGCGCGTTGTTGCACCTGCTGCTTGCAGGCGCAATTGCCGGAGCCGCAGCCGCCGGCAGGGGAGTTGAGCAGGTCGGACATGTGAGGCTCCTGGGTCAGGCCGCTTTGGGCGCGTGTTGGGACACATCGGCGAGACCGAAGTCTTCGGGGAAATGATCGAGCGCGGACAGCACCGGAAACGGCGTCATGCCGCCCATCGCGCACAGCGAGCCGGACACCATCGTGTCGCACAGATCGCGCAGCAGTTGCACTTGCCGGGTGGACGTATCGCCGTTGCGAATCCGTCCGATGACTTCGACACCGCGTGTCGAGCCGATCCGGCACGGCGTGCACTTGCCGCATGATTCGAGCGCGCAGAAATGCATCGCGTACTGCGCGAGTTCGGCGAGATTCGACGTGTCGTCGTGCACGACGAGACCGCCGTGGCCGACTACTGCGCCGACTGCCGCGTAAGCCTCGTAGTCCATCGGAATGTCCCACTGGGTTTCCGGCAGATAGGTGCCGAGCGGGCCGCCCACTTGCACCGCGCGCGCCGGACGTCCGCTCGCCGTGCCGCCGCCGTAGTCGACCAGCAGTTCGCGCAGCGTCACGCCGAACGCGAGTTCGACGAGGCCGCCTTGTTTGACGTTGCCCGCTAGCTGGAACGGCAGCGTGCCGCGCGAGCGGCCCATGCCGAAGTCTTTGTAGAACGCTGCGCCGCGCGCGAAAATGATCGGCACGGTGGCGAGCGTGATGACGTTGTTGATGACGGTCGGCTGGCCGTGCAGGCCGACCAGCGCCGGCACCGGCGGCTTCGCGCGCACGATGCCGCGTTTGCCTTCGAGCGATTCGAGCAGCGCGGTTTCCTCGCCGCAAACATATGCGCCTGCGCCTTTCGCGACGAACAGATCGAAGCGATGCGCGGCCGAGCCGAGTACGCTGTCGCCGAGCCAGCCGGCGGCGCGTGCTTTGGCGATGGCGGCTTCGAGTGTGGCGATCGAATGCGGATACTCGCTGCGCACGTAGATGTAGCCGACTGTCGCGCCCGTCACGATGCCCGCGATGATCATCCCTTCGATAAGCATGTACGGATCGCTTTCCATCACGAGGCGATCGGAGAAGGTGCCCGAATCGCCTTCGTCCGCATTGCAGACGATGTACTTTTGCGCCGCTTTCGCGCCGCGCACCGTGCGCCATTTGATGCCGGCCGGGAAGGCTGCGCCGCCGCGGCCGCGCAGGCCGGATTCGATCAAGGCTTCGCAGGCGGCGTCGCCGTCGGTTTGCAGCGCCTCACGCAGACCTTGGAGACCGCCGTGGGCGAGGTAGTCGTCGATGGAGAGCGGATCGGTGATGCCGATGCGCGCAAAGGTCAGACGCTGCTGCTTCTTCAGATACGCAATGTCATCGACCACGCCGACACACTGCGCATGCTCGCCGCCTTGCAGGAAGCCGGCGTCGAACAGCGCGGCGACGTCGTCTGCTTCGACATTCGAGTAGCCGATGCGGCCTGCCGGCGTCGCGACTTCGACAAGCGGTTCGAGCCACAGCAGGCCGCGCGAACCGTTGCGGACCAGTTCGATTTCGATGCCGCGACGCGCGGCTTCGGCTGCAATTGTCTCGGCGAGTCGGTCGGCGCCGAGCGCCAGCGCGGACGAATCGCGCGGAACGTAGAGGCGCGTCATGCCATCACCTCCACGCATTTATTGGCGGCCGCGGCCAAAAGCGCGTCGAATAGCGCGTCGAATTTTTTCGGCGTGACTTTGGCGTGCAAAGTGCCGTTGATCGTCATGGCCGGCGAGAGCGCGCATTGACCGAGGCAGTAGACCGATTGCAGTTCCACCGTCGCGTCCGGGCCGTGCTCGTGGGCTTGTCCGTGCTCAGCGTCGAACCGGCAGCCCGTGTGCCGCTCGATATGCTGCGCGAGCGCCTCGGTACCCATGCTGCGGCAGGCTTCCGCGCGGCACAGTTGAACCGTGACGGGCGCGGCGGGCTGCGTGCGGAAATGGTGATAGTAGGTGATGACGCCGTGCACTTCCGCGCGCGACAGGTTCATCACACGCGCAAGCGGCGCAACCGTGTCGGGTGGCACGTAGCCGAGTTCGTCCTGGATCGCATGCAGTACCGCTAGCAGCGACATTCCCGGCTGCGCGTGACGCTGCACGAGCTGTTCCGGCGCGATGGCGATGGAATCATCCAATTGGGGCTCCTCCAGAAGTCATATATGCACTTGTTATTCATAATGCGTGCACCTATGCTTCGTTTATTCGATATGGTGTAGCCGTACAATAGGCGCGGTAAATAGCACGCGCAATAGGAAGGCGTTAAGCATATATGATCAGAATCGAGTGTCAGGCGCAGCTGGTAGTGAAGGGTCCGGACGGCCGCGAGGCAAGCCTGTCGGACGTCGTGCCCTTGCTTGCCTTGGTGGATGAATCCGGCAGCATCGCGCAAGCGGCTACGCTTAAGGGTTTGTCCTACCGCCATGCGTGGGGTTTATTGCGCAGCATCGAAGAGCGTTTGGGCGGCGCGTTGATCGCGAAGGAGCGCGGACGCGGCTCGGTGCTGTCCGAACTCGGGCAGGCGGTGCTACGCGCGCAGCGGCTGTGCGGCGAACGGCTCGACGGCAACATGCAGGCACTCGCGAGCGAAGTGGCGAGCGACCTGAACCGCTGGCTTGCGCCCCCCGCCGACGACGTGCGCATCTACGCCTCGCATGGCTACGCCGTAGCGGCACTGGTGACGGCGCTGGTCGCGAAGGATCTGCCCGTCGACATCAAATACCGCGACAGCGCGGACGCCGTCAGTGCGCTCGCGCGGGGCGAATGCGATATGGCGGGCTTTCATCTGCCACGCGGCGAGTTTCGTGCGGCCTGCGCCGATACCTACCGGCGCTGGCTCGATCCGCAGCGTCACGTGCTCGTGCATCTCACGCGCCGCAAGCAGGGACTCTTTCTCGGCAAGGGCAATCCACGCGGCATCGCCGGTCTTGGCGATCTCGCGCGCGACGACATTCGCTTCGTCAACCGTCAGCCCGGCTCCGGCACGCGCATGGTGCTCGATCTGGCGTTGCGCAAGGTCGGCGTCGATCCGGATCGGGTCAATGGCTATGCGTCGACGGAGCTGACGCACTCGGCGATCGCGGCGTTCGTCGCAAGCGGTATGGCGGATGTGGGCTTCGGCGTGGAACCGGCGGCGCATCACTTCGGCCTCGACTTCATTCCGGTCGTCGACGAAGACTATTACTTCGCCTGCGACCGTGCCCGGCTCGAGCGAGCGCCGCTTGCGACGGTGATCGAGCTGCTGCGCGGCAGCCCGTTTCACCGTAGCGTCGAGCTGCTCGAAGGCTATGATCCGTGCGATTGCGGCGAACTGGTCGATCTCGAAGAGGGGCTCGGCGAGGCGACGGTGTAAGAGGCAGTAACCAGAAAGCTGCGATCGGCACTGCGTGTGGCGTTCGTTTGGGATAATCTCTAGACTGCTGTTCCCCTTTCGCCTTAACCGCGTGCTTTGTCGCACCGAACCGATATGAAAGTTCTTCTTCACGCATGTGCTGCCGCCGCGACGGCCGGTGTGCTGCTCGCCACCGCTTCCCTGGCTTTCGCCCAGAATTCGCCGGGCGTGCCGGGCGGCATCCTGCAGGACCAGTTCCGGCTTGCCGAGCATCCGCAGATGCCGTTTGCCGCTTCCTCGCCGTCGGACAAATTCCAGTCCGACAAGAAATCGGCTATGCGCAAGCGCGGCGACAATGGCGATCCGAACGGCTGTAATCTGCAGTGTCCTAAAGACGAATGAGCGGATACGCGCGTTTGAAGCTCGCGTAGCTTTTATCGCGGTTTCAGTGTTCGTAGCTGTAAAAACGCCGGCAGTCTGCCGGCGTTTTCTTTTTGAGGCTCGCGGTGGGCGCGGCGGTTTGCGCGGCTGCCGGTTAAGGCTTGGCCGTGTGCCACATGTCCTTGAAGCCGTCACCCTTCATATCTCCTGCCTGTTTGTCCGCCGCGTAGCGATACAGCGGATGGCCCTTGTACGCCCATTGCTGTTTGCCGTCGGCGGCGGCGATTAGCGTCCAGTCACCGGACGGTTTGTCCGATGCGCTCGCCATCGCTGCCGGCCAGTAATTCATGCAGCCGCCGGTGCAGGCGCTCGCGCCGGGCTTGGTGTCCTTGTCGAAGGTATAGAGGGTCATGCCGTCCGCGTTGACGAAACGGCCGTCCATGACTTTGGGCGCTTCGGCGAAGGCGCTTTGTTGCAGTGCGAGGAGGGCGAGGCAGAACAGAGTCTTGCGCATGATGTGGGCTCCTGATCTTTTGCTGTTGGTGTCGCGCGAAGCGCGAGAACGCGGCGTGTGCGCGTGCGGCATAAACGGTCGGCGGACTGGGGTTATTCCGTGCGAGAGTTCGTGCTGCTTTATTAGACGCCTTTTCGCGCCGCGTGCGGACAACAAAAAACCCGCAAGCAGCAGGCTGTTTGCGGGTTTCTGGTAAGACTTGAAGGTGCAGCTTGAAACGGTGTCTGGTGGAGGCGGCGGGAATCGAACCCGCGTCCAGAAGCACTCTACGACTAGTTCTACATGTTTAGTTCTGTCATTTGATTTAACCCGAGCGACGCGGACGAACACGCTGCACTCAGGCGATTCACTAGGTTTTCGACCCGGATGTCGTGACACCACCAAGGCTTAACTGACGTATATGACCTCTGTCGGTATTGCTACCGGTCTTGCGACTCTAGCCCGTCAGTGAACTAGGCAGAGGACGGCGGCCCTTAGGCTGCCAGTGCGAACGTTTCGTCGTTTGCAGTTACGTTTTTCCCATTGATTAACGAGGTGACGGGTCCTCGACATGCCCTAGCCGCTTCGCAACCCCTGTCGAAACCAGGTCGCCCCCGCGGTTCGTTGCTCAAAACGTCTGAGCCAGCGTAGATTTTACAATAGATTGACGGCCGCGTGCCGACTGATTGGCCGGGCACGAGCGGCGCAGTGCCCGGCTCGCGTCTGGGCTGCTCGACAGCACTGCTTAGCCGATGTCGCGCAACAGCTTCTGCAACTCAGCCGGCGAATTGACGACGTGCTGAGCGTGCCATTGGGTCGGCGGAATGTCGTTGCCGCAATAGCCGTAGGCGGCCGCGATCGTCTTCATGCCGGCGGCGAAACCTGCCTGCACGTCGCGCAGATCGTCGCCGACGTAGACGATGCGCTCCGGCACGACGTCGAGCTCACGTGCGGCATGCAGCAAGGGCGCCGGGTGCGGTTTGGAGTGCGGCGTCGTGTCGCCGCTCACCACGCAGCCGGCGCGCTCTTCCAGGCCGAGTTGCGCGATCAGCGGCTCGGTGAGTCGGGCAACCTTGTTCGTGACGATGCCCCAACGCACGCCACGTGCGTCGAGATCGTCGAGCAATTCCGGCACGCCGGGAAACAGCGTGGTCTCGATGCACAGGTCCGCTTCGTAGTTGGCGAGAAACTCCTCGCGCATCGACGCGAACTCGTGATCGTCCGGACCGATGCCGAACGCACCGCCGATCAGGCCGCGCGCGCCAGCCGAGGCCAGCGGGCGCAGATCCTCGAGCGGCACCATCTCGAGGCCACGATCGTGGCGCATCTTGTTGACGGCGGCCGCAAGATCCGGCGCCGTGTCGGCAAGCGTGCCGTCGAGGTCGAACAGGACAGCCTGGCAAAGACCGAGTGCGTCTTCGTTATCTTCGCGTTGGGGCAGGGGCGTGGGATCGCTCATTGATGGGTTCGGGTCCGGCAGGTCGGGGCGGATCAGACGTCGCGGCGGCAGGCGAGCATGTAGTTCACGCTCGTGTCGGCGGACAGCGTGAAATGCTTGCTGAGCGGGTTGTAGACGATACCTTTGATGTCCGCCGTGCGCAGGTCGGCGGCGCGCACGAAGCTGGCCAGTTCCGACGGACGGATGAAGCGGGCGTAATCGTGCGTGCCCTTGGGCAGCATGCGCGCGATGTATTCGGCGCCGATCACGGCAAACAGGTACGACTTCACGTTGCGGTTCAAGGTGGAAAAGAACACCCAGCCGCCTGGCTTCACCAGGGTCTTGCAGGCTTCGACGATGGCGGCCGGTTGCGGCACGTGTTCGAGCATTTCCATGCAGGTCACGACGTCGTACGTGCCCGGCTCGCGGGCAGCCAGTGCTTCGGCAGCGATCTCTTCGTAGTTGACGGTAACGCCGCTTTCAAGGCTGTGCAGATCGGCCACACCGAGCGCCTGAGTCGACAGGTCGATGCCCTTCACGTGGGCGCCCAACCCGGCCATCGACTCGGACAGGATGCCGCCGCCGCAGCCGATATCCAGCACCTTCTTGCCGGCCAGATGCGCATGGGCGTCGATCCAGCTCAGGCGGATGGGGTTGAGCTCGTGGAGTGGCTTGAATTCGGCGTTCGGGTCCCACCAGCGGTGTGCGAGGTCGCTGAATTTCTGCAATTCGTGGGGATCGGCGTTGGTCATGGCGGAAGCTGCCTCGATGAGAGCGGTAAATCGGCGCTCGAGGATAAACCCTGAGTATATAGGCCGAGGAGCGGGGCGGCAAAATGGCGCCCCCGTCCATGGCGTGGATTCGCGGGCGCGGTGCGCTACTTCTCGACAGTCGAAGCAGGCAACAGGCCTACGGGATCACGCGTGGCATAAAAAAAGCCCCGCCGAAGCGGGGCTTTTTGATGCTGCGATAACCTGTAGCTTACTGCTTCGAAGTACCGACAACTTCGACTTCCACGCGACGATCCGGTGCGAGGCAGGCGATGAGTTGCTTGTGGTTCTTCTGGTTGCAACCGGTCGTGACCGGGTTGCGCTTGCCCTTGCCTTCCGTATAGATACGGTTGGATTCGATGCCCTTGCTGACCAGGTATGCCTTGACAGCTTGTGCACGGCGCAGCGACAGACGGTCGTTGTACTTGTCCGAACCGATACGGTCCGTGTAACCCGTTGCGACGACGACTTCGAGATTCAGCGCGCCGATCTTCGATGCCAGATCGTCCAGCTTTTCCTTGCCAGCCGGCTTCAGGATTGCCTTGTCGAAGTCGAACAGTGCGTCAGCTTGATACGTAATCTTTTGGCTGGTGATCGCCGGAGCAGGAGCGACCGGAGCCGGCGGGGTCGGAGCCTGGGCAACCAGGGCGCCATCGCACTTTGCGTTGGCCGTTGCCGGCGTCCAGAATGCATCGCGCCAGCAAAGCTCGTTCGTGCCGTTCATCCACACGTATTCGCCGGTACCATTCACCCAGTTGTCGTTCGTGGCTTGTCGCGACGCCGGCACCGATTGCGCCATAGCGGATGCAGCCATAACTGCGGTAGCTGCAATGAACGCGAGCTTTGAAAGTTTATTCATATTTCTCCTCTCGAAATTGAGATTACCGCAGGTTTACTGCGAGCCTGTTGACGAAGACAAGTCATACATTGCTCGAAGTATAACATCGGTGTAGAACAAAAAACGTGCTGTGTAGACTTCGAGCAGTGTCTAACTCTTTGTGCGTTGGCATTTTGCCATATCGTTCCCTTCCAACGATAAAAAAATCTGCCCCCAATCAAATCGCCTTCCAAATGTGGTGCATGCGCAACAGAAGTAATCCGCTGGAGGCGCCGCCAGTCATGGCTGAGCGGCGGATTGCCCCACGCACGAATCGAGCCTGACCGGCGCTAAATTGGGGCGTCGCGGTTCGTGTCACTTGCCTTCCTCTAATAGGTATACGTCCCCCCGACGGGAGCGGATTCACGGCATGTTAGAATCGCGTGATGCGTTGCGCCTGCAATGCTTACGCGAAGGCGCGGTTAATACCGCGCCTTGGCACGTAAAAGATACGGATAATGGATCAATTCGCCAAAGAGACTCTGCCAATCTCCCTAGAGGAGGAAATGCGCCGTTCGTATCTCGATTACGCGATGAGCGTAATCGTGGGGCGTGCGCTTCCCGATGTTCGCGATGGCCTGAAGCCGGTCCACCGGCGCGTGCTGTACGCGATGCACGAACTGAATAACGACTGGAACCGGGCTTACAAGAAGTCGGCGCGTATCGTCGGCGACGTGATCGGTAAATATCACCCGCACGGCGACACGGCTGTCTACGACACCATCGTCCGGATGGCGCAGAACTTTTCGCTGCGCTACATGCTGGTGGACGGCCAGGGCAACTTCGGGTCGGTCGACGGCGACAACGCCGCCGCGATGCGTTACACCGAAATCCGCATGGCCAAGATCGGCCATGAGTTGCTCGCCGACATCGACAAGGAAACCGTCGACTTCACGCCGAACTACGACGGCAGCGAAAACGAACCGGCCATTCTGCCGGCGCGGATTCCCAATCTGCTGATCAATGGTTCGTCGGGTATCGCGGTCGGTATGGCCACCAACATCCCGCCGCACAACCTCAACGAGGTTGTCGACGCGTGCCAGCATCTGCTCAAAAACCCGGAAGCCACGATCGACGAACTGATCGAGATCATTCCGGCCCCCGATTTTCCGACCGCCGGCATCATCTACGGCGTGGCCGGCGTGCGCGACGGCTATCGCACGGGCCGCGGCCGCGTGCTGATGCGCGCGCTCACGCACTTCGAGGAGATCGACCGCGGCCAGCGCATGTCGATCATCGTCGACGAGTTGCCTTATCAGGTGAACAAGCGCTCACTTCTGGAGCGCATCGCCGAACTGGTCAACGAGAAGAAGCTCGAGGGCATCTCCGACATCCGCGACGAGTCCGACAAGAGCGGCATGCGTGTCGTGATCGAACTCAAGCGCGGCGAAGTGCCGGAAGTCGTTCTCAACAATCTGTATAAAGCGACCCAGCTTCAGGACACCTTCGGCATGAACATGGTCGCGCTGGTCGACGGCCAGCCAAAGCTGCTGAACCTGAAGGAAATGCTGTCGTGTTTCCTGTCGCATCGTCGGGAAGTGCTGACGCGGCGCACGGTGTACGAGCTGCGCAAAGCGCGCGAACGTGGTCATGTGCTCGAAGGTCTGGCGGTGGCGCTCGCCAACATCGACGAGTTCATCGCGCTCATCAAGGCCGCGCCGACTCCGCCGATCGCCAAGCAGGAATTGATGGCGCGTCCGTGGGATTCGTCGCTGGTGCGTGAGATGCTGGCGCGCGCCGAGACGGACAACGCGTCGGCTGGCGGTCGCGAAGCCTATCGTCCTGACGGACTGAATCCGACGTTCGGTATGCAAACCGACGGCCTCTACCGTTTGTCCGATACCCAGGCTCAAGAAATCCTGCAGATGCGTCTGCAGCGCCTGACGGGTCTCGAGCAGGACAAGATCATCGGCGAGTACCGCGAAGTGATGGCGCAGATCGCCGACCTGCTGGACATTCTGGCTCGCCCGGAACGCATTACGGCGATCATCGTCGACGAACTGACGTCGATCAAAGCCGAATTCGGCGACGCGCGCCGCTCGAAGATCGAGCTGAACGCCACCGAACTGAACACCGAAGACCTGATTACGCCGCAGGAAATGGTCGTGACCATGTCGCACGCGGGCTACGTGAAATCGCAGCCGCTGTCTGAATACAGTGCGCAAAAGCGTGGCGGCCGCGGCAAACAGGCCACGGCAATGAAGGAAGACGACTGGATCGACACGCTGTTCATCGCGAACACGCACGATCACATTCTGTGCTTCTCGAATCGCGGCCGCGTCTATAGCGTGAAGGTCTACGAAGTGCCGCAAGGTTCGCGGAACTCGCGCGGCCGTCCGATCATCAATATCTTCCCGCTGCAGGAAGGTGAGAAGATCACGGTCGTTTTGCCGGTCAAGGAATTCTCGGCCGACAAATTCGTCTTCATGGGCACTGCGTTAGGAACGGTAAAAAAGACGCCGCTAGAAGCTTTTGGCCGCGTGCTGCGCAAAGGTATTATTGCGGTCGGTCTGGACGACGGCGATTACCTGATCGGCGCGGCGATTACCGACGGTCAGCACGACGTGATGCTGTTCTCCGATTCGGGCAAGGCGGTTCGCTTCGACGAAAACGACGTTCGTCCGATGGGCCGCGAGGCACGCGGCGTGCGAGGCATGCAGCTCGAAGACGGTCAGAGCGTCATCGCGCTGCTGGTGGCCGGCGACGAGCAGCAGTCGGTGCTCACGGCAACCGAGAACGGTTTTGGCAAGCGCACGCCGATCATCGAGTACACCCGTCACGGGCGTGGCACAAAGGGCATGATCGCCATTCAGACCTCGGAACGTAACGGCAAGGTGGTCGCCGCGACGCTGGTGGACTCGGAAGCGCAGATCATGTTGATCACCAATACAGGCGTGTTGATTCGTACGCGTGTATCGGAAATTCGGGAAATGGGACGCGCAACCCAAGGTGTTACACTCATCAGCCTTGACGAAGGGACCAAGCTTTCAGGTCTGCAACAGGTTGCTGAAGCGGAAGCCGAAGGTGATGTGGAGAGCGACGCCGAAGGTCCCGCTGAAGGTACAAACGGCGGTGATGAAGGCGGTGCGGCCTGATTGGGTCAGCAGCTTTCAGTCTCAGTAACTGGTTGAAAGCTGCGCCGGGAATAATGGCGTATCGGGCCGATACGTATCCCGCGCAGCGCAGTTCAAATTAATTTCTCTAGGGAGTGATGATGCAAAAACGATTCAAACAACTGATGTTGCTGGCTGCCCTCGTGCCGACCTTCGCTATGGCTCAAGCGCTTCAGAGCCCGGCTCCGGCGGCCCCGGCTGCTGCCGCGGCACCGGTTGATCCGGCCAAGCAGGCTGCAATTAAGGACTTGCTGGACGCAATCGACGCGCAGAAGCTCGTCGGTGCAATCGGCAACAGCGCCCAGATGCAGGCCAAGCAGCTGGTTCCGGCGATTCTGTCGGATGCCCTGAGCGAAAACAAGACGATGACGGACAAGCAGAAGCAGGCTTCCGTCCCGACGCTGCAGAAGAACGCAGTGCCGAAGCTGGTTGACGGCGCAGGTCAAGTGTTTGCAACGGACTCGTTCCGTCAAGACGCTATGCAAGCTCAGTACGACGCTTACGCGAAGTACTACAGCACCTCGGAAATCAAGGATCTGACGGCGTTTTACAAGAGCCCGACCGGTCGCAAGTTCATCCAGGTGCAAGACCAGGTTGGCCGCGACGTCGTGAATGGCTTGATGCAAAAGTACATGCCGCAATCGATCAAGGCAACGCGTGACCAGGCTGACAAGGAAGTCGCTTCGGTCAAGCCGGCCAAGTAAGTTCAAGATCGACAGGCTGCGCTGACATCGCGCTAGCCGCTATCCGGTAAGCTGCCTCGTGGGTTTGATGGCGCGCCGGGTTTGGCGGGTTGGCGGTGACAATGCGATAATGGCCGTTTGCGCACACGCGCAGACGGCCATTTTCTTTTTTGGCGCGAAATCTGCGCGATTTTCGTTTTTTGCGCCTGCTTCCAGGATCTCACGATGCGCCTCTTTAATTTCTCCGCCGGCCCAGCGGCCATGCCCGAAGAAGTGCTGCGTCAGGCGGCCGACGAGATGCTCGATTGGCATGGCAGCGGCATGAGCGTGATGGAGATGAGCCATCGCGGCAAAGAGTTCATGTCGATCCATGAAGAAGCGCTCACCGATCTGCGTGAGTTGCTCGACGTGCCGGCGAGCCACCGCATTCTGTTTCTGCAGGGCGGCGGTCTGGGCGAAAACGCGATCGTGCCGATGAATCTGCTCGGCGCGAAACCGCGCGCGGATTTCGTCGTGACCGGTTCGTGGTCGCAGAAGTCGTTTAAAGAGGCGCAGAAATACGGCGCCGTGCATCTTGCGGCAAGCGGTCAGACGGCAGACGGCTTCACGCGCGCGCCCGCGCGTTCGGAATGGCAGTTGTCGGACGATCCGGCTTATGTGCATCTGTGCACGAACGAGACCATCCACGGCGTCGAGACCTTCGAGATTCCCGACCTCGGCGATATTCCGCTGGTGGCGGATGCCTCGTCTCATATCCTGTCGCGTCCCATGGACATCGCCAAGTATGGCGTGCTGTTCGGCGGCGCGCAGAAGAATATCGGCATGGCCGGCGTGACCGTGGTGATCGTGCGCGAAGACCTGTTGGATCGCGCGCAGCCGATCTGTCCGTCGGCGTTCGAATGGAAGACCGTCGCCGAAAACAATTCGATGTACAACACACCGCCCACGTACGCGATCTACGTCGCCGGGCTGGTGTTCAAGTGGTTGAAAAAGCAGGGCGGCCTGTCCGCGATGGAAGCGCGTAACCTCGAAAAGTCGAAGCTGCTGTACGACGCCATCGACTCGAGCAGCTTCTATCTGAACAAGGTCGAACGTGGCTCGCGCTCGCGGATGAACGTACCGTTCTTCCTCGCCGACGAGTCGCGCAACGAAGATTTCCTGGCCGGTGCGAAAGCCCGGGGAATGGTGCAGCTAAAGGGCCACAAGTCCGTCGGCGGCATGCGGGCGTCGATTTATAACGCCGTCCCGCTCGAAGGCGTCAAAGCGCTTGTCGAATACATGAAGGAATTCGAACAGCGCAGCGCCTGAGTGCCTCAGGCATTCGGTGCGCGTATCCTTTCCAGCAGCTACCCGGCAGGGCCGTTTTCACGCATGGACGACGAACTCAATACCCGACTCAAACCTCTTCGCGAGCGCATCGACGCGCTCGACGCCCAGTTGATCGCGCTGCTCAATCAGCGCGCCGCGGTGGCGCTCGAAGTGGGTGAGGTCAAGAAGCATTTCAACGCGCCGGTGTTCCGCCCCGAGCGCGAGCAGCAGGTGATCGCGCGTTTGCAGGACATGAGCGAAGGGCCGCTCGCGAGCGAACACATCAGCGCAATCTGGCGCGAGATCATGGCCGCGAGTCGTGCGCTCGAAAAGACCATCAAGGCCGCCTATCTCGGCCCGGTCGGCACCTATAGCGAACAGGCGATGCATGAGTACTTCGGTCAATCGATCGAAGGCCTACCGTGCCCGTCGATCGACGAGGTGTTTCGTTCGGTCGAGGCCGGCGCCGCGGAATTCGGCGTCGTGCCGGTCGAGAATTCGACCGAAGGCGCCGTGTCGCGCACGCTGGATCTGCTGTTGCAAACGCAGCTCACGATCGGCGGCGAACTGGCTCTGCCGATTCACCACAATCTGTTGTCGCTGAATGGCGGGCTCGCCGGCGTGACGCGCGTCTGCGCGCATGCGCAGGCGCTGGCGCAGTGTCAGCGCTGGCTGTCGACCAACGCGCCGCATCTCGAGCGCCAGGCCGTGTCGAGTAATGCCGAAGCCGCTCGCATGGCGGCGGAAGATCCGACCATTGCTGCCATCGCCGGCGATCGCGCAGCGACCCACTATGGTTTGCAAGTGGCCTACGCGTTGATTCAGGATGATCCGCACAACCGCACACGCTTCGTGATGATCGGCAAGCAGCCGGCTGGCGTGAGCGGCTATGACCAGACGTCGCTGATCGTGTCGGTCGTGAACGAGCCGGGCGCGATGGTCAAGCTGCTGGAGCCGCTGGCACGCCACAGCGTATCGATGACGCGTTTCGAATCACGTCCCGCGCGCGTCGGCACGTGGGAGTACTACTTCTACATCGACGTCGAAGGTCATCGCGACGATCCGGCGGTCGCCGCCGCGTTGACCGAACTCGGTGAGAAAGCCGCGTTCCTGAAAATTCTCGGCTCGTATCCGCGCGCGCGTTAAGCGTCGTTTGACGGATCTGGCCGGACTGCGGCGGCATTGCGTGACGTACTGGCGTGACGTACTAAAGCGCACCCGCCGCCCATTCATTTATTCATAGTCATAGTCGTTCGGAGAGTGTCATGACAGCGTCTTTCGGTCCTTCCTACGTGCGCGCGATTGCCCCCTACATCGCCGGCAAGCCGATTTCGGAAGTGGCTCGCGAATTTGGTCTGGATGAAGCGACTATCGTGAAGCTGGCGTCGAATGAAAATCCGCTCGGCATGCCGGAGTCGGCGCAACGCGCAATGGCGCAGGCCGCCAGCGAACTGGGCCGCTATCCGGACGCGAATGCGTTCGAATTGAAGACTGCGTTGGGCGAACGCTACGGCGTGCCGGCCGACTGGATCACGCTCGGCAACGGCAGCAACGATATTCTCGAAATTGCCGCGCACGCATTCGTGGAGAAGGGCCAGTCGATCGTCTACGCGCAGTACTCGTTCGCGGTCTACGCATTGGCTACGCAAGGCGTCGGTGCCCGCGCGATCGTCGTGCCGGCCGTCGAATACGGCCACGACCTCGACGCGATGCTCGCCGCGATCACCGACGACACGCGTCTCGTGTTCGTCGCGAATCCGAACAATCCGACCGGCACGTTTATCGAAGGCCCGAAGCTCGAAGCGTTTCTCGACAAGGTGCCGGCTCACGTAGTCGTCGTGCTCGACGAGGCGTACACCGAATATCTGCCGGCAGAGAAGCGCTACGACTCGATCGCGTGGGTGCGTCGTTATCCGAATCTGCTGGTGTCGCGCACGTTCTCGAAGGCGTTTGGTCTTGCAGGACTGCGCGTCGGCTTTGCGATTGCGCAGCCTGAATTGACCGATCTGCTGAATCGTCTGCGTCAGCCGTTCAATGTGAATACGCTGGCTCAAGCTGCGGCGATCGCGGCGCTGAACGATACGGCGTTTCTGGAAAAGAGCGCGGCGTTGAACGCGCAAGGCTATCGCCGTTTGACCGAAGCGTTCGAGAAGCTCGGTCTCGAATATGTACCGTCGGACGGCAACTTCGTGCTGGTGCGCGTCGGCCACGACGACGCAGCGGGCAATCGCGTCAACCTCGCATTGCTGAAGCAGGGCGTGATCGTGCGTCCGGTTGGCAACTACGGTTTGCCGCAATGGCTGCGCATTACCATCGGCCTGCCCGACGAAAATGACGCGTTCCTCGCGGCGCTCGAAAAGACGCTCGCCGCCGCGTAAGCGGTGACTTTTGACCCGCGCGCCAGGCTTGCATGCAAGGCGCGCTTTTTCTGTGACCGATGTGGCCGCGTTTTCTTTTAACAAGCTGGTGATTTTCGGTGTCGGCCTGATCGGCGGATCGCTTGCGCGCGCGCTGCGCGAACGTGGCGAGACGGCGGGTGCGCGTGGGGTGATCGGCATTGGCCGCTCGTCGACGTCGGGCGCGCGTGCTCTGGAATTGGGTGTGGTCGACGGCGTTGCCGCATTGGGCGACGACGCCGCGCTGCGCGAAGCGCTGTCCGGCGCGGACGTCGTGCTGCTGGCGGCGCCCGTCGCGCAAACGCAGCCTCTGCTCGAACGCATCGCACCATTTCTCGACGCCGACACGATCGTCACCGATGCGGGCAGCACCAAGTCCGACGTGGTCGCCGCAGCGCGTGCGGCGCTTGGCGCGCGCATCGGCCAGTTCGTGCCGGGCCATCCGATTGCCGGCCGCGAGGCGAGTGGCCCGGACGCCGCGTTGCCCGACCTGTACGTGAACCGCAATGTGATCCTGTGCCCGTTGCCGGAGAACACGTCGGAAGCCGTCGAGCGGGTCGCGGCGATGTGGCGCGCGACCGGCGCCGTCGTGCGCGACATGCCGCCCGAGCAGCACGATCGCGTGCTCGCATCGGTCAGTCACTTGCCGCATGTCTTGTCGTTTGCGCTGGTGGAACAGATTCTCAACTCGCCCGACGCCGCACTGAAATTCTCATTCGCAGCCGGCGGTTTCCGCGACTTCACGCGCATTGCCGCGTCGAGTCCGGAAATGTGGCGCGACGTGTGCGTCGCCAATCGCGCTGCGCTGCTGGACGAACTCGATGCCTACACGGCCGTGCTGGCGCGCTTGCGCGCCGCCATCGAAGCCGGCGACGGTGCCGCGCTCGAAGCCGTATTCGCGCGCTCGCGTGTGGCGCGTACCGAATGGCAGGAGCAGCGTGCTGCCAGCGTCGCCCAGAGCGACGCGTCGACATAACCGGAACTGGACTCAATCATGGAATTCCTCGATCTCGGACCTTTTACTCGTGCGTCCGGCACGGTGCGTCTGCCTGGCTCGAAGAGCATTTCGAATCGCGTGCTCCTGCTCGCGGCGCTCGCCGAAGGCGAAACCACGATCACGAATCTGCTCGACTCCGACGACACCCGCGTGATGCTCGACGCGCTCGAAAAGCTCGGCGTGCGCCTGAAGCGTGACGGCGACACCTGCGTCGTGACCGGCACGCGCGGCGCGTTCACGGCACGTACCGCTGACCTGTTCCTCGGCAACGCGGGCACGGCGGTGCGTCCGCTGACCGCGGCGCTGGCAGTGAACGGCGGCGACTATCGGATCTTCGGCGTGCCGCGCATGCATGAACGGCCGATCGGCGATCTGGTCGACGGTTTGCGGCAGATCGGCGCGCGCATCGATTACGAAGAGAACGAAGGCTACCCGCCGCTGCGGATTCGCCCGGCGCAGATCACGGCTGACGCGCCGATCCGCGTGCGCGGCGATGTGTCGAGCCAGTTCCTGACCTCGCTTCTGATGACGCTACCTCTGCTGCGCACCGAAAGCGGCGTGACTACCGTGCAGGTGGACGGCGAACTGATCTCGAAGCCCTATATCGAGATCACGATCAAGCTGATGGAGCGCTTCGGTATCGATGTCGAGCGTAATGGCTGGCATCAGTTCGTCGTGCCGTCAGGTCAGCGCTATCAGTCGCCGGGCACGATCATGGTCGAAGGCGACGCGTCGTCGGCGTCGTATTTCCTCGCGGCCGGTGCGCTTGGCGGTGGCCCGCTGCGGGTGGAAGGCGTCGGCCGCAAGAGCATCCAGGGCGACGTCGGTTTTGCCGATGCGCTCATCCGCATGGGCGCGAACCTGCAAATGGGCGACGACTGGATCGAAGTGCGCGGCGTCGGTAACGACAGTGGCAAGCTCGATCCGATCGACATGGACTGCAACCTGATTCCCGATGCGGCAATGACGATCGCCGTCGCCGCGCTGTTCGCGGACGGCGCGACCACGCTGCGCAATATCGCCAGCTGGCGCGTGAAGGAGACCGACCGCCTCGCGGCGATGGCGACGGAGTTGCGCAAGGTCGGCGCCAAGGTGCAGGAGGGCGAGGACTTCCTCGTCGTCGAGCCACCTGAAAAGCTGATCCCGAACGCCGCGATCGATACCTACGACGATCATCGTATGGCGATGTGCTTCTCGCTGGTGAGCCTCGGCGGCGTGCCGATCCGGATCAACGATCCGAAATGCGTCGGCAAGACTTTTCCCGATTATTTCGAGCGCTTCATTGCGCTCGCTCAACCCTGATTCGCTCCCGAATCGACTGACGTGCGACTTTTTCGATGAAACCGACCCGTCCCTTTCACCAGACGCCCGTCATTACGATCGACGGCCCGAGTGCCTCCGGCAAAGGCACCGTGGCTGCGCTGGTTGCCGCGAGCCTCGGCTTTCACTTGCTGGACAGCGGCGCGCTTTACCGGCTCGCCGCGCTGGCGAGCCTGCGCTACGGCGTCGTGGCGGATGACGCCGGCGCTCTCACGCAACTGATCGACGACCTGCACATCACCTTCCGCGAAGGATTGGCGTTGCTCGACGGAGCCGACGTTTCAGCCGATATTCGCGCCGAGGAAGTGGGTAGCCGTGCCTCGGCAATCGCGGTACATGCGCCCGTGCGAGCCGCGCTGGTGGCCCGCCAGCGGGCGTTCCGCAAGGAGCCGGGGCTGGTCGCGGACGGCCGCGACATGGGTACGGTGATCTTCCAGGATGCTGCGCTGAAAGTGTTCATGACGGCCAGCGTGGAGGCCCGCGCGGCACGCCGGCATAAGCAATTGATCCAAAAAGGATTTTCTGCTAATATAGATGACTTGCTCCGGGATTTGCGTGAGCGCGACGAGCGTGACAGTCAGCGCGCGGCCGCGCCGCTCAAGCCCGCAGCGGACGCCAGGCTGCTTGATACCTCCGCCTTGTCGGTCGACCAGGCGGTCGAGCAAGTGGTGCAATGGTACGAAGCTTTAGTCCCGCATGCCTGATGAAGTATGTGTTGTGCATCAGGCGTGCTAGCAGTAGATGTCCGTTGTCAGTAGGTGCTTCGCGAACGTCGTGAAGCGTTGTATTAACCCCTTAACCCCGCGTGGCATTCGCATTCTTGCCGAAGTTGCTGACCGTCCGGCCAGCCGGGCACCGCGAGAACCATGCAAATTTTGATTTTTATGTCCGACCTGCAAACCTCTACCCCGAATACCGAATCTTTTGCGGCTCTGTTCGAAGAGTCGCTGACCAAGCAAGACATGCGCGCCGGCGAAGTGATCTCCGCCGAAGTCGTGCGTGTTGACCACAACTTCGTGGTCGTCAATGCTGGTCTCAAGTCCGAAGCCTACATCCCGCTCGAAGAGTTCCTGAACGACGCGGGCGAGGTAGAAGTGCAGGCGGGCGACTTCGTTTCCGTCGCGATCGACGCGCTGGAAAACGGCTACGGCGACACGATCCTGTCGCGCGACAAGGCGAAGCGTCTGGCTTCGTGGCTGTCGCTGGAAAAGGCTCTCGACAACAACGAACTCGTGACCGGCACGATCACGGGCAAGGTCAAGGGCGGCATGACCGTGATGGTCAACGGCATCCGCGCGTTCCTGCCGGGTTCGCTGGTCGACACGCGTCCGGTCAAGGACACGACCCCGTACGAAGGCAAGACGCTGGAATTCCGCGTCATCAAGCTGGACCGCAAGCGTAACAACGTGGTGCTGTCGCGCCGCGCTGTGATCGAAGCGACCCAGGGCGAAGAGCGCGCAAAGCTGCTCGAAACGCTGAAGGAAGGCGCGATCGTTGAAGGCGTGGTGAAGAACATCACGGACTACGGCGCATTCGTGGACCTCGGCGGTATCGACGGCCTGCTGCACATCACCGACATCGCATGGCGTCGTGTGCGTCACCCGAGCGAAGTGCTGTCGGTTGGCCAGGAAGTCACCGCGAAGATCCTCAAGTTCGATCAAGAGAAGAACCGCGTTTCGCTGGGTATCAAGCAACTGGGCGACGATCCGTGGGAAGGCATCTCGCGCCGTTACCCGTCGGGCACGCGTCTGTTCGGTAAGGTCACCAACATCACCGACTACGGCGCATTCGTCGAAGTGGAATCGGGCATCGAAGGCCTGGTTCACGTGTCGGAAATGGACTGGACGAACAAGAACGTTGCGCCGTCGAAGGTTGTGCAGCTGGGCGACGAAGTCGAAGTCATGGTTCTCGAAATCGACGAAGACCGCCGCCGTATCAGCCTCGGCATGAAGCAATGCAAGCCGAACCCGTGGGACGACTTCAGCCGCAACTTCAAGAAGGGCGACAAGCTGCAAGGCGCAATCAAGTCGATCACCGACTTCGGCGTCTTCATCGGTCTGCCGGGCGGCATCGACGGTCTGGTTCACCTGTCGGACCTGTCGTGGAGCGAAACGGGCGAAGAAGCAGTTCGCAAGTACAAGAAGGGCGACGAAGTGGAAGCGATCGTTCTCGGCATCGACGTCGAGAAGGAACGCATTTCGCTGGGTATCAAGCAACTCGAAGGCGACCCGTTCAGCAACTTCGTTGCAATGAACGACAAGGGTTCGACTGTCGACGGCGTGGTCAAGACGGTAGATGCGAAGGGTGCAGTGGTTCAGCTGTCGATGGAAGTCGAAGGCTACCTGCGCGCTTCGGAAATCGCCCAGGACCGCGTGGAAGATGCTCGCAACGTGCTGAAGGAAGGCGACAAGGTCAACGCGATGATCATCAACATCGATCGCAAGTCGCGTGGCATCAACCTGTCGATCAAGGCCAAGGATTCGGCTGAGCAACAGGAAGCGATCCGCGGCCTGGCTTCGTCGGACTCGAGCTCGGCTGCTACCGGCACGACGAACCTCGGCGCGCTGCTGAAGGCCAAGCTCGACGGCCAGAACCAGTAAGCCTGAGAGGTCTGCTGCAGTATGACCAAATCGGAATTGGTCGCCCAGCTGGCTACGCGATTTCCGCAACTTGTTCTTAAAGATGCGGATTTCGCGGTGAAGACGATGCTTGATGCGATGTCGGAGGCGCTTGCCAACGGTCATCGCATCGAAATTCGTGGCTTCGGCAGCTTCGGCCTCAACCGTCGTCCCTCCCGCGTCGGTCGCAATCCGAAGTCGGGCGAGAAGGTGTTGGTACCTGAGAAGTACGTACCGCACTTCAAGCCGGGCAAGGAGTTGCGCGAACGGGTTGATCGTCGCGCGGGCGAGCCGCTGAAGGCTGAAGAGCCGGATGACGATCTGTAAATGCTTCGCTGTGTGGTTCGCAGCGTGTGTTGGCAGCGTCAGCGGCCAAAGCCAGTCGGCAAAAGACCAGAAAAGCGCCCCCGGGCGCTTTTTTTTCGCCCGCATTTTCCTGTTCTTCCTTTCCCTATCAGGCAGTTCCTGCCCAGCCGCGAGGGCTTCAATTACAATACGGGTCACTTCGGCGCGGGCAACACCGTGGCGCGACGCGTCATCAAGCCGGCGTCACCCCGCAACTGCCGTCAAGAGACCTAATTCATGAAATTTATCGTCTGGCTGATCCGTGTGCTGGTGTTCGTGCTGCTGCTGGTGCTGGCGCTCTCCAACACACAACCTGCTACGCTGAATTTCCTCGCTGGCTATGCGTGGTCGGCGCCTTTGATTCTGATCGGCCTTGCGTTCTTCGTGGTGGGGCTGCTGGCCGGGCTGGTGTCGTCGTTGCCCGCCATGCTGCGCTTGCGCATGGAAAATGGCCGACTCAAGCGCGAGTTGCGAGTAGCGCGTGAAACGCCTGTGGTGGTCGAACAGCCGCCCATGCCGCCGCTGATCTAAGCTGTCTTCTGCCGCGCGGCCTCAGGCGCGGCGTTCCGTTTTCGCTTTCCCGCACATTTGCATTAATCGCATGGATCTAGACTTCTGGTGGCTGCTGGTCATACCCGTCGCATTCGCGTTCGGCTGGATGGCTGCACGCTACGACCTCAAGACGCTGCTGTCCGAAAGCGCCAACCTGCCGCGATCGTATTTTCGCGGGCTGAACTTCCTGCTCAACGAGCAGCCGGACCAGGCGATCGATGCGTTCATCGAAGTGGTCAAGCTCGACCCGGAAACGGTCGAATTGCACTTCGCACTGGGCAATCTGTTCCGGCGTCGCGGCGAAACGGATCGTGCGATCCGTGTGCATCAGAACCTGCTGAGCCGCGCCGATTTGCCGGTCACCGAGCGCGACCACGCGCTCTACGAACTCGGTCAGGACTTCCTGAAAGCCGGTCTGCTCGACCGCGCCGAAGAAACCTTCCGTTCGCTGGAAACCGGCGACTACGCCCTCGGCGCCCAACGCGCGCTCCTTACCATCTACGAAATCGAGAAGGACTGGGTCAAATCGATCGACACCGCCCGCCATCTCGAAACGATGGGCGCAGAATCGCTCGACAAGGAAATCGCCCAGTTCCATTGCGAACTCGCGCAAGAAGCGCTGCAACAAAAAGACCCCGACGAAGCCCGCCGTCAACTCGGCTTCGCGCTGAAGGCCAACCCGAACAACGTGCGCGCCACGATCCTGTTCGGCGATGTCGACGCGGCCGGCGGCGCCCAGGAAGCCGCCATCGCTCAATGGCGGCGCGTGGAGGAGCAGAATCCGGCTTATCTGCCGCTCGTCGCGGAAAAGCTGATGAAGGCCTACGAAGCGCTTGGCCGCCCGCAAGAGGGCGCCGACCTGCTCACGACATGGGTGGATCGCTATCCGACCAACGATCTGCTGGACGTGGCCTACCAGCACGTCGCGTCCCTGCGCGGACCCGACGCGGCGCATGCGCTGGCGCGTTCGCAGATGCAGAAGTCGCCGAATCTGGCCGGCATGACCCGTCTGCTCGAGGCGCAGCAAGCCGTCGCGGAAGAGCCGCGCCGCAGCGAGCTCGAACTGATGCGCACGCTGATCCGTCAGCGCACCAAAAATCTGCCACGGTATACGTGCCAGAATTGTGGTTTCAGGGCGCGGCTTTTCTACTGGCAGTGTCCGGGTTGCAGCGGTTGGGAAACCTATGCGCCGCGTCGAGTCGAACCGATCACCGCGTCGAACTGACGCCACGCTGGCCGCGGCGGTTTCAGCCGTGCGGCTCGCGCGCCACGCGCAGGGCCGAAATCCAGGCGCGCGCGGCTATCGCCAAGTGTTCGTTACCGGCTTCATCACCGGGAATCATCACCGGAACCCTCTACCGGAAAGCGTATGAAAATCACCATTATCGGCACGGGCTATGTCGGCCTCGTCACAGGCGCGTGTCTCGCTGAAATCGGTCACGACGTCTTCTGCCTCGACGTCGATCCGCGCAAGATCGAAATCCTCAACAGCGGTGGCGTGCCGATCCACGAACCGGGCCTGCTGGAGATCATCAACCGCACACGCGCCGCCCGCCGCATCACGTTTTCGACGGACATCGAAGCCAGCGTGGCGCACGGCGAGGTGCAGTTCATCGCCGTCGGCACGCCGCCCGACGAAGATGGCTCCGCGGATCTGCAATACGTTCTCGAAGCGGCCCGCAACATCGGCCGCACGATGAACGGCTTCAAGGTGATCGTCGATAAATCGACGGTGCCGGTCGGCACCGCGCAGCGCGTGCAGGCCGTGGTGCGCGAAGAGCTCGAAAAGCGTGGCCTCGCCGACAGCGAGCAGCATCGTTTTTCCGTCGTATCGAATCCCGAGTTCCTGAAGGAAGGCGCCGCCGTCGACGACTTCATGCGCCCGGATCGCATCGTGCTGGGTCTCGACGAAGACGAAGCCGGCCAGCGCGCGCGCGAGCTGATGAAGCGTCTCTACGCGCCGTTCAACCGCAATCACGAACGCACGTTATACATGGACGTGCGCTCGGCCGAATTCACCAAATACGCCGCCAACGCCATGTTGGCCACGCGCATCTCGTTCATGAACGAGATGTCGAATCTGGCCGACCGCGTAGGCGCGGATATTGAATCGGTGCGGCGCGGCATCGGCTCCGACCCGCGCATCGGTTATCACTTCCTGTATGCCGGTTGTGGCTACGGCGGCTCGTGCTTCCCGAAAGACGTGCAGGCGCTGATCCGTACCGCCAGCGAAAGCGGCCACCCGCTGCGCATTCTCGAAGCAGTCGAGGAAGTGAATTACAAGCAGAAGGACGTGCTGGTAGACAAGATTACGGCGAAGCTCGGCGAAGACTTGAGCGGCCGCACATTCGCCGTGTGGGGTCTCGCGTTCAAGCCCAATACGGATGACATGCGCGAGGCGCCGAGCCGTCGCGTGATCGCCGAACTGCTGGCGCGTGGCGCACAAGTGCGTGCGTACGACCCGGTGGCGGTGGCTGAAGCACGTCGTGTGTTCGCGCTCGATTTGCACGACACGCCGGACCAGCTCGCGCGTCTGACCTTCACGAGCACGCAGGACGAAACGCTGACCGGCGCCGACGCCCTCGTGATCGTGACCGAATGGAAGGAATTCAAGAGCCCGGATTTCCTGCATCTGAAATCGGTGCTGAAATCGCCGTTGATTTTCGACGGCCGCAACCTTTACGAACCGGACGCGATGACGGAGATCGGCATCGACTATCACTCGATTGGACGCCCTTATGCCCAACCCTCTGAACTCCCGGCCGATGCCTGAGATCATGCACGAGGCCGCAGCGTCCACGGCGGGCCCTGAGTTGACCGTGGTGCCGCGCGAGCAGCTTGGCGCGGCGCGTGTGCTGGTGGTCGGCGACGTCATGCTCGACCGCTACTGGTTCGGCGACGTGAACCGTATTTCGCCGGAAGCGCCCGTGCCTGTCGTCCACGTGCAGCGTCAGGAAGATCGCCTCGGCGGCGCGGCGAACGTCGCGCGCAATGCGGTGGCGCTCGGTGCGCAAGCGGGTCTGCTGTGCGTGGTCGGTCACGACGAACCCGGCGAGCGCATCGTGCAGTTGCTGGACGAAAGCGGGGTGACGCCGCATCTCGAACGCGACCCGGACCTGCTCACGACGATCAAACTGCGCGTGCTGTCGCGTCAGCAACAGTTGCTGCGCGTCGACTTCGAAAACTCGCCCGCGCATGAAGTGTTGCTCGCGAGTCTCGCGCGTTTCGACGAACTGCTGCCGTCGCACGATGTGATCCTGATGTCCGATTACGCGAAGGGCGGGCTGACCCACGTCACGCAGATGATCGCGAAAGCGCACGCCGCGGGCAAGCCGGTGCTAGTCGATCCGAAGGGCGACGACTGGGATCGCTATCGCGGCGCCACGCTGATCACACCGAATCGCGCCGAGTTGCGCGAAGTGGTCGGCCAATGGAAGTCGGAAGAAGATCTGATCGCGCGTGTGACGAAGCTGCGTGCCGAACTGCAATTCAAGGCGCTGCTGTTGACGCGCTCGGAAGAGGGCATGACGCTCTTCTCCGACGAAGGCATCCTGCACGCATCGGCTGTCGCACGCGAAGTGTATGATGTCTCGGGTGCCGGCGACACCGTGATCGCCACGCTCGCCGCCATGCTGGGCGCGGGTCTCACGCTGGTCGAAGCGGTCGGACTGGCGAATCGCGCGGCCGGCATCGTGGTCGGCAAACTCGGCACCGCCACCGTCGATTACGACGAACTCTTTCATTGATGCGGCCCGCCGGATCTCTCATCGCGCGCGTCACGAGCGCGGCAACGAGATCCGCGGGGCGTCGATTGAAACTCCTTACCGCAGGATCATCATGACCCTCATCGTCACCGGCGCGGCCGGTTTTATCGGCAGCAATCTCGTGAAGGCGCTCAACGAGCGCGGCGAACAACGCATCATCGCCGTCGACAACCTCACGCGCGCCGACAAATTCAAGAATCTGGTCGATTGTGAAATCGACGACTACGTGGATAAAACCGAATTCGTCGAACGCTTCAAGCGTGGTGACTTCGGCAAGGTACGCGCGATTTTCCACGAAGGCGCCTGCTCGGACACGATGGAAACCGACGGCCGCTACATGATGGATAACAACTTCCGTTATAGCCGCGACGTGCTCGATGTCTGCCTCGAGCAGAACATCCAGTTTCTGTACGCGTCGTCGGCGGCTACGTACGGCGGTTCGAGCCGCTTCGTCGAAGAGCGCGAAGTCGAGCAGCCGCTGAACGTGTACGGCTATTCGAAGTTCCTGTTCGACCAGGTGATCCGCCGCGTGTTGCCCACCGCGAAAAGCCAGATCGCGGGCTTTCGTTACTTCAACGTGTATGGACCGCGCGAAACGCACAAGGCGCGCATGGCGTCGGTGGCGTTTCACAACTTCAACCAGTTCCGCGCCGAAGGCAAGGTCAAGCTGTTCGGCGAGTACAACGGCTACGCGGCAGGCGAGCAGACGCGCGACTTCGTTTCCGTCGAAGACGTGGTGAAGGTCAACCTGTTCTTCTTCGACAATCCGGACAAGTCGGGCATCTTCAATCTTGGCAGCGGCCGCGCGCAACCGTTCAACGACATCGCGAGCACGGTGGTCAACACGATGCGCGCGCTGAACAACGAGCCGGCGTTGTCGCTGGCGGATCAGGTGCAGCGCGGGCTGATCGAATACATTCCGTTCCCGGACGCTTTGCGCGGCAAGTATCAGTGCTTCACACAGGCCGATCAATCGAAGCTGCGCACAGCCGGCTACGACGCGCCGTTCCTGAGCGTGCAGGAAGGTGTCGATCGCTACGTACGTTGGCTATTCGGCCAGGTGTAAATAATTCGGATACCTCTTTAAACTGGAATCTCCCGGTTGGTGATGGTCGCCAACCGGTTGTACGAGGGAGATTCCATATGTTTCGAAAAATTCTGGTTACCGCGGCGATGCTTGCCGCTTTCGGTCACGCTTATGCGGCCGTCGACGTCAACACGGCTAACGAAGATGCGCTGCGCGGCATCAAGGGCATCGGTCCTGCCAAAGCGAAAGCCATTCTCGAAGAGCGTTCGGCGCATGGTCCGTTCAAGGACCCGGCCGATCTTGGCAAGCGCGTCAAAGGCATGGGCGGGCATACCGTCGAGCGCCTGCAGGCGGAGGGTCTCGCTGTCGGTCCGGCTGGCGCGGCTGCTAACGCGCAGGCTGCGGCGTCTGCACAGACCAAGGGCGCGGCCGTTCCGGCCAACGCCGCAAAGACCAACACCACGGTGGCGGTGAAGAAGTAGCCCGACGCGGACCACCCGCGCGGCTTCAGTTGACCGCGCGCGTGGCCCGCTCCTGCAGTACCCCATTCATGGTCGGAGCTGGTAACAGCACTCCTTCAGCTGTCATGCAGATGACTGGCTCCCGCGGCGGTTCTCAGCCGCGGGCTTTTTGCCTGGACGCTCACTTTCGGCGCGCTTACTGGAGGGCTCGTGCATCCATGCGGACAGAAGGGCCGCACGGCAGGTGCGGGCACGGTGGTTTAGAATCGACGGATTGAAGACTCCGCGCATCGACTGCACCAGAACCGATATGGCATACAAAACCATCGAAGACACGATTGGCAACACGCCGCTCGTGCAACTCGTCCGTCTTCCCGACGACGAAATCCGCAGCCGCAATAACGTGATCCTGGCGAAACTCGAGGGCAATAATCCCGCGGGTTCGGTGAAGGATCGCCCGGCCTTGTCGATGATCAAGAAGGCGGAAGCGCGCGGCCGCATCAAGCCGGGCGACACGCTGATCGAATCGACCAGCGGCAACACCGGCATCGCGCTTGCCATGGCGGCCGCGATCCGTGGCTACAAGATGGTGTTGATCATGCCGGAAGATCTGTCGGTGGAGCGCCGTCAGAGCATGGCCGCTTATGGTGCGCAGATCGTCCTTACGCCCGTCACCGGCGGCATGGAGTACGCGCGCGACCTGGCTGAGCAGATGCAGCGCGAAGGCAAAGGCATCATTCTCGACCAGTTTGCCAATCCGGATAATCCGGCGGCGCACGTCGAAGGCACGGGCCCGGAAATCTGGCGCGATACGGAAGGGCGCATTACGCACTTCGTATCGTCGATGGGCACGACCGGCACGATCATGGGCGTCTCCACCTATCTGAAGCAGGAGAATCCGGCGATCGAGATCGTCGGCGCGCAGCCGGAAGAAGGTTCGCGCATTCCGGGCATCCGCAAATGGCCGGAAGCGTATCTGCCGAAAATTTTCGACCGTAGCCGCGTGGATCGCGTCGAAAACGTGAGCCAGGCTGCGGCCGAGGCGATGGCGCGTCGTATGGCGTCGGTGGAAGGTATTTTTGCCGGCATCTCGTCGGGCGGCGCGTGTGAAGTGGCGCTGCGCCTGGCGCGTCAGGTCGAGAACGCGACGATCGTGTTCATCGTCTGCGATCGTGGCGACCGGTATTTGTCGACAGGCGTTTTTCCCGCTTGAGTTTGCTCGATCGAGTTCGCTAAATGAAAAAGCGCCGGTTCGTGAAGAACCGGCGCTTTTTTATATCTGCCTGCTGGGAACGCGGACTGAACGATTCGCGTATCGCCGATTTATTGCGAAGCCGCCGCCGGCGCCGCGCTGTTGACTGCGCTGTTGACTGCGCTGGCTGCGTCGCTCGCTTCCATTTGCGCCTTGACCCGCATGCCCAACTGATAAACCGCGAGTGCGTAAAAGAAGCTGCGGTTATAACGCGTCAGCACATAGAAGTTCTTCAGGCCCAGCATGAACTCGGTGCCGCGACCCGGCGAAGGCAGGTCCACCACCGTCACCGGCGTACCGGCTTCTGACGCGACGTCCACGCCCGGTTCGTTGAGCAGCAAGCCCGCGCGCAGCAACTGGTCGAGCGGCCAGTGCGGCTCCGGCTGACCGTCGGCCGCTGCTTGTGCGACGCCCAGGCTGCCGGCGTCCGAACCGATCTTCCACACCACTGGCCGGCCGCTTTCCCAACCGTTTTGTCGCAGATAGTTCGCCACGCTGCCGATTGCGTCCGCCTGGCTCGTGCGCAGGTCGATCTGCTTGTTGCCGTCGTAGCTCACCGCGTATTGCACGATGCTGCTCGGCAAGAACTGCGGAATGCCGATCGCACCCGTGTACGAACCGAGCACCGTGGTCGGGTCGATCTGCGAATCGCGCGTCCACACCAGATAGTCTTCGAGATTCTTGCGGAAGGTCGCCTGACGATCCGCGCGATTGGCCGTGCTCGGGTAATCGAAACTGAGCGTGGTCAGCGCGTCGAGCACCCGGAAGTTGCCCATGAAGCGACCATAGATCGTCTCCACGCCGATAATCCCGACGATCACTTCCGGCGGCACGCCGAACTCTTCATAAGCGCGTTGCAGCGTCGCCTGGTTCGCGCGCCAGAAGCGCACGCCCGCGTTGATGCGGACCTGATCGAGAAAGCGCGACTGGTACACGCGCCAGTTCTTGACCGACGGCGTGGGCGAAGGCGTCACCAGCTTCACGGCGGTCGCCGAATAGCTCACGCCGGCAAAGAGCGCGTGCAGCGACGCTTCGTCGAAGTCGTAGCGCGCGACCATGTCGTTGATGAACGCATCGACATTCGCGTTGTTGGCGTAGCGTTGCGGGATGATCTCTTCTTCGAACGTCTGGCCTTGCGGCACCGAGGGCTGCGGCTGGCTTTGCGCGACCAGCACCGGCGGTTTCCTGCCGGCGCTCTGCGCTAGCGCCGGGGTGGTTGCCATGAACATGCACGATGCGACGGACAGTGCGGTGGCCACGGTGCGTAGCCGGTTTCGTGCAGACAGAGCAAGCTTGACGGTCATAGTGAGCTAGGGGCGCAGTGCGCAAGAGACAGGAGGAACACAGAGGAAAACAGTTCGGGGCAGTATACCCGACGCCTTCTGCAAAACTGTGCCGAACGCGAGACAGCGGCGTCGTGTGGTAACTTGATAAATGTTGGCGCGCCGAGGGCGCGCGCCCCTGGATGGAGACACGCCGCGCGCGCCTCAAACGGTGCCGCGCCGCAGAAGAGAATCATGGCAACAGGCTTTTATTCCCACGCCGACTGTCTGCTGCACGAAATGGGGCAATGGCATCCCGAATGCCCCGCGCGTCTGCAGGCGATCGAAGATCAATTGATCGCGAGCCGCATCGATTCGCTCATCGAGCGCGAGTCGCCGCCGCTCGCCGACGAAGCCGCGCTCCTGCGTGTGCATACCCAGGCGCACGTCGACTACATCCGCAGCCGCTCGCCCACCGAAGGCCACGCCGAAATCGACCCCGATACGTCGATGAACCCGCACACCTGGCAAGCCGCGTTGCGCGCGGCGGGCGCCGCGGTGGCTGCCACCGACGCCGTGATCGAAGGCCGTTACGACAATGCCTTCTGCAGTGTGCGCCCGCCCGGCCACCATGCGGAGCCGGCGCGCGCGATGGGCTTCTGCTTCTTCAACAACGTCGCGATCGCCGCGCGTCATGCGCTCGACGTGCACGGCATGGAGCGCGTCGCGATCATCGACTTCGACGTGCATCACGGCAACGGCACCGAAGCGGCTTTCTCGGGCGATCCGCGCGTGCTGATGTGCAGCATCTTCCAGCATCCGTTCTATCCGTTCACCGGCGCCGACAATCAGGCGCCGAACATGTGCAATGTGCCGATGCCGGCGCGCTCGAAAGGCATGGCGGTACGCGAGGCGGTGGACATGTTGTGGCTACCGCGTCTGCATGAGTTCAAGCCGGAGATGCTGTTCATCTCGGCCGGCTTCGATGCGCATCGCGAGGACGATCTCGGCAACATGGGTCTCGTCGAGGACGACTACGCGTGGATCACCGATCAGATGCGCGAGGTAGCGAAGCGCTATGCGCGTGGGCGCATCGTCAGCTGTCTTGAAGGCGGCTACAACCTGTCGGCGCTCGGGCGTAGTGTCGTGGCGCACGTGCGTTCGCTGGCCGGTATCTGAAGCGCGACGCGCTGCTGCGCGGACGGCATCAGCTAAAAGAGGAGCTTCTGCTATGAACGCCGACGTGCGCAGCGCTGCACTGGTCGAGGTCGAACACGATGCGTATGGCGTGCCGGGCGTCGTGCGTCTGACGATGAACCGGCCCGATGCGTTCAATGCGCTCTCAGAAGCGCTACTCGATGAGTTACAGACGGCGCTGAACGCGATCGCGCAGTCGGACGCGCGTGTGGTCGTGATAGCGGGCGCCGGTCGCGCGTTCTGTGCGGGCCACGATCTGAAGGAAATGCGCGCTGAGCCGTCGCAGGCTTACTACCAGGCGTTGTTCAACCGCTGCACGAAACTGATGATGACCGTTCAGCGCATGCCGCAGCCGGTGATCGCGCGCGTGCATGGCATCGCCACGGCGGCGGGCTGTCAACTGGTGGCGATGTGCGATCTGGCGGTCGCCGCCGACACGGCGCGTTTTGCGGTGTCGGGCGTGAACCTGGGACTGTTCTGCGCGACACCTTCCGTGCCCTTGTCACGCAACGTGTCGCGTAAGGCCGCGCTCGAGATGCTGCTCACGGGCGATTTCATCGACGCCATTCAGGCGCGGCAACAGGGCCTCGTGAACCGCGTGGTGCCGGCCGACGCACTCGACTCGGAAGTCACCCGTCTCGCGACCAGCATCTGCGCAAAACCCGCCGAAGCGGTGAGCGCGGGCAAGGGCCTGTTCTATCGTCAACTGGAAATGGGCATCGAAGCCGCGTATCAACTTGCGGGCCAAACCATGGCCTGCAACATGATGGATGACTCGGCGCTCGAAGGCGTGCAGGCCTTCATCGACAAACGCCCGCCGGATTGGAAGCGCTAGACGCGCGCTCCCGACTCCGCTCTACGCCCTTAGTCGTCTCTCGATCCAATCGATCAATGCATTGATCACCCGATCGCGATCGAGATCGTTCATCGTCTCGTGATAACTGCCTTTGTGCAGCGTGAGCGTCTTGTCCGGCGACCCCGCGTGCGCGCCGAACTGACGACTGCCTTCCGGCTCGGTGAGTTTGTCCTCGGTGCCGTGATAGACCAGCAGCGGGACGCGCAAGTCCGCGCGGCCCCGTTCGATACGCGCCATCGCCAGCAGCAGTTCCGCGCCGGTGCGCGCGGGAATCGCGCCGTGATGCACGAGCGGATCGTTGAGATTCGCCTTCACGACGGGCTGCAGACGCGAGAGCAGCGTTGCATCGATTTTCATCGCGGGGAAGCTCGGCCAGAGGCGGCTGATTACCTGGCTCAGCTTCAACATCCAGCGTGGCACGTCGTGACCGGGCGCCAGCGCGGGGCTCGACAGGATCAGGCCGTTCAGTTTCCGGCCGCTCGCGCCGAGACGCTCGATTGCATACAGCGCAGCGATGGCGCCGCCCATGCTGTGACCCATCAGGAAGAGCGGGGCGCAGCTCTGCGCGGCGGCGTCGAGCAGGGCTTGCGCGTCGAGCAGATAGCCGTCGAAGCGTTTGACGTAGGCGCGTTTGCCGGGCGCGTGTCCGTGGCCGCGCAAGTCGATCGCGACCACTTCGATTCCAGCCGAGTTCAGACGCGCGGCTACCGCGGCGTAACGGCCCGCATGCTCGGCCAGTCCGTGGACGAGCGCGACCGTGGCACGCATCGGCGCGGTGGCAGACCACCGGTACAGTGGCAATTCCACGCCGTCGCGGGTCGTGACCGACGAGCGCTCCGGCGCGCGGTCCCCCTTATTGATGCCGACGGGGCGCGCGGTGCTGCTTGGGGATGTCTCCATGGCTGCGGTCTGTCCTGAATTTGTTTCGCCCGATCATAGTCGCAGCGATGGTCAAGGCGCGAGTTTGTCTCACAGACACGGCCTCTAATACCCATAGGTTATAAAAAGCTCGCAATTGATTATTAAAGGGAATGACGTCGCTGCGGTAGAATTACGGCCTCAAATCCCAATAAAAGCAACGGCGGCCGCTTGTCGGGAGCGCAAGACGCTCTGTGGCAGAGTCCGCCGTTTCGTTTTTCCATGATCGAAATACGCAACATATCCCAGCGGTTCGCCGGGCCCCGGGGCTGGGTCGAGGCGCTGCACAACGTCAATCTGTCGATTCCGGCGGGCGAGGTGTTCGGCATCATCGGCCGTAGCGGTGCGGGTAAAAGTACGCTCGTGCGCACCCTCAATCTGCTGACGCGCCCATCCGAGGGCAACATCGTCGTCAATGGCCGCGATCTCACGACCTTGCCTGCTGCGCAATTGCGCGAGGCGCGTCGCGAAATCGGCATGATCTTCCAGCACTTCAACCTGTTGTCGTCGCGTACGGTGTACGGGAACGTGGCGCTACCGCTCGAACTCGCCGGCATGAAACGCGCCGAAATCGAAGCGAATGTGTTGCCGCTGCTCGATCTGGTCGGCTTGTCGGCGCAAAAGGATCGTTATCCTGCGCAGATCAGCGGCGGCCAGAAGCAGCGCGTGGGCATTGCACGTGCGCTGGCGAGCAAGCCGAAAGTGCTGCTTTCCGACGAAGCCACTTCCGCGCTCGATCCCGAAACGACCCGCGCGATTCTCGATCTGCTCAAGCGCATCAACCGCGAACTGAATCTGACGATCGTGCTGATCACGCACCAGATGGATGTGATCAAGCAGGTCTGCGACCGCGTCGCCGTGCTCGACGCGGGCCGCGTGGTCGAAGAAGGCAAGGTCATCGACGTGTTCCTGCAACCGCATCACGAGGTCACGCGCGCGTTGATCGGCGACGTGATTGCGCAGGAACTGCCGCCCGCCATGAAGGCGCGCGTCGCCGAACGGCTTAAGACGGGCAGCGGTCATCTGCTGCGTCTGGCCTTTACCGGTACGGGCGTCGACCAGCCGATTCTGTCCGAGACGATTCGCCGCTACGAACTCGACTTCAACATCCTGCACGGTCAGATCGACGAGATCCAGGGGCAGGCGTTCGGCTCGCTCGCGGTGCTCGCGGGCGGCGAACCGGCGAAGGTGGCGCAGGCGCTGACGTATCTGCGTGAGCAGGGTGTGGTGGTGGAGGAGCTCTCGTATGTTGAGTGAAATGTTCGATATGTTCGTCCAGTCGTTCTGGGAGACGCTCATCATGGTGGGCATTTCCGGACTGGTCGGCGCAGCGGTGGGATTGCCGCTCGGCGTGCTGCTGTATCTGACGGACCGTCAGGGCGTGTTGCAGAACATCGCGGTGAATCGCGTGATGGGCGTGGTCGTCAACGCCGTGCGTTCGACGCCGTTCATCATTTTGCTGGTCGCGGTGATTCCGTTCACGCGTCTGGTGGTGGGTTCGTCGATCGGGACCGCGGCGGCCGTCGTGCCGCTGACGATCGCAGCCGCGCCGTTCATCGCGCGTCTGGTCGAGACGGCGCTGCGCGAAGTGGATCGCGGGCTGATCGAAGCCGCGCAGGCGATGGGCGCGACTACCAGCCAGATCGTCTTCAAGGTGTTGTTGCCGGAATCGCTGCCGGGCGTGATCGCCGGGTTGACGATCACGTTCGTCTCGCTGGTCGGTTATTCGGCAATGGCCGGCGCGATCGGCGGCGGCGGTCTGGGCGATCTCGGCATCCGTTACGGGTATCAGCGTTTCTTGCCGGAAGTGATGTTGACGGTCGTGGTGATTCTGATCGTCTTCGTGCAACTGGTGCAGTCGTTCGGGGATTGGCTCGTGCGTCGTTTGAGCCATAAATAAAAGGGCATTGAGCCCGCTAAATAGAATCAACAGGTTCGGAGAAGATCCATCATGCAACGTCGTTTCATTCTCAAACTCGCTGCGGCTCTGGGCGCCGCGTCGCTGTTCGCCGCCAACGCCGCCAACGCCGACGACACGATCAAGGTCGGCGTCACCGGCGGCCCGCACGCGCAGATCATGGAAGTCGTGAAGACGGTCGCGGCGAAGAACGGTCTGACCATCAAGATCATCGAATTCTCCGACTACGTGCAGCCGAATGCCGCGCTCGCCGGCGGCGATCTGGACGCTAATAGCTATCAGCACGACCCGTACTTGCAGGCGCAGGTCAAGGACCGCGGCTACAAGCTGATCCGTATCGCGGATACGGTCACGTACCCGATGGGCATCTATTCGAAGAAGATCAAGACGCTGGCCGAGTTGCAGCCGGGCGCGAAGATCGCCGTGCCGAACGATCCGACCAACGGCGGCCGGGCACTCTTGCTGCTGCAGAAGCAAGGTCTGCTGAAACTACGTCCGGACGCGGGCCTGAAGGCGACGCCGATCGACATCGTCGACAACCCGAAGAAGCTGAAGATCGTCGAACTCGACGCGGCGCAGATTCCGCGCTCGCTGAACGACGTGGATGCGGCTGCGATCAACACGAACTTCGCGATGGAAGCGGGTTTGAAGCCCAGGCAGGATGCGATTGCGATCGAAGACCCGAAGGGTCCGTACGTGAACATCATCGCGATCCGCGAAGCCGACAGAAACAAGCCGTGGGTGGCCAAACTGGTCGCGGCGTATCATTCGCCGGAAGTGAAGCAGTTCGTGGACACGAAATTCGGCGGCTCGGTGATCACCGCGTGGTGATCTGACGGCCTTCAGACGTAAAAAAGCACGACGGCGGTGCGAAATTAGAGTCGTAAGTCGGAACCCGGGGTTGCCGCCCGGGTTTTTTCGAGATTAAAATAGAACGATCGTTCGATATTGCCGTCACGCCGCTGGGGAGCGATATCCTCCTGCTAAAGCGCCCGCGACAAAAGGTTGCCATGAGGGCAGTCGCTATAATGTTCGCTGGGTTGACGTATTCGTAACTTTGGAGCGTGTGCATGAAAATCCTGGTGCCAGTCAAGAGAGTGGTCGACTACAACGTGAAGGTCCGGGTCAAATCGGACGGCACGGGTGTCGACATCGCGAACGTGAAGATGTCGATGAATCCGTTCGACGAAATCGCCGTGGAAGA
>NZ_CAAJGL010000063.1 GCF_900996225.1 Paraburkholderia sp. BCC1884 | reverse complement strand
ACAAATTCCAGACGTAGGTTCACGGTATCTCTCGGGTTCCATGACATGGCCAGCTCCGGAAAAAACGTTTCCGAAGTGTTACCCATGTCCCGATACACCTGTTACCTATGTCCCAGTTCCATACAAGGGATCTAACCGTTCTTCATCGGTGCTTTCGGCCCACGGTTTGGCATGGCTCGCAATGAGGGCCGATTGGATCGTGAGGCCCGTCACCGCGCATTGGCCGTCCCACAATTCCAACATCTGCTTTCGGTAGGTTCCTTGACCGAGCCGAGCTTGAATCAAAGTCTCGCGCTGCGTCCGCGTCAAATCCTCCCGCCGCTCAATCGCGACAACGTCAGTTGCCGTCTCGTTACCATCCAGAAGAAAGGTCGCGGCTGCGAATTCATATGCTGCTTCACGAACTTGAGCGTAATCGCTGAGGTGCCAGTAAGGCTGTCGGCTCACGTGCGGGTGGGCATAGCCGTCGCGCTCTCGGCCTGTCAGACGTTTCATGAACGGTTCCATTCTGTCGACCAGAGAGTTGCCTCCGAGCCCTACCGAATAGCCGTGACGCGCGGGTTTGATGTAAAGCCTCTCCCCTTTGTTGGAGCCTATAAGGCTTATGTTTTGCGTTGCTACGTTTTGCTGGTGCGGCTCAATGCGCTGTTTTCCTAGTGCGGCGTTTATTTCATCCGCGAGTGCCCATACCTGCGTTTTAACGGCGTTCGTCTCCAACGACAAGGGCGCCTCAAGCTTGGCGGCTCCCTCAGGCCGCTCTTTATCAATATTACTGCCGGGGGATGGCGGCGTTTTCCCCTTTCTGATGATCTGATATCCTGCCGCCCGCAACAGATCGAAGCACAAACCACCGGCGGTAAAATGCCTGGGTTCAACGGGTACATTGCCGTTTGGTCGAATTGCCACCTTTGGCAGTCGAATTGGGATCACCGCGAACGTCCTTCATGCGACTGGCCAGCAGGCGGCAGATCTCATCCGGCGACAGGCTTCCTTCTTTGTTGCTGAGAATCGACCGTGTATTGAGCGGCAGCGACTGGACCGTTGCGCTATCCACCCACACGCCCAGCACAGGAATCGCTGTCTGAGACAGTCTGGTTAGCAACACGAGTAAACCTCGCGTGTAGTCCATATTTACGGCCGCGCTTTGATCTTTTGCCCCGCCGCGACTGTGCAAGATGATATCGGCCTGGTCAATGGAAAATCGGGCGTCCAGTTTTTTGGAGCCGTCGTCGTCTGTTACTTGAAATACAGTGCCCATTGCACTTTCTCCGTTAAGGCCCTTGTGCCATCTGGGAATTGCCTATAGAAAGCTGTTGCCAACCCAGTCGACACGTAGATTGCATTTCTTGCCCTGTGCGTGGAGGTCGCGCCCCGCTCGCAGGCATATGCGCAGTCGGTGCACGAAGCGGCTACGATCTATCAGTATGGCAACGGACAACAGGCCGCAGTCAACAGGCAAATGGTGAGTACGATAACGTGCTGACCCGATCACGCATTCATCATCGCTGGCCACGCGATAGTGATTTCAGCGATGGGTCTACCTCGAAGGCGATCGCTGCAGCCTCGCTACCCGGACGGCAGTTGTGGGTCGAACTGGACCAAAACGCATAGGGCAGTACGCGGCCACAATCGGTCGTTCGACGGAGCTACATAAATCGGCGACAATCCTGCCATCGATGCCTCCGAATATAGAGAAGTCATACGGTCGGCGAAGGCGGCAATACGAGAGGGACACGTGAATATATGGACTGGACCGTAGATCAGCATGCCCGCGCTTTGGAGGAACGCGGTATTTCATTGCTGGACGGCGACGTACGAATCGGTGAGTTTGGCGATTCGGCGGAGCGATCGGCCTCGCTTATTTCGCTAATTGCGGCCGGTACGAAGTGCGGGACCTGTAGTCTGCTGTGGTCCTGGGATTACGATGGTGAAGCTATTCCAAAGACCGGTGACGTCGAGATCGTGCTTGATTGGAATCAGAGGCCAGCGTTAGTTCTACGCACCACTACCGTGAAAATTATTCCGTTCGATTGCGTAACAGAGGCGTTCGCGGCTAGTGAGGGTGAAGGAGATCTCTCATTGTCATATTGGCGGACGGAGCACTGGCGATTTTTCACCGAAGAGTGTTTTCGGATAAACCGCTCCGTGCATGAGTCGATGCCGCTGGTATGTGAGACTTTTGAAGTACTTCACGTGTTAGGCCCGTACGGTTGAACCGTCTAGATAGCTGGCGTTGCGGCTCGCACGGTTACCGTGGCGATTGCTTTCCCCGGGACACATACGGTGAACCCATATGCTGAAGATGACGTCCTTGCCTGGACTCCGATGATGCCGATGCAATCTGTCACACAGCTCGACTGTGCCATGTAGATCGCGTTCTTCCGGGCACTAACGGGCGAGGACCGGCCAATTCTGCCCTCTACCAGAGTCATGCAACGTTGACCCGAACGGCTGGTCCGCTCCGAAACCAGTCGGCCGATGCCCGATGCCCGATGCGCGCATGTCGGCCAACGCGGACTCTCTGGGAGAGTCCGCATGTTTCATAACCTGGGCCGACTCAAGCCTGACTGCCCCACAGATCTTCTACCGCGCGAATCGCCAGCAGATAACCTTTCGCACCTGCCCCGCAGATCACCGCAGTGGCCGCCACAGAGATCGTCGAGTGACGATACTCCTCGGAGCGTTGGTGAATGTTGGTGATATGCACTTCCACGACCGGGCGTTGGACGAGTTTGACGGCATCAAGCACCGGAATCCGACCGAATGAAAATCCCGCCGGATTGATGATCAGCGCCGCGTCCTGCAGGAACGCTTCCTGGATCCAGTCGATCAACTCGCTTTCGCTGTTGGTCTGACGGAATACACAGTCGAATTTAAGCGCATCGGCCAGCGTCATACTGTCCCGTTCGATGTCCTTCAGCGTGGTGCTGCCGTAGATGTGAGGCTCCCTTACGCCCAGCATGTTCAGGTTGGAGCCATTGAGGATGTGGAGTTTTCGAGTCATGGTTTCAATGTGTAGAAGAGCGTTCTAGAGCAGTGCCTTTGGTTTCCCGGGATATCGCGATCATCAGGAAGGAAAGCAGGTTCAGCGAGCCGCAAACAACTACGATGGCCCACGGAGATCCGTTAAAGGCATTGAGCAGCGCCACAGCGACAATTGGCATCGGGCCGCCGGTAAGCAGGTTGGCTCCCGAGTACGAGAGTGCCGAGCCCGTGTAGCGCGCCTCGGTGGGAAACGACTCGGCGAACCACACCGGCTGGATACCACTCTGGAACTGGGTGAAACCAAGGAACGCCCCCATCACGACCATCGTCATGGGAATCGAACTCTGGTTGAGAATCGGGAAATAGATCAGGCAGCAGATCAGCGTACAGAACGAGCCAATCATCAACGCGCGTTTGCGTCCGATCCGATCGCTCAGATAGCCGCCGGCGAGCGCGCCCACGATGGCGCAGACATTGGCAACCATCAGTAGCATGAACCCTGTCTGTTTGGGCACGCCAAGGTGTTTGGTCAGATAGCTGAGCGAGAAAACCACGATCAGATAAAACAGCGCAGCGGGACCGCAAAAGAACAGCGTCAGTCGAAGTGCGGTGCGCCAGTGGTACTTGAAGACGATTCCGAGCGGATTGGCCGCCCGTGCGCGCGCGCCACTTTTATTGAGAGCCTCAAACGCCGGCGTCTCGCTTACCTTCCTGCGGATGTAAATGCCCAACAACACGAGGACAAAGCTCGCGAGGAACGGGATTCTCCATCCCCAGGAATCAAAATCGTCCGATGAGAGGAGGGAAGCCAGCGTGAAAAGTGCGAAGTTGGCAAGAATCTGGCTGAGCGGCGAACAGATGCCAAGCAGCCCGGAATACCATCCACGCCGCGCTGCGGACGCGTGCTCCACTGCCATCAGTTGCGCGCCTGTCGATTCTCCACCCAAGGCGAAACCCTGGATGATTCGCAGCAAGACCAGCAACGTCGGCGCAAGGATGCCCACCTGATGATAGGTGGGAAGCAAGCCCATCAGGAACGACGACGCGCCCATCACCGAGACAGTGACCAGCATCAGTTTGCGGCGTCCCCAACGGTCGCCGAGCATCCCGCAGATCACGGCACCCAGCGGACGCGCCGCGAGCCCAGCCCAGAAACTCGCGAGCGAGGCAAGCAACCCAGCGGTGGGGTCAAGTGAGGGGAAAAACAGCTTCGGAAAGATTGTGGCTGCGACTACGCCGTACAACGCGAAATCAAACCATTCGAGCGCTGTACCGACGGTTGCGCCAGCCACCGCGCGACGCGCCATCAGGTGCGCCTGCGTGGACTGATCGTCCGCGGCGAGGTTTGAGTCAGCAAAAAATGACATGTTGTCTCCTGAATTCTCGATATGTTTAACGTTCGTTCTGGCGACGAACAAGTGTTATTGTTTGCGCTATAAAAGCGGCGCGTTCCGCACCGGAACTGCGCTTCACATTGCGAAAAAATCAAATAATGTCGCTTAAAACAGGCCTGAAAATTCTCGATTTGCTAGCGTCACAGGGAGAAGGTATAGGTCTCGTGGCGATGGCCGACGCCTTGTCGCTACCACGCAGCACCTGCCACCGCGTGCTCACTGAACTAGTTGAAGGCGGGTATGTCAGGCAACTGGTCGATCACAGCCGCTATATCCTGACCATGCGCATGACCTCGAACGGGCTCGAATTCCTGAGCCTGACGGGCATCGCAGACATCGCACAGCCGATCATCGAGCGCGTCGCCGCGCAGACGGGTGAACTGGCGCGGCTGTCGCTGGTGGACGGCGAGGCAATCATTTGGATAGGTAAGGCTGACGGACGGCGAGTCGGCTTTCGCTACGACCCCGACATGGGCCAGGCAGCACGGCTTTCATGCACGTCGACCGGGCATGCGTGGCTGATGACGATGACCGACGAACGGGCGATGGCGCTCGTCTTGAAGCAGGGCTTCGGACAGCCGAATGAGTTCGGACCCAATGCGCCAACGACGATCAAAGCACTGCTGGGTTTCCTGCACGCTGCGCGCGTGCGTGGTTACGCGATGATCGATGAGGTTTTTGCTCCGCGCATGTCCGCGGTGGCAGCGCCCGTTGTCAGTGGCTCGCGCTGCGTCGGCGTGATAAGTTTGGCCGGTCCGCGGGTGCGGCTGACATCCGAGAGGATCCACGAGTACTCGTCATTGTTGCGCGAGGCGGCGAATGAGCTTGCCCAGTTGAGCAATATGGCGGGATTTCCCAGTCGACCACCACTCGGCAAGGGATGAGGAGAAACCGGACTGACGCCCGGTAGCGGGTGAACCTGGTCTGCTTCGGCCGATGACGCGCCGAACGACTAACAGGAGCGAAGGGCCGCTATAGCCTGGAAGCTGCCGACTTGGTGGTGCTGGTTCCAACGTCGCATCAGGATCGATCACAGGCGTCGCCGTCCGGCCGGAAAGCGAGCGTCGCGATGACCCACGAAGCTTCGAAGGTGTTTGCGGAGAATGCAGCGCCAACGCATCCTTGAGGCAGGCGTCCGAGTCCTCATCGTCCCAGGTAGAAATCCAAGGGGATCAACTCGACGACCCATCCGCCTTCTTCGCCCAGCGTGGCGGCTGGGTGCATGGACGCGATGTGCAACGCCTCGTCACGGCTATCTGCCTCGATGACGAACAGGCCGCCTACGACTTCCTTCGACTCGGTGTAAGGCCCATCGGTGACGTGCGTCTTGCCCTTGCTCGGGCGGAGCGTGTGCCATTTGTCCAGATCGCCAAGCGACGCCGAAATCAGAACCTTGCCGGTAGCCCGCATCTTCTCGTCTAACGCGGGACACTGGCTGACCAATTCCTTGACGTCATCTGGCGCCATCGCAGCGAATTTTTCGGGGGTGAAGTAGGCTAAGCCGAGGTATTTCATGGGAGATCCTTTGGGTGGGGATACACTGACGACGAAGCCGATGGTCGAAAATCGACATTTTTCTCGAAAAATTTTTAGTGGATCCCTCCAAGCCTGTCCGCTTTGCGTCGACATGCGCCAGATGCAGAACGATCTTCAGCGGAGCAGCTCTCTGGTTCGCCATCGGACCTTGTTCGGCCAGGAGCGGTCGACTAAGGCCTTGCGGTCGCAGATATTCTTTGAACGCAATACACCTGCGCGGACCGAACTCGCCGTGCTGACCCCACGCAGCGATTCGGCGCAATGCCGGACGTACAGTCGGGTGCAAATACGATGGTCGTTGATTTACAGAGGCCAGCGAGCGACTATTTGGTCAGCGCGCGCAACAGTTGTTCGCGCAGCAGTGTGGTCTTCGTGGGCTGCAACATATTTTCAAGTAACCCGATTTGACGCGCAGGCGTGCCCTTGGGCAACTCTAGTGCGATCAACGAGGTCTCCCGCGTCCAATCGATGTGCCTAAGCTTTGGTGCCAACGAGACCCCAACGTCCTGCCGCACGAGGTCCATGACGGTTTCGACTGTATTGACCTCAAGAATCTCATTCGGCTTGACTCGGAGTCGACGAAGAACGCTTTCAATCTCCCTCCCCGTCCGGGTAATCCGGTTGAAACGAATGAAAGGTTTGCTGCGCAGCAGATCTTTGACATCCGTTTGCTGGGATGCGGACCTGGAGCTCGCGAGCAGAACTAGCGGTTCTTCAAAGAGAGGTGTCCACGTCAAACCTCTGCGCATATCGTCCTCCACGATGAGCAGGGCCGCATCAATTTCTCCAATCTTGACTTGTGCCGCAAGGATCGGAACCGGAACGTGAATGACATGCACATCGAGCAGGGGATGTCGTGTTTTGAGAGCGAGAATATTCTCCAATAAAAAACTCATGGATGACTTAATCGTGCCGACGGTCATAGTGCCCGCGATTTCCTGCGAGTCAGATCCCGCGCCGAGCATTTCCTCATAGGTCGACAAGATTCGTCGCACATAGGGCAGCAATGCGTGACCAGCGGGCGTCAGTCGCACCACCCGGCCAGCCCGATCGAAAAGCGGTCGGCGAAATTCCTCTTCGAGCGCCCGCATCTGCTGACCCACAGCAGCTTGAGTAAGCGATACGCGGCTCGCAGCGGCAGCCATCGATCCGTATTCACTGACGGCCAGAAACGTGCGCAGAAACCGTAAGGAATTCACCGAGGACTCCGTTCGAAATGATGCATCACTGATTCTAAATTTATTCTTTAAGTTCGGTAAAAATAAAACAGATTTTCTAACTGATTTTCACGGATCACAATGGCTCTAAATACTTCAGCGTTCGAGGCCGTCTTGGGTGCCATGCAATCATCAGAAGAGAACTCTTTGTCCCGCACGCGCAAGTCGCACGACTTTGGTGCAACTACAGTATTCGCACACCGCGAAGACCCCCGCTTCTCATACACGCTGTACGTGCCTCCTGCAATCCAGGATTCAAACGTGCGTATCGATCTTGTTGTGGTCATGCATGGAACGGGGCGTCAGTTCTCGGCCTATCGCGACGCATTTGAAGCATTTGGACGGTGGAAGAATTGTCTGGTCATGTGCCCATTGTTCCCAGCCAACGTCTGCGGCGATGACAACCGCGACGGCTACAAGCACCTAATCGAAGGCAACATCCGCTATGACCAGGTGCTGCTCGACATGGTGACCGATGTTGGTAACGCGTACGGTCGTACCTTTCATCGTTTTGCACTTTTCGGCTATTCAGGCGGCGGGCAGTTTGCCAATCGATTCGCTTTCGTTCACCCAGATCGGCTTTGGGCGGTATCAATCGGTGCGCCTGGGTCCGTCACCCTTATTGATGAGAGACGCGACTGGTGGGTGGGCTTAGGTGGGTTCCGTTCTCGTTTCGGCAAAGACTTTAATGTCGAAGCTTTGCGGCGCGTGCCCGTGCAGATGATAGTCGGTCAAGCCGACCTTGAGACCTGGGAAATTACACACCGGGCGGGACGGCCTTACTTTATGTCCGGCGCCAACGATGCGGGCTCTACCCGGCCGCAAAGGCTGCAAACCTTGGCATCGTCCTTCCGTCAAGCGGACATTGAAGTCCGGTTCGACGAGCTCCCAAACGTTTCGCATAACGGCCTTCAGGTCGTGCCAACAGTTCAGGATTTCCTGGCCGACGTTTTGTCGGCAGAACGGGCCACGGCAGCCAACACAGCGACCTTGGTGACGTCATCGCAGTGGCACGCCAGGCGCGGAGGTCGATGAAATGTGGGTCGACCGCCACAATTCGCTGTCTCAGCAAGCTGAGGTCACGACTGGAGCCGGATCCCGTCCGTTGCTGGGTTACCGCGCATTTGCTGCGTGTTTGATAGGAAACAGCTTTGAATGGTTCGACTTCCTGGCTTACGTCTTTCTCTCAAAGACGATTGCCCGCGTATTTTTCCCCGCACATAACTCGACGATTTCACTAGCGTTGACCTTTGCTACATTCGCACTCGGCTTCGTGATCCGGCCGCTCGGCGGCATCGCATTGAGTTTATACGCGGACCGAGTTGGACGCGCACGCGTGCTGTCGCTTGTCATGTTTATGATGGGAACCGGGTCTTTATTGCTTGGACTTGCGCCCAGCTACAGCCAGATTGGCCTGGCTTCTCCACTCCTGGTGTTGCTTGCCCGGCTGCTACAGGGACTCGCAATCGGGGCGCAGTTTGGCGTGTCGTCCGTCATCGTGGTTGAGAGCGCACCCGTGGGTCGGAAGATGTTCTACGGTAGCTTTAACGTGTCTGGACAGGCACTGTCGGCGTTACTTTCAGCGGGTTGCAGTTACTGGCTAACTACACATCTTTCCGTTGAAGCGCTTGACAGTTGGGGATGGCGTGTCCCCTTTCTGCTAGGGGCAATAGTTGGCCCAGCAGGATTATTAATCAAACGTTGTGTTCCGGAACCGCCTCAGTTCGAACGCACACGAATCTCCTCACAGCGCTTGCAACAGCACCTATGGGAGCGCGCCAGAAACTTCGTGCGTTATCAGGGTGACGCGGCTGCTTGCGGTATGGGCATCATGATTATTGCGGTCGCCTCCAATTACCTTTGGAACGTGTACCTGCCCGTCTATGTTGAGCGTCAACTCCACCTCTCGCTGACGGCGGCGTTGTTCGGTACAGTTCTGGGCCAAGGCATTCTTTTTGTCCTGTTTCCGGTGTTCGGCGCCTTAGCTGACCGGGTCGGGGCCTATCGACTGTTTTTCGCCACTACAGCCACTTGGGCTCTCTGCGCATTTCCGATGTTCTGGTTTATTGTTTCCGCACCCTCCATTCACCGATTAGTAGCCATGCAGTTGGTGGCAGCGGTATTCCAGTCGGCTCTCGGTGGACCACATCCAGGAATGCTCGCGACAATTTTCCCTGCGAAAGTGCGAACCCTCGGAGTGACTGTGTCTTATAACCTCGCCGTGACGTTGTTTGGAGGTATGACTCCGCTTACGGTCACCACATTAATTTCCTGGACTGGCAACAGGATGATACCGGCCGCCTATATCGTTGCATCGTCGGCCATTTCTCTCATGCTTGTTTTAGCGACCAGGACTGGGCGATCGGCATACGGTATGGAAACCGAAGGTTTGTCTATCGCAACGCGTGAGACGATTTGATACGCGGTGCCCCATCCGCCCTACGAGATATTCTGGTAACGGGGCGGAGATTGACGTCTATCCCTTGCAGGCGAAAGCAGCGATTGGAGCAATATCGTGAGGCCTTGGACTAGAGGATGCATCGTGCTAGGGACCATCGTGGCGGTCTGTTTCGAATCGCATACGCGAATCCCTGAAGCTGGGTTCTGGGTGCTGATTGCCGTCGTGACGGTCTCTCTGGCGGATCCCTTCAGACCGTTGATCATTTTTTCGATAATGGGCACCTTGCTGCTGGAGTTGTACTTCACGCAGACCTCATACGGCCGTCAGATTGAGAAAGTTCATGACCTCCTTCCGCTCGTCCCATTTCTGGCCTTGTCCATCACGGTAGTCTTGCTAGCCGAATGTATCCGGCAGGTCGTGCTTACGCGGGGGGAGCAGACGCAGAAATTCGACATGATGCGTGAGAAAAACAGTACGAATGGCAGCAACGACATCACTCAAAAAGACACGGAATATCTGCATCAAAATAGCCAGGCTTTGTATCTTGCCGAGGTCGAGAAGTTGAGCCAGACCGGCGGTTTTGGGTGGAATGTGGAAACCGGGGAAATTTTCTGGTCGGAACAGGCCTTTGCAATCTTCGAGCGCGACCCGGCCTTCGCACCGGACCTCCAGACGGTCCGCGAACTGGTGCATCCAGAAGACCTGTCTGTATTCGAGAGAATGCTGTGCCCGGTCAATAACTGGACCGCCCACGTTGACCTTGAGCATCGACTGCTTTTCCCCGATGGGCGAGTCAAATACTTGCATATAGTCGCAAATCGAATACCCGGGTTAGCGAAAGGCCGCCAGTTTATTGGTGCAGTGATGGACGTCACGGAAACGCGGAGGACCGAAGTGCTGCTGCACCAGGCGCAGCACATACTATCCCGGGCCAGTCGCCTGTCAGCACTCGGCGAATTAAGTGCGTCCATCGCACATGAGATGGGGCAGCCACTCACCTCCATTTCGGTCAGCGGCGAAGCATGTTTGCGGTGGCTGAACCAACAGCCACCTGACATTGAGGAGGTTGCGGCATGCGTGACGAAAATGGCCAAAGGAGCACATCGCGCAGCAGCGATTGTTCAACGCATTCTTCGACTGATGAATGAGGCGCCGACCGAACCAGAAGCCGTGTCGGTCAATGACCTGGTCGACGAGGTAGCGACAGTAATTCGTGATGAGCTCGAAGATCGTAACGCGTCGCTAAAGTTAGAACTGACAACCGATCTCCCCGATGTGCTCGCCGACCGCGTCGAACTTCAGCAGGTGCTGATCAATCTCATCCTTAACGGCGCGCAGTCGATGGCGGCCAGTCAAGAAAAACGCGAATTGACGGTGACATCAAGTATTGAGCCCGATGGCAGCGTAGCGCTAGCAGTCCGGGACAACGGAACCGGAATCAGCGAGGAGAACATGCCTCGGCTCTTCGAGGCGTTCTTCACAACGAGAAGCACAGGAATGGGCATGGGGCTGACCATTTGCAGTTCTATTATGAAGGCACACGGCGGCCGAATCTGGGCCTCGAATAACGCCGATGTGGGCGCCACGTTCACCATCTCGCTGCCACCGGTTCGCGCACACGCCCGAGCGATCAGAGAAACGGCCGATCTCGCGACGTAGCAGTTCACCAACTGTCGGGCCATGTTCCGTTCCTCGCAACCTCATCCCGATGCGACCGAAAGAGTCATCGCTCGCCCGGCTACCTGTCGCGATTGCACGGAATAGCCATGCGCCTAGCCGTTGCGGCAAGCCGAAAATTGGGGGAAATCTTGGCTGCTGCTTTTGGAACCGGCTGCGCATTGTCGTTGTTGGTGCGCTAATTTCGCATTGTTACCGAGACGACGCTCTGCGCCATCAACGAATGGCGCAGTTAAAACGGCCCCATTTTTGGGGACCGCTCTTCGGCGACGTTCGCGTCCAATACAAACAAAGGCCACGCCCACATGTACGTGCGCGAGAGCAGAGATACGCCCATACTCCGCATAAGCAAAGAACGTCTATTAGGGCAAAGCTTCGCGTACGTTTCCAGACGGCCGCTTTTGAATTACACCAGCTAACTGGATGTCCTTGGTGACTTATCGCCCGAATGACGCCTGTTGGCCGGTAGTACTCGCACGGCTTCCAGTCAGGCTGCGGACGTTCGCCACGCGCATTTTGTCGTCGGGGTCGTCGGCATTTACAGGTAGTAACCGCGCACGTCCGCCTTCGTGCGATGCACAATTACAGCCATGCCATGCCCTCACGGACCAAGGCGTGAGCGTTATCCATCAAGAGATCGCCATGCGCAAGCACGACGGGTTCGAACGGCCACCTGAGCAAAGTGTCGACGCAGGCGCGTGCGCATTTGCGGTCCCGATACGCCATACGCAGTAGCGGATGCCAGCTGACACGGCCGAGGATCCCGCCCAGGCGTAGGTAGTTGCGGGTCAGCCAGTGAGGCGACTGGTGAAAGTTCTCCACCAGATCGCAGGCGATCAGCGTGCGCGTGGCAGGATGACAGAACACCGTCTCGCCGAGCATACAGCCTTCGATCGTCAGCAGTTCCAAGTCGCCGCGCCAGTCCGGATGAGGTTCGTCCGTCAGCACCGCTCCGAAGCGAAAATCTTTTCGCTTGCGTTGCAAGGCCGCCGGGCCGTGCAGCATCGCCTGCGGATAAGCGGCCGCAGTTTCCGCAGCATACATATGATGAAAAAGGTTCAGACAAACGAAATGCGCGACGGGCCCCAAGGCCTCAATTGCTGACCGTACTTCGATGCTCAACGGGATCGGTGAATGCAACAACAGCCTACCTTAGGACAGCCGGATGACTGTCAAGCGCGTGTCGACATATAGACCGACGAAAGAATGCGGGGCCGACGCGGTCCAGATATTCTGTGCAAATGGCAGAAGAGCGGTCACCGCCAATTCCGGCAAGGTTTCACTTCCCAATGTTCGACTGTACGCGCTAAGCTTTTCGCCGTAGGCCCTCCATCGAAAACGTTCGCCATGCGCAAGCGTCAGGAAGCGACATGATCACACTTTACTCATATCCACAGCTTTTCGGTCTCGAGGACAACAATCCTTATGGGCTAAAGGTGTTCGCATTTCTGAACATGAACGGACTGCCGTTCGAGCATCGGCATGTACTCGACACGAGCGTTGCGCCGCGGGGGCAACTGCCGTATCTCGATGACGACGGCGACATTATCGGTGACAGCGATGCGATCATTGCGCATCTGAAACATCGCTATGAATTGAAGCTGGACGACGCGTTCAGCGCGGAACAACAATCGATGGATTTGCTGTTGCGGCGCACGCTGGACGACCTGTATTGGGTCATGTCGTATTCACGATGGCGCGACGACCGCTTCTGGCCCATTTTCCGGGATGCGTTGCTCGCTCAACACCCAGAGCTCACCGCTAATGTGCTTGAGGACGCGCGTCGCTACAACTTCGAGCGATATCGCTATCAGGGCATCGGCCGTTATGAACCGGAGGCCGCATACGCGCGCGGGCTGGCGGACTTGCGCGCGATCGCGCACTTGCTCGGTGAAGGCCCATTCATCTTCGGTGCAGAGCCATCAAGCGCAGATGCGGGCTTGTACGGTTTCATTGCGAGCATCTATTTCTACGAGATCGACACGCCGCTGAAACGCTATGTTCTGACGCAGGAGAATCTCGTGAATCATTGCATGGCAATGCGCAAGCGGATGGGCGACGCGCCGTGAAGGCGAGTGGATTGAATTTTCTGGACGGCTGCTATTCATCCGGTTACTACCTTATGTTGCGGCATACAGGCGCCGAACCTCACAGGGCAGTGATCGGCAGCACACGACCCCTACCGGGGACGGTCGCATTTTCAAAAAATGGACACTCAGCGAGCGCGCCCAGCCGTGTGCCCATTAGCTAAAACACCGGCGTGAACACCAACAAAGAAGCACCTGCTGCAGGTTCGAGGCTTTCACAGGGGAGAGCCATTCAGGACGAGCCGGTTCAGCATTAGAGCAAGGTCGACATCTGCGATGCACCACTCGCCAAAGAGGTTTGGTGAGTGGTCGGTAAGTAATATCTCACAAGCAGACAACAGTTTTTCTGCAGCCGTACGTGCCGCAGCAGATAGGGGCGCCGCGGGCGCGCCGTAAAATACACCTCAGTGGAGCGCTCTTGCCGGATGGGCATGAGATCGCTTCGCAGCCACGCTTGAACTTGGGGTGCGCGCGCGACTGATCGCATCTTTTGGGTATAACAAGATGCCCGAAAAACCCTCGTCGAGACATTCAGTTATTGCCGACGATTCGGACAAAGCAAAATTGCCGTGAATCAGCGTAGGTACACGCCGCGTGAGTGAGCTCTCTGCATACCCAGGCTCGAGGTTCGCATTGTTCACCAGGTCGATGGCTACAAGCTCAAACGACAACAGCGATCTCGGCATTGATGTCGACCGGACGAACTTGGCCGAGCTGCGTCTCATGCGGTAGGAATAGCGCGGCCCATACGCGCCGGTCGCCCATCCGGGAAGCGGCCGATCAGATCCGCTTTTCTGGGCACCTCTTAACGAAAGGCCTACCGGATTCTAGGGCGAGAATGGGGCCTCCACATGCCTGATCGATCCAGGCTTTGGCGCGACGATACGCCAACGTAATCGTCGCCTTCGGCAAATAAGCGGGACTGCTTCGTGCCAGCATGTTGCACTTGCGCTGACGGTAGCAGGCATCGCAAACAGCTTCCGCTCTCAAAGATATCCCGATCCATCCCGCTAGCCCTGACCTAGCGTGAACTTCGCCATTGCCGACCAGTCATGCTCGCCTAAACCAGCAGCCACGGTGTCCTGCATCCGCCTATGAACAGCATCGAGCATCGGCAGCGCGCGGGCAGCATCGGCCGTGGCATCCTTTGCCAGACGAAGATCCTTGAGGCCAAGCGTCGCCTTGAAGCCAGGGTGATATTCGTTCCGGATAATGTTCCCCGAATAGCTCTGATAGGGACGGCAGCCGAACAATGTACCGAGTATCAATTCGAAAAAGCATTCTCTCGAAAGTCCCTCGGCCTCGGTTAAAACCACAGCTTCGGCCATAGCCTCGATGGCCATCGTAATCATCATGTTGCAGGCAATCTTGGCGGCATTGGCCGTCGGCGGCTCGTCGCCCATGTCCCAAATCTGTTTGCTGATGGCTTCCAGCGCTGGTTTCACTTTTTCCAGCGCGGCGGGCGCGCCTGCCACGAGCACGTTGAGTTCGCCCTTGGCAGCGACATCCGGCCGCCCGAGTACTGGCGCCGACAAATAGGCGACGCCTGCCGCGCGATGGATCTCCATCAGTTCCCGTGCGAACGCCACGGAGATCGTCGATGACACGACATGCACCAGGCCGGACCGTGCCTGGGACAGCAAGTTCGTATCAAGCAGGATCTCGCGGATTGCCAGGTCGTCAGACAGCATAGTCAACGCCATGTCCGCCTGCAATGCGTGGACAGGCGTCTGTGCCATACGCACACCTTCGACACTCCCGCCTGAACGATTCCAGGCGGTGACGCTATGACCGGCAGCGACCAGATTCCGGGCGATCTCCCGACCCATTGCCCCTAAACCAATGATTCCAATCTGCATTTGATTTCCCTGTTAAAAGAGCAAGCGCCGGCCAGATTGCGAGCCGTTGCCACCAGGCGGTCGCCTCTCGCAGCTATAGCCTGAGCGAGATGTTGGCCCTGCCCGCTGGAGCAGCCGGTTATTGACCAGGTCTTTTTCACTTTGATTCCTGTCGCTCATTGAGCGATTCGGTGTTTTCGATAAGCCAGTTCAACACCGGCACCAATGCGTCATCGGAGTTCTTCTCGTAGATGAGTCCGTGGCCGTTGCCGAACACGCCATGGTCGGGAAGGTGGAGCAGTTCAGCGTGGCTTCCAGCCGCCTTGAGTTGCTCGATGGCCGGCCGGCTGGCAGCAGCGAAGGCAGAGGCTTCAGCCGTGACGGCGACGATCGGCAAACCGGCAAGCGCAGGCAGACGATGTTTGCCAGGCGCGGCGAAGCGCAACTCTTCTGGCGAGGCGACGGGCGGCTCCCAGTTCAGCGGCGCGGCCGCGAGACCCCACGTAAGCGACCCGATATTGGGAATATGTGCGAACGGGGGGCCCATCGGTTCAACGGCAACGATCCCCTTAACCAACCCCGGCCGGCGGTCTGCGACGAGCCAGCCAACCGGTCCCGACGCTGAGTGCGTCAGGAGGATCGCCGGGCCAATCCTGTCCAGCAGTTTTGCGATCCTGTCCGCCTCCATGTCCTCGGAAAACGCAAGGTCTGCGGGAAGCGGCCCATAGCCCGCAATGAACTCGTCCATCGCTGCCTCGTCGTCCCGGGCAAACGGCCATTGAGTGTGCTGGCCTTCATACTCCAAAGGGAAATAGATTTGACGGCCGTGTTCATAAGAGAAGCCGGGACCCATCGGCCCCATCGTCTCGACGTGGTACGGCGATCGTCCTTGTCCTGGACGATCGACAACGAGAACTGCGTAGCCCGCTTCGACCAGACGTTGCGCCCAGCCAGGACGGCCGTCCGGCGTATCAAACCACTCGGTTCCCTGATAGCCGCCGCCATGGACCAGCACGATCGGCCAGGGACGCGAGACCTGCTCCGGTGCTTCCCACTCGACAAAAAGCGGGCCGCACTGATAGGTCTCTGCGTCCCGTTCGATACGGTCGCCCGAAATCCACATATGCCCGCGACGCACGGTACGGGGGGCGGCGTTTTTCCAGAAGGTCAAATTCTTTCTCCAGTTTTTGCAAGTGAGAGGCGCCTGGCGCCGTTATCGAGCGAACCGCTCAGAGCGGAGTAATGCGCAAGCGTGCTGGTGCAAGATCGGTGAAATTCGGCACGTCGGACATGACATCCTGGGTTTCTGGCGAGCCGAAGGCAGTTTCGATTGCTGCTGCGTCCCGAAAACGGCATTCACAGATCACGACGGTGCCAACATGCGTCACCGGCGGAAAGAAAGCCGCGATGCTCTCAAGGCCGTAGCGTCGCCAAGCCTGCATCACGAGCGGCAGGTGATGTTCAACGTAATAGCTTCGATCAAAACGGTCGCCTAATGCCCCCTTGTAGGTAACGTAGACGGTCGGCGATATAGCGTCCGACATGACAATCTCCTTTTTGCTAGTTTCTCCGCAGTTGTTCCTGACTCGAAATCTGGAACGCTATTTAGTTAGCCACGAGGGCGGCGCGATGTGGGACTGAGCGAAGTTTCGGGCAATCACTATTGTTCGGCAATCGAATATAATGAACTTCTGTCGTTCATTTTTGTGGGTGTGACGTATGGAGTGGAGCGATGTCCGGATCTTCCTTGCAATAGCGCGCACTGGAACGCTCGGTGCTGCTGCGCGGCTCTTGAACCTCAGTCACCCGACAATTGGGCGACGGCTTCGCGCGCTTGAAGATGCCACGGGACAGGTGCTCTTTCAGCGAACGGCGGAAGGCTTCGTGCTGACGGAGGAAGGCACAGGGATTCTGCCGCTCGCCGAGCAGATGGAGGACAGTGCGCTGACCATGGAGCGGCGGTTGGCTGGCGAACAGCAAAAGCTGGAAGGAACGCTCAGGGTGTCATCGGCCGACTGGTTTGGCGCCTATGTTCTGCCGGCTGTGATCACTGAATACTCGCGCGAGTATCCGCATGTTGAGATCGAGATTCTTACGGGCACGCGTCTATTCAACCTCGCGCAGCGTGAAGCGGACGTTGCCTTTCGTATTGTTCCATTCGAAGGGCCGGATATCGTGCAAAGACGGTTGACCCAAATGCAATATGGCGCCTACGTGACTCACGCAAGCGCCGATCCAATTGAAGGCGACGGCACGGGGAATCGTTTGATCGCAATGGATACGTCGACCGGTAGCTTTCCTGATATCGACTGGCTACAAAATCGTTTTCCAAACGCTGACGTCGTATTGCGTTCGAACAACCGCAACGTCCACGCCCAGATGTGTGGGAAAGGTTTGGGCATTGCTGTACTGCCGCGACCGGTTGGGGATCAGATTGATAGTATTCGTCGGCTCGACCTGAGTGAAGATCCACCGCCTCGCGAGATCTGGGTGGGCTACCACCGTGATCTCCGGCGGTTAAATCGTCTACGGGCGTTCGTGGATCTTGTAATCAAACATTTGGCCAGCTAGTCGATGAGATACAAGATCTCTGGCGCGCGAATTCACTCATTACCAACACAGGCGACAGTGCAGCATCCAGCGTGGGAGACGCTGATCCCGATTGCCCCTCGACCTGAAATACAGCCCATAGGCTTATGTTTGTTGACGCCGAACTCTTTGGACTTCGGTTTTCCGGTCGAGTAATAATTCGACGACGCGCCTGGAGTGTTCCGAATTCGTATCCAACCCAATTTTCTCGGTCGCAACCTTGTCGAGATAAGCCGCGATTAGCGCTGTATCCGTTCCCCCCTGCAACATTGCAAAGACCTCGGGCAAGTACCCCTGATATTCGTCACGTGCTGCCGGGCTGGTTGCGACACCAATCGGTTCTCGTCAAAAAAAGTGATTTCCAGAAGTGCCGTTACTAAGGACCCTAAGCGCAACTTCGCCACTGTAGGCCACAGCAGCATGGTGGCCATAACAATCGAGCAGGAAAGCGAGATTGTCCGCGACAGACTCACTGTCGTCAGGTTTTGATCGGATTCAGCTTGAGAGATCAACACGGGATACGTAAGCAGGCCGCAAGTGTCGCGATCTAGCCAACAGCGCCAGGCGGAGAGTTGGATCCGACCCACCGATCGCAGCGCGCAAATCTACCTACCGACTCGCGCTTATCGCCATTAAAAATCCAATATTTTCAGTGAGTTGTGTAATCGATTTCCGCAGCGGCACCGCTTGGCAAGCACTTTGCTTTGATCCTCATCGAGGAGTGGCCACACCCTCAAAACAAGCTCTGACATTCCTGACCGACTAATTACCTTTGGAGACTCGAAATGAACACGCTCGTAATCAAAGACCTCGCCGTAGCCGTTGAGATGGATCGTACTGCAATGAACGCCGTCAGCGGCGGCAGGTTGCCGCAGCAGATCGTCAACATCATCCAGGCAGTCTCCGACTATGCAAATGACGCTCCTACTCAGCACAGCTTTACTGGCAGTGGGACTTCTGTGACGTACTAACGGAAGTGCGGGGATTTCGTCGCTCACGGCCCCGCCAACGAGGGGCCTCTTTGAATTCGCTTCGGGTGACGCAGGCGTATAGCAACTAATCTCTCTGACTCAAAACCAATGGAGAAACCACTACTTCATCCATCGCCAGATTTTCTCATTCCAGCCGTTATGCTTGCCCAGGTCTCGCATCGCTTCCGCGACTCTAGACCCATCATTTAAACCTTGGGTTCAGCGCTCTGCGGGGATGACTTGCAGAAGCGGTTCGGGCGTCAGGGCGACCTCCCCTGTAAAGGGCCGGTCGTGAGCAAGGATGAGCAAGATGGTCGTTGCGAATACAGCGGAAAACAGACCGATTGCTACGGCAGATGCCAGGCGGTTTCCACAATGAACCAACGCGATCGCGAACAACAGGCAGATGCCGAGAAATATCAGGCATGCCCACTTGACACCGTTTACCTCGGTGCGGCTAATCAGAATCCGCTCGCGACGAGCTTCGAGTGCCTGTCGCAAGGATGCCACCACCTCGCGCTGCGCTGTCTGCTGTCCGGGTGTATTCACGGTTAGAGAAAGTGTGGACTGAAGTGCCTTGTTTAACGACGGAGGACTGATGTTGAGCGTGACGGCTCCCTTCGCCATCAGCGGCCATTCGGTAGTTGCCGTGTACTGGATATAGTCTCGTAGCAGCTTGCGTAATTCGACTTGTGATTCTTGCGGCAGAACGGCAGACATGACAACGATCGTGCGTAGCGCACCGGCTTCCGTGTTTACCGCGGCATTAGCGCGAGCCGTATCGTTCCAGACTTGTGCGGCAGTAAATGCGATGAAGAGACCAAAGATAATGCCGATTGGAGAAAGCAAGGCTGGGGAAATGGCCCCGTATGACCGGCCATGCTTGCTGCCAGCGAGCTTGGCGGTGATGACATGAAGCGCAGCGCCCGCGAGAAATGTCGCACCGAAGGCGATGAGAGTCATTAGCCATATTGGCAGGTTGTGCAACCATGTGCTCATCATTGGCTTGCTCCACGCGCGGCTTGAATTGACGGCTATACCCATTGGATGCAGATGAATCCACGCGGTCAACCAAACCACAGGAGTCAATCGACAGTCTGTACGCGCGACCACGCTCGGCCGCAAGAACCGGCTGGGCAGACATGTGCGCAATTTGAAGCGGTGGCCACTGCAAACGAAATGCAAGACGCAAAGATAGGTCAATTATGTCGAACCAAATTCAGCCTAATTTAAGACGTTCGACAAGGTGAATTGGATCGCCGACAATTCGCTAGCTTTTTGATCCGAGACCATTGAAATAATCTATAAAATGCATAAAAAATTTATTTCACGACCCTATGCGTGACGTTGTTCGCGGTCGCGACGTCTGCGGATGCCGGGTGAAATAAAATCAGAAACTACGTCGGCACGATCGGTAGCGTGCCGGTCCATTTGTCGTTACAAACCTACGATGACATAAATTGAAACGAGTCTGGTCAAAGGCGATTCGATGGCAGTTACTATTACGATGCCCATCGAGTTCCCATTCCATTACAAGGGAAACGCGAATCGAATGGAGAGATGCAGTTATGCGAAGCAGTAGAGCCGGTTTCGTTTGGTGATTCGCCTAAGCTATCTGGCGCTTCGCCTTCGCACCCTGCTCCTTGTCCTATTGCGTTAAAAATTAACGATAGAGGGGTATAGGGGAATGGCGGGACGGTAAGAACGTTTTACTAATAAAGTCCGCGCTGGCGTCATGTGTCGTCAACCGCGCAGTCCGATGCAGTTCCCCCAAGGGTCGCGCACCATACACATTTGCTTAGCTTCCTCAATACGGCCAGGTCCTCGATATAACGTACCGCCGACAGCGAGCAAATGCGCTAACGTTTCGTCGAAGTCCTCCACCGTCCAATAGACAACAGTGCCAGCTGCACCCGACGACAACTTTTCATCGGAAGGGACGATCTCAAGACTGACGCCGTTGAAGTCCAGACAGATAAAATCAAATTCGCCTAGCAGCCTCCTTTCCGAACCGCGAAAAGCTGACTGATACCAATCGAGTGCGGCCGGTACGTCCGGAACATAAATTAGCACTGCGCATATAGCTGAATTCATAAAAAACCGTCCCAGTGGTGAGGTCCACGACGACACCGAGATTGACCCAAAAGTAGGGGGGCGCTATCCCGCCAACAAGAGTCATTCCACGGACACGTCAAATTCGACAACAATCTGCGATCGAGCGAGTGTGCCGGTCGATGACCGCTTTGAACTTGCTCCCATCAATAGCGCCGAACGCACGTCGCCTCGATCTTCTTCAATGCCTCATCCTGCCCCCATCTAGTCTCTGCCTTGCCGGCTGAGTGAGACGAAGAGTGGATGGGTGGAAAAATCTATCTCAACATGAACGCGTGATCTCCGCTTCTCGATGGAATAGCCTGAACGCTTTTACAGGAAAAAAGCTGCACAACCGCTGACACAATATCAAGGCGAGTGCTGCGCAAAAAATAGACCCGAATTTCTTGACTTTTTCCGGATTGAACATATCTTTCATGTGTACCGTCTGAGTTCGCAATTCGACGCCGATCAGGTCAAAAGCCTGGCCTCGACTCCCACCGAATCCTGCGGAATGCACCCCCCCATTGCAGCAGGCTTTGTTGTACATTCGTACCTGTCCGCAGTTCTTGATAAAAGCCGCGTATAAAGTTTCCATTCAAAATTCGGGTGGAGGCGATGATTTTGCCAATTTTATTTATTGCACTTCATTTTAGCCATTAATGGCTAATGGTCCGCAATTGTAGTGCCAGAAATCTAAATAAAAAATAAAGTTATTATTCCGCTATCGTATTATTTTTCTGATCGAATAATTTATTCCGGAAAGTAAGTTTCGGAATAGGGATAGTTGTGTGCGTTAGGGTTGCAATCTAAGTAAATTATCCGTTACACGACCGTCTATTCTGGAATGCAAATGGACAAGCAGACGTTTCGGCGAGCCGCTGGTCTGTCGGAGGAGCTTGCCAGCCGCTGGTTCGATCTTCTGGTGGCCACCACGGATGAATTCGGCATCAGCACGCCCCAAAGGCAAGCGGCATTTATCGCGCAGATTCGTCACGAATCGGGTGGCTTCAGATATCTCTCCGAGTCATTTAACTACAAGCCCTCGGCGCTCGCGATTTTTTCTCGTGTGCCGGTGCATGAGCGCGGAAAGCTTGGACGCCAGCAGAGCGAGGCAGAAGTACCGCTTGTTCGCCAGCAGCAGATTGCCAACCTGGCTTACGGAGGACGGTACGGCAACGGCGACCCCGCGTCCGGAGATGGTTGGCGATACCGAGGACGTGGACTAAAGCAGATTACGTTTCGGGACAATTACGCCGCCTGTGGCAAAGCTCTCGGATTGGACCTCGTTGCTGAGCCTGACTTGCTGGCGACTGTCGACAAGCTCGCCGTCCGTTCCGCGGGCTGGTTCTGGAAAACGAACGGATGCAACGGCCCGGCAGATCGGGATGATTTCGCGGCTACAACGCGAATCATCAACGGCCCTGCTATGGACGGGCAGGAAAAGCGCGTCGCCTTCTGGAACGCTGCAAGGTCGGCGTTGCAGTTGGCGTGAGTCAAGGAGGGCCGTCACAGCCGATGGTCGTTGACCATCTGTTTGAGCAGACGACTCATCCTTGTCGTAAAAACGACATAAATAGTTCGTATACCGAAATAATAAATTAAGTCCCGCTTGACTTTGAAGTCAATGACAGGCGGCGCGAATTGGCCAGATATCAATACGAGAATCATGACTGCGCTACTTGACCAGACCACGGGTGCCGGGGCTGCTTCCGCTGAAAGCGTGCGCTTCACGGCCGACGACCGCGACAAGATCCAGGATTACGTGACCTATGCATCGAGCCTGCCAACCGTTCTGCAGCTCGTAAAGGTGTACGTAGGGTCTGAGACGGTAGGGGTCGCAGGGCTCGAACCGGCCGATTTGCGCAGCCTTTTTGAGCGCATTCACAGCAATGCCGATGAGTGGGAACCCGCGAAAGAGGCCATCCATCGGCAGACGACAGCACTAATGTTGATTGCCGACAGGATCGTCCCTTCGGGCGAATCGCTCATCAGAGCGATTCAGGCGATGCCAGCTTACGTCAGGGCCCGCACTACGATCGGAGATGCGTCGGGCGCACTACCACACATCGATATACCGGATGAGCGCTTCGGACCGGACGACCTCCAGAAGAGGGGCCTACTCGCCGGGCAGATGGCAAGCCTGCAGGCGATCAATCGCGAAAAGGTGGGCGACACCGAGCAGGCCATGCATCTATTGGCGAGCTTTCGTGCAGGCATCGAGGTCCTCGAACCGGTTGTGGCCGGGAAGCGACTCGCCGTCAAGCATTTGAATCCGGAAAGGATCGGCAACGAAATCACGGTAGAGCCGATGATCGCGGCCCTGCAGCGGGAGTATGAGCGCGCCGTGCAGACCGACAGCCGTAACGCGGCGAGCATTGCGGCTAAGAAAAGAGCACTCGACACTGCAATTCAGACGCTAAAGAGTCAAATAGACGTCTATCGCGACAAGCAGCGGGTGACCTACACAATGGGCCGCCTCTTCGTACATCTCACCCAACTTGGCACGGTAATGCTCGACGCCGAAATGGCCACCGGGCATCTCTGGCTTGCGTGGAGGGAGGCTGGCGCGGCTCTCGAAAGCGCCGCCGAGCAATTCGAAAGTATCGATAGCAACAGGAAACTTTTGACGTTTGTTGTCGAATTTCAAGTCATCGTCAACAACTGGAAGTTTGTCCAGGACAGAGCCACGGAACTTAGTGGCATCTTTTGATCGCCTTTTTTTACATAGGTTGTGGCGCTGCGATATTAGGGCGCCACGACCGTATCGACTGTAAATAAGAGTATCCCGTTGTTTCACTAAGGAGAACGGATTATGTCTCAACCGATGGTGGCACCCGAGAAGAAAATTAAACTAACCGATGTCGCAGCGACGGCGTTGAAGCTACTCACTGGCACGGAACAGGGCGTGGCAAGACCGGGCGGAATTTTCACCAAAGAAGACCTGATCAACATCAGTCTGTACGTCAGAAAAGCTAAAGGTCTGCCGGTAAAGGCGGACGAGGTTGAGGGCTACGTCGGTTACAAGTCGAGTGGAATAGCGGGCCTTGAGCCAGCGGACATCACGGACCTTTTCCAGCAGATCTCAAAACATGGCCTCGGCTGGGAGGGCGTCCATGAAGCAGTGTTCAACCAGAGCATCGAGCTAAAGGGATTCTCGAGAAAGTTCGTGACGACAGGTGAAGGCATTATTGGCGACATAAAGGAAATGCCAGTGCTAGAGAGGGCGAAGGGGACGTTGGGCGGTATTTCCGGCAACAAACCCGCGGACATCACCTATGGACCGGACGACAGGGCGATTGCCCAGTCCATCGGCGAAATCCTCGAATTGATGCGCATAGACGCCGGGAAGCAGCAGACGAAAACGGCCGCGGTAAAGCAAACGGTTAGCGACTACCGTCTCATCCTGGTTGGCGGCAAGCTCTCGACGGGAACCGACACGCCCGGACTGGAGCCCCAGGTCGCCAGAAAGCGGAAGACGATGGCGGACAACAAACTGGCGGAGACGATCAAGGCGGATGAGGACTCCGTGACGGAAAAAGAAGGGCGGATCGAGCAACTGAAGAAAGACTATGACAAATACGTCGGGTTGGCGTTTACGGGTGCCGCAGGCGGCATCATTGGACTGGCCATCACCGGAGGAATCTTTGGAGCCAAGGCCGAAGCCGCCCGTAAAGAAAAGAATGAACTGATCGAGGAAGTGCGGGCCTTGAAGGACAAGGTGTCCGGATCGAAGAAGCTCCAGAAAGCGATTGATACCCTCGCACTCGATTTCAGCGACATCGGCACCCGGATGCTCGACGCAGAGACTGCGATGGGACACCTCGAATACATGTGGGCCTCGATACTCAGTCTGATCGTGAACTCGCAAGAGGAGTGGAAGAACATCGAGGATGGAATGAAATTGGGCACGTTCGTCTCTTCCTTTCGGAGTGTGATCGATCCGTGGAAGACAGTCGGCGATTTGTCCGGCGACCTCGTGAAGGTCTTCGACGAAGCCAGGGCGGAATATAAAAAGCGGAGCGGGCTGTAAGTCCCGGTTGCGCAAAGTGCTCGACGGCTATTCCTTATCGCATCAACGGCGAGGTGCTTCATCATGTCAAATGTCACACCACTCGTGTCACCGACTACAGGTTATTCAGAGCCGGACTTCCATCTGATTGCACAGTCGACAAAGGATATTTCACGGCTTGCCGTTTTCCAGACAGACAAGTTGATGATCATCATGGATAAGGCGAAAAGGGCATCAGGTTACGCGCTCGACCTCGATAAGGCCATGGCCGAAGCGTTGGTGTCCGTATCGACGCAAGCTCAGAGCCTCGACTTCCGGGAGATATTCGGCCAGTTGGCTGAGATTGACGCAGAGATCGCGAAGGGCAAGCTCAGCCCCGCGGACATCAAGGAGTTGGAGGCGGCTCGCGAGGAACAGTCTGGGCTATTCGGGACCCGGATCAGCGGCATGAAGTCCAAGTTGCGCAACGGCGCGGCCCAGGTGATAGAGAAGGCGAATGAGGTTCGCGGCGTCGTACTCGCTGAGCGCACGAAGGAGCTATTGGCGCAGCAAGAGCAACGCCAACCTGAACTGAGTAATGCCGTTGTCGCAAAGAGAGCTAGCTGGAAAGCCATTGACGCAGACCGGGCGAAGATCATTGAGGCTCAGGATGTGATTCGGGCGCGCGGCATTGTCGATATTTACAAGGATTTCATTCCGAAAGACCTTGAGAAAATCGACCTCAAAAAGCCGGAGGCGGAGGCGATCCGTCTAGGTGTAGAAGTGCTCAAGAAGATCATGGGTGAGATCTCAGAGGGTTTCAAGTATTCAGACCTCGCCAATCAGCGCAAGGTATTCGACGCCAGAATCGAGACCCTCGATGTTGAAATTCAGGAACTCATCGCTGAACAACGGGCGAATGACATATTGATCAGCGATCTCTCGGCCGTCATGGCCATCGACGGAAAAAGAGACGCTCTACTCGGCGAAGCCAACAAGCTGCCGCTGGCTTTCTCCGGATTCGCGGATGAACTGGACAGGCTCAACGGTCCCGCGGTAACGGAGGCAAGTGCCAGCAAGTTGCTGGGTGCGATTGGAAACTACACGGCGAAATGTCTGAGTGCACGCAACAGTGTAATCGTCACCTGAATACGCCCGGCCGCGATTAGCGTTCTTACCTCCTCATTGCCAGCAAAGGAAAACACATGACAGCAGATCAGGAAAAGAAAATTCTGGAGACCCTCTACGACCGGATCTATGACGCATTGACATATGTTCCGGGCGGAGGCAAAGCGGGTGACTTCGACGAGGAAACGACGGTACTTCAAATGACGAAGAACTACGTGCTTAATCCCGCTGATTACACCAACGCCAGAAGCTCGATCAAACCAAATGGGGATCTGCGAACCGCTTTCGCGTTCTCGGATATGATGGATGCGATGCCCAACATGGCCGCCGAATGGTCGGATTCCGGAAGAAAGGTCTCTATTACGTATCAAACGATCGTGAGAGGCGCAAACGCCGATAACAGCGAAGACCTGGCGCAGAGGGTGGTCTATGACAAAGCCTACGCGTTTCTCAACGCACAGACGAAGATTCCAAACTTCGATGGACCGGACACCGTGACTTTTGGACCGTCGCCCATCGCACTTAGTTACGATCAGAATCAGACGGCCTATGTCAACGCCATCGGTGGGTATCGTCTGGCCTACAACGGCTATGATCTGGACAAAATCGAAGATCAAAGAAAGTTCCAGGCAGTAGCGCCGGGCTTGCAGAACACAATCGAACAGGCCTGGAACAAATGGGTACGGGAAGGAAAGCAGAACGTCGAAAGAGCCGAAGATGCGCTCAAAACGAGCATCAATAACGCAGTTGCCGCCGCAATCAGTCAGGCTCAGAGAGCCATGAACGAGCAGAACATGACGGCTTCCCAGGTGTCCGACTTGCAGCTCTGGTTCGCCAGCTATGCGATGCCTACGAACTGGTGCGATCCGACCTGCCAGGGCTCGCAATTGACCCTATCGAGCAAGTCGCTGGCGACCAACACTAGCGAGAAAGCGTCAGAGTATTCAAGCCACTCGGGGGGTATTTTCTGGTGGGGGAGAAAATCGAACGACGGAACGACCAAGACCGAGTCCGCAAGTATGAGCGACACCGAGTTCGAGTTGAGCGCGGAGCTGATCGTCGTGCGAATTCGACGTCCCTGGCTAAACACCATGCTGTTCAGCATGTCGAACTGGTCAATGAAGGGCAACGAGCCCCATACGATCTCCAATGGAACGAAGAAAGGTAATGCGAGTGGGCTTCTTCCGTTGATCCCAACCGCCTTTGTCGTGGCGAAAAACGTGGCGATCAAAATCAAATTGACAGAACAGGAGACCGCTCGCTTCGAATCCGAAGACTCTTCCAAGGAATCAACGGGCTGGGGCTGGGGGCCATTTGGCGGGGGAGGTCAGTTCAAGAAAAATCAGTCGAAGGGTGACACGTTCAAATCGACTTACTCGAACGGCGTCCTCAAGCTTCCGGGGCTACAGGTGGTTGCCTGGGTGAGTACCATCACGCCGGCATCTCCGCCCAATAAGGCTGCCTGACCATCCAAAGCGAGGGCAGCAATCATGGAGATGCTCGACTCAATCGCAGCCGCGCTTGGTAGCGCCGTGGGAGAGGCCGTCGCCCGACCGGACGGCGCGGCCGTGCCGGGCAGCCACGCTGCGCGGCCCATTCTTCAGCTCAACCGGTTTCCCGTCTCGATCGATACCGCTACGTTTCGGAAAGCGCTATCAGCGCGCGATCCCGGCGGCGATCAGAGGCCGTTGTTCGCGTTTCGCCAGCTAGTCGATCCAGTGCCGACATTTACGCGAAGTTACTCGGCGTCTGCTGGATCGACAGAGCAGATTTACGCGGAACTGCTTGACGGCGCATCGGTGAATGGCGAATCCGCGTTTCCGGCAGGCGTCTTGAGTAAGGCGAGAGCCGTCTTTGAGTCCGAGAAGTTTGCGAATCTGGACGGGAGTCATGGCATGTGGCGGCCGGTTTATGCAGTCCCGGAAGACTGGAGTACGGCCGGCCCGGAACGTTTCCGGAGCATCGACATCGACCTCGATGCGCTCGGCACTCCGCAGAGTGCGTTTGCAATGATCGGCGACGCCGAGCATGCGGCACTACGCATCGGTTCCAATGATGCTGACGGCGACACCAACACGGCAGCAGACCGGGTGCATTCCGTGCGCGTCGAGTACCTGCTGGTGGGATTGCGCAGACCATGGCTGGACCCGATGTTGTTCGAAACAAGCGAATGGTTCCTCTCAGGGCAAGACGCCGGCTTTTGTTCGACAGGAAAGCTGAGCGGCAATCGCGGGGTGTTGCCGCTGATACCAACCGGCTTGCTCCTCGGCAGAACTGTCGACGTCACGGCGGACTGGAGCGCTGCCGAGAGGTTGATGCTGAGCAAGGCCAACTCGGGGGGGGACCCTGTTTCGCTAGGGCCGTTCCTGCTATCCGCGTCCGGCGATGCGGGCTCGACGCTGCAAATAATCGGCTGGACCAGCGTTCTGGTGCCGTTCTCTCCGAAGATGACGAAGAACACGGCTGGCTCCGTTCTGGTCGACAACCGTGGTGGCTTTCTTGCGCGGTTTTCGGTCGAGTGGAATGAAGGTGCTGAGCGCCGTGTCAAGAAGACCGACAATTTTCGGGTTCTGGCTTCCGCAGAAATCGCCATACCGGTCAATGCCTCGAAGATTGTCGTGAAGATCGAAATCATGACCTTCCCCACGCCCTTCGAGACCTGGAAGTCCTTCGACTCGCTCTCGTTTGATAAGCCAGTGGTGAAGAAGTACGTGTTGTCGGGCACCACGTTCGATCCGATTCTCAAGGAAGCATGATCCGCTCAATGCGCGATAGGAGCATCTTTCATGGCTGCGAAACCGCTACTCTTGCCCGCCTTCAATGCGAAAAGACTCAAGGAAGGTTGGAACCGCATCGCTGAACTGAGCGATTTCTCTGCGTTCACCAATTTCGTCAATTACTCGGCGAACGAAAACCACGCCCGGTTCGGTTCCTATGTGATGAAACAGGTGAAGGAAGTCTATCTCGAGGTTCAGAAGCAGGCCGGCCCAGACGCACCCAACCAGGGGAAGATCGTCATTTTTCTCGATGAGGGTGTCGATCAGAAGTTCGTGTCGCTGTTCAAGACGACCGAAGATATCGTCCTCGTCTGGTCCTTTAACACACCCGTCGTAAACTTTCGGCGTACCAAAGGGATCGTCACGACCGAGGGTAATCCGGAACAGGAGGCCGACGTCATCATGACAGCGGTGACCCTGGGGTTTGCCGGGTCGTATATTGCGGACTCCGGCAATCCGATCCAGTTCGACATGGACCCGCTGGAAGCGTCGAAAGAGCCGGCGAAAGTGAAGCACTTCGAATCGGTGGTCGGCAAGATGGACAGTGCCGTCGCCGCCTATCTGACGAAAACCGGAAAACGTTCCGGCGAGGTCAAACCAGGACTGAGTCCCGGCTATAGCGACGGCGCCATCATCATGGGCGTCTATGCGATGGCTGGAAAGGATGCACCGCAGACGGTGTCTGCTCCCATCTTGTCGGAGAAGGGTAAAGCGCTTTGGGAAAGAATCCGGACGCTTTCCGTTGCGCAATATACCGGGCGAGGCGCCTATACGGGGTTCGTCGACAACAAGAATACCGAGGGCGACTCCGACCCTGTCGGGCCCCGTTCGTCTGCGCGTTTTCGTGCGCCCAAGCCCGGCCAGGCCGATTACGGTTCTCACCCGCGTTGGCTACCGCCGGCGGACAGCCCGCTTTGGGAAAACCGCAAGCGCGCTGGAGGCGACACTTTCGTGCCGTGGGGCCTGATTGGGGGAGAAAAGGCAGGCGTGTCGCGCAACGAAACCGGTAGCGGCGCGCTGAATGAAGCAGACTTCACCACGATTTCGATCAGCAATGTCGGCATGGCCTATGTCGAGGACGTCGCCGCCGATGACATCGCCGCCTATACGCACGGCATGATTCAAGCCATCTACAAGGCCTACCATCTCGGGCCTGGCTGCGAACCCTATGAGATCGCAGTGGGTGACATGACCAAGAAAATGGCCTCATGCCTGACCTGTACGCTCTTCATGAATGCGGCCGGCTATCCTCCCACGTCGATCCATCTGGGGCGAGGCGAGTCGTGGGCACCCCTCTACCGGCCCTACAACCCGAACGGCTCCGCCGGCGATCAAGAGGCTGCGGTTATCCGCGACCTCAATAACGCCTGGTACGCGAAGTGCCTCGAGTGGCTGCAGACCGGCCTCGTCATTCTCGACGATACACGCATCGCGGGTGACCATCAGGCGAGCCGCGAGGCGGTGAGCCGTTATCTCAACGCTAACCGGGCGGACCCCACGGTCGGGGGCGTGTTGATTCTCGACGCGGTAACCATTCATGCGGGCGAGTTGGACAGACTTAGCCGGACGTTGAAATAGCCAGTACTCCCAGAAGTCATTCCAGCTCGGATAGGAGATCACTCATGCCTGCGAAGCCATACAGCATCGCCGACTTTAATCGGCGTCGGGACAACGAGGGATGGACTCGCATCGCTGCGTATCCAGACTTTCAGAAGTTGACTAACTTCGTTAATTACTCCAGCAATCCGGAACACGTGAAGTTCGGCGCGCACGCCATGGCGCAGGTGAAGAAGTTCTACCCTGAGATTGAGCGGGAAGGGGGGCCGGGCGCACAGAAGCCAGGTCCGATCGCAATCTGGCTGGACATGGGTGCGACCCAGAACTTCGTCTCGCTTTACAGGCAATCCGAAGACCTCGTGCAAACCTGGTCGTGCCAGAAGGCGCCGGACAAGCCGGACGCTCCCGTTCTCGACGGGGCAGGATGTCTCACCAGGCTCGGCCTCATCGCGCTCGGCGCCCGCCAGAATGTCCGGCTGCCGTATCCCGGGCAGGAGGACAAGGCGTTCATGTGGAAAGCGCCATCTTTCCACCCGCTTCAGGTATTGGAAAACGCCTACCAGCGAGTAGTGCGCAAAGCGGGACATGATGCCGTCTCTGACCAGGTGCAGGCGCAAACCGAGACGCTTTCAAGATACTTTATTCAGGATCCTGGCACTCCGGAGCCTTTCAGATTCAAACCACTCGACGCGTTCGACGGCGAGCACCTGGCCGCGGTCAAGATGAATCACCTGATCGATTCTTTCTATCTGTTCCGGCTGCTCGTCAACTATCGCGTGGAGGCGAGCGAGGAGATCGGCGAAGACCTGCGTGCGGAGCTCAGTGGAGACCTGACCAAACTGCTCCACAACGGAGACCGGGTCAAAATGAAATGGCTTTCCGCCTGGTTGACGAAAAAAATCGGCGAACTGGGCGCCATAACGAACGCACTAAACAAAGACGGCAAGCAACGGGTCATCTTCTTTCTGAAGGGCGGTCGTGCGCTCAACTATTTCCTCGGCACACCCGAGAAAGGCGAGAATGACTGGGACACGCAAGTGGTCATCAACCCTTATTTGCCGCCTGAGGAGTGGTATGGCTGTCTCGCCGAGGTGCACGACGCCCTATTGCTCGCCCTGAAGACCTTCAAGGTGGAATTCACACAACTCGTTCAGGAAAATGCGCCGCTATTTGCGGAGTACCTTCAAAGCGCTGCGCCGCAGGAAGTCGACGATGAAGAGATCGACGAGCATGATGCGGGCGATGTCGACAGCCTCAAGGAGCATGCGAACTGCAAGGCAGAACTGATCGACATCGGCATCCCACGACGTGACTCGCCATCCGCTCTCGAGGAATGGACGCACCTGAGCGCCGCCGGCGCACTTCTGCAGTCGGAGGGTGTGATTTATCCGTATCGCGAGTATTACCTGAGTGAATACCTTATGATGGTCCGCGACGCTTTCACAAGCGACGAAGTGAGGAAGGCGCCTAAACGGATCACGCGGCTGGGTTTGATCCTGCAGAGCGATCGGGGCAGGGAAGAACCGTCGGCGGCGCAATTGAAACGCCTGGCGGCCCTGCCCAACACGGCGCGCTTACTCGCCGGTCTCGAGGACAAGGGCAAGCGTGAACTGTTCACCCTGATCGTCGCTCAGTTCGTCGAGGCCTACAACCTGCACCAGGATACGGAGCTCGCTGCGCATTTCGACAACGAATGTCTGGCGATGATCTCGAAGCGCCCGTCACTTCCGGCGGCACTCGATGTCTTGCTCGATGCAAGCCAGAAAGAAATCGCCTCGATCGTGGCAGTCGCCCATCATCTCTCGGTGCTAATGGATGAGCACTGGGCCAGCCGCAATCAGTTCTTCGAAGAGCGGTTGCCGTTCTTCGCCGATCTCGTCCAGAACCTGTCGAGACTGACTAACGCCGGACTTCGAAAAGCCGGAGCTCAGTTCGCGATCGCCGGCAGCTACGCCTCCCGACTGCACGCCAACCACCTGCGCATTCAGGTGGACGGCCTTGAGCCCATCCGGCGCTTTCTCATCAAGCTGCAGTGCACCCAGGGGAGCAATCGTATCGCGGTGATGGACGCGGTCCGCGAGGATATCCGCAATGCTGCGGAAAGTACGGGCAAGCTTAGGGTCGTGGACGCATCGGAAGGTGACAAGCAGTCCCTGCTGATCTACTGGACTGAGAAGGTTTCAATCGGTCGGTTGACGTACGCGCCGCTGGTGATGAAGATCCGGGTTGCCGAGCAAAAGGGCTCGCAGCTTCCTGTGCTCTCGTCCATTGAGGCAATGCCTGTACTCGACCCGCGCTACCTGGTTGCAGACTATCTGAAGAAGACCTCGAAGATTGACGAACGAGGCGCCCGACGGGTTCTGGCTTCAGCGACCGCCGCGGTCTCTGAGATGCTCTCCAGGTTCGATTTCGATTCGGATGACCCGGATTGATTCGTGTGGGACTTTATAGAGTTTCAGCGAGCGGAAGAACGCTGGCGATCTTCGTGGCATAGGATCGCTGGCGCAGCGGCATCGGCGGTTCCGACTGTGTCGCGGACATCTTCGCGACTTCGGCAAGCTTCTCTCAGACCCCTACGGAAGCAGAGCCATAGCGCGAGGGATCCAGTCGAAACCGCCCCGAGTGCGACGAACGCAGCGGGATAGCCGAAGTGCTGGGCAAGTACGCCGCCGAGCGCCGGACTCAGCGCCGCGCCGACGCCCTGGACTGTCATGACGACACCTTGTCCGACATTCACGCGACCGGTTCCCTCCAGTAGCCGAACGACAAGTGCGGGGACGGCTACGCTTTGAAGTCCCGCGCCGATGCCATCAAGCGCCTGGACCGGCCAGACACCCCAGGCGTGAATGACGGACGCAGCGATCACGCCGCGAAGGGGCAATGCGAGGAACGTCAGAAGGATGACCCACCAGTAGCCGCGCCAGCGAATGAGCCGGTTGGCGAAGACTGCGGCGCCGACCATCACCAGTTGCGCCACCACGATTGTTTCGGCCGTGAACGCACTTGGATTGCCCTGATGTGCGGCGACGATTGCAAGACCATAAAGTGGCAACATGGCTGCGTTGCCCAAATGAAACATTGCAAGTGCCGCGGCGAGCAATAGCAGCGGACGACATTGCAGCAGAATGCGAAATCCGCTCGCGCCCGCCTGTGTGTCGCGGTCTTTCTTTGTCCGGTCGGTTTCATCCGCCGGGCGATCTGCGCTCAAGCCTCGCGCGATATCGTCGTCGATCGCGTCACGGCGGATCATCAGTACGCAGATGACGGACAGTCCCCCGAACGCAGCGCTAAGTGCAAACACTGCGCCCAATCCAAAACGCCAGCCTAGCCACCCCGACAGCGCGGCAGCAAGAACGTTTCCAGCATGATTGGCCACCTGATTTCGACCAAACTGATGGTCGAATCCGCGCTGGCGCACCATCCCTAAAGTGATGCCCGCCATGGCGGGCCCCAGCGCGGCCCCGGTGATCGCCGTCGCAACCTGCGAGGCAGCGACTGCCCAGTAGTGCTGCGAGATCCAGACGAGGCACGACGCCAGCACTGTCATGATGCCGGCTACCACGATCAGGCCGCGCTTGTGCCGTGTGGCGTCAACGAGCGCACCGGCTGGCGACGTAGCCAGCACACCTGCAATTCCGCCGATCGTCATCACGGTGCCGATCGCATCCGTATTCCACCCGCGCGCCTGGAGGAATACGCCCAGGAACGGACCGATGCCAGCCTGGACGTCGGCCATAAAGAAATTGAGCGCTTCGAGCGCACGGGTGGACTTCACCAGTGACGACCATTCTTGTTCGGGCCCAGCTGGGAACCCATCAGCCCGTGGTCAGCCCATTCGCCCACCGCGTGCGCATCCGTCCCGGACGTCGCATTGATGCCTGTGCGTCGGACAGCGCTCGAAGGCGTCATCACTCCTACAGCGTCCGATCCTGTCCGTCCGTCGGACGTGGTCGCCTTGACGTCGATCCTGTCGCCCCCCGCGCTGGAGGGGACTGGAATCTTCGTTTGCCAGAGACCTGAACTGCTATCGACCAGTTGCATCGAAACCTCCATTCCGTCCAGGCTTGCAGTTACAGCATCGATGCTCTTTCCGAATACCTTTGCCCGCATAACCCACTTACCTGTCGGTACCTGTCGCGGATCAAAGGTATCGGTGACCAGGCGACGATCCGCAGGCTCGGTTATCAATACAGGCGACCAACTGTCTTCGAGGCGCTGGAAACGCCAGTTAGCAACACCGCCATCGACAGTGGCAACTGAAAAGCCTGCGATGCCTTAAGAAGAGCCGACTCGTCGGCGGTGCTGGGCTTGAGCAAGTTGGATGCCATTCGGTCCGTGGTTACCGGACTGGCTCGGGCGGAACAGAGCGGCACGCGGGGCCGCCGCCAATTGTCGAATCGCGACTAGGCAAGAGGCTGGCTGGACGGCGAGCGGGACCTCATGAGCGAGGAGCATCAGATGTCCATTTCGCTGACATGGCGTGCCTGGTGTCTGGACAGCGTCAGACAGGCGGGCCAACCACACCAGCCTCGGGCCGGGATTTTGCTAAGCTCTAGCTCTACCCCTCCCGGCCTATTCATGACCGTAGCCCCTCGCCGCCTCTCGTTCGCCAGCCAGCTCGTCGTCTTCTGGCTAATGGTCGCGGTCATGTGCGCGGCACTGATTGGCCTCGTCTGGTTCATGGCTCAAGCCAATCTTGGACGGCAGATCGGACTTGCGAGACAGCAAGGACTTGCGGGCTGCGAGACGATTGGCTCGCGCTATGACCTGTCGATCGACCGCGCGCCCGACTCAAAACCATTCGTGCCGGGTTCCGCCAGTGTTCCTTCCAATCCGTCGACCGGAATGGCAGCGCATCCGCCGCCGTCTGGCGCGCCGAACACCGACCTGATGCACGCGATCCTCGATATCGTGCTCGCGCAAATGGACGGCGTCGAAGGCGGCTTCTGGCGCCCGGCGGAGGGCGGTCCGCGCGGCAGCTTCGATGCGTACGCCTTTCCGACCTATCAGGGCAGCGGCATCAAGCGCGACATCCCGGACGCGGAAACACCGCTGATTCTGCGCACGCTGCGTGCCGCTGTAGCCAGCCGCGCGGCGACATCGCAGTTCGTCGAGGGTCAGCAGGATGCCGTGATCGTCACCGCCTGTCCGGTGGCCCGACGCGAGGGGTTGTTCGCCTGGACGCTGTCCCGCGTGCACCCACCATTCGGACCGTCGGGCAAGGCGCTCGTCACTGGGCTTGCGGTGCTGCTGGCAGTAATCGTCGGCATTGCCATCGTGCTTGGCATCCTGCTGCGACGCTGGCGCGCCAATCTCGCGCGCGTCGAGGCAAGCCTCAGTCAGCCCACTGATCCGTTCGTACCGATCGCGCCGACCGGCGAACCGGACCTCGACAAGATCGTCCTCGCGTTCAACGCATACGGTACACGCGCGACATCGCTGCAGCAGGAGGCTGGCGAACTACACGTACAACTGTCGGCGGCGGAGCGCCTGGCCGCCATTGGTCGTTTCTCTGCGCAGATGGCGCACGAAATCCGAAATCCGATTGGCGCTATGCGGCTCAAAGCGGAAAACGCGCTGAACGGCGACGTGGATCGCAAACAGCGGGCCTTGGCCGTGATCCTCGAACAGATCCAGCGGGTCGAGCGCCAACTTTCGGGCCTTCTCGCACTGACACAGCCAATGCGGATTGACGTCGCTCCGATCGAACTGCGCCGCTGGCTGGCTGAACGCATTGAATGGCATCACGATGCAGCGGCACATGCCGGCATCGAACTCACACTCGACATTGCCGACCGGCTGCCCGACCTGGCCTCGTTCGACCCGGACCAGCTCGCGCGGGCGATCGACAATCTGATCATCAATGCGCTGCGTCACACGCTGTCTGACGGTCATGTGATGCTGCGTGCAAGTGACGCAAGCAGGACACTCCGGATCGAAGTCGTCGACGATGGCCCGGGCGTGCCGCCCGCCGAGCGTGAACGGGTCTTCGAACCGTTCGTGACGGGCCACGCCGGCGGCTCTGGGCTCGGCCTCGCGGTGGTCCGGGAAATCGCTGCTGCGCATGGCGGCAGCGCCTTTTACGAAGCGCGTGAGCGCGGAGCCTGTTTTGTGATCGAGATCCCATGGCGCACATCCTGATTGTCGACGACGACGATGCGTTTCGCGAGAGCCTCGCGGAAACGCTGGGCGACCTGGGGCACGACACCACCGAAGCGCGCAGCGGTCACGATGCGCTGACCCTGCTGGCAGGCACCGCGCGGTTCGACTGCATGTTTCTCGACTTCAGGATGCCGGACATGAGCGGCATCGACGTGCTCGAGCGCGTGCGCGCGTTGCCTGCGCGCCAGGCGCTGCCGGTGGTCGTACTGACCGCCTTCGCCACCAGCGAGAACACTATCCACGCCATGCGGCTCGGCGCTTTCGAGCATCTGACGAAGCCAGTCGGACGCGCTGCAATTGCGACGTTGCTCACGAAAATCGACGCGTCGAACGGCGCCGCATCAAGCGCGGAATCGTCGACTTCGAACGAGTCAGTCGCGGATGCCGAGACGCCGCGCCTGCTCGGCAATAGCGAGGCGTTGCGTGACGCGCAGAAGCAGATTGGCCGCGCCGCCGCCACCGATTCGACCGTGCTGGTTACAGGCGAAACCGGTACCGGCAAGGAGGTCGCCGCCCGGGTGTTGCACGATGCGTCCGGGCGTCGGCACGCCCCGTTCGTAGCGATCAATTGCGCGGCGATTCCTGCGGAGCTGATGGAAAGCGAATTATTCGGCCACGCGAAAGGCGCGTTCACCGGCGCGGTGGCGCATCGGGCCGGGCGCATCGTCGAGGCGAATGGCGGCACGCTGTTCCTCGACGAAATTGGCGATCTGCCGCTGCCTATGCAGGCCAAACTGCTGCGCGTGATTCAGGAGCGCACGCTGACGCCAGTCGGCAGCAATGCGAATATAGCCATCGACGTGAGAATCGTTGTTGCGACACACCGCGATCTCGTGGCGGAAGTGGCCGCGCGCACGTTTCGCGAAGACCTGTTCTATCGGCTTAACGTGATTCCGATTCATCTGCCGCCGCTTCGCAAGCGCCCTGAGGATATCCTGTCGCTTGCCTCGCACTTTCTCGGGGCCGCGGCGATGCTCGGCGGCCCGGCGCGGAGCCTGAGCAGCGAGGCAGAGCGGCGTCTGCTCGCCCATGCGTGGCCGGGCAACGTGCGCGAGTTGAAGAATGCGATGGAGCGCGTCGCGGCGCTCGCGCGCGGCCCGCTTGTGACCGACGACGACCTGGCTTTTCTAAGCGCGCCGCGCGAGTTGGCTAGAGAGATTTCAAGCGCGCTGCTTGACCTGCCGCTGCCGCAAGCGATTGAGCGGCTGGAGCGCGACGCCATCGAACGCGCGCTTCAGCAGACCGCGGGCAATCGCGCCGAAGCCGCACGCCGGCTCGGTATCAGCCGTCAATCGCTTTATACGAAGATGGCCGCGTACAAAATCGGTTAGGCATGCTTCGATCGCCCGCCATGGTGTCCAGCTAACTGACACCACTTGTCCAGCGGGTCGACAGCCAGTCCCTGCGTTTCAGCCGACAAGCCTCATCCAGCAAGGCATACCGCGGTGGCATAGCGATTGCAAAGACTCCTGCACGACATTGCAGCCCGAGGAGTCTGACAGTGAAACTTTTCAATCCGATCGCGCGCGCAGTGACTGCGGTCGTGGTAATCGCGGGCGCCGCGGCTTGCGCCGCACAGCCTGCGCCTCCACCGCAAAATGCCGCTCCGATGCCGCCGCCTCCACCGAGCGCCGGCGTGCCTGTACCACCGGCGCCGCCCGGCATGGCGCCGCCACCTCCGCCCAATGGTGCCTTGTCGCCGGCCCCACCGCCGCAGGGCGTTGCGCCTGCGCCCCCGCCGAATGGCGTCGCACCACCTGCGCCACCCGCGCCGGGTGCCGGCGCACCAGCGAATGTGAGCGGCGTCGTGCAGCGCTTTCTGATCAATCCGGAAGGCGATGTCGACGGCATGCTGCTCGCCGGTAACACGCTGGTGCGCTTTCCGCCGCATGTCGGCGCCCAGGTAACAGGTTCGATTTCGGCGGGCGATAAGGTCACCGCGAGCGGCTTCGCGCAACCGGGCGGCGCGCTGCAAGCGAGCCAGATCGTCGATACCAGAAACGGTCGCAGTATTGCCGATCAGCCGCCACCGGACGACGCGCAGCGCTTACCGAGATCGTTGGCAGGCATCGGACTGGTGAAGCTAAACGCGGCAGGACGAGTGCTCCGCGTCACCAGCGCGCCGCGCGGCGAACCCGATGGCGTCCTTCTGAACGACGGCACTGTCATCAAACTCACGCCGCCTGCCGCCATGCAGTTTGCGGATCTGCTGCAACCGGGCGTGACGATCGCCGCGCAAGGCTACGGTACGCGCAATCGGTATGGCGAATCGTTCCAGGCGACTGCCTTCGGCACGCCCGGCAAACTCACCGTTCTCTACGACAAATTGCCTCGATAAACCCGAAAAGGAGTGACAACATGCATTGGATCGATCCCGCTTGCCTACTCGAAACGCGCGGCAAGGTCGTGCTTTTCCTGTTGAATTCGCACGGCGAAGCCGACGGTTTCATTCTCGAACACGCCGACGGCACGCAGCAGCAAGTCCATTTCCCTCCGCATCTGGGCAAGTCGGTGACCCGCAACGTGACGGCAGGCGACACCGTGCGCGTGCGCGGTGTGAAGCCACGCGACGTCACGATGATCGCAGCGGTCGCGCTGACCACGAAGCAAGGTGTCGAGATCGCCGATGAAGGACCGCATCATCATGGACATGACGCGAAGCATGAGCATGGACACCACGGTGGCGCGCCGATGGAGGTGCAAGGCGAAGTGGTGATGGCGCTTTACGGGCCGAAGGGCGAATTGCGCGGCGCACTGCTGGAGGACGGCACGTCGTTGCGTATGCCGCCGCACGCGGCCGCCGAACTGATCGCCTACCTGAGCCCCGGCGCGCATGTGCAGGCGTGGGGACATGGCGTAAAAAACAAGCTCGGCTGCACGGTGGACGTACACGACATCGCCGAACTGGTCGATGCGGAAGAGGGTCTGGAGATATGACCCTGCGCGGTTAGCGCGACAATGACCTGTGTGTCTGCGGTGCCCGGACAGCACCAGAGAATTGAGCTGTAAACCGCTTCAAAAAAAGTCGATAGGCTTGTCTTGCGCCGGACTATATGTCCGGCTCTTTTTATAAGGACCTCCTATGTAGCGCTCCTCAACGAAGCGCCGCCGCCACCGCCTCCTCAATCTGCAACGCAAAGCGCGCTTCGACATCCGGCACCGCATAGCCAATCGACAGTTCCAGATACGCGTCGCCGAGCACCAACTGGACGAATGTCGCCGCTCGCAACGCAGCCGTCGATTGGTCAAATTTCTTTTGCAGAATTTTTGCGGCGAAGGCGCGCACGACCTTTGCCCCATTTTCGTAAAACACCTGACCGAGTTCCGGAAGACGTTCGGCCTCAGCAACGATCGTCCGGTAAAGCCGCAGATAATCCGGCGCGATAAGGATGGGTGCCAACACCCATCCCAGCTCGCGCAACTCGACTTCAGGCAATCCATCCGATTGCTTGTCCTGAGCGCCGGCAAGAAGTCCGCCCACCTGAGCGCACATCGAACTCACCAGACCCACGAAGAGCGCCTCTTTGGACTTGAAGTGACGGTAGACCGTCTGTTTGCCGACACCCGCAGCCGCGGCGACATCGTCCATCGTTGCCAGGCCGAAACCCTGGCTTAGAAAAACGGTTTTCGCGCCGTCGAGGATGGCGGTCCGCTTACGGCGTTGCAGCGGGCTCAGGTCGGGGAGAGAAGTCGTGTTCATTTCAGATAAATAACAGATCACCGAGTAGTTGACAAGACTGGTCAGTCTCGTTTAGATTTGACGAAACGAGACCGACAAGTCTCGTTCGTGTGACTTATCAACTTCGCAGGCCATCATCGAGGAGAGCGCTATGGACCTTTTCATCACAGGCGGTACGGGCTTTATCGGGCAAGCGGTGGCGTGCAAGGCAATCAGCCTCGGCCATCAGGTAACGGCGCTGGTACGCCAGGATAGCTCGGCGGCCGCAGGCGCACTGGCAGGTCTCGGGGTGAAGCTGCATGGCGGTGACTTGCGTGAGCCAGCGTCTTTCGCGGCGGCTGCCGGCGCCGCTGATGGCGTGGTGCACATGGCATCGACCAACGATGCTTCCGCCGCGGCTGTCGACGCGGCCGCCATTGAGGCGATGCTTTCGCATCTGCATCCAGGCGCAGCGTTTGTCTATACGTCGGGCACCTGGGTCTACGGCAATACGGAGGGGGCATCCGCAACTGAAGCATCGGCGCTGAACCCGACACCACTCGTCGCCTGGCGACCCGCCGTGGAGCAACATGTGCAGGCGCTGGCAGCGAGCCGCTCGATTGCCGCCGTGATCCTCAGGCCGGCGATGGTGCACGGCTATGGCGGCGGCGTTTTCGGCATGCTTGCCGGCATGGTTCGTCAGACTGGCAATGTGAGACTCGTCGGCGATGGTCGCAACCACTGGCCTGCCGTGCACGTCGATGATCTGGCTACGGCATATCTAAGCGCGGTTGAGCGGGCGGGAAGCGGGGACGGTCGGGTCACGGGACAGACCTTCAACGTGGTCGCGGAAGACGCCGTTGCCGTTGCGGAAATGGGCGAAGCGATTCGGGCCGCCGTCGACGCCGATCGCGTCGAATTCTGGCCGCTCGACGATGCTCGCAAATCGCTTGGACCGTTCGCCGACGCACTGGCGCTCGACCAGACGGTAAGCGGCCAGCATGCCCGGCGGGCTCTTGCGTGGGAACCTCGGAGCCCCGGCCTGATTGCGGACCTCTCGGTAAAGAACCACTTTCAGCAAGTCCGCGGATCATGACGATGGCGTGGAACAGTGCGTCTTTCGAATCGATTCTCGCGGCGATCGTAGCGGTTCTGTTCGCTATTGCCGGGGTGGTCAACCTCGCAGGACGCGGCGCGGTGAAGAGCGACTTCGCACGCTGGGGTTACCCGCCATGGTTGCGTTTGTTCTGTGGTGCTCTCGAGCTGTTCAGTGCGGCACTTCTTCTTGGACAACAAACCCGAGTTTTCGGTCTGACGCTAGCCGCTACGATCATGATCGCGGTGCTCTTCACGCTGCTACGAAACCGCGAGCCGTTCCGGCATCTCGCGCCGGCGCTAGTCTTTTCCGCGCTGATAGTGGTCACTTTCGCCGCCCGCGGATGAGGCTTGCGCGCCACCAAGGCGAGTGAGTAGGGCCGCTGACAGGCCGCGCGGGCAATCCGTTTCGGGGCGCAGCCGGTGCGCCAGGGCTCGCCGCGCTTTGTGGCCGGTTAGTGCCACAAAGTGTTGGCTGCCCAGAAAAAAGGCAGCCCTGGACGCCCGGTCGGCTATCATGCCACTCCTCTCCGAAGTAGCTCCTTATGATTTCCGTCCGTAATCTCACCCTGCGCCGCGGCGTCAATGTCGTACTCGACGGCGCGTCCGTCACCTTCACCCCTGGCGAAAAAATCGGTCTTGTCGGCCGCAATGGCGCCGGCAAGTCGTCCTTCTTCGGCCTTCTCAACGGCACGCTGCACGAAGATAGCGGCGAATTCTCGATTCCCGCTGCATGGAAGATGGGGCAGGTCGCGCAGGACATGCCGGAGACCGAGCAGGGCGCGACCGACTTCGTCGTCGAGGGTGACACTGTGCTGCTGGCCGCGCTGGCCGAAGTAGCCGCCGCCGAGGCCGACGACGACGGCATGCGTATGGCGCACGCCTACATGAACCTGCACGACGCCGGGGCACACGATGCCCCCGCACGTGCTCAGGCGCTGATCCTGGGACTTGGCTTCAGTGCCGAGCAGCTTAGCCAGCCGGTCAACAGTTTCTCCGGCGGCTGGCGCATGCGATTGCAGTTGGCGCGCGCACTCATGTGCCCGTCCGACCTGCTGCTGCTCGACGAGCCGACGAATCACCTCGACCTCGACGCGCTGGTCTGGCTGGAAGCGTGGCTCAAGCGCTATCAGGGAACCCTGGTGATGATCAGTCACGACCGCGAATTCCTCGACGCGGTGACACAGGTGACGGTGCACGTCGACAACGCCAAGCTCGTGCGTTATGGCGGCAACTACAGCAAGTTCGAAGAGATGCGCGCTGAGCAGCTCGTGTTGCAGCAGGCCGCGATGGCCAAGCAGGTGGACAAGATCGCCCACCTGCAGAAATTCATCGACCGTTTCAAGGCCACGGCCTCGAAGGCGAAACAGGCGCAGAGCCGGGTCAAGGCGCTCGAACGCATGGAGAAGATCGCACCGGTGCTTGCCGATGCGGAGTTCAACTTCGAGTTCAAGGAGCCCCTCAACGTCCCGAACCCGCTGTTGTCGATGCTGGACACGAGCTTCGGCTACCCCGCGCCGGCCGACGCACTGCCGGGCACGCCGCCCACGGTCATCGTGCGGGGCATCAACCGTTCCGTGCTGGCCGGGCAGCGCATCGGCATTCTCGGTGCCAACGGCCAGGGCAAGTCCACGCTGGTGAAGACGGTGGCGCACTCGCTGGCGCCGATTGCAGGCGAAATCAGCGAAGGCAAGGGCCTGAACATCGGCTACTTCGCCCAGCAGGAGCTCGACGTGCTGCGCCCGCTCGACACGCCGATGGAACACATGATCCGCCTTGCCAGGGACACGCCGCCGCAGATGCGCGCCCCCGGCCAGAGCAGCACCGAACAATCGCTTCGCACCTTCCTCGGCACCTTCAACTTCAGTGGCGACATGGTTCATCAGGCGGTCAGCACGATGAGCGGCGGCGAAAAGGCGCGGCTCGTGTTGTGCATGATCGTGTGGCAGCGTCCCAACCTGCTCCTGCTCGACGAACCGACCAACCACCTCGACCTGGCCACACGCGAAGCGCTAGCGATGGCGCTCAACGAATTCGAAGGCACGGTGATGCTGGTCAGTCACGACCGGGCTCTGTTGCGCGCGGTATGCGATGAGTTCTGGCTGGTCACCAAGGGCGGCGTCGAACCCTTCGACGGCGATCTGGACGATTACCAGCAGTTCCTGCGCGACGAAGCCCGTCGCATGCGCGAGCAGGTTGCCGCAGCGTAGAAGGCCATCGCCTGAGATACCCGCGCGCGTGCGCTCCGCGACAATCGTTGCAACGCGGGCGGGTGTATCGATTGAAATCGGCGTTGGGAACCCGGTGGTCGTCACCACGTTGCGTCGTGAGGGTTTGTCGACTTTCTTCTTACGGCTGTTTCGAAACTGGTTCGCCGCCGCCCGGCTTGTCGAACAGCGCGGTCAGCCCGCACGCAGATGCATACATCCGGCCGCTCGAGCGAGCGATGCACGCAGCGCCGCTCACGCTGGATCAATTCACCTGCAACTGGCCGCCGCGTCCCAACCCGCCTTTAACGTCCTGCGCCTTGTAACTGCGTAGCGCGACGACCATCTTGTTGTACGCATCGATAAATGCGGCGACAGTCGCCTTGCCTTCCGGTGTCTTCGAGAAACCGCCGAGACCGCCACCGCCCGTCCCGCCGATACCCGCCAATGCCGCGCCATAATTGGTCGCGGTCGAATTGCCTTCGGCCGCTGAAATCTGCACCGCTGAGCGCACGTCGAATAGCGTCAACGTGACAACCGACGCCTTCGTCTGCATGCCGCCCGCAATCTTGCCGAACGCACTGCTGCCGACGAGGCCGCCCAACACGCCGGTCACGCCGCCAATCGCCGAATCGTTGATGACGATCTGCGGTTCCATGTAGTAGTCCGCCGCGACACGCTGGCCTTTCTGCTGTTTCGAGCCGGCGCGATATTCGCCGGAATTGCGTTGCAGCGACGTGATGCGCGAGAGCCGCGCATCGGTTTTCTGATTGCCGATCGACGTAATGACGAAGCAGTTGGATTGCTGGACGGCGAGACGCAACAGCGGCTCAATCGTCGTGACCTGGGTGGCGCTGCCGAACGGGCCGAACCAGTCGGCGTTGCGCCCGTCATCGACCGCGATCGTGCCCAGCGGCGCCGTGCAACGCTCGAGCGTTTCGTCCGCGCCCGCGCTCACCGCGCCGCCAGCCGCGCCCGACACGCCCGCGCTTTGACCGCCGGTCGACACCATGCCCCCGCAGGCGCTCAGTGTGCCGACCAAGGATCCGACCAAAGCCAGCGCGAACGTGCGCCGAACACCCGTATGGTTTGAATTGAGAGTCATAGTTCTGTGCGTGATGTTTTGACGAAGGGTTGACTGGGCACTGCCAGCGGATCGATTGACATGAAGCGCACGCGCTTCAATACCAGTGCCACGTGCGTTCCTGCCACTGGCCCCGATATGCGTAGCCCGAATTCCAGTAGCTGTAATAAAGCGCGCGCGATTCATTCAGCCAGCGATAGTCGTCTTCATCGGCTCTTTTAGCGGCTCGCGCCTGTTCGAGCAGTTTCGTCGACTCCTGATCGCCACGGCCGGACGCGAGCAACAGCCACTTTTCTGCTTCGCGCGGATCGGGGCCCATCTCCTCAAGGCCGAAAAGATAGAAACTCCCCAGTGCTTTTTGTGCTGGCAGGTCTCCACGTTCAGCAGCTTTGCGCATCCAGACCAGCGCCTGGTAGCTGTCTTGTGGCACACCATCGCCTCGAAAATATCGAAGGCCCAGATCGTAGGCCGCGCGTGGGTTGGTCTCCCCGGCCTGTTTGAGCGCTGCCATGCGCCCGTCCGTGTCCGCTTGTGGCTCTGTATCCGATGCTCTCAGGTTCGTCTGATTCTTCGGTCGGTCGGCACATCCCCGGTCGTCGCAAATCCGCACCATCTGACTCGTCGACGGATTCTGCGCACACGCTGTCAAGGCCAGTACGGCCCATGCCGCGAGTTGGCGGTACGTCATTCTCGATCCCCGATCCCCGTTGCGAATGCGCGCCGACCGTTCAAGCTGTTTTCTGGGTGAGGCGCTTGTCGACGCGTTGCCATGCCCGATCCGCGCAGGCTCGAGCGGCTGCTCATATCGGCCGACGATCGACCCTCGAAGCGTCAATCGGCCGATGAATCAGGCGAAAGGATCGTAGCAAATAGGCGCGACGCGTTTTTGCCCCGGCGTCTCCAAAACTTGACTGTGCGTCTCAATGCACACTCACGGGGTCATCCGATCGAGTACGTCGCGCAATGATCCGGCTTGACCGGCTGTGTGACGCGATGCCGACGCGCGAGAATCGCGCGCTGTAGCGCGCTCACGCGCCTCACTCGGCGAGCAGCCGAATACCTGCCTGAAGCTGCGGCTGAAATGGGATTCGCTCTTGAAGCCGTATTGAAACGCCAGCGTCGACAAGCGCTGTTTGCGCGCACCGCCTGCTTCGAGAACCTCGCGAATTTTCTCGAGACGGCACCGCTGGATGTAGGCGGAAACACCTGTTTCGCGAGAGAACAGACGGTATAGCTGCGCCCGCGAAATGCCAACGTCGCGGCAAATCTGCAATGGCGTCAGGTCCGCCGACTTCAGATGCGCGTCAATGTACGCGCGCACGCGCAGCATCACAGTCCGATCGATTTCGACTTCGGCTTCTGCGAGTGTTTGCACGCTCGGCGCGAGCGCTGCCGACACCATGGCAAGCGTCGCCTGCTCGGCGTGGGGCATGTCGGTGGGCGACAGGTGGGGCAATTGGCGCTGCAGGGCCAGCAGATAATCGCCTAGCAACGTGGCCAACGGACCTTGCAGGATCGCGCCGTGCAGATCGGCGGATCTCACCTGCGGGCTTAGCAGATCACGCGCGATCGTCAGGATCATGGTGTCGCCAGCAACGATCTCCGAATCAAGTTCGCGCGCAAGATCGAGCACGTAGATTTTCGACGCTTCGGCATGAATCGGCGTGCGCGCCGCGTAGCCCGACAATGAATGAGTGATACCGAGGCACAGATAAAAATGATCGAGACCGTCCCGGCGAATCATGGGCGCCGATCGTTTCACGCCGTAGGCGACCGGTTCCCTCTGGCCGGCCCATTTGCCACAGCCCACCAGAAGCGAGCCTACATAACCCGTGGATAGATCGTAATTGAAGCGCGGTGCTAACGACTTTTCGATATCGACATCGAAAATCGCATTGATCTCGTCTCGCCAAACTTCAAATCGCTGTTCAGCTGGATATAAATCAGTGCAAAAGCGATAGAAATATGGATTCAACTGAAATACTCCGTTTGCTGGCCAGATGCACGACACTCGATTTTCATTTGAGGAAATAATTTACTGGGATTCTGCTTTTCTTTAAACTAACCGTTTGTCATATTACTATATTATTTCAATCGGATTTTTGAAAAGAAATTCAGATGCGACGGTAATCACCAAAGCCCCATTTGTAATCGCGATTCAAGCGCGTTGCGGGCCGCTGTGCGCCTATGCGTACTGCACCGGCCTGAAGCGCGATGCAAAATCGACGTGGTGGCAAAGGTCACTACGATTTTGCGTGCATCCCATCTAATTTGCTTATCGGCAGTCATGCGGCGAAAGCTTGCGGACACCGCTCCCCACACCTGGAAAAAATCGGTTGGACGCTTTGCGGTCGGGCCTCCACGCGCGCTCGTGGTCTTCCTGAACTGTTGGCGGAATGGGGGAAAGCCGGACACCGAGCGGATAGCTTGTGGTTAACCCGATATTCTTGGCCGAATCCCTCTTCGCTAACGTGCGAACCAGGGCTTGGTTCGAAATCGGCCACAGCATCGAGAGCGGTCTCACTGTATCGGAGAGGAGAAAAATGCGTCTAGGTTGGTACTCTGATCTCACGCCTGTTGAGCGGCGTACATATTGGGCGTGTTTCGCCGGGCTTGGCCTTGATTCGATGGACGCGACTATCTTCTCGCTGGTGATCCCGGCCCTGATTGCAACACTCGGGTTGACTCACCCGCAGGTGGGTTATCTGGCCACCGCAGCGCTCCTGGGGGTTGCCATCGGCGGCTGGGGCGCGGGCATTCTTGCTGACAGAATCGGGCGCGTCCGGGTGTTGCAGTTCACCATCTTGTGGGTCGGTATCTTCACCGTTGCAGCGGCGTTTGCTAATTCGTTTCCGATGCTGTTCGGCATCCGTGTCATGCAGGGTCTGGGTTATGGAGGCGAAGCGGCCGTGGGTGGCGTGCTAATCAGCGAAGTCATCCGGCCGGCGTTGCGTGGCCGTGTCGCTGCTTCTGTTCAAAGCGGCTATGCCCTTGGCTATGCCATGTCGGTTGCGCTATTGCCGGTCATAGCCTCGCTGTTCCCCGAGCAGATTGGCTGGCGTGTGTTCTTCGCTATCGGTATCTTGCCGGCCGGGTTGATTTTATTTATCCGTCGACTGGTGCCCGAGTCGGGCGCGTACGCCGACGCGAAGGCGGCGCTTGAGCGCGGGGTACTGCCGACGCCGTTCTGGGAAATATTTGCCCGGGCTCACTTGCGCCGCACGATGGCCGCAGTGGTCATGGCGACAGGAATCTACGGGGGCGCGTATGTGATGATCACCTGGTTGCCGACCTATCTGCGCATCGCTTTACATCTTTCGGTCGGGACGAGTGCCGGCTATCTTGCCTTGAATATCCTGGGTTCCCTTGTCGGGCCGTTTTTCTACGGATGGATGTCAGACCGTGTGGGCCGGCGACCGGCGTTCATGACTTTCCTGGTGCTGCAAGCGGCCAATGTCGCGCTCTATCTGCTCGCACCGATAGGTGCCACCCTTACCATCGTGCTCAGTTTCTTTCTGGGCGCTTTTCAGGCCGCTTTGGCGTCGGGCATGCTGCCAACCTTCGCCGAATTATTCCCGACCCACATTCGGGCCAGTGGCCAGGGTTTTTGCCTCGGCGGTGGCCGCGGCTTCGGCTCGATCGTTCCTGCGACGGTGGGGCTCCTTGCTGCTTCCTTGTCACTCGGCACGGCGATGGGTGCATGCGCTCTTTGCGCCTATGCCATTGCGTTCTGTGCTGCCGTCTTCTTGCCGGAGACTAGTGGGACCGATTTGCTCAAGACATCGCCCGATTCCGAACAACAGGGCGATGCCCAACGTCCGTGTGTAGGGAATGCAGTGCGTACCTGATAGTGGACATGTTGTGTGGAAAGAAGGCCACCGACGCATCAGCGGCCGGCCCGTCGAACGCTACGGGTTGGCTGCGTTTTTGGCGCTAGCTTCTTCTGACATGGGTCGTCTTCGGCCGATCAATCGCTGGCTGAAATCAAGCGCGTTTGCATAGCGTATCAGGCAGTGCGCGGCCGGATACGAACGTTGCGAAACGCTGCCTGGATCACCCTATCGAGGCAGAAATTTTCGACCATCGATCTGCGCGGCGCAATCAGGCGGTAACCGCTAGAATTGCGGCTTTAGCCCGGAATACGCCAATGTCTTTTGCCTCGCTGGGCCTGATCGATCCCTTGCTGCGCAATCTGCAGGACCTCAATTACCAGACACCGACGCCAGTGCAGGCCAAGGCGATTCCTGCTGTGCTCAGCGGCAAGGACGTGATGGCTGCGGCACAGACCGGCACCGGTAAAACGGCGGGTTTTGCGCTGCCGCTGCTGCAACGGCTAGTGCAACACGGTCCGGCGGTGTCGAGCAACCGCACGCGTGTTCTGGTGCTGGTGCCTACGCGTGAACTGGCCGAACAAGTCCTGCAAAGCTTTGTCGATTACGGCAAAGGCCTCGACTTGCGCTTTCTGGCCGCCTACGGCGGCGTGAGTATCAATCCGCAGATGATGAAGTTGCGCAAAGGCGTGGATGTGCTCGTTGCCACGCCGGGCCGTTTGCTGGATCTCCATCGCCAGAACGCAGTGCAGTTCGATCAGGTACAAACGCTGGTGCTGGATGAAGCCGACCGCATGCTGGATCTTGGCTTTGAGCGCGAACTGAACGCCGTCTTTGCTGCCTTGCCCGCTCAGCGCCAGACCCTGCTGTTCTCTGCCACGTTCACCGATGATATCCGCGTGATGGCGGCGGGCATTTTGCACAGCCCGGTCAATATCAGCGTCAGCCCGCCCAATGCCACGGCCAGCAAGATCAAGCAGTGGGTGATACCGGTGGATAAAAAGAACAAGCCCGACCTCTTCATGCACCTTGTGGCTGAGAACCACTGGGAGCATGCGCTGGTGTTCGTCAAGACCCGTAACGGCGTGGATTACCTCGCGGCCGTGCTGGATGAAGCGGGCTATTCGGTCGACACCATCCACGGCGACAAACCGCAACCCGCCCGCCTGCGTGCGCTGGAGCGCTTCAAGACGGGCGAAGTCCGCATGCTGGTAGCCACCGATGTGGCGGCGCGCGGGCTCGATATCGACGACCTGCCGCTGGTGATCAACGTCGATCTGCCGATCGTCGCGCAAGACTATGTGCACCGTATTGGCCGTACCGGCCGCGCGGGCGCCAGCGGCGTGGCAGTGTCCCTCGTGTGTGCCGATGAAGCGCCGCAACTGGCCGCGATCGAAGCGCTGATCCGGCAAACGCTGCCTCGTGAAGAAGAGCCGGGTTTCGAAGCCGAACACCGCGTGCCGCAAACTAGCGCGACGGGCGAGATCATCAAGAAACCCAAAAAGCCCAAGAAGCCCAAAGTGCCGCAAGCTGCGCCGGGTGGCACGCACGTGCCCGGCAAAAAACCTCGCCCGCAGACTGGCGAAAACAAACGCAAGCCTGCGGCGCAGCGCAGTGCGGCCGAGGCGAGAGGCACAAGCTTGTCCAGCGGTAGCCCATTCAGCGCGCAAAAGCCACGCAGCAAACCCGCCAGCAAATCAGTTGCAGGTTCACCGAAGCCGGCCGGCAAACCCGCTGGCGGCCGCGGTAAGCGCTAACCCTGATCCGTGGATGAGCAACGCCAGCCTTGAAACAGGCTGGCGGTTCGCGGCCCGCTGGCAGACAGCGGCGTGGGTTCGACGTACATCAGATCGGCGGTAACGGCGCACTGAATCCAGGCCCCATAACCACTCCGCGTGCGCTCTTAACTACGAAATCACGTTGCCATCCGCCCGTGAAGAGGGCCGCGTCTGCAAAGCCACGCTGTGTCACATCCGGCCTGAGCGATCCCTGTTTGAGTGCCTAAAGTTTTCTAGAAATGGTCCGTTATCTGATTGTCGGCTCGCCGTAAAAAAAAGGCGGCCTGTACTCACTCAGAAGTTCAGGATAACAAAAACGCACTCATGAAACTGCTCCCGAAGCTCATGCTGTTGACCCTGCCCGTACTTGCCGCTTGCGGCGGTGGTGGCGACGGCAAGTCCTGCACGACCGACCTCAACAATCTGTCCAAGTCGTGTGTCCCCAACACCTCGTACGCACTGCCGGAAGGGATTTGGTACGGTTCGGCAAATTCGGGGCAGTCTTTCGCGGCGCAAACGATCGTCCTCGAATCGGGACAGTATTACAGCGTCTACACGCAGGGCGGATCGTTCATCTGGATGATCGAGGGCTTCATGTCGTCGGCAAACGGTGCGTTTACCGATTCTGCATCGGTCGGCTTCGGTCTTTCGGGCGCGATTCGCGCCGGGACGCTGACGGGCAACTTCACCAGCAAGAGTGCGTTCACCGCGACGACGAGCCTCTACGTCCTTCCCGATACGACAGCAACGGGCTTCAACGGCAACTACAACTCAACGTATGACACGTCGATTGCTCTCGGCGACGTAGCGCGAACGTGGAGCAGCGCTTCGGGCGTCGCGCCGAGCTCGACGATCACGTTTGCTGCGGACGGCACGGCGACGGGCACACAAGGCGCCTGCACGTTCACCGGCAGCTTCAAGCCGCGCTCGACCGGCAAGCATCTGCTCGACGGTACGCTGAACTTCACGGGCACCTCGTGCTCTCTCAACAACGTGTCGGTGCCTGTCGAAGCGACGGTCGTCAACAGCCAGCTCACCATCGTCGGCGTGACGCCGCAACGCGACCAGGCATTCTATTTGTCGGGTCAGTAAAGCGACCGGACATTGGCACGCGAGGCGTGCGGGGAAAATCGGAGCGCCTCGCCCGGCTGAAGGCCTGACCCATCGGGGTCGTCAGAAAGCCCGTCAGCCAACCGTCTGGCGGGATGCCTCGACATCGGTAAACACGACACCGTGGCGTTCGCGAGCGGCGTCGCGCGTCGCATCGATCTCCTGCCGCGTCCGGTTTGCGTCCCACCGCAGCGTCTGCGCTGCTATTTGAGCGACTTCCAGCAGCAGGGCATTCGTCAAATGCCCGGAGATTGCCAGGGTCGTGCGCCGGAACAGCAGATCCGCGAGGCGGGTCACCATGTCGTTCGCGCACAGATAACGAATCTCACCCGTCGTATAGCTCGCTTCGTTGGCGAGCGGCAGGTCAGGGTGCGCGTCGTGCGCATGCGCACAGAACGCCCCGATCTCGAACCCCGTCGTCCCGTAGCGTGAAAGCAGAGTCTCGGCTCGCGCAGCCGAAACATTGAAACGCCTGACGACATCGTCGATCCACTGGGCGCGCGCCTTTGCATCGCCTGGAAATTCGCGACCACCTCCAATCGCTACGTGGCGTGTGTCGATCGTGCGCGAACGTCCAAGGCGGGCGAGCGTATCGTCGGCGGCAGATTCGGCGAAGCCGCGAAATGTCGTCCACTTGCCGCCCACCAGCGAGAGCACGGGAGTGAGCGTGCCCGGCAGACTGTCGACGTGCATCACGTGATCGCGGCTGACATCGCCCGGACTGGCGGCGTCGGAATGAGGAAGCGGGCGCACGCCGCTGTATCGGAAGGCGATATCCGAGTCTTTCAGTACCACACGAGGGAACACCTCGCGCAATACGCCGAGCATGTAGGCAACTTCATCGTCTTCGCATCGCACCCGGTCGGGGTCGCTGACGCGGATATCGGTCGATCCGATCAGCAGTTTGCCCATGAAGGGATAAACGAGCGAGATGCGCCCGTCCTTCGAGCCGTAGTACACCATGCGGTTTTGCAATTGCGCGTGGAGTTCGGGATGCTCGACGATCAGATGGGATCCCTTGGCACCGCCGATATATGTCCGGTCGATGCCGAGCGACGCATTCACGCTGTCGATCCACGCGCCACCCGCGTTGACCACGACACCAGGCTCCACGGCGTAGAGCGACTCCGTCACGAGGTCGCGCAGCCAGACGACGTTGCCTTCCGCATGATCGATGCTCACGTAATTGGCCGCTGCGGATTGTTCACACGCTGCAAGCCCGTCGGTGACGAGTTCGAAATCCAGACGTTCGGCGTGCGTCACCTTGGCGTCGTAATACGTGGCCGTCGCTTTGATGGCGGGATCGAGCAGCGGCATCGACGCAAGGGAGCGCCTTCTGAGTGCGAAACGATGCTTCGGCATGGTGCGGTCGTGCCGCCCGAGAAAATCGTATAACGCGAGCCCGATCTTCGAGATGATCGCACCACGATCGGCAAGCTTTGTCTTCATGCCGAAGAATCGACACGTGGACGCGATCAATCCGCCGAAGTACGAATAAATCGGCAAGACGGTTTCGAGCGGCAACACGAAATGCGGAGCGTTTTTGAGTAACAGGTTTCGCTCGAGAGTGGACTCGGCGACCAATCGGAATTCGCCGGTCTCGAGATACTTCACGCCGCCGTGAATGAGCCGCGACGGCGCGCAACTTGCGCCGGAGGCGAAGTCGGTCTTGTCGATCAGCAGACAGTCCACGCCTTGCAACGACAGGTCGCGAAACAGGCCCGCTCCATTGATGCCGCCGCCAACGATCAACACGCTGACTTTGGGGTGCTGCCGCAGCCGGTCCAGAAAGAAATCGCGGCGTCGTTCGGTCATCGATTTTCTCCGGTTTCAGTGCGCGGTGGTCGAGCGGTCGAGCGCCGGCCACAGGGGTTCAATGGCGGCGGCGAGTTGCGTCCAGAGCCGATACGCCTTGTCGAGCCGGGCGTGCTGCTGTGCGCCCGGCGTGTGCGTGCGCTGCACCCGGCAGGCACGCGCGGTGGCGTCGGCGAGCGACGAGAAGACACCTGCGCTGACGCCGGCGCAGAGCGCTGCCCCGAGCGCGCTGGCTTCCTGATTCTCGGGAATATCGATCTCGAGGCCGAGCACATCGGCAAACAATTGCGCGAGCAACGGGCTCGACGACCCTCCGCCTGTCAGTCCCGCCTTTTGCGCGGGAAAGGTCTTCGTCAATGCTTCGATATGCCAACGATGATTGAACACCATGCCTTCGAGCACGGCGCGCGCGAGGTGGCCACGACGATGCCATGAGCGCATGCCGAAGAACGAGGCGCTGGCCGGTTGCTCGAACGGCGAGCCGAACAGGAACGGGTGAAACATCACGGAACTGGGCTCATCAAAAGCCGCTTGCACTTCGTCGCCGATCAGATCGAACAGCGACCTGCCGCTTCGGGCGGCTTCCTGTGCTTCGTGATGAAAGAGCTCGCGCAATGCCCAGTCCACGTTGCTGGACGATGCCGGTGATATCGACATGTTCATCCACTGGCCGGGGCGCGTGCCGTTGCGGCACGACCATCGCGGATCGAGCCGTGGACGATCGGAAAGTATCTCGTTGATGCTGAACGTGCCCGCCGTGACCGACAGCACACCCGGCTCGGTATGGCTCATGCCGACCGCGCTCGACGTGACGTCGTGCATGCCGCAGGCGACGGGCGTGCCTTCCTTCAGACCGGTCAGCGCAGCGGCGAGGGCGGTGACGCGACCCGCCTGCGCAGCAGACGGAACGATGTCCGGCAACGCGCGCCGGATCGGCGTGAGGCCGTAAAGCGCCATGACATCGTCGCTGTAGGCCTGCGTATTGACGTCGGTGAAAGACGAACTCGCTTCGGTCGGATCGGTGGCAAACACGCCGGTCAGGCATGAGCGCAGCCAGTCCTTGCAGAAAAGCACGTGACCGATTCTCGCGAACCGCTCCGGTTCGTTGAGTTCGATCCATTTCAGCAGGCTGACGGCGGCGTAGGCATAAGGTCGTTGCCCCGTCAGTTCCAAAGCCTTGTCCAGCACGCCTTCCTCACGCCATCGCTCGTGCACGTCGAACGCGCGGCTGTCGAGGGACAGGATGCCTGGCCCGAGCGGCGCACCGGCGCGGTCGACGAGATAGAGCCCGTCACCGTGTCCGGTCACGCCGACGGCTTCGATCGAGCCGTCGGGAACCTGGCCGACGGCGTCGCGGATGGCGGCGCACGCCGCGTCCCAGGTCGCCTGCATGTCGCGCTCGACATGGCGCGCGCGCGGCTGCAACTGCTCGACGCGTCGGCTTCCGACCGCCACGGTGCGTCCGGACGTGTCGAAAACGACGGCCTTCGTGGCCGTCGAGCCGCTGTCGATACCCAGCAGATACGTCTCCATCGTGTCTCCATTTTTTATTGCGCTGCAGCAGGGCCGGTCCGGTCTCTCTCGCCGCAGTGCTTAGCCCAGGGTTATAGCGGATGGTAATCGACGATCGGGATGCCTATCGTGGTTGAACTGAAAAAAATTTCAGCACGTTAAAAAAATATCACTTTTAACGTGTTCACGGAGACGACATGACGAAATCCGCCGACAGGCGCGATGCCGAGGACAGCCTTGCGATCCGCGCGGCGTGGCTGCATTACGTGGCCGGGCAGACGCAGGCCGACGTTGCCTCTCGTCTCGGGGTGACCAGCCTGAAGGCGCATCGGCTGATCATGCGCGCCAACCAGAGCGGCGCGGTGAAGTTCACCATCGACGGCGATGTGGCCGAGTGCGCCGTACTCGAAGCCCGCCTGGCGCAACGCTATGGTTTGAGCTATTGCGAAGTCGTTCCCGAACTCAACGAGGGCGAATTGCCGTTGCGTGCCTTGGGTTTCGCGGGTTCGCAGTTTCTGCAGCGAGAAATTCTGACGCTGCAGGACGGTGTGATCGGCATCGGGCATGGCCGCACACTGGCCGCCGCCGTCGCAAACATTCCGCGCATGGACGCCGGCACGGTGCGATTCGTTTCACTGCTCGGCGGCGTGACGCGCAAGTACACGGCCAATCCTTACGACGTGATTCATCGCCTCGCCGAACAGACCGGCGCGGTGTCCTACGTAATGCCGCTGCCGTTTTTCGCCAATACCGCCGAGGATCGCGAAGTTCTGCTGTCGCAGCGCGGCGCGCGGGAAGTGTTCGAGCTGGCGGCGCACGCAGATCTGATGGTCGTCGGGATCGGGTCGGTCAATGCCGACGCGCAGCTGGTCGCCTCGCAGATGATCGAGCCGGCGGAGATCCAGGAAGTGCACGACATGGGCGGCCAGGGCGAAGTGCTGGGGCATTTCTTCAGCGCCGATGGTGAGTCCGTCGAAACGTCGCTGGCGGCGCGCACCGTGGCACCCAACCTCGAAGATCTCAAAGGTCGTCGCATCGTTGCCATTGCGGGCGGCGCGTCGAAGATCGCGGCGATCCGCGCCGTGCTGAAGAGCGGCCTCCTGAGCGGCCTCATCACCGACGAAGCGTCGGCGCTGGCGCTGAACGACGAAGCCTCCGCTTCGGAGGCCGAGTGATGGCTGGCGAAACACGCGACCTGCTGATCGGCGTCGACGCCGGCACATCGGTCATCAAGGCCGTGGCTTTCGATTTGTCGGGACGGCAGATCGCCGTCGCCTCGGTGCCGAACCGCTACTTCACGAATGCCGACGGCGCGGCGACCCAGTCGCTCGATCAAACCTGGCTGGACTGCGCACAGACCTTGCGCGATCTCGGCGCGAAGGTCGAAGGGCTCGCGCAGCGCACGCGCGCACTGGCCGTCACGGGCCAAGGCGACGGCACGTGGCTGGTCGGTGCGGGCAACCGGCCCGCAAGCGACGCGTGGCTATGGCTCGACGCCCGCGCTGCGAGCACGGTGCGGCGATTGCAGGAAGGCCCGGCGAGCTGGGCACGCTTCGAAGCCACCGGCACCGGGCTTGCCGCGTGCAGCCAGGCGGCGCAGATCGCTCATATGGCAGCGACGACGCCGGACGTGCTGGAACGCGCCGAAGTCGCGATGCATTGCAAGGATTGGCTGTATCTGAACCTCACCGGCGTGCGCGCGACCGATCCCTCGGAAGCGAGCTTCACCTTCGGCAACTTCCGCACGCGCCGCTATGACGACACGGTGATCGAAGCGCTCGGTCTGAGCGGCTGGCGCGGCTTGTTGCCCGAGATCGTCGACGGCACCCAGACGACGCATCCGCTATCCGCTGAAGCGGCAGCGGCGACGGGTTTGCTGCACGGCACCCCCGTATGTCTCGGCTTTGTCGATATCGTGCTGACCGCGTTAGGCGCGGGCATTCACACCGAAGGCGCGGCGGGCGCCAGTTGCTCCATCGTCGGTTCGACGGGCATGCACATGCGCGCGACCCGCAACGAAGACGTGCATCTGAACGCGGAAGGCACGGGTTATGTGATCGCGTTGCCGCTGCCGGGCATGTCGGCGCAGGTGCAATCGAACATGGCCGCCACGCTGAACGTCGATTGGGTCCTGAATCTCGCCAGCGATCTGCTCAAGCAGTTCGGCACGAGCCTTTCGCACGCCGACAGGATGAAATGCATCGACGGATGGCTGCAATCCGGGCGTCCGGGTGCGCTGCTCTATCACCCCTATATCTCCGATGCGGGCGAACGCGGGCCGTTCGTCGACCCCAATGCGCGTGCCGATTTCATCGGTCTGACGAGCGAAAGCCGCTACCCGGATCTGTTCCGGGCAGTGGTCGAAGGACTCGGCATGGCCGCGCGCGACTGCTACACGTCGATGGGCTTGCCGATGCCGGACGAGTTGCGTCTGACGGGCGGCGCGACGCGTTCGCGTTCATTGCGCGGCGTGCTCGGTGCGGTAGTCGGCGCACCCACGCGCATTTCCGCGCGCGAGGAAGCGGGCGCGGCCGGCGCGGCGATGATGGCGGCGGTCGCGCTCGGTATCTATCCCGACATGGAGACGTGCATCGCCGAATGGGTGACGCCGCTTCTGGGCCAGGCCGAAACGCCCGATTCCGAACTGGTCCAACTCTACGCAAGGCTTTTCCCCGCCTATCGGCAGGCGCGTCAGGCGCTCGGACCGACATGGGACGAAACGGCGCGGTTGCTGAAGTCACGGCATCGGCCGGAAGCAGTTTCCGCAACTCTTGATTAACGTCGCTAACGTCTATACGGAACGCTGAAATGAGCGAGAAGGACATGGTTGACCTGTGTGTCATCGGCGGCGGCATCAACGGCGCGGGCATCGCGCGCGATGCGGCAGGCCGCGGCCTGTCGGTGATCCTTTGCGAGAAGGACGATCTGGCACAAGGCACGTCGTCGCGCTCCGGCAAACTCGTACACGGCGGGCTGCGATATCTCGAGTACTACGAGTTCCGGCTCGTGCGTGAAGCTTTGATCGAGCGCGAAGTGCTGCTCAATGCCGCGCCGCACATCATCTGGCCGCTGCGTTTCGTATTGCCGCATAGTCCCGGCGACCGCCCCGCGTGGCTGGTGCGCACGGGCCTGTTCCTGTACGACCACCTCGGCGGCCGCGAGAAGCTGCCCGGCACGCGCTCCCTCGATCTGTGGCGCAATCCCGAAGGCGCACCGATCAAGGACGAGTATCGACGCGGCTTCGAGTATTCCGACTGCTGGGTCGACGACGCGCGTCTCGTCGTGCTCAATGCACTCGACGCCGCGCAGCGCGGCGCGGAAGTGCTGACGCACACCGCTTGCGTATCGGCGCGACGCGAGGGCGGCGCGTGGCGCGTCGAGTTGCGCGATGCGCGTAACGGCTCGACCCGGGTGGTCAAGGCGCGCGCGCTCGTGAATGCGGCGGGGCCGTGGGTAACGGAAGTCATCGGACGTGCGGGCGCGACATCGACCCGCAAGGTGCGGCTGGTCAAGGGGAGCCACCTCGTCACGCCGAAGTTCTGGGACGGCCCGCATTCCTATCTGGTGCAGAACCACGACAAGCGTGTGATCTTCATCAACGCCTACGAAGGCGATAAGGCGCTCATCGGAACGACCGATGTTCCTTGGGACGGTGCGCCCGAAACCGTGCAGATTTCGAACGAGGAAATCGACTATCTGTTGTCGGCGGTGAATCGTTACTTCAAGCATCCGTTGCGCAAGCAGGACATTCTGCAAACCTTCTCGGGCGTGCGGCCGCTTTACGATGACGGCAAGGGCAATCCCTCCGCAGTCACGCGCGACTACGTGTTCGATCTCGACGACAGCGCGGGCGTGCCTTTGCTGAATGTCTTCGGCGGCAAGATCACGACCTTCCGCAAGCTCGCGGAACACGCGTTGCAAAAGCTGAAACCGACTTTCCCGAAGATGGGCGCCGACTGGACTGCAACTGCAAAACTTCCGGGCGGCGATATCGAGGGAGCCGATGTGGCGCGTTTCAGGGCAGGCCTGCAAGCTCAGTACGACTGGCTGCCGCGCGACCTGTTGCGTTACTACACACAGACCTACGGCACGCTCACGGCGAAGGTCATCGACGGTGCGACGTCGCTTGCCGGTCTCGGGCGGCAATTCGGGCCGAATCTGTACGAGGCCGAGGCGCGCTATCTGATGGCCCACGAATGGGCCGCGACGGCGGAAGACATGCTCACGCGACGCACCAAGCACGGGCTGCACATGAACGAAGCGCAGCACGCGGCCTTCGAAGCGTGGCTCGACGGCCTCGTCAGGAAATCCGCGTAAGCCGGCCGCGTCTGGCCCAACACGATACGAGATGAACATGGCATTCACGCTTGCACTTAATACGAATCCGCTGGTGAACCGCTTCGCCGAGCCTGGCGATCTCATCGACACCATCGCGCACGACATGAAGATTCGTGATGTGCAGTTGACGCATGAGTTCATCAACCCGTCGTGGCCGGCAGCGACCACGCGCCGTCTCACGCGCGAGATGCGCGCCGCGATGACGCGCACGGGCGTGCGGATCACCTCGGGCATGACCGGGCCGTACGGGCGTCTCAATCACTTCGGCCATCCTGACGCTGATGTGCGCCGCTATTACATCGACTGGTTCAAGACTTTCGCGGATATCACGGCCGATCTCGGCGGCGACTCCATCGGCACGCAGTTCGCCATCTTCACGTACAAGGATTTCGACGATCCCGCGCGCCGCGATGCGCTGATTCAAACCGCCATCGATTGCTGGGCCGAAGTCGCGGAACACGCGAAGGCGGCGGGACTGAAGTATGTGTTCTGGGAACCGATGTCGATCGGTCGAGAGTTCGGCGAAACCATCGCCGCCTGCATGGCGCTGCAAGACAAGCTGAGCGCCGCGAAAATGGCCATCCCGATGTGGATGATGGCCGACATCGATCACGGCGACGTCACCAGCCCGAACCCCGACGATTTCGATCCGTATGCGTGGGCGCGCGCCGTGCCGCGTGTGTCGCCGATCATCCATATCAAGCAGTCGCTGATGGACAAGGGCGGTCATCGTCCCTTCATCGCCGAGTACAACGAACGCGGTCGCATCCAGCCCAAACCGTTGATCGAAGCGTTGAAGGAGGGCGGCGGGCGCGACAACGAGATCTGTCTGGAACTGTCGTTCAAGGAGCGCGAACCGATCGACCGGCAGGTCGTCGACCAGATTGCCGAATCAGTGGCCTTCTGGGCTCCGCATTTCGACACCGGCATTGCCGATCTGAATATCTGAGGACGCGGACATGCCAGACACGATGACACAGAAGCTGATCAACGACGGCGACGCCGCCGTCGACGAGATGCTCGAAGGCGTCATGGCCGCACACGGCGATCTGCTAATGCGAAGCGAGTCCGCGCCGCGCGCGATCATTGCGCGCCACGGTCCGCGCGAAGGCAAGGTTGCGCTGGTAATCGGCGGCGGCTCGGGTCACGAGCCGACCTTTCTCGGTTTCGTCGGCAAGGGTCTCGCCGATGCGGCGGTGATCGGCAACGTGTTCGCCTCGCCGCCGCCGCAACCCGTGGTCGACGCGGCGCTGGCCGCAAACGGCGGCGCGGGCGTGCTGTTGATGTACGGCAACTACGCCGGCGACGTGATGAATTTCGACATGGCTACCGAAATGCTCGAACTCGAGGGCATCGAGGCGCGCACCGTGCTGACGACCGACGACGTCGCATCCGCTCCACGTGAGAAACGCGAGACACGGCGCGGCGTGGCGGGCAACACGTTCATCTTCAAGGCGGCGGGCGCCGCCGCCGATCTGATGATGCCGCTGGCTGAAGTCGAACGTGTCGCGCGTCACGCCAATGCACGCACTTACACCTTGGGCGTGGGGCTTGCGCCGTGTTCGCTGCCGCAGACACGTCGCGCGAACTTCGAGATCGCGGCCGGAGAAATGGAAATCGGCATGGGCATTCACGGCGAGCCGGGCATGCGCCGCGAAGCGCTGCGCCCAGCCGACGCAGTCACCGACGAGATCATGGACGTGATCCTTGCCGAGATGGCCGCGGCCCGCGGCGATCGCGTTGCCGTGCTGGTGAACTCGCTCGGTTCCACACCGTTGATGGAGCTTTACATTCTGAACCGCCGCGTTGCCCAGCGGCTGCAGGAAGCGGGTCTGGTCGTGCATCGGACGTTGGTCGGGCCGCTGTGTACCTCGCTCGAAATGGCGGGTGCGTCCATCACGGTCATGCATCTCGACGACGAGCTTCAACGGCTCATCGATCACCCGTGCGAGTGCGCGATGTTCCAGCAAGGGGCCGGACAATGCGCGCGCTGACCACCGCGCACATGGCGCAGCTCTTTCGCGAACTGGCGAGCACGATCGCCGCATCGCGTGACGAACTGTGCCGCCTCGATGGTGTGATCGGCGACGCAGATCACGGCATTGCGATGGAGCAGGGGTTCGCCGCCGCCTCGAAAGCGATCGACGCGCTGGCCGCCGAGATCACGCTTGCGGACCAGTTGAACGCGGCGGCGAAAGGTTTTCTGAATGCGGTCGGCGCCTCGTCGGGACCGCTCTACGCGACCGCGTTCATGCGCGCAGCAAAGACGGCCGGCGCACGGACGGAGATGCCGCTGAACGAAGCGCCGGGTCTGATTGTCGCGATGGCCGAAGGTATTCGTTCGCGCGGCAAAGCGGAGGTGGGCGAAAAGACGATGGTGGACGTGTGGACGCCGGCTTCAGTGGCAGCCGAACGAGGCATGGCGGACCAACTGCCGATAGCTGAAATCATGGCCCGGATTCGCGAGGCCGCGATGTCGGGCGCCGAGTCCACCAAATCGATGATCGCCACAAAGGGGCGCTCGGCGCGTCTTGGGGAACGCAGTCTCGGACATGTCGATCCGGGTGCGGTGTCCGCAGCGATGGTGCTCGACGTAATGGCAGAGGAGTGGGGGAGAGATGGCACTAACTGAACGGGGCGAATGCCCGACACGTTGCAATTGTTGCAATTCGTTCGCGATGGAGGTGAATCAATGAGCACGGCCACATCAATGAAAGCGCAGCCTAACCACCGCGTTCGCGCGACGATCGAAATTGTCCTGTTGCTGGCCCTTCTGGTCGCGATGGCGCTGAGCACGAAAATCGTGAAAATCGGCTCCGGCGCCGATACGCAAACCAAGGAGTTCGAGCCGGGTGCATACGGCCAGAAGCAGTTTCCGAAGACACAGGCGGCGATCGACAAGCGCGCGGTGGATGCCGCCACGCTGGCCGCGGCCATTGCCAAAGATCCGGACGCGGCGGGTAAGCAGTATGGCGTGGCGGGCGGCGGGGTCGGCCCGGAAATGTCGGTGAAGTTCACCGGCGTCGCGGGTAAGGAGGACTCCGGCGTGTACGAAGTGAAGGTGCCGGGATTGCCGGATTCGCTGGTCGTGCGCGTACAGACGGGGCTGGCGATCAACGGCACCGATCTGCGCGACGCGACGGGCGACATCAGCTTCGGCCAGTTCACGAATCAGATCGACTATCAGAACGCGGGCTACGCGATCAACACCGAAATGAAGAAGCAGGTTCTGTCGAAAGTCGATACGGCCAGGCTGACGGGCAAGACCGTCTCGGTCGTCGGCGTCTTCCAGCTGATCAATCCGAACGGCTGGCTCATCACACCTGTGAAGCTGGACGTGAAATGAGCACCCTGACTGAAACCACTGCACCGACGCCGATGAAGGACGGCGTCCTGCTCTCGGCGCGCGACGTCTTCAAGTCGTATGGCGGCGTGCATGCGCTCAAAGGCGTGAACTTCGAGATTCATCGCGGCAAGGTCACGACCCTGTTCGGCGAGAACGGCGCGGGCAAGTCGACCCTGATGAAAATCCTCTCCGGCGTGGAGAAGCCGACGTCCGGCGAGATCGAACTCGACGGGCAGCGAGTCGCCTTCACTTCGTCGAGCGATGCGCGCGATCACGGCATCTCCATCATTCACCAGGAGCTGAGTCTCGCGCCCAACTTGAGCGTACGCGACAACATTTTCATGGGCCGCGAGTTGCGCACGCGCACCGGTGTGAATTTCGCCGAAGAGGCACGGCAAACGCGCGCGCTCATGGAAGAGCTCGAAGAAGAGGTCGATCCGATGACGCTGGTTCGCGACTTGCGCCTCGGGCAGCAACAGGTCGTCGAAATTGCGCGGGCGCTCTCCGTCGATTCGCGCATCCTCATCATGGACGAACCGACGTCGGCGCTGAGCGCGTCGGAGGTCGAAGTGCTCTTCAAGGTGATCCGCGATCTGACGAGCCGTGGCGTGTCGATCGTCTATATCTCTCACCATCTCGAAGAGGCGTTGCAGGTCACCGACTACGCCGTGGTGCTGCGCGACGGACGTATCACTGCGTCGGCGGAACGCAAGGACATCGATCTCGGCTGGATCGTGCGCAATATGGTCGGCGAAAACTTCGACCTCGGCTCGCCGCCGACGGGCTACGAATTCGGCAACGTCGCGCTCGATATCGACGACGTCAGCGTTGCGGACGAATCCGGCTCGGGCGCGTCGGTCGTCGATCATCTGTCGCTCAAGGTGCGTGCGGGCGAGATCGTTTGTATCTATGGACTGATGGGCGCGGGCCGTACCGAATTGCTGGAATCGGTGGCCGGGCGCACGCGCTTGTCGATGACAAGCGGCAAGGTTCTGCTCGAAGGCGAAGACATCGCGGGATTGAGCATTGCCCGGCGCATCGGCAAGGGTCTCGTGCTCGTGCCGGAGGATCGACAGCGCGACGGCCTCGTCCCGACGATGAGCGTGGGCTCGAACCTGTCGCTCGCGAGCATCAACACCTTCGTGAAAGGGCTGTTGATGTCGCCGCCGGCCGAACGCGAACTCGTCGGTGAATCGATCCGCAACGTCCATGTGAAAACCTCGGGCGCGGGCGCTTCCATCCGCTCGCTGTCGGGCGGCAATCAGCAAAAGGTTGTGATCGGGAAAATGCTTGCGACGGACCCGAAGGTGATCCTGCTCGACGAACCCAGCCGCGGCATCGATATCGGCGCGAAGGCCGAAGTGTTCCGCCTGCTCGCCGAAAACGCAAAAAAGGGTTTGGCCGTTGTGTATTCCACCTCTGAAGTGGGCGAATGCCTGAGTGTCGCGCATCGCATCATCGTGATGCGGCGCGGCAAGATTTCAGCGGAATTCGGCCCTGGTGCCAACAAGGACGACATCATGGCCGCCTCCGGCGAAGCCGTGGTTGCCTGATAGCAGAAATATCTGGAGACACTGAACATGAACAACGCCGCCAAGACTTCAAGATCGACTCACGCCGGCTCGTCCAGCGAAGGGTTCGACCTCGGCAAAATGCTGCTCGAAGGACGTGCTTTCTTCGCACTCGTCGTCATCATCGCCATATTTTCGTTCCTGTCACCCAATTATTTCGCACTAGAAAATTTTCTTACAATGGCCTCACACGTGGCCATTTACGGGATTCTCGCGATTGGCATGCTGCTGGTGATCATCAACGGCGGCATCGACCTGTCGGTCGGCTCCACGTTGGGGCTATCCGGCGTAGTTGCGGGATTCTTCATGCAAGGCGTCACGTTGAACGTGTTCGGCGTGGTGCTGTATCCGTCGGTCTGGGTCGTCGTCATCCTGTGCTGTCTGCTCGGTGCCTTCATCGGCCTCGTGAACGGCGTTCTCATCGCACGCTTCAGAGTGCCGGCGTTCGTTGCCACGCTCGGTGTGATGTACGTGGTACGCGGCTTCGCCCTGCTGATGACCAATGGCCTCACCTACAACAATCTCGGTGGGCAGGCCGACCTGGGTAACACTGGCTTCGACTACCTCGGCTTCGACCGGCTGTTTCATGTGCCGGTGGGCGTGCTGATTCTCGCGGCCATCGCGATTCTGGGCAGTATCGCACTCAATCGCTCCGCATTCGGCCGCTGGCTCTATGCCTCGGGCGGCAACGAACGCGCGGCCGAACTGTCCGGCGTGCCGGTCAAACGCGTACTGATCAGCGTGTACATGCTATCGGGCGTTTGCGCCGCCATTGCCGGCCTGATCCTCTCTTCACAACTGACGTCTGCCGGTCCGACGGCCGGCACGACGTACGAACTGACGGCCATCGCAGCCGTGGTAATCGGCGGGGCGTCGCTGATGGGCGGCACCGGCAATATCCGCGGCACCTTGCTCGGTGCGTTCGTGATCGGCTTTCTATCCGATGGTCTCGTGATCATCGGCATCTCGTCTTACTGGCAGACGGTATTCACCGGCGCGGTCATTGTCCTCGCGGTGTTGCTGAACGCCATTCAATATCGCCGCCGGCCGAAGCGTCCCACGCCCACCGGTGGCCAACTGGCTTCCCCGCAAGGCGGCGGTAAGGCATGACCGGACCATCCGGCACGCGAGAAGTACATGAAGTCCTGCGCCAACACTAACCTTAGAAAGAGACCTGCCATGACCATGAAAAGAAACACCTTGATCCTCGCTGCTGTCGCCTTGTCTGCCCCCTTGTTCGCAGGGCAAGCTCAGGCAGCCGGCGGGCTGATCAGCATCATCGTGAACGATCCGGCGAATCCGTACTGGCTCGCCGAGGGCAACATCGCGGCGGCCGAAGCCAAGAAGCTCGGCTATACCGCCAACGTCTCGGCATCGAAAGGCGATACGAACACGGAAAGCCAGCAGATCGATACCGCCATCACCAACAAGTCGGTCGCGATCATTCTCGACCCGGCCAACGCGAGCGGCTCGGTTGGCGCCGTGAAGAAGGCGGTGGCCGCAAATATTCCGGTATTCCTCGTCAATGCGGAAATCAATCAGCCGGGCTTGGCGAAGGCGCAACTGGTGTCGAACAACGCGCAGGGCGCGGCGCTCGGTGCGCAGCAATGGGTCAAGGATGTCGGCTCGAAGGGCAATTACGTCGAGTTGCTTGGCGCGCCGTCCGACAACAATGCAGCTACCCGTTCCAATGGCTACAAGTCGGTCCTGAGCCAGTATCCGGATCTGAAGATGGTGGGTTCGCAAGTGGCCAACTGGGATCGCACGCAAGGCTTTAACGCGGCGCAAAGTTTGATGCAGGCGCATCCGGATGTGATCGGCGTGATCAGCGGCAACGATGAAATGGCGCTCGGCGCAATCGCCGCGCTCAAGCAGTCCGGCAAGCTCAAGGGCGTGAAGGTCGGCGGCTTCGATGGTTCGCCGGCGGCGGTCGAGGCGGTCAAGGCCGGTGAGCTGCAATACACCGTGCTTCAACCGGTCGCCGTGTTCTCCGCCAAAGCCGTACAGGAAGCCGATCAGTTTCTGAAGTCCGGCAAAACGGGCGCGACAAGTGAGAAGCAACTCTTTGACTGCGTGCTGATCACGAAGGCGAATGTGTCGAAATACACCTCGCCGTTCGTGCTGTCGAAGTGATGTGACGGCCGGGGCCCGCGGGAGGCGACGTAAGTCGCGTCGTTCACCCGCGGGACTGCCACACCCGTGCGGGTGCATCAGCAACCCGAATCGTATGACTTTCTATTCGACAACGTAGCTATGTCTGATTCCCTTTTCTGGGTCGGCACCAGCTGGAAGATGAACAAGACGCTGGCGGAAGCGATCGCTTTCGCCGAGGGCTTGCTCGCCAGCCACGACGACCCGCGTATCCAATGCTTCGTGATCCCGCCGTTCACTGCGATTCGCGAAGTCAAGTCGATCCTCGCAGAGACCAACGTCAAGGTCGGCGCGCAAAACATGCACTGGGCCGGATGCGGTGCGTGGACGGGTGAGATTTCCCCGTCGATGCTGGTCGATTGCGGCATGAATCTCGTCGAGCTGGGTCATTCAGAACGTCGGGAACATTTCGGCGAGACCGATGACACGGTGGGTCTCAAAGTCGAGGCCGCCGTGCGTCATGGGCTGACGCCGTTGATCTGTATCGGCGAGACGCTGGCCGATAAGCAGAGCGGCCGCGCGCCTGACGTGCTGGCTGCTGAAGTTCGGGGCGCGTTGGCTCGCCTGAGCCCTGAGCAGAAGTCCGCGCCGATCCTGCTCGCGTACGAGCCAGTGTGGGCTATCGGCGAAAAAGGTATTCCTGCGAGCCCCGATTATGCCGATGCCCGTCAGGCGGAAATCATCGCGGTCGCGCAGGAGATGCTGGATCGTCGCGTCCCTTGCCTCTATGGCGGCTCCGTCAATCCGGACAACTGCGCCGAACTTGCCCGTTGCCCAAATATCGACGGCTTGTTCATTGGACGTTCCGCGTGGGACGTCAACGGTTATCTCGACATATTGAAGCGCGTGGGCGACGTACTTTGACCCGCCGCGTTGATTTGCAAACCCCTATAGCAAGGAGATCGTCATGAAGGTTGCCATCGGAGGAGATAGTGCCGGTGTGGGATTGGCCCATGTGCTGGCCGAGTACCTCAAGGATCGCTTCGAAGTGTTCGAAGTGTCGAGTAATGACTTGAACCCGAGCGAGTTCTACGCAGATCTTTCCGATCGCGTGGCTTCCCGGGTAATCAGTGGCGAATACGACCGGGCAATTCTCGTCTGCGGCACGGGCATCGGTGTCAGTATCTCGGCGAACAAGGTGCCGGGTATCCGCGCGGCCTTATGCCACGATACGTATTCCGCCGAGCGCGCAGCGTTGTCGAATAATGCGCAGATCATCACGATGGGGTCGCGCGTCATTGGCCCGGAAGTGGCGAAGGCGATCGCCGATGCGTTCCTGATGAATACCTTCGACGAGGGCGGGCGCAGCGCGGGCAATGTTCAGGCGATCAACGAGGTCGATGCCAAGTATCATCGATAGGGATTTGACGATTGCCAGCGGGACGGGTTTAGGTGATCGCGAGCGAATGGGGCGTGCCTTGTCTCTCGCGATCAGCACTACGCTGCAGGCAATTCATGGAGCAAAGCTAGTCCCATCCTTCAAGCACGATCTTGCCTCGCGTCGACGCGCTCTCGACCATGGCATGCGCGCGCTTCAGATTCGCTGCGTTGATGGGCGACAGGCGTTTTGTCAGTGTGGTCTGGATGAGCCCTTGATCGGCCAGGTCTGCCAGACGATTCAGAATGCGTCCCTGCTGCCCCATGTCGAGCGTGTCGAAAAGCGAGCGCGTGTACATCAGTTCCCAATGGATCGATACCGATTTTTGTTTGAACGGCACGACGTCCAGCGTTACCGGATTGTCGATTAACGCAAAGCGGCCTTCCGGTGCGATCAGATCGGCAATTGCGAGAACGTGACGGTCGGTGTGCGTGGTCGAAAACACGAACCCTGGCTCGCCGAGGCCGAGCCCATTGAGTTGCGGCTTGAGCGGCTGGCTATGGTCAATCACGTGATGCGCACCTAATGCTTCGACCCAGGCGCGTGTTTCGGGGCGCGAGGCAGTGGCGATCACAGTCATCTCCGTCAATTGCCGCGCCAGTTGAACCGCCATCGAGCCTACGCCGCCGGCACCGCCGATGATCAGAATCGATGGTTTGCAGCCCGCCACCGGGCGCGCCACGTCCAGCCGATCGAACAGCACTTCCCAAGCCGTCACGCCGGTCAGCGGCAGCGCGGCGGCTTCTGCCCAACCGAGCGAACGCGGCTTGCGGCCAACCAGGCGTTCATCGATCAGATGAAATTCCTGGTTGGTCCCCGGGCGGGTGATCGTGCCGGAATAGGCGACCTCGTCGCCGGGCCGGAACAGCGTCGCATCGGGGCCCACTGCACGCACGATGCCGGTTGCGTCCCATCCGAGCACCCGGAATCTCTCGCTCGGGGGTTCGGTCCTGGCGCGAATCAACACGTCGACAGGATTCACCGATACTGCTTTGACTTCGACCAGAAGGTCGCGCCCGTCGGCAATCGGGTCCGGCAAGTCAAGATCGATCAACGCTTCTTCCCGGTCGATGGGGCCGGCATGTTCGTAGCCAACAGCACGCATGGCTTTCTCCTGATTGCGTGGCAAATCATCCACGGCCGTGATGCGTTGCGGTCGTGTTCGTGATGGCGCGTCTTCCGTGCGCATCAAAGCCGCAGCAAGACTTTTCCTCGCCGGGACGGTGCGGCATTTTTTTTGATTGCATCCGCTACGTCGTCGAGGTCGAAGGTCGAGTCGACCTGCAAGCGGATGACATCGTTCGCGACCAGCACAAGAAGCTCGCCGATCGCCGCACCGATTTCCTCTCGTGGCGCGGTTTGAAACAGCTTGGTGAACCAGAAACCCTTTACGAGCGCCTGCCTGAAAATAAGCTCACCCGGCGGAATTTCCATTGGTTTGCCGGACATCGCGCCGAAAGACACCAGTACACCCCTCTCGGCAATCAGCGACAAAAGATCAGTAGAGGCAGAGCCGCCGACACCATCGATTGCGGACACAATCGGACTTCCGCCAACGATCTTCTGCACTTCCTGCCGCCAGTCGCTACGGGCCGTAGAGACACCGTTGCGGATGCCGATATTGGAAAGACCCACGACGGCGTCGTCCTGCCGGACCAGATTGATGACGTTGATTCCTTTTTCCTGTGCGGCCATTGCCAGCGCCGTGGCGACCGCACCGGTTGCCGCATTCTGAACGATCCATTGCGCGGGTTGTGCCTCGACGAACTTCAGAAGGAACAAAGCACTTAGCGGCATGCCGATAAGCTGCGCAGCGCTTTCGTCGGAGATCTTGTCCGGAACCGGAACGACGGTGTGTGCGTCGGCAATAAAAAATTCCGCCCAGGTTCCGTGGGCGCCCGCTACCGAAATGCGCTGCCCAACGAAAAGTCCGTCTACGCCCGGACCCAAAGCGTCGATCGTCCCAACGGCTTCGCTGCCGGCAATGGCGGGAAAATCAGGTTTGAATCCGTACTGACCAGCGATTGTCATCAGATCGTGGTTATGGACGGCTGACAGAATGGTCTTGACTCTCACTTGACCAAGGCCAGGCTTAGGCACCGGACTGGACCCGATCTTGAGCACCTGGAGCGGATCGCCGAACGAGTCGAAAACTGCGCTGCGCATTTGATCACCTTTCAGATAATCTGAAAATTTGAAGTTCCGCGTATGCCGCGGGTCTACCTAGGTAAACAAAATATAGCTTTGCAATCGTGCCGCTGTGGTTAAACGTAGTAAGGCGTGGTCAGTGGCTGAAACGTGCTACACGCATCGAAGCGTTACGTCAGCCACTCAGATTTCGGCTTAAGAGGCAGCGTTCTTGCCTCTGCTGCGGGGCTTGAATCAGTCCGCCGTGGAGCCTGCGCGCGCCCCAGATCGCGTCCTGTTCAACCGGTCGAGACGCGCGCGCGCTTTAATAAGATCGGCGTACTCGGGGTCGTCGTCGAATCTTTCGACAATGGAGTTCAGAAGGCTGCGGGCCTCTTCACTGCGTTCTTCTGCTGCCCATTTGTCGCATAGTGTGAGGGCGGCACGAAGCTCCAGGGCGATTGCTCCGATCTGCCGCGCTTCGGACAGAGCATCCGTCAATGAAAGTTCCGCTGCAGCCGGATTGTTCTGGTGCAGGTCGATTAGCCCGCGTACACGCATAATTTCCGGCAGGCACCATCGTTCGCCTTGCGCCTCGGCGGCAGTGCGAGCTTCGTTCAAGGTCGCGTCGGCCTCCTCGACCTTTCCGGATGAAAGCAGCGCTTCGGACAACATGCTTCGATACATGGGCGTGCGGCCGACAAAATTGCCTTCGACGAGTACAGTCAATGCCTCGCGCATCTCCACGATGCCAAGCTCTTCGCCTCGAGCGAACTGTATTGCGCCGTGAAAGAAGCGGCTTACCGGTCCCCAGATTTCGATATTCTCGATCTGGTTATTTTCGTCGAGCGTCGCCTGAAAAGCTGCTGCGCGGTCGTAGTTCCCCGACCAGAACGTCACCGGCAATATCCACAGTGCAAGCGCCGTCGAATGCGATGTGATGTGGCCGATGGCGCGCGCGCCTTCGACGGCCTCCTGCGCTGCCTGGGCAGCCCGTCCTGGCGAGCCGGTAAGCCAGAAAGCGAGTGACAGCGTGCCGCGAATGGCCACATAGCGCTCCACCTGAAAGCGCGAGAGACGTGAGCGCTGCTCGAATCGGTCGTATCGGGCGGCAAGTGCCTCGAGTCGCCTGACTGCAGTGTCCAGTCGGCCCACGTATATTTCGCCGTTTGCCAGCAGGCGTTCGCCGTCGGGGGTCGCCGACTCTTCAGTCTGCCTGGCGGCGATTGTCTGAAATTGCTCCAGTTGCGCGATCGCACGATGGTGGCGTCCGGTGTACATCAGATAGACTGCGAAACCCCACAGTCCGCGTAGCTGATATTCCGTGCTTTGTGCCTCCGATGCGAACTGCACACAGTCGAGCCAGGCGGTCTCGGTCCCGGGCACGAGATGCTGGGAGTGGGTCATGCTCCAGGCGTGCGCCGTGGCCAGCTTCATCTTGAGAACGCTTGCGTAGCCGTCCATCTCCTGCAAGGCCGCAAGCGCGTAGTCGACACGCGCGCGTGCTTCTTCCACTTGCGACAACTCATCCCATAGAGGAATTGCTGCCGTGGTCAACTTCACGCCGAGCTCCCGATTCCCCATCGGATCGAAAGCCCAGGTGATCGCTTTTCGGAGGTCGTCGATTCGGCCGGCATGCTCGGAGGTCCAGTCTTTACTCGCGCGCCAGAACCACTCGTTCTCGGCGCGCTCGAATCGCGCGAGGATAATCAGCGCATAACGGTGCAGCGCGCGACTGTCTTCGGCCTCTGCGCTGAGCCTTTCCGCGGCGTATGCGCGCGTGCTTTCGAGTAAGCGGTAGCGAACGGCATTGTCACGATATTCCACAGCGACGAGAGATTTCGCAACCAGTTGGCCGAGTCCATCGATCGTGTCGGAAGGCGCGAGGTTGGCCCATTCGGACATCGCAATCGCGTCGTCCTGGCTGAAGTAGCCAGCGAAGACGCTAAGAAGCCGAAGGATCGTTGCCTCTCGATCCGATAGCAGCCGATAGCTCCAATCCAGTGTCGCGAACAAAGTTTGCTGGCGCATCGGGGCGTTCCGAGGACCGCAATTGAGCACACGAAATTGTTGCTCGAGCATATCCAGTAGCCGGGTGGGATCACAACCAACTATTTTCCCTGCGGCCAGTTCGACCGCCAGTGCAATGCCATCCAGGCGGCGGCAGATTGCGGCGACGATGGGGGCATCGGCATCCGTGAAGACATAATCGCCTCGCTGCGCAGCGCGGGTAACGAACAGTTCAACGGCTGGAAACTCTAAAGCCCGTGAAGCCGACAGGCCTTTCTGGTCGTCGGGAACGCCGAGAGTCGACAGCCGATAGACCTGCTCCTGCGCGGTTCGCAGCGGCTCGCGGCTGGTGGCGATTACGCTGACTCTAGCTGCAGCGTCGAGGATCTGCTCCGTGACCGACGCCACCGCGGACGATAGATGCTCGCAATTGTCGAGCAACAGTAGCAATTGCCGATCGCGAAGGGCCGCAATCACGCCGGAGAGCATATCTCTTGCACGCGATTGTGTGCCCAGTGCAGTCGCGATCGCCGCTGCGACATATTGTGGAGCGCCGACCGTAGACAGGTCGACAAAGCAGACTCCGTCGAAGTAGCGGCACTTGACCTGGTGAGCCACGGCGAGGGCGACGGTCGTTTTGCCGCCGCCGCCGACGCCGACGATCGTGACACACCGTGCAGTCGTCAGTTGCCCGGCCAGCAAGCTGATCTCATGGGCGCGCCCGATGATCTGATGCGGCTCAGGCAGGTTGTTGAAGAAAGTGGAATGGCCTGGGTGGGGCGAACTGGAAATGGCGGGCTGCCTGACCTGAACCGGCATGACGAAGCGATAACCGCGGCCGGGATTTGTCGCTATGTGCGCGACACCCGGCGATCCTTCGGAAAGCACGCGACGCAGCGCGGCAATGTTCACCTTGAGGTTGCCCTCGGAAACAAAGGTGTCGGGCCAGACAAATTTCGTTAAATCTTCCTTGGAAACCAGTTCGCCAGCACGGCGTACGAGCAGTGTGAGGATGTCGAGCGCTCTCGCTCCGATCGAAACCGGCGCGCCATCGCGAAGCAGAAGCTGCCTGCCGGGGAGAAACTCAAATGCCCCGAACACGTACGTCCGATCGTCTAAATCGCTTGCGCTCAATTCCATGTATGTCGTACGACGAAAAGTTAAAACGAAGGGCACGCTAACGTGGTCATTCGATCATACCGGGTCTGGCGCAAACCCATCCGACCTTGAACGAGGTTCGCAAAGCGACCCATCGCGCTGGGTGCGTCTGGTCAATGGAGGTGGTGATCGCAGGGGACCGAATCGGCGCAGAAATCGCAGGGTTTTTAAATAGGGCGGGAGATTGTCGAGAAGTGTCGGTTACCGCGCGGGGAGAGTGATATTGACGAAGAGACTGTGGATGAGTTCGGCACAGAACTCGAGCTGTGACTCGTCAGCACGCGGCGAAATGTACGCACTGCGTGCCAACGAAAAGAGGATCAGGTTTACTTGCACGAGCCCGCGCTGGAAACGCACTGGCAATGAGTCAAACCGCCGTCCTCGCACGCTCCAGGGCGTTGACCAATGCCGCTCCCACCAGGTGGTCGGAGCGCGGATTCTGGCCGGTGATGAGTTCGCGATCTTCAACTACGTGCGCATCGAAGTCCACGACACCGATACTCAATTGACCGCCGGCCATTTGCAACGCATCTGCCACGTGGAAAAGCATCTTGGCGTGAAACAGCTGCTCTTCAACTGGCTTCGACTCGCTATTCGAATAGATTGTCATTTTGTAGCCGGCATACTGCCATCCCTTCGCCAATTCAACTGCCTTCGCCCTGTCACCGGTAACCAGTGCGGCACGGAATTCGTGTGCGGCCGGCAATACGGCGATGAGAGCAATGGGGCCATGGCAAATCAGTGCGGTAGGCTTGCGATGCGCGTGGAAATGACTCAGGATTCTGCCTACGTCGGGGTCTTGCATAAGGTCGACAACCGGCGCGTGTCCGCCGGGTACGAAAACACCCACATAGTTTTCCAACCCTTTGTCGATTACTGCGCCCAGGGTTCGTACTTGCGTCATCGAGGGATCGTTGGCGAAGAACGTCGCCGCTCGACGAAAGACCGCCTCATCGCCTCCGAAATGCTGCGCGGATAAGGCCGTTTCGTCGAGATGGGGTTGAGCACCGCTCGGTGTAGCCAGCACGGTCTCGTAGTCTGCATGCTGAAGCGCCCAGATCGGTATCACGGTCTCGTTCAGATACTGTCCGATCTTTCGTGTACCACCTTGCACCTCGATCTCGGTTGCGTTCGAACCGATCACCAGAACCTTTCCCTTACTCATCACGATCTCCAGTCTGCTGCAAAAAGTTAGCGGAAGGTCTGCGCTAGCGAAACAATTGAATCAGGAGATTTTGTTCGCGCGCAGCGCATTCGGCAGTCGGTCGAATTAAACGGTCCGAACCGTTTGAAGCAGATTACTAGCGGAGAAGTCGGGTAGCCCGTCAAAAAACGTAAATTCTGGTTGGTGAAGGTTAGGGAAAGCGGATGGCCGCGTTTGGTACGGTCCTCATTGGGGTCGACCGTTCACCGATAAGCAAAGTCAAGCGACCCTCGCGAAGCGCGCGTGCGTGGCGGCCACGTCGTTCGACATCGATTCGCGCACGTAGCGCGCGAATTCTTCTGCCGCTGGCTGTACCGTTGGCGGTAATCGCAGACAGATAGCGAATGGCGGCAGTGCAGGCAAGCCCACGACTGGCGGCGCAATCGTTTCGAGGTCGGCGGGCACTGTCGAAACGAGCCAGGTGGTGACCGCGAGGCCCGCCCGCACAGTGGCGGCGGTTGCCTCGATATTTCCGCTCTCGAACACGGTGCGCCAGGGGATGCCCGCGTCCGCGAGCGCGCCCAGCACCACCGGACGGAACGCGCAGCGTTCGTCCACCATCGATAGCGGCAGAGGTCGTTTCCGCCATGCGTCGCTGCCTCGGCCCGCTACCCACACCAGCGACTCAATGCGGATCACTTCGCCTTCGGCTGCGCCGGCGACGTATTCGACCAGTGACACGTCCAGGCGTCCACTGTTCACCGCTTCGCTGAGCTCTGGCGATGCCGCGCACACGAGCGAAATCTCCACATGCGGGTGTGCTTCGGCAAAAGCTTTCATCGCGGGCGCAAGCGGCGTCACCAGATCGTAGGGCACACCGACGCGCAAGCTGCCGTGCAAAGGCTGGCTGGTCACATCGGCCCAGATTTCGTCGTTCAGTCGCAGCAGTTGGCGCGCCTTGACGAGAAACTGCTCGCCTTGGCGAGACAGTTCGAGCTTGCGCGTCTTGCGCACGAACAGTAGACAGTCCAGCACGTCTTCGAGTCGCTTCACCTGCTGGCTGACGGCGCCTTGCGTCATGTGCAGAAGATTGGCGGCAACCGTCATGCTGCCATTGTCGGCAACGGTGACAAAGGTGCGAATCAGGCTGAGGTCGAGGTTTCGGGTCATCGACGCATTATGCCGCGTAATGCATGGCATCAGAATTATTGGCTTCTATGATGCGTCGGCGGTCCATATAGTGGCAGCCTCGACAACACGATGTGCGCCGATGACCTCGATTCTGCCGCTTCTTTTATTCGTCGCCGTCGCGACCGTAACGCCCGGCGGCGCGACCACGCTCGCGACTGCGTCAGGCGCGCGCTTCGGCCTCGTGCGTTCGATTCCGCTGTTGGTGGGGATCGCCTTGGGTCTCGCGCTGCTTGCCGCCGTTGCTGCGCTTGGCCTGGGCAGCCTGCTGCACGCCATGCCGGCATTGCAAACGGTCGTCAAGGCAGCGGGTTCCGCTTATCTATTGTGGCTCGCGTGGCGCATCGCGCGCGGCGGCCCGCCGAACGCCGCTGATGGTCCCGCGCAACCGATCACGCTCGGCCAAGGTTTCTTACTGCTATGGCTCAATCCGAAAAGTTGGGCGATGACAGTCGGCGCAGCAGCTTCTTTTGCGTTGCTGGCGAGCAGCCCGAATCGGCTCGCGTTATTGCTCGGTGCGGTGTTCGGTTCGGCGGCGTGTGTTTCGCTCGTCCTATGGTGCGCGCTGGGCGTGTTACTCGCGCGCCTGCTTCGGACGCCACGGCACTGGCGTATTCTCAATCTTGCGATGTGCGTCTTGCTCGCCGCTTCCATCATTCCGGCCTGGAGATAACAATGCCTGTCCATCCGTTTGCCGACTCGTTCAATCTCGAAGCCGCGTTCGCGGACGTGTCGGACTATTGGTCGCCGAAAGTCGTCGCGCAGGTCAACGATCAATACGTGAAGATTGCGAAAGTACGCGGCCAGCTCGTGTGGCATGATCATGCACACGAGGACGAACTGTTCTATGTCGTGCGCGGGCATCTGAAGATCGAATACGAAGGTGGGCGCGTGGTCGATTTGCCGGCGGGGTCGATGCACGTGGTGCAGAAAGGCACTCTGCATAATCCAGTCGCCGAAGACGAATGCTGGATCGTACTGGTCGAGCCCGTGCAGACGAAACACACAGGCGACGTCGAGTCACCGTTGACGAAAACGATCGACCAGCAGTTGGGTTAAAGGTGAAAGCGTTTGGCGTCGCCGCTATAAGCAATGGTCTTATTGACGCATGCCAATCAACAGGCGACTGAAGGCACTTATCATCGGAGAAGTCGAAAAATAAAGGCTCAGCGAATTACTCTGCACTCGGTAGGAGTTCATAGGCAGCGTTCTCGAACCGGCTGCTTCATGGTTCCCCCATTATTTGCCGAACCCGTTCCAGTATGACCGCCGACTCCACCGGTTTCTCCAGATAGGCAATGGCGCCATTGGCCCGCACAATAGCTTCGTCCTGTGGGTTTGGGTACCCAGTGATGAAGATGGTTGGAGGAGCGTAGCCCTGTGAGACGATGTGCGCGTGCATTTCAATGCCGGACATGCTTGGCATGGTCACGTCCGAGATGAGGAGCCCTGTTCGACTGACCGCACCAGAGGCGAGAAACGCGTGAGCGCTTTCGAAAGACAATATGTTCCATCCCATCGAAAGTATGAGATTTTCGGTTGCGTTGCGAACCTGATCGTCGTCTTCTACGATGGAAACGATAGCGGCAGAAGTCACTGGGTCCCCTGGATGACCACACAGGCGGGCCAGTATCACCCCTGTGAGCGGTTAGACATTCTTTGCAACTAAAATAGTCTTATTAAAGTTCCATGATAACCATACGTTGGTATAGGGTGGTTATTCAATGCTAGTTAGAAACGCGAGGAAGGGCAGTTAGATGTGTTGCATGAGGGGTGGGACAAACAGAGGGGCAGCACCGGAAGAGTGTGCTGTAGGCGTGCTAGTCGAGAATGGGTATCTTCGACGAGAGCTTCACCTCGCGTAGCGCAAGGCTTGACTGTATCGACGCTATGCCAGCCTGTTTGCGCAGGACGCGCTCGATGAACTCGGCGTATGCGTCGATGTCGGTGGTCACTACCTGAAGAATGTAGTCGGCCTGACCCGTGATCTTGTGGCAAGACAATACTTCACTGCGCTGAAGAATGACTGCTTCGAAGTTGTCCGCGGTTTTGTCTGAATGCACGTTGAAAACGATATGCACGAACGCGAGCAGGTTCATCCCAACGGAACGGCGATTGATGATTGCCTGATATCCGGTTATTACACCCACCTCCTCCAGACGTTTCCGCCTTCTCCAGCATGGCGTGACGCTTAGCGAAAGACTTTCGCCCAGCGCAGCGTTCGATGTCGTCGCGTCGGCCTGCAAGAGGCGAAGCATCGAGCGGTCGACCGAATCCATCTCCACGGCTGAACGATTTGTGCTCATCTAAGCATTCCAAAAGATTATTTTCACTATTAGTGTAGCGTTTCGCTTAAGTGAAAGCAAAACTATTGCTCTCGCATGTCCGTAGACTGAATGCTGTTTCGAACAGCCAGTTACCAAGGCGCGGTATTCATCGCATTCAACCTGTGCGTCACAGTTGTCGATGAGAATTCGAGACGATCACTCGGCATTCGAACTACGCGCCACACCAAGATTGTGCACGCTATTGCAATCACCTTTCGGTGAGATTCTTGCTGAGCGCATAGGCAACCCATGCTGGTGAGGCGAACGCCGCCCGCCGTCGCAGTACTTCTGTTCCTATTCAGGACCGGCATAGATTAACAAACCTCCGTCTGTACAGAGACGCTTATTCATCTGTGTTAGCGTTAAAAAATCGTGGTATTCGGAAATTCGTCGGGCCAACAGGCAAAGAACGGTCGAGCTATGGTTAATCGGCTGACTCTATTGCATTGAGGCATCCAGAAAATTTCGACTTCGACAGTAGTCCGCGGGCGATGCATGTACTAGCCATGGATTTTTTGATGCCTGGAATGAGAGGAGAATTGCGATGGAGGAAATCGATTGGTCCCGTGAGCAGGCCTCCGAATTATGTGAAGAAAGCCTGGGCGTCAGCCCGGCGGACGACTGCGTTCAAATCCAGCCGACATATCCCGAGACCGTAACGCGCAGAAGCGACATCGGAACCGCCGCGGCAGGGGAAATCATCCAGTTGTCGCAATTGCTCTCCAGCATCACCGACCCGACGGAACTAGTCGAAGCATTCATGGGCATAGTGCTTGAGCGGGGACGCAGCGACAGAGCAGTTTTGATTGTCGATGGCGGTGGCGGTTTGAGTCTGGCGACGGAGGCAGCTTCTATCGCCAACACGGCTGCAGTCACGGTCAAAAAAATCCATCTCGCCGATTCAGCATTGCCGCTGTCCATTGTCCGCCACGTACAGAAAACTGATCGATACGTCGTTGTGCAGGATTCGGATGTTTGCGTCTTTAGAGGCGATGTGTATCTTCGTCATGCAAAGCGCCGCTCGCTGCTTTGCCTCCCAGTGTTGAAGCAGGGGGAGCGCCTCGGTGTTATGTACCTCGAAAATTCAATGGTATTGAGCGCGTTCGATGAAGCAGTAATCGAATCACTAAAAATTTTAACTGCTCAACTGGGCATTTCGATTGCAAACGCACGTCTATATAGCTCACTGAAGAGTGGACAACTTGAGAGCAGGCGAACGGAAGAACGACTCAAACGCAGCGAAGCTCTTCTAGCCGAAGGGCAGCGGATCGGCAACACCGGTACATGGATGTGGGACCCGAAGTCGGGCGAAATGCTTTGGACAGAGCAACTCTACAAAATTTTGGGGATTGCAACTACGAAAGGCCCTCCCTCGATCGAGGAGTTGATGCGACGAGTTGTGCCCGACGACCGGGAGCGACTGCGCGATGCGGCCACTGCCACCTTGGTGGGCGACGACGTCCACGAGATCGAATTTTCGATCGTCGAGATCGAGGGCGATCTGCGAAGATTGCTGTTGACTTGCCGTCCTTGGGTAGGCCATGGCGAGCGCCGGGGTTGGTACATCGGGACAATCTCTGACATTACAGATCGCCGCGCCGCAAAGGACACTGTCCGTCGCAGTGAAGTGTCACTTTCGGAGGCGCAACGTCTGGGCAACATTGGCAGCATCGGGTGGAAGGTGGGATCCGAGGTTATTGACTGTTCCGCGCTGACTCTTCGAATCCTGGGTATGTCATTTCCAGTTGTTATCTCGCACTTGTTGAAAATCGTCCATCCTGACGACGTCGAACAGTTGAAGTACATGCTCAACGACGCAAGCAACGACGTGAGCGATTTTAAGACCGAGTTCCGAGTGTTCGAGAGAGGCGGATCAACGAAGTACCTAAAAATGGCTGCACGCCGGATCGAATCTGTCGAGGGTGTCGAGTACGTTGGGGCACTAGTCGATGTGACCGACATGCGCGTGGCTCAGAGCGCGCTCATGAAAGCGCAGGCAGAACTGACCCATGTCACCCGCGTGTCTACCTTGGGCGAACTAACGTCGACCATTGCACACGACCTGAAACAACCTTTAATGGCGATTCAGATGAGCGGTGGAGCGGGACTCGCATGGCTCGATCGCCCAGAGCCGAGGCTCGATCAGGTACGCGCCAGCTTTCTTGCCGTGGTGAAATCCGCGGGCGTAGCGAACAACGTAATCGATCGTCTTAGGGCGCTCGTACGGAAGGAGCCCTCGCGCCGTGTACCTATCGACATGGCCCACACCGTTGCCGAGCTAACGTTACTGGTTGGACGCGAACTCGATCGGAATTCGATTCGACTCAATGTCAGTGCGGAAGAAGGACTGCCAAGAGTGACCGCGGATAAGGTTCAAATTCAACAGGTCGTGATGAATCTCATCGTCAACGCGATGCATGCGATTACGCGTTCGAAGAACAGCAAGAAAGAAATTACTATAGTCACGAAGTTGGTGGCTGATCGCTGTGTCAGGGTGTCAGTAATCGATTCAGGAACGGGGATTCCAGACGATGTCGCCGATCGCCTTTTTGAGCCGTTCTTTACGACCAGGTCAGAGGGGATAGGCCTTGGTCTTTCCATTAGTCGTTCGATCATCGACCAACACTTTGGCGTGATTCGCGCCGGGAACAATGATACCCAAGGCGCCACGGTTTATTTCGAGTTGAATTCAGCCGCGTAGGCTGCGGCGGCTTTGTCACTTCATCCTCAACGACCAGGCGATGTTTCGCGCGAGCGGCGGTTGATCGTTGGAGTTTGCCACGCCTGACCCTCTCCCGCTTGTAGCGACAGTTAGCGCGTTGGAATCTGTTATCGACAGCCGTTCAACCGGTCGCCTCCCGATCCGTGCGTACCACGCATCAGCATGACGCATGCGGACTATCCTCTCGCACGGAAAGACGGTTCTTACATCGAAACTCGCTGGACCGATCCGGTCTGTGGTTTCAATCTCGCCGAGATATGCTTTCGTTTTGCATTCAGCGCGTGCCCAGGCCGCGAAATCATCATGCAGAGACGTGCATAAAACAGTACCTTGCATAAAATAGTAGCTGCTGCTACATTGTGGTCATGCCCAAGCCGGGCGGAGGTATCCGCCAACAGTGCATAGCACGATACCGTGCTATGCACACCATGAACATGGCAATTGATGAAAACGCAGTTAAAGAAAGGAACGCTCGACATGTGCGTGCTGGCGGTCCTGGCGCGTGGGGATAGCTACGCATACGAGCTTGTGTCGACGCTGTCAGAAACGATGGAAATTAGCGAAGGCACAATTTACCCGCTGATGCGCCGCTTGCAGGCCGAAGCGTGGGTGTCGACGTACTTGGTCGAATCGAGTTCAGGGCCACCCCGTAAGTACTATTCGCTGACGGGCGCGGGGCGCCGCAGCCTGCTTGAGATGGAAGACGAGTGGCGCAGTTTTGTGGACGAGGTCAACTGCGTGCTGGGACAACAGGGCAATCAGAACTCAGGGGACAACCCATGAAGCAGGACGAATTCATCGAGGTGCTGCGCCGGGAACTGAGCAGCCTGCCCAGGCACGCGGTCGATGAAATGGTGGCGGATTATCGGGAGTACATCGGCGACGCGCTTGCCGCCGGACGTCGCGAAGAGGATGTGATCGCCGCGCTGGGCGACCCGGTCAAGCTGGCCCGCGAACTCAAGGCGCAGGCGAACTACCGCCAGTGGCAAGATCGCCGTTCGGTTGGCAATCTACTGCGCGTGATGGTGTCGATTGCGGGGCTGGGGTTGCTGAACGTGCTGCTGCTGGTGCCTTTCATGTTGTACCTCGTGATATTGACGGTGGGCTACGTCGCCTTCACAGGGCTGACCATTGCCGGAATTGTCGGCGTGGTCGCATTGAGTGGACATCACCTGTTCAGTACGTCATCGCACGGTATTCCGTCGATCCACCTCGGCAGCGGGGACCACGACAAAGCCAGCGCCACCACGGTCAACAGCGCCAGGGACGATGGGGCATCGCCGGGCAACCTGAAAGACCTGAGGATCGCCGGTGACCGGTTCGTCTTCGATCTACAGGACGGCAGCAGGGTGTCGATGGTGACGCACGCCGGTCCGATCAAGATGCGTAAGGACGACGACGAACTGAAGATCGAAACCCCGAGCGATGGCGCGCGACAACTTCTGACCAGAGAGAAGGACGGCACCGTGAGTATCCGCCGTGATGAGGTGGCGACTCTCGACTTGAGGAATGAAGACGATGACCGCGTGTCGTTTGTCGGCGCGGGGCAGGATGGCAAGTCGGCTGTGTGGAAGATGTCCGGCGGCGACGGTGACCACGTTCAGATCGAGCAGGATGCGCATGGCAATACAAGCAGTCTGAGCGCGAACAGCGGTCCGGACTCTGTGCAGATTCGCGACGGAATCGTCGACATCGACGATGGTCATGACCGGATTCGCGTTCACACATCGGGCAATAAATACAACTATCTGGTCGCGATGCTTCCGGTCGGCGTGTTGGGTCTGCTGTTCTGGGTGTGGCTGACACGTATAAGCTGGCGCGCCGTGACGCGCTACGTGAAGCGGCAAATCGACGTGGTCTCGGCAAGTCTCGATCGCGACCACCAGACGTCCTGACATAAAGTTGAGAACGACGACTAACCGGATCAAAAAATCGTTAAAATTTTGGATAACTTACTACTGGATCAACACTACTAATTTCGCTTGATCAGAGGAAATCGTCATGAACATCGATTACCCGAGCACAGTTTCAACGCAGACCCGCATCCATGGCGTACCGGCATTGCGGTTCCCATCTGGCGACAAAGTAAATCCGTTGCGTTTTTTCTCGTGGGTCACGGCGGGCTGGCGTGCCGCCAGCTTGCAGCCGGTGGTATGGCTCAGCATCGTGTTTCTCTGCGCCGACATGACGACGCTGCTCGGCCTCCTGCCTTTGCTGCGGCCGCTCGCGATGCTTCTGGCGCCGCTCGTGGTCGGCGCGCTGATGGTCGTGCAGGAAGGGGCAAGCCGGAACGAGCCCGCGTCGCTTCGCGACGTCTGCACGGCAATCGGCCGCCGCAGCAACGCCCTTTGCGTGATCGGACTCTACGCTGCGGCGATCGTCGCAATCGGCTACGTGATGATGCTCGCGACGTTCAATGTCTCGCTGACGGCGTCGACTATGGCCAACGGCGTCCATAACCTGTCGATCAGCTACGGTGGCGCCCCGGGCCTGCGCGGCACGCTCGAAGCCTTGTCAGGCGCATCGATCTATGCTGTCGCCATCGCCGCCGCGTGCTTTGCCCCTGCGCTCGTGATATTGCACGACATGGCGCCGCTCGATGCAATGATCGCCAGTCTCAGCGGGACACTGCGCAACTGGCCGCTCACGCTGGGCTGTTTCTTCGTGATGACCGTTGCCACATTGTTCATGCCGATGGTGCACTTCACAGTACGGGCTCTCGTCCTGACACCGTTGTTGACTGCGCTGCCGCTATTGGCAATCCACGGTGCGTATCGTGATGTGTTTGTGGGTAAATAACACAAGGTGAAGTGGAGTTGCAATTCTGCTTGAGCAGGACCGCTGCGTTCAAGCAGCGGTACCCCGCGTACGCCGGCAGCCATTTATGCCTGGCGTTCGTTGCGGTCATGGGTTCACTTCTCCTTGGGTCAGTGATGCCATGATGAAACCTGGCCGCGATCGATACGCCCGATTCTTGCTATCTGGATGCACGGTTTCCCGAGTTGGCCTTCGGTGTTCTATGACGGTGTCGATGCAAACTGCGGGAGATTCGGGCGCTCGTAGTTCGTATCATCGACAGCGCATCGCGCGGGCTTCGAGAGCCTTTAGCCCATCCCCAGCAAATATTCACGATCGGCTTCCGACATCGTCTGAAGCCAGTTTTCCTCCTCGCCGGGCTCGGGTAAGACTTGCCCGTATTCGACCATCTGCGATGGAGGCAACTCTGAAATGTAGGCCCAGATGTATCTACGTTCCAACTCTGTAGCGTCGGCGATCACCTGGACAATCGAGTTGAGAAGTCGTCCTTTTTGCTCGAGTGTACGACCGGCGCGAATCTGACCATTCACGAAAACCTGCTCAGCCTTCAGCGGATTGCCTCCTATGAAATGGTTGCCTGTAGGGATTTCGTAAAAGATGACCTGCGCAAAAAATCCGTGCGCACCTGTTGCTTGACTATGCGCCCGCGTGATGCCACCGGCAATCCTGTGCTTAAGCTCGTCGGTGAATCGTCCCATGGCGGCAGATACGGTGTAGGTCGGCATTAATATCTCCAGTCGGTATGGTCGTACAAAAGTGCGCCTTCAACGCATCCAGGACCTGGCTTAATAGCCTGCGCCTGATTGTATGCTGGCAACAATGTATTCCTCTGCACGTACCAATATCGAGCAATCGCCGATCTATACTGGATTCATCTGATCCGCAAGCTGGTCCATGCGGACCGTCCCCTAAAGGAACCGTGATGAAACTCGTTCAGATCATCGTCGCTGCGTCGTTGTTAGTACCCGCTGTGTCTTCGTTCGCCCAATCGACACCGCCGGCCCTGAATGGAGATGTGAGGACGCAACTGGTTCAGGAAAAAACGACGTATCAGTCTTTTGATTCCAACGAACAAAAACAGGCATCCGTGAATACTGTCAGACGAAATGGCGGGCAGTCTCGTCAGATCGCTGGAGTGAACATGGGGCGTTATTCGATGTCGGTAGTTGGCCCCGCGTTCTAATGCTGTCGAGGATCTTCGCACCTCGTTCGGAAGGAGCGGGGCGCTCGCGGATCACAGGCGGTTGGTTCGCGGTTGCAGCACGCCAACATAGCTCACCTGACTGCGCACAACCTGACGCCGCCGGGATCGAGACTAGAGGTATTCAACATTGCCGTCGACGCTGATAGCTTGGCCGGTGATGTTCTGGCCCGCTGGTGAGCAAAGGAAGAGCGCCATCGCGGCGATATCGTCGACGGTTACCATGCGCCGCAGCGAAATTTTCCTCAGATATTCTTCTTTCATCGCTTCGAAAGTGACCCCGGTCGATTGGGCGCGCGCTGCGATTACCCGATCCATACGCTCCCCCTCAACCACGCCAGGCAAGATTGCATTGACACGGATATTGCTCGGACCAAGCTCGATGGCTAGCGACTTCATCATCCCGACAATCGCCCATTTTGTCGACGCGTAGGGCGTGCGAAACGCGTAGCCAAGACGACCCGCGACCGACGACATCGCGATAATGCAGGGGCTGTCAGAGCTTTTTTTCAACAGCGGCACCGCCTTCCGAAGAAAGTAATACTGGCTGTTGAGATTTGTCGAAACGGTGCGATCCCAATCGTCTGGTTCAATTTGCTCGACTTCGCCGGTCGGTCCGGCAATGCCGGCGTTGTTGATGAGAACGTCGAGACCGCCTAATTTCGCTTCGGCGTCGTCGATGACTCTATCGACCGCGGTCCGATTGCCGACATCCGCCATACCTACATGGAGTCGTGGGCTTCGTTCCTTTGCTTTATCGAGGGCGGACTGGTCTACGTCGCATATATAGACGCTTGCGCCCACCTCGAGGAACGCATCGGCAATGGCTGCGCCAATGCCTGCAGCAGCGCCGGAGATGAAAACGCGCAGACCCGTACGAGGTTTCAGAAGTTCGAAAGTATTCATGATCGCATCGATAGTGTTGGGCCAGGGAAGAGTAGCGATTATCAGTAAATCATCGGTAGTGCACTTCGGGGCGTTGCAGGTTCTGTGCAATGCTACTGGATCGTCGACACGTCGACGCTGAAGGGCGTTATAGCGTCATGCCGCCCGAGACTTCGATCACGGCGCCGTTGATGTAGCTTGCCTCATCGCTGGCGAGGAACGCGTAGAGGTTGGCGACTTCCTCTGGCTTACCGAGCCGGCGCAGTGGGACCTGATCGCGCATTTTCTCAAGCACTTCATCAGGCACCGTCGAAAGGATCGGGGTATCGATAAAGCCTGGCGCAACCGCATTGACGCGAATTCCTTTGGGCCCCAGTTCCCGACTCCATGTTTTTGTGAATCCAATCACGCCGAATTTTGCGGCCGCATAGTTCGTCTGCCCGTAGTTTCCGTAGATTCCCACGACCGAACTCGCGTTGAGAATCACGCCGGACCCCTGTTCGACCATAGAATCCACCACGGCCTGTGCTACGTGAAAGACGCCTCGCAAATTGACGTCGATAACGTCATCGAACTGGGTGAGCGTCATCTTCTGCAAACGTGCATCGCGCGTGATGCCTGCGTTGTTCACAAGAACGTCGACGCGCTGAAATTGGCCGAGGACTTTGCGAACCATTTCCACGACGGACTCGCGATCGATCACGTTTGCGATAAAGCCAACGCTAATCGCCCCGGCTTTGCGGCACGCTTCAACTACGGATGAAACTGCTTCGGCGTTCAGGTCGCACACGGCGACGACAGCGCCTTCCCTGGCGAACTTCAATGCGGTCGCTGCGCCGATGCCTTGACCGGCGCCCGTGATGATGGCAACTTTGCCGCTTAATCTCATTGTTGAATCCTGATAGACAAATGAATCTGGGCTGAACCCCGACCTTGCGATTCTGCGCGCTCACGCTTTTTGAGCGGCGGCACTACTGGATGCGTTGGGACGCGCTTCGGCGCTGATGGCTCTTGCAAGAAGCGGCACCAGAATCAGCCCGATTACGGACGCCGCAACAATAATATTGAAACCCGCATCGCTTCGTCCCGTCGCCGTCTCGGCCAGGCCAAAGAGATAGGGGCCGACGAATCCACCCAGAAGCCCGACGGTGTTGATGAACGCGAGACCGGCAGCAGCCTGAATGCCTTGCAACCGTTTCATCGCGACGGCCCAGTAAGAGGGCAGCACGCCGCCAGCGAAGAAGCCGGTAATTCCCAGCAGGACGATTTGCGCCGTCTGGTCTTTGGTCGAGATAAATGCGCAGGCGCTTGCAACGACGCCGGCGGTCAAGACTCCGAGGAAGGTGCAATCATTGCTCATGCGACGATGAATGCGTGGCAGCGAAAGTACGCCAATCAGAAAGCCAATCCCCACGCTACTGGATAGAAGTCCGACCATAAACGGCGACTTAACATGCATCTGCGCGACGATCGAAGGCGTGAAGAAGTAGAGGCCGACAAACGCAACCTGATTCATGAAGTAGATGAGAGCGATGAGGACTGTGGTCGGACGCCTGATTGCCGCCATCCAGTTCGACGAAAAGAGTTCGACCTGCCCGTGCACGTCTATCACAGCATTGTCTTCGAGCGCCTGCGCTTCTTCCGCTGACAACCAGTGGACGTCGGATGGCCGGTCCGGAAGTTTGAAGTAAAGAACTGCGCCGACGAGAATCGTAGGCAGCCCTTCAATCAGAAACATCCATTGCCAGCCGTGCAGACCTGCCGTTCCGCCGAGTTGCATCAGTGCCGCACCCATCGGACTTCCGATAATCAACGCAACTGACGGAGCCGTATAAATCCAGCCGACCGCGACCGCCCGGTCCTTGGGTGCGAACCAGAGGGTCACCATATACATCAGGGCCGGAAAGAGTCCTGCCTCGGCGATGCCCAGAAGCACCCGGAGGATGTAGAAGGACCATTCGCCGCGCACGAACATCATCGCCGTAGAGAGAATGCCCCACGTTACCGCAATGCGCGCAATCCAGCGACGCGGTCCGACCCGGTGTGCCGCCAGATTGCTGGGCACTTCCAGAAGCGCGTATCCGATGAAGAAAATGCCGGCGCCAAGACCATAGGCCGCCGCACTGATACCCAGGTCCGTCGCAAGAGCGGTCTTTGCCAGTGCAACGTTCGTCCGGTCGATGAAGGACATGAAGTAGATCAGGCACATCAAGGGAAGAAGCCTCACCATCGCTTTGCGGGTCGCAATGCGATGAGTGTCCTCCAGGCCATGTCCAGCAGTTGCGTCAGTCATGATGTCTCCAGAAGTAACCCTGCGTGTTGTTCTTGTGACGTGCGTCGTACGTGGTGTCGCGGCACGGTTGCAGGGCGGGGGCAGATGGGCGGGCGTCCGCGTTGTGCGGCGTCGTCGCCCTATAGCGAAACGTTGTCCCGGCCTTTGAGACCGAGAGCCTTGCGAGCGTCCGCCGGCGTGGCAATCTCGAAGGAGAGTTCTTCGAGGATCCGGCGAATCTTTCGGACCTGTTCGGCGTTCGATCTGGCCTTCACGCCCTTCGACAGATAGACACTGTCTTCCAGCCCGACCCGAACATTGCCGCCCATAATCGCACCCATCGTCACAAGCGACATTTGATGGCGGCCTGCTCCAAGAACGGAGAACTGGTAGTTGTCGCGGCCAAAGAGTCGGTCTGCCGTCGAGCGCATGATCGAAAGGTTTTCCGGATCGGGACCGATCCCGCCAAGAATCCCCAGCACGGACTGGATGAAGAACGGTGGTTTGACAAGGCCGATGTCGACGAAATAGGCAAGGTTGTAAAGATGGCCAACGTCGTAGCACTCGAATTCAAATCGCGTACCGTAATCGCGGAACTCGGTCAGGATGTTCTTGATGTCGCGGAAAGTGTTGCGGAAAATCATGTCTTCCATGTCTTCGATATATTCCTTCTCCCAGTCGAACCTCCAGGAGTTCATCCGCGCAGCGACGGGATGCAGGGAAAAGTTCATCGAGCCGAGGTTGAGCGAACACATCTCGGGCCGGGCGACGCGGGCGTAGGCCAGACGTTCGTCCAGCGTCATGCGCGTGCTGCCACCCGTCGAGATGTTGATTACGGCGTCGGTCTCGGCTGCAATCGCGGGCACGAATTTCCGGAAAACATCGGGCGACGGCGTAGGCCGTCCATCCTCCGGGTTGCGCGCATGCAGATGCAGGATCGCTGCGCCGGCCTCGGCGGCTTCGAGCGCTTGCGACTTGATATCGTCGGGTGTCAGGGGCAGGTATTCCGACATCGAGGGAACGTGCGCCGATCCTGTCACGGCGCAAGTGATGATGACTTTATGGTTGCGATTGTCCATTGATAAGCTCTCTGTCGGAGTGCGCACACGGCTCATGGCGCGATTGCAGGTATGTGGATTCGGTTAGGTGATGGGGCGTGCAAGGAGCTCGCAACGGTTCGGCATTCGAAGTCCGTGACCGGGTCACTCGCAGGCGCGAAGAGTCGAGTGAGCGTGCCGACACAATCTCCGCGGGGAAAACTGAGCGAACGCCAACTGATCGTGAAGAGGGTAGTGATGCTGTGTCTCCGTCATCTTGACGAGTTGCCTGACCGCTGCGCCCTCGACTCTTGTTGCACCCATATTAATAAGATACGATGGGTTTGGTAAGGTCTTTGCCGGACAGTTGAGTGTCCGCGCAGGACATCCTTCGGAGACACGATGGCCGCGAAATTTCCATTGCTTAACGAGCGCATACACGCGCCATACAAAATTGCCGCACTGGTTGAAGTGCTCGCCGAGCAGGGGATTGCGCCACAAGATAGTTTGAAGGGGAGCGGAGTAGCTCCCGATCAGATTTACGACGCGTCAGTGCTCACGTCGGTCCGTCAGTACGCCGCAGTCTGCAGAAATGCCGTGAAATTGTCGGCTGATCCCAGGACGCCATTCAAAACGGGCTCGCGTCTTCATCTGGCGGCCTACGGCATGTATGGCTATGCGCTGATGTCCTGTCTTTCATTGCGTGACTATTTCCGACTCGGTGTCAAATATCATGGCCTTGCAACACCCACTCTGACGATTGAGTGGACGGAGTATCCGGATACGGCAGTATGGACTTTCCCGGACGCCTTCGATTCGAGTCTGGAGCATGACGTGCAGCAGTTTTTGCTCGAGCAGCAATACACGCAGCACGTCACCCATTTGCAGGACGTCGCTGGGAGGAGTTGCCCACCGGTTCGAGCTCGCTTTTCTTATCCGGCACCGGACTACGCAGACATCTACCCGGAATATCTCGGCTGCCCGTGCGATTTCGGCGCTGAACAGTGCGAGCTCATCTATGACAGCGCAATTCTTGAAATGCAGCCGCATCTGGCGCACAGACATTCGGCCGCGCTTTTACAGGAGACGTGCGACCGTCTGATTGGGCAAGCCAAGACATCGTTCGGCGCATCGGGAGAGGTGTATCAGGCGCTGATGCGAAAGCCGGGCGATTTTCCGGATATGGAAAGCGTCGCCGCGACGTTGAAGATGACAAGCAGAACACTGCGGCGTCGACTGGAAACCGAGGGGACTTCGTTTGTCGCCATCGTCGACGATGTGCGTTGCTCTCTGGCGACCGAGTACTTGAGGACGACGAAGATGAGTACGGAAGATGTAGCGATGCTAGTCGGATTCAGCGATATGGCCAACTTTCGCCGAGCCCTTAAGCGATGGACCGGAAAAGGGCCGGGCGAGATTCGCGAGCAGTAGGAACGACGGTTTCCTGACCTGCAGGCGATACGGGTCAACCGGGCGCGATCTCTTTGTGAGCCTCGTCAACGAACGCAAAGGCTGCCTTCTGGCCAACTCGGCACTCGAGGTCGCGCCTCACGACACCGAATTCCAGCAAACGATTGCCGACATGCTCGCAAGGGTCGAGGCCTTCCTCCGTCATTGCATGACAGCCGGTCAGATGGCAGCGGAGATTTCAGAAACCGAAATTCACCCTTGCGTACAAAGCGCTTAATTATCTGCGACCGTTTTCCTAAACTTGCTGGGCGGCAATCTTTCGTTTGCTCGACGTGTGCCATTGTGAGTGGCCGCGCGAGTTTGATCGCCACGAGACAAGCGCATAACGACCTCCACGCAGAAATACGAATGGAGCGTTTATGCGGCAATTTCAGTCCAATCAAGGAGGAGCGGGTCATGATCAAGGCAACCAGCACATTAATCGCGGCCGTCGCCGCAATCACGCTGTCGGCTGGCGCTTATGCACAGAGCAATAACACGCTGGCGACCCCGAGCACCGTGTCGCCGGCCGCTGTGACGAGCGGCTACGGCACACCTGGCGCCACCAGTTCGGAGAGCGGTATAAGCGCGGGAGCGCAGAACGCGGGTCTGCCGAATAGCACGAGCAACAGCGCGACGCCACTCACCAATATTCCCGGCAGTCACAACACGCTGGCAACCCCGAGTGTAATGTCGCCTGTCGGCCAATAACCGTTTCAGGATGACAGGCGGGCGCATTTGAGCGCTTAGTGTGTGTCGTAGCGAGTAAGCTTCACGAGGTCCAGGGATCTGGACTTCGAATCCCGCATTGACTTCTGTCGCAAGTTAAGACCGCTGCCCTCACGGACAGCGGTCTTTTATTTAGTTTCGCCTCAGCTCTGTTCAATGCCCATCACGTTGCGAATTAGCTCGATCCCGTATCGAGCGCCAATTTCAAGGGCGGTGTCGTTGAAGTCGTAATGCGGGTTGTGCAGTGCTGAATGAGGTGCAAGCAGAAAGGCTAGTGGTTGAGAAGCTGAGCAACGGCTGTTGCACCGAGAAATGTTCCGGCATTCGCGGCAAATGAGACAACGACGATTCTCCATCCAAGGCGGCGAAAGGCGGGGATATCCTTGGCGATAGAGAGGCCCGAGAATGTCAGCATGGGAGTGAGAAACGCGAGGAAATTGACCTTTCCAGTCAGTAGCGCGATTTGCTGCGCGAAAGGGCATAGTGGAGACGTCAATGCCATGGCGATCAGCGACACCAGGCAGACTGCAGGGATTTTCCTCCCCGTGACCTGATTCAACAGCACACCGACCACGACGGCGACCAGCATGATCGCGAGCCCAGGGATCGAGTCGAGCGGATTACTGCCGCGAGCGACCCAATCGGCGATTAGCGCCAGACCGCCGGACAATACCCATGCGCAGACGATTTCGCTCGTGCCTAACTCAGCGTGCTGCTCGGCGACACGCTCCACTTTCCTTTCTTCGCGCGGCACCGACGTGCCGGCTTTTCTCCCGAGGATCGGTTCGAGCACGCGATAGCCCCACACCGCCATCGGCAGCGAAATGAATAGCGTGAAGTAAGTGCCGATCGTGGTCGTAATGAGATTGCTGGCGGCGGCAAATGTCATCACCTGCTTCGCGATGGCGGGCGTCTGTTGCGCCGCGACTGCGCCGGCGGCGGCAGCCATCATGCTGCCTGAACCGACACCCGATCCCATCGCCAGCGCGAGCGGGTTGAAGATGTGCAGGCTGGCCACGAAGCCCGCGAGAATCGCGATGAATACAGCGCCGAACACCGTGCCGGTCAGGTACTCCGCCAGCACGCCGCGTCCTTCGGGGGAATCCATGCCATACCGTTCGCCGATGATGGCGAGGCTCGGTTCACGGCCGACAGAAAACGTTGCGCCGATAGCCTCGCGTTTGATGCCCAACAGCAACGCCAGAGGCAAGCCGATCAGGATCGTGCCGACAAAATGGCCAAACTCCTGGAATGCCAGCGCCCAGCCTGCCGCAGCGAGCGCGGGCAGCGACGAGCCGACCATCAGACCGAGTTTGGCTATGAACAAAAGCAGCGCGGGCTGAAGGATTCTTGCTGCGTCGAATTGCATGCCGGTGTCGACGCTCAGGAAGCCGGGCACGCGGTTCTGTGCGAGGCCCAGCGCGGCGCCGACCAGCAGTGCCCAGATCATCGGCAGCAATACGACTTTGCCTGGGCCGACGTTGAAGGCAAACGAACCGATCAACTCGGCAATGACGACGATCATGGCCGCCAGCAAATATAGCCTTGCAAAGTGTCTTCCGTCGCTGCGGCTCACCGTTTGATAGCTGTCCATCGAGTCTCCTGTTTTTGCGCACAAGGATCACATCAGTAAAAAGTGCGGTCGATAGTGCGGGCTCAAAAATGGACAATCAATATCATCGATTCAGCGAATCTGTTCTAATAGTTAGAACACGGAGAGTCAAGCCATGCACGACAAGTTCAACGAAGGACGCATTCCCTACCTGTTCGAGTGCGTTCGTCATGGCACGATGCGAGCCGCAGCCGACGCGCTGAATCTCGCCCCCTCAGCGATCAGCCGGCAAGTTGCATTGCTGGAAGAAGAGGTTGGACTTCCGTTGATCGAGCGTCATACCCGAGGCGTAAAACCGACCGAGGCAGGAACGCTCATGCTCGAATACTTTCGCGAGCAGCGCTCTCATCGGGACGACCTGCTGTCGCTGCTGGAGGAACTCCGCGGACTGCGCAGGGGAACCGTTCGCGTGGCATTGGGCGAGGGATTCGTGTCCGACCTGATGGCAGGACCGCTAACGCAGTTTGGCTCCGACTACCGCGATATTTCAGTCATTCTCGATGTAGGCGGCACCAACGAGGTCATGCGCAGGGTGATTGAAGACGAGGCGGAAATCGGTCTGATTCTGAATCCGCCGCCCGATGCCAAGATCGTTTCGCGCACGGTCAGCAAGCAGGCGATCCATGCAATCGTGGGACCGGATTTTCCTTTGCTTGGAAAAAAAGGCCCATTCAGGTTTGCCGACTTTCTGCCTTATCCGCTGGCGCTCAATCATCCGACGTTCGGTCTGCGGCAGATACTTCAGCTTGTCGAGCAAACCGAGAAAGTCAAACTCGATCCGATTCTGACCACGAATTCTTTCTACATACTGAGGCAGTTCGTGAGGCTCCAATTGGGCGTAACGTTTTTGCCGACTTTTGTTGTCAGCAGCGAGCTGGAAGAAGGCGAACTGTTTGCCATCCCAATAGCGCATCCGATTCTGGAAAATGCGGAAGCGCACCTGATTACCCGCACGGGCCGCAAACTGTCCATTGGTGCCAACAAGATGTTGCAATACATGTCTTCGCAAATGTTGTCGCTTCGCTAGAGCCACGCTGAAACGAAACGTGGTCGACATATGACGCGGCTGACTCACTTGCGCATCGAGGCTCTGCGTCGTCGTGACGGGCGGCCCAGTGAGGACGAGGCACCACGTTTCTCACGCAGATTCCTTGACGCTATCAAACACCAGGCGAGCCGCTGTGACCGAAGCGTGATTCTCGTCGGCCCATTGAATCAAGACGTTCAGCGCCTTGAACATCGAACGACCTAGCTCGGTCAAGCTGTATTCAACGCCAGGTGGCTTCGTCGGAAAGACCTCGCGATGCACGTAGCCGTCGCGCTGCAGCTCATGAAGTGTCTGCGTGAGCATTCGCTGCGAAATGTCGGGCACCAACCGGCGAAGTTCGCCGAATCGATAGGGTTGCTCATCCAGCGCCATCATCAGCAAGGAACTCTATCGCCCGCTGATGACATCGATGACATCGCGCACCCGGAAGAGGCCACGGCCAGCAATGCAATTTGAGCGTATTGCTGCGCTATGTCGGGCTGTGCCTGGTCGCCGTCATGCCAGCCGCAGACATCTTTAACTACTCTAGTTCGCGCGGCCCGCTTACGACGGAAACGTGTCACCGAACATAGCGAGACCGCTAGCTGACTGCGCGGCAGTCGCTTCGTCCTGGAGCACATCCCAGTGCTCCGCGAGCTTGCCGTTTTCGAAGCGCACGATGTCGGCGGCAATCCATGCGGCGGGACGTCCGTTGCCGGAGAATCGTCCATGTGCGATGACGAAATCGCCTTCCGCCACGACAAGCTGGTTCTCATATCGCAAGGTATCGGGAAGCGTGCGGATCAGATCGAAGAGGCCGTCCCGTCCAGGTGCGATGTGGGCACTGTGCTGAATGTAAGTCTCGGACCAGTATCGGGATGCTGCGGCATAGTCCCGCTGGTTGAAAAGAGTGTCGAAGGCTTCCAGAAGAAGCGTTTTATTTTCTGCGGCCGTTGTTTTCACATTGATCTCCAGAGGGTGGATCAGGTCATTCTTTGCAGGCGGCTGAGAAGGACATCACAGCTCGCCGGTGACGAACTGGGCCCGTCCCAGCCCAAAGCTCCAGTCCGCGTCACCGTTCAGGGAAAAGGACACCATGACGTCGCTCGCCTTGACTCCGCAGGTGTTCTCCAGCGGACACCCGGCAGAACCGTAACCTGCCAGAGATGCGGTCAGATCACTCTAGCCGAGCGGGGCTGCAACATCTTGCCCGCAAACTGAGATCGTCTGCGCGGTTCTGTTACTGCCGCGAGAAGATGCGCTTCCCGCGGCTCAACCACGCGAACGGCCTGGCCGCGCGCGTCAACTATCAGGGTGAGACGCGCTGGCCTGGCCTGAATGCATGAGCGCACGACATCCAGGCAATGCCAAGAGCCGGAAGTAGCAAGGCGAGAAGCGTCCATGCCATTGCACCTACACCTGTAGTTTCAAGCATGATCCCGCCGATCAACCCTCCACCGGCGATCGCTCCGTTCCAGACCGTTACGATCATCGATTGAGCGGTGTCGGCGGCGCTTTCTCCTGCCGCATCCGCTGAGGCAGTCTGCAGAAGTGTGGCCGCTCCTCCAAACGTCAGTCCCCATACGCCCACGGCGATGTACAGCACGGTCGGCGATTGGCCATCCAGCCCCATCGCCGCGGAGGCCAGCGCGAACGCCGCGAGGCTCGCCAGCACCAGAGTCCTGAGACGACGGTCGATGAACGCGCCGGTAATCCAGATGCCGGCAATCGCGAAGCCGCCGAACACGAGAAGGACCGCATCCACGCGGGTTGTCAGATGTGCGGGTGCGAGGAAAGGGGCGATGTACGTATAAAGAATGTTGTGCGCAAGCATCCACGCGAGAATCACCGAGAGGACTGGACGCACTCCGGGAAGCATGAAGACGTCGAGCAACCTGGGTTGCGCTCCGACTGTTTGCCCAGGTAATCTGGGCGCTGTTCTGAGAACCCAAACGATTAACACGGCCGTGAACGCGGACATCACTCCAAACGCGATGCGCCAGCCCACCAGATCTCCGAGCCACGTACCGGCCGGCACGCCAATGGCGAGAGCGATCGGCGTGCCGACCAGGGCGAGGGCCATTGCGCGGCCCTGCAGATGCGGCGCCACCATTCGGCGCGCGTAGCCAGGCACGGTTCCCCAGGTTACGCCGGCGGCGACCCCGGCCATGAAGCGTGCGAATAGTGTCAGCCAGTAAATCGAAGAGACCGCAGTCATCGTGTTGAACACGAGAAAACCCGAGATCGCGAGAAGCAGGACGGTGCGACGCGGCCAGGTTCTCGTGGCAACCGTCATCGGTATGGCTGCCGCGACCGAACCCAGCGCGTAAAGGGTAACGAGCTGACCGGCCCACGATTCGGACACGGACAGACCGTGACTGATCCCGGGCAGTAGTCCGGCAGGCAGGGTCTCGGTGAGGATGGCAACGAACCCCGTCATTGCGAGGGCCAACAGGCCGGCGACGGGTAAGGAATCGGCTGGAACGTACGCTGTGGCGTCGTGATGCCTGTCGATGACGTCAGGAGATGACATAAGAAGCTCCGCAGTTGGAAAAGGCGAGCGCTTAAGGTGACCACTGCGCCGCGATGGAGACGAATCTACGCGGCGGGTGTCGACGAACATAGGCAGGAAAGAGAATGAGCGCCATTCGAAGTCGGCATAAATCGACTTCACGTCATCTCGCCTGCCGCCGCGAGGAAACACGGCTGCTCGGTGCACCTTCCGGCAAGATCGTTTGTCCTGACGGCGCGAAGCCTGTTGGGCTGGAGGAGAACCCCGCAAGGCACTTCGAGTGAAATTCCCGTTTGCCATCGACGATAGCGATTGTTCCCGCGGTCCCGTCTTGATTCTTTCCGTTCTGGAATAAGCCACATGCCTTTTCGACTCTATCGGGCGAGCCATGCCCCCGCTACATTTCGACTCAACGCAATGCGTCAGTCCGGAGTTCCCGGCGTCTATTCCAACTTGAAGGATCAATCATGGCCAAGCTCTTCAACACTGTAAAAGTCGGCGCTTTTTCCTTGAAGCACCGCGTTGTACTTTCACCGATGACACGCCTTCGCACGATTCAACCCGGCGATATTCCCAGCCCGATGATGGCGGACTTCTATGGACAGCGAGCCTCTGAAGGCGGACTGGAGATCATCGAGGCGGCGAGCATTTCGGAACATGCTCGCTCCTATCTGGGCGCGGCAAGCATTTTTCACGACGGTCAACATGAAGGTTGGAAAGCCATTGCAGACGCCATCCATGCGAAGGGTGGCATAGCGTTCCTGCAACTCATCCATGGCGGGCGCCAGAGTCACGTCGATGTAACGGGTGGCCGTTTGCCGGTGGCTCCCTCCGAGGTACCCTTCGACGGCGTCGCACTCACGAAGGACGGTTTTGTTCCGGTGTCACCGCACCGTGCGCTCGGACGCGACGAAATCAAGGGCATCGTGGAAGACTTCCGCGTCGCGGCCGAGCGCGCGAAAAAGGCGGGCTTCGACGGAGTCGAGCTGCACGCAGCCAACGGCTACCTGGTCGACCAGTTCATTCAGGACGGCACCAACCAGCGCACGGATGAATATGGCGGCCCCGTCGACAACCGCGTGCGGTTTATGCGGGAATCGCTCGAAGCGTTGATCTCTGTCTATGGGGCGGACCGGGTCGGCGTGCGCATCTCTCCCTCGGGCGAGTGGGGTGGCATCTCCGACAGCAATCCGGAAGCGACTTTCAGTCATGTCGCGCGGGTGCTGGACTCCTATGAGATCGCGTATCTGCATGTGATCGAACCGCGTATCAAAGGCGACGACACTTTGCACCACGGACATCCGACCGTTGCCGCTAACTATCTGCGGCCGCATTTCTCTGGCCCGATCATCGCGGCGGGAGGCTTTGAGCGTGATAGCGCACTGGAAGTGGTGGAGTCCGGTGTTGCCGATCTGGTTGCGTTTGGTCGGCACTTTTCCTCCAATCCGGATTTGCCTGTTCGCCTGAAAGACAACCTGCCGTTGACTCCGTACGTGCGCGCAGCCTTCTGGGGTGGCGATGAGAAAAATTACTCCGATTTCCCGGCCTACGAGCGCCCCGTCGCAGAAGACGAAAGCAACGTGGCTGTCGACGTCGAAGCGGTCTGAAACAGATAAGCAGACGCGTGGCGCGGTGCTGCGGGTCTGCTGAACGGGAGGTGGCAGCCATGGAACAGTTTGATAACAGCGCAGGCGATTCGATTGCCGCCAGGACTGTAGCGGCGGCGTTTGCAGCGTCGGGTAACGCGTTGCGTGCGGGCGATCATGTGCCGGCCTTCTCCCTGCCGGACACGGACGGCGGGCTTGTGCCGGTTGACCGTCTGCTGCATCGCGGGCCGCTCGTCCTGTGGTTTACGCGTGGGCTATGGTGCAGCTATACAAACGATTCGCTACGCGACATCTCGGATGCATTCGCCCGCTTGATAACGGATGGTGCATTAGGGGCGGTCGTCCTGCCGCTGTCCGAGAGCGGCATGTCGGCAGATATCTTCTCGGTGCCGCGGTTGATGGATCCGGAGTTGAAGCTCATGCGCGATTTTGGCCTGACCTTCGAACTGCCCCCTGAACTCCAGGCGACATACCTGCGACTCGGCTACACGCCTCCCATGCCAAAGGGGCGCGCGACAGGCACGTTTCCGGTTCCAATTCCTGCGACATATCTCATTGATCAGAGCGGTACGGTTGTCTTCACGCAGAGCGACGTGGACTATCGGAATGGCATGAATAGCGGCTCATTGCTGACAGCGTTGCACGGGCTTCAGGTTCAGCGCCAGGGCAGGGCCGATGATCGATCGATACGTAGATCGACCGGTCGTGTCGGAGGGCCGCCTCGGCGCGGATGAGATCGGTGCATTATCCACCGGTTCCGGTGTACGTCACGCACTTGTCGGGATCATGGACTTGAGCGTCATCCGGAAGCGCGTGCTGCGAGAAGTATTCGTCGATCGACGCTTCCAGAAACATGGCCCCCGCGTTCAGCGCGTTACGGGATGTCGGCTTGAAGATCGGCATCCCTTGCGCGATGTATTTCCCAGTAAGAGCACAGGTCCCACGTATTCGCGCCAAACGTCGCGTCCATCTCTGATCCGAACAATGCCCTGCGGTTGCATCGTGCCAACTCACGAGCAAAGCACCGTTGCCTTGGCGTTCGATACAGGAAAACACGACGCTCGGACGCAAAAGGCACCAGAAACCTTGTGACGATGATCGGGATGGGAGCGCGAGGTTTCGGTGAGGCTCGCCAGGTGTGGCCGCCTGCTGCCCGGTTAAATCCGCGAGTATGGTCTGCCATGCGGTCGAAATCTTTCTTTGCTTTCGGCTGGACTGTACAGACAGTGGGTTGCGCTGGCCGGCCTCGTCGACTATCACGGTGTCAGGGCCGCGCCGCAGGTGCGAAGTGCCAACCTGGATGGCCGGAAGATCGGAATCGGGATCGAGAAGATCTTCGGTGAATTCAGCAGTATCGGGTTTCATGGCGAAGGGCTGCGACGTGGGTGGATGCTGGATGCGTGACCGCGCTCAAGTGCAGAGTAGTCAATCCAGGATTCACTTCACCTTTGGGATGCTGCTCTTTGCTGCGAAAAGCTGAAGCGCTGAGACATACCAGCCTGCAATCCGCTTGGGGCATACCGCAAAGGCATGACGCAATGCTTCGAAGGTCTTTGCATTGGACTCAGCCAGTCCCTACTGTTGATGACCCGGCATATCCCAGGCAGTCAGATGCTCGCCGATGGCTCTCGACCAGGTTCTGAAACACATCATGATCAAACGACTTTTGGTTTGCCTAATGAGATTTCTCCGCGCGGCCACGCAGCCGCCGACTGCTTGCCCTCACGCAGCAGTCTCGTTTCGCTGTCCCCCACCAGGCTGCATGTGAATTAGGTTCCGCTCTATCGGAATCTTCAATTCATCCTGTACGCCAAGCTCCGAAGGCGTGAGACGTGCAAATCAGCAGATTTCAGTTTTCGTCAGGTTTGCCGCATGACAGCGGCCGGCATCGTTCTGGAAGATGGTCGAGATGCATTGGAGCTGAGAGCTCTGCATTGCGGACCTGGAAAACCACGGACATACATTCGGAAAAAGTTTATGAGCTACCTAGAGCATTCAGCGACATTCGCCGTTACCCGAACCCAGGATAGTCCCGGTGCAGTAAGAGAAGGCGCGTCTGAGGATCTGGCCGCCGCGTTCCGCCGAGTTCGCCTGGCTACCGATGCACTGGTCGCCGCGCTCTCCCCGGAGGATCGCGCAGTCCAGTCTATGCCCGACGCCAGTCCCGTCAACTGGCATTTGGCGCATACGTCCTGGTTCTTCGAGACGTTCCTGCTGATGCCGTATTTTCGCGGCTACCAGGTGTTCGACGAAGGGTACGCATTTCTCTTCAACTCCTACTATGACGCCATCGGCAAACGGCAACCTCGTCATCGGAGAGGCTTATTGACTCGACCGTCAACCGGCGCCATCTCGGCCTATCGTTCGCATGTCGACAGGCACATGGAATGGCTCCTTGCGGACGCTGACCGGCCAGACGTCGAAGCGCTTGTACGGCTCGGCCTGGCTCACGAGGAACAGCATCAGGAGCTTCTCCAGATGGATCTGCTGCATCTCTTTGCGCAATCGCCCTTAAAGCCAGTCTTCGACGCCGACTGGCCGGCTCGGCCCGGCAGCATCGAGGGCGTGTTCCGTCGGCACAGCGGCGGCCTGCGGGAGATTGGCGCACACGGCGAGGGTTTCGCGTTTGATAACGAGAAACCGCGCCACAAGGTCTGGATCGAGCCGTTCGAGATCTGCGACACCCTGGTCAGCAACGGCCAATGGATCGACTTCATGAACGATGGCGGGTATTCCAGGCCGGAACTGTGGCTTTCCGAAGGTTGGGCGGTCGTGCAGGCGGAGTCGTGGCAGGCGCCTGCGTACTGGGAGATGGCGGAGGGCGCAAGCGGATGGCGTTCCATGACGCCTGGCGGGATGAGGGCTGTGCATCGCGATGAGCCCGTGCGCCACATAAGCTACTACGAGGCCGCCGCGTTTGCGACGTGGGCAGGAGCGCGACTCCCGAGCGAAGCAGAATGGGAAGTCGCGTGTCTTGCAGGCATTCTTTCTCTTGCTGATGCTGCTGTCTGGCAATGGACGCAGTCAGCGTATTCCGCGTATCCTGGCTTCAGGGTTTCGGCCGGAGCCATTGGCGAATACAACGGCAAATTCATGGTAGGACAGATGGTTCTACGAGGTGGGGCGCAAATTTCAGCGCCAGGCCACGCCCGGCCGACTTATCGGAACTTCTACTACCCGTCGCAGCGGTGGATGTTCGCCGGCCTCAGGCTTGCCCGGGACGCCAGGCCGGTCGTCAAAGACGATCGCGGAAACGGAGAATTTGCACACGCGATTACGTCGGGCTTGTCAGCCACGCAGAAGACCACGCCGCCGATGTACTTCTATGACGAAATGGGATCGGAGTTATTCGAGGCAATCTGTCAGACCCCCGAATATTACGTGACACGGGTGGAGAAAAAGCTTCTCGAGAGAATCGCGCCTGACATAGCAGCCTTAATCAAGCCGAGTTCGATTCTTGTCGAGTTTGGCAGCGGCGCCAGTGAGAAAACAAAATTTCTTCTCGATGCGGCGACGCGCATACGGACCTACGTTCCAATCGATATCAGCAGCGCGGCGCTCGCTGCGGCAGCAGCACGAATCGCGAACGATTATCCATCGCTACGGGTGATGCCGGTCGAGGGAGACTTCGTCACGATGGTAGAGACACCTTTTGATTTCCCGAAGGGCCCGCGGGTCGGCTTTTTTCCGGGATCGACGATCGGCAATTTCAGCCGGGATGATGCGATCCGCCTCATGTCGTCCGCGAAGGCAATGCTCGGACGAGGTTCGCGCTTCATCATCGGTGTAGACATGGTCAAGCCGCTAGACACGCTACTGGCTGCCTATGATGATTCGACAGGCGTCACGGCCAGCTTTAATAAAAACCTGCTGACGCGGATCAATCGCGAACTGGACGGAAACTTCGATCTCGACTCGTTCGAACACACCTCAGTCTGGAATAGCGAACTCAGTCGCATAGAGATGCATCTTGTCAGCACAAAAAGTCAAACGGTTGACGTGGCTGATCGCAGCTATATTTTTCAGGTCGGAGAGAGCATCCACACGGAAAGTTCTCACAAATATACCGTCGACTCGTTTTCGGCATTGGCGATGCTGTCAGGCTGGGCTGTGGAGAAACGTTGGCTGAGTGAAGGTGAAGAATTCGCGATCTTCTGCCTGAATGCCGATGACGCGTGAAGGTCTTTCGATGCGGAGAGATTTGCCTCGATGTCATATCACCGTCGACGGTGACATTTCGACCATGGACGAAGCGACCGGTTGGATAAATATTCACGCCGTTTCGCAAAAGGTGCAAAATCGGACAACACCTATTCCATCGGAGAATTGTTATGGACCGTTTGGCGGCGATGGAGATTTTCATCCGCGTAGTTGACACTGGATCGTTCTCTGCCGCAGCACGACATCTGGATATCGGTCAGCCGGCAGTTTCAAAATCGGTAGCGCAGCTTGAGGAGTGGTTGGGTGTGCGGCTCCTGCTTCGCTCCACTCGCGCGCTTACGCCTACGGAAGCCGGATCGAGCTTTTATCAACGGGCCCGCCGCGCGATTGAAGAGGCGGACGAAGCGGTTGTTGCCGCCAGAGGGACTTTGTCCGCGCTTTCGGGAAAGCTACGCGTTTCAGCGGCGGTATGTTTCGCACGATTGCATATCGTCCCCCGGCTGTCGGAATTTCTCGAACAGCACCCGAATCTCAATGTCGAGATGGTGCTCGACGATAGAAACATCGATCTGGTCGACGAGGGTGTCGATCTGGCCTTGCGAATGGGCGTACTCGCCGATTCGAACATGACCGCACGCAGGATCGGGGAAGCACGCCGTCGTGTCATTGGCACGCGCGAATACTTTGAACGTCACGGATATCCCGAGGCGCCAGCCGATCTGCTGGCACATCATGCGGTGATTTACACGAGGGATGGTGGAGGTGAGGACTGGACGTTCAGGAAGTCCACGGCCGAACTCTCGGTCAAGCTGCAGGGCAGGGTGAAGATCACTGCGACCGAGGGGGTACGCGCGGCGGTACTTTCAAATCTGGGGCTAGCGGTAGCTTCGGAATGGGCCTTCACGCCTGAACTGAAGTCGGGCGAGGTGATTTCGGTAATGGACGATTGGCTCTTGCCAACCATCATGCTGTCAGCGGTCTACCCGACGGGACGGCTTGCCAGCAGCAAGGCGCGTCAATTCGCTGCGTTCGCGGAAGCCTGCATTTCCGGGTCGCAGATGCCAGGCGCCGCATCAAACGGTCTCTGACTTCATGCAGGGCGAGGGTGAGCTTTCACTATCCATCCTTCCGCTGAGCGTGGTGAGCAGCAAAGCGACAATCGTGAAAAGTCCGGCGATCCATGGCGTGTTCATCAGCCCGATGTGCGTGACGATCAGGCCACCAACCGACGCGCCGCCGGCGACGCCAAGATTGAACGCGGCGATATTCATCCCGGACGCGACGTTCACGGAATGCGGAGCGAAGCGCTCCGCCTGTTTGACGACATACACCTGGAGCGCGGGCACGTTTCCAAACGCGACGCTACCCCATACGAGGACGGTCAGAAGAACGGGCAGTTTGTGCGCGGCAGTGAAGTCCAGCAGAAAGAGAACGATCGCGAGGACACCAAAAATCGCTTTTAAAGCCACGATCGAACCACGGTTATCAGCCAGCCGTCCGCCGAAGAAATTGCCGACGGCAACAGACACGCCGTAAATCAGAAGAACGGCGCCCACCACCGGTGGAGAGAAACCGGACACCTGTTCGAGGATTGGTGCCAGGTAGGTGAAAGCGATTAGCGAGCCGCCGTATCCAATGGCCGTGATGGCGAACACGAGGAGTAGTCGCGGTTCGCTAAAGAGCTGTGCCTGGCGGCGCAATGAAGACGGTGGCGCATGGGCGATATCGCGGGACACGAACACCAGCGCGCCCACCATGGCGATCAGCCCGAAGAGCGCCACGACCAGAAATGTCGCTCGCCAACCAAAATGCTGACCAACCAGCGTGCCGAGTGGGACGCCCGTTACAAAGGCAACGGTTAGTCCGCTGAACATCGTCGCAATCGCACCGGCCGCCTTATCTTTTGGAACAAGGCTCGCGGCGATCACCGATCCAACGGAGAAGAAGACTCCATGCGCGAAACCGCTCAGGATGCGCGCGACTACCAGCGTTTCATAGTTAGGCGCTTGCCAGGCCATCAGATTGGCGAGGGTGAAGAGTCCCATCAACGAGACTAATAGCGCCTTGCGCGGTACCCGTCCCGTCAATGCCGTCAGCACGGGCGCACCGATGGCCACGCCCAGTGCGTAGAAACTCACGAGCAGACCGGAGGATGCGAGTGTCACGGAAAGATCGTTAGCGATGGTCGGAATAAGGCCAACGACCACAAATTCGGTGGTGCCAATTGCAAACGCCCCGATCGTGAGGGCAAGAAGGGATAAAGGCATGATGGGTTCCGAGTACCGACGATTAGTCCCAGCCGGATAGGGAGAATAGCCAGTCGCGGCTACCTGTAAAGTCAGGTCGCCAGCCACGACGACCCTGCAAGACAATCAATGATCTCTATTGGAAAGAGAGAGCCTTAACAACAGCGAATATCAGCAACCATCGATCAGACCTTCACCACGATCTTGCCGAACTGGCCGTTGTTTTCCAGGTAACGGTGAACGTCGATCATTTGGGAAAACTCGAAGGTCTTGTCGATCACAGGCCGCAGATGTCCGCTGGCGATTCCCTTGCTGACATACTCGACCGCTGCTTTGCGACGAGTCTCGTCGCCGGTGGTTAGCCAGATATTGTGCCCTTTGATGGTCGGCATCTTCGCGATCATCGTGAGCACGGGAATGACGGTATCCTCTTCGGCAAGCGCTCCGTAGATGTATGCAATACCCTGGAAGGCCAGAGTCGAAATGAGCTTGGCGAAATCCGGGCCGCCGACCGGGTCGAATACGACGTTGGCGCCTTTGTTATCCGTGATTCGCATCACTTCGGCAACGAAATCAACTTCCTGAGTCGCGATCACATGCGTCGCGCCGGCTTCGAGAAGCTGCGCCCGTTTCGACGACGTTCTCGTCAGTGCGATCGTCGTTGCGCCAGCGTAATTGGCGATCTGGATGGCTGCGAGGCCAACGCTGCTGGACGCGGCGGGGATGACGACAAAGTCGCCCTTGCCGACTTTTGCATCTTCGATCAAAGCGCCGTAGGCGGTAATGAACATCATCCATATCGACGATGCTTCTTCGAACGTCAACGATGCGGGATGTTTCACCACGGCGTATGCCGGCATGACGATTTCTTCGCCATAGGTGTGATACTGGTTTTGGGAGAACGACGGAATCACACTGACGGCATCGCCCACCGCGATATCCGACACTTCCGCACCGATTGCCTCAACGATTCCCGCGGCTTCGTAACCGAGGCCGGCGGGGAAGGTCACGGGCTCGATATAAATATCGGTTCGCCACATGGATTCTGCACGGTTAATCCCGATCGCTTTGACCCTGATGGTGACTTCGTTGGCTGCGGGAGGCCGCAAGGCGGTGTCCACGAACTCGAGGACGTCGGGGCTGCCGGCTTTGGAAAAGAAAATACTGCGTGTCATGATCAATGTCTCCGAAGAGGGAATTAAACAGAGGGCGCCCATTCAGGCCGCGCTGACTCCGTCGTAGGTGGGAAAATCGCTGTAATGCTTTTCAGTGCCGCCCCAAAATGCCGCTCTGACATACGGTGTCAGGGGGAGCCTGTGCTTCAGGCGATATGGCAAATCCGGATTGGAGGTGAAGTGCCTGCCGAACGCAACGAGGTCGGCGTCTCCTGAGGCCACCAGGGCTTCCGCACTGGTACCGTCGAACCCGCCCGCAGCGATGATGGGATGTTTGAAAAACGAGCGCAGCGACTTCGCCGCGACCGGAGCATGTCCTTCATGAAGCGTTTCGTCGCCTTTGATCCGGGGGTCGATGACGTGCATGTATGCAATGCCGTAATCGTTAAGAACCTTTGCAACATGGCTAAAAGTAGCTTCGGGATCACTATCCGAAATGCCGCCCCATTCGCCAGAGGGCGAGATACGTACGCCTACTCGATCCGGGCCCCACACGGAAATGAGTGCTTCAACGCATTCGCGTAGAAAGCGCACACGGTTTTCTACCGGGCCACCATAAGCATCGGTACGCTTGTTCGTTCCGTCCTGGATGAATTGATCGACGAGGTAGCCGTTTGCCCCATGCAGTTCTACGCCGTCGAAACCTGCGTCCAGCGCGCGCTGTGCGGCGACGCGGAACTCTTCCACGATCGCAGGGATCTCGGTTATGTCCAGTGCTCGATGGGGCGACACGGGAACGAAGCCGTCCTTCGTCAATGCGACGCCTTCGAAAGGCACCAGCGACGGAGCAACCGGGGGGACGCCGCCGGTCATTTCGACATGGCTTTGCCGTCCACCGTGGATCAACTGCATGAAGACCCGGCCACCTTTTGCATGAACGGCCCGGGCGATCGCTTCCCAACCGGCGTTCTGGCTGTCGTCGAACCAGCTCGCGGCGCCCAGGTACGACCTGGCAACGATGGAAGTACTAACGCCCTCGATGAGTACGAGACCGTCTTTCGACGCTCGCTGGCCATAGAAATCAGCCATCATCGGGCTGGGAATGTCGCCGGGCTGGATGGTCCGCAGGCGAGTCATCGGTGCGAGGACGACCCGGTGAGACAGGGTGTAGGCGCCAAGCTTGATCGGGGTGAACAGATGATCCATGATGTTCCTCTACAGGCAGTTGAAGGGTTGCCAGTCGTCTTTCGCCGTCGGATATACATTAGCTATTCCCAGACGGTCGAAATAGACCTGAATCGGGATAGGGCTCATTCCAGATCGGGATGAACGCAGACACTGCGGTCACTGAAGAAGCAAACGAAGCTTCGACGGCTGGCGGTGGCCGTTGCCACAGTGAGTGGCTGCAACCAATCTAAACCGCCGTGCGCGAGCAGTTCTGTACGAAAGCTGAAGAGTGCTGATCCGGGCTGCGACCTGTGCCATGGCGGCGCTGGAGCGCCTTACAAAGTGAAATATAAAAATATCCGGACAGGGTTTGCGCTGTTTTGAGGGCTCGCAGGACCGATAGGTCAGGTGAAATCCAGGGAGACGGCGAATCTCTTTTGCTATCAGCAAGCGTCACCACGTCGTAACGCGCATCACATAATTCAAACTACTTCTGTTTTTTGCGAGGAGCCTGTAATGGACGCGTCTGCTTTCCCTCACGATGACTTCGCCTTCGGTACCACGATTGTCGTACCGCGCAGGAGAGAGCTCCTGCACAAAGGCGTCAAGATCGAGGTGGGTGACCGGGCGTTCGATCTCCTCCTGTTCCTCGTGCAGTCCAGGGGATCGGTGTTAAGCAAGGACAACATCATTGCGAGCGTCTGGAACAATCGCGTCGTAGAGGACAACACGGTAGAAGGCCAGATTTCCGCTCTCAGGCGTGCTCTCGGAGAAGACCGTTCCGCGATCCGGACCGTGACCGGTCGGGGATATCAATTCACGGGGGAACTGGCTGGAAAAGGAGCGAAGCTGGACGGCCTGGCAAGCGCGCAAACCGAGGCGCCGGCCTTTCCTGGCGTCACGATTCCCGCTGACATATGCCCGCTTATCGGTCGTGAAGTTGCCGTCGAAGAGGTGCGCGGACTGTTGACCCGCCACCGCTTGATCACGCTCGTCGGATCGGGCGGCGTCGGTAAAACCCGGCTCGCGCTGGAGGCGGCGCGTCAATCGATATCGAGTTTCGACGACGGCGTCTACATAGCCGAACTCGCGGCAACGACCTCGCCCGACTATCTGCCGACCACCATTGCCGTTGCGCTGGGTTATCCCCCGGGCGACGGCACACCGAGTCTCGATCGACTGGCGCCGACGCTGCTATCGAGACGACTGCTACTGGTGCTCGACAACTGCGAGCATCTGATTGATGCAAGCGCGAGAATGGCTGAAAGACTCCTGCGCGTCGCGCCGCGCGCTATTGTTCTGGCCACGAGCCGTGAGCCCTTGCGTGTACCGGGAGAGGTGGTCTACCGTGTGCCTTCCCTTGAGGTGCCGCCCGAGGAGGACCGCGGCGATGCACGGGAATTCGGTGCTGTGCGGTTGTTCGAGGAGCGTGCCGGTACCGATGCTCGCCTGAGTTGGGATCCGGTCGCTGCATTGCGTTTGGAATCTCGCATATGCCGGCACCTGGATGGCATCCCTTTGGCGCTTGAACTCGCGGCGGCGTGTGTGCCCGTGTTCGGTCTGCAGGGTGTCGCGGACCGTCTGGAAAATCGCTTCCAGATACTCACGCACGGTGCGAGGACCGCGCTACCCAGACAACAGACCTTGCGCGCTACGCTCGACTGGAGTTACGGCCTTTTATCCGGCCTTCAGCAGACTGTTTTGAACCGTCTGGGCATGTTCGCCGGAACGTTCACCATGGAGTCCGCTCTAGGCATGGTCACCTGTTCGGATATCCCGCCAGACTCAGTCATTGCTGCGATCATCGAGCTCGTCGATAAATCGCTTCTGTCGGTCACTTCGAGCGCAGGGAACGTACGATACCGTCTTCTGGAGTCGACGCGCGCCTACGCGAAGGAAAAACTCCAGGAAGGCGGCACGCTACGCGAGTGGTCGGGTCGTCACGCACGCTACTGTCTCGAGCTATTCGAGCCGGCCGAGCAGCGCGCGTCTTCCCGCGAAGACGTCGATTGGAGGAATGTATACGTCCAGCACCTGGATGACCTTCGCGCGGCCATGATGTGGTCCTTTGGCTCCGATGGGGATAGGCCGCTAGCGGTGCGGCTAACGGTTTCGAGCATTCCGTTTCTTATGCATCTCGCGCTGCTCAAGGAGTGTCAGGCTCGGGTGGACGAGTCACTGGATTGGTTGTCAACTCAGGATTCCAGGGTCGACGAGCGGCATATGAAGCTCTACGCCGCTCGAGGAATGAGTTTGCTATGTCATACGGTTGGCACTGAGACTGGCGATGCCTTTCAGTCGACCGTCAACATAGCCGGCGATATCGGGAATCTGGACTTCGAACTCCTGGGCATGTGGGGACGTTGGATGTGCCACTACCTGAATGGAGAATTCGAGCAGGCGATTGCATTGTCGGGGAGATTTCATCGGGTCGCTTCGTTATCCGTGTGGCCCTGCGATCAACTTGCAGCGCACCGTCTGACGGGAATGTCGCTGTTATTTGCGGGTGATATCGATCACGCGATAGACGAGTTAAGCATAGCGGCTATCGATCAAACGTCGCTGACGCGCTCTCATCGAATGCGCTTCCTTTATGACGAAAAGATGCTGTCGTACGCGTCTCTTGCTCTTGCGCTCTGGCTGGGGGGCAACCCCGACGAGGCGCGGGCCATGGCCCATCAATCACTCGTCTCGGCACGCGAACTCGATCATCCGGTCTCCATCTGTTACGCGTTGAGCGAAGCGGTTTGCACATTGGCACTCGTTTGCGGGGACGATAGTTCGCTCGAAGACGCAGTCGCCGCGCTCGTTGTCGAAACCCGGCGCCACAGCATCTCCACTTGGCATGCACGTGCGCAGATGTGGCAAGGTCTTCTGGACATGCGTGCCGGAAACACCTCTGCGTTTGCCCAGATGATCTATCCGGCGATGGAAAACATTGGCTCAAAACGCTTTTATCTATCGCTCACTCCATTCGTCACGGCCACCGTCGACGCGTTGACGAAGCACGGAAAAATCGAGCAGGCCACTGATGTGATCGAGGAAGCGGTAGGCCGTGCGCTTCGCACGGGCGACAAATCCTCGCTACCCGAGCTTTTAAGGGCAAAGGCGGAGGTGCTGATGGCTGACCGCAGGAGACCGAGGTTAATCGAGGCTGAGCAGGTGCTGGTTCAGGCGATGGAGAGTGCCGGGCAATATGGCTTTCTTTCGTTGAAACTGCGTTGCGCGATGAGCCTCGCCAATCTGGAGCATGTGAAAGGAATCAGAAGTCAGTGCTTGACAGCATTTTGATTGCTCTGGTTGGCAGGCGCCCGATCGAGCATTGCCGGCCACCAGAAAGCGCCGACCGATACAGCGGAGAGCAACGCAATGAGCGTACACACCTGCTGAAGAGCATGGTAAATGCCAAAGCGGGTGATAGCGAGTCCCAGAGCCAATGCAGTGAGCGCCTGGATCAGATAGCAGCAGAAGTACAGGGACGAAAGCGCGAGGCCGCGGCTGGTGTCCGGCGTACCTGAGTTGAGATTTCCGAGTCCGCCGAGGAAGAGCAGACCATAGCTCGCCCCGCCAATGACGGTTGAGAGCAGAAACAGCGAAAGTGAATGGTCCATTCCGGCGCGAACGAGAAGTATCGTCGACACGACAGCGCAGATGCCGCCAACCAGCACCGTGTGCCGGAACGGCATGCGCCGAAGTGCGATGCTTGCCAGGCCCCATACCGCAGCAAAGAGCGAGATCATCGAGCCGTTCACGAGCGCATTGCTCGAGCGAACAAGATCATGGGCGATCTGCGCACCCGCCGACAGAAACACCGAACCCAACATGAAGGCCGACACGCAAGCTAACGCGGACGACCAGAAAACACGTCGGCTCGGTTTCGGCACCCCGACGACACGAATTCGCCATCCAGACGGCTTCGTTGCAGGCACATCCGACGGCAACCACAACGTATAGCCGAAGAGAAGAATCAGGAAGCCTAGCAACGTGACGTAATTCATACGTAGCGGCAGGGGAGCATATTGAATCAACGCGCCGCCAATCAATGTGGCGAGCGCGAGCCCAACTGCTTGCGCGGCGGTATTGGCAGCGCTGGCAATATGGCGACGGGAGACGGGGGAATACTCCACGAGCGCAGCCGATGCCGGTCCGGCTGACAGGCCGACCCCCGCGCCCATGAAAATACGTCCCGCAAAAAGCTGCATGGGGCCGTCGGCCACCGCGAACAGCGCGACCCCGATGATCGAGCATGCGAGTCCGATCAACATCGTACGTTTTCTGCCGACCCACTCGGGAAGGTCTGCCAGAAGCAACAACGCGACGACCACCACAACAGGGTAGACGGCAAATATGCCGGCCACCGTCGAGGCGCTCAGGTCAAACTGCCTTGCGTATATCGGGTAGAACATCGCCGGCGCAGCGCTGGTCCACAAGGTATGCACGCTTACTGCTGCCGCAATCCAGAAGTAAGCTGGCTTTCGCTGCGGGACGGCTGCCGGCGTGGTCGTCAAGCGGATCATGAGGATCAGGCGGCGCTGGAAAGGTCGATCGAGTCGACCCGATCCGGATAGAACGCGAGATACCCTTCGATCTGCTGCACAGCCGGGAACGGCGATTCATACGTCCAGACTGCATTGACCGAACGTTCACCGCCAGGGATGATCGAGAAGTACGAGCAGTCGCCCTTGTATGGGCAATAGGTCGAATGGTCCGTCGACGCCAGCATCGTCATGTCCACGTCGCTACGGGGAATGTAGTAGACGGGGCTGTACTTCGCTTCATGCAACGTAAGCGCATGGCGCGAGTCGGCGATCGTCTTTCCGGCCACGGTCACTCTCACGCGTGCGGCGGTTGCTTCGATAGTGATGGGATGATCTGGACTGGGAATCTTGATCGAGCGGCCATTAGCGGTTTGCGGTGACGACATTTGCTTGCTCCGATTGCTGAGACGAAGTGACAGAGGAAAACCTCCGAAGTCGCTCTGTGTGTAAGCTCCTCAAGCGAGAATCTAGCCGCTGGCGTACGCGATTGAAATGACTTTTTAGGCCTGCCGGCATGCCTGCGAGGCATGGGGATGGAGTGCGGCAGTCGCAGCGGCCTGAAGCAGCAACAAGGCGTAGCGACATCCCCCGGGTGGTATGTCACATCTTCCCTTTCCACGGCGTCAATGCACGCTCGATCTGACGCATCATCAGGTCAAAGCAGTACGCAAGCACGCCGATCACGAGAATCCCCATGATCACGACATCCGTGCGTAGAAAGTTCGACGCGCTCAGCACCATCTGACCGAGGCCGGCGGTTGCCGCGACCATTTCTGCGGCAACCAGCGTGGTCCAACCGAAGCCGATCGCGATGCGCATGCCGGTCAGAATCTCGGGCATGGCGGCAGGCAGAACGACAAGCCGGATCACTTGCCAGCGCGTCGCGCCGAGCGAACGCGCGGCATTGATCTGTTCGATCGCGACGGAGCGTACCCCTGCTTTGGACGCCATCGCGAGCGGCGCAAAGCAGGCCAGATAAATCAACGTGATCTTTGCGCTTTCGTCGATGCCGAGCCAGATCACGATCAGCGGCAGATAGGCGAGCGGCGGCAGCGGACGATAGAACTCGATGATCGGATCAAAGATGCCGCGCGCAATGCGTGACGTCCCCATGGCAATGCCGACCGGTACCGCCGTGACGACAGCCAGCGCGAACGCGGCCAGAACGCGAATCATGCTGATCGTGATGTGCTGCACGAGGAGCGTACCGCCCTGCGTGTCGCCTTTGATTGCGCCGATCAAGGCCTCGAAGGTCGCGGCCGGCGAGGGCAGGAACAGCGGTTTGATCCAGCCAAAGCGTGTGCTGATCCACCATAACGCGAGCAGCGCCGCAGTGGTCGCGAGACTGATTGCAAACGTGCTGCCCTGGCCCAATGCGCCATACGAAGTCGCCCGCTTGCGCGACATGCGCCGGGTCGGCGCGACCGCCGTGGCATCCTGGCTGAGCGCCGGGTCGATCAGCACGTCGGTATTTGAGTTCGACATCAGTGTGTGCCTCCCGACGAGGTTTCGTGAACTAGCGACAGCACACGCTCGCGCATCGCGATGAAGTCTGCGCTGGCTTTGGTCGCCCGCGCATCGCGTGTTTGCAGAAACGTTCTGGCAAACGGCAATTCGATTTCGTGCACGATCCGTCCCGGATGCGGCGCCATGATGACGAGACGTGTTGCGAGAAACAGTGCTTCCTCGACATCGTGCGTGATGAAAAAGAACACGCCCTTCGAGTCGTTCCACAGGTCGAGCAGCAGCGTCTGGATCGACTCGCGGGTGAAAGCATCGAGCGCGCCGAGCGGCTCGTCGAGCAGCATCACGTGTGGCGATGACGCAATCGCACGCGCCACGCCTACACGTTGCTGCATGCCGCCCGACAACTCGTACACGGGCCGTTGCGCAACCGCGGACAGACCGACGCGCCGCAGACATTCCATGCCGATACGGCGTCGTTCGTTGAGCGGCACATGACGCAACCGCAATCCGAATTCGACGTTCTCGATCACGTTCATCCAGGGCATCAACGCGTGCTTCTGAAACACCACACCACGCTCGAAACCGGGACCATTGACAGGTTTCCCGTCGAGTACGATCTCGCCGCGTGTGGGCGGGATGAAACCTGCAATCGTGTTGAGCAAGGTAGTCTTGCCGCAACCCGACGCGCCCAGCGCCACGACGAATTCGCCCGCCTCGATATTCAGCGATATGTTGTCGAGCGCGAGTGCCGGTGGTCCCTTGCGGGCGGCATATTCAATCGAGAGATCCTTGATTTCGAGCATGATCGTTTCCGTGGATAAATGAGCGCAAGCGCCGCTTCTGCTTACTTCGCGGCCGCTGCAGCCTTGATGTACTGATCCGTGACGCCTACCGAGTAGTCGGGCAACGTGCTTTGCAGCGTCTTCTGCTCCTTCAGGAATTGCGCTGTCGCCAGAAGCGATTTCGCAGCACCCGAATTCTTGCCCCCGCCCAGCCACTTATCGGACATCTGCTCCTGCGGCGTCGGGAACTGGTAGAGCGCGAGTGAATCCTTCACTTCATCCGGTGCGCCACCGCTCACTTCGGCGATAGCCTTGCCTTGCGGCGTGGTGCCGACCCATTGATCCGGATGCGCCCGGTAGTCGGCGTCGCCCTTCGCCAGAATCTTCACGAAGCTCGTCATGAATTGCGGATTGGCTTTTGCCCAGTCGCTATTGACGACGAAACCGTCGAAGGTTGCGAGACCCGTTTGCGACGCGATCTTGCCGGAGGTGGTAACGACCTTGCCGTTCGCTTCGATCTTCGTGAGGACCGGATTCCATACGTAGGCCGCGTCGATATCGCCACGCGCCCACGCAGCGGCGATTTCCGCGGGGCGCATGTTCAGCACCTTGACATCGCCGTCGGCGAGACCGGCCTTCTTGATCGCAAGCAGCGCGTGAAAGTGACTCGTGGACACGAACGGCACGCCGAGGCGCTTGCCCTTCAACCCCGCGACCGACGTTACGCCGGAGCCGTCGCGCACGACGAGCGCCTCGGCGTCGTTGATGTTGTCGAGAATCCAGAAGAGCTGGATCGGCAAGCCCTGGCTCAGACCGGCTGCGACCGGGCTCGACCCGGCTTCGCCGAGTTGCACGTTGCCCGAGGCCATCGCGCGAATCACATCGCCGCCGCCGCCGAACTTCCGGTAGCTCACCTTGTAGCCCGTTTCCTTGCCGGCCTCATCGAGTTGCTGCGCGTAACGCCAGGGCACCATCATGTCCTGATAGGCAATCGTGACTTCCTTGTCGGCAGCAAACGCGCTCGTCACCAGAGATGCTGCGCAGATCGCGGCAATCGCACGAAGCAGACGGGGAAGGGAAACGCGCTTCGCATCGGGGAACGGGGCAAATGCTTTCATGCGGTGATCCTCTTGGTCTTGAATGGTTTGAACGATGACAGCGGCGCAACGTAACTGCCGTGTCTGGATCCTTTTGTTGCACGTTCCTGACCAGCGGATGGAGCCAGCGGGGGTTTTCGATTGGGCCAGCACTCGGAACGTCGACACCTGGGGGCAGAAGCAGGCTGTGAATGAACATCCCTACTTCGACACGACGATGGCCCCTATCGGCGTGGCCCCGTTGCAGTGCGATCCGGTGCAACTTGTTGTGCATGCCTGCACAATGCTGGGTCGTCGATCATGTGTCGTCGCGACGCCTGGCATCGTCATGTCGCAGAGGGCTCAAGACGCCACGACCGCTCGACGCGATGGATGCCGCCGCGTATAAATATCCACCAGACGGGCGAGTTCGCGAACGCCGGGTTCGATCCGCTCGACCCCAATCGATGAGAAGCCCAGTCGTATATAAGGTTCGCGCATCGCTTCGTAAAAGAACGGTTCGCCCGGATCGAATAGCAGCCCTTGCGCGATACACGCGGCACGCAGTGCCGTCAGGTCGGGGTTGCCCGGCAGCTTCACCCACGCCGACGAGCCACCGTGCGGGACATTGAAAAGCGCATCAGGCAGATAGCGTCGCAGCGCGTCGATGAGCGCGGCTGCGCGTGCACTCAAGGTCTGGCGTGTCTGATTTAGCAGGCGGTCGTAATGGCCCTGTTCGATGAACAGAGCGGCGGCCACCTGGTTGTTGCCGGGCGCCTGACGGATCATCAGACGCCGCATCACGCGCAGTTTTTCGATCACCGATGCGGGGCCGACAACGTAGCCGATCCGCAAACCCGGCGACAACAATTTGGACAGGCTGCTGAGATAAATCACGCGATCGCACTTGTCGATTGCCTTCAGCGCGGGCAGCGGTTGACCGACGTATTGCGTCTCAGGGTCGTAATCGTCCTCGAAGATCACCTGATCGTAGCGTGCCGCATGGTCCAGCAAGTCGAGACGGCGGTCGGTGCTCATTGTTACGCCAGTTGGACATTGATGGCTTGGCGTGCAGTAGACGTAATCGCAGGCAGCCAATTCCGGCGAACGTTCGACACCGAACGGGTCCACCGGCAACGGTGCGACGCGCGCACCGTTGCGCGCAAAGATATTGCGCGCATCCATATAGCCGGGGTTTTCGACGCCGAATACCGTGCCCGGCTTGGCAAACAGCCCCGCCAGCAGGTACAGGCCGTGTTGTGTGCCCATCGTCAGGAGGATCTGATCGGGCGTGGCGGCAATCCCCCGGCGCGGCAGTACGCGCCGGATCAACTGGTCGATCAGGCGCGATGAATCGCCGTGTGCGCCGTCCTGAGCCCAACTTTCGACGGACGGCACATCGAGTGCCTGGCGGCTGCACTCACGCCAGTCGGACAATGGAAAAAGCTTTGGATCGAACTGGCCGAACACGAACGGGTAGCGGAATTTCTGCCAGCCGGCGGGCCGGTCGAGCCAACGGAACGAGTCGCCGGAATGCGACGTGCGCGCGTGCCAGTCTGGCCGATGCAGCATCGCCGCGCCGTCGACCTGGGCCGGTTCCGCGTGACGGATCGCATCGCATACATAGAAGCCGTCGCGCGGCCGAGCTTCCAGATAGCCGTCCGCTACCAGCCTTTCGTAAACCAGCACGGCCGTGTTGCGCGACACACTGGCGAGCGTCGCGAGTTCGCGACCGGACGGCAAACGCAATCCGGCCGGCAGGCGGCCATCCAGAATCGCGTTGACCAAAGCGGTGCGCAACTGCACTTGAAGCGGCGTACCGCCGCGCGCAGGCGTGGGCAATAACTGCTGCCACATCAGATCGTGTTCGCTGCGATGCATGGAATTCCTCGCTGGCACCATGGATTGATTCTGCTGGCATTATGCTGGCGCCAAAAAAGTTGCAATCATGGTGACACTCTCCGAGGAACTGCCACTATGAGCACTACGCTAAACGCTTCGCCTGCCTTGCCGTCGATGCAGCATCAATGGCTGCCCTTTACGCCGAATCGCGAATTCAAAGCGGATCCGAAGCTGTTCGCGCGTGCGAAAGACCAATACTTCTACGATCCCGAAGGCCGTGCGATTCTCGATGCCGGGTCGGGTCTGTTCACGACGCCCGCTGGCCACTGCCGCACCGAGATCGCCGACGCCGTCCATGCGCAACTGCTCGAACTCGATTTCACGCCGAGCTTTTTGCGGGCTCATCCCAAGTCGTTCGAACTGTCCAACCGCCTGGCCGGACTGCTGCCTGGCGGCGTCGACAAGCTTTTCTTCGTCAGTTCGGGGTCGGAAGCGGTCGATACCGCGATGAAAATCTGCCTCGCGTATCAACGTGCCAAAGGCGCGTCGGGGCGCACGATGTTCGTGTCGCGTGAACGGGCTTATCACGGCGTCAATTTCGGCGGTATCGCGTTGTCGGGGATGGTCAACAACCGGCGCGCCTATAGCAATCTGGTGCACGGCGTCGTGCACATGCGCGATACGTGGCTCGAAGAAAACCGCTTCCAGATGGGGCAGCCGCAACATGGCCGTGAACGTGCGGACGATCTGCTGCGCCTGATCAATCTGCACGGCGCGGAAAATATCGCTGCGTGTTTCGTCGAACCGATTGCCGGATCGACCGGCGTTCTGGTGCCACCTGTCGGCTATCTGGAGCGGCTGCGCGAGATCTGTACGGCGCACGGCATCCTGCTCGTGTTCGATGAGGTGATTTGCGGTTTTGGGCGCACCGGCCAGGCATTCGCGGCACAAAGTTTCGGCGTGACCCCGGACCTGATCACGATGGCCAAGGCCTTGACCAACGGTTCGGTGCCGATGGCGGCCGTCGCGGTGGCGACGCACGTTCACGACGCAATCGTCGACACGGCGCCGGACGGTGCCATTGAGTTTTTCCATGGCTACACCTGGTCGGCGCATCCGGTTGCATGCGCCGCCGCACTCGCGGCGTTGGACATCTACCGCGACGAAAAGCTGTTCGAGCGTGCACAGGATCTGTCCGGCTATTTCCTCGAACAGGTCGCGAGTCTGCGCGACATTTCAATCGTCACGGACATTCGCGGTTACGGCATGATTGCCGGTGTCGATATGAAGTCCGATGGCAAGCCGGGACATCGTGGCCATGTGCTGCAAAAAATGCTGTACGACGCCGGACTACATCTGAAAACTACGGGTGATTGCGCAATCGTCTCGCCGCAATTCGTGTTCGACCGCGAACACATCGATCGTACGGTCGCCGTGCTGCGCGACACGCTGACCGCAATGGAAGCATGATCCTCGTCGCGCCGCTCGCTACGGTTGCGTGGCTCGCGGCAATCGGTTTCGCGGCGGGCGCGGCGAAAGGTCTGACGGGTTTCGGTGGGGCACTCGTCATGGCGCCGTTGTTCGGTTTGCTGATCGACGCGCCCGATGCCGCGTCGCTAATCGTGATGGTGCATTGCGCGACGTCCTTGCAGGGAATGCGTAGCTGGGGCGGCGCCGTTCGCTGGCGCGCGGTGGTGCCGCTCGCGGCGGTCGCACTAATCTGCGCGGCACTGACTTCGCATTGGGTCGCGCATGGCAACGCGTTCGCGTTGCGGCATCTGATTGCATGTGCCGTATTGCTGGCGACCGCGTTGCACATGCTCGGCTGGCGCTGGCGCCATGATGGTTCGTGGCGGCCGACGCTAGCTGCGGGCCTCGTCAGTGGCGCATTGACGGCGCTCGCGGGCCTGGGCGGGCCACCCGCAGTTTTCTATTTCTCGGCACTGACGCAAGGCACAGTGTTGCGTTCAAACCTGCTTGGCTATTTTGCGGTGCTGTTCGGCGGCGCGACGCTACTACTGATCTTCAATCTCCAGATCCGTTTGCCACAGCTTTACACGGCCGCTCTCCTAGTACCGGTATTTGCAATGGGTGTGCGACTCGGCGAGCGCGCTTGCGGGTTACTCGCGCCTGCATGGTTCGACCGGGTCGTGTGCGGCCTACTGCTTTCGTCGGGCATGGTGGCCTTACTGACCTGAGGTGCCTGTCAATCTCGCTTTAAACAATACATTGGGGCGGCACGGATGAATATTCTGGTAACGGGCGCGAGCGCCGGTTTTGGCGAAGCAGTCAGCACACGCCTGTGCAATGAAGGACATCGGGTGTTTGCGACGGCTCGACGTGTCGATCGCCTGAACGCATTGGCGGAGCAATGCGGTGCGCAACTGGTGCCCAAAGCGCTCGATGTTCGCGACAGCGCGCGTGTTACAAGCTTGCTCATGGAAATCGAGCAGGAGTATGGGCCAGTCGACGTGCTGGTCAACAATGCCGGCATCGCGCTGAACGCGGAACCCGCGTGCGACGTCCCGCTCGCCGATTGGGAAGCGATGGTCGACACCAACATCAAAGGCTTGATGTATTGCACGCATGCCGTATTGCCGGGCATGGTCGCTCGCAATCGCGGCTGGATTTTCAACCTTGGTTCGATTGCGGGTACGTATCCCTATCCAGGCAGCAACGTCTATGGCGCGACGAAGGCCTTCGTTCATCAGTTCAGCCTGAATCTACGTGCCGATCTGGTGGGCAAACAGGTGCGCGTGACGTCGATTGAACCAGGCTTGTGCGGCGGCACGGAGTTCTCGGTGACACGCTTTCATGGCGATGCAGCGCGTGCGGCCCGAGTGTACGAGGATGCGACGCCGCTCACCGCCAGCGACATCGCTCATATCGTTTCGTGGCTGCTCGCGCTGCCGGCGCACGTCAATGTCAATGCGATCGAAATTATGCCGACGAGCCAGGCGTCGGGCAATTTCGCCATCGTCCGAGGGGAGGGCTGAGGCGGCAGTGATGCCTTGGCGCTCCGGTGACTTTCCTTCCACCGGGTCGCGGCATCCTCGCCCGTATTGGTCCTTTGCGCGTTAGACTTCGACCTGATTGCTGTGCATGAACCACAACCAGTTGAAGGAGCAAGGCTCGCATGGACCGGATGGCCGCGATGGAAACTTACGTCAGCGTCGTCGAGGCAGGCTCGTTCTCAGCGGCTGCAAAGCGACTCAAGCTAGGTCAGCCCGCCGTCTCGAAGTCGATCGCGCAGCTCGAAGAGCGTCTTGGCGTGCGACTATTGCTGCGTTCGACACGCGGACTGACCCCGACCGAAGCGGGCCAGCGCTTTTACGAACATGCACTGCGCGCGATCGAGGAAACCGATCGTGCCGAGCAGGTCGTGCGCGATTCGTCCACGGGATTGTCCGGCGTCCTGCGGGTCAGCGCTGCGGTGACCTTCGCGCGCCTGCATATCCTGCCAGTGCTCAAGTCCTTTATGGACCGGCACCCCAATCTACAACTCGATATCATCCTCGACGATCGCACCATCGACCTGCTCGAAAAAGGCGTAGATGTGTCATTACGGATGGGTTCGCTCGATGATTCCTCGATGACCGCACGTCGCATAGCGCGAGGCCGGCGGGTGGTTGTCGGTACACCCGCCTATTTCGCCGAACATGGCATCCCGCACTTGCCAGCCGACCTCAGCCAGCACCAGGCGGTGGTCTATACGCTGCGTGGAGGCGGTGAATCGTGGGCGTTCAGCCAGAAGGGCAATGCCGTGGCCGTGGTGGTCTCGGGCCGCGTAAGCGTGAGTGCGGCTGAAGGCATGCGGGCGGCTGTCCTTGCGGATATGGGTCTCGCCATCGCGTCAGAGTGGATGTTCTCGTCCGAACTGGCCAATGGCACGGTTCAGTCGGTGCTCACCGACTGGGCGCTACCGGCTATTGACCTTTGGGCTGTGTTTCCAGCCGGCCGGCTGGTGAGCGCGAAGGCACGTGCCTTCGTCGAGTTTGTCGAGGAAGCATTGGGTAAGCCAACCGGCGGCGCGAGTAGCGCCCCGGAAGCCGAGCTTGCCGATTGACGCACCACGGTGAACGCGAAGCGTCTGGCCCGTCACGAAAGGCGTCCTTGATAGTCCTTCCATGAAGCACAAAGTCACCTAGCCGCGCCAAAGAAATCCGGCGCGGCAAGAGGAGGGCGTTCAGGCCTGGGCTGTGGCTTTCTTCAGCACCGGGAACATATCCGACGGGTCAGGCCGACGCGTGTAGTCCGGGTTGACTTCGGAATACAGCACGATGCCGTCCTGGCCGACGACGTAACGCGCGGGCATTGGCAACGTCCAGCTGGGGTCGTTGTTGAAACCCGGCAAATCGTTCTTTAGATTCTTGTACAACTCGACGAGATAGTCGGGCAACGCGAAGCGCAAACCGAAGGCCGCACCCGTTTGACCATCGACGTCGCTCAGCACGGGGAAGCCCAGTTCGTTGTCGCGAACAGACTTCCGGCTATTGACCTGCGTCTGCGGCGAGATGGCGACCACATTTGCGCCGTAACGCTGGATCTCGGGCAATGCCTCGTTAATCGCCTGCAGTTCGATATTGCAGTATGGGCACCATACGCCGCGATAAAACGTAATCACGAGCGGGCCTTGTTTCAGCAACGTTTCCGAAGAGACTTCGTTGCCATCCTGATCCTTCAGGTTGAAGTGCGGCGCGCGGTCGCCGGCCTGGATGGCGCGGCTCGCCTGACCACTCGCGATCAGCTCCGCTGTAGCGCGTTCCATGACCGGATGAATTTCAGGCGGTGCTTTATAGGGCGGTTTGCCGGCCTTGAAATCTGCCCGAAATGCGTCGAGTTTGTCTTGCAGTGACATGAGTGTTCTCCCTGGAGAAATGGACCGTCATCAAGATGAAAGAGATGTTTACGCCGTCACTGCAGCAGGCTTCGTCCACTCGTTGCCATGCATGAAGCTATCGAGTTCGGTGTGGACGATGTGGTTGGTGTAGTTGCTCATCACCTTGGTCGCCACGCCCAGGATGACTTCGAGTACGTTCTGACGGGTATAACCGGCGGCGAGGAAGGCGTTCACTTCGGCTTCGGAAACAAAGCCGCGTTCACGTACCACGAGCGTAGTGAACCGGTGCAGCGCCTCGAGCTTTGCGTCGGGTAGCGTCGTGCCGGCACGTAGCGCGGCGATTACACCGGCGTCCATCTTGATCATCTTTGCGAGTGTGGTATGACCGGCCATGCAATAGTGGCAGTCGTTCTCGAAGTTGGAGGTCAGGAATACGACCTGTTGCTCGTGCGGCGTCAACGTGCTCTTCGAGAACAGGTCCCACAGCGTCGAATAGCCAGCCAGCAGCGCCGGGGACTCAGCCATGTGCGCCTGGAGGTTCGGCACAAAGCCGAAAGCGCGTTTGGTGTCTTCGAGGCTGGCCTTCGATGCGGCCGGCGCGTTGTCGATCGTGTAGGTCTGGAAAGCGCTCATCGTGTGTGCTCCTGTTGGTTGACGATGAGCGAATGATGAAGCGCAGGGGCCTTGCGAAGAAGGCTGGCGCCGTCGATAACAGTCATTCCTGAAGGGCATAAACCGCGGGAGGCGGGGCAGACAGGAATGAGTTGGGTCCCAATGGATGAGGCGCGGCGGATAACAGAGGGGAGTCGCGCGGGCCCATGTCTCTGTGCGCGACGACTGGCTCGAACCTATCCGTGGCTGTCGATCCATGCACGCGCCCATTCGAGCCCGGCATGCTGCGCCTCTTCGTCTCGATCGAACAAGCCGAGCACACCGGAGGCTTCGATCACTCTGTTGTTTTGAGTGATCGTCCCGCTGGCTGCGTATCGCTCAGGCTGAAGTAGTTCTTCCTGCTGGCGGATCGCATGGCCCCAAATGTTGTAGCCGCGGTAAATCTCCGATTCCATTAACGCGCGACTCCAACGGAAGTGTGGCGCGAATCAACGCGCAGGATGTTGCCCTCAGGCGTGATCTGCCTCGGAATATCGGTCACATCGGGCTCAGTCGTGCGCAACTCATCTGGAGTTTTACCTTGCTTTGCCATTACCTTCGGCACCGAGGCCGGACTCGGTCGTCCGCGGAACTTCACTGCGCGCGGAACCGCATGGTGATGTATGGACTGCTTGCGCGCCGGCTTCATGTGGGAAACGCCACCACGTGCTTCGGGCGGATTCCACACCTCGACATAGCGTTCACCCGCCGTTGCGGCGGAAGCAACTACCAGCAGAATCACACCTGAACTCAGGAAGCGAAACATATCCTCTCCATATCTTGCGACTTTACGCGTTGCACGACTTTGCAAAGCCCAAGCATCAGGCGTTGCAGCCGACGCAACCGTACCAGGCGCCAGATCGTTTTCACAACGCTAGAACGTCGGCTCGCTACCTTTCCGCTGCGGACGGCTTCGTGAATGTCTCGCCCGAAAAAGTGACTGTTACTGCTGCAGAAAGCCATGCATGGCACTGTACATTCATACAGTTATTTTCTCAAGCATGCGCTCGCTTCGAAGTCGGGTAATTTCGATTCCGCTGCCTTTTTCGATCAAGGCGGTCAGGTGCTCTGACGCGGTAAGCGCCCTTGCATCCGCGGCCGGAAGTGAATCGCAACCACCAGCAAAAGAGCGACTTCGGCTCGCGCCGATTGCGCTAGTAGATTCATTGCTGGAGGGGTTTGCGATCATGCGGGAGTGTCCGGCCGCGCGAAGACTTTCGCCCGACTTCTAACGCAACTCCGAGGAACGCCATTGCCTGCGACGCGTCCTCCGAATCGCCGTCGAGCTCCAAGGCAACCGATTCCATTCTATGCAAGAATCCGGGCGGCGCGCAGGCCTGAACGGTCCGGGACGAATCGGTCTGCCAGCTTTATCAATAGGAAACTGGAGCAGACAATTGATTCAACGTATCTCAGGATTCTTCACGCAAGTGGTGCACCGGTTTTTGCCCGACCCACTTATTTTCGCAATTTTCCTGACCATCGCGACGTTTGCTCTTGCGTTTGGTCTTACGCCCAAGCCGCCCGCTGAACTGATCACGTTGTGGGGCGCCGGATTTTGGAATCTGCTCGCATTCTCGATGCAGATGGCCATCATTCTGGTCACGGGGCATGCATTGGCCAGTTCGGGGCCGGTGAAGCGGCTGCTCGTGGCATTAGCCAGTTCAGCCAGAACGCCTGGCCAGGCTGTGATGTTGGTCGCGTTTGTCGGCGCCGTTGCCTGCGCGATCAACTGGGGTTTCGGGCTGGTCCTCGGCGCGATGCTCTCACGCGAGGTGGCGCGGCGAGTGAAGGGGACCGACTACCGTCTTCTCGTCGCGTGCGCCTACATGGGATTCTTGACCTGGCATGGCGGATTGTCTGGCTCTGTCCCGCTGGTTGCTGCCACGAAGGGTAATCCGATGGAGAAGACCATCGGACTCATTCCTGTATCTCACACCATCTTCACCGGCTACAACGCGTTTATTACTTTCGGCTTGATTATTCTCCTGCCAATTCTCGCGCGGTTAATGATGCCCAAGCCTGAAGACGTGGTGACCGTCGACCCGGCGCTCCTCGAGGAACCGCCTTCGGTGGAACGCAAGCTTCCGGCAAATGCCACACTTGCAGAACGGCTGGAAGAGAGTCGCGTGCTTGCGATGCTGGTTGCGCTGACCTGCGCGACGTTCCTGGTCGTGCGCACGGTCCAGAAGGGTTTCATCCTCGACATCGACACGGTCAATCTCGTGTTCCTGGCCGCCGGCATGGTCCTTCACAAGACTCCGATGGCCTACGCCAGAGCGGTGGGCGTTGCTGCCAAGGGCGCGTCGGGCATCATGATCCAGTTCCCGTTCTATGCGGGTATCCAGGCGTTGATGGACCATTCAGGCCTGGCCGGTGTCATTACCAAATGGTTCGTCGATATCGCGAACGTCCACACTTTTCCCTTATTGGCGTTTCTCAGCTCTGCCGTTATTAACTTCGCTGTGCCGAGCGGCGGTGGTCATTGGGTAGTGCAAGGCCCGTTCGTTATGCCGGCAGCAAAGGCGCTAGGAGCTGACCTCGGAAAGGCCGCCATGGCGATTGCCTATGGTGAGGCGTGGACGAATATGGCGCAGCCGTTCTGGGCGCTACCAGCGCTGGCTATTGCGGGGCTCGGCGTGCGCGACATCATGGGATATTGCGTGACGGCGCTTCTTTTTTCCGGCGCGGTGTTTGTTGCCGGTTTGTATCTGTTTTGATTTGAATAAGGTCGATCCGCCGCTGCCTGCCTTCGAAAGGTAAGCAACGGCGGTCAGCCCCACAGCGGCTCCTCTGGTGCATAGCCAGACGATGTCCACTATTACTGTGTCCCACCTTGGCGACGATCTTCTCTGCGGAAGAAACTGGCCGCCGATCGTTGACACATGACAGCTACTACAACAACAGCACAGCCCTCTCATTCTTTACTGGCGATCAGGAAATCTTGTCGTTCTATTCGATAGGACGTTTCGCGCCCCCCGGCGCGACACACGATAAAGCCTGATGCCCCCGTCCTACACTTGTCTGATTGGTCTTCTCGGCGGTACCGCAATTCACGTCTACAGTTAAGCAAAACCTATGCCATTCAGTTCAAACAGATGGGCGGGGACTGCTGCGACATTCCAGGGGCGATGACGGTCATTCCCGTCCACTAATTTGTGGCGGATTGGACGATTTCGACCAATCCGGCGCTTGGGCTTGGGCAATGCTCCATTTCCGTCCATTCTGGTGACGAGCAGGAGCAAGAACGTGGCCATCGACGCGAGTAGCGTTATCAGAATGACCCAATGCGGATTTTTGACGTCGATGTGTGGCCGAACGGGACCGGTTCGGCCACGAGCGGAAACACGGGAAGAGACAACGAACAGGACAGAGCGGAGACATCCGGCGCAACGCACCGGATGGGAGCGGTGAGACAGCCGTGCTACGACTGGAGACTGACCTTGCTATAGGTCAGCCGGCTGGGGCGGACCTGCATACGCACGAGCGAAACGAGGAAGCTGAACCCAGCCTGATTCGGATCGATCACCGGCACATACGCGCCGAGTGCTTCGCCGAGCAGCGTCGAGACGCGCTTCGCGACGTCCACGAACCCTGTGCAGCCAAGCAGGATGGCCTGCGCGCCGTCGTCCTTGATTGCCTTGAGCGCCGCCTCGAAGGTGCGAACAACCACCACGTCGATATTCTCGAGTTGCGCCACCGGGCAATCGATCGCGCGGATCGATGCGAACGTGTCCTGAATGCCGTACGTTTGCGGATGACCACGCTGCATCGCGAGCGTGCTTTGCAGGATCGTGATGATCGAGAAGCGCTGACTGAGCATCAGCGCGGCAAAAGCCGAAGCCGGAAAACCGCCGATGATCGGAATATCGATCACTTCGCGCGCGGCTTCGACGCCGCACATGTCGAAGTCGGTCAGCCAGATGCCGTCGAAGCCGTCGTTGGCGATTGCCTGCGCGAGTTCGACCACGGGCATGCCGTTCTGCAGCCAGTTCGTGCGGTTCTCGATATCGGGATGCCCCTGCGTGATGTTGCGGATTTCGACCAGCACGTCCTGCGGCACGACCGGCGCGATTGCCTTCATGATGCGGTCGTTGTATTGCGACGTAGCCACCGGCACGAGCACACAGATGCGAATCGGCGAGTTCAAGATGCGTCTCCCTGACCCGTCGATTCGAGCGGTACGTACGGCCCGAGATAGTTGAGCGAGTTCAGCAACTGCAGGAAGCTGTCGAGATTGAGCCCGGGCTTGCGCAGTTCCTTTTCGGCACGCCAGGCGATCAGCGTCACCGGACGCTTGCCGATCACCGGATTCAACGAGCCGTCGTCGTTCACGAGGTCACCGTTACTGAAGATAGACTGGCCTTCGCCGCCGACAAAATACGCGACGCTATCGGGCGCCAGCACGATCGGTTGCGCACGTTGGCTATCCCACGCGAGCAGCGACTCGTTCTGGTACATCACCGTGTACGTACGCGGACCTGCCTGAATGTGAACCTTGCCAAGATCGAAACCGCCGGCCGTATCGACTTCAGCCGAAACCAGCTCGCCGGGTTCCGAGATCGCCCGTGCGGCAAGCCCGCAATGGTCGGCGAGATAGCGGAGCATCTCCTGGACGCTGCCGAGTTTGCCGGCCTGTACCGCGCGTCCGAGTTCCAGCGCGCGTGTGAGCGTGCCGCGAATCGGTGTCGCGCGGCCTATATCGGCGGGCGTCATGACCCACATCGCAAGGCCGCCGAACTGACCGAATTCCGGATCGGCGACGACCGGACGCATCATCTGCTCGACGATTGCCGACACGTCGCGCTGATGGGTCGGGTCGCCATTCTCGCCACTGCGCGGCGTCACGTCGAGTTCGACACACAGTCCACCCTGGCTGACCAGGAACGCCGGGCGCGGATCGATTTCCGCAGCCGCGAAAGTCAGCATGGGCAGCGAAGGCACGGCACGGCCGGCGCCGTCGGCGTCGATGACTGCGAGGCCGAGCTTCGCCGCGACGAGCGCCGCCACCGTGAAGCCCAGCGCACCGCTTTCCGGCGGCATCACGTAGGCAAGCTTTTGCGATTGCGATGCAAGCCGGCTCTGGACGTTTTGTGCGGCTGTCACCGGCCCCAGCGGGTAGATGGCCAAATTAATCGCTTCAGGCGCGCCGAGATAGGCGACCATGACGGCCGCGCCTTCGGTCGCTTCCTCGACCGACACGACCTTGACCGTGTCGGTCGAGTAGTACTCGCCGACAACAAAATGCTCCGCGAGATGCCGCGCGGATTCGATCGTGCCGCCACCGCCGCTGCCGAAGAACGCTGCTCCCAATAGCAGCGGTTCCAGATCTTCACGGCGTAATTCATAAGCCATTTGCGATTCCTTTACTTTGGGTGTCGAGAGAAATGTCGTGCCGGAGTTCGGCGAGTAACGCTACTGCGCTGGTCATGCGCGGCGTCCGATCCGTCGTCAGACCGCGCAAGCCACGTTCGATGGTATCGATCGCTTCAGCGCGGCGGCCCATGGAGCGGAGCAGGTCGGCCAGATAGCGCGCTGCGTCTACGCGCGCGGGCACCGAGCCGAACGCCAGTGCCGTGGACATGGCCGTGCGCAGTCCCTGTTCCGCGGCGTTCAGATCGCCGAGTGCCCACTGCGCGCGCGCCCGGGTGACCAACAGCTCCCCCAGGTACACTCGCTCCTGACGGGCAAGCGTTTCATCGATCGCGGTGGCGAGGATGGCCTCGCAGGTCTCTGGGCGTCCTGCGCGCAGCAGTAGTTCGCCGTGATGCCACGTCTTGAAGGAATAGAACAGCGCGCCGCCATTGCAGACGACGTGGTTGTCGAAGCCGTCGATCATGACGGTCTCCGCTTCGTCCGATTGGCCGAGCGCGCTGAGGTGGCACGCGCGCAGGACCTGGCCGACGCCGCGATAAAACGCGAAGCCGTTCGCGATCGATACCGATTCGAGTTCGCTCGCCAGATCTCCGAGCCGGTCGACGTCGTCGAACAGGCAGGCGAGCCAGGCGGCGCCCTGCAGGTTGACCGCATGGGCAAACGCGTGCGCGCCCGGCTCGGACGACCGGAGGATCAGCATATCCATCGCCCGCCGCGCCTGATCGAACGCGCCGATCTGGTAGGCGGCGAGTCCTTCGAACGTCAACGCGAGACTGGCCAGGTCGATGCCTTGTGAGCCGGTGCGGGTATCGTTGCGCCCCACGTCGAGCAGGTTGCCGCGCGCGAGGCAGGCCAGCGCTTCCTCGCTGTCGCCGAGCCAGAAGAGCGTATTGGTCATCGCGACGTGGGCTTCGTCGAGCGACACCCGGTCACCGCTGTTCTGAGCACGCTGCACCATGTCCTGGGCGGTCGCGCGCGCCTGCTTGAGTTGGAGTGTGGTCAATTGCGTGGTCCACACGCCGAACTGGATCGCGGCGATTTCGGCTGGTTGACAGACATTTTCGCCGATGGCCAAGGCGGCCGCGTAGCAGGCGGTGGCTTCCGCGTACAGCCAGCCGTGCACACTGCGTAAGCTCATGCCGAGCAGACGGTAGGCGTCGAACTGAAGACGCCGCACGCCTTCCTGTTCCTGGCCCGTTTGCAGCACTTCCAGGCAGCGGCGCAGCGCCGGAATGGCCTCCGCGAAGCGCGACTCCTCGATCAGCGCGGTGGCATGCTCCAGACACTTGTGCGCTTCGCGATGATGTTCCTCGCGTGACTTCAGGCGCCGCTCGATGGTCTTGCGCCCGACGCCCAGCAAGGTCGCGGCCGCGCTCTTGTTGCGCCCGCTCCGTTCGAGCGCGCGGTCGATCAGCAGATCTTCGGCGGCGGCGAGCTTGTCGCGCCCATCCAGTTGCAACAGCATGTCCGCGAGGCTCGCGCGCGACACCGGGCCAGTGGTTTCGTTGGCAAGAAAAGGTTCGAGCGTGTCGACGTCGATGAGTGTGTTCTCGGCGAGCACGCTCAACTGACTGATCAGGTTGCGCAACTGCCGGATGTGTCCCGGCCACGCATGCTGGCTGAGCCGCCGGACGGCCGCTGGCGAAAACTCCAGCCGGCGCGTGTGCTGTGCCGCGAAGTGGTTGACGAGCGCGGGGATGTCTTCGACGCGCTGCTCGAGACCAGGTACCGCAAGCACGAAGACGGCGAGCCGGTAGAACAGATCCTGCCGGAAGAGTCCGTCGCGAGCGAGTTCACGCAAATCACGATGGGTCGCGGCGACCACGCGGCCCGCGAAATGAAGACTGGTCGACGAACCGATTGGACGGAAGGTTCGTGTTTCGAGCACACGCAACAGTTTCGGTTGGAGCGCGAGCGGCAGTTCGCCGATTTCGTCGAGCAGCAGGGTGCCTTTGCCGACCTGCTGAAAGAGTCCCTGGCGGTTTTCGGCTGCGCCGGTGAACGCGCCTTTCACGTGCCCGAACAATTCGGCTTCGACGAGATTTTCTGGAATGGCGCCGCAGTTGACGTCGACGAACGGCTGGTCCTGGTGCAAGCTGCGCGCGTGCACGCGACGCGCGACCAGTTCCTTGCCCGAACCGGTCGGCCCCAAAATGAGCAGCGGGTGATCCGTCGGTGCGACCCGATCGATCATGCGGACCAGTTGGCGAAATGCTGGCGCGGCGCCGATGAAAGTGCTGCAATCCGCCTTGTTTTGGGCGAACGGAACGACAGTGGAAGAACTCATTACAACGGCGCTCCAGATAAACCGCGTGGCGTGACGCGGAAACTGCCTTCGAAAAACCTCGGCGGACGGCTAGGCGCTAATTTCGCGTCCTCGGACATCCTACGCTTTGGGTGCGCCGGGCCCGTCCATGGAAAAAGCCAAAGTATGACGGCTTATTGCTGACGGAGGTTTTTGGAAATTAACCTTGAATTAGCCCCTGTCGGCGGCTTTCCCGCGAGCGCGTGTACGCGATGCAACGACCGCCGAAACAGGTTGTTGGGATAACGCAGATTGGTTGGTCGTCGTGGCTTGCTACCTGCGCGACCTGATTAGCGCCCGGACAGATGGCTATATTCCAGGAACGTCACCAGAACGTCGATCACTCGCCACGTTTCACAGGGGCGTCTGAAATGGCCGTCGAAACCAGCCAGCTTGAGCGCCTCAATTGGCTCGTCGGGTGCAAAATTACTCATGGCAATCAGTAGCAGATTGGCCGCGGTCGTTCCGGAGCGCAGCGTCCTCGCAAATTCATAGTCGGGCGCCTGGTCCAGTCGTGTGTCCATCAACACTACGGCTGGCATGTGGGTCTCGAGCAGTTGACCAATGCGCTCGCGATCCTGGGCAAACTCGGTTTCCAGTCCTTTCAGGCGAAGTAACATCGAAATCGACTCGCCGACCGCTCTATCCTTGTGTGCGACCAACACGCGCCTGTTCACAGGTTGGCCACGACAACGATTTATCGTCCATAGAGCAAACTGAGTCTCTTCCTCGCTCGGCAGTCGGCGGGCCATTTGAGCTTCCTGAATACAGGCGTGCGTTTGTTGTAATGTGGCGGCAAGAGAAAGCCGCGTCTGATATGAGCACTTCAATGTACTCTGGCAGCGGGCGTAAGCGCATCGTCCGCTTCTTCGGCAATCGACTCACTTGACGAAGCTGTTATCGGTCGGGTATTTCAAAGGTGGCATGCGACTGCCCGGTTCACGTGGTAACGGCACGCGGTGCAGAAACTTGAGACTATTTTGCGGGGTCGAGGAAGCTGCAGAGGTCTACTTCCCGGAGGAGATGTATGTTGCAGAAGTCTGCGCTGCAAAGCGGCTGGAAGGCTGCCAACGTTGAATATCGCTTTGGGGGCGCTTTGCAGAGCGCGGCTTTGACTTGCCTGGCTTGACCGTGACCGACCCGGCTACTATCTACGTCAGCGTTGCATCGAGATCTTCACGCGTGAACTCACGCTGCTGCTTCGTGCTGAGTTTGCGCTGGTCGCGGTCGCGCAGCAGCCTCCGGTGCGAGCGCGCCGGCGATCCTGCGGAGCGCAAATTATTACGGTGAGGCTCCAGTGCTTTCATTTCGTTCAGACGTCCTGTACGTACCTTACCGGTGACCGACTTTATTGTTGCCTTTGCTTTCGCCGAAGCAGTCTGCGACGGTGCAAGCGGAGCAGTTTTTGCCGTTGCAGGCTTTGCTACTTCGATCAGCGCTGAACGTCACCGCTGCGTGCGAGCATTATCGCGTCGAGGAATGACGAAGCAAGAACCGGAGTGTTTCGGACGCGGGCAGCTCGCATCATGCAAGCATCCACTCAGGGAGCACGGAACTCATGAATAAACCTCACGTTGTCGCCGAACCTCACATCCTGTATCTCGGAACGCCCGTTGTTCTGATCAGCACCGTCAACGAAGACGGGACGCACAATCTCGCACCCATGTCGTCGGCCTTCTGGCTGGGTTGGCGAGGCGTGCTTGGCATCGCGTCCGCATCGCAAACCACACGCAATCTGCTTCGCACTGGCGAATGTGTGCTCAATCTTCCGTCAGTCAATGAGGTAGGCGCTGTCGACCGGATCGCACGAACCACAGGCACCTATCCGGTCTCCGAATTTAAGCAGGCGTTAGGCTACGCCTATGAACCCGACAAATTCGGCCGCGCAGGGATGACAAGAGAGGCATCGGACACCGTCAGGGCTTCGCGCGCGCTCGAATGTCCGATTCAACTCGAGGCTGTCGTCGCGGCAACTCACGGCATCGGCGAAGACAGTGACGAACTGCGCGGCTTCCTTAGTTTGATCGAAGTGCGGATCCAGCGCGTTCACGTCCATCCCGATCTGCTGATGGAGGGTCACGTCAATCGGATCGATCCGGACAAGTGGTCGCCTTTGATCATGAATTTCCAGAAGTTCTATGGACTCAGCGGACAAGTTCACGCGTCCAGACTCGCCGAAATACCTGAAAGGGCGTACGAGCCGCTATCGAAGGTTTGATGCAGACGTCCAACGCTCCTCTGCGGAGGAGCCGATCTGTTCTACCTACTTCAGCAGGTAGAACAAGGTTTTGCAGGCTTCAGTCATCGCGCCGAATCGTCAGTCGCCACGAGAACAGAACCGCTTGCCGTGACACTAGATTTAAGCACGCGTCGCCTCGAAGTAGCTGAAGGCCGATTCGGTCGCCGTGAAGTGAAGCATCATCAGCCGGCTCGTTGCATCGTCAGCGTACACCAGCAGCGTGCACTGCAGCGCCCGCGCCTCGAACCACCGGTGATCACTGCCGTCGATCTGGATCAGCTCGCCCAGACACGCGCGGCGATTCCTTGGCTGGTGGATCATGGGCGGCCGTTGTTGACGAGGCGTCCATAAGCCTGCATCGATCATCAGATGCCGAACCGTCTCCTTGGCCAGCTTCAGTTCGTGACACTCGCGCAGCTTCTCGCAGGCCAGCGTCGGCCCGAAATCGGCGTAGCGCTCCCTGATGATGGCGACAGCCCGCACCGCGATCCCGGCATCGATCCGGTGATGCCCTGGCTGCCTGCAGCGGCGCGAGACCAGCCCGGGCGGTCCTTGCTCGCGCAGCCGGGCCACCAGTCGTCGAACCTGACGCGTCGTCAACGACAGCCGCTCGGCGGCCCGCCAAGGCTTGAGCAACCCGTCGACCACCGACTGGATGACCTTGAACCGGTCCAGCTCGCGCATCGTCATGGTGATCGTGTCCGTTGCAGCCATCGCAGCCTCCGGCACCGGAAGATCGGCGCCGGTCAAGCTTATGCCGCCGGAAAGCGGACATCTGGATATGGCTAGAAGCGGACATTACAACTTAGCCTCTACATGTTATGTCGAGGCCATTCTTAAATGTCGCAGCGGCAGCAAAGTAGAAGTGTCGCTGTCAGAGAATGAATTATCCTTTCGGTGCGGGTTTGAACACTGGGTCCTGGGGGCGGGGCGTTGTTCTGCCAAT
>NZ_CAAJGL010000062.1 GCF_900996225.1 Paraburkholderia sp. BCC1884 | reverse complement strand
GTTGCCTATGACACGACTTCGCATACCAAGGTCACGCTGGGCGGCACGGGTTCGACGACACCGGTGACGCTTGCCAACGTCGCTGACGGCAAGTTGAATAACGATGCAGTGAACGTCGAGCAACTGAAGGCGATGGGCGCAAACATCGACTCGTCGGGCAATATCTCCAATGCCTTCGTTTCGTACGACGACACGTCGAAGAGCGCAATCACGCTGAAGGGCGC
>NZ_CAAJGL010000061.1 GCF_900996225.1 Paraburkholderia sp. BCC1884 | reverse complement strand
GACGTGTCGTCGTACGAAACGAAGGCATTGGAGATATTGCCCGACGAGTCGATGTTTGCGCCCATCGCCTTCAGTTGCTCGACGTTCACTGCATCGTTGTTGGCCTTGCCGTCAGCGACGTTGGCAAGCGTCACCGGTGTCGTCGAACCCGTGCCGCCCAGCGTGACCTTGGTATGCGAAGTCGTGTCATAGGCAACCGAATCCGAACTGCTGCCCGTCGCGGCCGCTG
>NZ_CAAJGL010000060.1 GCF_900996225.1 Paraburkholderia sp. BCC1884 | reverse complement strand
GCTCGATTGCTGGTGCTCGGCCAGTGCTTTGCTCCAGACGCCGGCGACGTCGGCCGAGGTCGACTCGAAACCGCTCGACAATGCGTCCAGTTGCTTCTGCACGGCCTGCGCAACGCTCTCGTGCAGGGCGGCCGACTCACGCGCGAGACCCGCCATGGTCGCGGCCACGACCGGCTGCAACGCAGCCCCGGCAGCGCGAGTGCTATCGGCGACGCTCTCCTTCAACGATTG
>NZ_CAAJGL010000059.1 GCF_900996225.1 Paraburkholderia sp. BCC1884 | reverse complement strand
ATTGGCAGAACAACGCCCCGCCCCCAGGACCCAGTGTTCAAACCCGCACCGAAAGGATAATTCATTCTCTGACAGCGACACTTCTACTTTGCTGCCGCTGCGACATTTAAGAATGGCCTCGACATTATCTGTGACGGCTTTTTAGATGGAATGGTCGCCTCCCGCCTTAACGGTCCGCCCGGTGCCGCGGCCTCGCGCTCCGGAACGTGTCACATTGCGGGTTCGGCAGTCCTGCCGTCAAGGAGAACCAGATGGAACCCACGAC
>NZ_CAAJGL010000058.1 GCF_900996225.1 Paraburkholderia sp. BCC1884 | reverse complement strand
CAGGCGGCTTCGATAATCGCAAACTGGCGGTTTTGCTGGTTATCTGCTGCATGGCCGGGGTGGTCGTCTAGTTCGAACCAGCGACCCGCATCCGCACCACGCACACCGCCTGATCCGTAAAACCGCTTTGCCCGCGATTCCCATTCTTCCATGCGGATTTTTGACAGGGCATCACCCCGATCCTGCGTCCCATAGGTGTAGGCTCCCGTGTATTCATACACCTCAGCCTGCTCAGGCAGATTCCCCTGCGTAGGAAGCGTTGGAATGTTTGTGCCCT
>NZ_CAAJGL010000057.1 GCF_900996225.1 Paraburkholderia sp. BCC1884 | reverse complement strand
ACGTTGGTTACACGTGCGTCCACGTTCGAGATGTCGCCGGTGTTTTTGGCGATGTCTGAGGTGTTCTGGTCGACTTTCGAGTTCGTCGCGAACAGTTGCGAACCGTTCACTGCGTCCATGCTGTCTGCCGACAGTTCGCCTGTCTTCACGTTTTTCAGCGTCGTGCCTTCGGCGCCGCCGAGCGTGACCACATCGTGTGCCGACGCGTCGTACTTGACCGCATCGCCCATCTCGCCACTCAGGTTCGTCACCGTCGTGTTGAGGTTGGTGATGTCGCCGGTGTTTTTGGCGATGTCC
>NZ_CAAJGL010000056.1 GCF_900996225.1 Paraburkholderia sp. BCC1884 | reverse complement strand
AAAAGAATATTTTAACTGGTAATTTGACTTGTTAGATTCGTGACCATTGCATAGCGCAGTTGCTTCGGAGGTCCGATGAGCCGTTCCCACCCCACTGCGTCCGGCATCGACGAAATCGTCCGGCAACTGCAGTCGAACTGCGCACGCGAGTTCGACGACGCGCGCGCGATGCCGCCAGCCGTCTACACCTCGCCGGCCTTCCTCGAACGCGAGCAGCAGACGATCTTCCGCGACGAATGGCTCTGCGTGGGCCGCGCCGGCGCGCTCGCCAACCCGGGCGACTATCTGACGGCCGACCTCGGCGGCCAGCCGGTGGCGGTGCTGCGGGCCGAGGACGGCACGCTGCGCGCGTTCTCGAACGTCTGCCTGCACCGCATGTCGGTCCTGCTGGAAGGACGCGGCAACGTGCGCCGCATCG
>NZ_CAAJGL010000055.1 GCF_900996225.1 Paraburkholderia sp. BCC1884 | reverse complement strand
GCCCATATCTTCGTGGGCGTGCAGATCCGCAATCGCAGCGAGTCGGCGCAGATTGCCGGCGCGTTCGAAGCCCACGGTTTCGCGACCGTCGACCTGACTTTCGACGAACTCTCCAAGCAGCACATCCGCTACATGGTCGGTGGCCGTTCGCCGCTCGCGCATGACGAGCGGCTGTTCCGCTTCGAGTTTCCCGAACGACCGGGCGCGCTGATGAAATTCCTGTCGTCGATGGCACCGAACTGGAATATCAGCCTGTTCCATTACCGCAACCAGGGCGCGGACTACAGTTCGATCCTCGTCGGCATCCAGGTGCCGGAGACCGAAAACGCGACGTTCGACCAGTTCCTCACCACGCTCGGTTATCCGCACTGGGAAGAGACGCATAACCCGGTGTACCGGCTGTTTCTCGCGTAGCACGATCGGTCGGGGTTTACCTTGATCTCACGCAAGATCGCGTGAAGGAGAGGCCGCCGCACAACGGAGCCACGAGCCCCGTCTGGACGGCGTTACAGACCGAATGCGTCGATCAGTCGCGCACGCGCCGCGCGACTTCTATCTCAAAAGTAGATACAACCTATCCGCCATATCGCGTTGCGCGATATCTTGCCGGGTCGTCAAACTGATTGCATATCAACACACTGCATTCAGGAGACACCCCATGCGCACTCAAGTCGGCATCATCGGTGCAGGGCCCGCAGGCCTGCTGCTTTCCCATCTCCTTCATTTGCGCGGCATCGACTCCGTCGTGCTCGAATCGCGCACTCGCGAACAGATCGAATCCACCATTCGCGCCGGCGTGCTCGAGCAGGGCACGATGGACCTGCTGACTGAAGCGGGTGTCGGCGCGCGCATGAAGGCCGAGGGCGCGCTGCATCACGGCTTCGAGCTGGCGTTTGAAGGTAAGCGCCGTCGTATCGATCTCACCGGTCTCACGGGGCATTCGATCACGGTCTATGCGCAGCACGAAGTCATCAAGGATCTCGTCGCGGCGCGCGTGGCCGCGAACGGCGCGCTGCATTTCGGCGTGACTGACACGTCGATCCACGGCATCGAGACCGATCAGCCTTCGATTCGCTATCGCCACGACGGCAAGTCGTACGAACTGCAGTGCGACTTCGTGATCGGCTGCGACGGTTCGCAAGGCGTGTCGCGCGCATCGATTCCGCAGGCGCTGCGTAAAGACTTTGAACGCGTCTATCCGTTCGGATGGTTCGGCATTCTTTGCGAAGGACCGCAGTCATCGGACGAATTGATCTATGCGCGTCATGAGCGCGGCTTCGCGCTGATCAGCACGCGCTCGCCGAACGTGCAACGCATGTACTTCCAATGCGATCCGAAGGAGTCGGTCGAGAACTGGTCCGACGATAGAATCTGGGCCGAACTGCATGCCCGTGTCGATTCGCACGACGGTCAGCAGATCGTCGACGGCAAGATCTTTCAGAAGAACATCGTCGGCATGCGCAGTTTCGTTTCGGCGACGATGCAGCACGGCCGGCTGTTTCTCGCGGGCGATGCAGCGCATATCGTGCCGCCCACCGGCGCGAAGGGTTTGAATCTGGCGGTCGCCGACGTGCGTGTGCTGACCCAGGCATTGAACGCGTTCTACGCCGAAAATCGTAGGGATCTGCTCGACGGTTATAGCGAAACGGCGCTCAAGCGCATCTGGCGCGCCGAACATTTTTCATACTGGATGACGAGCATGATGCATCGCATTGAAGGCGCCACGCCGTTCGAACAGCAGTTGCAGGTCGCCGAACTCGACTACGTGACCACGTCACGCGCGGCCGCCACGGCGATGGCAGAGAACTACGTCGGCGTGGCTGCGGCGCACGGTTGATCAGGAACGCTGACTGCACAATGCTGGCAGAGAACGATTAGCGGATCGCCGCGATGGCAGCCCGGTGACTGCTGCGCCGCCGCAAAATTACGTCAAGGGATTGTCGTCCAACAAACAACAGTGAATTCAGGATTAGTGGATTTATCCCGGCCTCGGGGACACCTACACTGTATTCATCGCTGCAACGAAAGCGTTACACGCAGTGCGGAAAAGACAATCTCTGGAGGTGGTTTCATGAAGTCGCTCTTTCAAGCTGTTGCTATTGCAGTCGTTCTCAGCGCGCCTGTCGTGTCGTTCGCGCAATCGTCCAATGAGCCGGTGAGCCAGGGCGCGCAGTCCGCGCAAACTCAGGCTTCAGGCCAGCAAAATGGCGCTCAGGCCAATAACAGCGGTTACGGTTCGGCCACTCACGGTTCGTGGCAATCGGGTCGCGGTAGTGAGACAACGTTCAGCTCGTATTCGCCGCCGGTTTATAACCGTTGATCTGCGGTTAGCCGATTACTTAAAGACATCTGACGCGCGGTAAATCGATGGCCATCGTGGTCCGGTTTACCGCGCGTAGTTATTTCTACGCCGACAACATCGGTTAGTTGGCTAGCCGGCACGCAACAACGTGAGCTCGTTACGCAGCAGCGCGAGCAGATCATCGTCAGTCGGGCGCGTGCCCCAATGGCGCGCACCGGCCACCGAGGCAATCGCCATCCACGAATGCGGTGGAAACCATTCGCGCAACAGTGTGCCGTCCTGACGCAAACACAATTGCCCTGTCTGTTCGCTATATTCGGCGCAGATGACCGTGCCATCGACATGCGCCGTCACTCGCCGTGGATCGCTGTTTAGCAAATCGTCACTCCTTGCAAGGCTGTGGCGCAAAGGGTCGTGTGGGACGGCCGCACCTGCGATGCCGTCGTGCCTGCCGCGTCGTCAGTGATCGCCGTAGCCGTGATCATCGCCATGACCGTGCCCACCGTTGTCGGGGCCATGCCAGTCGCCGTGCGGACCACGTGCATCGTGCCATTCGCGTTGATCGTGATGACGTGCTTCCCAGTCGCGTCGTTCCCAATAACGGTGGCCGTCGTAATAACGGTCGCCGTACCAGCCCGGATTCACGACCACGACAGCCGGCGCATAAACCGGCGGCGGAGGAGGCGGCGGTTCAGGAGCGGCATACACCGGTTCCGGTGCATACACGACGCCCGGAACGCCGATGTTCACACCGACGTCGACATGCGCCAGCGCCACCGACGATGCGGCGATGCCCAGACCCGCAACGAGTGCCATCGACATTAAGCGGTTTCTTGTTGAGTTCATGTTGTGTGCTCTTATTCTTCGATCGAGTGTGGATGCGAGCGTCGCAAGCTACGCTTAGTAGTGGTCGTGATAGTGGTCGTGGTAGCCGCCACCCGGCACGACGATGCAGCCGCCCAAGGTGCTGCCAAGCGTGATGGCAAGAATGATCAAGGCGAGAATTCGTTTCATGTCGTGGCTCCTGTTTCCGTGTTGAAGCGAACTCTACTGAGCGGCGGCATTACCGGTGTGTTTGTGTGTAACAGGACGTGTCGCGACGGGCACGCGACGAGTCGACGTGCCGAACCCGGAGCACGCGGCCGCCAATACTGAAAAGTGAGTGTGCAGAGAAGGATGCGCGGCGCCCAAGCCGTTGAGCGCGCAATGAAAAGAGCGATAACGCAGGACCTCGCGCCGCGTGAGGCGCAGCCGATAGGGTCCGTGTGAACCCATGCGCCGGGCGCGGCGGCGTTTGCCGCTTTAGCTATGCTTCACGGATACATTCAGTTGCAGACTAAGGACAATGCCAGGAATTCGTTACGTCGCATGCGTGTTTCGCGCAACGCGTGACGCCGCTTTATTCCTGCACCGCCGCCGCGTGCTCCGGCGCACTCGCTTCGCGATAGCCGAGCCGCGCCGAGATCGCGAGTCCCGCCTGGCGGAGCAACGCGACGTAGTGCGACTTCGTATCGGCACCGCAGCGCATTGTCGGAAAAGAAATCGACAAGCCCGCGATCACGCGGCCGAAGCGGTCGAACACCGGCACCGCGAGACAGCGCAGACCTTCTTCCTGTTCCTCGTCGTCTTCGCCATAGCCCTGCTCGCGCACGCGCGGCAGGATGCTCAGCACGGCCTCGGCGGAGCCGAGCGTCTTTTGCGTCGACCTGCGAAACTCGACATGCGAGAGCACCTCGCGCACGTCGGCCGGCTCCATCCACGCCAGCAGAACCTTGCCGATTGCCGTGCTATGCAATGGATTGCGCCGGCCGATGCGCGACTGCATGCGCAGCCCGTAGTCGGCGTCGATCTTGTGGATATAGATGATGGCGTCTTCGTCGAATGCGCCGAGGTGAACCGCTTCGCGCGTCACCGCGCCGATGTGGCGCATTTCAATGTCGGCTTCGCGGACCAGATCCACACTCTCCAGCGCCTTCGCGCCGAGTTCGAACAGGCGGATCGTCAGCCGATAGCGCTCGGTCTCGACTTCCTGCGTCACGTAGCCGAGCGCCTTCAACGTCTGAATCACACGATGCACCGTGGTCTTCGACATGGCGAGACGTTGCGACAGTTCGCTGATGCCAATCTGTCCGCTCTCGCCGATCGCGCCGAGAATCGCGAAGACGCGGCCGATCGACGACGCCGATTCGCCGCGCTCGTGGCCCGCGCCGGGCATGCCGCAATCGACGCTGTCCGCGTCCTGCAACGGTGTGCCGGTGTCGTCCTTGCGCTGCTTGCCTGTTGCTGCCATGTCCGTGATTTCCTGTCGATGCCGACTTCGATTTCGAGCGCCCGGAGCATACCGCGTCTCGCGCCGTTTGCCGAGCTAGCGCGCGAGCCAGCCGCCGTCTACTGCCAGTGTATGCCCATGCACGTAGTCCGAAGCGGAAGACGCAAGGAACACGACCGGTCCCGCGAGATCGTCCGGCGTGCCCCAACGGGCTGCGGGAATCCGCCCGAGTATGGCTTCGTTGCGTTGCGCGTCGTCGCGTAATGCCGCCGTGTTCGCGGTCGCCATGTAGCCCGGCGCAATCGCGTTCACGTTGATGCCTTGCGCGGCCCATTCGTTGGCAAGCAAACGCGTGAGCCCGAGCACGCCGCTCTTCGACGCCGTGTACGACGCGACGCGTATGCCGCCCTGAAACGACAGCATCGACGCGATGTTGATGATCTTGCCGCCGCTTTGCTGCTCGACGAATCGACGTGCCACCGCTTGCGAGAGAAAGAACAGGCTTTTCAGATTGACGTCCATGACGGCGTCCCAGTCGTCTTGCGTGAAATCGAGTGCACTCTCGCGGCGAATGATGCCGGCGTTGTTCACCAGCACGTCCACATGGCCGAATGCTTCGACTGCCGCGCCCACGATGTCGTCGACCGGCGCGACGCTGGCCAGATCCGCGCGTACGTCTGCGAAACGACGGCCGGTTGCCGCCACGCGCGCGGGTGTGTCGCCGGCGTCGGCGCGACTCACGCCGACGATATCGCAACCGGCCGCGGCGAGCGCGCAAGCCATGGCCGCACCGAGGCCTGCATTGCTGCCGGTGACGATGGCGACCTTGCCGCTGAGATCGAAGGGATTCACGATGGTGTGGCCCATGACGTACACGACTGGTTCTCGAAGAAATCGATCATGGCCGCGCTCAACGCAGGTCGCTTACCGCGATGTGATCCATGTCGCCAAACACCTGGTTTTCGCCGACCATGCCCCAGATGAACGTGTACGCCTGCGTGCCGACGCCCGAGTGAATCGACCAGCTCGGCGAGATCACGGCCTGCTCGTTATGCACGAGGATGTGCCGCGTTTCGTGCGGCTCGCCCATCATGTGAAAGACGGCGGCGCCGTCAGCCACGTTGAAGTAGAAATACACCTCCATGCGACGCTCGTGCGTATGGCAAGGCATCGTATTCCAGAGGTTGCCCGGCTCGAGTTGGGTCATGCCCATCGAGAGTTGGCAGGTAGGCAGCACTTCGGGGACGATGAACTTGTAGATGGTGCGCCGGTTGCTCGTTGCCGGATCGCCGAGCGTCTGCGGCGCGGCCTGGGCAAGCGAGATCGTGCGGGTGGGGTGCGACTCGTGCGCAGGAGCGCAGTTCAGATAGAACTTCGCGGGATGGGCGGCGTCTTCGCTGCCGAATGCGATGGCCTGTGCGCCTTTGCCGATATAGATCGCCTCTTCGTTGCGCACCGTATAGCGGGTGCCGTCCACGTCGACCCAGCCGTCGCCGCCGATGTTGATCGCGCCGAGTTCGCGCCGCTCCAGCAGATAGCTCACACCGATCGATTTGCCGAGCGAGCCGGGCACTTCGACCGCGCGCGTCACCGGCCACACACCGCCGACGATGATGCGATCGATGTGGCTATAGGTGAGCTTGAGCGCATCGCGCGCGAATACCTGGTCGACCAGAAACTCCTTGCGCAGTCCCGCGGTGTCGAGCGTGCGCGCGTAGTCGCTGTTGATGGCCTGTCTCACTTCCATGCTGGTTCTCCGGTCGATTTTTGAGCGCTTCGTCACTTTTTACGCGAGGCTAAGGCGCCGTTCCGGCCTCGACTGTAGCTCAGAAAACCTGTTCCGGAACGATGGTCCGAAAATATTGCAATGCGTTATCAAGGCCGGCAAGGCTTTCAAAAGACGCACGGGTAAACGATGAGCAGAAATTCAAACGTAAACGGAACAGCGTTCCTGACGTGATGCTATATTGCGCCAAAAGGGAGCAGCCCGGCGTCAGAAACGGGACATCACCGCGGGTGACCCACCCGGGACAACTGGACGCAAAGTCCATGGAGGAGGCATGAAGCTCAAGAAGGCCCTCGACCGCATTCCTGGCGGACTGATGCTGGTGCCGTTGCTGCTCGGCGCCTGTGTCCATACTTTTGCGCCGGGCGCGGGCAAATACTTTGGGTCGTTTACCAACGGTTTGATCACCGGCACCGTGCCGATTCTGGCGGTGTGGTTCTTCTGCATGGGCGCTACTATCGATCTGCGGGCGACCGGCACGGTGCTGCGCAAGTCGGGCACGCTGCTGGTGACCAAGATGATCGTAGCGTGGATCATGACGCTGATCGCCGCGCGCTTCATTCCCATCGACGGCGTCAAGGCGGGACTCTTTGCCGGTCTCTCGGTGCTCGCGATCACCACGTCGATGGACATGACCAACGGTGGTCTCTACGCAGCGGTCATGCAGCAATACGGGACCAAGGAAGAGGCGGGCGCGTTCGTGCTGATGTCGGTCGAATCGGGGCCGCTCATCAGCATGCTGATTCTCGGCGCGACGGGCGTGGCGTTTTTCGAACCGCGGTTGTTCGTCGGTGCGGTGTTGCCGTTTTTGATCGGCTTTACGCTCGGCAATCTGGATAGCGATCTGCGCGAGTTGTTCGGGCGCTGCGTGCATCCGCTGATTCCGTTCTTCGGCTTCGCGCTGGGCAACGGCATCGATCTGAACGTGATCGTGACGAGCGGCTTACCCGGCATCGCGCTGGGTCTCGGGGTGATCGTCGTGACGGGTATTCCGCTGATCCTCGCGGACCGCTGGATTGCGGGCGGCAATGGAGCGGCGGGGCTGGCGGCGTCGTCGACGGCGGGCGCCGCGGTGGCGAATCCGGCGATTATCGGCGAGATGATTCCGCGCTTCAAACCGTTGGTGCCGGCGGCAACCGCGATGGTCGCAACCGCCTGCTTGGTGACCGCGATTCTGGTGCCGATTCTCACGGCGCTGTGGGTGCGCCGGCATCACGCGCGGGATGCGTTGCTCGAGGAGTTCGAGGCGGTGAAGGTGCCGCCGTTGAATGAGCGGGACGTGCACGTTTGAACGGGCAGAATGCGTCGCGCGGCATGGTCCGCGCGCGCTTCCCGGCAATGGAGAAGCAGGAAGCGACAGCGGCCTAATTCGCCAGCCTCTCCTCCAGCATCGCCTTCACCGCCGCCCATTCATCGTCGATGATGCTAAAGCGCGCCGAGTTGCGCTTGCGTCCATCCGGCATGATGCGTTCGTGCCGCACGATGCCTTCCAGCTTCGCACCGATGCGCAAGATCGCGGCGCGCGATTTCTCGTTGGACTCGTCCGTGGTGAGTTGCACGCGCACGCATTGCAGCGATTCGAACGCGTAACGCAACAGCAGATACTTCGCCTCGGTATTCACCCCCGAGCGCTGCACCGATCGACTCAACCACGTGTGGCCGATTTCGAGCTTGCGATTGACCCGGTCGATTTTCCAGAACCGCGTGCTGCCGACAATCTTGCCCGTATCGCGCCTGACGATCACGAACGGCATCACGGTCCCGGTGTCCCGGCTCTCGAGCGCGGTGGCGATGAAGTTGCCCATGGTGTCCGGTCCCGGCACCACGGTCACGGTCATGTTCCACAACTGGCCGTCGGCGGCGGCGTCGATCAGAGCTTGCCGGTGCTCCGGTTGAAGCGGCTGAAGTTCGACGGTTTTACCAGTCAGCGTGGGTTGCATGGATCGAAGAGAGATGTCGTTCATGACAATAAAAAAGGTCCGCGAGCAAGCGCTCGCGGACCCTGCACACTAAACCAGAGTCACAGCACGGGGCAAGCGCCCCGTGACCGTGTACCGGCCTTAAGCCGCCGTCACCGACACCGACTTGGTGACCAGATACGCTTCCATCGCTTCCGGGCCGCCTTCCGATCCGTAGCCCGAATCCTTCACGCCGCCGAACGGCATTTCCGGCCACGGCGTAGCGGGCTGGTTGATCCACAGCATGCCGACTTCCATCTGCTGCGACAGCAGATGCACGTTGCTGAACGACTTCGTGTAGGCATAGCCCGCGAGGCCGAACGGCAGACGGTTGGCTTCGGCAATCGCTTCTTCGAGTTTGTCGAAGCCACGAATCGCGGCGATCGGGCCGAACGGTTCGTTGTTGAACACGTCGGCTTCGAGCGACACGTTGGTCAGCACGGTCGGCGCGAAGAAGTTGCCTTCCGAGCCCACCCGTTCGCCACCCGTTGCAATCGTCGCGCCGGTCTTGCGAGCGTCGTCGAGCACCTTGCTCATCGCGCCCAGACGGCGCGCGTTGGCGAGCGGCCCGAGCGTGGTGCCTTCGGTCAGGCCGTCGCCCAGTTTGAGGCTTTCAGCATGCTTGACCAGCGCCGCAACGAATTCTTCGCGGATGCTGTTGTGCACGAGGAAGCGCGTCGGCGAAATGCACACCTGGCCCGCATTGCGGAATTTCGCAGCGCCGGCTGCCTTGACGGCCAGCGCCACGTCCGCGTCTTCCGCGACGATCACCGGCGCGTGACCGCCCAGTTCCATCGTGGCGCGCTTCATGTGCGCGCCGGCCAGCGCCGCCAGCTGTTTGCCGACCGGCGTCGAGCCGGTGAACGTGACCTTGCGGATCACCGGATGCGGAATCAGGTAGCTGGAAATCTCGGCCGGATCGCCGAACACCAGCCCGACGGTGCCCGCCGGCACGCCGGCTTCGACGAACGCCTGCAGCAGGGCTGCCGGCGATGCCGGAGTTTCTTCCGGCGCCTTGACGAGGAACGAGCAGCCGCAGGCCAGCGCCGCGCTCAGCTTGCGCACGACCTGATTGACCGGGAAATTCCACGGCGTGAACGCCGCGACCGGACCGATCGGCTCCTTGAGCACCAGTTGCTGGACCGACAGGTTACGTGGCGGCACGACCCGGCCGTAGACGCGGCGGCCTTCGTCGGCGAACCACTCGATGATGTCCGCGGCCGACAGCACTTCGACGCGCGCCTCGGCGAACGGCTTGCCCTGTTCCTGGACCATCAGGCGGGCGATGTCCGAAGCCCGCTCGCGCACCAGTGCGGCGGCTTTGCGCATGGTCGTGGCGCGCTCGTTGGCCGGCACCTTGCGCCAGGCTTCGAAGCCACGTTGCGCGGCGGCGAGCGCCCGATCCAGGTCGGCAATGCCGGCATGCGCCACTTTGCCGATGGCCTGGCCGGTGGCCGGGTTGAGGACGTCGAGGGTCTTGCCGCTGGCGGCGTCGCACCACTCGCCGTTGATCAGAAGTCGGGTATCGGTATAGCTCGAGGTGGCCATGCTGGGTTCCTGTGTGTGGGAAAACGACAGGCCGCGCGCCCTTAAAACGACAAAAGCTGGCGCTGCGCGGCCAAGGATGGACTGCCGAATCCAAATATCTTATCTGATTGCGCACAATCGCATCGGCCGCTTGCCCGTTCGGCGCACAAGGCATGCGGCTTGCGGCACGCCTGCCGCGGTGCCGGAAAGTCGATGCAGCGGCGTCGCGCAAAGAGGCGTAGAGTCTGACAGCAGTGGCAAGAACCGGCGTCGGCCGGCGGTCGGGCACGGGTGCGCAGCAGCATCGACGCAGCGCGAAACACCGTGCCACGGCGGCGGGCCGAGGCGGGCAGCCGCAGCCCAATCAACCCAGATGCATACGAGGAATCGACATGCCAACCGGTACAGTGAAGTGGTTCAACGACGCAAAAGGCTTTGGCTTCATCACCCCCGATGACGGCGGTGAAGACCTGTTCGCCCATTTCTCGGAGATTCGTTCCGAGGGTTTCAAGTCCTTGCAGGAAAACCAGAAGGTCAGCTTTGAAATCAAGCAGGGACCGAAAGGTAAGCAGGCGGCGGATATCAAGCCGGTGTGATGAAAGAGGTGGCCGGCCCACGCGTGACAGCGTGCGGCCGGTTTTTTTTGCCCGGCGAAAGTCGTGTCGCGCGGGCGCCGCCGGCGCGTCCGGGCTTGAGCGGGACGTCATTGTCGGTTGGCCGCGGCGGGTCGCTCAGTCAGTCCGAATGCGAATCGCTGCGTGTACGTTGCGGCGTGTCCGAGCGGGCGGCAGTTCATCTGCGATGCTGCATTGAGCGCGGCGTCGTCGAGTGAGTTACGGCAAAGCTCGCTAAGTCGCTAAGATAGCCGCGTCGCCCTGAAACCCGCTCCCTATGACTACGCTTACCGATCGCCCGCATACCGCGCTTGTCGTCATCGACCTTCAGAACGGCGTCGTCGCGAACGCCTGTCGACGCGCCGAAGTACTTCAAAACGTTGCTTCGCTCGTCGAACGGGCGCGCGGCGCGCAGGTGCCGGTTGTCTGGGTTCGCCATTGGGACGAAGAACTGGAAACCGGCAGCAAAGCCTGGCAGATCGTCGACGAACTCTCGCCGGCAGCCGACGAATCGATCGTCGAAAAGAACTACCGCGATGCGTTCGAAGACACCGACCTCGAAGCGGTACTGGCGAGGCTCGGCGTAGGCAAGCTCATCGTGACCGGCGCGCAAACGGACATGTGCATCCGCTCGACGCTGCACGGCGCGATCGCTCGCGGCTATGACGCGACCCTGGTCAGCGACGCGCACACCACGGAAGACATGAGCGCAAGCGGCGCGCCGTCACCGGAAGGCGTGATCGCGCACACGAATCTCTACTGGAGCAATCAGCGGGCGCCGGGACGCTTTGGCGGGATTGTCACGAGCGACGACGTCGTTCGGTCGTTCGGGCAAAGCTGAAGTCGATAGCGGGCCATGCTGGTCGGCGGCTCGCCTTGGTGCTGAGTGTCCCGCCGATCGCAGCGACCGGCCACGCGGCAGGTATCGAACATACCGGTACGCGCAGTTGCCTTGTTAAGCAGTCGAGAGCTTGAAACAATGCCGGCGAGTTGATGACAGCCTCGATTGATCTAACCAGGGTGACGGGACATGCGCATAGCGCTTTTACACACGATCGAAGGCAATCAGCAGATATTCGACGACGCGGCCAGCAGTCTGGGGCTGCCAGTTGAAAATCTGCACCACGAAGTGCGATCGGATCTGCGCGAAGCCGTCCAGCGTGCGGGAACGTTGCCGGCCGACATCATGGCGCAGACGAAACAGCGCCTTCTGACGCTGGCCGCCGGGTCCGATGCCGTCATCCTGACTTGCGCCACACTTGGCGCCGCTGCCGACGCGATCGAAAGTGCGCCCGTGCCGATCGTGCGCGCCGACGCCGCGTTGGCCGCTGCGGCAGGCAAGGCAGGCAATCTGGGCGGCAAGATCGTGGTGTTGTGTGCGGTCGAGTCCGCCGTCGAGCCGAACCGGCGTTTGTTCGCGCAGCACGTAAGCGATGCGGCGACGTCGGTGGAGGTCGTTCACATTGCGCCGGCCTGGACGCTGTTCAGCAATCGCGAATTCGAAGCGTGCTTCGCCGCAATCGCGGCTTCGGCGGATGCGGCGTATGAAGCGGGCGCTACCGTCGTTGCATTCGCGCATCCGTGGATGGCGCCGGCGGTGCGCCTCGCCCGCAAGGGGCAGCCGCTCGATAGCGCCACGGTGGCGTTGCGAAAGGCGATGCAGCCGGTCTGATCAATCCGCCGCGTTCGACGTCGCACCGATCCGTTCGAGCAATTCATCTCGCGCCGCCGCGAGCGCGTTGTCATGTCGCGCGGACCGCTCACGCGGATGCGGCGCCGTCACGACAATATCGCGCACCAGTTGTCCCGCGCCATGCTGCGCCGACGGGTTGAGCAGCAACACGCGATCGGACAGATAGAGCGCTTCATCCAGATCGTGCGTGACGATCAGCGCGGCGGTGCCGTGTGCACGCGTCAGCGACAACAGCAGGTCTTGCAGACGCCGGCGCGTCATCGCGTCGACGGCGCTGAACGGCTCGTCGAGCAGCAGCAGATCGGGTTGGGGAAAGAGTCCGCGGGCAAGCGCAACGCGTTGCGCCATGCCGCCCGACAGTTGCCGGGGCAGCGTCGCGCCCGCGCCGGCCAGACCGACTTCCGCGAGCAGATGCGTCACGCGGGGATCGCGTCCCTGGCGCGGGCCTGCCGCGAACGCAATGTTATCGGCGACGCTCAGCCACGGCAGCAGACGCGGTTCCTGAAAGATCACGCCGAGCCGCGCCGAGGGACCTCGTTGCGCGACGCCGTCGAGCAGCAGGTCGCCTTCGAAGTCCCGGTCGAGTCCCGCCAGCACGCGCAAAAGCGTGCTCTTGCCGCAGCCGCTCGGCCCGACCAGACTGACGATCTCGCCACGCGCAATCGCAAAGGACACCCGTTCGAGCACCAGTTGGGTCTCGTAGCGCTTACTGACGGCGTGTACTTCGAGCAACGGTTTGCGGGCCATGGAAAGGGATGGGTTCAACGCACACTCCGCGAGGCCGCTCGTTCGTCAGCCGTATCGCGCCACGACAGCACGCGAGCTTCGATCAGTTTGAGGACGCTGTCGCTCAGCTTGCCGAGCAGCGCCAGCAGCAGAATCGCGCCGAACACGAGGTCGGGACGACCGGTTTCGCGCCCGTCGCTTAGCAGATAGCCCAGGCCGCGCGTGGCCGCGATCAGTTCGGCCGCCACCATGAACATCCAGGCGAGGCTCAGACCGGTGCGCAAACCGGTGAAGATCTGCGGTAGTGAGGCCGGCAGCAGAATGCGGGTGAACATGGCGCGTGGGCTCAAACGGTTGACTTCGCCGAGTTCGACCAGCTTGCGGTCGACGCCGCGAATGCCGGCCACCACGCTCAGTTGCACTGGAAAAAACGCGCCGATGGCGACGAGCGTGATTTTCGGCGCTTCGTCGATCCCCATCCAGAGCAGCAGGATTGGCACCCAGGCGAGCGACGGAATTGCGCGCAAGGCCTGGAAGGCCGGGTCGAGCAGGGCGTCGAGCCGGCGGCTCAACCCCATGGCCGCGCCGAGCAGCAGCGCAAGCGCCGAGCCGATGCCGAAGCCTGCCAGCACCCGCAGGGTGCTCACGCCGATATGCCGACCGAGGCGCTCGCCGCCCAATTGCCACAAGGTTTCCGCGATCGAACTCGGCGCCGGCACCAGATGCTCGGCCAGCACGCCTGCACGCACCAGCCATTCGATGAGCGCGAGAAAAGCCAGCGGCAGGATCAGTCCGGCAATGCGCCAACGCCTGAGTGGATCGCGCGCGCGTGCCGCTGCGCGCGGTGCGTTGGCAGTGTGCGGCAGATGCTGTAGCGCGAAAGATTCGTCGGTGGCCATCGGTGTCGGTCGAGCGGGAAATGAGGCAGGGAACTTGCAGGAATCGACGGGTAAAGGCCTTATTTGCCGTTTGCCGCGATGACGGGTTGCGCAACAGTCGAATCGATCAACGCGTCGATCACCTTGTTGAGGTCCGTGCCCGGCCTGACCAGTTGTTCCTGGACCAGGATCGGCGCGGCGGCCTTGAGCGCGGTGAGTTGCTGCGTGCCGGGCTGCGGCTGGCTGAAGTCGTTGCGGCTCAACTGCAGTTTCGCGACCGGCAGCGACAGCTTCGATTCTTCGGCGACGATCTGCGCGGTCTCGTCCGGATGCGCGGCGATCCACCGGCGGGCTTTTTCATAGACCGTCAGCACCTGCGCGAGCGTCTCGGGATGATCGCGGATGAAGTCCTCGCGGGCGTCGAGCAGGCCCCAGGTGTTGAAGTCGACGTTGCGATACAGCAGCTTCGCGCCATCGTCGATCTGCGCAGCCGCCATGTGCGGATCGAGTCCGGCCCACGCGTCGACCTGACCGTTGGCGAGCGCGGTGCGGCCGTCCGGATGCTGCAGGTTGACGATCTCCACGTCCTCACGCGAGAGCCCGGCCGTATGCAGCGCGCGCAGCGTGAAGAGGAACGGGTCGGTGCCCTTGGTCGCAGCGATCTTCTTGCCCTTCAGGTCGGCGAGCGTTCTGATCGGCGAATCCTTGCGCACCACCAGCGCGGTCCATTCCGGACGCGAGAACACATACACCGCGCGGATCGGGTTGCCGTTGGCTTTGGCGAGCACGGCGGCAAGGCCCGCGGTCGAACCGATGTCGATCGCGCCGCTATTGAGGTATTCGAGCGCGCGATTGCTGCCCAGACTCAGCACCCACTTCACGGTGGTGTGCTGTGGCGCGAGCGCCTGTTCGAGCCAGCCGTTGCGCTTGATGACAAGGCTCTCCGGCGAGTAGTAGGCGTAGTCGAGTTTCAGTTCGGCGGGCGGTGCGGCGCTTGCGCTGCCCGGCGCCAGCAGGCTGAAGGCGGCCGTTGCCGCCGTCAGCCATGCGGCCAGCCGGCCGATTGAAACCGGAGAAAACGAATGACGTGTCGCGCCCCGCGTGGTGCTCATCGAATGGTCCTGTGATGTCGTGTCGTTGTGGCCGTCCAATGTAGAGAAAGCACGCGCGAAACCGAACCAAGAAAAACTCACAATCAAAGCAGATTCGGCGCTATGGCGGCGCGGACGGCCGCCGCGGGTGTGCGCCGCGCGGCGATTTTCTCTTAAGGTTTCCTTCAGCTTTGCTTCGTACTATCTGCGCGTCGGCTTGCAGCCAGTGCGGGCAATCGTTCCGATCGCTTTCGATCGCTTCCCTAATAGTCTCCCGATAGAAAACCGAAAGCGCCGTTCAGGGCTTGCCGGAGCACCCATGAAAACTCTGTTCTTGCAGGCGCCGTCGTACGACGGTTTCGATGGTGGCGCGGGCTCGCGCTATCAGGCCAAACGTGAAGTCCGCTCGTTCTGGTATCCGACGTGGCTCGCGCAGCCGGCCGCGCTCGTGCCCGACAGCCGCGTGCTGGACGCCCCGGCCGACGGGCTCTGCGTCGAGGCGTCGCTCGACATCGCCCAGCACTACGAGCTGGTGGTCATCCACACCAGCACACCGTCTTTTCCCACCGACGCCCTGTTCGCCGAAGACCTGAAAAAGCGCAAGCCGTCGATCCTCATCGGCATGGTCGGCGCGAAGGTCGCGGTCGATCCGCACAACTCGCTCACCGCGAGCGAAGCGATCGACTTCGTGTGCCGCGAAGAATTCGATTTCACCTGCCAGGAAGTGGCCGAAGGCAAGCCGTTCGCGCAGATCCTCGGGCTCAGCTATCGCAACCGTGACGGCTCGATCGAGCACAACGCCGCGCGTCCGATCCTCGAAGACATGGACGAGTTGCCATTCGTCGCGCCGATCTACCAACGCGATCTGACCATCGACAACTACTTCATCGGCTATCTGAAGCACCCGTATGTATCGATTTACACGGGCCGCGGCTGCCGCTCGAAGTGCACCTTCTGCCTGTGGCCGCAAACGGTGGGCGGCCATCGCTACCGCACGCGCTCGACGAAAAACGTGCTGGCCGAAGTGAAATGGATTCGCGACAACATGCCCGAAGTCAAGGAGATCATGTTCGACGACGACACCTTCACGGACTTCAAACCGCGCGTCGAAGAAATCGCGCGCGGGCTGGGCGAGCTGGGCGTGACATGGTCCTGCAACGCGAAGGCCAACGTGCCGTACGCGACGCTCAAAATCATGAAGGAAAACGGCCTGCGCCTCCTGCTGGTGGGCTACGAATCCGGCGACGACCAGATTCTCCTGAACATCAAGAAGGGCTTGCGTACCGACATCGCGCGCCGTTTCAGCGACGACTGCCGCAAGCTCGGCATCAAGATTCACGGCACCTTCATTCTCGGTCTGCCCGGCGAAACGCAGGACACGATCCAGAAAACGATCCAGTATGCCAAGGAGATCAATCCTCATACGATCCAGGTGTCGCTCGCCGCGCCATATCCGGGCACCACGCTCTACAACCAGGCCGTTGAAAACGGCTGGCTCGAAGAGAACAAGGTGATCAACCTGGTCAGCAAGGAAGGCGTGCAACTCGCGGCCATCGGCTATCCGCACCTCTCGCGCGACGAGATCTATCACCAGCTCGAAAACTTCTATAAGCGCTTCTATTTCCGGCCGTCGAAAATCTGGGAAATCCTGCGCGAAATGCTGACGAGTTGGGACATGCTGAAACGGCGCTTGCGTGAAGGCGTCGAGTTTTTCCGCTTCCTGCGCGCACACGAGGCGTGAGCGCCGCGCACCTGCTCGTGCTCACGCTGACTTGCGCGTGCGCGGCGTGCGCGGCTTTCGGCATCGGCTACACGGTGCTCGCCGCGCTGCTGATCGGGCGTTTTTTTGCACGGCCGGTAGCGACGCCGAGCAGCTTTCCGCCGGTTACGATCGTCAAGCCGCTGCATGGCAATGAGTGGGCGCTGCTCGCCAATCTGGCGAGCTTTTGCGAGCAGGACTATCCGGGACCGGTGCAGTTCCTGTTCGGCGTGCACGACGGCGCCGACCCGGCGTTGCAAACCGTCGACGATTTGCGCCGGCTGTATCCGCACGCGGACATCACGGTGGTCGCCGATTCCCGGCTCTATGGCCCAAACCGCAAGATCAGCAATATCCTCAACATGCTGCCCCAGGCGCGTCACGACCTGCTCGTGTTCGCCGATAGCGACGTGAGCGTCGGCCCCGAGTACCTGTGCAACGTGGTCGGCGAACTGCAGCAACCCGGCGTCGGACTCGTGACCTGCGTGTATCGAGGTCAGCCCGATCCGGGTTTCTGGCCGCGTCTGTCGGCCAAGGCGACCAACTATCAGTTTTTGCCCGGCGTGGTGACCGGCCTCGCGTTAGGTCTGGCGCGTCCGTGCTTCGGCCAGACGATTGCGATGCGGCGCGATACGCTCGAAACAATCGGCGGCCTCGCGCCGTTCGTGCGACATCTCGCGGAAGACCACGCAATCGGCGAGGCGGTGCGCTCGATCGGCGAGAAAGTCGTGGTGCCGCCATTCACGGTCGCGCATGCCTGCGTCGAAACGAGCGCGGCCCAGTTGATCGCTCACGAATTGCGCTGGAGCCGTACGATTCGCAGCGTCCATCCGCTCGGCCATCTCGGCACGGCGCTGGTTCATCCGTTCGCCTTCGCCTTGCTCACCCTGGCGTTGTCCGGCGGGGCGGTCTGGGCGTGCTCGCTCGTGCTCATGGCCGTGCTCACGCGGTTCGCGTTGAAACTGCTGTCGGATCGGGCACTGTGCCAGGCGCGTCGCGATCTGTGGCTGTTGCCGTTATGGGATATCGTGGCGTTTGCGATCTTCGTCGCGAGTTTCTGCTCGTCGCGAGTGATCTGGCGAGGCTTCAGCTTCAAGGTGGACGGCGACGGGCTGCTGTCGGCGGCGCCGGACAATGACGGATAAACAGGTGGGCCGAGGCGGGCATGGTACGCGGGCGTGGCGAAGAACCGGATCACAGCGCAGCGTTGAAGCTCACGCGCAAACGCGGGGCCGCGCCATGAAGCACCTCGGGCGCCTCGCCGCGCTGACCGGTTTGCTGGTCTCCCTCTGGCTCGTCTGGCACGACAATCCCATCGCCGTGCTCGGCGCGCTGCGCGCGGCCGGCGCAGGGCTGCTGCTGGCCGCGCTCGCTCACGTTCTGCCGATGATCGCCAACGCCTGTGACTGGCGCTCGCTGATCCGCGGCCCGCGGCGGCCAGGATTCTGGCGGATGATGCAGCTCGTCTGGGTGCGCGAATCGGTCAACAGCATGTTGCCGGTGGCGCGCGTCGGCGGCGAGGTGGTGGGCTTTCGCATGCTGCGGCGCTGGGGTGTGCGACCGGCGATGGCGGTGGGCAGCATCATCGTCGATATGCAGCTCACGGTGATCAGCCAGTTGCTGTTCACGATGGTCGGCATCGGTTTTCTGTTCGCGCACGCGCACTCCGACACCTTACGTCTGGCCGGTCAGCTGGCATGGGGCGTGGTCGTCATGACGCCGGCGCTCGTGCTGTTCGCGCTGGTGCAACATGCCAGCCCGTTCGAGCGCATCACGCGCATCCTCAATCGCATGACGAGCGGCAAGCTCGCGGCGCTGGTCGGGCAATCCGCCCAGATCGACAAGACCATCAGGCTGATCTGGCGGCGGCGTGCCGTGGTGCTGCGATACCTGTTCTTCTGGCAGCCGTTGCAGTGCTTCCTGACGTCGCTCGAAATCTGGCTCGCGCTGTACTTTCTGGGCGCACCCGTCACGCTCGTCGAAGCGGTGGTGATCGAGTCGTTGATCCAGGCGATCAGCAGCGCCGCGTTTTTCGTGCCGGGCGGTCTGGGCGTGCAGGAGGGCGGGTTTATTCTGATCGGCGGGGCGTTGGGGCTCGACCCCTCACTGTGTCTTGCGCTCGCTGGGGCGCGTCGCATTCGCGATCTGCTGATCTTCGTGCCGGGATTGATTGCGTGGCAGTTCTCGGAGTCGTCAAAGCGGGAGATCGAGCCACAGCAGAAGCCGCAACCGGTTGCTCGCGCGCCGCTGTCCGGGCAGGGCGCGGCGGGCGAAATCAACCGGCGTTGAGCGGCCGCCAGGTGACCGCTAAAGTGACTCCTAAGCGACGACGACCAGTCGCCGGGTCGCCAGCTGGTGCGCGCTAAACCGGCGCATAGCCCGAAGTTTGCGCCACCGAATACGCGGGAAACGACACTTCCACGGTCAGTCCGCGCCCGTCAACGCCTGCGCCGAGTTGCAGGTTCGCGCCGAAATGCTCCGCGATCCGCGCGACGATGGACAGACCGAGGCCGCTGCCCGTCGCCTGATTGCCCGTGGCACGAAAGAAACGGTGCGTGAGCCGATCGAGTTCGCTGGCGGCGACACCGGGGCCGTCGTCGCTCACGGTGAGGCGCACGCGCGCGCCGACATGCCGCACCGCCACCTCGATGCGGCCGCCGACGCGCCCATACTTGATGGCGTTATCGATCAGATTGTCGAGCAGGATGCCGATCAGCACCGGCTCCGCGTTGATCTCCGCGCGCAGGTCGCCCGTCAGCATCACGCTGACGTCTTTCTGCTGCGCGTTGCGCTCGTTGGCGAGTAACGCACTCTTCGCCACCGTGGCCGGCTCGATCGGTTCGGTCGACATTTTCTCGTGCACGTCCAGCCGCGCGAGCAGTAGCAACTGCTCGGCGAGCCGCGCGCTGCGGTCCACTCCTTGCACCACGCGCTCCATCGCCACGCGCTGCAAAGCGGTGTCGGGCTCGGCCAGCGCCACTTGCGCCTGGACCTTGATGGCGGCAAGCGGCGTCTTCAGTTCATGCGCGGCGTCCGCGGTAAACGCGCGCTCTCGCTCCAGCGAATGGAGCAGCCGCGACAACAACTGGTTGATCGCATCGACCAGCGGCCGCACCTCGGTCGGCACGCGGCCGATGTCGACCGGTTCGAGCCGGTGGATATCGCGCGCGCGAATCGCTTCGGACAACACCCGCAGCGGCGCCAGGCTCCAGCCAATGCTCAACCACACCAGCACGGCCAGCACCGGCAAGCCGATCAGCGTCGGCCGGGCGATGCGGCTTGCCACGCCGCTCACCAGATCGCTACGTGTGTTGGCCGGTTCGAACACCCGCACCGAGTGGCCGAGCGCGGCGTCGCGCAAGGTGAACGAGTGGAACCTCTGACCGCCCAGGACGATGTCCTGCGTACCGCTGACAGCCGGCAGCGGCAAATCCCACGCGTTGAGCGCATGCAGTTGCGGACTGCCCGCCAGCACCTCACCGTTTGCGCGGTGCACCTGGAAGAGGGCGTCGCGCGGCAGGGCGTCGTCGTCGTCGGCGTCGTTCGCACCGGGTTCGCCGCCTTTTTCTTCTTCGCGCACGTCGATGCGGGCGTTGGCGAGGATGGTCAGATTGCGTTCATCGAGCAGCGCCAGAATTTGCGCGAGTTCAGCAAGACGCGCCTCTTCCCATTCGCTGACCTCGCGTGTGGCCTGGCCGTAACTCGAGACCAGCGCAATGCCCCACACCAGCGCGATGCTGGCAAGCACCAGCAACACTAGGCGCCGGCGAATCGATGCGCCCATCATTCTTTCTCCACCACGTAGCCGATATTACGCACCGTCCGGATCAGTTTGGCGCCGAGTTTCTTGCGCAGATTGGACACATGTACCTCGATTGCATTGCTTTCGATTTCTTCCTGCCAGCCATACAGGCTTTCTTCGAGTCGCGAGCGCGACTGCGGAATACCCTGATGGGTCAGCAACTGCATCAGGATGGCCCATTCCCGCGAGGTGAGCGGCACGCGTGCGCCGCCGGCTTCGACGGTTTGCGCGGCGGGATTGACGGTCAGATCCTGATAGCGGATCAGCTCGACGCTGCGGCCCTGGGCGCGGCGCAGAAGCGCGCGGCAACGCGCGATCAGTTCGGTCAGATCGAAGGGTTTGCCGAGGTAATCGTCCGCCCCCGCTTCGAGGCCGCCCACGCGATCGACGACCGTGCCGCGCGCAGTCAGAACGAGGATCGGCACGTCGCTGCCGCCGTGGCGCACCTGCCTGAGCAGATCCATGCCCGAGATGCGCGGCAAGCCGAGGTCGAGCAGCACGAGCGCGTAGGCGGTGGTGCGAAGGGCGAGGCCGGCCTGATGACCGTCGCGTGCCCAGTCGACCGTGAAGCCTGCCTGGCGCAATCCGGCTTCGATGCCGCAGCCGATCAGGTCGTCATCTTCTACGAGTAGTACGCGCATGGGTTGCCTGGGGAACGTGTTTTATGCCGCTTTTGCAGCGGGTTCAGGACACATTTATACGCTTCCAACCTTAAGGTTTCCTTCAGCTACGCCCGATATGATTTCCGCATTGCAGATTGCGGTGGGAAGGCTTTTGCGGGCAGTGCGATGCACTGTTACGCCGCCGGTTCCGCGCGATCCAATCGTAAGCACCTCGATGCAATGCGTGAGCGTCACGCTGCCTTGCGTCGAGTCTTGAGGGCACGCCATGAAGCCAGTCACCGTCGACATGCTGCGAGCGCATCTGATGGTCGCCTCGCTCACCGCCATGTGCGCCGAGGTGCTCGTGTGTCTCGCGCTGCTGGTATTGCCGGTGTCGCAAGATGCCTTCGGGTCGACTTCGTTTCGCATGCTGGCGGTCGCCGCCATTTTAGGCGGCGTGCTCCTGACCCGTCAGGTTGCGCATATGGCGTTCGATCTCGCACTTCAGAGACGCCATGCAACGCTGATGGCCGGCCGCGCGACCCCGGCAGTCACCGTCGACCCGGACTGTCCGCGGCGCTGGCTGGTCGTGCTGCATCTGCGCCTGAGCGGCCGACCGTTCGTGCTGGCACTGCACTGACGGCGGCGGCGGGCGATGGCGGCGCACGGTTTGTCGGCCTGTCAGTGGGTCTTGCTGGCGGGCTGCGTCGGCGCTTCACTATATGCCATGCTGGCGGCGGTCGCCATGCCGTTTTTCGGCTCGCGCCGCAGAGGCGCAGCCCAATCCGCCCGCGCTCGCGTGCGGGTCTCGCCCGTGCAATGCGCCTTCGCTCACATCGGTGTCAGTGTGCTCAAGCCGCTGTGTGGCGCCGAACCGCGTCTTTACGAAAATCTCAGGACTTTCTGCAATCAGCGTCACGGGCGCTTCCAACTGGTGCTGGGGGTGTCGTCGCCGGACGATCCCGCCATCGCCGTCGTGCGACGCTTGCAGGCCGCGTACCCGCAGCGCGATATCGAGCTTGCCATCGACACGCGCGTGCACGGCAGCAATCTCAAAGTCAGCAATCTCATCAACATGGCGGAGCGGGCGCGTTATGACGTGATCGTGATTGCCGATAGCGATATCGCCGTCGAAGCCGATTACCTCGATAGCGTCGCCGCGCCGCTCGCCGATCCCGGCGTCGGCGTGGTCACCTGTCTTTACGTCGCGCAGGGCGTGGGCGGTTTCTGGCCGCGCGTGGGGGCGCTGTTTATCAACGAATGGTTCGCGCCCTCGGTGCGGGTGGCCCACGCCGTGGGCTCGCGTCGTTTCGGTTTCGGCGCGACGCTCGCGTTGCGGCGTGCGACGCTCGAGCGGATCGGCGGATTCGATGCCCTGAAAAACTGCCTCGCCGATGATTACTGGCTGGCCGAACATGCCCGTGCACTCGGCTTACGCACGGTGCTGTCGCGCGTGATCGTGGCCACCGACGTCATCGAGCCGACCTTCGGCGCGTTGTGGCAGCGCGAGACGCGCTGGTTGCGCACGATCCGTTCGGTCAATCCACTGGGATTTTCCGCGCTGCTCATCACATGCCCGACGCCCTGGCTGCTGTCGGGTGCGTGGCTCACCGCGAGCCTCGCGGCTGGGCCATTCGATGCCGCGCACCTGTGGCCCGCGTGCACGAGTGCCGCGAGCACGATGGCGGGTTTCAGCGCCCGCTTGCTGCTGCATCTGCGCGCCGCGCGTGATGAACGCACCTTCTGGCGCGACCTGCCGCTCGTGCCGTTGCGCGATACCTTGCTGGCGTTGCAATGGCTCGCTAGCGCCTTCGGTTCGCACGTGGTGTGGCGTGGCGCGCGTGTGCCGATCAACGCGTCCTCTGCGCGTGGCGCTGCACTGAACGCGATCGACATCGACGCGATGGAGGCCCCGGATGGTGGCTAAGCCCCGCGGCCTGATCGTCACCGCCGACGATTTCGGCCTGCACACGCGCGTGAATCTGGCGGTCGAGCGCGCGCATCGCGACGGTGTGCTGAGCACGGCGAGCCTGATGATCGGCGCGCCGGCCGCAGGCGACGCGGTGGAGCGCGCGCGTGCCTTGCCCCGTTTGCGAGTCGGCTTGCATCTGGTGCTGGCCGACGGCGACGCCGTCATGCCGCGTGCAGCCATTGCCGATCTGCTCGACAAGCAGGGACGATTTGGCGACAGCATGGTGCGCGACGGCGTGCGGTTTTTCTGTTTGCCGCACGTACGCGGACAACTCGAACGCGAGATTCGCGCGCAGTTCGAAGCCTTTGCGAAAACCGGTCTGACGCTCGACCATGTGAATACGCACAAGCATTTTCATCTGCACCCCACGGTGCTCGGCCTGATCCTGGCGATCGGCCGCGAGTACGGCATGCGGGCCATGCGCTTGCCGTTCGAACCGAACGCGCCGCTGTGGCTGCGGCCGTGGATCGCGCGGGTGCGGGCCCGGCTCGATCGCGCCGGCGTCGTGCATAACGACTATGTAGTCGGGATCGCCGGCAGCGGGGCGATGGACGAGGCCGCGTGGCTTGCCGCGCTGGCCGATCTGCCGCAAGGGGTGGGGGAGATTTACTGTCATCCGGCTTTGGCGGGCGATCGCGCGTTGAGTCACGGCATGCGGGAGTACCGGCACGCCGACGAATTGCAGGCCCTGTTGTCGCCGCGCGTCGCCGCAGCGATTCGCGCATTGGGCATCAGACTGGGGGGATTCGCAGACGTGCTGGCGGGCTAGATCGTCGAAATCTCGCCCGCCCGTGCACGACGGTGCTTCAGACCGGTTGCTGCTTCATCAGCAGCTTCAGCAAGGCCGGCAGCAATAGCAACACCAGCGGCAGTTGAACGATCAGCCCGGAGATGATGGCGATCGCCAACGGCTGCTGCATCGCCGAGCCCTGGCCCAGGGCGAACGCGAGCGGCAACAGCGCCAGAATCGCGGCGATCGTCGTCATCGCAATAGGGCGCAGGCGATTGCGGCCTGCGGCCATCAGCGCCTCGGCGAACGGCATCTCGTCGTCGCGCACGAGGCCTTGCAACTCGGACACATAAAAAATCGCCACTTCGGTCACGATGCCGATGATCATCGTCATCCCCATCATCGCGGAAATGTTCAGCTCGATGCCGGTGATCCACAAACCGATGAACACCGCGCCCGCTGCCAGCAAAGGCATGGCCATGACCGCCAGCGCGACGCGAAAGCGCTCGTAGAGAAACAGCAGCAGGCCGAACACCAGCGCAATCGCCGCGCCGAACACACTCAGCAAACCCTTGAACGCAATCTGCTGTTGCTGGTACAAGCCGCCCAACTCGTAATAGACACCGCGTGGCAGCAAGGTTTTGTCAGCCAGCGTTCTTTGCACGTCGGCAATGGTCGAACCCAGATCGCGTCCGTCGATGCGCGCGGTCACCGCCACCATCCGTTTCAGATTGTCGCGGCTGATTTCCGGCTGGCCGGTCATCGTCACCTGATCGGCGACGCGATTCAGGGCGAACAGGTGAGCGTCCGGCGCGCGAATCTGCAACTGGCCCAGTTGCGTATCGGTGAGCTTCAGCGCGCCCGCCACCCGCACGCGCACGCCGACCGTTTTCGGCCCGCTCTGGAACTGCGTCGCCACACTGCCTTCGACCATGTCCGACACGGCCTGGGCGATCGCTTGTGGGTCCATCCCTTCGGCCGCGGCCGCTTCCGGACGGATGTGCAATTCGAGCGCGTCGCCGGCAGGATTGATGCCGTCGTTCACATCGACGACGCCCTGTATCTTGCCGATCCGCGCGGCGACTTTTGCCGCCGTGGTGTCGAGCGTGGTCTGGTCGTCGGAATAGATCTTGATCTGAACCGGTTGCGGCACCGCCGTCAGGTCGCCAATCAGATCCTCCATCAGTTGCGCGAGTTCGACACTCACGCCCGGCACCTGACGCTCGATCTTCGAGCGGATTTCTTCCATCACGATGTCGATCGGCTCGCGATTGCCCGACTTCAGGCGCACGAAAAAGTCACCCTTGTTCGGCTCGTTCAGGTCGCCGCCGAGCCCGGCTCCCGTGCGACGCGAGTAAGTCGCCACGTTCGGATTGGCGCGGATGATGCCTTCGATCTGTCTCATCAGCCGGTCGGTCTCCGTGACCGAGGTGCCCGGTTGCGTGTGATAGTCGAGCACGAAACCACCTTCGTCCATGCTCGGCATGAAGCCGCTGCCGACTCGCGTGAACGCGAACGCGGCCACCGCGATGAGCGCCAGCAAGCCGGGCAGCACCAGCACGGGCCGCGTGGTGGCGCGCTCGACCAGCCACGCGTAACGCCGGTTCATCCATGTGGCGAAGCGGGTGTCGGCATGTTCCTCCGCGTCTTCCGGTTTGAGCCAGCGGTCGCAGAGGATCGGTACGGCGAGCCACGTGACGAGAAACGAAATGAACAGCGCACTCGCCATCGTGACCGAGAGGGCCTTGAAGAACGCGCCCGTCACGCCGGACAAAAACGCGAGCGGCACGAAAATGATCAGCGTAGCCGCCGATGAACCCGCCAGCGGCCGGGTAAATTCGAGCGCCGCCGCCATCACGCGGCCGTGAAACGCACGCGCGCCGCCTTCGCGCATGCGCCGCACGATGTGTTCGATCATCACGATCGCATCGTCGATCACGAGGCCGACCGCCGCGGCCATACCGCCGAGCGTCATGATGTTGAAGCCCATGCCGAAGACGTTCAGCAACAGGATCGTCGCCGCCATCACCACCGGCACGAGCGCGACGGCGATCGCGGTGATTTTCCAGTTGCGCAGAAACGCGAACAGCGTCAAGGCCGCCAGCACCACGCCGATCATGATCGCGTCGCGCACGCTGGTGGCCGAGGCGATCACCAGTTCGCTCTGGTCGTACCAATTGGACAGATGGACGCCGGCTGGCATCTGATGCTGGAAGTCGGCGAGCTTCGCGCGGATCGCCCGAGCCATGGCCACGCTATTCGCGCCCGGTTGCTGGTAGACGTTCAGCAGCACGGCGTCCTGGCCGTCGGCGGTGACGCGCATCCATTGCGGCACGACGCCCTGGCGCACGGTGGCGATGTCGCCGAGGCGAATCTGCGTCGCGCCGCCGGCCGACACGACGACCTTGCGTAATTCATCGAGCCGCGTGATGGTGGTGTTGGAGATCACGAGATACAGCTTGTCGTGATCTTCAATACGGCCGTTGGCCATCAGCACGTTGCTCGCGCCGACCGCCCTGGAGACATCGGCGAGCGAGAGCTTGTAGGCGGCAAGCCGCGCGGGATCGACCGCGACTTCGAACTCGTCCTGCGCGCCGCCCGTCACGTCGACGCGCGCCACGCCTTCCACCGAAGAAAGCAACGGCCGCATCTGGAATTGCGCGAGATCGTGCAGCGCCGAGAGCGACTGCCGCTGTGAAGTGAGGCTATAGGCGAGCACGGGAAACACCGTCGGATCCATGCGCCGCACCTGCATCGAGGTGCCCGGCGGCAGCGTGGCGAGAATCTCGCTGATGGCGGACTGCGCCTGCAAGGTGGCTAGCGACATGTCCGTGCCCCAGTCGAAATTGATCGAGATTTCCGCGACACCGCGGCTCGTTGTCGATTCGACGTCGCGCACGTTCGGCACGCGCCGCAGCGCTTCCTCGACCGGCATCGTGACGAGGGTAGCCATCTGTTCGGCGGGGCGGTCGCCGGCGTCGAGCGACACCACCGCGCGCGGAAACGCGACGTTCGGGAACAGCGAAATCGGTAGACGGAAAGCGGTCAGCGCGCCCGCGATCGCCAGCAAGGCGATCACGAAGAGCAGCGAACGTCGGTGTATCTGCATCCATTGACCGAAGTTCATTGCGCCGTGCCCCGGTCGGTGCGCACCGGCATGCCGTCCTTCAGCTCGTAGTTGCCGCTGACCACGAGCGGCTGGGTGGCGTCGAGAAGACCATCCACACCGTAGCGATCGCCGTTCTCGATCTGCACGTCGACTGCCACGCGGCGGGCCTTGTTGTGCGGCGCGATCTGAAAGACGTACGCACCCTGGTCGTCTTTCAGCACTGCGGCGCGCGGCACGATCCAGCGCGTGCCGCTACGGGTTGCGATGTCGGCGCTCACGCGCGTTCCGGGAATAAACGCCGTTTGGGCGAGCGGCACAGTCGCGCCGATGTCGACGAGTTGACTCTGCTGGTCGATCGAGCCGCCGACCAGCAGCACGCGGCCGTCCGCCGTCGCTTTTGCGAGCGGGCTGGAAAGGCCGTGCAGCGCGACGGCGTCGCCGGGATGGATCGCGCCGGCCTCGGATGGCTCGACGCCGAGAGTGACATTGGCACGCGCGTCCTGGCCGCTGCCGGAGGCCAGCTGCAAGATCGCCGCGCCGGCCTGAACCTGGTCGCCTTGCGCCGCGGACATCTGCAACACCACGCCGTCGAGCGGGGCCGTCACGACCTTGTTGCCGCTGGTCACGCCCGTCTGATGCTCGGCGGCCAGCGCCTGCCGCGCGTCCTCGGCAGCCTTGCGGGCGCTCGCCAGTTGCGACTGGGTGGCAAGGCCCTTGTCGTAGAGCGATTGCGTGCGCGCCAACTCGCCTTGCGCGAGCCTCACCGTGCTGCTGGCCTGGGTCGCGGCGAGCACGGCGGCGGGGTCGGCCTGCACGACGAAGAGCGGCGTGCCGCGCGTCACCGTCTGGCCGGTCTGTACGCGCATCTGCACGATGCGGGCGACGTAGGGCAAATTGATCGTCACGAGACTGGACGCTGAGGCCGCGACGATGCCGTAGGCTCGCACCGGTTGCGCAATGACGCCGCGCTGCACATGCACGGTCTGCACGGCGACCACCGGTCGATCGTCGGCGCCACTGGCCGGGGCAGGCGCGCCGGCGGCCTGTGATACGTGAACGGCGGTGGCGACCAGCAGCACGGTGCAGGCACACGCAATCGCCAGAACGGCGCGACGCCAGCGCGGCTCGCGCATGGTCCGCCGCGCTAAAAATAGACTATTTCGCATGAGTGTCGATGAAGGATTGAGCGGAGCAGAAAGCGTCGGGAATGGCGCTGCCGAGCAGCGCCTGCAAGCCGACGCGTTGTTCGGCCAGCGACTCCTGCAACGTCGCGACGTCGATGCGTCTGGTCAGCGACGCGTTTTGCGCATCGGTATAGGCGCCGAGCGTGAGGTCATGCCCGGCATAAGCGGCGGCCGCGTGGCGAGCGGCGAGATCGACATCGGGCAACACGGCTTCGGTCTGCTGCAACTGGCGCGTGAGGATCGTGTCATCGGCGCGCAGGTGGGCGACATCCGCGTAAGCCTGGTTCAGGCGCGCCTGATATTCGTCGCGCAGCCGCTGGCGAGTGGCCTTTTCAATCGCGACGTTGCCCTGATTGCGGTTGAAGATCGGCAGGCTCAGGTTGATCTGAAAGCCGCTGGTGTAGATGTTCGATGTGTCGCGTGCTCGCACGAAGCCCACCGAGAGACTGGGAAACTGACTGAGAATCGCCGCGCGATATTTCTGCTCCTGGGCTTCATAGCCCGCTTGCAATGCGATCAGATCGGGGCGCCGCTGCGCGAGTCGGGCGAGCGCCGCATCGAGCGTCGTGTCGGCGAGCGGATCGATATGCTCGCTGCCCGCGAGCTGGAGTTGTACGTCGGGCGCGAGTCCCAGCAAGGCGTTCAGATCGTGGTGCGTTTGCTCGGCTGCGCGTTCGGCGTCGGTGGCTTGCCTGCGTGCGTCGCCGTAGGCGGTGAGGGCGGCGCTCAGCGTGTCATCGGTGAGGTTGCCGTCGCGATGTGCTTCGGCCATCCGCTCGTAACGTGTGCGCGAAAGATCGCGCAATTGCCGCAGCAAGGGCAGCGTGTCCTGCTGGAAGCGCGTCTTGACGAACAGTTGCCGCGCCTGAGCGACGATCTGCCATTCCTGCCACAACAGACCGAGATCGGTTTTCGCCACGGTCGCGTCGGCGGAGTGCTGGTTCGCGCTGCGCAGCACGATCGCCATCACGTCGATACTCAGCCCGTAACTGAACGCGCGCGTGGTGCCGGGTTCGCCCGGATAGTCGCTCGACACGCTCAGTTGCGGATCGGGCAGAAGGCCGGCCGAATAGGCTTGAGCGCGAGCGATGCCGAGGTCGTCGCGGGCCAGCTTGAGATCGGGATTGTTGGCGACGGCGAGCATTGCGACTTCGTCGATGTCGAGACCGTCGGCGGGATCGAAACGATGCGCGGCGAGTTCCGGCAGCGGCATGCGCGACGGATCGATCTGGACGCGTTCGAGCGAGCGGGCCGAGGTCGACGTATCCTGCGGCGCGAGCGGCGCCCGGTGATACCACGCGCAGCCGCTCACGAGCAGCGTACAAAGCGGCACGATGGCGCCGAGTCGGGCCGCAACTCCGGCCGCAACTCGGGGCACCACGGCAGGGTGAAAAACGGGCAAGGGCCGGCTCCTGAAGAGTGAGGTGAGGCATGCGCGAACGGATGGCGCAAAACAGGAGCCGATTTTGCAAAGCGGTGGCTTAAGAAAGGCTTAGGAAAAAATCGGGGCTTCGCTTGAACGGCGCATTGGCGAGCCATAAGGAAGCGTTAAGCTAGCGGACGGGACAATGCGCACAACCCGTTGCGGGCAAAAACCGGACTAAGGAGAAGCCATGCGTCTGCTACTGGTCGAAGACGACGAGATGATTGCCGAGACCGTGCTGGGCGCGATGCGCCGGGTCGGCTATGCAATCGACTGGGCAGAAGACGGCCGCGCGGCGGAGTTGTCGCTCGGCAATGGCGTGTACGACCTCGTGCTGCTCGATCTCGGCTTGCCGAAAAAAGACGGGATCGACGTGCTCAGCGCTTACCGCAAGAGCGGCGGCGCCGCGCCCGTCATCATCCTCACTGCGCGCGACGCGGTGGAGGACCGGATTCGCGGTCTCGACGCGGGCGCGGACGACTACCTGATCAAACCCTTCGACCTCGATGAACTGGCCGCGCGCGCGCGGGCATTGCTGCGTCGGCGCACCGGCCAGAAGCAGCCCATCTATGCGCACGGCGAACTCACGCTCGACCCGGCGGCGCACGAAGTCACCAGGTCCGGCGAGCTGCTGTCGCTGGTGCCGCGCGAGTTCGCCCTGCTGCAGGCGTTGATCGAAGAACCCACGCGCGTGTTCACCAAGTCCGTGCTGGAAGAGAAGCTGTACGGCTGGGGTGAGGAAGTGGGCAGCAATACCATCGAAGTGCACGTGCATAGCTTGCGGCGCAAGATCGGCGCGGACCAGGTGGTGACAGTACGTGGAGTCGGCTACCGTCTGAAGAGGTGCGGATGACGTCGATCCGCCGCTGGCTGCTGGGCTGGCTGATCTTCGGCATGGCAGCGGCCTCGGGCGTGGCGGGCTATGCGATCTTTCACACGGCGCGCGGTGAGGCGAGCGAGCTGTTCGACTACGAGTTGCGCACCATCGCGCTGTCGTTGCCGTCGAACCTGACGGGCGGCAGCGAGCATCGCGACCCCGATCTGGGCGATCTGGCCGACGACCGGGTCGTCATCGGCATCTGGGATGCGGGCGGCCAGCAGCCGGTCTATCACTCCATGCGGGCGCCGGTGTTCGAGCGCTTGCCCGCGGGCTTCAGCACGGTGAAACGGGGCGACTATCACTGGCGTGCCTTCGGGGTTCAGCAGAAGGACCGTTACGTTCAGGTGGCGCAACCCGTTTCCGTGCGCGAAGACCTCGCGTTGCGCCTCGCGCTGCACACGTTGTGGCCGCTTGCGGTCCTGCTGCCGGTGACGATCTTGCTGGTTCTGCTGGTGGTCGCTCGCGGACTTGCGCCGATCGGCGGCCTGTCGCGTGCGCTTGCCACCCGTTCGATGGATTCGCTGGAGCCGCTGCGTCTGGACGGCCCCGTGCCGGTCGAGATCAAACCGCTGGTGCAGGCGCTCAACGATCTGCTGCAGCGACTTCACACGGCATCGCAAGCACAACGCACGTTCATCGCCGATGCCGCACACGAGCTGCGCTCGCCGCTGGCCGCGCTCAAGCTGCAATTGCAGGCGGCCTCGCGCGACGGTTCGTTGAAGGGCGAGGGCCAGACGCTCGAGCGCGTCGAAGGTCGCGTGAACCGGATCATCCACCTCGTGCAGCAATTGCTCGCGCTGGCGCGTGAAGACGCGCACCCGTTCGCCTCGATGCTGCCGGTCAGTTTGCGCCGCATCGGTGAACAGGCGGTGGGCGACCTGTCGTTGCTCGCCGAGACGCGGGAGATCGACCTCGGCCTCGAATGCGACGGCGCGCGCTCCGCCGCGGACGCGTATTCGGTGTTGGCCGAGCCCCATAGCCTGAGCGTGCTGCTGGGCAATCTGATCAACAACGCGATTCGTCATACGCCGCCGGGTGGCCGGGTCGACGTGATCCTGAAGCGCGCCGGCGAGCGAGTCGGGTTCGACGTGGTGGATAGCGGCTCGGGCATTCCGCCGGCCGAACTCACGCGGGTCTTCGACCGTTTTTATCGCGGCGAGGAAGCGCAGGGCGAGGGCAGCGGGCTCGGGCTCGCGATCGTGGCGCGCATTGCGGAGCGGCATCAGGTCGAGTTGTCGCTGCACAACAACGAGGGCCGGCCGGGCCTGTGCGTGACGGTTTCTGGCTGGCGCGCACACGACGCGCAAGCGGGCGCGCCGGTCCGGGTCTGAGGCCTGCGCGACACGCTGCACAGCGTTGTCACAAGCGCCTTTCCACACGCTGCTACAATCTCGTCTTTCTCGATCGATTGTGCGCTATGGGTTTCGAACAACTTGCTGAACTGAAGAAGCAACTGGCTGCGGCTCGCGCCGAAGCTGCACCCGCCGCCAAGTCAGGTGCCAAGCCTGCTTCAAAGCCTGCTTCAAAGCCTGCATCAAAGGCCGATTCGAAGCCGGGTTCCAGGCCGGGCTCGAAGCCTGCGCGCAAACCCGCGCCGCCGCGGCGCGAGGCGCCTGCGGCGTCGGAGCACGCCAGGCCTGCCGTGGACGCCAAGCCGGTGGACCCGGTGGTGAAATCGATCGGGCGATTGCAGAAACGCTTCCCCAATGTGTTTCCGAAGAACCCGGCGCCCAAGCTGCCGCTGAAGGTCGGTATCTTCGCGGACCTCGTCGTGCATGCGAAGGAGTTGTCGCTGAGCGAAGCCGAGTTGCGCGACGCGATCAAGACGTGGTGCCGTGGCAGCCGCTACTGGAAGAGTCTCGTGGAAGGCGCTGCGCGCGTCGATCTGACGGGTGGCGAATCAGGCCAGGTCACGGCGCAGGAAGCGGCGGGCGCGCAGCGCCTGCAGGCGCATCGCGCCGGCAAGGGCGCACCGAAGGCCGCCGCTGCGACAGCGGAGACGGCTGCTGCGGCAGGCGCGGCCGGTGTCGCAGCCGATGCAGCAGGCGCGGCCGATGTCGCAGCCGATGCAGCGGGGGCAACTGCCGCTGCGGCAGCCTCGCCGGACAGCGACGCCGGCGTTCCGCAAGCCGGTTCGACCGACACGCCGGCGAACGAACAAGCGTCTGCCGATCCAGTGAGCACGCCGTCCGCCGCGACGGACACACCCGAAGCATAAAAACCCTCCGCCACCCCTTCTAGGGGTGGCTGTCTTGCCGCGGCCCCGCGGTGAGCCTGCCGCGCACGAAGCCTACGTGTTCGCGTAGGACATAAAAAGCATCCGCGTAAGCGAGCGGCATACGCAGCCGGTTCAACGAATCCTCGATCTGATCCAGATCCGCGAAGAGCTTCCTGCGCTCCTCGGCGGTCGTATCGGCGAGCGCGCCGCGTTCGATTGCAATCAGCGAACCGTAATAGCGATAGATGCGTGAGCGCACCCGCCACCGGTAGAGCGCCGGAATCAGCCGCATCGCCGGAAACAGCAGCACCGCCACCGGCAATAGCAGCACGAGCGTGCGGTCGCCGATACTCGCGAGCCAGAACGGCAGTGTCCGGTAGAGAAAGCTCTTGCCGGTTTTGTAATAGCGTTGCGCGTCTTCGCTGATCTGGTATTCACGTGCGACCGCGCTGGGAAACTGGCCCGCGCGTTGCAACAGGCCGGGCATACCGTGCACTTCCTGGGCGGCTTCAATCAGCAGATCGGAGATGGCGGGATGCAGATTGGTCCGCGCGACCAGTTCCACCGTCGGGCTCACCAGATGCACCGTTTCAGGCGGGATCCGGTGCTTCAGGTCGAGCACGCCGGCCGGTAGATCGATCTCGTCAAGATACGGAAACAGCCGCGTATAGGCGCTCGCTTCGTCGAAATTCATCACCGAGATGCCGGGCACCTTGAGCAGCCTCAGCATCAGACCGCGCGTGGCCGAGTCGCCGTTCAGGATCGCCGCGTCCACCTCGCCGGCGACCAGTTGCGTAGCGGCCTGCATGCCGTCGCTCGGCACCAGCACGGTGCTGCCGCCGGGTGCGATGCCGTTCGCCTCGAGCAGTTTGAGCGCGAGCAGGCGGGTGCCGCTGCCCTCGCGGCCGATCGCGATACGCTTGCCTTCCAGTTGCGAAAGCTGGTCGAGGCCACTGCCGCGATAGAACACCACCACCGGGATGTAGAACACGCTGCCGAGCGACATCAGCGACGACGTATCGAGCCCATCGGCCACGCCACCTTGCACGAGCGCGAGATCGACATGCTGCTTCGGGTCCAGCAGACGTTGCAGGTTCTGCACCGAGCCGTCGGATTCGAGCACCTTCAGCGTGATGCCGTTGCGGGCGAGGATCTTTTTGTACTGCTCGGCGGCGACCAGAAACGAACTGTCGCGCGCGCCCGCGCTCATGGTGATCGTTTTCGGTGGCGCCGGGTCGATCAGCCAGACGGCCAGCGTGACCACCACCACGATCAGCGCGGCGACGATTGCATAGGGCAGCGTGTGATCGCGCCACTCGGCATGCGGATGATCGCCGGGAAACTGCGGGGGACGCGGGCGCTGCGCTTTCATGGACACTCCACACCGGAAGCCGGGATGAGGGCATTGTCCTCTGTCCGCCGCGGGTTTGCCGTCGGCAGTTCGCTCTATTGACCCGCAGGCGGGGAGTGAGGGCGCAATGCCCGGCATAACGGCTTGCCGGGCGCTTCGATGCGCGACCTGCGTGGCATAATCCGCCTCAGTTTCCCATCGTGTCGCCGGGCGTATCTTGAGTCGGTTCCAACGGAAGATCGGTAGTTGGCTGGGATTGCTTGCGATCCTCATGGCCACGCTCGCGCCGACGATCTCGCATACGCTTGCCGCGCGCAGCGCGCATGGCTCGGACGGCGCGATGGGCGCCGCGCACTGCGATATGCCGTCGATGGCGTCCATGCCGATGGACTCGATGGACTCGATGGACTCGATGGACTCGATGGCATCGATGGACGCCATGCCGTCGATGCACGGCGACGCCTCGCACGGCCCTTCGGCCGACAAACAGACCCAGCACACCCAGCTCGCCGACGGCGACGCCTGCGGCTATTGCAGCCTGCTCGCCCACATGCCGGTCGTGCCGAGCGTCGAAGCGCTCTTCGCCGTCGCCGTGCTGGTTCGCCAGCACATCGTCGCGACGCGCTTCGAGAGCGTGCTGCGCGTCGAACCGCTCAGCTTCGCACAACCCCGTGCCCCACCTTACTCAACCTGATTCACGTCACCACAGCGCGATGCCGTGCAGGCATCGCGGCTGACGCCGCACGTCCTGAGGACGGCGCGCGTCGGCCTGTCACGACCCATGAAACAGGATGAACCATGTACACCTCAACAACGCGCAGCGGCGTCAAGCTGCGCGCGGTGTCGCTCGTCGCGGCCGCGGCGAGCGTATTGCTGTGCGCGCCATCGCCCGCCAGCGCCCATGCGATCGCGGGCGACCGCGTCTTTCCCGCGACGATGTCCGTCGACGACCCCGGCGTCGGCGATGAAGCCGACTTCCAGTACGGCCATCAACGCGTGCCGGGCGACAACGGCGACCAGAGCATCAACACCTTCAGCTTCGAGTACGACAAGCTGATCACGCCGCGCCTCGCGGTCTCCGTCGACGGCGGTTACGTGATGCAGAACAACCCGACCGCGCGCGGCTTTGACAATTTCGGCGTCGGGCTGAAGTACCTGCTGTATGTGAACGACCCGCACGAGTTCATGACCTCGGTGGGCGTGGATGCCGAGTTCGGCGGCACCGGCAGCCGCGCAATCGCGGATAACTTCTCGACCATTTCACCGACTGTCTATGTCGGCAAGGGCATGGGCGATCTGCCCGACTCGCTGGCTTATCTTCGGCCAGTTGCGATCACCGGGGAGGCGGGTCCGTCGTTCACTACCGGCGCGGGTCAGCCCAACGCGTTCAACTACGGCTTCACGGTGCAGTACAGCTTGCCGTATCTGCAACAGCACGTGCGCGACCTCGGTCTGCCGCAGCCGCTTTCGAATCTGATTCCGCTGGTGGAAATTCCGCTTTCGAGAAGCCAGGGGCAGACGACCGGCACGGTCAATCCGGGCTTCATCTGGATCAACCGTTATGGACAGTTCGGCGTGGAGGCGCAAATCCCGATCAACCGGGCGAGCGGCTCGCACGTGGGCATTCTGGTCCAGGCGCACATCTTTTTCGACGACGTCGCGCCGACCACGATCGGCAAACCTCTCTTTCAGTAACCCAGGAGCAGCACGATGAACAGCGATCGGACCAGCGGCCCTGAGTGGGCCACGAAATTGACCAGGAAATTGACCACAAAGCGGGTCGCAACACGGGCCGCCAGACTGGTGGCACTACTGGCCGGGATCACGCTCGCAAGCGCCGCTTTCGCGCATGTGTTTCCGAAAAAACAGGAGCCCGGTGCGGGCGCGACGGTGGCCTCGCCCGCGCAGGTGCGGGTGCTGTTCGACGGCCCGCTCGAGCCGACCTTCAGTTCGTTGACGGTGAGCGATGCGGGCGGCAAGCAGGTCAACACGCAGAAGTCGTCGGTGGATGCGCAGGAGGCGGCGGCGATGTCGGTGCCCTTGCCGCCGCTCGCGGCAGGCCGCTATACGGTGCATTGGATCGCCGTGGCCGACGACGGCCATCGCACGCATGGCGATTACGCGTTCGACGTGAAGTAAGCCGAAGCACACCGCTGCATCATGGCATGGCGCGATGACGCAGCGGGTTGCTTCACGTTTCGTCGCGACTTTTTATCTGTCTGCCAGCCTTGGGCATTCAACTGATGGCGCGCACAGTCGTTTAACCAGAAGCGGGTGGTCGAAACGAACCGATGGAGGTGCCGCGTGTGGCCCGGAATTCTCGATACCTTAGGCGCGTTGGCCGTGCTGGCCAGTGTCGCCGTGCAAGTCGCGCTGATTCGCAGGCAGCGCTGACGCGGTTCAGCGCGCCGCCAACCGCTCGGGCAATGCGTAACGCTGCATGGTCCGCTCCATGCCGTCGAGAAATGCCTGTTCCGCGGCGTTCATCTTGCGCGTGCGCAGCCACAACAGATCGATATCGACATCGACCAGACCTTCTTCGGGCGGCAGACGCCATAGCCGCTGCTGCGCGAGATCGTCGCGCACGATGTGCTCGGGCAGGCAGCCAATCCCATAGCCCGCGAAAATGAGCCGCCGCACTTCGTCGAGACTCGGCGAAGCCGCCACGATGCGCCCCGTGAACCCGCGCTGATCGCGAAATACCGTGAGCGGCGAGAGGCTGTCGCCGATCTGGTCGCTCGTGAAGGAGACGAAATTCTCCGCCAGCAATTGATCGATGGACAACGCGTGACGCCCAAACAGACGGTGATGCCGCCCACAGAAAAGTGCGTACCGTTGCCGCAGAAAACAGCGTTGTTCGAGTTTCTCGACCGGCGTGCGGCATAAGCCAAGACCGGCGGTGGCCGTCTTTTGCAGCAGCGACGAGATGATGTCCGAGGAACGCATGATCTCGATGTGCAGATCCACGCGCGGATAGCTCTTGTGAAATTCTGCGAGAAATTCGTCGTACACACCGGAGTCGATCCGGCTCACGGTCAAGAGGCGAATCGAGCCGGTGATGTCCTCGCTGCGGTCGTCGAGTTCGGTTTCGAGCCGCGACATGTGCCCGTAAATATCGCTGGCAATCCGGTAGACCTCTTCGCCCGCCCGCGTCGGCTCGAAATGCGGGCCGCGGCGCTGGATCAGATTGCGCCCGAGCGTCTCCTCGAGCCGCTTGAGTGCCTGGCTCACGGCGGGTTGCGTGAGATGCAAACGCGCAGCGGCGCGGCTCACACTGCGCTCCTGCATGATGACCAGAAAGGTTCGCAACAGATTCCAGTCGAGCCGGTCGTTCAGAAAACGCGTGACGTCCGCGCGCAGTTGGGTCATGGATCGTCCTCGACATAAGCCAGATTTATAGTTGAGATAATAAACCGAAATTTGACTAATGTTTTCTGGAGGCCGATAAACACTCCCATATCTATTCGGAAAAAGACTGAGGAGCCCCCATGAACCCTGCCAACCCCGCGACCCGTCAGCCTGTGCGAGCGGCCTTCGCCGCTTTCATCGGCACGATGATCGAGTGGTACGACTTTTATATCTACGCCACGGCCGCCGCGCTGGTATTCGGCGAGTTGTATTTCCCCTCGCACGATCCGTTCGTCAGCACGATGGCGTCGTTCGCGACCTTTGCGGTCGGCTTTTTCGCGCGGCCTCTGGGCGGCGTGATCTTCGGCCACCTGGGCGACCGTATCGGCCGCAAGAAAGCGCTCATGACCACGCTGATGATGATGGGCGTGGCTACCGTCTGCGTCGGCTTGCTGCCGGCGTATACGAAGGTCGGCGTGCTCGCGCCGGTGCTGCTGGTGCTGCTGCGCGTGGTGCAAGGCGTGGCGGTGGGCGGCGAATGGGGCGGGGCGGTGCTGATGGCAGGCGAGCATGCGCCGCAGGGGCGGCGCACGTTTTTCGCGTCGTTCGCGCAACTGGGCAGCCCGGCCGGTCTGATCCTGTCGCTGATCGCGTTTCGCGCGGTCACGTCGATGCCGCACGACGACTTCATCGCCTACGGCTGGCGTCTGCCGTTTCTGGCCAGCGCCGCGCTGCTCGCGGTCGGCATCTTCATCCGCATGGGCGTCAACGAATCGCCGGAATTCGCGCGCGAGAAAGAGGCCAAACGCACGGTCGAATTGCCGATTGCCGAAGTGTTCCGTTCGTCCGGCGCGCTGGTGGCGCTTTGTATCGGCGCGAACACGATCGGGATTGCCGGCGTGTATTTCACCAATACCTTCATGATTTCGTACACGACGCAGAACATCGGCGTGTCGAAGTCGCTGATTCTCGATTGCCTGTTCGCGGTCGCGATCATCCAGTTCGTGTCGCAGCCGATTGCCGCGTGGCTCGCTGAAAAACTCGGTGGCGCGCGCTTCCTGAAGCTCGCCGCGTTCGCCGCGATGCTCTCGCCGTATCCGATGTTTACGCTCGTGCAGAGCGGCAACCGCCTGTCGATGATCGTGGGCATCGCGCTCGCCGTGGTGTGCATGGCGAGCTTCTATTCGGTGATCGCGGGTTTCGTCAGCGGTGTGTTTCCGGTGCGCGTGCGCTACTCCGCGATCTCGCTGTCCTACCAGGTGTGCGGTGCGATTGCCGGCGGTCTGACGCCGCTCGCGGGCACCTGGCTGGCGCACCGCTTCGTCGGGCAGTGGTGGCCGCTGGCGGTGTTCTATACCTGTCTCGCGGGTATCTCGCTGTCGTGCATCGTCGCCCTGGACGCGCTGAAACACCGTCGCGCCGATGCGCCCGAAGCACTGCCGGTCAGTTGAAAAGAGGAAATCACGATGTTGAAAGTGGATGCACGACGCCTGTGGGCGAGTTTGATGGAAATGGCGCAAGTGGGCGCGACCGCGCGTGGCGGCGTACGGCGTCTCGCGTTGACGCAAGAGGACCGGCGCGGTCGTGAGTTGTTCGCCGACTGGTGCCGCCAGGCGGGCATGACCCTGCAGACGGACGAAGTGGGCAATCTGTTTGCGCGCCGCGAAGGCGCCGACGCGAATGCCAAACCGGTACTGATTGGCAGTCATCTGGATACGCAGCCCGAAGGCGGCCGGTTCGATGGCGTGTATGGCGTGCTGGCCGGACTGGAAGTGGTGCGGACGCTGAACGATCGGAACATCGAGACGCATCATCCGATCGAGGTCGTGTCGTGGACCAACGAGGAGGGCGCGCGCTTCACGCCCGCCATGCTGGGCTCGGCGGTGTTCGTCGGCGCGACGCCGTTAGCCGACGCGTTGCGCACCGAAGACGCCCAGGGCGTGTCGCTCGCCAATGCGCTCGAAGCGTGCGGCTATGTCGATGCGCAGCGCCGCGATGCCCGCGATGTCGAAGCGTATTTCGAAGCGCATATCGAACAGGGGCCGATTCTCGAAAGCCATGGCAATCCGATCGGCGTCGTGACCGGCGGCCAGTCGATCCGCTGGCTCGACGTCGAAGTGACCGGCGTGGCCGCGCATGCCGGCACCACGCCGATGCCTTATCGAAAAGACGCGTTCTTCGCGGCGTCGGCGATGGCGCTCGAACTCGAAGCCATCGCCGCGCGCTATGCGCCGCAAGGTCTGGTCACGATCGGTCAGGTCGAGGTGCCGAACTCGTCGCGCAATACGATTGCAGGCAAGGTGCTGTTCACGGTGGACCTGCGCCATCCCGACGACGCACGCATCGACGCGATGGAGCACGACGTGCGTGCCGCGTTCGGGCGCATCGCCGCGCAACGCGGTGTGCAAGCGTCGCTGTCGACGTACTGGAGAAGTCCGGCCACGCCGTTCGACGCGGGGTGTGTCGCGCTGGTCGAGGCGGCGACGCAGCAACTGGGCTATTCGTATGAGCGTATCGTCAGCGGCGCCGGCCACGACGCGATCCATCTGGCGCGCCACGTGCCTACCGCGATGGTGTTCATTCCGTGCGTGGACGGTCTCTCGCACAACGAGGCCGAAGACGCCTTGCCCGATGACGTAAGCGCGGGCGCTAACGTATTGATCAATGCGGTGCTGGCGCGGGCGAAACTCGCTGCGCCCGCGCACGCCTGAAGTAGAGGAACCCGACATGCAGACATTTTTTCATCCCGCGCAGTTGAAGCATCATCCGCGCAGTTATCTCTCGCGTGGCCAGATGCGCACGCCGCAGGAAGTGCCCGAGCGCGCGCTGCGCCTCGTCGAAGCGGCAAAGAAACTCGGCTTCGAGGTGAGTGAGCCGGCGGATTTCGGCGCCGCGCCGCTTGCCGCCGTGCATGGGATGAACTATCTGTGCTTCCTCGAGGAGGCGCACCGCGAGTGGAAGAAGATGCCCGCGGAATGGGGCGACGAAGTGATGTCGAACGTGTACATCCGCGAGAACAATCCCCTGCGCGGCGTGCTGGCGCAAGCGGCACGCTATCTCGCCGACGGCAGTTGTCCGGTGGGCGAGCATACGTACGAATCCGCGTACTGGTCCGCACAAAGTGCGCTCGGCGGCGCCCATGCAATTCTCGACGGCGCGAGCGAAGCCTACGCCTTGTGCCGCCCACCGGGCCATCACGCGCGCGCTGAAGCGGCCGGCGGTTTCTGCTATCTGAACAATGCGGCTGTCGCTGCGCAAGCGCTGCGGCAGAAGTACCCGCGCGTGGCGATTCTCGACACCGACATGCATCATGGCCAGGGCGTGCAGGAAATCTTTTACGGCCGCGACGACGTGCTGTATGTGTCGATTCACGGCGATCCGACCAACTTCTATCCGGTGGTGGCGGGCTTCGAAGACGAACGCGGCGCAGCGCAGGGTGAAGGCTACAACGTCAATCTGCCGATGCCGCACGGTTCGTCGGAGGAGGTGTTCTTCGAACACCTCGATGCGGCCTTGCGCGTGGTGGCGCGTTTTCAACCGGATGTGCTGGTCGTTGCGCTTGGCTTCGACATCTACAAGGACGACCCGCAAGCGATGGTGGCCGTGACCACCGAGGGTTTCGGCACGCTGGGCGGCAAACTCGGTGGCTTGAAACTGCCCACTTTGATCGTGCAGGAAGGGGGATATCACATCGAGACGCTCGATGCGAACGCGCAGTCCTTTTTCAAAGGCTTTGCTTCGAAACGGTGAGGTCCGGCCGCATAGGCGGCCGATCGGTCGAGCCGTTCTCCGGCAGACGCTTAAACCTGCGCCTGCCGATTGTTCGGCTCGACCGACGTATCTATTCGTTTCAAGCTGCTTTATCCCGGGCACCAACCTGCCTACATTGTCTCCTGTGACAGCGTCACTCGACGCTAACCCACTTAAAGGACACGATGATGAGCAAGCTCACAGGTAAGGTTGCAGTAGTAACCGGCGCATCGAAGGGTATCGGCGCGGCGATCGCCAAGGCTTTGGCGGCGCAGGGCGCATCGGTGGTGGTGAATTACGCGTCGAGCCGCGAGGGTGCGGACAACGTCGTGGCGGCCATCACCGCGGCGGGCGGCAAGGCAGTCGCGGTGGTCGGCGACGTGTCGAAAGCCGCGGACGCGCAAGGCATCATCGATACCGCGATCGAAACCTATGGACACCTCGATATTCTGGTGAACAACTCGGGCGTGTATGCATTCGCGCCGATCGAGGAAATCACCGAAGAGCATTTCCATCAACACTTCAACGTGAACGTACTCGGTCTGCTGCTGGTTACTCAGGCGGCGGTCAAGCATCTCGGCGAAGGCGCCAGCATCGTCAACGTCAGTTCGGTGGTGAGCCGCATCACGCCGGCAGGCAGTGCGGTCTATACCGCGACCAAGGGCGCGGTGGACGGTATTACCGGCGTGCTCGCCCGCGAACTGGGCCCGCGCAAGATTCGCGTGAATTCGGTGAATCCCGGCATGGTGGCGACGGAAGGCACGCATAGCGCGGGCATCACCGGCACGGATTCCGATTTCGAAGCCTGGGCGCTCAGCACGACGCCGCTCGGCCGCATCGGCAAGCCGGACGATATCGCCGATGTCGTCGCGTTCCTCGCCTCGGACGACGCTCGCTGGTTGACCGGCGAAAGTCTGATTGCAAGCGGTGGCTCGCGTTAAGCGCGTTCGACTCCGTTTGGCAAAATAAAAAATCGCCCCGACGCCGTGCGTGCCGGGGCGGTTTCTATTTCGGGCGCACTTATTTCGCTGTCACGTCGCCGACGCCAGGCAGTTCCACCGCAAACAGCGCATCCAGCAGATTCGAGCCCGGCCGCTCGGCGAGTCGCGTCAGCGATTCGATCATCTGCACCTGGCAATCCTGTAGCGGAATCATTCTGATACGCCGCGATTCATTGAATTCGGCACGCGCGATCACGCCGACGCCCATACCTTGCGCGACCGCTTCTTCCAGCGCCTCGCGCCCATCTACATACATCACCGGTTCGACCTGCAACGACGAGCGCACCAGTTCGATTTCAAGTAGCTGCTGCGTGACGGATTGCGGCTCGCGAAAAATCATCGGCTGCCTGACCAGTTCCGCGTAGCTCAGCTTGCGCTTCTTGGCGACCGCGTAACTGGCCGGCACCATCGCCACCAGCGGATCGCGTCGTAAAACGCGCGCCTCCAGCCGGCTATGCACCTGCGGCGCGGCAGTAATCGCGGCGTCCACGGCGCTCGACAACACCCGCTGCATGCAATCCGCCGCATTGGCGATCGACAGCGTGACGACGATGCCCGGATGCAGTTTGCGAAACGCGCTGACCAACGCGACCGCGAGATCGGGCGCATCCGCGACCAGCGAGAGCGACCCGGACTCCAGACCGCCCGCGGATTCCAGCAATTGACGCGCGTCGCGTTCGCAACTGAGCATGTGCCGAGTCACGCTGAAAAGACGCAGGCCGAGTTCGGTTGTTTCGACCCCGCGCGGGCCGCGCTCGAACAGCTTGACCCCGTAATCCTGCTCCAGACGCCGCACATGATCCGACACTGCGGGCTGCGTGAGCGACAGCGCCTGCGCCGCCCGGGAGAAGCCGCCATGTTCCGCGACCGCGTGGAACGCCCGCAATTGCGCGTATTGCATGTGTGCCTCACTAAGCCATAAGTTTTTACGATATCCACATCGATTATATCGATTTTACCGATGCCGGGCCTTTCGGTACGCTGTGATCACCGAAACAGCCCTCTCGGAGCGTCCGAACATGGAAAGCACGATAGACCGTTCTCCCGCAGCGACCTGCGCCCCGCCGGCCAAAGGCGAACCCTATCTGCTGACGCCCGGTCCGTTGACCACGGCGTACTCCACCAAGGAAGCCATGCTGCGCGACTGGGGGTCGTGGGACGGGGATTTTCGCGCGATGACCGCGCACCTGCGCGCCAGCCTGCTGGACATCGCCGGCGACACGGCGGGCGACTACGACTGCGTGCCGCTGCAAGGCAGCGGCAGCTACTGCGTCGAGGCCATGCTCGGCAGCCTGATTCCGCGCGACGGCCACGCGCTGGTCCTCGCCAACGGCGCGTACGGCAAGCGTATTGCCACCACGCTCGGCTATCTCGGCCGCCGCGCCACGCTGCTCGACAAGGGCGATTATTTGCCGCCGCGCGGCGCAGAAGTCGAGCGCATGCTGGAGGCCGATCCGAGCATCACGCATGTGGTCGCGGTGCACTGCGAAACCAGTTCGGGGATTCTCAACCCGATCGGGGAAATCGCCGCCGCCACGGCCAGGACAGGCCGCAAGCTGCTGATCGATTCGATGAGCGCTTTCGGCGCGGTGCCGTTCGATGTGCGCGAGATTGCCTGCGAGGCGTTCGTTTCGTCGGCCAACAAGTGCATTGAAGGCGTACCCGGCTTCGGCTTCGTGATCGCCCGCAAGAGCGCGTTGCAGGAAGCCAAAGGCCGCAGCCATTCGCTCGCGCTCGACGTCTACGACCAATGGGACGTGATGAACCGCACCGGTCAATGGCGCTTCACGCCGCCCACGCACACGGTCGCCGCGTTCATCGAAGCGCTGCGCCTGCACAAACTCGAAGGTGGCCAGCCGGGACGCCTCGCGCGTTACGCGAACAATCGTGACGTGCTGGTGGCCGGCATGCATGAACTCGGTTTCGAGCCGCTGCTGAATGCACGTTGGCGCTCGCCGATCATCGTGACGTTCTTCGCCCCGGCGCATGCATCGTTCAGCTTCGAGCGTTTCTATGAATTGATGAAAGAGCAGGGCTTCATCATTTATCCGGGCAAGCTGACCGTGGTGGACAGTTTCCGCATCGGCTGCATCGGACAGGTGGACGAGCAGGTGATGCGCCGGGTGGTGCAGGCCTGCGCGAAGTCGCTGCAGACGCTGGGCGTGCCGCACGCCGCGCCGCCGGCCGTCGCGCTCGACGAACGCAAGTCATTGGCCGAGTCAGGCTGACCCCGACTGACCTCTTCAGGATCGAAGCAGATGAAACATGTCAAAGCAGTGATTTTCGACTGGGCCGGCACCGTAGTGGACTACGGCTCACTGGCGCCGATGGGCGCATTCGTCGAGACGTTCGAGCAGTTCGGCGTGTCGATCACGATCGAGGAAGCGCGCGGGCCGATGGGCATGGCCAAGCGTCCGCATATCGCCGCACTGATGGCCTTGCCGCGCGTGGCGCAGGCCTGGGCGGACAAGCACGGCCACGCGCCGGGCGAGGCGGATATCGATGCGGTCTACGACGTTTTCGTACCGAAGAACATCGCCGTCGCGGCGAGCTATAGCTCGGTGATTCCGGGCGTGGCGGAAGTGGCCATCGCCTTGCGTCACGACGACATCCGCATCGGCACGACCACCGGTTATACACGCGAAATCATGGCCGAGATTCTGCCGGGTGCGGCCGCGCAGGGTTTTTCGCCGGACAGCCTGGTGTGCACGGGCGATACGCCGGAAGGGCGGCCGTCGCCGTACATGATCTACAAGACGTTGCCCGAGCTGGGCGTATGGCGAGCGAAGGATGCGATCAAGGTCGACGACACCGAAGTCGGCATCGAAGAGGGCATCAACGGCGGTACGTGGGCGGTGGGCGTCGCGGTGAGCGGCAACGCTTTCGGCATGGCCGAGGACGACGTCAAGGCGCTCGCCCCGGCTGAATTCGCGTGGCGCCGCAAGGCCGCGATCCAGAAGCTGCAGGCGGCCGGCGCGCACTACGTGATCGACAGCGTGGCGGATCTGATGCCGGTGGTGTACGACATCGAAGCGCGTCTCGCACGCGGCGAGCGGCCGTGATGAAATGAAAAAGCGGGGCATGTACCCCGCTTTCTTACTTGAAGGAAGGCGCGCCGTTACACGACGGCGCGCCTTTTTTCTTGCCCGACGCCGCGCGCAATTTCAGTTGAAGAACCCCACGGCGAGATCGATGAACTCGCGAATTTTGCGCGGCACGAACTCCCGGCTCGGATAGACCAGCGACACGGCCACATCGCCATTGAGCACGGCGTAATCGTCGAGCACCTTGACGAGGGTGCCGGCGCGCAACTCGTCGGCCACCATTTCGAGCGGCAGCAAGGCCACGCCCATCGCGCCGAGCGTCGCCTGCTTCTGCATGACCATGCTGTTGACGGTGAACGACGCGTCGAGCGCGACCATTTCTTCGTCGCCGGCACCGGCGCTGTTTTTGCGGAACACCCAGGTCTGCGGGCTGGTATCCGTCGAGGCGGCGATCATCCGGTGCCGGGCGAGGTCGGCCGGCGTTTTCGGATAACCCGCTTGCGCGAGATACGCGCCAGCCGCCACCGGCACGGCGTGCGAGGTAATCAGGCGACGCACCACCAGCGACTCCGAGCGGATCATATGCTCCGTCACGATGCCCACGTCGAAGCCGCCTTCGAGCAGATCGACACGTTTCTCGGTCAGCGTCACGCGCAGATTGACGTGCGGAAACTTGGCCTGATATTCGGCGAACAGCGGCGTGAGCCGGAACAGCGAGAAACTTCCCAGCGCCACGATGCGCAGATCGCCCGCCACCTCCTTCGAGGTGGTGGTCGCACGCGATTCGACTTCCTCGAGTTCCGCGAGCAGCATCCGGCAACCGGCGGCGTAATCCGCGCCCGCTTCGGTCAGCACGACCTTGCGCGTGGTGCGCTGGAACAGGCGAATGCCGAGGTGTTTTTCGAGGCTCGATACGTGACGCGTGACGACCGAGGTCGACACACTGAGTTGTTCCGCGGCCTGCGCGAAGCTGCCGGCGTCGGCGACTTTTACGAAGGCCTGCATGGCTTGAAAGAGATTGATCATGTCAGTGCGCAAACCGGTTTCTTTGCAGCGCGCGGCGTGGCGTCACCATGCGCTGGTTCAATGTTCGGGATTCAATCGGGTTCAACGGACCTCACTCGACTACGGCCGCGCCAGCGCGCGCGACGATGCGGCCGTGGCTCATCACCAGCTTGCGTGGCGGCCGCGCGACCAGCGCGTGCGCGAGCGTGTCGGCGTCGACCAGCACGAGGTCGGCGCGCGCGCCGGCGTGCAAGCCATAGTCGGCGAATCCGCACGCGTGCGCCGCGGTGCTGCTCACGCAGTCGAACGCCAGGGCGAGATCGTCGTCGCGGCGCAGGCCGTAGCGCATCGCGATCAGCATGGCGCGCTCCAGCATGTCGGGCGAGCCATAGGGCGTCCACGTGTCGCGGATGCCGTCGTTGCCGCCGAATAGCGTGACGCCTTTTTCGAGGCAGGTTTTGAGCGGCGGCACGACGGTCGAGGACGGCGCGGTCGTCAGCAATGCGACACGCAGATGGGCGAGGCGCTCGAGCAGGCCGTCGCGTTCGCGTTCGGGCAGCGCGCCGAGGCAGAACGCGTGACTGACTACCACCCGACCTTGCATGCCCAGCGCGGCGACGCGGTCGAGCAACAGTCCGAGCGTGAACGCACCGATTTCACCCGGCTCGTGCAGATGGATGTCGATCGGTTTTTGATGACGTTCGGCAAGGCCGAACGTCACGTCGAGCGAAGCCACCGGGTCGCCGTCGATCAAGGCGGGATCGAGCGCACCGAGCACATCCGCACCGGCGCTCAAGGCCTGGTCGAGCAGCGCATCCGTGCCAGGACGGCCGAGCAGGCCCGATTGCGGAAAGGCGACGATCTGCAGATCCATTGCGCCGCGCAGCGTCTCGCGCGTGGTGAGCACGCCTTCGAGATGACGCAGGCCCGCGTCGGTGTCGATATCGACATGGGTGCGCAGGCGCGTGGTGCCCGCGGCGAGAAACGCGCGAGCCAGCGCGAGCGATTGCACGCCCGCGTCGTGACCGCTTTCTGCACGCCAGCGTCGTTCGTTCTCGATGCGGTCGGTCAGCTTCGGCCCGACTTCGTTGCGATACCAGCGCAGGCCCCAGTTGGTTTTGTCCAGGTGCGTATGCCCTTCGACGAAACCCGGCAACAGCAGCGCGCCTGCACCATCCTCCAACGCGACGCCAGCGGCGCGCGGCAGGTCCGTGCCGATGGCCGCGATGCGGCCGTCGACGATCGATACGTCGACGCGGCTACCATCGCGCTGACGGACATTCGTGATCAGCAAGGCGCGGGTTGGGTGATGAGCGGCGGTCGTCGTCATTGGGGCGGTTGAACTACAGCGCAAGCAACTGCACGGCGCGCGAGATGGCACGTGCAATTGTCTGTTGAATGGATGCGTTGCCCGTTTCTTGAGCAGAAAGCAGGCCGCGCATGACTGGCGCGTGAATTGTACTTCGTGAGGCTGCTCACGCCGGACTTGCGCCGCGCGCCAGACTGCGCGTCCCGGACTACGCGTCCCACTCAAGTTTCGTGCCGCGGTGCCGTTGACATGAGCTAGTCACTCTCGGGAACCCAGCCGTGCAACTCGCTTACAGTAACGACCGTCTGTCCAGCCGCATGTCGGTCGATCCTGCCGCCGGCAATGAGCCCGAGGTGGAGTCGTCGGTGATCGAATGGCTTTTGCACGACGATCAGGTGATGCGCGAGTGCTTCACCCACGCGGCCGAAATCCTGAAGAGCGTGACCGGTGCGGCGATCACCGCGATTACGCTGCTCGACGAAGAGCATCAGCATTACCGTGCCGAAGTCGGCATGGCGATGCCGCTCGTCACACGGGCCCGATCGCTCGCCGACTACGCGGTGCGCGACGCCGAGCTGTTCGTGATCGAAGACGCTCACGACGACGCCCGCTTCGGCGAATGCATGCTGGTGCAGCGTCATCCTTTCGTGCGCTTTTATGCGGCGATTGCCCTGCGTGCGCCGAACGGCGAGATCGTCGGCGCGTTGTGCGCGATGGACCCGGCGCCCGGCCGTCTCGACGCCTCGCAACGCGGCGTGTTCTACCATCTGCGCGCGATGATCGAAAACGATCTGAAGATGCGCACGGCTACCGCGATCGATCCGCTCACGCAGATCTATAACCGCCGTTTTCTGCTGGAAAGCATCACACGTCGCTGGAAAGAAGCGCGGGACGGCGACGTGATGGGCTCAGTGGTGGTCGACGTGGACTGGTTCAAGCAATACAACGATACGTATGGCCACCAGGCCGGGGATCATTGTCTGCGTCAGGTCGCCTCGGTGATGCAGGAAGCGGCCGATGGCGATCGCATCGTCGTCGGACGCATGGGCGGCGAGGAATTCGGCCTGCTGGTGACGAACGCCGAGGCCACGTCGCTCGAGAACACGCTCGACCGTCTACGGCAGAGCGTCGAAGATCTGGCTATCGAGCATCGCGCTTCGCCGCTCGGACGGGTGACGGTGAGCGTGGGTGCCTCGCTCACGCGCATCACCGACCTCTCGCGGCCGGCGCATCGCGACGGCTTTGCGAGCGCGGACCGGGCGCTGTACCGCTCGAAGCACGCCGGCCGCAATCTGGTGACGATGGCGTAAGGCAACCGGCGGCCACTGAACCTCGGCTGAACCTCGGCTGAACCTCGGCTGAACCCGGTTGCGGCTCAGCCTTCCCGAAGGCCGGCATACACCTCGCTCACCCATTCGGCAAAGACGCGTACTTTCGTGCTGTAACGGCGGCTCGGCGGATAGACGAGAAAAATCGGCAGCGGTGGCGGCCGCCAGTCCGTAAGTATCGGCACCAACTCACCGCGCGCGATGGCCGGGCGCACCATGAAATCCAGCGTATGCACGATGCCGAGACCCGCCAGCGCGGTGGCCAGGTGTGCGTTGCTTTCGCTCACCATCACCGTATTGCGCACCTTGGCGAGCACGATCTGCTCGCCGTCCCGTTCGAATCGCAAGGGCTGCACGAGCCCGCTGCTGGCCGAAAAATAGCCGGCGACGGCGTGTCCGTCGTCGACGATCTGTTGCGGGTGCGAAGGCGTGCCGTATTCGGCCAGATACGCCGGAGTCGCGCAGGTGGTCCAGCGCAGCACGCAGATTTCGCGCGCCACCAGCGCGGGATCGTTCGACGTGCTGCGAATCGCGCAGTCGATATTCTCGGCGAGCAGATCGGCGGTGCGGTCCGTCACGCTCAACTGCAACTGAATGTCGGGATAGCGCGCGCAGAATTGCGGCAACGCGGGAATCAGAATGCCACTCGCCGTCGAGCCGCCGCTATCGACCCGTAGTGCACCACGCGGACTTGCGCGGTCGCGTCCCAACGTCGCCTCGATATCGTCGAGCTCGCTGAGCAGGGGATGCATGCGTTCGTAGTAGGCCGCGCCGTCGGTGGTGACGTTGACGCTGCGCGTGCTGCGTTCGAGCAGTTTGACGCCGAGGTGATCCTCCAGCGACTTCACCCATTTGCTGACCGTGGCATTGGGCATCTGCAGCGACTGCGCCGCGCGGCTGAAGCCGCCGGTTTCCACCACCCGCGCAAAGATGCGGATTGCCTGCAAGTGATCCATCGGGCCTCGCCGGAAACGGATTATCCACTGCTGTGAATAAAGTATCCACAGCATACCGATTTATCTCCTGGTGTGTATGAAATAAGCTGACGTCAAGGGTCAAGCGACCTTCAACACACAGGAGTCAGCCATGAATCACCTCAAACCTGCAAACGTCAATTCCACCAGGCACGCCGGCAAAATCGTGCTGGTGACCGGCGGCAGCAGCGGTATCGGCCTCGCAGCCGCCATGCGTTTTGCGCGCGAAGGGGCGACGGTCTACATCACCGGCCGGCGTCAGGCGGAACTCGACGAAGCAGTCGAACAGATCGGCCACGGCGCGACGGCGATTCGCGCGGACATCTCGTCGGCGGCCGACCTCGACCGGATGTTCAGCACGGTGCAAGCGGCGCATCAAAAGCTCGACATTCTGTTCGCGAACGCCGGCGGCGGCGAGTTTTCGCCGCTCGGTCAGATTACCGAGGCGCAATTCGACAAGTATTTCGACATCAACGTGAAGGGCACGCTGTTTACCGTGCAGAAAGCCTTGCCGCTGATGCAACCGGGCAGTGCGATCGTGCTGACGGGTTCGATCACGTCGATTCAGGGCGTGCCGGCCTTCGGCGTGTACGCGGCGACCAAGGCCGCTCTGCGTTCCTTTGCGCGGACGTGGGCGTCCGATCTCAAGGGGCGCGACATTCGCGTCAACGTGGTGGCGCCGGGCGTGGTGGTGACGCCCGCTTACAAGACCGAACTGAAGATGAGCGACGAGCAGATCGACGCTTATCGCCAGCAGGTCAGCGACACCACGCCGCTTGGCCGCGTCGGCGAGGCGGACGAGATCGCCAAGGCCGTGTCGTTCCTCGCATCGGATGACGCGAGCTATATCACCGGGATCGAGTTGTTCGTCGACGGCGGGATGGCGCAGGTTTGAGCGAGTGAACGGGCGAGGTGCGTTGCGTGAGGCTCATCGCGCACGTCAACGCGTCCATCGACGTGCACGGCGCCTCGCGCTTTCAACGCGCCTCTCAACTTGCGATCAGCTTCAACCCCGCCGGCAAGGACTCGCCGAACACGCGGCCTTCGTCGGCGTCATCGAGTTCCACGCTTTCGCTCACCATCGTGATCCACGCGCGCGGGGCATTGACCGCTTCGAGCCGGCGCACCACCTTGAGCCGCAGGTCTTCCGGCAAGTCGCGCGAGCGATCACCCGTCATGCGCGCGATCTGCACAGCCGCGAAGGCGGCCGGATCGACTTTCTTCCAGTCGAGCGCAAGGAGGGCGTCGAGCCATGGCGCGGCAATCTCCGGCGGCACGACGCTGTGGGCGCTGCCGTAGAACGGCCGGCGCGCGCCGATGCGGCCCACCGCCCACCAGCTTTGATGGTTTTCCGCCGGCTTCTTCAAACGCGTGAGCACTGATTCGCCCAGTTCGATCTTGCGTTCGACCGGAATCCGTTCGAGCGACGCGCTCAGCCGGACCATATCGGTGAAGCCCGTTTTCGCCACATCGAAAGGCAACTTATGGCGCGATTGCGCCGCCGTTTGCAGATACGCCATCGCATCGAGCACGCGCAGTTGCGCGGCCTCGTCGAGGCCGCCGGCGGCACGGCGCCAGAGCGTCCACCATTCCGACCACACCTGGCCATCGTTGACGTACTGAATGCCGTCGTCGAACAGCGACCAGAGTTGTTCGACGCGCCATTCGTCGAGTGGATAGCCGAAGCCCGGCCGCAGGCAATAACCGGCCAGATTCAACCAGAGCCGCTCGTGATCCGCCGAGCGCCGCCGACGCCGCGCGCGTTCCCACAGCGCGCCGAAAAGCTCGCGCAGCAACGCGCTGTTCCAGCTTTCGCGTGGGCCCAGCAGATGTTCGAGTTGCGAGCGCAGGCGTTTGATGTCCTTCGGATCGACCTTTTGCGTGCGCGAACCGAAGCAGCGGTCGATCTGTTCGATCGCCTGATCGAGCGCGGGGTGGCGAGCATGCGCTGCTTCGTCGGCGAGATTGACCTGTGCGTCTTCGCGGCGCAGCTGGAATTCGAGCAGCCAGCGTTGCGCGGGATGATCGAGTTCGATGCAGTGGACTTCGAGCGTGCCCACTTCGGTGAGCGAGGTCGCGATCTGCACGACGGTTTCGCGCGCGGTACCTTTGTCGCCGCGCGGTTGCACGATCGTTGCGATCGGCGGCAGGCGCACGAAATCGCCGTCCGCGAGATCGACCAGTTGGCCTGGCTGATACGCCGTGTCCGCACTCGACGACACCAGATGAAAACGCACCGGATGACCAAGACGCAGCGCAAAGGTGCGATCCGCGATCAGGATTTCATGGCCTTCTTCCGTGCCGCGCGGCAACAGACAGATGCCGCGTTGCGCGAGCGACGTGTCGTGCTTGCCGTCGCCGGATTCGTCGAGCACGAGGAAATAGCTGCGCGGCGAGCCGCCGCCGATTTTCGGCGCGGCGCCCGCGCGGGCCAAGGTATAAGCAACCGCGCCACGTGCGACGGCGACGTCCGGGTTGTCGTTGTGCAGCACGTTGAGCGCTTCGCCGCGCCATGTGCCCAGGGTGCCGGCGAGTCGTTGCGTCAGTGCTTCGGCGCGGAACACGCCGCCGTTGAGCAGCAGGGTGTCGGGCACGGGCAAGGTGTCGTCTGGTTCGCCATGGCCGGTCGCGTCGGTAGAAGCAATACCCAGTGCTTGACGCGATTGCGCCGCGAAACGGCTCAGGAACGCCGCGATGTGACGCGTGACGGCGGCATCGGTCGCATAGGGCAAGCCGAATTCCACGATCGCCCCACGTGGCCGGCCAGGACGTTCGCCGGAAGACACCGTCGGAAAAAAGCCATCGACGATGATCCGTTCGACTTCCTCACGCGTGACCTGCGCCGTGCGTGCGCCGCCGATCAGTTTCGAACCCGCGCCGAGCAGCGTGATCGAGGTGGAGTCGGGCGCCTGCGGCCCGAGCAGGAGTTCCTTCGCATTGCGGCAACGCTCGACCAGTTGCGACAGATTGGCTGCCGACAGTCGCGTGCGCGTTTCGCCGCCCGGCAGACGCGCTTCCACCAGATGCGCGAGCGCCAGATCCATGTTGTCGCCGCCGAGCATCAGGTGATTGCCCACGCCGATGCGCGTGAGTTGCGGCTCGCCGTCGCGCAGGCTCACTTCGATCAGCGTGAGGTCGGTGGTGCCGCCGCCGACGTCGCAGATCAGTACGAGCCGCGTGTCCGCAAGTTCGCCGGCGAGCCGGTCGCGGTGATGGAACAGCCAGTCGTAGAACGCCGCTTGCGGTTCTTCCAGCAGCTTCAAAGTGGACAGTCCGGCCATGCGGGCCGCTTCGACGGTCAGGGCGCGCGCGCCTTCGTCGAAGGACGCCGGCACGGTGAGTACCACGTCCTGCTGCTCGAGCGGCGCATCGGGAAAGCGCTGGTTCCATGCGGCGCGAACGTGCGCGAGGTAGCTTGCGCTGGCTTCGACGGGCGAGACTTTGCGGACATCGTCGGCGGCGCCCCAGGGCAGGATCGGCGCCACGCGATCGACCGATGCATGCGACAGCCAGCTTTTCGCGCTCGCCACCAGCCGCCCCGGCACCTGCGCACCGAGCAGACGCGCGAGCCGGCCGATCACGAGCGGCGGCGTGGCGGCATTCGCGTGAGCGTTGGCGGCAGTGCGATCCGCACGCGACCACGGCAATTGCAGATCGTCCGGGTTCAGCTCGCCTTCGGCCGCCTGATAACGCACCGAAGGCAGCAGTGGCCGCGCGGCCACCTCGCCGGGACTGACCAGCTGCTCGATCTCGAACACGCGGATGGTCGGCGACCCCGCCTCGGCATAGGCGAGCACCGTATTACTGGTGCCGAGATCGATACCGACGCTGTACCGCTTCATCTCAGTCATGCATTCGCGTTGCCGCGCACGTCGAATTCGACCTTCCAGCGCTCATCCGTGCCGCGCGGCACGGCTTCGAGTTCGAGCGTGCCGGCTTCGGTCACGCGCGCGTGCAATTTCACCGGCACGACTTCACCGGCGCTGCGTCCCGATGCGGGCAGCGTCGCCTGAATCTCATCGAGTTCCTGCAGTTCGTCGGGACCCCAGAAGTCGAGCAGCGTGCCGACCTGATCCTGACGACGCACCGACGACCCGAAGAAGCGGAAGTGCACCGGCTCGCCGACCACCAGACCAAACTCCTGCGTGGGCAACTCGGCCTCGGTGCCTTCTTCCATGCCGAACGGTGCCACGCACAACGCCTGGATCGGCGGCTCGAGTCCGGGGACCGCGGGCATCGCCGATTCGATCGCGATGTAGTAGGCCCGCGCGGTGCCGCCGCGAATCCGTACACCCTGGCCGCGTCGCACGTAGCCGTAGTAGGCCGCGCCGCGCGCCACCGCCAGATCGAGGTCCGCGCCTTCGAGCAGACGGGCCGGCGCTGCGCCTTCCGCCGTCAGCCATCCGTTGAGCGTACCCATGATGCGCTCGACAAGCAGCGGCGACTTGAACACGCCGCCGTTGAACAGCACGACGGTGGGATGCAGGAAGCTCGCCCCCTCGGGCGCGGCGGGATGGCCCAGTCCTTCGAGTTCGGCCAGCGCGCCGACCTGGCGGCCGAGGAAGGCCGCCAGATGACGCGTGATGCCCGCGTCCTGCGCATACGGCAGGCCGAGTTGCGTCAGACCGGCACGTGCGCGGCTCACCGGACGCGCCGCGCTGTCCACCTGCGGGAAGAAGCCTTCGAGGATCGTCTGCGTCAACTCGGCGCGCGTGAGTTCGGTGCGGATCGAGCCGCCGATCAGTTTCGAGCCCCGGCTCGGCACGACGAGCGGCACGGTGTCGCTCGCCGGATCGCTGAGCAGCGTTTCCTTCGCCGAGCGGCATGCGTAGGTGAGGGCGCGCAATTGCCAGGCGTCGGCCTGGGTGCCTTGCGCCGCGAGCTTGCGAGCGACCACGTGCGCGAGCGCGAGGTCCATGTTGTCGCCGCCCAGCAGAATGTGTTCGCCGACTGCCACGCGATGCAGTTCGAGATTGCCCTCGCGTTCGATCACGGCGATCAGCGAGAGGTCGGTCGTGCCGCCGCCCACGTCCACCACGAGGATGATGTCGCCGACCTTGACCTGCTTGCGCCAGTCGCCGCTGCTCTTCTGGATCCAGCTATAGAGCGCGGCCTGTGGTTCCTCGAGCAGCGTCATGCGGCCGTAACCCGCGGCGTCGGCGGCTTCGGCGGTCAGCTCGCGGGCGGCCGGATCGAACGATGCGGGGATCGTCACCGTGATGTCCTGCTGCGCGAACGGCGCGTCGGGATGCGCGTGGTCCCATGCTTCGCGCAGGTGCGTCAGAAAGCGCACCGAGCTTTCGAGTGGCGAGACGCGTGCGACTTCCGGCGGTGCATCGTTCGGCAGAATCGCCGCGCGACGATCGACGCCCGGATGGCACAGCCAGCTCTTCGCGCTCGACACCAGCCGGATCGGCGTGGCTGCGCCGCGGCTGCGGGCAAATTCACCGACCGCGAATTCGCGCTGGCCGGTCCACGGCAGATGGAGGTCGCCGGCGGCGAGCTCGTCCGGGTGCGGCAGATAGAGGAACGAGGGCAGCAGATCGAGGTTGTCGATCGCGCCGGGGCCCGTGAGCTGAGCGACCGGCAACACGCCTTGAGTGGTTTTCTCGCCGTCGCTGGCGCTCGTGTCGACATAGGACAGCGCGCAGTGCGTGGTGCCAAGGTCGATACCGATGGAATAGCGTGCGTCGCTCATAGCTCGACCTCGGCCGGTGCGATCACGGTCGCGTTGTGGCTGGCCGTCAGCTTCGGCAGACGCACTTCGTCGACGCGCCAGCCGCGATGGCTGATGCTGCCGTTGAACGGCGCCTTGCCGACGACGTTGCCGGTCAGGCGAATGGAACTGGCGTCGAAACCTTCGGGAAGCGTGACGCGGCTGCCTTCGGCTTCGTCGCGCACCGGTCGGATCGTGAAGTGCTCGCGCAACGTCGCGCGGCAACCTTCGTGGACGAGACGGGCGGCCGCGCCGATGTCGGCGTCGCTATAGCCCTTGATGTCTTCTTCGACGAAATCGATGAAGCGCGCGTCGCGTTGCAGCAGGCCGAGCAGTTGCAGGGCGGCGTCGGGGCCGGCTTCCTTGAGCGTCGGGGCGGGCTGGGCTGCGGGTGCCGGTGCCGGTGCGGCAGCAGGCGCGGGCGTTGGCGTCGCGGCGGGCGCGGGCGCGGCGCTGGCAGCCGTGCCGCGGTTACGTAGTCGCAGTACGTTCGCGGCGAATTCGCCGTCGCCGAGAATGCTGAAAAACGTGCTCACGGCGAGAGAAATCCTGCCGAGGAAAGAGGGGTTCGAATCGGTCATAAATGCTCCTGAGGGGCTCTGTTCAAGGACGAGCTGTCCTGCTTGCGCCGCGCGCTGTGAGACGCGCAAAACCCGTATTTTGCCTTGTGGCGCGTCGGACGCGGACAAAGCCGGGCATTCTAGCGGGCAATGGGGTGAGATTGGCGGGTCGTAAAAGGCGAGACGAGGGCGGCTAGCAGGCTGCTAGCGGACGATTGAAGGCCGGCCCGCAGCCTTGCTCGCCCGCGCGCTTCACACGCTCTCGGGCCGAATCCGGCCACGACCTGATCGATGAACGCCCGCAGTTCCGGCGTGACGCGGCTGGCTGGAAACACCAGATGCATTGGCCTGGCGGCCGCTTCGTACTCGCGCACAGTTGGCGCTTCGAGCGCGCCAAGCCGGTGTATCGCATCGCCCACGATCGCGCGGGCCTCATCGCGGGATTGGCGGCGGCGCAACGGGAAGTGGAGTTGCCGCATGGGTCGTGGCGGCATTGGACGCCGGCGCGCGCAGACCCCTGGGCGGACTGGAGAATCGTTGAGGCTGCAACCGGCTATCGGCGATGTCGTCAGGGTGGTCGAGGTGGTCGACCTTGTCGCCTTAGCTGACTTCGTTCTCCACTTCCTCGAACGACTCGGTGACGTCGTGGCGTACGCCGCCGAGTTTTGCGAAGCGCGCTTCGAGCGCCGCGAATGCCGCCTCGCGCGACAACGAGGCCAGCGCGAAGGCGCGGCCCGCACGTCCGAGCCGTGCCCGCTCAGCCGGCTTGTCCGCGAGTTGGCGGATTGCATCGGCAAGCAAGGCGGCGTTGCCGGACGGCACCACGACACCACGCGGCGCGACCGTGTCGTGCAGTTCGGTGCCGGGCTCGGCCATCGCGACCACCGCCTTGCCGCTCGCGAACATGCCGGTAAGCTTGGACGGCATCACCAGATCGGCGGCATCGGAGCGCTGCGGCAGGACGTGGATGTCCGCCAGATTGAGCAATTCGTTGAGCTCTTCCTTAGGCCGCAGGTCGATGATGCGGCAGTTCGGCATGTCGCCGCATACGGTCTGCACGCCGCTGCGCGCGGGTCCGTCGCCGCAGAATACGAACGCGAGGTCGGCGTGGTCCTTCAAGGCGAGCGCGGCGGCGGCAAGAATGTCCAGGCCCTGCTTGATGCCCATGTTCCCCGAATAGAGCACGACGATCGAACTCGCCGGTAAGCCGAGTTCGGCTTTCAGACGGCTCACGCGCGAAAGCGGATAGATTGCGCTGGTGTCGGCCCAGTTGGGAAAGCGCACGAGGCGCTCGGCGGCGATGCCCTTGCTCGAGGCGCGCTCCAGCATCTTGCCGGAGATCGTCGAGATGGTGTCGAAGCGCGTCATCAAGGCCCGTTCGGCTGCCAGCGCAACGCGTTTGAGCAGCGAGCCTTGCAGGATGCCCAGCTTGAACGCGGCGTCCACTTCGAAGTCCTGGATGTGCAGCCAGGCGTGCGCGCGGGCGATCCGCGCAACCAGCCAGCCGGTCGGTGCGTTGAGCAGGCTCGGCGCGACGCAGAACACGATATCGGGCCGCCAGAACGCATGGCGGACCATCAAAGGCAGACTCGTCAGCGCGAAGCTCGCGAGGTGCACGAGACGCCCCAGGCCGCGAGGCCGGCTAGGAACCCACAGCGGTGCACGCGACACGCGGACCCCGTCGCGTTGTTCCTGCGCGTAGCGCCGCGACGAAAAGCCACGTGCGATCCGCCATTCCGGATAGTACGGCGGCGCGCAGACCACGCGCACTTCATGCGCCTGGCCTGCGAGCGTGGCCGCCATCTCCGCGGTGTACTTACCGATGCCGGTCATTTCCGGCGCGTAATTGATGCCGTAGATCAAAATTTTCACGCATCCTCCGTAGACCAGCGGACGGCATGGACCGGTCTGGACTGTTGAGTACCGGCGGCAAGTGCGCGCGGCTTCAGTTCAATAGATCCATGCAAGGCGGTCGCGCAGATTGCGTACCGAGCGCATGAGATATCGCGCGCCTACACTCAGGCCCGCGTCGTAGTGGTGAATGATCAGCGTGCGCCGCTCGCCGACGGCGACATCGAGATTGTGATGAAGCGTGACGAGTCCGTTGAAAACGTAAACGTTGCCGGGGATGCACTGGATGCGCTCGCAGCCTTCAATCGACTGGCTGCGTGCCACGAGCGCGCTGCGCAGAAAGAACGGCAGTCCATGTTCGAAGAACAGATACATCTTCGTCAGCAGGTTCAGCAACGCCCATTTCACAGCGCGCTGGCGAATATGCAGCACCAGATCTCCGTTGCTCTCGCCTTGCTCGGCGAGGCGCAGCGGGATCAGCATGGTCAGAACGTGCGAGTCGAAGTGACGCAGATAACTCTGTTTGGCTGCCGCAGGGCCGACGCAACGTAATACGTGAAGCGGCATATCGGAAATGTCGCGCTTGAGTGCCGTCTCGCTCCACTGGCGCGCCTCGCTGCAGACTTGTGATTCGAGCGCGTAGAAGCGGGCGTTCTCACGCAACTGTTCGGCGAAGCTTCGCGCCATGACGGCTTCGCGGCGCCCGTCTGCGGGCTGCCAGTCGCTCTGGGTGGCATCGATCGTTGCGTTGATCGTCAGAAGCAATGGTGCGGGTACGACGTCCTCGAATACTTCAATCAGACTGCTATGACGGGCTTGGTCTTTTACGTTCATAGTCGGCCACACAGTGAGGCACAGCGCCTCGTGATTAGATCTTTCCGGCAATCCGGTTGCACGCGCAACCATGCCGTTGGTCCGTTTGAAACGCATTGCGACTACGTGAGTGCAACGATAGCGCGAATTGTGCAGTGAACAATAGCCAACTGTTACGCGCATTCGGCCAACACATTCAAGTCCGTGTGTCGAGTAGGGGTATCTCGCAGCAGAACCGGCATGAATTTGCGAGAAGAGTTCGGTGGGTAACGTTAAGTAAGTGGATTGCGTGGAATCATGCGGCCACGGTGCTCGACGCGGCGCGTATCCGGACGCTGTCCTGGTTGGTCGCTTCGCCCTTACAGTATTGACATGTAGAGATGACGGATAACACGTGACGCGAAGAAATATAGTTTGGATAACGAATTGCTGTCACAAACCTGGCGTAGGCGTTGCCATGTCAGGACAAACGGGGATTCAGAAAACGCGAACTTCCTGATGCCCACCCGATCCGCCAACATGTCGGGAATTTCGGTCAGGAAATACGGTTGAAGTATTGCGATGCCTATGATGCACTGCACACAGACGATCGACAGGGAACCGAGGAAAGTTCGTTACGGTCGGTCTGCGCAAGGAGTGCGGCGGCAAGTTACCGAAAGATCAATGCGGATTTCGGGGCCGCCGCCGGGTGTCGCCAACAAGCGGTTTCAATCGTAGTCGCGTGGACAGGGTTGACGCGGAGCGTAGCGTCAATGAGGTCAGCTTCGTCACCGGATCGAATCAGGTTTCGCGCGCGCTTTCATGGATTGCGTGCGTGTGGAAGACGGGTACATGCCGGCAATACGTCTGCTCATACGTCTTCCATTTGCAAGTCTATTGATGCGAGCACTGCATGATTCATGAGGCGCCACGCGCCTCATGGGAATGATTTTGCCGCACGGATCAACGACGTAGTCCTATCGAGGAGTGCAGAGCGATGAGCGGGAATGTCGAAGAAGCGCAACGGGCAGTACTCGAGGCCGTTCAGAAGTCTCTCTCTACGGGCGACAGCACGGCGGACGGCAATCTGGGCGCGGCGGCGGTCTTCACGCCCGCCGTTCGTCTCGCGCCGGTCATTCTGGCCGGCGGCGCCGGCACGCGTCTTTGGCCGATGTCGCGCGAACAATTCCCCAAGCAACTGATTGGCCTGCTCGGACAGGACTCGCTGCTGCAAGCCACCACGCAGCGCCTGCAAGGGTTCCCCGGTCCGTGGGAGTTGATGCCTGAGCCGATTATCGTGTGCGGCGAAGAGCACCGTTTCGTCACCGCCGAGCAGATGCGCGCGAGCGGTGTCAACGCGCGCATCCTGGTCGAGCCGATGCGGCGCGACACCGCGCCGGCCTTGACGCTTGCCGCCGCGGCGGCGTGTGCGGACGGCGAGGACGCCATCATCGTGGCCATGCCGGCGGATCATGCGATTGCCGACATCGATGCGTTTCAGGCAGCCGTCGCGCTGGCGGCGCGCGAGGCCCAGGCGGGCGCGATCGCCACGCTCGGCGTGCCGCCGACGCGGCCCGATACCGGTTTCGGTTATATCCGCCTGGGTGAATCGCTGCCGGGCGGCGCTCACCTCATCGAACGTTTTGTGGAAAAGCCGGCGGCGGAACTGGCCGCGCACTATGTCGAGTCCGGCAACTATTGGTGGAACAGCGGCATTTTCGTCGTCCGCGCAACCGTGTGGCTCGACGTCGTCAAGCGTTTGCAACCGGCGGTCCACGAGGCATGCACGTCCGCGTTCGCCGCAGGTACCAGCGAAGGCATCTTCTTCCGGCCGAATGGCGAGCAGTTCGCGCTGTCGCCATCGGACTCGGTCGACTACGCCGTGATGGAACGCCTCGGTACCGACGACGCGCTGCCGCACGGCGTCGTCGTCAAACTCGACGCCGGCTGGTCGGATCTCGGTTCGTGGGATGCCGTGTGGGATGCGCTCGACAAGGACGCCGACGGCAACGCAGCGCGTGGCCGCGTGGTACTCGACAGCTCGACTTCCAGCCTCGTGCATTCCGAGGGCCGACTGGTGGTGTGCGTGGGCGTGGAAAACCTGGTGGTCGTCGAAACCGACGACGCCGTGCTCGTGGCCGACCGTGCGCACGTGCAGGACATCAAGGGTGTGGTCGCGCGCATCAAGGCGCAACGCGCGCCCGAGGCGAACGTCCATCGCAAGGTTCGGCGGCCGTGGGGTTACTACGATTCGATCGATCACGGTGGCCGTTTTCAGGTCAAGCGCATCGTCGTGTATCCCGGCGCGCAACTGTCTTTGCAGCTCCACCATCATCGTGCCGAGCACTGGATCGTGGTCAGCGGCACCGCGCTCGTGACGTGCGGCAAAGAGAAATTCCTTCTGACTGAGAACCAGTCGACGTTTATCCCGCTCGGCAACACGCACAGGCTCGAAAATCCAGGCAAATTGCCGCTAGAGATCATCGAGGTGCAGTCGGGCTCCTATCTTGGCGAAGACGACATCGTCCGTTTCGACGACACGTATGGGCGAGCCTGAGCGCAGGCGCACCGGGAGAGCATCATGAGTACGACCAGTCCCACGAGCAGTGTTGCGTTTCGCCCGGAAGCGCCGGCCGCGTCCGGTTTGATCGAACTGGTCGTGCGTGTGCTGGACGTCGTGTCGATCGTGGTGTGCGCACGCCTTGCTTCGACGCTGCGTGTCGATCATCCGCTGCCGCAGGGACTCGACATGACGCTGCTGACCTTCGCCGCGGCATTCGCGTTGGTCGTGTTCCCGGTCTTCAGCCTGTACCAGTCGTGGCGCGGCCGTTCGATGCTGTTGCTGGCCGCGAAAGTGGCGCTCGCCTGGGCGGTCGTGCAGATCGGAGTGCTGGTGCTGCTGTTCGGGCTGCATCGCACGGAGTCGATCTCGCGAGTGTGGTTCATTTGCTGGACCGTTTTTACGTGCGCCAGTCTGATCGGGACGCGCCTCGCGGTACGTTCGGTGCTTTCCCGTGTGCGCAACGCGGGTCTGAATCTTCGCCATGTGGCGATCGTCGGCTGCGGGACGCATTGTCACGACATCGCACGCAACATCCGGCGCTCGCCGGGCAGCGGCTTTCGCGCGGTCGCCGCGTTCGACGCGCGGCCCGGCAGCGACGTGTCGCGCACGCGCATCCCGACTTTCAACGACTTCAACGGCTTCGTCGGTTTCGTCCGCCGTCATGCGGTGCGCGAGATCTGGCTCGCACTGCCGCTCAGCGAAGAACAGACGATCCTCAAATTCGTCAACGAGTTCCACGACGATTTCGTGAACGTGCGCTTCATTCCCGATGTGCGCAGCATGGCGCTTTTCGATGGCGGCGTGACCGATCTGATCGGGATGCCGGCAATCAGCCTGGTGGGTTCGCCGTTGCCGGCGCATGCCTTGTTGAAGAAAGAAATCTTCGACCGGATCTTCGCGGCGCTTGCCCTGATCGCGCTGATGCCGGTCCTCGCAAGCGTGGCGCTCGCCGTCAAGCTGTCGTCGCCCGGGCCGGTTTTCTTCACGCAAAAACGCAAGGGCGCGGACGGCCGCGTGTTCAGGATCTACAAGTTCCGCACGATGAAGCTGCACACGGAACAGGCGGGACACCTCAAGCAGGCGACTCGCGACGATCCACGCATCACGCGGGTCGGCGCGCTGCTGCGACGCACCAGCCTCGACGAACTGCCGCAGTTCTACAACGTGCTGCGCGGCGATATGTCGGTGGTGGGACCGCGTCCGCATGCGCTCGAGCATGACGAGCTCTATCAGAAGATCGTGAGCGGCTATCTGCAACGTTACCGGATCAAACCCGGCATCACCGGCTGGGCCCAGGTCAACGGTCATCGCGGCGAAACCGATCGTGTCGAGAAGATGGAACGGCGTGTCGAGCACGATCTGTACTACCTGCGGCACTGGTCGTTCGCGCTGGACATGCGCATTGTCGCCGCGACGGTGCTGCACGGACTGGTGAACCGCAACGCGTATTGAAGAAAAAGCAGCAAGAAAAACAGGGCAAAAACCCTGTGAGAGAGCAGAGCGGGCGGCGTGCCGGCTCGAAGCTGGATAACCCGAAGTGTCTTGATTGGTACCCTATGAGCGCTATCCTGGATAACGAATCGATTGGCTCCCATCGGATGGGCGGAGCAACGCTCGCCTCCCACTTGTCTCACCTGGCCCATAGCTGGCGGCTGATCGGCGCGACGACCGCTGTGGCGCTCGTGCTCGGGGTGGGCTATGCCTATGTGGCTACGCCGGTCTACCAGGCCGACGCGATGATTCAGGTCGAAGACAGTGAGTCGACCGCGAAAGCCAAGGAAACACTCGGCGAACTGGCTTCCATCTTCAACAAGAGCGGCACGACGGCGGCCGAGATGGAATTGATTCACTCGGACCTGGTCATCGCGCAAGCGGTGCAGCAGCTTCACCTGGACATCAGCGCGAAACCGAAATACTTCCCCGTGATCGGCGCGGCACTTGCACGCCACGCGCCCCAAGGCGAGTTGGCGCCCGCACGTTTCGGCATGCCGAAGTTCGCGTGGGGCGGAGAACAGATCTCGCTCAGCGCACTGGAGCTGCCGTCGTCACTCGCATCGCAAGGCGTGGTGCTAACCGCGGCGGGCGACGGCGCCTATACCCTGGCGACCCGCGCGGGCAGTTTCATTTTGCGCGCACAGGTGGGGCAACTCGCTTCCGTGCCATTCGGCGACGGCCGCGTGGTCGTCAAGGTCGATCAGCTCGTGGCGCATTCCTCGACGGAATTCGAGGTAATGAAGATGTCCGAGCAATCCACCATCGAGACACTGAAACGCTCGCTCAGCATCGCCGAGAAAGCCAAGCAGTCGGGCATGATCGGCGTGAGTCTCACGGGTGAGCACGCCGGGCGCACCGCCGACATTCTCAACGCGATCACCCAGCAATACGTCAAGCAGAACGTCGACAGAAAATCGGCCGAAGCGGAACACACGTTGGCGTTTCTCGAGCAACAGTTGCCGCAATTGCGCGCGGAGCTCGACACGGCCGAAGAAAAGTACAACCAGTTCCGCAATGAGAACGGCACGATCGACCAGAGCGAGGAAAGCAAGCTGCTGCTCGAGCAGATTTCGCAGACGGAGGTAAAAACGCTCGATCTCCAGCAGCAACGCGACGACTTGAGCCAGCGTTTTGCGCCGGGCCATACGGCGATCACGTCGCTCGATGCCCAGCTTGCGAGATTGCATGACAAGCAGGCCGAGCTGAATCAACAGGTACAGAAGCTGCCGGGTACCGAGCAGAACTCGCTCAGACTGCTGCGCGACGTGCGGGTCGATACACAGCTTTACACCGATCTGCTCAACAGCGCGCAGCAACTTCGTGTGCTCAAGGCCGGTCAGGTTGGCGACGTGCGTGTCGTCAATCACGCGACGATTCCGGAAGCGCCGATCCGCCCGAATCTGTCCATCATTCTGCTGGGCGCGACGATTGCCGGTCTGATGGTCGGCGTGGTGGTGGCCTCGGGCCGGAAGATGCTGGTCGGCGGTATCGAGAGTTCCAACGAGATCGAGCACGCGCTCGGCATTCCGGTTTTCGCGGTGGTGCCGCGCAGCCCGGCGCGCAAACGTCTGCAGCAGTCGATGAAGCGTGGCGACAGCGGCCAGCACGTGCTCGCGGGCACGGCTTCATACGACGTGGCCGTGGAAGGTCTGCGCACCCTGCGCACCGCGTTCCAGTTCGGCATGATCGAGTCCAGCAGCAACGTGATCGCCGTGACCGGGACCGGCACGCAGGTCGGCAAATCGTTCGTGTCGATCAATTTCGCCTCGGTGATGGCGTTGGGCGGCAAGCGCGTGATCCTGGTCGACGGCGATATGCGCCGTGGCGACATCCACCAGTATCTGAACATCAAGAGCACGCCGGGACTGTCGGATGTGCTGTCCGGTATGGACATCGACCGGGCCGTCGTCAAGGACGTGCTGCCCGGTCTGGACGTGCTGCCGCAAGGCACGGTGCCGGGCAACCCGTCGGAGCTGCTGATGGGCGAGCGCTACAAGGACATGATCGAGCATCTGTCGCGCAGCTATGACGTAGTGATCGTCGACACGCCGCCCACGCTCGCCGTGACCGACGCCGCGCTGATCGGAAAGTCCGCCGGGGCGACCTTGCTGGTCGTGCGGCATGGCAAGGATCAGTTGTTCGGCATCGGCGAAGCGGTCCGGCGCCTGCGCCATTCGGGAATCGCGGTCAAGGGCGTGGTCTTCACGGACGTGCCGCGCGGCCCGCTGGGATATGGGGCGTACTTCCCGGATTACTACTCGAGCACGGCCGGGGCGAAGTAGCCCACTCGCGTCAATAACGGACGACCGAAATCATGCTGAACATTCGCATTGTCCAGCCGATGGTGAAAGAGAGCGGCTGTGGCGTCACCGACCACTCCGGCGTGCTGCTGCAATCGCTGCGCGCAAACGACGTGAGCGTGGAGCGCTACTCCGTACCGAATCGTCAGTCGTCGCGCGACGTGCCGATCGTGCCGGGCGACGTCTGGATTCTGCAGGTGTCGATCTACGGCTTCGATCGCAAGGGCGTGCCGCTCTGGCTACCGGCTTTCGTGAGAAAGGCCAAGCGTCGCGGCCTCAGATTGATCGTGTACTTCCATGAGTTGTGGGTGCTGGTGGCGCCGCGCATGTCGACGGCGTTCTGGCTGGCGCCGCTGCAGCGCGCGATCTGCGAGCAACTGGTCGAACTCGCGGACTACGCATTTTTCAACACGGATTTCACCCATGCATGGGGCGTCAAGATGATCGGCGATCGAGCCATCTATTCGCCGACCTTCTCGAATGTCGGCGAACCCGGCAACGTGAACGCATGGCACGAACGCGGCAATACCGCGGTGGTGTTCGGCTCGCCCAAAGCGCGCCGCGAGGTCTACGACGCGATGACGCCGATTCTCGCCGAACAGCTTGCGAGCGGCGGCATCGAGCGGGTAATCGATATCGGTGCGCAGGGCGAGTGGCTCGATAACGTAGCCGAGGCGCTCAAACCGCACGCATTTGAAATGGCCGGCCCGCTGGCGGCCGAGGACGTCTCGACGAAGTTGAGACAGGCCAAGTGGGGGCTCTTCAACACGCCGTGGGGCCAGGCGTCGAAGTCCGGTGTGTTCGCGGCCTATGCCACGCATGGCGTAGCGCCCGTTTCGATTTTCGACGACGCGGGCGCTTATCCGGTGCCCACGCGTTACCCGCTGGCCGACCAGCACTTCGTCAGGCGCGAGTCGTTCCGTGCCGGGCCGCGCGGATTGGACGCCTTGTCGGAAGCCGTCGGCGAGCGCGTGTTCGCCGGGCATGTGCGTAGCAGTCAACTGGTCGGAAAGATCCTGGAGCTTACGTCATGAGTGCAACTCGTCGTCTCGCGTGGCGCTTTCGCGCTCAACCGCTGACCGGTCGACGCAACGATCGTCGTGGAGTGCGCTCATGAAGTCCGTCGCAGTTTTTCATCCGGGCCTGCAACACGCTCATCAGTTAGCCCGGGGGTTGCACGAACACGGTTTGCTGCAGACCTTCTGGTCGGGCGTGCCGCTGAGCGCCAACGGCTCACGGTCGATGTCGATCGTGCCGGCGCAGATTCGCGGCAAAGTGCGCAACACGACCATTCCGACTGCGCTGCGGCGTCACCCGGTGTGGTGGCAGATTCTGCTGCGGGCGCGTTCGCTCGCGCGCTCGGCGCCGATGCAGCACGACTACACGCACCGTGTCTTTCACTGGTTCGACTGGTGGGTCTCGCGCCATGTCGTGGCATTGCGGCCGCGCGCCGTGGTCGGCTATGAAAACTCGTCGTATCACACCTTCATGGCGGCCCGCTCGGTTGGCGCCGTGTGCATTCTCGACGCGCCTTCGCTGCATCACGAAGATGCCAGGCGTCTGATCGAAGTGCCGTCGAACGGCTATATCGACGAAATCAATCGACGCAAGGACAAGGAAGTGGAATTGGCCGATCTCGTCATCACCTGTTCGGACCTGGCGCGCGATTCGTATCTGAAGGCGGGCGTGTCGGCCAGCAAGGTGAAGTCGATCCTGCTGGGCGCGGAGTTGCCCGACGGGGTAGCGAGGCCGTCCGAAAGCGAGCGGCCCGTGCAATTCATTTTTGCCGGCACGCTGTCGTCGAGAAAATCGATCGACCTGATTCTGGATGCATTCGCGCGCCTCAATGTGAACGGCCATCGCGCCGACCTCACATTGGTGGGCGGCACGGAAGAAGCGCAGTGGCTGACTCGCGCGAAGCAGATTCCTCACGTGAGCCATTGCCCCAACGTGCCGCAGGCGCAGCTTTACCAACTGTTCGCGCAGGCCGATTGCCTGTTGCTGCCCTCGCGTTTCGACGCCTTCGGCATGGTGGTGGTCGAAGCCATGGCCACGGGCACCCCGGCGATCGTCTCGACGATGACCGGCGCGCGCGAAATCATCTCGCTGTTTCCCGATAGCGGTTGGGTGGTCGAACCCACCGCGGAGGCGATCTTTCGCTGCATGGAGGACAAGGTCATGAACCGCCAGGCAATCCGGACAGCGTCGCCCTATGCGCTGAAAGCGGCGGGACATTTCACCTGGCGTGCGTACAGACGACGCGTCGCGGACCTGATTGCCGAGACGGTGGAGTAACCCATGCAGACCCTGGCATCGTCCCACGTCAAGGCGCCGGCTCAACCCATGAGCCTGGAGTTCAAACTCGTCGTCGTCGTCATTCTGATTGCCGTATTCGAAGGTGCGGCACGCAAATGGTTCCTGCCCTCGTCGTCGGGGCCGCTGCTGGTTCTACGCGATCTGGCCGCGTTTGCGCTGGTGGTGAGAGCGATCGTGCTGCAGCGTTTTCGCGTCATGCCGATGCTCACGCAATGCCTCGTGCTGTGGTCGTTCTGCGTGGTGATATGGGGCGCAGTGCAACTCGTGGTCGTGCAGGGACCCGTGCTGTTGTTCGTGCTCGGGCTCAGATTCTGGCTGCTCTATTTCTGGTTTGCTCTGGCGATGGCGTGCTCGCTCTCGTCGAACGAGGTGGTCAGACTCATGCGCCTGATGATCGCGCTCGGTGTCCTGATGCTGCCGCTCACGGTGATGCAGCATTTCCTGCCGCCTTCCTCGCCGCTCAACGTGCAGCCCGACACCGACGAGGACGAGATTTTCCGCGTCGCGGCCAACATCGTACGGGTCACCGGCACTTTCACCTTCACGATGGGCTACGCGTGTTTCATCGCGGCCGTCACCCCGCTCGCGATGAGCGGCACCTGGAACGGTACTCGCGTGTTTCGTCGCCAATGGCTCGCGGTACTGGCTTTCTTCGCGGTGTCGATCGGTACGCTGATCAGCGGGTCGCGCGCCTCGATCATGTTCTTCGGGGCGTTGCTCGCGATCCAGACCGTCGGCAGTTTCGTCGGCGCGAAATCGGGCCGCGCGTTGATGCTGTCGGCCGCGAAGGCGCTGATCGGCGCCATTGCGCTGGTCACCACGCTGATGGTGTTCAGCGACGCGCTGGTCGCAACCCAGGAGCGCTTTGCCAGCGCCTCGGCCGAAGAGGATGTGCTCGGCCGCGTCGAGACCGAACTGCTCGGCGAGCCGGCCGCCCGCAAGGACATCGATTTCATCGGTCACGGCCTTGGCGCCGGTACCAACGCAGGGTCCGTGCTGTTGACGGGGCATCAGCAATTCGAACTGGCGGAATCGGAACCCGCGCGTGTGCTGCTGGAGATGGGACTCGTCGGTTTTGCGTGGTTGATCATCAAGTGCGCGATTTTTGGCTTCGGCCTTGCAAAAAGCATCACCCGGCTGACGCGGCTGGGCGAAACGCTGCCCTTGATGCTCTGGGCCACCGCGGCTTACGGCATGTCGTCGTGGCCGGTCAGCGGGCAAGTGAGTGCGAATGCCTTCGGCTATCTCGTGCTCGGCCTTGCGTTGTGTTCCATCCGGCCGGCGTTTCCTGCGCGGACCGTGGTCTATCGCTATGCAACGGAGGTATCCAGATGAAGCTTCTCCTGGTCGGAAATTATCCCGCCGACGATATCAAGAGCATGCAGGCCTATGCGCAGATGCTGCTGCAAGGCTGCCGCGCCGCCGGTGTCGAGGTCGAATTGACCGCACCGAAATCCGTGCTGCTGTCGCGCTCCAAAGAGCCGGTGGGCGTGTCGAAATGGGTGGCCTACGTCGACAAGTTCATCATTTTTCCGCTCTTCCTGAGCCGCAAGGCGAAGCGCTTCGACCGTACGCACATCTGTGATCACTCGAACGGCATGTACATGTTCTGGCTGCCGCCGAAGACAAGCAGCATTACGTGCCACGATGTCATCGCGATCCGGGCCGCCCGCGGCCTGATCGGCGGCTGGCGCACCAGCCCGTTCGGCAAGGTGTTTCAGGCATTGATCCTGCGCGGCATGGCGCGCGCGCAGAAAATCATCTGTGTGTCGGACTTCACGCGCTCGGATCTGATCGGACTGCGTCCGGATCTGACTGAACGGACCACCGTGATTCGCCAGGCCTTGCATAGCAAGTTTGAGCAGGACCCGAGCTGGCGGGAAATTCTCAAAACCTACGATCTGCATATGCTGCAAGATAAACCTTATTTCCTGCATGTCGGCTCCGATCATCCGCGCAAGAACCGTGCGGCCGTCGTGCAGATCTTTGCGGAACTGTCGAAGCTGCCGGAATTTTCCGACGCGCAATTGATGTTCGTCGGGCCGCCGCCGAATCAGGAGATGAACGAAATCATCGGGCAGGCGCGGTTGGAATCGAGAGTTCACGCTGTGCAGAATGCGCCGATGGAATTGCTCAACGCACTCTATTCGGGCTCGCAGGGGTTTATCTTCACGTCGCGCAACGAAGGTTTCGGCTGGCCGATCATCGAGGCTCAGGCGTGCGGGTGTCCGGTGTTCGCGTCGTCCGTGGGTCCGATGCAGGAGGTGGGCGGCTCCGCCGCGAAATACATCGATCCCGACGACGTAGCCGCTTCGGCCGCGACGATCGCCTCGGCGGATTTCGAAGGCATGCGGCGGGCGGGACTCGAAAACGTGGGCCGGTACAACATCGACCGGATGATCCGGGAACTGATCGAGACCGTGGAGCGGGATTGAACCGCCCGTGCGCGATCTGTTGCGCGACGTATTTGATCCGTTCGGGAGCAGGGTGCGCCAACGAACATTCCTGGCGAGCAGCCGCGCGGGAAGATACCGGTTGCTTCGATCGAGTGATCTGCGGCCGTGGACACAGGCTTCAGCGCGTCGGGAGAATCCGGATGTGTTCAATCGTGCCTGCCAATGGAAGCCTCCTCTATGAATCCAACCCCTGATGCCTCAAGCGAAGCAGGGGCTTGCAGTCTGAATGCCGTGCATCAGCCGGTCGCGCAGAAGGGCGGCGGGATGCATGTGTTTCTCGCCAAGTTCTTTTCGCGCGAGGCCTTGCTTCAGGGCATCAACTTCCTGTGCGGCATCTGGGTGGTGCGAACCTTGTCGGTTCACGAGTACGCGTGGTACACGATTGCCGTCACCCTGCTCGGCGCCGGCAGCGTACTGTGCGATATCGGCGTCGGCGCGGCATTGATGAGCGTGGCCGGCCGCCTGTGGCCGGACCGGGCGAAGATCAATAGTGTCTTCGCGGTTGCGTTCGCGACACGGATCAAATTCTTCCTCGTGTTTGGCGGCGTCGTGTTCGCAGCGGGTCTGCTGCTGCTGGGCAAGTCTCAGGCGCCATTGATCCTGTCGGTCTGCATCATGGGACTGGTGGTGCTGATCACGTATTTTCAGTTGAATTTCGATTTGCTGGCGGTGCTGCCGAAACTGGAGCAAAGCCTTGGCGTTCTGCAGCGAATCACGATTTCCGGCGCCTTGACGCGGCTCGTGGTGTTGTCGCTCATCCTGCTCTCTCCGCACACGGTGACTGCACTGGTTGCGGCCCTGGTCGCGATGGCCTTCCAGGCGTATCAGATCCGGCGCCATTACGACCTGTCGAACAAGGACACGGGCGTGCCCGTGGCGGAAGTCAAGGAGGAATTCCTGCGGGTCGCCAAAAGACAGGCGCCCGCGTCGATCTATTTCTGCATTCAGGGGCAGTTGAACGTTTTCCTGCTGGGGTATTTCGGCAGCGCGACCCAGGTCGCACAACTCGGCGCATTGGGACGCATTGCGGCGTTGCTGCTGGTCGCTCAATCCGTGTTCGCCAACATCCTGATGCCGCGTTTCTCGATCCTGAAAGACAAGGCCGAGATGCGGCGCAAGTATCTGCAATACGTCGGCCTGTTCCTTTGCATCATCACCGTATTTCTGGGGGCGGCCGCGCTTTTTCCCGGCCTGATGCTCGGCATACTGGGCGGCAAGTACAGCGGACAGAACGGCGAGCTGAGCACTGAGTTGCTGCTGATTCTGGGTTCCGCTTCGCTGTACGTGATCGAAGGACTGTTGTACTCGCTGAACATGTCGAGGGCATGGATCGCGCCGTCCTGGATTCAGGTCGTCACGACACTCGCGCTCCAGGCGCTCCTGCTGTGCTTCATGTCGATGGACTCCATCTCGCGAGTGGTGATGTTTTCCTCGATCAGTCCGGTGGTGTCGATCTCCGTGTACGTCATCCTGGCGACGATGCATTTCAGCAAATTGAAATGAGTGTCTCCCGGTGGGTCGTGCTGTTCCTGACAGCTTGCCAGCTGACGTGCCTGATGGCGGCGCAGCCAGTTACGACCCCGCCGGTCCCCAAAGGCATTCCGATCGACTTCACCCTCGACCATGCGGGCTATGTCACGCTCGTGATCGAAGAAGCAGCGTGCGCGCGCGCGGATCAGAAGCAGAGCGGTCAGTCCGCCGGCAAGAACGACGACGGCCGGCGCGTGCGTAATCTGGTCAGCGAGCAGTTTTTCCCCGCGGGAAAGAACACCGTGCAGTGGGACGGTCTCGACGATCTTCAGCGCGACACGGACGCCGCCGCTCATGGCCAGTACTACGTGCCCGGCCGCCTGGTAGCGGCTGGCTGTTATCGCGTGAGAGGGCTGGTGCGTCCTGCCATCACGCTCGAGTATCAGTTCAATCCCTATAGCCCGGGGCGTCCGCCCTGGCAAACCAAAGAGCCTGCCAGCGAATGGCTCGCGACCCACTCCGCGCCTGGCGCCATCCTGTTCGTGCCGCCCGGAGCCACGCCCGCGCGGCCCGGCGCGCCAGGTGCGCTCAAAGGCCAGGTGCTGGTCGGCAGCTACGTGTCCGAGGGCGGCAGCGGTCTTGCATGGCTCGATCTCGCCGGCCGCAAAGTGTGGGGGCAAGTGTGGCTAGGCGGACTCTGGACCGGCGCGACACAACTGGCGCGCGATACCGGCACGCGGCCCGCCGCGAACGTTTACGCCTATGCGGCCACGTCCTGGAGCGGTGACCAGCACGATGGGCAACCCGAGTTACGTCTGAGTGCGCTGTTGTCGAAGAGCGGTGCGCCGGCCAGAGCGAACGATCCGCGTTTCGGCACCGGTGAAGACGCGCCGCTCAGTCTCGAGAAGTTCGATTTACCGGCGCTGTCGCCTTCGCCTCACGTCGACCTCGCGTATCCGGAGCGCTCCGAGTCGCTTACCGGACTCGCGGCGTACAACGGTCTAGTCGTCGTCGCCATGCGTCAAGGCGGCGGCCGGCTATTGTTCATCGGCCCGGCAAGCAACGATGTCACAGCGAAAAGGAAGGTCATGCAGACCATACCGCTCGCCGATCCCCGAGGGCTGGCGTTCGATACGAGCGGGAAATTGCTGGCGTTGTCGGGCAAACAACTCGTGCGAATCGAGGTGAAATATGCCGGCAACACAGTGACGGTTTCCGAGCCGGTACGCGTCGTGACAGGCGGCCTCGACGATCCTCAGAATATTGCGCTCGACCCGGCCGGCAACCTCTACGTGAGCGACTGGGGGCAAAGTCACCAGGTCAAGGTTTTCGCGCCCGACGGCAAGCCGCTGCGCGTGATCGGTCATGCCGGGCCGCCCACGGTGGGCACGTACGACCCGGCCCACATGAATCATCCCGCCGGCTTGACGCTCGATAATCAAGGCAGGCTCTGGGTCGCGGAAAACGACAAGATGCCCAAGCGCGTGAGCCTCTGGGACGCCGCCACGGGACGCTTCATTCAGGCGTTTTACGGACCGCCTCAATACGGCGGCGGTGGCTCGCTCGATCCCAACGACAAATCGCGCTTCTTTTACGCAGACGACGGCGGGGCGATGGGCATCAAGCTCGACTGGCAAGCCGGCACCGGCGTGCCCGAAGCCATCTACTATCGCGCGGAGCAGGACACGACCGGTCTGGTGGGCAGCGAGAACAGCGACACCACGGTGAAGGGCGGCATGCCGGACTATCCGCTCTATCGCAACGGACAGCTTTTCCTGACAAACGCGAATAGCGCCAAGGTATCGGGACGGCCCAGCATCGTGATATGGCACGTCGGCAAGGAGAACATCGCACGGCCGGTCGCCGCCGCGGGCAGCACGCTCGACGTCATGCGAAAACTGCTGCCGGCATTCCAGTCGGCGGCGATGCGCGCACGCATGCCCGCGACACTCGACCCGCAATCCGATGCGCTGCTGTTCGTCTGGAGCGACACGAACGGCAACGGACGTGTCGATCCGGATGAGGTCACGTTCCTCGCACCCGTCGGTGCGAAAAAAGGCGATCAGCGATATATCGGCAATGTCACCGTGCAGGACGATCTGTCGCTCACGATCGCTTATGCGGGCGACGTCGCCAGGTCGATTCCCGTTTCGAGACTCACGCCACAGAACGTGCCGGTCTACAACATCGGCGGATCGACGGTGCTGGCCGACAAAGTGCAAGCGCAGTTAAGCACCGGCGGCGGCCAGGTGCTGCTCGGCAAAGACGACTGGAATGTGTTCACCACGCCGCCCGCGCCGCTCGCCCCGGAAAGTCTCGCCGGCAATCATAGGGGCCGCGCCGTCTGGTCCTATCCGGACTTGTGGCCGGGTCTGCACGCGTCGCACAACATGGTCACCGCGCCCGACCGGCCCGGCGAACTCGTCGGGACCACCCGCGTGCTCGGCAATCCGGTCGCCGCGCCGGCGCCATCGGATGCCGGGCAACTGTGGGCGATCAACGGCAACAACGGCAGCATTTATCTGTTCACGATGGATGGCCTGTTCGTCGCCACGCTGTTCAAGGATGCGCACGAAGCCACCGAGGCGCCGCCCGCCGAGGCTCGCCGCGGCATGGATATGAACGGCACCAGCCTGCTCTACGAGAACTTTCATCCCACGATGACCCGCACCAGCGACGGCAACGTCTATCTGCAGGCGGGTGCCAGTGCGCCGCTGATGCGCATCGCCGGTCTGGAGCGGATCAAACGTCTGCCCGACCAGCGCCTGGCGGTGAGCGACGAGAGCCTGCTGGCCGCGCAACGGTGGGCGAAGAGCGCGCCGGCGCCCGACACGAAGCCGACCGTGCTCGATGTGGAAGATCGCCTGGCGGGCTCGTCGAATGCCGACGCGGCCAACTGGCCGAATGCGGCCACACAGTGGGCGAAAATCGATACGCGCACGGTCAAGTCGGGCGACTGGGGACAAGCGAGCTTCGAGACGCGCGCCGCGCTTGCCGTGTTGGGCGATCGTCTGCACATCGCGATGACGTCGGACACGTCGACGATGCTGGACAACAGCGGAATCTCCTTGCAGAACCTGTTCGCAACAGGTGGCGGCATCGATCTCATGCTCGGCACCGATCCGAAAGCACCCGCCGGACGCACGGCAGCGGTTGCCGGTGACGAGCGTTTGCTGGTATCGCGCGTGCGGGGGCAAACGGTGGCCTTGCTGTATCAGCCGATCGCTTCGTCGCGGGGAGGCGCGCCTGTTACCTTCACTTCGCCATTGCGCACCTTGCAATTTGCGCGGATGGATAACGTCAGCAAGGAGGTCTCGCTAACGGTGACGAAGGTGCCCGCGACCAGCGCCGGTGCGCCGGAGAGCTTCGTATACCGGATCGATGTGCCGCTGAAAGTGCTGAATTTGTCCGCCGCGCCGGGCACGACGCTTACCGGCGACATCGGTGTACTGCGCGGCAATGGATTCCAGACTTTGCAGCGGGTGTACTGGTCCAGCAAGGCAAGTGGCCTGCTCAGCGACTTGCCCGGTGAAGCCGAGCTGACACCCGGCCTGTGGGGACATTTCCGCTTCGTTGCGCCGGGCAAATAGCCGCGATCTTGCCCGCGCGCAACCTCCCGCTCAGTTAGTGACGCCCATCGGCCGAACGGTTTCCCGGCTCGGGCTGCGTTGTTTGACGAAGCGTTCGCGAGCATGACTGCAAGGCCGGTCGACGTAGAGCGTGATCAGCGCCGACAGCGCGAACGATATGACGATGAGCGGTGCGGTAGCGAGCGCGCGCCACGGCGAGGGCAAGGCGCTCAGATGAGTTGCGTAGTGGGCGACGAACAGCAGCGGCAACCAGTGCACCAGATACAGCGAGTACGACGCATCGGAGAGCACGCGGTCGAAGCGGCCGCTGCGCACGGTGACTGTGCTGAATGCAAACGGCACCGCAAGAACCGCAAGGCCGATGTTGAGGAGCGGATTGTAGGCGACATAGAGCGCCGAATGAACCGCGCCGCCGAACAGAACCGGTCGCAGCGCCGGCACACCGGCAAATACCGCGATGACTGCGAGCGGTAATGCAGCAGACCAGAGTGCGAGCCGTTTGCCGGGTCGCGCGGCGGGATACTTCGCCATCAGAATGCCCAGGACGAACCACGGCAGATACGAAGTCATGACACGATCGTAGAACACCGCGATCGACACGGCGCTCAACGCAAGCACTGCCAGCGACACGAGCAACGGCCGCTTCTGCAGCAGCACGATCACGAGCGGCGCGAGAAAGTAGAACTGCAATTCGATATCGAGCGACCAGGCAGGCACGAGCGGCACGCCGCTCGCCGTGTTGTAGCCGAGGATCACGAAACTCGACAGCAACGCATGCGGCTCGACCGGCGGGAAGGGCACTTGCGGCTGAATGACGTGCGGCAGGATCATGACCATTGCCAGCGCTGCCAGGCTGCACAACAGAAAAACCGGCGCGAGCCGCCAGACGCGTGAGATCACGAACGTCAGATAGGGATCGCGCGTCGACTGGTATTTCTGCTGCCACATGGAATACACCCAGTAGCCGCTCAATGCGAAGAACAGATAAACCGGCGTATGACCCACGCCGAAACTACTGTAGTGAAAAACCAGCACCACCGTTGCCAGAAAAAACCGGAATGCGCCTGGAGCCATTGAGCTCTCCGTAAGTAGGTGCGTGCGTAAGCGAATGGGATGTCTCGTCATGCTTCCGGGGCGGCCGCGCGCGCGGCCACGGCGCGCGGCGCAACCCAGCCGACCAGGGCGTCGAGCCGGCGCCGCACGCTGGTCGTATAGCGCTCCGTTACCATCGACATGGCGAAGCAGTAAGCGTAGGCCAGCGCCGTGACGCCGAGCAGGTAACTCAAGCCCGCGAGATGCGGTTGCTGCAGAAAGGGTTGGCCTGAAACCTGATAGATCGCGCCGCAAATCAGAAACAACGCGGGTAGATGAAACAGGTAAGTGGTGTATGAGAATTGCGCGAGTTCCTGGTGCACACGAGCGAAACGCATGGGCTGACCACGGCGGCTCATGCGGCTCGAACTGGCGAGCGCGAGTGCGTAGCCGAGGCCCAGGATGAAGTCGCGCGCGAACGAGCCGGCCACGCTGTTCTCGAGCGCCGCCACGTTATGACTGAGGCGCGACGCCACGAGCGTAGCGAGAAATAAACCCATGCCTAGCCACGGCGCCGGCCGCCATGCCGTCGAGCGGATCCAGCGATGGGTGAAAATGCCCACCACCCAGATTACGCCCCACAACACGAGCTTGAAAGGCAATAGAACCGCGATCAGGAACGCACCGGCCGCATAGGCGAAACGCCGGTTACCACCCGTTGTCATCGCAGCGGCCACGCAGGCGAAGATGCAGTAGTACCACCATTCGTAGGCGAGACTCCAGAGCGCGCCGTTGGTGCCCAGCGGCTGCGTGAGCGTGCCCTGCATCATGAACAGATTGCCGATCAGGGTCGGCAGGTTCATCGTCGACACCATGGTGTAATTGATCGAGGCGATGTGATAAGGAGAGATGCTGGTGTAGATCGCGCTCGCATTGAACCAGCGCATGCCGATGTAATCGAGCGCGAAACCGATAATCAGCGCAGGCACAAGAGCGGTATAGATGCGGCTCACGCGTGCGCTTGCATAAGCGCGCATATCGGGGCCCCGGCTTTGCCAGCGATCGAGCGTCAACCCCCCCACCAGAAAGCCGCTTATCACGAAGAAAATCACCACCGCTTCATGGCCGAGACCGGTCGCGAGATAAAGGGCTTTGGCAAGGATATTTTTATTCTGCACGTCGGAAAAATCGACCAGCACGAGGCTTCTCGCGTGGTTAACCACCACGAGTAGCGCGGCGAGCCAACGCGACATGTCCAGGAACGTCGAGACGTTTTCTTTCATCATTCCGCCGGGCTATCAGTCGATGCGAAGTATTGCAGTGCGCCTGTCGAGGCGAGCAATCGGCTATGAGATGCACGGTCCGAGCGGCATCGTATTGGTGCGATGGTATGTCGTACAAAAAGACCGGATGCGCCACGATCCATGCTTTCAGCGACATCGCGTATCGATATCGTTTCCAATAGTTCGATAGCCCACAAAATCGGCATCGTTTGTGTCATTTAGTGCTAGGCTTTTTGAATGGCTGGCAACGGAGACGACAATGGCCGACACCATCGAAGGTATCAGGGTCGTGACTTTGAATGGCGGCGATGCCGTCAAATTCGGCATTAAAGTCGATAGCGTTCACCACTTCTGCACGGTGAGCAAAGAAGTCCTCAAACAACTCTCCCAACCCGAGGGGCATCGAGCCGACCTGCTACAGGAGTTCGAGCGGCACCGCGAGGTGATCTACGAGAAGGCCGCGGCGGCCATTCGAAGCGGCTCGAAGGGCGACCCGCTACCGCTGAGCGCGGAACTGCTGCTTTCCTAAGGCTGAAGCCAGGGGGCCGTGCATGAGCATTACCCGCCACATCACCCTATGGGAAACCGCCATCGACGCGCTCGAGCGCGCCGAACGGCTGCAGCGCCAGTTCTTCCGGCTGGCGGGCCAGCAAGGGCGCGCGCCGGTCTGGGAGCCGCCCATCGAAGTGTTTCAGAACGACGCGCGCCTCGTGATCGTGGTGGCGTTGCCGGGAGTGCATCCTGAACACATCGAGGTCAGTGTCGACGGCCCGAAACTCGTGGTCGCCGCCGAGCGGCAGTTGCCCAAGGCCTTCGCCGTGGGCGCGGTTCATTGCATGGAAATTCCCTACGGCCGCTTCGAGCGCCACATTCAGCTTCCGGCTGGTCGCTATCGTCTGATACGGCGCGAGTCTGAACACGGCTGTCTGCTGCTGGACTTCGAAAGACTGGACTGAGTGGGGCGAGGGCGGATCGAGGAGGGTAGATGAGCACGGACAGCGAAAGCAAAGCCCCTGAATCCCGCCCGGCGAGCCCGGCGGCGACCGACGTGCCGGCCTTGCCCAAAGACTCCCTGATCCTGCTGCCGGTGCGCAATACCGTGCTTTTTCCTGGCATGGTACTGCCGCTCACGGCGGGAGTCGGACGCACCAAGGACGACGTGCAGGCGGCCGTGATGCGACAGCAGCCTTTGGGCATCGTGCTGCAACGCGATCCGCAAAGCCAGGACCCGGCCTTCGACGGTCTCTACACCGTGGGCACGGTGGCGAACGTGCTGCGCTATGTCACCAGCCCGCAGGACGGCGCGCATCATCTGGTGTGTCAGGCGATCGAGCGCTTTCGCCTGATCGAGCCGGTGACCAACCTCGGATTCCGGGCCGCGCGCGTCGAACTGCTGCCCGACAGCACACAGCGCGACTCCGCCATCGACGCACGCGTGCTGGTCCTGAAACAACGCGCCGGCGAAATGATCGGACTGCTGCCTAATGCGGGCGCCGAACTCATCAAGGCACTGGACTCGATCGAAGCGCCCGGCATGCTCGCCGATACGGTGGCCGGGCTGCTCGACATTCCGCTCGAACGCAAGCAGGACATTCTCGAGACGCTCGAACTGTGCAAGCGGCTCGACAAGGTGCTGGATGCCGTCGCCGGACGCATCGAAGTGCTGCGCCTGTCGCTCGAAATCGGCGAGCAGACGCGCGGCCGGCTCGACCAGCGACAGCGCGAGATGATGTTGCGCGAGCAACTCCGGACGATCGAGCACGAACTCGGCGAGAACGTCGAGAGCAAGGAAGAAGTGCGCAAGCTTGCCGGGGCGATCGGCAACGCGCACATGCCGCCGGAGACCGGGAGCCACGCGCGCAAGGAACTGGCGAGGCTGGAGCGGATGCCCGAGGCGAGCGGCGAATATTCCATCAGCCTGAACTACCTCGAGTGGCTGACCGAACTGCCGTGGCAGCTGCCGGAAGGCGCGCCCATCGACATCGGTCGCGCGCGGCAGATTCTCGATGAAGCGCACTTCGGTCTGGATAAGGTGAAGCGCCGCATCCTCGAATATCTCGGTGTCAGAAAGCTCAATCCGCATGGCAAGGCGCCGATTCTCTGCTTCCTGGGGCCGCCCGGAGTCGGCAAAACGTCGCTGGGCCAGAGCATCGCTCAGGCGCTGGAGCGGCCGTTCGTGCGTGTGAGTCTGGGCGGCGTTCACGACGAGGCGGAGATCCGCGGCCATCGCCGCACGTATATCGGCGCGATGCCCGGCAATATCATCCAGGCGATCCGGAAAGCCGGCGCGCGCAACTGCGTGATGTTGCTTGACGAACTCGACAAGCTGGGGCAGGGCGCGCACGGCGATCCTGGCGCAGCGATGCTCGAAGTGCTGGACCCCGAGCAGAACGCCTCCTTCCGCGACAACTATCTGGGCGTGCCGTTCGATCTGTCCGGCGTGGTGTTCGTGGCGACCGCGAATCAGCCCGAAGGCATTCCCGGACCCTTGCGCGATCGCCTCGAAGTGCTGGATTTGCCGGGCTACACCGAGGCCGAAAAATTCCAGATCGCGCAACGCTTTCTGGTGCCGCGTCAGCTGGAAGCGTGTGGTTTGACGCCGGCGCAATGCGAGTTGAGCGACGCGGCGCTGCGGGTGATCATCCGCGACTACACCCGCGAAGCGGGCGTGCGCAGTCTGGAGCGGCAGATCGGCTCGGTATTCCGCTATGTCGCCCTGCGGGTCGCAGAAGATCCGGCAACGCGGGAGCAGATCGACCCCGAACGCCTGCCGTCGATACTGGGTCATCGCCGCTACGAAAGCGAGGTGGCGATGCGTACCAGTCTGCCGGGCATGGTGACCGGCATGGCGTGGACGCCGGTAGGGGGCGAGTTGCTCTTCATCGAAGCCAGCAGTTCTCCGGGCGGTGGCCGGCTGATGCTGACCGGGCAGTTGGGCGACGTGATGAAGGAGAGCGCCCAGGCCGCGCTCACGCTGGTCAAGTCGCGCTCCGAGGCACTGCATATCGACGCCGCGAGCTTCGACAAACGCGACATCCACGTTCACGTGCCGGCGGGCGCGGTGCCGAAGGATGGACCAAGTGCCGGCGTGGCCATGTTCATCGCCATCGCCTCACTGCTGATGGGCAAGGCGGTGCGCAACGATTGCTCGGTGACGGGCGAGATCAGCCTGCGCGGCATCGTCCTGCCGGTGGGCGGCATCAAGGAAAAGGTATTGGCGGCCTTGCGCGGCGGTATCGGTACGATCCTGCTGCCGGCACGAAATGCGGCGGACATCGAGGACATTCCCGAGGACGCCCGCAACCAGTTGCGCTTCGTCCTGCTGGAAACCGTAGACGACGCCGTGCGCGAAATCATCGAACCGGGCGCGCCCAAGCCTGGCTAACGTGTCTTTACCTGGTTACCGGATTACCGGGAAGAAAATACAAACACGGTACGATTTGCCGCGAAAAGATCGGCTTTTGCGTGGATGGCAAGCAGTCAACTGCGCCGGCCATAGGCCGAAGCTTGCAAGATCGTTTCACCGTGTATCGGCATGGATATTGCGGGTGTCGTTGCGTCAACTTTCCGGAGCCGCACATGCCCAACCGACCTGTCGCCGCTGCGTCCACTGACGAACTCGATACTGTTCCTGACACCGTGAGCCCGGCTTACGCGGGCCGCCATCCGCTCACCCGCCTGTTCGACCGCTTCGCTAGCGTGGTGACGCGGTGGGCCGGTTCGCCCGCGGCATTCTGCCTCGCGGTCGTCACCGTAGTCGTGTGGATCGTGACGGGGCCGATTTTTCATTACTCCGATGGCTGGCAACTGGTCATCAATACCGGCACCACCATCGTCACCTTCCTGATGGTGTTCCTGATCCAGCAGAGTCAGAACAAGGACAGCGTCGCGCTGCATCTGAAGCTCAACGAACTGCTGTCCTCGCACCGGTCCGCCGACAATCATCTGATCGGTATCGAAGATGCCTCGGAGGAAGAACTGCGCAGGCTCGCCGCGGCCTATCTGCGGCTGTCGACGCGACCCCGAGCAGAGGAAGACGCGGCGAAGGTGGACGTAGCCGAAGCGGCAGGCCAGACCAGCGAGCGCTGAACCGGACCCGCCAGGCCGCTCGCCGGGGCATCGCACGGTGCGAGCCCCGGCGAACCGCGTACTCGATTAAACCTTCGCGACCGAAGCCTGATAAATCTCGTCGACGGCTTCGGCCAGCGCGGCGTCGAATTCGCTGTCGCTCATCGATACTTTCAACTCGTTGATCAGGGCCCGCGAAAAGCTGGCGATCATGCCGTGATTGGTGGCGAGCCGTTCGCACGCCTCAGTGCGCGAGTAGCCGCCGGACAGCGCGACCACGCGCACCACGCGCGGATGGTCGATCAGCGGCTGGTAGAAATCCGCCACGTCGGGAATGGTCAGCTTGAGCATCACGCGGCCGGTCTCCGGCAGGGCGTCGAGACCCTTGAGCAGTTCCGCGCGCAGCGTCGCTTCGGCGCCGGCCTTGTCCGGACTCTTGATCGACACTTCGGGTTCGAGAATCGGGATCAGACCATGCGCGCCGATCTGCGCGCCCAGTGCGAATTGCTGTTTCGCAATCGCCGCGATGCCTTGCGCCGAATTCTGGTGGATGACCGAGCGCATCTTGGTCCCGAAGATGCCGAGCTTCACGGCCCGCTCCAGCAGCGTGTCGAGACCGGGAATCGGCTTCATCAGCTGGACGCCGTCGGCTTCGGCTTCGAGGCCTTTGTCGACCTTCAGGAACGGCACGACCCCGCGCTCTTCCCACAGATAGGACGGCACGGCCTTGCCCTCGGCCTGTCCGTCCATGGTGGCTTCGAACAGAATGGCGCCGATGATCTTGTCGCCGGTGAAGGCGGGTGCGGTCATGATGCGCACGCGCATCTCGTGAATCAGCTTGAACATCCCGGCTTCGTCGCTATAGGCGCTCTCGGGAATGCCGTAAAGCTTCAAGGCGCCGGGGGTCGAGCCGCCGCTCTGATCGAGCGCTGCGAAGAAACCCTGTTTGTCAGACACCTGCGCCATCATCTTGTCATTTGCCACGAACGTCTCCCTCTATCAGAAACTGAATTCCAGACCAAACCCTGTCCGGTCAGGGCTCATCGCCCTCGATACATGAAGTGTACTGGCATTAGCGAAAATCCCGGACTTCACTAAAAAGATGCTAGCAGCGCAAGTGCGGCAGCACACATCAGGCCTGCCCATGCTCAGCTCGGCGCCTGGATCGGCGCTTCCAGCAGGCAGCCGAACTCGCGGGCGAACTCGACCGACACGCGTGCATGCACGGCGCCTTGTTTGTCGAAGAAACGCTGGGTGCCTGCCAGGGTGAACACGCCTTCATGCCAGATGTTCGGATGAATATAGAGACCTTGCTGTCCGTCGAAGCGGAAGCACACGAATTTTTCCGGCGTGATGTCGTCGCCGGGCAGCGCCAGCGGGACATAGAAAGGACCTGGGTCGAGCGGGAAGAACAGCTGGCCGCCGTCCGGATGGTAGTTCGCGTGCCAGAGCAGCATGCGTTGCGCCGGGCCGACGTGGTCCTCGCGCGCGTCTTGCGGTTCGCATCCGTAGGCGAGGACGTAGTGGCCGCTCACCGCTGCATTGCGACCGTAAAGAATGTCGCCGCGCCATTCGCTCACGAAGGTGCCTTCGGTGGTGCCGGCTTCGTCGCCGGTGCCGGGGTCGATGGGACGCGAGCCGCGCGCCGGCCATTGCACGATTTCGACCGGACAGTCGTTCGGGTCGGCGACCAGCCGGCCATAGCCTTCGAGCGTGGCGGGCGTGGCGTCGACTACCGGCATCGGGACACGTCGCAGGCCGCGGGGAAGGGCGGGGTTGAGGTAATCGATTTCCTGGGGCATCGGCATAGTTTATCCGAGCCTGCCGGGCGCTCCAATCCAGAGCGACGAAGTCGCTTAGCGGGTGCGCCCGCTCAGCGCCGGCGCATTGCCCCGTCTTGCGCCGCCGGTCTGCCGAAGCGAAACCGACCCGGCCCGGCGATGGCGATCGTGCCGAACAGTATCAGCAGCATCCACGCAAACTGGCCTTGCTCGAGCGACCAGTCGCGATGGACGAAAGCCAACGCGATCACCACGACGACCAGGATCGGCAGCGCGGCGAACCGTGTCGCGATCCCCAGAATCATCAGCGGCGGGCAGATCACTTCCGCGAAAATCGCGAACGCCATCGACACGCCGCGGCCCAGATGAAACGGATCTTCGATGACCGCCGCCTGGCTCGCGTAGTGAATGAGCTTCGGCAAGCCGTGAACCGCGAGGACCAGCAGGCTCGCGCAGACTCGTAAAAACAGCAGCCCAATGTCCACTAACGTCGGCCTGGATTGCACGTGCTGCCTCGTTGTCGATTTCAATCGGATTAATCATAGGCAAGCACAGGCGGCAAGTCCTTCCCGTCGTCCTTAAACTTTCTTAATGCGAGGCTGAAATCAGCAAAGGACGGCCGCGTCCCGGTGATCTGGTGAGCGACGTGGATCTGCATGGATTGCGACGCGCAAATAGCCGAGCGCGCGGTCCCATTGCCTGGCGGCCCCGAAATGTCGTGCGAGCTCGGCGGCGACGAGTCGACGCTCAGGCGGCGGACGCAGTCCCTAGAGCGCTTCTGCAACGCGCAGATGGGCGCTGCCGCTGCGCAGCGTTCCCTGGCGTTCATAGAACGTCTGGCGATAGATGGCATGGCGGAAGGTGTAGGTTCGTCCGCCGAAGCCGGGATCCAATGACGGTTGGGCCTCCCGGCGGATAAAACTCTCCTGTCGGCACAGCACTTCGCAGACGTCCTCGAAGTCCTCCCGGCTCATTCGCGCCGCGGCGGCTGCGGTGGTGGCATCGAACGAGAGGCCCGCGACGCTCGCGGCTTCGAGTACTTTCTGCTGCACTTCACTCAATCGCCGGATACGGCGCTCAATGACCTGACTCAGGGTGAGCGGTACCTCCAGCCGCACTTCCGATGGTGAAATATGAAGTTTCCAGCCTTCCGGGGTCGACTGCGCAATCCCCCGCTCCACGAGGTTGTCGAGTGTCGCGACCATGAAAAGCGGATTGCCGCCTGAGCGTTCGCGCACGAGTTCTGCAAAGTCGTTCACGTGCGCCGGCACGGAACTCTGCGCACCGCCGGCCAGATATTCGGCGGTCGCCCCTTCGGTCAATGGCTGCAGCAGCATATCGTGACAGAGGTTTTGCAGCCTGAGGTCACGATTGAGCGTGCATAAAGGATGTTGAACGACTTCCGCGTCTTCGGGGCGATACGTCGCAATCACGATCAGGCGGGCGTCACTGCGGTGGCGGGCGAGCGCAGAGAGCAGGTCGACAGTGGAGTAGTCGGACCAGTGGAGATCTTCGAGAACCAGCGCTACGGGACTTTGCAGAGACAAAGCCTCGAGGAAATCGCAGATCTCGCGCAGCATTCGGCCGCTTGCAGCGCCTGCCATTTGATGCAGAAGCTCGGGACGGTGCGCTTCAGGGACCGCGCCCGACATCTGAAGCGCCCAGGTTGGCGCAACCGACCTCAGCATGCCCATGATCAAAGGGCCTGCTGCCCCTCGCGCGAGTTGAGTCAGTGCGTCGAGAACCGGATAGTAGGGCTCTGTGCCGCCGTAGCCCTCGACGCAACGCCCGAGCGCCTTCAATACGGTGGCGTCGTTTTCGAGTGAGTCCAGAAACCGGGTAACGAGCGTGGTCTTGCCGATGCCCGGCTCGCCGGCGACGAACACGACACGCGACGAACCTTGCCGCGCTTCGTCGAACAGGCCGCTGAGCTGGTTCAACTGCGACATGCGGCCGACGAATGAATGATGGCCAACGTGGCGGAAGTCCTGGGGGATGCGCTGCGTCGGCACGAGAGCCGAGCGCTTGAGCGGGGCGATAAAGCGGTATCCACGGCCGCGCAGCGTTTCGATATAGGTCGGATTCCGTGGGTCGTCGTCGAGCGCGGTACGTATCGACAACATGTGCGACTTCAGTACTTCGGGTTGTACTTGCACCTTCTGCCAGAGGGCGTCGAGAAACTCGTCCTGGGTAATGAGGCGGCCCGAATTGTCGATCAGATACTGAAGCATATCGTAGGCGCGCGGAGTCAGCGCAAGCCGGCGGCTGGTACCGTCGGCTGGGCATGCCCAGACGCACCGGTTCGCGCTATCCAGCCGGAAAGGGCCAAATTCAATCATGCCTACTGCTCCATTCATACGTATTAGTTTTTAGTGATGTGTGAGCGATCAATTACATGAATCAGTAACTTACCCGGCGTCGTCGAGGCCGACTTCGGTACATTCAAAAGCACGGATAATCGACTGACGGCATGTCTCGTTTTGCCTCACATGGGTATTGACCGTGCCAGGAGCTGGCGCCAACAGACGAGCAGTCGGAATATCGTCGAACCCCATTGCCGCGATATCGGCAGCGCTGGCGCCACCCGTTTCGTCGACGCTCATATGCACTGCAACGTCGGATTCGAAGCCGGCTTCGTACATCGCGTGTTAATACGGATTGCCAACGAACGCGCCCTGGAAGCGACTTCCGGTGCATGACAAACGCCGTACTAATTCGTATTGGTTGCCACTCAGCATAGCGTAAGTGTAAGAACGCTAAAAGTTAAACTTGTTTAACAAAACCCGGTGCGGCACCTCGAACAAAACGTCTGCGCGCCGAGCGATTGTGTAATCGGTTTGAATTGCAAAGTCAGAAATATGAAAGCAATCGACCGACCGCACTTTATCCCCCGTCAGGGGGATTTCATCGAGGTGGCGGATAAAGGCAAACTTTGCTGGTGCCAAACGAGCCTCGTGACAACGCTCGCTCAGCTTATCGATCAACGACAAGCGCGTTTCGGTCCTTCCCATTCTCAGGAGGCAACACATGACTACAGCGGCGGACTATCTCGTCGATACCCTTGCGCATGTCGGGGTAAAACGGATCTATGGTGTGGTCGGTGACTCGCTCAATGGAATATCCGACTCGTTGCGACGGACCGACAAGATCGATTGGGTTCACATGCGCCATGAAGAGGGCGCTGCGTTCGCAGCGGCCGCCGAAGCGCATCTGACCGGTGAGCTTGCCGTGTGCGCGGGTAGTTGCGGGCCGGGCAATCTGCATCTGATCAACGGTTTGTTCGACGCGCACCGTAGTGGCGTGCCGGTGCTGGCGATCGCCGCGCACATTCCGAGCACGGAAATCGGCATCGACTACTTTCAGGCCACGCACCCGGAAAGCCTGTTTCGCGAATGCAGCCACTATGTCGAGCTGGTGTCGGATGTCGGCCAGTTGCCTCAAATCCTGACACGCGCCATGCGGGTCGCGGTCGGCAGAAGAGGCGTCGCCGTGGTGGTGATTCCGGGTGACGTGGCACTCTCGCCAACGATTGCACAAGTCGCTCCCTGGGTGGTGCCCACCAGTGCCCCGGTGTTACGCCCGTCCGATGACGAACTCGCCTGTCTCGCCGACATGCTGCACGATGCGTCACGGGTGACCTTCATGTGCGGCGCGGGATGCGCGGGCGCGCGCGACGAAGTGATCGAGCTGGCGAGGCGCGTGAAAGCGCCGATTGTCCACTCGCTGCGCGGCAAGGAATATATCGAACACGACAATCCCTACGATGTCGGCATGACCGGCAATGTCGGGTTTGCTTCCGGCTTTGCCGCCATGAAGGCCTGCGACCTGCTGTTGCTGCTCGGCACTGACTTCCCCTATCGTCAGTTCTACCCGGAGAACGCGAAGATCGTACAGATCGACGTTCGTCCTGAAGCATTAGGTAACCGCTGTTCGCTGGATCTCGGTCTGGTCGGCACGGTGAAGGATACGCTGGCCGCACTGTTGCCGTCGGTCAACGACAAGCCGGATTCTGACCACCTCGACAGTGCACTCGCGCACTACAAAAAGGCGCGCAAAGATCTGGACGAGTTGGCCGAAAGCAGACCGTCGAGCACCGCGATCCACCCGCAATACGTGACGCGACTCGTGAGCGAACTTGCCTCCGACGACGCCATTTTCACCTGCGACGTCGGTACGCCGATCGCGTGGACGGCGCGCTATCTGAAGCTGAACGGTAAGCGCCGGCTGGTCGGATCGTTCAATCACGGCTCGATGGCCAATGCCATGCTGCACGCGATCGGAGCGCAGTGCGCGTTTCCGGATCGGCAGGTGATTTCGATGTCAGGCGATGGCGGCTTCACCATGATGATGGGCGATTTCATCACGCTCGTGCAGGCCAAACTCCCAGTGAAGCTGATCGTGCTGAATAACGGCACGCTGGGTTTCGTCGAAATTGAAATGCGGGCGTCCGGTTTTATCGACACCGGCTGCGATCTCGTCAATCCGAACTTTGCGAACATGGCCGAGGCGATGGGCGTCAAGGGCATCCGCGTCGAGAAGCCTCAGGAACTCGAAGGTGCGATTGCAACGGCGCTTGCGCACGACGGGCCGGTACTCGTCGACGTAGTCAGTGCCCGCCAGGAACTGATCATGCCGCCCAAGACTACCGTGGACGAAGCGTGGAAGTTCGGCATCTTCATGATGCAGGCGGTGCTGGACGGCCGGGGCAGTCAATTGATCGACATCGCGAAGGTCAATCTGACGCGCTGAATCGGACAGAACCATGCAGAGTCGAACCCGGGTGCGGCCTCCGGCGAAGAATGTGGCTCGTTTCTCGGGTCAAGCCATGCCCGAAACACGACAGCGCACCGCGCCGGCCCGGCTCAATTGGGTCGGGCGGATTCGCGGAGGCTTCGTTCTGCTGCTGTGCGCCCTGACGGCAGGGTGCAGTGGCTCGCCCTCGATCGCGATACTGGGTGCCTATTTTCCTGACTGGCTGTTTTGCATCGCGGGCGCCGTGCTGGCCGTCGCCTGTGTGCATGTGCTGTTGTCGCGCAGTGGACGAGGTGCCCTGCTCGAACCTCCTGCACTTGTCTACCCTGCGCTGACAGTGTTATTCGCAGTCGCGCTCTGGACTGCCGGCTTCAACTTATGATCGACATGCGAGCGACGTTGTGAACTTGACAGCTTCGAACCGCGCGAATGCGGACCAGCGTCGTCCGCGAACCTGGTTGGCCATCCTTCTGATCCTGCTCGCCGTGCTCGCGGTGTGCGCAGTGATCTGGCGCGTCGACACGACACCGCGCACCGACGACGCGTACGCCTACGCCGACACCATCGGCGTAGTGCCGGAGGTGAGCGGCAAGATCGTCACGCTCGCTGTGCGAGACAATCAACAGGTGAAGCAAGGCGATCTGCTGTTTCAGATCGACCCAAGGCCCTATCAATATGCTCTGCAACGGGCGCAAGCCGAACTCGCTCAACTGGACGCGCAGATTCCGCTTACCCAACGCAGTGTGAACGCGCAAGTGTTCGGCGCGGCGGGCGCCAAAGCGGCAGTGATCCGTGCGCAAGCGGCGGCGAAGCAGACCGCCGACACCCTGGCCAGAACCGAGCCGCTTATCACGAAGGGCTACGTTTCCGCAGATGAGCTGGAGCGGGCTCGAACCGCACAACGTTCCGCACAGGCTGAACTCGATGCTGCCGAGCAGCAGGAGCGCGAAGCCCGGGCGGCCGTCAGCGGTGTCGACGCGCTCGTCGCGCAGCGCTCGGTCTTGCAGGCTCAGATCCAGACAGCCCGGCTCAACCTTGAATATGCAACCGTGCGCGCACCGTTCGATGGCCTGGTGGTCGAACTGCGGACTTCGATCGGGCAATACGTATCGGCGCAAAAACCGGTGTTCACGCTGATCGACACGCGGCACTGGTATGTGATTGCGAATCTCCGCGAAAACGAACTGGGTCACATCCGCCCCGGCACGCCGGCCACCGTCTATCTGATGAGCGACACCGGGATCCGTTTCAACGGAGTGGTGGATTCGATCGGCTTCGGCGTCGATCCTCAGGATGGCGCCGGTACGGCCAATGGCTTGCCGTCCATCGAACGTAGCATCAACTGGGTGCACGTCGCGCAACGTTTTCCTGTGAAGATCCTGATCGACCAGCCCAATCCGCGGCTCTTCCGGATCGGCACCTCGGCTGTTGCGGTGTTGCGTCCGACCGGTGACGACGCACGGCAGGCACAGGCCGCGCGCGACGGAGCGCCATCGTGAGCGAGATGGAAAGCACCCGGCCGATGCTGGAGTGGCCCGCGCCGCTGATCCGTTTCGCGGCTTTCCTGCGCACGGAACTCGCGCCTTATCCGGGGCGCGGCAATGTCACCCTGCGTTGCGTACTGGGCGGCGCGTTCGTCATCATCGTGTCGATGACCTTGCGGGTGCCCGAATTGCCGTTGTCGTTGCTGGTGATTTTTTACGTTACGCAGTCGAACATCGTACTGACACGCGTCATTGCGGCCAATCTGGTGATCGGTGTCACTTTTGCTGTGGCTTGCGTGGTCGCTCTATATGCGATCGCCTTTGGCTATCCGATGTTGCGCATCCTGATCGCGAGCGCGATTTTTTTCTGCGGCGTCTATCTGATGCGCGCGGTGACCCGGTTCGGGCTCGTCTTTTTTCTGGTCTCGCTGATCGTGATCTATGCGCAGAGTTTCGGCGACCTGACCGATAACACCGAAATGCTCGTACGAAGCTGCCTGTGGGTGTGGGCGGCGGTCAACTATCCGGTCGTGACCGCGCTGATCCTCAACACAGTGCTGTTGCCGGCGGAACCGGAGCGCCAGTTGCGCGCCGCAATGCAACGGCTGCTGACCGCGACGCAAGCAAGGCTCGCGACGCTGGCCGATGCACGCGGCCCACTCGAACCAGTCAGTGCGCTGGCGCTGCAAGTCGATACGATGACGCTGCAGAAGCTGCTGCGCTTTACGACGATGCGCCGCCATTTGAGCGAAGCGCAGGCGTGTGCGATGCTGGCGAGCGTAGCGGCCGTATCGCGCATCGTGGAGGCGGCAGCCTATCTGCCGGAGCGCATTCCTGCGGCCGGGGCGAACCGGACCGAAACCCTGCGCACCGTGCAGGGCGAACTTGCTTCAATGTCGCTGGCGATCGGCGACGATGCACAGTGGCCACGCTGGAACGCGCCGGCCCGGGCGCCGCTGCCCACTTCGATTGCGGGCGTCGACATGATGGAGCGCACCCTCAGCGCATTGGCGGATGCGACGCGCGGCGAAACGGGGGGCCCTGCATCGACACGAACGGGCGCGCCTGGCGAGGCTGCCAGAAACGCGCCGGCCCGCACCGCGTTCTTCCAGCCGGACGCCCTGACCAATCCACGCTATGCGCGCTTCGCGCTGCGTACGTTGCTATCGGTGCTGATCTGCTACGTGTTCTATAACGCGGTGAAATGGCCGGGTATTCACACGATCATGTTGACGAGCCTCATCGTGGCGTTGCCGAGTCTCGGCGCATCCGCGCGTCAAGGCATCCTGCGCGTGGGTGGTGCGCTGACCGGCAGCGGGCTCGCGCTGTTCATGGTCGCATTCGTGATTCCCCATCTTGAGAGCATTAGCGGGCTCCTCCTGATGGCACTCCCCGTGATTGCGCTTGGCGCGTGGCTATCGGCCGGCTCGGAGCGGATTGGCTATGCCGGCACGCAGATCATGTTCACCTTCTCGCTGGCCTTGCTCGTGTCGTTTTCGCCGCCGTCCGATCTCACGGAGATTCGCGACCGGATCGTGGGCATTCTGCTGGGTGTCGGCGTGGCGATTTTCATTCAGACCTGGGTGTGGCCAGAAGGCGAGGGCGACGCGCTGCGCGCGCAACTTGCCTCGGTGCTGCGCGAGATCGCGGCGGTAGCGCGCACCAATGCGACGAAGCTCCTGCGCGGCGCTACCGCTTCTCAGGCGCAGGCCGAACCGGCGCCGTCGACGCTATGGGGCAAACTCGCGGACTGTTCGGCCATGCTTGCGCGCGTCGCGCTCGAACCCGACTGGCGCGAAGGTGACATTCCCGACGTGACCATTCTGTCGCAAGCGGTGCTCGCACAAGGCCGCGCGTTGCTGCTCGCCGTCGACGCCTTCAATGCCGAGGCGACACTCGGCCCGGTGACGGAATCGATCGTGCCGCACGCTGCACAGTTCCAAACCAACGTCGCCGACGCATTGGACCATTACGCGGACGGTCTGGCAATGCAGATTCCCGACGCGATGCCGCCATTGCCGATCGACTTCAGTGCGTTGGGTCCGTTCGTGCAAGCGTTCGCGCCACCGCGAGACGCAAACGCGCGCACGCTCGTCTGGCATGCGCGAAGAATCGACGGCGCGCTAGCCGGGTTACCGCGCTGGACGGCCAATCTGCGTGAAATTGCGGAACAGCCGGTGCACGGGTGACGCCATGATCTGCCTCATTCGGGAATCGCGTTTTCGCTCCAGTGCCGTCATCGGCAAAGGAAAGCACTATTTCGCGCGATGGATCGTGCCGTCGATCATGCCGCTGCTGGCGTCGTGCGCGATCATCCACCACGATCGACCGCCGGCCGCGATGATCGCGCCGCAGCAGGTGCGGATTGCCGACGGCATTCGTCTGCCGAGCGAAGCGTGGCCCTCGGCGCATTGGTGGACCCAGTATGGCGATCCTCAACTCGACACGCTGATCGACCGCTCGCTGGCTCACGCACCGACGCTTGCGATTGCCGAGGAGCATGTATCCCAGGCGCGGGCGCAGGTGGAACTGACTCGCGCAGCCACCGATCTGCAGATCTCCGCACATGCGGAGATCGATCAGCAGCACGTGTCGGATCATGGCTTCCTGAGCGCCTACGCCGATCACAATCCGCCGATCGGCGCATACGGCCCGTGGTACACCTCAGGATTAATCGGCCTCGACGGGCACTACGATATCGACATTTGGGGCAAGCAGCGCGATCAGGTTCGCGCGGCGCTCGGTGAACAGAACGCGCAGCGCGAAGAGGCGGCGCAGGCCGAGCTTGAAGTCGCGGCAGGCGTCGCCGAGCTCTACTTCACGATTCAGACTGCTTATGCGAGCCTCGATCTGTTGCAGCAGCTTCGCGCGACCCGCGCATTCGACTACGACGCTCACGCGGCGCGCAGCGGGCGCGGCCTCGAAGCGCTGACGCCGTCCAACGAGGCCCGCGCGCAACTGCTTGCGATCGACCAGCAGATCGAATCGACCAGAGAGCAGATCGTGCATGCACGAGAGGCGCTGCGTGCGCTGTCAGGCGCCGGCCCCGATGACCTGCCCGCGATCGTGCCGGTGCCGTTGCCGACGCCGTCCGTGTCGTTGCCCGCCTCGCTCTCGTACGAATTGCTGGCACGTCGCCCGGACCTCCAGGCAATGCGCTGGTTGATCGAGGCGTCGCTTGACCGGATCGATGCGGCCAAGGCCGCTTTCTATCCCAGCTTCGACATCACCGTATTTTTCGGTCTGGACGCGCTACGCCTGCGCGATCTGTTCACGCACTCGGCCCAGCAGATCAATATCATTCCTGGCCTCACGTTGCCGATCTTCGACGGTGGCCGTCTGAACGCCAATCTGCACGGCGCGCGTACGGTGAGTAATACGCTGATCGAGCAATACAACCAGGCGGTGCTGAACGCGGTGCGCGACGTCGCGCAAAGCGGGAGCGCGATCGAAGACATCGACCATCGCATGCAGTTGCAGCGCGAGCGAATCGGCGCACTCAGTTTCGCCAGTGACAGCGCCGCGGCGAGTTATCAAACCGGCCTGTCCGATCAGGTGAGCGCGATGGGCGCGAAGGCGCCCGTCATCGAAGCGCGCCTCGCTCTCGTCAAGCTCTCTGGCGACGAGTTGCAGACGGCAATCGGTTTGACCATGGCATTGGGAGGCGGTTATCGAAGCGGCGATCTCCCGGCGGATCGCGAGACCCAAGTAGGCCTTGCCGATCTGAAGAGCCCTTAGATGCCGGACAGCTTCGAACAATTGTTGATACCGCTGGGCGCCGTCGCGCTCAACGGCGCGCTGCTGCTGTGGTGCGGGCGGCGCCGTCTCACCGCGCTGCGTGCCGCCTTGCGCTGTGCCGCGTTTCTGCTTTTCACGGTTGCGATCTTCCGCGCGCACATTACCCCGACCCAGACGCCCGATCTGAGCGCGGCGGCCGAATACCGGCTCGTGCGCGGCGCGGTGCAGATCGTCTGGTGGCTGCTGGCGGCATCGACTGCAAACCTGTTGGCGCGTCTGTACTTCGCGTTCGACGACCGGACCCGCCAGGAACGCTTTACGCTAGATGTCGTCGAGACGCTGCTCTATCTGACGGCGGCGGTCGCGATAGTCGCAGACGTATTCGACATTCCCCTCAAAGGCGTGCTGGCGACTTCCGGTGCCGTCGCCATCGTGCTCGGTCTCGCGCTGCAGAGCACGCTGGCCGACCTGTTTTCGGGCTTCGTCATCAACGCGACCGCACCTTACCGGGTGGGCGATCACATCTCGCTCGACGACAACACGGAAGGCGTGGTGCTCGAAATCACCTGGCGCGCGACGCATGTTCTCAAGCGCAATCAGGACCTGATCGTCGTGCCCAATTCGACGATGGCGAAAACGCGCGTGACCAATACGAGCGTGCCGGGCGGCGTGCACGCGAGCATCGTGAACTTTCAGGCGGTGCCGACTCTGCGGCCGTCGACGGTCATTACCGCGCTGCGGCTGGCCGTCGAGTCGTGTGTCGATATCGACGAGGCAAAGCCGGTGGATATCGTGACGAAGTCGGTAGGCTGGCAGGCGGTGGACTACGAGATTACTTTTTTCGTCTCCGTCGAAGGCGATTCCAACAACACGAAGAATGTCTTCTTCGACGCGGCGTACCGCCATCTCGAAGCACTTGCAACGCTCACCGACGCACGTGACGCTCTCAAGGAGACCGGAGACCATCCACTCGCGCGCAAACTGATCGACGGTATCGACGTGTTCGGTTTGCTGTCGACGCTCGAGAAAACCCAGCTTGCCGGGACCATGACGGTGCGTGAGCTCGCCCCCGGCGATGTTCTGCTGCACGCCGGCGAGGTGCCCGCGGCAATTACGATCGTGGGTTACGGCGTGGTCAGCGCGTCGACGCAACGCGATGGCAAGATCGTCGAAGTGATGCGCTTCTCGCCAAGCGAGTATTTCGGCGAGAGCGGGCCGGTCGCGGGGGTCGCGGTCGACGCCGATCTTTCCGCGAGAACACACGTCATCGTGTTCGACCTGCCCGCCAGCGCCGTCGCGGGCCTGTTGCGCGTGCACCCGGGGATGTCGCAGGCGCTGGCCGCGAAACTCGCCGAGCGTGAACGGCGAGGGCAGGCGTTGATGCAGGTCAGCCACGACCAGCCCATGACACATCACGGTCTGTTGGCCTGGCTTGAGCGCACCATGCAAACGCTGCACGGCTTGCGGGTATAACGCAGCCCCCATCTGGGGGATTGTGTGCGTCGCGATCCGTATTCATAGTGAACCTCGGCCTGCCTGAGGAGACGTCACAATGTCGCGAAGAAACGTGTCTTGCCGTGTGTGGGTTATTCGTCGTTGGTCCGGCGCTCACGTATCCATCGTTTGACTGATTCCAATCACCTGTGCCCCGCGAAGCCAATCTTATCGAGCTCACAGTAGAGATTGTGGCGAGTTACGTTGCCAGCAATTCGCTACCAACGGGCGAACTGCCGGCGCTGATCTCCAGCACACACGCCGCACTCGTGGCGCTCTACGAGTCCGCAACCGAACGCATCAGGCAACGCGCCGCCGTGCCGATCGAAGAATCGGTACACAATGATTATCTGGTCTGTCTGGAAGACGGACGAAAGCTGAAATCTCTCAAGCGGTACCTGCAACGCCAGTTTGGCATGACCCCAGACGAATATCGTGCGAAGTGGTCGCTTCCCGCAGATTACCCGATGGTGGCCCCTGCCTACTCCGCATTGCGCTCCTCGATTGCCAGGCGCAATCCGGTCAGGCCGGATAAACCGCGCGAGTGAGCGCCCCGTCTTACATTCCCTCAAAATAACTCTTTCATTTCCGTTTAGTCATAAGTTAGACGGTTAATGACGTGACCTTTACCAAAATAAAACCTCATCTTCACGCTCTTTAGCGGATCAGAGTTTAGTCTTGACTCAGATATTCGCCGACTGGTGTAGGCCATCCGGTTACCGACGGAGCGTGACATGAATGAAGCGCCGATCTGCAAATTCACTCCAGACAGGACCCAACGTGAGCGACGTGTCGTTCGGCCACGCCCGAGCATTTTTGTCAGCGGACATGTCTTGACGCTGCCTCTCAATGAAGTGCCGGGCGGCAGACCCTGGCATTTGCAGCGCGGCCTGGCCCGCGCCTGGCACCAGTTCGCCAAATTCGATATCGACGCCGCGCTTCGTTCGGCGCAACGCGTCGACCTGCAAGCTGCAACCCTGCCAGGATCGGCCGCCACCGCAGTCCGAGGCGAAACGGCCGCGTTGTGCGCGGCGGCTTTCGTCCTTCAGGACGACGTTGCGCACGCACTGTCCGCCGTGGAATTCGCGTTGCGTTCGGGCGCCACGTCGCCGGTCGCATTAACGGCGTGTCGTTGGGTCTACTGGCGGCTCGGCGATATCGAGAAGCTCTATGCCGTGAAGCGCCGGCAGCCCGGTTCCCAGCCCAGCGCGTTGCACGCGATAACCGGGATATTCGACCTGGCGATCGACGCGGCGATTGCGCTCAGTCAGATGCATTTCCGGGCCGCACGCGTTCTTGCGCAGGATGCACTCGATTTCGCCCGCCGTCATAAGGGTCACACGTTGATCGACGTGTTTCCTGCCTGTGTCGCCGCACAGGTGCTTTACGAAGCCGGTCGCATCGACGACGCCGAGGCGCTGGTCGCGCCACGCCTGCGGCATATCTCACAGGGCGCAGCGCCTGAAATCGCCGTGCGCAGTTATAGCCTGCTTGCCCGCATCGCTTTGCAACGAGGGCAGGTGGGCCGCGCGATCACGCTCCTCGACGAAGCCGAAACGCTCGCGATCCGGCGTGGCTGGCCGCGTCTCCAGGCAGCAAGTCTTGCAGGGCAGATCGAAGCGCACCTGCTACGACACGGCGCCGACCAGGCTGAAATTCGCGTCAGGCGGCTGGCGCGTTTGGCCGAGCAACAAGAGGTATCTGACAGCAGCGTCAACTTCGAGATCCTGCGTTATCGCGTACTCGGCGAGGCGCGTCTTGCGCTGGTTCGTGCGCCGGACACGGTCGACACGGATGCGCTGCATCGGCTCTACGAGGTGACCCGCGCACGACGGGATCGCTACGGCGCCGCGATGATCGGGCTATTGCTGGTGGAAGCATTACTCGCCACCAACCGGCGTAACGAAGCGCTGCTGTTGCTCGCGACACTGATCGAATCGGCTGCGCAGTCCGGCTTGCATCAGACGCTTGTGGATTGCAGCGAACCGGTCTGCGCACTCATCGAAGTCATCGTTCGCGGGGAGAGTGAGCTGGTTGAAGATCAACGCGAATTGCTGCCCTATCTGGGCGCGTTGATGATGCGCCGCCGCGCCGAGATCGAATTGCGGACGGTGCGCGCGGCATCCGTCAGGCTTGGCAAAATGACGCCGCCGATGGGTCTGAGCGACCGCGAACACACGATCGTCCGGCTGATGGGCTCGGGCCTCACGAATAAGCAGATCGCCGCGCATTTGCGTATCGCACCGGAAACCGTCAAGTCACACGCAAAGCATCTCTATGAAAAGCTGTCGGTCAAAAATAGAACCGAAGCAGTCACACTGGCAAGCCGCTACGGTCTTGTCTAGCGGTGCGGGGCGCCGGTCATTGGAGGCGATCGTTCGCCGGACCAATCTGGCGTAAGCATACGCACACCCAAAGCTCACCCACGCCCGCTCGCAGCACATCCCTCTGTCAGGTGAGCCCCCCACCAGGGGGATAGGAACTCGTTTGCGGCCGCCGCACACTTGTCGCTAGTGCCGAGGTCCGAAGGCCCACCCGGGCGCCTGGACGCCGTGTGCCGGATTCGTCTGCAATCAGCCGGAGAGTGAGTGACGCTTATGGACATGTTCGATGCTTTCCACCTCGCAAGACTGCAGTTCGCCTTCACGGTGTCGTTCCATATCGTGTTTCCGGCGATCAGTATCGGCATGGCCAGCTTTCTCGCCGTGCTCGAAGCGCTCTGGCTGTTTACCGGCGACCGCGCCTACCGCGAAATGTTTGCCTTCTGGTCGCGGATATTCGCCGTGGGTTTCGGCATGGGCGTCGTGTCAGGCGTGGTGATGGCTTACGAGTTCGGCACCAACTGGAGCGGATTTTCGAACGTGGCGGGTAATGTCACTGGGCCATTGCTGACTTACGAGGTGCTCACTGCGTTCTTTCTGGAAGCCGGCTTTCTCGGTGTGATGCTGTTCGGTTGGCAGCGCGTGAGTCCGCGAGCGCATTTCTTTGCGACCCTCATGGTCGCGCTCGGCACTTTGATCTCGACGTTCTGGATTCTGGCATCGAACAGCTTCATGCAGACGCCGCAGGGATACGCCATCGAAAATGGCAGGATCGTGCCAGTCGACTGGCTCAAGATCATTTTCAATCCGTCCTTTCCTTACCGGCTCGCGCATATGACCATCGCGGCGTTCATCGTTGCGGGCTTCATCGTCGCCGCGTGTGGCGCATGGCATCTGCTTCACGGCAGACGCGACGCTCCCGTGGCCCGCAGCTTCTCGATGGCGCTCTGGATTCTGCTGCTGCTCACGCCGATTCAGATTTTCGTCGGCGATGCGCACGGTCTCAACACACGCAAGTATCAGCCGGCAAAGATCGCGGCGATAGAAGGGCTCTGGGAGACGGAAAAGGGCGGAACCGCGCTGAACCTGGTCGGGCTGCCGGACATGAACGCGGAAGTCACGCGTTACACCCTCCAGATACCGCATCTGGGCAGTCTGATTCTGACCCATAGCTGGACGGGCGAGATTCGCGGCCTGAAAGAATTTGCACCGGAAAACAGGCCATTTTCTCCAATCATCTTCTGGACCTTCCGCATCATGGCCGGGCTCGGCATGTTGATGCTTCTGACCGCGCTGCTTGGACTATTGCTCCGAATACGCGGCCGTCTTTACGAAACCCGCTGGTATCAATGGTTCGTGCTGTGCATGGGACCGTCTGGACTCGTTGCGTTGCTGGCCGGCTGGGTGACGACCGAAGTCGGCCGGCAGCCCTGGACCGTCTATGGCGTGTTGCGAACCGTCGATTCGGTCGCTCCGATCAACGCGCAGCAGGCAGGCGTCTCGCTGCTGATTCTGGTGATCGTCTATTTCACGGTGTTCGGCACGGGCATCTATTACATGCTGCGAATGATGAAACGCGGGCCGGAAGAATATCTCGAGGGAAAAGGGCAGCGCAAACATCCGGTGTTGCACAATCGCGCGCTCGACGCGCTGGAAACGGAGTAACTTCATGCAGATCGATCTTCCCGTGATTTGGGCGGCCATCATCGGACTCGGCGTGTTCATCTATGTCATGCTGGACGGCTTCGATCTGGGTATCGGACTGCTGTTTCCGTTCTTCGAGGCGAGAGGTGACCGCGATGTCATGATCGAGACGATTGCGCCCGTGTGGGACGGCAACGAAACTTTTCTCGTGCTCGGCGGCGCGGGGCTCTACGGCGCATTTCCCGTGGTTTATTCGACCTTGCTGCCTGCCAACTATCTGCCTCTCATCCTGATGCTGGTCGGCCTGATATTCCGCGGCGCGGCGTTCGAGCTGCGTGCGAAGGCAACGCGCACGCGGCATGCGTGGGATCTGGCCTTTACTTGTGGATCGGCACTGGCGGCGCTGTGCCAGGGAATCGTGCTGGGTTCGCTGCTGCAAGGTATCCGGATCGTCGACCATCGGTTTGCCGGCGGTCCGTTCGACTGGCTTTCGCCGTTCAGCCTCTTTTGCGGTATCGGTGTGCTCGTCACCTATGCGACGCTCGGTTGCGGCTGGCTCATCCTCAAGACCGAGGGTGATCTGCAACGGAGCATGCGCTCATTGATGCGCGTACTCGTGTGGCTGCTGCTCGGCATGATCGGCGCGATCAGTCTGTGGACGACAATGGGTCTGCCTGCCGTTGCACATCGCTGGTTCGGCGCTGGAGATCTTCGATGGTTTCTGCCGGTGCCCGTTCTCGTGCTCGCTTGTGCATGGGGCATTCTGCGCTCCATCAAGCAGCGCCATGAAGCGAGGCCTTTCGTGTTGGCGCTGGTCGTGTGCTTTCTCGGCTATAGCGGTTTGCTGATCAGCATCTGGCCGAATATCGTGCCGCCTTCGCTGACGATCTGGGAAGCATCGTCGAGTCACGCGAGCCAGCTGTTCGCGCTGGTGGGCACTGCGATCGTGCTGCCGATCATCCTGGTGTACAACGCGATGCAGTACCGGGTGTTCAAAGGCAAGCTGAGGGGCGGTGAGTCGGGCTACCACTAAAGCGCCGATCGATTCTTCACATCGACACAACCATGCAGAAAACTGCAATCCGCAGGCTTGTCTCGTCCGGCAAAGGTGCGGGATGGTTTGTGCTCTTATGGTTATCTGGGGTTGCGGGCACGGCGCTGCTGGTGCTTCCCTTTCACGTTCTGATTGCCTTGGCGATGCGTCACTGATCGTAGTTATGGAAAATGGAGATTCGCATGCAAGCGTGGAGAGAAGTGTACGACGGTGGATCGCCGGAAGCGGAAAAACAGATCTTTCTCGATCTGGCGGCGAAGATGCTTGAGATTCAACAGAACAATATGGTTAAGTCTGGAAAGACCCGGTACGACCGCACGCTTCATTCGAAGATGGTGGTCGGCGTCACCAATGCTTCGTTGATCGTAGACGACAGCATTCCCGAAGCGTTCCGTGTGTTGCATTTTCAGCCGGGCGCGACGATTCCGGTGGCGGTGCGCTTCTCCAACGCCAGTGCGATTCCACAACCGGACTCGGCTCCCGATATGCGCGGGATCGCCTTGAAGATGACGCTCGATGAAACCGCGATCCATGACTTCCTTCTAACAAGCTTTCCAGTCTCGCACGCACGCAATGCGCGGCAATTCGTCGATTTTGCTTCGCTTGCGCAAGGTCCGCGGGAGACGTTCAAGGAGCGTCTGTTATCGAGGTTCGGAGAAGCCGAGACAAAACGCATGCTCGACAACATTCAGCAAGGGGCGCGTCCGTGCACGAGCCTGGCGATGCAACGTTTCTGGAGCCGGGGAGCGGTTCTGTGGGGCGAAGCGGCGGTCCGGTTCGATCTTCGGCCGGCGCACTCCCACAGCGCCGTCGCTGCCGCAGACGAGGCGTCGGATGATCTGCATAAAGAGTTGTCGAATCGCCTTATTGTCGCTCCGGTTAGTTTCCGCCTTGCGGTTCAGCGTTTCGTCGATGAAGAGAAGACACCGATCGAGGATGCCGGCGTGCAATGGCGAGAAGAGATATCTGCACCGGTCGAGATCGCAACGTTGCATATACCTCGCCAGAACATCGATGACGAAGAAGGCATAAGGGCTGCGCAAGAAGTCGACGCGATGGCGTTCAATCCATGGAATGCACCACCGCTGTTCCGTCCGCTCGGTAACCTGAATCGGGTGCGCGGCGTCGTCTATGGCATGAGTGCGCAGCGCTGGCAGCATCAGTCCTGAAGGGCGGCGGGCCGTCGATATGCGCTGGATGCAAGGTGCGAGACCACGTCGTTAGTGAAGGTTCCGGTTGAGCCCATTCGCCCCTGCGATGCGCAAGCCGGGCGTTGGGTCGATCTCACTCTCATCGATCGGTGTGGGCGCTTCGGGTGTTTCGGCCATGCGGGTTTGCAGGCTCGCTGCGCGGAGCAGTCCGAGCCTTTCGTACAGCGCTTGCCGGTACATCACATGGCGAAACCGGTAGCTGCCGGAATCGAGGTGATGTGCCGGCGACGAATGAGCGTCACGTCGAATAAAGCTCTCCTGTGCACACAGAACCTCGCAGATATGCTCGACCTCCGTGTGCGACATATCAGCGGCAGCTGCGACACTCGCCGCACTGAAGGTCTGTCCTGCCACGCTGGCGATCTCGAGAATGCGCTGCTGCACGGCGCTCAGGCGTCGGATGCGATGCTCGATGACCTGGCCCAACGCGGTCGGGAGCGCAAGCCGCGCGTTGTGCGGCAGGCAATCGAGGCGCCAGCCATCGGGTGCGAGCCGCGCCATTGCCAGCGCGGCAAGCTGATCCAGTGTAGCGGCCATGAAAAGCGGGTTGCCACCGGTTCTCTCGCGTAGGAGTGTGGCGAGGCCTTGCGCCGTAGCGCCGTCCGGCGCTTGCGCACCAACGCTAAGATAGTCGGCGACGGCGATTTCGCTCAACGGCTCCAGTACGATGTCGTGACACAGGCCTTTGAGTCGCAATTCCATGTTGAGGACCGGTAACGGATGCCTGAGCATGGCCGCTTCTTCGGCGCAGTACGTCGCGATGATCATGAGAGGCGACTCGCCACGCTGACGCGCGAGCGCAGAGAGCATGTCGACACTCAGGTAATCGGACTGATGCAGGTCCTCGAGTACCAACACCAGGGGACGCTGCCGGGTCAACTCGTCGAAAAACCCGCAGATTTCACGCAGCATGCGCTCGCTCGCGCCGGCCCCGGTTTGATAAGTCGGGTCCCGCTGGCATTCTCGCGGCAGCGAGCCGGCCATCTGGAAAGCCCAGGTCGGCGCAACCGCTGCAAGGGTTCGTGCGACGAGCGGCCCGGCTGGCCCACGGACGAGTTTCGTCAGCGCACCGAGCACGGGGTAGTAGTTCTCCATTCCGCCGTAGCCCTCGATGCAACGACCAATGGACGTCAGAACCGTTGTGTCGTCGGCCAGCGTATTGAGAAAGCGTGTGACCAGTTCCGTCTTGCCGATTCCCTGTTCACCGGAAACAAACACGATGCGGGTTGCACCTTGACGAACTTCGTCGAGCAGGCCGGTCAGGCGTTCTAATTGCGAGGTCCGACCAACGAACGTGTTCTGTGCGCCTGGCGCAGCGGGGAGAGCGCCGCGCGCCGGCGTGGCTCGAAGGGGGGCAATAAAACGGTAGCCGCGCCCGCGATGGGTTTCGATGAAACGGGGCGAACGGGGATCGTCGCCTAACGTTGTGCGGATGGACAGGACATGGGTCTTCAACACTTCCGGTTGCACAGCCCGGCCCTGCCACAAGGCATCCAGCAGTTCATCGTGCGTGACGAGCCGTCCGGCACGATCCGCCAGATATTGCAGCATATCGAATGCACGCGGGGTGAGTGGCAACCGGCAATCGGGGCCGTCATCGGAGAAGCGCCAGACGCATCGGTTTTCGCTATCCAGACGGAAGGTGGCGAAGGCTATCACTCAGGTTCTCCGATCCAGGACATTTTGAATTGACGGGCGCGCTGATTGGCGTCGTTTGTTTCGTCGGGACGAGACAACGCCAGGCCGGGTCCCTGAATGCAAAAGCCGGCGAAAAACGGCGATAGAATGCGGGTTTGCGCAGTGCCCGATCGAGCGTCGATATCTCCATTGGAATCGTGCTGATTGCCCTCGATGCTACAGAGTGCCTGGCTGTTTTTTAAGTAGCGAAATCGTGCAGCAGTTTCATTGGATCAACGAAGATCAGCCTTCGCGAAAGGTTTCTGTAATTGACACGCAACCGAGGCCGGACCGAAATAATGCGCTTTGACGATCTCACTGCTTTTGTCCGCTCGGCGGCGACCGGGAGCTTTTCGAATGCAGCCCGCGAGATGGATGTCCTTCCGGCGCAAATCAGCGCGAGTATCAAGCGGCTGGAGATGGAGCTCGGCATTCGGCTGTTTGCCCGATCGACACGCAGCCTGCGGCTGACAGCGGATGGCGAACGATATCTACCTTTTGCAGAGCGCGCGCTATCGGCATTGCGCGAAGGTCAGGAGAATCTTCGTCTACAGGACGTCGACTTCAGCGGCGTGCTCCAGATCACGGCGCCGTCCGATCTGGGAAGAAACGTTCTTCTCAAGCCATTCACCGACTTTCGGCTCGAACACCCAGGACTCGAACTGCGACTCTTTCTATCGGATCAGCTCACGGATGTTTTTCGGGAGCCCGCCGATATCGCCTTACGTTACGGAATTCTCGAAGACGCCAGTTTCGTTTCTCTACCCATCGTGCCTCGAAACCGGCGCGTACTGTTCGCGTCGCCGGCGTATCTCGACGCGCACGGCAGGCCAGGCTCGCTTGAAGAACTCTGCGAGCATGACTGCCTGATCTATATGCTGAGTGGCCGCCCCTACGATCGCTGGGAATTCCCCGACGGCGAGGGGCGCAAATGGATCGATGTATCGGGCCCGCTGGTGGCAAACGATGCGGACGTCGTACGGCGTTGGGCCGTTGCAGGGCAGGGGATAGGATACAAATCGGAATTGGACGTCGCAGAGGACGTCTTTGCCGGGCGACTCGAAGTTGTTCTCCCCGAAATAGAGGGGAAGTTGTCGCCGCTGAGTCTCATCTGTCCGCACTGGCGGCAATTGACGCCGTCGGTGCAGAAGCTCTGCGCACATCTGCGCGAGTACTTTCTCGCACTCGATCATAGCCGGTCGCCTGAACTCAGGACCGGCGCCTGATTCGATCGATCCAGTCATGCGGAGCCGCCGCTGTATCGCGGCAGCGGATTTTCCATGGCGTCGAGGCGAATCCAGGAGCGCAAAGCCGGCTCGTGGATTCGCGGGTTTGATCTCGCTTTAACGCTAGATATTTTCGCGGATCATTTCGAGTACGTCGGCGCCCCGGCCGTTAAGAAAGGCACGCACGGAATACAAAGCCATGCCGAGCGCAGGCTTGAATTCGATCTTCGGCGGCGTGACCAGTTCCAGCGGATTGACCAACACGTTGAGCAGCGCCGGCCCCGGCTGCGCCAGCCAGTCTTCGACGGCGCCTTCAAGTTCCGAGGCGTTGCGCACTGTGCGGCCCCACAGACCCATCGCCTCGGCCACCTTGCCAAAGTCGGGATTCGTCAGTTTGGTGAACGTATCGAGCATGCCCTCCGACTTCTGTTCGATCTCGACGAAACCGAGCTTGCTGTTGTCGTACACACAGATCTTGACCGGCACCTTCTCCTGAATCGTCGTCATCAGTTCGCCGAACAGCATGGACAGGCCACCGTCTCCGCACAAGGCAATCACCTGACGCTCCGGTGCGGCCTTCGCGAGCCCTAATGCACTGGGCAGGGCACTCGCCATCGTGCCGTGCAGCAGACTGCCGAACAGACGCCGCTTGCCGTTCGAATGGGAGAATCGCAGCGCCCAGACGATGGGTGAGCCGTCGTCGGCTGCGATCAACGCGTCGTCGTCCGCGTGAGTGTCGATCACGGAGGTCAGCCACGAGGCCGGGATGCTGTCGCCGTGACCCGGATGAAGCTGCCTGGCCCATTTGTCCATCGACTCTTCATAGAGCGCGAGCGACGAGTTGAGGAACGACGCGTCGGATTTCTGTTCGAGGTGCGGGAGTAGCGCCTGCAGCGTGGGCCGGATATCACCGACCGCGCCGAGCGTGACCGGGTGGCGTCTACCGAGATGGGTCGGGTCGGTGTCGATCTGGATGATCCGTGCGTGGTCAGGATAGAACTGTTTCCACGCGAAGTCGGCACCGAGCAGAAGCAGCGTATCGCAGTCCAGCACTGCGCGATAACCGGCCTCACTCCCGAGAATCCCAGTCATGCCGACATTGAAGGGATTGTCGTATTCGAGGAAGCTCTTTGCACGCGACGTATGCGCCATCGGCGCGCAAAGTTTCCCGGCGACGGCCTTGATTTCTTCGAGTGCGTCCTGGCTGCCCGCGCCCGCGTAGATCGACACTTTCTCGCCGCTATTGAGCAGACGGGCGATTTCCGCGATCTCGTGATCATTCGGGCGAATCGTCGGTCGGCTGTGATGGACCCGATACGGCGGGTCGTCATGCAACTCGCCATGCGAGATATCGACGGGCACGATCAGTACCGCGACACCGCGTTTGGCCAGTGCGGCCTGGCATGCCATGACGGCTTTGCGGCGCGCCTGATCCGGCGTGAGGATCATTTCGCAGAACACGGAGCATTCTTTGAATACATTCTGGAAATCGACTTCCTGAATGAACTCGAAGCCAATTTCGGTCATGGCCACCTGGCTTGCAATCACGACCACGGGCGAGCGGTTACGGTTTGCTTCGTAGAGTCCGTTGATAAAGTGCAGACTGCCCGGTCCGCAACTGCCGGCGCAAGCGGTCAGTTGACCGGTCAGAAGGGATTCCGCACCGGCTGCAAATGCGGCGGCCTCCTCATGGCGAACGTGAACCCAGTCGATCGTGCTTTTATCGAGGTGTTCAGCAATGAGATTCAGGGTATCGCCGACGATTCCATAGCAGCGGCTAACACCGGCCTGCTCGAGAACCTCGACGATGACTTCCGCGACTTTCTTGCTCATGGTGACTCTATCCGGGGGAGGGTTTGGCGAATGCGCCGCTGTCGGTGGAGACATGGCGCTTGCTGGTGGCGAGCGGGCGCCGCCAATAAGCGCCACTCACCGAGGGGTGCAGTGTGGAGTGTCGAAACAGGCCGCTCAATCCCTCGTTCGGGGCTCACCCAAACGGGGGAGTGCGCCAGAGTCGAATCTTGCAGAGACGCGACACGCAAGGTGGCGTTCGAAGCCGCTGTTGGCCCCCTGATCGGGGGATAGGATGCATCAGGGCGTTCGCCAATAATGATTCATGGCGATGGACAGAAGGGGCAAGGCGTCCCGCCAACGTGCACGTTCGAATGGTCGCCCTGAGGTGACTCGCTGCGGTTTTCCAAAAGCCAGCCCCGGTGAACGGCGACTTCTGGCCGCCTCGATCAAGGATGAACGACAATGGCAAAGGCTTTCTCAGTTCCTGTCACTCCGCAGGGCAAGTCCGCATTGGCGACGATGCCGCCGTGGCACTATTCCAGCGACTGCCTCGTCGTTGAATATTGGGCCGACAAACAGGCGCTCGCCGCGCTCCTGCCGCCGGGCGTCACGCTCGATGAGAAGTCGGATGGGCGCTGCTTCCTGTGGTTTCTGGACTGGCAGTTCACGGGCTCGAACGACGAGTTGACGGACCCCGCGCGCTATCAGTATCGCGAAGCCTTCGTCATGGTCGAAGCGCTCTTCGAGGGCACCCCGATCAACTACTGCCCGTACATCTTCGTCGATAACGATGCGGCGATTGCCCGCGGTTGGGCGCAGGGGTTTCCGAAGAAACTGGCAAGCGTCTTCCAGACGCGCAGTTTTTCGGCACCCAGCGCGGCAGCGGCTCCGCTGGCCGCAGGCAGTCGCTTCGGCGCGAGTTGCACCGCGCACGGAGAACGTCTGGTGACCGCTCGCGTCCAACTGGAGGAGCCCGTTGCCGATCCGGCGGCCGTTTTCAATCGGCCTACTACAATGCGCCGTTACTTTCCGCAGCTCGCCGCCGCCGGTCAAAACAAGCCGCCCGTGGATGAGCTCACGATGTCCCTGACCGACGATCTCGCGATCGTGGATGTCTGGTCCGGGTCAGCCGAATTGAAGATTCCCGAGGTAGACGGTGAAGAGATGCATCTGATTGCCCCGCTGCGCGTCGGCAAGGGGTATCGGCTGGGCATGTCGTATACCGTCACGGATCTGCGCATTCTGAAGAACTATGCGGCCTGATCGCCGTCGCGGTCTTTTGACGAATTGGCGTAGCCGGGTCATCATCCGGACTACGCTAATTCGAATGAGCGGAACCTTCGGCGCGGAACCGGGGCGCTGATCATCGCGGCCTGCCGGAAACCCGGCCGGCCACCCTGGAGTATCTCGATTGAGTCACGCATTCCAGGCCCGGGCGGGCATCCGCTTCTCAGGCTTCCTGCTCGATGCCGTCAACCAGTGCCTTTGGTCTCTGGACGGCGCGCCCGCCACGGCGGGTGCGCGTTCGCGCGTCGACTTGCCGCCGAAAACCTTCGACGTGCTGCGCTATCTCGCGGAACACGCCAACGAACTGGTTCGTCCTGCTCAAGTGCTCGACGCCGTCTGGCCCGACGTCTATGTGCAACCCGAAATCATCAAATCGCATATCGCGGCGATCCGTCGAGCGTTGGGCGATAGCGCGGCGCATCCGCGTATCGTCGAGACCGTTCGCGGACGCGGCTATCGTCTCATCCTCGACGACCACGCGACGCAGGCAGTGGGGGGTTCACGCGCCTCCGAAGACAAGACGGACCCTTTCGTCGGCCGCACGCAGGAGCAGGATCTGCTGCTTGAAGCGCTGCGCCGCGCGCATACGGGCGAGCGTCAGATCGTGTTCGTGGCGGGCGAGGCAGGCATTGGCAAGACGGCGCTCATAGGGCGTTGGCGCGATTCCTCTGCGCGGGAGGGCCTGCGCAGCGCAGGAGGCGGTTGCGTCGAAGGCTATGGCGGCGCGGAACCGTTCTATCCGTTTTTCGAGGCGCTGGGCCGACTTTGCCGCCTCGCCGGAGGCGATGACGTGCTGGAAGCGATCATCACGATCGCGCCGACCTGGGCCGTGGTGATGCCGGCTCATGTTCCCGCGCAACGGCGCCGTGCCCTGCAGGCCGATCTGATCGGCGCCGGTCCCGAACGCATGATGCGCGAGGGCTGCATGCTGTTCGAAACGCTGGCGGCCGAACGAACGCTCCTGCTCACTTTCGACGATCTGCAATGGTCCGATTTCGCCAGCATCGATCTACTCTCGATGCTGGCGCAACGCCACGCGAGAGCACGCCTGATGGTCATTTGCAGTTTCCGCGTCGAAGAGGTGGAAGCCGCACCGTTCAAAATCCAGCAACTGGTGTCCGCGCTTGCAACACATCGGGGCTGCACCGTACTGCGTCTCCAATCGCTTTCACATGAAGCGATCGGTCGATGGCTGACGGCAGGCGCTTCGGCGTCGCCCGTCGATCAGGAGTTCGCGCATCTGCTGGCCGAGTGCACTGATGGCAATCCTTTGTTCGTGCGCGCGCTGCTCGATCATCTGCTCGAACTTTCGCTCGTATGCCGGCATGGCGACGGCTGGCGCCCGCTTGCGAGCGCCGCGACGATTCGCTCGGCGCTGCCGCCGACCGTCATGCGGGCATTGGAAGCACGGATCCAGCGGCTGGACGCAGACATGCGGCGTCTGCTCGAAGCGGCGAGCGTTGCGGGGCAGGTGTTTTCCTCGGCCACGGTGGCAAGCGTGGTCTCCATGTCGCCATCGGCGTTCGACGATGCGTGTGACGTGCTGCTGCGCACCGGGCAGTTCATCCGCGATCTCGACGTCGAACAGTTTCCGGACGGTTCAACCGCGCGGCGGTTTGCTTTTCAGCATGCATTGATCAGGCAGGCGTTCTACGTGCGTCAAGGTATCGGACGTCGCTCGGCCTCTCATCGCAGCATTGCAGCGCAACTGGAACAGCGATTTCCGCCGGATCAACGCAGCGAAATTGCCGCGGAGCTATGTCTTCATTTCAGCGACGCAAGGCTCTGGGAAAAAGCGCTCGACTACCTGCGTATTGCGCTGGAACTCGCGAGAGCACGCTATTCGCACCGCGACGCGTTGGCGTTGCTCGATCAGAGCGACAAACTCGTTGGCCAACTCGATCCCGATGCACAACGACCCTGGCGCATCGAGTTCGGAGAAGTGCGCGCCGCGCTGCTCACCGTTGCGCACGATCCGTTGGCCGTTCACGCATACCTGCGCCTGTTCGACGATGCAAGCTGCCATGGCGATCTCGACGTGCAGTTGCGGGCCCTCCTCGGGCTCTCACATGTACTCAGTTGGACCAGCCAGAGCCAGGCCGTGGCGAGCCTCGACGATGCCCTGCGCCTGAGCGCATCGCATCCGAACCCCAAGGTGAGGGCCTTGACTCGGATCAATTGCCACGTCAGGCGTATCTGGATACTCGGCTGGAGTAAGGAGGACGACGAAGCCTGCCATGTGGCGCTCGAGACGTTGCGCGAAAGCGGCGACACGCTGGCGCTCGCGCGGGGAGAACTCGAGTATGCGATGCCCGAGATCGTGTCGACGCGCTATGCTGCCGCGCTTGCGCACGTAGAGGCTGGTTTTGGCATGCTGCTCGCGCATGCTCGTGAGTATCCGCAGGTCGACCTTGCGCGCGGTATGTGGATGATGCAGCTTGGCTCGGCGTGGGCGTCTCTGATGCTCGGCGAATTCAGCCGCTCATTTCGTCAGTTCGAAGCGGGCATCCGTTTCTATCAGAACAACGGCAACTATCTGGCCGCTCGCACGCTCGAGGTGTATCGGGGCTGGTTGCTCGTCCACACGATGGACTACGAAACCATCCTGGCCTCCGATAAGCAGTTCCGCAGCTCGACAGAAGCGATCCTCGCGGATGAGTGCCGGCACCTCGGCAATCGCGATGCGTTGCTTGCGCCGCAACGGCGGGCCTGGAACGTGGTCACCGGGCTTGCGCAGGCAGGGATCGGCAACGCCGCCGCCGCCGCGACGCGCTTTGCCGAAGTCGAGCGCGACATGGAGCGTGAGCCGGCGATGTTCGACTGGCACTGGCGCCTGGCGCTCGCATGGGGAGTCTCGGGCGAAGCGCTCGGCAAAGACGCGCATGACGACAGCGCGCGGCATGCTCGACAGTTTCTCGATCTGGCGCTGGCGACCGACGAGCGGGTCTGGCATGGGCTGGCCTGGGAGCGCATGGCTCAGGCCGCGCTCGAAGCCGGCCGCCTGGGTGCTGCCATGACGCATTCAAGGGCGGCGTTTGCGGCAACCGACGGATTCGACACGCCACTGGTGGACTGGCGACTGCATCGCACAGCGGCGGCCGTTCATCGGGCGTGTGGCGACGAAGCGGCAAGTGCACGCGAAGCGCGGCTGTCCAGCGACTGTCGGCTGCGCCTGTATGGCTCGCTTGCCGCGGATCCGGGCGCCGGTCTGCGTCTGCGCGAACGCTAGCGAGCGTCGAAAGGCCACGCTGTCGTCTGCGAGCTAACCCGTCGAGGAGACGGGTCGATACGAGGCCAGTTGGACTTGCGCCGCTCACGAGTGCCGTTCTACCTTCGATGCCAAGGTTCATGTCACGTGTCGAGGATGGGCTGGTGGCGGATTGACGTTAGTTCACGATGGCTTCGATCACATGCGGGCCCGGCACGCTCATCGCAGCCGCGAACGCCTGATCGAAAGCCCGGCGCGTCTCGACCCGCGTGGCGCTCACGCCCATGCCGCGCGCAAGATCTGTCCAGCTCAGCGCGGGGGCGGCAATGTCGAGCATGCGCGATGCGCGCGGGCCGTCCGTCGTGGCGCCCACGCGTTTTAGTTCGTTGTTCAGGACCTTGTAGCCCCGGTTGGCAAACACGACAGTAACGACATCGAGGTGCTCATGGGCCTGGGTCCACAGCGACTGGACCGTGTACATGGCGCTGCCGTCACCGACCAGCGTCACCACCTTCCGGTTCGGGCACGCCACTGCGGCGCCGGTCGAGACCGCCATCATGCTGCCGATGGCGCCGCCCGTGAGATTCAGGTGATCGTGCTGAGCTGCGTCTTCGAGCAGGTCGTAGAACAGTAGTGTTCCGGACACGCCTTCGTCGGCCAGAATGGCGTTCTCCGGCAGATGGCGGGCAACCATCTGCACGATGCTTCGCCCGTCCAGATCGCTATCTAGCGAGAGTGTCGATTCTTTGCGTTCGTACAGACGCTCCTCGCTGCCTTGCGCGTTCAACGCCGACGCGAGCGTGTCGAGCGCCGCGATGCCGTCCTCGTGCGGATGAGCCAGCGTCGCGACCCGGCATCCGGCAGGCGTCAGCCAACTCGGCTTGTCGGGATACGCAAAGAAGCTGACGGGCGGTTGTGCGCCGACCAGAACGAGCAATTCCGTGCCTTCCAGAAAAGCGACGGCCATCTCGCCAAAGTACGGCAAGCGTTCGATGCTGACACGTCCCACGCCGCGTTCGACTCGCGGCGCGAAGGTATCGCAGACAAGGCGTGCTCCGGTCTTCGCCGCGATTTTTCCTGCCACCTTCAAGCCGCGGCCTCGCAGCACATCGCCGCGCAAGAGAAACGTGGTCTTTGCGCCCGCGCGGATCAGGTCGGCGATCCGCTCGATGGTTGCCTCGCCGGCGTGGGCGCACGGCGTGTCGGGCAGCGGCGGCGCAACCTCGTCGGCGCTGTCCCAGGCTGCGTCGGCGGGCAGGATGAGGGTAGCGACATAGCCGGGTTTCTGTTTCGCCGCGTGGACGGCGCGCGCGGCGTCCGCGCCGACTGTCCGGGCGCTTTTCGACGCATAGACCCAGTTCGAAACGGGTCGTGCAAAGCCCTGAATATCAGAGGCAAGCGGCGCATCGTAAAGCGAATGCGACGACGCGTGATCGCCCACGATGTTGACCACCGGACTGGAGGCCCGGCGTGCGTTGTGAAGATTGCATAGACCATTGGCGAGTCCCGGGCCCAGGTGAAGCAGGGTGGCAGCCGGCTTTTCCGCCATCCGCGCGTAGCCGTCGGCCGAGCCCGTGACGACGTTCTCCTGCAAGCCCAGAACCGGCCGCATGTCGGGTACCGCGTCGAGCGCCGCGACAAAATGCATTTCCGAGGTGCCAGGGTTGCCGAAGCAGACCGTGACGTCGCTGGCGACCAGTGACCGAAGAAGGCTTTCTGCTCCATTCATGGTAGTTCCTTTGATTGAGGGCCGGCCGCAGCCAGCAGTTTGCACGCGGACTTCTGGTACATCATCATTCGTGCGCGCGGCAGGTCGGACCTGGGCGCGGCTTTCCCGACTCGCCGCTGGTATGCATGATGAGCATCACCAGCGCACATTTCGTCGAGCAATCGACGACGTACATGCTGAAACCGACGGAGTCATCAGCTGCGGGGATTTCGCTGTCGAGAGTAGATCTCATGGCAAGCCCGGATAAGCCTCAGGCCAATTCGCCGAGAGGCATGGCTTCCATCACCGACGCGAGAATCATGGCGTCGATGTTGGCGGGAGTCGGCGCGATGAGCCTGGGGCGAAAAACCTCGTCGCCCGCAACGATCGGGGTGCCGGTGAGTGCGCAAAAGCCGCGTTTGCGCGCGCGGCCGCGGCGCCACAACTGCTCCCAGTAACAGCACGCAGTCGAATCGGACCACGAGACGACGGCGCTCAACGGACCATGACGTTCGAGCACGGTAATTTTGATGCGCAGGCGGGATGCCGCGGTGAGCTTCGTGCGTGACTGGCTGGCCACGGGCAAAGGTTGAGCGTTCCCTGACAGGAGAGACGTAACGTAGGCCCAAGGGCGGTCGACGTGCATGGCTTCTGACATTGCGTCGCTCCTCACTTCATAGCCGTAATGTCGAGTTGGATCGACGCTGATTTCGATAACAGGAAGCCAGAGATGTGTGCCTCGCGATACACGCGGTTCCAGACCTCCAGTTCACTCATGTCAGGCATGCGCATGTCCAGTCAGCATTGCCGGAAGCGCAAGGTCTCGGGTGGCTGACGTGTAACTAGGCTAGAGGCTGCACCCCCTACTTACAATCACCCGAATGGGTGCGTGTGCGGCGAATAAGCCGATCGCTTGATCCCGCCGAACGGCAAGTCAGGGGCGCTGATAGAGGGAAAATTTGTCCAGTCGGTTTTGTTAGCGCAGATGAACTCGATTGACTTTCATCCGGATCACCGGTTTCAGGCGTGCACGCGGCTCGGCAGCAATGGCGCGCATGGATAACTGGTGGGGTTGTCGCGCGAGGAATACTCGACGTGGATAGAGCAGGGCGGCAGCGTGCGTTGTTCAGGCCGAACTAATGCGGGAAAGCCCTGCAAGAATCAGATTGTCGGTAGCAAGCTTGAGCCGCAAACGTGGCGAAAAATCAATGGGCTGGCGGCTACTGCCCGGTGCATGGCGGTTAGCCGCGATGCTGGTCGCTCGACCGACCAGTTCTCAGTACTTGTCTGCGGCGATGTCGACCAAAGTCGGTGGGATGGCAAATACCGAGGAAAGACGAAAACCGTTCGAAAGAACACAAGCAACCTTTTCATTTTTCCGCCACCGCTGGAAAAGGTGTTCGCGGTAATGTCATGGCTCTTTCTTTGACGAGCAATTCCGTTCGAAGGTTGAAGACCGTCGGGTTCGGATTCTATAATTTGACATAAGATAAATTATCAACATTATCTGTGTTACGGCAAAGCTGTAGTGTCGTACCTAGGCAAAGCTGAAACGTCGCGTGTCATGCTGGCTGACCTTTGAAGGGAGGCTCGCATGAAGCGCGAGGAACTAAATTTGAGATATTTCGGGAACTAAAGCCGGGCAATCCCTGTGACGCGTCCGTTTCCAAAATTTACTTCCCAAGCATCGCTGATGTGGACCGCAATGGTCAAAACTTCTAAGCATTTCCTCGCAGACGACCTGTACTTCCTGGCTGCGGTGCAAATTTATCTGAGGCATATCAATTGGCCTCGTGGGATGCTGTTGATGAGCATGCAGGTGTCCGGTGTCCACGTATGTGTCCGTCTCAGTGGTCTATGTGCTTGGTCGCTTTCATCTAGAGAGGCTTCAGCCTCCGAAGCGCGAGTGGATGAACGGCGTTGGTTAAGTGCCGAACTCGGAAAAACGAAGATGCCTGTTTGTACGACTACGGTTGGGGCAACGCTCAGGTTTGGCATCTGAAAAATTGAAACCTTCATTGGACTTGTAGCCGCTCTCGTATCAAAGGGCGCGACGGCATATTGGCGACATGAAAACTATCTTTTTGGACATCGACGGCGTACTACACCCGTCGACCGTTGGCGAACTAGAATATGGGCCTGACGGGCCAATGGTGACGGGACCGGGCGTGTGCGCGTTGGAGGCTAAGCTAGCAGCGCTAGTCGCCGACAAACCGGTTGAGATTGCAATACATAGCACGTGGATTTACATGTTCAACGCGGAAATCCTTTGCGGGAAGTATCTGCCTGAGTTGGCCGCGGCGGTACGCATTACGCTAACCAACCGGCGTATTGAGAGTCGCGCGCTTCGAATTCTCGATCACATTCGACGAAGACGCCTTTCTCCGAACGACTATCTCATTCTTGATGACGCGCCGAAGGAATTCTCGTCGACACCCAGCCTGCAGTCTCGCCTCGTTGTATGCGACCCCGCACTTGGGCTCGACGACCTGCGGGTAGTCTCGCGAATTGAGGAATTTTTGCGCTGAGCGCCGTTTTGGGGAACGGCGCCCGCAAATTCCGCAAGCAGTCCGCCCATTGAGTCGCGGACTATTTATGCGGCGACGCCCTACTCGTTCTAAGTCGGATCTGAAATCACACTGGAACAGACCTGAGCAGCGAACTGATTCAGATTCAGATCGCCTGCCCGTTAATGGAGATCGCACAGTCAGGCTGCGCGTGTCGTCGACAACTCGACCTGCATAATTTAAGTTCGTAGTTGAAAAGATCGTTTCGTGCTCGAGGTATGCCAGTGCGTTAATCTATTCACCGACTGGCGGTTCTGTCTGCGGGACTTGTTTAATCTGGATCTGAAAACACGGGACCGTGAGCGACATGGTGCTCTTCGGACGCGACAGGTGCGAACAGACGTTTTCAGCGGCGTTCTTTAAAGATCGCGCGACAACGGCAACGAGTCGGATTTTGTATCGACCATGACCTATTAAATTTTATTAATAAAGGTTATGTAAAATAAATAAGGAATACTAAGTAAATGTCACGATTCAACTGCCGGGTTGCATTAACCGGTTCCCGATTCTTGCATGTTTTTTTTCCTGTCTTGCTTGCTGGTCGCGACCGGTCGTGGGCAGGCGGGGAAAATAATCTAACCGATGATTGTCAATCCGGTGACTGCCCCGTCGCGAGGACGAGTTTCCGTCAGTTTGAGTACGAACGATCCTCTTACCGCACAGCACCTGTCGCGTGAGTGCATCCTGCAACAGCGCCGGCGGTAGCTAGAGGATTACCTCTTGGAGTCCATGAGCCAACAAGGCCGGCCGAAATTCTCTCAGGGCGTTCGCGGGAACGCCAAGCCAGAGCAAATTCCTCGCGCGCGTGACAGCAACATAGCCGATGCGACCGACTTCCGTATTCACTCCGCCGAGCAGTGCAGCTACATGCTCCTTCGTTGCCAGGTAAAGCACAGCATCCAGGCTTTCCCCTTTAACCTGGTGCACCGTGTCGATCCGGATGCGCGTGTCATCGCCCGCCCCCAGATCGCCTGCCAGCATGAGAGGCTCGGCGGTCAATCCCGTTTTCGCCAACTTGTTGCCCAACTTGTCGATTGCCTGCAGGCTATGATCTCGTACCAGGACTGCAAGCAGGCTTTTCACGCGCGATAACAGTTGAGTATGCCATTGCCCATCTGCGGGCAAGGTGGCGGACGGCAGTCCGGTATCGGAGTCGCGCGTAAAACCCCAGATGAGCCGGCGCAGCGCTCTGGCTTCTGGATAGCGGTTTGGTTGGGTGATGGTCGCAGTCAAACCGTGCGGAGCATCGGCAAGTAATCCGGTGATGGCCGATGCGACCAGCCTGAAGGCACTAAGATAGTCTTGCCGCTTGTCTCGATGAAGCGCCGCTTGGGCGAAGGCTTTAATAAGCCCCTGGCCTACCGGTGCCTGACGACCAGCCAGTTTGTTTGCCGCCTCCCTACCGCGGCACAACACCGCCGAGCGCTCGATCTTGAGGTCGGCAGCAAGCACGGCCGCTTGAAAACCCGTGATCAGCGTCTCTCTATCGGCCGTTTTGTACGCGATAAAAAAAGCCCCGTGTCGGGTGTGGGGTGCCGTCCGTTCCGCAGCATCGCCTCGACCGGACAGCCGGTTCGCCAACGACAAGATGGACGGCACGGACCGATAATTTCGGGTCAAGCCGTAGCCCGTGACCCCAGCACGCTTACCGTAATTCGCCAGAAACCGCCCGTTTGCGCCAGCAAACTCGTAAATGCCCTGATTCGGATCACCTATTAACGAAACCCGTACTCCAGCGCCGATGAGCTGCTCAAGAATGACCTGATGCAGTGTGCCGATATCCTGTGCCTCATCGATCAGAATGTGCGGATAGCGACGCGCGAGAGCGCGCAAAATTACAGGCTGGTCCTGCAAGGTCCGATAACACCAATAGCGCCCTAGGTTATGCGTGTAGGCACCGGTGCGGCCCAGTCGTCGAACGATCTCGCTGGCGTAGTAGGTGTCCAGTTCGACGATCTGATCGTTGTTCGCGTAGTAGAAGTAGATATCCGCGCCGCGGGTACCGACCTGCATCCGGGTGATGTTGACCGGATAGGTTCCGTTCCAGAAGTTATAACCGCCCAAAAACGACTCCTCGCCGGTCACAAGGTACGCCGCCTGTCCGGCTCCCATGGTTCGGAACGCATGGGGGTGAAGCACATTACGGGTGATGAAGCCATCGAGCGTGTCGATCTCCACGCGATGGCCGCCGGCGCCGACGCCCATTTCCCGGGCGAGGGTCTGATAGCTCCGGGTGAATGTGTCCACGGCTACATTGGAGAAGGACAGCAACGCTACCCGTCCCCGTTGATCGCCCAACAGTTTGCGAATCTCCGCCAATCGGCGCACGGCGGTCCGCGTCTTTCCACTGCCTGCGCACGCGATGACCGATATCGAGGTCAGCGGTGCATGGACAACCGCCAACTGCTCTTCCGACGATTGGCTCATGGCCGCGCCTTGACTATTTGGCAGGCATGCTGGACGGCGTCATGCAAATACTTCGGTACCTCGCACTGCGTTCCTTCAGCCAAAATTTGCGCGAGTGCCTGACCGAATCGGCCTTTCTGGACATTGTTTTGTTTTCGTTCGAACATGCCACTGAACATGGCGCGCGCCTTTGCCGCATCATTGGGAGCGGCGTTCACCGCAACCTCGACACTCTCTCCGATTTTCGGATGCATTTCCTTGAGCGCCTTGAGCATGGCGGTCCGGTTCTCCGCGTGCAAGGCAAGGTCATACTCCAAGGTCTTGACACCGTGGAAAACCTTGACGAAGGCATCTTCCTTTCCCTTCATCTTTGCGGTGTTGTCGGACACCTTCACGACGTCTTCAAGCGACGGGTAAAGCGCCTCCGGGTCAGGTCCGTCGACGGGCTCGCTCATTGGATCGGCATCGGTGATGAGCGCTACAGGAATCTTCAACGCGTTGTCTCCGAATAACGGCATGAACGAATCAAAGTTCAAACCCTCCACACTGATCAGGCTAACGCCGTGCTCCCGCAACTTGAAACCGAGTTTCTCCGCCAGCACGTTAACCAGCATAAGCTCGGCAGCGCGTTCTACGAAAATGACACGACGGGCGAAGAAGATTTCGGCACGGGTAACGTCGAGGTAGCGTTCCAGCTTTTCACGTTTGCCCTTATCGAACACGATCGTTCTTGGGAAAAACGTTTCCACGGTCGTGCCGGTGTCCACCAAACACGTCAGACTGTCGAGGTTGGCGATGCTGGCGAAATTAGGCGAGTGGCTGGTGACAAAAAGCTGTACAGGCTTCTCCCCTTCGACGGCCTTGATCGTCTCTAGGTAGCTGAGCAGCACGGCCTGTAACTGGGGATGCAGATGTGCTTCGGGCTCCTCGACAATCAAGCCGCGATAGCTCGACTCGGGATTTTTGGCCAGTTCGCTGAGTACCACCGCCATGAAAATAAGGTTGTTGAATCCAAGCCCGTTCTGTTCGATCTCGAAGGCGTCGACCAGAATGGACAGGCGGGCCGCCAGACGCTGAAAGTCACTCCCGCTGAGCCCGAGGTTCAGGGCTTGAGCGAGTTGTGGACCAAGCATCGTGTCGTGCCGGCTTTTGATGGCGCTGTGGGTGGTGATGACCGGTTGATGCTTCTTCAACTCGTCATCCAGCTTCTTCAGCGCTTCATTGATCCCGTCACGCCCCGCATCGTCCGCTAGCAGTTGGAACAGCCGGGACAACTGGCTGGCGCGACTGGGCTTGAGGCTTTGCGCGGCGTCGCGCAGCGGTGGCAGATAGACACCTCGGAGGTTTTCCATCATGTCCGACGTCAGGCCAATGTCCTCGTGGTCGCCGCACCAGCGCTTCGCCCGAAGCCGGCCGGTCTTGTCCGCTTCCGAATAGCGAATAGTGATGTGCGCTTCCATCTTGCCGGCGGCGTCGGGCTTCAATGCTGCAAGGAAGTCGGCTTCATCATCCGCGTCGAGACCTCGGAAGACGTACCGAAAGACGATGTTACCCTCGGGTTTCGTAGCGAGTGGCCGATGGATATCTTCCGCATCTAGCCGCGGATAGGGTTCGTCATGCCCCGCCAGCAACGCCCGCAATCCGTCCACAATCGCCGTCTTGCCGACGTTATTGGCACCAACCACTACATTCAGGCCCGGTTGAAACTGCAACTGCGCTTTGCGCAACTTTCTGAAATTAGCGATTTCCATCTGCGCCAGATACACGAACGCCCCCCCTCTCGCTTTACTAATAATTGAGAACCGGATTATCTCATCGTGCAGCGAATATCGTTCGCGTGATTGAAAAAAAACGGAGGGGCCATGAGGTGACAAGAAAGTCGGATGACAGGGTTGAAGGCTATGCCCATGCGTACCGACTGGGGCTGCGTTTTGCTTCTGCGCACAAGCCGTTTAGTTGCGGCAGCATGAGGCGTGTTGTTCCCGCTCGGCCCGGTGGCGAGTCAATCTTCGACTCGTGGAACTGGAGTCTTCATTGTTTTTCCTTTATGCGGCGAACGTCGTTCGTATCGCTTACTGCGTAAATCTGAATGTTGAGCGACCCGCGAACGCGTGCCGGTTCTCGCGCCATTGCATGGCCGTCTCTTCCGGGACAACAACAGCAAAACGAGCTTGACTCACTTCATCGTTTGGCATGCTACGTAATAGTTGTCCGTCCATCCTATCCACGTCGAGGGGCCCGTTCTTTCCGGTTCGTCCCTTCGCCTCTGCATACAGGAGGTGATCCCCCCGCGTTGCTACCATGTCGAGGTGATCGACTTCCATTCGCACTGCCGACTGCAACGTCCTTTGCTTTGTCATCGTCAAGAGCGCGGCTCAACAAGGCCTTCCCAAGACGCGGATCCCGTGAAGCGATACACTCCGCAATCTCAAGAACGGACTGTCCACTGATCACCGTCCGAGCGATGAATTGCTCTAACGCTGAGAGAAATTTGCGAAACTCGGTTTCGTCGGCGGACCATCCGCGATGAGCAGCGGCATTTCCCGCATTCGCCACGGTGGCCAGCGCACTCGCCTCAGTTTCGCCGACAAAGCCACTGCTCCACAAGCGTTCTACATTCTTATCGGACGGCAGTCCTGGATCAATCTTAAGAAACTCTACCTCTCAATCGACAGCCGTCCTCAGCCCCACGGCAGCCAAGATCAGATCGCCACTGTTTTCCTGTTTGACCTGCACGACCGTTTAAGCGCTTTTCCTAGGCACCCACGCACCGGCTGTCTTGGTCTCCTGCTCCGTCAAACTCGGCAGGGCAACTGCCCGCATTATCACGTCGCCCAAGGTGAGAACGAGGTGCATGTTGTCCTCGATTGGCTTGTGGTCATTCCCCGTTCTTCTGCAGCTCTCCAGCAGGGCGCGATGGTCTAGTGCAGCGAAATAGGCCCGATTGAAAGCGTTACGAACTTCCGGCTCCAGGTACAGCGCGTTGTCGTTCCACCATGCCTGACATTCGACAGCCACAGGCCCGATCTCTTCCTTATGAATGTGCGCGATCAGCTTCCGCCATCGAGAGAACGCCTCTTGATGCACCTGCAAACGGCGATCCACCGCTGCAAACCGTAGCTCGTGCGTTGCCTTCAACTGTTCGATCAGTACGGCGTTCTGATGAGATATCGCCGCCAACCGCGCGGCATTCTCAGTCTTGATATCTTCGACGGTACGTGTCAATTTGCCGATGTCTTGCGATATGGCGCGGTTTTTGCCCTTTTCCTGCATGTAACTGACGACGTACCCGCTTGCCACGATCAGCAGCGTGACGATTGGCGAGGCCACGGCGAGCCAATCGATTCGATGGAAAGAACTCATGTCTCTCATGCCTTTGCTATTTGGGCGCGCGGTGCCTCAGCGCTTCGAGTCGGGCGACGTCGGCTTGGTCTTGATTGCCGCTGGCCAGATACCGCATGATTCACCTACCTCCTCGTGTGTGCCATGCCGCCGTTTTTCGTTGTGACCGCACGAACGGCGCGAGCGTGTTTCCGGTCAGTCATTCCAGTCCCGCGTCCTTTTCCATAAGCCGTCTGCGTATTCAAACGCAGCGTCTTCGCTCGACTTCGGGAAGATAAACGTGACAATCGCTGTTAAGCTTCCGGCTGCCCGAAAATAGCTGATGTAGGGCGATGATGTGTCGTTGGGCAGCGCCGCAAGCTCCTTCAGATATAGCCGCCTGATCGTGTCCCAAAGAGCTTCATCTTTGTCCACCAAAACATCAAATACCTGCACGCCTGCCATTCGAATCTCGACGGTCGTTGATTATGCGGTTTTCCTGCCAAGCAGGCTATTGCGATGCCGGCCTGTTGCACGGCAGGCGGTCGCTTTTCAGCGTTCTCGACGTCAACGCGCAGATTTAAATCGGAATGTCTAGGAATGGCGTCGTCCGCAACAATCATCTTGCCCTTCTTGGCATAGTCACGTTGACATTGTTCTAACAGCTTCTGAGCGTCGTCGCCGAAACCCATCAGTCCGCGAATCTCTCCGGTCACCGGGTCGCGATCTACGGGATTACGCAGTTTGAACGTGGCACGACCCTTCCCCAGCGTCACACGAACATTCGCGACAGTTTCGACCGCTGTACCTGCTAAATCAACCTTCACTACCCCAGAACGAGAGTGCACACCTTGAGCGGAAGCAATGAGCCTCATGATCGGGTCATGATTTGCTGGCTCGTCGATGAGGTCATTCATTTCCGTATTTTTCGCTGCCTTTGCCGGCACGGTGAAGTTATCAGGCGCACCGAATGCAACGGGCAGAATGTGTTCAGCATTTTCAGGTTCCGAGCCGTCCAATACGTCGGTAGAGTACGGACAGCGTGTTTGCACTCCCATTGTTGCCACCGTTGCGTTGGAATCGAAAAAAAAGACAACAAATGGTGTCGTCGAAAATTGCTGCCGCTGTTTTCCTACCCGTCAAAACTTCCGGCTGATGAAGAACCCGCCAAACCCATTCGCCGCAGTAAGGATGTATGTCACATTGTTTGACTTGAATCCGTAAAGTGCGATCAGCGCCTGAAAAAAGCAGAACGCCGCTGCCACGACCCAATTGGACTTGAATGTGCGCTTGCGTTCTGACTCCGCGTCATCGAGTTCTTTCATCTTTTGTGCGTGCGCGTTTGCATCGCGTACCGTCTTTTCCCGCTCTCGAATGTCCGTGCTATCTACAAAAGCATGTCGGATGCTTTCGGCAGCACGAGCGAGACCGAACGGGTCATCGCCTTCCTTCTTAGAATTTGCCAGTAAGCTTCCAGACGCCGACGCGTCGCCGGTGATGATGTTCGGGTTTTTTTCCATGCGACCTGTCTCGTCTAATCGTTAGTCTTTGTCGGTTACTGCTCAGCTTCGCTTCTCGGTTCTAAGTGGTCTTCAACCGCTTGGTACCATCAAGGCTAACCGGGCTGCTCAATGTTCGCGATGATATTTTGAAGTTCGGCGATAAAAAGCGACGTGTCTCCGAAATAGTTCGGATAAGCAACTCTCAGCGCGTGAGCCGAGTCAGCGACCACCAGTACCGCGTCGACTCCGGGCTTTGCCGCTTCTTCCACGCGTTTGTACTCCGCAGTTGCCTTATCGAACTCGTTAGGTGCATACGACAGGACGTTGACCTCTTCGTTCGGCGCATCCAGTACCATCAGAAAATAGGCTGCCAGGCGTCGCTCAGGATCTGCGATCGCTGCTTTCATCACGCGCTGGAACGCACTCAGCCTGTCTATGACGTGCAACTCCCGCTCCATCACGCGTAGGATCGCCTGAAACTCCCGAAAGTCGCGAGGCCCGTCGACGCCCTCGCGTATGGCAAAGGCCGCAGAAACCAACGCAAAAAAGTCGAGCTAAACCCTCTCTCCCTGATCGGCTTTGAGGCCTTGACCAATCAGTGTCCCCACAGTCTCGACGGCAGTCGCCCAGGCATGCTGCAAGTTGGTCCGAATCTGGATTTCGACCGAATGATTGTTGTACGTCTCCTTTCGATCGCTCACGTAGCGATAGACGAGATGGATGCCCCAGTATCCATCTTGCTTTGGGGCCGCGATGTAGTCCTTCTCGTTGACCAGCCGATGCTTGATCCTGCTGCTCTTCAGCGCGTCGCGCAGTAAAGTCACATCGGCTAGCGTGGAAAGGACGGCCCGGCACCCGCCGATGTCCTGCATCTGGGTGAGCCGCATATTGGGAAAGCGACTAAGCTTCGCAACGATCGACGGCGCGCGCTTGAGGCGCTGCGCGACAAAGGCATACTCATCAACGCTCCTTGCGCGATCACGCAAATTAATCTTGAACGTGTTTAGTGGAAACTGGTGGGAGGCGCGCCAGTTCGACATCACTGCATACGCGTCTAGGTAGCGATCCATGCTATCTACCGTGTCGCCAAATCCCGCCACGAGAGTACGGCCGGCCGCATTCACTCTCTCGCGGCTATTTTCTGGTGTAGCCCACTGCATCGTCAGCCCCGTTAGGTTTCGTCCAGCTTCTTTATGCCGGCAGGAGTGGTTTGCCCGCGCCCCGCGCGCGCTTTTGCGAATAAACCGTTGCGATGATTCGCGTGCATTTTTTTCGATCTGTCGACGACTACTTGCTTTCAGCCGCGAATCAACATATCCCAGCTCGTAGACGAAAACGTTCCAGCGGGCATTGCAGGGGTAGCTGGGCTCGCCGGTGTTGCTGGTGTTGCTGGTGTTGCTGGTGTTGCTGGTGTTGCTGGTGTTGCTGGTGTTGCTGGTGTTGCTGGTGTTGCTGGTGTCGCAGGGGTAGCGGGCGTCGCGCCGGGAGAGCTGCCGCGCAAAAACGCCACAGCTCCGGCACGCTTGTCCCTGAAAATCCCGTTCATGAAAAAACCGAGGTGCTTGCTTCCCGAAGAGAAAAGCCCATTGCCGCGCACGAACGCCACAAACCGCATTTGCGTGCTGAAGACATAACCTCGCTCAGAGTTGAACCACCCCACGAGTCTGCAATTGCAATCAAAAATAGGTTCCACGGCCCTTCCCTTGAAAATGTTTTCGGCTACGTTCGGTACTCGATGCGCCCGGCCAGAATTGCGTCGCTGGCAGTTTGAGTGCGGCAGCGTCCTAGTATCGGGCTGCATTGCGATGGTCGTGATTGCCTACCGCAGTTTTCCTTGCTTTTCCGATCCATTCCGAACCGACCGCTACGGCCCCGTTCATGCCTGCAATCGCCTCTAGCGGCCTATCATGTAACGTCGACGCAGGTCACACCGCCTGCCCCGCCGAACTGTACGCCGTCGATGAAGCGAGTCGAATTGGCTATCGCCCTGACCCACTGGTCACCGTGCTCGCTGTCTGGCACCGGAATGTGGAAATTCCCCATCGAAGCATACAGATTGTCGTTCAGATGGGTCGTCGCAACGTTGCAAAGGAACATCGGCAGATGAAATCCCAGTGCGCCGGACGTGTCTGCCACCTCTAGGACTCCATCCCTGACACCACATCCGTAAAAACTACGGCCGGAAGCGGATGGCGAAGGCACAGCCGCCCCGTCGTTTCCAATGCCTGGCCGCTGTAGCTCAGATCCTTCGGAAGCACCTTCAGGTGTGCCGTCTCCAAATCTTGGGCGCTCGGCGCTCTCCCTCCTGCCGCATCTTCGCCATAGACGATCCCCTTCATGTTTTCGCCGTTGAGCGTGAACGTTTCTGCCTCTGCGGCGATCGCTTCGCAGGCCCCTTCCGTTCGTCGGGCGAGAGCTTGTCGAAACGTGTTAACCCAGCACGGAGGCGGAAAACGGAGACTCGACAAGGCAGCGCTCTCCGGACTCGATAACCGCCTCAGAAGTGGCTTCGGCGCCAGCGGATTCGGCCAGCAACCAAAAGAGTTGCGCAGCAATTTCATGCACAATCTGCGGATTGACTCTTCGCTGTTGGTTCATTCTTGTTCACCGTGTATCCCGCCTGAGCGGCGGTGGCCGCTTTCCAATTGATCCGATTCGAATGCCTTCATCCAGACCACAATCCCATCGCTGTACTGTTCCTCCACTTTGAACGGCAGACTGCGTTTGGCACGCATCGCTGCCCAGAACTCAGGATTTCTCTCGTCAACAGGGGCAATCACGGCGTTGTGTTTGGCGGCAAGCTGTGCGAGCACACTCGTGGCATAGTCCTTTCCCTCATGCGCCGAAACGGTTCCTATGAAGTCAATGAAAACAAAACGGTTCGGCACATAACGGTACGCTACACGGCCGACATGCGTCCCATCAGCGTAAACGTGGTGGCCCTCGGCCTTCTGTTTCTTCGGATCGATGAAAACTGCCGGTAACGAACTGGTCTTGCCGCCAATCGCCTTGCGCAATACCTTCCACCATGCATCCAGTTTGCTCTTGCCAGCAAGTCCCATGTCGTTTTCCTATACTTCTTGGCGGACAGTGATCGCACCGCATAGTAATACTTCCCAACAGGGCGGAAGCATTCCATTCAACGCGGGCCCTTGTTCCCCAGCCCAGTAAGCATGAGCAAACTGCGAGGCCCGCAGTGTCGACGTGCTGACGTTCAGGAGGCTCATGTTGGCGACGAATCCCTCTGCCGCATCCAGTCGCCAGATCTTCGCGTTGGTCGCACCGGTCCGCGCTCGCCACGCTCTGGCTTCTTCCAATTCTCTCCATGCGCATGTCGCTGTGAAGCGAGAGGGCCGATCAGGGAAATGGGCACGGCGGACATATTCCCAAATCAGCTCGGCAGCAGGTTCGCCGTTGCCCGCTTTCACGTCGAGATTCAGATACTGCGTTCCGTGTGCCGATACGCCATCGGGAAATAGAAGATTGCGATGCTGTGCCAAGTCAGGAGCCGCAGCGAGATCAACTTTGCTCAAGGCAACTGCTTGGCCAGCAACGAAGCGCCCTCGGCGGTCGACGTGAAAGTATGTAGGCATCGGCTTGTTTTCCTTGTTGCGCGGCAATGCCGCTTTTCCTTTGCCTCGCCGTTGACATCGACAAAGTTGAACACGTTCACCGCGAAGCTGCTTCTTCGGCCCTACGATCTGCGGCCTGTTGCTCCGCAAACGCCGCGCGCACGAAGCGCTCGAAAGTTGCTTTACCCAGCGAGAGGTCGAGCTGCCTAAGGGGTAAGTGCTCGTCCTGCCGTAGGCTGTCCCACGGTCCATACTGGTAAATGCGCAGTTCCATCCCGAAGCTCTGAAAACCGAGATGGCAGACGTTGTCCCGTTGGTAATGATCGGTCCTGCGTTCCTCGCCTTTTTTCGGATTTAAGCCGATTGAAATGCTGGCCCTGTCGCCCACGTCGTCGGGCCAGAAGCAGGACCAGTAGCCCGACTCACGCATTTCCTCGACCTCGCCTTTCAGGTAGTCGTAAAGCCCGATCGTGCGGAACTGCTCGCGGGCCCGTTCGATCTGCAGTTCCCGTCGAGACGTCTCGCTTGCCGCGCCAATCGATTCGCTTGCACGGCGCTGTGCCTTGGCGGCCTCAATGTCCGCAGCGAGCTTGCCAAAATCCGCCATCCTTCGTCCTATTCAAAAACATCTACCCCGGCGACGAGCCGACACTGGTCACAAATACGTCAACAGTTTTCCGTCGTACATCAAGCTCATATAGCTTTGTATGCAAGTTGCATGAATCTGCTGCGAAAGTTGATTCTGTACCTATCGACAATTAACGGCATCAACGCATCAATCTTTATCCCGAATTGCGTCGAATGCCGCGAGCGCGTCCCGTTGCTCCCTGCGAGTCACGTCCAAGTAAGGTGCGGTCCAGATGAAGTGTCCTAGCAATAGCTGAACAATATCGAGCGAGTGCCCTTGCGCGACAAGGCGGCTCGCAAAGTTTCGCCGGCCACTGGGGCTGCTATGACCGGCATGGAGGCCTGCGGCCCGGTAAAGGCCTGTGACATAGCTTTGCAGGCTGTCGGCCGCGAGGTATTCGACCGTATTTCCATTGAGGTTGACGCGCGGCTTGACGGTCGGCTCAAAGGCGCTGCCCCTCTGCGTGAGGATCAGCCCGTGCGGAGCATGAGGCCGCTATATTCCCGGCGATCCAGAGCCGCGCCCGCACCGCGATCGTGACGCCATTCGATATAACGCTGGAACGCGCCAATGGTGCGCGCGTGTGCAAGGTAGACGCAGTGAGGACGGCAGCCCTTCGTGATCGAGCCTCGCAAGCTCACTTCCTCGTGGCGCGCGCTCGATTTGGCAAGTACATCACGAATTCGAGGCGTGCAATTTCGGTGATACGCATCCCGCATGTCACCCCAAGCAGCAAGACAAGGGTGTCGCGCTCGGGGAATCGGCTTGTTGCCTAATGACGCGCAGCAGATGGCGAAATTTAGTGGGGGTAAGGACTTTGGCGCGTTCGGGTTCCATGTTTCCTGTCTCGGAATAAGCTCGAAAATCGAGCCGGTCACGAGACAAAAAGCGGTGGGCGCTACTTTCCAGTCTGACGCAGACGGATGCACGCTTCATCGGAAAAACCGGTGGCACAGCGGCGGGCGCCCGATGGCATCGGTCCAACAACGTTACGGGTTAACACTAAAATCAGGATGCCGATCGCTTCCTGTTAGCGGGCCTAGGTGGAGCCCGACGAGGCTTGCTGGTCTCGACGGAGGATAGCGGGCGCTTCCGCGTCGCCGCCCGGTTCGCGACGGTGGTCGCGAGTTGTAATCTCAGCGCGTCAAGTTCCTTGACATATGCTGTATTCGAGCTGCGAAACGCTTCCAGATTCCCCTCCACGACGCCTGCGCGATGACGCGCGTCGCCCAACTGAGCCTGCAGCGCCTGGGTTTCCTCCCGGTGGCGGGTCTCGCTGTGCTCCGCCCTGCGCGCGGCCGCATCAAGCTCCTTCTGGGCCCGTGCGCTCATGCCCCGCTCTCGCTCGATTTCAAGGAGCGCCCGCTTCTCGGTCGCCCGCAAACGCTCTTCCGCGAGCTCAGCGCTGCTCCGCAGTTTGTCGAGTTCACCCGAAAAATCCACCCTCGCCTGCATCAGTGCCCGGTCACGCGCACCGATCTCGTCCTGCTGCCGCGCGATTTCAGTCTCGAGCGCCTGTCGCGTCGCCTCCCCTGCGGCCTGCGCCTGCTCCACTTCCTGGATGCGCACCTGCGCAGCGAGCAACGCGCCGGTGCGCTGTTCGAGCGCCGTTTCGGTCCGCGCGAGCTCGGCCTGCAGTGACGTCACTTCGTTGTGCGCGCTGGCCTTCTCTGCCTCGGCATCAGTCCGCAGCGCCTCGAGCGCCGCCTGCGCTGACGCGGTGGACTTCGCCCACAGTGCTGCGACCAGTTCCCCGGCCGCCGCCTGCAACTCCGCCGGCAGATCAGGGTGCTCGATCCGCACCCGGCTCTTCTCGCGTAACTCGACCCAGAACTCACCAAGCACCTGAGTCGGCGTGCTCATGCTGCCGCGCTTCACCAATTGATATAGCCGGTTCGCAGTCGGTGTGATCCCGAAGCGGAAGAACAGCAACGCGCAGGCCTCGCGGTATAGCTCGCGGGTTTTAGGGAATGCGGCCTTCAGCCGGTCAATTTCGGCGGCAAGCTGGGCTTCGTCGGACTGAATGTCGGGCATGAGTGCACGTACTCGCTAATTTTAGTAAAAAATATAACGTAAACCGTCAGATATACAATATCCTTAGTCGACTATTTTGACATTATGGCTATAATGTTGAAAATATTGTCCTATTGTCTGTGAATCAACCGCCACGTCTCGACCCGACCGCCGGAGCCGCAATGAATGCCCTTCTTCCCGGTCCACGTCCCATCGATACACTCGTCGTCCCGCCAGAACTCGACGGCAGCCTTGGGAAAAACCGGGCGCGCAACGGCATCGCCCAGATTGCGGCTTCCAACGATCTCGACGCGATCCGCGTGTGGCTTGCCCGATTCGTCGACACAAAAACCACCTTCGACAACTACCGCAAGGAAGCCGAGCGACTTCTTCTGTGGTCCGTATTGCAACTGGGCAGACCGTTATCCTCACTGACGCACGAAGACCTGCTCATCTACCAGCAGTTCCTCGCCGATCCGCAACCTGCCGCACAGTGGAGCGCGAGCGGCGGGCGCAAACATCCGCGGGGAGATCCTCGCTGGCGCCCGTTCTATGGCCCGCTCTCCCCGGCCAGCCGACGTCAGGCGATGGTGATTCTTAACGTGATGTTTGCGTGGCTTGTGCAGGCGGGTTATCTGGCGGGCAATCCGTTGTCACTCTCGCGTCAGCGGGCGCATCGGACCAAGCCGCGAATCACGCGCTATCTGTCGCCGGAGCTCTGGCTTGAGGTCAAAACCTTCATTCAGGCAATGCCGGCAGAGACGGAACGCGAGCGTGAACATCACGCGCGGGCGCGCTGGCTATTTACCCTGCTCTATCTCGGTGGTCTTCGCATCACAGAGGTCAGCACCAATACGATGGGCCGGTTTTTCCGCCGCCGCGATGCGAACGGGGAAGATCGCTGGTGGCTTGAGGTATTGGGTAAAGGCGGTAAAGAACGACTGGTGCCGGCCACGACCGAAATGACGGCCGAGCTCGCTGCGTATCGCCGGAGACACGGGTTACCCGCGCTACCCTCACCTGGCGAAAACACGCCCCTGGTGCTGCCGATTGGTCGGTCGCAGAAACCATTGACGCGGGCAGCACTACACCAGATTATCAAACAGGTATTCAGCGGCGCAGCGGACGCACTCCGTGAGCGCGGCGATGAGTACGCCCAACGGGCTGATCAACTGGAGCAGGCTTCAGCGCATTGGTTGCGTCATAGCGCCGGCTCGCATATGGCGGATCAGGCGATCGATTTGCGGCTTGTCCGCGACAACCTTGGACACGCGTCATTGACCACGACCAGCCAGTATCTGCACGTCGATGATGACCGGCGTCATAAGGAAACTGACGAAAAGCATCGCATCGGCTGGTAGGCTGGATGGATGCCGTTTTGTCTATGGATGCGCATCTTCGCGCTGACCTACTTTAAATGGATGATCGCTTGCAGTGAATCAAAGGACCGAAGTCGACCCACTCCGGTCAGACAGCTTGCTCCAAACCGGTCGGTCAGCCAGATTCAGGTTTTGCAAACCGGAGTGCCAATAATCGGCCGTTGGCGACCTCACCCAATCGGCCAATTTCTGCCGCTCGCCGGAGTCATGCGGTGGTCGCTCGAACGGCTGATCCGCTCCAAAACCGGCCCAATGCTCAACGCGCGTTTGTCGGCCTTCGCGGACGTTCGCCGCTCACGGGATGCGCGGCCGCTGCCGCCGGTTTGCTGTCCTTCGCCGTGCGGTGCTTGTGAACGGGCTGATCAATTCGACGCCGATAGCGAGCGCGAGTATTGTTCGAGAGTACGTTCTGACAGTGGACGGCCGTCAGGAATACGAGATTCACATCCGTACGTTGCTCTCGAAAGCGATGGAATCGCAGCCGCTTTCGTTTCCGAGTCTAACCAGCAAGGATACCGACAGCGAGGCTCTCCGAAAATGAGTAGTGGCGACGGTTCGCGTGCATCCGAAGGATCAGGTGAGACCGGAGCACATGGCGAGCCGGATGAGTACGGAGGGGTGCTGAGTATTAGCTGGTCGGCGGCGGCGGTCGAGGTGGCGCCGGAGTGATATTGGCCAGCCTCAGGGCTCTTTATGTTTTGCGAGCGTGTGTTCTGGTTGAGATGTTCCCGCCCGACTCCGACCGAAGTGGGCAGGCTCTCCGAATACGAAGGCCTACCCCCGCCAGACAGGCAATTGATGGTCTCGAAATGCAAAGTCGCCTGCTATCGCTCAAACCGCCTGTTCGCTTACGAATGGTCGAATATGCTCGCTATATCTGTGTTGCACCGCCGATGAAAAGAAGCCGCCACATTCATGTTTGCGTTCGCACGGGTCGCAGGCGTCTATGTACTCGTTCTTCCAATCCGATATCGAACGCCGGTATGCTCGCAGCACGTCATCGTTCACAAGACACAGTTGATGATTATAAACCGACAGAGGGATGCCATAAGCTTCCAGCACACCAACTGCCCGGCTAAGAATATCCTTATAGGAAAATTGATCGATCCACAACGAATCCATATTCGCTCTCGTGAATCCCGTTATTTCAAGACCCATAAGCGCTACGTGATCGACGAACGTTAGATTCCGGGCGATGAAGTTAGCAAGCGATTCCAGTGTCCTAATGCTTAAGGCATGCAATACCACACGGATCTCGACCTTTTGCCCAAGTTCTTTAAGATTCAGGATGCCTCGAACAGTTTCGTCGAACGCACCTTTTGCTTGCACAATATAATCGTGGGTGGACGCGTCATCCGAATACAGCGGAATGCCGACAATCAGATCCGGATGGTTAATCGCCGCGTAATCCTCAGCGAAAGGACGATGAGCGAAGGTCCGTCCATTCGAAAGAATCTGGACTTTAGTATGGGGAAGCAAGTTCTTCGTCAGTCTGACTGTTTCAAGGAACCGATTGCCAAACAGAGTAGGCTCACCACCAGAAAGAGTCAGAGCTTTGACCGTTCGGGGCATCAGCCTGATCAACTGCTGATTCTCATCGATCAGCCAGCTGTCGTCGATATTCTTCGGCGGTTGCGAACACATGAGGCAGTAGTGCTGGCACTGCTCAGTCATCAGAATGCTGTTGTGAAGACTGCCGTGCCGGTACAACACGCGAATACTCTTCTGGTCGGCGTTCAATCGAACGATGTCACCGTCGCCGATATACGCAAACTCGTCGGAAAGCACTACGAGCGATGAGTCGACCATATGCGCCGGGAAGCGCTCTGCATCTCGTTCGAGGACGAAATAGTGGCTGTAACCACCGGGAATGTCTCCGTCGCGCAAGAAAAAGGCGCTCAAGCGGCGGATTGCCGCTGTGACAGGTCGTGATCCTGATACGACAGGCAGCAGCGTTGTGGATGACGTTGCACGGGGAATCACCTCGCTCTTCGGCGTCAGTTGTTCGATCGGAACAATAGATACGACTTTTCCGCGTAAAGTCAGCATGCCACCACCCATCCCTGAAAAATTGCTTTGGCTTCCGGATCAGTTTCCATGATCGTGATCAGGCGGCGGAATATCGCCATGTTCCGACGGCAGAAATCCGAGGAGGGCTTGCGTCCGACAACATCACCGTAAATGGCATGCGCGTACACTGGGTCGGCGCCGCAGAATGGTTCGAATGCGCATTCCGAACACATCGGAACTGAAAGGGTAAAGGAGTCTTCAAGCGCATTCAACAAGACATCAGAAAGGAAAATCTCTTCGTAGCTGTTCTGCAGAACGTGACCCAGTTTGAAGGTCATGTCTCCCATCTCGGCGAGCATTCGCGCCTCGTCTGAAGCGAACACGCCGCCGTCGTAGTTGCAGACCACAGCAGCTATACCCGCACCCGCCGGATTCATGAGATCGACATACCCGGGATCGTTCGAAGTCAGCATCTTCTGCAGAACGAGCGACGCGTAATGCTCCCGGAAAGGAACCCCCTTCCGATTCAGGTCGATGATGTAATCCAGCCCTGCAAAGTAAAATGGCAGCCAGTCTGCTAACCCGTACGACTTGATAGCTTTCGTTTTGACGGCGAATCCATACGGCGAAAGCGGACGCAGAAATATTCCACCGAAACCCAGCGACAAGTATTCGTCGATGATCTCTTCGACACGGGACAGGCTGTGTTGCGTCGTTGTCATCATCGCCGAGACCCGATCGAAGCCGACGATTTCACGTGCGCGTTGCAGCCCGTCGACGTAGCGTTCGTGGCTGTCCCGTCCAGGTCTAGGACGATTGCGGTTATGCAGATCGGCGGGACCGTCGAGAGACGTCGAAAGCAGTATCCGATGGTCGCGGCAGTATTCCAAAATCTCTTGCGTAGCGAGGGACAGCGTCGTCGCAATGACAATCTCCAGCTCGCGAGATTCTGCTTTCGCGCGCTGCTCCACCTTCTCGACGATGTAACGTACAAGCTCGAAGTTCAGAAGGGGTTCGCCACCTTGAAACTCAAGCTTCAATGCGGGCGACGGAGAGCGGAACATCAAGTCGATCGATGCGTCGGCGACTTCGCGGGACATGTCGAACGCCTCGCGATTTTCCGATTGCCGCGATACCTGGCAATAAGGACAGCTATGGTCACAACGGAGCGTAACGACGAAAATGTGGAGATTCGTGAAGTTCGGGAGGCGCTGATATTGGGTTCGCACTTTGAGCGCGAGAAGTTCGCGAGGCGATTGGTCGCCACGGACTTCGATCAGATGCTTCGTTCTCGCACTACGAAAGACTGGCTCGTCAGGGCGCAATTCGTGGCTGACGAGACGCTTCAGGTCCTGTCTTCCGAGCATGACGTATTCGCCTGCCATATTGGTGACGACATATCGTTCGCCATCCAATTGAGTGAAGTTGAACGGCAACAACTGATAGTCGCCGTCCGCGTCGAACGCGGACGGCGGGAGAAACTTGGCCACATCCGGCTCCTACGTCAGACCTGTACGCGAAAATGCGTGTGCAAGAATGAGATGTCTGATCGACTCGGTTTCTGAAGCAACCTGCTTCCGAAGGGCCTGATCGAGGACTTCCTTGTGAAAGTCCTGAATCAAAGCGTCGTGGTCGACTTCTTGTGAGTCCAAGCCCAACGTACAATGCACGTGTTTTTCATCAAGCTGGAATTCGACGCTCATCCGATCGATAAATCGATACGCCGCCTTCTGAACGACATCGACTTCGAACGCACCTCGATCGAAGTCGATCTTATAGCTCATGCTAGCCATGCCTAGTAAGACGAAGAGCTATGGGAAGAATGTGAGCTATGCGACGCGTGCGAGCTGTGATAAGCCATCAGTTGTCCGGCTTCCGAGCGCTTTAAAACAAATTTGAAAGCCTCGCCGCCCGCTTTGACGTTCAGATCCTGAGACGCCTTGCCCGAATCGAGACCGTCGGTTTTCGCGTGCGTGACGTGATGTTCCGCGTTCATCGTCGGGGTGACCACCGCCGCGTCGGAGTGCTGGGCAGCCATCGCCGCAGCAAGCGTACTCACCGGTACCAAAAACTTTGCTTTCATAGCAACGGCCCCCATGCATTGAAAAGTGGAAAATATTACCGAATTATTGTAACGATTTGTGACGTAAACGTAAGATTAGATGAAATCTTATGTCTGTGGAACATCTATTTGCTTCCCCCGTGGCTGTCTTCACAATTTGTCACAGTGGCCAGCAATGCCTTGAGACGGTCACGAGAGCAGTTACCGTGAGCCATGTCATGCCGAGGTTGAGTTACCAGCTGGTCATCTGCTGACCGTTCAAGTCGGCAAGCCGTCACTGATGGTCGAATACTCGACCGACGGGAAGGGGTCGGGTTGCGTCAGCCCGCTCTTAAAATTCATCGCCGGAAGCGGCCAGTGGAATTCCACTTCCCGGAAGCGGCCGGTCGGCAGTGCGTACTCCCGACCCTGAAGGGACGATCGGATTTCTCAAAAGCGGACGTTCGCCCTACTCGAATGCACGCTGTATCTGGTTGATTAGGGCTGCGAGTTCTGGCTTATCGCCCCACATGTCAAATTCCCGAGTCGCAATCAGTCCCATCGTAAGCGGTCCCTGTTTAGGCTCCGACGGCTCACCGGAAATTTGAGCGCGGCACCACCTCAGTTGAAGGTAGATGCTCTGCACATTCGGCCACGTTGCAGTCAGCATAGGGCCGATGGCCGACAATGCCTCGTCATTCTTGAGTAGCAGCTCGGTGTCTCGTAGTTGCATGGCGCGGTCGCCTATCTCATTCTTCGTCTGGTGACGAGTGCCTCCGAGCAATCGTCCATTGATACCGCTCTATCAGCTTTTCGGCAGCAGAAAGCGCCTGTTCACGCCATAATTTTTCGGCAGCCTCAATGCGAACGTCCTCGCGTCCTCGCGTTCTAGCGCATCTGCCGCCCAGTGCGCGCGAACGTCGCCGACTGGAAGATCGTCGGTTTCCGATGTAATCGCACGAAACAGTAGGAACTCCGGCTCGTTTTGAACCTTGGTCCAATATGCCAATGGAAGCATGACCCGAGCTGTTTCGATGACGCCAAGGCGACCTTCAAGCAAGTCCAGCGCTCTGGCGCGAATCTTTCGACAGTGTTTGCGCCAAAAGCTCTTCGTTCCTGACACCAGGAGGAATCTTCATCTTTTAATGGATCACGTTTGCTGACGCCAAATCTCGGTTTTCCAGCCGAGCAGCAATTCGGCTACGCGCTTGGAATGTTCAGGATTGGCGTCTAAGCCCATGCGATCAGTCACAACGTCGTCGAGGTATGCCGCAATGGGTGACGCGTCCATTCCCTCCTGCAACATTGTGAAAACCGTGGGCAAATACCCTTGATATTCGTCGCGTGCCGCCGGACTGGTTGCGACGCCAATTGGGTCCCAGACATAGTACAGAACCTCATCGATTCGCCTGTATAGCTCCAACTTGGTATCGGATAATTTCCGTCCCATCGCACCTTTCCTTATTTGCGCGCCTGGCCGTCCACAGACCCGTACGGCAATTGTCCACGATCTAGGCAACCTCGTCGACCGGCCGCTCCTGGCCGGGTTGAGGCGGTGCCACCGGCAATATGCTCACCAGAAACCGGCCATTGAGCGGGGGCGGACGAGACCTTGGCTATTCAAATTGGATGGCGACCTCGACCGGCGGCTCATGGCCGCGTACTGCCTGATGCGTTTTGGCTCAGATCGACCCTCAACGGTCACGCGGCCACGGCCGCGGCCAAAGACTGCTTTTGAAAGTGCGATGGTCATTCGAGGCGCTGGCACCTGACTTTCTTCTCTTTGTGCAGTGGCCTTCTTCCGGCGACTGAACTAATGCAAAATAAACGCGGAAGTCACGCGCGCCGGCGGCATCGCACCGCTTGCGTTGCGCCAATCGGACGCGTGGAGATGCGCTATGGCAAACCTCACGAGAAACGGCTCGATGCGAGTTGTGTTGGCGCTCCTGCTGACTGGGTATGCCGCCGCCGGCATGCCACAAAGCGGGCCACATCTGAGCCCAATGCAGTGCATTGACCTGGCCGCGATTAGAAACAACGCGCCTCGGACGAAATCGCAAAACCAAAGCGAGCTTTCGGCCCTGAGGAAAGCGGGGTACAACCCATCACCATGGCACGACGACCCACACTACCCAGCGAATCTACACGCGGCGCAACGCCTGGTCGATCATTGGTTCGAAACGGAGTGCAAGCAGTCGCATCCCAAGTGAGAAGTCCCCGGAGCCACGACGAAACTCCTCGGACTTAGCGCGCAGCAACCGCGCGTCGCATGCAGCGTGGCCTGCAGACCGTCCCACGGGTCTCGCCGGTTGCACTTATTCCTCATTCCTGCAAGACGTGCCGGATCTCTGCGCTTCTGCTGCGCGGCGTTCGGATGTGAACGGACGGCAGCATTCCGCAAAATCCGCGCGGACGTATGGAAGAGAATCCGCCCGGTGCACCCTATCGTTGCCCTACCGTGGACTGATTTCTGTGGCGCTGGGCGTAGCCCGCGTGCGTGCGTCAGTCCATCAACAAACCGACGAGGAGCGGCGATGAGAACCGACGAGGACATCAAGCGAGAAGTGGAGTACGAACTGAAGTGGGATCCGGACATCGATCCATCAGATATCGGAGTTGCGGTGAAGGACGGTGCGGTCACACTGTCCGGTTTCGCGCGCAGCTTTCGGCAAAGGCGAAAGGCCGAAGAGGACGCGACGCGTGTGCGCGGCGTGAGGGGGGTGGCAAACGATGTGGGGGTGCGGTTGCCTCTGATCAACAAGCCGCCCGATCCGGAGATCGTGCGCGAGATCATTGCCCAACTGAAGGCCGACCTGCCTTATGCGGCGGACACCATCAAGGCGGTCATCAGGGACGGACACGTGACGCTGAAGGGGGAGGTCGAATGGGACTACCAGAGTGGCCGCGAGGCCGACACGGCGCTGCGGGCGAGCGGCGTAACCGGTCTGACGAACGAGCTTGAGATCAAGCCGAAGGTCAAGCCCGAGGATCTCAAGCGCAAGATCGAAGACGCGTTCAAGCGCAACGCGGAAGTCGACGCCCAGCACATCACGGTGGTGGCCGAAGGCAACAAGGTCATCCTGCGCGGCACGGTCCGCTCATGGGCCGAGCGCGAGGAGGCCGAGCGGGTCGCATGGCTTGCCCCCCGGTGTGATGAGGGTCGACAACCCGATCACAATTGATTACTGACAGGTTCGCGGCTCGGCAAAGCGAACCTGCATAATTCCCCCAGCTACGGGGTTCGTCAAACGGAGCCAGGTCAACGTGTCGAAATTATTGTTCTGATCAACTCCCGGAGGCCGTATCTACTTCGAGAAACTTTTGTCGCTCTGTTTAATCGCGAGGGCGGAAGTCCCCGCGGTCATTTTGCTCGCAACTTCGCCAAATGAATCAGCTGCCGACGTTCCGGTGAGCAAGTCGGAATGCGCGCGGCGTCACACCGGTATATCGATGAAACACGTCGGTGAAATGCTGCTGAGTCTGAAACCCCGCGCGCGCGCCAACGTCAACCAGGGGAATGGTCTCCTCGCACAACATCGTCCTGGCAAATTTCACTCGTTCGAGTGTTACGTACAGATGGGGCGGGTTACCTGTCGCCGTTTTGAAAACGCGTGCAAAGTTTGATGTACTCATGTGCACCAGAACTGCGAGTTGCTCGACCAGAATAGTTTCGGCAATGTTCTCATGAACAAAGACTTGAATACGAGTCAGCATTTGACGCGTAAGAGGCATGTCCGGCTCGACCGCGTCCGCACAGTGCCCGTAGCGAAGAGCGATGTGCACCGAGATGACATCGGCAAAAGCGTCGGCGCAGGCAGCGTCGATGAGATCCGCATTGTGCAAGGCACCCAATGTATCGGCGGCCTCGCGCAGGAACGGATCCCAGGACTTGGACCATTTCGGGACCGCGCCAAACGCTTCTTTCGAGACTTGCCCAAGTACGCCCGGTTTGAGTGCGATAACCCATCCATTGCGATCGTTTTCAGTGGTCGTGGCCAACTGCGCCCCCCCAGGAATAACTGCGACAAATGGTGCATTTACCTGGATGGAGTGACTCATTCCGAGATCGTCGCAGCCCGCAGCGTGCACAACTGTGCTACCCGTCGGCATAACGAGCCGAAATTCCTGCTCCGAATTCAGCCAGCCATTGGTGAAAGCGATATTCATCGGTTGGCAGCGTAACCCGTGATCCGGGGTCGATCTTGTTGCTTGCTTCATGATAAGCAGCAGTCGCCTCCTTGTTCGTCGCATAGCTAAGCTTACGTCGAATTCAAGGCTGCTTAAGGCGGATTCGTAATATGGGCAGAAGCAAAGCAGTCCATCGCCCCCCTGAAGGCATTCTGCAAGCTGACGCTTCGCCGGGTATCCCGCAGCGTTCGACGCGGTCAGGTTCGCGACCCGGCATGTCATGCGCACCGCACAGGCGCCCGCGATCTGGGAATATCGATCGAACTTGGCGTGCGATGCCTTTCGCGCTTCAGGAGCTGCACGCACGTTAGATAAGTTGCTCCGGGAACATCCTCGCCATCGGCTTCTCATAAGTAGTTGAAGTGTACTGATACTGAAAATCGTGCTCGACGAGGCAGTCACCCCTTCGGGTCAATTGAGCTTTTGCTGCATCAGCTTACTATCAAAGCCCGCGGTATTAACGTCGCACGCTTTACGGACTAGTTCGCGAAGCTCGACCGCTGGCGCGAGTTGCTGCGCTACATCTGCGCGCGCATCACCGTATCACCGTATCACCGCATCACCGCATCTACGCCGCTGCGACGGCGACCGATCGGTTCGATCGTCAGAGGATAGCTGCGGCTTTCAGGCTAAAGGGTTTCCTGAGTGGCGTTTGACGCTCAATCAGTTTTCTCCCCTCGACGCTAGACTGTAGTGGGTAGCCAGGCACTCGCCGAGCGCGACGTTACCAGGAAACCTTAGCGGGGGTTCCGATGATTTCACACGTGCAATTGCTTGAGGCGATCTTGCGCATGGGCGCAGCAGTGCTGGTGGGTTGTATCGTCGGGCTCGATCGAAACCTGCATGGCAAGCCAACCGGCGTCAAGACACTAGGCCTCGTCGCGCTTGGCTCCTGTCTCGTCACGATGGCCGGCATGTCCTTCGAACTACATGGTTTCACCGACGGCAGCGACGCCGGCCGTTCGATTCAAGGCGTCATTACAGGCATCGGCTTTCTCGGCGCCGGGGTGATCCTGCAGAACCGCGCCACCGGCAGGATCAGCGGCTTGACGACTGCGGCTTCGATCTGGGTCACCGCCGCGCTCGGCATTGTGTGCGGCATCGGCGCATGGCAGATTGCGGGTATTGCCACCACCCTGCTCCTGCTGCTGCTCTCGGTGGGCGGCAGCATTGAACGTGCGTTACACCGGCGCTGGTTAGGAAAGTCGCCTGAAGAGCAGGCGGCGATCATGCGGCACGACGAATAGTCACGCGGCGGCGCACTCATCGGCGTACTTCCCATGGAACGAATGTGCCGCGCGCCAAATGCATCGATCACGGACGATGCGAGACCTATGTCAGTGATGCCCGCCGTAGTCGGACCTTGCCATAGGTGTCGCGCGTACCTTCGCGTATTGAAACTCGGGCAGCGCCTTGATCGCATCTTTCGTCGCACCGGCAAGCACCAGTTTGCCATTCTTGAAATCGAGCTGCTCGATCGGAATGGCCACGTCGTGATGCGACACCCCCAGAAACTGGTTTGCGGCGACGATTGCAAACGACACCGACCGGTCCGGTGCCACGATAATGTCATGAATGACGCCGACGCGCTCACCCTTCTCGTTGAAGACGGACTTGTCCATGACCGACTTTCTCACGCTCCAGCCTGCCACGATCGCGGCCGACTCTTCTATGCTGACTCCAAGCGGCTGGGCGCCGGCCACCTGGGCGTGCGCGTCTAGCGGGAGTCCGAGCGACGACGCGAGCAGCCATACAAGCAGATTCGTTTTCATCACATCCCCTTCGTGATGGTGTTGGCGGTGCGACAGCGGGCCGACAATGATCACGCTAATGTCAGACCGTGCGCGGCATAAGTTCATGTTAGAACGCCTCACGGCAAGCCGCTATAAAAATGCGGAGACGGAGCGGCTTATTGTGATGCATCCGGGATGCCAATCTCGATGCCATTCAGCATGCCTAATGAATGAAGGCAGAATTGCGAAACGCACGGCAGAAACGCGAAAGAAATGCAGATACGCGGAGCCTAAAATGAAGTTCATCACCTGACGGTACAGCGTGGAGTCCCACATGGATGAACTGCTTGGACGCGCTTGGTGGATGCTCATTCTGCGTGGCACGGTAGCGCTGCTATTCGGCACTCTGGCGCTATTCTGGCCCGGTCTCACTCTGCTACTGCTCATCACTCTCTTTAGCGCCTATGCAATCGTCAGCGGCATTGTCGCGATTGTCGCGGCCATCCGCTACCGCGCGGTGCACGGCGGCTGGTGGGTGCCCTTGCTGCTCGGCATCTGCAGCATCGGCGCCGGTGTGATAGCCGCGTTGGTGCCGGGCATTACCGCGCTCGTGCTGGTCGCCGTCATCGGCGCAAACGCGATTGTCACCGGCATATTCGATCTGATCGCAGCAACGCGGCTGCATAGGCGCCTGCGCAATGCGTGGATGCTGATGCTAACGGGAGTGCTATCCGTGCTGTTCGGCATCCTCGTGCTGCTCTTTCCGGGCGCGGGCGCATTAGCGCTCGTCTGGCTGATCGGCGTGTATGCGTTGTTCACGGGCGCGCTGCTGTTCGTACTCGGCATCACCGCGCGTGCCTGGCACCCTGACGGCCTGACCGTCGAGCCACACGCGCCATTGCATCCGTAAATGCAGTGCTCACAGGCGCTTGTGGGTCACAAGGTCAAGCCCGCGGCCAGCCCCGCGTCCGCATTCGTGGGGCCCGCGGACGATGCGCGCCGGCCGCGCCCTTCGCATCCGGAGGTCGGATGGACTGCCCGTCATCTCCAGTGGTTCAGCCTCAAGTCTGGCACTGGCGTACCTCACGTAAGGAGAATCACATGCCTCTCGATCTCGACAAATGGAATCCGTTCCGGTTTTTGCGCTCGCACCCAGCGCAAAAAAACGCATCGGGCCACGCCGCTGCGCCGCGCACCAGTCAGCAAAGCGCGCTGCAAAATGGGCAACAAACTGGCGGCACGCAAACGGGTAACGGGGCACCGACGGCAACCGCTGCTGCGCCGGTAGCACTTGCGCCTGCCAGCTGGCCGCTGCCCGATCCGATTCATCTGTTTGCCGAATTGATCCGTGATCCGTTCGGCGGTCGTGGACCGCTCGGGAGCTGGTTCGGCGACTTCAGTGCCAGCGAGTTTCAACCGCGGATCGACGTTACCGACGAAGGCGACGCACTGCGCATTGTCGCCGAATTGCCGGGCATGACCCGCGACGACGTCGAGCTCGAAGTGATTGAAGACATGCTGATCATCAGCGGCGAAAAGCGCGTCGAATCGACGAGCGAAGAACAGGGATGCTATCGGGTCGAGCGATCGTTTGGACACTTTCAGCGTGCGGTCCCCCTGCCCGCGGGCGTCGATCTCGATCGGGCAGAGGCCAGATTTGAAAACGGCGTGCTGACGCTGCGCGTCCCCAAAGCGGCCGGGGAACCGGCAGCGAAGCGGCGCATCGAGATCAAATAACACAAACCGCACTGAACCAGTTGCCCAACGCGTGGTGACACGGGGGTGCTGCCTCGAGCAGGCCAAGGCGTTCCTGCGCACGGCTAGAGGAACTGGGTGCCGCGCGAACAGCGGATCGGTCGACGTGCCGTCCACTGGATTACCTCGTTTCGAGTGCAGCGCGAGCCCAGCGCGCAAACAAGGCGGCACCGGAATAAGCAGCGGAACAGATGTTTTCCACACACCCATTACCCGCCCGGGAAGCGATGCCCTCACGGACGAAAGGAGATCATCATGGCCGAGTGCAGTGTTTGTGGAAAGCCCGCAACCTCGCAGATCACGATCACCGAAAACGGTCAGCGCCGTCAGCTGATGCTGTGCGATGAGCACTACATGGAGTTCATGGCGCGCAATCAGAGCCGCCTGTCGCCGCTAGAGTCACTCTTTCACGGCGGACTTTTCGACAGTCTGTTCGACGACATGTGGCCACAGATGGAAGGCGGCCGCAGTAGCCGGTCACGCATCGGACGCGCGCCCGGACAATCCGGCGGAGCGGATCAGGGCACAGGCGCCGGTAGCGGGCAAATGGGCGATTCAGCGGGCGTGCACCCAGGCGGCCGGACACGCCGGCATCGCCGGGCGCGTGAAGCGGTGGACCTGCAGACGTACCTGAGCCAGAGCGGTCTGGACCGCCTGCAAGCCGCGGCGCAAGCAGCGGTCGAATATGGCAAGAACGAAGTCGATACGGAACACCTGTTGCTGGCGCTCGCCGATAACAATGTGGTGCAGGAAATCCTGCGCGAATTCAAGCTTGATGCCGAAGAGATCAAGAAGACCATCGACCAGACCGCGCCGCGCGGCACCCGCAAGGAGCCGGGCGACAACGAGCAGATCGGTGTGTCGCCACGCGCTAAAAGTACGCTGGAAAATGCGTTGAAGTCGTCACTGGAACTGGGTCACAGCTATGTCGGACCAGAACACATTCTGATTGGACTCGTGGAGGAAGAAGACGGCTTTGCAGGTGAATTGCTGCGGAAGCTCGGGCTGTCGTCGCCATCGCTGCGGCAAAAAGCAGTCAAGGTGGTCGGCAAGGGCGCCGAAGACGGCAAGATGGAAGACCGCTCCACCACGCCCACGCTCGACAAGTACGCGCGCGATCTCAGCGCGCTTGCGCGTCAAGGCAAGCTCGATCCGGTAATCGGCCGTGACAAGGAAATCGAAACCACAATTGAAGTGCTCGCGCGGCGGCGCAAAAACAATCCGGTGCTGATCGGCGAGCCCGGTGTGGGTAAGACCGCTATCGTGGAAGGCCTCGCCCAACGCATTGCTCAGGACCAGGTGCCCGAAGTGCTACGCGGCAAGCGCGTGGTCGAACTGAATATCAATAGCGTCGTGGCAGGCGCGAAGTATCGTGGCGAGTTCGAGGAGCGCGTCAAGAAGGTGCTGGATGAGATCGTCCAGAACCAGGACCGTCTGGTTGTCTTTATCGACGAACTGCATACGATTGTCGGCGCCGGCAAGGGCGGCGGCGAAGGCGGCCTCGATATCGGCAATGTCTTCAAGCCCGCGCTCGCTCGCGGTGAGCTGCACCTCGTGGGTGCGACCACGTTGAATGAATACCAGAAGTACATTGAAAAGGACTCGGCATTGGAGCGGCGCTTTCAGCCCGTCATTGTGCCTGAGCCTAGCGTCGAGGAAACGATCGAGATTCTGCGTGGCCTGCGCGACCGGCTCGAAGCGCATCACAAGGTGAAAATCACCGAAGAGGCGATCGCTGCCGCGGCAAAGCTCTCGGACCGCTACATTGCCGCACGCTTTTTACCAGACAAGGCAATCGATTTGCTCGACCAGGCCGCCGCCCGCGTGCGCATTTCGTCGAATTCGCGTCCGCAGCCATTGCACGATGTGGAGGCGAGCATCCGCCGCATCAAGCAGGAACAGGACGCGGCCAGCGCTGCCAAGGAATTCGATAAAGCCAAGGAACTGGAAGAACAGCTCGTCGCGGAACAAAAACGCCTGCATCAAGCCACTGAATCATGGAAGAAGGAACGCGGCACCAGTTCGCAGGAAGTGACGGCGGAAGACATTGCGCAGATCGTTTCGTCGCTCACGGGCGTACCGTTATCTGAACTCACGGCTGAGGACCGTGAAAAGCTGTTGCGACTGGAAGACCGCCTGAAGGAGCGCGTGGTCGGCCAGGATGAAGCCATCTCCGCGGTCGCCAAAGCAGTGCGGCTTTCGCGCGCCGGTTTGACCGAGGCCGGCAAGCCGACAGCGAGCTTCCTCTTTCTTGGGCCCACAGGCGTGGGCAAAACCGAACTCGCGAAGGCGCTTGCCGCATCGGTGTTCGGTGACGAGAGCGCGCTAGTGCGTATCGACATGAGCGAGTATTCCGAGCGCCACACGGTGGCACGGCTAGTTGGCGCGCCACCCGGATATGTCGGCTACGAGGAAGGCGGGCAACTCACCGAGCGCGTGCGGCGCAGGCCATATTGCGTGGTGCTGCTCGACGAAATCGAAAAGGCGAACTCGGAGGTGCACAACCTCCTGCTGCAACTGTTCGACGAAGGGCGGCTCACCGACGGCAAAGGACGTCTGGTCGATTTCACCAACACGATCATCATCGCGACCAGCAACGTCGGCTCACAGTTGATCCAGGACAATATGAAGGCCGACTCGAAGCAACTCGACTATTCGGAGCTGCGCGACCGGTTGATGCAAATCCTGCGGCATCATTTCAGGCCGGAGTTTCTCAATCGCGTCGACGAAGTGGTTGTGTTTCATGCGCTCGGCAAGGAGCAGATTCGCAGCATCGTCGATCTGCAGCTTGCGCGCGTACGACGCACGGCGTTGGCCCAGGGCATCGATCTGTCATTCGACGATGGCTTGCGCGATCACCTTGCGCAGATCGGCTATGACCCCGAATTCGGCGCGCGGATGCTTAAGCGCAAGATCCGTCTTGAAGTGGAATCGCAACTCGCCGATGCGCTGTTGCGAGGCGACGTGCGCGACGGCGACAAGGTCACAATGGTCTACGACTCGGGTACGCACGCTGTGCGTGTGCAGAAAGGAGCCACTCCCACAGAAGCGCCCAGTGAGGCGTCGAAGCCGGCACCGGCGCATGCGTGACTCTGGCATGCTCAGGAACGCGACGCCGCTCGCACGTGCGGGCGGCGTCGGCGTTACGATTCGAGTTCACCTGCGATGATCTCGTCGCGATAGCACCAGATCCACGTTTCGCCGGGTTCGATTGAACGTACCAGCGGATGGCCGGTCGCGTGAAAATGCCTGCTTGCATGCCGGTTGGGCGATGAATCGCAACAGCCGACGTGTCCGCACGAAAGACAAAGCCTCAAATGTACCCACGGCTGGCCAAGCCTCACGCACTCCTCGCAATAGTCGACGGACGTGTGGAGAATGCGGGCCTCGCCCAGGTGCATGCAACCAGGGGTCATGATCGTACTCCTCGGGCAGGTGCGCACAGACGTGCGCACCAAGGTTGTGCTTACGCTTAGGCGCTATTCAGATAGCGATGCACCAGCGCCACAGCCATCGCTCCCTCGCCGACCGCCGACGCCACGCGCTTGATCGACGCGTGACGCACGTCGCCTGCCGCGAATACGCCGGGCACACATGTTTCCAGATGCAGCGGCGCGCGTTCGAGCGGCCAGTTCAGGTTCGCCCGATATTCCTGCAGGTCGGGACCGGTCACGAGATAGCCGCCTTCATCGCGGACAATGCCGACGTCCTGCGCCCATTCGGTCTGCGGCACGCCACCAATGCAGACGAATAGCCAATTAGTCTTTGCCGTGCTTTGCCGGCCGGTGCGCACATCGGTCAGCGTGATCTCCTGCAATACGTCACTGCCTGCAAGCGCGGTAACTTCGGTGCACGTGCACACTTCAATGTTCGGCGTCGACGTGATGCGATCCAGCAGGTAGTGGGACAGCGTGTTCTTAAGCGATGCGTCACGCACGAGAATATAGACGCGCTTGGCGGTCTGCGAAAAATGCATGGCGGCCTGTCCCGCCGAATTGCCGCCGCCCACCACATATACGTCTTCGTCATGGATCAGCTCAGCCTCACTCGCGCCGGCGCCGTAATAAAGGCCCGCGCCGAGATAGCGCTCTTCACCCATCAGGCCTAGCGTGCGATATGCCACGCCGGTCGCGCAGATAGACGTGCGCGCCGTGATACGTGTGCCGTCTTCGAGATACACGATGCCACGGCCTGGCGGAAACTCCGCGTGCACGCCGGCGCGCGCCAGCAGGATTTCGGCGCCGAACTTGATGGCCTGGACGCGTGCCAGTTCAGCGAGCTCCGCCCCGCTCACGCCCTGTGGAAAGCCCAGGTAGTTCTCGATTCTCGAACTGCTGCCTGCCTGGCCGCCCAGTGCCCAACGCTCCACCAGGACGGTATGCAGTCCCTCCGATGCACCGTATACCGCCGCGCTCAATCCCGCCGGTCCCGCGCCGTAAATCGCGAGATCGTAGGCCTCACGGGATGGACTCGCAAACCAACCGAGCTTCTCGGTGATTTGCTGGATGGTGGGACATTCGAGCCGCGTGCCGTCGTGGAAGACGCAGACCGGCAAGCGCGAATCGGAAAGATGCTGCACGTGCGCCAGTTCCTCCGCTTCTTTATCGCTGCGCAGTTCGATCCATTCGAACGGTATGTCGCTGCGATGCAGAAAGTCCCGTATCGCGTAGCCGTTTGCGCTGCGCATGGGCCCATAGATCCTGACCATGAACATGCTATCCGCCTTTGAGGATGTGGGAGTTTCTTTCGTTTCACGCGCTTCACAAGTAGGCGGCCGCGCCGAGATAACGGCTGTCGGCCGTATTCGTGCACCGCAAGCGCATTGTAGGGGGCGTCTTTCGCGATACTGCTGGGTATATTCGCTTTCCGCTCATGGTTCCATCACATTGGGTCGTGCGACTCTTCCAGTTTGTGATCGACAAAACGCGTGCCCCACTCGATGCCGTCGCGCACTGCCTCCTCCTGCGTAAGCCATTCCGGCTGAATCGTCTCCGGACGGAATTCGGCTACGGGGCTATCGGCATGGCGCACGCTCACCTTCGCCTGCCACGCGCCGTATGCGTTCTGCTCCGGCTGTACCACGATCTCGTGGCCTCGATGTTCAAACACGTGCGTTCGCATGAGCCGCTCCGCTTTCGTATTAAGGCGTCAATCTGGAAGCACGAACTCGGTGCGCATGTCTTCGATTACCTTCTGGACATGATGTGCGTAATCTGCGCCGAGGTCATTGAGCGGCACTACGTTCCAGTTGCGGCCGGATGCGTCGGGCGGGTGCCGCTCTGGTAGCGGTATGCGCACGCGCGAAGCTCCCGGCACGTCAGCGGCGAGTTTCGCCATGTGGTTCTGCAGTTCGTTGTGAATCTGCTCAGCGGTTCGAATGGTCTTCGGCATCGGTCTCCCTCCCTCGGTCGCGTGTCCGGATCGTGCCTTAATGGCGCATACGTTTCTCTTGCGTGAGCATGCGCCAGCAATGCTTTAAGTCTAGTCGCTAATCCGTTGATGTTAGGATAATCCGTCGCTTCTGCGGACTGCATCGAGGGACGGCGCGCCGCAAAGCTATAGCTCGTATGAGCGGTTGATGACCGGTCGGCGCATCCTGTGATGCGATCCCTGTGGCGCCGCCAAAATCGCGCAATTCCATATTGCGCTCGTTGGGGTACAGTGAATGAACCTGCTGCTTCAGGCCGAGTACCTCTTCGAATACATGACAGGAACTGTATTACAAGCGCAAGATAGTTCAACCTCTGTTATCAATAACTGGATATATCAGTTCCGCTTTGGGCAGCTATCCGCAAAGAAGCCGCGCAAACGCGAAGGACCGTAGCATGTGCGTTAGTCGACCGTCGAATGAACCGTGCACGATGCATGTGCGATCCATACGCGCTCGGTGCGTTCGCGGCGCAGCGACGGCCGTCCGGGAGTCAAATCATGGAAAGTAAGAAAAGCTGGCTGCGCAAGGACCTCGATGCGTTGCGTCTGCAGTGGGACATGCTCACCTTTTATGAACGATTCGAGCAGCTTGTCGCGCATGTGCTGAGTGTGGTGATTTCTATCATCATCCTCGTGTCACTTTGGCAATTGATTCGCGCGGTGATTTCATTGCTGGTTTCGGATGCGCTGAACCCGCTGGATCACGCGGTGTATCAGACCGTCTTTGGCATGGTCATGACGCTGCTGATCGCTATGGAATTCAAACATTCGATTACACGCGTGATGGCGCGGCGCGATCACATCGTGCAGGTCAAAACGGTGCTTCTTGTTGCGCTGCTGGCTATCGCCCGGAAATTCATCATTCTCGATCCGGCAAGTGCGCCCGCCCAGATCGCGGCGCTTGCATTTGCGTTGGTGGCACTGGGGAGCGTCTACTGGCTGATGCGGCAGCGTGATGACCCGGCCGATGCGACGAGCGCCGCGCAAGCTGAGCGTGATCGCGTGGTGCACGCGCAGCGACAGCAAGCGGGACCGCCCCGCGAAGGCGGCCAGCCTGGCAATTGACCTGAGTCGCCGCGCTCGTCACGTGATGGCCGCGTAAGCGTCAATACAGCGGACGGCGCCGATGGTCACGGGAAGTCCGGTCGCCTCCAGTTGCGCCCGGGACAGGAGCGTTTCGAGCGCAAGCCCTTTCGTCTCAATGCCCATCTACCATGCCGTAAGCGCCGCTATGCCGAACAACGGCGCACGGAGCCTGAACAGGCAGCCCTCGCCGAATGCCGGCGACACGAGACCGACCGCATACCGATCGGCGACGGAGCCCCGGTGACGCGGACGACTTGATTGCGGCATCTCCGGCCAGACTTCCACACGAGGAACAACGATGGCGATGGTCAGAAAAACACAGGCCTTCCTTAAAGCGGTGGGATTCGATCTGCAACCGGGCCATGGCCTCGGTATCGGTGACACCTTTCAACGGCGCCCTGACGATCAATGATTCGTCCAGGCAACGGGACGTCCGTCCTGACGGCGGTCGCGGGCCTCTTTTCCCAAAACCTTGTCATATCCGAGCAAGCAACCTGTCTTTTTCACCGAAGCCGAGTCGTTTTCCCGGTCCCCAGTTCAGACGTGCACAAAAGTAACGCTCCTCAAGTCGCGGCATGGCCGACCACCCAACAAACTAGTCGGATCATGAAGGTCCGTTGCCCGGGGCGAAGCCGACGTCCGAACGTCCGCGAAAATGCATGTGTCAAGGTCCGTTCGTGGCCGAGCGCGGAAGTTTGCCAGTCGATCATCGCGGCCGGCATTGCTTTGCTCGCGAAGCCGCGTCGAGTCGGTATCGACCAGGGTTACGCCAACATCGGAGTCAAGTCCGGATCTCCTTTCGCCATCGCCTGCTGATAAGCGGACCGCCCTCCGATCCGCTGCAGATAGGCAAGTATGCTGGGATACGGCTTGAGATCGACTGGATGGAACAGGCGCATTGTTGTCAGCGAGAATACGCTCATGATGTCGGCTGCCGTAAATTCGCTCCCTGCCAGATAGTCGTTCTGCGTCAACCGCTCTTCGATCAGCGCGAGCACCTTGTCCAAACGCACCTGGACTGACGTCTGAACCGGATCATCCGGCGCTAATCCGCAGCGTCCCACAATCATCGATCGACCCATCACGGGCTGGAGATTCCCGTTGGCAAAGTGGAACCAGTAGAGATAGGAAGCAAACTCCGGATGGTTCAACCCATATTGCAAACGGCCATGACCATATCGGGCGAGGATGAATTCGACGATGGCGGCTGATTCGGCGAGCAGGACTCCGTCGACTTCGATGAGCGGCGCAGCGCCGAGCGGATGCAGCGCTTTCAGTTCCGGGGGCGACAGTCGCGTGACCGCGTCGCGCGTATATTTCTCGAGCTCATACGGAACGCCGAGTTCTTCACAAAGCCAGACAATCCTTTCCGATTGTGAGTGGCCGAGGTGATGGATTTTTAGCATGGAACTTTCCTTGTGAGAAACGCGAGACAATTGAGAAGCATAGGGGAATGTTTGACTCAAAGAGCGAGAGCGCGAGGGGCGTCGGGACGTGGGCTGATTTGGGAAAGATGAAACCGCCGACCGCACTCCAGTCCTCAAACCTCGGTAAGCAGCTTCCCAATGCGCACGCGGGCCTTAGCAGTGAAACGGCTGCTGCCACTGAGAGAATTGGCGCCTTAACATGCTCATTATCGCCTGACGATTCTGTCATGGATGGCACGTACACCGTCCCGACGCGTATGCCAGTCCAATAGCCCGCTTTAGCCAGCATGTGAAGGAGCTATGTCGGCAGCTCAAGGTCTGATCGATGAGCGCAACGGCCCCTTGACTGCTTTCGGGGACGGAGCGCAAGGTCGCAGGCGGAATATAACCGTTCGCAGCCTTGCGAATTACTAATCATTTTGACTGGACGCGCGACGTCGAAGTGATTCCACGGTGATGCCCGACTGTTGGCAGGCGCGACGCAATCTGTCGCCCTATTTCAGCAAAAACGGCCGTCGCCCGCCTTGACTTCGTGAGGAATACGGCTAGCACTGAAGGGTACCGTTAGTCGAGCTGCCATGTCCTCCTCCCGGAAGCCTGGTGTTCACCTCGCTGGGCCGCCAAGGGCGGCGCAGTACATCCGCATGTCCACCGATCATCAGGAATATTCTCCGCTCTTCCAGCGTGAAGCGATTGCGCGCTATGCGGTCGCGAACAATATTCGCATTGTGCGGGACTACGAAGATGCGGGCATCAGCGGCCTCACGTTGCGCGACAGGCCAGCATTGATCAGGCTCCTGCTCGATGTGGAGGATCCGGCACGACGGTTTTCCAGCGTACTGGTGTATGACGTCAGCCGCTGGGGACGGTTTCAGGATGTCGATGAGAGCGCTTTTTACGAAAACACGTGTCGGCGCGCCGGTGTGCGCATTATCTATGTCGCTGAACCCTTCGAGAACGACGGCACTCCCCTCTCATCGGTACTGAAAGCGATGAAGCGGGCGATGGCTGGAGAATTCAGTCGCGAGATGTCGCGCAAGATCTTTCTGGGTCACTGTCTCAACGCCCAGCGGGGATTTCATACCGCGGGGCCCGCGGGGTATGGCCTGCGTCGCATGCTGGTCGATGCTCGCGGGAATATCCGGCAGCCGCTTGGCAGCCACGAGTACAAGAATGTACAGACCGACCGCGTGATTGTCGTTCCGGATACTTCGGGCGAAGCGGCAATGGTCCGCAAGATGTTCGAGTGGTATGCGACGCAACCGGTCACAGCAGCCGGCATTGCGAGGCGGTTAAACGACTTTGGGATCGTCAATGGCGTTGGGCGCGCCTGGAAAGGCAGGAACGTCATGCAGATCCTGCACAACGAGAAGTACATCGGCACCAACGTGTACAGCCGCACGACGTCGAAGCTCGATAGCCCATGGCAGCAGCTCCCGGAGGACGAATGGATAAAGGTGCCAGACGCATTTCCCCCTGTGGTCGACAAGACGATCTTTGCAGCCGTTCGGAGCAAACTGGCGGGTGTCCGGCGAAGACCAACGCGCGACGAGATCATTGACGGCATGCGCAAGGTCATCAGCCGCACAGGCAAGATCAATCAGAGGTTACTCAAGCATTACAGGAGCGCCCCATCGGCGGAGCAGGTTGCGCACGAGTTCGGCAGTCTCAACGCAGCGTACAAGGTTGTGGGCTACGCCCCGAACCTGGATCCTGAGCGCTCAGAAAACCGGGTTGTCGAGCGAGATATGGAGCGACGCGTTGCGGAGAGCGCCACTGCAATGCTGCGCGAGCTCGGACACGACGTTTGCTATGAAAAGCATACCACTATGCTGTGCGTCGATGACGCGTTACGAATTCAACTGGTCGTGCGCCGGCCGTGGCTGATCCAGGGACATTTACCGTACTGGACGGCCCGCTGGCCCGACTGCTTTGCGATTGATTTTCTGGTTTTTGGGCGTATTGAACGGGCCGGTACGGAGTTACTTGATTTCCACGTCCTGCCGCGCGGCAGTCTCCGCGCCGGGGAATACACCGTGGTGTTCCGACACGGTCAATCGCATTTTGAACCCTATCGGCATTCTGACCTGAAAGCTCTGGTCGCACTGGCGGACATCGTTTCACTCGAAGCGTTTGCCCCGGGTTTCAATCCGGTCTCGAGGTAGACTCTATGGCAAAGGCGAACCCAGTCAGCTCAGAGCAGCAGGTCGCTCCCGCCAGTAGCCAGATTCCGGCGCCGGTTTGCGGCGACCCTTATCCCGCAAACCGGAAATGCACGCCCGAAGCCACAGCGCGGAAAGTTCTCATGCTCGAACGTGCGCGGCAACAGGCCGTCATAATACAGATGGAAGCCGTCCACGCGGAGATGTGCATCATGGAAAGCGTGCTTCGCGAACTCATGTCTGATCAGGCGTTCGTGGCGCTGCTGAGACGTCAGGGGTTCCTCACAATGCCGCGACAGCTTCGCGATCGTCTTGGGGGATGGATTTCGTGACTAAACCACGCCTTGCAAGATTCGTGGCCCGCGCAGTAGAGTCGTCCGTTGGGCAAGTCGTACCGGCCGGCGTGTGCGCGGAGGCACTCAGACAACTGGCTGGATTCCGCCTGCCTGAGCGCACGGTGGCTGCTCTTATCCGAATGGCTTCATCACGGCAATCAAGCGTGGCCCAGGTGATGGTCAGGCAAAACAACTGCAGCGGCGATTTTGCTCGCGCGCTACTAGCGGCCACACCAGCATCGCAGCGTGCGGACGATCCGCGCGGCCGGCAGTCCGACTCTGAGCGCGTCAGGCTGTTGTCCGGCCTTGAAAGCGGCCTCGTCCGTATGCAGTTGACGGGGCGTTCCCTGAAGCCGGCCTTCAACGACGATCTTTACTATCTTGCACTGACCGCGAGTTTTGTCAGGGGCTGGATGGGCGATGAGGACGTAAGAACGTGGATCGAGGCTCACTATCCAGGCAACGCTGTCACGCTCAAGCAGCTTGTTTCAGCATCGGAGGCGGCGACCGTCCCGAAGCGTCCGATGAAGCTGCCATATAAGCCTCCCGTTCAGACCGCAGACAGAAACCGACACTGATTGGCCCCTTTCCCGCCACGGGAAACCTTATCCGTACCGCGGGTGCGTGAGCGCTTCGTAACGCGACGGCGCAGATGAGACCAGCGACGGATCAGAGCCAGCGCTTAAGGCAACTGATCCGGATCGCCGCCCATGGCACGATACAGATCGCGTACAAATTCCTCGCTGACGACGTCCCACTCAGCTGAGCCATAGAGCACATCTTCCGGATTTTTCTTGCCCCGCGCGTGACGCAAAGTACGCACGGTCATTTCGAGGGCCATCGCTTCTTCGTAGAGCGGATGACCCGGGCGCAGGTGATCGTCGTTGTCCATGGCTGATTTTCGGCAGGCACCGAGAATACTTTAGGCATGCCCCCTTAGCTCGCCCTCGCAGGCCGCGTGGATTCCACGAACCACAGGGGAGCGGTAGTCCAGTCGCCAGCCGTCCGTGAAGAGCTTTGCCAGGAAGGCAGTGTCGACAAAAAGAGGCAGCCCTGCAAAGTCGATTGCCACTTTCTCTGACAGCGAGGCCAAGTGCACCCGTTCCGACCAGTTGGCCGTCGCGCCGTTGCTGGCAAGCCAGATACGTGTCGACTCGACCAGGTGATCTGTGCGTAGCCATTCGTGCGTGCGTGCGTGGGCCATGAGTTGCCCAACCACTAGGTAGCAGAGCAGTTCGGCGCGTGCATCGTTGTCAAGCCCAGCAGGCTTAGGCGAAGATGTGGTCATCGGTTGTACAGCACCCGTTCAGTATTGTTTCGCGCCGCTTTTGGCAGCTACGTGAGGCCGCAGCAAGTTTCACAAACGTCGCGCCGTTTCACGTAGACGAATCTCGCAGCGGCAACATCCAAGGCACTGATACAAACCCTGAACCCGTGTCCGCAACCATCGATGATATCGACCGTCAACCGGCGATGATCCGCAACCGACTTTCAGTCTTGGTTCGATCCATTAAAGTCCATGCGGAGGATTTAAAGCACTGCTAGTCGGTCAGCCTGTGTTTTCAGCGGCGCGCCCTACGACCCTCGCCGATCGGTCAGATTCGCTCGCAAAGCCGGCTTACGACCTCACTCAAGCCTGTAGGCAACACGTTGTAACTTCATCAATCGCTTCGCCCCCCGCCTTCGCCAAACCCGTGTACGAATCGCTTTTATGGACTCCATCTTCCGGCGTCAATGTTTGCGCAGCGAATTGCGCCGTGCGGCGCTGCCTCACCTTCCAGCTTGTATATAGTTGTCGCAACGCTTCAGGTAAAGCCGATTCGTAGCGACTGTCGGGAGTTGCATCTGTTTTTACCTGCTGTCTGCCGGGTGGGCGGCTCGTGGCGGTCGTACGCTTGTTTCCTGACGAAGACTTCACCATGCAGAGCCTATATGAATGAAACCTGGAAGTCGGCAGACATCTCGTCTCTGGACGGCAAACGGATTCTGATCACCGGAGCAAACAGCGGAATTGGATATCACGCCACGTTAGGGCTCGCGCGAAAGGGAGCGCATGTGATCATGGCATGCCGCGATCCACGTCGCGCAGGAGCAGCGATTGCCCGTCTGAGGGTCGAGGCGCCCGGCGCCAGCGCCGAACTGGTCGTCCTGGATCTTGCGTCTCTTGCATCGGTACGGGAGTTTGCGCACCGTGAGCTCGCGGAACTACGCCCTCTTCATACCCTTATCAACAACGCAGGTGTGATGGCGCCACCGAGGAGGCTTGAAACTGCAGATGGTTTTCAACTTCAATTCGGCACCAACGTCCTCAAGCATTTTGCCCTGACAGGCTTGCTGATGCCGCTACTGGAAAGGGCGATGTGGGCTGGGCGTCCGCGCGTGGTGACGATTGCATCTATCGCCCACAAACGGGGACGTCTGAACTTCGACGATCTGCAGTCCACACGACACTATTCACCGATGCAGTCCTATCAGCAATCGAAGCTCGCCGATCTGATGTTTGCACTCGAACTCGACCGGCGCTTGCGCGCGGGCGGCTCGCGTGTGATGTCGATCGCCGCCCATCCCGGTGTGGCGAACACCAATCTGTTCCGTGCCGGCGAGCGATCAACATTGGATACTGCGGTGCGCGCCGCGGCAAGCCATATGATCGGCGCACTGCTCAACAGCGATGACGCGGGCGCATTACCGACGCTGTATGCGGCGACGTCGCCCGACGTGGCTGACGGTGGCTATTACGGTCCGACCGGTTTGATGGAGATGCGCGGCAACCGTGTCGGCCATGCCGCTATTGTACCGAAGGCACAGAATGCGGAAGCTGCGCGACGCCTCTGGCAAGTGTGCGAAACGCTGACCGGAGTGCAATTCCCCTTGCGAGCTTCAGACTTAGAGCATTCGTTTCGATCGAAGTGACGGTCGCCACGCGACCCAGATGGGATGGACACCGCCCTCCCTCCGGGGAAGAAGGCCTGATGCGAAGGAGGCCTCCAGAACTGGACGGCATCAATGTGCCACAGTGGAGTTTCGAGACAACCACTTGTGGAACGGAGGCCCGAAATGAATGCGACGACATATGGACTCGACATTGCCAAGCGCGTGTTCCAGATGTACTGGGTTGACGCCAGCACTGGAGAGGTTGTGAACCGGAGATTTGGCCGGGATGATCTGATTTCGTTCCTCGCGCAGCGTCCCGCTGGTCGCGTTGCCCTCGAAGCATGCGGAAGCTCGCACTGGTGGGCGCGCAAGATCCAGTCGCTCGGGCACGAGGTGGTTCTGTTACACGCCCAGTTTATCCGGCCATTTGTTCAAACAAACAAGACCGACGCTGCGGACGCTCGTGCGATCTGGACGGCAGTACAGCAGCCAGGAATGCGTACGGTTGCAGCCAAGACGGAGGATCAGCAAGCCATGCTGAGTCTGCATCGCATGCGTTCATTGCTAGTCAAGTTCCGGACCATGCAGGTAAATCAGCTCCGGGGGCTGCTGTATGAGTTCGGCGCGTCGTTCCGCGCTGGTCGAGTTGCGGGGCTGGCCGAAATCCGGCAGCGTATGGTTGAGCTTGGAGACGTGCTACCCAAAATAATATCCGCGAATTTGCACGATCAGTTGCGACGCATCGACGGGATTGAGGCCGATATCGAACTTCTCGAGAAACGCATCGGCGCGTGGCAGAAACAGGAAGCAGCCTGTCGTGCGATAGCAGAGGTACCGGGCGTCGGACGACTCACCGCGACAGCCCTGGTCGCAACAATCGGCGATGCCAAGACGTTCAAGTCTGGACGCGAATTCGCGGCTTTCCTCGGTCTGGTCCCCCGGCAAAACGGTACAGGTGGCAAAGTTCGACTGGGATCCATTTCGCGGCGCGGGGATCCATATCTGCGTACGTTATTGATACACGGAGCGCGCTCGGTCATGTACCACGCGAAACTACCAAGCGCGTGGCTAAAAGGACTGCGGGAACGACGCCCTGCGAACGTGGCAGCAGTCGCGTTAGCAAACAAGATGGCGCGAACTGCATGGGCGATTCTGGCCCACGACAGTGCTTACGAAGTGGGGCACATAAGTGTGAGGCCTGCGTAGCAGCACAGGCAATTGTTGAGCGTTGAGGAACTGGTAGGTTGCTAAGGTTGACTCCATGTGATGGCAAAACAGGTCGGACCGCAGGAACGCAAACCTGAACACACTCCTGTGTCTGAAGCACGCGACCCAGATGAGGACGTTCCTGGCGAATTCCATCAGGGCTCGCGGCCTCGGCTTGCGTAAAGCCGAATATAAGACCGCAGCCGATACCTCGTTAGGCATCACAGCAGAATCAACTTGGCAACCGGGCGGTGTCCATATAAGAGTGTGTGGAAACACCGTTTCTTCCGCCAAGCGGTTGATTGCCAGTCAGGTCGATCGAGTTTGATACGGCGAGTTTGCACTAATCGAACATCGCGAGCACAACAAAGCCCCTCGGGGCCTTAG
>NZ_CAAJGL010000054.1 GCF_900996225.1 Paraburkholderia sp. BCC1884 | reverse complement strand
GTTGTAGCGATGGTTCTCGTATTCGACCACCAGGTCGCGGCCGACGATGCCCGCGCGGCCGCGTTCGAGGCCTGCCGCCGAGAGCGCGTCGACGATCGCGTCGAGCGAGGTGGGTCCGCCCTCGGCGGCCGGGGCCAGGGCGATGCGCTGCATGGTGAGCGGCGCGGCCGCCCGGCCCGATGCGGCCAGCGCCGACCAGGCAACGGCCGGCAACATCGATGACGCCGTCGCCACGCTTGCGCTCGCCCGGTCCGAATCACGGCGAGGCAATGGCGCGACGGCAAGCTCGCCCGCCTCGCCCTTGCCAAGCTCTGCAGTGGCCTGCGCGGCAGCCGCCGGCAGGGCCGCATCCTGCGCGTGCCTTACCTCGCAAGGTCCGCCCTCGCAGCGCGAGGCATCGAAACGCCGGCCGAGCGGA
>NZ_CAAJGL010000053.1 GCF_900996225.1 Paraburkholderia sp. BCC1884 | reverse complement strand
CGACGTGCTGTGGCGCCGCTCGAAGCTGGGCCTGCATGTCGCGCCCGGCACGCTGGAGACGGTCACCGCCGCGATCGACGCCTGGTTCGCGCAAGGCGGCGAGGCAGCCCCGGCGGCCGAGCCCGCCGCGCGACGCGTCGCGCACTGACGGCCCGAACGGTAACCAGACAAAGAAGTTGCACCGAAGGTAGAAACGCGCGGCAGGCCGCAAGCCGCGCGGGATCGAGAGCAGCACGCCCCGCCGCGAAGGCCGCGCGAATCACAATTACGTACCGAATGGAGATGAGACAGATGCAGGATCAATACATCCTCGCACTCGACCAGGGCACGACGAGCTCGCGCGCGATGCTGTTCGATCGCCAGGGCAACATCGTATCGATCGCCCAGAAGGAGTTCGAGCAGATCTATCCGCGCCCGGGC
>NZ_CAAJGL010000052.1 GCF_900996225.1 Paraburkholderia sp. BCC1884 | reverse complement strand
GAGGCGTTCGAGGTGCGCGGATCGAGGAAGATGTGCGCGTTCGACGAGCCCGAGGGCGCCGTGAAGCTCATGCTGACCTTCCACCAGTTGCCCACCTTGCTGGTCGACAGCGTCGAATTCCCGGTGCTCCACGAACCCGGCACGATCACGCCGTTGTTGGTGTTGAGCACGCCCGCGAATTCGGTCTGGTTGCCGTCGTCGGTCTGCACCGAGAAGGCCGGCAAGATGGTCTGGCCCGAGCTGGCCGGCAGGTAGTCCGTGAAGGTGTAGCTCTGGCCGCCCTGCACCTTGATCCACTGGTTGATCTGCGCGAACGGGCTGCCGCTGGCATTGCCGATCACCGCGGCATGGTTGGTCTGGCCGGAGATGTCGGTGGTCAGCCCGATCACCGAGCCGCCGCTGCCGGTCGACCAGGCCGAG
>NZ_CAAJGL010000051.1 GCF_900996225.1 Paraburkholderia sp. BCC1884 | reverse complement strand
GCGCGGCCCAGGTCGATGCGGCCCTGCTGGTGCTGGCCGGCAAGCCGCTCGACGCCGAGCCGCTGCTGGGCCGCGAGCTGGCCCGCACCAATGGCGACAACCGCGGCGACGCGATCCTGGCCCTGCAGGCCCTGATCGCGCGCGGCCCGAACCGCGTGGACGGCCTGACGGTGCTGCAGCACCTGCTCAAGGACGACCTGATCCGCCCCGAGGCGCGCCTGGCGATCGCCCGCCAGCAGCTTGCCGTGGACGACAAGCCGGCCGCCGTCACCTCGCTGAAGCAGGCGCTGGAACTGAAGCCCGACTACCTGCCGGCCGCCCTGATGCTCTCGCAGATGGGCCCCGACGAGCGCGCGATCGGCGTGGCCTCGTTCGAGAAATACGTGCAGCAGAATCCCAAGGCGCGCGAAGGGCGCCTGGC
>NZ_CAAJGL010000050.1 GCF_900996225.1 Paraburkholderia sp. BCC1884 | reverse complement strand
GATTCGTTCTTGGCGGGGCATGCGGGAAGATCGGCTGGATACTTACGCCCCGGCGGCCAATACTTCCAAGCTGGAAGCGGTACATCCTGAAACAGGGATTCATAGGTCCAATACTCGAACACGCGAGTTCCGGTATCCGTGTCTGTTTCGTAGGCCATCAGCCCTTCAAAACCAAATGCGATCGAGCAATCCAGTGCGTAGCACATCAATTGCTGGATCCAGACACCGTGTACCAGCCCTTTGGCAAATTCTGGGTCGCTGTAGGTGTTGTTCTTCAAGCCCAAGGCCAGAAAAAACGGATCGTATTTTCTGCCAACTTCATCTGCAGTTCGCCCAAACAAGACATCGCCGACTTCCGCGCTCCCGGCAATCAACGCGCCGTAGGCCGATCGCTTGTCCAAGCCTCGGCGCAAGATATCAAT
>NZ_CAAJGL010000049.1 GCF_900996225.1 Paraburkholderia sp. BCC1884 | reverse complement strand
CGCGAATTCGAGGGCGCCACCCTGATCGCCGCCAAGCGCGGCGCGATGACCAAGTACGGTTATATCGCCGCCCACCTGGCGATCGTGGTGATTTGCATCGGCGGCCTGCTCGACAGCAACCTGCCGATCCATTTCCAGATGTGGCTGTTCGGCAAGTCGCCCGTCAACACCAGCGCGCCGATCAGCGAGATCGGGCCCGAGCACCGGCTGTCGGCCTCCAACCCGACCTTCCGCGGCTATGCCTGGGTGCCCGAGGGCCAGTATGTCTCGACCGCGATCCTGAACCAGCCGAACGGCTCGCTGACCCAGGACCTGCCGTTCTCGATCCAGCTCGACAAGTTCATCGTCGACTACTACTCGACCGGCATGCCCAAGCTGTTCGCCAGCGACATCGTGGTGATCGACCGCGAGACCGGCAAGCGCA
>NZ_CAAJGL010000048.1 GCF_900996225.1 Paraburkholderia sp. BCC1884 | reverse complement strand
AGGAGTCCATATGGCAACCATTAAAGTAGACGTCGTCAGCGCGGAAGAGGAAATCTTCTCGGGCCAGGCGAAGTTCGTCGCGCTGCCGGGCGAGTCGGGTGAGCTGGGCATTCTGCCCGGCCACACGCCGCTCATCACCCGGATTCGTCCGGGCGCGGTGCGCATCGAATCGGAAGGCGGTCAGGACGAATTCGTGTTCGTCGCCGGCGGCATTCTCGAAGTGCAACCGGGCGCCGTGACCGTGCTCGCCGACACCGCGATTCGCGGCCGGGATCTCGACGCCGCGAAGGCCGAGGAAGCGAAGCGTCGTGCCGAGGAAACGCTGCAGAACGCGAAGTCGGATATCGACATCGCGAAGGTGCAGTCGGAACTCGCCACGGTGATGGCGCAGCTCGAGGCGTTCCAGCGTCTTGCCAAGATCCGCAGC
>NZ_CAAJGL010000047.1 GCF_900996225.1 Paraburkholderia sp. BCC1884 | reverse complement strand
TGAGCCCGCAGGCATCCACCAAGCTCACGCTGGCGAGATCCTCGCGCAGCCGCCAGCCCTTGCGGGTCAGGCTGACCAGCACCTGACGCTCGTCGTGCGCGGCGCGCTGCCGTTGCAGGTAGCCCATCGCCTCGAGCTTCTTCAGGATCGGCGTGAGCGTGTTCGACTCGAGGAACAGCTTCTCGCCGAGCTGGCTGACGGTCTGCTCGTCCTGCTCGGAGGCCGCCACCAGCGTGATGTACTGCGTGTAGGTGAGCCCCAGCTCGTCCAGCACCGGCTTGTAGGCCTTGCCGAACGCCAGGTTCGCCGAGTAGACGGCGAAGCAGAGAAAATCGGCGAGCTTCGGGACGGCCGGCTCGGCCTTGTCCTTGCGGGTCATGGGCGCCCCTGTCGATGCATGGTGTCGAAGCGCGGATTATATATCGGATG
>NZ_CAAJGL010000046.1 GCF_900996225.1 Paraburkholderia sp. BCC1884 | reverse complement strand
CGCATCATCAACGGCAAACCGGCCAAGCCTCTTTCTGCTGGGACGCGAAACCGATACGTCAACACGATCCGGCGCATGCTGAATCTGTGCCACGAATGGGGATGGATCGAACGCGTGCCGAAGCTACACCGGTTCGAAGAGCCTGATGTCCGGGTTCGGTGGGAATCTCCCGAGGTGATCGCCAAGATGATCAACGCACTGCGCATCCCTTGGATGCGCGATGCCGCGATCGTCGCCGTGGTCACCGGCATGCGCTCGTCAGAGTTGTTCGGCCTGCGTATCTCGCAAATCGACTTGGCCCAATGCAATGCGTGGATCACCCACGAGGGCGCAAAGTCGAAGCGGGCTCGGTCGGTTCCGTTGAACGAGGATGCGATGCGGGTGCTTGAGCGTCGTATGCAGACGGCAACGGATCTCGTCTTCACGCGC
>NZ_CAAJGL010000045.1 GCF_900996225.1 Paraburkholderia sp. BCC1884 | reverse complement strand
CAACCTCGCCACGCGCCTGAGCGGCGCCGGCGTGGCCAACGCGGCCTCGTCCGTCACGGTCCCGGCCGGCGACGTGCTCGCCGATGCCGGCAAGCTCTCGGGCGCCGAGCAGGCCGCGATCCTCTACGAGGACAACGCGCTGAGCAACCGCTACACCTACGCGACCACCAAGCTCGATCGCGGCGACCTGTATCCGGACGCCCTCGCGGTCGCCGGCGGCGACCCCTCGCTGGCGAAGCTGCAGGGCATCAGCTCGGCCACGCTCGTGACGCCGACCCAGACGCAGGCGCCGATCACCTTCGCGCAGGCCCAGCAGGCCGCCTTCAACGTGGAAGGCATCCCGCGCTACGACGCCGTGTTCATCCTGATGCTCGAGAACCGTTCGATCGGGACCACCACGGGCGGCACGATCGGTATCGAGGGCTCGGGCG
>NZ_CAAJGL010000044.1 GCF_900996225.1 Paraburkholderia sp. BCC1884 | reverse complement strand
TCCCAAACCCGTCCAACCCGCTCAAACCCTTGCCATTGCTGGCTCTCCCGCCTCCCCGTGCCCCGGTGTCCGAAGCACGAAAGAGCGAGATTCTAGCGACCCAAACCGGGCCTTGCAAGCGTTATTTTGACAAGCGTATTAACGATGCTTGAAAACCGGTTTGCGCTTTTCCACGAACGCAGCCATCCCTTCCTTCTGATCCTCGGTGGCAAAGAGAGAATGGAACAGGCGACGCTCGAAGTTAACGCCTTCCGCGAGCGTCGTTTCGTAGGCGCGGTTGACCGACTCCTTCACCATCATCACCGCCGGCAGCGGGAACTCGGAGATGGTTGCCGCAGCGGCCACCGCCTCGTCAAGAAGAGAGGCGGCAGGAATCACGCGAGAAACCAGACCGGAACGCTCCGCTTCGACAGCGTCCATGAAACGGGCGGTGAGACACATGTCCATCGCCTTTGCCTTCGAGACCGCGCGCGGCAGGCGCTGGGTCCCGCCGGCGCCTGGCATGACACCGAGCTTGATTTCCGGTTGACCGAATTTGGCTGTGTCGGCGGCGAAGATGATGTCGCACATCATCGCCAACTCGCAGCCGCCCCCAAGCGCGAAGCCCGCCACCGCGGCAATGATCGGCTTGCGGATGGAGCGAACCGTTTCCCAGTTACGGGTGATGTAGTCGCCCTTGTACACATCCATATAGGTGTATGTGGCCATCATGCCGATATCGGCGCCGGCGGCGAACGCCTTCTCGCTGCCCGTAATCACGATCGCCCCGATCTCGTCGTCGGCATCGAACTCACGCAGCGCGGCGCCCAGTTCGTCCATCAATGCGTCATTTAGTGCATTCAACGCCTTCGGCCGATTCAACGTAACCAGCCCAACCCTGCCCCGCGTCTCTACCAGAATGTTCTCGTAAGCCATGCCGCCTCCTGATGATTGATCGCACGCGAAAACGCTTCGCGCGGCCGTCTTAATAATGCTACCATTCACCAACCAACCGGTCGGTCAATTATTCGACAGGCTCTTCCCAACGTACAGCCAAGCCCCTCTGCCATGACACATCCGCTATTCACCAAGCACGAAGACACGCTGCAAAAGGCACTCACCGCGGTTGAAACGCGCGGCTACTGGAGCCCGTTCGTCGAGATGCCCAGTCCGAAAGTGTACGGGGAAACAGCTAACGCGGACGGTGAGGCCGCATTCAAAGCACTTCTCAACCAAACGTTCGAACTTGACCAGCCGTCGACGGGCGAAACCGTCGGGGCCGAAGTCTCGCCGTTCGGCTTCCCGCTTGGCGTACGCTACCCGAAGGCCGACCCCGACGCCCTGATCGCCGCAGCCGCCGCCGCACAGAAAGGCTGGCGCGCCGCCGGCCCGAAGGCGTGGATCGGCGTGTGCCTGGAAATCCTCGCGCGCGTGAACCGCGCCAGCTTCGAAATCGGCTACAGCGTGATGCACACGACCGGTCAGGCATTCATGATGGCCTTCCAGGCTGGCGGCCCGCATGCCCAAGACCGTGCGCTCGAAGCCGTTGTCTATGCGTGGGACCAGTTGCGCCGCATTCCCGCCGACGCCCACTGGGAAAAGCCACAAGGCAAAAACCCGCCGCTCGCCATGCACAAGCGCTATACGGTCGTGCCGCGTGGCACCGGCCTCGTACTCGGCTGCTGCACTTTCCCGACCTGGAACGGCTACCCAGGTCTGTTCGCCGACCTGGCCACTGGCAACACAGTCATCGTCAAGCCGCACCCGGGCGCCATCCTGCCGCTCGCGCTGACCGTGCGGATTGCACGTGATGTCTTGCGCGAAGCAGGCTTCGACCCGAACATCATCACGCTGCTCGCCACCGAGCCGAACGACGGCGCACTCGTGCAAGACCTTGCTCTGCGTCCGGAAATCAAGCTCATCGACTTCACCGGCAGCACGCAGAACGGCACGTGGCTCGAACGGAACGCGCACCAGGCACAGGTCTACACAGAGAAAGCCGGCGTCAACCAGATCGTGATCGACTCGGTCGACGACATCAAAGCCGCCGCTCGCAACATCGCCTTCTCGCTCGCGCTGTACTCGGGCCAGATGTGCACCGCGCCGCAGAACATCTACGTGCCACGCGACGGCATCCGTACCGCCGATGGCACGCTCAGCTTCGACGAAGTAGCTCAGGCGATTGCCGGCTCCGTGCAAAAACTTGCCGCCGACCCGGCCCGTGCAGTCGAACTGCTTGGCGCGATTCAGAACGAAGGTGTCATCCAGCGCATAGACGAAGCCGCCAAGCTTGGCCGCGTCCTCGTCGAAAGCCAGACGCTCGAACACCCGGCGTTTGCCGGCGCCCGCGTGCGCACGCCGCTCGTGCTTCAACTGGATGCCGCTACCGACCACGCGAATGTCACCAAAGAATGGTTCGGCCCGATCTCGTTCGTCATCGCCACCGATTCGACCGCGCAATCGCTCGAACTCGCGGGCGCCATTGCTGCCGAACACGGCGCGCTGACGCTGTCGGTCTACAGCACAGACGAAGGCGTGCTCGAAGCGGCACATGAAGCATCGATCCAGGGCGGCGTAGCACTCTCGATCAACCTGACGGGCGGAGTGTTCGTCAACCAATCCGCGGCCTTCTCCGACTTCCACGGCACGGGTGCGAACCCGGCGGCGAACGCCGCGCTGGCCGACGCGGCCTTCGTCGCGAACCGCTTCCGCGTCGTTCAAAGCCGCGTTCATGTTGAACCGAAAGCGGCGCCGGCGGTAGCTGGTTGAATGGCATAAGACGGGCACTCGTTTTGTCCTATGCCATTTGGCCGAATGGACCGAGCCGCGTGCCCCTACTAACATGAGACATCGGATCGGCATTCGCGCCGGTCCGCGCCAGCAGGGATCCCTATGAACGACGCCTTCATTTGCGACGCGATTCGCACCCCCATCGGCCGCTACGGCGGCGCTCTGAAAGATGTCCGCGCCGACGACCTCGGCGCGGTGCCGATCAAAGCACTGATCAAGCGCAACCCCGGCGTCGACTGGCGCGTGCTCGATGACGTCATCTACGGCTGCGCCAATCAGGCCGGCGAAGACAATCGCAACGTCGCCCGCATGTCGGCGCTGCTGGCTGGCTTGCCCACCGAGGCGCCGGGCGCAACGATCAACCGCTTGTGTGGTTCGGGCATGGACGCGGTCGGTACGGCTGCCCGCGCGATCAAAGCCGGTGAAGCGCGCCTGATGATCGCTGGCGGCGTAGAAAGCATGACTCGTGCGCCGTTCGTCATGGGCAAAGCCAATAGCGCATTCTCACGTCAGGCCGACATTTACGACACGACGATCGGCTGGCGTTTCATCAACCCGTTGATGAAACGCCAGTACGGCGTGGACTCGATGCCGGAAACGGCGGAGAACGTCGCCGTCGAGTTCAGCATCAGCCGCGCCGATCAGGACGCGTTCGCGCTCGCGAGCCAGCAAAAAGCGGCCCGCGCGCAACAGGACGGCACGTTGGCGCAGGAAATTGTCGGCGTTGAAATCCCGCAAAAGAAAGGCGACCCGCTGCGCGTGATGCTCGACGAGCATCTGCGCGAAACGTCCCTCGAAACCCTCGGCAAGCTCAAGGGCGTGGTTCGTCCTGACGGCAGCGTGACGGCCGGCAATGCGTCGGGCGTGAACGATGGCGCCTGCGCGCTGCTGCTCGCGAACCAGCAAGCAGCCGACCAATACGGCCTGCGCCGACGCGCGCGTGTCGTGGGCATGGCCACGGCGGGCGTCGAACCGCGCATCATGGGCATTGGCCCGGCGCCGGCCACGCAAAAGCTGCTCAAGCAACTCGGCATGACGCTCGAACAATTCGACGTGATCGAGTTGAACGAAGCGTTCGCATCGCAAGGTTTGGCCGTTCTGCGCACCCTCGGCTTGCGCGACGACGACCCGCGCGTCAACCCGAACGGCGGAGCCATTGCGCTCGGCCACCCGCTTGGCGCATCGGGCGCGCGTCTGATCACGACCGCGCTGTATCAACTGGAGCGGATCAACGGCCGTTTCGCGCTCTGCACGATGTGTATCGGCGTGGGCCAAGGCATCGCGCTGGTCATCGAGCGGCTCTGACGCCGATACCTGCCGGGCCATCGATCAAACAGACATAGAGGAGACACCCAATGTCATATGAAGCGATCCGCCTCGACATCGACGCGTCGAGCCATGTAGCCACCATTACGCTGAATCGTCCGGATAAGCTCAATAGCTTCACGCGCGCCATGCACCTGGAGTTGAGCGCGGCGCTCGACGAGGTGGAAACGTCCGGCGCCCGCGCACTCGTCCTGACGGGCGCCGGCCGTGGTTTCTGTGCCGGGCAGGATCTTGCCGACCTCGACTTCACGCCAGGCGCGATGACCGATCTCGGCAAGCTGATCGACGAACATTTCAATCCGCTGATCCGTCGTCTGCAAGCGCTCGAGTTGCCGGTTATCGCCGCAGTCAACGGCACGGCTGCCGGTGCCGGCGCCAATCTCGCGCTCGCATGCGATCTCGTGCTGGCGGCTCGCGGCGCCAGCTTCATTCAGGCCTTCGTGAAGATCGGCCTGGTACCCGACTCGGGCGGGACCTGGTTCCTGCCGCAACGTGTCGGCATGGCGCGAGCATTGGGGCTCGCCATCACCGGCGACAAACTCAGCGCGGAGAAAGCCGAAAGCTGGGGCCTCATCTGGCAGACGGTCGACGACATCGAACTCATCGCCACCGCCACGCAGCTGGCCGCGCGACTCGCGCAGCAACCCACGCGCGCTATCGCCGCCATCAAACTGGCCATGCGCACGGGCGCGACGCAAACCCTCGATCAGCAACTCGATCTGGAGCGCGATCTGCAGCGCGAACTCGGCGCGTCGCACGATTACGCAGAGGGTGTGCAAGCCTTCGTCGACAAGCGCGCGCCGCGCTTCGAGGGCCGCTGATATGTCCACTCAAGCCAAACACGCCAGCCAGATGACGCCCGACGAACTAGCACGCGCAACCGCTGCCGCAATGTACGAAAACGATGCGTGCAGCCGGGCGCTCGGGCTCGAAATCCTCGAAGTGCGCCCAGGTTATGCGCGTCTGCGCATGCCGGTGCGCAACGACTTTCTGAACGGCCACCAGATTTGCCACGGCGGACTGATCTTCACGCTTGCGGATTCGACTTTCGCCTTCGCCTGCAACTCGTACAACATCAACACAGTCGCAGCGGGCTGCTCGATCGAATTCCTGCGGCCGGTATCAGGCGGCGACGTGCTGACGGCGGAAGCCATCGAACAGACCCAGAGCGGCCGCACCGGCATCTACGATATTCGCGTCACCAATCGCGCTGACGAGACCGTCGCCATGTTTCGCGGCAAATCGGCGCAAATCAAAGGCAACCTGATTCCCACTGACGATTGAATCCGCGAACCCGCGCCGCATCCGGCGGCCAACGCGCGCCATTGCGAGTGTTCGCTAACGCCGGGCCGCCAGATCGCTCGATCACATGGCCGCATAACCGTATGACCGCGATCAGCCCAGATTTTTTTTGCACCCAGACGCACCTATATCAGACCCAAGCATTGAGGCAGCAAGGAGACATTCGATGACCACCGCCCTTCCGCTCGATCCGATCGAGACCGCCAGCCGCGACGAACTCGCCGCGCTCCAACTTGAACGGCTCAAATGGTCGTTGAATCATGCCTATGAAAATTCGCCGGTGTATCGGCGCAAGTTCGATGAAGCCGGCGTCCACCCGAGCGAAGTGAAAACGCTCGCAGATCTGGCGCGCTTTCCCTTCACCACCAAGAAAGATCTGCGCGACAACTATCCGTTCGGAATGTTCGCCGTGCCGCAAGAGCAGATTTCGCGGATCCACGCGTCGTCGGGCACGACCGGCAAGCCGACCGTGGTGGGCTATACCGCACGCGATATCGACACGTGGGCCAATCTCGTCGCGCGCTCCATCCGCGCCGCCGGCGCGAAGCGCGGCGACAAGGTTCACATAAGTTATGGCTATGGCCTGTTCACCGGGGGCCTCGGCGCGCATTACGGCGCTGAGCGCGCTGGGCTCACCGTGATCCCCTTCGGCGGCGGCCAGACGGAAAAGCAGGTGCAACTGATCCAGGACTTCCGGCCGGACATCATCATGGTGACGCCGAGCTACATGCTTTCGATCGCGGACGAACTCGAACGCCAAGGCATCGATCCCGCCAATTGTTCGCTGCGCATCGGCATTTTCGGCGCGGAGCCGTGGACCAACGACATGCGTCACGCGATCGAAAAGCGCATGGGCATCGATGCTGTGGATATCTACGGCCTGTCCGAAGTGATGGGCCCCGGCGTCGCTTCGGAGTGCGTGGAGACGAAGGACGGCCCGACCATCTGGGAAGATTACTTCTACCCCGAAATCATCGACCCGGAAACCGGCGAGGTTTTGCCGGACGGCGAACTCGGCGAACTCGTATTCACGTCGCTAACCAAGGAAGCGCTGCCGATCATCCGCTACCGCACCCGCGACCTGACTCGCCTTCTGCCGGGCAGCGCGCGCACCATGCGCCGCATGGAAAAGATCACGGGCCGCTCGGACGACATGATGATCGTGCGCGGCGTGAACGTGTTTCCGACGCAGATCGAAGAGTTGCTGCTCAAGCAGCAAGCGCTCGCGCCTCACTACCAGATCGTGCTGACGAAGGAAGGCCCGCTCGATGTACTGACGTTGAACGTCGAGCCGTGCCCGGAAACCGCGCCGGACACCGCTGCGTTGAACACGGCAAAGCAGGCGCTGACTTACGACATCAAGGCGCTGATCGGCGTGAGTGCGGTGGTGAATGTGCTGGGTGTGAACGGCATCGAGCGTTCGGTCGGCAAAGCGCGACGCGTGATAGACAAACGCACGTCGGGACTGTGACGCGAGCATGAGCGAATCGCGCCATGTCTGATTACGTACTCGGACGTGGCGCGACGGTTTCAGCGATTCAGGAATTCGGCAGCAGCAACCACATCCGGCCGCCCTGCTTCATCTTGCCGGCCAGGTCGCCGGCATCGTCACCGAGACCCCAGAAGTAATCCGCGCGCACGCCACCCTTGATCGCCGAACCGGTGTCCTGAGCAAAGACCAGGCGGTTCATCGGCGAATTGGTGAGCGGACGGGTGGTCTGCAAAAACACCGGCGTGCCGAGCGGAATCGACGACGGATCGACCGCAATCGAACGCTCCGGCGTCAACGGCACGCCCAGCGCACCGATCGGACCATCGGCGCCGCCACCCGGTGCACTTTCGCCGGACGGCATCTCGCGGAAGAACACGAAGCGCGGATTTGTATCAAGCAACGCATCGACCCGCGTCGGGTTGTTACGCGCCCATGTCTTGATCCCTTGCATGGTGGCCTGCGCAGGCGTGAGTTCTCCGCGATCCAGCAGCCAGCGTCCAATCGACTTGTAAGGCTGATTGTTGGTGCCGCCGAAACCCACCCGCATCACGCTGCCGTCTTCCATCACGACGCGTCCGGAACCCTGCACCTGCAGGAAGAACGCTTCGATCGGATCGTCGACCCATACGAGTTCATTGCCGCTGAGCACACCCGCGCGCTCGAGTTGCGCGCGCACCGGCAGCGGCGCACCCGCGCGATAGCCCGACGGCCAACGATACAGCGCAGTCTGGTACACACCATGCCGCGTGCGCGAACCGCGCAGCAGAGGCTCGTAGTAGCCGGTGACGAGTCCATCCAGCGTGCCGTCGTTGTTGGCCAACTGGAACGGCGTGAAATAGGCTTCGAAAAAGGCCCGCGCGCTGGTCACGTCGAGATCGTCGATTTGCGAGGCCGCTGCACAGGCCCGTGCCCAGTTCGGCTGACGCGCCAGTCTCACGCAGTTCTGTCGCAGCGCCGCCGTCGCGCCGATGAGGGAGTCATCCTGCCAGCCCGGCACCTGTTGCCAGGCGACCGCGGTCAGACGCGTCGCGGCAATCTGCCCAGGTATGATTGCTGCACCCGTAGGCGGCGAAACCGAGGGCCGCACCACGCCACCGCCGCCGCATGATGCCAGCATCACCGCAACCGAAAGCGCGCTGAGCCAGGCTCCGGCCGCGCGGACAAAACGCATACAATGTTCGTTCTTGATGGAAACCGCCATGTCTGATCTGTTCGACGAATACCCGATGCTCATCTTCGCGCTGGAATCGCTCGTCGCGCTCTTCCTGCTCGTCTTTATCGTGGTATGGACGTCATCCGGCAAGAAGAAAGCGGCGCGTGCGAACGCCGGTGAACAACAAAAGCCGCAAAGCCCGCAGTAACGTTGCGCGTCCGACCACGCCTTCGACTGACTAAAGACCGCGGCCCGCGCCTGCGGTTCAATGCAACGTACGCGGCATGCGCAGAATGAACTCCGGCACCGGCGCGTCGAAACGCTCGCCGTCCTCGGCCACGCAAAAATACGCACCGCGCATGGTGCCGACCGGCGTGGCGATCACCGCCCAACTCGTATATTCGAAATGCTCGCCCGGTTTGAGCAAGGGCTGATGCCCCACCACGCCCAAGCCTTTCACTTCCTGCACGCTGTCGTCGCTGTCCGTGATCACCCAATGACGCGCAATCAACTGCGCGGGCACCTGACCGGTGTTTCGGATAGTCAGCGTGTAGGCGAACGCAAACTGGCGGCGCTCTGGGTCCGACTCTTCGGGCAGATATTGCACCTGCGCAGAGACGCTGAATTCGTACTGGCTCATCCTGATTCCGGTCTGGTAAAACGGGGGTGAAAAATCGCGGGAAAGCCCGAACGCCAATGGTTTGCGGGCGCACTGGCAATGCCGTGCTGATGGTTTGGCATTCTGCTTGATGCGCGGCAGGGCCGCAACCCGACAAATCCCTTTGGCCAAGGGCTGGTAAGGCGTTTTGTCACTTTCGCGGCGTAATAAAGGAAGTCGCGGCGAAGCGTCGGCGAGTCGGCCCAGACGCGCACAAACCGGTAAAATGGCGCTTTCCCGCCTGCCTCCGCCCACGCCATGACGCAATTCCGCATTTCCCCCAGCATTCTGTCCGCCGATTTCTCCCGCCTCGGCGAAGAAGTCCGCAACGTCGTCGCCGCCGGCGCCGACTGGATTCACTTCGACGTGATGGACAATCACTATGTGCCGAACCTGACAATCGGCCCACTGGTCTGCGAGGCGCTCCGCCCGCACGTGGACGTGCCGATCGACGTGCATCTGATGGTGCGCCCGGTCGACCGCATCGTGCCGGACTTCGCGAAAGCCGGCGCGAACATCATCAGCTTTCACCCGGAAGGCTCGGACCACATCGACCGCACGCTGTCGCTGATCCGCGATCACGGCTGTAAGGCGGGCCTGGTGTTCAACCCGGCCACCTCGCTGAGCTACCTCGATTACGTCATGGACAAGGTCGACCTCGTGCTGATCATGTCGGTGAATCCGGGCTTCGGCGGCCAGTCGTTCATTCCCGAGGCGCTCGTCAAGCTGCGCGCAGCACGTAAGCGCATCGACGAATACAAGGAACGCACCGGCCGCGAAATTCACCTTGAAGTGGATGGTGGCGTAAAGGTCGACAACATCGCCGAAATTGCGGCAGCGGGCGCGGACACCTTCGTGGCCGGTTCGGCGATCTTCGGCCAGCCGGATCACAAGGTCGTGATCGACCAGATGCGCGCGGCACTTGCCAACATCGAGCACTGAGCTTCCCCCGATCCTGATCCAGCCCACCCAATGACCGCTCACTTCCCCGCTCCGACATTCACCGGCCCGCGCCTGCAAGCCGCGATCATCGACCTCGACGGCACGATGATCGACACCGCCGACGATTTCACCGCCGGCCTGAACGGCATGCTCGCGCAACTCGACGCGGCGGAAACCTCGCGCGAGGAAGTGGTCGGCTATGTCGGCAAGGGCTCGGAGCATCTGATCCGCAGCGTGCTGGCGCCGCGCTTCGAAACGGAGCACGCGCAAGACCGTTTCGACGAAGCGCTTGCGATCTATCAGGAGGAGTACGCGAAGATCAACGGCATGCACACGCGGCTCTATCCGGACGTCGAGGCCGGTCTGATCGCCATGCGCGACGCCGGTCTCAAGCTTGCCTGCGTCACCAACAAGCCGCACCGGTTCGCGGTCGAGCTGCTGGAGCAATACGGCCTCGCGCAGTATTTCAGCGTCGTGCTGGGCGGCGACAGCCTGTCGAAAAAGAAGCCGGACCCGCTGCCCATGCTCACTGCTGCAGCGCAGCTCGGCGTCGAGCCGCAAGCCACCGTGGCCATCGGCGATTCGGAGAACGATGCGTTGGCGGGCCGCGCGGCGGGTATGGCCACGCTGACCGTACCGTACGGCTACAACCATGGCCGAGCTATACAAGAAATAAAATCCGATGGTATAGTTGCCTCGCTGCTGGACGCCGCCAAGGCGATCGCAGCGCACCATTCCACGACTTGAAAAGTCCATCATCCTCATGTTTCTGAACAAAAAACGGAGTCTGATTAGCATCGACCGGGGAGCCTGGCCCTGGCGTCGCTGGTCGCGCTAACCTCGCCTGAGGTACGCTGAAGCCTGTCTTCGGCAACCGTTTTTTGCTTCGCTGCGCTCACGCGTTTTTTCCATCATCAAAGTTTCGCTGCATCGGTTGATTCGGCCTGTGTGTACCCACAAAGTACATCTCGGCGCTGAAACCCTGTGCATGCGTCGATGGGAAACTCGCGCCGGTCGGTATCATCATCGTGTCGAAACTGTCGAACGAACGCCCTGACCGGACGCGCAACGCCCCGCTTTGTCTGACGCACGCCGCCGCCGGACCACCGTACAGGATCGGAACATGACCGAACTCGAATTCCAGTCCCTCGCCAACGAGGGTTTCAACCGCATTCCGTTGATCGCCGAAGCACTCGCCGACCTCGAAACGCCCCTGTCGCTCTACCTGAAACTCGCGCAGAGCGAACGCAACGGCGCCAACTCGTTCCTGCTGGAGTCGGTGGTGGGCGGCGAACGTTTCGGCCGCTATTCCTTCATCGGACTGCCGGCGCGTACGCTGCTGCGCACCCGCAACGGCGTGTCGGAAGTAGTGCGCGACGGCAAGGTCGTCGAAACGCACGAGGGCGATCCGCTCGACTTCATCCAGCAGTTCCAGGGCCGCTTCAAAGTCGCGCAGCGCCCGGGGCTGCCGCGTTTCGCGGGCGGGCTGGCCGGTTATTTCGGCTACGACGCGGTGCGCTACATCGAGAAGAAGCTCGCGCGCACCACGCCGAAAGACGATCTGAATCTGCCCGACATCCAGTTGCTGCTGACCGAAGAAGTCGCGGTAATCGATAACCTCGCGGGCAAGCTGTATCTCGTGGTCTACGCCGATCCGACGCAGCCCGAGGCGTACACGAAGGCGAAACAGCGTCTGCGTGAACTGCGTCAGCGTTTGCGTACGACCGTGCAACCGCCGGTCACGTCGGCCAGCGTGCGCACCGAGACTTATCGCGAGTTCGGCAAAGACGATTACCTCGCCGCCGTGCGCAAGGCGAAGGAATACATCGCGGCCGGCGAACTGATGCAAGTGCAGGTCGGCCAACGCCTGACCAAGCCATTCCGCGACAATCCGCTATCGCTGTACCGCGCGCTGCGCTCGCTGAATCCGTCGCCGTATATGTATTTCTACAACTTCGGCGACTTCCACGTGGTAGGTGCATCGCCCGAAATTCTGGTGCGCCAGGAAAAACGTGGCGAAGATCGCATCGTCACGATCCGGCCGCTCGCCGGCACGCGTCCGCGCGGCAATACGCCGGAACGCGACGCCGAACTCGCGACCGAACTGCTGAACGATCCGAAGGAAGTCGCCGAACACGTGATGCTGATCGACCTCGCGCGCAACGACGTGGGCCGCATCGCGCAGATCGGCTCGGTGATCGTGACCGACAAGATGGTGATCGAAAAGTACTCGCATGTGCAGCACATCGTCAGTTCGGTCGAAGGCAAACTGAAACCCAGCACCACCAATTTCGACGTGCTGCGCGCCACCTTCCCGGCCGGCACGTTGTCGGGTGCGCCGAAGGTTCGCGCGATGGAGTTGATCGACGAACTGGAGCCCGTCAAGCGCGGCCTGTACGGCGGTGCGGTCGGCTATCTGTCGTTCACGGGCGAAATGGACCTCGCCATCACGATCCGCACGGGCGTGATCGCGAACGGCAATCTGTATGTGCAGGCGGCAGCGGGTGTCGTCGCGGATTCGGTGCCCGAGTCCGAATGGCAAGAGACCGAGAACAAGGCACGCGCTGTATTGCGCGCCGCCGAGCAAGTTCAAGACGGCCTCGATAGCGACTTCTGACCGGAGACACACCATGCTGCTCATGATCGACAACTACGACTCGTTCACCTACAACCTGGTGCAGTACTTCGGCGAACTCGGCGAAGACGTGCGCACCTACCGGAACGACGAAATCACGCTGGACGAAATCGCGAAACTCAACCCCGAGCGCATCTGCCTGTCGCCCGGTCCGAGCAATCCGCAACACGCCGGCATCACGCTCGACGTGCTGCGCGAATTCGCCGGCAAGACGCCGATTCTCGGCGTGTGCCTCGGCCATCAGGCCATCGGCGAAGCTTTCGGCGGCCGTGTGGTGCGCGCGCAAACCATCATGCACGGCAAGGTCAGCACGATCGAAACCGATTGCAAGGGCGTGTTCGCCGACCTGCCGAAGCATTTCGTCGTGACCCGCTACCACTCGCTCGCAATCGAGCGCGAGTCGCTGCCCGATTGCCTGGAAGTGTCGGCATGGACCGACGACGGCGAGATCATGGGTGTGCGTCACAAGGAACTGGCCGTCGAAGGCGTGCAATTCCACCCCGAATCGATCCTGTCCGAACACGGCCACGCGCTGCTCGAAAACTTCGTGAAGCAGTCGAAGCTCGCGAGCGCGTCCGCGCAACGCGCCTGATGAAGAGAGACGAAATCATGTCGATTACGCCCCAGGAAGCGTTGCAACGGACCATCGAGCACCGCGAGATTTTCCACGACGAAATGCTGCACCTGATGCGCCTCATCATGCGCGGCGAACTCTCGCCCGTGATGGCGGCGGCGATCATCACCGGCTTGCGCGTCAAAAAAGAGACTATCGGCGAAATCACCGCGGCCGCCACGGTGATGCGTGAGTTTGCCCGTCACGTCGACGTGGCGGACAACTCGAACTTCGTCGATATCGTCGGCACCGGCGGTGACGGCGCGCACACGTTCAACATCTCGACCGCGACGATGTTCGTCACGGCCGGCGCGGGCGCCAAGGTCGCGAAACACGGCGGCCGCAGCGTGTCGAGCAAATCGGGTAGCGCGGACGTGCTCGAAGCACTCGGCGTGAAGATCGATCTGCAGCCGGAACAGGTCGCGGCGTCGATTGAGGAAACCGGCATGGGCTTCATGTTCGCGCCGAATCATCATCCGGCCATGAAGAACATCGCGCCGGTGCGCCGCGAACTCGGCGTGCGGACCCTCTTCAACATTCTCGGCCCGCTCACCAATCCAGCCGGCGCACCGAATCAGCTGATGGGCGTGTTTCACGGCGATCTGGTCGGCATTCAGGTGCGCGTGATGCAACGCCTCGGCGCGAAGCACGTACTGGTGGTCTATGGCATGGACGGCATGGACGAGGTCTCGCTCGGCGCGGCCACGCAAGTCGGCGAGTTGCGCGACGGGCAGATTTTCGAGTACGAGATTCATCCGGAAGACTTCGGCATGCAGATGGTGTCGAACCGTTCGCTCAAAGTAGCCGACGCCGAAGAATCGAAAGCCATGCTGCTCGAAGCGCTCGACAACACGCCGGGCGTGGCGCGCGAAATCGTCACGCTGAACGCGGGCACGGCGCTGTATGCGGCGAACGTGGCGTCGTCGATCGCGGACGGCATTGGTCTTGCGCGCGAATCGATCGCGAGCGGCAAGGCCCGCGCGAAGGTCGACGAGCTGGTTCGCTTCACCCAGCAATTCAAGCAGTGATCAAGTAGCACTCAACGTAGCGAGACAGTTATGAGCGATATCCTCGACCAAATCATTGCGGTCAAACGCGAAGAAGTCCGCGTAGCCGAACAGAGCGCACCGCTCGAAGCGCTGCGCCTCGAAGCGTCGTCGCGCGATATCCGCGATTTCGTCGGCGCATTGCGCGCGAAGCATGCGGCCGGTCTGGCGGCGGTCATCTCCGAAGTGAAGAAAGCGAGCCCGTCGAAAGGCGTGTTGCGTGAACACTTCGTGCCAGCCGAAATCGCGCGTTCGTACGAGAAGCACGGCGCAGCGTGTCTTTCCGTGCTGACCGACGTGCAGTTCTTCAAGGGCAGCGTCGCGTATCTGGAAGAAGCGCGCGCCGCCTGCAATCTGCCGGTGCTGCGCAAGGACTTCATCGTCGACCCGTATCAGATCGTCGAAGCCCGCGCGATGGGCGCCGACGCGATCCTGCTGATCGCCGCCGCGCTCGACACCTCGCAGATGCAGGATCTCGAAGCGCTCGCGCATTCGCTAGGTCTGGCCGTGCTGGTCGAAGTGCACGACAGCAATGAGCTGATGGAAGCGCTCACGCTGAAGACGCCGCTGATCGGCATCAACAATCGTAATCTGCGTACCTTCGAAACGTCGATCGAGACGACCATCGGCATGCTCGAATCGATTCCGGACGACCGCATCGTCGTCACGGAGTCGGGCATTCTGTCGCGCGTCGATGTCGAACGTCTGCGGGCGATGGACGTGCACACGTTCCTCGTCGGCGAGGCGTTCATGCGCGCGGACGAGCCGGGTGTGGAACTCGCGCGTATGTTTTTCTAGGCGCGGCGTCAAACACACGGGCACAGGTAGCGGAGCAGATCATGGGCATGGAACGCGAAATCAAGCTGGCCTTGCCGGCTGAGCAGGTGCAGGCGGCGACGCAGTGGTTCGTCGCGCGTACGGGCGTCGACGGACGTCCGGTCAGGCTGGCAAATATTTACTTCGACACGCCCCAACTGAGCCTGGCGTCGTCGAAGAGCGCGCTGCGTTTGCGTCATACGCCGGAGGGCTGGCTGCAAACTTTCAAGACGGTAGGCCACGCGAAAGACGGCTTGCACAGCCGGCACGAGTGGGAAATGGCGGTGGCGGGCGAGAAGCTGGAGATCGACGCATTGTTGCGCGAATGCGATGAACCCGAGGCGGCGGACGCTTTGCGTCAAGCCGCGCCGACGCTCAGCGAACTGTTCCGCACAGATTTCACGCGCACGTTGTGGAACGTCGAACTCGACGGCGCCAGGATCGAGGCCGCCATCGATCGAGGCGACGTGATCGCCGAAGTGAACGGGCAAACGCGTCGTGCGCCGATCTGCGAAATCGAACTCGAACTGAAATCCGGCGACGAAGCCGCGCTTCATGCGCTGGCGGCGGAACTGGGCAAGCACATCAGCGGCCTGAAGCCGGACGACGTCAGCAAGGCACAGCGCGGTTATCAATTGCGGGCGGGTTGAGCAACGCCGCGTTTGCTGCGACACTTCCCCGCCATGACCTCCGCATCCCGCACCCGCTCCACTTCGTCGCAGGCTTCGCTGTTTGGCGACGCCGCGTCCACGACGACCACGCCGTCGTCAGAATCCACCGCCAGCGCGCCGCCCACACTCGAAGCGCAATTCGCCGCCCTGCCCCCGGCCTGGCGCGCGCATCTCAAACCCTTCATCGAAAGCGACGCTTACGCGCCGCTTTGCCGTTTCGTCGACGGTGAACGCGCGGCCGGTAAAACCGTGTATCCCGCCGATGTCTTCCGCGCGCTGCGTCTAACCAGTCCCGATGAAGTGAAAGTGGTGATCCTCGGTCAAGACCCGTATCACGGCGAAGATCGCGGCACGCCACAAGCCCACGGGCTCGCGTTCTCGGTCGCGCCGAACGTACGCACGCCGCCGTCGCTGCGCAACATCTTCAAGGAAATTGCCGCGAGTCTCGGGCACGAGACGCCGCGCCACGGTTGCCTCGACACGTGGGCGAAACAAGGCGTGCTGCTGTTGAACACCGTGCTGACCGTCGAGCGCGACGCGGCAGCCAGTCACGCGAAGCGCGGCTGGGAAAAATGCACCGACACGTTGATCCACGAACTGGCGATGCGCCACGACGGCGTCGTGTTCATGCTGTGGGGCGCGCACGCGCAGGCCAAACGCGCGTTGCTCGGCGGCAAGTCGCATTACGTGCTGGAGGCGCCGCATCCGTCGCCGCTGTCGGCGCATCGCGGTTTTCTCGGTTGCGGACACTTCGCCAAGGCCAACGACTATCTCACGCAGCAGGGACGCCCGCCGATCGATTGGCGTCTGCCGGACGAGGCGCAAATGCTGGCCTGAGGATTCGAGGCACCGACGCGGGCAACACGGACAACCAAAAACCGAGCGCCAAAAACAAAAACGCCACGAACCTGAAAAGTCGTGGCGTTTTGTCGTTCATCGCATCGCGCGTTCAGGCGTCATGCGCGCGCCGCCTTACCGCGGCGCTGGTCAAGCCTGATGCCTTGACCTCAAGCAGCAGCGATCGCTTCGCGCGCGGAAGCCAGAGCGGCGCCGGCAGCGTCCGGACCCATGTTCAGGCCTTCGGCGTAGATGAAGTTCAGATCGGTCATGCCGAGGAAACCCAGGAAGCTCGTCAGATACGGCGTCTGGCTGTCATGCGCCGTGCCCAGATACTTGCCGCCGCGTGCCGAGACAACGAACACCTTCTTGCCCTTCACCAGACCTTCCGGACCGTTCGCGGTGTACTGGAACGTGATGCCGGCGCGAGCGATGAAGTCGAAGTACGTCTTCAGTTGCGACGAGATGCCGAAGTTGTACAGCGGCGCGCCGATCACGACGATGTCGGCGGCTTGCAGTTCGGCGATCAGCGCTTCGCTGCGTGCAGCAATCGCGTTTTGCTCTGCCGTACGCTGGTCAGCCGGCGTGAAGAACGCGCCGAGGACGGCGTCGTCCAGGTGCGGCAGCGGTTCGGCTTGCAGATTGCGGACAACGACTTGCGCGCCCGGATTCGATTGTTGCAGCTTGGCGGTCAGCTCATTGACGAGTAGCGTCGAGTTCGCGCCTTGTGAGCGGGCTGCCGAGTTGATTTGCAGGATCGTGGTCATGGTGTGACTCCAGTAGGGGCGCGCAATGTTGCGCGAGTGGAGCCATTGTGTTTTTTTACCGACCCGGGAAAAAGCCATCTGGCGGCGACGGATTGTTGCACTGGTAGAACAATCCGCCGCTGCCGGCCGTCGATTGACGACGGCAGGGATGACGATCAGCTCGCTAGCCAGCGTTCGCGTGCCTTGCGCGCAGCGGGCCGTTTGTCGCTGACGGCGAACTTGTAGCGCGCCACCTCTGGCCCGTCCAGCTTGACTTGCGCGGTGCGCAGCTCGTCGCGGCGGAAGGCGTGAACCTCCACTTTTGCGCCCGGCTGGTAGCGCGCCAGCAGCCCGTCGAGATTCGAGCCGGTGACGCGCAGACCGTCGAGCGCGATTAGCACGTCGCCGGCTGACAGCCCGGCTTTTTGCGCGGCGCTGCCGTCATGGACCGCCGCCAGCGTGCAATCCGCGCCGCCGCGCAGACGCACGCCCAGCGACGGCTTGTCGCTCTTGTCGATCTCTTTCGCCAGCACGATACCGAAAGGCGCGAGCAGCGTGTCGAGCGGGATGTCGCGCGTGCCGTGCACGGCTTCGGCGAACAGTTCGCCGAGATTCGCGCCCGTCGCTTCCGCGAACAGCGCCTCGATCTCGCTTTCTTCCACGCCGACCGGTTTGCCGCGATAGAAGTCCCGGCCAAAGCGCTGCCACAGCAGACGCATCACGTCGTCGAGCGATTTGCGGTTGTTGGTCTGCGCGCGAATCGTCAGATCGAAGGCGAGCGCGACGAGCGAGCCCTTGGTGTAATAACTGACGATCGCATTCGGCGCGTTTTCGTCCTGGCGGTAGTACTTGACCCACGCGTCGAACGAGCTTTCGGCGACGGTCTGCTTCAGACGACCGCTGCCGCGCTGCACGCCACCGACCACTTTGCCGAGCAGGCCGAAATAGTCGTCCTGCGAAATCAGTCCGCTGCGCACCAGAATCAGGTCGTCGTAGTACGAGGTGAAGCCTTCGAACAGCCACAGCAGCGACGTGTAGTTTTCGACGTTCAGGTCGTACGGCGCGAACACCGCCGGCTTGATGCGCTTCACGTTCCAGGTGTGGAAATACTCGTGGCTGCACAGACCAAGGTAGGTCCGGTAGCCTTCGGTCATGGCGTCACGCCCTTCGAGCGGCAGATCGCTGCGGTTGCAGATCAGCGCCGTCGACGCGCGATGCTCCAGCCCGCCGTAACCATCGGTGACGGCCTGGGTCATGAAGACGTAGCGCTCCATCGGCGCTTTCTTCGACTTCGGCTCGAACAAGGCGATCTGCGCTTCGCAGATGCGCTTCAGGTCCGCCGACAGCCGCGCCATATCCAGCCCGACCACGCGCCCGGCAATCACGATGTCGTGCGGCACGCCATGCGCCTTGAACGTCGCCAAGGAAAATTCGCCCAGCGTGACCGGATGATCGATCAATTCGTCATAGTTCTGCGCGCGATATTCGCCGAAGCCGTAGCGCTTCGTGCCGCGCGCTTCCGGCAGCGCGGTGGCCACGCGCCAGTTGCGATACGCCGCGCCTTCCGGCTTCTGGATATCGACCACGCATTGCGCTTCCTCGTGACCGAGCGGCGAGAGAAACACGCTCGTGCCGTTGAAGAAGCCCGTCGTATCGTCGAGATGCGCCGCGCGCACCGACAAGTCCCACGCGTACACCTCGTAGCGCAAAGTCAGCGCGCCCTTGACCGGCGCGGCCTGCCACGTGTGCTTGTCGGTTTTCTCGACGCGCACCTTGCGGCCCGCGTCGTTGAAGGCGCGCAGCGTGACGATGTTGCGCGCGAATTCCCGCACCATGTAGCTGCCCGGAATCCAGACCGGCAGCATGAATTGCTGTCCGGCCGGATCGGGATCGGCGACGGTCACGGTTACTTCGAAAAGATGGGCGGCGGGTTGCTTGGGAACGATGCTGTAGCGGATCGGCTTCATCGGCGGGGAATAGGAGGTTTCGAGGCGGAGTATGCGGGACTGGATGTGAAAGGAGGCGCCCTGCGCGCCTCCTTACTGCTACGTTTTCTATGCTGCGGCTCAGTGAACCGCGGACATTTCCTTGTCCAGACGGTCTGCCGGCACGGCGCCCGGCAGACGGCGGCCGTCGGCGAGGAACACCGTGGGCGTGCCGTCGACGTTCATGGCGTGGCCGAGCGCGAGGTTCTTGTCGATCGCGGCGGTATCGCACGTGCCGGCGGCGGTGGGCGCCTGGTGATCCTGCATCCACGATTCCCAGGCCTTGGCGCGGTCCGTCGAGCACCAGATCGACTTCGACTTGACTGTCGAATCGGGCGACAGCACCGGATACAGGAAGGTGTAGACCGTCACGTTGTCGATCGACTTGAGCGAGGTTTCGAGTTGCTTGCAGTAAGGGCAGTTCGGGTCCGAGAAAACGGCGATCTTACGCGCGCCGTTGCCCTTCACGACCTTCACCGCGTTCGCGAACGGCAGGCTCGCGAAGTCGATGCGGTTGGTGTCCGACAGACGCGCTTCGGTCAGATTCTTGCGCGTCTTCGCGTCGACCAGGTCGCCTAGCAGCAGGTATTCGCCGTTGGCGTCGCTATAAATGATCTGCTGCCCGAGGTTGATTTCGTAAAGGCCGGCGATCGGCGACTTCGTCACGCTCTTGATGGTCACGTCGCCGAGGCGCGTTTGCAAGGTGGCTTTGAGTTTGTCGGTGGTCTGGTCGGCCTGTGCCGAGCAGCCGATCGTGACAGCGGCGATCGCGAGCGCGGCGGCCGCCATGCGGAAGGTCTTTTTCATGCTGAATTCCTGGGTTCGATCGCGCGCAGGGCGCGTGTTACGACGTTTCGGGTCTGACCGGAACGGCGCTTATCCGTTCATGATACTCGTCTCGCCAGGCGCGACGGGTCGGGCCGTGCCTTAACCTAGCGCGGCCGACACCAGCCAGCGCTTGATGAACGGCTGCGCGCCCACAAAGGCCATGCCGGTATTGCGCAGCGCACTGGCGAGCGGACCGGGAACGGAGAAAAGTTTCTGCAAACCGTCGGTGGCGATCATCAGCGCGCGGATATCTTCGCGACGGGCGCGTTCGTAACGACGCAGCAGCACCATGTCGCCGAGATCGCGGAACGCTTCCTTGCCGGCGACGGTTTCGGCGAGCGCCGCGACGTCGCGCAGACCCAGGTTCATGCCTTGACCCGCCAGCGGATGAATCAGGTGCGCAGCATCGCCGACCAGCGCGACGCGCGGCGCGACCAGCTTGTCCACCGTCTGCAGCGCGAGCGGGAAACCTTGAGCGGGCGTCACGCAGTCGAGCGCGCCGAACTGGCCGCCCGTCACGCGTTCGACTTCCGCTGCGAGTTGCGCCGGGTCGAGCGCCAACAGTTGTTCAGCGTGCTCGGTGCGTGCCGACCAGACCAGCGAAACGTGGCCGTCCGGCATCGGCAGGAGCGCGACGATCTCGCCGTCCTTGAACCATTGGTAGGCCGTCTCGCTGTGCGGCTTCCCGGCCTTGAAATTGGCGACGACGCCGGTTTGCTTATAGTCGCGCCGATTCATCTTCGAGCCGATCTGCGCGCGCACCCACGAATGCGCGCCGTCCGCGCCGACCACCAGATCGGCCGCGATCACGTTGCCGTTGGCGAGCCCGACGCTGGCGCTATCCGCAGTGAAATCCAAAGCCTGAGCGCGCGTATCGATCCAGGTGAGATTCGGCTGGAAGCGCAGCGCGGCATCCAGCGCGCGTTCGATCACCGACGACTCGACGATCCACGCCAGCTGCGGCGCGGCCGCCTGAAACGCGGAGAAATGCAGTTCGGCGTGGGCGTCGCCGTAGACCCGCATGTCGTAGACCGGTCCGAGTTGCGACAGATCGAGCGCCTGCCAGACCCGCAAACGCTCGAGCAGCGCCTGCGAACTCGACGACAACGCGTAGACCCGCGAGTCGGAGGTGGCGCCGGCGGGCAAGGCCGCGCAAGGCTGCGCGAGCAGCGCGACGCGCAGCCCGCCTTGCGTCAGCGCGAGCGCCGCAGTCTTGCCGACGAGGCCCCCGCCGATCACGGCGGCATCAAAAGTCTGGTGATGTGCGTTCATCCGCGCATTATAGCTGCGGGGGTTGCAGGGGACGGATCGCCGCGTGCGGCAATTCGGCCTGAAAACTACTGTGTGCTGGCCGCGTGCGCGGCATGGGTCTCGCGCAGTCGCAGGAATTCGCCGTCCGATGAGAGGAGTTGCCAGGCGCTCGTCACCAGTTCGGCTTTACGGTCGCGTTGATCGCCGCGCACCATGCAGTCCGGAAAAACGCGGTCGTAGACGTGATATAGCGACGGAAAGTCGTTGGTGTCGGCAAATTGGGCGATGTGGCGTTTGTCGTCCAGCGTGAGGTGATTTTCCATGCAGTTCACTGTCTGACGATCGGTGCCGGCCTGCGCGTCATCGTAGTTCGGCGCCAGCCACGCGACTGCCACGCCACCGACCAAAGCAACACCCAACACCACGCCCAGCCATTTTTTTGCCATTTCTGTCTCCCCGGAAAGGGCTCTAACGGCCCCAGACCCGCATCTTACGATGTTCTGACGAATTAAATCGCGGCGACGGCGGTCGGCGGCGGCTGCGGGAAGCCGATCCGAACGGGTTACAATTGCGCTTTCCGTGACAAAACTCGCCCAGACTCGCCGAGGCTACGCCCCGCTTCTGGTGTCTTGTCCCGCTCCGCTGCGACTCCTTTGCCACGCCCAACGCGAAGGCTCCGAATCCTGTACACAGCGTCGAGCGCATCACGCAACTTACTGAATCACTGAAGGATTTCCATGAGCCTCAAATGCGGCATCGTCGGCCTGCCTAACGTCGGCAAGTCCACTCTGTTCAATGCGCTGACCAAGGCCGGCATCGCCGCCGAAAACTACCCGTTCTGCACGATCGAGCCGAACGTCGGTATCGTCGAAGTGCCGGACGCGCGTTTGAAGGCGCTCGCCGAGATCGTCAAGCCGGAGCGCATCCTGCCGGCCGTGGTGGAATTCGTCGACATCGCCGGTCTGGTGGCGGGCGCGAGCAAGGGCGAAGGGCTCGGCAACCAGTTTCTCGCGAACATCCGCGAAACCGATGCGATCACGCACGTGGTGCGCTGCTTCGAAGACGACAACGTGATTCACGTCGCGAACAAGGTCGATCCGCTGTCGGATATCGAAGTAATCAACACCGAACTGGCGCTGGCCGACCTCGCCACGGTCGAAAAGGCGCTGTCGCGTTACTCAAAGGCCGCCAAGTCGGGTAACGACAAGGAAGCGATCAAGAACGCCGCCGTGCTGGAAAAGGTCCGCGCACAACTCGACCAGGCCAAGCCGGTCCGCGCGCTGGATCTGACGGACGAAGAAAAGGCGACGCTCAAGCCGTTCTGCCTGATCACCGCCAAGCCGACCATGTATGTGGCGAACGTCAAGGACGACGGTTTCGAGAACAACCCGCATCTCGACGCAGTCACGAAATTCGCGGCGGCGGAAAACGCGCCGGTGGTGGCCGTGTGCGCGGCGATCGAAGCGGAAATCGCCGACCTCGACGAAGCCGACATGCAAGTGTTCCTGTCCGACATGGGCATGGAAGAGCCGGGCCTGAACCGCGTGATCCGCGCGGCGTTCAAGCTGCTGGGCCTGCAAACCTACTTCACGGCCGGTGTGAAGGAAGTGCGCGCATGGACGATCCATATTGGCGACACCGCTCCGCAAGCAGCGGGCGCGATCCACACCGACTTCGAGCGCGGCTTCATTCGCGCGCAGACGATTGCCTTCAACGACTACATCACCTACAAGGGTGAACAAGGCGCGAAGGAAGCCGGCAAAATGCGCGCGGAAGGCAAGGAATACGTCGTGCACGACGGCGACGTGATGAACTTCCTGTTCAACGTTTAAGAAATCTGCGATCAAGTCGGATCCATTGCGATCTGACAGACCCTTAAAGCCCGTTAATAGCGGGCTTTTTCGTTTTCAGACGAGCGACGCGACAGACGGAGAGCCGAGCCATGACAACCAGCGATCTGCTTAAACAGGTGCTAGCTTTTCGCGACGCACGCGATTGGAAGCAGTTTCACACGCTCCGCAATCTGATCGTATCGACCAGCATCGAGGCCGGCGAATTGCTGGAGACGATCCAGTGGAAAACGGACGCCGAAGTCGACGACCTGTTGCTCGATCCGAAGCGCAAGAAGCATCTGGAACATGAGTGCGCGGATGTGCTCATCTATCTCATGTTGGTCGCTCATACGGCGGGCTTCGACCTGGTCGAGGCGGCCAAAGAAAAAGTCGCGCTGAACGAAGAACGTTATCCCGTGGAAAAGTCCAAGGGGACCGCGACCAAATATTCCGAGCTTTGATTAGCGCAAGCCTTGAGCATCGGGTCGCGGACACTTCAGCGGCATCGTCACTCCAGTGCGCACGGCTACCATTTTCAAAGGCGAATCCGCCAGCACTGCGTCGATGCCGAGACAGGCGGCCGTCCGGTAGTCGTCGGCATCGTTCACCGCAATGGCGACGATATGCACATCGGGCTTCTGCCTGAAGCAGGCCACGGTTGCCGGCGTCCACAACGTAGCCTGCACTTCCGTTTGCCCTTCTCCCAAGGTGAACTTCTCGACCACCGTCAACGCGCGATGCAATTCGAACGCGGTCAACGCGTGTTCCGATGGCGCATCGACGCAACCTTGATTCAGCAAGACCCTCACGAGCCGCCCGCGTGTCGCGTCGCGCGATTCGAACAATCCGGCTTGCGGGTAAGCAGCAAAACTCTGCTGATACTCCGCCTCGGTCGAATAGATCGACACCCGCGACCACGCTTTTTCCTCATCCAGCACATGGGCGACGGCCTGCGTCTGCGCCTCGGCCGGCAGCGCCTTCATGTCGAGGATGACAGGCATGCCCAGCGGAATCGCACGTAACGCGTCGCGCAGCGTCGGAATGCCGAGCGGCTGGGCGCGATAGGGATAAGCGCCGTCACGCAGAAAGCTCCAGCCGGCATTCATGCGCGCGAGTTCCGAAACCGTGTATGCGGACACCGGCCCGTGTGCGTCGGTCAACGCCGACAGATCGGCTGGCCGGTAAAGAACCGGCACGCCGTCTTTGCTCAACTGCACCGAGAGCCACATTACGTCGGCATGGTGTGCGATCGATAGGCGAATCGCCTCGAGCGTGTTTTCCGGCGCGTCGCCCGTGCCGCCGCGGTGCGCGATTATTTTCGGCAGAGACGTGACGCTGGTGACCTCTCGATCCGGCGCCGGAGGCGCGAACGAACATGCCGCCACAACAAGTGCGAGGACCACACCGCCTACCAACGAACGTATTGAAGCCAGCATCTGGAATCCTGATTGAGAGCGACCGTGACGCGGCGCGTGCGCAGCCTTTACAAAGCGTTCTACGTGCTGCCCATCATGCCCAGGCGCAGGCCACAGCGTCCAGTCAACCTGCCGTCGCCTGGACTTCGCGCAACTTCGGGCTCTAGGACGCCCAATGTTTCCGTTTCGTGACAGCCGATGTTAAATTGCGGCTTCCGGCGCCATGAAAACGATTCAAGCCGACCGGCGACCGACGCCGGACTGTCATCGAACACAACTAGAATCGCGCGATTCACATTTGCGCCCGACATTGGAGACACATCGATGAGTTGCAAGCCGCTATTCCGTTCGCTTTCCGTAGCCGCCGTGTTGAGCTTCGGCCTCAGTCAGGCCGCCCACGCCGCCACGGAAATCCAGTTCTGGCACGGCATGGAAGCCGCGCTGGGCGAACGCCTGAACGACATCGCGAACGCGTTCAACGCATCGCAAAGCGACTACAAGATCGTGCCGGTATTCAAAGGCACCTACGACCAGACACTCGCCGCCGGCATCGCCGCGTATCGCGCGGGCAATGCGCCGGCCATCCTGCAGGTCTATGAAGTCGGCACCGCCACGATGATGCAGGCGAAGAAAGCCGTGATCCCAGTCTCGGACGTGTTCAGGCAAGCGGGCGTGCCGCTCGATGAAAAAGCCTTCGTGCCGACTATCGCCAGCTATTACAGCGACGCGAAGACCAACGAACTGGTCTCGATGCCGTTCAATAGCTCGACGCCGGTGCTGTACTACAACAAGGACGCCTTCAGGAAGGCCGGCCTCGACCCGAACCAGCCGCCCAGGACATGGGCCGAATTGCAGGTCGACGCGCAAAAGCTCAAGGCTTCGGGGATGGCGTGCGGCTATTCGTCGGGCTGGCAGAGCTGGATTCAACTCGAGAACTACAGCGCGTGGCATGGCGCACCGTTCGCGTCGAAAAACAACGGCTTCGATGGCGCCGATGCCGTGCTCGAATTCAACAAGCCCCTGCAGGTCGCGCACATCCAGTTCCTGCAGAACATGCAGAAGGAAGGCACGTTCACCTATGTCGGCCGCAAGGACGAACCGGTGTCGAAGTTCTATAGCGGCGACTGCGGCATCATCACCAATTCGTCGGGCTCGCTGGCCACCATCAAGAAGTATGCGAAGTTCAATTTCGGCACCGGCATGATGCCGTACGACGCCAGCGTGAAGGGCGCGCCGCAGAACGCGATCATCGGTGGCGCGAGCCTGTGGGTGTTGTCGGGCAAAGACCCGGCCGTCTACAAGGGCGTGGCGAAATTCCTCGCGTATCTGTCGTCGGCGCCGGTGGCAGCGAAGTGGCACCAGGATACCGGCTATCTGCCGGTCACGACGGCCGCGTACCAACTGACGCAGCAGCAAGGCTTCTACGAGAAGAATCCGGGCAGCGACACCGCCATCAAGCAGATGCTCAACAAGCCGCCGCTGCCGTACACGAAGGGCTTGCGTCTGGGCAACATGCCGCAGATCCGCACGGTGATCGACGAAGAACTGGAACAGGTTTGGGCAGGCAAGAAGACGCCGCAAGAGGCGCTCGACTCGTCGGTGGCGCGTGGCAATGAATTGCTGCGCCGCTTCGAAAAAGCCGGCAGCTAAGGCGGCAACGCAATCGGTGACTCAGGCCGGCAGCCTCGCGTTCGCCGGCCTGGGTTTCGGTGCACCCTCCGCACCGAAACCGCAGTTGCAGTCAACACCTTGGGATTCTTCGATGCAAAAGCGCTCCAGCTTCGGCACCAGCCTACTGCCCTACCTGCTCGTCGCGCCGCAACTCGCGATCACGCTGCTGTTCTTCCTCTGGCCGGCTGGTGAAGCGCTGTGGCAATCCACGCAAAGCCAGGATGCGTTCGGCACATCGAGCGAATTCGTGGGATTGGCCAACTTCAAGCAGCTTTTCGCCGATCCGCTTTATCTGTCTTCATTCACCACTACGCTGATCTTCTGCGCACTGGTGACGGTGTCGGGCCTCGTGATCTCGCTGCTGCTCGCGGTCTGCGCCGATCGTGTGACGCGCGGCGCGAAGGTCTATCAAACGCTCCTGATCTGGCCGTACGCGGTGGCGCCCGCCATCGCCGCCGTGTTGTGGACGTTCCTGTTCAATCCGAGCATCGGTCTGATCACCTACGCGCTCGCAAAAAACGGCATCGTGTGGAATCACGCGCTGAACGCCGGTCAGGCGATGTTTCTGGTGGTGCTTGCGTCGGTCTGGAAACAGGTCAGCTATAACTTCCTGTTTTTCTACGCCGGCCTGCAGGCGATTCCGCGCTCGCTGATCGAAGCCGCGGCCATCGACGGCGCCGGCCCGGTGCGGCGCTTTTTCGGCATCGCCCTGCCGCTGCTGTCGCCGACCAGCTTCTTTCTGCTGGTGATCAACATCACCTACGCGTTCTTCGACACCTTCCCGGTGATCGACGCCGCGACCGGCGGCGGCCCCGCACAAGCCACCCGCACGCTGATCTACAAGATTTTCGCCGAAGGCTTTCAGGGACTCGACATCGGCAGTTCGGGCGCGCAGTCGGTGGTGCTGATGGTGATCGTCGTCGCGTTGACGGTCGTGCAATTCCGCTTCATCGAACGCAGGGTTCAATACTCATGATCGAGAACCGTCGCGGTTTCGACCTCTTCTGCCACGCGGTGCTGATCCTCGGCGTCGTGATCGTGGTGTTCCCCGTGTATGTCGCGTTCTGCGCGGCGACCATGAGCGAGCAGGAGGTTTTCAGCGTGCCGCTGTCGCTCGTGCCGAGCACGCATCTGTTCGAGAACATCGCAACGGTCTGGTCGCACGGCAGCGGCAACGCAGCCGCGCCGTTCGGCCGCATGCTGTTCAACAGCCTCGTGATGGCGCTGGTGATTTCGATCGGCAAGATCGCTGTGTCGATGATCTCCGCCTACGCGATCGTGTTTTTCCGTTTTCCGTTTCGCAATCTGGCGTTCTGGCTGATTTTCATCACGCTGATGTTGCCGGTAGAAGTGCGCATCTTCCCGACCGTACAAGTCGTCTCGTCGATGCATCTGGGCAACACGTATAGCGGTCTGACGCTGCCGCTGATCGCCTCGGCCACCGCCACCTTCCTGTTTCGCCAGTTTTTCATGACGCTACCGGACGAGTTGATGGAAGCCGCGCGCATCGACGGTGCGGGCGCGATGCGTTTCTTCTGGGACATCGTCTTGCCGCTGTCCAGGACGAACATGGCCGCGCTTTTCGTCATCACGTTTATCTACGGCTGGAATCAATACTTGTGGCCGATCCTGATCACGAGCCAGCAATCGCTCACCACGGCCGTGGTCGGCATCAAGAGCATGATCGCCTCGGGCGACACCGCCACCGAATGGCATCTCGTGATGACCGCAACGCTGCTCGCCATGCTGCCGCCGCTCGCAGTCGTGCTGACGATGCAGCGCTGGTTCGTGCGCGGCCTCGTGGATGCTGAAAAGTGAGCGGCGCAAAAGCTCGCGGCGGTCATCGCCAGGCAACGGAACAAACACACACCGCGCGCGACGCGGCAAGCAACGACGAAAGGCTAAAACGGCATGGCTGCACTGACTCTGCAAGGCGTTAAAAAAACCTACGACGGCAAACAGTTCGTGTTGCACGGCATCGACGTGGACGTCGCCGACGGCGAGTTCGTCGTGATGGTGGGGCCGTCCGGCTGCGGCAAATCCACCTTGCTGCGGATGGTGGCGGGCCTCGAACGCATCTCCGCAGGCAGCATTTCGATCGCCGGCAAGGTGGTCAACGAGTTGGAGCCGAAGGACCGCAACATCGCGATGGTGTTCCAGAACTACGCGCTCTATCCGCATATGAGCGTGGCCGAGAATATGGGCTACGCGTTGAAAATCGCGGGCGTCGACCGGGCGCAGATCACGCAGCGCGTGCAGGGCGCCGCGCAGATTCTCGAACTCGAACCGCTGTTGCAACGCAAACCGCGCGAGTTGTCGGGCGGCCAGCGGCAACGCGTGGCGATGGGCCGCGCGATCGTGCGCGAGCCGGCCGTATTTCTGTTCGACGAACCGTTGTCGAATCTCGATGCGCGTCTGCGCGTGCAGATGCGGCTCGAAATCCAGCGTCTGCATGCGCGGCTCGCCACCACGAGCCTGTACGTGACGCACGACCAGATCGAAGCGATGACGCTCGCGCAACGCGTGATCGTGATGAACAAGGGCCATGCCGAGCAGATCGGTGCGCCGACCGATGTCTACGAACGGCCGGCCACGGTGTTCGTGGCGAGCTTCATCGGCTCGCCGGGGATGAATCTGCTGGACGGGCGCGTATCGGACGACGGCGCCGTGTTCGAAGTGGCCGGCAACGGTCCGACGCTGCCGCTGACGGGTGCGGTGTCGATTGGCCGCGAAGTCGCGGCCGGACGCGAATGGACCCTGGGCATCCGGCCCGAGCACATGACGCCCGGTCTTGCGGATGCGTCGCACGCCACGCTCACCGTCGATTCCTGCGAACTGCTCGGCGCGGACAACCTCGCGCACGGCCGCTGGGGCAAACACGACGTCACGGTGCGGCTGCCGCATGCGCATCGGCCCAAAGCGGGCGAGGCGCTGCAAGTGGCACTGCCCGCGCAGCATCTGCACTTCTTCGATCCGGCGACGGGAAGACGGGTGAACTGAGAACATCGCAGCGGCACCTGCTCCCGCCACGGCGGCGTCGCCGAATGGCTCTGAGCCCCCGGTGAGCCCTGGCCGAACGGACAGCCACTGCCGTTCCGCCGCCCTGCCGAAGTACAATGCCATCTGAAGAACCCGCCCGTGCGCGGGGCGTCGTCGCGTCCGATACCGCGCCCGATGCCGCGCCGGCCGGTGCCGGGCGCGCTACCCGGCCACAACACCGATTACCCATCCACCCACGCGTTGGCCGCATCGAGCGGCCGGCGTCGTCAACGTCTATTGCAAGCAAATGGCCCAATACGTCTTCACCATGAACCGGGTCGGCAAGATCGTGCCGCCCAAGCGTCAAATCCTGAAGGACATCTCGCTGTCGTTTTTCCCCGGCGCGAAGATCGGTCTGCTCGGCCTGAACGGCTCGGGCAAGTCGACGCTGATCCGCATCATGGCCGGTGTGGATAAAGACATCGAAGGCGAAGCCACGCCGATGCCGAACCTGAACATCGGCTACCTGCCGCAGGAACCGCAACTCGATCCGAACAAGACGGTGCGCGAAGCCGTCGAGGAAGGTCTCGGCGACGTGTTCAACGCGCAAAAGAAGCTCGACGAAATCTACGCGGCCTACGCCGAAGAGGACGCCGACTTCGACGCGCTCGCCGCCGAGCAGGCCAAGTACGAAGCCATCCTCGCGACGACCGATGGCAGCGCCGAGCAGCAGATCGAAATCGCCGCCGACGCGCTGCGCCTGCCGGCGTGGGACGCCAAAATCGAGAATCTGTCGGGCGGTGAAAAGCGCCGCGTCGCACTGTGCAAGCTGCTGCTCGAAAAGCCGGACATGCTGCTGCTCGACGAGCCGACCAACCACCTGGACGCGGAATCGGTCGACTGGCTCGAGCAGTTCCTCACGCGCTTCCCGGGCACCGTGGTCGCCGTCACCCACGACCGCTACTTCCTCGACAACGCCGCCGAGTGGATTCTCGAACTCGACCGCGGCCACGGCATTCCGTGGAAGGGCAACTACAGCAGCTGGCTTGACCAGAAGGAAGAGCGCCTGAAGCAGGAAGAGTCGTCGGAATCGGCGCGTCAGAAGGCGATCAAGAAGGAACTGGAGTGGGTTCGCCAGAACCCGAAGGGCCGTCAGGCGAAGTCGAAGGCGCGTATCGCCCGCTTCGAGGAACTGAATAGCCAGGACTACCAGAAGCGCAACGAAACATCGGAAATCTTCATCCCGGTCGGCGACCGCCTCGGCAATGAAGTGATCGAGTTCAAGAACGTCAGCAAGTCGTACGGCGACCGTCTGCTGCTCGACGACGTCAGCTTCAAGATCCCGGCGGGCGCGATCGTCGGCATCATCGGCCCGAACGGCGCCGGTAAGTCGACGCTGTTCCGCATGCTGACCGGCCGCGAACAGCCGGATTCGGGCGAGATCGTGCAAGGCCCGACCGTCAAGCTCGCCTACGTGGACCAGAGCCGCGACGCGCTGGACGGCTCGAAGACCGTGTTCGAGGAAATCTCCGGCGGTGCGGACGTGCTGACGGTCGGCAAGTATGAAACGCCGTCGCGCGCGTACATCGGTCGCTTCAACTTCAAGGGCGGCGATCAGCAGAAGACGGTCGGCAACCTGTCGGGCGGCGAACGCGGGCGCCTGCATCTGGCCAAGACGTTGATCGCGGGCGGCAACGTGCTGCTGCTGGACGAACCGTCGAACGACCTCGACGTGGAAACGCTGCGCGCGCTGGAAGATGCGTTGCTCGAATTCGCGGGCTCGGTGATGGTGATCTCGCACGATCGCTGGTTCCTCGACCGGATCGCAACTCACATCCTGGCGTTCGAAGGCGATTCGCAAATCACGTTCTTCGACGGCAACTACCAGGAATACGAAGCGGACAAGCGCGCTCGCCTGGGCGAAGAAGCGGCGCGTCCGAAGCGTCTGCGTTACAAGCCGATCGCGCGATAAGACTGCGGCTTGCTCGCCTGCCCGTCGAAAGATGGGCAGGCCTTTCGTGCACGCATTGTGCGCAAGGCCAGTGAGAATAGGCCGACCATAGCCACGCCGCGCACAACGCGGTGACGAGGAGGCAAGCATGGCGATGTCGAAGGGCAAGCGCTGGACCATTGCCGTGGGCGGCGTCGTGCTGCTGCTGATCGTCGTCGCGCTCGGCGTGCTGCAGTTCGCGCAGCGCGAAATCAAGGCACGCGTCGTCGCGGCGCTCGGCCCCCTGGGCACCGCCGACAGCATCGACGTCGGCCTCACCTCGGTTCATCTCACCAACGTTCTGCTCAAGGCACCGCCCGATTGGCCGGCGGGCGATCCACTGCGCGCGGACGAAATCACGCTCACACCGGATATCCGCGATCTGATTGCGCGGCGCATCCATATCCGCAGCGTGGTGGTGCGCGGCTTCGACATGGCCGTGCTACGGACCAAAGACGGCTCGGTCAATCTGCTGCCGAACCTGCGCGAATCGGTCAACCAGGCCGATGCGCCAGCGAGCGGCGCTGCCGCGCCCACGCCACGCGAAAAGCTGATCGATCGCATCAGCTTCGAGCAGGGCAATTTTCATTTCTACGATATGACCGTCGGGCCGCCACCATTCAAGGTGACGGTCAGCAACGCCAACGCGACGGTCGAACACTTGCATTTGCCCGAACTCAGCGAGCCGACCAACCTGAACCTCACCGGTTCGATCAAGGGTCCAGCCCACACCGGCACCGTCTCGTTCAGCGGCTGGATCAAGATCGCCAGCCGGGATTCCCAAACCAGCAGCAAGCTGCATGGCATCGATATCGTGATGCTCGACCCTTATCTGTTGAAAAAGGCCGGCGCGAAGGCGCAGATAACAGGCGGCACGGTCGATCTGACCGTGGACTCGACGGTGCAAAACTATCAGTTGCACGCGCCGGGCACGGTGACGATCCACAATCTGCAAATCGCCGATAGCAATAACCCGCTCGACACGTTCATGTCGATTCCGACCAAGGCGGCGATCGCCGCGCTCAAGACGCACAACGGCGATATCACGCTGCATTTCGAGCTGGATGGGAATTTGCGCGACCCGAAATTCTCGGTGCGGGAAGGTCTGATGAAGCGGCTCGGCGCCGGGTTCGCGAAGTCGCTGGGCGTGAGCGTGGAAGGCGTGGCGAAGGGCGCGGGCGAAACAGTGAAGGGTCTCGGCAATGCGTTGAAGAATCTGCTGGGGCAATAGCGCGCCGCCGCTTCGTTCAACCGTGCACGGCGCTTCAACGAACTCGGCTAGCGCTTAAACCGGCAATCCCAGTTCGCGCAGTTTTGCTTCCGTTTGTGCAGCGCTAGTGTGATGCACCGCATGCCAGCCGAGCGCCGTTGCGGCCTCGATGTTCTTCAGGTTGTCGTCGATGAAAACCAGTTCGCCAGACGCGATGCCGGGCAATTGCGCCTCGATCCGCTCGCGCATTGCCGCGTAGATTGCCGGATCGGGTTTAGCCAGCCCCACCCGCCCCGACACGACGATGTCGCGAAACCGCCGCAGCACCGGGTAATGCTCCCACGCATACGGAAAGGTTTCCGCCGACCAGTTCGTCAGCCCGAAGAGCGGCACGCCGGCCGCCTCGAGCTTTTCCATGATCGCCACGCCCTCTTGCAGCACGCCCGCCACCATCTCGTGCCAGCGTTCGTAGAAAGCGCGGATTAGCGCTTCGTGATCGGGAAATTTCGCGATCAGTTCGGCGGTGGCCTCGGCGATCGGCTGGCCACCGTCTTGCCGGATCACCCAATCCATCGAGCAGACGTGCGTCAGAAACCAGCGGCGCTCGGTTTCGTCAGGGATCAACTGGCGATACAGATACTCGGGGCTCCAGTCGATCAGCACCCCGCCGAAATCGAACACCACTGCCTTGATACCCATGCACTCTCCGTCGACAACGGGTTGGATTGCGACGCTCAGATCGGTTGCGTGCGCAGTTCCAGCCAGGCCTTGGCCTCGCCCGACACATGCGGCGACAGACGCGCACGCACTGTCTCGTGATACGCGTTCAGCCACGCGCGCTCGTCTTCGCGCAGCAGCGTGAGGTCGAGGCAACGCGTGTCGATCGGGCACAGCGTCAAGGTTTCGAACTTCAGGAAGTCGCCGAATTCGGTCTGCTCGGCGGCCACGTTCAGCACGAGATTCTCGATCCGCACGCCCCACTTGCCCGGCCGGTAGATGCCCGGTTCGACGGAAGTGATCATGCCCTCTTCCATCGCGGTCCACGGTTCGGCCGGCGCGTAGTGCGAAATCACTTGCGGACCTTCGTGCACATTCAGGAAGTAGCCGACACCGTGGCCGGTGCCGTGACCATAGTCGGCACCCGCTTCCCAGATCGGCGCACGGGCGATGGCGTCGAGCATCGGCGAGCGGATGCCGCGCGGGAATTGCGCGCGCGACAAAGCCATCGTGCCCTTGAGCACGATCGTGAAATCACGGCGCTGCGCTTCGCTGATGTTGCCCACCGGAACGACGCGCGTGATGTCGGTCGTGCCGCTCAGATACTGTGCGCCGGAGTCGATCAGCAACAAGCCGTCGCCTTCGATCACCGAATGCGATTCCTTCGTGGCGCGATAGTGCGGCATCGCGCCGTTCGGGTTGAAGCCAGCGATGGTCGCGAAGCTCAGCGACACGAAGCCCGGCCGACGCGCGCGCGCCGCCGTCAGGCGTTCGTCGATCGTCAGTTCGGTGATCGTTTCGCGGCCCAGCGCACCTTCGAACCACGCGAAGAATTCGGCCAGTGCTGCGCCGTCCTGCTCCATGGTTTCGCGCACGTGCCCGGCTTCCGCTTCGGTCTTGCGCGACTTGTAGAACGTGGACGGATTGACCGCCTCGACCACCTTCACCGTGGATGGCACCGACTGCAGCGAACCATACGTGATGCGACGCGGGTCGATCAGCAGCGTGCTGCCGGCGGGCAATGCGGCCAGCGCCTGCGCGGCCTTCGCATACGGCTCGACGCTGATGGCGTCGCGCGCAAGCGCATCGGCGAGTGCCTGAGGCACCTTGCCGTCGGCGACGAACAGCGACGCGTGATCTTCACCGATCAACGCGTGCGCCACGAACACCGGGTTGTAGCTGACGTCCGCGCCGCGCAGATTCAGCAGCCATGCGAGGTCGTCGAGCGTGGAAATGAAATGCCACTGCGCGCCTTTTTCCGCCATCGCGCGGCGAATCTGCGCCAGCTTCTCCGAACGGGCGACGCTCGCATGCGGCGCAGCGTGCTCGAACACGGCGGCAGCCGGCAGCGACGGCCGCTGCGGCCAGATCGCGTCGAACAGGTCGACGTCGGTGCGCAGGGCCACGCCGTGCGCGTCCAGCGCCCGGCTCAAGGCCCGCGCCGCCGACACGCCGAGCACCGCACCGTCGACTCCAACCGTACCGCCCGCCGGCACGTTCTGCGCCATCCATTCGAAATGCGGAACGGTCTGCTGGCCGCCCGTCATTTTCATCAACTGGACACCGGTGCCGGCCAACTGGGCGTTGGCCTGCTCCCAGTAGCGGCTGTCCGTCCAGACGCCGGCGAAATCCGCGGTGACGACCAGCGTGCCGGCCGAGCCGGTAAAGCCGGATAGCCATTGCCGGCCTTGCCAGCGCCCGGGCAGATACTCGGATAGGTGCGGGTCGGCCGACGGCACGAGATAAGCGGCCACGCCTTCGTTCGCCATGGCATTGCGCAAGGTCGCGAGACGTTCGGGAATGGAAGAAGTTTCGGGGAGTCGGGCATTCATCGGAGTCACCTGCAAATATTCAACGACGGGAAAGCAAGCCGACCGTCACGGCAACGGAGATCAACGCGAGCGCCGTGCATACCGGCCATTCGAGCGTATCACCGTCATGAAAAAGACCAATCACATTACCGGCCATTCGGGCGACACCCGCGCCCAGCAATCCGGCCAGCAATGCCCCCCACCAGCGGGCACGGCTCGAGCGGCGCAGCGGATGCAGCCACCAGCCCGCCAGGCCAATCGCCATACCCAGCACAAGCACACCGGTCCAGCCCATTAGCGGTCAGCCTCGCGCAGTTTCGGATTCGTCTCATAGGCGCCAAGGGCAGGGACAGCTAGCATTTTTGTCTCATTAACTATAGAAGTTCAGCACGGCGCTTTCCGCATAGCGGTTGAGTTTAGGGGTCGGGGTGATGTTAGGCAAGTTGTAAGCCTTACGGAAAAGCCTGGTCTTCGGTCGTTGCCACGCTGAAAGCGCCCCATGCGAATCGCCCTTATCGAGCCGGACCTGCGGCACGCCGAACTGATCGGCCGGCTGATCTTTGCTGGCGGCCACGCCTGCCAGCATTTCACGGTGAGCCGAGCATTCCTGGATCGCGCCGCGGAGGAGTTTTTCGATCTCCTCATCACCGAAAACTGGGCCGGCGATCATTGCGCCGAAGACGTCATTCCACATGCCCGCGCCATCCTGCCAAACCTGCCGGTGATCGTGCTCATGACGCAGCCGCGCGAAAGCCAGGTCGTGGCCGCCCTGCACGCCGGCGCCGACGACTGCCTGAGCAAACCGGTGCGCGGCCCGGAAATGCTGGCCAGGGTCAACGCGCTCCTGCGCCGCGCCGGGCTACGACGACCGCCCAACCGCCGGCGCGACGTAATCGGCGGCTACGCGTTCGACGCCGCGCACTGCGCTGTCACCTTCCGCGGCCAGACGGCCGAGCTAACACCGAAGGAATTCCGTCTGGCGCTGCTGTTGTTCAGCAATCTGTCGCGGCCCGTATCGCGTGCGCAGATCCTCGAAACGGTCTGGTCGCGCCGACGTGACGTAAAGTCGCGCACCGTCGACACGCACGCTTCGCGCGTCCGGAGCAAATTGCAGTTGCGCCCCGAACTCGGCTACAGCCTGACGCCGCTCTACGGCTACGGCTACCAACTGGACGCGATTCCGCTGGAAGCCGTGGTGGAGGCGGGCTGAGCCGGCCACAGTGCCAGAAACGTGGAAACGCTATAATATTGGGCTAAACCATAGTGCCCCCAAATGCAGCTTCTAACGATCGGAATCAATCACCACACTGCGCCTGTCGCCTTGCGCGAACGCGTGGCGTTTCCGCTCGAACAGATCAAGCCTGCTCTGGACACCTTCAAAAGCATCTGGCTCGGGCCGTCGGCCCGTACCGCGCCGGAAGCCGCGATTCTGTCTACCTGCAATCGCACCGAACTCTATTGCGCGACCGACGACCAGGCCGCGCGTGAAGCCGCGATCCAGTGGTTTTCCCAGTATCACAATCTGCCGATCGGCGAACTCGCGCCGCATGTCTATGCGCTGCCGCAGTCGGAAGCCGTGCGCCACGCATTCCGCGTCGCCTCGGGTCTCGATTCGATGGTGCTCGGCGAAACCCAGATCGTCGGACAAATGAAGGATGCGGTGCGTACCGCTTCCGAAGCCGGCGCGCTCGGCACCTATCTGAACCAGCTGTTCCAGCGCACCTTCGCTGTGGCGAAGGAAGTGCGCAGCACCACCGAAATCGGCGCGCAGTCAGTCTCCATGGCCGCGGCCGCCGTGCGTCTCGCGCAGCGTATTTTCGACAAAGTGTCGAACCAGCGCGTGCTGTTCATCGGCGCGGGCGAAATGATCGAGTTGTGCGCCACTCACTTCGCCGCGCAGCAGCCACGCGAACTGGTGGTCGCGAACCGCACGGCCGAGCGCGGTTCACGGCTCGCCGAGCGTTTCAACGGCCGGGCCATTCCGCTGTCGGAACTGCCCTCGCGCATGCACGAATTCGACATCATCGTGTCGTGCACCGCGTCCACTTTGCCGATCATCGGTTTGGGCGCGGTCGAGCGGGCCGTGAAAGCGCGTCGCCACCGGCCGATTTTCATGGTCGATCTGGCCGTGCCGCGCGACATCGAACCGGAAGTGGGTCAGCTCGAAGACGTGTTCCTTTACACCGTCGACGACCTCGGTGCGATTGTCCGCGAAGGCAATGCGTCAAGGCAGGCCGCGGTGGCGCAGGCCGAAGCGATCATCGAAACGCGCGTGCAGAATTTCATGCAATGGGTCGACGCGCGCAGCATCGTGCCGGTGATCCGCCATATGCATACGCAGGCCGATGTGCTGCGCCGCGCCGAGGTCGAACGCGCGCAGAAAATGCTGGCGCGCGGCGACGATCCGGCCGCCGTGCTCGAAGCACTGTCGCAGTCGCTCACCAACAAGCTGATCCACGGGCCCACGCACGCGCTCAATCGTGCGAGCAGCGAGAACCGTGACAAGCTCATCGAGTTGATGGGCGGTTTCTACAAACACTCCGGCTCCACGGAGCGTTAGCGGCGCAATTACCGCCGCGCTGTCCGCGCCACCCGTCAGTGGCCCGCGACGTGCTTCTGACCAGGGCATCCGCCCACTCCCCTAGTCGTCGTCTTTTCCGGAGTCCGCTCCGAATCCCGTCCGATGAAAACGAGCATGCAACGCAAGCTCGACCAGCTCACTACCCGGCTGGCCGAACTGAACGACCTGTTGAGCCGCGAGGACATCACCTCGAATCTCGATCAATACCGCAAGCTCACGCGCGAACACGCGGAGCTCGGGCCGGTGGTCGAGCATTACGCGCTGTGGCGTCAGGCGATGAACGACGCCACCACCGCTCAAGAACTGCTGGCGGACGCGTCGATGCGCGATTTCGCGGAAGAGGAAATTCGCGCCGGCCGCGAGCGGATGGAAAAGCTCGGCGCCGAATTGCAGAAAATGCTGCTGCCGAAGGACCCTAACGACGACCGCAACATCTTTGTCGAAATCCGCGCGGGCACGGGCGGCGACGAATCGGCGCTGTTCGCGGGCGACTTGCTGCGTATGTATCTGCGCTATGCCGAACGCAATCGCTGGCAGGTCGAGATGATGTCGGCAAGCGAGTCGGATCTGGGCGGCTACAAGGAAGTGATCGTGCGGATCGCCGGCGAGGCTGCGTATTCGAAGCTCAAGTTCGAGTCGGGTGGTCATCGCGTGCAGCGTGTGCCGGCCACGGAAACGCAGGGGCGCATCCATACGTCGGCGTGTACGGTGGCCGTCATGCCGGAAGCGGACGAAATCGGCGAAGTCGAAATCAATCCGGCCGATCTGCGTATCGACACGTTCCGCGCGTCGGGCGCGGGCGGCCAGCACATTAACAAAACGGATTCGGCGGTGCGCGTTACCCACTTGCCGACGGGCATCGTCGTCGAATGTCAGGACGACCGGTCGCAGCACAAGAACAAGGATCGCGCGCTGAAGGTGCTGGCTGCGCGCATCAAAGACAAGCAGTCGCACGAACAGCATGCGAAAGAAGCCGCCACGCGCAAGAGCCTGATTGGTTCCGGCGACCGTTCGGAGCGGATTCGCACCTACAACTTCCCGCAGGGCCGCCTGACGGATCACCGGATCAACCTCACCTTGTATCGCCTCGACGCGCTCATGGACGGCGATCTCGACGAATTGATCGCGGCGCTTGTCAGCGAGCATCAGGCCGAGTTGCTGGCCTCGCTCGGCGACGCGGACTGAGGCGCAATCGCCTGGCATGCTGGCCACTCCCTCTACGCCCGTCGCGCTGTTGCGCGCCTCGCCCCTTCCGTCGCTCGAAGCGCGGATTCTGCTCACGCACGTGCTCGGCTGGCGGCCCACGCAGTTGATCACGCGCGGCGACGAGCCAATGGACGAGGCCGACGTCGAGCGTTTCCGGACGCTCGAAGCCCGGCGCGTTGCCGGTGAGCCGGTCGCGCAACTGGTGGGCGCACGTGAGTTCTTCGGCCTGGATTTCGACGTCACACCCGACGTGTTGATCCCGCGCCCCGAAACCGAATTGCTGGTGGAGACCGCGCTAAGCGCGATGGACGGCCTCTCGCGCCCACGCCTGCTCGACCTCGGCACCGGCACCGGCGCGATCGCCGTCGCGATTGCCTCGATGCGACCTGACGCGCGAGTCTGGGCGCTGGATCGTTCGACACAAGCGTTGGCGGTGGCCACGCGCAATGCCGCCCGCCTGCTCGACGCAAAACGCCCTGGCGGCGCCGTTACATTGATGCAAAGCGACTGGTACGCGTCACTCGACGCCACGCTGCGCTTCGAAGTGATCGTCAGCAATCCACCGTATATCGCGAGCGGCGATCCGCATCTGGCAGAAGGCGATTTGCGCTTCGAGCCGCGCGGCGCACTCACCGACGAAGCCGACGGCCTCAGCGCGATCCGCGAGATCGTCGCCGGCGCGCCCACGCGTCTCGTTCCAAAAGGCGTGTTGTGGATCGAGCACGGCTACGATCAGTCCGCCGCCGTTCGCGAACTGCTGGTGGCGCAAGGTTTCACGCAGGTCCGCTCCGAGCGGGATCTCGCCGGCATCGAGCGTATTAGCGGCGGCGTTTGGGCCGCCGGGAACAGTTGAACAAACAGGCAAATACCCCTATCTGCTGAACGGACAAAGCGGGCCTCGGTCGGTCGTATCGAAATCCGCTATCATTTCAGCCTATTCCCTACACATCACGGAACCGCAAGGTCAGTCATGGATACGCAACAACGCATCAAGCAAATCGTCGACGACAACAACGTCGTCCTCTTCATGAAGGGCACCGCCCAGTTCCCGATGTGCGGCTTTTCCGGCCGTGCCATCCAGATCCTGAAAGCGTGCGGCGTCGGTGAAATGAAGACCGTCAACGTGCTCGAAGACGACGAAGTCCGCCAGGGCATCAAACAGTTTTCGAACTGGCCGACCATTCCGCAGCTGTATGTGGGCGGTGAATTCATCGGCGGCTCGGACATCATGATGGAAATGTACGAATCGGGCGAACTGCAGCAACTGTTTGCCGCGGCCTGAGCAGCCACGGTCGACCGTTCGCTTCCCGGTTCATATAAGGCGCCGCGAGCCATGGAAACACGCGCTGCGGCGCCACGCCGGCTGATCGTCGCGATCACCGGCGCCACCGGTGCCATCTACGGCATCCGGATGCTGGAGACGCTGCGCAAGCTGGGCGGCGTCGAAAGCCATCTGCTGATTTCGAGCGCGGGCTGGCTCAATATCCAGCACGAACTCCAGTTGAGCAAAGAAGACGTGCATCCCCTCGCGGATGTCGTCCATTCGGTGCGCGACGTCGGCGCGAGCATCGCGTCCGGCTCGTTCGCCACCGACGGCATGGTGGTCGCGCCCTGCTCCATGAAGACGCTCGCGAGCGTCGCGCACGCTTTCTCCGACAACCTGATTACCCGCGCCGCCGACGTCACGCTCAAGGAGCGCCGCCGGCTCGTGCTGCTGGTGCGCGAAACGCCATTCAACCTCGCGCATCTGCGCAATATGACCGCCGTGACCGAAATGGGCGGCGTCATCTTTCCGCCGCTGCCGGCGTTCTACAACCAACCCGCTTCCATCGACGAAATGGTCGATCACACCGTGGCGCGCGTGCTGGATCTGTTCGCACTCGGGCCGGCGTTGTCGCCCGCGTGGCAAGGCTTGCGCGACGCGCAGGATTAACAACACCAGCGACACAATCAATTCCGATTTCACCCGTTTATCAAACGCGGGTGCAGCCCTATATTGGTAGCAACCCAATTTTCATGCCGCGCCCTCGCGGCCATGTGCTGCCATGAACCGCTTACCTTCGCTTTTCCTCTCCCACGGCGCGCCCACCCTGCCGATCGATCCGTCGCTGCCATCCGCTGAATTCGGCACGTTGAGCGCCCAGTTGCCGCGCCCCGAAGCCGTCCTGATGCTGTCGGCTCATTGGGGCACGGCGCACCCGATCGCCAGCACGTCGACGGCGCCGGAAACCATTCACGATTTCTACGGTTTTCCGCGTCAGCTCTACGAGATTCAGTACCCCGCACCGGGCGCGCCCGATGTAGCGCGTCGCGCCGCCGTGCTGCTCAGCGACCACGGCGTTCTGGCCGACGTCCAGCCGCACGGACTGGATCACGGCGCATGGGTGCCGATGCTGCTGATGTTCCCCGAGGCCAACCTGCCCGTCGCCCAGCTGTCGATCCAGCCGCATCTGGACGCGGCGCACCACTTCCGCGTCGGCCGCGCGCTGCGCTCGCTGAAGAACGACGGCGTGATGGTGATCGGCTCCGGCCAGATCACCCACAACCTGCGCGCCGCCGACTTCTCCGCGCGTCCCGAAGACGCCGATCCGCGCGTGACCGAATTCACCGACTGGTTCGAATCGAAGCTCGCCGCGCGCGATATCGATGCCTTGCTCGACTACCGCCGCCAGGCGCCGCACGCGGTGTTGATGCATCCGACCGACGAGCATCTGCTGCCGGTCTTCGCCGCCCTCGGCGCCGCCGACGACGATTATTCGCTGGCGATCCAGTCGCTCGGAACTTACCAGCGCTCGCTCGCCATGACGAACTACGTGTTCGGCACCGCCTGATTCGCTGACGAACACTGCTTTAGTCGCGACAAACAAAAAGCCCGCCTGAGTGACCTCAGGCGGGCTTTTTCCGTCTCAGTCAGCGTGGCCGCTTAATGCGCGCCCATGCCTTCGAGCACTTCGTCATGCTCGTCGCGCTCGTCCAGATACTCCGAGCGGTAGCCACTGCTCACGCCCCAGTAATAGAACACCAGCGCAAACGCGATGACCACCAGCATGTCCCAGCCGTAGGGAATCACGTCGTGACCGCCGAACTGCTTGCTGCCGATCAGCGACAGAACCGCCATCACCGGCAGGTAAGCCACCAGCCACCACGCGGCCTTCAGATCGCGGCCCCAGCCGCTGAAGCCCGACTTCGCCTGGAAGTAGAAGTACACCGGCAGCGCGACGACCATCAGCAGAATGATTTCGCCGGTCAGCGGCCACTTCGCCCAGTACAGGATCAGCGACGCGCAAACGAACGCGAACGGCGCAATGATCTTCATGCCCGGAATGTGCAGCGGACGCTCGAGATCCGTCGCAGCACGGCGCAATGCCATCAGGCTGATCGGACCTGTCAGGTACGAGATCACGGTCGCGACCGAGATTACGGCGGCCAGCGAACTCCAGCCGCGGAAGAAGAACATGAAGATGAACGACACCAGCAGGTTGAACCACATCGCCTGACGCGGCACGCCGTAGAACGGATGCACGTTGCCGAACATCTTCGGCATGGTGTTATTGCGCTCCATCGCGTAGATCATGCGGCTGGTCGTCGCCATATAGGTCGTGCCGGTGCCGCTCGGGCTGACGAATGCGTCGACGTACAGCAGGATCGCGAGCCAGTTCAGGTTCAGTGCGATGGCCAGTTCCGCGAACGGCGAAGCGAAGTTGAAGTGGCTCCAGCCCTTCATCACGTCGTTCGGGTTCACCGCGCCGATATACGCGATCTGCAGCAGCACGTAGATCACCAACGCCAGCAGGATCGAGCCGATTACCGCGAACGGCACGCTCTTGGCCGGATTGCGCGCTTCACCGGCAAGGTTGATCGGACTCTGGAAACCGTTGAACGCGAACACGATGCCGCTCGTCGCCACCGCCGTGAATACCGACGACCAGCCGTAGGGTGCAAAGCTAGCCGCGTCGCCGAAGTTTTCCTTATGGAAACCCGTCAGCATCAAACCGAGGATGGTCGCGCCGGGAATCAGGAACTTGAAGATCGTGATTGCCGAATTGGCGCGCGCAAACAGCTTCACGCCCCAGTAGTTCAGCAGGAAGTAAATGATCACGAGCGCCGCGGACAAAAATAGCCCGTGTGGCGTTAATGAGCCATCCACGAAAAGCGCATGCGCCCAGGGATACGGCCAGGTACTCATATATTGAATGGAAGCTTCAGCCTCGATGGGAATCACCGAGACAATTGCGATCCAGTTTGCCCATGCGCTAATGAAGCCAACCAGCGCGCCATGCGAGTAGCGCGCATAACGCACCATCCCGCCGGACTCCGGGAACATCGCGCCGAGTTCGGCGTAAGTCAAGGCAATCGCGAGAATCACGACTGCGCCGATCACCCAGGCACAAACGGCGGCCGGGCCGGCAATTTTGGCGGCTTTCCACGCGCCGAACAGCCAGCCCGATCCAATGATCGAACCCAAGCCGGTCAGCATCAGCGCGAATGGCCCGATGTTCCGTTGTATAGAACTTTTCACGTCTTCTCCTGTGTCGGGCCGAAGTTAATGCTTTAGCACCTACTCCGACCCCATGCAAGTTTGCAGCAAACCATGCCGGCACCGCGTGACACCGCCTGAGAGCGTTAGAGACGAGGTGACACGCACGCGCACGCGCCGATTTTTTCCAGACAGGTGCAACCGGTGCGAGGCGCGTAGTTTAACGGTTGCACCCCGTTGCTGCAGCGAAACCAGGGGTTCTCCCTGACAAAAAATTCGGACGAATAGCAAGCTTTGTAAGCAATTTTTGCACCACGCAGCAAAATTTCGTCAAGAAGTAGCTTGACTGTTGACCTTCTCTCGAAATGGCCGTATAATGTTCGGGCAGGATTTCAAGCGGCGAGTGAATTGGTCTTTCGTAGTTCGCCCATCAACGGTACTCCGGTTGGTCCCATTACCCCCTTCCTTGATTTTCATGCACTTTCTGGGCTTCGGCCTTATTCACCATCTTTAGGAACAAGTAATATGGAAACCGGTACCGTCAAGTGGTTCAACGACGCAAAGGGCTTTGGCTTCATCACGCCGGACGGCGGTGGCGAAGATCTGTTCGCGCATTTCTCGGAAATCCGCACGGAAGGCTTCAAGACGCTGCAAGAAAACCAAAAGGTTACGTTTGAAGTGAAGACGGGCCCGAAGGGTAAGCAAGCCGCTGACATCAAGCCGGCGTAAGCGACTCGCTTCCTTCTGGACGCAAAAAAACCCCGCCTTGGCGGGGTTTTTTTATATGCATTGCAATTGCATCGGCTGATTATCTTCGCAGTATGCGACTGCTCAATCCGGGTTATCCAAACAAACGTCGCGCGTGAATGCCGAGACCGGTCGCGACACTGGCGAGTCGGTCGCCAAATACCGCTTTAGCATCCGGAAATGCGGCGGCCAATGAACCGGATAGAAACGCCAAACCGGTCGAGCCGCCCGTGAAGTAAATCGCATCGACATCGCGTGGCGCGACGCCGGCCGCCTGGACCGTGTCACGCGCCGCCTGCACGATGCGCAGCGTTTCGTCCTGACCGGCTTTGATCAGTTGGGCTTCGTCGAAGGCGAGTCGCAGATCGTCTTCCACCTCGTCCAGATCGATGACGGTTTCGCCGCCCGCCGCAACGCCGATCTTCGCTTCTTCAGCATGCGCCGCCAGCGCGTGGCCCAAACGGCGCTCCACCACGCGCATGAGCCGATCGTGATGCCTGGCCTCGATAAACAGGTGTCGCATCAGAGCCAGTTCGCTGACGCGCTTCGGCGCATAAACGGTGTTGATCAGGTGCCAGGTGGCCAGATCGAAATAAATCCGGTTCGGGATTTCGCGGCCTTCAGGATCGAGCGTCTGATAGCCGAGTTCGCGCAGGATCGTCGAAAGTTCGACGCGCCGGTCGAAATCCGTCCCGGCGACGTGCACGCCATGGTGCGCCAGCACGTCCTCCTTGCGCTCGACGCGCGTCATGCGCTGCGGACCGACCCGCACCAGCGAAAAGTCCGAAGTACCGCCGCCGATGTCGGCCACCAGAACCAATCCCTCTTGCGTCAGATGCGATTCGTAGTCGAATGCAGCTGCGATCGGCTCATACTGAAAGTGGATTTCCTGCAGACCGACCGAGCGCGCCGCGGCTTCGAGTTGCTGCTGCGCCATCTGGTCGGCGCGCGGATCGTCGTCGACGAAGAATACGGGGCGGCCCAGCACCGCGCGGTTGATCGACCCGCCGGAGGCCTTTTCCGCCGAACGCTTCAGGTGATCGACAAAAATCGCGATCACGTCCGTGTATTTGATCGCTGAGCCGTCGCCGAGATCGGTCGAATTCTCGGCGAGCGGCGAGCCGAGAATACTTTTCATGGACCGCATCAGGCGGCCATCGAAACCGTCGATATACGCCGCCAGCGCCGCCCGCCCGTACTCGCGGGTGTTCTCGTCCGTGTTGAAAAAGACGGACGTGGGCAGCGTCGTATAGGCGCCCTCGACCGGCGCGAGCTTGAGCTGCGTGCCGTCAGGAACGGCCACGGCCGAGTTGGAAGTACCGAAGTCAATCGCGCAATAGTTCATGGCAGGAATCGCCGCTCACGGCTGGCGCGGACAGAAAGGGGAGCGGCTTTGTAACACGAAAGCGCGGCCAGCATCAACTGACGCTTTCAAACCTCGCGCGACGACACCAAAGCTCTGCTCAACGGAACGAAAATTGCTCATTTCCACAGGATACGCCACCAATTTTCGGACCTCAGGAGACTTATAGCAATGAGCGCGCCGCCTACCGCCGCTGTCCGCGAGAAAAACGCCGAGGTGATCGAAACGGATTTGCCGTCCAGGCTCGATCGCCTGCCTTGGGGCCGCTTCCACTCGCTGATCGTCGTGGCGCTGGGCGTAACGTGGCTGCTCGACGGCCTGGAAGTCACGCTCGCGGGTGCGGTGGCGAGTGCGCTGAAATCGAGCCCAGCGTTGCACTTTACCAACGCGGACGTCGGCTTGGCAGGTAGCGCGTACATCGCCGGCGCCGTGCTCGGCGCGCTCGGTTTTGGCTGGCTGACCGACCGGCTTGGTCGACGAAAGCTGTTTTTTATCACGCTAGGCCTTTATCTGGCAGCGACCGCCGCGACTGCATTGTCGTGGAATCTGGCCAGCTTTCTGTTGTTTCGCTTCCTGACGGGCGCGGGCATCGGCGGCGAATATACGGCGATCAATTCGACGATTCAGGAATTCACGCCGGCCCGCGTGCGCGGCTGGACCGATCTCGGCATCAACGGAACCTTCTGGGTCGGCGCGGGACTCGGCGCGGCCGGTTCGCTGGTGCTGCTCGACCCGCATCTGCTGCCGTCCGACTGGGGCTGGCGCGCATGCTTTTTCATCGGCGCGGTGCTGGCGCTGGCCATCCTGCCAATGCGCATCTGGGTGCCCGAAAGTCCGCGCTGGCTGCTGACACACGGCGACAAAGCCGAGGCACGTTCGATTGTCGAAGGCATCGAAACACGCTTCCGCAAGGAAGGCCACACGCTCACGGACCACGACCTCACCCGGTTGCGTCTGCGTTCACGCGGGCACACGCCGCTGCGCGAGGTCTTCCATACCCTCTTCAACGTACACCGACGGCGCGCGTTGGTCGGCCTCTCGCTGATGACCGCGCAAGCCTTCTTCTACAACGCGATCTTTTTCACCTACGCGCTCGTGCTGACCGATTTCTATCAGGTGCCGGGTGACCACATCGGCTGGTATTTGCTGCCCTTCGCACTCGGCAATTTCCTCGGACCACTGCTGCTCGGGCGACTCTTCGATGTGATCGGCCGACGCAAGATGATCGCGACGACTTACGGCCTCTCCGCAATCCTGCTGACGGTGAGCGGCTACCTGTTCGAGCAGCAGATGCTCACCGTCGTCACGCAAACAGCAGCGTGGATGGTGATTTTCTTCTTCGCCTCGGCGGCGGCCAGCTCCGCGTATCTGACGGTCAGCGAATCGTTTCCGCTGGAAATCCGCGCGCTGGCGATCGCGGTTTTTTATGCGTTCGGCACGGCACTCGGCGGCATCATCGGCCCGGCGTTTTTTGGTCGTCTGATCGATACACACGAGCGCGGCGCGGTGTATTCGGGCTACCTGGTCGGCTCGGCGCTGATGCTCGGGGCCGCGGTGATCGCCGCAATCTGGGGCGTGGACGCCGAACGCAAGTCGCTGGAAAACGTCGCCGCGCCACTATCGAGCGTGACGGATGACGCTCCGGGCGGCGCCCAATAAAAAACGCGCGGTGAGCACCGCGCGTTTGTCTGATCCATCGCCGGAAAACCAGCGTTCTAGAAAGCCTTCTTCCAGCCGCCACCATAGGCGATATCCGCCAGCGGCAGACGCTGACGCACTGATTTCTCGCGCTCCCGCAACACCGGGTCCAGCTTGTCGACCTCACCATAATGACCGAGCGAAATGATCGCGATGACTTCGACGTCGCTCGGTAGTTTGAAAGCGGTTCGGAACGCATTCGGATCGAAGCCGCTCATCTGATGCGCGGCGAGACCCAGCGCATGCGCCTGCAACACCAGCGACATTGCCGCGGCGCCCGCATCGTACGGTGCGCAGCGATTCACTTCGCCCTTGTTCGTGAGCGTATGCGTGGTCACGGCAATCAGCACCGGCGCCGGCGCATTCCAGCCCTGATTGAACGGCACTAGCGTGGCGAAAGCCTGCTTGAACGAGACTTCGTCCACGCTGCGGTCGAACACGATGAATCGCCACGGTTGCCCGTTATACGAAGACGGTGCCCAGCGTGCCGCTTCGAGCACCGAGCGCAGATGTTCGCGGCTCACCGGCTCGCTGGAATACGCGCGCGGGCTCCAGCGGCCTGCAATCAGCTCGTGAATGGCAACTTCGGTAGGGGCGGGTTTGTTGGTCATGCGCTTCTCTCGGTCGAAATTCATGATCGTCGGGCGGCTGCCCGGGGTCACATAGCATAACCGGGCTTCGGCGCTCGCGCTCCAACCCGAGCGCTTTAGTTTTTCCGCAGATCGGCTTTACACCGCCTGCGGCTCCGGCGCCTTCGCAGCCCGGTTGATGCGCAACACGATCACCGCCGCGACGAGACACAAACCGCCCGAAATCATCGACGCCACCGTGTAGGTGCCGAGGCTCGCGCGCAGCATGCCCGCGCCGAGCGCCGCGAACGCCGCGCCGAGTTGATGACCGGCGACCACCCAGCCGAACACCACCGGTGCCGCTTCCTTGCCGTAGACGTCGGTGGCAAGACGCACCGTCGGCGGCACGGTGGCGATCCAGTCGAGGCCGTAGAACACCGCGAACAGGGGCAAGCCGAAAAAGTCGATGCCGAACGCGTGCGGTAAATACATCAGCGACAAGCCGCGCAAACCGTAGTACCAGAACAGCAGCACGCGGCTATCGAAACGGTCCGACAGCCAGCCCGAGAGCGTCGTGCCGAACAGGTCGAAGATGCCCATGGCCGCGAGCAGCGAGGCACCCTGCACTTCCGTCATGCCGTAGTCGCCGCACATCGCGATCAGGTGGGTGCCGACGTAGCCGTTGGTGCTCGCGCCGCAAATGAAGAAGCTGAAAAACAGCAGCCAGAAATCGCGCGTCTTGCTCGCCATGCCCAGCGTGCCGAACGCGATGGCAAGCGGATTCTGTTTGGCTGCAGCGGGCGCGAGCGGTGCGTCGTGCGGCTCGCCATAGGGGCGCAGCGCCATGTCGGCCGGGCGCTCGGGCAGCAGGAACAGCACCAGCGGAATCACGATCGCTGCAGCCAGCGCGACAACCCACACCACCTGACGCCAGCCGTAGTGCTCGGCAATCGCCGCGAGCATCGGCAGGAAGACCAACTGGCCGGTGGCTGAGCTGGCCGTGAGAATGCCCATTACGAGGCCGCGATGCGTGGTGAACCAGCGTGTCACCACCGTCGCCGACAAGGACAGCGCCGCGACGCCCGTCGAGCCGCCGACCATCACGCCCCAGATCAGCACCATCTGCCACGGATGCGTCATCAGCGAGGACAGCGCCACGCCGGCCGCCATCGTGCCGAGCGCGGCGAGCAAGGTGGGACGCACGCCGAAGCGCTGCATCGCCGCCGCCGCGAACGGTCCCATCAGACCGTACAAAGCGATATTCACCGAAATCGCCAGCGAGATCGTGCCACGGCTCCAGCCGAATTGATGTTCGAGCGGCAGCATCATGACGCTCGGCGTGGCGCGCGTGCCGGCGGCCGCCAGCAGTACCAGAAATACCACCGCGACCGTCAACCAGCCGTAGTGGAAACGCCCGCCAATCAATCTCGCTGCCCAGTTCATCGGTTCTCCAGTCAGCGCACGCCCGAAGGGGCCGTCGCTGCCACGCATTGTTACGACTTCGGTAAAGGACTTGTGACAGAGTTGTCACAATTAGAGTTGCGATAGTAGTGACTGGTCGGTAACATGTCAAGGCGTCAATTCGATCCAGGTGGCAGACCATGTCCGATATTCAAACTCGCAAGCCGGTCGCTGCAAAGCGTGCGCGCGGCGCGCAGACCGCCGGGCCCGAGGCGCAACAGTATTTGCTGCGCGCCGCGGAGGAGCTGTTCTATCGCGAGGGCGTGCGCATGGTTGGCGTGGACGCGGTGGTGGAGCGCGCCGGTGTCAACAAGATGAGTTTGTACCGCCAATTCTCGTCGAAGGACGATCTGATTCTGGCCTACCTGGCGCGCAAGGACGAGCAGTTCTTCGGCTACGTGGAGAAGAGCTTTGCCAAACATCCCGGCGAGCCGGCGAAACAGCTACAGCAATATTTCGACGACCTCGCACTACGCGCGGCGATCGACGACTATCGCGGCTGTCCTTTCGTGAATATCGCGGTGGAGTTTCCGGATGCGGCGCATCCCGCGCGGCAATTCGTGTTTCGCAACAAGGAGCGGCTGCTCGCGCGCCTGGTCGAACTCACGACCGCAGCCGGCGCGAACGATCCCAAAGGTCTCGCCGACGCGCTCGGCCTGATGATCGAAGGTGTGTACGCGGCCAGCCAGACCTACGGTCCCGGTTGCGGGCCGATTCTGGTGGCGCCCAAAGTCGCCGCTCAGCTGATCGCTGCGGCATGCGGCGGGAAGGCTGCGGCCTGAGATTCGCGCTCGGGGTGCGAGCTGGGACGAGTCGGACGGGAATCGCGCGCAGCCAGCGCCGTTAGAATGGCGTTTTAGACCTTGCGCCCGCTGCCATGACGTTGCCCGTCGAATCCCATGATGCTGTCGTCGCCGCTACTCGTCACTGGCTGACTGAGGCCGTGATCGGGCTGAATCTATGTCCGTTTGCCAAGGCCGTGCACGTCAAGGGACAAATCCGCTATGCCGTGAGCGACGCTGCCGACATGGAAGGCGCGCTGACCGACCTCGAAACCGAACTGCAGATGCTGATTGCCGCCGATTCCGAGGCGCTGGACACCACGCTTCTGATCCTGCCGCAAGCGCTGGGCGACTTTCTCGACTACAACGACTGCCTGTTTTTCGCCGACCGTATGCTCAAGCAGCTTCGCCTGGAAGGCATCGTCCAGATCGCCAGCTTTCATCCGCGCTACCAGTTCGAAGACAGCGCGCCCGACGATATCGAGAACTATACGAATCGCGCGCCCTATCCGATTCTTCACCTGCTGCGCGAGGACAGCATCGAACGGGCGGTGCAGGCGTTTCCGGACGCCGAAGACATTTACGAGCGCAACCAGCAGACGCTACGACGCATCGGCCTCGCCGGCTGGGACGCGTTGATGAAGCGCTGAGCCCAATGCGCCGAGAATCCGTCGACGTTGGTGAGAAGGCTTAGGCCGGAACGAAAAACCGCTCTTTCAGCTCTTCGATCCCGAGCGTTTCCATCACCTCGTTGAGCCGCTCGGCCGGGCGCCGGCGCGGTAAATCCTTGTACTGGGCGATGATCAGTTCGTTCTTCATCGAATGTTCCCAGCCGACCAGCTCGGTCACGCTGACCTGATAGCCATGCGCTTCCAGTTGCAGACAGCGCAGGACGTTCGTGATCTGGCTGCCGAACTCCCGTGTATGCAGGGGGTGCCGCCAGATCTCCGTCAATGCGTTCGCGAGCGATTTCCCTTTGTTCTGCCGTAGCACGCCCGCCACTTCGGCCTGACAGCACGGCACTACCACGATGTATTTCGCCTGTTTTTCCAGCGCGAAGCGCAGCGCGTCGTCGGTGGCCGTGTTGCACGCGTGCAGCGCCGTCACGATGTCGATCTGCGCGGGCAATTGCGCCGACGTGATCGACTCCGCCACCGACAGGTTCAGAAACGACATCCCCGTAAAGCCGAGCCGCGCGGCCAGTTCCTCGGACCTGGTGACGAGATCCTCGCGCGTTTCGATGCCGTAAATGTGCGAAGCCCCACCCGCGGCGTTCTGAAACTCCTTGAAGAAAAGGTCATACAGGATAAAACCTAGATATGACTTACCCGCGCCGTGGTCGACGAGGGACAAGGCGCCTTGCTTGTCCTTCAGATCCTTGAGCAGCGGCTCGATGAACTGGAACAGGTGATAGACCTGCTTCAGCTTGCGGCGGCTGTCCTGGTTCATTTTGCCGTCGCGCGTCAGGATATGAAGCTCCTTGAGCAGTTCGACGGATTGGTTGGGGCGGATTTCGTGGGTTTTGCTGGACATCGCGGGGAACCGCCACCGTTTGCAACGCGAACGTGCGACAGATGACGGAAAAAGGGAAAAGTTGGTGCCAGTTTACCCAAACCGCGGCCCGCTCACCGAACGAGCTGCGCAAATGACGCAAGAGAGGCCCTCAACCTGGAACACTTCCTGCTCGAAAAGCATCGTGCGGGGCGTTTCCAGCCGGGCTGAAAGACAGGGCGTGAAGCGCAACGCCCGCTGGCGCAAGCTGTGTCGCGCATGACAAGAGGCCACCGGGCGTGACGTCGATCACGCGAACCGGATGCATGTGGGGAGGACGGCCACGGAACACCGGCCGAACGTTACGTAACCAGCAGCGCGCCGCGATTTCGACTGGAAGCGCGCTCGGATAATAGAAGAGGCAGCAAATGGATACGGTACCCAACGGAAACGTCGAACAGAAGTTTCAGGAAATGATGGCGAGACTCACCGCGACGCCGGTGTGGTCGGAGAAGCAGCAGCTCGAACTCGAGATGGCGCGCGACATCTCCACGGAAATGCTGCGGCTGGCCGAAGTCATGCGCGACGGCAGCGTGGACATGGAAACCTGCCTGACGATGCTCAAGTACGCCAAAGTGCTCGATTTCGTCATGACGACGCTCGCTTCGCGACGTGACATCAAGCCGCAAACGCTGCGGGTGATTTTTAAACTGGCCGGGTTGAAGGTCGACGAGGCTTATCCCGGTTAGGCCGCACAGCCAGCGGATCACGAAAATAATGCCGCGAGACGCGCAGGCGGATTGACGAAAGCCGCTTGCGCGACTCCAGCAGCTCCTCCTTGCCGGCGAGTGCCGCTCCGGCAATTCCCCAGCTTCATCGTGCGTGAACGCGCGCCGCTTTGCCCGTTTGCCCTGCGTTGCCAGCGATGTGAAAATAGCGCCCTCCGCGTCCGCGATCGTCTGATTCGATCTGACTCGCCTGGCGCGCCGCCTCTTCCGCTCATCCGCAGGACCGCATGTCACCCTCCTCCGATTCCGTTCGTGTCGCCGTCATCGGCGGTGGCCCTGCCGGTCTGATGGCCGCCGAGGCGCTCAGCCAGCAGGGCATGCAAGTCGACGTCTATGACGCGATGCCGTCGGTCGGCCGCAAATTCCTGATGGCGGGCAAAGGCGGGATGAACATCACGCATTCGGAGCCACTCGACGCGTTTCTTGGCCGCTACGCCGAGCGGCGCGAGCAGATCGCGCCGCTGCTGGCCGCGTTTGGACCGGACGCCTTGCGCGCCTTGCTAAATGGTCTTGGCGTTGAAACGTTCGTCGGCAGCTCGGGACGGGTCTTTCCGAGCGACATGAAAGCCGCGCCGATGCTGCGGGCCTGGCTGCATCGATTGCGGGAGGCAGGCGTGCGCTTTCACATGCGGCACAAGTGGACAGGTTGGGAGGCCGACGCGCAGCAGAAGCACGCGCTGCGCTTCACGACGCCCGACGGTGAACGAACGCTCACCTGTGACGCCGTGGTGTTCGCACTCGGCGGTGCAAGCTGGCCGCGCCTCGGTTCGGATGCCGCCTGGGTGCCGCTGATGGGCTCGCGCGACGTGCCAGTTGCACCTTTGCGGCCCGCCAACTGTGGCTTCGACGCGGATTGGAGCCCTTATCTGCGCGAGCGTTTTGCCGGCCAGCCGATCAAGCCGGTCGCCATCACGCTCAGCGATGTAGACAATAAAGTCCACGATCGACAAGGTGAAATACTTCTGACCGAAACAGGTCTTGAAGGCAGTTTGATTTACGCTTTGTCGGCGCCGATTCGCGAGCGGATTCTGACTGACGGCGAGGTCACCATTGCGCTGGACCTGGCGCCGGGCCTCACTCTCGAGCGAGTGATCGCCGAAGTCACGCGGCCGCGCGGCTCGCGCTCCATGTCGAGTCACCTGCAAGGGCGAATCGGCATTGGCGGGGTAAAACTGGCGCTATTGCATGAGGTTCTGTCGAAGGAAGCCTTCGCCGATGCTCAGGGTCTCGCGCAGGCGATCAAGGGGTTGCCGGTGCGGCTCACGCGAGCTCGCCCGATTGCCGAAGCGATCAGCACCGCAGGCGGCGTACTGTTCGAAGCGCTCGACGCGCAGTTGATGATCGAGCGTCTGCCCGGCGTGTTCTGCGCGGGCGAGATGCTCGATTGGGAAGCGCCGACGGGTGGCTATTTGCTGACGGCGTGCTTCGCCAGTGGGCTGGTGGCGGGACGCGGTGCGGCGGCGTATCTGGAGAAGCGCGGCGCGGCTTGATTGTTCTGCCGCGCTTCGGCTGCCTGTTGCGCCTGTTGCGCCTGTTGCGCCTGTTGCGCCTGTTGCGCCTGTTGCGCCATCGCGCTTATCGCGCCTTCAACCGCCACAGCGACGTCAGTTCAGCCATGCGCGCCTTATGCAGCGCGTCGGTTTCGTCGGTCGATTTAGGATGTCGCGGACGAATGTCCTCACGGCCCACCACCGTCAGCCCGGCTTTTTCAATCGCCGCCAGCAGCCACTCGCGCGTGCGCAAACCGAGATGCTCGGCGAAATCCGACATGATCAGCCAGCCCTCGCCACCCGGCGACAGATGCTCCGCGAGGCCATTGAGAAAGCCCAACAGCATGCGGCTCTCGGCATCGTAGATCGCATATTCGATCGGCGACGCGGGGCGCGCCGGCAACCACGGCGGATTACAGACCACCAGCGGCGCACGGCCTTCCGGAAACAGATCCGCTTGCACGACGTCGACCTGCTGGACATACCCGAGCCGGGTCAGATTCTCACGCGCGCAGGCAAGCGCTCGCGGGTCCTGGTCGGTGGCGACGATCTTCTTCACGCCGCGCTGCGCGAGCAAAGCGGCGAGCACACCCGTACCGGTGCCGATATCGAACGCCTTGTTCAGCGACGGCAACGGCGTGCGCGCGACGAGATCCACGTACTCCCCGCGCACCGGCGAAAACACGCCGTAATGCGGATGGATGCGATCGCCCAGTGCAGGAATCTCGACACCCTTCTTGCGCCATTCGTGCGCGCCGATCATGCCGAGCAATTCGCGCAGCGAGACGACGGAGGGCTCGTCGGTCGGCGGACCGTAGGTTTCGATGCAGGCTTGCTGCACGTCCGGCGCGCGGCGCAGCGGAATGACGTAGGCGGCGTCGAGCGGAATCAGGATCATGCCGAGCGTGCGTGCGCGCTGCGACTGCGCCTGCCGATGCAGGTTGAACGCTTCGATCGGTGTTTCGCCCTGCTTGCGCGGCTTACGCTCGAGCCGACGCGTGACCGCCTGCAAAAGTTGGCGCGCGTTCTGGAAGTCGCCGTTCCACAGCAGCGCCGTACCTTCGCAGGCAAGGCGGTAGGCCGAATCGGCGGTGGTCCGATCGTCGGCGACGATCACGCGTTTGGGCGCCGGCACGGCGGCTTCGGAGCGCCAGCGGGCGCTGCGGGGACCGTCGGCTTCGGGCCAGGTAATGGTTGCGGGGCTGGTCATGATGAGGTGGGATCGGTGTTGCGGGAATGACGCGCGCAATGGGCGCGTCGTCGGGGGCGTTGCCCGCCGGAGTACTGGATAGCGATGCCGACTGACTGACGCCCGAATAGTACCTCTCCCGCGCGGGTTCGCGGTGCGCAATTCGTGCGCGAGCCTCGCCGGAGCCGCCACCCAAGCCGCTTTCCGGGCGGGTAGAGCAAACACTTGGACTAAAAAGTCCACAATCGACAAGGTGAAAGAGATCCGGGCATTTTCGGCCAATCCGGTGCTCACCGAAGCGTGGCGACCCCGCGTCGAAATGAACAGCGCGCCGCCAGGCGACAGGCGCGGAACGCCCGACCAGCAAAGCACGCGCGGCTTGTCATGCGTCCGACGCGGCGCTCGCGCGGCCGTAAATCTGCACCGCGAGGGTGGCGCCGTCGAGCAGCATGACGATCATCGGCGCCATCGCTTTCGCCCTGAGTGAGCGGCACGATATCCGCCACCAGTTGCTCAATGAAGCGCGTGAGTCCGGCCTTCCAGGCGGGCGCGAATCTGAAATAAAAAACGGGGTTTCTGAATGAACAGAAACCCCGTTTCGTACAACTGGTGCCGGCTGCAGGACTCGAACCCGCCACCTCATGATTACAAGTCAAGCGCTCTACCTGATGAGCTAAGCCGGCATGAGGCCGTGATTCTACTTCATTTTACGATCTTGAGGCGAGCCCTTCCGCCACCTTTCGACCCGTCGTCGTCCGGCTGCGGACCGTCCGCTGCGTGGTCGGTTTTGGCGTTGGACGCATCGGCTGCGGGCGCCGTTTCGACGGCACGCGGCGCGGCCGGTGTCACCGGCGCCTCGGTTTCGTCGGCCAGCTCCGCGTCGGCGCCGGAATCCAGCGCTTCGCCGCCTGCCGACTCGACCGGGAACGCCATCCCCTGGCCATTTTCACGCGCGTAGATCGCGAGAACGTTGGCAATCGGCACTTCGATCTTGTGCGACTTGCCGGAGAAGCGCGCGCTGAACTCGATCCATTCGTTGCCCATCTGCAGCTGACTGGTCGCCTCGAAGCTGATGTTCAACACGATCTCGTTGTCGCGCACGAACTGACGCGGCACGCGCGTCTGATTGTCGACCCGGACCGCAATGTGCGGCGTATAGCCGTTATCCGTGCACCACTCGTAGAGCGCGCGCAGCAGATAGGGCTTGGTGGAAATCTCTTGCATCAACAGTCCTCTTGCCGGGCGCGGGGCCGCCGGACCAACCGCGCGGCGCCCTCACCCTGGAGCCAAACTCAACGACGCATCACCTTTTCCGAAGGCGTCAGCGCTTCGATATAAGCCGGGCGGCTAAAAATGCGCTCGGCGTACTTCATCAGCGGGGCTGCGTTCTTCGACAACTCGATGCCGTAGTGGTCCAGACGCCACAGCAACGGCGCGATCGCGACGTCGAGCATCGAGAACTCTTCGCCGAGCATGTACTTGTTTTTCAGGAAGATCGGCGCGAGCTGGGTCAGACGATCGCGAATCGCAAGACGGGCCTTCTCGTGGTTCTTCTCAGCGGCCTTGCCCTTTTCGTTTTCGAGCGTGCCGACGTGGACGAACAGTTCCTTTTCGAAGTTCAGCAGGAACAGACGGGCGCGCGCGCGCTGAACCGGGTCGGCCGGCATCAGTTGCGGGTGCGGGAAACGCTCGTCGATATATTCGTTGATGATGTTCGATTCGTACAGAATCAGGTCCCGTTCGACGAGAATCGGCACCTGACCATACGGATTCATCACGGCGATGTCTTCCGGCTTGTTAAACAGGTCGACGTCGCGGATCTCGAAGTCCATGCCCTTTTCGAACAACACCAGCCGGCAACGCTGGGAGAACGGGCAAGTTGTGCCGGAATACAGAACCATCATGTTTACGTTTCCTCAAAAAGCTGAAGGGCCAGCGCACGGAAAAACCGTTCAGCAGGTTTTTCCTGGCGCCGGCCCCACGCCGGGTGACGGCGTGATTATTTGATATGTTTCCAGTACGCGGCGTTCAGTCGCCAGGCGAAAAAGCTCAGGATACCGAGGAACATCAGCACCCACACGCCAAGCTGTTTGCGGGTTTTCTGAGTCGGCTCGGACATCCAGGACAGGTACGACACGAGGTCGGCCACAGCAGAATCATAATCTACCGGCGACATCGTCCCCGGCGTGACCTGCTGGTAACCGACAAATTTGTGTACCGTCTCCCCCGTCTTTTCGTCGGTGTCGTCACCGAACTTCGCGGTACGTTGCCCCTGAAGCTGCCACAGCACGTGAGGCATGCTCACGTTCTCATACACCAGATTATTCCAGCCGGTCGGCCGCGTATTGTCGCGGTAGAAGCTGCGCAAATACGTGTACAACCAGTCTTTGCCGCGCGCCCGCGCTTCGACCGACAAATCCGGCGGCGCCGCGCCGAACCAAGCTTTGGCGTCGTCCGGGCGCATCGCCACGGTCATGGTGTTGCCGACCTTGTCGGTGCTGAAGAGCAGATTCGACTGAATTTCCGCCGGCGTGATGCCGAGGTCGGTCAGCCGGCTGTAGCGCATCAAATTCGCGCTATGGCAATTCAGGCAGTAGTTTACAAACAATTGCGCGCCGTGCTGCAAAGAAGCGAAATTCTCCGCGTTATCGGGCGCGCGGTCGAGTGGGAAATTCTCGTCCGCATGCACCGGAGCGGCCAGCACCGCGAGCAGTGTCGCGCCGATCAGCGCGCACTTCGAAAGCAGTTTTTTCATTTCGTGTTCTCCTGGCTCGCGATTAGTGAGGCTTGAACCGCACCCGTTCGGGCGGTTGCTTGAACGTGCCAAGCCTCGTCCAGAACGGCATACCGAGGAAAAACGCGAAGTAGATCAACGCGCAGATCTGTGCAATCAACGTCGAAACCGGCGACGGCGGTTTAGTGCCGAGGAAGCCCAACGTCAGAAATGCGACCACGAAGATCCCGTAAAACACCTTGTGGAAGAACGGCCGGTAACGGATCGACTTCACCGGCGAGCGGTCGAGCCAGGGCAGGAAGAACAGTGAAATTACCGCGCCGCCCATCACCACCACGCCCCAGAACTTCGATTCCGTGAAGGCCATCGCCACGATCACCAGCACTGCGACCACCGGCAGGCCAAGCTTCCACTTGCCGCGCGCACGCACTAGCGCGAGCAGACCAAGCAGCGCGATCACGACCATCAGCACGATCTTGAACGGATCGGTGGTGGCGCGCAGCATCGCGTAGAAGGCCGTGAAGTACCAGACCGGCGCGATTTCCGGCGGCGTCTGCAACGGATTGGCGGGAACGAAGTTGTTCGCTTCGAGGAAGTAGCCGCCCATTTCCGGCGCGAAGAAGATGATCGCCGCGAAGATCATCAGGAACACCGACACGCCCATGAAATCGTGCACCGAGTAGTACGGGTGAAACGGAATGCCGTCGAGCGGGATGCCGTCCGGGTCCTTCTTCGCCTTGATCTCGATGCCGTCCGGGTTATTCGAGCCCACTTCATGCAGCGCGACCAGGTGAGCGACCACCAGGCCAATCAGCACCAGCGGAATCGCGATCACGTGAAACGCGAAGAAGCGGTTCAGCGTGACGTCCGAGACGACATAGTCGCCGCGAATCCACAGCGACAGATCCGGCCCGATGAACGGAATCGCCGAGAACAGGTTCACGATCACCTGTGCGCCCCAGAACGACATCTGTCCCCACGGCAGCAGATAGCCGAAAAACGCTTCGGCCATCAGGCACAGGAAGATCGCGCAGCCGAACACCCACACCAGTTCACGCGGCTTGCGGTACGAGCCGTACATCAGCCCGCGGAACATATGCAGATACACGACCACGAAGAACATCGACGCGCCCGTCGAGTGCATATAGCGGATCAGCCAGCCCCACGGCACCTCGCGCATGATGTACTCGACCGACGAAAACGCGAGCGTCGCGTCGGGCTTGTAGTTCATGGTGAGGAAGATGCCGGTGACGATCTGATTGACCAGCACCAGTAAGGCGAGCGAACCGAAGAAGTACCAGAAGTTGAAGTTCTTCGGCGCGTAGTACTCGGAAACGTGCTTCTTCCAGGTGGACGTCAGAGGAAAGCGCCGGTCGATCCAGCCGACCAGCCCGGTCGTCTCTACTTCGTGTTCGATCGCCATTACGCTTCTCCTTTCTCGTCCTTGCCGATCACGAGGCCGGTAGCCGACGTGAACATGTAGGGCGGAATGTCCAGGTTCTGCGGCGCAGGTTTGTTCTTGAAGACGCGGCCGGCCATGTCATAGGTCGAGCCGTGGCACGGGCACAGGAAGCCGCCTGGCCAGTCGTCTGGAAGATTGGGCTGCGCGCCCTCCTGGAAGCGTGGCGTCGGCGTACAGCCCAGATGGGTGCACACGGCGACGGCGACGAAAAGGTTCTTGTGGTCGGTGCGTGAACGGAATTCGTTGTTGCAGTACTCCGGCAACGGCATCGAAAAAGGATTCTTGGTGTGGGGATCGGCTACTTCGTTATCGGCTTTCTGTACATCGGCGAGCATTCTGTCGGTGCGGTTGATGATCCACACCGGCTTACCGCGCCAGGCAACGGTCTTCATGTCGCCGGGCTTGAGATCACTAATATCGACTTCGACCGGGGCACCCGCTGCCTTGGCCTTTTCAGATGGTGCAAACGAACTAACAAAGGGTACGACAGTGGCAACGCCTCCTATGCCACCTGCTACGGTCGTCGCTATCAGCCAGGTACGGCGGCTGCCGTCGACGCGTTCATCTTCCTTGTCTCGCATCACACGCCCCACTTCTGAGTTGGATTTTTCCTTCACGTCGCTTCTACCGCCGCTAGTTTGCGCGAATGGAGTCGCCATTTACAAGGGCCGATTGCCAAAAACCGTGCGAAGCCCTTGATAAATCAGGGTTTCTCCGTACGAATCGCAAACTTTTTCGCTCCTCCTTTTAAGCGTCTTATGCGTTATTCGTACCTTTTTCTTCTGCCATGCGCTTATCCCGGATTTGGCAATTTAAACGGGATTAGAGATATCGATAAACGTGTGTTCGATATCGAACTCCTCGGACAGATGCTTGCCCACTGCCTGCACACCGAAGCGCTCCGTGGCATGGTGGCCGGCTGCCAGAAACGCCACGCCGCTTTCCGCCGATGTGTGCATGATCGACTCCGACACTTCGCCGGTAAGGTAGACGTCCGCGCCCGCGTTGATGGCGGCGTCGAACATGCCTTGCGCGGCACCGGTGCACCAGCCGACGCGGCGCAGTTCGCGGTCCGGGTCGCCGAACACGAGCGGCGTGCGGCCGAGCGTCTGCTCGATCTCAGCAGTGAGGTGCGAGAGCGTGATCGGCATCGGGAAGGTGGCGAGCCAACCGAGATTGTTCTCGCCGAACCGCGCGTCGCTGATCCAGCCCATCTTCTCGCCGATCTGCGCGTTATTGCCGTACAGCGGATGGTCGTCGAGCGGCAGGTGATAGGCGAACAGGTTCAGATCGTTGCCGAGCAGCAGCTTCAGGCGCGCGTATTTGCGGCCGGTGATCTGCGGCGCTTCGTTGCGCCAGAAGTAGCCGTGGTGAACCAGCACGGCGTCCGCGCCCCAGTCGAGCGCGGCCTCCAGGAAGGCCACCGAGGCGGTTACGCCGGTCGCGAGCTTATTAATCTTGCGACGCCCCTCGACCTGCAAACCATTGGGGCAATAGTCCTTGAAGCGCGCGGTTTCAAGGAGATTGTTCAAGTACAATTCAAGTTCGATCCGATCCATATAAACCTCTAGTCTTCAGATGCTTAGACGCTTTTGGCTGTTCTTTGCCCAAGCGGTGACCGTGCTGTTGGCGCTCATGTTCATCATTGCGACCCTCAAACCGCAGTGGCTGCAGCGTCAAGGCGAATTCGGCAAGCAACTCGCCGAACCGATCGTCGCCCTACGGGAAGTGGCGCCAGGCATCGGCAGCGGCCCCGCCCAGGCGTCCTATGCGGACGCGGCACAAAAGGCCATGCCCGCGGTCGTCAATGTATTCTCCAGCAAGGATGGCTCACTGCCGCCCGACCCGCGCGCGAAAGATCCGTTGTTCCGCTACTTCTTTGGCGACAAGAACAAAAACAAGCAGCAGGAACAGCCCGCGTCCAACCTGGGATCCGGCGTCATAGTGAGTTCGGAAGGTTACATTCTAACGAACCAGCACGTCGTCGACGGCGCCGATCAGATTGAAATCGCGCTGGCCGATGGCCGCACCACGAATGCCAAGGTGATCGGCGTCGATCCCGAGACGGATCTGGCCGTGCTGAAGGTCAACATGACCAATCTGCCCACCATTACGCTCGGCCGCATGGACCAGACGCGCGTGGGCGACGTGGTGCTGGCGATCGGCAATCCGTTCGGCGTCGGGCAGACGGTGACCATGGGGATCGTCAGTGCGTTGGGGCGTAACCACCTCGGCATCAACACCTTCGAAAACTTCATTCAGACCGACGCGGCAATCAACCCAGGCAACTCGGGTGGCGCGCTCGTCGACGTGAACGGCAATCTGCTCGGCATCAACACCGCGATCTACTCGCGCTCGGGCGGCTCGCTCGGCATCGGCTTTGCGATTCCGGTGTCAACGGCGCGTAGCGTGCTGGAAAGCATCATTACCACCGGCTCGGTCACGCGCGGCTGGATCGGTGTCGAACCGCAGGACGTAACGCCGGAGATCGCCGAGTCGTTCGGGCTCGAACAGAAGTCGGGAGCAATCGTCGCGGGCGTGCTGAAGAACGGGCCGGCGGATCGCGCGGGCATCAAGCCGGGCGATATCCTGATGAGCGTGAATGGTCAGGAGATCACCGACACCACGCGGCTGCTGAACGTAATCGCGCAGATCAAGCCGGGCACGGCGGCCAAGGTGCACCTGGTGCGCAAGACCCGCGAGATGGATCTGGATGTGACGATCGGCAAGCGTCCTCCTCCGCCGAAGCAACCGGCGGAAGACAACGGCGGCGGCGATCAGGACGACGACGGCGGTTAACAGAATGTCGACGTGCCGCGCAAGACAGGCGCAAAACAAAAAGGGCAGTCCATCACGGACTGCCCTTTTTGTTTCAGTTCACAGTGAGCGATCAGTGCGCCGCGGAATCAATCCGGCGAACTCGCCTCTTCGATCACCGCCGGCTGTTTGCCGACAATCAACCGCGCCGCAATGATCCCGGCCTCGTACAGCACGATCAGCGGAATTGCCAGGATCAGCTGCGAGAACACGTCCGGCGGCGTCACCACCGCCGAAATCACGAACGCGCCGACGATCACATACGGACGAATCTCCCGCAACTTCTTGATGGTCAGCAAGTTCATGCGGACCAGCAGCACCACCACGATCGGAACCTCGAAGGTCACCCCGAACGCGAGGAACATGGTCAACACGAAGCTCAGGTAATTGTCGATATCCGTGGTCATCTCCGCGCCGAGCGGCGCGTTGTAGTGCGCCATCACACGGAAGATGGTGGGAAACACCACGAAGTACGCGAACGCCATGCCGCACAGGAACAGCGTATAGCTGCTGCCCACCAGCGGCCCGACCAGCTTCTTCTCGTGCTGGTAGAGACCAGGCGCGATGAACGCCCAGATCTGGTACAGCACGATCGGCAGCGCGATCACGAAGGCGACCATCATGGTCACCTTCATCGGCACGAAGAACGAGCCGGTGACGTCCGTCACGATCATCTTGCCGTCCTTCGGCAAGTTCTGCATCAGCGGGCGCGCGAGCAGACGGAAAATGTCCGGTGCCCAATACACGAGTCCGACGAACACCACGATGACGGCAAGGCCGGCGCGGATGATGCGATCGCGCAATTCAACGAGGTGGGAAATGAAGGTCTCTTCAGTGCCTTCGTCCTGGGTTTGCTGGGGGTCGCTCACGCCGGCCCTCGGTTAGAGATTGTCGTTCTGATCATCAGAAGAACCGCGTCGGACGACGCATGGTGGCCGGCGTATGTCGCGCCACGCGTGCCGCACCCGACTGCACGCGCGTGCGGCGCGTGGTTGCGCGTTTGTACCAGGTGGGCATAGCCGTTTGCTTGACGCGCCAGTTCTTGCGTTTGGGGCTCGTGGACGGCGTGCTGCTGGCCCACGACGTATTACCGACGTCTTCGAGCGCGCCGCCGGCAATACTCGGCGACACCGGCGAGCCGCTGTTCCAGGCATCGTTCAATTCGGTCTCGTGCTTGCGCAGATTGTCCTGAACCGAATTTTCGACGTTGCTCGCAGCCTTTTCGAACTCGCTTTTCATGTTCCGCAGTTCGTCGAGTTCGATCTCGCGCGTCACTTCGGCCTTGACGTCGTTGATATACCGCTGCGCGCGGCCGAACAACGCGCCGGCCGTACGGGCGACGCGTGGCAGGCGCTCGGGCCCGAGTACGACTAGCGCGACGACGCCGATCAGCGCCATCTTGGTTAGACCGAGGTCCAGCATGAAGTGGAGTGTCCGTCAGTAACGCGGGTGAGCCGCGGCTTAGCGGTAATCGCCGGAACGCGGCGTCTTTTCCTTCGCTTCCACATCCACGGCGCCGTTGCGCGGCAGTTCGCGCTGCTGCGCGTCGGCAGCCGGCGGCGTTTCGGCTTCCTTCATGCCTTCCTTGAAGCCCTTCACCGCGCCACCCAGATCGCCACCGATATTGCGCAGCTTCTTCGTGCCGAACACGAGCGCCACGATCAACAACACGATCAGCCAATGCCAAATGCTCAACGAACCCATGACTACTCTCCTTAACCCCGACACCGCACATGATGCGGCGAAACTCGTGCGCCTTGCGGCGTGACTTGAAGCGCGTACGCTTCCTCTATACGTAACCGCAGGCTGTTCCGATTCAACCGGCGGGCCGGCGAAAGTCATTGTGACCGGACGTTCGCGTCGGCGTCATTACAATGTTGTAAATACAACGGTCGCGCCATGGTGGCCGAACATAAGTGCTGGCGGACCGAGCCGGCCCGCGTCGCGCTTTCAGCCCATGCGCTGCCACGGCCGCGGCCCGGCGAGAATGTGCGCGTGCAGGTGATACACCTCTTGCCCGCCGCCCGGACCAGTATTGATGACCGTCCGGAAACCCGTTTCTCCGCCTTTGTACGCCACGCCCAACTGATCGGCCAGACGCGCCACCAAGACAAGCATTCTACCAAGCAGCGGCGCATCGTTTTCGGTGCAATTCGACAGCGTGGCGATGTGTTTGCGGGGAATCACCAGCACGTGGGTTTCGGCGGCCGGGTTGATATCGCGGAAGGCCAGGAACTCGTCGTCTTCGTGGACTTTGGTCGACGGGATCTCGCCGGCGGCGATCTTGCAGAAAAGGCAGTTCGGGTCGTGGCTCATCGTATTCCTGACGCAATGTGGCTAAAGCGCGAAACCTGACGCGGCGCAGTTCGCGCGGGCCCGACCGGGATCGGACCAGACTCAGAACCAGCCACGCGGATTCGCAAGCGGCTTGTTATCGTACAGATACAGCCAGCCTTTGATAATACGGTACAACATCCAGATACTGACGGCCCACAGCACGGGAATGCCGATCACGACGAACAGCAGCACGCCGCCGATCGCATAGCCCAGCAAGGCCATCCAGAACGAACGGATCTGCCACTCGAAGTGCGCTTCGTAGGGCGTGCCCACCACGTCGGGGCGTTTCACGTAATTGATGATGATCGCGATCAGGATCGTCAGGCCGCCCGTCAACCAGTGGACCGCGTAGAGCGCGTACAGCACGTGGGTGAGCGTGCGCAGACTGCGTTCGCGCTCGGGCTCGATGGCATTGCGATAGACCGGCAGCGGGTAGTTTTCTTGCGACTGTTCCATGCTTGGCGTCCTCCCGAGGATGCGATCGGATATGTTCAGTGCAATATGGGCGCCACCGCCCGCCAGTTCAAGACACCACCGACGCGTTTCGCGAAGCGGCGCTCAGTCGCCGTTCTGCTCGCGTTCGCGGCTCTTGCGCAGCGCCTTTTCCTCGATGCCCGACATGCCTTCGCGGCGTTCGAGTTCGGCAAGCACGTCGGCCGGGCTCAGATCGTAGTGCGACAGCATCACGAGGCAGTGGAACCACAAGTCCGCGACTTCTCCGACCAGCGCCTTCGGCGCGCCGCCATGGCGTGCATCTTTGGCCGCCAGCACGACTTCGGTCGCTTCTTCGCCGATCTTCTTGAGCACCGCATCGTCGCCCTTGTGAAACAGGCGCGACACATAGGAAACGTCCGGGTCGCCGCCCTTGCGACTGTCGATGATCGCAGCGAGGCGCATCAACGTGTCGTTGGTAGTAGGCGAAGCGGCTTCCGTGTTTGGGATGGATTGCGTCATTTGTAGATGTGTTCGGGGTCTTTCAGCACGGGATCGACGGCAACCCAGTCGCCATCCTCCACCGAGCCTTCGAATTTCTGGAAAAAGCACGAATGGCGACCAGTGTGGCAAGCAATGCCCGACACCTGCTCCACCTTCAGCAACACGACGTCTTCGTCGCAATCGAGCCGGATGTCGCGCACATGCTGCACGTGGCCGGACTCTTCGCCCTTGAACCACAGGCGCTGGCGCGAGCGCGAAAAATACACCGCGCGGCCGGTTTCGACGGTTTTCGCCAAGGCCTCGCGGTTCATCCACGCGAACATCAGCACGTCGTTGGTCGACGCTTCCTGCGCGATCACCGGCACCAGACCGTTCGCGTCCCACTTGACCTTGTCGAGCCAATTCACTGCCGAGGGATTCACCACGTCACAACCTCACCGAAATGCCCTGATCGGCCATGAAGCGCTTGGCCTCGCCCACGGTGTGTTCGCCGTAGTGGAAGATGCTCGCGGCCAGCACCGCGTCAGCGTGACCGTTCTTGATGCCGTCGGCCAGATGCTGGAGGTTACCCACGCCGCCCGAGGCGATCACGGGAATCGACACCGCGTCCGACACCGCGCGCGTGAGCGCCAGGTCGAAGCCGCTCTTGGTACCGTCGCGGTCCATGCTGGTGAGCAGGATTTCGCCCGCGCCCAGTTCGGCCATCTTGCGCGCCCATTCGACCGCTTCGAGGCCGGTTGCCTTCCGGCCGCCGTGCGTGAAGACTTCCCAGCGCGGGGTTTCGCCGTCGGCGGAGACGCGCTTGGCGTCGATCGCGACGACGATGCATTGCGAGCCGTATTTGTCGGTCGCGTCTTTCACGAGTTGCGGATTGGCCACCGCCGACGAGTTCATGCTGATCTTGTCCGCGCCCGCGTTCAGCAAACGCCGCACGTCTTCGACGGCGCGCACGCCGCCGCCGACCGTCAGCGGAATGAACACCTGGGAGGCGACCGCTTCGATGATCGGCAGGATCAGATCGCGCTGATCGGAAGTGGCGGTGATGTCGAGGAAGGTGAGTTCGTCGGCGCCCTGATCGTCGTAGCGCCGGGCGATTTCGACCGGATCGCCCGCGTCGCGCAGTTCGACGAAATTGACGCCCTTGACCACGCGGCCAGCCGTGACGTCGAGACAGGGGATGATGCGTTTAGCTAGAGCCATGATCTTGCAATTCTGCCAGTACCGCTGATGAGGCCGTTCGCGCTGAGGCGAACGGCACAGGGCCGGCGCGCCGCCGAGGCGCGCGCCTCATGCGTCGAAAGGGATCGCCGCAAGCCGAAGCACGCGCTTTAAGCGTCGTCCGATTCGCGCAGCCGGTCCGCGAGGGTTTGCGCGGCCGCGAAGTCGAGATCGCCCGAGTAAATCGCCCGGCCGCAGATCACGCCTTCAATGCCTTCGTCTTCGACTTCGCAGAGCGATTCGATGTCCGCGAGGTTCGACAATCCGCCGCTCGCGATCACCGGAATCTTGACCGCACGCGCGAGGCGCACCGTCGCTTCGATGTTGATGCCTTGCAGCATGCCGTCGCGGCCGATGTCGGTGTAGATGATCGACTCGCAGCCGTAATCCTCGAACTTGCGCGCGAGATCGACGACTTCGTGACCGGTCAGCTTGCTCCAGCCATCGGTCGCGACCTTGCCGTCTTTCGCATCCAGCCCGACGATGATATGGCCACCGAACGCCGTGCAGGCATCCTGCAGAAAGCCCGGATTCTTGACCGCCGCCGTGCCGATGATCACGTACGACAAACCGTCGTCCAGATAGCGCTCGATCGTGTTCAGGTCGCGGATACCGCCGCCCAGCTGAACGGGAATCGCGCCGCCCACTTCCTCGATGATGGCGCGGATCGCGTCTTCATTCCTGGGCTTGCCGGCGAACGCGCCATTCAGGTCGACGAGGTGCAAACGGCGAGCACCGCGATCGACCCAATGTCGGGCCATCGCCGCCGGTTCCTCGGAGAATATCGTCGCCTGGTCCATATCGCCTTGTTTGAGGCGTACACAGTGACCGTCTTTCAGATCGATGGCGGGAATCAGCAGCATAGCAATCGGGTGTTGTCTGGGAATGGGTTGAAGGTCGGCGGCAACAGCTGGCAAGCCAGCTCGCTGTCACGCCGTTTCGCTAGTTTAGTACAACTCTTTCGACGCCCTTGCTGAGCGCCATTCAGGTGCAAATTTGCAGTGCTGTGATCGTGGCGCGCGGTGCACGTTCCGCTTGTGGCGGAACGGCACACGGCAACAGAATGAAGAAAGGCGCTCACGGGTTCCAGTGCACGAAGTTGCGATACACGCGCAGCCCCGCTTCGGCGCTCTTTTCCGGGTGGAATTGGGTCGCGAAGATGTTATCCCGCGCCACCGCCGAGGTAAAGGGGACACCGTACACGGTTTCGCCCGAGGTGTGGGCGGCATTGTCGGGCCGAACGTAATAGCTATGCACGAAATAGAAGAAGGCGTTGTCCGCGACGCCGTCCCACAGCGGATGCGGCTGCGCCTGACGCACGCGGTTCCAGCCCATCTGCGGCACCTTGAAGCGCGAACCGTCGTCCTGAATCTGGCCTTCGAGGTCGAAACGCAGCACCTTGCCGGGCAGCAGGCCCAGACCCGGCGTATCGCCCTCGGCGCTCCAGTCGAACAGCATCTGCTCGCCGACGCATACGCCCATCAGCGGCTTGCTGCGCGAGGCCTCGATCACCGCTTCCTGCAGGCCGGACTCGCCGAGACTGCGCATGCAGTCGGGCATCGCGCCCTGGCCGGGCAGCACCACGCGGTCGGCCGCGCGGATCGCTTCCGGCCGGTCGACGATCGCCACATCCGCTTCCGGCGCCGCTTTGCGCAATGCCTGGGCGACCGAACGCAGGTTGCCCATTCCGTAATCCACAATCGCTATCGAAGTTTTCATTTCAAGTTAGGCAGCAATGCCTTCAATCCATCGACGATGAATTCCACCGCCAGCGCCGATAACATCAAACCCATGAGCCGCGTGCCGATATTGATACCCGTGCGACCCACCCAGCGGGCAATCGGTTCGGCCAAACGCAGCGAAAAAAAGCAGATCGCCGCCAGCACCGCGCCGATGCCGACCAGGCTGATCCGGTCGTACCAGTGCGCCGAACCGGCCGCATAAATGATCGTGGTGCTGATCGCGCCCGGGCCGGTCAACAGCGGAATCGCCAGCGGCACGACCGCGATATTGTCCTTCTGCTCGGCTTCGTGGCGCTCTTCCGGCGTCGAGCGGCTGTTGCCGATCTGCGCGTTGAGCATGTTGATCGCCATCAGCAGCATGATGATCCCACCGCCCACTTCGAGCGAGCCGACTGAAATACCAAAGAAGCTGATGATCTGCTGACCGAGCAGCGTGGTCACCGCAATCACGCAGAACACCGAAATCGCCGCGATCCGAATCGTTCTACGCCGCTCGACGTCGCTTTGATGCGCCGTCAGGCTCATGAAGAACGGAATGGCGCCGACCGGATTGATCAGCGCCAGCAGCGAAATAAACGACTTCAGAATGTCCATTGCACACGGAGCGCAAGCGCTAGCGGCGCCCGTCCCGGTCCTGTTAAATGAGCGGGCTGAGGCGTCGCTTAAAGGCTGCCCTTGGTCGACGGAATCTGCCCCGCCGCGCGTGCGTCCATTTCGGTGGCCATGCGCAGTGCACGTCCGAATGCCTTGAACACCGTTTCCATCTGATGGTGAGCGTTCAGGCCGCGCAGATTGTCGATATGCAACGTGACGCCGGCGTGATTCACGAAACCGCGGAAAAATTCGATCGACAGGTCGACGTCGAACGTGCCGATGCGTGCACGCGTGAACGGCACGTGGAATTCAAGGCCCGGACGGCCGGAAAAGTCGATCACGACGCGCGACAGCGCTTCGTCCAGCGGCACGTAGGAATGACCGTAGCGGACGATGCCCTTGCGGTCGCCGATCGCCTTGGCAACCGCCTGGCCTAGCGTGATACCGACGTCTTCGACCGTATGGTGGTCGTCGATTTCCAGGTCGCCATGCGCTTCGATGTCGAGGTCGAACAATCCATGCCGTGCAATCTGGTCGAGCATGTGATCCAGAAACGGCACGCCGGTGGCCAGCTTTTGCTGACCGGTGCCGTCCAGATTGATCTTCACACGGATCTGCGTTTCGCTGGTGTTGCGAACGACTTCCGCAAGGCGCATGGTAATTCCTCGAATCGAGCTAGAAAGCGATAGGTAGGTGGGAGGGGAAAACGAGCCGGCCGCGCGCGCTTTTCCGCTGTGACGGAAAAGCGCTCACGCGGCCATTCGGCACGCCGTTCAGTGCAGCACGAGTTTCAGTGCGGCGAGCAACTGGGCGTTTTCTTCGGGAGAACCGACGGTCAAACGCACGCAATTGGCCAGCAATGGATGCATTTTACTCACGTTTTTGATCAAAACCCGCGCTGCGAGCAGCGTTTCGAAGAGAACCGAGGCCTCCGGCACCCGCACCAGCAGGAAGTTGCCGGCGCTCGGGAACACTTCGGCGCCGGGCAGTTCGGCCACGGCGTGGGCCAGTTTCGTGCGTTCTTCGCGCAATTGCGCGGCTTGTGCGTCGAGCACGTCGACGTGGTCGAGCAGGAAATCGGCGGCGGCTTGCGTCAGCACATTGGTGTTGTAAGGAGGCCGCACTTTGTCGAATTCCGTCAGCCAGGCCGGCTTGCCGACCAGATACCCGAGGCGAATCCCGGCGAGGCCCAACTTGGACACCGTGCGCATCACGACGACGTTGTCGAACGCATCGGCGCGCGGCAGCCAGCTCTTCTGCGCGAACGGCTGATACGCCTCGTCGATCACCACCAGGCTCTTGCTGGCCGCGGCGATGATGCGCTCCATGTCGGCGTCGTCGAACAGCGTGCCAGTCGGGTTATTCGGGTAGGCCAGATAGACGATGGCCGGTTGGTGCTCGGCGATCGCCGCGAGCATCGCTTCGGTGTCGAGCGTGAAATCGGCCGTGAGCGGCACGCCGACGAATTCCAGATTCGCCAGCTTCGCCGACATCTGATACATCACGAAACCCGGCACCGGCGCGAGCACCTTGGCGCCCGGCTTGGCGCACGCCACCGACACCATGCTGATGATTTCGTCCGAACCGTTGCCGAGCAGCACGTCGCAGCCGGCGGGCACGTTCATCACCCGCTTGATCTTCTCGATCAGCGCTTCGGGACGCGGCGCCGGATAGCGGTTCAGCGCGACGCCGGCGAGATGCTCGCCGAGATGCGCGGCCAGTACCGGCGGCAGCGGGAACGGATTTTCCATCGCGTCGAGCTTGATGTAGCCCGTCGCGTCCGGAACCGGATAGCTCGTCATCGCGAGCACGTCGCGGCGAATAATGTCTTGAGGTGTCGTCATAGGTCAGTGGACCGGGCCGCGAGAGGGGCGCCGGCCTGGCAATGGCGGCTAGGGAGCCGTCCCAGGTTGGTCTGTGTTCTCGTTATTGAACGGCGCAGCGGGCGCAATCCGTCGCTGGAATCGAAGGGGTATCGGTTCGATGCCCCCGCGTTCCTATACCGATTTCAGGCTTGCCGCGATCGGCGGCGCTTAGCCGCGTTCACCGTTGTGCCGCATCCGGTATTCGGCGCTGCGGGCATGCGCCTGCAAACCCTCGCCGTACGCAAGTTCGGCAGCGATTTCGCCGAGCGTCTGCGCACCTTCCGCGCTCACTTCGATCACGCTCGAACGCTTGAAGAAATCATAGACGCCCAAAGGTGACGAGAACCGTGCGGTACGAGACGTTGGCAAGACGTGATTAGGTCCAGCGCAGTAGTCGCCGAGGCTTTCGCTGGTGTAGCGGCCGAGGAAGATCGCGCCGGCATGGCGGATCAGTTGGCCCCATTGATGCGGTTCCAGCGCGGAGATTTCGAGGTGCTCCGGCGCGATTTCGTTGGCGATCGCGCAGGCTTCCGCCATGTCGCGCACCTTGATCAGCGCGCCGCGATTTTCCAGCGACGTACGGATCACGTCGCGGCGCGGCATGGTCGGCAGCAATTCGTTGATCGCATCGTGGACGCGGGCGATGAATGCATCGTCCGGGCACAGCAGGATGGATTGCGCGAGTTCGTCGTGCTCGGCTTGGGAGAACAGGTCCATTGCGACCCAGCGCGGGTCGGTGGTGCCGTCGCACAAGACCAGGATTTCCGACGGACCGGCGATCATGTCGATACCGACCGTGCCGAACACGCGGCGCTTGGCCGACGCGACATACGCATTGCCCGGCCCGCAGATCTTGTCGACCGCGGGCACCGTTGCCGTGCCGTAGGCGAGCGCCGCCACTGCCTGCGCGCCGCCGATCGTGAACACGCGATCCACGCCGCCCAGCAGCGCGGCGGCCAGCACCAGCGGATTCTTCACGCCGTCCGGCGTCGGCACGACCATGACGATTTCGCGCACGCCGGCCACTCGCGCCGGAATCGCGTTCATCAACACGGACGACGGATACGCCGCCTTGCCGCCCGGCACATAGATACCCGCGCGATCCAGCGGCGTGACCTTCTGGCCGAGCACCGTGCCGTCGGCTTCCGTGTACTGCCAGCTATGGCTGCCACATTCGATCTTCTGCTTCTCGTGGTAGCCGCGCACGCGCGCCGCCGCCGCTTCGAGCGCTGCGCGGCGCTTCGGCTCGAGCCCTTCCAGCGCGGCTTCGAGCTCGGCCATCGGCAATTCGAGCGCGTCGACGCTTTTTGCTTCGAGCCGGTCGAAACGGTTCGTGTACTCGAGCACCGCCGCGTCGCCACGCGCCTTCACGTCGCTCAGAATCTGCGCGACCGAGCGCTCGATTGCTTCGTCTTCGCTCGCCTCGAAAGCGAGCACCGCGTGCAGCGACTGATGAAAGCCGGGAGCAGTGGAATCGAGTTTGCGAATCTTGATAGACATACGGGTATCCGTTCCGGTAAGGCTACAGCGTGGTCACACTAACAACGATCGGGCCGCTTGGCCCGCTTTTCAGCCCGCCTTCGACGCGCGTTCGAACGCGTCGAGGATCGGCCGCAACGCGGCGCGCTTGAGCTTCAGCGCCGCCTGGTTCACCACGAGGCGCGACGAAATCTCCATGATCTCCTCCACCTCGACGAGATTGTTGGCGCGCAAGGTGTTGCCCGAACTCACCAGATCGACGATCGCGTCGGCCAGACCGACCAGCGGCGCGAGTTCCATCGAACCGTATAGCTTGATGAGGTCGACGTGCACGCCCTTGGCCGCAAAGTGCTCGCGCGCGGTTTCCACGTATTTCGTGGCCACGCGCAAACGGGCGCCCTGGCGCACCGCGTTCGCATAATCGAAACCTGCCGCAACCGCGACCGACATGCGGCAATGCGCAATTTCCAGATCGACCGGCTGATACAAACCGCTGCCGCCGTGTTCGAGCAGCACGTCCTTACCCGCCACGCCGAAGTCGGCTGCGCCGTATTCGACGTAAGTCGGCACATCGGTTGCGCGCACGATGATCACGCGCACGTTCGAGTCCGTGGTCGGCAGGATCAGCTTGCGCGAGGTTTCCGGGTCTTCCGTCACTTCGATGCCGGCCGCCGCCAGCAGCGGCAGCGTCTCTTCGAAGATACGCCCTTTCGACAAAGCCAGCGTAAGCGGCGCGTTCACCGCCGGCGACGACGACGTTTGCGGCATCGCGCTCATGCCTGGCTCCCCGACACGCGGCGCACCTTGGCGCCGATCGCGGTGAGCTTGGTTTCCATCCGGTCGTAACCGCGATCCAGGTGATAGATGCGATCGATCAGCGTTTCGCCTTCGGCGCGCAACGCGGCGATCACGAGACTCGCGGACGCGCGCAGGTCGGTGGCCATCACCATGGCGCCGGACAGCTTATCGACGCCGCTTACGAGCGCGGTATTGCCGTCGACCGTGATGCTCGCGCCGAGGCGGTTCAATTCCTGCACGTGCATGAAGCGGTTCTCGAAAATCGTTTCGACGACTTGCGAGGTACCGTCCGCGATCGTGTTCAGCGCCATGAACTGCGCCTGCATGTCGGTCGGGAACGCCGGGTATTCGGACGTGCGGAACGTCACGGCGCTCGGACGCTTGTCCATGCGCACGCGCATCCAGTCGTCACCCTCTTCGATCGTGACGCCGGCTTCGCGCAGCTTTTCGGTTACTGCTTCGAGAATCAGCGGACGCACCTTGCGCAACGTGACGTCGCCACCGGCAGCCGCCACCGCGCACAGGAACGTGCCGGCTTCGATACGATCGGGAATCACCGTGTGCTTCGCGCCATGCAGCTTGTCGACGCCCTGGATCACCAGGCGATCGGTGCCGATGCCTTCGATCTTCGCGCCCATCGCGACCAGTAGATGCGCCAGATCGCCGACTTCCGGCTCACGCGCCGCGTTCTCGATGACCGTTTCGCCTTCGGCGAGCACCGCTGCCATCAGCAGGTTTTCAGTGCCGGTCACGGTGATCATGTCGGTGACGATGCGTGCGCCCTTCAGACGCTTCGCGCGCGCTTCGATGAAGCCGTGTTCGATGGTGATCTCGGCGCCCATCGCCTGCAGGCCCTTGATGTGCTGATCCACCGGACGCGCACCGATCGCGCAGCCGCCCGGCAGCGACACGCGGGCGTGGCCGAAGCGCGCCACCAGCGGACCGAGCACGAGGATCGACGCGCGCATGGTCTTGACCATTTCGTACGGCGCGACGACGTTATCGACCTTCGACGCGTCCAGCGACACGCGTCCTTCGCCACTCTCGATGCGCACGCCCATCTGGCCGAGCAGCTTGAGCATCGTACGCACGTCCTGCAGATCGGGCACGTTATCCAGATGCACCGGCTCCGCGCTGAGCAGGCCCGCGCACAGGATCGGCAACGCCGCGTTCTTCGCACCCGAGACGACCACTTCACCCGACAGCGGGTAGCCACCTTCAATGACGAGTTTATCCATGCCTGTCACTTCCTGATTGCCCCGAACTTCGGCCGGGGCTGCTTTGACTGTGTTCGACGCGCCGCTACCGGCGTCGCGCCCTTCTTGAGTAATTCGCACTAAATTTCCAGATTACGCGTTCTGCCATTCGGCGGGCGTCAGCGTCTTCATGCTGAGCGCGTGGATTTCTTCGCGCATGCGGTCGCCGAGCGCCGCATACACGAGTTGGTGGCGCTGAATCGGACGCTTGCCTTCGAAGCTAGGCGAAACGATGGTCGCAAAGAAATGCTGACCGTCGCCTTCGACTTCGAGATGCTGGCAAGCGAGTCCAGCCGCGATGTATTGCTTGACCTGTTCGGGAGTCGGCAACATGAGAGAAGCTCCTGTCAGTGGCGCAGTTTGAAGCCGGACGCGAGCATGCGCATCGCGATCACGGCCAGCACCACAAAGAAACCGGCAACGATCGCCAGGCTCGCGAGCGGATCGATATCCGACATCCCGAAGAAACCGTAGCGAAAGCCGTCGATCATGTAGAAAAAGGGATTCAGCCGTGACACTTCGCGCCATACCGGCGGCAGTGTGTGCGTCGAGTAGAACACGCCCGAGAGGAACGTGAGCGGCATGATCAGAAAGTTCTGGAACGCGGCGAGCTGATCGAATTTCTCGGCCCAGATGCCGGCGATCAGGCCGAGCGTGCCGAGAATTCCCGCGCCGAGAATGGCGAACGCGACGATGTAGAGCGGCGCGTTGAAGCTGACCGGCACGAACCAGATCGTCACGATGAACACGCCGAAGCCGACCGCCAGCCCACGCGCGACCGCCGCGAGCACGTAGGCGCCGAACATCTCGTAGTGCGAGAGCGGCGGCAGCAGTACGAACACCAGGTTGCCGGTGATCTTCGACTGGATCAGCGAAGACGAACTGTTCGCAAACGCGTTCTGCAACACGCTCATCATGACGAGGCCTGGAATCAGGAAGCTCGTGTATTCGACGCCCGGATAGACCTGCACGTGGCCGCGCAGCGCGTGGCCGAAAATCGTCAGATACAGCAGCGCGGTGATGACCGGCGCGAGCACGGTCTGGAATGCGACCTTCCAGAACCGCAGCAGTTCTTTATAAAACAGCGTACGAAAACCGCTCATGCCAGCCCCTCGATCACTTCCGGACCGTTCATCACCTGAACGAACACATCTTCGAGATCGGCCTTGCGGACCTCGATTTCTTCCAGCGTGCAGCCCGCCGCGCGGCACTGCGCGAGAATTTTCTCGACGTCGTCGTAGCTCGCGAGGCGCAGCAGATGCTGGCGGCCATTGCCGTTGCCCGGGCCGCTTTCCACTTCGAGCGCGCGCAATTCAGCCGGCAACGCGCCCTGCGCGAAACGCAGGAACAATTGCATGCCGGCAAAGCGCTGCAACAGCGTGCTGGTGCGTTCGAGCGCGACCACTTCCCCGCGCCGCAGCATCGCGATGCGGTCGCACAGCGATTCGGCTTCTTCCAGATAATGCGTGGTCAGCACGATAGTGTGACCTTCGCGATTCAGGCGCGAAATGAATTTCCACAGCGTTTGACGCAATTCGACGTCGACGCCCGCGGTCGGCTCGTCGAGCACGATCACCGGCGGCCGATGAACCAGCGCCTGCGCGACCAGCACGCGACGCTTCATGCCGCCCGACAGCGCGCGCATGTTGGCGTCGGCTTTGTCGGTGAGGTCGAGATTGGCCATGATCTCGTCGATCCACGCGTCGTTATTGCGCAGCCCGTAGTAGCCGGACTGAATGCGCAACGTTTCGCGGACGGTAAAGAATGGATCGAACACGAGTTCCTGCGGCACTACACCGAGCGAGCGGCGCGCATCGCGAAAATCGCTGACGACGTCGTGGCCGCGTACGGCGATGTTGCCTTCGTCGGCACGCGCGAGACCTGCGAGGATGCTGATGAGCGTCGTCTTGCCCGCGCCGTTCGGACCGAGCAGTCCGAAGAACTCGCCTTCTTCCACCGTGAGGCTGACGCCCTTGAGCGCTTGCAAATCCTTGTAGCGCTTCTTGACGTTACGAATTTCTATGGCTGACATGACTGTGGGCCGCGTGCGTCGCGGCGCCTATAGAGGCCCCGGGAGGGGCGCACAAGTGCTGGGAGGACGGAATTGGGGCCGGTTAAGTGCCCCAAAAAACGTTTGATTATAGGGCAAAAATCGACAGCCCCATCTGAGCGGAGAGGATTGAAGGTGACGCGCTCAGAGCGTCAATGTCGTCCCATACAACGAAGCTGCGTGGGACCGGAGTAAGCGCTAAAGCGCCAACTCGAGTCAACCGATCAGCGTATCGACGCCGTAGGCATGCGCGAGACTGGCGAGACCAGCCGGCAAATTGACGATCTCGAAGTGAAAGCCGCGCGCCTGCGCGGCCCGTTCCCACGCGAGCAGAACCGCCAGCGCGGACGAATCGAACTGCGCGAGCGGCGCGCAGTCGACCCCGTTCGCGCCCGCAGCGATCCGTTGCAGACCCGCCTCGAGCGCGGCCTTCGCGCTCTCGTGGGTCAGTGTCGCGCCGCATTCGAAGCGGTCCGCGACCGGGCTCAGCACGTCGCTCACGACGCCTTGCCCGCAGCCAGTTGCTGGTTGCGTTGCGTGAGGAACTGGATCAGTCCGTCCACGCCCTTCTGCTGGATCTGCTCGTTGAACTGCTGTTGATACGCCTGAATCAGCCATGCGCCGAGCACGTTGATGTCATACACGCGCCAGCCTTGCGGCGTCTTGTACAGACGGTAGTCGAGTTCGATCGGCGAGCCGTTGTTCATCACGACCGAGCGCACCACCGTGTCGGTGTCGTCCGGGTTCATGCGGAACGGCTTGTACTGGATCTGCTGGTCGCGAACTTGAGCGAGCGCGCCCGAGTACGTGCGGATCAGCAGCATCTTGAACTGGTCGACGATCTGGTTCTGCTGTTCGGGCGTGGCGCTGCGCCAGTTGCGGCCCATCGCCAGTTGCGTGGTGCGGCGGAAATCCGTGTACGGCAGAATCTTTTCGTTGACGAGCCTGGTGATGTGCGAGATATCGCCTTGCTGGATCGACTTGTCGCTGCGAACCGCGTCGATCACTTGCTGCGTAACCGTCTTGATCATGCCGTCCGGCGAATTGGAATCGACCGCTTGTGCCGATGCGCCGGCACTGGCGAACGAGAACAATGCAGCGAACAACGGAATCAGGAAGAATTTTTTCATTTCGAGCTTAGCCTTAAAAATAGTGCAACCGTTTGAGCCGACATTAACACGCGAGTTCAGCGGTAATCCACGCGCAAACTGCGAGAGTCGTGTCGAACTGTTACGGCCGTACGATCAGCGCAATTTGAATGAGGGGAAGTTGAAACGCGAAGGCGGCACCAGCTGCCCAGCCGGAATCTGCGTCGTTTCAGGGCCGCCGTTCAGGTCCAGCGGCGGCGATTCGGAACTGCCGGAAGCGGCCTCGGGAGCCGCCGCATTCGCGCCTGCCGCCGATGCCGCTTGCGGCGGCGTCGCCGCGGCCGCACCGGATGCCGCCGACGATCTGGCAGCAGCTTGCGTGCCCGCCGCGGCGCCGGCCGTGCCGGTCGCTCCGGCCGCCGGCGCGGCTGCGCCGCTGTCGACATCGTCATACTTGGGCAGCGGGGCTTCGTCGCCGTAGTTCGGCAGCGACTGCGACTGCTTGCCGTCCGACAACAGATACTCGCGACGCTGCAGATACGCGTTACGTACGAACGAGTACTTGTCGAGCGCGGCGCCTTCCAGCACGTCGCTCGCGTTCAGCAGGTTGGCACGCGTGTTGACCACGTTCAGACCATACAGCGCCCAGCTCAGACCATCCGGATGAATGTAGCTGAGCGGATTCACGTAGTAGTTGCCGATCGAGCCCACTGCGTCGCGCACGGTGCTCGGCCCGAACAGCGGCAGCACGAGATACGGACCCGCCGGCACGCCATAGTGACCCAACGTCAGGCCGAGGTCGTTGTCGTGCTTGGGCAGCCTGGCAAGCGTCGCCACGTCGAACAGGCCGCCGACACCGAACACCGTGTTGATCACCACCCGCATGATGTCTTCCACGCCATCGGTGATCTTCAACTGCAGCAGGTTGTTCGCCGCAATGTAGACGTCGCCGATGTTCGAGAAGAAGTTCGTCACGCTGTCGCGCACCGGCTGCGGCGTCGCCCACACGTAGCCCTTGGCAACCGGCTTCAGCGCGTACTGATCGAGCTTGTCGTTGACAGTGAAGATCGTGCGGTTCAGGCCTTCGAGCGGGTCGCCCTTGGTCGGTGTCTGCACGGTCGTGCAACCGGCCAGCAGCGCTACCGCGAGCGCAAGTTTGGCCGTCTGGAACGCGCGCGCGCCCCCGTTTTGTGTGGTCTGCATTTTCTTGTTCTCCTTATTGGGCGGCGGCGCCGGACGCCGCTACGCCCGAGGCCGCGACACCCGGCGCCGCAACCGCCGGCGCGGGCGCTGCTGCGGGCGCAGCCGGCGGCGCTGCGCCCGGCTTGGACGCGCCCGAATCCGCGGCCTTGCTATACAGAAATTGTCCGATGAGGTTTTCGAGCACGATGGCCGATTGCGTCATCGAGATCGTGTCGCCCGCCTTGAGCATCTCGGTGTCGCCGCCGGGTTCGAGCCCGATGTACTGTTCACCGAGCAGACCCGAGGTCAGAATCTTGGCCGACGTGTCCTTCGGAAACTGGTATTGCTTGTCCAGGTCGATCGTCACGACAGCCTGATACGCGTTGCTGTCGAAACCGATCGACTCGACGCGGCCCACCGTCACGCCCGCGCTCTTTACAGGCGCGCGAGCCTTGAGGCCGCCGATATTGTCGAACTTGAGTTTGACCGGATACGTTGCCTGGAACGACAACGAGCTCATGTTGCCGGCCTTCAGCGCGAGAAACAGCAGCGCCACGAAACCCAACACTACGAACAGGCCGACCCAGAAGTCGAGAGCAGTCTTTTTCATCGTCATCCCAAAGTGAATCCGCCACGCCGTCGCCGCTGCCCGCCGGGCGCGTGCATCGACGCGCCGCCGGCGGAAAACGTACGGCGCAGTCTTAGCTGAACATCAATGCGGTCAGCAGAAAATCGAGGCCGAGCACCGCGAGCGACGCATACACGACCGTCTTGGTCGTGGCACGCGACACACCTTCCGGCGTCGGCTTGGCTTCATAGCCCTGAAACAGCGCCACGAACGTCACCGCGAGGCCGAACACCACACTCTTGACGACGCCGGCACCGACATCGCGCCAGACATCGACGCCACCTTGCATCTGCGACCAGAACGCGCCGGAATCGACGCCGATCAGCAGCACGCCCACCACATAGCCACCGAACACGCCGACCGCACTGAAAATCGCAGCAAGGACCGGCATCGCAATGATGCCCGCCCACAGGCGCGGCGCGACCACGACCTTGACCGGGTCGACCGCCATCATTTCCATCGCGGTGAGTTGTTCGCCCGCTTTCATCAGACCGATTTCGGCAGTGAGCGAGGTGCCCGCGCGGCCGGCGAACAGCAGCGCCGTGACCACCGGTCCGAGTTCCCGCACGAGCGACAGCGCCACCAGCAGCCCCAAGGCCTGCTCGGAACCGTAGCGATTCAGCGTGTAGTAACCCTGCAATCCAAGCACGAAGCCGACGAACAACCCCGACACGGCGATGATCACAAGCGAATAATTACCCACGAAGTGGATCTGCTTCGTGACAAGCCGCGGACGGCGCAACAGCGGAAAAAATTCCAGCAGCAAACGGAAGAAGAAACGCGTGGCATAGCCGGCCGTGCCGAGCCCGCCGATCACCGAGCGGCCGATCGCACTGATCATGATTGGCCTCCGCCGATGCCGAAGTCCGCCGCGAGCGGCGTCTTGCTGGGATAGTGGAATTTGAACGGGCCGTCCGGCGCGCCGTCGATGAACTGGCGCACCGTGGCATCCGTCGACGCCCGCAATTCGGCCGGCGTGCCTTCGGCGTGCACGCCGCCGTTGGCGAGGAAATATACGTAATCGGCAATCGCGAACGACTCCGGCACGTCGTGCGTGACGAGGATCGACGTGGCGCCGAGCGCCTGATTCAGCGCGCGAATCAGATTCGCGGTGATGCCGAGCGAAATCGGATCGAGGCCGGCGAACGGCTCGTCGTACATCATCAGTTCGGGGTCGAGTGCGATGGCGCGCGCCAACGCCACGCGCCGCGCCATGCCGCCCGAAATCTCCGACGGCAGCAGTTCGCGCGCGCCGCGCAGGCCGACCGCGTTGAGTTTCATCAGAACGAGATCGCGGAGCAGTTCTTCGGGGAGATCGGTGTGCTCACGCAGCGCGAAGGCGACGTTTTCGAACACCGACATGTCGGTGAATAGCGCGCCGAACTGGAACAGCATGCCCATTTTGCGGCGCAGCGCATACAGGCCGTCGCGCGTTTGCTGGCCGATGTCCTGGCCCTGAAACAGAATCTGGCCGCGCTGCGCGCGCACCAGACCGCCGATCAGGCGCAGCACCGTGGTCTTGCCGCACCCCGAGCCGCCCATGACAGCGACCACCTGGCCGCGCTTGAAGCGCAGGTTCAGGTTCGACAGAACGAGCCGGTCGCCGTAACCGAAGTCGACGTCACGCAGCTCGAGTAAGGTCTCGGGATTGGAAGACACGAAACTGACAGTCCTTTTACGCGGAAGGCCGAATTATAGGGCCACCGTGCAAAAGTTGCCGTGGAGGTGCCCTGCCCCTTTACCAAACGTGACGATTATTGCGTAAACGCATGTTGCAGCGCAGTAACGGCGGCAGCCGGGTCGGCCGCTTCCGTCACCGCCCGCACCACGGCCGCGCAGCCGACGCCCGTCGCCAGTACCTGAGGCAGCACTTGCAGATCGATCCCGCCGATCGCCACCAGCGGCACGACGCCGTCGAGCAGGCGCACGTAGCGTGCCAGACGCCGCAGGCCCTGCGGAGCGGTCGGCATGACTTTGGTGGTGGTCGGGAACACCGCACCCAACGCGATGTAGCTGGGACGGAAATGCAGCGCTTTCAGAATCTCGTAGAACCCGTGCGTCGACAGACCGAGGCGGATGCCGGCGTTGGCCAATGCAGACAGGTCGGCCGTATGCACATCCTCCTGGCCAAGGTGGACGCCGTAAGCGCCCGCGTCGAGCGCGGCCTGCCAGTGGTCGTTGATGAACACCTGAGCGTCGTGCTGACGGCCCACCGCCACGCAACGGGCGATTTCGCGCTTGAGTTCGTCAGCCGGTTCAGCCGATTTGCGGCGCAACTGCACCGTCTTTACGCCGAAGCCCACCACCTTCTCGACCCACTCCGCCGTCGGCAGCACCGGATACAGGCCAAGCCGGTCCGGGCAACGCGCGAACGGCTGAGCCGGCGCGTCCGGCAAACCGGCGAGGCGCGGGAAATGCGCGATGTCGGTCGGGAAAGCGTCGGCGGCGCGGGTTTCGTCGCCATCGCGCCACGCGAGCGCCAGCACCAGCGCGTCGTGCGGATCGAAACCGCAATCCAGGAACGCGGCCAGCGCAGCGATCCAGTCTTCGGCCAGATGACCTTCAAGGCGGTATTTCTCGCCGCCCAGATGCAAGGTGGCCTTGTTTTGCGACGCCTCGATCACGCCCGCGCCCTGCACCAGCCAGCGTGCCATCTGCTCGCCGTGGTCCTGCGCATCGGCGATCACGACCAGGTCGCCACCGTTCAGATCGTTCGGTGCACTCAGGCAGATGCGCCACGGTGCGTGGGTCGGCGGCCAGTCGCCGAGCCGCGCGCGGATGCGTTCCGCGGCTTCGGTGAGTTCGTCGGCGGGCGGCCAGAACAGGTCGCGATCTTTCAGAGTCAGTGTTTGCGTCATGCCGCGCTCCCGTCTTGATGCCAGAACGGCATGCCGACCACCGGCGTACTCGCGTGCGCGCTTTCGCGCTCGGCCATCGGTCCCGCCAGATAAGCCTGGCGGCCGGCTTCGACACCCAGCGCGAAAGCGCGCGCCATCGCGTCCGGGTGCGTCGCCTGGGAGACTGCTGTGTTCAGCAACACGCCGTCGAAGCCCCACTCCATCACCTGCGCCGCATGCGACGGCACGCCGAGACCCGCGTCGACGATCAGCGGCACGTCCGGCAGACGCTCGCGCAACACGCGCAGGCCGTACGGATTGATCACGCCCTTGCCGGTGCCGATCGGCGCGCCCCACGGCATTAGCGCTTCACAACCGGCGTCGAGCAGTCGACGGCCGATCACCAGGTCTTCCGTGCAATACGGCAGCACCTTGAAGCCGTCCTTGACGAGTTGCGCGGCCGCTTCGATCAGACCGACCGGGTCGGGTTGCAGCGTGTAGTCGTCGCCGATCAGTTCGAGCTTGATCCAGTCGGTGTCGAAGATTTCACGCGCCATGTGCGCGGTAGTCACCGCTTCGCCGACGGTCAGGCAGCCCGCCGTGTTCGGCAGAAGCGGCACGCCGTGGCGCTTGAGCAGATCGAAGAAGCCGGCTTCGGCACCGCCTTCGTTCATCTGCCGGCGCAGCGCGACGGTCACCATGCCGGGCCGCGCTGCGTCGATCGAATCGGACAGCGACTGCAGCGACGGATAACGCGAGGTGCCAAGCAGCACGCGGCTCGCGAAGGTCTGGCCGTACAGCGTGAGCGCGTCGGCGCTTTGGGGGGAAGTCATTTGCATCATTAGTCTCCGGCAAGGCGTGGCGGCATCAACCGCCGGCCACGGGTTGCACGACATCGAGCTTGTCGCCCGCTTGCAGCGCGCGCGCCGCATGCTGGGTACGCGCGACGAAATCGCCGTTCAGCGCGACCGCGAACGGCGGACGCGCGCCGAATGCGGCGAGCGCATCGGCAACCGTCGCGCCTTCGGGCAGCGACAACGGCTTCTGATTGATATGAATGTCCATGGTGTTCAAATACGGTTCAGTCGATGGCGAAAGCGGCTTCGCGCACGGCGTCTCGCGACGCCACGCTCAGGCCGGCTCCCGCGCGGAATCCAGTTGAAAAAGCTCGCTCCAGCGCGCGTCGCGTTGCCAGTCGGCGAACGCATCGGCGTCGCCGATACGGCCGTCGAGCAGCGCCGCGGCGAAGCGCACGGCTTCGTCGGCGACTTCGGGCACGATCATGTAGCCGTGCCGGTACAGGCCGTTCACGCGCAGTGTCTGCGCGCCATCCCACAGCAAGGCCGGACGGTGGTCCGGCAAGGTTGGGCGGCACTGCGAATTCAGTTCGAGGATACGGGCCTCGCCGAAGCCCGGATGCACGGAGAACGCCGCGCTCAGCAGTTCGAGCGCCGAGCGCACGCTGACCGGCGACATGTCCTCGCCCTCCACTTCGGTCGCGCCGATCACGTAGAGATCGTTCTGCTTCGGCGCAATATAAAGCGGGTAACGCGGATGCAGCAGTCGCACCGGACGCGTCAGATTGATACCCGGCGCATGCACGCGCGCGACTTCGCCGCGAATACCACGCAGCGTGGGCAGCACGGGCTTCGCGCCGAGACCGCGACAATCGATCGTGACGCGCGCGGCGGGCAGCGCGCGATCGTCGATCGGCGTATTCCAGTGTGTCTCGACGCCGCGTTGGGCGAGGCCCGCGGCGAGCGCGGCCAGCACCTGACGATTGTCCAGTTGACCCTCGCGCGGCAACAGCCAGCCCTGGTTGAAGCGTCCGGCCAAGGCCGGCTCGGCCGCGCCGATCTGCGCGCCGGCCAGCGTCACGAAGCCGCCGTCCAGTAAATCAGCCGGGGCATTCGAGCGCACCCGGCGCTCGAACAGCGGCGCCTCGGTGCGGTCGGCGTGATGCCAGACGACCAGCGTGCCATTGCGCTGAAAAAAGACCGGTTCGGGCAATTCGGCCAGCAATCGTGGCCAGGTATCGAGCGAGCTTGCGCCGAGGCGGGTGATCAGCAGTTCGGCGCTGGCGGCTTCGGCGAGCGGCGCCAGCATGGCCGCGGCCACCCACGCGGCAGCCTGCGAACCGGCCGCATCGCCACGCTCGTAAAGCGCCACGCGATGCCCAAGACCAGCGAGCCGCCACGCGACCAGCCGACCGCTCAGACCACCGCCGAGCACCGCGAAATCGGGTTGTGCTGCACGGTTCATCGCACGAACTCCGTTTCACGACGGCAGGCCGGAGCAAGACGGTACGGCGCGCCGAAGGCTACGCGGCGAAGAGCAAAACACATAGTTGAACAGTTGGCGGTCATCGAGTCCTTTCCGTACGGCCGAAAAAACGCACGTACCCAGGACGAAACCGGCGGGTGAGGCCGGCCGGGCAATCTGCGTTCGCATAACGGACGCCGCCCGGCGGGGCATGGAAGACGGGTGTCTTCCGGAAACTTCCCGCGCCGGTATTACCCGGATCGGGTGCAAAGGGTCTCTCTCAGCCTCGCCGCCGTGGCGTGAAAATCACGCCGCCTGTGGGCGAAGCACCCCTGTTTCGTCGAAGTCCATTAGACCATAAAAGGCGCGGCACCCGCAAACCAGCGGCCGGCGCCGCCGAGCGGGATCCGATCCGGCACCATCTTCGGCGCGATCGGTGTGAGCCACGGCGGCGCTCTGGCACAATGCACAGACCGGATGCTGCGGGAACACGGCCAGGACGGCGCTCATCGCCGCCCGCGCCACGGCGGCCACGGCGCATGGCCTGCGCCGAAATTAATTTTCGCTTAAGGGCCGCGCGCCAGAATCGGACGCTCGCCGGACGAGCGTTCGTCGAGCACGACGCCCAGGCACGAAGGCCAGCACTACTTCAGGATGCTCATGACACCCAATACCTCTGCCAGCCCCGCGCTACCGCCGGACGAAAAGATCACCGCGTGGACGCTGATCAAACCCTACTGGGTTTCGAAAGAATGGAAGGTGGCGTGGAGCCTTCTTGTCGCGATCATCGCCATCAACCTCACCAGCGTCTGGCTGAACGTCAAGTTCAATACGTGGAGCGGGCAGTTCTACAACGCCCTGCAAAGCAAGAACGTTCGCGACTTTCCGCACCTGATGGTCGTGTTCTGTCTGATCGTCTTCCCGATGATCATCCTGTTCGTCTACGGCCGGTATCTGCGCCAGATGCTCGGCTTCCGCTGGCGTCAATGGCTCACCAACGAGTATCTCGACGAATGGCTCGGCAAAGGTGCGTTCTACCGCATCGAACGCGACGGCCTCGCCGACAACCCCGACCAGCGGATCAGCGACGACCTGCAGTCGTTCGCCACCAGCACGCTGTCGCTGTCGCTCGATCTGCTGTCGACGGTCGTCACGCTCGTGTCGTTCATCACCATTCTGTGGGGTCTGGCCGGCGCGCTGACCGTGACGCTCGGCGGCATGCCGCTCGTGATTCCGGGCTACATGGTGTGGGTCGCGGCACTCTACGCTCTCGGCGGTTCGTATCTGATCCACAAGCTGGGCCATCCGCTCGTCTCGATCACGTACCAGCAACAGCGCGTCGAGGCTGACTTCCGTTTCGGCCTGATCCGCGTGCGCGAAAACGCCGAACAGATCGCCTTCTACGACGGCATGGACACGGAGAAAGCCAATGCTCAAGGCATCTTCGCGCGGATTCGCGACAACTGGTGGCGCGTGATGAAGTACACCAAGCGCCTGAGTTTCGTACTGAGCTTCTATGGCCAGATCGCGATCATTTTCCCGCTCGTGGTGGCGGCGCCCCGCTACTTCGCCGGCGCCTTCACGTTCGGCGTGCTGATGCAGATCCAGCAGGCGTTCGGCACCGTCAGCGATTCGTTCTCATGGTTCATCAACAGTTACGGCAGTTTGGTCGACTGGCGCGCTACCGTGAATCGTCTGCGCGAATTCAAGCGGGTCGTGCACGCTTCGCATATGAAAGAGTCGGTCTCGCCGGCCACCGCGCATGGCGGTATCAACCTGCATTTCGTCGACGCGGACAAGCTCTCCACCGAAGGCCTCACCCTCGCGCTGCCCAACGGCAATCCGCTGTCGCGTATCCGCGATATCGCGATTCAGCCGGGTTCGCGCTGGCTGGTGCGCGGGCCGTCGGGTTCGGGCAAGAGCACCTTGATGCGTGCGCTGGCCGGCTTGTGGCCGTTCGGCGACGGCTCGATCGATGCGCCCGTCAACGCTCGCATGATGTTCATCCCGCAAGTCAGCTACATGCCGATCGGCACGCTCAAGGCGGCGCTCACCTACCCGTCCTCGGCCGACACCTACAGCGACGAAGAGTGCCGCGAAGCGCTCGTCACGTGCCATCTGTCGGAGTACACCGACCGGCTGCAGGAATCGGGACACTGGACCCGGATTCTGTCGCCGGGCGAACAACAGCGCCTTGCCGCCGCACGCGTGTTGCTGCACAAGCCCGACTACCTGTTCCTCGACGAAGCCACCAGCGCGCTCGACGCGGAGAACGAGGCGCGTCTGTATCGCCTGTTCACGGAACGGCTGCCGAAGGCGGCGATCGTGAGCGTGGCGCATCGCGAATCGCTGGCGGCGTACCACGAAGAGACGCTCGACGTCGAACGCTCGAGCGAACCGGTCGCGGCATGAGCGGCACGGGCGGCATGAGCGACGCAAGCAGCGTGGATACCACGGCCACGATCGACGATGCACGCGACGTACACCATGCCGGCTTCGACCGCGTCGTGCTGATCACCGGCGCGGGCTCCGGCATCGGCGCGGCGCTCGCGCGGCGCATCGCCGGTCCGCGCACGGCGTTGATGCTGCACGCCCGAGGCGCCGACGAAGAAGCGCGTCAGCGTCTCGCACACGTCGCCACGGATTGCAGCGCGAACGGCGCGCAGTGCGCGACGGTGTTCGCCGATCTCGCCGAACGCGGTGCGGCGGACCACGTCATCCACCAGACGCTGGCGAGCTTCGGCGCACTCGATCAACTGGTCGCCAACGCTGGCCATGCACAACGTCAGTCGCTGCATGCCCTCGACCCCGACACCTTCGCCGCCGCTTTCGCAACAATGCCGGCCGCGTTCGCCGCGCTGGTCAAACGCGCGACGCCCGCGCTCGAAACCTCGAAGCGCGGTCGTGTGGTCGCTCTGAGTTCGTTCGTCGCGCACCGCTATCGCGCGGATACGCCGTTTGCCGCCACCGCGGCCGCGAAAGCCGCGCTCGAATCGTTGGCAAAAACCGCAGCAGCAGAGTTGGCGCAACACGGCGTCACGGTCAATTGCGTGGCGCCCGGCTACACCCGTAAAGATCGCGGCCCGAGTGCCGATAATGCATCTGTCTGGACACGCGCCGCCGAAGCAACGCCGCTCGGCCATGTCGCCGAACCTGCGGATATCGCCGCGCTAATCGCCTTCCTGCTCAGCGACGAAGCGCGTCACATCACCGGCCAGGTGATTCACATCGACGGCGGTCTCACGCTCGGCTGAGTCGCATCGATTCGGCCATCCACCCGCGCACGGAAGTCGCCGCATCACGCAGCGAACCACCACCCGGCGCAACATCCTGAAACACGCGAGAACAGTTAGAAAGCATTTGCGAAGCAGGCAAGCTGTTCCGCGCTTTGAAGATGCTCGCTGGCAGCGACGATAGTCGTGCGGACCGGACCACGTCCTGTCCGCACGTCATTCACTGCTACTGGACTCTTCGCACATGTCATTCGATCGCTGCTCCCATCCTTTGACCCGGCGCTTCGCGCTCGCTTTCGGCGCGGCGCTGCTGCTCACGAGCGTCGCTCACGCGGCACAAACCACGCAAGCCAACGAGCCGGCGGACGTGTGCCCCGCGCTCACGCACATCGTCGACGCTCGCGATTTCCGGCAGTTGCCGCCCCAGACCGCCGCGCAATTGCCGGGCCTCGCCAACGCGGACGACTGTCGCGCGAACAAGAACGCCTACGACTGCCATTGGCGCGCACACTGGCAAGCCGACGGCGTCGTCAGCGATCCGCTGGAGGAATTCGGCGCCGATATCGCTGCCTGCTTTCCGAACGTCGTCCACGACATCAACACGCCGACTCGCCAGCATTTCATCGTGACCACCGCCGAGCGGCGCGTGAACGTCACAGCCAGCGTGCAAGGGCAAAACGAACTGCGCCTGCGCATCACGCGCTGAGCGTGGCTGTGATCGCTGTGATCGCTGCGATCTCTGTGTCCGCCATGTCCGCTGCGATCCGTTGCAATCCGTCCTGATCCGCGCCGTGATCCGTTTCCTCCTCTGACCGCCACCAGGCACCGCCCCATGACCTTCATGCCGAGCACGCACGCCGATGCTTTCACGCGGACCTTAAAGGGAACGCGCGCCGCCTGGTTCAGACTGCGGCGGCCATGCGCGAGGCTCACGGCTTCCGGCGCGCTCGCGCTGGGATTGAACGGCTGCGCGTGGACACTGATCCAGGCCGCCGACGCCACCGGCTCGGTGATTCAGGCGGGTTATGCGATCGCGGCGAATTACTCGTCGCCGACCTTCATCAACGGCAAGCCGGCGGATCTGCATCATGTGTGCATCGAAGTGAACCAGAACGTTTCGGTGGGCGACTTCGTGCCGGCGCTGCAACTCGCGCTCGAGCGGCGCGGCATTCATTCGGACGTCTACAACCCCGGCACCTCGCCGGCCGGCTGCGAGGCGCGTCTCGTCTACAACGCCGCCATCGACTACGGCCGCCGCTCGTTCAGCGACGAAACGATCCAATACCTCTCGATCATCGATCTCACGCTGGTCCAGAGCGGCCGCATTCTCGTCACCGCGCGCTATCAGACCGGCGGCCTCAACACGGATCGTTTTTCGTCGGCGTCGACCAAGCTCAACGGTTTGATCGACCGGATGGTGGTCGATCAAACCGATTTCGCGCGCCAGACGATGCAAACCATTCAGACATCCCAGGCCAACTAGGTTCGCAGGCTGCTTGCTTTCTCTTACACGGGAAAGGATTCGAAAGCGTGATGCGCTTTGCTCGGCACGCATGGATCACTAAGATGGCCTGATGAACCAATCTATTCTGGTCGTCGATGACGACCCCGTCGTCCGAGAGCTCGTCAGCGAATATCTGCAGGGGCGCGGCTTCAAGGTCACCACGCTCGAACACGGCATGGCGTTGCAGCGTACTTTGCAGAGCGAACGTCCCGCGCTGGTGGTGCTCGACATCATGATGCCGGAGCTCGACGGCATCAGCGCGCTGCGCGCGTTGCGCGTCGCCGGCGACGATATTCCCGTGATTCTGCTGACCGCGCGCGCCGATCCGATCGATCGCGTGATCGGCCTCGAACTCGGCGCCGACGATTACCTCGGCAAGCCCTTCGAACCGAGCGAGCTGGTCGCGCGCATTCGCACGGTGCTGCGCCGTCGCGGCGCGATCGCGCCAAGCGCGCCGGAACAGCGCGCGCCATACCGGTTCGGTCGTTACGAAGTGAATTTTCCGGCGCGCGAGTTGCGCCGCGACGGCGAACGCATCACGTTGCGTTCGAGCGAATTCGCCATGCTGAAAGTGTTCGTCACTCACGCGATGACCGTGCTGACACGCGCACAATTGCTGGAGAAACTGCACGGCAATAGCGAAGCGCATCGCAACCGCAGTCTCGATGTATCGATCTGGCGCTTGCGTCGGTTGATCGAGGTGGACCCCTCCGAGCCGCGCTATGTGCAAACGGTATGGGGACGCGGCTATGTGTTCGTGCCGGACGGTGAAATCGGCGCTGCGGAGCGCAGTCTGGCACCGCTGTCGTAAGCGGCAGCGCGAGGTGCGCACCGCACCGCACCGCCGCATGAGAATCAGAACGTCAGAACGCTCAGGAACATTCTCTGCAGCCAGCCCAATGTCGTCGCGTCGGAGACCATCCCTACACCGGCCTGCTCGATACGCGCATTCGCGACCTTGCCCGACGCGACGTAGTTACCCGCTTCGATATCCTTCGGATTGACGATACCCGAGAGGCGCAAGCGGTCGCGATTGCCGCTCATCGAAATGATCTTTTCACCGGACACCACGAGGTTACCGGTCGACATCGTGCCGATCACCGTGACGGCCAGCGTGCCGGTCATGCCGCTGGTGTCGGTGAGGCTACCCTGCCCTTTGTAGTCCGTACTCGATGAGCCAATGTTGAAGAGTCGCGCGAGCCGCGCAGCCGCGTTGGTCGACTGATCGGCAGCTGTTGCGGTGATGCTGCTCGACCGGCTGGCCGCCGCGTTGGCGCTGTTGTTGCCGCTATACGATTCCGAGAGACGAATCGTCAGCACGTCGCCGATATGTTGCGCACGCGGGGTTTCGTACAACAGCAGCGGCATGCCCGCCTGATAGATCGCGCCTTGCGTGTTGACGTTAAGCGGAGCCGACGCGAGCGGCGGCGCCATCGGCGTTTCGACGATCGAATTCTGGCTGCTCGCGCAAGCCGCGAGGCAAGCCGCCGCGCCGAGCGCGACCGTTAGACGAAGCGTAGTCATGCCTGCTCCCTGGCGAGATGGATGGGACCTGCCGCCGTCGAAACGACACCGGCAGTGGCGCTGCGTGAGCGCGCATGGAGCCTGGACATCAATCAACCCGCCTCGGCGCCGCTTGCCTGCCATTGCCGCACCACCGATTTCACCCACGCGTCCGAGCCCTTCAGCAAATAGGTGAGCGTGCCGTTGCGGGTGCCCGGCAAAAAGCACAAGGTGATCGAACTCACCGCGTTTTCCCAGACATAGGTCGGCATTGCGCCCGAGACCGAGACGTTCTGCGTCGCGAGCCGCGGTGCGCCGTAGCGATCTTCGAGCGCGTCGCGCAAATCGTCGGCGGTGATCTCATCGATCACGAAAGAAATCTCGTACAGACGCAGCGCGCTCTGCCCGTCGACACGCGCAAAACGCAGCACGTGTTCGAGCGCCGGCGCGCCGTCCACCACCGCGCGTGAGACGGCCCAGCCGTCATCCGCACGATGCGCCCAGCGGCAGGCCACCGTCAGGCTGTCGCGCGATTTCAGCCGCATACCGAGCGCGCCGGCCTGCACGTCGGTTTCGCAAACCGGCACGCTGCCGATCGGCGTGGCACGCACGGTCGAACCCGCGCGAAACTCGTCGAGCGTGATGCCGAGCGCCACGCCGCGAAAAGCGAACGGTGTGTCCTGGGCACGCCGCCGCGCATCGGCGGCGCTGTCACGGGTTACCGCAGCGGACGCATTCGCCACGCGCACCAGCGCGGCAGATGGCGGCTGCGCTTGCGCCGATGCGACGACTGTCGCCAACGAGACCGCGCCGCCGAGCAGCATGAGAACGCGGGCAATCCGTTTGAGTGTCATGATTCAGTCGATGGCGGATGAACACATGTCGAACGGGGCGGCCGCGGCATGGCCGACGACCGGGATGATTTTCAGGGTCGCCGACGTCAGCCGGCACGGCAGCGCAGCCACGGCGCAGCCGCCGAGCGGCAGCAGCGCCGCGCCGAGCGTCAACCACGCAACGACACGAATCAGGCGATCAGGCATTTTCGGGGTCGACACACGGGCCTCGTTGCGTCAGGCTGTGGTGTTGACGTTGTGCCCGACGAGTCCGGCCGGCAGCGAGGGCAACGCCTCGGCCGCGGATTCGCGGGGCTGCGCACTGGCGTTCTCGTTGGCGGAGGTAGCGGGTTTTGCCGCAGCCGGCGGCGTAGGCGCCAGCGATGAAAAGCGGGTCGAGCCTAAATTGCTATGAATGGTCATGATGAGCCTCGCGTGGCGCTAGGTTGTCGATTTCACGCCGCCTGCCGTGGGCCCAAGGCGTTAGGCTGTTTCGGCATGCGACGCAACGTACTGCACGACGAATCATCTCGCCGTGCAGGCGTTGCCGATGCACGAAGGAAAGCGCGCTTTTCAGCGGTTCTTACGACCCGTTCCGACTCGTTTCAAGGGCTTCCCATTCCGCGCCAATTGTTTCATCGGAGGAATCTAAGCGATGCGAAGCGAATTGCGCGCGACGGCGCACATTGCCAAATATGGACGCGTTGAATCCGGCCGCGGGCCTTGTCTGGTGGGCCTTGAGTGCGAACCGGCGCAGGCCGTGCGGCGCTGCGTAAGCATTGGTAAGAAAACAGTCGGCCGCGCCTCGCGCACGCCAGTCTAGAATTTCGCCATGAATCCACAGGTCCTTATCGTCGACGACGATCCGGTCGTACGCGATCTGCTTTGCAAGTTTCTGCAATCGAACGGCTTCGACGCGTCAGTGCTGCATGACGGCACCCATCTCCAGCGCCGGCTCGAGCGCGAACGGCCGTCGGTCGTCGTACTCGACATCATGATGCCGAACACCGACGGCTTGCGCGCGCTCACCGCGCTGCGTGCCGCCGGCGACGACATTCCGGTGATCTTCGTGACCGCGCGCGGCACGGTGGCCGACCGCATCGTCGGGCTCTCGCTGGGCGCGGACGACTATCTGACCAAGCCGTTCGATCCACGCGAATTGCTCGCCCGTATCCACACGGTCTTGCGTCGTCGCGGGCCCTCCACCACCAGCGCGCCGGAGGCTCGCAAGCCTTACCGGTTCGGGCCGTTCGAACTCGACTTCGCGACCCGCGCGCTGTCGCGCGACGACACGAAGCTGCCGCTGCGCGACAGTGAGTTCGCGCTCCTGAAGATCTTCGTCAACAATCCGTACAAGGTGTTGTCGCGCGTGCTGATTCACGATCTCGTGCATCGCGACAATCTGGCCTTTCGCGACCGTAGCCTCGACGTACCGATCTGGCGTCTGCGCCGCGTGATCGAAGACGATCCGTCCAACCCCTGCTACGTGCAGACGGTGCGCGGCAAAGGCTACGTGTTCGTGCCCGACGCAGACGGCACGCCCTTCGCCGACGAGGCCAGCCCCACCGCATGAGAAATCCGCTGAACACGCTGTTCGGCAGAATGGCGTTGCTGTCCACGGCGGTCTTGTTTGCGATTCAGGCCGGCTGGTTCGTGCTGGTGGTGATGCAGCCGCCACGCCATGAAATCGACGGCTTCGCACGGGGCATTCTGCTGGTGCTGCAAGCCGTCAACGGCGAGCCGATGAAAGGCGCCGCGCTCGCGCCCGCCATGCGCGTGCATCTCGTGCCCACCTGGAACATGCCGGCAAGCGTGCACTTGCAGGAGCCCACCATGCGTCCGCTGGTGGAGCTGAGCCGGCATTTGCGTGAGAATCTGCCGCCCGGTACGCGCATCGCGGTGGATGACCTGCACCCGCCGCAGTTGTGGGTACTATTCCCCGGCAAATCGAACTGGGTCGTGGTGCCGGTCGACGTGCCGCCGCGCCCGCGCTTTCTCGTCGAGTCCGTTTCGATGCTGGTCGGGGCGCTGGTTCTGTCGCTGCTCGCGGTCTGGCAAATGCAACGGCCGCTGTCGCGCGTCGCCGATGCGGCCCGTGCATTCGGCTCGGGCGGCCGCCCGGAGCCCGTGACGGTACAAGGCCCGCGCGAACTGCGCGATCTGATCGGCTCGTTCAACGACATGATGCGGCGCCTGAACGAAGCCGGCGACGACCAGGCGGTGATGCTGGCAGGCGTCGCGCACGATCTGAAGGCGCCGCTCACCCGGCTCAAATTGCGCGCGAGCGTGCTGGTCGCGGAGAACGAACGTGCGGGTCTGATTCGTGACGTCGATTCGCTCACCAACATCGTCCAGCAGTTTCTCGAATTCGCCGGTCAGTCCGCCGACGCGGGTCCGCCGGTCGAGGTCGACGAATTCCTGCAGGAACAGTTTTCCGCCAGCGACAGCACCGAAACCCCGCTATTCACGCTCGATCTGCGCGCCGGTCCGTCGTTCACGTTGCCGCGCACGCTGCTCGACCGGCTCGTCACGAACATCGTCGACAACGCGCTCGAACATGGCTCCGCACCGGTGGATATCGTGACGGTGCGCAACGACCAGCGTTGGGTCATCAGCGTGCGCGATCATGGTCCGGGCATCCCGGACGATCGCATCGCGGCGGCGATGAAACCCTTCGTGCGACTCGACGCGGCACGCGGCGGCGAAGGTCATTGCGGTCTGGGTCTCGCCATCGTCTCGCGACTCGCGCACGACCGCGGCGGGCGCTGTCAGGTGCGCAATCACGCGCAAGGCGGGTTGGAAGTGCGAATTGAATTGCCGGTCGTGGCAGCGCTGGCATGAGGGAGATCGGGCGGGCGCGCTTACGTGCCCTTACTGGACCGACTATTTCGATGGCTTGCGCCTTATAGTCGCCACCGGCAACCTCGATGCCGCCCTTCTCTGTCCGCCCGCTTGTTTGGGGCGGACTTTTTTTTTGCCTGAACGCTTTGCGCTCCTTAGACCACGAGCCGACCACGCAACGTATCGATCGTCGATTGCGACACGCCGAGGCCCTGCGTCAGATAGTTGGTCATCGTGCCGTAGCTCGCCTGCACCTGGTCGAACCCGGCCTGCAGATAACTCTCCTGGACATCCAGCAACGGCGTTTCGACCGTCACGGCGGCGTCGCCATCCTGCGCGCGCAGCGTGTCGGTTTGCGCCTTGATCGACAAGGTCAGATAGACGTTGCTGAGCAGATAGTCCTGTGTAATGACGTCGAGCGGAACGTTGGCGATACTGAGCAGTAATGCCGACACCCACCCGGCGCGGTCCTTACCCGCGCTCGAATGGAATAGCTGCACGCCGGGTTCGTCGGCGAGATGCGTGAGGAGCGCACCGTAGCTCTCGCGCTGTGCGGCGCCCGTCACGTAGGAACGCGCCTGCCCTTCCATGAACGCGACCGCGCCGCCGGGCGTATCGAAGACCGGCGTGACGAAGTCGCGCATACCCAGAACATTGAACGTTTGCGATGTCGCGCCGGCCGGCAGGACATCGCCGGTGCGCGCGACTTCGCCGGGCGTGCGCAGGTCGTAGACGGTGGCGATGCCGAGCGCGTCGAGCGTGGTCTGATCGACGGCGCTCAAGGTCAACGTATTGGAGCGGTAGAAGACGCCCCGCCGCATCTGTTTGCCGTCGACGGTCGGATAGCCTGCTGCCGCGCCCGCGACATCGCGGAAGTTATCGACGGAAGCGAGCCGCGGGGTATCCGGCTGATCGGCGCCGAGGCTGCCGCCGCATGCGGAGAGCAGCGAGCTGCCCATGCCGGACACCAGCAGGAGACTTGCCGAGCGCTTGAGAAAGCTGCGGCGTGATTCAGATACCTCATCGCACGAAATCCGACCTGCCCGCACGGACATGCTCGCGGAGCGACGGAAAGGCGAGCAGGTGTTGGCGGTTAAAGGCATGAGGCGTGATGGGCGCGGGCGTGGAGGTGTTGGGAAGAGTTATTTCGCAGCATCGACGCTGCCGCCGCAGTTTAACGGGGGTAAACCGTTTTTGCGTTACATGGTAGTCGTTGGTAAGGAAAGGGGAGGCTTGTTACCGCTCGCGCCATTTTTTTCCACCGCTGGCCTCACCCAGCCTCGTCCCCGTAGAATACAAACACCCTACCAATGCGCCGACCTCAATGCGCCGCCGGCAAGAAAAACCCTGGAGACCACAACAAAACATGCCCTCTCTCCAATGGTTCACCGAACTGACCCAGCGCGAACGGCGCACCCTGTATGCCGGCTTCGGCGGTTATGCGGTCGACGCCTTCGACTTCATGATCTATTCGTTCCTCATTCCGACACTGATCGCGACGTGGGGCATGACCAAGAGCGAAGCCGGCATGATCGCCACCAGTTCGCTGATCTCGTCGGCCATCGGCGGCTGGCTCGCCGGCATTCTTGCGGATCGCTACGGTCGTATTCGCGTGCTGCAGTGGACCATCGCCACCTTTGCGCTGTTCACGTTTCTGTCGGGCTTCACGAATTCGTTCTGGCAACTGCTCAGCACGCGCACGCTACAGGGCATCGGCTTCGGCGGTGAGTGGTCGGTCGTGACGATCATGATGGCCGAGACCATCCGCTCGCCGCAGCATCGCGCGAAGGCCGTGGGCACCGTGCAAAGCAGCTGGTCGTTCGGCTGGGCGGCGGCGGCCATCATCTACTGGGCGTTCTTCGCGCTGCTGCCCGAGCAATACGCGTGGCGCGCGTGCTTCTGGATCGGCCTGCTGCCTGCGGCGTGGATCATCTACATTCGTCGCAATGTGAGCGATCCCGAGATATTTCTGGAAACACGCCGCGCCCGCGAGAGTGGCTTCGACACCTCACACTTTCTGCAGATTTTCTCGGCTTTGCATCTGAAGACCACCCTGCTCGGCAGTGCGTTGTGTACCGGCATGCTCGGCGGCTATTACGCGATCACCACCTGGCTGCCCACCTATCTGAAGACCGTGCGTCATCTGTCGGTGTTCAATACCAGCGGCTATCTGATCGTGCTGATCGTCGGATCGTTTACCGGCTATATCGTCGGGGCGATTTTGTGCGACAGGATCGGCCGACGCGCGTCGTTCGTGCTGTTCGCGATCGGCTCCTTCGTGCTCGGCATGGTCTACACGATGCTGCCCATTACCGACGTCATGATGCTCGCGCTCGGCTTCCCGCTCGGCATCGTCGTGCAAGGGATTTTTGCGGGCGTAGGCGCTTATTTGTCGGAGCTGTATCCGAATTCGATTCGCGGTTCGGGACAAGGCTTCTGCTACAACCTGGGCCGCGGACTCGGCTCGTTCTTTCCGATTCTGGTCGGTACCCTGTCGCAAACCATGACGCTCGTGAAAGCGATGGGCATCGTGGCCGGTGCGGGCTATCTGCTGGTGATCGTCGCCGCGTTGTGCCTGCCGGAAACCAAGGGCAAAGTGCTGGGCGCGGCTCACCCTGCCGCCTGAAAACGCAGTACACATACATGAAAACGATTGTTCTCGGCGGCGGTGTGATTGGCGTCGCCACCGCTTTTTACTTGCGCCAGCAAGGCTGCGACGTCACCGTGATCGAGCGCGAACCGGATGTCGCGCTCTCCACCAGCTTCGGCAACGCGGGCGTGATCGCGCCGGGCTACGTGACGCCCTGGGCCGCGCCCGGCATGCCGTCGAAGATTCTCAAATACCTCTTCAAACCGGCCTCGCCGCTGATCTTTCGTCCTACCTTCGATCCGGCTCAATGGCGCTGGATTGCGCGCTGGCTGCGTGAATGCGATCTCGAACGCTTTCGCGTCAACAAGCAGCGCATGCAGCGCATCGCTTACTACAGCCGCGATTGTCTGCACGAATTTCGCGGCCGTCATCCGTTCGATTACGGCCGCAGCCAAGGCTATCTGCAACTGTTCCGCAGCGAGTACGACGTCGAACTCGCGCAACCCGCGTTGGCCGTGTTGCGCGATGCGGGCATCGTTCACCGCGAAGTCAGCGCGGCGCAATGCATCGAGATCGAACCGGGTTTGCGCTGGGCGCGTCAGACGCCGCTCTCCGGCCTCTATCTGCCCGACGACGAAGCCGGCGACTGCGCGCGCTTCACCCGCGAACTGCGCGCGATCTGCGAGCGCAATGGCGTGCAGTTCCGCTTCGACACCAACGTGATCTCGCTCGACGTGCAAGGCGGGGCGGTACGCGGGGTGCGTGTCGAAAGCGAACGCGGCAGCGAGACCTTGCAGGCCGATGCGGTGGTGGTGGCACTGGGCGTCGATAGCGCAGCGCTGGTTGCGCCGCTGGGCGTGAAAGTGCCGCTGTATCCGGTGAAAGGCTATTCGGCCACGCTGCCCGTCACCGATGAAGAAAAGGCTCCGCACGCGGCGCTGATGGACGAGTCCTTGAAAACGGCGATCACGCGCTTCGGCAACAACTTGCGTGTAGCGGGAACGGCGGAACTCGGTAACCGGCAAACCACCCTGCGCGAGCAGGCGCTGCAGACGCTGATGAAGGTGCTTAAAGACTGGTTTCCGCACGCGGCCAATCCGACCTCCGCGCATTTCTGGGTCGGACGCCGTCCGATGACGCCTGACGGCGCACCGTTGCTCGGCCCATCCGGTGTAGACAATCTGTGGCTGAACCTCGGACACGGCTCGACGGGCTGGGCGATGTCGATGGGCTCGGGACGCGTGGTCGCTGATCTGATCACGCAGCGCGCACCGGATATCGATCTCGATGGGCTGACGTTGGCGCGCTATCGCAAGTAAAGCCGATCACACAGACCGCGCGTAAGCGGCCAGGCGCCTGACAGTAAAAAGCCGGGTCACCCTCTCAGGTGCCCGGCTCTGTTTTTCACGGCTTGGATGTACTGCTTTGTCGTCTCCACCTCTTCCTGCAAGCGGGAGCCGGTTTCTACTTCTAGCGTGAAACCGGCCTGAGACGTTTAACGCGGCAGTTCCGAATGCCCCATCAGGAACGCATCCACCGAACGCGCGCACTGACGGCCTTCGCGGATCGCCCATACCACCAGCGACTGGCCGCGACGCATATCGCCCGCCGTGAACACCTTGTCCACCGACGTGTAATACGCCTTGTCGCCTTCGGTCGACGCACGCACGTTGCCGCGCGCATCCTTGTCGACGCCGAATGCTTCGAGCACCGGCGACAGCGGCTGCGTGAAGCCCATCGCGAGCAGCACCAGATCGGCCTTCATTTCGAATTCCGAGTTCGGCACTTCCTGCATCTTGCCGTCCTTCCATTCGACGCGCGCGGCGATCAGCTTCTCGACCTTGCCGTTCTTGCCTTCCAGACGCTTGGTGGCGACCGCCCAATCGCGCTCGCAGCCTTCGTCATGCGACGACGACGTGCGCAGCTTGATCGGCCAGTACGGCCACACGAGCGGCTTGTTCTCTTCTTCCGGCGGTTGCGGCAGCAGTTCGAATTGCGTGACGCTCTTTGCGCCATGACGATTCGACGTACCCACGCAGTCCGAACCCGTATCGCCGCCGCCGATCACGACGACATGCTTGGCCTTCGCGAGCAGCTGGTTCGCGACCTTGTCGCCGGCATTGACCTTGTTCTGTTGCGGCAGGAATTCCATCGCGTAGTGGATGCCTTCCAGCTCGCGGCCCGGCACCGGCAGATCGCGCGGCATTTCCGACCCACCGGCGATCACGACGGCGTCGAACTGTTCTTTCAGTTCGGCCGGCGTGACGGTTTCCTTCGCCGTGTTGCCGATGTGCTCCGGCAGCGACCCTTCCTTGCCGATGAACACATTGGCGCGGAACGTCACGCCTTCGGCTTCCATCTGACGCATGCGGCGATCGATCAGCCACTTCTCCAGCTTGAAGTCGGGAATGCCGTAACGCAGCAAACCACCGATGCGGTCGTTCTTTTCGAACACGGTGACATCGTGCCCCGCGCGCGCCAGTTGCTGCGCGACGGCCAATCCTGCGGGGCCGGAACCGACCACGGCCACTTTCTTGCCGGTCTTGTGCTTCGGCGGCTGCGGCGCGACCCAACCTTCAGACCACGCTTTGTCGATGATCGCGTGTTCGATCGACTTGATGCCGACCGGATCGTCGTTGATGCCGAGCGTGCAGGCCGATTCGCACGGCGCCGGGCAGATGCGGCCCGTGAACTCGGGGAAGTTGTTGGTCGAATGCAGCACTTCGATCGCGTTCTTCCAGTCCTGATGGAACACCAGGTCGTTGAAGTCCGGGATGATGTTGTTGACCGGGCAGCCGTTGTTGCAGAACGGAATGCCGCAGTCCATGCAACGTGCGCCTTGAATCTTCGCTTCGTCGTCGCTCAGTGCGGCGACGAATTCCTTGTAGTGCTTCACACGTGTGAGCGGAGCTTCGTACGTCTCGTGGCGACGTTCGAACTCGAGAAAACCGGTTGCCTTGCCCATGTGGTTCTCTTCTCTATCTGTATCAGGTGGGGTGATCTACACCCGCCGGGCGCACCGTTGAACGGTCGCACGCGGCGGGTACGGCTAGTGGTGACGTCTTGGCTGGCAGCCAGCGAACGATTAAGCGGCGAGAATTTCCTTGTTCGCCTTCTTCGCGGCCATTTCGCCCAGCGCGCGCTTGTATTCGGTCGGGAACACCTTCACGAATTGACGGCGCGACGCATCCCAGTTTTCGAGCAGCGCTTTTGCACGCGGCGAGCCCGTGAACTGGAAGTGACGTTCGATGAGACCCTTGAGCAGCGCTTCGTCGGTGACACCGGTGTGCCACAGGCTCTTGTCGACCGTGCGCTCCTGTTCGGCCTGTTGCAGGACCGGATCGAGCGCGACCATCGACTTGTTGCACTTGCCCGCGAACGAGTTGTCCGGATCGAACACATACGCGATACCGCCCGACATGCCGGCCGCGAAGTTACGGCCCGTTTCGCCGAGCACGACCACCGTGCCGCCCGTCATGTATTCGCAACCGTGGTCGCCCGTGCCCTCGACAACCGCCGTCGCGCCCGAGTTACGCACGCAGAAACGCTCGCCCGCAACGCCGCGGAAGAATGCTTCGCCTTCGATCGCGCCGTACATCACCGTGTTGCCGCAGATGATGTTCTCTTCGGACTTGCCGCGGAAATCGTTGGTCGGACGGATGATGATGCGGCCGCCCGAGAGACCCTTGCCGACGTAGTCGTTACCGTCGCCGACCAGATCCAGCGTGACGCCTCTCGCGAGGAACGCGCCGAAGCTCTGACCCGCGGTGCCCTTCAACTGGATATGAATCGTGTCATCGGGCAGGCCGTCGTGACCGTACTTCTTCGCGATCGTGCCGGACAGCATCGCGCCGACCGTGCGGTTCACGTTGCGCACTGGCTGGATGAACGAGACGTGCTCGCCCTTCTCGATCGCGGCTTTCGCTTTCTCGATCAGCACGTGGTCGAGCGCCTTGTCCAGACCGTGGTCCTGGAAGTCCACGTGCTTGCGCGCCACGTCGGCCGACACTTGCGGCTGATAGAACACGCGCGAGAAGTCCAGACCCTTCGCCTTCCAGTGCTCGATACCCTTCTTCATGTCGAGCAGTTCGGCGTGACCGATCAAGTCGTCGAACTTGCGGATGCCCAGTTGCGCCATGATTTCGCGCGCTTCTTCAGCAACGAAGAAGAAGAAGTTTACGACGTGCTCCGGCTGGCCCTGGAACTTCGCACGCAGCACCGGATCTTGCGTTGCAACGCCGACCGGGCACGTGTTCAGGTGACACTTGCGCATCATGATGCAGCCTTCGACGACGAGCGGCGCCGTCGCGAAACCGAACTCGTCCGCGCCGAGCAGCGCGCCGATCACGACGTCGCGGCCGGTCTTCATCTGACCGTCGGCCTGCACGCGGATACGACCGCGCAACTGGTTCAGCACCAGCGTTTGCTGCGTTTCGGCCAGACCCAGTTCCCACGGCGTGCCAGCATGCTTGAGCGAGGACAGCGGCGAAGCGCCCGTGCCGCCATCGGTGCCGGCGATCACGACGTGATCCGCCTTGGCTTTCGCGACGCCCGCGGCCACCGTGCCGACGCCCGACTCCGACACCAGCTTCACCGAGATGCTAGCGGCCGAGTTGGCGTTCTTCAGATCGTGAATCAGCTGCGCCAGATCTTCGATCGAGTAGATGTCGTGGTGCGGCGGCGGCGAAATCAGGCCGACGCCCGGCACCGAGTAACGCAGCTTGCCGATGTAATCGGACACCTTGTGACCCGGCAACTGACCGCCTTCGCCCGGCTTCGCGCCTTGCGCCATCTTGATCTGGATCTGATCGGCCGACGACAGATACTCCGCCGTCACGCCGAAGCGACCCGACGCCACCTGCTTGATCTTCGAGCGCAGCGAATCGCCGTCCTTCAGCGGAATGTCGACGATCACTTCTTCGCCGATCACGGACTTCATCGTGTCGCCGTTCTTGATCGGAATGCCGCGCAGTTCGTTGCGATAGCGGTTCGAATCTTCGCCGCCTTCACCCGTGTTCGACTTGCCGCCGATGCGGTTCATCGCGACCGCCAGCGTGGCGTGCGCTTCGGTCGAGATCGAGCCCAGCGACATCGCGCCGGTGGCGAAACGCTTGACGATGTCCTTCGCCGATTCCACCTGTTCGAGCGGAATCGCCTTGGTCGGATCGAACTTGAATTCGAACAGGCCGCGGAACGTCATGTGACGCTTGGTCTGATCGTTGATCAGATGCGCGTATTCCTTGTACGTCTGGTACGAGTTGCTGCGCGCCGAGTGTTGCAGCTTGGCGATCGCATCCGGCGTCCACATGTGTTCTTCGCCGCGCACGCGGTAGGCGTACTCGCCACCCGCGTCGAGCATGTTGGCGAGAACCGGGTTGTCGCCGAATGCGTCGCGGTGCAGGCGGATCGCTTCTTCCGCGACGTCGAACAAACCAATGCCGCCGACCTTCGACGAGGTGCCCTTGAAGTACTTCTGCACCAGGTCTTCAGCCAGGCCGACCGCTTCGAAAATCTGCGCGCCGGTGTACGACATGTAAGTCGAAATGCCCATCTTCGACATGACCTTCATCAGGCCCTTGCCGACTGCCTTGGTGAAGTTGTAGACGGCCTTCTCCGGCGACAGGTCGCCCTTCAGGCCGGCTGCCAGCTGGCCGAGCGTTTCCATCGCGAGGTACGGGTGCACGGCTTCCGCGCCGTAGCCCGCGAGCAGCGCGAAGTGGTGCGTTTCACGCGCCGAGCCGGTTTCGACGACCAGACCCGCGCTGGTGCGCAGACCATGCTGCACGAGGTGCGTGTGGATCGCGGCCGTGGCCAGCAGCGCCGGAATCGCGACGTTGTCGCGGTCGGTCTTGCGGTCCGACACGATCAGCATGTTGTAGCCGGACTTCACGGCATCGACGGCTTCCGCGCACAGCGACGCGAGACGCGCTTCGATGCCTTCCTTGCCCCAGGCCACCGGATAGCAGATGTTCAGTTCATACGAGCTGAACTTGCCGCCCGTGTACTGATCGATCTCGCGGATCTTGGCGATGTCCTTGAAGTCGAGCACCGGCTGCGACACTTCGAGACGCATCGGCGGGTTGATGTTGTTCGTGTCCAGCAGGTTCGGCTTCGGACCGACGAACGATACCAGCGACATCACCATGTTTTCACGGATCGGGTCGATCGGCGGGTTCGTGACTTGCGCGAACAGCTGCTTGAAGTAGTGATACAGCGTCTTGTTCTTGTTGGACATGACCGCCAGCGGCGAGTCGTTGCCCATCGAACCGACGGCTTCTTCACCGGCTTGCGCCATCGGCGCCATCAGGAACTTGAGGTCTTCCTGCGTATAGCCGAACGCCTGCTGACGATCCAGCAAAGCAGCGGCTTCGCGGCGCTCCGTCGCGACGTCTTCGGCCTTCGGTTCGATTTCGTCGAGCTTGATCCGGACTGCGTCGATCCAGCTCTTGTACGGCTTGGCGTTCGCGAGGTTGTCCTTCAATTCCTTGTCGTCGATGATGCGGCCGTGTTCCATGTCGATCAGGAACATCTTGCCCGGCTGCAGGCGCCACTTCTTGACGATCTTCGACTCCGGGATCAGCAGCGTGCCCGCTTCCGAGGCGAGAATGACCAGGTCGTCGTCGGTGACGATGTAGCGCGCCGGACGCAGGCCGTTACGGTCGAGCGTCGCGCCGATCTGACGGCCGTCGGTGAAGGCGATCGCGGCGGGGCCGTCCCACGGCTCCATCATCGCGGCGTGGTATTCGTAGAACGCGCGGCGGTTGTCGTCCATCAGCGTGTGCTGTTCCCAGGCTTCCGGGATCATCATCATCATTGCGTGAACGAGCGGGTAGCCGGCCATCACCAGCAGTTCGAGACAGTTGTCGAACGAGGCGGTGTCCGATTGGCCCGGATAGATCAGCGGCCACAGCTTCGGCAGGTCGTCGCCGAGCACGTGCGAGGCGATTGCGCCGGTGCGGGCGTTGAGCCAGTTGACGTTGCCCTTCACCGTGTTGATTTCGCCGTTGTGGGCGATCATGCGGTACGGGTGAGCCAGTTCCCACGCCGGGAAGGTATTGGTCGAGAAGCGTTGGTGCACCAGCGCCAGCGCCGAGACCGTGCGGTCGTCCTGCAGGTCGCGGTAGTACACGCCAACCTGACCGGCCAGCAGCAGGCCCTTGTAGACCACCGTACGCGCCGAGCACGACGGCACGAAGTATTCCTTGCCGTGCTTGAGCTTGAGCGCCTGGATGCGGTGGCTCGCGGTCTTGCGGATGATGTACAGCTTCCGCTCCAGCGCGTCGGTCACCATGATGTCCTTGCCGCGGCCGATGAAAATCTGGCGGATCAGCGGCTCGCTCGCCTTGACGGTGGGCGAAATCGGCATGGTGTGATCGACCGGCACGTCGCGCCAGCCCAGCACGACCTGGCCTTCGGCCTTCACCGTACGCTCGAGCTCCTGCTCGCACGCCAGACGCGACGCGTGTTCCTTCGGCAGGAAGACCATGCCGACGCCGTATTCGCCATGCGGCGGCAACACAACGCCCTGCTTGGCCATTTCTTCGCGATAAAAGCCGTCCGGAATCTGGATCAGGATGCCGGCACCGTCGCCCATCAGCGGATCGGCGCCGACGGCGCCCCGGTGGTCGAGATTCTCGAGGATCTTCAGACCCTGCTCGATGATCTCGTGGCTCTTCTTGCCCTTGATGTGAGCGACGAAGCCGACGCCGCAGGCGTCGTGCTCGTTTTCCGGGTCGTACAGACCTTGCGCGGCGGGAACCGGATGAGTCGGTTGCTGGTGGTCGTTCATGGGGACACCGTCTGTGAGGGGCCGGACAGGCCGTTAAACCGTTTTTCTATTGCCGCGGCTTGCAACCGCAACCGCGACGGCGCCTTGGGTGGATACGTTGAATGCTACGCGTATCAAAAAGCGCCGGAATTCGGAATATACGCGACGAATCAAAGGAATAGCAAATAAAACATGCTGGTCGATCCCCAATTATCAAGTTGGTGCATTGCGGCTATTTTTTATTGGTGCCATATCAAAAAGAAGGCAAAAGAAAACGGCATACGATGATGCCGTTCCGATGTAGCCCTTTGACGCGAAACGCTTTATTGCTGTTGCGGAGTCTCGCGGACCTTGCGCGGCCGCCCGCGCGGCAAAGGCGAAACACGCCGGTTGGCAGCCCGCGCGGCCCATTCGCGGTAGGTGTCGCTGCCCAACACCCAGCCTTTCAACGTGGCCTGCTGAAGCTGGCTGGCCTCCCGCTCGTCGAGCGGCTGCTCGCACAGTTCACGATAGGCGCGCTGTCGTTCGAACGGCGTATTACCGAGCGACCAGTACAACGGGTGATCGGTGATCAGGCTGTCGAGCGTGAGGCCGATATGGTGGCGGTAGCTCGACCAGCGGTAGTCCTCCGGCATGCTCACCAGTTGCGCCCGCACCGGACACATTTCGACGACGCGGCTCGCCAGCAGGAAGTAACGCTCGCCCTCGATCACCGTCGCGCGATAGCGGCCCTCCCACAGCGTGCCGCGGCGCGCGTAACGCCGGTTGAAGTGCGCCACGTAGCGACGCCCTACGGCCTGCATCGCCTTCGGCAAACTCGACTCCTCGGTTGGGGTGACGAGCAGCTGGACCGCGCCCGGCATCAACGCATACGCGTGAATCGAAAGGTGATGATCGCGTGAAGCCGCTTTCAGACAGTCGATGAAAAGCTCGTAGTCGTGGTCGTCGACGAAGGCGGGCTGCTGATCGAGGCCGCGGAGGATGACGTGTTGCGGCTGGTCAGGGACATAAAGACGTGCAAGCCGTGCCATGCTGGAGTATCCAATAGTCGCGTTGGTACATACCCGAAGGTCCGAAGAACCGCATGCGCCCTAGGTTCGGCGCGGCGCGGCTAAGCCAGAAACCGCGCGGAGCTTAGGGAGAAAACTCTAACCGCCGCGTATGGTTTGTTTCAAACGTTGTAGTCATAATGAGCGGGCCTTTTTTGGAGGAGCACATATGAAATTAAAACAGGCCGTAACGGGGATCGCGGCGCTAGCCTGCATGACAACGGCAGCGCACGCACAATCGGCCGGCACCTTTTACGTCACCACGGGTTGGTTTCACCTGGCGCCTCAATCGAGCAGCGAACCGCTGACCATTACGAGCCTTGGCGGCAGTCCGACCCATATCGTAGAAGCCAACACCGGGGCATCGCTCAGTTCCGCCGACACCATCGGCTTCACTGCGGGTTACTTCGTCACCGATCACATCGCCACGGAATTCGTGATTGGCGTTCCGCCTTCGTTCGATCTGGACGGCACAGGCAGCCTCTCCCAATTCGGCAAAGTGGGCCAGGCAAAACAGTGGAGTCCGACTCTGCTGTTCAAGTACTACTTCAATGCCCCGACCGCTGCGTTCCGTCCGTATCTCGGCGTGGGCGTGAGCCGCATCTGGTTCACGGACGCCAAGATCACCAACAGCGGATTTCAGGCAAACGTTCTGCATGGTCCGACCAGCGTAGATACGGATAGTTCGTGGGAGCCGGTATTTAACGCGGGTTTCACCTACGCTTTCGACCAGCACTGGTTCGCGGGCGTCTCGATCTCGTATCTGCCGCTGAGCACGACCGCCAAGCTGACCACCGCCGCTGCTACACCGGTGGGCACGCTGACCGCCCAGTCGCAAACCAAGATCAAGCTGAACCCGATCGTTTCCTACGTCAACATCGGTTACCGTTTCTAACTAACGCCTCGAAAAATTAGGGGCTGTTGACTTAGGGTAGTCGAATTTTCGCGGGTTGGACAACGCCGTCATCCATCCGATGCCGGCGTTTTTTATTGGGCGCGCGGTTTTTTCTTCGTTTTGTCGCGTCGGGAAGGCTCGCGCCGGCCGGGTTGCGTCGATTACGTTTGTAAAAACGACGTACATTCGCGCAGGCCCGTGCAATATCTGCTGATGAATAAAGGCCTGTGCGCCTTGACACACGGGGCCGACGGGTTTGGCATCGAAGTTGCGTTCATCGGGTGTTTCCCGCGTCGTGACGTGAAGTTCTGCGTCTGAACAAACAAATCAGGTAATCCAACGCGGGATCTTTTCACCCTCATCGACGGAGCGACCATGACAGCACTTCCGAACACGCGAGACGCCCTCGGCGAATCCTGGACCAGCACCAGCCGCCGTGCGCGGCGTATCGCTCGCCACAGCCGCCATGCGGCCGAAGATATTGCAGGCGAACTGCGTACGCTGATGTCGGAACTCGAATCGACCCTCGCGGACGGCACTCAGGCCGACGCGGTGGCATTGCGCGGCAAACTGCGCAAACAACTGGACGCCGCGCGCAGCCGCCTGAACGACACCCGCGAAGCCGTGCGGGAACGCGCCGAGGTGGCGATCTCGGACGCCGACGACTACGTGCACGAAAATCCGTGGCAGACGATTGCGATCGTCGGCGGCGTAGCGCTGATTGCCGGCGCCCTATTCGCCTCGCGCTTGCGCTAGGCGCTGAGCCAGCGAACCGGACTGGCACTGACCGGACTTGCCGTCCGGTCAGTTGTCGTCGATCACGAAGAGCCGCTGATATTCCTTCACGGCGTACCGGTCTGTCATGCCTGCGATGTAGTGGGCGATCAGGCGCGGTTGCTGGGCGGTGTCGGCGGATTGATAGCTCGGCGGCAATAGCCGTGGATCGTCCGTGAACGCGTCGAACAGGCCGATCACCACTCGCCGCGCCTTGTTGGCCATCCGCATCACGCGATAGTGGCGATACAGGTTCTTGAACAGGAAACGCTTGAGCGTCGCCGCCTGGACGGCCACTGCCTCGCTATGGGCGACCAGCGGCGGTCCTGAACGCACCTGTTCCAGCGACATGGGGGCTTGTCTCGCCAGATTGGCGCGGGTCGTCTCGATCAGGTCGACAATCAGCGTATTGATGATGCGCCGCACCGTCTCATGAATCAGTCTGCGGCCTTCGATCTGCGGAAAATCGCTCCGCGCCGCCTCATAGTGTTTCTGCCACAACTCCACTTCCGCCAACTGTTCGACCGTGAGCAGGCCTGAGCGCAAACCGTCGTCGACGTCGTGATTGTTGTAGGCGATTTCGTCGGCGACATTGGCGATCTGCGCTTCGATCGACGGCTGGCGTCCTTCCAGAAAACGTTCGCCCAGAGCACCCAGCCGGCGCGCGTTTTCGCGCGAGCAGTGCTTGAGAATGCCCTCACGGGTTTCAAAACAGAGGTTCAGGCCGTTGAATGCGCCGTAGTGCTCCTCAAGATCGTCCACCACCGCGAGGCTTTGCAGGTTGTGCTCGAAGCCGCCATGCTCACGCATGCATTCGTTGAGCGCGTCCTGGCCCGCATGGCCGAACGGCGTATGACCCAGATCGTGGGCAAGGGAAATGGCTTCGACGAGATCTTCGTTGACACGCAGATTGCGCGCGACCGAACGCGCAATCTGCGCGACTTCGAGGCTGTGCGTGAGGCGCGTGCGAAACAGGTCGCCCTCGTGATTCACGAAGACCTGAGTCTTGTACTCGAGCCGGCGAAACGCCGTCGAGTGGACGATACGGTCGCGGTCGCGCTGGAATTCGGTGCGCGCACTCGGCGCGGCTTCCGGATATCGACGACCACGCGTTTGCGCGGAGTGCGCCGCATAGGGCGCGAGATGCGCTTCGAGTGTTTCCTGCGTGGGGCCGCTCATCGGCGCCACGCCTGCCATGTCATGCTTTACATCGTCGCTGCGCCTGTCCGTCACCGGGTTCTCCGAAACATGGGCGGCGCCTCGTGACGCAGATGCGCGATGCCTCGCTGAAACCGTTGCCGTCTTTAACGTCTAGACGGCGGCGGCCAGCGTGGCGTGCACCTCGGCGTCGGGCGCCTGGGTGATGAGCGTCTCACCGAAACGCTTCAGCAGAATGAATTTGATCGCGCCTGCTTCGGCCTTCTTGTCGACCCGCATCAGGTCGACATACCGCGAATCGCCCAGCGCGGGTGCGCGGGTCGGCAGATGGGCGGCGACGATCACGTCGACCAGACGTTTGCGCGCGGCTTCGTCGAGATAGCCCATGCGCACGGATAGATCCGCCGCCATCACCATCCCGCAGCCGACGGCCTCGCCGTGCAGCCACTCACCGTAGCCGAGGCCGGCTTCGATCGCGTGGCCAAAGGTGTGGCCAAAGTTAAGGATGGCGCGCAGTCCGCCTTCGCGTTCGTCCTGCGCCACCACCGACGCCTTGATCTCGCACGAGCGCTTGACCGCCTCGGCCAATGCCGCGGGTTCGCAGCGATTCAGGGCGTCGATATTCGCTTCGATCCAGCTGAAAAAACCGGCGTCGGCGATTGCGCCTGTCTTGATCACTTCGGCGACACCCGCCGCCAACTCACGCGCCGGCAGCGTGCTGAGTGCGCCGATATCCGCGATCACCGCTTGTGGCTGGTAGAACGCGCCGATCATGTTCTTGCCAAGCGGATGATTGATGCCGGTCTTGCCGCCCACCGACGAATCCACTTGCGACAGCAAGGTAGTCGGAACCTGAATGAACGGCACGCCGCGCATATAGCAGGCCGCGGCAAACCCGGTCATGTCGCCGATCACGCCGCCGCCCAGAGCGATTAGCGTGGTCTTGCGATCGGCACGTGCGCCGAGCAGCGCGTCGAAAATCAGATTGAGCGTTTCGAGATTCTTGTATGCCTCGCCATCCGGCAAGACGACAGTCGACACCTGTTTGCCGAGCGGCGCCAGCGCGGCGCGCAGCTTGTCGCCATAGAGCGGATCGACGGTGGTGTTGGTGACGATCGTGACCGAACTGCCGGCAATATGCGGCGCGAACAGCGCAGTCTGGCCGATCAGATCGGCCCCAATATGGATGGGGTAGGCGCGCTCGCCCAGTTCGACGTGTACGGTAATCATATGGCCCATTATGACGCAGGATGTTTGGCGACGCCGGCCATCTCGAGCTGCATCAGAACCATGTTGACGAGTCCGTTGACCGAAGGCCGGCCGGTTTCGATCACGAAATGCGCGCATTCCCGGTATAACGGGTCGCGCACTTCGTACAGCGCTTCGAGACGCGCCTTGGGATCTTCGGTCTGCAGAAGTGGGCGATTCTTGTCGCGCCGGGTGCGCAACCACAGATCGTGCGGATTGGCGCGCAAATAGATCACCACCCCGCGATTTTGCAGCGCTGCGCGGTTTTCCGGCCGCAACACCGCGCCGCCGCCCGTTGCGAGCACGATATTGTCGCGCCCGGTGAGATCGGAAATCACGTTCGCTTCGCGCTCGCGGAAGCCCGCTTCACCCTCGAGCTCGAAGATCACCGGGATGCGTGCGCCCGTACGCGCCTCGATTTCGTGATCGGAATCGAAGAACGGGCGATCGAGACGGCGCGCAATGGCCCGGCCCACGGTGGTTTTCCCTGCCCCCATGAGCCCTACAAAAAAAACATTGGCGTGTGCGTCCCGCGCTTGCAACGGTGTCCTCTGGCTAATCCGGTATGGTTTGTCGTGCCGCAGCTTACTGGCAAAGCGGCTGCCTTGTCGAGCCTGCGCGCCGCCGCTCGTAAGCGGCGCGAGCCTGCCCCTAATTCGTCTGAACGACACGCGGCGTAATAAAAACTGCCAGTTCGCTGCGCTGGTCGCGATGCGCCCGATGGCGAAAAAGTGCGCCCAAAAGCGGTATTTTGCCCAGGACCGGCACTCGCGTCACATCATCGCGGTCGTCGGTGGCATAAATTCCGCCGATCGACACCGTACCACCATCCTCGACTTCGACGCGCGTTTGCACGTGTTTGGTATTGATCGCGGGCCCCGCATCGGTCTGCTCGCCAACGCTGTCTTTGGCGACGTCGAGGTCCAGCACGACGCGGCCGTCCGGCATGATCTGCGGCTCGACCTCGAGTTTCAGCGTGGCGCGCCGGAACTGAACGCCCGACACGCCCTGCCCCACCTTCGCCTGATACGGCAACTCGGTGCCCTGCTCGACCACGGCCTTCATTCGGTCCGCCGTGACTACTCGCGGACTGGACACGATCTCGCCGCGACCTTCGGCTTCCAGCGCGCTCAGCTCGATATTCAGCAGACGCGTGGCGGCTGCCGCAAATAAGGTGAGTCCGGCAGTGGCTGCGTCGAATCCGGCAATGGGTCGGGCCGACAGGTCGTACACCGTGCCGTCCGCGCCGCCGGTCAAGCCACGTGTCGTACCGTCGGCGCTGGTGCCTGCCATGGAAAGCCGCACGCCGAGGTTGCGCGAAAAACCATGCTCCCCTTCGACGATGCGAGCCTCGATCAGTACCTGCCGGGTCGGCCGGTCGACCTGCTCGAGCAGAGTCGCGATCTGCGCAAGCCGGCCTTCGAGATCGGTCACGAACAGCAGATTGGTGCGCGGATCGGCTGTCGCCGCGCCGCGTTTGGACAGCACACGCTGCGCGCCTGAACCCGCAAGCAGCCGCCGCACGTCCTCGGCGCGCGCGTAGTGCAGCAGGAAAGTACGGCTTGCCAGCGGCTCGAGGTCGGCGGCCCGCGCGTGCGCTTCGAAGCGTTGCCGCTCGCGCGCGGCAAGGTCCGCGAGCGGCGCAACCCAGATCACGTTGCCGTGGCGCTCCATCGCGAGACCGTTGACGTCGAGCAAGGTATCGAACGCGGTACGCCACGGTACCTTGTCGAGCCGCAGCGAGACGACGCCGCGCACTCGTTCGCTTGCGACGATGTTTAGTCCCGTGAACTGGGCGAACGCGTTCAGCACCGCGCCGAGTTCCGCGCGCTGGAAATTCAGCGAGATCGGTTTGTCGTCGGCGGCGAGGGCAGCATCCGCGGAAGTTTTCGGCGCGTTGCTCAGGCGGGCGAGGGGCGGCAAAGGAACGGGCGGACCTTCCAGCGTCGTGGTCGCGGCGGCGCTTGCCATGAAACTCGCGCGCGTCGCCGGCGCAGTGGATTTCCGCAGCGGCATGGAGCCGTCGCCGGGGTCGGTGAACCCGGCTGTGTCGGTGGACGGTTCGACCTCTGCGCTATTTTCCGCGCCAGAGGACGTCGGCGAGTCACCGGGATCTTTTGCCGTGTCATCACGAAACGGGTTCGCCACTTCTGCGGAGACATCTCGCGTGCGCGCCGACGCGCCGTACGCCTCGACGGGTGCCGCGACAGCGTCGTCGGCAGGCATATACGCGGGCAGGGGCGGCAACGTTGGAATCGCCGCCCGCGCGATACCAACGTTCAACGCTACGCTGAGACACAGCGCCAGAGACGCGCGTCGTCTCACGCATTCACGAAACCGGCGCAGAAGGTTCGCCTTGCGCACTCGCTTCAGGCGCCCCTTCATGAAGCCTCCGTCAGCGACAGCGTGCGCGTGGCGCCGCCTTTCGCGAGCGTGACGCTTAGCGCGTCCAGTCCAGTGACGCGCTCGGTGCCGATCTGCTGGCCGGACGCCACGGTGGTCACACCGTCTGCCGTGTCGAGCAAAGCCAGGCCACGAACGCGATCGTGCAGGAGACCGACCAGACGTAGTTGCGACACGTCAGGTAAATCGCCTCCAACGAACATCGAAGGCACCGCGAACGGGTCGAAGAACACGACGTCTTCCTGGTCATCCGCATCGAGACTTTCGTCCACGAAAGCAGCCGCCGAGGAACTGGACGCAACCGGCCGTAGCGCACTGAACACGCGCAACGCGGCACTCACCGCAAGCGAATCGCCTACCCGTTTCACCGTTACGTCGACGGGCACGATCAGTACCGGCAGGTCCGATAGACCGCGCAGGAACGCCATCAGATGAACGAAATCAGTGCGTGCGGCGAGTTGTAGCGGACGCTCGCTTTGCGCGCCTTCGCCGATCGCCGCGCCGGGTTCCACCGTCAGCAGCGTGACGCCGCTCCGCGCGGCCAGTTCGGAGACGACACGCACATCGTCCGCGGAACTCCACGCCGCGGGTGGCCGTACGGCGGGCACGGCCGCGACCTGAGCGCGCAGCGCGGGCAATTGCGCAAGCGTGCGCCTCGCTTCGGCGAGACGCTCGACGCTCGCCCGCAGCGCCGCCCGGCTCGACGCGATCCCACCCAGATCGGCCACGATCCAGCCGTGTGCGCCAAGCGCAAACACCGCTAACGCAATCAACAGCGCGACTGTCCAGCGTCGACGCGGGCTCCAGGCCTCGAGCGGCACACGCATGCGTTTGATTAGTGCGGACAGAATGGGGCGCTGGTTTGCCGCGCCACCGAACCCGACGAAGATCGTACTCATTTCCCACCCCTTGACTGTTCGGACTTCACCGCTCGCGACGCCAGCGCGCTTCCCTTTTGCACCGCGCCATCCCAACGCAGACGCGCGCCGAATTCGATCGGAACGTTCACGCTGGCCGCAGTAGCCGCATTACCGGGCAAAGGCACGCGATGCAGATCGCTCACTTCCGCCTCTTTCACCCCGCGAATTCCGCCAAGCCTTTTAAGCCACTCAGCCGACGCCAGATGTCCGCTCGACGTCGCCAGCAATTCCGTCTCGTACTCGCGTTGACGCAACTGCTGAAGCACGACGCCATCACCCGGTTCGAAACTCAGCATGTCGAGCAGATCGCGCAAATAGGTGAGCGGGTCGGACAGGGTTTTCGCACGCGCCGCGCCCTTGCGCTGCTCGTCGCGGGTACGCTGCAATGTCGCGTGCTCGGTGAGCGGCACGCTCAGTTGTGCGAGTGAATGGTCGACGGCGACACGTCGTGCATCGAGATGCGCTGTTTCGAGCGCCTGCCATCCCGCCAACGCAAGTACGGCCGCACCACCACTGCAGGTTGCTGCAAACCATTCGTGCACGCGACGACGCCTCGCGAGCCGCGCATTGCGCTGCCGGTAAGGCAGCAGATTGAATCCGCCAAGCCACGGCCTCGCGAAGCGAAGGCCGCGCGTGGCGGCTGGCGTGTCCGAGTACGCCGCACTCAACAGGCCGCGCATCATTCGACCACCCCGCGCAAGGCGAGCCCGAACGCAACGGCACACGCCGGCTCGTACAACAGCACTTCATCCAGTTGCCGGGCGCGCGCGCCAAGTGCTGCGCACTCGAACGGCAGGACGGTGCACCCCAATACGTCTCCGACATCTGCCGCCGAGAAGCCCACGCCGTCCAGCAGATCCACCTCGCCGCTCAAGAGCGCGCAGTCGAATGCCGGACCCTGCGAGAGGTCGCGCAGCGCGTCGGCGAGATCGGCGTGCTCCGGGGCGGGATAGCGCATTTCGCAGGCAATGCTGTCGTCTTCGATGCGCCACCCGTAGACGCCATCCGTGCCGATCCACAACGCGACGTACGACTCGTGCGGCTCGAGTTCAAGGGTCGTGGCGTGACGAATGGCGCGCAACGCCGCGTGCGGTTCGCCGTCGATCGCACTCAGCGAAATGCCCGCCGACGCCGCGCATTCGATCCGCGCTTCGAGATGTTGGCGCGCTGTCGCGGCAATCCTCACCGAGCGGATTGGCGAAGGTGCTTCTTCGACAAACCAGTCGACCGCAAGCGCGTGGCGCTCGAGCCCCGCCATGCGCTCCACTTCGCTCATCACTGCGGGTTCGAGTCCAGCTAGTTCATGTCCGCCATCGTCCGCGCAACCGCTTTGCGCGGCGAGCCGCGTGAGCGGCACTGTAGTGGTCACGGTGGCCGACGCGGGCAGCGCCATCGCGCATCGCAATGCGTGCGTTGCACACTCGCGCGGCAGCCCTGCGAATGCGTCGCGCAAGGCACGTGTCACGGCCTGGCGATCCGCGATCTCGGTGCCGGCCATCACGCCAGCGCCTAACGCAATACTGCTCAGATATTCGATCTGCAGCGGCGCGCAGCCGCGCGTGCGCTGACTCAGCACGACCAGACGCACGGCTTGCGAGCCCACGTCGATCCCCGCCGCAAAGCGCTGCCCACCGGTTTGTATGGCCTGAAGCCAAGAACTTTTGAACGTCATCACGTCCTCCCTCTGACTCACGCGACGAACCATTCGAACGCGAGTAACGAGGAAGAATTGTCCGCAGTTGCAGCCCCGAGCGACATTCAGCCAAATGGCTAACGTTGCCTAACGCATGCCCCGCGTGCGATCAAAGCGACTACAGTGAAGTCATACCTGCGTGATGCACCGATTTGTGAAGAAGCGTCGTAAGCCTGCCGAAAGCTGAGAGGCGAGACGGCTATAATCGCGGGACTGTTTTTTTAATGCTCCTATGCAATCCACGTCTCCTACGTCCCCGCCGCCCGCGCCGCAGAAGCGCAAACGCCCGTTGTGGCTCAAGCTGATCATTGGCTTTTTCGGTCTGATCGTCGCAGGCATTCTGTGTGTGCTACTGGTAGTCGGTTATGCACTGGTCGTGGCCACACCGAACCTGCCTTCGCTCGATGCATTGACCGACTACCGGCCCAAAGTTCCGCTGCGTATCTACACGGCCGACCATGTGCTGATCGGCGAATTCGGCGAGGAACGACGCGACATCGTGCATATTCAGGACGTGCCCGATAGTCTGAAGAAGGCGATCCTCGCGATCGAAGACGCGCGCTTCTACGATCACGGCGGCGTCGATCTCACCGGCATCGCGCGCGCCGGCGTCGTCGCGCTGACCAATGGTCACGCTACGCAAGGCGCGAGCACGATCACCATGCAGGTGGCGCGCAACTTCTTCCTGTCGAGCGAAAAGACCTACACGCGCAAGATCTACGAGATGCTGCTCGCGTACAAGATCGAGTCGAAGCTGTCGAAAGATCAGATTCTCGAGGTGTACATGAATCAGATCTATCTCGGTCAGCGCGCCTACGGTTTTGCGAGCGCGGCGCGGGTCTATTTCGGCAAGGACCTGAAGGACCTGACACTGGCTGAATCCGCGATGCTGGCGGGCTTGCCCAAGGCTCCGTCGGCCTATAACCCGGTTGTCAATCCCAAGCGTGCGAAGGTGCGTCAGGAGTACATCCTGCAGCGCATGTACGAGTTGCACTACATCACTCAGGAACAGTACGACGAGGCGAGCAAGCAGCCGCTCGTGGTCAAGGGCGCAGGCAAGGAATTCAGCGTGCACGCGGAGTATGTCGCGGAAATGGTGCGTCAGATGATGTACGCGCAGTATCGCGAAGAAGCGTACACGCGCGGCCTGAACGTGGTGACCACGATCGACTCGGCCGATCAGGACGTCGCCTACCGCGCACTGCGCAAAGGTCTGATGGACTACGAACGGCGTCACGGTTATCGTGGCCCGGAGGCGTTCATCGATCTGCCGTCCGACAAGGAAGAGCGCGAACAGGCAATCGACGACGCGCTGCTCGAGCATCCGGACAACGGCGAAATCATCGCAGCGGTGGTAACGTCCGCGAGCCCGAAACAGGTACAGGCCGCGTTCATCGACGGCAATGTGGCGACCGTTCAGGGCGACGGCTTGCGCTTCGCGCAGGCCGCGCTCGGTCCGCGCGCGCAACCGAATCAGCGGGTGCGGCCAGGGGCGGTCATCCGTCTCGTCAAGAACGAAGACGGCAACTGGTCGATCACGCAATTACCGCAAGTAGAAGGCGCGTTTGTCTCAGTGGTGCCGCAAGACGGTGCGATCCGCGCGCTGGTGGGTGGCTTCGACTTCAACAAGAACAAGTTCAATCACGTGACCCAGGCATGGCGTCAGCCGGGGTCGAGCTTCAAGCCGTTCATCTACTCGGCTTCGCTCGAAAAGGGCCTAGGCCCGGCCACCATCATCAACGACGCGCCGCTGTTTTTCACCGCGGCCGAAACCGGCGGTCAGGCGTGGGAGCCCAAGAACTACGGCGGCGGCTTCGATGGTCCGATGACCATGCGCACCGCGTTGCAGAAGTCGAAGAATCTGGTGTCGATCCGCATCCTCAACCAGATCGGCACGAAGTACGCGCAGCAGTACATCACGCGATTCGGCTTCGACGCGGACCGTCACCCCGCGTATCTGCCGATGGCGCTCGGCGCGGGTCTCGTCACACCGCTGCAGATGGCGGGGGCGTTCTCGGTTTTCGCCAACGGCGGTTACCGCGTGAACCCGTATCTGATTGCCGAAGTGACCGATCAGCGCGGCATGGTGGTGGCGCACGCCCAGCCGCTGGTTGCCGCGCAAAGCGCGCCTCACGCAATCGAACCGCGCAACGCCTATGTCATGAACAGCCTGCTGCAAAGCGTCGCGCAACGCGGTACGGGTGCGAAAACCAACGTACTCAAGCGCACCGACCTCGGTGGCAAAACGGGTACGACCAACGACTCGCGCGATGCGTGGTTCGCCGGCTACCAGCACACGCTCACCGCCATCGCCTGGATCGGCTACGACAACCCGCGCAGTCTTGGCGACAAGGAAACCGGCGGCGGCCTGGCATTGCCGGTATGGGTCGAGTACATGGGGCGCGCGCTCAAAGGCGTGCCCGAGTACAAGATGCCGATGCCCGACGGCGTGACGCAACTCGGCTCGGAGTTGTACTTCGAAGAATTCACGCCGGGCAATGGCTTTGTCTCGACGGTCGGCATCAGCCAGGCGGCGCTGGATGCCGCAGCGAGTGCCGCGTCGGCGGCGCCCGAGCAGGTCGGCGAGCAGGAGAAGCAGGACATCATGAATCTGTTCCGCGGACACTGACGCGATCTCGCAGACCGTAAAAAAAACAAAACCGCCGCGCTCGATGCGCGGCGGTTTTTTCTTGCAGCTGACTTAACGGCGATAGCGGCACTGGGGCCGCTATCTCAAGCCGCCCATGTCACGCTTCGAAGTGAACCGGCTCGCCGGCCTGTTGCGTCGCATACTCCGACAGCGCCGCGAAAAACTCCGTGCCGCCGCGGGTATCGCGCCATTCACCATCGATGAAACGGAAGTGGAAACCGCCCGCTTTCGCGGCGATCCAGATCTCGCTCATCGGCGGCTGAAGGTTCACGATAATCTTCGAGCGATTCTCGAATTCGAGGGTCAGGACGTTGCCGCTACGCTCGAGTTCGATGTCGACCTCGGTGTCGTCGAGCGCGCGTTCGATGGCGGCTAGCGCGGCTTCCGCACGGGTCAGGTATTCACTATCGGACATGCTAAACTCCATCGATTATTTATTCAGGGACAGTCATGCGAGTCGTATCTCGGATGCGCGCGGCGGCGCCCGGCCGCGCGATTGTAGCGGGTTTAGCCATTCTCGCAGGTTGTGCACTCGGCGGTTGCGGACAACGCGGACCGCTCTATTTACCTACCGTGCCGCCGCTCCCCGCCAAGCCGATCGATCGCACGCCAGCGCCGTCGCCGGACACAACCGATCCCGCCGCGCAGAACCCCGCAGCCGTGGGTGAGATACCGGACACGTCGGGCTCACCGCTCTCGTTGGCGCCGGAAACCGAACTCGCCGCGCCGCCCGCTTCTGCTGCCTCCGCTACGGATGCGCCGCTGCCTGCCTCTGCCGCCACACCTGCTCAATAAGACTTTCGCATGACTCGATCCGCATTTGACTACGTCGACGGCGTGCTGCACGCCGAAGGCGTGTCCGCCGTCTCTCTCGCCGAGCAGTTCGGCACGCCCCTGTACGTCTACTCGCGCGCCGCGCTCACCGCGGCATGGAACGCGTACGCGGGCGCTTGCGCCGGCCGTCGCGCGAAGGTGCACGTGGCCGTCAAAGCGAATAGCAACCTCGCGGTGCTGAACGTGTTCGCACGTCTCGGCGCGGGCTTCGACATCGTGTCGGGCGGCGAACTCGCGCGCGTGCTGGCCGCCGGCGGCAAAGCGGAAAACACCGTGTTTTCCGGCGTCGGCAAGCATGCGAACGAAATGCGCGAGGCGCTCGAAGCGGGCGTCAAATGCTTCAACGTCGAGTCGATTCCTGAACTGGATCGCCTGAACGCGGTTGCCGCCGAAATGGGCAAGAAAGCGCCGGTTTCGCTGCGCGTGAATCCGGACGTCGATGCGAAGACGCATCCGTATATTTCCACCGGCCTGAAGTCGAACAAATTCGGCGTCGCCTTCGAAGATGCACGCGCCACGTATCAAGCGGCGGCGGCGATGGCGAATCTGGAAGTGGTCGGCATCGATTGCCATATCGGCTCGCAGATCACCGAAGTCGCGCCCTATCTGGACGCGGTCGACAAGGTACTGGAACTGGTCGGGCAGATCGAACAGGACGGCGTGAAGATTCGCCACGTCGACGTCGGCGGCGGTCTGGGCATTACATACGACGACGAAACGCCACCGGAAATCGGCGAGTTCGTGCGCACCGTGCTCGATCGTATCGAAGCGCGCGGTCACGGTCAGCGTGAAGTGTGGTTCGAGCCGGGCCGCTCGCTGGTCGGCAATGCCGGCGTGCTGCTCACGCGCGTCGAATTTTTGAAGCCGGGCGCGGAAAAGAACTTCGCCATCGTCGACGCGGCGATGACCGATCTCGCGCGTCCCGCCATGTACGAGGCGTACCACGCAATCGACGCAGTCGTTAAGCACGAGGTGCCGGCGCACGTGTACGACGTGGTGGGTCCGGTCTGTGAGAGCGGTGACTGGCTGGGCCGTGAACGACTGCTGGCGGTTGAACCCGGCGACCTGCTGGCGATCCGCTCGGCCGGCGCGTATGGCTTCGTAATGAGCTCCAACTACAACACGCGTCCGCGCGCAGCGGAAGTGATGGTGGATGGTACACAGGTGCATCTGGTTCGCGCCCGCGAAGAGGTCAAGCAACTGTTTGCAGGCGAAACGATCTTGCCGGCGTAACCAGTAAAGTAAGCGCTACGCCATAAAAAAAAGGCGATGCCACGGCGGCATCGCCTTTTTCTATTTAAGCCGTCTGCGCCGCTCTCGCAGCCAGACCAGCACACGCCAACCGAGCAGCGCCACGACGATCGCACCGTAAATCTTCGGCAAGATCAGATCGTGTTTGCCGGCTTTCATCCACCAGAAATGCAGGATCGCGAGCATGGCGATCGCGTAGATTGCGCGATGCAGCGTTTGCCAGCGACGGCCGAGCTTGCGCACCATCGCTCGTGGCGACGTGACGGCAAGCGCGATCAACAACACGAATGCCGCGAAGCCCACCGTAATGAACGGCCGCTTGCCGATGTCCTTCAGAATCGCGGCGACATCGAACCACTTGTCGAACCAGATATACGTGGTGAAGTGCAGCGTGGCGTAAAAGAACGCGTAGAGCCCGAGCATGCGGCGAAAACGCACGAACGCAGCGACGCCCGTAAGCCGGCGCAACGGCGTCACCGCCAGCGTGATGCACAAAAAGACCAGCGTCCAGAGGCCCGTCGAGCGCGTGATGAACTCGATCGGATTTGCGCCGAGCCGGTCCGTCATGCCGAACAGCACGATGCGCGCGAGCGGATACCACGCTGCGATAAACACAGCGACTTTGGCCGGCACGATCCAGCGTGGGCCAGTCGCGGGGCGCCGTGCCGCAGCAGAAGACGACGCGCCCGCCTGCGTCGCACGCGGCGCTGTGTGTTGCTCGTTCTCGGTAGCAGATTGCGTGTCGGAAGCCATGATCCTTGCGCTCAAAAATTCTTCTTCAGGTCCATGCCCTGATACAGCGACGCCACCTGATCACCGTAGCCATTGAACATCAGCGTCTTACGCTTGGGCGTGAAAAAGCCGTCTTCGCCGATGCGACGCTCCGTTGCCTGACTCCAGCGCGGATGATCCACGTTCGGATTCACGTTCGAATAGAACCCGTATTCGCTCGAAGCATACGTGTTCCAACTGGTCGGCGGCTGCTTGTCGACGAAGCGGATCTTCACTAGCGATTTCGCGCTCTTGAAGCCGTACTTCCACGGCACCACGACGCGAATCGGCGCGCCGTTCTGATTGGGCAGCACCTGACCGTAGAGGCCCATGGTCAGCAGCGTCAGCGGATTCATCGCCTCGTCCATGCGCAGGCCTTCGGTGTACGGCCAGTCGAGCACCGGCGTCGAGAGTCCCGGCATCTGCGAAGGATCAGCCAGGGTGATGAACTGGACGTATTTGGCGTTGCCGGTCGGCTGCACGCGCTTGATCAATTCCGCGAGCGGCACGCCGATCCACGGAATCACCATCGACCAGCCCTCGACGCAGCGCATCCGGTACACGCGTTCCTCGAGCGGCGCGAGCTTGAGCAATTCGTCGATGTCGTACACCTTCGGATTCTTGATCTCGCCTTCAACGCTCACCTTCCACGGATGCGCCCGCAGAGTCCCGGCGTTTTGCGCCGGATCGGCTTTGTCGGTACCGAATTCGTAGAAGTTGTTGTACGTGGTGACGTCCTTGTACGGCGTCACCTTGTCGGGCGCGACGAATCTGGCGTTGGTCTTTGCCGCCAGCTTCTGCGCTTTCGGGTCCCCGGGCGCGTACGCCGCCAACGCTTCGCCATTCACGCCGATCATGCTACCGAGCGCCAGCGCGCCGGCCGCCTGCAGCACACGGCGCCGGTTCTCGAACACATGCTGGGGCGTGATCTCGCTACGCGCGATGTCGTCGCCGTTCAGTTGAAATCTGTCGCTTCGCTTGATCCACATCGTGCTGCTCCTAGCTGATCCATCGGCTGATGCCCGTGACGGGGCCATATTAATGATCGCGCGCCGTCCATCGTTACTCCTGTGGCGAACACGCTGGACGTAGCGAATATTCCATCGGCAATAAAAAAACCGCCGGTGCTAAGCACTCGGCGGTTTTAAGTCGGTTCAGCGCGGCCGATCTTACAGCTTGCCGTAACTATGCAAGCCCGACAGGAACATATTCACGCCTAGGAAGGCGAAAGTGGTGACCAGCAAACCGGTCAGCGCCCACCATGCCGCGACCGCGCCGCGCAGGCCTTTCATCAGACGCATATGCAGCCAGGCCGCATAGTTCAGCCAGACGATCAGTGCCCAGGTTTCCTTCGGATCCCAGCTCCAGTAGCCGCCCCACGCTTCCGCGGCCCACAGCGCGCCGAGAATCGTCGCGATCGTGAAGAACGCGAAGCCGACGGCGATCGACTTGTACATCAGGTCGTCGAGCACTTCGAGCGCCGGCAGGCGGTCAGCCAGCACGCCACGCTCCTTCGAGATATACGCGACGGCAACCATCGCCGACAGCGCAAAGCTGCCATAGCCGATGAAGTTCGCCGGCACGTGAATCTTCATCCACCAGCTTTGCAGCGCCGGCACGAGCGGCTGGATCTGCTGCGCATCACGCGCGACCGAGTACCACATCAGGAAGCCGACGGCGGCGCCGATCACCAGCAGCACGAACGCGCCGAGCGCGCGGGTGTTGTAGTGCTGCTCGTAGTACAGATAAAACAGCGCGGTGATCAGGCTGAACAGCACGAACACTTCGTAGAGGTTCGAAATAGGAATATGGCCGACGTCCGCGCCGATCAGGTACGACTCGTACCAGCGCACCATCAGGCCGACGAAGCCCATCAGCACCGCGGCCCACGTCATCTTCGAACCGATCGCGGCGCCAGTCGGCGAGCGCGACAACAGACCGATCCAGTAGAACACCGTGGCGAACACGAAAAGCGCGCTCATCCACAGAATCGCTGACTGGCTCGACAGGAAATACTTGAGGAAGAAGGCGCTATCCGCGCGGCTGAGGTCGCCGTGATAGATCTGGATCGCCAGCAAAGACAGCGCCGTGATACCCACCATCAGCGGACGCACCGGTTTCCAGCGCCAGCCGAGCACCATGAACACGGGCACGGCGCACACCAGCACCAGCTTGTCGTAGTAGTTCATGAACGGGTAGTAGCGCGTGAGCGCAAACCCGGCGCCCGCCACCATCGCGACGGCGAACAGCCAGTCGACGATGCCGAGCCGTTTCAGAAACGGCCGCTCGTCGTACTGCCCGATGTTGAGCGTGTTGACGGCCTCGTCCGCGGCGGCCCTCCTGGGGCGCGCGGGCGAAGAGGAGGATGAGGAAACCTGAGTCAAGTCCATGATCTTACCGGGTCGAATCTTGTGAGCTTGTGGGCGGCGCGCCGGCGTGGCCGGTTGGGTTTGTGCCGCCGGCGGCGTCGGATGCGTCAGTGAGTCTGGCGCCCAGTGCGGCGCCGACAGCGTCGCGCGTCTGGACGAACTCCTTTTCGAAGTCGAGCGTTTTGCGTGCACTCGACATCGCCATCACGACATTCGTGCCGTGGTCGGTATCTCTAAGCCAGAACCACAGCCGCCGTTCGCGGACGTAGAACATCGAGAAGATGCCCAACACGAGGAGCAGGCTGCCAAGATACACGACTTTTTTGCCCGGCGCGCGCGTCAACTGAAATACCGAAGCTTGCACCTGCTTGAATGAATCAAGCTGTAAATAGACCGGCGATCCATACAAAAAGCTGTCGGATATCGCGTTGATCGAGCTTTGGATGAAACGGCTGGCGTCCGCATTGGCCGGGGCCACGGGCTCGCCGAGTTGCTGGCGGGACAATTGCCACAGATCCCACGTCGAGCCTTCCAGCATACGCAGCAACAGGCCCGCGGCCTTTTCCTGCTCGCCCTTCGGCACCGAATGGTCGATGAACGCCGCGATTGCCTGGAAGCCGCCGACCGTCTGGCCGTTCGGCATCTTGATGCTATTGTCCGCGCCTGCAAAGAGGGTCAGCACGCGCAGTGCGCTTTCTTCCAGATGCTGCTGCAATTCGGTGTTGGAACCCGGCACGGAGCGCAACGCGAAGCTATGAGCGGCGGCCACGCGCGCCGCCGGGTCCTCGAGCGTGGCGCGCAGGTTCATCCATTCCTTGACGGTGCCGCCGCTGTCGGCGGGAATGCGCAGATAGCGGAACGGATCGTCCGGGTTCAGGCGCATGCCCGCGAGGAACATCTTTTCGCCGGCGACATCCACCGGCAGCATGTAGTTGTTGTACTCGCGCGCCTGGCCGTCTTTGTCGCGCACCTTGTATTGCACCGACGGGCCGACGTTGTGCAGATCGAGCGGGTTCGACGACTTCGCGCCGGAGCCGAGGCGCTCGTCGAAAGCTTCCTTCAGCGTGCGATGCGCGACGCCACGGGCGTCGTTCTGGCCGTTGCCGTTCGAGGTGTTTTCGACGTTGATCGCGCGGAAATCGGTGAACTCCACGGTTTGACCGTCGGCGAGCGGGGTGGCCGTGCTGAGCGGCGCATTACCGCCGATCGTGCCGCCGAACGGTGCGGTCTTCGCGGTTGCTCCGGACATCGGGTAAGCGGTCATCTGCATTTGCGAGCCGCCGTCCTGGAAGCTCGACTGGAAGATCGAGACGCCGTCGTAGGTGAACGGCTTGTTCACTTCGACGCGCGCCGGCACGCGCGCACCGGTCTTATGATCGACCACGACGATGTCGCTCGCGAACAGCTTCGGCATACCCGTCGAGTAGTAATCGACGATGAATTTGTTGAGTTCGATCGAGAACGGCAGGTCCTGGATCAGCGAGCCGTCGGGCTGGTTCAGAATCGCCGTGGATACATGCTGGCCTTCCGGTACCCATGCGTAGCCGCGGAAGGTCGGGTTGGATTGCGACAGGCGATGATCCGGCGTGATGTCGTTGATCACCGTGTTGGAGCGGATCGGCGACTTGTCGAACATCCACATTTGCAGCTTGATCGGCAGATTGCTGTCGAGCAGACCGCCCAGACAGATCACGACGATCGCAATGTGCGCGGAGATGTAGCCAAACTTGGTCAACGCGCCGCGTTTGGCCGCGATCAGCGTCGCACCTTCCGATTCGCGCGTGACGAACTTGTAGCCGAACTTGGCCGACAGCCGGGCGAGCGTCACCGTGGTCTGAGCGCGCGGCGCCTCGACCACGAACTCGCCCTTGTGATGGAACGCGCGCAGACTCGCTTCGCGGACCTTGTCCTTCCAGCTCTTCGCGTCGGCCACCATCTTCGGCGCATTGCGGATCACGCACAGCGACACGGACACCATCAGGAAACCGAGGATCAGCATGAACCACCACGAGCTGTACACGGTGTACAGACTCAGCGAGCGGAAGATGTCCGCCCAGAACGGGCCGAACTGATTGACGTAGTTGGGATAGGGGTCGTCCTGCGTGAGGACGGTACCGATGATGCTGGCGATCGACAGAATCACGAGCAGCGAGATGGCGAAACGCATCGAACTCATGACTTCGATGACGCTGCGCGAGACGCGATTGCCCGACTTCGACTGCAAACCCGACGTGGTGACGCTCATTCATACTCCGACTGAACAGCAAAAAAGGGTGCAGGGCTGTCGTAGGCACGACGCCCCCACCCTTTTCTTGTTTGTACCGGTCTCGTCGGACCGGTTGTACTGGCGTGTGGGCCTCTTAATGCAAGCCCGCGATGTAATCGGCTACAGCCTTGATGTCACTATCCGACAGACGCGTGGCAATTGCATGCATCGGCTCATTATTGTTCCGCGCGCCCGGACCTTGCGTGAACGCCAGCAACTGCGCCACCGTGTATTCGGACCACTGCCCAGACAGACGCGGATACTGCGAAGGAATGCCCTGACCGGTGGGTCCGTGGCAGCTTGCGCAGGCCGGCACGCCCTTGTCGGCGATCCCGCCACGATAAATTTTCTGACCGATCGGCACCGTGTCTTTGTTATGCGCGTAGCCGGGCTTCGGGGTCTGCGCGGCGAAATAGGCGGCCACGTTGACCATGTCCTGATCGGACAGCGCCGCGGCCATGCCCGCCATGATCGCATTGTTGCGCGCAGGTTGCTTTGCGCCCGGCTGAGTCTTGAAATCTTTGAGCTGCTTGACGAGATATTCGGGATGCTGGCCCGCCAGCTTGGGATAGGCGCCACCGGCACTGTTGCCGTCTGCGCCGTGGCATGAGGCGCAAACCTGCACCGCGATTGCCTGCCCCCGATTGACGTCCGGTTTCGCCGGATCTGCTGCTCGTGCCTGAATTGCCAAACCTGAAAGACCTGCCGCTACATGAAGCACCATCAGAGTCTTGCTCAGTCGATTCATTCGCACACCCTGTCTCGTCTTGTGGGATTTTAGAGGTTTTGCAAAATACGACAGCGACCGAGTGACCGCCAGGAGCCGCCAAAAGGCATGCGGGCTGGCCCCCTCAGGTTTTCAGTAAACCATCGTATTGTACAATAACTCGCTAATCGCTAAGACGCCAGTCGGGCTTGACCCGTCCCCACTCCGGGTTCCCCGGCGTCTCGAATACCGGCCTGATCATGTCCTTCCTGCTCCACCAATCCCGTTTTTTCACGACCGTCAATCATTTGCGCGATCTGCCGGCCACTTCGCAACCCGAGATCTGCTTTGCGGGACGCTCGAACGCGGGCAAGTCGACGGCGATCAATATTCTGTGCAATCAGAAGCGCCTCGCCTTCGCCAGTAAGACGCCGGGGCGCACGCAGCACATCAATTATTTTTCGGTGGGCAAGGCAGACGAGCCGACCGCGCATCTGGTCGACCTGCCGGGTTACGGTTATGCGGAAGTGCCGGGCGCGGCCAAGGCCCACTGGGAGGCGCTGCTGTCCACGTACCTGCAATCGCGTTCGCAATTGCGCGGCATGATTCTGATGATGGATTCGCGCCGTCCGTTGACGGATCTGGATCGCCGGATGATCGAATGGTTTGCGCCGACCGGCAAACCGATCCACACGCTGCTGACCAAATGCGACAAATTGACACGGCAGGAAAGCGTGAACGCCTTGCGCGCTACACAGAAGGGTCTGGCTGAATACAGTGCCGCCGGCTACCAAGGCGAGCTGACGGCTCAGTTGTTCTCGGCGCTCAAGCGCATCGGGATCGACGAAGCGCACGAACTGATCGAAGGTTGGCTGATTCCCAACGCCAAAGAAGAAGCGGACGGCGCGCAATAAATCCCACAGCGCCTGTCGGTCTGGCCAACAACACCATTTCCGGCCGCCCATAAAAAAACCCGCCGCTTTAACGGCGGGTCAAACAGCCTAATCGAAAAAACGACAGGCACCCGCTCAGGGAGGAGAAGCGGGGAGGTCAGCGCATCGCGCCTTGCTCGATCGGTATGATATACCATTGTCTCGAAAAGTTTCCTGGAGCGGTGGCAGGCGTGACGCGCCCGCTCCACACATCCACGTGTTTTCGATTCGATATGAGCTTCTATCCGCACTACCGTCCGCGCCGTATGCGCCGCGACGACTTCTCGCGCCGTCTGATGCGGGAAAACATCCTCACCACCAACGATCTGATCTACCCCGTGTTCATCGTCGAGGGGACCACCGTGCGGCAAGCCGTGCCGTCGATGCCTGGCGTCGAGCGCGTATCCGTCGATCTGCTGATGGGTGTCGCCGCGCAGTGCGTCGAACTGGGCGTGCCGGTGCTCTCGCTGTTTCCGGCGATCGACCCGTCGTTGAAAACGCCTGACGGCCGCGAAGCCGCCAACCCAGCCGGGCTGGTGCCGCGGGCAGTGCGTGAGCTGAAGCAGCATTTCCCCGAACTGGGCGTGCTCACCGATGTCGCGCTCGACCCGTACACGAGTCATGGTCAGGACGGCGTGCTAGACGCGGCCGGCTACGTGATCAACGACGAAACCGTCGAGATTCTGGTCGAACAGGCGCAGGTGCAGGCGGAAGCGGGCGTCGATATCGTCGCACCGTCGGACATGATGGACGGGCGCATCGGCGCGATCCGCGAGATGCTGGAAAGCGAAGGCCATATCCACACGCGCATCATGGCGTACGCCGCCAAGTTTGCGTCGGCGTTTTACGGCCCGTTCCGCGATGCCGTCGGCTCGGCGACGAACCTCGGCAAGGGCAACAAGATGACGTATCAGATGGACCCGGCCAATTCGAACGAAGCGCTGCGCGAAGTGCAGGCTGACATCAACGAAGGCGCGGACATGGTGATGGTCAAGCCGGGCATGCCGTATCTGGATATCGTGAGGCGCGTGAAGGACGAGTTCCAGTTTCCGACTTACGTGTATCAGGTGAGCGGCGAGTACGCGATGCTGAAGGCCGCCGCGCAGAACGGCTGGCTCGATCACGACAAGGCGATGATGGAGTCGTTGCTGGCGTTCAAACGGGCGGGCGCGGACGGTGTGCTGACCTATTTCGCGCTCGATGCCGCCCGGATCTTGCGCTCGCAGAACTAGCGCGCATTGCTCAGACGCTGCGGCAGACTACGCGCCCGGTGTGTTGGCCTGATCCAGCGTCTTCAGAAACTTGTCCGCCGACTCGTAGCCGACCACGCGCAACACTTCCTTGCCGCCTTGATCGAAGAAGATGATGCCAGGCGGCCCGAACAGGCTGAAGCGCTTGAGCAGCATCTGGTCGTCGGTATTGTTGGCGGTGACGTCGGCGCGCAGCAGGTTCATCTGCTTCAATTTGGCTTGCACACGCGGATCGCTGAAGGTGAACTTCTCCATTTCCTTGCAGCTGACGCACCAGTCCGCGTAAAAATCGAGCATGGCGGGCTGCGCGGCGGTTTTGACGGCCTCATCGAGTTGATTGGAGGAGCGCACCGATGCGAACGTCAGGTCGCTCTGTGGTGCCGTTCCCGACTGCCCGGACGCGCTCGCTACGCCAACGCCAGTTACGCCGCCGCGTGCGGCCAGCACGCCAAGCGGGCGCAACGGATCGGACGAACCCGCAGCCAGTCCGACGAGTAGCACCGCCGCCCAGATGGCCAGCGCCGCGCCGACGCCTCGTCCCAGGCGATCCCATACCGACGCCTGCGGCTTCGCCGCCGAAAACAGACCGAGCGCCGCGGCCGCGACCAGCAGCCACAGCGAACTGAGCAGCATCGTCGCCCCAGCGCCAAGTACGGGCCAAACGATCCACAGCGCAGCCGCCAGCAGCACCACACCGAAGAACACCTTGACGCCGTCCATCCAGGCGCCGGCGCGCGGCAAAAGCGTACCTGCGCCGAGACCGATGATCAGAAGCGGCACGCCCAAGCCGAGGCCCATGGCGAACAGCGCAGCACCGCCAAGTACGGCACTGCCGGTATGCGCGATGAACGCCAGCACCGCGAACAAGGGCGCCGTCATGCAGGCGCCTACGACCAGCGCGGACAGCGCGCCCATCACAGCGACGGCTGCGAATTTCCCGCCCGACCGTCCCGTCGATGCTTGCGACACGCCGTCCTGCCAGCGTGCCGGCAACGCAATGTCGACGCCGGCGATCAACGTCAGCGCGAATACAGTCAGGAGGACGCCGAAAATCCCGAGGACCCACGGATTTTGCAGCCACGCGCCGAGACTTTGCCCGACCAGCGCTGCGGCGACGCCGAGCGCCGTGTACACGAGCGCCATCCCGATCACGTAGGACAGCGACAACGCAAACCCACGCGCACGCGTCACACGTGCACCCTCGCCAATGATGATCGCCGACAGGATCGGGATCATCGGATACGAGCAAGGCAGCAGACTCAGCACGGCGCCGGCCACGAAATACAAACCGATGATCGCGAAGAAGCCACCGCCTTGCAAAAGCGACTGTGCGTAGTCGGCGCTGGTGGCGCGCTCGTACCAGGGCGTGTCGGCCGATGTAGTGTTCGCGGCAGCTTTTTGCGGGGCGGCGGTCGTCGCGCCAGTCGCGGGCTGCAGGGCTGCGCCGCTCACGTGATAGACACGCTCCATCGGCGGATAGCAAATGCCGGCGTCGGCGCAACCTTGCGATGTGACCGCCAGATCGAACGGTCCTGCGGCCTGCTTGACGGGAATGCGAATGGTCAACTCGTTGCGGTACGTCTCGACGTTCTTGTTGAAGGTCTGATCGAATTTGACGTGTCCCGCCGGCAATTGCGCTTCGCCGATCGTGCTCGTGCCATTGCGGGTCGCGAAAGCGAATCGCTCACGGTACATGTAGTAGCCGTCGGCGATCTTGTACGTGACATCGACTTCGCCCGGCTTCTCAGTGGCGCTGAACTTGAATGCGACCGCTGGATCGAGAAAGTCGTCCGCGGCGCGAGCGACGGGGCCGAATTGGGCGAGGATAAGACAGCCAAGCAGGAAGAAAACCGTGCGCAGCGCGGCGCGCGCGCGCCGGTCGAGACCGTTAAACATGGAGGGGACGTTGGGTTTCAGCAGCAATCCACTGGCCGTATGCGGCGGATGCCGTCGCTTGCCAGGAGAGGACTTCCGGGGTGTCGTAGGGATGATGCGCGTGGATGTACCGCTCGAGCTCCACTGCACGCGCGGCGCTCGTCTTGAATAGCAGCTGGATTTCCTCCGCCGTTTCGATCGCGCCTTGCCAGTGATAGCGAGATTGCACGGCGCCTAGTTCCGTGACGCAAGCGCAGAGGCGCGCAGCCAGCGCTTCGGCTGCTAGCGTCTGCGCGGTGGCCGCATCGGGCACCGTCGTCAGGATCAAGGTCACACTCTCGCTCACAGTCACAACAGGCTCCAGCTCGCACGATTCATGTGGCGATATCGTATCACCTAGCCTTATAACGCCGCTGAAGGTCCCGCCGGCATTCTCTTGTGGCACGTAGTCACCGCGGGCAGCCACCGCAAGACCGATGCGGACGGCAGAAAGCAAAAAAGCCAGGCTACATGCCTGGCTTTTTCTTGATGCTGGAAGCTTACTCAGCTTCTTGCACTTCGACGTCTTCGACTTCCGGACGGTCGAGCAGTTCGACCAGTGCCATCGGTGCATTGTCGCCATTGCGGAAGCCGAACTTCAGCACGCGCAGATAGCCGCCCGGACGGGTAGCGTAACGCGGGCCCAGAACTTCGAACAGCTTCGTGACCGAGTCACGATCGCGCAGACGGTTGAACGCCAGACGACGATTTGCCAGCGACGGCTTCTTGCCGAGCGTGATCAGCGGCTCGACAACTTTACGGAGTTCTTTGGCTTTCGGCAGCGTGGTCTTGATGACTTCGTGCTCGATCAGCGAGTTCGACATATTACGGAGCATTGCCAGACGGTGGCTGCTCGTGCGGTTCAGTTTCCGCAGACCATGACGGTGACGCATGTTAATTCCTTTGATTCAAAGTTTTGGTCCAGCTCTTCTATCGCGCTTCGATCTACCTAAAGTAGTGAGCGCACGGGCCGGTAGTAAAAAAAGACAAGACGCGGATTTTAAAGGAAAATCCGCGTCTTTGCCAGTGCAGCGGCGGGCTCTGTCCCGGTATTACTTGTCCAGACCAGCCGGCGGCCAGTTCTCGAGCTTCATGCCGAGCGTCAAACCACGCGACGCCAGTACTTCCTTGATTTCGTTCAGCGACTTGCGGCCCAGATTCGGCGTCTTGAGCAGCTCGTTTTCCGTACGCTGGATCAGGTCGCCGATGTAGTAGATGTTCTCGGCCTTCAGGCAGTTCGCGGAACGAACCGTCAATTCGAGATCATCGACCGGACGCAGCAGGATCGGATCGATCTGCGGCGCACGCGACGGCGCTTCCGCCGTTGCTTCGGTGCCTTCCAGTGCAGCGAACACCGACAGCTGATCAACCAGAATGCGCGCCGATTGACGGATCGCTTCTTCCGGCGAGATCACACCGTTGGTTTCGATGTTCATCACGAGCTTGTCGAGGTCGGTACGCTGTTCGACGCGAGCGCTTTCAACTGCGTAGCTCACGCGGCGAACCGGCGAGAACGAAGCGTCCAGCACGATACGACCGATGATCTTGGCCGACTCTTCGCCGTAACGACGCACATTGCCCGGCACGTAACCGCGGCCCTTCTCAACCTTGATCTGCACGTCGAGCTTGCCGCCCTTCGACAGATGCGCAATCACGTGATCCGGATTGATCACTTCGCAATCGTGCGCGAGTTCGATGTCACCAGCGGTGACAACGCCTTCGCCTTCCTTGCGCAGCGTAACCGTCACTTCGTCACGGTTATGCAGCTTGAACACCACGCCTTTCAGGTTCAACAACAGGTTGACTACGTCCTCTTGCACACCGTCGAGCGTCGAATATTCATGAACGACGCCTGCGATCGTCACTTCGGTCGGCGCATAGCCGATCATCGACGACAGCAGCACGCGCCGAAGCGCGTTACCCAAGGTGTGGCCATAACCGCGTTCAAACGGTTCCATGACCACTTTCGCGTGGCTCTCACCAAGCGATTCAACTGCGATGATCTTGGGCTTCAACAAACTGGTTTGCATAGGTTTTCCTTTTCAATACCCTCGGCTCGTTACACCGATAAGGCTGACCGGTAACAACCTGAAAATAAACAGCCGAGACGCCCCCTTGCGCAACGCAATCGGGGTGCCCCGGCCATTAATCCGATTACCGCGAATACAATTCGACGATCAGGCTTTCGTTGATATCGCCAGCGATGTCGCTGCGTTCCGGCTTCGACTTGAACGTGCCTTCGAACTTCTTCGAATCGACAGCGACCCAGCTCGGCAGACCACCTTGCTCAGCCAGCGACAGCGCTTCGAGAATACGCGCTTGCTTTTTCTTCTGTTCGCGCACGGCAACGACGTCGCCTGCCTTCACTTGCATCGACGGGATGTTCGACACGACGCCGTTCACCGTGATCGCCTTGTGGCTGACCAGCTGACGCGCTTCAGCGCGCGTCGAGCCGAAGCCCATGCGATACACGACGTTGTCCAGACGCGATTCGAGCAATTGCAGCAGGTTTTCACCCGTGTTGCCCTTCAGGCGGTCGGCTTCAGCGAAGTAACGACGGAATTGACGCTCGAGAACGCCGTAGATGCGCTTAACTTTTTGCTTTTCGCGCAGCTGCGTGCCGTAGTCGGACGTACGTGCACCCGAGGTGCGGCCGTGTTGGCCGGGCTTGCTGTCAAGCTTGCACTTGTCAGCGAGCGAACGACGGGCGCTCTTCAGGAAGAGGTCAGTGCCTTCACGGCGGGACAGCTTGGCCTTAGGGCCGATATAACGTGCCACGTTGATTCCTTCTATGATTAATCACACGAATGCAGGCACTCGCGCTAGTCCGAACCCTTTGGGTCGAACGGTGGGCTTAGTCAATTCAATAGCGCAAGCAGCCTGCCGCCGCGCAGAGCGGCAACAGGCGCTAGCAAAATCGGCGTCTTAGATACGACGACGCTTCGGCGGACGGCAGCCGTTGTGCGGGACCGGAGTCACGTCCGAGATTGCTGTAATCTTGATGCCAAGACCATGCAATGCGCGCACCGCCGATTCACGGCCAGGACCGGGGCCCTTGATCCGCACTTCAAGGTTCTTCACGCCGTATTCCATCGCCACGCGGCCAGCCGATTCGGCTGCCACCTGGGCTGCAAACGGGGTCGATTTACGCGAACCCTTGAAGCCCTGACCACCCGATGTTGCCCAAGCAAGTGCATTGCCTTGACGATCAGTGATCGTGATGATGGTGTTGTTGAACGACGCGTGAACGTGAACCACGCCCTCGGCGACGTTCTTCTTGACCTTCTTGCGAACGCGTTGCGCCGCGGAGTTGTTCGAAGCCTTAGCCATTACGTTTTCCTGTAACTGTCAGTTCCGCTTACTTCTTCAGCGATTGCGCTGCACGACGCGGACCCTTGCGCGTACGGGCATTCGTACGCGTACGTTGGCCGCGCAGGGGCAAGCCCTTACGATGCCGGACGCCACGGTAGCAGCCGAGATCCATCAGGCGCTTGATGTTCATCGTCGTTTCACGGCGCAGATCGCCTTCAACGATGAACTTGCCGACTTCTTCACGCAGCTTTTCGAGGTCTGCGTCGTTCAGGTCTTTGACCTTCTTCGAAAATGCCACACCAGCAGCGACGCAAATGTCGCGCGAGCGCGTGCGGCCTACACCGTAAATTGCCGTGAGGCCGATTTCGGTGTGCTGGTGATTCGGGATGTTAACCCCTGCGATACGAGCCATTGTTTTTCCTCAAACAAAAAGCGCAGCAAAAAGCGCGGCGTTCAGCCTTGACGCTGTTTGTGGCGCGGATCAGAGCTGCAAATCACGCGCACAACGCCTTTGCGCTTGATGATCTTGCAATTGCGGCAAATGCGCTTAACCGATGCCATCACTTTCATGATATTACCCTTTTTTCAAATCACTTCGCCCGGAACACGATCCGCGCACGCGACAGATCGTAAGGCGTCAATTCAACCGTCACCTTATCGCCCGGCAAGATTCGGATGTAGTGCATCCGCATCTTGCCCGATATGTGTCCCAATACGACATGGCCGTTTTCCAGCTTCACCCTGAAGGTAGCGTTAGGCAGGTTTTCGATGACTTCACCCTGCATCTGGATAACATCGTCTTTGGCCATAAGTCCTTTCAACGCATCGGGACGCCGCCGCCTTTGAAATTAGCTTTCTTCAGCAGCGATTCATACTGTTGCGACATAACGTACGACTGCACCTGCGCCATGAAATCCATTGTGACGACGACAATGATCAGCAGCGACGTTCCACCAAAATAAAACGGCACGTTCCAGCGCAGTACCAAAAACTCGGGCAGCAGACAAACGAACACGATGTAGATCGCACCGGCCAGCGTCAAACGCGTGAGGATGCGGTCGATATATCGCGCTGTTTGATCGCCCGGGCGGATGCCTGGGACGAAAGCGCCACTCTTTTTCAGGTTGTCGGCCGTCTCTCTGCTGTTGAACACCAATGCGGTGTAGAAGAAGCAGAAGAAAACGATCGCCAACGCGTACAGCAACACGTACACGGGCTGACCGGGCTTAAGGGCTTCGGCCACATTGTGCAACGTGTCTGCGAACCAGCTGGTACGCGATCCCGAACTAAACCAGTTCAGGATAGTTGCCGGGAAGAGAATGATCGACGATGCAAAGATCGGCGGAATCACACCCGACATATTCAACTTCAGCGGCAGATGCGAAGACTGTCCGCCGTAAATCTTGTTACCGACCTGCCGCTTTGCGTAGTTCACAAGAATCTTGCGCTGGCCGCGTTCGATGAACACCACCAGATACGTCACAGCAGCAATCAGCGCGACGACGATAATCGCGGATACAGGACTCATCGAGCCGGTTTGCACCAGCGAGACCAAGCCACCGATTGCATTTGGGAAACCCGCTGCAATTCCGCCGAAAATGATGATCGAGATACCGTTACCAAGCCCGCGCTCCGTGATCTGCTCACCCAGCCACATCAGGAACATCGTGCCGGTCACCAGCGTCACGACCGTCGTCAAACGAAACACCATCCCCGGATCGATCACCAGAGCCGGCTGATTTTCCAGTGCCACGGCGATGCCGAAAGCCTGGAACGTCGCCAACAGGACCGTAAAGATGCGCGTGTACTGCGTAATCTTCCGTTGACCTGCCTGCCCTTCTTTTTTCAGCGCTTCCAGCTGCGGCGAAACAATTGCCAACAACTGCATGATGATCGACGCCGAAATGTACGGCATGATCCCCAGCGCAAAAATCGTGAACCGCGAAAGCGCACCACCCGAGAACATGTTGAACATGCCAAGGATGCCGCCGGACTGGCTTTGGAACAGCTTTGCCAGCTGGTCCGGGTCAATACCCGGCACCGGAATGTGCGCGCCGATACGGTAGACGATCAGCGCCAGCAGCAGGAACACTGCACGCCGACGCAGATCGCCAAACTTCGCCGCGCTACGACCGGGTTTTGCGAGACTCGGGCTGTTAGCCAAGTACCTTCTCCGATGCTAATGCTAGTGACGGCAAAATCGACTTGCGCGTTACTCGGCGAACGAGCCGCCGGCTGCTTCAATAGCAGCGCGCGCACCCTTCGTCGCACCCAGACCCTTCACAACGACCTTACGCTTCAGCTCGCCGGTTTTGATGATCTTGGCGCTCGTGATCATCTCGCCAATCAGGCCGGCTTGCTTCAGGGCCAACAGATCGATCTCGTCGACCGGCAGCTTTTCCAGATCCGAGAGGCGCACTTCACCGACGAATTCCTTCGTCAGCGAGGTGAAGCCGCGCTTCGGCAGGCGACGTTGCAGCGGCATTTGACCGCCTTCGAAGCCAACCTTGTGAAAGCCGCCCGAACGCGACTTCTGACCCTTGTGACCACGGCCAGCAGTCTTGCCGAGGCCAGAGCCAATGCCGCGACCAACGCGACGCTTTGCGTGCTTCGCGCCTTCAGCCGGCTTCAGGTTATTCAATTCCATTATCAACTCCTTGAGTCCTGGTCAGCCGCTTAGCCGATGACCTTAACGAGGTACGAAACCTTGTTGATCATGCCGCGCACAGCGGGCGTGTCCTGCAACTCGCTAACCGAGTTGAGTCGGCGCAGACCCAAGCCTCGCACCGTAGCACGGTGCGTTTCACGGGTGCCGATCAGGCTCTTGACGAGCTGAACCTTGACAGTTTTATCAGACATGGTGCCCACCTTTAGCCCAGAATATCTTCGACGGACTTACCACGCTTCGCCGCGATGTCGCCCGGAGTGGACTGCTTGCGCAGACCGTCCAGCGTTGCACGAACGAGGTTGTAAGGGTTCGTCGAACCGTGGCTCTTGGCCACAACGTTCTGCACGCCCATCACGTCGAACACTGCGCGCATCGGACCGCCGGCGATCACACCGGTACCGTCCTTGGCCGGAGCCAAGAGGACCATCGATGCGCCGTGCTTACCGTGCACTTCGTGTTGCAGGGTACCGTTCTTAAGCGGCACCTTGAACATGTTGCGGCGAGCCTGTTCCATCGCCTTCTGAACAGCGACCGGCACTTCTTTTGCCTTGCCCTTGCCCATACCGACGCGGCCATCACCGTCGCCAACCACGGTCAGTGCGGCGAAGCCGAGAATCCGGCCACCCTTCACGACCTTGGTCACGCGGTTGACCGAAATCATTTTTTCACGAAGGCCGTCGTCGCGTTCGTCAGCCTGAACTTTCGCTTGCATCTTTGCCATGACGAATTCTTCCCTTAGAACTTGAGTCCGGCTTCGCGCGCCGCATCAGCCAGCGCTTTCACGCGGCCGTGGTAACGGAAACCCGAACGATCAAAGGCGACGGATTCGATGCCGGCAGCCTTAGCCTTTTCTGCGATGCGCTTGCCAATCAGGGTCGCAGCAGCGACGTTGCCGCCCTTGCCTGTCTGATCAGCCAGTTGCGCACGCACTTCGGCCTCGAGCGTCGACGCGCTGGCGAGCACCTTGGTGCCGCACGGCGAGAACACTTGCGCATAAATGTGCGTGTTCGTGCGATGCACGGCGAGACGCGCGACCTGCAGCTCAGAGATCTTGATACGCGTCTGACGAGCGCGGCGCAGGCGAGATTGAGTCTTATCCATGATTGCGCACCCTTACTTCTTCTTCGTTTCTTTGAGGATCACAACCTCATTGGCGTAACGCACACCCTTGCCCTTGTAGGGCTCCGGCGGGCGATAGCCGCGCACTTCTGCAGCGACTTGGCCAACTTGTTGCTTATTGATCCCCTTGATCACGATTTCGGTTTGCGTCGGGGTTTCAGCCTTGACGCCTTCCGGCATCTGGTGCACCACGGGGTGCGAGAAACCCAGCGACAGGTTCAGCTTGTCGCCTTGCGCCTGTGCGCGGTAACCGACGCCAACCAGCGTCAGCTTGCGCTCGAAACCCTTCGTCACGCCGTTCACCATGTTCGCAACCAGTGCGCGCATCGTGCCCGACATCGCATTCGCTTCGCGGCTTTCGTCAACCGGCTCAAACTTCAGCGTGCCATTGTCGTTCACCACTTTCACGAGGCTGTTAGCAGCCTGCGAAATCGTACCCAGCGGACCCTTGACGGTGATGCGTTCGTCGCTCAGGGCCACTTCTGCGCCTTCCAGCGCGATCGGGCTTTTACCTACTCGAGACATGTTTCTCTCCTTTCGGCCTTAAGCGACGTAGCAGATGACTTCGCCGCCAACGCCCGTTGCACGCGCCTTGCGGTCCGTCATCACGCCCTTCGGCGTCGACACGATTGCCACGCCGAGGCCATTCATGACCACGGGGATGTCGTTACGGCCGCGGTACACACGCAGACCAGGCTTCGAAACGCGTTCAATGCGCTCGATCACCGGACGGCCAGCGTAGTACTTCAACACGATGTTCAATTCAGACTTCGCACCTTCGGACTTCACTGCGAAATCATCGATATAGCCTTCGTCCTTCAGGACCTGCGCAATCGCAACCTTGACTTTCGACGAGGGCATAGTCACCGAGACTTTCTCAACCATCTGCGCATTGCGGATGCGAGTCAGCATATCGGCGATAGGATCACTCATGCTCATTTACGTTTCTCCTATTACCAGCTCGCCTTGGTCAGGCCAGGGATCTCGCCGCGGAACGCGATTTCGCGAATCTTGTTACGCGCCAGCCCGAATTTACGGAACGTACCGCGCGGACGACCGGTAATTGCACAACGATTGCGCTTACGGGTCGGGTTAGAGTTACGCGGCAGTTGTTGCAGTTCTAGACGTGCTGCGTAATGCTCTTCGTCCGACTTGCTCATATCGCTAATGATCGCCTTCAGCTCCGTACGCTTGGGAGCGTATTTAGCAGCGAGGCGAGCACGCTTCTTTTCACGTTCGATCAGTGCCAGTTTAGCCACGGTAACCTCAGTTTCTGAACGGGAACTTGAAGCTGGCGAGCAGAGCCTTTGCTTCGTCGTCGGTCTTCGCAGTTGTCGTGATGCTGATGTTCAGCCCACGCAGTGCGTCGATCTTGTCGTAGTCGATTTCGGGGAAAATGATCTGCTCTTTCACACCGATGTTGTAGTTGCCGCGACCATCGAACGCACGACCCGAAACGCCACGGAAGTCACGCACACGGGGGAGCGCAACCGTCACGAAACGGTCCAGAAATTCGTACATTGCCTGACCACGCAACGTGACCATTGCACCGATCGGATAGCCTTGACGGATCTTGAAGCCAGCGATTGCCTTGCGTGCCTTCGTGATCACCGGCTTCTGGCCTGCGATCTTCGTCAGGTCGCCGACGGCGTTTTCGATGATCTTCTTGTCAGCAACCGCTTCGCCAAGGCCCATGTTCAGGGTGATCTTGGTAATGCGCGGCACTTCCATCACGGACTTGTAACCGAACTTCTCGATGAGACCGGGTACAACCTTTTCTTTGTAAAACTCTTGCAAACGAGCCATTTTTTTACTCCGCAGCGTCAGGCGCTCAGCTCGGCACCGGTCGTTTTAAGGAAACGGACTTTCTTGTCTCCTTCGACCTTGATGCCTACACGCGACGCCTTGCCATTCGCGTCGACCAATGCGACGTTCGAAATTTGCAGCGGCATCGTCTTGGCTTCAACACCGCCCGTCGTACCCTTCATCGGGTTCGGCTTGACGTGCTTCTTGACGAGGTTGATACCCTCGACAATAACTTTGTCTTCGCCAACGGACAGCACGACGCCGCGCTTGCCTTTATCTTTGCCGGTGATGACGATAACTTCGTCACCTTTGCGAATCTTGTTCATCGCGACTCCTTACAGCACTTCAGGTGCCAGCGAAACGATCTTCATGAATCGTTCGCTACGCAACTCGCGCGTGACAGGCCCGAAAATACGGGTGCCAATAGGTTCGAGCTTGGCATTCAACAACACGGCGGCGTTGCCATCGAACTTGATCAGCGAGCCGTCCTGACGGCGCACGCCCTTAGCGGTGCGAACCACCACGGCGTTATAAATTTCGCCTTTCTTCACGCGCCCGCGCGGCGTTGCTTCTTTGACGGTCACCTTAATGATGTCGCCAATGCTGGCATAACGACGCTTCGAGCCGCCGAGCACCTTGATGCACATAACTTCACGCGCACCCGTGTTGTCGGCCACTTCAAGCCGAGTTTCGGTCTGGATCATGGTTTATCTTTCCCAACTTAATCCGGTCACACCACCATGGCGTACCCGGTCAGTCTTGGTCCCGTCAGCCAATCGGCTGCTTGGGTTAGAACAGCAGCGACGGCAAACGAAACCCGCCATCGCAATCCGGTGAATCCTTCGGAACAGACTGGCGCCTGAACCGCTTCCCCCACCAACTTCGCCCGCGACGGGGCTCCCATAAAAGAGGGAAGACCGAGATCATATCACATAATCCCGGCCTTGCAAGCGAAACTTACTGCGATTTCAATTACTTCTACAACTTTGCGGCGTCAGATGACGCGAGCAGCCTCGACCAGGCGAGCCACAACCCAAGCTTTCGTCTTCGAAATCGGACGCGTTTCCTGGATTTCAACGAGGTCACCCTCGTTGTACGTGTTCGCATCGTCGTGCGCGTGGTACTTCTTCGAGCGCACAACGTACTTACCGTAGATCGGGTGCTTCACGCGGTGCTCAACCAGCACGGTGACCGTCTTGTCCATCTTGTTGCTGACGACCTTGCCGACCAGCGTCCGCTTGAGCGAGGTTTTTACGCTATCGTTCATTTCTGGTTCGCCTTCTCAGTCAGGACGGTCCGCACACGTGCGATGTCGCGACGGACCTTCTTCAGCTGGCTCGTGTTCGTGAGCTGCTGGGTCGCGAGTTGCATGCGCAGGCCGAATTGCGCCTTCAACAGGTCCGACAGCTCCTTGTTGAGCGCGGCCTGATCTTTCTGGTGAAGTTCGGAAGCCTTCATCATTTGCTCCTTAGGCGCCGAGCTGACGCACGATAAACGTCGTCTTAAGCGGCAGCTTAGCTGCAGCCAGACGGAACGCTTCGCGTGCCAGCTCTTCGGTTACGCCGTCCATTTCGTACAGCATCTTGCCCGGTTGAATCTCTGCGACATAGTACTCAGGGTTACCTTTACCGTTACCCATCCGTACTTCAGCCGGCTTGTGCGAGATTGGCTTGTCCGGGAAGATGCGGATCCAGATGCGGCCACCACGCTTGATGTGACGCGTCATTGCACGACGTGCCGCTTCAATCTGGCGCGCGGTCAAGCGACCACGACCGACAGCCTTCAGGCCGAATTCACCGAACGACACCGCGTTGCCGCGGGTAGCGATGCCGGTGTTACGACCCTTCTGCTCTTTGCGATACTTTCTGCGTTTCGGTTGCAGCATCGTTATTCTCCAGTCTTCCCGTCGCCGCCGGCACCGCCAGCACGACGAGGAGCGCCACGGCGTGCACCTGCCGGGCCACCACCTTCACCATCGCGACGCGGACGGCGATCGCCACCCGGACGTGCGTTACGGCGCGGACGCTTTTCTTCGGCGGTTTCTTCAACCACCGGAGCGTCGTTGCGACCGAGCGTGTCGCCCTTGTAGACCCACACCTTCACGCCAATGATGCCGTACGTCGTCTTCGCTTCCGAAGTTGCGTAGTCGATATCAGCACGCAGCGTATGAAGCGGAACGCGACCTTCGCGATACCATTCCGTACGAGCGATTTCGATACCGTTCAGGCGGCCTGCGCTCATGATCTTGATGCCTTGGGCACCCAGACGCATGGCGTTTTGCATCGCACGCTTCATCGCGCGGCGGAACATAATCCGGCGCTCGAGTTGCTGCGTGATCGAATCCGCGATCAGTTGCGCATCGGTTTCCGGCTTACGGATTTCTTCGATGTTGACGTGGACCGGAACGCCCATACGGCGTTGCAGTTCCGACTTCAGCAACTCGATATCCTCGCCCTTCTTACCGATGACCACACCCGGACGCGAGCTATAAATCGTAATGCGCGCGTTTTTCGCCGGACGCTCGATGACGACGCGACCAACCGAAGCGTTCTTCAGCTTCTTCTTCAGGTATTCACGAACACCGATGTCTTCCTGCAACATCGCCGCGAAATTGTTGTTGTTCGCGTACCAACGCGACGCCCAATTGCGGCTGACGGCCAAACGGAAGCCAGTCGGATGAATTTTCTGTCCCATCGTATGACCCCTTAATTCCCGACCGTCACAGTGATGTGACAGGATTGCTTCTCGATGCGGTTACCGCGGCCTTTAGCGCGCGCAGTAAAACGCTTCAGCGAGGCAGCCTTGTCGACCATGATGCTCGTTACCTTGAGCTCGTCGATATCAGCGCCTTCGTTATGCTCCGCATTCGCGATCGCCGACAGCACAACCTTTTTCACGATTCCCGCAGCCTTCTTCGGCGAGAACGTCAGAACGTTCAGCGCCTTGTCGACCGGCAAACCGCGGATCTGGTCAGCCACAAGGCGCGTTTTCTGCGCCGAGATGCGGGCACCGCGATGAATTGCTTTCACTTCCATCATGATCCCCTTATTTCTTAGCCTTCTTGTCGGCTGCATGACCCTTAAACGTACGGGTCAGTGCGAACTCGCCAAGCTTGTGGCCGACCATGTTTTCCGAGATGTACACCGGAACGTGTTGACGGCCGTTATGCACAGCAATCGTCAAACCGATGAAATCCGGCAAAATCGTCGAACGACGCGACCAGGTTTTGATCGGCTTCTTGTCACGCGCAGCAGCTGCCGACTCAACTTTCTTCAGCAAATGGGCGTCGCAGAACGGACCTTTTTTTACAGAACGTGCCATTGCCTACTCCTTAACGCTTGTGACGGCGCTGGACGATCATGCTCGTCGTGCGCTTGTTGCTGCGGGTGCGATAACCCTTAGCAGGCGTGCCCCACGGGCTCACCGGATCGCGACCTGCAGCCGTCTTGCCTTCACCACCACCGTGCGGGTGATCGACCGGGTTCATTGCAACGCCACGCACCGTCGGGCGGATACCGCGCCAGCGATTTGCGCCAGCCTTACCGATCTGACGGAGACTGTGTTCTTCGTTGCCAACTTCACCAATCGTCGCGCGGCATTCAACGTGAACGCGGCGGATTTCACCCGAGCGCAGGCGGACCTGTGCGTAGATGCCTTCACGAGCCAGCAACATCGCCGACGTACCAGCCGAACGCGCCATTTGCGCGCCCTTGCCCGGCAGCATTTCGATGCAGTGAATCGTCGTACCGACCGGAATGTTGCGGATCGGCAGTGCGTTGCCTGCGCGGATCGGTGCTTCCGAACCCGACATCAGTTGCTGACCGACGGTGATACCCTTCGGAGCGATGATGTAGCGACGTTCGCCGTCCGCGTACAGAACCAGCGCGATATTTGCGCTACGGTTCGGATCGTACTCAAGACGCTCGACCTTCGCTGCGATACCGTCCTTGTTGCGACGGAAATCGACGACGCGATAGTGATGCTTGTGACCACCACCCTTGTGACGCGTGGTGATGTGACCGTTGTTGTTACGGCCGGCAGTCGAGGATTGCGCGTCGAGCAGCGGTGCGAACGGCTTGCCCTTATGCAAATCCTTGTTGACCACCTTGACCATCGCGCGGCGACCCGGCGAAGTCGGCTTAACTTTAACGATTGCCATGATTACTTGGCCTCCGCTTCAAAGTTGATTTCCTGGCCGGGCTTCAGGCAGACATATGCCTTCTTCACGTCCTTGCGCTTACCCATGAAGCGACCAAAGCGCTTGGCTTTGCCCTTCGAGACCAGCACGTTGACGGAATTGACTTCCACCTTGAACAGCAGCTCGACTGCAGCTTTCACTTCCTGCTTCGTAGCATCGGGCGCGACTTCGAACACGACTTGCTCGTTCTTGTCGGCCACCAGCGTCGCCTTTTCGGAGATCACCGGCGCGAGCAGGACCTGCATCAAACGATGATCGTTTTTGCGAATCTCGCTCATGACAGCAACTCCTCGATCTGGGCGACCGCAGCCTTCGTGATCAGGATCTTCTTGAAGTAGATCAGCGACAGCGGGTCGGCGTAACGCGGCTCGACAACCGCCACGTGGGCGAGGTTGCGCGACGCGAGGTACAGGTTTTCGTCAACTGTGTCGGTGATAACCAGCACGGAGTCGAGACCCATCGCCTTGAATTTTTCGGCCAGCAGCTTCGTCTTCGGCGCCTCGAGCGTCAGCTCGTCGACCACCGAGATACGGCCTTCGCGGGCCAGCTGCGAGAAGATCGAGCAGAGACCTGCGCGATGCATCTTCTTGTTGACCTTATGCGAAAAGTTTTCTTCCGGCGAATTCGGGAAGATACGGCCACCGCCGCGCCACAACGGGCTCGACGACATACCGGCACGAGCACGGCCCGTGCCCTTTTGGCGCCACGGCTTCTTGGTCGTGTGCTTGACTTGCTCACGATCCTTCTGCGCGCGGTTGCCGCTACGGGCATTCGCCTGGTACGCGATCACGACCTGGTGAATCAGGGCTTCGTTGTAGTCACGACCGAACACTACGTCCGACGCGCTAACGCCTGCACCTTCCTGACCATTGGCGTTCAGGAGCTTAAGTTCCATTATTTCGCTCCTTTCACGGCACGCGTCTTCACGGCCGGCGTAACGAATACCTTGCCACCCTTCGCACCCGGAACGGCGCCCTTGACCAGCAACAGCTTGCGGTCAGCGTCGATACGAGCGATTTCGAGGTTTTGCACCGTTACCGTGTCGTCACCCATGTGACCGGTCATGCGCTTACCCGGGAAAACACGACCCGGATCCTGCGCCATACCGATCGAACCCGGCACGTTGTGCGAGCGCGAGTTACCGTGCGATGCACGGCCGGATGCGAAGTTGTAACGCTTGATGGTACCGGCGTAGCCCTTACCGATCGACACGCCTTGCACGTCGACCTTCTGGCCTACTTCGAACAGCTCGGGACCAACCACGGTGCCATTCGACAACTCGGCAGCCTTAGCGGCATCGATCTGGAATTCTTTGAGGATTTCACCGGCTTGAACACCGGCTTTGGCGAGATGACCGGCCAACGGCTTCGTCACGCGCGATGCACGGCGCGTACCGAATGCAACCTGCACGGCCGTGTAGCCGTCGGTTTCAACAGTCTTGATCTGCGTCACGCGGTTGTCGGACACGTCCAGCACGGTAACGGGAATCGAATCCCCTTCTGCCGTGAAGATACGGGTCATGCCAACCTTGCGACCTACGAGTCCAAGGCTCATCGTTTTCTCCATTCCCGACTGCGATTGGTCGGGGCTAATTTACAAATGCCGGTGCCGTTTCGGGCATGAAATCATGCTGCAGCGCACCGACTTTTTTGCGCAAATGCGCGAAAAGCCCACTATTATAGCGAGACCTTTCGTTTTCCGCAAGCAATCAATGACTTAGCGTTGTCCAGCAAGACGGACAACCGCTGAAAGCCTTACTGCAGCTTGATTTCGACGTCCACACCAGCCGGCAAATCGAGCTTCATCAATGCGTCGACGGTCTTATCCGTCGGGTCGACGATGTCCATCAGGCGTTGGTGCGTGCGAATTTCGAGCTGATCACGCGACGTCTTGTTGACGTGCGGCGAACGCAGAATGTCGAAGCGTTGGATGCGGGTCGGCAGCGGCACCGGACCACGAACGATTGCGCCAGTCCGCTTTGCCGTGTCGACGATTTCAGCTGCCGATTGGTCGATCAGGCGATAGTCGAACGCCTTCAGGCGAATACGGATTTTTTGGTTCGGCATGACAATTCCTTGGAAAGAGCGAGGCGGTATTGCACCGCCAGATAGTAAAAGAACGTAGAGCCGGGCACCCGCTGTGGGCTGATGCCCGGCTCCGGGCACCACGTACTGCAAATTCGATCCGCGATTTTACTCGAGAATCTTGGCAACCACACCGGCGCCGACCGTACGACCGCCTTCGCGGATAGCGAAACGCAGGCCTTCTTCCATCGCGATCGGGTTGATCAGCTTCACCGTGATCGACACGTTGTCGCCCGGCATGACCATTTCCTTGTCCTTCGGCAACTCGATCGAGCCCGTCACATCCGTCGTACGGAAGTAGAACTGCGGACGATAGTTGTTGAAGAACGGCGTGTGGCGGCCGCCTTCGTCCTTGCTCAGCACGTACACTTCAGCCGTGAAATGCGTGTGCGGGTTGATCGAGCCCGGCTTCGCCAGAACCTGACCACGCTCCACGTCTTCACGCTTCGTGCCGCGCAGCAGGATACCAACGTTGTCGCCCGCCTGACCCTGGTCGAGCAGCTTGCGGAACATTTCCACGCCCGTGCAGGTCGTCTTCACCGTCGGCTTGATACCGACGATTTCGATTTCTTCGCCGACCTTCACGATGCCGCGCTCAACGCGACCCGTCACCACCGTGCCACGACCCGAGATCGAGAACACGTCTTCCACCGGCATCAGGAACGCACCGTCAACTGCGCGCTCCGGCGTCGGGATGTACGTGTCCAGTGCATCGGCCAGGTTCATGATTGCCACTTCGCCCAGCTCGCCCGTGTCGCCTTCCAGCGCCAGCTTGGCCGAACCCTTGATGATCGGCGTGTCGTCGCCCGGGAAGTCGTACTTCGACAGAAGTTCGCGGACTTCCATCTCGACGAGCTCCAGCAGCTCAGCGTCGTCCACCATGTCGCACTTGTTCAGGAACACGATGATGTACGGAACGCCAACCTGACGCGCCAGCAGGATGTGCTCACGCGTTTGCGGCATCGGGCCGTCTGCAGCCGAACACACCAGGATCGCGCCGTCCATCTGCGCTGCACCCGTGATCATGTTCTTCACATAGTCAGCGTGGCCCGGGCAGTCGACGTGTGCGTAGTGGCGGTTAGCCGTTTCGTACTCGACGTGCGCCGTGTTGATCGTGATACCACGTGCCTTTTCTTCCGGCGCCGCGTCGATCTGGTCATATGCCTTCGCTTCGCCACCAAACTTCTTGGTCAGAACCGTCGTGATCGCTGCCGTCAGCGTGGTCTTGCCGTGGTCAACGTGACCGATCGTGCCGACGTTCACGTGCGGCTTGGTCCGTTCGAATTTACCTTTAGCCATGTTTCTCTTCTTTCAAAAGTTAATCGTTGAATGACTTGCCGCGCGCTTACTTCGACTTCGCGTTGATGATCGCTTCAGACACGTTGCGCGGTGCTTCGGAATAGTGCTTGAACTCCATCGTGTACGTTGCACGACCTTGGCTCAGCGAACGCAGCGACGTCGAATAACCGAACATTTCCGACAACGGCACTTCGGCGCGAACGATCTTGCCGCCGCCGATCATGTCTTCCATGCCCTGAACAATACCGCGACGGCCCGACAAATCGCCCATCACGTTGCCCATGTAGTCTTCCGGCGTTTCGACTTCCACGGCCATCATCGGTTCGAGGATGACCGGTTGAGCCTTGCGCATCGCTTCCTTGAACGCCATCGAACCGGCCATGCGGAATGCATTTTCGTTCGAGTCAACGTCGTGGTACGAACCGAACGTCAGGTGAACCTTGACGTCGACGACCGGGAAGCCCGCCAGCACGCCTGCCTTCAGCGTTTCCTGGATACCCTTGTCCACTGCCGGGATGTACTCGCGCGGAATCACACCGCCCTTGATCTCGTCCAGGAACTCGTAGCCCTTGCCTTGCTCATTCGGCTCGAGCGTAATGACCGCGTGACCGTACTGGCCGCGACCACCCGACTGCTTGACGAACTTGCCGTCAACGTCTTCCGCCTTGCCACGAATCGTTTCGCGGTATGCAACCTGCGGCTTGCCGACAGTTGCTTCCACGCCGAATTCGCGCTTCATACGGTCAACCAGAATTTCCAGGTGGAGCTCGCCCATGCCCGAAATAATGGTTTGGCCCGATTCTTCGTCCGTTTGAACGCGGAACGACGGATCTTCCTGAGCCAGACGGTTCAGTGCCAAGCCCATTTTTTCCTGGTCCGGCTTCGTCTTCGGCTCAACAGCCTGCGAAATCACCGGCTCCGGGAAAATCATGCGTTCGAGCACGATCGGGTGCAGCGGATCGCACAGCGTGTCGCCCGTGGTTGCATCTTTCAGGCCAACCGCAGCAGCGATGTCGCCTGCATGCACTTCCTTGATTTCTTCGCGCTGGTTTGCGTGCATCAGCAGAATACGACCGAGACGTTCCTTCTTGTCCTTGGTCGCGTTCAGCAGCGTGTCGCCGGACTTCGTCGTGCCCGAGTACACACGGAAGAAGATCAGCTGGCCGACAAACGGGTCGGTCATGATCTTGAATGCGAGCGACGAGAATTTCTCGTCGTCAGCGGCACGACGCTCAGCCTTCTCACCGTTTTCGAGTTCGCCCGTAACCGGCGGAATGTCGATCGGCGACGGCAGGAAGTCGAGCACGGCGTCCAGCATCCGTTGCACACCCTTGTTCTTGAAGGCGGTGCCGCACAGCATCGGCTGAATTTCGCAAGCGATCGTACGGTCGCGCAGACCCTTAACGATTTCCGCTTCCGTCAACTCGCCTTCTTCGAGGTACTTGTTCATCAGCTCTTCGCTCGACTCAGCGGCAGCCTCGACCATCTTCTCGCGCCATTCGTTGCACGTATCAACCAGCTCAGCCGGGATTTCTTCGTACGAGAACTTCGTGCCTTGGGACGCTTCATCCCAAATGATCGCCTTCATCTTCAGCAGATCGACGACGCCCGTGAAGTTTTCTTCTGCACCGATAGGCACCACGACCGGAACCGGGTTTGCCTTCAGACGCAGCTTCAGCTGGTCATAAACCTTGAAGAAGTTCGCGCCGGTACGGTCCATCTTGTTGATGAACGCGAGACGGGGAACCTTGTACTTGTTAGCTTGGCGCCACACGGTTTCCGACTGGGGCTGAACGCCGCCCACTGCGCAGTAGACCATGCATGCACCGTCGAGCACGCGCATCGAGCGTTCAACTTCAATCGTGAAGTCAACGTGGCCCGGGGTGTCGATGATGTTGATGCGGTGCTCAGCGCGGTCGCCGGCCATGCCTTTCCAGAACGCCGTGGTAGCAGCGGACGTGATCGTAATGCCGCGTTCCTGCTCCTGCTCCATCCAGTCCATGGTGGCAGCGCCGTCGTGAACTTCACCAATCTTGTGGTTCACGCCGGTATAGAACAAGATGCGCTCGGTCGTCGTCGTTTTGCCGGCGTCGATGTGAGCGCTAATACCGATGTTACGGTAGCGCTCGATAGGTGTCTTGCGAGCCACTTTGATCCTCTATTGGGATGACGCGATGCGAGAAAATACCCATCGCGCTGTAACACAAACGGGCGAGGCGCTTTGTAAGCGCACCCGCCCGGAATTTCTTTCCGCTTTTTCTGCTAAACCCGGGACCGGGAAGCTTAGAAACGGAAGTGCGAGAACGCCTTGTTGGCTTCTGCCATCCGGTGAACTTCGTCGCGCTTCTTCATCGCGCCGCCACGGCCTTCGGCCGCTTCGGAGAGTTCACCTGCCAGACGCAGGGCCATCGACTTCTCGCTACGCTTCTTCGCGGCTTCACGCAGCCAACGCATCGCCAATGCCATACGACGCGACGGGCGCACTTCGACCGGAACCTGGTAGTTCGCACCACCAACGCGGCGGCTCTTCACTTCGACCACCGGCTTGACGTTGTTGAGCGCTACCGTAAACACTTCCAGCGGGTCCTTGCCACCCTTGGTCTGGATCTGTTCGAAAGCGCCGTACACAATGCGCTCAGCAACCGACTTCTTGCCGGAGAGCATCAGCACGTTCATGAACTTAGCTACATCAACGTTACCGAACTTCGGATCCGGCAACACTTCCCGCTTGGGGACTTCGCGACGACGCGGCATGTTTCTTCCTTTGACTTTTCAGTTGGAGCTATTTAGCCCCACGGTCACCAACTAACCCGATTCATCTCTAACGACTTACCAGCCTGGTCGGGTGACCACTTACTCGACAGCACCGGCGATTCCGGCACCACCGCTATTACCGCCTTTACAGGCGACCTGAAACTACTGACCGGCTAATTACTTGCCAGCCTTGGCACGCTTCGCACCGTACTTCGAGCGAGCCTGCTTACGATCCTTGACGCCCTGGGTATCCAGCGAGCCGCGAACCATGTGGTAACGCACACCCGGCAAGTCCTTGACACGGCCGCCGCGAATCAGCACGACCGAGTGTTCCTGCAGGTTGTGGCCTTCACCACCGATGTACGAAATAACTTCGAAGCCGTTCGTCAGACGAACCTTGGCAACCTTACGCAGTGCCGAGTTAGGCTTCTTAGGCGTCGTGGTGTACACACGGGTGCACACGCCGCGACGCTGGGGGCAGTCCTGCAAAGCCGGGCTCTTGCTCTTCGTCGTTTCCGACGCGCGGCCTTTGCGAACCAGTTGATTGATGGTTGGCATTGTTTATTCCTGAAATTGAACAAAATCGACGCATCTGTTTCCGGGCAAAGCAGAAACGATTGCGCATCGAACTTCCTGACCCTGAGTGCATTGCATGGATTGACCACGCACATAGGCATCCCAAGAACCGGAACCTAGCATAATATTCCGAAAATGCTAAGGGAGTCAACAGGTTGCGATGTTTTGCACCTCTGTCTTGCGTTCCGCGGGCCCGTCAGCCGCTCAATCAGCTGCCACGACCTCGAGCAATTCGTCGCCGAAACGGTCAAGCTTGCGTACGCCCATGCCCGGAATGCCGCGTAAATCCTCAATGGAATCGGGGCCGTTGCGAGCAATTTCCGCCAGCGTCGCGTCGTGAAAAATCACGTAGGCTGGCACGCCGTCGCTCTTTGCGGTTTCGGTGCGCCATGTGCGCAGGCGGTCCCAGCGGGCGCGTTCGCGCGGTCCCATGCCGATCGTGGGATCGGCGCGCTCGCTGGTGCGGCCGGACGACTGACGGGTTCGCGTCGGCTTCACGTAACGTCGCATCGTGACGTTTTGTTCGCCTTTGAGCACGGGCTTGCTTGCTTCGGTCAGCACCAGCGAGCCAAAGCCTTCGTGGTCCACCGTGAGGTAGCCGAATGCGACCAGTTGACGAAATATCGCGCGCCACTCCGCCTCACCAAGCTCCGCGCCAATCCCGAATGTCGTGAGTTTTTCGTGCCCACGCTGAAGAATCTTCTCGCCGCGATTGCCCCGCAAGATGTCAATCAAATGGCCCGCGCCGAAATGGAAGCCGCTGGCCCGCTGCGCACGGAACACGCATGAAAGCGCCATTCGCGCCTCGCGCGTTGCGTCCCACGTGTCTGGCGGCTCGAGGCAGTTGTCGCAGTTGCCGCAAGGCTCGCTCGACTCGCCAAAGTACGCGAGCAGCCGCACGCGTCTGCAAGTTGCGGCTTCGCACAGGCCTAACAGCGCATCGAGCTTGCCGGTTTGCACGCGCTTGTGTGCGTCATCGGCGTCCGATTCGTCGATCATCTTGCGCTGCTGCACGACGTCGCCGAGACCATAGGCCATCCAGCCGTTCGCCGGCATGCCGTCGCGCCCCGCACGACCCGTTTCCTGGTAATAGCCTTCAACGCTCTTCGGTAAATCGAGGTGAGCCACGAACCGCACGTCAGGCTTGTCGATACCCATGCCGAATGCAATCGTCGCGCACATCACGATGCCTTCCTCGCGCTGGAACATCTCCTGATGCTTCTGGCGAATCTCGAATTCCATACCGGCGTGATACGGCAGCGCGCGCATGCCCTTCTCTTTGAGCCACTCCGCAGTTTCTTCGACCTTGCGCCGCGACAGGCAATAGACCACGCCGGCGTCGGTGGTGCCATCGGGCTTCGAATGCTCGGCGCGAATGAAATCCAGCAATTGGGTCCGCGCGTTGTCCTTTTCGACAATCCGATAGCGGATGTTCGGCCGGTCGAAGCTCGAGACGAAGATGCGCGCGTCATCGAGCGCGAGGCGGTGGATGATCTCGTCGCGCGTAATCGCATCCGCTGTTGCCGTGAGCGCGATGCGCGGCACGTTCGGGAAACGCTCGTGCAGCACGGACAGCTGGATATATTCCGGCCGGAAATCGTGCCCCCATTGTGAAACGCAATGCGCTTCGTCGATCGCGAAGAGGCCAATGCGAGTGCGTTCCAGCAACTCCTGGAAACGGGGCGTCATCAGCCGCTCGGGCGCGACATATAGCAGATCGATTTCGCCTTCGCGTAAGGCGCGTTCGGTCGCCATCGCTTCGGCGCTGGAAAGGGTCGAATTCAGATAAGCCGCGCGCACGCCCACTTCAGTGAGCGCTGCCACCTGGTCCTGCATCAGCGCGATCAGCGGCGAAACGACGATACCGGCGCCAAAGCCGCTTTCACGGCGCACCAGCGAAGGAATCTGATAGCACAACGACTTGCCGCCGCCCGTTGGCATCAGCACGAGACAGTCGCCGCCATTGGAAACATGGTCGACAATTTCGCCCTGCTGCCCTCTGAACGCGGGGTAACCGAATACTTCGTTGAGGATTTCGAGCGGACGGGACATGGAGTAGGGATTGAACAGCGCGATGCCGGTGACCGGATTTTACCAACCCCCACGCGTCCCGCCCGAAACGTTTGCCTACGTTAGCCATTCGGATTAGGAAATTCGGACCCCGCGCCGATTCGCCTCAGAACTGATTGCCGAGTTGAAAATAGACATTGCGGACGCCGCCGGGCGCCATTGCGAAGCCGAGGTAGATCGGCCCCAATGAAGTCGTCGCGCCGAGAAAGACGCTGGCGCTGGAACGCCATGGTCCGCGCCCGAACGAGGCGCCGCCGTTCCAGACATTTCCGACTTCCGCACTGGCGCCGCCGAACGTGTCACGTATCGGCGCAGAGTTGAAGTGCTTCAATTGCGCGAGATAAGTCAAGCGACCATACATGACGTAATTGCCATTGAACTGATCTTGTGCGTATGCCGCCAGATGCTGGAAGCCACCCAGACTGAACGTGTAGGCATTCACATCCTTGTTGCCGAATTGGCCACCCGCTTCGAACGCGGCATTCACAGTGTGCGCTCCGTAACTGGCCGCCCAGCGCGTACGGAGGTGCGCCGTGTTGTAGCTACCTTCCGACTGGTCGAGCGCCATCTCCGCATATCCGTCGATGTAGTACCCATGCCGGGGAAACAACGCGTCGTCGAGTTGATCGATTTCTACCTCGAGGCGACCGACGGTCTGCGAAGATGAACCCGGCGTTTGCTGTATCACCTCGGTTTCGTCTCCGTCGAGCGGAATAACGAACATCGGCGCTGCGGTCAATAGACTGTAAGACGTTTTGACGCGCTCGACGCTGGCGCGTATTTCACCGAGCTTTCCTAGCGGCAGGCCGGCATTGAGCCCCACCCTCATCTCCTGCAGACGAAGCTTCATCGCGGGAGGTTGGCCGTCGGGTGCGTCATCGTCATAGACGTCTAACTGGTTTCGTTTGAACGTTGCAAACGGCGCCACGTAGATGCCGTCCTGCGAGAAGAGCGGCTGACGTAGTTCGGTTTTCAGCATCAGATCGCGACTGCCGAGTACCACGTCGTTACGCCAGGCGAGTCCGCTTGGCGTGATCCATGGCATGCGGTGTCCAATGCGCAACGAAAATGCGCCGTCACCGCTGAAGTTGCTGGAAAGACCGAGACCGAATAGCAGGAAGTTGGGGCCCCAGCTCTTCGAGTTCGCGCTGACCTGCAGCACGCGCTCGCCTTCCGACCCGGCAAGGTTGTGCGCGACGCTTTCGAAGTCGCTCGCACTGGTCAACTTGGCCAGGTCCCGGTCGATTTCGACAGGATCGTAGACATCGCCGGGCTTCGCCCGCAGGACCTGGCGAACCCGCGCAGCCGGCACTCGACCGTTCGTAACCACCTCGATACGGTCGATCTTTACGCCGTCGGGCAAAAACGCGCGCCCATTGCGCCCGGTGAGATAAGCCGACCACCCGTTCGAGTCGAGCGACAGCGCATCGATTTTTTCCCGCGACGCCGCGACCGCGGCAGCGCCCGCGGCAATGCCCCGAGCAGCGTCGGCGAAATCTGCGAATGCCAGACCGGAGAGATCCGGTTGCAACAGAATGTCCGATGCGCCAAGCTGCGCTTTCTGCCTCTTCACGTTCTGGCTGACCAGCACGCCGAGCACCTGTTGCGTGACGCTTGCGATCGAGGTCAGTTCGTCCGCATGCTTGAGCGGCGTGCCGATATCGACAGCAATTACGATATCGGCGCCCATCTGGCGCGCGACGTCGACCGGCAGATTGTCGACGATACCGCCATCCACGAGCGTGCGACGGCCAAGCACAACGGGTGCAAATAGCCCCGGCACGGCCATGCTGGCCCGGATCGCCTGCGGCAACGAGCCCTTGTGAAGGACAACCCGATCACCGGTTTCGATGTCGGTCGCTATGGCCCGGAAAGGCACTGGAAGATCGTCGAAATCGACGTCGCCAGCAACCCGGCTAGTGTGTTCCTGCAAAAGCGCCAGCAACTGATTGCCCTGAATCAGCCCCTTTGCGGAACGTATGCCACCGCTGCCGAAACCAAGCGGAAATCCAACGGGATAGTCGAGGTTATCCTTGCGCACTTCCTGGGGTTGATTGGTGCGTGCCTCACGGTCGAATGCGACGTCGGTCAAGTCGATACCGGCTAGTGCTCCCTCGATTTCCGCAGCCGACATCCCGCTCGCGTACAGCCCGCCGATCACGGCGCCCATACTCGTGCCCGCGATGCAATCGATCGGCACGTGCAGCGCTTCGAGTTGCTTCAACACGCCGATGTGCGCATAACCACGCGCGCCACCACCAGACAGCGCGAGACAGATTCGCGGACGCGCTTGAGTTGCATGCAACGCTGCCGGATCCGCCATTTGCCTCGATACCGGCGTCACGACTGCAGCAAGCGTGGCATTCGTCAGCAAGCTGCTTGCGGCCAGCAGTACTACGCAGAGAAAACTTCGCAACACGTCGCTACTCGGCCGCCAATTTTCGTGCGAGCGTCACGTACTCGTTCATGGCGAACTCGCGCGCGGTGCCTCGCAATCCGGCCCATGCATCATATTTCGCGCGCCCAATTACGTCCGTTACACCTGGGCGATCTCCGCTGACGTCGCCCTCGAGGGCCTGCTTGTATAGCCCGCGCAAACGGAGCATGACGGATGGCGTAAGCGGGCGTCTGATTATTCCGACTTGGGCAATTGCCTGCTTGAACGCCGAATCGAGCGCCGCGCCCGTCATAAGCGACGCAATGCGATCGTGCTCGCGATGCGGCCCAGCCGGCGCGGAAGCGTTGCTTGCCGCACGAGCTACCGCACACCAGAACGCGTCTTCGTCGGCGGGATGATCCGCGATGTACGTGACCGTGCGAATCCGGTGGTTGCCGAAACCCATTTCCAGAGTACCGTTCGCCACCAGCTTTGCGCCGTCCGCCGAGGCTTCGCTACGAATCGCCAGGTGCACGCCGTCAGGGCCAAACGAAGGTTCCGCAAACCCCGTCACCGCGAACGTGTTGGCGGACAAAGTCACAAACTGCGAAAACAGGTCGATCAGTGCATTGCGATCAGCGTAGACACGTGCCAATGGATTCGAGCCGCGCTGATCCCATCGAACGTCGGCGGCGAACAGGGGGAATACGTCCTCATACCGTTGTGCACGCATTCCCTCGACAAAGCGCTCAACGAGCGAATGAATCTCGTCCGGCGAACAAGGTTCTACCGCGACAGACACAGCCGACTCGCGCCTCGCGACGCCAAGGAAATCCAGCACGCTGCTGGCAACCTGCTCGCGATCGTTGTCGACGCAGATCATGTGATAACTGTTTTCGAGCACGACGACGCGTGCGTCCCCAGCGGTGCGCCGAATAAACTCCGCCGACTTAAGGCTGGTCAGCTCATCCTCGCGCGCATGGACGACCAGCGTTGGACATTGGATCTGCGACGAATCGCGCATGACCCAACGGCGCAAGCGGTCCACTTCGCGGATGCATGCAAGCGGGACCCACCGGTAGTGGAAGTTGTCGCCGCGCTCGAACTTCGCCTTGACGATGTTCCGGACCAGCGCATTCTTGATCCCGTAGGGCTCGCCCTCTTCGATCTTCATTCTGGCGGGCAGCAGCGGCAGGCAGTAGACAACGTATCGCGCGAATCGCCACCAGGGCGTGCTCCATCCGTCAATGTAGATTGGCGGCGCCAAGGTCACGAGGCGACCTTTACTGTGTCCCTCCCGAGCGCATAACGCGGCTGCGAGCAATGCGCCCATGCACATGCCCATCACATGGAAAGTATCGTATTGGCCGACGAGTTCGCGGTATTTGTCGGTCACCGCGTCGATCCAATCTTCGGCGCGAACCGAAACGAGCGCTTCAGGTGTGGCACCGTGCCCTGGCAGCGTCAACGAGTGTGTCTCGATGCCGCAGCGCTTCAGATGGCGGTGCATGGAGCCGAGGTCGAACTGAGTTCCGCCCAATCCGTGAATCAGAAGAGCGCCGGTACGCGTTGACATGGCTTACCCCGCTGCGCGCGCTTGGCGCTGCCAAACGCCTGCTACGAATGCGACATGGCCTTCGTTATCGGATAGTGGCGAGCCGAGGTCGATCAATTCGAGCCAATCGTTCGCAGCGAGCGGCCTCGACATACGAAACGGAAGTTGCACCGGCGACGTTGCCGGTGTGTCCGCGCTCCAGCGAACACGCAGGCGATCGCGGTCGAGTGGGTGCACGCAGGCGAGCACGCCTTCGACTGTGGACAGCGAACCGGTGGTATAGCCAGTGAGGGATTGGACGTCGCCGCGCCATTGCACTGATTGACTCTGCGGGTCGACGGTATAGGCGATGAGCGCGCTGCCCGCGAGCGCAAGCTCGAGGTCCGTACGCCAGCGGTCAGCGTTGGCGTACGCCTGCAGTTCGGCATCGCGCAACGCGTGCACGATTAGCACGAGCATCGCCGACACGCCGACATAAAGTTGCGCTTGCAACAGCGACAAAGCCGGCGACGCTGAGCCGGAGGCGAAGGGCCCCTCGCCGTGAGCGGTATGGCCAAGGCAGATCAGCGTCAGCACGAGAACGGCGAGCGTACCGCCTCGTGCCCCGCCCACAATGGCGACGATGACGACGCAGAACATCGGCAGATACAGGGGACTCGCAACCGACCCGAGCCATTCGGCCGTGGCGCCATCGAAAACGCCCCACGTCAAAAGGACCATCGTGCCGAAGGCGGCGTAGCCAACCCACTCACGCCTCCAATTGTGCCGAATGGATCGCTTAGGCCGGAGCTGCGCCCAAACCGCGATCAAAGGTGTCGTGATGCAGACGCCGACGAAAATCGCGGCGCTCCATTCGCGCAATGGCGACACGAACGGCGTGCCTTTCGTCACGGCAAAGAAGAGCGCACCTCCGCCGCCGAGCAACACGGCGCTCACCAATGCTGCCACGACGACCGCGCGCAGAAGATGCAGCCCTTCCAGCGGCACCTCCATCCGACGAACAACGGCCGAAGCGATCCATGGCGCAACGCCTGCCAGCGCGCCGAGTACGAGCGACGACGGAATATCGCGCCCACCTAAATGCGAGAGAACGGACTGAACCAGCGCGAAAGCGACGGCGAGCAGAGCGCTTGAACCTGAACGCGACAGGACCATGGCCGCGAGACTGACACCCGCGGGCAACCAGACGTAGGGGGCGCGGGCAACGGTTGGAACATTGAACTGCCCCGACACGACACCGGCGACGAGATAAAGACCTACCCACAAAGCCGCGTCGCATAGCGGCACCTTCCGGACATCAAAACTCATTCGACCACCAGGCTTAGCGTGATGTCGGCACGCGCCGACGATCCCGCATACTAGGCACGGTGATTTTCGCTAAATATAAGAGGATTCCGAATTAATGACGATCGGCTAATGCCAATTTGAGCTTAGCCAGGGGATCTGAATCACCAATGTGACAGATCGACGGACGAAAAAAAACCGCCCGGTCGAAACCGGGCGGTTCTGTCAGCCTTCAGTAAAAGTGGCTTGCGCCGCTCGTACTTACTCGCCGGAGTGCTGCTGTTCGGCGGCCGGGGTTTCCGGCGTACCGAATTCGAACGACTCTTCTGCTGCGATCTGGTCGAAACGCTCGCGGTCGGACAGTTCCTTGGTCTTGCGCGCCTTGTGGAACGCGAGACCCGTACCGGCCGGAATCAGACGGCCGACGATCACGTTTTCCTTCAGACCACGCAGGTCGTCGCGCTTGCCCATAATCGCCGCTTCGGTCAGCACGCGGGTCGTTTCCTGGAACGATGCCGCAGAGATGAACGAATCGGTCGACAGCGACGCCTTCGTGATACCGAGCAAGACGTTTTCGTACGTTGCCGGGATCTTGTCTTCGGCAGCCATCCGGTCGTTCTCGTCGAGCATATCCGAGCGCTCGACTTGTTCGCCCATGATGAAGCGCGTATCACCGTTGTCGACGATCTGCACGCGGCGCAGCATCTGGCGGACGATCACTTCAATGTGCTTGTCATTGATCTTCACGCCCTGCAGACGATACACGTCCTGCACTTCGTCCACGATGTAGCGCGCCAGCGCTTCGACGCCCTGCAAACGCAGAATGTCGTGCGGATCAGCCGGACCGTCGACAATCATTTCGCCCTTGTTGACGACCTGACCATCGTGCACCAGAACCTGCTTTTCCTTCGCGATCAGGAACTCGTGCTGATTGCCTTCGAGGTCCGTGATAACGAGACGCTGCTTGCCCTTCGTGTCCTTACCGAACGACGTCGTGCCCGTGACTTCCGCCAGAATACCGGCGTCCTTCGGCGAGCGCGCTTCGAACAGTTCAGCCACCCGCGGCAGACCACCGGTAATGTCACGCGTTTTCTGCGATTCAACCGGGATACGTGCGAGCACTTCACCGACCTGCACTTGCTGACCGTCCTTCACGGTGATCAGAGCGCCGACCTGGAAGCCGATTTGCACCGAGTGCTCGGTGTTCGGGATCTTGACTTCGTCGCCGTTCGCGTCGAGCAGCTTGACCTGCGGACGCACCGTCTTCGCAGCCTGCGAACCACGACGCTTCACGTCGATCACGACCAGCGTGGACAGACCCGTCACATCGTCGATCTGCTTCGCAACCGTCACGCCTTCTTCGACGTTTTCGAACTTCACCGTACCGCCCCACTCGGTGATGATCGGACGGGTCAGCGGATCCCACGTTGCCAGTTGCGTGCCGGCCTTGATCTGCGCGCCGTCGAGTTGCAACAGCGTCGCGCCGTACGGCACCTTGTGACGTTCGCGCTCGCGACCGTGGTCGTCGGTGATCATCGCTTCGCCCGAACGCGAGATGACGATCTGCTCGCCCTTTGCATTCGTGACGTAACGCATCGTTGCCGTGAAACGCACCGTACCGTTCGACTTCGCTTCAACCGACGAAGCCACTGCCGCACGCGACGCCGCACCACCGATGTGGAACGTACGCATCGTGAGCTGCGTGCCCGGTTCACCGATCGACTGAGCAGCGATCACGCCGACTGCTTCACCGACGTTGACCGACGAGCCGCGGCCCAGGTCACGGCCATAACAGGCCGCGCACAGACCGTAGCGCGTTTCGCAAGTCAGCGGCGTACGCACGCGCACTTCGTCGATGCCGAGGCGTTCGATTTCTTCGACCGCATCTTCGTCGAGCAACGTGCCCGTTTCGTACAGCGTTTCCTGCGATTCCGGATTGACGACGTCAGCCACCGTCACGCGACCGAGAATACGGTCACGCAGGGCTTCGACGACTTCACCGCCTTCGACCAACGCCTTCATGGCAACGCCGTTGGACGTACCGCAATCGTCCTCGACCACCACCAGATCCTGCGTCACGTCGACCAGACGACGTGTCAGGTAACCCGAGTTTGCCGTCTTCAATGCCGTATCAGCCAGACCCTTACGTGCACCGTGGGTCGAGATGAAGTACTGCAACACGTTCAGGCCTTCACGGAAGTTCGCCGTAATCGGCGTCTCGATGATCGAGCCGTCCGGCTTCGCCATCAGGCCACGCATACCGGCCAGCTGACGAATCTGAACTGCGGAACCACGAGCACCCGAGTCCGCCATCATGTAAATCGAGTTGAACGATTCCTGACGCGTTTCGTTGCCGTCGCGATCCGTGACCGGTTCCGTCGACAACTGCTCCATCATCGCCTTGCCGACCGCTTCCGACGTTGCCGACCAGATGTCGACCACGTTGTTGTAGCGCTCTTGCGACGTGACGAGACCCGACATGTACTGACGGTCGTATTCCTTCACCTTCTTCGCGGCGTCGCCGACGATCTGCTCTTTCTGCGGCGGCACGAGCATGTCGTCGACGCAGATCGAGATACCAGCGCGCGTGGCCAGACGGAAGCCCGACTGCATCAACTGATCGGCGAAAATCACCGTTTCACGCAGACCGCACTTGCGGAATGCGGTGTTGATGAGGCGCGAGATTTCCTTCTTCTTCAGCGGCTTGTTCAGCACCGAGAACGGCAGGCCCGGCGGCAGAATTTCCGACAGAATCGAACGGCCGACGGTCGTCGCGTACAGCGTGATCTTCGGCACGAACTTCGGCGCACCTTCCGACGTGTCTTCGTTGTGGACCATTTCCGTGATCCGCACGTTGACGCGCGATGCCAGCTCGACTTCCTTGTTCTCGTACGCACGCAGCGCTTCCGAAACGCCGGTGAACGTCAGGCCTTCGCCCTTGGCGTTCACCGCTTCGCGGGTCGCGTAATACAGGCCGAGCACAATATCCTGCGACGGCACGATCGACGGATCGCCGTTGGCCGGGAACAGAATGTTGTTCGACGCCAGCATCAGCGTGCGCGCTTCCATCTGCGCTTCCAGCGACAGCGGCACGTGAACGGCCATCTGGTCACCGTCGAAGTCGGCGTTGAATGCCGCGCAAACGAGCGGGTGCAACTGGATTGCCTTACCTTCGATCAGCACCGGCTCGAAAGCCTGAATACCGAGACGGTGAAGCGTCGGTGCACGGTTCAGCATGACCGGATGTTCGCGGATCACCTCTTCGAGGATGTCCCACACCACCGGCGTCTGGTTCTCGACTTCCTTCTTCGCAGCCTTGATGGTGGTAGCAACACCCATCACTTCGAGCTTGTTGAAGATGAACGGCTTGAACAGTTCGAGCGCCATCAGCTTCGGCAGACCGCACTGATGTAGCTTGAGCGTCGGGCCGACCACGATCACCGAACGGCCCGAATAGTCAACGCGCTTACCGAGCAAGTTCTGACGGAAACGACCGCCCTTACCCTTGATCATGTCAGCGAGCGACTTCAGCGGGCGCTTGTTCGCGCCAGTCATGGCCTTACCGCGACGACCGTTGTCGAGCAACGAATCGACGGCTTCCTGCAGCATCCGCTTTTCGTTGCGGACGATGATTTCAGGAGCCTTCAGTTCGAGCAGACGCTTCAACCGGTTGTTACGGTTGATCACGCGGCGATACAGGTCGTTCAGGTCCGACGTCGCGAAACGGCCGCCGTCGAGCGGCACCAGCGGACGCAGTTCCGGCGGCAGCACCGGCAGCACTTCGAGCACCATCCAGTCAGGCTTGATGCCCGAACGTTGGAAAGCCTCGAGCACCTTCAGGCGCTTCGCGTACTTCTTGATCTTCGCTTCCGAGCCCGTGTTCTTGAGTTCGGTGCGCAGCATCTCGACCTGTTCGTCGATGTTGATCGCGCGCAGCAGTTCGCGAACGCCTTCCGCGCCCATCTCGGCACGGAATTCGTCACCGTACTCTTCGACCTTGTTGTAGTAATCCTCTTCGGTCATGATCTGCCGCGCTTTCAGCGGCGTCATGCCCGGATCGATCACCACGTACGCTTCGAAGTACAGCACGCGTTCGATGTCGCGCAGCGTCATGTCGAGCACCATGCCCAGACGCGACGGCAGCGACTTCAGGAACCAGATGTGCGCAACCGGCGAGGCCAGTTCGATGTGGCCCATCCGTTCGCGACGCACCTTCGCCAGCGTGACTTCCACGCCGCACTTCTCGCAGATCACGCCACGGTGCTTCAGGCGCTTGTACTTGCCGCACAGACATTCGTAGTCTTTGATCGGCCCGAAGATCTTCGCGCAGAACAGACCATCGCGTTCCGGCTTGAATGTCCGGTAGTTGATGGTTTCCGGCTTCTTCACTTCGCCGAACGACCACGAACGGATCTTGTCTGGCGAAGCCAGACCGATCTTGATCGCGTCAAAAACTTCGGGTTGTTGGACTTGCTTGAATAGATCGAGCAGAGCTTTCATTGCCTTCTCTCCGTAGTCCGATTAGTTGCGGTCGAGGTCGATGTCGATACCGAGCGAGCGGATTTCCTTCACCAACACATTGAAGGATTCCGGCATGCCTGCATCGATCACGTGATCGCCCTTGACCAGGTTCTCATACACCTTGGTCCGGCCTGCCACGTCATCCGACTTCACCGTCAGCATTTCCTGCAGCACGTACGATGCGCCGTACGCTTCGAGCGCCCACACTTCCATTTCACCGAAACGCTGGCCACCGAATTGCGCCTTACCGCCCAACGGCTGCTGCGTCACGAGCGAGTACGGGCCCGTGGAACGCGCGTGCATCTTGTCGTCGACCAAGTGGTGCAGTTTCAGGTAGTGCATGTAGCCGACCGTCACCGTACGTTCGAACATCTCGCCCGTGCGGCCGTCGTACAGACGAACCTGATTCTTCGACGGCGTCATGCCGAGGTTCTTCGCGATGTCGTCCGGGAATGCCAGATCCAGCGCGCGCGACATTTCTTCTTCCGTCGCACCGTCGAACACCGGCGTAGCGAACGGCACGCCTTCGCGCAGGTTCTTTGCCAGTTCGACGATTTCGTCGTCGGTGAAGCTGTCCAGCTCTTCAGCGCGGCCCGACTCGTTGTAGATCTTGGTCAGGAATTCGCGCAGTTCAGCAATCTTCGCCTGACGCTGCAGCATTTCGCCGATACGCCAGCCGAGACCCTTCGCGGCCCAACCCAGATGCACTTCGAGAACCTGACCCACGTTCATCCGCGACGGAACGCCCAGCGGGTTCAGCACGACGTCGGCCGGACGGCCATCAGCCATGTACGGCATGTCTTCGATCGGAACGATCTTCGACACCACACCCTTGTTACCGTGACGGCCGGCCATCTTGTCGCCCGGCTGCAGACGACGCTTGACTGCCAGATACACCTTGACCATCTTCAGCACGCCCGGCGGCAATTCGTCGCCTTGCGTGAGCTTCTTGCGCTTTTCTTCGAACGCCAGATCGAACTGGTGACGCTTCTGTTCGATCGAGTCCTTGATGGCTTCGAGCTGTGCCGCTGCTTCTTCGTCCGCGAGGCGGATGTCGAACCAGTGGTAATGATCCAGATCTTCCAGGTAAGCCTGGTCGATCTTGGTGCCCTTCGCGAGCTTCTTCGGACCGCCGTTCGCGACCTTGCCGCTCAGCATACGTGCGAGACGCTGGAACGCGTCGCCTTCCACGATGCGCAACTGGTCGTTCAGGTCGAGGCGATAACGCTTCAGTTCATCGTCGATGATCTGTTGCGCACGCTTATCGCGCTGAATGCCTTCACGCGTGAACACTTGCACGTCGATGACCGTGCCGCTCATGCCCGACGGCACGCGCAGCGACGTGTCCTTCACGTCCGAAGCCTTCTCGCCGAAGATCGCGCGCAGCAGCTTTTCTTCCGGCGTCAGCTGGGTTTCACCCTTCGGCGTAACTTTGCCGACCATCACGTCGCCCGCTTCGACTTCCGCGCCGATGTAGACGATGCCCGACTCGTCGAGACGGCCAAGTTGCACTTCGGCCAGGTTCGAGATGTCGCGCGTGATTTCTTCCGGTCCGAGCTTCGTATCGCGAGCTACGACGTTCAGTTCTTCGATGTGGATCGACGTGTAACGGTCGTCAGCAACCACCTTCTCCGAGATCAGGATCGAATCTTCGAAGTTGTAGCCGTTCCACGGCATGAACGCGACCAGCATGTTCTGACCGAGAGCCAGTTCGCCGAGATCGGTCGATGCACCGTCAGCCAGCACGTCGCCACGCGACACGATGTCGCCGACCTTCACGATCGGGCGCTGGTTGATGTTCGTGTTCTGATTCGAACGCGTGTACTTGATCAGGTTGTAGATGTCCACGCCGACGTCGCCAGCAACGGCTTCATCGTCGTTCACGCGAATCACCATACGGCCTGCGTCGACGTAATCGACCACGCCACCGCGGAATGCCTGAACCGTCGTACCCGAGTCGACTGCCACCGTGCGTTCGATACCCGTACCGACCACGGCCTTTTCAGGACGCAGACACGGCACAGCCTGACGCTGCATGTTCGAACCCATCAATGCGCGGTTCGCGTCATCGTGCTCCAGGAACGGAATCAGCGAAGCAGCCACGGAGACGATCTGCGACGGCGCCACGTCCATGTACTGGATGCGGTCCGGCGTGACCATCAGCGTTTCGCCAGCTTCACGCGACGACACCAGTTCGTCGGTCAGCGAGCCGTCGGCAGCCACCGCCGCGTTCGCCTGAGCGATCACGTAACGGCCTTCTTCGATCGCCGACAAATAATCGATCTGATCCGTGACCTTGCTGTCCACAACCTTGCGATACGGCGTTTCGAGGAAGCCGTATTCATTCAGGTGAGCGTACAGAGCCAGCGAATTGATCAGGCCAATGTTCGGACCTTCCGGCGTTTCAATCGGGCACACACGGCCGTAGTGGGTCGGGTGCACGTCGCGGACTTCAAAGCCAGCGCGCTCACGCGTCAAACCGCCCGGGCCAAGTGCCGAAACACGGCGCTTGTGGGTGATTTCCGACAGCGGGTTGGTCTGGTCCATAAACTGCGACAGCTGCGACGAGCCGAAGAACTCGCGAATCGCCGACGAAATCGGCTTCGAGTTGATCAGGTCGTGCGGCATCAGGTTTTCGCTTTCAGCCTGACCCAGACGTTCCTTCACAGCACGTTCGACTCGCACGAGACCTGCGCGGAACTGGTTTTCCGCCAGTTCGCCGACGCAACGCACACGACGATTGCCCAAGTGGTCGATGTCGTCCACTTCGCCCTTGCCGTTACGCAGCTCGACCAGGATCTTGATCGTTGCGAGGATGTCGTCGTCTTGCAGCGTCATCGGTCCGATGATCTCGTCGCGACCCACGCGACGATTGAACTTCATGCGACCCACCTTGGACAGGTCGTATGCGTCTTCGCTGTAGAACAGGCGGTTGAACAGTGCCTCGACCGCTTCTTCGGTCGGCGGTTCGCCCGGACGCATCATGCGATAGATCGCGATGCGTGCAGCCATCTTGTCCGCGGTTTCGTCGATACGCAGCGTCGACGAGATGTACGGACCTTGATCCAGATCGTTCGTGTAGAGCGTCTGAATGTCTTTGATCTTCGATTCGCGGAGCTTCTCGAGGACCGTTTCCGTGATTTCGTCGTTCGCGTTAGCGATGACTTCACCCGTGTCGCCGTCGACGACGTTCTTCGCCAGCACGCGGCCGAGCAAATAGTCTTCCGGGACCGAGATGAACTTGGTCTTCGCGTTGTCGAGATCGCGAATGTGCTTCGCGTTGATCCGCTTGTCCTTCTGGACGATCACGTTGCCGTCACGGTCCGTGATGTCGAAACGTGCGACTTCGCCACGCAGACGCTCCGGCACGAATTCCATCTGCGCGCCTTCCGGCATCAGTGTGAAATTGTCGAACACGAAGAAGTTGGCGAGGATCTGTTCCGGCGTGAGGCCGATGGCCTTCAGCAGGATCGTGACCGGCATCTTGCGGCGACGGTCGACGCGGAAGTACAGCACGTCCTTCGGGTCGAACTCGAAATCGAGCCACGAACCGCGGTAAGGAATGATACGTGCCGAGAACAGGAGCTTGCCCGAACTGTGCGTCTTGCCCTTGTCGTGTTCGAAGAAAACGCCAGGTGAACGGTGCAACTGCGAAACAATCACACGTTCCGTGCCGTTGATGACGAACGAACCGGTCGGCGTCATGAGCGGAATTTCGCCCATGTAGACTTCCTGTTCCTTCACTTCCTTGACGACCGGCTTGCTCGGCGATTCCTTGTCGAGCAGCACCAGGCGCACTTTCGCGCGTAGTGCCGAGCAGTACGTCAAACCGCGCTGCTGACATTCCTTGATGTTGAATGCCGGCGGCGACAGCATGTAGCTGACGAACTCTAGACGAGCGAACCCGTTATGCGAAACAATCGGAAAAACGGAAGTAAACGCAGCTTGCAGGCCTTCCGGCTTGCGTTGCGTGGGCGACGTGTCTGCTTGCAGAAACGTGCTGAATGATTCAAGCTGGGTAGCCAGCAGGAAAGGTACTTGGTGAACGATGGGGCGTTTCGCAAAACTCTTGCGAATACGCTTCTTCTCGGTGAAGGAATATTGCATACGATCTCCGAATCACGGCGGGCATTGTTGTCGAGGCAGGATACCTTGATGAGACAACCCGAGTGTTCACCGACTGAGACCCGATGGCCGTCCGATGGCCTGAACGAGCCTAGAAGCTTGGTGGTTGGCCGCTACCAACCGCTGGCTGACGGCAGCGGATGCCTATGTTGCCCGCTACCCGACCAAACTTGCCTTCTGCAGTCGCTTCAGAAGACAAAGAGAAACGCCGGTCAATGTTGCCGAATGGCGATTTTCTTTGGCTTCTGGGAGTCACGTTTCTGCCGATACAACTCTGCAAAAACGCGCTTCCCACAAAGCACAAAAAGGCCGGCGGTGGAAAACCGCCAGCCTTCGCACAACGCGCTGAAACTTACTTGATTTCAGCTTTCGCGCCGGCTTCTTCCAGCTTCTTCTTGGCTTCTTCAGCAGCTGCCTTCGGTACCGCTTCCTTCACAGGCTTCGGTGCACCGTCGACGAGATCCTTCGCTTCCTTCAGGCCAAGACCCGTCAGTTCGCGAACTGCCTTAATGACCGAAACCTTGTTCGCGCCGACTTCCGTCAGGTTGACCGTGAATTCGGTTTGCTCTTCAGCAACGGCTGCAGCGCCGCCAGCCGGGCCTGCCACTGCAACAGCAGCTGCCGACACGCCAAACTTTTCTTCGAACGCCTTAACCAGCTCGTTCAGTTCCAGAACCGACATCGAGCTTACTGCCTCGAGGATGTCATCTTTTGCGATTGCCATTTGAAATACTCCTAAATTGAATTCGGATACAGCCAGCGATCAATCACGCTCGACTGATGTGCGTTACGCAGCGGTTTCTTCGCCTTGTTTCTTTTCAGCCAGCGCGGCCAAAGCCCGCGCGAAGCCAGAAACAGGTGCTTGCATAACGTACAACAGCTTGGAGAGCAGTTCTTCGCGGCTCGGGATGCTTGCCAGCGCTTGCACGCCAGCCTTGTCCATCACCTTGCCTTCGTAGGAACCAGCCTTGATGATCAACTTGTCATTGGTTTTGCCGAAGTCGTTGACGACCTTAGCAGCAGCAATTGCATCTTCCGAGATGCCGTAGATCAGCGGACCAGTCATCTGCTCTGCCAGCGAAGCAAACGGGGTACCTTCGACAGCGCGGCGCGCCAACGTGTTCTTCAACACGCGAAGGTAAACCTGTTGCTCACGCGCTTTCGCGCGCAGCTTGGTCAGATCGCCAACCGCGATTCCACGATACTCAGCCAGAACCACGGTCTGGGCTTTCGCGACTTGCGCGGCAACCTCAGCGACGACGGCCTGCTTGCTTTCTTTGTTAAGTGGCACGGTTAACCTCCAGATTCGATACACGCAGCGTGCGCCTTGTGTACCGCGTTCAATAACGGCGTCCGACCAGTCAGGAGTATTTCGACCACTTAATGTTTGCATTGCTGCAACCACCAAACAGCTTCATCACTACAAAACCTTTTCGGGTTCGCCATCTGCGTTGGCTTTACATTAAGGACTCGCCTACCTGATGCGTGCCCGCCAACGGTCTTTGACAACCGGCTGCGCCGTGCAAACAGCCACGACACAACCGCCCAAAGCCCATAAAACCGCCTCGACTTCCGTCGAGACGATGAAAACTTACTGTGCTGCGATCGATGTCTGGTCGACGCGAACGCCAACACCCATCGTGCTCGACAGCGCAACTTTGCGCAGGTACACACCCTTGCTCGTTGCCGGCTTCGCTTTTTGCAGCGCGTCGACCAGAGCATTCAGGTTGCTACGCAGAGCCGTCGACTCGAACGAAGCGCGGCCGATCGTGGCGTGGATGATACCGGCCTTGTCGACACGGAATTGCACCTGACCAGCCTTGGCGTTCTTCACTGCCGTAGCGACGTCCGGCGTAACGGTACCGACCTTCGGGTTCGGCATCAAGCCGCGTGGGCCAAGGATCTGGCCAAGCGTACCGACGACGCGCATCGTGTCCGGCGAAGCAATCACGATGTCGAAATCCAGCTTGCCGGCCTTGACTTGTTCAGCCAAGTCTTCCATGCCGACGATTTCAGCGCCGGCTGCACGTGCTTGCTCAGCCTTTTCACCTTGCGCAAACACTGCGACACGGACCGACTTGCCAGTACCAGCGGGCAGCACGACGGAACCACGAACCACTTGGTCCGACTTCTTCGCGTCAATGCCGAGCTGCACTGCGACGTCGATCGATTCATCGAACTTCGCGCTTGCACATTCCTTCACGAGCGACAGAGCTTCGTCGATCGCGTACAGCTTTTGACCGTCAACCTTGGCTGCAAATGCTTGCAGACGCTTCGAAAGCTTAGCCATTTACACGCCCTCCACGGTGATGCCCATCGAGCGGGCGCTGCCAGCGATCGTACGAACCGCTGCGTCCAGATCAGCTGCCGTCAGATCGGGCATCTTGGCCTTGGCGATGTCTTCAGCCTGAGCGCGGGTGATCTTACCGACCTTATCGGTATGCGGCTTGCTCGAACCCTTGTCGATTTTGGCTGCCTTCTTGATCAGAACCGTAGCCGGCGGCGTCTTCAGAACGAACGTGAAGCTCTTGTCAGCAAACGCGGTGATCACGACCGGAATCGGCAGACCCGGCTCCATGGCTTGAGTCTGCGCGTTGAACGCCTTGCAGAACTCCATGATGTTCAGGCCGCGCTGGCCCAATGCCGGACCGACCGGCGGCGACGGGTTGGCTTTACCTGCAGGAATCTGCAGCTTAATAAAGCCAATGATTTTCTTTGCCATATTGGAAACCTCTTTGGAACGACGCAGCGATACGTGCAGTCATTCAGTGAGTAGTAGCGCGCGTTCACCCAAAAAACTGGCTACTTACGCTCCTCAACGGCCATTACGCGGACCATAAGCGCGAAATACGAAACGCACCGAATGATGCGCTCCGTAGAATTCTGTCTACAGCTTTTCGACTTGACCGAACTCAAGCTCGACCGGCGTTGCGCGGCCGAAGATTGTAACGGAAACGCGCACGCGTGATTTTTCGTAATTCACTTCTTCGACGCTGCCGTTGAAATCCGTGAACGGACCATCCTTCACCCGCACCATCTCGCCCACTTCAAACAGGGTCTTCGGACGCGGTTTTTCCACGCCTTCCTGCATTTGCGACATGATCTTTTCGACTTCTCGCGGAGAAATCGGGCTAGGACGATTGCGTGCACCACCCACAAAACCCGTCACCTTTGCCGTGTTTTTCACGAGGTGCCACGTTTCGTCCGTCATTTCCATCTCCACCAGCACATAACCGGGGAAGAAACGACGCTCAGTCACTGATTTGTGACCGCCTTTCACCTCAACCACTTCTTCGGTCGGGACGAGGATTTGACCAAATTGATCTTGCATGCCAGCACGATCGATGCGCTCCTGAAGCGCACGTTGCACGCTCTTCTCCATGCCGGAGTAGGCGTGCACCACGTACCAACGCTTGCCGCTCGGAGATACCGGAATGTCGCTCATATCATTTCCAACCCAGAATCACCGAGAAAATCGCCCATTCGATGGATTTGTCGCTAACCCAAAGAAAGATTGCCATGACGAAGACGAAGCCGAACACTACAAGCGTTGTCTGCGTTGCCTCTTTGCGAGTCGGCCAGACAACCTTACGGACTTCCTTATAAGAATCTTTGGCGAAAGCGATGAAACCCTTGCCAGGCGCGGAGAGAAGACCGACTGCAACACCCGCGATCGCACCAACAGCCAAGGCAGCTCCGCGGACGTACCATTCCTGGCCACCGAGCCAGAAGAACCCCACGAACCCGGCCAAGACCAAGAATACGCCCGCGACGAGCATCAGCTTGTCGCCGGATGTATTTACAGTTTCGACGGAAGGATTCGCCATAACACCTTAACGAAGCGTCACATACGACGCGAGAGTTGGCAGGGGCAGAGGGAATCGAACCCCCAACCTTCGGTTTTGGAGACCGACGCTCTGCCAGTTGAGCTATACCCCTAAACCATTTGGGGCTGACGACATCGCCAACCCCGAAACCACTGATCAACGAGAACTATCTGGCGTTACTCGAGAATCTTGGCAACCACACCGGCGCCGACCGTACGACCGCCTTCGCGGATAGCGAAACGCAGGCCTTCTTCCATCGCGATCGGGTTGATCAGCTTCACCGTGATCGACACGTTGTCGCCCGGCATGACCATTTCCTTGTCTTTCGGCAACTCGATCGAGCCCGTCACATCCGTCGTACGGAAGTAGAACTGCGGACGATAGTTGTTGAAGAACGGCGTGTGGCGGCCGCCTTCGTCCTTGCTCAGCACGTACACTTCAGCCGTGAAATGCGTGTGCGGGTTGATCGAGCCCGGCTTCGCCAGAACCTGACCACGCTCCACGTCTTCACGCTTCGTGCCGCGCAGCAGGATACCAACGTTGTCGCCCGCCTGACCCTGGTCGAGCAGCTTGCGGAACATTTCCACGCCCGTGCAGGTCGTCTTCACCGTCGGCTTGATACCGACGATTTCGATTTCTTCGCCGACCTTCACGATGCCGCGCTCAACGCGACCCGTCACCACCGTGCCACGACCCGAGATCGAGAACACGTCTTCCACCGGCATCAGGAACGCACCGTCAACTGCGCGCTCCGGCGTCGGGATGTACGTGTCCAGTGCATCGGCCAGGTTCATGATTGCCACTTCGCCCAGCTCGCCCGTGTCGCCTTCCAGCGCCAGCTTGGCCGAACCCTTGATGATCGGCGTGTCGTCGCCCGGGAAGTCGTACTTCGACAGAAGTTCGCGGACTTCCATCTCGACGAGCTCCAGCAGCTCAGCGTCGTCCACCATGTCGCACTTGTTCAGGAACACGATGATGTACGGAACGCCAACCTGACGCGCCAGCAGGATGTGCTCACGCGTTTGCGGCATCGGGCCGTCTGCAGCCGAACACACCAGGATCGCGCCGTCCATCTGCGCTGCACCCGTGATCATGTTCTTCACATAGTCAGCGTGGCCCGGGCAGTCGACGTGTGCGTAGTGGCGGTTAGCCGTTTCGTACTCGACGTGCGCCGTGTTGATCGTGATACCACGTGCCTTTTCTTCCGGCGCCGCGTCGATCTGGTCATATGCCTTCGCTTCGCCACCAAACTTCTTGGTCAGAACCGTCGTGATCGCTGCCGTCAGCGTGGTCTTGCCGTGGTCAACGTGACCGATCGTGCCGACGTTCACGTGCGGCTTGGTCCGCTCAAACTTACCCTTGGCCATTTTCGACTCCTAAGAGGATTTATCCGTACGTTGCGCCGCGCGCAAACAATCACCGAGTACTTCTGGTGCCCATGGGCAGGATCGAACTGCCGACCTCTCCCTTACCAAGGGAGTGCTCTACCACTGAGCCACATGGGCGCTACTTTCGTGTTGCTGGAGCGGGTGAAGGGAATCGAACCCTCGTCGTAAGCTTGGAAGGCTTCTGCTCTACCATTGAGCTACACCCGCAAGAACTTCTGGATTCCCAACAACAGCTACAACCTGCATTCTGGTGGAGGAGGTTGGATTCGAACCAACGTAGGCGTAAGCCAACAGATTTACAGTCTGCCCCCTTTAGCCACTCGGGCACCCCTCCGCAGAGAACTGACGATTATGAGGGAACAGACGCTCATTGTCAAGACTTGCTTGACAGCCCCAAACTCACAGCTCTCACTTATATGGCATTTTTCTGCCGCTGTTAAACGCAAAAACCCCACCTTGAAGGGGTGGGGTTTGTGCTTGCTGCTTGGGAGCCTGACGATTACCTACTTTCACACGGGAATCCGCACTATCATCGGCGTGGAGTCGTTTCACGGTCCTGTTCGGGATGGGAAGGGGTGGTACCGACTCGCTATGGTCATCAG
>NZ_CAAJGL010000043.1 GCF_900996225.1 Paraburkholderia sp. BCC1884 | reverse complement strand
GCGCCTCGTCGTCCTCGGGCCAGGTCGGCATCTGCCCCGTCACGAAGATCCAGCCGTCGCGCTCGGTCGCGTGGGAAAACGGGCCGACCAGCGGCATCAGCGAGGCGCCCGCGTCGCTGAGGTCGAGCCGGTTGCCGCGCCGATGGAACAGCTCGACCCCGTAATGGCGCTCGAGCTGCTGGATTCGCGAGGTGATGGTGGGCTGGCTCATGTCGAGCCGCCTGGCCGCGGCGGTCACGCTGCCCTGGCGGGCGGTTTCGTAGAAGGCGGCGAGAAGCAGGGGGAGCATGGCGGGAGGCGCGCGGGCGACAGGCGGAAGGAGCGGGCAGTGTGTGGCGGCCGCGTGTCGGCTTGATGGCAGGGCGGCGCACGGGTTTGGCGGGAATACCTGCGTCGATTCGATAATGCGAACGAGAACGATGAGATTGATT
>NZ_CAAJGL010000042.1 GCF_900996225.1 Paraburkholderia sp. BCC1884 | reverse complement strand
CACCGCTGTCGCCCAGCACCGCCGCCGACGACGAGAAGCAACAGAAGAAATCCAGCGCCTCATCCGCCGTCGCCGCGTCCAGCGCCTGCGTTCCCGCCACCTTCGGCGATATCACCGCCTCCACGTCCTCTGGCCTGCGATCCTCCAGCGTGCCTCGCGTGGCCACGCCCGCCGCGTGCAGCACGCCGTGCAGCCCGCCCCAGCGCGTGCGAATCGTCTCCACCACCCCGCGCAGCGCATCCTCGTCGGCCACCTCGGCCGGGAAATACGCCGCGTCCGTCGCGCCATGCGCGCGCAACTCGTCGAGCAGCGCGTCGATCTCGCCATCCCGCACGCGGCGCCCGACCAGCGCCAGGCGCGCGTGGCAGCGCCGCGCCAGATGCCGGGCGAACAAGCGCCCCAAGCCACCCGCGCCGCCCGTGATCAGGTACA
>NZ_CAAJGL010000041.1 GCF_900996225.1 Paraburkholderia sp. BCC1884 | reverse complement strand
GCTCATCGGCGATCTCGCCGATGAACTCCACGTGCGGTAGCGCGAACAGCGGCTTGATGCGGCGCTCGAAATACTCTTCGTCGGCCGCGTCGATCTTGGCGGCGATGCGAATCGGCAGGCCGCAACGCTCGGCGATCCGGATCGCGCGATCGACACGCTTTTCCGGCGAGATCCGGCCCAGGAAGGCGAGGTAGCGCTGCTCCACCGGCTGCGGCGTGTAGAGCGTGTCGGGCAGTCCGTGCAGTACCGCGGTCAGCCAGTTGGCGCGCGGCAGAGGCTGGCGCTGCGAATTCGAGATCGAGACCACCGGCGCGGTATTGAACAGATCGAACACCGGCTGCTGCTCGAGCAGGTCCAGGCGCCCATGCAGCGTGGTGAGGAACGGCGTGGGCTGGCGCTGGAATACCGAGAACGAGTAGTAGTCCATGTGGA
>NZ_CAAJGL010000040.1 GCF_900996225.1 Paraburkholderia sp. BCC1884 | reverse complement strand
GCGCCGACCCTGCTCGGCGACAACGCGGCCGGCATGTTCAATCTCGCCGCGCCGGCCACGCTGGAACAGCGCACGCGCCTGCAATTCCATACCATCGACCGGATCGGCGACGAGCTGCGCATTCTCGCGCGCTTCGCCGCCGCGCCGGCGGGCTCGACCTGGGCGATGTCGCGCTCGGCGACAGCATCGCGATCCAGGGCGCCTGCATGACGGCGATCGAGACCACCGCCGAAACCTTCACCGTCGACGTATCGCGCGAGAGCCTGAACAAGACGGTCGGCCTGAGCGAGCCGGGCGAGGGCAATCTCGAGAAGGCGCTGCGCGCGCACGACCGGCTGGGCGGGCATATCGTGTCGGGCCATGTGGACGGGCTCGGGACGGTCACGCATTTCGCGCCGGTGGGCGAGTCGCACGAGCTGCGCGTGCTGGCGCC
>NZ_CAAJGL010000039.1 GCF_900996225.1 Paraburkholderia sp. BCC1884 | reverse complement strand
ACGGGCGTGTGGGCTTCAGGCGGGTGCGACGACGCAAGGAGCATGCTGGAAGCAACTGGCCGCCGGGACTCACGCAAGTATCCAAGCAGATCAAGAGCGCCTAGGCGCAAAGCAATCAGATTCATCTGAAATTCAGGACTTGAGTCGTTTGAGTCAAGAACTTGGCAATTGTTGACAGTTATCTTTCATCGCTTCGGTAAGCTCGCGTCCCATAACTAACGAAATGGACGCAGGCCACGTCGAAGAGAATGAACAAGAATGCGCATCGCCTGGTGTATTCCAGGCTTCGGGGTATGGTGATGGCCGTCGCCGAGACGACCACGGCCGAGGGCAAATCCGCAAGCGGCGAGGCGCGGCGGGTCAAGCGATCGTCAGGCATGCGTGCTGCCGCGTTGCTGGCCACCTCGGCGGTGGCCAGCGCCTGGTCGAGCGCG
>NZ_CAAJGL010000038.1 GCF_900996225.1 Paraburkholderia sp. BCC1884 | reverse complement strand
CGAGGACAACGCGCGCACGCCGTCGGGCGTGTCGTACATGCTCGAGATCTGCGAAACCATGATGCAGCTGTTCCCCGAGCTGTTCCAGCGCGTCAGGGTGCGGCCGGTCGAGACCTACCCGCAACTGCTGCGCCAGTCGCTGGCCGCGGTCTGCCCGCCCGGCGGCAATGCCGACAACCCGACCGTGGCGGTGCTCACGCCGGGCATCCACAACTCGGCCTACTACGAGCACGCCTTCCTGGCCGACCAGATGGGCGTGCACCTGGTGGAGGGCAGCGACCTGCAGGTGATCGACGGCCGGGTGGCGATGCGCACCACCGAAGGCTTCCGGCCGATCGACGTGCTCTAGCGTCGCCTGGACGACGCCTTCCTCGATCCGCTCACATTCCGCCCCGATTCGGTGCTCGGCGTGGCCGGCATCATGGACGTCTACCGCG
>NZ_CAAJGL010000037.1 GCF_900996225.1 Paraburkholderia sp. BCC1884 | reverse complement strand
CGGGTTCGGACTTCGTCGAAATGTTCGTCGGCGTGGGCGCGGCCCGCGTGCGCGACATGTTCGAGCAGGCCAAGAAGCACGCACCCTGCATCGTGTTCATCGATGAAATCGACGCGGTCGGTCGCCATCGCGGCGCCGGCATGGGCGGCGGCAACGACGAGCGCGAACAGACGCTGAACCAGATGCTGGTCGAGATGGACGGCTTCGAGGCCAACTCGGGCGTGATCGTGATCGCCGCCACCAACCGTTCCGACGTGCTCGACAAGGCGCTGCTGCGCCCGGGCCGTTTCGACCGCCAGGTCTATGTCGGCCTGCCCGACATCCGCGGCCGCGAGCAGATCATGCGCGTGCACCTGCGCAAGGTACCGATCTCCAACGACGTCGACGCGGCCGTGCTGGCGCGCGGCACGCCGGGCTTCTCGGGTGCCGACCTGGCC
>NZ_CAAJGL010000036.1 GCF_900996225.1 Paraburkholderia sp. BCC1884 | reverse complement strand
CGTGGCCGACTATTTCGAGGCCTATGCGAAGAAATTCCAGGCGCCGATCCGCACCGGCGTGGAGGTGATCAAGGTGGTGCGCAACGTGGGCCACCCCGGCTTCACGGTCGAGACCAGCGACGGCACCATCGAGGCGAGCCGCGTGGTGGTGGTGGGCGCCGGCTCCTCGGGCGTGCAGATCGCCGACGAACTGCAGCGCGCCGGCCGCGACGTCTACCTGTCGGTCGGCCCGCACGATCGACCGCCGCGCGCCTATCGCAACCGTGACTTCTGCTGGTGGCTCGGCGTGCTCGGCAATTGGGACGCCGAGGCGGCCGTGCCGGGCCGCGAGCATGTGACGATCGCCGTGAGCGGCGCGCGCGGCGGCCATACCGTCGATTTCCGCCGTCTCGCGCACCAGGGCGTGAACCTGGTCGGCCTGACGAAGTCCTTCGAGGGCAAT
>NZ_CAAJGL010000035.1 GCF_900996225.1 Paraburkholderia sp. BCC1884 | reverse complement strand
GTGGTGGCGGCGGTCAGCACCATCATCCAGGCCTTCAGGTTAACGAGCTGGAACAGCGCGGCCTCGACGCAGGTCAGCGGGCGCGACTTGCCCTGGTTGGCGTTCACCTGGCCCGAGGTGCCGATCTTCCAGGCCAGGTAGAGCAGATAGGCGATGCTGGCGACCTCGAGCACCGTGTAGAGCAAGGGCAGTTGCGCGAAGGCCTCGCCCAGGCCGAAACCCACCGCCACCATCATGATCGCCACCCCCGTGCTGATGCCGACCATGTGCGGCAGCGTGCGACGGAAGCCGAAATTGACGCCGGATGCCAGCAGCATGGTGTTGTTCGGGCCTGGCGTGATCGACGTCACGAGTGCGAACAGCATGCCGGCCGGCAGCGCGCTCAGGGTGATGATGTTCATGGATGCCTCTCGAGACCGGGAATGGGAAACAGTCGGGGAAG
>NZ_CAAJGL010000034.1 GCF_900996225.1 Paraburkholderia sp. BCC1884 | reverse complement strand
CCGAGGTGACGTTGAACACGCGCGGCGCGATCCAGAAGCTCTGCGCCAGCGCCGCGTCGGCGATGCCGCCGCGCAGCCGGTAGGCGCTGTAGAAACGGCCGTCGTCCATGTTGCGGCTGTTGGCGATCGGCGCGATCGCGCTCGCGTAGAACTCGGCACCGCGCCAGAGCGGCACGAAGGCGCGCAGTTCGGCGCCCACCGAATAGTCGAAGTTGCCGTAGTCGGTGCCGTACAGATAGCGGGTGACCGGCGCGATCTCGAAGCGCACCAGGCTGTGGCGGCCGGTCTTCGTGGACCAGTCGATGGCGGAGGCCGCGTAGGTCGGGCGCATGCGCATGGTCAGCGAGGCATCGGCCGCGGTGGGCGAGCCTCCGGCCAGGAAGGCCGCGTAGGCGCCGCGATCGACGCTGACTTCCGCGATCGCCTGGTCGGCCTTGCGGATCA
>NZ_CAAJGL010000033.1 GCF_900996225.1 Paraburkholderia sp. BCC1884 | reverse complement strand
GTGCATGTTCCGAGAGTCGGTGAAGAAGTATTGATCAGTTGGGCAGACGGCGATTGCGATAGGCCGTTGGTCACGGGCCGCGTCTACAACGGCCAAACGCAACCCGACTGGCATTCCAACGGCCTGCTCTCGGGCTACAAGTCGAGGGAATATCAGGGCAGCGGCTACAACCAGATGGTAATGGACGACTCGACGGGCCAGAACCGTGTTCAGCTTTATTCAACGAGCACGAACGCACATCTGCATCTGGGTTACCTGATTGATCAGACCGGGAACAACCGAGGCAGCTTTCTGGGCAGTGGCTTTGACCTGAAGTCCGACGCTTACGGTGCAGTGCGTGCGGGCCAAGGCTTGTATGTCACCACCTATCCGGCGACCAGTCAGCCGCTGGATGCACGGCAAGCGACCTCGCAGTTAGTGAATTCGGAAAGCGTGCTGGAAGCAATGTCGACCGCCAGCACGACGCATCAGGCAGAAAGTCTCAAGGATGGCTACGACTCGCTGAAGTCATACACGGACGCTACACAGAACAGCGTGTCTGGCTCATCGTCAGGGGGAAACACGGCGGGTGGTGGGACCGGGAACGCGAATGGGTTCAAGGAACCAGTCATGCTGTTCGGTAGTCCGTCAGGCATTGCCCTGTCCACGCAGAAATCCATTCACATCGCCAGCGATGCACAGACCAACCTCGTAAGCGGACAGAGCACGCATATCGCAACCGGTAAATCCCTGATCGCAAGCGTTGCGGAAAAGCTTAGTCTGTTCGTACAAAACGCAGGGATGAAACTCTTTGCGGCCAAGGGCAAGGTGGAAATTCAGGCCCACTCGGACAACATCGAACTGACTGCACAGAAGACGGTGAAACTGCTTTCCGCAACGGAAAAGATTGAAGCGGCCGCGAAGCAGGAAATCCTGCTGACATCTGGCGGTGCGTACATTCGCATCAAGGACGGGAACATCGAGATTCATGCACCTGGCAAGATTGATGTCAAAGGTAGCCAGCATAGCTTCAATGGACCGACGCAGACACCTTATCCATTGCCTGCCTTCAACAAGTCCGAACTGGCCTCCCGGTACGGTCATTCTGAATAGACGATAAATGATCATCAGCTACCCTTTTCTGCCCGCGCGTGGGGCAGACGCATCCGATGACGACTATGAGAAAAGCATCCTTGATCTGGAGATGTTGAATGCTGGGGTCTATCCGTCCAGCCGTGAGCGTGAATGGCACGGCGGGATTCATATACTCGCACCAACCACAATCGAACCGGTCCGCGCGATCGCCGACGGCACGCTGGTTGCCTATCGACTCAACAACGAGTTGACAAAAGAGAGGCCAGATGACGCTACCGGTCGGATCGACAACAGCTTCGTGCTAATCAGGCACGAGACGGAGACCGACTCTATCTCAGGCGACAGTGGCACCGAGAATCCCGTCAAGGTGGTGTTCTATTCGCTATATATGCACCTGATGAACACGGATGAAATGCGGACGCGAGGAATTGATCGCCATCAAGTCCATAAAGCGATCGCAGACTCGAGCCAGTCCGTAAAATTAGGTAATGGCGCCAAGATCTATAGGAAAGATATTATTGGCTTTCCGGGCGAATCATACTCGACCGGCGGAGTAATCCACTTCGAGATCTTCGCAACCAATGATGGCCTGAACGGATTCTTCGTGAACAGCCAGAACGCTAGTGAAATTGGAACGAAGGGCACATGGGGCGACAGTTACTTCATCGTGAAGGCTGGGTCAGCAGTTGTCGCCTCACATCCGGCAGGAAACACAATCGGAGGGCATGGTTGCCCAGCGGGACAATCTGGCAATGTCACCGCAAGCAAAAACCTCTTTGTGCGGATTGCGTTCAGGAACGGAACGAAATACACGACTACCTGGATGGACGGAGAGCAGGACAAACCCCCAACGCTGCTTACAGCGGATGAAGGTGTAGCCGACGCCGACTACGAATATGCGATGTATGAAATTGCAACAGCGCTCTATCCAAGCTGCCCCAGTGCCGGATACGAACTGCTTCGGTTCGGCAAAGTCCTTGGGGCCGACGGAGACAAGCTAACCGCAAGTGAAAAACACAACTGGCAACTGGTCACGTTCGCCGATGGTCTGAAAGGTTATATTGATCTTTCCGATTCCAATGTTGTGTCACAGGTGTTGTCAGATGCCGACTTTCCGCACTGGATCGGCTGGCAGAAAGGAATCGGAGGCTTGTTCGCTGACAGCGGTCAATGCGACATGCATGATCTGCTCGACGTGTTGAAGGTGTCGCATGACGGCGAGAACAGTGATGCTTCGCGGCAGCAACTCGCCGACTATTTTCGTGACCCCGAACACCGACACGTGCGCGACTGGTCGCAAAAACTGGTTGTGCGATATCCTAACGAATGGGACAAAGCAAACAATGCCCGTTGCACAAAGCTCAAAGAAAAGGACGGTTTGGCACCCGGGCGTGACGGCCCATTTTTTGGCAACGACGATGAATACGATAAGCACATGCAGTTCGTTCAGTCGTTGCAATGGTGGAGCGATGCCGGTCTTGGCGATTCCAATGTATGGCATTTCCATCCCTTTGCCTTTATCAGACACTTTAGAAGATGTGGATGGTTGAGCGAAGACGAGTTGGCTTACATGATGCCTGCCCACATCGCGCTCACGCAATCCGGCCCATTGCGCACGCCAGTTGGCCCGGCACTGAGCGCCGAGCAAGCGCGCAGCCGCCTCAGTCCTAGAAAGAATGCGCTAAACCGCACACTGAGAAAATATTCTCTTAACGCGACGTCGCAGCGGTTAGGACTCTTCTTTGCTCAAACTGTTATCGAAACGGACCGCTGGAAGACGTTTCGCGAGTATGGGCAAGGTGCGTCTAATCCGAATATCCCTATGGCACAATACTACGCCGCGTTCTACGGGCGTGGCGCGATGCAACTGACGTGGGCGGATGCATATGAAAAATATGGGCAATTTCGTAGATTCAGCGATGCGACCGGCGCCTATTCTGATCCTCGGATAACTCATGCCAGCACGCACTACTGGAGCGATCCCACGACACGTGATGCACAAGGCCACATTACAGGTGTGATAGGTATTCCTAAGCGGTGGGCTCCGCGCTTTGATCCAGATATCGTCGCCTCTGATGTAATGAATGCTTGCGATAGCGCCGGTTTTTTCTGGGCGTGGAAACATCACTCCGGGGCGAGGAATATCAATCGAGTTGCTGACAGGCAATTTTCAGCGTCAGTTATCGATCGCATAAATAAGCTAGTGAACGGCGGTGGATTTGGCTACTTTGAACGGGTTGCCTACTCGTACTACACTCGTCACATCTTGAGCGATTGGATTTATACAACGAATATGCTAACGGTGGATACAGCAAAACCCCCTATTCGGGTTCAGGTTGATCTGTCACGACCTACATAAAACGAAGAATTTTTTATGAAATCTCTAATATTGACTGTATTTTGTATTTCCATTTCGTCCGTTTGTTTTGGGCAAGTCACGCAAAAACCGAACGCCCCACAAGAGTTTTCAAATTGCCTGAAGCGAACCGAGCACGATCGCCTAACGTGCCAATCCGGCTGCGGCATGATTCTTCAACAATGCTACGACGAGGCAAACGATGCCCTCACCTCGAAGACCGATGCGCTGGTCAAAAAGCAGCGATCAGCATCCTGCGCCGCTCTTGTTAAGAAATACACTGATAGTTCTGCCCAGATGGACAACGGTGTCGCAGATGATGCCAGCTCGCAGCCTGGGTGGCTCGGTGCGGATCTGAAAATGAAGCTGCTACAACAGCGATACGAAACAACGAAACTGATCGATGGAGTATGCAAATAGCTACGCGCGATGGTTAGCTTAGACAACCACCAATGCTTACGTCGGGTGGTGGAAAGTTTAGACCTCGATGCTGTTTATGTTAGTCAAACTAGTCAACATGACAAATCGCTACATCGATGGCCGACTTTTCCTAGCGAAGCATTAGAACGACATGCACTCGCCTTCCAAATAATATGCAACGATATCTGATATTGAAAGGCGACATGACGACAAGACGACAGCCAATGGTGCGGTCCAAGCTACGGCAACCACGATTCAACTGAGCGGACAGGATGTCGCACACGCGGGCGATAGCGTGTCCTGCCCGGCCTGCAACACGACTGGCAAAATCCAGTGTGATGGCCCCCGCCAGGTGACGACCGCATCGGATGGACGACACGCAGCCCTTAGCGATGCTCTGTGCATCTGCGGGTGTCATCCCCCGCCCAAGCTGATTGCATCGCAGAACATGATGTCTACCGAAGCTTAGTGAATCGGAGGCCTGTTTGAAGTGGAAAGTATTTCTTGTCCGATGAAACAGTCGATTTCCTTCCTTAGTCACTCACATTGGACATGGAAGTTCCTTGTCGTATGAGGCTGCGACCGGAGTGTCCAACGTGTCCGGGATATTCCCAAAGATTGTTCTATAAAACTTCGGCATCTTGCATGGCGCTATGCCTGCATTGGGGATCCTGCGGCCTACAAGCGCATGAAAGCGGGTAATGAACGCGCTGGCATGTCCCCCGTTAGCTTCGCAACGTGGCTTTTCCCGAAGCTTATGGATGGGACTTAACGCCCGCGCTGACGCAATCCCCAATTGGCTTACAGCTATTGCCAAATCAGGACTATCCGAGCGGATGGCTAACTATCAAGGTTAAAAGCAGTGTGTATCGTATCGATGGGAATCCGTACAAATCGGTCTATTCGGAAAAAGATAGATGGTGGAGGCTAGTCAATCCTGCGTGGTTAGCTCCCCCCAACAGAGGTGGCGCGCTTACCGCAGGTGGGCAACTTAAAGCCGGGGGAGCCGACGATGTTGCATGGGCGAAATATATGAACTCTCGCGCAGCCCGCTCACTCCCCCGGCTTTTCGACGAATTCAAACGGCAAGCCGCGCCGTCGCATCCACTCGCCAAGCGCCTGCCCGGTGCCCGCGCGCCATGGCCGCAATTTAGCCGGCTCGATCAAGCGATACTCCAGCAGTTCCGGCGACAACGCGATCGTGCCGTTCGCCTTCACGTGATACGCGATGATCAGTTCATTCTTGCGCATGAATTCGTACACGCCTACCAACTCGACTGTCTCGGCATGCAGCGAAGTTTCTTCGAGCACTTCGCGCGCAATACCCTCCTCCGGTGTCTCGCCGTTTTCGAGGAAGCCGGTGATCAGCGCGAACATCCCCTCCGGCCATGCCGCATTGCGCGCCAGCAAAATCCTGCCTTCGTATTCGACGATCGCTGCCACGACCGGCAGTGGATTGTTCCAGTGTACGTAGCCGCACGCGAGATCGGGGCAACTCTGGCGAATGCGTCCGCCTTCGTGTTCGACATCGGCGCGCTCGACGAGAGGCGTGGCGCAGCGTGGGCAAAATTGGTAATCGCTCATGGCGTGGGGACGTCTCCTGATCTTATGTCGGGTGATGGTCTATGTCGGACGCACCGCGAGCCCGCCGCGGCACACGCATTCGGCCGCCTCTCAGGCGGCGCACAACTCGCGCACTTCGGCGGTGAAACGCTCGACCGTTTCCGGCTGCGTATCCCACGCGCACATCAATCGGCAGCCGCCCGCGCCGATGAATTCGTAGAACTTCCAGCCGCGTGCGCGCATCGCCTTGGCGGCTTGCGGCGGCAACTGTGCGAAGACCGCGTTCGATTCGCGCGGGAACATGATGCTTACGCCGGGAATTTCCTGCAAGCGCGTTTGCAGCAACTCGGCCATCGCATTCGCGTGACGCGCGTTGCGTAGCCACACATCGTTATCGAGCAGGCCGAGCCACGGCGCCGAGATGAACCGCATCTTCGACGCCAACTGCCCGGCCTGCTTCAGACGGTAGGCAAAATCGTCGGCGAGCGAGCGGTCGAAAAACACCACCGCTTCGCCGACCGGCAAGCCGTTCTTGGTGCCGCCGAAGCACAGCACGTCGACACCCGCGCGCCACGTGATCTCCGAGGGATGCACATCGAGCGCGGCTACCGCGTTGGCGAAGCGCGCGCCGTCCATATGCACCTTCAGATGACGGCGCTTGGCAATCGCCGCGATCGCGCGCACTTCCTCGACGCTATAGACGGTGCCGACTTCCGTCGACTGCGTCAACGTGACGACTTTGGGCTTCGGATAATGGATGTCGGCGCGGCGCGTGACGATGGCTTCGATCGCATCCGGCGTGAGCTTGCCGCCGACGCCCGGCGCCGTCAGCAGCTTCGAGCCACCCGAGAAAAATTCGGGGCCGCCGCATTCGTCGGTTTCGATGTGGGCCAGTTCGTGGCAGATCACCGAGTGATACGACTGACACAGCGACGCCAGCGCCAGCGAATTGGCCGCCGTGCCATTGAATACGAAGAACACCTCGCAATCGGTCTGGAACAGGTCGCGCAGACGGTCGCACACCTGGTTGGTCCACGAGTCGTCGCCGTAGGCCGGCTCGTGACCGCTGTTGTTGGCGGCGATCAGCGCCTCGAGCGCTTCGGGGCAGATGCCGGCATAGTTGTCGGACGCGAAATGTTGCATGGCTGGCGGCGCGCCCGGCGACAGGCGCACTGAGATGGCGGGAAAGCGGTCATTCTAGTGCGCCGGTGGCCGATTGGGTTCTCGTCTGCTGCGGTGCGGCTAATTGCAGCCGCAATCCGGCATACGGCCTCGTCCGCGCGGGCGACGCGCCACCACGACCAGACCCGCCGCGCCCAGCAGCAACGCACCCGTCGCCAGCCACAAGGCAAGCGAGAACGAACCGGTGTGCTCGGCGATCGGCGCGGCAACCAGCGGACCGACGATCTGACCGATGCCATAGGCCGCCGTCGCGTAGCCCATCAGACCGGCTGCGTCGTCGCCGCGCAGACGCCGCGCTTCGCGCATCGCAAACAGCGTGATCGCGGTGAACGGCAAGCCGATCAGGATGCTGCCGAGCGAGAAGCCGCCCGCCGTCGGCCACACGATGCCGAGCGCGATGCCACAGGCTTGCAGCACGTAGCAGGCGGCCAGCAGGCTGCGATTGTCCCAATGCACCGGCAGGCGCGCCGCCAGCAGCGAGCCGACCATCAGCGCCGCGCCGAACATCGGCCAGAACAGATCGGGCCAGGCGGAGCCCGGCAGCGCATGGCGCGCGATTACCGGCAGGAAGGTCGCGGTGATGATGTAACCGAAGCCGGGAACGCCGTAGAGGACGATTAGCCAGAAGGCGTCGGCGCGGTGCGGGGGATGAGTGGGTCGGGCGGCTTGAGCGGCCGGGTTCACACGAGCGCCTTCGCTTTGACTTCGACCCGCGTTATTCGGTGGCGTATCGCCGAACACCGGCCATACCATGATGGAAAGCACCACGGCGATCGCGCCAAACGCGAGCCACCCTGCCGGGGCGCCATAGCCGCCGGCCGCGCTGACGAGCAAGCCCGTCCCGACGATCCCCAAACCGGGGCCCGTGTAGATCACGCCGCCCCAGCCATGCGCGCCCAATTCGGTCAGGCGGCGCAAGCCCCATTGCGACGCGAACACGAACGTCCACGCGCTGACGGCCCCGGCGATGAAGCGCACCATCGCCCACACCCAGAATTGCCCTGTCAGGCCCATTGCAAGCGTCAGCAAGGCCGTCGCGACCAACCCGACCCGTACCATGCGCGCGGGCTCGACCCTTAGCGCGGCGCAGGTGATGGCGCCGATGAAATAACCTGCGTAATTGAACGAGGCAAGCCAGCCGCCGTGCTGGATATCGAGCTGCGGCTGACCCCAGGCGCCGCCATGGAGCATCAAGGGTAGCAGCGGCGTAAAAGCGAAACGGCCGATCCCGAGCACGACGGCGAGCGCCACCATGCAGGCCAGCGCCGCGCGACGGGCAGCGTGGCGCTCGGCTCGAATGTCGTGGGCCGTAGCGCTGGGATTGGCCTTTGCGTTGGAAGCGAGATCGTTCATGAGCGGGCGCGAGTCGTAATGGATGACGAATGGAAGACGCCTGGCCGGCACGTTCGCCGGTTCGGATTCGTGTCATTGCATATTAGCTTGACCTTCGAATCATAAAAAATGAATAATTAGGATACTACTCATCGCTGGAAGAGAATCATGGATCTGGCCGGCTTGACCATATTTCGAGCTGTCGTGCGGGAAAACGGCGTGACGCGCGCCGCCGCCAAGCTCAACCGCGTTCAGTCGAACGTCACCACGCGCATCAAACAACTCGAAGAGCAGCTGGGAACCGATCTGTTTATCCGCGACGGCCGTCGCCTCGTGCTCACGCCGGCTGGCGAGACCTTGCTGCCTTATGCCGAGCGGCTGCTAGCACTGGCCGACGAGGCACGTCACGCGGTGCGCGAGGATCGTCCGAGCGGACGTCTGCGGTTGGGCACGATGGAAAGCGTCGCGGCGACGCGTCTGCCCGGCTTGCTCGCGCACTATCACCAGCAATGGCCGGACGTCGCGCTCGAGCTCGAGACGGGCACGACCGGCAAATTGATCGAGCGGGTCCGCGAATTCGAAGTGGATGCCGCTTTGGTGGCCACGCCGTCAGACCCGGCGGCGCTCGGCGATGTCTTCGAGTCGGTGCCGGTGTTCAGGGAACAGCTGGTGATGTTGACGCCGCGAGGGCATCGGCCGATTCACGAGGTACGGGATATCGCCCTATCGACGCTGATTGCGTTCGAGCGCGGCTGTGCCTACCGGGCGTATATCGAGAAGTGGTATCTGGAACATGGCGTGAGGCCGGCTCGCGTACTGGAACTGGGCTCGTATCACGCGATCGTGGCTTGCGTCGCGGCGGGCGCAGGCGTGGCCGTGGCGCCGAAATCCGTGCTGAATTTGCAGACCGATGCCAGCAATATCGCGGTTCACGAACTGCCCGATATCGACATGATCGAGACACTGCTTGTCTGGCGACGCGGGCATTTTTCGTCCGCGCTCAATGCTCTTCGGCAAACGCTGGTCGCGCATGAGGATGGGCGTGCGATGCCGGGGGGGATTGCGGATGCGAATACCGATGCGGGTATAGCGGCGGCTGCGTCCTGATCGTCTCTTGCAACTGGAGACTACTTCGCTCCATGCATCACCCATCAACGACTTGGGCCACGTGGGCGCTCGAACTTCGAGTGCCCACGTGGCCCAATCAGACCTGAATCAAAGCTTCGCGATCAGAGCTGCGCTTCGACCCAACCCTTGACGCCTGCCAGCGCCGCCGGCAGATTCGCCGGCTCGGTGCCGCCGGCCTGCGCCATATCCGGGCGACCACCGCCCTTGCCGCCGACCTGCTGCGCAACGAAGTTGACCAGCTCGCCCGCCTTGACCTTCTTGCTGGCGTCTGCCGTCACACCGGCGATCAGGCTCACCTTGCCGCCTTCGACCGAAGCCAGCACGATCGCCGCACTCTTGAGCTTGTCTTTCAGCTTGTCGACGGTCTCGCGCAGCGTCTTGACGTCCGCGCCTTCGAGCGTGGCCGCCAGCACATGAACACCGGCGATTTCGATGGCCTGACCGACGAGTTCGTCGCCCTGGCTCGACGCCATCTTCGACTTCAGCGCGCTCAGTTCCTTCTCCAGCGACTTCACCTGATCCTGCACCTGGGTGATGCGCTGGGTCAGTTCCGACGGTTGCGCCTTCAGCACTGCCGCCGCGGCATTGATGCGCGCGTCGAGCTCCTGCACGAAGCGCACGGCGTTGTCGCCCGTGATCGCTTCCACGCGACGGATACCTGCTGCCACACCGCCTTCCATCACGATCTTGAACAAACCGATGTCGCCGGTGCGATTCACGTGCGTGCCGCCGCACAATTCACGCGAGAAGCCGAGGTCGAGCACGCGCACTTCGTCGCCGTACTTTTCGCCGAATAGCGCCATCGCGCCGCCCTTCACCGCTTCGTCGAACGGCATGACCTGCACGATGCCCGGCGCGTTCGCCAGCACTTCGGCGTTGACGATTTCTTCGACGCGGCGAATCTGCTCGTCCGTCATCGGCGAGTTATGCGCGAAGTCGAAACGGGTCTTGTCGGCGTCGACCAGCGAGCCCTTCTGTTGCACGTGCGAGCCCAGCACTTCGCGCAGCGCCTTGTGCATCAAGTGCGTGGCCGAGTGGTTGCGCTGCGTGCGGGTGCGGCGCACCGCGTCGATTTCCGCCTTGACCACGTCGCCCAGCTTCAGCGTGCCTTGCTCCAGCGTGCCGTGATGACCGACCACGTCGGCTTGCACCTTCAGCGTATCGGCCACGGCGAAGCGGATGCTCGCGTTGGCCAGCACGCCCTGGTCGCCGACCTGACCGCCCGACTCGGCGTAGAACGGCGTGTGATCGAGCACGACGACAGCCTGCTGGCCGTCGCGCACTTCCTTTACCGATGCGCCGTCGACATACAGCGCGATCACTTTCGCGTCGTCGAACGCGACTTCTTCGTAGCCGTGGAACGTGGTCTTCGCGCCCGAGTATTCGAGGCCTTGCGCCATCTTGAACTTGCCTGCCGCGCGAGCCTGTTCGCGTTGACGCGCCATCGCTTCGTCGAAAGCGGCTTCGTCGACCGTCACTTCGCGTTCGCGGCACACGTCGGCCGTCAGATCGAGCGGGAAGCCGTAGGTGTCGTGCAGCTTGAATGCGAGTTCGCCGTCCAGTGTCTTGCCGCCCTTCGCTTCGAGGTCGGCCAGCGCGCTTTCGAGAATCGACATGCCGTGCTCGATGGTCTCGAAGAAGCGTTCTTCTTCCTGACGCAGCACGTCGGTCACGCGTTGTTCCGCTTCCTTCAACTCCGGATAGGCATCGCCCATTTGCGCGACGAGGTCCGGCACCATGCGATGGAAGAACGAACCCTTCTTGCCCAGCTTGTAACCGTGACGGATGGCGCGACGCACGATACGGCGCAGCACGTAGCCGCGGCCTTCATTGCCCGGAATCACACCGTCGACGATCAGGAACGAGCACGCGCGAATGTGATCGGCGATCACCTTCAGCGAGTTGTTGGTCAGATCGCTGACGCCGGTTTCGCGGCCGGCGGCCTTGATGAGCGCCTGGAACAGATCGATTTCGTAGTTGCTGTGCACGTGCTGCAGCACGGCCGCGATACGCTCAAGACCCATGCCGGTGTCGACGCACTGCTTGGGCAGCGGCGTCATGTTGCCTTGCGCGTCACGGCTGAACTGCATGAACACGAGATTCCAGATCTCGATGTAGCGGTCGCCGTCTTCCTCGGGCGAGCCCGGAGGGCCGCCCCACACGTCCGCGCCATGGTCGTAGAAGATTTCCGAGCATGGGCCGCACGGACCGACGTCGGCCATCTGCCAGAAGTTGTCCGAGGCGTAGCGCGCGCCCTTGTTGTCGCCGATGCGGATGATGCGCTCGACCGGCACGCCGACTTCTTTCGCCCAGATGTCGTGCGCTTCGTCGTCTTCGTGATAGACGGTCACCCACAGCTTGTCTTTGGGCAACTGGTACACGCCCGTCAGCAGTTCCCACGCGTAGTGGATCGCGTCGCGCTTGAAGTAGTCGCCGAACGAGAAGTTGCCCAGCATTTCGAAGAACGTGTGGTGACGCGCGGTGTAGCCGACGTTTTCCAGATCGTTGTGCTTGCCGCCGGCGCGCACGCTGCGCTGCGCGGTGGTGGCACGCGAATACGGACGCGATTCCGCGCCGAGGAACACATCTTTGAACTGCACCATTCCCGAATTGGTGAAGAGCAATGTCGGGTCGTTGCCGGGCACAAGGCTCGACGAACGAACGATCGAATGGCCCTTCGATTCGAAGAACTTGAGGAATTTCTCGCGGATTTCGGCGGCTTTCATAGCGTGCGGGGGACGGTCCTGGCTGTTACCGGCGGCATCGTGGGATGCGCCAACTGTTTGTTTCTTAAACGACTGATTATACGGGATCGGCGCCGCCGCGCGATGGCGGCCCCCGCAGGTCGGCCGTTCGGCCAGGTTTGACCGGGCAGCATGGGACATCGGCGCCGCTGGCGGGTGCGCGCTTCGTCCTATGCCGTTCGGCCGACTGCGCCTGCGTACGGGAATCGCTTAAGATTGCCCCACATCCGCGGCGTCCCGCACGCCGCGTCGGCTACCTAGGAGACATCGAACAAAATGGGCGCTCTCAGTCATATCCGCGTGCTGGATCTCACCCGCGTGCTCGCCGGGCCCTGGTGCGCGCAAACTCTCGCCGATTTCGGCGCCGACGTGATCAAGATCGAACGCCCCGAAGCCGGCGACGACACCCGTCACTGGGGCCCTCCGTATCTCAAGACGTTGGAAGGCGAAGACACGCGCGAGGCGGCCTATTACCTCGCCGCGAACCGCAACAAGCGCTCGGTCACCGTCGACATCGCCACGCCCGAAGGCCAGCGGATCATCCGCGAACTGGCCGCGCAGAGCGACGTGGTGCTGGAGAACTACAAGGTCGGCCAACTGAAGAAGTACGGTCTCGACTACGCCTCGCTCAAAGAGGTGAAGCCCGATCTGATCTACTGCTCGGTGACCGGTTTCGGGCAGACCGGACCGTATGCGCAGCGCGCGGGCTACGACTTCATCGTGCAGGGCATCGGCGGCTTCATGAGCATTACCGGTGAGCGCGACGGCCAGCCGGGCGGCGGTCCGCAAAAGGCCGGGGTTGCGATCGCCGACCTCATGACCGGCATGTACTCCACGATTGCCGTGCTCACCGCTCTCACCCATCGCGACCGGACGGGCGAAGGGCAATACATCGACATGGCATTGCTCGACGTGCAGGTGGCCATGCTCGCCAACATGAATTCCAACTACCTCGCGAGCGGTCAGCCGCCGGTTCGCTGGGGCAATGCGCATCCGAACATCGTGCCCTACCAGACCTTCCAGACGAGCGACGGCTGGATCATCGTCGCGGTCGGCAACGACGGGCAGTTCCGCAAATTCGTCGAAGCCGGCGCGCGCCCCGAACTGGCCGACGACGAGCGTTTCGCGACCAATCCGGCCCGCGTGCGGCACCGCGACGTCCTCGTGCCGATTCTCGCGGAGATGGTGCGCCTGCAGGGCAAGCAGCAATGGATCGCCGCGCTCGAAGCCGCGGGGGTACCGTGCGGGCCGATCAACGATCTGGGCGAGGTCTTCGAGAACGAGCAGGTGATCGCGCGCGACATGCGGGTGGATCTGCCGCATCCGTCGGGCGGCACGGTCAAGCTGGTGCGCAACCCGATCAGGATGACCGGGACCCCGCCGCAAGCGATCTCGCACCCGCCCACGCTCGGCGAGCACACCGAGAGCATCTTGCGCGACGTGCTGGGTTATGACGAAGCCAGGATTGCGGCATTGCGCACGCAATCGGTGATTTGACGCGGTAGCAGAGCCGGCGCGCCGGACGCAAACTCAAGCGCGTTCGGCGAGCGAAGCGAGCCACTGCCGGCCCTCGCCCCAGTCGCCAAGTCCGCTATCGGCGTTGATATGACCGCGCGCGCCGATCCCGATCCAGCGGCTGCCCCACGCGCTCGCGCAGCTTTGTGAGAACGGCACGCCGCCGTACGGATCGTCGCTGCTCGCTACGACAACGCTCGCAAACGGCAAGCGCGTGAGCGGCACCGGCGAGAAGCCGCGGGCGTCCGCCGGAAAGTGAGCTTCAGCGGGATCGGGCGGCGCCACCAGCAAGGCGCCCGCGACCTTCGGAAGCTGTGCGGGGCTGGCGTATCGCGACGCCCAGAAAGCGGCCGTCAGACAGCCAAGGCTGTGCGCCGCGAACACGACCGGCGATTGCGCGGCCGCCACGGCGGCGTCGAGCGTGCGGCACCAGGCCTCGCACACGGGATGATCCCAGTCCGGCATCTGCACCCGCTCGAACGCCGGATCGAGCGCCTCCCAGCGGGTTTGCCAGTGGCCGTCGCCAGAATTCTGATAGCCAGGCAGTACGAGTATGTTCGGTTTGTGTGTGCTCATCGGGTGCCCCGCCGCCGTTCTTATCTGCTATTTCTGCATCAACGTATCACACGTCCCACGCCCACTCCACGCGGGTCCGCTGCGGGCTCAGGCGTCGTGCCGTCGATACGGATCAGTTGCACGTCGCCGTTGAACGACTGCCCTTCGAGCACGTAGCCCTTGGCCTTCAACTGGTCCGCAAGCTCGCCCGTGACCGGATGGTACGGCTCAAAATAAATCGTCTTCTGCGGCAACAACTGATGATGAAAGCGCATCGCGGCCAATGCATCCGTGGGCGACAAATTGAAGTCGTACAGGTCGGTCATCACCTGGAAAATCGATGTCAGGATACGCGAGCCGCCCGGCGTGCCGATCACGAGCGCCACCTTGTTGTCCTTCAACAGAATGGTCGGCGTCATCGACGACAACGGCCGGCGTCCCGGCGCCACCGTATTCGCTTCGCTGTCGCTCGCGCCGGACGGGCTCGCTGCGGCGGGCTTGGTGACGAAATCGTCCATGGCGTCGTTCAGCACGAAGCCGCCACCGTCCACGACTACGCCCGAGCCGAAATCGCCGTTCAGCGTATAGGTGTTCGACACGGCGTTGCCCCACTTGTCGACCACCGAGAAATGCGTGGTCTGCGCCTTCTCCTGTGTTGCCTCGCCAAGGCCCGGCTTGACTGGCGTGGCGCCCGGGACTTCGTCGGGTTTGACTTCGTCGGCGCGTTGCGCGAGGTAGGCGTCGTCGGTCAGCTTGTCGACCGGCACCTGTGCCGAATCCGGATCGGCGAGGTATTGCTGACGATCGGCGAACACGCGGTCCTCGATCTGCGCGACCAGATGAATATACGGCGCGGAATTGAGTTCGAGGCCGTCGAAGGCCTGCTTCAGATCGGCCTTCATTTTCAGCATCTGGATCAGGCCGACACCGCCCGAACTCGGCGGCGGCGCCGTGAGCACGCGATAGCCGTTCCAGTCGGCCGAAAGCGGCTGGCGCCAGGCCGCCTTGTATTGAATCAGATCCTGCTTCGTCAAGAGGCCGTGACCGTACATCTGCTGGGCAATCAGATCGGCGGTGCGGCCCTCGTAGAACTCGCGGCCGCCGTCGCTGGAAATGCGCGACAACGTTTGTGCAAGCTCAGGCTGGCGGTACATCACGCCCGTCTTGAGATTCGAAAAATAGGCTTCGAAGTTGGTCTTGCCGGTGAAATTCTTCGCTGCCGCATCGCGGCGCTTCTGCAGACCGGCGTCGACCTGGAAGCCGTCGGTCGCGTAACGTATCGCCGGGGCCAGCACCTGTTTCCACTTCAATTTACCGAAACGCTGCTGCGCCTCCCACATGCCCTCGACCGTGCCCGGCACGCCCACCGCGCGATGGCCGACCGTACTTGCGCCCGGCATCAGGTTGCCCTTGTCGTCCAGGTACATGTCGCGCGTGGCCTGCTGCGGCGCGCGTTCACGGTAGTCCAGAAAGTACGGCTTGCCGTCCATGTAGAGCGTCATGAACCCGCCGCCGCCGATGTTGCCGGCGTCCGGCCGCGTCACGGCGAGCGTAAAGGCGATCGCCACCGCAGCGTCGACGGCGTTGCCTCCGGCCGCGAAGATCTGCTGCGCGGTGTCCGCACTGTAGCGATCCGGCACGGCAACCGCCGACGCATCGAATACCGCCTTGGGTGGCGCTGTTTTCGCCAGTGCGGCAGCCGGTGCGACACTGACCGCGAACGCGGCGAGCAGCGCCGAAGCCGTCACGGTGCGGACCAGAGAAAGAGAAGCGAAAAACGCGCGAGGCGCGTCGTGCGACGAAACGGGCATCCGAGAAACTCCGGGAACGAAGGGCGCCGGGGGTCCGGGCGACGGTAACTGGCAACCGCGGCGGTAACCGCGAGGCAAGGGCGGGCAACAGCCGCAACCGCGCCAACCTGGACGGAGCGACAAAGGACGGTGCGGCCCGCGTGAACGGCTGCGACGAGTGCACGCGCTGCGCGTCGGGAGCGCGAACTGCACTGCCCGGGACAATATCGGGCGGCGCGTGGATGGCGACAGGAAAAGGGCCGCGCATCCCGCGGACGAAGCCGCGCCGCGTGCATCCTAAGTCGCCGACGCCGACGCCGACAAACCGTTTTACCTCCTGTTACAGCACCTTTAACCCAGCTTGCAGCCGACCGTCAAACTTCCACAAACCCGTCAAATCCGCTCAAACGTTGGCTACACGCCGCACTCGTCAGCCGCAACGGAACGTGTCAGGTAGAATTGACGCATAAGTGGGTGCATTGCGCGCCCCCGACAGACTTTCACTTTCTCGCATGAATACCGAACGCAACGACGCGCCAGCGGCATCCAATTTCATCCGCAACATCATTGACGAAGACAACCGCAACGGCAAGTGGGGTCAGCGTGTCGAAACGCGCTTCCCGCCGGAGCCGAACGGTTATCTGCACATCGGTCATGCCAAGAGCATCTGTTTGAACTTCGGCGTGGCGCGCAGCTATGGCGGCGTGTGCCATCTGCGTTTCGACGACACCAATCCGGAAAAGGAAAGCGTCGAATACGTCGATTCGATCATCGACGCCGTGCGTTGGCTCGGCTTTGAATGGGAAAAGAGCGGCAAGGAAGAGCTGTACTACGCGAGCGACTACTACGACAAGCTGTACGAGTTCGCCGAACTGCTGATCGAACGCGGCAAGGCCTATGTGGACAGCCAGTCGGCCGAAGAAATGCGTGCGAACCGTGGCTCGGCCACCGAAGTCGGCACGCCGTCGCGCTTCCGCGAGCGCTCGGTGGAGGAAAACCTGGACCTGTTCCGCCGCATGAAGGCAGGCGAGTTCAAGGAAGGCGAGCATGTGCTGCGCGCCAAAATCAACATGTCGTCGCCGAACTTCAACATGCGCGATCCGGTCATCTACCGGATCCGTTTCGCGCATCACTACCGCACCGGCGACAAATGGTGCGTGTACCCGATGTACGACTACACGCACTGTATTTCGGACGCGCTGGAAAACATCACGCATTCGCTGTGCACGCTGGAGTTCGAAGACCATCGTCCGCTCTATGACTGGATTCTGAACGAGCTGGCCGAAGCCGGCATTTTCACGCGTCCGCTGCCGCAACAGATCGAGTTCTCGCGTCTGAACCTGACCTACGCGATCACCAGCAAGCGCAAGCTGCTGCAACTCGTGAACGAAGGTCACGTCGAAGGCTGGGACGATCCGCGCATGCCGACCATCGTTGGCGTGCGTCGCCGTGGTTTTACGCCGGAAGCGATCCAGTTGTTCTGCGAGCGCATCGGCGTGACCAAGGTCGATTCGTGGATCGACATGAGCGTGTTCGAAGGCGCGCTGCGCGACGATCTGGACGACAAGGCGCCGCGTACGGCCGCCGTGCTCGATCCGGTCAAGCTGATCATCGACAATTTTCCGGAAGGCGTCACCGAGTCGTGCAATGCGCCGGTTCACCCGCATCATCCGGAAATGGGCGTGCGCGAGTTTCCGATTTCGCGCGAGCTGTGGATCGAACGCGACGACTACAACGAAACGCCGCCGAAAGGCTACTTCCGCCTGTTCCCGGGCAACAAGGTCCGTCTGCGTTATGGCTACGTGATCGAATGCGTGGGCGCGGACAAGGACGAGAACGGCAACATCGTGGCAGTCCATTGCACGTACTTCCCGGACAGCAAGTCCGGTACGGAAGGCGCGAACAACTACAAGGTCAAAGGCAACATTCACTGGGTCAGCGCAGCCAGCGCCTGCCCGGCGGAAGTGCGGATTTACGACCGACTGTTCAAGGATGCGCAACCGGACGCCGGTGGCCGCGATTTCCTCGAGGCGCTGAATCCGGACTCGAAGCGCGTGGTCAACGCGTATCTCGAACCGGGCGCGCGCGAGGCCCTGCCGGAGCAGCGTTACCAGTTCGAGCGCCATGGCTACTTCGTCGCCGACCGGGTCGATTCGAAGCCGGGCAAGCCCGTGTTCAACCGTATCGTCAGCTTGCGCGACAGCTGGGGCAAGCCGGCGTAAGCCGGGGCGCTCGTCGCGCAGTTGAACCTGAATACGGCGTGCATCTTGTCCATGAGATGCACGCCGTTTTGTTGCACCATGTTCCATCGACAGCGACAGCGCGACCTCGGGTCCGCGCCAGTCCGGGAGGTCCGATGAAAGTTGCAGTCCGCCGCGGGACCATTACACGCAGTCAAACGCACCGCACGCGTCATTTGCTCGCCGCGCTGCTCACGTTCGGCACCGTCATGCTGGCCAGCCCTGTCCGCGCGGACGAACTCACCGGCACGCTGAAGAAAATCCACGACGACGGCGTGGTCGTGCTCGGCGTACGCGAAGCGTCGATGCCCTTCTCCTATTTCGACGGCAAGGCAACGGTGGGCTATTCGCAGGCCATCGCGATGCAGATCGTCGACGAAATCAGGAAGACGCTCAGCATGCCGCAGCTGAAGGTGCACGAAATTACCGTGACCTCGTCGAATCGCACGCCGATGCTGCTCAACAATCAGATCGACCTGGAGTGCGGTTCCACCACGCATACCGTGGAGCGCGAAAACGTCGCAGCCTTTTCGAACAGTTTCTTCCAGTATGCAGTGCGCATGATCACGCGCAAGAGCAGCGGTATTACGGATTTTTCGGAACTGGCCGGCAAGACGGTCGTCACGACCGCGGGCACCTCCGACGAGCGCCTGCTGCGTCAGCTCAACACCGAGAAACACCTGAACATGCGCATCACGAGTGCGCGCGATCACCAGGAGGCGTTCACCGCGCTCAAGGATGACAAGGCCGTGGCCTTCGTGATGGACGAGCCGATCGTGTACGGCTTCAAGGCGACCGACGCGCGCCCTGAGGACTTCGTGGTGACCGGCACGTCGCTCGGCGCCGAGGTCTACGCGTGCATGTTCCGCAAAGGCGATGAACCGTTCCGCGCACTGGTGAACGGCGTGATCGCGCGCGGTCAGACTTCCGGCGACGCGGAGCGTCTGTATCGGCAGTGGTTCACGCAGCCTATTCCACCGCGCGGCATCAATCTGAATTTTCCGCTATCGGAACAGAATCGCGCACTGTTCGCGCATCCGAACGATCGCGCGCTCGACTGAGCGTATCGACTCACACGCCACCGCTACAGCGACCGGTGGAGTTCCCCGAGCGACAGGATGGTCTGAAAGAGCCGCGTGAGACTGCGGCTCGCATAGCGTTCGACCTCGTGCGGCGCAGCCCAGCGGTAGGCATCCATTTCCGGAATCAGCGTGCCGTCGGTGCGACGCGGGAAGAACGACGTACAGGTGCACGTACTGAGATCGAGTTCGCTCGCGCGAGCACGCGCGGCGAACAGATGTAAATCCTTGTCCCGCCGGTAAACGAACAGCCCCAGATCCGTCAGCCGTTCGGGCTCGATGGCGATACCCGTTTCCTCGACCATTTCGCGCACGGCCGTAATGTGCGGCGCCTCGCCCTCTTCGCCATGTCCCTTGGGAATGTCCCAGTGCGAGGTTTCGGTAGCGTGCGCGAGTAGCGCCCGCCCCTGCGGGTCGAGCAAGACGATGCCGCACGAGACGACGCGCGTCATCATCGCCGGATCGGGGCGTGAGAACGATCAGCCATGCGCCGCGCCCGGCGCGAGTCCGCCGGCGCTGTCATCCCCGCTCGCATGCTCAGTGCTTTTTCTGCAGCACCCAGTTGCCGCTGCCCTGCTTGCAGAACTGCGGGCGCAGGTTCATCGATTGACCCTTGGCATTGAGCACGACGCCGAGATCGCGGCAAGTGCGGTCGCCGTCCTTGGCGGTGCTGGCCACCGTGATGTTGGCGTCGATCTTGACGCTGTTGCCGGTGCCTTCATTGACCCAGGTCGTGCTTTCGCCGTCCTTCTTGTCGTTCAACGCAGCGAACACGGCCTTTTTGACCGAGTCGATGTCGCGCTGCTTCATGTAGCTGATCGGCGTGTCGTTCAGAAAGCCGAGGTTCGCCGCTTGCGCGCCGAATGCACTGCCAAGCAGGAGACAACCGGCGCTCAGATGAAACAGGACTCGGGTTCGCATCGACATGAAGGGTTCTCCTCGAAAGTGTGGCAAGCGTTCACGAGTGCGCTCGCCGCGGCTCATGATCTGGACCTCAAAAGCATAGCATGTCCCTCCCGATGTGACCGCACGCCACAGTCTGGCGACGATCTGCATCAAGCGGCAACCGGCCCGGCGCACCGAATTTTAGGATCGATCTCATTCCGCCCGAGAAGATGCTTTTCTAAGATTGGACTGTTGCGCTTCCGCGCGAATTACACCTTAGGCCACGTCATCATGAACCTCTCCTGTGCGCTGCAAACCGCCACCGTCGCGCTCGCATTGCTCTGCATGGCGCTCGTGCCGCTTGCGCTGCGCCGCGATCCAGGCCTCGCGCGGCGCGTCGTGCGGATGGACCGCTTACCGCGCACGCGCTGGCCGAACTGGCTCACACGCATCGGTTTTGCCTGCCTGTTGACGTCCTTCGCGTTGCTGTTGATCGCCTGCTACTACATTCTCGCCGGCGCCGCCCAGTGAGCGCCGCACGGCGACACGAAGCCCGTCTTTTCCGCGCGGAATACCCCGCAGTCAGCGCCGCGTACAAGCAGCCATTTTTCAAGCAGATGAAACTTAAAAGGCGAGCAACGTCTCGCGCGAGTTGGGACTTTCACAGGGCAGCTTCGGCTGCCTTTTTTTACGTTTCCCGCACGCACGCCAAGCTCGGGCAGCGTTCTCGCGACCAGCGTATGCTTCGAGCGAAGGAGCGAGGTGCTCACACCTATGACGGCTCGACATCCTCTTACGACGTTGCAGGCCTGCCCATTTCATCAGGAGCTCGACAGCATGACTGAAAAAACCATCAAGGTCCCCGGCCCCGATCATCCGATCACGGTCGAGCCCGCTCAGGCTCGCGTGGTCGTGACCGTGGCCGGCCGCGTGATCGCGGATACGCAAAAGGCGCTGGTGTTGCGCGAGGCGTCGTATCCGGCGGCGTATTACATCCCGCGCACGGACACCGAGATGTCACTGCTCGAGCGCACCGATCACGCAACTTACTGCCCGTACAAGGGCGATTGCGCGTACTACAGCATTCCGCTCGGCGGCGAGCGGACCGTGAATTCGGTGTGGACCTACGAGTCGCCGTATGCGGCGGTGAAGGAAATCGCGCAGCATCTGGCGTTCTACCCGGATCGGGTCGACTCGATCGAGGTGAAGGCGGCGGGCTGAGCGTTGCATGACCGCGCGTCGTGGCTTGCCGCGGCGCGCGCTTGTTGAAGTGGGGTGCAGGGAAAAAGATGAAGTACGGCAGGAGGGACTCGAACCCCCCACCCTCGGCTTAGAAGGCCGATGCTCTATCCAGCTGAGCTACTGCCGTATTGACGTGAGGCGATGCAAGCGCCAGTTGCTACGCGCATCGCCCGCAATGAGAACCTGCTGTTGGGCACTGGACCCTGCGCCCTCATACATTTGCGAGCGGCAGCGTCCCGAATACCGAAATTGTAACTGACGGCAAGTTGAGCTGGGCCCGGATTATAACCGATCGTTCCCGACTCGCCACATCGCTGGACGCCCGGCAGCAGACGATCCGCCCGGGATCAAACCGGCTGCGGATGCAGCACGAACCAGCCGAGGAACAGCGCACCGGCGATCACGCAATACACGCCGAACGAAGCCAGACGTCCACGGCCTTCGAAATAGCGCATCAGGAAGCGCACGCTGAGATAAGCCGCGATGGCGGTCAGCACGCCGCCGAGCAGCGCGTCCGCGAGTTGACCCGGCGCATGAAACAGCTTCGGCAGTTCGAGCACACCGGCCGCGAAAATGATCGGCGTGCCAAGCAGGAACGAAAACTCCGCCGACTTCTCCGCCGTGAGGCCCGCCGCGTTGCCGGCGATCATCGTCAGACCGCTGCGCGAGAAACCCGGAATCAGCGCGCCGATCTGCGCCAGACCGACCAGAAAGGCCTGGCGGAACGTGAGCTTCTCCGGCGACTGATGCGCGCGCGAGCGCTGCAGCCGATCCCCGAACCACAGCAACACGCCGTTGACAATCAGCGCGATCGCCACGATGCGCAGATCGTGGAAAAGTCGCTCGAGTCGTTTTTCAAGGATCAGTCCGACCAGACCCGCCGGAATCGTGCCGATGATGAGCGCCCACATCATATGCGCGTCGTCGTTGCGACGTCCGCCGAACGAGGCGAAGAAACCGCGAAACAGCGCGCACCAGCGCTTGCGGAAGTACCACAGCAACGCGAACGCCGTGCCGAGATGCAGCGCGACGAGAAACGGCAGCAGCTGCGGCGCGTGTTTGTCGATATGCATCCCGAACAGAGCGGGCACGAGCAGCGTATGGCCGAGGCTGCTCACCGGAAACAGTTCGGTGACGCCTTGCAGCACGCTGAGAAAAATCAGAAACGACAGGTTCACGCGGCGGTCCTTGTAAGGAAAATGTCGGGGAACAGCGCGCCACGGAAGGAAAAACGGGCGCAGCAAAAGCGCACCGATTATGCCTGGCTGGAATGTCAGCGCCAAGCGTTTGCACCGCATTCGGGGAAATATTGATGCGCTGCGTCACAACTGGAAACCGTTGTTACGCCGCAGAAAAAGAAACGGGCTGCCATGACGGACAGCCCGCGTTCTGAGCGATTCCTTGAAGCGTCAGGTCATACGCGTCGACGTCACGCGCTACCGGCAGGCGGCAACCTGCAAGACCTGAAGCGAAGCGTACGGATCAGCCCTCGAGCTTGTAAAAAAAGTAGACCGTGCTTGCCGCAAACATGCCGAACAACGCCACACCCATTGCCATTGCGAGATCCATGAAGCCTCCGGAGCAGTCTCGCCCGGTCGTCGAAGTTACCGGGCAGTCGAGGCCATTATCGGCAAAGAGCACGGACGTGCGACACCCGCAATTTCCCCAGAAGGGTTTCCCCGTAGCGCAAAGCAGCGCAGAATCGGCGTCTTCCACCCCTACTTTTTCAGCCCACCGACCATGCCTCTTTCCCAGCAACCGGACATTCTCGAGATTGCCCAGGACACCTCCGTGCTCCGTTTCGCGCCGCAAGCGGGCGGCCGCCTGATGTCGTGGATCATCGACGGCGAAGAGGTGATCCATTGGCCCGAGCACGCCGACTGGAGCCAGCCGGCACGCGTTCGCGGCGGCAATCCGCTGCTGTTTCCGTTTCTCGGCCGACACCGCGTGGACGGCAAGATCGGCTACTGGCGCGACGCCGCAGGCACGGTTCGCGAACTGCCGATGCACGGCTTCGCCCGCGATCTGCCCTTCGACGCCCACGCCGACACGGACGGCGCCGGCCTGCGCATGGTCCTGACCGACAGCGATGCGACCCGCGCCGGCTACCCGTTCGGCTTCCGCTTCGAAGCGACCTATACGCTGGTCGACGCGCACACGCTGGACGTCAGCCTCACGACCACCAACACGGGCGACACGCGACTGCCCTACTACGCCGGCCATCACTTCTACTTCACGCTGCCGCATACGCAGCGCGGCGAATCCACGCTGGACTTGCCGAAAACCGAACGCTGCTACCAGCAGGAAGACGGCTCGATCAGCCCGGGCGAACCCGGCGCGCCGCGCTATACGCTCGACGAGGCGCGCATCCTCGACCGCTTCCATTGCCTCGTCGGTGCGCCGGATCAACCGGTGCGACTGACGGCGCCCGGCCTGAACCGTGTGATCACGATCGACCTCCAACGGCCCGGCTCGGTGCCCTGGTATGCCGTGACGACGTGGACCGAAGCGGCCGGATCGGACTTCTATTGCGTCGAGCCCTGGCTCGGTTTGCCGGACGCGATTCACAACGACCGGGGTTTGCGCTGGCTCGAAGCGGGTCAAACCGAAACGGCGACGCTGCGCATCAGCGTCGGCAAACCAGCCTGAGCGGAGGCTTTTCAGGGAGCCGTTCGCGGTCCCGGAAAGCCTTGGACGCGCTCCGGGCAGACAGCGCAGCCAGGCGGCTTCCGGTCGCGTCGCGCGCCGCACGAAGTGCTTCGGCTACCCACATTTCGGGTGCCGCAGCGCAAAACCGTTAGAATCGGACGCTTTGCATCCACCTGCCGCGTGATCGGGATCGGCGCGCGGCAGCGCTTTGCGAGGTCCCATGCGGGGAACAACAAGAATGATGAAACGACTCGCCTGCGCGTCGTTGCTGGCTCTGCTCGCCGCGTGCGGGTCGGCGCCGGTGGCGCCAGGCTTTTACCGGGTCGAACGGGGCGATACGCTGTCGAAGATCGCGCGCAGCAGCCGGCAATCCGTGCCCAGCATCGTGCGCTGGAACAATCTGGCCAATCCGGACGCCATCGAGGTCGGCCAGGTGCTGCGCGTCGTTCCGCCGGGCGGCGCATCGACGAGCGGCGCCGTGCGAAGCAGTGGTGGCGGCGCAAGCGCTTCGGCGACACCGCGTGCGGCGCCGGCCGAGAGCGCGCCGTCCGCTGCGCCCGCTTCGAGCATTTCACTGATCTGGCCCGCGGACGGCACGGTCATCCGCCGCTTCGACGGCGCCAACTCCAAAGGCATCGACATTTCGGCGGCAGCCGGCACGCCGGTGCTGGCGGCGGCGCCCGGCACGGTCGTGTATGCGGGCAACGGCTTGCGCGGTTACGGCAACCTGCTGATCCTCAAGCACAACTCGGAATATCTGACCGCCTACGCGCACAACCGCGCGCTGCTGGTGAAGGAAGGCCAAACGGTCAGCCGCGGCGAGAAGATTGCCGAAATGGGCGACACCGACACCGACCGGGTCATGCTGCACTTCGAACTGCGCTATCAGGGCCGCTCGATCGACCCGTCGCGGGCGCTCCCGCCACGCTAGACAACGATTGGAGCCGCGTGCCGCCGCCAGGCACGCGCCGTGCAACCGCGCTCGGGGAACCCAGCGTGCTATAAAAGGCTCCATTCGATACGCGACGTGGCTACGCGCCACGTCTTACTCCGATATCTGAAAGGAATTTGAAATGAAGAGCGCATGTGCGTCCGTCGCCACCGCCGTGGCGATCGGTCTTGGCCTGCTGACGCTCGGCGGCCTGAGCGGCTGCTCGAGCACCACCCAGATGACCTACCTGCCAAGCGGAGATACCGGCTTCGCAATCAACTGCAGCGGCAGCGACGCGAGTTCCAGCTGGGCTGAATGCTACAAACGCGCGGGCGAAGTCTGCGGCAACTACGGCTACGACGTGGTGTCGAAAGACGTCGACAATGGCGCGACCTCGGGCGGCACGGTCGGCGGCATCTTCGGTGCCAATGTGAAGAACCGCTCGATGGTGGTCCGCTGCAAACAATAACCCTGCCTGCCTTTCCGCGATTCGCGGCGTCGCATGGGCTAGCGTCGGCGCAAGCGTCCCGAGCGCGGATCGATACGCACCGCGAAAGCAAACAGCACCGCGAGCGCGACCGGCCAGATCACCAGAAATATGATTAACCAGGTCATGGCCGGATGAAAGGAAATGTAATTTTCCATGATGAGCGGCGCGTGTGAAGCCGTCATGAATCGGGCAAAAGCCGGACAGAAAAAAAGCCCGGCACGAGGCCGGGCTAACGGGGGTTCGGCGCATATCGGCAAAGGACCGGTTCACCATGCGCCAGAACGAAATTTAACAACCCCTATTTACAAGTGCAATCGCTTAATTGCACTTGCAATGTGACTCGGCGTACCGATTCCGCGTTACGTGAACCGAAACTGACGGATTTAAACTGGCCAAAAGCGCCTTGATGGCGGACAGAAAATACCGTTACAGGGATGAATGAAAAAACCCGTCCTGGCCGCCAGACCGCATCTATCCACGATCTACACGAATGGCGCGCAAACCCCTGAGGAAAGAACGCTGGCCGATATCCGCTATTTAAATCAGCCTATACCGGACGATTTATCGGCAATCCAGCTTTAGTGCGCCAACGCACCTTGAAGCAATATTAATTCAAATCACGCAACACGATAAACCGCAAATCTCCTCACCAGAAATTCGCGAATAGCGAAAAAACAGTTAATACCGCATTCTGCCGACAAAAGCCCGCCCGGAAAATCGCCCGCATTATCGATTCAACTGATTGGCTGATATGGTTCGCGGGCCGCACGATTGGCGGCCATAAGAATAGCGTCGAATTGCCCGGTTCGACGCCCCGACATAGCGCCTTACATCACACGCAATCCCAGTTCGGTGACCAGTACCGCGGCCTGTTGATGCGAGATCGTCGCACCTTTGAAAAGCGCCGCGTCGACCAGCCGCACGCCGCTCAGATCGGCCTCGCGCAAGTCCGCGCCATCGAAGCGGGCGCCCTTCAGATTCGCGTCCTTCAGACTCCCACCGTCGAAGATTGCCTCCCGGAAATCGACGCCGGCAAGGTCGGCATCGGAGAAATCCAGTTGCTCCAGCGTCGCCTTGCGAAACGACAAGCCGCGCAAGTGCGCGCCGACCAGCAGCGTTTCGACGAAGCTCAGGCCGAGCGACGTGCAGGCTTCGAAATTGGCGCCCGTGAGCTTGCAGCCGCGAAACGACGCCGAGGCGAGTTTGGCGCGCCGCCAACTCGTGTTGTTCAGATCGCTCGACTGGAACGCGGCATCGACCAGATCCGCCGACGCGAAATCCGCTTCGCGGCCCCGACAGCGAACCCACCGGGTATGCGAAAGCGCCGCGCCGAAAAACGAGGTCTCGGCGATCGTGCAGCGATGAAATTCGGCGCCGCGCAGATCGAGCCGCGACAGATCGGCGCCTTCGAAGTCGCAGTCGGTGAAATGAAGCGGCTGCCGGTTATCGGCGAGGCTTGCCGCGATGAGACGCTCCACGTCGGCACGCGTGAGAGTGAGTTCGCTCACGCCATGAGCCGTGGCGTTTGCAGCGTTGACCGGGCCCGGGGCCGGCGCCGTTGAATCCTGTGACATGAAGGTTCAGAATGATTTTTCGAAAGACCCAAAGCCTACCGGAAGGCGCGCCGCCCTGGCGGCCCACACCGATGGTTTATAGTAACGACCCCCTCAAAACACGCTTACGATGACTTCCAACGACGCCCCCCAAAGCCCGCTGTACGCCACGCTGCTCGCTGAAACCGCCAAGATCGGCTGGGGCGAGCTGGAACGCTTTTTTGCGCGCGGCATCCTGCTGCGCGTCGCACGCGATCTCGATCTGGTGAGCGTCGCGGAGGCGATCGCCGGCGACGACACCACCCAGGTCACACAGTGGTTGTCCGCCGGTCTCGTCGAGCGCGTGCAGGCTGAAACCGCCGCCGACTATGCCGCGCGCGACCCCGACCTGTGGGCTGTGGTCGTGTCGCCGTGGGTGTGCGTGCAGGAACGCAGTTGAACGACGCCGCACACGACGGTCAGATGCAGACGGCGACCAAATCGGCCCAAACGCAGACGCCCACGGCCGCCGCCGCGCTACCCGTGCACTGGCACCGGCGCGTGCTGACGCTGGCGTTTCCCATCGTCCTCGCCAATCTGACCCAACCGATACTCGGCGCCGTCGACACCGCCGTCGCGGGCCATCTGGAGGGCGCGTCCTACCTCGGCGGCGTGGCGCTCGGCGGCCTGTTTTTCAACTTCGTGTTCTGGGGCTTCGGCTTCCTGCGCATGGGCACCACGGGGCTGGTCGCTCAAGCACACGGTGCGGGCGATCAGGTCGAACTACGCAATAACATCGTGCGCGCGCTGCTGCTCGCGGCCACGATCGGCGCGGCGGTGCTCGCGCTGCAGGTGCCGCTGATCGATTGCGCATTGCGCGCCATCGGCGGCAGCGAAGCCGTGCAGCGTCATGCGCGCGTCTATTGTCATGCGCGCATCTGGGCGGCTCCACTCGCGCTCGGCAACTACGTCGTACTCGGCTGGTTGCTCGGCACGCAGCGGGTGCGGCTCGCGTTGCTGTCGCAGGTGTTCATCAATAGCGTCAACATCGTGGCGGTGCTGCTGTTCGTTTATGGGTTCGATTGGGGCGTAGCGGGCATCGGCGCGGCGACCGCCACCGCCGACACGCTCGGCTTCGTGCTCGGCGCCGCCCTGCTCTGGTACAACCGGCCGCGCGGACTGCCCGCGCTGAACCGTGCCGCCTTGCTCGACGGCGTGGCACTCAGGCGCCTCGTAGTCCTCAATCGCGACATCTTCGTGCGCACGCTGTGCCTGCTTGGCTCGTTCGGCTGGTTCGCTCATCTGGGCGCGCGGCAAGGCGACGCCACGCTCGCCGCGAACGCGCTACTGCTGAATTTTCAGACGTTCATGGCCTACGGACTCGACGGCTTCGCGCACGCCGCCGAAGCGCTCGTCGGCGCCGCAATCGGCGCGCGCGACCGGCACGCCTTCTCGCAGGCGATCAAGGTCACGGCGCTGTGGTCCGCGCTCGGCGCGCTGGGCTTCTCGCTGATCTATTGGGGCGCTGGGAGGTGGATCGTCGAGGGGTTGACCGACCAGCCCGCAGTACGCGCGACAGCGGAAATGTATCTGCCTTGGGCCGCGCTCTCGCCGGTGATTTCCGTATGGGGATTTCTGCTCGACGGCGTGTTCATCGGCGCGACCCGCACGCGCGAATTGATGCTGGCGATGGCGGTGTCGTTCGTGCTCTTCGTTGCTGCTTCGTGGGCCTTGCTCGCGCTCTACGGCAACCACGGTCTGTGGGCCGCCATGCTGCTTTTCATGGCCTTGCGCGGCGTAACGCTTGCGCGCTATTTACCCGGCCTCGTAAGCGGCATGGCGGGGCCCGCTGCGGCAACTGCGTAGTCCGCTTTACGGCACGACCGGCGCGGGCGTCATCGCGGGCGGACGGGTGTCGGTCGGCACGCCGTGGTAATCGGCGGGGTCTTGCGGCGCGGGGCGATGAACCGTCGAACCATCGACGCAACCTGCAAGGCCGGCGGCGAACAACAAGGCAATCATCTGAACTCGGAACATGGACAGTCGTCTCTCGAAACGGAAGGAAATGCTCGCCGCCTGGCGCCGGTAAGCACCAGCCGGGAACGCCGGGAGTCTACCTGCAAAGCTCATGCCCCGACGCCGCCGCGCGCACGCCGACCCTCCCGTTTTGCACCGCGTGACCTACTATAAAGTCACAGCCGCATGTCATAGGAGACTGCCATGGACGCTGAAACGATCGCGGGTCTGATCGGACTCGCAATAGGTCTGCTCGTGCTGCTCGCCCTGTCGATTTTCGAATCGAGAACCTACCGGCGCGAACACGACGGCGAAGGCATGCTGCACCACTGGGTGACGCACCAGCAGATGCACCGACCGCACTGGATGCGTCGCCGGCACTAACTCGTACCTCCCTTCCCGCGACTCCCTGGCGACGCCCGATAGGCACATGGATTGCTGAGTCTCCGGTTGCATGGAACGCGCAACTCGCGCGCGAAAACGTCCCGGCGCGAATGCGCCGAACCAACCAGACTACGGCCCCTCTGCCCCGAGGGCCAGACAGGGAGAATTCAAATGACCATCGGAACCATACTGCTAATTCTGCTCATCCTGCTGCTGATCGGCGCCTTGCCGAGCTGGCCGTACAGCAGCGGATGGGGTTACCGGCCGACCGGGCTCGTCGGCGTCGTGCTGATCATCGTGATCGTGCTGTTGCTGATGGGACGCATCTAGCCGTGCTGGCGGAGCAATTTCGCCTTCGCGTTCGCCCCGGATATCCGTTTTGATCCGCCACCAGGCGCCGCTTTTCACTTCGACGCAATTCGTGATTGACTCTGGCACCCAATGCCACGTAGAATCTCGGATTCGTCGGAGCGTAGCGCAGCCTGGTAGCGCATCTGATTTGGGATCAGAGGGTCGAAGGTTCGAATCCTTTCGCTCCGACCACGAAAAGCAGTACGAAACCCGCGTTGCCTCCGGCTTCGCGGGTTTTTGCTTTTTAGCGCCGAATTGAAACCATGACGGCCGCCGAAGTCGTGCCGCAACCCAAGTCAAGGAGACACGCATGGACCTGATTCTCTGGCGTCACGCCGAAGCCGAAGATTTTGCCAGCAGCGATCTCGCTCGCGCACTGACCACCCGGGGCCGCAAGCAGGCTCAGAACGTCGCCAAGTGGCTGCGCACCCGTCTGCCCGACGATGCCGTGGTGCTCGCAAGTCCCGCGGTGCGCACCATCCAGACGGCCGAAACCCTGAGCGATCAATATCGCGTGGTGCGCGAACTCGCGCCCAACGCCAGCGCCCACGACGTACTCGAAGCCGCCGGCTGGCCCAAAGGCATCGCGCAGACGGTGGTAATCGTCGGCCATCAACCGACGCTCGGCCATGTTGCCGCGCAATTGCTCGGGAATAGTCAGGCGAGTTGGCCGGTGAAGAAAGCCGGCGTGTGGTGGCTCGCGAGCCGCGAGCGCGCGGGCGACGACCAGGCCGTGCTGCTCGCCGCGATGAGCCCCGATCTGGTTTAAGACACGACCGAGGGTAACGACGCGGGTCGCGCGAAAACAACAATCGCGCCGCCTGCATCGACATTACAAGCCGCGCGCACGCAGCTTACGGGCAGTCATCCAATCGTCATGGCTTTGCCATGCGAGCGTCACCAGGCGTTACTACATTGGCGGAAAAAGACCTCCCCCTTTTTTCGACCAGGACGCCCCATGCGAGAACTGCCGACGCCCACCCTGCCCCTGGCTTCGATCTTCGAAACGCGACGTCTGCCGCGCGCCGAGGAAACGGTCACCGCCCAGCATCGCCTGCAAGTCACGTGGGCGCGCACCGACGAAGAACTGCGCGAAGCGCAACGTCTGCGCTACCGCGTGTTCGCCGACGAAATGGGCGCGCGTCTTACCGGCCCTGCAGGTCTCGATGTCGATTCGTTCGACGCGTATTGCGACCATCTGCTGGTACGCGATCTCGACACGCTGAAGGTGGTCGGCACGTATCGCGCGCTGCCGCCGCACCAGGCCGCGCGCATCGGGCGTCTGTATGCGGAAAGCGAATTCGACGTGTCGCGTCTCACGCACCTGCGCGCCAAGATGGTCGAAGTGGGCCGCTCGTGCGTGCATCCTGATTACCGCAGCGGCTCGGTCATCATGTCGTTGTGGGCGGGCCTCGCCGCCTACATGAAACACAACGGCTACGAGACGATGCTGGGCTGCGCAAGCGTCGCGATGGTCGACGGCGGACACTACGCGGCGAACCTGTATATGTCGCTGCGCGACAGCGCGCTGACGGCGCCGGAATATCGCGCGTTCGCTCATACGCCGCTGCCGGTCGAAGAATTGCAAACGGGCGCCGACGTCACTCCGCCCCCGCTCGTGAAGGGTTATCTGCGGCTCGGTGCGAAGATTTGCGGTGCACCGGCCTGGGATCCCGACTTCAATACCGCAGACTTTCTGACGCTGTTCCGTCTGTCCGATATCAACGCACGCTACGCGCGCCACTTCCTCGGCGACGCATAGCCGCGCTGAACGGATCGAGCCGCCGGTTCTGCGTCGGCGATAAAAAAGCCCGGTATGTACCGGGCTTTTTTGCTTTTGTCGCGGCGACGTCAATCGTCGGTATACACCACGCGATAGGGAATACCGACCTTCTCCCATTCCGCGGCTTCCTGGATCAGGCTGTAATCGGTCAGCGGATTGTTGGCCACCCATTCATTCGGCAAACGCACTTCATAGCCGCCATTGACCTGCGCGACCGCGATACCAGGCAAGCCGACATCCGCGCGTCGGCGGCACAGCAATGACGCGAGCCGCAAGCAGAACAGCAGCGGCCACTCCACTTCGCGCGTTTGCGACAACTTGCCGAGCTTACCCGCATGACCCAGCACCAGCGCCGCGAGGCGCGCCTGATCGGTGCGCGAAAAGCCCGGCATGTCGGCATTGCTGGCGATGTACGCCGAATGCTTGTGATATGCGCTGTGCGAAATCGACAGGCCGATCTCATGCAGCGCCGCGGCCCAGCCGAGGAACATATGGTTTTCAGCGCGGCGCTCCTGATCGGGCTCCGCGAACTGATCGTAGAAGCTCACCGCGAGTTCGCCGATGCGCGACGCCTGCGCGCGATCCACGCCATAGCGGCGCATGAAGCCTCCCACCGTGACCGTGCGCATGTCTTCGTGCTGCGAACGGCCCAGCAGGTCGTACAGCACGCCCAGACGCAGCGCACCGTCGGTGGTGTCGACGTAATCGACACCGAGTTCGTCGAACACGGCAATCATGATCGACAGGCCACCCGCGAGCACCGGAATGCGATCGCCTTTGAGCGACACCAGCTTCAGGCGATTGACGTTTTCCGCCTTGATCAACGCACGCTTGAGGCGCTCGAGGCCGCCGCGCGAAATGCCGTGCGTGATGCCCGGATCGTTGAAACCGTTCGCCTCGACCAGTTCGGCCAACGCGCGCGCCGTGCCCGACGAACCGATGGCTTGCTCCCAGCCGGTCTTTTTATACTCGGCGGAAATGATCTGGATTTCGCGGCCTGCGGCGAGTTCGGCCTGGCGCATCGTGTATTCGTCGACATTGCCGGCGGGAAAAAACGCGCGGCTATGGCTCACGCAACCGATGTACAGACTTTCCATCTTGATCGGCGTGTAGTGCGAGCCGATGATGAATTCTGTCGAGCCGCCGCCGATATCCACGACCAGACGCTTGCCCGGACTGGCGGGCACGGAGTGTGCAGCGCCCGCATAGATGAGGCGCGCTTCTTCGCGCCCGGCGATCACTTCAATCGGAAAGCCAAGCGCTGCTTGCGCCTCGCCGAGAAATTCGCCGGCGTTCTTGGCGATGCGCAGCGTATTGGTGGCAACCGCGCGAACGTGATCGGGATGAAAGTCGCGCAAGCGCTCGCCGAAGCGCTTGAGCGCGTCCCAACCGCGCACTTGCGAGGCCCGATCGAGCATCTTGTCGCGCGACAGACCGGCGGCCAGACGCACCGGTTCGCGCAACGCGTCGACCTGATAGATCTGGCTGCCTGCGTCGGTTTCCTCGACCCGGCCGATAATCAGCCGGAAGCTGTTCGAACCGAGATCGACGGCGGCGAGGAGTTGAGGCGTGTTGACCATCGAGTATGCAGACTCCATGCGCGCGAGCGCAGCGGCGTTGGGCGCGGACGATGCCATAGGCGCCTTGTGGCCGGCCGCGCGGTTCAAAGACGCCATTCTAAGCGTAGCGGGCCTCACGATGTCACCTTGCGCAGATGGGGGTCCCCTATGGTCCCATATGCACTGCGTCATATTGACGACACGCGCGTCATCGGGCGTAGAATCGAAAACATCGCGAATGTCATAACAACGTCATCATACTGTGAGAATTTCCGAGCGTCTTTCCGCCTCTCTTCCTGACATTCCATTCTCGCTGCCGATGTCCATCCGCTACCCCTTATTGAATCGCGAGCTGGGCATTCTGGGTTTCAACGAGCGTGTGTTGGCACAAGCTGCCGACCCTGCCGTCCCTTTGCTCGAACGCTTACGCTTCATCTGCATCACCAGCAGCAATCTCGACGAATTCTTCGAAGTCCGCATGGCCGGACTGCAGGAACAGATGCGCGACAACCCCGGCGCACTGTCGCCGGACGGCATGTCGCTGCAGCACGTGTACGACCTCGTGGTCGAGCGTGCGCAAAAACTCGTGCATCGTCAGTACACCATGCTGCACGACACCGTGCTGCCCGCGCTCGAAGGCGAAGGCATCTATTTCCACGGCACCGAAGCGTGGAACGAAGCGCAGACCGAATGGGCGCGCAACTATTTTTTCGACGAGCTGCTGCCGGTCCTCACGCCGATCGGACTCGACCCGGCGCATCCGTTTCCGCGCGTGCTCAACAAGAGCCTGAACTTCGTTGTCGAACTCGAAGGCAAGGACGCCTTCGGCCGTCAGGCCATGATGGGCATCGTGCAGGCGCCACGCGCGCTGCCGCGGCTCGTGCGCATGCCGCAGGACCTGTCGGGCTATCCGCATGGTTTCGTGCTGCTGAGCTCGCTGTTGCAGCGTTTTGTCGGCGAACTGTTTCCGAGTCTGGTGGTGCGTAGCTGCAATCAGTTTCGCATCACGCGCAATAGCGAACTGTTCGTCGACGAAGACGAAATCACCAATCTGCGCGTCGCGTTGCAGGGTGAATTGCCGGCGCGCCATCTGGGCAATGCGGTGCGGCTCGAAGTGTCGGCGGAAACGCCCGCGCATGTCGTGCGGCGTCTGCAGGACGAAAGCGGTCTGCTGGACAAGGACTGCTATTACGCCGACGGCCCAGTGAATCTCGTGCGTCTGATGCAATTGCCGGAGATGGTGGACCGGCCCGATCTGAAGTTCGTGCCGCACATTCCCGCCATTCCGGCACAGATCGCGAACAGCGCCAGCATGTTCGACGTGATCGATCAGGGCGACGTGCTGCTGCATCATCCGTATGAGAGCTTCCAGCCGGTGCTGGAATTGCTGCTGCAGGCGGCCAAAGATCCGAACGTGGTCGCGATCAAGCAGACCATTTATCGCACCGGCACCGATTCGCCGCTGATGGACGCGCTGATGCAAGCCGCGCGCAACGGCAAGGAAGTCACGGTGGTGGTCGAGCTGCTCGCGCGCTTCGACGAAGAAACCAATATCAACTGGGCCTCGCAACTGGAGGCCGTGGGTGCGCACGTCGTTTATGGCGTGGTGGGCCACAAGTGCCACGCCAAAATGATGCTGATCGTGCGACGCGTGTCGACCGGCGGCAAGACCACGCTCAAGCGCTACGTGCACCTGGGCACCGGCAACTATCATCCGCGCACGGCGCGTCTCTATACCGACTTCGGCCTGATGACGGCCGACCAGAAAATCTGCGAAGACGTGCATCATGTGTTCCAGCAACTCACGGGCATTGGCGGCGAGTTGCGGCTGCATGAGCTGTGGCAGTCGCCGTTCACCCTGCATCCGAAACTCGTCGATGCGATTCGCGCCGAAGCCGAGCACGCGCGTGCGGGCAAGAAGGCGCGCATCGTCGCGAAGATGAATGCGCTGCTCGAACCGACGGTGATCGCCGAGCTGTACGAAGCGGCGCAAGCCGGCGTAAAGATCGATCTGATCGTGCGCGGCGTGTGTTCGTTGCAGCCGGGTGTGCCGGGGCTGTCGGAGAACATCACGGTGCGCTCTATCGTGGGACGCTTTCTCGAGCACCATCGCATCTTCTACTTCTACGACGGCGGCAAGGAACAGGTTTATCTGTCGAGCGCCGACTGGATGGACCGCAACTTCTTCCGCCGTGTCGAAGTGGCGTTTCCGATCAATAACCGCCGCTTGAAACGGCGCGTGATCGCCGAAGGTCTGTCCGCGTTTCTCGGCGACAACCAGACCGCCTGGCTGATGCAGAGCGACGGCCATTATCGACGTCGCCGGCCGGGAAAATCGTCGCGCAACGCGCAGATGAGTCTGCTGGGGAAATTCTGTTCGTGAGTCGATACTGTCCCGACATGAAAAAGCCCCCTGCAGGTCATTGACCAACAGGGGGCTTTTTACAGAATCGCTACATCAAACCGCGCGCCTCGCCTTCAAACCGGCGCCGGCTGCCGCCGCGCCGTTCGATACACGGGAAAGCGCACGGTAAAGGTGCTGCCCCGCCCTTCTTCGCTCTTCACGTCGAGCTGGGCATCGTGCCGTTGCAGCACATGCTTGACGATGGCGAGGCCAAGGCCCGTCCCACCCGTGTCGCGCGAACGGCTGCGATCGACGCGATAGAAGCGCTCGGTGAGCCGCGGAATGTCGGCGGCCGGAATGCCCAGTCCGCTGTCCGTCACCGAGAACACCGCGTTGCCGCCCTGCGCATGCCAGTTCACCTTGATCGCACCGCCATCCGGCGTATAGCGGATCGCGTTGGTGACCAGATTGCCGAACGCGCTGAGAATTTCCGTTTCGACGCCCGTCACCGTGAGCCCTTCGTCGGTGTCGAAATGAATCCTGTGATGATGGCTGGACAGACTTTCCGCGTCGTCGCGCAGATGCCGCAAGACCGCGCGCATATCGATCATCTGATCGCTCGGCGGCTTGTTGTCGCCTTCGAGTTTCGCCAGCACGAGCAGATCGTTGACGATATGACGCATGCGCGACGCCTGCTGCTCCATCAGTTCGAGATAGCGCCCGCGCTCCGCTTCGCTCAGCGGCAGTTCGCGCATCGTCTCCAGAAAGCCGGACAGCACGGTGAGCGGCGTCTTCAGTTCGTGCGAAACGTTCGCCACGAAATCGCGCCGCATCGCGTCGGTGCGTTCGAGCTCGGTAATGTCTTGCGACAACACCAGCTTGCGATTCTCGCCATACGGAAACACCTGCACCGACAGCACGTTCTGGCGCTTCTCGCCCATGCCGCGCATGATCAGCATCTCTTCGTAGCGATGCGAATTCAGATAGCGGACGAAGTCGGGCTGACGCACCAGATGCGTGATGTGCTGACGCAAGTCGCGCTTCGCGTCGAGGCCGAAATGGATTTCGGAAATCGCGTTGCACCACTCGATCTGATCGTGATCGTCGAGCATCGCCACGCCATTGGGCGAGGCCTGGATAGCCTGAATGAAACGCGAATGCTGCTGTTCGACCTGGCGCACCTGGGCATGCCAGCGCTTCGCGAGCTTATGCAGACGGTAATAGATTTCGCCCCAGATGCCGGGTGCGCTCGGCACCTCGCCATACACGGGGGCGTCGAGCAAACGCCACAAACGTTGTTTATGAAACGTGCTGAAGAGGCTCTGCGCGAGCAGCATGACGATCGCGAGTACGAGCCCTGCCTTGACGTTCAGGAATGCGCCGACCAACACGCATAGAACAGCCAGCAGCACGACCGACACGATGGAGCGCGCCCAGATGATGTTCATGGTCTAGCGATCGAAGAGAGAAGCGTACGCGCCGAAAATGGAAATCGCCGCGCCCGGCGCGACGAAAAGTGACGTATCCAGCGTATCAACTGCAGGCGGCACACACGCCGCCTTCGTATCTCAGGCGCTCTTCGCGAGCCGGTAGCCGCTACCGCGTACCGTCTCAATCATAGCATCGCAGCCAGCGGGCTTAAGGGCCGCGCGCAGACGCTTGATGTGCACGTCTACCGTACGCTCTTCGACGAACACGTGATCGCCCCACACCTGATCGAGCAATTGCGTGCGGCTGTGCACGCGCTCCGGGTGCGTCATGAAAAAGTGCAGCAGACGGAATTCCGTCGGACCGAGATCGAGCTTGATCTCACTGCCTTCGGCATGCGCGGCCACGCGGTGCGTTGCCGGATCGAGCTTGAGGCCGTTGATCGCGACCACGTCTTCGGTCAACTGCGGCGCGCGGCGGCGCAACACCGCCTTGATGCGCGCCATCAACTCTTTCGGCGAAAACGGCTTGGTGACATAGTCGTCCGCGCCGATCTCGAGACCGAGCACCTTGTCCTGCTCATCGCCACGCGCGGTCAGCATGATGATCGGAATGTGCTTGGTGCGTTCGTTGCTGCGCAGATCGCGCGCGAACGCGATGCCCGATTTACCCGGCAACATCCAGTCGAGCAGCACGAGGTCGGGCAGTACGTCGCTGATCAGGTTTTGCGCCTGCTCCGCGTTGTACGCGCGAATCGGGCAGTGTCCGGCGTGTTGAAGATTGACCGAAATCAGTTCGGAAATGGCGGGCTCATCTTCAATGACGAGAATGCTGCTGGGCATCGGCACCTCTGGTCCTTATCTCTGGATTAACTGAGTGCTTCGCGTTCGAGCGCGTCGCGCGACTTGTGTCGCACATCGGTGCCCTTGACGATGTAGATGATGAATTCGGCGATGTTCTTCGCGTGGTCGCCGATCCGCTCGATCGCCTTGGCGATGAAGAGGAAATCGAGGCCCACCGAAATCGAACGCGGATCTTCGGTCATGTACGAAATCAGCTTGCGCACGAACGCGCGGAATTCCTCGTCGATGGCTTTGTCGTCGCGCACGATCTGCGCGGCGGCCACCGTATCGAGACGCGCGAACGCGTCGAGCGCGCGGCGCAGAATCGACACCGCCATTTCGCCCGACAGCTTGATCTCGGCGATATTGATGGTGCGCGAAGCGCCGTCTTCCATCAGACGCTTGGTACGCTTGGCGATTTTTTCGGCTTCGTCGCCGGCGCGCTCGAGATTCGTGATGGTCTTCGAAATCGCGATCAGCAGGCGCAGGTCACGCGCGGCCGGCTGACGGCGCGCGATGATGTTGCTGCACTCTTCGTCGATATCGACTTCCATCTTGTTCAGACGCTCTTCCGCGGCGATCACCTGCTCGGCGATGTCGAGATCGAACTCGTTGAGCGCGCGCATCGCATTGACGATCTGCGATTCGACGAGGCCGCCCATTTCGAGCACCTTCGAAGAAACCAGATTCAGATCGGCGTCGAACTGGCTGGACAGGTGTTTGTCGGACATGTCGTACTCCCTTGATTTGCTCGTCGGCTTAGCCGAAGCGGCCAGTGATGTAATCCTCGGTTTCCTTGCGGACCGGCTTGATGAAGATCTTTTCGGTGTCGCCGAATTCGATCAACTCACCGAGGTACATATAGGCAGTGTAGTCCGAACAGCGGGCCGCCTGTTGCATGTTGTGCGTGACGATCACCACCGTGTAATCGCTCTTCAGTTCAGCGATCAATTCCTCGATGCGGCCCGTCGAAATCGGGTCCAATGCCGAGCACGGTTCGTCGAGCAACAGCACTTCCGGACGGATCGCGATACCGCGCGCGATACACAGACGCTGCTGCTGACCACCGGACAAACCGTAGCCGCTCTGGCCGAGCTTGTCCTTCACTTCGTTCCACAGCGCGGCCTTGGTGAGCGCCCATTCGACGCGATCGTCCATTTCCGAGCGCGGCAGCGTCTCGAACATCTTCACGCCGAACGCGATGTTGTCGTAGATCGACATCGGGAACGGGGTTGGCTTCTGGAACACCATGCCGATCCGTGCGCGCAGCAGCGAGATATCGCGCTTGGAGGTCAGCAGGTTTTCGCCCTCCATCAGGATTTCGCCTTCGGCGCGCTGCTCCGGATAGAGCGCGTACATCTTGTTCAAAGTGCGCAACAAGGTGGACTTGCCGCAACCCGACGGGCCGATGAACGCGGTCACCTTGCCTTCGGGAATCTGCAGATTGATGTTCTTCAGCGCGTGATACTTGCCGTAGAAGAAGTTCAGGTCCTTGATCTCGATCTTCGGGCGCGACGACGACGGCGCCTGGCCGTTCTGGGACGGATCGAAACCAGCAGGTGCGGTAGGACGCACGGTCGGATTCAGTTGAGTTTCTGCCATATTCATCGGATTACACTCCGCCCTTACTTGTTCGAGAAGATCGTGCGCGCGAGGATATTCAATCCCAGCACCGCGAGCGTGATCAGGAAGACGCCGGCCCACGCGAGCGATTGCCACTGCGCAAACGGGCTCATCGCAAACTTGTAGATCGTGACCGGCAGGTTCGCGACCGGCTGGCCCATGTCCCACGAGAAGAATTGATTCGACAGCGCCGTGAACAGCAGCGGCGCGGTTTCGCCGGCAATCCGCGCGACGCCGAGCAGCACGCCGGTGACGATACCCGCAATGGATGCCTTGAGCGTGATCGACAGCACCATCTTCCACTTCGGCGTGCCGAGTGCGAAAGCCGCTTCACGCAGCGCGTTCGGCACCAGTTTCAGCATGTTTTCCGTGGTGCGGATCACGATCGGAATCTGCAGCAAGGCGAGCGCGAAGACGCCGGCCCAACCGCTGAAGTGACCCATCTTCGCCACCACCAGCGCGTAGACGAACAGGCCCACCACGATCGACGGCGCCGACAGCAGGATGTCGTTGATGAACCGCGTGAAGCTCGCAAGCCAGCCTTTCTGGCCGTATTCCGCGAGATAGACGCCCGCCAGAATACCGATCGGCGTGCCCACGAAGGTCGCGAGTCCAACCAGCATCAGACTGCCGACGATCGCGTTGGCGAGACCGCCGCCATCCGTGTTCGGCGGCGGCGTGGACTGCGTGAACAGCTCGACGGACAAGCCGCCGATACCGAGACGCAGCGTCGTATAGAGAATCCAGACGAGCCACAGCAAGCCGAAGGCCATCGCCAGCAGCGACATGGTCAGCGCAATGGCGTTCTTGAAGCGGCGGCGTCCTTGCAGACGCACGCGCATCGCTTCGAGCGCAGCCGCGTCGTTCGAACCCGGCATATTCAAAGTGGGCTGGCTCATTTCGCGCCCTCCGCTTTTTCCAGGCGAAGCAGCATGAACTTCGAGACTGCCAGCACGACGAAAGTAATCACGAACAGAATCAGGCCGAGCTCCATCAGCGCCGATGTATGCAGGCCCGGATCCGCTTCGGCGAATTCGTTGGCGAGCGCCGACGTGATGCTGTTACCCGGCGAAAACAGTGAGACGTTGTCGAGCAGGTTGGTGTTGCCGATCACGAAGGTGACGGCCATCGTCTCGCCGAGCGCGCGGCCGAGGCCGAGCATCACGCCGCCGATCACGCCGCTCTTCGTAAAGGGCAGCACGATCTTCCACATCACTTCCCACGTCGTGCAGCCGATGCCGTACGCCGACTCCTTCAGCAGGACCGGTGTCACTTCGAACACGTCGCGCATCACCGAGGCGATGTACGGAATGATCATGATCGCGAGAATCACGCCCGCGCACAGGATGCCGATGCCGATCGGCGCGCCCTGAAACAGCGCACCGACGAACGGAATGCCGCCGAGCACTGTGCCGAGCGGCTTTTCGAAATACGCCGCGAAAATCGGCGCGAACACCAGCAGGCCCCACATGCCGTACACGATCGACGGGATCGCGGCGAGCAGTTCGATGGCGATACCGAGCGGGCGACGCAGCCATGCCGGCGCGAGTTCGGTCAGGAAAAGCGCGATGCCGAAGCTGACGGGCACCGCGATGATGAGTGCAATGAGCGAAGTGGCGATCGTGCCGTAGATCGGCACCAAAGCGCCAAACTGTTTGCTGGGTGGATCCCAGTCGGAAGTCCACAGGAAGCTGAGACCGAATTGCCTGATCGACGGCATGGACGCGACGACCAGCGAAACGATGATGCCGCCGAGCAGCAACAGGGTGATGATCGCGGCAAGGCGCGCGAGACCGCCGAAGATCACGTCGCCGGCGCGGCTGGGCGCCTTCTGTTGCGACGCGCTGCCGGGCGGGGTCGACCGCGAAGCGCCAGACGCTAGTTGGATGTCGGACATGAGAGCCTGATGGACCTGGTTCCAGTTGCCGTCGACACTTGTCGAGCGGCGGTAGTGCCGGTGAATGCTGGCTTATTGCTGGCTTATTGCTGGCTAATGCCATTGGCCGTCCTCACACGAGGACGGCCAATGTGTTACATGAAGCTTGTAACGTGTCGCTTCGCTTACTCGGCGATTGCCTTGCCCGAAGCGTCCTTCACCTTCGACTTCCACTGCGTGCGGATTTCAGCCGTCACCGATTCCGGCAGCGAGATGTAGTCCAGATCGTTTGCAGCCTGGGTGCCGTTCTTGAACGCCCAGTCGAAGAACTTCAGTGCTTCCGCGCCTTGCGCCGGCTTGTCCTGCGCCGTGTGCAGCAGCACGAAGGTTGCGCCGACGATCGGCCATGCGTCCTTGCCCGGCTCGTTCGTCAGGATCTGGTAGAACGACTTCGACCAGTCAGCACCCGCTGCCGCTGCCTTGAACGTTTCCGTCTTCGGCTCGACCACGGCACCCGTCGAATTCTTCAGGCTGACGTACGTCATGTGGTTTTGCTTGGCGTACGCCCATTCCACATAACCGATTGCGCCCGGCAGACGTTGCACGAAAGCGGCGACGCCGTCGTTGCCCTTGCCGCCCGTACCCGTCGGCCACGAGACCGTTGCGCCTTCACCGACCTTCGCCTTCCAGTCCGGGTTGACCTTCGACAGGTAGTTCGTCCAGATGAACGTGGTGCCCGAACCGTCGGCGCGGCGAACCACGGCGATGTCGGTATCCGGCAGCTTGATCTTCGGGTTCAACGCGGCGATTGCCGGGTCGTTCCACTTCTTGATCTTGCCCAGGTAGATGTCGCCGAGCACTTCACCCGACAGCGTCAATTCGCCAGCCTTCACGCCCGGCACGTTGATCGCGGGAACCACACCGCCGACCACCGTCGGGAACTGGAACAGACCTGCCTTCGCGAGTTCGTCGTCCTTCAGCGGCGCGTCCGAACCGGCGAAATCGACCGTCTTCGCTTCGATCTGCTTGATACCACCCGACGAGCCGATACCTTGATAGTTGACCTTGCCGCCGCCCGACTTCTGATAGGCGTCAGCCCACTTCGTATAAATCGGTGCTGCAAAGGTGCTGCCCGCGCCAGTGATGTCTGCGGCTTGCGCGGAGATCGCGAAAAGCGCGCCAGCGACGCCAGCGAACACGGTGTGCATCAATTTCATGAGACTCTCCAAGGTGTGAGCGGTGTGAGCGGATAACACGAACACCGCGAAGCTTAGGGTCTCTTTGTGACAGTAACGTGACTTACCGTGAAACGGATGTGACAGTGAGATTACTAAGGTGAAAGGCGTTGCGACGGGGAAATAACTGTTTGCACGACGTTGCAGGCGTCGTTCTACAGATTAGACGAAAAAGACGGGGCGCGAACGTTTGCGCTTCTGGATAGAGAAACGGCGGGGGCGGCGTTGCACCTGCTCCCGCCGTGAACAGGCGTGTTAGGCCGTAGCCTGCTTGACTGCCGCCGCGATCGATTCCGCATGATGCAGCGCGTCGTCGACTTTTTCCGCCTCGACCATCACGCGCAGCACCGGCTCCGTGCCGGACGCGCGAATCAGCACGCGGCCGCGGCCCTTCAGGGCATCTTCGGCCTTGGCGATCGCGCGACGGATCACGTCGCTGCTCTTCCAGTCGGCGTCGGGCTTCATGCGCACGTTGATGAGCTTTTGCGGGAACAGCGTGACGCCGTCGAGCAGTTCCGCGAGCGACTTGTCGCTGCGCTGCATGGCGGCGAGCACGAGCAGTGCGGACACGATGCCGTCGCCCGTCGAATGGCGGTCAAGGGAGAGAATATGGCCGGAGCCTTCTGCGCCCAATTGCCAACCGTGCTCGCGCAATTGCTCGAGCACATAGCGGTCGCCGACCGCCGCGCGCACGAACTTCACGCCCACTTCCTGAAGCGCGACTTCGACTGCCATGTTGGTCATCAAGGTGCCGACCGCGCCCGGCACCTTGCCGTCGGTCGCCATGCGGTCCTTGACGAGGATGTACAGCAATTCGTCGCCGTTATAGAGCCGCCCTGCCGCATCCACCACCTGCAGACGGTCGGCGTCGCCGTCGAGCGCGATGCCGAGGTCCGCGTGATTCGCGCGCACCGCGCGCACCAGCGCATCCGGCGCGGTGGCGCCGACACCGTCGTTGATATTGAAGCCGTTCGGCGCAACGCCGATCGGAATCACATCCGCGCCGAGTTCATGGAACACGTGCGGTGCGACGTCGTACGCGGCGCCATGCGCGCAGTCGACCACCAGCTTCAGGCCGCGTAAGTCGAACGCGGCCGGGAACGTGCTTTTGCAAAACTCGATGTAGCGGCCGGCTGCGTCGTCCAGACGGCGTGCCTTGCCAAGCTGCTCGGAAGCGGCGCAAGCGAGCGGCTGGTCGAGCTGCTCTTCGATCTGCGATTCCACTTCGTCGGGCAACTTGTTGCCGTCGGCGGAGAAGAACTTGATGCCGTTGTCGTAATAAGGATTGTGCGACGCGCTGATCACGACGCCCGCGGCAAGCCGCAGCGCGCGCGTGAGGTAGGCGATACCGGGCGTCGGCATCGGACCGGCCAGCATCACGTCGACGCCTGCCGCGGAAAAGCCCGCTTCGAGCGCGGCTTCGAGCATGTAGCCCGAGACCCGCGTGTCTTTACCGATCAGCACCGTGGGCCGCGCGCCCGTTTTGGCCCAGCGGTCGCCGCCGGCGAGCACTTTGCCCGCCGCATAACCTAGTCGCAATACAAACTCCGGCGTAATTGGCCCTTCGCCGACTTTGCCTCGAATCCCGTCCGTTCCGAAATAACGACGTGCCATGTTTTATCTTCCTCCTTGGCTTTGGGTTCAACCGCGCGCGCGACGTTGATCCGCCGCGTCGCGCATGGCTGCCCATACTTTCAATGCATCTACTGTTTGTGCGACGTCGTGCACGCGCAAAATCGCCGCGCCCCGCTCCGCGGCGCACACCGCCGCGGCGATACTGCCCGCCACGCGCTCCGGCGCCGGACGCCCGACCACCGCGCCGATCATCGACTTGCGCGACATGCCGGCGAGAATCGGATACGGCGGCTCGGCTTGCGGCGCCGTGTCCAGCAATTGCGCGAGCAACTCGTAATTATGTTCGACGACGGCTTTGCCGAAGCCGAAACCTGGGTCGACGCTGATACGCGCACGCGCGATACCTGCGGCCTTGAGCGCGGCTACGCGCTCTTCGAGAAATTCTCTGACTTCAGCCACCACCTCATCATAGACGGGCTCGCCGAGCTGCATGGTCTGCGGTTCGCCGAGCATATGCATCACACATAGTCCGCATTCGCTGTCGCGCACGGCGTCGATTGCGCCGGGCATGCGAAAGCCCCAGATGTCGTTGATCAGATCGGCGCCCGCGGCCAACGTGTGACGCATGACTTCAGGCTTGTACGTATCGATCGATAGCGGGACGTTCGCGCCGCGCAACTGCTCGACAAGGGGAATCACGCGGTCCAGTTCCTCGTCGAGCGGCACCGGCGGCGCGCCGGGACGAGTCGACTCGCCTCCGATATCGATGATGTCGGCGCCATCGAGCAACATGCGCTCGGCCTGGCGCAACGCTTCAGCGCGCAGGGTGTATTGGCCACCATCGGAAAAGGAGTCGGGCGTGACGTTCAGAATGCCCATCACCAACGGGCGCTCGAAACTCAGCTTGAAGCGGCCGCATTGCAGCGGCTCGGGCACGGCAGGATAAGAGAAATCGACTTTCGACACGTAGCGGTACATCAACCAAAGCGGATAAATGCAAAACGGGCCGGTGTGAAACACACCGGCCCGCACTTTCTACTGATGAGTCATCAAGCCGGCGCGGTCGCGCTGCCCGGCTTCACTTCGGTGCCCGGGCTGCCGCCCGACGAAGCGTCGCTAGCCGACGGCGACGAGGTCTTCGGCGAACGCGGCGGACGGCCGGCCATGATGTCGTTGATCTGATCGGCGTCGATCGTTTCCCACTCCATCAGTGCGGCGGTCATCGCTTCGACCTTGTCGCGGTTTTCATCCAGCAGGCGCTTGGCGAGGTTGTACTGCTCGTCCAGCACGCGACGGATTTCCGCGTCGACCTTCTGCTGCGTCGCTTCCGAAATGGTGCGCGTGAAACCGCGGCCAAACGGCGTGGCGTCGTTTTCGTCGTCGACGTAGACCATCGGCCCGAGCGCGTCCGTCATACCGAAGCGAGCCACCATGGCGCGCGCGGTTTGCGTGGCCTTGTTGAAGTCGTCCGATGCGCCGGTGCTGATCAGGTTAAGAAACAGCTCTTCCGCGACACGGCCACCAAACAGGATCGCGAGACGATCGAGCAGGTAGTCCTTCGAATACGTTTCGTTGTCATGCTCCGGCAACTGCCAGGTGACGCCCAACGCACGGCCGCGCGGAATGATCGTGACCTTGTGCACCGGATCGGCCTTCGGCAACAGCTTGGCGATCACCGCGTGGCCCGACTCGTGGTACGCCGTAGCACGCTTCGATTCCTCGCGGATCACGGCCGACTTGCGCTCCGGACCCATGAAGATCTTGTCCTTCGCGTCTTCGAAATCGTTCATTTCGACGATGCGCTTGCCGCGGCGAGCCGCAAACAACGCCGCTTCGTTCACGAGGTTCGCGAGGTCGGCACCCGAGAAGCCCGGCGTGCCGCGTGCGATCACCGCTGCGTCGACGTCGTTCGAAATCGGCACCTTGCGCAGGTGAACCTTCATGATGTGTTCGCGGCCGCGGATGTCCGGCAGACCCACATACACCTGACGGTCGAAACGACCCGGACGCAACAGCGCCTTGTCGAGCACGTCCGAACGGTTCGTTGCAGCGATCACGATCACGCCTGAGTTCGCTTCGAAACCGTCCATCTCGACCAGCATCTGGTTCAAGGTCTGTTCGCGTTCGTCGTTACCACCGCCCATACCGGCGCCACGATGACGACCGACCGCGTCGATTTCGTCGATGAACACGATGCACGGTGCGTGCTTCTTGGCCTGTTCGAACATGTCGCGCACACGTGCTGCGCCGACACCGACGAACATTTCCACGAAGTCCGAACCCGAGATGCTGAAGAACGGCACTTTCGCTTCGCCGGCAATGGCCCGCGCCAGCAGCGTCTTACCGGTTCCCGGTGGGCCGACCAGCAACACGCCGCGCGGAATTCGACCGCCCAGCTTCTGGAATTTCTGTGGATCGCGCAGGAAGTCGACGAGTTCGGAGACTTCCTCCTTGGCCTCGTCGCAACCGGCGACGTCGGTGAAATTGATTGCGTTGTTGTTTTCGTCGATCAGACGTGCACGGGATTTACCGAACGAGAACGCACCGCCTTTCCCGCCTCCCTGCATCTGTCGCATCATGTAGAACCAGAACCCGATGATCAGGATCGTGGGTCCGAGGTAGTACAGCGCGGACACCAGCGCATTCGGTTCGTCGTCAGCCTTGCCGCTCACCTGAACGCCGTACTTCATCAGATCGCCGACCATCCAGATGTCGCCGGGCGACACGATCTGGTATTTCTGGCCGTCTGCTGGAGTGACCGTGAGGTTGCGCCCCTGGACAATGACGTTCTTGACTTTGCCGGCTTTCGCGTCGTCCATGAACTGCGAATAGGAAACGCCTTCCTGGACACGGGGCTTGTCGAACTGCTTGAACACCGTAAACAGCACCAGTGCGATAACCAGCCACACTGCTGCTTTCGAAAACATATTGTTGTTCAAAGCACCACTCCTTCACTTAGACGGGCGCCTACATTTGCCTTGCGGCACCACGAAAGCATTCTAATCCAGTCCGCAGACCCCTGCCATAACGAATCACTACCACAGAAATAGCGTAGCGAACCATCGCAGCGCCCATTTCGACGCCATCAGTCCATTAACGGCAGATGCGGTACCTTCCTGCAGCGCTCCTAGACGGAACGCTTGAGATGCTTACCCAAAATAAACGTTTCCGACGACTTGTCCCGCGACGCCTTCGGCTTGCGGGCCGCGACCACCTTGAACTGGCGCTTGAACTTTTCGACAATCTGGCTGTAACCACTGCCGTGAAAGCATTTGACTAAAAGGGCACCATCCGGTTTCAGGTGATTTTGCGAAAATTCCATCGCGAGATCGCACAAATGCTCGATCCGCGCGGCATCCGCCACCGCCACCCCCGACAGGTTGGGCGCCATATCCGAAATTACAAGGTCGACCTGTCGCTCTCCCACCAATTCTTCTAGCTGGTGCACGACCGCGTCTTCGCGGAAGTCGCCCTGAATGAAGTGGACATCGGCGATCGGCTCCATCGGCAGCATATCCAGCGCGATGATCGTGCCGTCGATCCCGCCCGCCCGTTCAGCGTCGCGTTGCGAGCCCTTTGCGAGCTTGTTGCGGGCGTACTGACTCCAGCTGCCCGGCACCGAGCCCAGATCGACGATCACCTGCCCCGGGCGGATCAGCTTGTCCTGCTCATCGATTTCCTTCAGCTTGTAGGCAGCACGGGCGCGATAGCCCTCCCGCTGCGCCATTTTCACGTAGGGATCGTTGATGTGGTCATGCAGCCACGCGGTATTGAATTTGTTTTTTGCCATTAATCTTTGAACTCTTGCTGCGTCATGTCGCGCTTTAGCGGATAATACGCGGTTAATTCGCGCGGCCGCCGCCAAAAACTGGCGATCATCCGCGATTCTGTTGTTCTGACGCGCCGCTCTGTCGAATCGATCCGTTTGCGCCCATCAAGTGGGCTGGAACGGGTACGCAGATGCCGCCATTTTAGTCGAGTCTCCCACTTTCCATGCCCGCTCTCAAAGTCTCTTCCGACCAACGCGCCGAATTGCGCTCCCAGGCACATGCGCTCAAACCGGTCGTGCTCGTCGGCGCCGAAGGCTTGACCGACGCTGTGCTCACCGAGATCAAGGTCCACCTTGGCGCTCACCAGCTGATCAAAATCCGCGTGTTCGGCGACGAACGCGAGGAACGCATCGCTATCTACGAAGAAATCTGCGACAAGCTGAGCGCTGCGCCGATCCAGCACATCGGCAAGCTGCTGGTGATCTGGAAGCCGGAAGGCGCCGTACAACCGGCGGTGAAGGCCAAGCGCGGCGCCCTGCCGAGCGCCCGTGAAGCTGCTGTCGAAGCCAAGCCGGGCAAGGGTCGCGCACCGCGTGTGGTGACCGTGGTCAAGCCCAGCGAAATTCCGATGCGCAAGCCGAAGGCCAAGGCGGTCGTGGTGCGCGGCAATGAACGCGTCACGCAAGGCGGCAACATCAAGCGCGCCAAGAAGCGCCAGACCAGTGCGAAGCGTTCGCACCAGTCGTCGAAGTAAGCGAGCGGTGAGAGGTGCGGGCCATGTCCCGCACCTTGGCCTGGACCGGCAAGCGAAGATCTCAGAACTCGGCGAGTGCTTGAAAACCGCGTGAGAGAAACTGCTGGGTCAGCTTGCTAGCCCAAGCCAAAGCTCAGCCCGTCACATTCCCCGCCCTACTGCGAGCACCCTGCTCTGCCGTTGCGCTCACGGCGCCCGCGGGCAGCTTCCACACGAGCGCCACGCCCAGCAGGCTTTCGATCAGATAGAACAAACTCGATACGCCGTGCAGGATGCCAAAGCGCGTCGCATAAACCGAGTGCCCGACATCGCTGCCAGCTTCGAGCGCGGCAACGCGCATTGCATTCATAAACGGCTGTAAAGCGAAATAACCCACCAGCACGCACACCAGCATGCCGGCGATCAGCCAGCGCAACCGACGATAAGCCTCGCCACCACGGCGAACCAGCAGATTGGCGAGACCCAGCAGCAAAATACCGCACACCGCGCCCAGCACACCTTCGATGCGAAACAGTTGCGCCGCCACCGCGCCCGCCGAAACACGGTCGAGCGATGTAAACAGTACGGGCGCAACCGCATAGCCGATAGTCAGCAGACTACCGACCCACACCACCGTCAATAGACGGAAAAATCGATGCGGCATCTGGGACACCGGCGCCGTCTTCAAACGTAGCTTACCGCGATGATTTCGTATTCGCGCACGCCGCCCGGTGCTTGCACCGAGGCCACGTCACCTTCGGACTTGCCGATCAACGCGCGCGCGATCGGCGAGCTGATCGAGATCAAACCGTGGTCGATATCCGCTTCGTCGTCGCCGACGATCTGGTACTTGACCGGCGCACCCGACTCCAGGTCTTCCAACTCAACCGTCGCGCCGAACACCACGCGGCCATCGGCTTCTACCTTGGACGGGTCGATCACTTGCGCGCCGGCCAGCTTCGATTCGATTTCGGCAATACGGCCTTCGACAAAACCCTGCTTTTCCTTCGCCGCGTCGTATTCCGCATTTTCCGACAGATCGCCTTGAGCACGCGCTTCTGCGATCGAATTGATCACGGAGGGACGCTCAACCGATTTCAGGCGCTGCAATTCATCGCGCAACATTTCCGCGCCGCGCTTCGTCAATGGAACAGTGCTCATAAACAACTCTATGCAAAAAAACAGCCGTAAAAAAAATCACCGCGGTTAAGTGCATTCCGTAGGAGCCGGCGCCGCGGGCAAAACCCGGGCCACAGCACCTGCGGAACGCCGCTTAACCGCGGCACTTACATCTTGGACAGGTATTCGAAGCCTTAGTTTAGGCGAGCATGCAGCCCTTGTAAATCATAGACTTCGAGGTCCTTCAAATAGCGCAAACCTTCCACGGCGGCCCGCGCGCCGGACATGGTCGTGTAGTACGTGACCTTGTTCGCCTGTGCGCTCATACGGATCGAACGCGAATCGGCGATCGCTGCGCGCGTTTCGTCGACGGTGGTGAAGACCAGCGCGATTTCGCCGTTCTTGATCATGTCGACGATGTGCGGACGGCCGTCTTTCACCTTGTTGACGACCTTGACCGGCACGCCCGCCGCTTCGATCGCGGCAGCCGTGCCCTTGGTGGCGACGATCGGGTAGCCGAGTTCGTGCAGCATGCGCGCGACTTCGACGGCCTTCGGCTTGTCGGCGTCCATCACGGTCAGCAGCACCGTGCCGGATTCCGGCAGACGCGAACCCGCAGCCAACTGCGACTTGAAGAGCGCTTCGCCGAAGGTCATGCCCACGCCCATCACTTCACCGGTCGAACGCATTTCCGGTCCGAGCACCGGATCGACTGCCGGGAACTTAACGAACGGGAACACGGCTTCCTTCACGCTGAAGTACGGCGGAATGATTTCCTTCGTCACGCCTTGCGAGGCGAGCGTCTGGCCGACCATCGCACGCGCCGCGATTTTCGCGAGCGGCAGGCTGGTCGCCTTCGACACGTACGGCACCGTCCGCGAGGCACGCGGGTTCACTTCCAGCACGTAGATGACGTCTTCTTTCGAGCCATCGGCCTGCGGCACTTGCTGGATCGCGAACTGCACGTTCATCAGGCCGATCACGTTCAGCGCCTTCGCCATCGCGCCGGTCTGACGCTTCAGCTCGGCAATGGTTTCCTGCGACAGCGAGTACGGCGGCAGCGAGCAAGCCGAGTCGCCGGAATGCACGCCGGCCTGTTCGATGTGCTCCATCACGCCGCCGATAAACACGGCTTCGCCATCCGAAATGCAATCCACGTCGCATTCGATCGCATCGTTCAGGAAGCGGTCGAGCAGCACCGGCGAATCGTGCGACACCTTCACGGCCTCGCGCATGTAGCGCTCGAGGTCGCGCGGCTCGTGGACGATTTCCATCGCGCGTCCACCCAGCACGTACGACGGGCGCACCACCAGCGGATAGCCGATTTCGTCGGCGAGCTTGAGTGCTTCGTCTTCGGCGCGTGCAGTGCGGTTCGGCGGCTGACGCAGACCGAGGTCCTGCAGCAGCTTCTGGAAACGCTCACGGTCTTCGGCAGCGTCGATCATGTCCGGCGAGGTGCCGACGATCGGCACACCGTTCGCTTCGAGATCGAGCGCGAGCTTCAGCGGCGTCTGGCCGCCGTATTGCACGATCACGCCAACCGGCTTTTCCTTGTCGACGATTTCGAGCACGTCTTCGAGCGTCAGCGATTCGAAATACAGACGGTCGGACGTGTCGTAGTCGGTCGAGACGGTTTCAGGGTTGCAGTTGACCATGATCGTTTCGTAGCCGTCTTCGCGCATGGCGAGCGCGGCGTGCACGCAGCAATAGTCGAACTCGATACCCTGGCCGATCCGGTTCGGGCCGCCGCCCAGCACCATGATCTTCTTGTTGTTGGTCGGGTTCGCTTCGCACTCTTCCTCGTAGGTCGAGTACATGTAGGCGGTTTTCGTCGCGAACTCGGCCGCGCAGGTGTCGACGCGCTTGTAGACCGGGCGCACGTTCAACTCGATACGGCGCGCGCGCACTTCCATCGGCTTCGCGCCGAGCAGCTTGGCCAGACGACGATCCGAGAAACCGCTTTGCTTCAGGTACTTCAGTTCTTCCTTCGAGAGGCTCGCGAGCGTGCGGCCTGCCAGCGCCTTTTCCTTCAGGACGATCTGTTCGATCTGCGCGAGGAACCACGGATCGATCGAGGTCTCTTCGAAAATCTCTTCGGCCGTCATGCCGACGCGGAATGCATCGCCCACGTACCAGATGCGATCCGGACCGGCTTCGCCGATCTCGCGGATGATCTCGTCGCGGCTTTCGGTCTTTTCATCCAGACCGTCGACGCCGACTTCCAGACCGCGCAGCGCTTTCTGGAACGATTCCTGGAAGGTGCGGCCAATCGCCATCACTTCGCCGACCGACTTCATCTGCGTGGTCAGGCGCGCATCGGCTTCGCGGAATTTCTCGAACGCGAAACGCGGAATCTTGGTGACGACGTAGTCGATCGTCGGTTCGAACGACGCCGGCGTCTGGCCGCCGGTGATTTCGTTCTTCAGTTCGTCGAGCGAGTAGCCGACTGCGAGCTTCGCCGCGATCTTGGCGATCGGGAAACCCGTTGCCTTCGAGGCCAATGCCGACGAACGCGACACGCGCGGATTCATTTCGATCACGACCATCCGGCCATCTTTCGGATTGATCGAAAACTGCACGTTCGAGCCGCCCGTGTCCACGCCGATTTCGCGCAGCACGGCGAGCGATGCGTTGCGCAGGATCTGGTATTCCTTGTCGGTGAGCGTTTGCGCCGGCGCGACGGTGATCGAGTCGCCGGTGTGAATGCCCATCGGGTCCAGGTTTTCGATCGAGCAGACGATGATGCAGTTGTCCTGCTTGTCGCGGACCACTTCCATCTCATACTCTTTCCAGCCGAGCAGCGATTCTTCGATCAGCAGTTCGCGCGTAGGCGAGAGATCGAGACCGCGCTTGCAGATCTCTTCGAACTCGTCGCGGTTATACGCGATGCCGCCGCCGGAGCCGCCCAGCGTGAACGACGGACGGATCACGACCGGATAGCCGCCGCTGCCCGTCAGTGCAGCGATTTCCGCCTGCACCTGCAACGCCTCTTCCATCGAATGCGCCGTGCCCGACTTGGCCGAACCGAGACCGATTTTGGTCATCGCGTCCTTGAACTTCTGACGATCTTCCGCCTTGTCGATGGCTTCCGGCGACGCGCCGATCAGCTCGACCTTGTACTTTTCCAGCACGCCGTGCGCGTGGAGGTCCAGCGCGCAGTTCAGCGCGGTCTGGCCGCCCATCGTCGGCAGGATCGCGTCCGGGCGCTCCTTGGCGATGATGCGCTCCACCACTTCCCAGGTGATCGGCTCGATGTAGGTGACGTCGGCCGTGTTCGGGTCGGTCATGATCGTCGCCGGATTGCTGTTGACGAGGATGACCTTGTAGCCTTCCTCACGCAGCGCCTTGCATGCCTGCGCGCCCGAGTAATCGAACTCGCACGCCTGGCCGATGATGATCGGACCCGCGCCGATAATGAGAATGCTCTTGATGTCTGTCCGCTTGGGCATAACGCTCTCGCTAAATATTCCTGTGTTCTTTCCGTTGGCGCGCGTCGTTGCTACGTTGCGCGCGCTCCGCTGTGTGCGGTTCGCTTCGCGTACTTCTCTCGCGCTGCGAACCGCGCGCCGCCGGGGCGCATCACATGCTCTGCCTGCTTTTGCTGACGCTTATGCTGCCTTTATGCCGCCGCGCTCTTGCCGGCCTTCTTCGCGTCCATCAACGCCGTGAAGCGGTCGAACAGATAGGCGATGTCGTGCGGGCCGGGCGACGCTTCCGGGTGTCCCTGGAAGCAGAACGCCGGCTTGTCGGTCAGCGCGAAGCCTTGCAGCGTGCCGTCGAACAGCGACACGTGCGTGGCACGCGCATTGGCCGGCAACGTATCGGCGTCGACCGCAAAACCGTGGTTCTGCGACGTGATGACCACGCGGCCGTCGTCGAGATCCTTCACTGGATGGTTTGCACCGTGGTGGCCGGTCTTCATCTTCATGGTCTTCGCGCCAACCGCGAGGCCCATGATCTGATGGCCGAGGCAGATGCCGAACGTGGGGATGCCGCGCTCGATAAGTTCCTTGGTCGCCGCGATCGCGTAATCGCACGGTTCCGGGTCGCCGGGACCGTTCGACAGGAACACGCCGTCCGGGTCGAGCGCGAGCGCGTCGGCCGCGGTGGCTTGCGCCGGCAGCACGGTCACGTGGCAACCGCGCTCGGCCAGCATGCGCAGAATGTTGTACTTGACGCCGTAATCAAACGCGACGACGCGATACTTCGGCGCGTTCTGCGTGCCGTAGCCGCTGCCCAGACGCCATTCGGTCTGGGTCCATTCGTAGGCTTCGTTCGTCGACACGACCTTCGCGAGGTCCATGCCGGCGAGGCCCGGGAACGAGCGCGCGAGTTCGATGGCTTTGGCTTCGTCGTCGGAACCGGCGAGGATCGCACCGTTTTGCGCACCCTTGTCGCGCAGCACGCGGGTCAGCATACGGGTGTCGAGACCGGCGATGGCGACCACGCCTTCGTCCTTGAGGTATTGCGGGAGCGTGCGCTCCATGCGGAAGTTCGACGCGAGAACCGGCAGATCGCGAATGATCAGGCCGGCGGCATGGACTTTCGTGGCTTCGACGTCTTCGGCATTCACGCCGACGTTGCCGATATGCGGATACGTGAGGGTCACGATCTGGCGCGCGTAGCTCGGGTCAGTCAGGATTTCCTGATAGCCGGTGATAGCGGTGTTGAACACAACTTCGCCGATGGTATGCCCGGGGGCGCCGATCGAGTAACCACGAAAGACCGTGCCGTCGGCGAGCGCGAGCAGAGCGGGAGAAAATGACGGCAACACGGGAGACTCCTTGGGGGAACACCCTGTTGCCGACCTGTCTATCCGACTGCGAGCCGCAGCGGAACGCATCCATGGGATGCACGCGCAGACTCGCTCGCGAACTGCCGATGACGTTGCAAGGGGCGCGATGGGTCCATTGTGTGGACGGATCGGCTGGGTGCAGGGCCCTTCTTGCTACGCCAGTGGCGCGCGGCGGATGAACGGTATGGGAGAGGTAGGCGCTAGGGTGCGGGTTGATAAGCTCAAACCTTGAAATTATAGCGCGAAACACCCCTTCCCTCCAAATCCGAGATGGCGAACCGGCTAGCGCCGACGCCTCCCTGAGTCAATCAAAGCCTTGCTGCGCCTGGCTTTCAAGCCGGCTGACAAAATTTACCCGGCGCGAATCGGGATAACGCCGGTCAATATGACATGGCCGGCGAACGCTAGCGCGACGGGGTTCAGGCTTCCTGCCGCTCGGGGGCGTCGACCGGCCGGCGCGCCTTCCGGTCAGGCCACACGAACCAGATCGCGCTCGCTATCTGCAGCACGATGAGAATGCCCCATGCGGTCAGATGCGCGGTAACCGGATAGTGGCCGCCACTGGCCGGCCAATGCGACAGCACCGCGCCGACGCCAATCTGGAAACCGAAAATCAGCAAGAAGATGATCAGATTCAGCGTGGTGTTGACGCGACCGGTCATCTGCGGCGGAAAATGCCGCGCCATCACCGCATAGATCAGGATGCCCGTGCCGCCGAACGCGCCGTACGCGGCCCACAGCAAACCGGCCGGCAGCGGCGCCTTGAACACGATCAGGAGTTGCGTCAGCACGAACAGCGCCATGCCGATACCGCAAAAGGCCTGCAACGGGACGCCGCGTCGCTCGAGACTGCGCGCCGCCGCGCCGAAGCCGACGCAGCCGGCCATCATCGCGAAACCGAGGATCGACACCAGCACCGCCGCCTCGCGCGGCTCGAAGGCCTGCACGTCACGCAGCCAGGCGCCGACCCACAGCGATTGCATCGCGTAGAAAACGCCCTGCGTGACCACCGAGAACGACGCAATCTTCCAGAATGCCGCGCTGCCCAGGATGTGCAGCGTGCCTTTGAACTGCGTGCGGATACTCGCCTGCTGGTGGGTTTGCTTCGTGTCCGGCGCGAGCGTCCACAGCGCCAGCGCCACCAGCACCGTCATCACGCCCAATCCGACACAAACCGTGCGCCAACTGGCGAAACCCAACACCCACGTGAGCGGCGAGCCGACCATCACGCCGCCCAGACCGCCGACCGCCATCACGAGCCCGTTCATCAACGGCAGACGCGCGGCGGCGAAGTGTTGCGCCAGCGCCTTGAATGCGCCACCCAGGCAAACCGAGACGCCCATGCCGATCAGCAGGCGTCCCACCATCATCATGCCGAGGCTGTGCGCCGCACCGAATATCCAGATCCCGAGCGCGGCAAAAAGCAAGGTACCCGCCGTGACCCGCCGTGCGCCGAAATGATCCAGCAACACGCCGGCTGGAATCTGCGCGCCCGCGAAACCAAGGAAATACAGACTGGTCAGCACGCCGAGGTTAGCCGCCGACAAACCGAGATCGTGCGTAATGAACGGCGCGAAACCGAGGTTGACGCCGCGAAACACGTAGGAAACGAAATAGCCCGCGGAAAAGAGCAGAAAGACGCGCAGTTGGGTAGACGACATAAACGTGAGTGAGAAACAGCTGGTTCAGTCAAAGGACGAACGATAAAGCAAATGTGCCCGCTTCACCGAAATCGTCTGCGCAATGAAAAACGCCGTCACCACAGGTGACGGCGTTGAAAAAGCACGGTGCGTGATCGGAGCGCAATCCACGCGCTGCCCCCGCAACGCATGTGGTCACTACCGTGAGAGCCGCTATTGGTCTATTTACCCTTCTTCGCGCTGGCCGCGGTCTTCGGGCGGCTCTCTGCCGCAGCCTTCGACGCCTTGCTGGGCGTGGAAACCGACACCTTCGTCACTTTGCCCTTGGTAGCGGCGGACGCTGTCGGCTTGCTGACCTTTCCTACCGGCTCGGATACTTTCACGACGCCCGAACGGCCACGACCCTTCTTCTTATCGTAGCGCGAATCGCTGCGTGTGTCTGCGACACGGGTGCCGATCTTCTCGACGCCGCCGGCCTGTACATCGGTGGCGATGCGCTCGGGACCCGGCTCGCTCGGCATGGCTTTGCCGACCGGAACGTGCAGCACGATCACCTGACCGCGTGAGACGCTATCGCGATGCGTGCGATTCCATCCCTTCACCTGACCGACTGAAACGCCGTAACGCAAAGCGATCGCTGCCATCGACTGGTTGCGGCGCACGCGGATCAGCATCTTGCGTGTGTCGGGGACGTCCGGCTCCATGGCCAGCACCGCGGTTTCAGCGACGTCGGCGCTGATGTCTTCGTCGTCGTCCGAGCCGCGCGGCACCACGATGGTAGAGCCCGGTTTCAAACGCATGCCGACCGGAATCTTGTTGACTTCCATCAGCGTGTCGGCATCGACACCGATTTTTTGCGCGATCGCCGCCGGCGCTGCGCGCTCGGTCACCGTGTACGTGGTCCACGACGACAGCGCGCCGGAGTATGCCTTCAGATTGCGCTCGAAGGCGCTGGCGTTGTCGAACGGCAGCAGGATTTGCGGCTGCGTGGCGCCGAGGATCACCGGCTTCCTGAACGACGGGTTCAGCGAACGGAACTCGTCGGTGGAAAGGTTCGCGAGCTTGGCGGCCATGTCCACGTCAATGTCGTGCGAGGTGGTCACCGTCACGAAATACGGGTGGTTCGGAATCGACGGCAGCGTGAGCCCGTACATTTGCGGGTTCATCACGATGTTCTTGACCGCCTGCAGCTTCGGCACGTAATTGCGCGTCTCGTTCGGCATGCGCAGGCTGAGGTAGTCGGTAGGCAGGCCAGCCGCTTCGTTGCGGGCGATCGCGCGCTGCACGTTGCCCTCACCCCAGTTGTACGCGGCGAGCGCAAGCTGCCAGTCGCCGAACATGTCATGCAGACGCGAGAGGTAATCGAGCGCGGCGCTGGTCGAAGCCAGTACGTCGCGGCGCTCGTCCTGCCACATGTTCTGCTTGAGGTTGTAGGTGCGGCCCGTGCCCGGCATGAACTGCCACATGCCGGCGGCCTTCGCCACCGACAACGCCTGCGGGCTATACGCCGATTCGATGAACGGCAGCAGCGCGAGCTCGGTCGGCATGTGACGTGCCTCAAGCTCTTCGACGATGTGATACAGGTATTTTTGCGAGCGCTCGGTCATGCGCTGCACGTAGTCGGGACGCTGCGCGTACCAGTTGACCTGCATGTCGACCAGATCGGTCTGCAGGTCGGGCATCTGGAAACCACGGCGAATACGGCCCCACAGATCGGCGTCGGCGCTCGTCAATTGATCGACCGAGCCCTGGTCGACGTTGATCGTCTCTTTGGCGCTGGCTGTCTTGCGAAGGGCGTCGGCTACGGCTTGCTGGCTGGCGGGATTTGTTGCGGAGGTAGAACTATTCGTCGCTGGTCCCTGACTCGCACACGCGGCGAGTGTCAGGACCAACAACGCACTAAAGATAAATCTCATGAACGTCTCGGCTTCCACAAGGGCTGGAATTTGCAGCCGATAGTACGAAACGGCAACGTTTACGTCAATCGGAAAATTACGAAAAAATCAAGCAAATCTTGGGCTTGGCGAATTTTTCCGATTTTTAGCGTGAGGAACACCCTCACGCGAGGCGGGTCATCGGAAGCGATTTTTCCATTCGCGCATCAGCGTAAATGCCGTCAATCGATCGGGCACTTTTTCATGCAACTGCTCTTGCAAGGCCGCCTGAACCCCCGGCACGTCGGCGCGCAAAAACGGGTTTACGGCGCGTTCGTGGGCGATGGTGGTCGGCAAAGTCGGCACGTTGCGGGACCGCAAGTCGGCCGCTTTGTCACGCCAGGCTTGCAGTTCGGCGTTGTCTGGCTCGCAGGCGAGCGCGAAGCGGATATTCGACAGCGTGTACTCGTGCGCGCAATGGACTTCGGTCGCGCCGGGCAACGCGGCGAGTGCGTCGAGCGAGGCGAGCATCTGCCTGGGCGTACCTTCGAAGAGCCGTCCGCAGCCACAGGCGAACAGCGTATCGCCGCAAAAGACGTGCGGTGTGCCGTTTGGATCGGCCGCCTGGAAATAGGCGATGTGACCACTCGTGTGACCCGGCACGTCGAGCACGCTCAGTTCGAGCGCCGGCGCCGCAATCGACACGCGATCGCCATTTTCAAGACGCTGCGTGAGATGCTCGATCGCTTCACCGGCGGGGCCGTAGACGGGCACCGCCTGGCCATTCAGCAGATCGGCCACCCCACCGACGTGGTCTTGATGATGGTGCGTGAGTAAAATAGCGCTCAGCCGCCAACCCCGTTTCGCCAGATAGGCGCGAACGGGCGCGGCCTCACCCGGATCGACGACGACCGCGTGGTGACCGTCGGAAACGACCCAGATGTAATTGTCATCAAACGCCGGGACCGGTACGTACTCGAGCGCATTCATAGGCGACGCATTCTTTGATATGACTGACCGAGCGATTATAGACTGGCCCGCCTGGACCGATTCGCCACCCGGCCGCTACGTGCTCGAATGGGAGCAAACCCAACTCGACCGTGTAGTGTCCGACGTGTTCGGCTACCATGCGCTGCAACTCGGCCTGCCGCAACTCGACGCGCTGCGCGAAAACCGCATGCCGTGCCGCGGCCTCGTGCTCGATGCTGCGAGCGGCGCGAGCGCGCCCTACACGTTCCCGCGCGGCGCGAAGCGCGTAGGCAACGGCCTGCTTCATGGCGCGGCACTGGGCGGCGGTGCCGATCTGTCGGCGCCGGGCGGCCGCAGTGCGGTATGGTGCGATCTGCTCGACTTGCCGTTCGAAGCGCAGAGCGTCGATCTGATCGTGATGCCGCACACGCTCGAATTCACCAGCGACCCGCATCGGCTGTTGCGCGAAGCCGAGCGCGTGTTGATGCCCGAAGGCCAGCTGATCATTCTCGGCTTCAACTCATTGTCTCTATGGGGCGCGCGGCAATCGGTCGGCAAGATGACCGGCCGCCCGTTCGTGCCGGCTGCCGTCGACCTGATCGCTTTCACGCGCCTGAAGGACTGGATCAAACTGCTGGGCTTCGACCTTGAACGCGGACGCTTCGGCTGCTATCGTCCGCCGCTTGGCAGCGATCAATGGCTGTCCCGCTATGAATTCATGGAAGCCGCCGGCGACCGCTGGTGGCCGATTTTCGGCGCCACTTACATGATCAAGGCGATCAAGCGCGTGCGCGGCATGCACCTCGTCGGCCCGCTGAAAGTGAAGAAACCCGTCCTCGCCGCGGGCCTCGCGCCCGCCGCCACACCGAATACACGCAACCACACTCAATGACTTCCGATCTCATCGATATTTATACCGACGGCGCCTGCAAAGGCAATCCTGGACCCGGCGGCTGGGGCGCGTTGCTGCGCTTCGGCGATCAGGAAAAAGAACTGTTCGGCGGCGAAGCCAACACCACGAACAACCGCATGGAACTGATGGGCGTGATTGGCGCGCTCGAAGCGCTCAAGCGTCCGTGCAAAGCGGTCGTTCACACCGACTCGCAGTATGTGCAAAAAGGCATCAGCGAGTGGATTCACGGCTGGAAGAAGAAAGGCTGGATCACCGCCGCCAAACAACCGGTGAAGAACGCCGATCTCTGGAAACGGCTCGACGCGCTCGTCGCGCAACACGAGATCGAATGGCGCTGGGTACGCGGGCACAACGGCCATCCGGAAAACGAGCGCGCGGATCAACTGGCCAATCGGGGCGTCGCGTCGCTCACGCAAGTTTGATCGCGAGCACGCCTTCGTCACGCGCCCTACTCGCGCTTTTTCCGTTGCAAATTTCTGAAGCAGGCTAATCCGACATGCGTCAACTCATCCTCGATACCGAAACCACCGGCCTGAATGCCCGCACGGGCGACCGGATTCTCGAACTCGGTTGCGTCGAAATGGTGAACCGCCGGCTCACGGGCAACAACCTGCATTTCTACATCAATCCGGAACGCGACAGCGATCCGGGCGCATTGGCGGTGCACGGACTGACCACCGAATTCCTGAGCGACAAGCCGAAGTTCGCCGAGATCGCCGATCAGATTCGCGACTTCATCCAGGACGCGGAACTGATCATTCATAACGCGCCGTTCGACATCGGCTTTCTCGACGCCGAATTCGCGCTGCTAGGTTTGCCGCCGGTCAAAACGTATTGCGGCGAGATCATCGACACGCTTGCGCGCGCGAAGCAGATGTTCCCCGGCAAGCGCAACTCGCTCGATGCGCTGTGCGACCGCTTCGGCGTCAGCAATGCACACCGCACGCTGCACGGTGCACTGCTCGACTCGGAACTGCTCGCTGAAGTTTATCTGGCGATGACGCGTGGCCAGGAGAGCCTGGTCATCGACATGCTCGGCGAATCGCATGGCGGTGGCGATGCGAATACGCCGCGGATCGCGCTCGAGTCGCTGGATCTGGTCGTGCTTGTCGCGAGCGACGACGAACTCGCCGCGCACCAGGCCGTGCTCGACGGACTCGACAAAGCGGTCAAGGGCACCAGCGTCTGGCGACTCGAACCGGCACCGACTGCGGATGAGCAAACCGCTTAAAAAATACTGGACGAGCCCGAAAATTGCTGACATAATTCGGCTCTCTTCGGGTGGTTAGCTCAGCGGTAGAGCACTGCCTTCACACGGCAGGGGTCACTGGTTCGATCCCAGTACTACCCACCAGAATTTTGGTGTGTCGATCACCGAAGAATAAAGGGCTTACGCAGCAATGCGTAAGCCCTTTTCTATTTTGTTGCTCGCATCCTCGCGTTGCAGCGTCAAGAACGAAACTTCGTACGATTGCGGGCGCGAAATACTGCTGATATAGTGGGTCTTCGGGCATTCGCCCCGTCTATTTGCTCCACTTCAATCGACCACAAGGGAGGCGTCACATGTTCGCAGTGCACATCGCTTTCCCCGGCATGGTCTCGCGATCGTACCTCCGACCGTAACGTCGTTATCGTCGTTGTTTCATCGCTTACGCGGTTCTGCCTGAACAGGCGTTTCGCGCAAATTCCAGACAGTTTGTAGTCCCATCGCCGATTCTTTGCGGCGCGGTTTAACTGTCTCGTCCTTTCGCTCCTGACTGGAACCTCGGCACGTTCACGCGTCGCCGGGTCGTGGCAAATGACCAGAAAAAAACTCGACTTTCGCGGACAAGCCTTCAAGGACGTCCTTGGCTTTACCTTCCTTCATTGGGCGCAACAGCCCTGGCGCGTTTGCGTCATCACCGCGCTGGTGTTGCTCGCCGCTTTGGCTGACGTGCTCACGCCGATGTTCGCCGGGCACCTCGTCGACGCCATCGCCTCCGGCTCGGCGGGCGACGCCGTCGCGTGGCACGCGGCCGTCACGGCCTTCTGCGTGCTCGCGGCGCTCGGCCTCGGCGCGACTTTGCTGCGGCAAGGCGTGTATTTCAACATCATCCGGCTCACGCTCGAGATGATGAGCGAGATCGCAGCCAACGCGTTTCATCGCGTGCAACGCTTTTCGACCGACTGGCACGCCAACAGCTTCGCGGGTTCCACGGTGCGCAAGATCACGCGCGGCATGTGGGCGCTCGACCTGCTCAACGACACGCTGCTGATCGCGCTACTGCCGTCGCTCGTCATGCTGGGCGGCGCAACGGTGCTGCTCGGCTGGCGCTGGCCGCTGATGGGCGCCGTCGTCGGCATCGGCTCGCTGCTGTATATCGCGGTAACCGTGGCGATGTCGCTCGGCTTCGTCGCGCCTGCCGCACGCCTCGCTAATGCATGGGACACGCGCATGGGCGGCGCACTCGCCGACGCGGTCAGCTGCAACGGCGTGGTGAAGGCGTTCGGCGCCGAAGAGCGCGAAGAAGCCCTGCTCGCGCGCGTGATCGACAAGTGGCGTCAGCGCACACGCCGCACCTGGCAGCGCGGCACGATCAACGGCGGCGTCCAGGGCGGCATGCTGGTGGCGATTCAGGCCGCGATTCTCGGCTCCGCGTTGTTGTTGTGGGCGCGCGGCGAAGCGAGCGTCGGCGACATCACGTTCGCACTGACCATGTTCTTCATGCTGCAAGGCTACTTGCGCGACGTCGGCATGCACATCCGCAACCTGCAGCGCTCGGTCAACGACATGGAGGAACTGGTGTCGCTGAACCGGCAGCCGCTCGGGATCGAAGATCGCGTCGACGCAGGTCCGATCGCGATCGGCAAAGGCGAGATCCGCTTCGAGCACGTCACGTTCCATTACGGCGCGAGCGGCAGGCCGCTCTACGAGAACTTCTCGGTGCGGATCGCGCCTGGGGAACGCGTTGGCCTGGTGGGACATTCGGGCTCGGGGAAAACGACCTTCATCAAGCTGATCCAGCGCCTGTACGACATTTCTGAAGGCCGGATCACGATCGACGGTCAGGACATCGCCCGTGTGCGGCAAGCGTCGTTGCGCGGCCAGATCGCGATCGTGCAGCAGGAGCCGGTGCTGTTTCACCGTTCGCTCGCGGAGAACATCGCGTACGCCCGACCGGGCGCAAGCCGCGCCGAGATCGAACGCGCGGCGCAACTGGCCAGCGCGCACGACTTCATCGCGGCGCTGCCCAACGGCTACGACACGCTGGTGGGCGAACGCGGCGTCAAGCTTTCGGGCGGCGAGCGTCAACGTGTGGCGATCGCGCGCGCGTTCCTCGCGGACGCGCCGATCCTGATTCTGGACGAGGCGACGTCGAGCCTCGACAGCGAGAGCGAAGTGCTGATCCAGCAGGCCATGGAACGCCTGATGATGGGCCGCACCACGCTGGTGGTGGCGCATCGTCTGTCGACCGTGCGCGCGCTCGACAGGCTGCTGGTACTGGACAAGGGCAAGGTCATCGAGGAAGGCAGTCACGACGCGCTGATCAAGCTCGAAAACGGCCTGTATCGGCGGTTGTTCGAACGTCAGGCGCTGGAGCTCATCAAGGGACTGGAGAAGCCGGACCTGGCCAGCGAGACGACTCGCGCAAAGGTGGGCCGAACGGATGAGTCCAGCCTGCTTGTGGGCAAGTAAGCCGTATCGAGACGCGGGGTAAGTGGAGTGTGGGAGGCGCCGGAACACGGCGCCTCCCACACACTGAGCCACGTCCGCCTGACTACACCGGCTACGGCTACACCACGCCCGCCGGCAATCCCACCCCACGCGCCATGCCCGTGGCGGCGAATACCATTAGTACCAGCAAGATCGTCTGAATCACGCTGAAGCGTGCGTACGAACGCGCCTTGTGCAGATCTGGCGGCGTGCCTTTTCTGAGCGACGCGCGCCAGCGCATCAACGCGAGCATCGACGGCACTTCGAGCACGAGGATCACGACCAGCAGCGTCATCTTCAAGTGAAAGAGCGGCTCATGGAGATAGTAGTCCGCGCCCTTTTCATAACCGCCGAAAGCGCGCATCAGACCGGTGACGATCAGTACCAGAGCCGACAACCCCCAACCGGTATCCGCACGAAACACGGATCGCAAAGCAGCGGGCACGGTGGCGCGGCGCAGCGCCCAGGTGCGCCGGAGAATCGACGCGAGCGCAAAACCAAACGCAAGCAGATGGACGGCGGCAAGCAACCAGCGAACCAGCATAGCGACTCCTGCGAACGACGCGACACGATCGATGTACGTCCAAGCCCCGTCTTCTTGCGGCGGGCGCCATGACTTCATTATCGGCTAAGGCTCAATCTACGAAGACTGCTTTGGCCGCGCGGTGCGTGGCCGACTGCACCAAGCCGACGATTCAGACCTGCTGCAATGAGGTGTCGAGTGCACGCGCGGCGGCCCGATCGCCTTCGCTGGTCAACGCGGCGCGAAATACGGTTTGCCGGTTGTGACCTGCCGCGGCCGGCGAATCCCAAAGCAATTCGATTTTCTGCCGGCGCCTGAACGCGCCGTGCGCCAAAGCCGGCGCCGTTGCCGAGCCTTGCGATGCACGCGCCACGCCCGCCTCACCGACGCCGCTGAACGCGACTACCGGAGTGGGCGTCGGCGCAGCGGGCATCGCTTGCCCGAGCGCCCATCGCACGGATAGTTCGCGCGCATCGTACTGCCCCACCTTGCGACGCTCCGCCCATACGATCGCCGTGCGCGTGACCGGATCGAGCGCCATCGCGTAACGGCCGATCGCAAACCGGCGCGCAGCAATATTGGTACGCCACAGCGCGCGCGGGCGGCAGATCCACATGACCGCGGCATACAGCGCCGGCGCGGCCAGCAGCCAGCCGTTGGTGGCCGCCACCGCTTGCGCCGCGCGCCGCCAGCCCGCGCTCGCCGCAAAGGCGCCGATCGACCAGACGGCAAACAGAAATCCGAGGAAAGCAAAGAGCCGCAGCGCCTGCCGCAGCCATTGCGGCAGCGGATGAAACGGACGCTCGGCCATAGCGCGCGCGCCAGGCAGGAAAATCAGCAGAAACAGGAATACCAGGTTGACGCACGCCCAGGGCGACGACACCATGGCCGACAGCGCAGCGCCCAGGTCCATCTGCGCCATCGAAAATAGCCAGCGGGCGAGGAGCACGAGACCGATGGCGCGCAACGCGAAAATCGTTCCGGCGCCGGGCGCCGCGTTCGCACGCGTCTCTTTCGTTCTCGCCAAGGCATCCTCCTGTCGTCGGCGTCGCCGCAGCCAAATTTGCGGCACGGCCATTATAGGGATATTACGGAGGGTGGCTCATTCCGGCCGGTCGAAACCCGCACTTTCCACCGATCAATCCAAAAAACGCGGCGCGCATGCAACAACGCCCCGTGAGCGCGCGGCGCACGGGGCGTTGTGTGGCCGTCGCGAGAGTGCCCGAAAGCGCTCTTACCCGGCCGGACTGCTTCGAATTTCAGCTCGCGTTGACTTCACGCAGCACCGTACGATGCTTCTGACGCAGCAGCTCTTCGTAGGTGGCGACGTAGTTCTTCGCCATCACCTTCGACGAGAAGCGCGATTCGAATGCCTTGCGCACACCGGCGCGCGACAGCGTGTGCAGACGCTTGACGGCGGCGACCGCGCTGATTTCGTCTTCGACGACGAAGCCCGACACGCCGTTTTCGATCACTTCCGGCACCGAACCGCGGTTGAACGCGATCGCCGGGGTACCGCACGCCATCGCTTCGATCATGACCAGACCGAACGGCTCCGGCCAGTCGATCGGGAACACCAGCGCATGCGCGTTGCCGAGGAACTCACGCTTTTCGGTTTCGCCGATTTCGCCGATGTACTCGACGTGCGGGAGCGCCATCAGCGGCTTGATCACTTCTTCGTAATAGGCGCGGTCGGCCTTGTCGATCTTCGCGGCAACCTTGAGCTTCATACCTGCCTGCCCGGCGATACGGATCGCGCGGTCGAGGCCCTTCTCCGGCGAGACGCGGCCGAGGAAAGCGAGGTAGCCCGGCTCGACGTTGGGGATCGGCGTGAGCACGTCTTCCGGCAGGCCGTGATACACGGTTTGCAGCCAGTTCGCCTGTTGCAGCGGAATACGCTGGTTGTCCGAAATCGACACCACCGGCACGTCGCTGAACGTGTTGAAGATCGGCTGCAGTTCCGGCAGATCGAGACGACCGTGCAGCGTGGTCAGAAACGGCACCGGCTGACGCGCGAACAGCGAGAACGGGTAGTAATCGATGTGGAAATGCAGCACGTCGAATTCGTCCGCGCGGCGGCGCACTTCTTCCAGCAGCAGCATGTGCGGGGCCATCACGTCGCGGATGGTCGGGTCGAGGCGCAGCGCCTGCGGCCAGAAGGCTTCGAGCTTTGCCGAGGTAATGGAATCGCCGCTCGCGAAGAGCGTGACGTCATGGCCCTGCTCGACCAGCGCTTCGGTCAGATAGGACACCACGCGTTCCGTCCCGCCATACAGCTTGGGAGGAACCGCCTCGTGCAACGGAGCGATTTGAGCGATTCGCATATGAAAAACTCCTCGTAAAAAATCAGGCAAAGATACTGCGTTTGGTAAAAGCGACTCGCTTGCTCGCCAGGGCAGTCTGGCCGGACATGCCGGCACGGGCCTGATTCTTTCGAGAAATCCTGCGATGGATCGCTTGGGGTATGGAGCCCAGACCGGCTGTCGCCGTCTGCGCATGTGCAATAAAACGCACACGCCGCAGCTACGTTGACAAACTGTCAGAAATTTCGTTGGGCATACGGTGCATGCATTATCGATGCCGGGAGCCTCGCTGCACCACACCATTTCAAAGTCTTTACGTTGTTACAAGGGCGAAACACTTTGCAAACCCTTGTTTTCTAAGACAGTTCTACAGTGGCAACTGGTTCGCGGCGATTGCGGCACCGCGGCATCGGTAAGCACTTGCGTCAACTTTGCCGGTACGCATTGAAGAAATGCCGCAGCGCAGTTGAATGCAATTTGTAATTATATCCTGAAATATTCCGCCACCTGGGTGAACCACCGACCCGTCGACGGGTCCAGGAACTGTAGGTCGCGGAGGTCTATCGCGAATTGAATCGCGCCATCGCCCGGATACACAGGGCGCAATCGCTTTTGCATGTTTACAATGCGAAGCATCGGCTTCGCGGGGCGCCATGCCTGTGTGGCCCGCGCTTTGCATGCACAACCCGAATCTCATCGACCTCACGATCAATTGGAACACTTAACCATCGCCCAGCGTAATGCCCAGAACGCAAAGCTCGCCAGCTATGCGCACCGGCCGCTCGCGTTTCTTTTCCGCTTTATCCGCCGCCACCCGCTTGCCCATGCGATCGTGTTGTGCAGCGTGTTTGCGGCCGTGGGTTGTGCGCTCGCTTCGCAATACGCGATCAAGCATCTGATCGACGTGCTCGGCGAAGGCCGGCATCATCCCGGCCCGCTGTGGGGCGCGTTCGCCATCCTGGTCGGCCTGATCGCCGCCGACAACCTGCTGTGGCGGATCGGCGGATGGGTGGCCGCGCATACCTTCGTCGCCGTGACGGGGGATCTACGGCGCGACCTGTTCCAGTATCTCAGCGGCCACTCGCCGACTTATTACTCCGAGAAACAGCCCGGCATGCTCGCCAGCCGGATCACCGCGACCTCGAACGCCGTCTACACCGCCGAAAACACCACGGCCTGGAACGTGCTGCCGCCTTGCATCGCGGTGCTCGGCGCGATCGTCATGATCATCGCGGTCAATCCGCTGATGGCCGGCGGCCTGATGCTGTGCTCGGCGATTCTCTCGGTCGTGCTGTACAAACTGGCCGGGCGCGGCTCGGCTCGCCACCATCATTTCGCGACCAAGGCGGCCTCCGTCGACGGCGAGCTGGTCGATGTGATCAGCAATATGGGCCTCGTGCGCGCGTTCGGCATGACCTTCCGCGAACAGCAACGGTTTGGCGCGACGGTCAAGGCGGAGATGGACGCGCGCCAGCAGAGCCTGCTGTATCTGGAAAAGCTGCGTCTGTTGCACGCGGTGATCACCGCGCTGCTGTCGGCGGGTTTGCTGGGCTGGGCGCTGTGGCTGTGGGATCAGGGCAAGGCGACCTCGGGCGACATCGTGCTGGTCAGTTCGCTCGGCTTCACGATCCTGCACGGCACGCGCGATCTGGCCGTGGCGCTCGTCGACGTCACCCAGCACGTGGCACGACTCGCCGAAGCCGTGCGCACGCTGCTCGAGCCGCATGGCATGCCGGATCGAGACGGCGCGACCGAGCTGGTGCCGCAAGGCGGCCGGATCGACTTCGAAAGCGTCACGTTTGCCTACCCGCGCCGCCGGCCGATTCTCGATCACTTCGACCTGCATATCGAACCGGGCCAGCGCGTCGGCCTGATCGGCAAGTCGGGGGCCGGCAAATCCACCGTGCTGGCGCTGCTACAGCGTTTCTACGAGACCCAGGGCGGCGCAATCAGGATCGACGGCCAGGACATCGCCACGGTCACGCAGGACAGCTTGCGTCATTCGATCGCGCTGGTGCCGCAGGATATTTCGCTGTTCCATCGCTCGGTGTACGAGAACATCGCCTACGGCCGCCCCGAAGCGACCCGCGACGAAGTGCTCGCCGCCGCTCGCGAAGCGCGTTGCGCCGACTTCATCGAAGCCATGCCGGAAGGGTACGACACGATCGTCGGCGATCGCGGCGTGAAGCTCTCGGGCGGTCAACGTCAGCGGATTGCGATTGCACGTGCGATTCTGAAGAACGCGCCGATCCTGCTGCTCGACGAAGCGACCTCGGCGCTGGACAGCGCGTCGGAAGAAGCGATCCAGAAGGCGCTCGACCGACTGATGGTCGGTCGCACGGTGGTCGCGATCGCGCACCGTCTGTCGACGCTGAACAACTTCGACCGGATCATCGTGATGAGCGCCGGCAAGGTGATCGACGACGGCAGCCCGGAAGAATTGCGTCAACGTCCGGGCCTGTATCGCGATCTGCTTTCGAAGCAGTACGGTAAGGGGACGACGTTGCATGTCGGCGGCAAGAAGGTGGACGAACAGCACGTCGTTTGAAACTAGCCACACGCAAATAAAAAGGCCGCTCGACAGAGCGGCCTTTTTTATCGGCGGGTGCTTCGCACAGAGTCGCAGCCGGCCCGATAAACTAGCCCGCCAGCGTTTCCCGCGCCGCCTTCTTCCCGGACGACGCAGCCCGCCCCTTCCCGCTTTTAGCGTTCTTCGTCGCAGTAATCCCCTGCAAATCGCGCATGAAGTTATCGCGCCACACCGACACATTGTTTGCGCGCAGCTGCACCATCATGTCGCGATAACGCGCCTGACGCTCCGCCAGCGGCATCTCCAGCGCCCTCGCCAGCGCCTCGGCCATGCCGTCGATATCGACCGGATTGACGATCAACGCGCCGTCCAGTTCCTGCGCCGCGCCCGCAAACCGCGACAACACCAGCACGCCTGGATTCTCCGGATCCTGCGCCGAGACATACTCCTTGGCGACGAGGTTCATGCCGTCGCGCAAAGGCGTGACATAGCCCACGTGCGCCGTGCGAAACAGCGCGGCCAGCACCGAGCGCTCGTACTGTTTATGGATGTAGAGAATCGGCGTCCAGTCGAGTTCGGCAAAGCGTCCGTTGATACGCCCCGACTCCCCTTCGAGCTGCAGGCGGATGTCCTGATAAGCGTGCATATCGGCGCGCGTCGGCGGTGCGATCTGCAGGAACGACACCTTGTTGCGCTGCGCGCTCGCCTGTTCGAGCAGGCGCTCGAAGGCGCGAAACCGCTCCACCAGTCCCTTTGAATAATCGAGACGGTCGACGCTCATGATCAGCTTGCGCGAGTGCAGCGTCGCCTTCATGGTGCGCACCGGCTTGCCGCGCTCGCCCGCTTTAGCCAGCTCGGCGATCTCATCCGGATAGACGCCGATCGGATATGCCGCCGCGCGCAAGCTGCGGCCGAATGCGTGGAGGGTCAGCGGGCCGTTGGCCGCAGCGTCCACCGAACCGTTCGCCTCGTTGACGATGTAGTCGCAGAACGCGCGCAGATCCGGCGACGTCTGGAAACCGAGCAGATCGAACGAACAGAGCGCTTCGACCAGCTGGCGATGCGGAGGCACCGCCAGCAACACTTGCGAAGCCGGAAACGGAATATGCAGGAAGAAGCCGATCCGGTTCTTCACGCCGGCTGCACGCAGCGCTTGCGCGAACGGAATCAGGTGATAGTCGTGTACCCAGATCACGTCGTCGTCACGCAGCAGCGGCACGAGTTGCTGCGCGAGCCATGCGTTGACCCGGCAATAGCCTTCGAAATCGTGCCGGTCGTATTGCACCAGGTCGGCGCGATAGTGGAATGCGGGCCATAGCGTTGCGTTCGAGAAGCCGCGATAGTACTGATCGTAATCGCGGCGCATCAGCGCGATGGTCGCGAACGTCACCGGCCCGCGCTCTTCGACCTTGATCTGCGGCTGGCCCGAGCTGAGCACGTCGCCGCTCCAGCCGAACCACATGCCGCCGGTTTCCTTCAGCGCGTCGTACACGCCGACCGCCAGACCGCCCGCCGCCGGGCCGCCCTCGGAGATCGGCGCTACCCGGTTCGATACGATGATCAGTCGGCCCATGTAGCGCGATTCCCGATGCAGTATTGGATTGATGTTGAACGTCGCGGCGTCGCCATCATGCGGTGCGCGTCGCCGCGACAATCGATTCCAGCCAGTCGAGCAGCGCCGTCACCGAGTCGACGCGCGTATGCGCCAGCGTCTCGCCCGCGCCGACCTTGATCGACAGCCCAGCGCGCTCGTTGACGACGACAAAGCCTTTCTCGTCGGTCAGATCGTCGCCGGCGAATACCGGCTTGCGGCCGACGAAGGGCGGTTCGTCCAGGAACGCCCGCATGGCGCGGCCCTTGTCGACGTCCTTCGGTTTGATTTCGTAGACCATCTTGCCCGGCTGCAGCACGTAGGCGCCAGGGTAGTCGGCCACCAGCCGCTCGGTCGCTGCACGGGCGACCTGTTCGCGGTCTGGCGCATTGCGATAGTGCAGCGCGAGCGCCGCGCCCTTGATCTCGAGCAGCATGCCCGGATGGTCGTTGACCACCTGCGCAAGCACTTGCTCCATGCGCAGCAGCCGCTCATCGTGAAAGCCGATGCGCTGCGTGTCGCCATTCGCATCGCGCCGCTCGGCGCCGTGCAGACCGGCGATCGGCAGATCGGGCATGCCGAGAAACGCGTCGATACTGTCGATGCCACGCCCCGACACGATGGCTACCGCGCCATTGGTCAGGCTGCGCAGCTCGGTCAGTAGCACGATCACGCGCGGTTCCACCAGCACGCCGTCCGGCGTGGGTGCGAGTTCGACCAGCGTGCCGTCGAAGTCGAAGAAAAATGCCGTCTCGCTCGGAGACAGAACAGCCGGAAGTGCTTGCATCGGTTAGTTTTGCCTTTCAGCCTTCTGAGGCCGGAAAAGTGTGCGCATCTTACCGCGCAACGCTCAAATTTTCGAGAAAGTAAGCTTTAACGCAGGCGCGGCACCGCGCGTGCGGGCTGCCGTGATCGCGTTCAAAAGCGGAACAATCCTGCTCCATCAGGCGTACAGCAGTCTGCGTCAAATTGACCCGCAAACCACGCGCCCGCAGGCTCGCACGGCGTCGACCCCAGTTTTGCTATACAGTCCCTGCCACCAGCGCCATTGTCATCGCGGCCATATTTGCACACTATGACGGGCCATGTGTTTGCAGACCAAACCGCGCGGCGCCAATCGCGTTTCATAGTGTGCGCTGTCCTTCAATCGAGTCATTGAACCCTGCTTTGTTCCCGACCTTCACTCCCCGGCATCCGCGGACAAACGACACACCGGCGCACGAACCGCGGTCGGCGCGCCGCCTCGCGCTGGTTGCGGCACTGAGCGTGCTGACCATGCTGGCGGCCTGCACGCATCGCACGGAAACGTGGCAGTTGACCAATGTAACCGGCCACCTGCCCGACCTAGATCTGACGCTCACCGGCGACGACGGCCGCGCCGTGACAGCCGATACGTTCAAGGGCCGCACCTCGCTCGTCTACTTTGGCTACACGCATTGTCCCGATGTGTGCCCTGAAACCATGGGACGCCTGATGCAGGTGCTCGCCAAACTCGGCCCCGACGCACAGAAGGTGCGGATCCTCTTCATCACCGTCGATCCCGCGCGTGACACGCCGCAAGCTTTGCGCGATTACGTCGGCGCCTTCGACTCGCAGCATGCCGAAGGTCTGACCGGCACCGACTGGCAGATCGAGTCGCTTGCCAAACGTTACCGGGTTGCGTATCAGATGGAAAAACGCGACCCCAACGGCAACTATGAAGTCACCCATAGCTCCGCCGTCTACGTGTTCGACAGCCAGGGCCACGCGCGCCTGCTGGCTACCGACCACGACACGCCCGATGCGATCGCACAAGACCTGCGTCGTATCATCGATGACCGTTCCTGACCTTTCCCGAGTCTATACATGTCGATCAAGATCAAAACGTTCGCTTCACTGAGCTGCGCCCTCGCCCTTTCTTTTGGTGGTGCGTTGAACGCGCACGCGGCCGGCGCCGGCGCCGGCGCCATCAGCGTCAAGGACGCGTGGGTTCGCTGGCTGCCGAACAATCTGCCCGCCGCCGGCTACGTGACGCTCGTCAACGCGAGCGACAAACCGGTCGACCTCGTCGACGTGTCGAGCAAGGACTACGGTGGCGCGATGTTGCATCAGACCGTGTCGAACGGGTCGTCGCAGCAGATGGTGATGGTCGACAAGCTGACGGTGCCCGCGCACGGGCAGGCGTCGATCTCGCCGGGCGGCTATCACGTCATGCTGGAGGACGCGAAGCACAAGATCGCACCGGGCGACACCGTGCATCTCACGCTGAAGTTCTCCGACGGCGAAACGCTCGATACGCCGTTCGCCGTCAAGTCGCCGGCCCAGACCAAGTAATCCGCTGCGATGAACCTGCTCTACTGGCTCGATCCCTGGGAGTTTTCGCCGACCGTCGTGATCGCCTTGCTGGTGCCGGCGATCCTGTTCGTGCGCGGCGCGCGCAAGGCGAAGCTGTCGCTCGCGCGGCGCATTTCCTTCTGGTTCGGGCTGGTGGGGTTGTACGTCGCGCTGCACACGCGACTCGATTATTTCTTCGAGCATGAGTTCTTCATGCATCGGGCGCAGCATCTCGTGCTGCATCACCTCGGGCCGTTTTTCATTGCGCTGTCGTATCCGGGCGCGGCATTGCGTGCCGGGATTCCGTTTGGCTGGCGACAGCGGTTCGTGCGACCCGCACTCGACACGCCGTTCGTACGCAGGCTGCTCGACGTGGTGATGCATCCGGTCGTCGCGGTCACGCTGTTCGTTGGGCTGATTTACTTCTGGCTGATGTCACCGATTCATTTCGTCGCGATGCTCGACTGGCGGCTGTATCGCGTGATGAACTGGAGCATGGTGATCGACGGCCTGCTGTTCTGGTGGCTCGTGCTCGATCCGCGCCCCGCGCCACCGGCGCGTTTGTCGCCGGGCAAACGCGTTCTCGTGGTGATCGCCGCGATTCCGCCGCAGATCATGCTCGGCGCGTTTATCTTCTTCACGTCGCACGAGTTGTATCCAATCTACTCGATCTGCGGCCGCGCGTTCACGTGGCTGAGCCCGATGCGCGATCAGCAGATCGGCGGGCTGCTGCTGTGGATTCCGGGTTCGATGATGAGCGTGATCGGTGCGCTCGTCGCGCTGCGTCACTGGATGCGGCTGTCGGCACGCGGCCGCTTGCGCAACGAACGACGCGCGAGGACGGCCCAGGGATCGACGACGAGCGCGCCGACGTCGCCGTCCGCTTAGGCCGAACGCATCCAGACGTGCGGGATGCCGTCTTCGTCGTGAATCTCCGAGACCGGCGCAAAGCCGAATGCCCCGTAGAAGCCTTGCAGATGCGCCTGCGCATGCAAACGGATCGGCGTGTCGGGCCATTGCGCACGGATATGCGTCAGCGCGCGTTCGAGCATCGCGTTGCCCAGACCGATGCCGCGGAATCCCGCCGTCGTGAGTACGCGGCCGATGCGGATATCGGTGTCGTCGGCGTCCGGTAGCAAGACGCGCAGATAACCCGCGAGCGGCGGTCGCTGTTCGCCGGGGCCAAACGCGAAAAGATGCCACGCGTCCGTATCGAGGCCGTCGATATCGCCATACACACAATTCTGCTCGACGACGAACACCGCGCTGCGCGCAGCCAGCATCGCATAGACTTCGGCGCTGCTGAGGTGGTCGAACGCCTTCCAGCGCCATTCGAGTTGCGCCAGTCGCGTGGCGGCGCTTTGCTGCGGTTCGGTCATGAAAAAATTCGAAAAATAAACCCGTCGCCAACACGGCGACGATGGCGAATTATGCCCGACGCGGCTTCCTGCTACAGCGGGCTCGCGCGGCTCAGCCGTGCTGCTGCGGGTCGCGCGCTTGCGGGCGCGCCCCGGCGTTCTCCGGACAAACCCGCAGCCCCCACCAGCGCGCTGCTTACGTGTCGGCCAGAACCGGTTCGACGGGACGCGCGAGGCATTCGAGCAGATTGCCGGGCCCGCTTAAATGCAAGGCGCCGACCACCACCAGGGTCCGCTCCGGCCGCGCCAGCAATTCGGTCAGGCGCGTGGCCCACGCGCGATTGCGTGCGTCGAGAATCGCGTGACGGATGCCCGGCAGGTTGAACATCGGCGACTCGTCGGCGATCTGCTGCACGGCCGCGAGATCGCCCTCCAGCCATGCCGCGTGCATGCGTTCGAGCGTGCGTTGCGGTTCCGCGAGATCGGCCATCAATAGAGCGAGCGCCGCACCGGCGACTTCCAGCGGAATCGTCTCGAGCGCCGCCGCCACTTCCTGCGCGCTTTCGAGGTAGCGAAACGGCTTGGTTTCGGCTAGCGCCGAGCGCAACATGCGCGGCTCGACGCCTTCGACGACTTGCTGAAACAGCGTTGGCGCGACGATCAGCGCGGCCCACGGACGTAATCCGGCCAGCGGCGCCAACGGGCCTTCGATGGGCCATGCAGCCTGAAGCCGCGCCCATGCTTCGGCGGGAAGAAAAGCCTGGAGCTGATCGGCGCCGCCCTGCACACCGCCCGTGAGAAACGGCAGGATCGACGGCGGATCGGATTCGAAGACCAGCGCTTCGGCCCAGTCATAAGCCTCGCCGATCCACGGCGGCGTTCTACGGCTGCTGGCGGGAAACAGATGCATCGAGCCGAGCAGACGCACGTTGGTGCCGGTAAGTTGTAGGTACATGCGGTCTCGGTAGGGACGGGCAATAAGGCAAGAAAGCGGACCTGCCAGCGCGTGCTTCAGCCGCTGACGCCCAGCGCGCTTCGACGGTTCACGACGCCACGCCACGCGGTGCGAACGGTGCAGGCGACGAACAGCAGGAAAAAGATCTGCGAAAGGTACAGGTCCGCGCGAATCGGATAATGCAGCGCGAACCACGAATTGTGCGCCACATCCGTCACGATGACGGCGACGCACATTATCAGCCCTGCTGCCGGCGCGACGAGAAGGAGCAAAGCGGTCAGCGGATCGATGAAGAGGAGCGACGTCCAGTAGACCCGCGTGAGCGGTGCGGCGCCGCCATAATCCCACCATAAGCCGTGAATCAATGCCGCATGCAGATGCGTCCACGTGGCGCCGCACAGGCACAGCGCGTAGAGCACGCGCAGGCAAAGGGAGCGCCGTTGGATGTCCTGCCCAGGCATACGTTGCGAGCCTCCGGAATAAAGCGTTCGAAGGCCCGATAATCGCATAGGTCGTGCTTATTCCGTGCTTCGTTTATACGATTCCAGTTCGTTGGTATAACGCTCGGAACGAACGCCATTACTGCCGTAATACTCTTCCACCGATTTCACCCAGCGGCCGATTTCCGGCACATACCAGAATGCTTTATATGTGCGCCCGGTCACCTGAGCGGGACCGATTTTCTGGGCGTGCGTGATCATCGCCGTATCGCCTTGCTGGGTTTGCACGGCTTGCGTAACCGTCTGCGTCGGCTCGAGTTGCGCGACCCAATCGCCTTCGGCTTCGATCTTGATCGCCTGATATTTTCCGGCCGGCACATCGACGGCTTCCGTGCCGACGACGCGATATTGCGTCGTCCATTTCGCCGACGCGAAAGCCTTGTTCGGATGCGGCTCCGTGTATTGGATTTCCCAGCTCTTGCCGGGCGACAGCGGGAACACGAGCGGTCGGTTGACGACCGTATCCGTGCCGTTTACGTTGCGCTCGCGGCTCCAGTCAGCGCCCGCGATCACTTCGGCCGGCGCCTGAGTCGCGCCCACTGGTTGCGACGTGTAGTAGATGTGGGACGGCGTGACGCGCGTGACCGTGACCAGGTCGTGCGTCTGACGCCAGACCGACGGCGCTTTCTCGTAAGTATTCACGTAGGTCCACGCGTCCCCGCTCTTCACCGAGGACGGCGGCATTGATTGCGCCGCCGCTATAAATGGCAAAGCCACGGCTAATAACATTGCAAAGTTTATGATTTTTTTCATGGTCGAATCGTTGTAGTTAGAGCGGTTTTTCATCGGACCGGCGTGGGATACTTTATATGATCGGCGGTGAATCGATAACGGTCATTGTCTGATTTCCGGCAGTAAAAAATCAACAAATAAAATTGAAAGAGAAAAATAGAAAAATGAAAGAAAAGACCAGACGTTTAGTCATTGAACGGGCCATTACGCTGACGGGCACCGCACTGCTTTTATCGGCGTGCGGAGGGGGTTCATCGGGGAGTTCGGGGTCGGCGGCCAACGCGGCCAATCTGAGCGATACGCAAAAGAGCTACGAAAGCGTGGCGCTCGCGGCAAACGGCGGGCTGCACTATGTGTATGGCAGCCTGTCGCTCACGACGTCGTCGAGCGGCGCACTCTCGGTCAGCCCGAGCAGCCTTTTCTACACGGACGATTCAAGCCTGCCGCAAAGTCCGGCGAACGGTCCGCAGATGCTGAGCATCGCGACTACGTCGTTGTCGGCGTCGCTGAAGGTGCCGACGCCCAGCGCCTATCGCGAGGTCATCAACGGCGCTGTCAATCTCAGCTCGGTGCCGGCGCAGGTCCGCGTCAGCTACACGGGACCAAACGTGCGGGAAGACTATCTTGCTGCCGACGGCCAGACGGTGATGCGCACCTACCTGGGCACGAGTTACACGGTGGTGCCGCTAACGGGTCTGGTCTCTGCGTCGCCAGCCGATCTCTTCGCGAATAGCCCGCTCGGGCTCATCACGAATTCACTGAACGGGAAATCGCTCTACAACACGCAGGCGAGTTGGCAAGCTGGCGCGGCGTATACGAAGGTGGTGAGACAGACCGTCGGCGACGAACTGTTCACGTACGATTGCGTATCGCCCGCCACCACGGGCACCACGCCGACGCCGTGCTCGACGACGGCATCGACACTCGAAAGCTTCTTCCCCTACGCGAGCACGGCCGACGGCAAAACCTATCAACTCAGCGATGGACAGATCTTCACCGAAGGCGGTGTGCGGGCGTGGGTCGCCAATGCACAACTCGGCGGCTCGACCACCGACTATCGGGTCTACTACCAGATCAACGGTGGGATCTCGGCTGCCTATCTCATCAAGGACGGCACGACGCTGCAGGTTGCCCCGCTCGGTGGTGGAACGCCGCAGAGCAGCTATTACTTCCTCAACGGCGCGGCGGTTCAGACGATCAAGTCGGCGATCAATTTTTGATGTGGCAAGTGTGAAGTCGTGAGTCGGCGCTCGTGGAGCGCCGAAAAAAGAAAAGCCCCGACGAGTCGGGGCTTTTCTTTACATCAACTACTGGAGGCGCGAGCCGGAGTCGAACCGGCCTAAACGGCTTTGCAGGCCGCTGCATAACCGCTTTGCTATCGCGCCGCAAGCGGACTCTGGAACCTAGCTGCAGATTCTCAGGTTGTCTGGCGGCCAATCACGTGGATCGACCCACCAAACAAAAAGGGAAGCGTTGCTTCCCCTTATGTATGGAGCGGGAGACGAGGCTCGAACTCGCGACCTCAACCTTGGCAAGGTTGCGCTCTACCAACTGAGCTACTCCCGCATTGCCCTGCTTCACAACGCGCTGCACTTTTACTTCGCCAAACAACGCGGTGCTTCAAAAATCTGGAGCGGGAGACGAGGCTCGAACTCGCGACCTCAACCTTGGCAAGGTTGCGCTCTACCAACTGAGCTACTCCCGCATTGTGCTGCTTTTGCTACTAACTTCTGCCTTGTTACTGCAACTGCTCTCTTACTGCCTCCGACGCTTAGAACTGCGTGCATCGGAGAAACGAGATTATGGAGAATCGACCGAAACGTGTCAACCCCTTTTGCGAATCTCTTTTACTGAACAGATTTCACTCATGAATCAACGATGTTGAAACACGCACGAGACGGCGCATCGCCCTGAACCATCAGGCCACGCCGCCCCGCTCGCGAATCTGTGGCCACGCGAGTTTCATGTAGTACAGCATCGACCAGATCGTCAGGAACGCGGCCAGATAAATCAGCCACAAGCCCCACACGCGCGTGTCGACTGTCACGCCGCCGCCGAACGGCAAGGGACCGTAGAACAGCAGCATCGGAATCGCCACCATCTGACAGACGGTCTTCAATTTGCCGAGCGAATTCACCGCCACGCTCTTCGACGCGCCGATCTGCGCCATCCATTCGCGCAGCGCCGAGATCGCGATTTCGCGGCCGACGATCACCAGCGCAATCGCCGAATCGATTCGCGCCAGTTGCACGAGCACCAGCAGGGCTGCAGTCACCATCAGCTTGTCCGCGACCGGATCGAGGAACGCACCGAATGCCGACGTCTGATTCCACTTGCGCGCCAGAAAACCGTCGAACCAGTCGGTCAGCGCCGCCAGCACGAAGATCGTCGCGGCCGCCACGTTACGGTGCATGGGGCTCATCATCATGTCGGGCAAATAGAACACACCGACGACGAGCGGAATCAGGACGATCCGCAGCCAGGTCAGGAAAATCGGGAAATTAAACGGCATGGGCAGGCGCAGCGTCTGGCAAGGGAGATGCAATTGTGCCGTGTCACAAGGCCTGCCACAAGCAAAGCGGCGCGCGGGGCTTGCCACACGCGCCGTCAAAGCCCTGCTTCAGCAGCCCGGCAGCGTCGCCGGACCGAGGCAGTCAGTGCAACTGCCGGTAAATCTGTTCGGCAAGCGCCTGCGAAATCCCTTCGACGCTCGCCAGATCCTCGACGCTCGCCGCCACCACGCCACGCAGCCCGCCGAAGCGCGCGAGCAGCCGTTGACGCCGTTTCGCCCCCACGCCTTCGAGTTCTTCGAGGCGCGAGGTCTGGCGCGTCTTGGCGCGCTTCGCCCGCATGCCGGTGATGGCAAAGCGGTGCGCTTCGTCGCGGATCTGCGCGACCAGCATCAGCGCGGCGCTTTCCTTGCCGAGCTCGAGCGGCGCGCGACCGTCGGCAAAAATCAGGGTTTCGAGACCGACCTTGCGCCCTTCGCCCTTGGCGACGCCGACCAGCATGCCGGTGTCGAGCCCCAACTCCGTGAACACCTGACGCGCGATTTCGACCTGCCCCTTGCCGCCGTCGATCAGCACGATGGTCGGCAAAATGCCGCCTGCCGCGCCCGGCTCGGCGGCATCGGGCGTGAGCGACGAAGCGGTTGCCGCGTCGCTTTGCAATTCGGCGGCTTCGTCGGCGGCGTTCGCGGCGGCTTGCGCGACCATCTTCTCGTAACGGCGCGTGAGCACCTGGCGCATCGCCGCATAATCGTCGCCGGGCGTGATGCCGGTGATGTTGTAGCGGCGATATTCCGACGACTGCATCTTGTGATGGTGATACACCACGCACGACGCCTGGGTCGCCTCGCCCATCGTATGGCTGATGTCGAAGCATTCGATACGCAGATGCGCGAGGTCGTCGCACTCCATGCCGAGCGTGTCGGTCAGCGCGCGCGTGCGGGCTTGCTGCGAACCTTGCTCGGAGAGCAGCCGCGCGAGCGCCAGCCGCGCGTTCTGTTCGGCCATCGTCAGCCACGCGCGGCGCTGGCCTTGCGGCTGACGCAGCACGGTCACCTTGTGGCCGGCTTGCTCGATCAGCACGTCGACCAGTTCGCGCGTGGAGGGCGCGTGGCTGACCACCAGCACCGGCGGCACACGATTGCCGAGGTAGTGTTGCGCGATGAACGCTTCGAGCACTTCGGACTCGATGCCGCCACGCGTCGCGCGGCCTTTGCGGGGCTTGGCGGATTCGGTTTCCGCTTCCGCTTCCGCTTCGCGGGCCTCTTGCGCGGGGGCCGCTTCGTCCGCGTCGTCCGCTTCGTCCGCTTCGTCCGCTTCGTCTTCGGACAGCATGTCTTGCGCAAATGCGAGCGCATCGGCGGCATCGAACGATCGGGTCGCGTCGCTCATGCTGACCCGCGTGGCCAAAGCCGACTTCGAAGCGCTATCGATCAGCGCATCGTCGCCATCGCCCTCTTCATCGCCGTCGACCTGCTCCAACCCGCCTTCATCGGCCGTCAACGCGCTTTCCACATGCGCCGGGAAATACGCCTTGTCACCGAGATGCCGGCCGCCGCGCACCATCGCGAGATTCACGCACACGCGCCCGCCCAGTGCGACCACCGCGAGAATATCGACGTCGCTGTCGCTGCCCACTTCGATGGCCTGCTGATGCAGTACCGTCGACAGCGAACTCATCTGATTGCGCACCGCCGCGGCCTGTTCGAACTTCAACTCGCCCGCGAAGGCGTGCATCTTGTCCTCGAGCTCCTTCATCACTTCGCCCTGCCGCCCGAGCAGGAATCGTGAAGCATTGGCGACGTCGCGTGCGTAGTCCTCCTGGTTGATCGCACCGACGCAAGGCGCCGTGCAGCGTCCGATCTGATGCAGCAGACAAGGCCGCGTCCGATTGTTGAACACCGAGTCTTCACAGGTACGCAACTGGAACACGCGCTGCAGGATCTGGATGCTCTCGCGCACTGCCCACGCACTCGGAAACGGACCGAAGTACTGATTCTTGCGATCCACCGAACCACGGTAATACGCCATGCGCGGAAACTGATGACCGGTCAGCTTGAGGTACGGATACGATTTGTCGTCGCGAAACAGGATGTTGTAACGCGGCGCGAGCGCCTTGATCAGATTGTTTTCGAGCAGCAGGGCTTCGGCCTCGGAACGCGTGACGGTCGTCTCGATGCGCGCAATGCGCGTCACCATCATGGCGATACGCGGCGACAGTTGCGTCTTCGTGAAATAGCTCGACACGCGCTTCTTGAGATCGCGCGCCTTGCCCACGTAAAGCACCGCGCCGTGCGTATCGTAATAACGATAGACGCCGGGCAAATGCGGCAATTGGACGAGCACTTTTTTCGGCTCGAAAACGTCGGTTGCTTCGGGTTCGGTCATGCAGAGTCAGTTGGGTGGGACAGCGTCTCGCAGCCTTGCTCGGCATGCCGCGCGCTGACATGCAGCGGACACGCGCAGCGCGAACGAGTGCTTTAGAATCGCCAGTTTAGAACATTCCGCGTGCGGTCGAACCCTGCTGGCTCGAATCGACCCGTGCAGCGACGGCGGCCGGTCGCGGCGCACGGATCGGCCGCGCCGTGCCGCCGCCAGACCGCACCCCTGTTCGACTCTGCGACCCAGGCTCTCATGTCCTCCGTTCCGCCTCTTCCCGAATCCACCTCCAGCGCGCCGGACCTGATCGCCTGCGATATCTTCTGCGCGGTGATCGACAACTTCGGCGACATCGGCGTGTGCTGGCGTCTGGCGCGCCAACTCGCAAGCGAGCACGGCTGGCAGGTGCGCGTGTTCGTCGACGATCTGCATGCATTCCAGCGCTTGTGCCCGTCGCTGGCACTGGATCTCGCCCGTCAGACAATCGCCGGGATCGTCGTCGAGCACTGGCACGAGCCGACCCATGCGGGCGATACGCTCGACGTGGCCGACGTCGTGATCGAAGCCTTCGCCTGCGAACTGCCGCCGGTGTACGTCGCGGCGATGGCGCAGCGCGAGCGCACGCCCGTGTGGCTCAACCTCGAATATCTGAGCGCCGAAGACTGGGTCGCGGATTTTCATCTGCGGCCGTCGCCCCACCCGCGCTATCCGCTCACCAAGACGTTCTTCTTCCCCGGACTCGGCCCGGGCACCGGCGGCGTGCTCAAGGAACAGCAACTCGACGCCGCCCGCGCGAGCTTCGAAGCCTCGCCGGCGGCGCGCGAAGCGTGGTGGCTCAACAGCATCGGCCACGCGCCGCCGCCCGCCACGGCCACCGTCGTCTCGCTGTTCGCGTATGAAAACCCCGCCGTCGACAGCCTTCTCCAGCAATGGTGCGACAGCGCCAGGCCGATCGTGCTGCTGGTGCCGGAAGGCCGCATTTCAGGCGCGATCGCACGCTTTTTCGGCTTGCCCGGATTCGCCGCCGGCGCCACGGCCGAGCGCGGCAGCCTGCGCGCCCACGCACTCGCCTTCACCGAGCAAGCCAACTACGACGCCTTGTTATGGGCAAGCGACATCAACTTCGTGCGCGGCGAAGACTCGTTCGTGCGCGCCCAGTGGGCCGCCCAACCCTTCGTCTGGCACATCTACCCGCAAGCCGACGACGCCCATCTGCCCAAGCTCGACGCCGCGCTCGCCCACTACACCCGCACACTGCCCGCCGACGCGCGCGACGCGTTCGGGCGCTTCTGGCACGCCTGGAACGGCGCGGGACAACCCGACTGGAGCGAATTCCAGCGCCATTACCCAGCGCTGAAGCGGCGCGCCGCCGAATGGGCCGACGAACTCGCGCAAGTCGGCGACCTCGCCGGAAATCTGGCCTTGTTCGCAAAAACTCAGTTAAAATAAGCGGTTATCCAACGGCCGACGACGCAAGCGCGGCCCGATCACAGCGGCGCAGCCTCGTATCGAAAGACGCGAGTGGCGCCCAACTCCCCTAGCTGATAGCGGCATCGTCAAAAAAGGGACGCAGATTGTCGATCGGCGCCACTCGTGGACACGCCCGCAGAGGGTAAAGAGCAGGTAACGGACAACAAGGGATTGCAGGGATTGCCCGGCGAAGCCGCTTGCGCCGTATGCCGTTGAGCACAAGTTGAAGCTACTAATTTCGTACAGGACTGTTTTATGAAGACCGCACAGGAACTCCGCACCGGCAACGTCGTGATGATCGGCGCAGACGCAATGGTCGTGCAAAAGGCCGAATACAACAAATCGGGCCGCAACTCCGCCGTCGTCAAGATGAAGTTCAAGAATCTGCTGACGGGCGCAGGCATGGAAAGCGTCTACAAGGCCGACGACAAGTTCGACGTCGTCGTGCTGGAACGCAAGGAAGTGACGTACTCGTACTTCGCTGACCCGATGTACGTGTTCATGGACGCCGACTACAACCAGTTCGAAGTCGAAGGCGAAATGATGGGCGACGCCCTTCACTACCTCGAAGACGGCATGGCTTGCGAAGTCGTGTTCTACAACGAGAAGGCCATCTCGGTCGAACTGCCGACCACGCTGGTCCGCGAAATCATCTACACGGAACCGGCTGTCAAGGGCGATACGTCGTCGGGCAAGGTGCTGAAGACCGCCAAGCTGACCACCGGTTTCGAACTGCAAGTGCCGCTTTTCTGCAGCATCGGCGACAAAATCGAAATCGACACGCGTACGCACGAGTACCGCAGCCGCGCGTAAGCGCCCTGCTCGCCTGAATCCGACGCCGTAACCACGGCGTTGCGAAAAGAATGGCAAAAAAAGCGCCCAAATTGGGCGCTTTTTCTTTTTTGTGCCGCCGTGTATGGTGGAGGAAATCTTTACCGGCAAGCTGCTAAAAATTGCCTGGACCGCGCCCCAAAATTCCCGTCTGGCGTCCGACAAACCATTGATAAGCTTAAGTAAATGTGTCTGGCACACTCCATGCTTCGTCTGGGTATAGGCCAGTTTGGCTTTATTTTCCTCAACCCGGGAGATGCGACATGAATAACGACATCGCGGAAGGCAAGTGGAAGCAGATGGTCGGGAAGGCCAAGACAGCGTGGGGCGAACTGACGGACGACGAACTGACGAAGGCCGAAGGACGCGCCGACAAACTGGCGGGACTGATCCAGGAACGTTACGGCAAGACGCGCGAACAGGCAGAACTCGAAGTACGCCGCTTTTTCGATAGCAACCGGGATTTCTGACAGCCCGAGTGAAGTAACTACCGGCGTCCGCGCGTCCAAATTGACGCGCCGGACGCCGTGAACCAAGCCAAGGACCGTAACTGACGTGAGTCGAATCGCTGACGCCCCGCTTCCCGGCGTCCCCTTGCCGGGTCTCACGCTCGCACCGGGCATTCCATCCATCTAAAAAATTGCGCTCGCCATGCCACACGCCCTGATAGTTGAAGACGATCCCAATAGCCTTTCAGGCCTGTCCGCCATCCTCGCTGCGGACGGTTTTTCCGTCGACACCGCAACCACGATCGCCGAGGCACGGGCGGCGCTGACGCGCTTCATTCCTGATGTCGTTCTGGTGGACCTGAATCTGCCCGATGGCAGCGGTCTCGATGTGCTGCAGCATCTGCCCGCGCATCCGCCCGGCGGCGCCTTGCCGGTCATCGTGATGACCGGCAACGCCACGGTGGAAAGCGCGATCGAAGGTCTGCGCCACGGCATCTGGGACTATCTGCTCAAGCCGGTCAACATCCCGCGCTTGCGCAGCCTGCTCGCGCGCATTCCGCGTCCGTACGAATTGACCGAAGAGGTTCAGACGCTGCGCGCCTCGCTGCGCCAACTCGGCCGTTTCGGTTCGATGCTCGGCCGCAGCGGCGCGATCCAGCACGCTTACGACACCATCGAGCACATCGCACCGACCGAAGCCGCTGTGCTGATTTCAGGTGAAGCCGGTACCGGCAAGCAGATTGCAGCACGCACCATGCACGACATGAGCCGGCGCCGCAAAGGCCCGTTCATCACGTTCGATTGCCGGACGGCGGCAAGCGTCAACGCACAGCGCTCGATCGACAGCCTGCTGTTCGGCCATGAACGCGGAGCCTTCAACGGCGCCGAGCAACGCGAGCCTGGCCTGTTCGAACAGGCCAGCGGCGGCACGCTGTTCATCGACGAAATCGCCGAGTTGCCGCGCGCGCAGCAGGAGGCGCTGCTACGTGCGCTCGATTCGCAAACCTTCATGCGGGTCGGCGGCACCAATCAGGTGGTGACGGACTTCCGTCTGATCGCTTCGACCCGCAAGGCACCGCGCGCGGCCGTCGCAGACGGCACTTTGAATGAGGAGCTGGCGTTACGTCTCGAAGCCGCGGCCGTTACGCTGCCGCCGCTGCGCGAGCGCGGCGAGGATCCGGCGCTGATCGCGCAAGCAGTGGTCGACGAACTGAATCATGAAGCAACCGCGCGCGGCACCGCGGAGACCGCGAAACAGATCGGGCCGAACTTCCTGCGCGAATGTCTCGCGTACGAGTGGCCGGGCAATGTGCGCGAATTGCAGGACCGCGTGCGGCGCGCCTATCACGCGTCGGGCGACGTGCTGGAATCGCTGCGTGCGGACGAAGCCGGTTCGGTGAACGGTCGCGATCTCAACGGAAGCCGCGTACAGGTGACCGTCGGTACGCCGCTCGCCGACGTCGAAGAGATGCTGATTCGTGCCACGCTCGACGCGGTCGGTGGCACGCGGCACCGGGCGGCTTCGCTGCTCGGTATCAGTCCGAAGACGCTCTACAACAAGCTGCAGCGAATGCGTTTGAACTGACTGTCGCGGCCGTTGCGGCCGGTCTGAACGTCAAACAGAAAGCGGCGCCTTGAGACTCAAGGCGCCGCTTTTTACTTCTAGCCGCACAATCCGCGACGGAAATTCAGGCGAATGCGCTACGCAAAAGTGCCTGCGCCTGCAGATACTGTGGCTGCGCCACCAGCTTGCTCCACTTGAGCGCTTTGCCGCGCGGCCGCATGCGCTCGATACGCTGCTGCGATTGCTTCGACGGCGTGAAGCGCAAGGCATCCAGCACCTTCTCCGCCTCGTCGGGCTGATTGCAGATCAACACCATATCGCAGCCGGCCTGCAATGCGGCGCTTGCGCCTTCCGTCAACGTGCCGCCTTGACGCGCGGCTTCCATCGAAAGATCGTCGCTGAAAATTGCGCCTTCGAAGCGCAGCTTGTTGCGCAGAATGTCTTGCAGCCAGACGCGCGAAAAACCCGCCGGCTTCGAATCCACCTTGGGATAGACCACGTGCGCCGGCAGCACCGATCCCAGCGACAGATCCAGCCAGTCATACGGCGCCACGTCGTCGCGCAGAATTTCTTCGAGCGAGCGTTCGTCGATCGGCATCGCGACGTGCGAGTCAGCCTGGGCAAACCCGTGCCCCGGGAAGTGCTTGCCGCAATTGCTCATGCCGGCGAGCGCGAGGCCGTGGTTGAGGCTCTTCGCCAGCAACGTCACCACGCGAGGATCGCGGTGGAACGAGCGATCGCCGATCACTTGCGACTGCCCGTAATTCAGATCGAGCACCGGTGTGAAGCTCATATCGATGCCGCAGGCGCGCAACTCGGCCGCGAGGATATAGCCGACCGCCGTCGTAACCTTGGTCGCGTGCAGCACGTCGCTATCCCACAGCGTGCCGAGCTTGCCCATCGCCGGCAGCACGGTGAAGCCGTCGGTCCGAAAGCGCTGCACGCGGCCGCCTTCGTGATCGACCGCAATCAGCAGATCGTCGCGAACCTTGCGGATCGAGTCGGTCAGCGCCATCAACTGCGCGCGGCTTTCGTAGTGGCGAGCAAACAGGATCACGCCGCCAGTCATGGGATGGGCAAGGCGGCGTCGGTCGTCGTCGTTCAGCGTTTTGCCGACCACGTCGAGCATCACCGGTCCGGGATTGGTTTTCATCGAATTCCGCTAGAAAAAGCTTGAGGCAAAGAGAGGCACGGCCGTCCACGGCCGCGTTCAGAATTTATTCGTCGGCAGCGGGTGCGTGCGGCGCGCTGGAAGTTGCTTGCGAGGCCGGTGCCTGGGTTTGGCCCTGTGCCTGGGCCGTTTGTGCCGGGGCCGTTTGTGCCGGGGCCGTTTGTGCCGGGGCCGTTTGTGCCGGGGCCGTTTGTGCCGGGGCCGTTTGTGCCGGGGCCGTTTGTGCCGGGGCCGTTTGCGTCTGCTCCGTTTCCGCGATCACGAATGACACCGCGTAATCGCGCTCGTCGCTGATGGTGACGCGTGCCGTGATGCCGCGTGCTTCGAGCCACTCGGCGAGTTCGCCGGAAGCAACCACCATCGGCTCGCCGCTCGGCTTGTTGAGCGTTTGTAGCGCGCGCCAGGTCATCGGCCAGCGCATGCCGAGACCGATCGCTTTCGAGAACGCTTCTTTCGCCGAGAACCGCGTGGCGAGAAACGCGAGGCCGCGCGCCGCCGATCTGGCGTGACGCGCGTGATAGACGCGCAGTTCGTCGGGGCCGAGCACCTTCTCGGCGAAGCGTCCGTTGGTGCGCGTCATGACCGCGGCCACGCGGCTTACCTGAACAATGTCGGTACCGATGCCGTAGATCGCCATGCGCGTCGTCGCCTGATTACGCGCGGGCGCCGAGACGCGCGGCGACCATGATCGCCTTCATCTCGCGCACTGCGTTGTCCCAGCCGGCGAAGATCGCGTGAGCGACGATCGCATGGCCGATATTCAGTTCGACGATGCCTTCGATCGCGGCAATCTGCTGCACGTTCGTGTAGTGCAAACCGTGCCCTGCGTTGACCTTGACGCCGAGCGTCGCGCCGAACTCGACCGCACGCACCACGCGCTCGAATTCGCGTTCCTGTTCGGCGGGATCGTGGGCTTCGGCGTAACGGCCGGTGTGCAGCTCGACCACCGGTGCGCCGGCTTCATGCGCCGCGCGAATCTGCGTTTCGTCGGGATCGATGAAGAGCGACACGCGCGAGTTTGCTTCGGCGAGCTGCTTGCATGCGGCACGCACCGCTTCGAACTGACCGGCCACATCAAGACCGCCTTCGGTCGTCAGTTCCTGACGCTTTTCCGGCACGAGACAGACGTCGTGCGGCTGCACTTCGCACGCGATATCGAGCATCTCCTGCGTGACCGCGCATTCGAGATTCATGCGCGTTTTCAGCAGTGGACGCAGTTTGCGCACGTCGGCGTCGACGATATGGCGGCGGTCTTCACGCAGATGCAGCGTGATCACGTCCGCGCCCGCCTCTTCGGCCATCAGCGCGGCGCGGATCGGGTCGGGATAGGACGTGCCGCGCGCATTGCGCAGCGTGGCGACGTGATCGATGTTCACGCCCAGGTCAATCACATTCGGCGACGTAAGAAAGAAGCTCATAAGTTCTGCAGGTCGATGAGGATCTGGCGCGTCGCGAGCGGCGTGCCGGCCAGGTAAGTGTTGAGCAGAAAGCGCATCAGCGTTTTGCTTTGCGCGACGGTCTGCGCTCGATGGTAATCGTCCTTTTCCATATCCAGCAAGGTCTGCCCGGCGACGACAGGCCACTGCGCGGGCAGATCGTCGGAGGCTTCGCGCACGCCGCGCTCCGGATCGAACACGTAGCGACCTTCGGGCTGCACCGCTTTGCGCGCGACGGTACGATCCAGCGCCATCGCATAGCCGGTCTCGCGCAGCAGCACGCGTTCGAACGAGCGCAGCACCTGCACGGCGGGTTCGTCGTGGGCGAGCCGCGTCATGGTGACGACGTAGTGATGGAACAACTGCGGATGCGGATCTTCGCGCGCGCAGAATTTGACCATCAGTTCGTTGACGTAGAAGCCGCAGAGCAGCGCGTCACCGGCCAGAGGCAGCATGCCGCCGACCCATTCCGCGCCGGTCAGCGTGCGTACTTCGGACTTGCCCGACCACGACAGCGCGAGCGGCTGGAAGGTCTGCAACACGCCACGCAGCGCCGAATGTGGACGCTTCGCGCCCTTCGCGACGAGCGCAAGCCGACCGTGATCGCGCGAGAGCACGTCGATGATCAGACTGGTCTCGCGATACGGATAACTATGGAGAACGAAAGCGGGTTGTTCCGCGATCCGGTATTCGGATGCGGAAGTGCGCGGCGCGCGGCGGGCCGGCGCTTTACGCGGCTCGCCCTCGGCGCCCTGCGCGCTTTTACTGGAGGATTTTTTGGTGCTGCGAGCGGGTTTGGCCGGCTCGCGTGCGGGCTCCGAATCAGGCGCGTCGAGAGGCTCAAGCGGCCTAACTGACTCGCCTGACTCCCGGCCGTGCGGATCAGCGTCGGAATTCAGCGTCATCCACGCGTCATTCGTACCCATACGCACGGAGTCCGGCTTCGTTGTCGGCCCAGCCACTCTTCACCTTGATGAAGGTTTCCAGATACACGGGGCCGTCGAACAGCTTTTCCATGTCCATACGCGCTTCGGTGCTGATCTGCTTTAGCTTGGCGCCCTTCTGGCCGATGATCATTGCCTTGTGCATGTCGCGGTCGACCATGATGGTCGCGAAAATGCGGCGCAGGCGGCCTTCGGTTTCGAACTTCTCGATCAGCACGGTGCTCGTGTACGGCAGTTCGTCGCCGGTCCAGCGGAACACTTTTTCACGCAGGATTTCTGCGGCGAGGAAGCGCTCGCTGCGGTCGGTCAGGTCGTCTTCGCCGTAGATCGGCGCGCCTTCCGGCAGGAACGGCTTGACGGTCGCCATCAGACGCGTGATGTCGTCGGGGCTCTTCGCCGACAGCGGCACGATCTCGGCAAACTGATGCAGCGCGCTCACCTGTTGCATGAACGGGAACAGCGAGTCCTTGTCCGTCACGCGATCGAGCTTGTTGGCGATCAGCAGGGTGGGCACCTTCGGCGGAATCAGGTCGAGCACTTTCTGGTCGTCCGGGCCGAAACGGCCGGCTTCGATCACGAACAGGATCGCATCCACCGAGGTCAGCGTGGAAGTGACCGCGCGATTGAGCGAGCGGTTCAGCGCGCCGCTGTGCTTGGTCTGGAAACCCGGCGTGTCGACGAAAATGTACTGCGCGTCTTCCAGCGTATGAATGCCGGTGATGCGATGGCGCGTGGTCTGCGCCTTGCGCGACGTAATGCTGACTTTCTGGCCGACCAGCGCGTTCATCAGCGTGGACTTGCCGACATTGGGGCGGCCGACGATCGCGACCATGCCGCAGCGAAAACCAGTGGGAGTGGGAGTGTTCATATTCGGGCTACGGCAAGTTCAGATCGGCGCGCGAAAATGGCGTGCCGACGGCAATCAATGGCCCGCGTCGGCGACGCGCGTTTGCACCGCGTCGGCTACGCCGGGTTCGTGTTCGGTGGCTGCGGGTGCGCTCGGCGCGGTCCCGGCGGGACCCGTCGCGGCGTCACGGCTGCGCGGTTTGTCGACGCTGCGCACGGTCGCGGGTTCGGCTTTGGTGTCGACGGGTTTGCTTGACGCGCTCTCGGTGGGCTTGTCCGTGTCGGCTTTGTCGGTGGATTTATCGCCGGAGTGAGGCTGTTGAGGTTTGTCCCCTCGGTCGGACTTCTCGGCGCGTTCACCCCGATCCTGGCCACTGTACTCGACATGCGCCGCCCGAATCACGGCTAGCGGCGCCGCCGCGACGCTCAGCACGGGACGCTCGGCGGCGCTGTCCGCTACCGGGGTGGCACGAGACTCTGCGCGCGCCGCTCCCCGCTCGCTCTTGCGATCCGGGCTGCGCAAATCCAATGCGGCCTGGACGCCGGTAACGCCGGGCACGATCTCCAATTCAGCATTCTTCGCGGCGCGCGCACCCTTCGAACGCTTGGGCTTGGCGACCACGGCGGGCGCTGCAGCCATCACTTCGTCGAGCGCTTTCTTGGCAGCGGCCTGCTCGGCCGCGCGACGGCTTGCGCCGGAACCGGAGACTTTGACATCCAGCTTCGGCACCGTACACTCAACTTCGAATTGCTGATTGTGCGCCGCACCATGAGTCGCAACCACGGTGTAAGTCGGCAGCGCGATCTTGTGACCCTGCAAATATTCCTGAAGCAGCGTCTTGGCGTCCTTGCCGAGTGTGCGCGGATCGATGTGATCGAGAATCGGCACGTAGAGGCGTTTGATGACCGTCTGGGCGGCGTCGAAGCCGCCGTCGAGGAACACCGCGCCCAGCACCGCTTCGAGCGTATCAGCGAGGATGGAGGGACGCCGGAAGCCGCCGCTGCGCAGTTCGCCCTCGCCCAGCCGCAGGCCCTCTGAGATATTCAGGGCCTGAGCGATTTCGTATAACGACTGCTGTTTGACCAGATTAGCCCGGACGCGCGACAGATCGCCCTCGTCCAGTTTGCTGAAACGTTGGAACAAGAGCGCAGCCACCGCGCAATTTAGAACGGAATCGCCGAGAAACTCGAGCCGTTCGTTATGCGTGGGACTGTGGCTGCGGTGCGTTAAAGCCTGGCGCAACAATTCCGCATTGCGAAATTCGTAGCGCAGACGGCTTTCCAACGGAGATAGGGGCATGGGCAGAGTATAACGCGGGCGCCTGACCGGGCGAAAACGCCGGAGCGCCAGCGGAAAAAGCGTGGTGTAGCGACGTTGCCGCTTGTTCTTAAAGTAGCGTGATAACACGCCGCGGGTGAAGTGACCGACGTGTGGGTCATTCGCGCGGCGTGTCGTGCGATCGAAGCAGATGGACTCAGTGGAACGAGCCGACGCGCTTCAGATTGCTGAAGTTCATCCAGATGAAAAACGCGCGGCCGACGACATTCTTGTCCGGCGCGAAACCCCAGTAACGGCTGTCCGCGCTGTTATCGCGGTTATCGCCCATCATGAAGTAATTGCCCGGCGGCACCTTGCAGATCACGCCGCGCGCGTTGTACGTGCAGTTGTCGCGATACGGATAATCTTCCGCGCCGACGATGAACGGCGGCACCGCCGGGTTATTCAGAATCGCGTTCTTGCGGCCGCCGAGATCTTCTTCGAACTGCTTCGCGTAACCCATGCGTTCGTCGTCGAGATAGTCGGGCAGCGCGGTTTCCGGCACGGGCTTGCCGTTGATCGTGAGCTGCTTGTCCTGATACGCGACGGTGTCGCCCGGCAGGCCGATCACGCGCTTGATGTAGTCGACCGATTCGTCTTTCGGGTAGCGGAACACCACCACGTCGCCGCGTTCGAGCGGACGGCCTTCGGTGATTTTCGTGTTGGTGATCGGCAGACGGATACCGTATTCAAATTTATTGACGAGGATGAAGTCGCCCACCAGTAACGTCGGCACCATCGAACCCGACGGAATCTTGAACGGCTCGACCACGAACGAGCGCACCATGAACACCACCAGGATCACCGGGAAAAAGCTCGCTGAATACTCGAGCCACCACGGCTGACGCAGCTTGTCGTCACGCAGACGGGCGCGCGTTTGCGCCGCGTTTTCGTCGGCGAATCGCTCGCCGACGCGAGCCTGCTGGCGGTCGAACTCAGCGACTGCGGCTTCCGCCGCGCGGCGCCGTTGCGGCAGGAAAACCAGTTTGTCTGCAACCCATGCGAGGCCCGTCAAAATGACGAGCACAAAAAGAATCAGCGCAAAATTCATAGAGTTCCGTTGTTCGTCTTATTTGTCTTCGACACGCAGGATGGCGAGGAAAGCTTCTTGCGGAATCTCGACCGAGCCCACTTGCTTCATTCGCTTCTTGCCTGCCTTTTGCTTTTCCAGCAGCTTCTTCTTACGGGAGATATCGCCGCCGTAGCATTTTGCCAGCACGTTCTTACGCAACGCTTTAATGTTCTCGCGCGCAATAATGTTCGCGCCGATGGTGGCCTGAATCGCCACGTCGTACATCTGGCGCGGAATCAGTTCGCGCATTTTCGACGCCACTTCGCGACCGCGATACTGACTTTGCGAACGGTGCACGATGACCGACAACGCATCGACCTTGTCGCCGTTGATCAGCATGTCCACCTTCACGACGTCGGCCGCGCGGTATTCCTTGAACTCGTAGTCCATCGACGCGTAACCACGCGAAATCGATTTCAGACGGTCGAAGAAATCGAGCACGACTTCGCCCATCGGGATTTCATACGTGAGCTGCACCTGACGGCCGTGGTACTGCATGTTGATCTGGTTGCCGCGCTTTTGCGTGCACAGCGTGATCACCGCGCCGACATAGTCTTGCGGCATGTACAGGTTCACAGTGACGATCGGCTCGCGCACTTCTTCGATCTTCGACGGCTCCGGCATCTTGGCCGGATTTTCGACCATGAGGATCGTGCCGTCGCGTTGCAGGACTTCGTATACCACGGTCGGCGCCGTGGTGATCAGGTCCATGTCGAACTCACGCTCGAGACGTTCCTGCACGATCTCCATGTGCAGCAGCCCCAGGAAGCCACAACGGAAACCGAAACCGAGCGCTTGCGACACTTCCGGCTCGTACTGCAGCGAAGCGTCGTTCAGCTTCAGCTTCTCGAGCGAGTCGCGCAGCGCGTCGTACTGGTTTGCCTCGACCGGATAGAGACCGGCGAACACCTGCGGCTTCACTTCCTTGAAGCCCGGCAGCGGCTCGGTAGCCGGACGGTTCACCAGCGTGACAGTGTCGCCCACCTTCGCGGCGGCCAATTCCTTGATGCCGGCGATGATGAAGCCCACCTGCCCCGCCGACAACGATTCGAGATTCTTCGACTTCGGCGTGAACACGCCGATATGCTCGACCGGGTACTGCGCGCCGGTGGCCATCATGCGGATTTTGTCTTTCGGGCGCAGCGTGCCGTTGACGATACGCACCAGCATCACGACGCCGACGTAGTTGTCGAACCACGAGTCGATGATCAGCGCCTGCAGCGGCGCTTCCGGATCGCCCTTGGGCGCCGGAACCTTGAGGATCAGCGCCTCGAGCACGTCTTCGACGCCGAGCCCTGTCTTCGCGCTGCAATGCGTCGCGTCGGTGGCGTCGATGCCGATCACGTCTTCGATTTCGGCGATCGCGTTTTCGGGGTTGGCAGCCGGCAGGTCGATCTTGTTGAGCACCGGAACCACGTCGACGCCGAGTTCGATCGCCGTGTAGCAGTTGGCGACCGTCTGCGCCTCGACGCCCTGGCTCGCGTCGACGACCAGCAGCGCGCCTTCGCAGGCGGACAGCGAGCGGCTGACTTCGTACGAGAAGTCGACGTGGCCCGGCGTGTCGATCATGTTCAGGTTGTAGATCTGCCCGTCACGGGCCTTGTACGTCAGTGCGGCCGTTTGCGCCTTGATGGTGATGCCGCGCTCGCGCTCGAGATCCATCGAGTCGAGCACCTGGGATTCCATCTCGCGGTCGGACAGGCCGCCGCAAATCTGGATGATGCGATCGGCGAGCGTCGACTTGCCATGGTCGATGTGCGCAATGATCGAGAAGTTACGAATATGATCCATTCAGTACCGATCAAGCGAAAAAGGCGCGCTCGGACAATAGCGGAGCACGCCTTGTAAGTAGGTGAAAAACCTATCTATTTTAGCCGAAAAGGCCATCGCCCGGCGCATCTTGCGAGGTCCGGGCGGAAAAGACGGTTCAGGAGAGACGTGAAACCTGGCGTGAACAACGCACGTTAGCGCCCTTTGTTCGCGGAATGCCTGACGAACTCAGGAGCCGGCGCTGGCACGCGCCACGCGTGCGGCCAGAGCGGCGCGAACTCGCGCGACGTCGAGGTGATAGTGACACAGCTCGACGCCGCCGCAGACCAGCACCGGCACGAGTTCGTTGTAACGGGCTTCCAGCAAGGGATCGCTGTCGACGTCGACAACTTCGAGTTGCGCACCGAATTCGGCCAGGAGCGGCTCGAGCGCGGTGCGCATGTCGTCGCAAAGGTGGCACCACACGCGCCCGTAGAGCGTGAGTGGCGCCGCCTGGGTCATTTCTGCGCGGCGCGCGGACGAATCGGCACGAACTGGGTGTTCTCGCCGCGGCGCACCAGCAGCGCGACCATCTTCGACGAATCGAGATGGGCGCACAGGTCGTCGAACTGCTTCGCGCTCGTAATATCCGTATCGCCTACCCGCAGGACGATGTCGCCCTTTTGGAGGCCGACGCGCGCTGCGGGACCGTCCGCGGCGTCGATCTGCACGCCGTTATGCAGTTTCAGCGCCTTGAGCTGATCCGACGGGATATCGCTGACGGCAAGACCCAGCACATTCGTGGCGCGCTGCTTCGGCGGCTGCGGCTTCTTCTGATCCGCCTTGGCCGCCTTGTCCGGCTGCATTTCGGCGATCGTGACCGGCAGATCGCGCGTCTGACCCTTGCGCCAGATCGTGATCGTCGCCTTGGTGCCCGGCTTCGTGTCGCCGACCATGCGCGGCAGATCCGTTGCCGTATCCACCGAGTGGCCGTTGAACTTCAGGATGATGTCGCCCGGCTGCACGCCGGCCTTGTCCGCAGGACCGCCCGGCTCGACGCTGCTGACCAGCGCGCCCTGTGCTTTCGGCAAACCCAGCGAATCGGCGACGTCTTTGGTCACCTCGCCTATCGCCACCGCGATCCGGCCGCGCACCACCTTGCCCGACGTCTTCAGCTGATCGGCTACGCGCATCGCCTCGTCGATCGGAATCGCGAACGAGATGCCCATGAAGCCGCCGGTACGGCTGTAGATCTGCGAGTTGATGCCGATCACTTCGCCCTGCATATTGATCAGCGGGCCGCCCGAATTGCCCGGATTGACGGCCACGTCGGTCTGAATGAACGGCAGATAGTCGCCTGTATCACGCCCCTTGGCGCTGACGATGCCCGCCGTCACCGTGTTCTCGAGACCGAACGGCGAACCGATCGCCACCACCCATTCGCCGACGCGAACCTTGTTCGAATCGCCGATCGTGATGGTGGGCAGATTGGCCGCGCTGATCTTCACGACCGCGACGTCGGTGCGATCGTCCACGCCAATCAGTTTTGCCTTGAATTCGCGCTTGTCGGTGAGCGTGACGTAAATGGTGTCCGCGTCGTCGACGACGTGCGCGTTGGTCATCACGTAGCCGTCGGCGGAAAGAATGAAGCCCGAGCCGACGCCGCTGTTCTGTTCGGGATCGCTGTTATCCGGCGCATCCTGGCTGCCGCCACTGCCGCCGTTGTCACCACCGTGCGGCGAACTCGGCGCACCTGGCGATTGCGGTGACTGCGGCAGCGGAATTCCGAAGAAGCGGCGGAAAAACTCGGACATGTCGCCGTCGTCCATCCCTGGCGGCAATCCTCCGCGGGTTCCACTGTTCGATACACGCGTGGTCGTGCGAATGTTGACGACCGCCGGGCCGACTTTATCGACCAGATCGGTGAAGTCAGGCAGATTGGCAGCCGGCGCCGCCGACGCCGTATGCGGCATGAGCGGTAAACACGCCAGCACCACTGCGGCCGCGAGGAATTTGCGCACCGAGAAAGTCGTCATATCGTTGCAAGCCGAGGGAGTCAGGATTCGAAGGGTTACTTCGGAGCTTTGTATTCTATGGCAGACGCAAATTGCTGTAATGTGCTCTGGGGCACTTCACCCAGCAGAGTAATCCAGAAGTCGCCACGTCGCTTGACCAGCACGTGCGTGGCGCCGCTGCTGCCCGCGCCTTCCTTGCGGGTATTGTTTTCAACCGGCTCGACGAATACCGAAATTGCCGCGAGGCCATCGGAGAAGACGGCCTGATCCACCGGAATGGTCGGCTGACCCGCATCGCGCGCGGCCATTGGGCGGCGCAGTTCGCGAATCATGCGAAAACCCGGCACCGTCGGCGTGATCTGCCAGCCTTGCGCAGCCATGTCGACCGGCTCGACCGGCGGACGCACCACTGTCCAGCCGGCAAGATTACGAATGCCGTTGGCAATGCCGGCCTTATCGGCCGGCACGCCAATGCGAATCTGGGAAAACGACAGTTGTTCGAGCACCTGACCGTTCGGGTCGAGCGTTTGCGCGCGCAGCAGCAGACCGGTTTTCTTATCGGCCCAAAGTTTGTAGGCGAAGCGATATGCGTCTTTCGGATCGAGTTCGATAACTTGACTGTCGACGCCCGCGACGCGGTCGTCGCCGAGCAACCTGGGTTCGTAGACGGACAGAACCTGGTCGCCGCTCACCGCCAGCAACGCCGGGAACGAATCTTTGTTCTGACGCTTCTCGACCACGCACAAATGCCGCTCCGGCACGAACGTGTAGAGCTCGTCGTTATGACGCAGCATTTTGCGCGGCTTGCCGTCGAGGCTCTCGAGTTGCTCGAATTCGCCGTCCGTACGGGTCGCGTAGTGTGCGATCCGCGACGTCTGCACGAAATTGCCGCGCTGATAGACGAACGCACCTTCGTAATTTTGCTGTTGCGCGGCCTGATGGATGCGATCGAGCAGATCCGCGGCCGTGCGACGGGCGACGAGTGGATCGTCGGTTTGTGCAAAGACCCGCGGTGTAGCGGACAACAATACGGCTGCGCAGAACAGAAATGCCGGCAGCCGCCCCCAGATAGTCGTTATATTCAACCGCGGAGTCTGCATCAAACTATTGGCCTTGCGTGGAAACGGCGGCAGCGCGAATCAGTGGCATCGAGCCCGGCATAACCGGTTGTTGCCCGAATTGCTGGTGAGCTTCCAGATACTGATCGAGACTGGCGTCACGAATGATGTTGGCGTCTTGCGCGACCGGCTGGATCGTTGCCGCCGGCACGGACGCCATGGCCACGCGCTGCAGCGAATCGCCATGCGACGAGATCGACGCGAGCTGCGCCGAGCCTGGGCCACCCGGCACGCCTTGCAGTTGCGGCACGACGATCCACGTAAGCGTGGCAGCGGCGGCGGCCACGGCAAAAGCCGGAACGACACGGCGACGCAACGCCAGCAAACGGCGCGCTACCGGCATGGCGGCGGGCGCCAGCACATGCGGCTCGCTGTCCAGACGTGCGGCGAAACCGCTCAGAAACGCGCTGCTCGCCGCCGGACTGACTGCCAGATCGTCGGAACGCATGGCGTCGCCGATCAGGTGATAGCTCGACCACGCGGCGCGATCTGCACCGCCCAGCTCGGAAATAAACTTGTCCAGATTCAGATGCTCTTCGCCGAACAGCTCACCGTCGACAAAAGCGGACAGACGCTCGCCGTGCGAGCTTGCTTGCGATTGCACCGAGACCGACCCCATGATGCTCCCCATCTTACAAATACCCCGTAGTGACACCACTAATCCAGATATTGCACCCGTGCCCCGTTCGGCCGGCCAGTGTTTACCAGCGTTTGCCTTCAGGTGTGTCAAGCAACGGACGCAATTTTGCCGCAATGGCTTCGCGAGCGCGGAAAATTCGTGATCTGACTGTGCCAATTGGGCAACCCATCATCTCAGCGATTTCCTCGTAGCTCAAACCCTCAATTTCACGAAGAGTAATGGCGGTGCGCAATTCTTCCGGTAAAACCGCCATCGCAGCATTGACCGTCTCAGCGATCTGCTTGCTCATCAACATCGACTCAGGCGTGTTGATATCCCTTAGTTGGTCCGCGTCCGAGAAAGTTTCAGCTTCTTCAGCATCTGCTTCGGTCGATGTCGGCGCGCGCCGCCCTTGGGTCGCAAGGTAATTCTTTGCCGTGTTGACCGCAATCCGGTACAACCACGTATAAAAGGCCGATTCTCCGCGAAATTGCGGCAATGCCCGGTACGCCTTGATAAAGGCATCCTGGGCGACGTCTTCCACCTCGGCGGGGTCTCGCACGAGACGCGAGATCAACCGGAGAATCTTGCGGTGGTATTTGGAGACCAGAAGCTCGAACGCGGCCTTGTCGCCCTTCTGGACGCGCTCGACCAGCACCTGATCAATTTCTTTTTCGCTCACCTGATAAATCCGTTAACTATAGGGCGCATGGCGGGGCACCATTGTAGCGTCCCCATCATTGGGACACGTTACGCCGGTAACAGCGGTTACAGTCGTTACAGTCAGGCGCCCGCAGCGCGCCGACCCAGCACGGCCAGTTCGCGGAAAACGGCTGCAGGAAGGGCATCGGCACTCAGCAGCACGGTGCGCGTGCGGCCCGTTTCGGGCGCCACCGCCAGAACCAGCAGACGATCGCTCCATTGCGAACAGCCCGCAATTCGACCCTGCACCAGCAGCTTGCCCGCCCGATCCCACACTGACAGCCCCGCTGGCGCGATTTTGAGCGCCACAGGCAGCGCACCATTACGCCGCGCCGCGCAAAGCATGAGCAAGCCGGCCACGGCGGCGGTCAACGGAATTGCTTGCCAGGCGCCCAGGCGCGATGCGAAGCAAGCATAGACGGCTAGCGTCGCCGTCACGACGAATACCGCGACGGCGACGCTCAATGTGACAGAGCGCCGCAACGCAATCCGTTGCGGCGCTCTGTCAGACACTACCGATGCGGGGGCATCCGCCGGACGAACCGGCGGTGTCGGCTGGCGTGTTACCAAGCGATCAGGCGCGCTTGAAGACCAGCGTGCCGTTCGTGCCGCCGAACCCGAACGAGTTCTTCAGCGCGACGTCGATCTTCATTTCCCGCGCGGTATTGGCGCAGTAGTCGAGATCGCAGGCCGGGTCCTGGTTGAAGATGTTGATCGTCGGCGGCGAGATCTGATGATGCACGGCCAGCACGGTGAACACCGACTCCAGACCGCCGGCGCCGCCCAGCAGGTGACCCGTCATCGACTTGGTCGAATTCACGACCATGTCTTTGGCGTGGTCGCCGAAAGCGCGCTTGATGCCGGTGGTTTCAGCCAGGTCGCCGAGCGGCGTGGACGTGCCGTGCGCGTTCAGGTAATTCACCTGATCGGCGTTCACGCCCGCGTTCTTCATCGCGGCCAGCATGCAGCGGCGTGCGCCGTCGCCATCTTCCAGCGGCGCGGTCATGTGATAGGCGTCGCCGCTCATCCCATAGCCGCTGACTTCGGCGTAAATCTTCGCGCCGCGCGCCTTCGCGTGTTCGTACTCTTCGAGCACCATCACGCCGGCGCCCTCGCCCAGCACGAAACCGTCACGATCCTTGTCCCACGGACGGCTCGCCGTAGCCGGATCGTCATTGCGTTGCGACAGCGCACGCGCCGCCGCAAAGCCGCCGATGCCGAGCGGCGACACAGTCGATTCCGCCCCACCGGCGATCATCACGTCGGCGTCGCCGTATTCGATCAGGCGCGAAGCCTCGCCGATACAGTGCAGACCCGTCGTACACGCGGTGACGATGGCGAGATTCGGACCCTTGATGCCGAACTTGATCGACAGGTGGCCGGAGATCATGTTGATGATCGACGCCGGCACGAAGAACGGCGAAATCCGGCGCGGGCCGCGATTCGCATATTCCGTCTGCGTAGCTTCGATCATCGGCAAGCCGCCGATACCCGAACCGACCACGACACCGATGCGCTCCGAATTCTCGTCGGTGACTTCCAGACCGCTGTCCTGCATCGCCTGGATGCCGGCAGCCACGCCGTAATGGATGAACGTATCCATGTGGCGCGCTTCCTTACCGGGGATGTAGTCCTCGATATTGAAGCCCTTCACCTCGCCGGCGAAACGAGTCGAGAAGTTCGACGCATCGAACTTCGTGATATTGGCAATACCCGACTTGCCGGCGACCAGATTGGCCCAGCCGTCGGCAACATTATTGCCAACAGGCGAAATCAGCCCCAGGCCTGTAACAACAACACGACGGCGGCTCACGGTAACCCCTTTTTCATAGATGACAAAAGCAAAAGCCACAGCGGCCACAGGAACTTGCCCTGTGTGCCCTGTGGCTGTTAAGTCGGCAATCGCGCGAAAAATTGCGCTGTCAACATCGCTGGCTCCTGCACGGCAAAAAGCGCCAGCCCTGCTGGCGTCGATGACCGACACGGCAGGGCGTCATACGCCGCCAACGCAGAAACGCAGGCGCGAATGACTTTAGGCCTTGACGTTCGCGCGAGCGTAGTCGATCGCTTGCTGAACGGTGGTGATCTTCTCGGCTTCTTCATCCGGAATTTCCATGCCGAATTCGTCTTCGAGGGCCATCACGAGTTCAACGGTGTCGAGCGAGTCGGCGCCGAGGTCGTTCACGAACGAAGCTTCGTTCTTGATCTCAGCTTCTGCAACGCCCAGTTGTTCTGCGACGATCTTCTTGACGCGCTGTTCGATATTGTCCATTACCCCTCCAAGGGAAAAGAAGTTCAAAAATACAGGTGCGCGCATTTTATCAGGTTTGACCCGGCAAAAAAGTGGCGCATCGGGTTGCTGTCAAGGCATGCGCCTTACGCATTACAAACGCATCAAGGCGCGGATAGTAACCGAATTTGGTTACTACATGTACATTCCGCCGTTCACATGCAGTGTGGTGCCGGTGATATAGCCCGCTTGCGGCGACGCGAGGAACGCAACGGCGTGCGCGATATCGTCCGGGCTGCCGAGGCGACCAAGCGGAATCTGCGTTTTCAGCGCCATTTGCTGCTCTTCCGGCAGGCTTTTGGTCATATCGGTGTCGATGAAGCCCGGCGCAACGCAATTCACGGTGATGCCGCGGCTGCCGATCTCGCGCGCAAGGGCGCGGGTCATGCCCGCCACGCCCGCTTTCGCGGCGGCGTAGTTGATCTGCCCCGGGTTGCCGGTCGAGCCGACTACCGACGTGATGTTGATGATGCGGCCGCCTTTCGCCTTCATCATCGGGCGCAGCACCGCGCGAGAGAGACGGAACACCGACTTGAGGTTGGTGTCGATCACCGCGTCCCAGTCGTCGTCCTTCATGCGCATGGCCAGCTGGTCCTGCGTGATGCCGGCATTGTTCACCAGCACGTGCAGCGCGCCAAATTCCTTCACCGTGCCTTCGATGAGCGCGTCGGCCGCAGCCGCGTCGTTCACGTTGAGCAGAGCGCCACGGCCGTTCACGCCGGCGGCGTTAAACGCCTCCGTGATCGCTGCCGCACCGCTTTCGCTGGTCGCCGTGCCGATCACCGTCGCGCCCTGGCGCGCCAGTTCCATCGCGATCGCCCGGCCAATGCCGCGCGAAGCGCCCGTCACGATTGCGATCTGCTTGTCGAGAGTCTTTTCCATCTGTCAGTCCGGATGCCCTTCGGAGGGCTGATTGTTTCTGATGCCGCGTGCAGGTGCTACGTTCTGAGTCCGCCGCGAAGTCCTGTTGCCGGCCACTTCGCGCGAGGCGTTCAGCCTGCCTTCACGAGCTTAAGCGTTTCTTCGAGCGATGCCGGATCGAAAACCGACGCGCCGACCAGATTCCCGTCGATACGCTTGGTCAGACCCGCAAGCACCTTGCCCGGACCGCATTCGATCACGTGCGTGACGCCTTGCGCCGCGATCGATTGAACGCTTTCGACCCAACGCACCGCGCCCGCTGCCTGACGCACCAGCGCATCTTTGATCCCGGCCGGTTCGTTGACCACGGCGACGTCGACGTTATTGATGACGGGAATCGACGGCACCTGCACGTCGACGCTCGCCAGATACTCGCGCAGTTGATCCGACGCCGGCTTGAGCAGCGAGGAATGGAACGGCGCCGATACCGGCAGCGGCAGCGCGCGCTTGGCGCCCTTCGCCTTTGCGACTTCGCAAGCCTTTTCGACCGCAGCCTTGTTGCCGGCGATCACGACTTGCGACGGCGCATTGAAATTGACCGCTTCGACGACGCCCGCGATCGACGCTTCGGCGCAGACTGCGCGCACGGTGTCGTCGTCGAGACCCAGAATCGCGGCCATGGCACCTTCGCCGACCGGCACAGCCGTTTGCATGGCTTGTGCCCGGAAACGCACGAGCGGCACGGCGTCGCGAAACGCGAGCGCGCCCGCCGCGACCAGCGCGGTGTATTCGCCAAGGCTGTGGCCCGCGACAATCGCGGGTTTCGGGCCGCCCGCCTGCGCCCACGCGCGATAGATCGCGTAGGCGGCGGTGAGCATGACCGGCTGGGTATTGGTGGTGAGGTTCAGATCTTCGACGGGGCCTTCGGCGATCAGCTTGCCGAGGTCCTGATTGAGCGCGTCGGATGCTTCCTGAACGGTTTCACGCACGACTGCGTGATCGGCGAATGCATTGAGCATGCCGACCGACTGCGAGCCTTGCCCAGGAAAAACGAACGCAAATTTCATAACGTCCTCAAAATCGATTGAGTCAGATGTGGGTGGCGCGCGGCGCCGACCTCACGCGCGCGCGGGCGCCGCAAGCAGCGCCGTCTGCAACGTCGCCGCCGTTAATAGCGGATAACCGACGCGCCCCAGGTGAAGCCGCCGCCGACGCCTTCGATCAGCACGTTCTGGCCGCGCTTGATGCGGCCGTCGCGCACCGCGACGTCAAATGCGAGCGGGATGGACGCAGCCGACGTGTTGCCGTGCTCGCCCACCGTGACGACCATGCGCTCCTGCGGCAAGCCGAGCTTGCGGCAAGTGCTTTGCATGATGCGGATATTGGCCTGATGCGGAATCAGCCAGTCGATCTGCTCGGCCGTCATGTTGGCTTTTTCGAGCGCTTCGACCGCGACCTTTTCGAGCACGTTGACGGCGAGCTTGAACACGGCTTGCCCGTCCATATGCAGAAACGCGCTGCCGGCGACCACACCGCCGTTCACGTTGCCCGGCGTGCAGAGAATGTTCGAATGGCTGCCGTCCGCGTGCAAAGCGCTGGCCAGCACGCCCGGCTGCTCCGACGCCTGCAGGATCACCGCACCCGCACCGTCGCCGAACAGCACGCAGGTGGTGCGGTCCTTGAAGTCGAGAATACGCGAGAAGGTTTCCGCGCCGATCACGAGTGCCGTGCGATGCTGACCGCTGCGAATGAAGCTGTCCGCCGTGGCCACTGCGTAGGCGAACCCGGAACAGACGGCCTGCACGTCGAATGCCGCGCCGTGATTCTTGATGCCGAGTTTGTTCTGCAACAGACACGCCGTGCTCGGAAACACGAAGTCGGGCGTGGAGGTGGCGACGATGATCAGGTCGATGGACTGCGGATCGATGTCCGCCGCTTCGATCGCGCGCTGGGCGGCGATCAGCGCCAGATCGCTGGTCGCGACGTCCGGTTCCGCGAAGTGGCGTGCGTGGATGCCCGTGCGGGCCACGATCCACTCGTCGCTCGTCTCGACGCCTTCTTTGGCGAGACGTTCGGCCAGATCCTGATTAGTGACGCGTCCGGGCGGCAGGTAGCTGCCGGTGCCCAGCACGCGGGAATAAATTGTCGATTGAGCCATTATGCCTTCGAGGATTGCGCAGCGTAGGGCTCGGCTGGCTGGCCTGCGATCGGGCTTGCGTGACCCGCACCGCTCGCGTCGCGCGCCGCCTGTTCGAGAGAACCTGCGTTCTCTTCCATTGCACGCGCAAGGCGTTCCAGCACGCCGTTTTTGACGGCATCATACCCGCGTTTGATAGCCCACTCAAACGCGTAGGCATCAGCGGAGCCGTGGCTTTTGATCACCAGCCCGCGCAGGCCGAGCAACGCGGCGCCATTGTATTGCCGATGATCGACGCGCTTCTTGAAGCGCATCAATACCGGCAACGCCAGCACCGCCATCACCTTGGTGAGCCACGAACGGCCGAACTCTTCCTTGATGATGTTGGACAGCATCTGCGCGAGGCCTTCCGACGTCTTCAGCGCGACATTGCCGACAAAGCCATCGCAGACGATCACGTCGACGGTGCCTTTGAAGATATCGTTGCCTTCCACGTTACCGTGAAAATTGAGTGTACTCGCGCGCAGCAGTTCGCCGGCACGTTTGATGGTTTCGTTGCCCTTGATGACTTCTTCGCCGATGTTGAGCAGACCGATGGTGGGTCGCTCCTTGCCTTCGAGCGCGGACACGAGCGCGTGCCCCATCTCCGCGAACTGCAGCAGATGCTGCGGCTCGCAATCGACGTTGGCGCCCAGATCGAGCATCATCGTGTAGCCATTGGGATTGGGCAACGCGGACGCGATGGCCGGGCGTTCAATACCCGACAGCGTCTTTAACACATAGCGAGAGACCGCCATCAGCGCGCCGGTATTGCCGGCCGAAACGCAGGCTTGCGCCTCGCCTTCCTTGACGCGATTCAGCGCCACGCGCATGGAGGAATCTTTTTTCTTGCGCAGCGCGACTTCAACCGGGTCGTCCATGGCGACGATCTCGGAAGCAGGTACAACGGTCAGCGCCGGCAGGTCTTGAGCCTTCAACTTCTTCAGCTGCGCGTGGATCGCACTTTCAATACCGACGAGCAGAAGCTGCGCGTCGGGGTGCGAGCGAACGAAGTTGACGGCTGCGGGAACGGTCACGGACGGGCCGTGGTCGCCTCCCATGCAATCTATCGTGAGCTTTACTGTCATGGAGTGCGACGAATTTCAGGCGCCCTGCATGGGACCGCAGTAAGCGCCAAAGCGCCAAATGCAATCGACACAAAAAAGCGGCAGTTGAATGCCGCCTTTTTGCCGAGCCGGGAAAATGTCAAGCGAGCCGATCGCCACGCGAAACGCCAAGGGGCGCAACGCAGTGAAACGATTAGTCGTTCTTCGTCTTGACGACTTTCTTACCGCGATAGTAGCCGTTCGGGCTAACGTGGTGACGCAGATGCACTTCGCCCGTGCTCGGCTCCACGGCCAGCGGCGCTGCCGTCAGGAAATCGTGCGAACGGTGCATGCCGCGCTTCGACGGCGACTTCTTATTTTGCTGAACTGCCATGACTAACTCCTAAAAATTTTCCGAATTCTAACACAGCCCGACCCGGTCTCCGCCACTGGCCGAATGGCCAGTGCGCCCGCATCGCGCTCCTACGCAACTGTTCAGTGCTTCTTGTCGCCCGGCTCACCGCGCTTGAGACTTTCGAGCGCCGCAAACGGATTGGGTCGCTGGGGCTCACCGCCCTCACCCGCCTCGTCTGATGCGCCCTCGTCGCCCTCACCTTCAGCACCGGCCACACCAGAGACGAGACTCTCGTGCACTTCGGGACACACCTCGTGCTTGGGCACGAGTGGCAAGGAAAGCAGCAACTCTTCTTCGATCAAGTCGATGAGATCGAAATGGTGCGAACCCACGATCACCTCGACTTCATCCTCGTCGAGCGGAAACTCTTCGGCTTCCGCCTCAGTGCCGACGATCCGGTAAATTGAATCGACGTTGAACGGCTGCGAATACGGTGTCAAGCACCGCTGACATTCGAGCCATGCCGCGCCATGAATCGCCATCCGCAAATAAGGCTGGGGACCCTCGGCGCCGTCATCCTGCAATTCCGGCTGCGTCGTGCCTTCGGCTTGCCAGGTGAACGCGGTATCGCGGTCTGGCGCTTCTGCCGGGACTTCGTTTAACATGCGCGGCAGTTGCGAGACGCGCACGACACCCGCGGCCTGACGCCCAGTCCGCGCAAATTCGAAGAGATCGAGATCATGCGGGTCGGACAGACCAGCAGGGTTGCCAGGATGTTGAGTCATGTGCGCTCCTGCGTCGGCAAGGATTTCGCCGGGGTAAAACGGTTTGCAAAGCCGCCGCAAGGTCCGCAGCACTGTGTTCGCATCATACTCAATGGAACACGCCGAAACCCGCCTAGCGCAAGCATACCGATGAAAAGCCCGAAATCATATCCGTTTTGTCTTTTCGAGTCAAACACTTAAGCCCGTACACGCGCGAACTTTGCGCCAGCCCGTACGCCCCGCCTCTCTAGCCGCAGATTGACCATGCCAGATTCCCCCAATCGCCCGCCACGCCTGATTCTGGCGTCGAGTTCGCCCTATCGTCGCGAGTTGCTCGAGCGCTTGCGCGTTCCGTTCGAAGTCGTCGTGCCCGCGATCGACGAGACTCCACTCGCCGGCGAAACGCCCGAAGTAACCGCACTGCGCCTTGCCGAAGCCAAGGCACGTGCCGTGGCCAGCAAACCAGGCGCTGACGAAACGGCGCTCGTGATCGGCTCCGATCAGGTCGCCACCTACGACGGTTTGCAGATCGGCAAGCCCGGCACACACGAAAAGGCACTCGCGCAGTTGCAAGCGATGCGCGGCCGCGAAGTCCTGTTTCATAGCGCGCTGTGCCTGTTCGACAACCGCTCCGGGGTGGCGCAGTCCGTCGACGTCATTACCCGCGTGCAGTTCCGCGACTTGCCGGATGATCTGCTCGAAGCCTATCTGCGCGCCGAAACGCCGTACGATGTGGCCGGTAGCGCCAAATCCGAAGGCTTGGGCATCGCGTTACTCGAGGCCATCTATTCCGACGACCCGACTGCGCTCGTCGGACTGCCGTTGATCGCACTGTCGCGCATGCTGCTCGCAGTGGGTTTTCCGCTATTGGGGGCACAATGAGCGGCACGCTCTATCTAATTCCGAACACGCTCGGCGAAGGCGATGCCGATGCGCTAGACGCCGTTTTGCCCGCCCCAGTCCGAGCGCGCGCCGCGTCGTTGCAGTATTACATCGGCGAAAACGCGAAAACCACCCGCGCATTTCTCAAGAAAGTCGGCACCGAGCGGCCGATCCAAGAAATCGAAATTCGCGAACTGAACGTCAACACACCGGCCGGCGAAATCGATAAGTTGCTCGCGCCAGTGCTTGCCGGGACGGACGCTGGCCTTGTCTCCGAGGCCGGCTGCCCGGCGGTGGCCGATCCGGGCGCCCTGCTGGTGCGTCGGGCGCACGAGCGCGGCGTAAAAGTCGTGCCGTTTGTCGGGCCGAGTTCGATCCTGCTGGCTCTGATGGCATCAGGACTCAACGGACAGAGCTTTGCGTTTCACGGCTATCTTCCGGTAGATGCCGCCGAACGCGCCAAGCGCCTGCGCGACCTGGAGCAACAGTCGCGCAAGGGCAAACAGACCCAGATTTTCATCGAGACGCCATATAGGAATCGCCCGCTGCTCGATACCCTGCTGGCAACGTGCGCGCCGTCCACACTGGTGTGCGTCGCTGTCGATCTGACGCTGGAAACGGAAACCATCGCGAGCCACTCGGTGGCCGACTGGAAGAAGAAACCAGCGATCGATCTGCACAAGCGCCCGGCCATTTTTCTGATATTGGCCAATTGACTCGCGACAAACCGATCGAAGCCGGCCCGCCGATAGATAAAAGCCCCGCCCGTCCAATCAGGACAGGCGGGGCTTTTTTCATTTCAGCAAAATATCCGGCTAGCGCAAGCTCATCTTCGCGCCGAGCGCCATCGCGTGCATCGCACCGCTGCCAACGGCCGCGCCGAATTTGCGCGCAACACGATCGGTGATGCTTTCTTTTACCGTGTAATCGACGATATCCGGTGCCTTGATGATGTCGCGTGCCACGTAGTCGGCGTCGCCGAAACCGTCGGCCAGACCCAGTTCGACGCTCTTCTGGCCCGTCCAGAACAAACCCGAGAACATGTCGGGCGTCTCGTGCAGGCGTTTGCCGCGGCCTTGACGCACCGCATCGATAAACTGCGCGTGGATCTGATCGAGCATATCCTGCGCATGTTCGTCCATCTTTGGCGTTTCCGGCGAGAACGGGTCAAAAAAGCCCTTGTTCTCGCCTGATGTGTGCAGACGCCGCTGAATCCCAAGCTTGTCCATCAAACCGGTGAAGCCAAAGCTATCCATGAGCACGCCGATTGAACCGACGATGCTGGCCTTGTCGACATAAATCTTGTCGGCGGCCGCAGCAGCGTAGTAACCGCCCGAGGCGCACATATCACCAACCACCACGTAAAGCGGAATTGACGGGTATTTGGCGCGCAAACGGCGAATTTCGTTATAAATGATGCCCGCCTGCACCGGACTGCCGCCCGGGCTATTACAGCTCAGGATCACGCCGGCCGTGCCTTCGTCGTCGAACGCAGATTCCAGGGCGGTGTTGATATCTTCGGCGTTCGCATTCGTATCGGCGGAGATTTCGCCGTCAAGCGTCACCATCGCCGTGTGGCGCCCGGTTGCGGCCACCTTGTCGCCAGAGAAATCGATCGCGCCCCAGATCGCCAGGAGCAGGACGATCAGGAAGACAAAGCGGAAAAAGATTCTCCAGCGACGTGCGGCGCGCTGTTCGTTGATCGCCGCCATGGCGATCCGCTCAAGCGCGGCGCGTTCCCAGCCCGGCTCATCGGCAGGCGTACGGGGGCGGCCTGGCAAGGACGGTTCCTTCGGCTCGGGAGTCAAATTATCGGACATGCGGTGCAGTGGAAAGATCGAAGAAAGGAAAAATCAAGGCTTGGACGGACGCAACTCACCGTCCGGCAGCCAGAATACGGCACGGCCTTCGGGTGTGTCGCGCTCTTCCACCTGAACCGGACGCAACCGGCCGCCGCGGCACGGACCACCCACACACCTGCCGGTTTCAGGCGCGTAAATCGCGCCATGCGTCGCACACATCAAGTATAAACCGGACGATTCGAAGAACTCGCCCTCAGCCCAGTCGAGCTCCATCGGCACGTGGGCGCAGCGGTTCAGATAGCCGTATGGCTGGCCATCATAGCGAACAAAAAAGACTACGACCTCACTCCCACCCAATGTCGCTTCGCGCCGAACACCCTTGCCGCCGTCGGCCAGTTCTTCCGACGCGCAGATACGGACCGCTTCCGCCGTTGCCTGCGTCGTGTCGGTGGTCATGCGTTTTCTCGCAACCAGTCCGACAGCACGCCGACACTGGAAGCGACGAATTTCGGCGATAACGCAGTCAACGAACCAGCAGGATGCGCCCCGTAGGTGACGCCGATGCCCGCGACGCCCGCATTGATCGCCATTTGCAGATCGTGCGTGGTGTCGCCGACCATCACCGTACGCACGGGATCCTGCCCCAGTTCGCGCGTGAGCTCGTGCAGCATGGCGGGGTGCGGCTTCGAGAAGGTTTCGTCGGCGCAACGCGTGCCGTCGAACAAGCTGGTCAAGCGCGATTGATCGAGCGCCCGGTTCAGCCCGACACGGCTTTTGCCGGTCGCCACCGCCAGCAGGTAACCCTGATCGCGCAAATCCTGCAACATTTCACGCACGCCGACGAACAACTCGGTGGTCTGATCCTTCAGCAGATAGTGGAAGCGGTAACGCTCGGCCAGGCGCGGATAGTCGGACGGGTCCAGCGTGGGCGCGGCAATCTGCAGCGCGTCGCGCAGACCGAGGCCGATCACATAGCTGGCAGCCTCGTCGGCGGGGACCGGCAGGCCCATGTCGCGGCACGCGGACTGGATGCTGCGCGTAATGTGGGCGGTCGAATCCATCAGCGTCCCGTCCCAGTCGAAGACGATCAGATCAAATTGCTCTCTAGCCATGCGGTGCCGTCTCCGGGTTTGACCCATTTCTTAAATCGTTGAGTTGCGCGACGAAAGCGCGGCATTCCGCCGGCAGCGGCGCCTCGAACTGAATCGGTGCGCCGGTTGCGGGGTGCACGAGCTTCAGCCGATAGGCGTGCAGGAACATGCGTTTGATGCCGGGCCTGGCGTTGGCGCGCGCCAATGCCTTGTTCAGCGCGAAATCGCCATATTTGGCGTCGCCGACGATCGGCAGCTCCAGATGCTGCAAATGCACCCGGATCTGATGCGTTCGGCCGGTCTTCAATTCCGCCTCCAGCAGCGCATATTCCGGCCAGCGGTCGATCAGGTTGAACACCGTATGCGACGCCAGGCCGTCCGCCTGCACGCGCACGCGCCGCTCGCCGTCTGCCGTCAGATACTTGTGCAGCGGCTCCTTGACCGCGCGGCGACGGCCCCAATCGCTCGCCCAGTCGCCATGAACGCAAGCATAGTAGCGCTTATCCATCTTGTTCTCGCGAATCTGCTCGTGCAGGTTGACAAGCGCCGAACGCTTCTTGGCCAGCATAAGAATGCCGGACGTCTCGCGATCCAGCCGATGCACCAATTCGAGGAATTTCGCCTGCGGGCGCGCCTCGCGCATCTGCTCGATCACGCCGAACGCGACACCACTGCCACCATGAACCGCCACTCCGGCCGGTTTATCGATGACCAGCATGTGCTCGTCTTCGAAAATGATCCGGAAATCGGCGCTCGGGACCGGCAGATGGGCGACGGCCTCGTTCGGTTGAGCGACGCGAATGGGCGGCACGCGCACCAGATCGCCCAGTTCGAGCCGGTACTGCGCGTCTATCCGGCCCTTATTGACTCGCACCTCTCCACTGCGCAGGATGCGATAAATATGGCTCTTCGGCACGCCTTTACAGACGCGCAGCAAGAAGTTGTCGATGCGCTGTCCGGCCGCACTGTCGTCGATCTCGATCAACGAGACCTGGTCGCTTGCGACCGATTTCTGGGATATTTTGCCTAACTCTTTCATTCTGAATATAATTTGCCCAGCAGTCTGCGGCGGCCGGCGCAGTGTCCGGAATTCGGGCGGATTGCGCAGGTGCAAGCGTTAAACCGTTATTTTACTTGCGCCGGGGTCTGGTTGCTCACCCTGAAAATGAGATGCAACAAGTTGCACGCACGAAGTCAGTACCCGGCAGGGACGGCGCCCACAGGCGCGTTCGGTCAAGGTCAGCTTCGACGGTAACGGAATTTTGGTAAAAAAGAATTTAACTTTCAGCTTCGGTATCGGGCGGTCTGACGCCCTGCTGTAGGAAGCTGCGAGTTGCGAAAATACGGCGTGCGCCCGAGGCGTCTTGTAGAAAGTACAAGACATGGCGACGTCAAAATGAGGCGAGACACCCCCAGCAGGAAAAGACGCGCCGACTGCGCGAACTTCCCGCTGCGGCATGACCGCAGCCTTCGACCCTCCGGTCACGCGCCCAGTTGGCGCACCGGCGCGAGTGGACGAAGGCTTATGAAGGTCTGCTGGCAGAACCCGCGGCGTGTCGGGTCGTTATTTGAAGCCGTGTTCGCATGTGCCCTGCGGCACCGTGCCCACTTTTTAATGGGCCGGGCCCTCTCAGGCAATTCTCCCGCCATTTTTCCCGCTCCAGCGTGCTTGTGAAAACACAATAAGGCGCGGCATGCCGCTGCCCGCTTCGCTCTCGCGACTGACAACCGCGCAGCGAAGGGCAGGCTAAGCCGCTCTGGAGCCGTTCAATGAAACGAATGTTGTTCAACGCGACGCAGCAGGAAGAACTGCGCGTTGCCATCGTCGATGGGCAAAAACTCATCGATATCGACATCGAAACCGCCGGGCGCGAACAGCGCAAAGGCAATATTTACAAGGGCATCATTACCCGCATCGAGCCGTCGCTCGAAGCCTGCTTCGTCAATTACGGCGAAGACCGCCACGGCTTTCTGCCGTTCAAGGAAGTCGCGCGCCAGTATTTCCGCGACGGCGTCGACATGCGTTCCGCACGCATCCAGGACGCACTGCGCGAAGGCCAGGAACTGATCGTTCAGGTCGAAAAAGAAGAACGCGGCAATAAGGGCGCAGCCCTGACCACGTTCATCTCGCTCGCCGGCCGTTACCTCGTGCTGATGCCGAACAACCCGCGCGGCGGCGGCGTGTCGCGCCGGATCGAAGGCGACGACCGTCAGGAGTTGCGCGAAACCATGGCGCAACTGCAATTGCCGGAAGGCATGAGCATCATCGCGCGCACGGCCGGCATCGGTCGCAGCGCCGAAGAGTTGCAGTGGGACCTGAACTACCTGATGCAACTGTGGCGCGCGATCGAAGCCGCGTCGCAAAGCGGTTCCAACGGTCAGCCGATGCTGATCTATCTGGAATCGAGCCTCGTGATCCGCGCGATCCGCGACTACTTCCAGCCGGATATCGGCGAAATCCTGATCGACACCACCGAAATCCATGACCAGGCTCGCGCCTTCATGGACATCGTGATGCCGGACAATGTCAGCAAGGTGAAGCGGTATCACGACGACGTGCCGCTCTTCTCGCGCTTCCAGATCGAACACCAGATCGAAACCGCGTACTCGCGCACGGTTCCGCTGCCTTCGGGCGGCGCCATCGTGATCGACCACACGGAAGCACTGGTTGCGATCGACGTGAACTCGGCCCGCGCCACCAAGGGCGCCGACATCGAGGAAACGGCCGCGCGCACCAACCTCGAAGCCGCCGACGAAGTCGCCCGCCAGTTGCGCTTGCGCGATCTGGGCGGCCTGATCGTGATCGACTTCATCGACATGGAATCGGCCAAGAGCCAGCGTGAAGTCGAGCAACGTCTGAAAGACGCGCTCAAGCACGACCGCGCTCGCGTCCAGATGGGCAAGATCTCGCGCTTCGGCCTGATGGAACTGTCGCGTCAACGTCTCCGCCCGGCGCTGTCGGAAGGCAGCCACGTGACCTGCCCGCGTTGTAACGGCACGGGCCACATCCGCGATACCGAATCGTCCGCGCTGCAAGTGCTGCGGATCATTCAGGAAGAAGCGATGAAGGAAAACACCGCGGCGATCCATTGCCAGGTGCCGGTCGAAGTGACCGCCTTCCTGTTGAACGAAAAGCGTGCCGAGATCAACAAGATCGAATCGCGCTTCAAGGTCAACGTCGTTCTGATCCCGAACAAGCACCTCGACACGCCGCATTACAAGCTAGAGCGTCTGCGTCACGACGATGCGCGCCTCGACGAGCCGCGTGCTTCGTGGAAGATGGCCGAAGAAGCGGCCCGCGAACTGGAATCGGAAACCGGTTACAGCAAGCGTGCTGAAGAAGTGAAGCCGAAGCAGGAAGCGGCGGTTAAGGGCATCACGCCTGAGAAGCCGGCGCCGAGCGCACCGGTTCGTCCGGCGGCTACGCCTGCTCCGGTGGCGGTGACGCCGGCGAGCGGAGGTTTCATCGGCTGGCTGAAGAATCTGTTCGGCGTGCAGTCGGCGGCGCCCGCCCCGGCCGCACCGGCCACGACAGACAAGCAGACGCGTCCGCAACGCGGCGAGCGCACGGAGCGCGGTGAGCGCACCGGCGAACGTGGCGGCGATCGCAACCGCAATCGTCGTGGCGGCGCAGCCGGCCGCGATGCAGCGGGCCGTGGCGAAGCCGCGAGTACTGCTGCGGCTACGGGTACAGGTACGGGCCGTCAAGGTCAGCCGCGTCGCGAGGAACGCGAACCGCGTGAGGCACGTGAAACACGCGAGGGTCGTGAGCCACGTGAAGCACGTGAACCGCGCGAAGGCCGTGAACCGCGTGGCAATCGCGAGCCGCGTGAGGCTCGCGAAGGCCGTGAACCGCGTGAGGCTCGTGAGCCGCGCGAGGGTCGCGAGCCGCGTGAAAACCGTGACCGCGACAGTCGCGGTGGCGAACGCGTGGAAAGCGCAGAAGGCGCACCGCGCGGCGAGCGTCAGGAACGCGGCGAACGCCGTGAACGTGGTGATCGCGCTGAACGTGGCGAACGCCGCAAGCCGCAGGCCGAAACGGCAGATGCACTGACGCAAAGCGACACGCAGACGACCGAGGACCTGGCGCAAAACCAGATCGCCTTGGGCGAAAACGGCGCGCCGATCGATCAGGAAGCGGTGGCGCGTGAGGGTGAAGAGCGTCGTCGTCGTCGTCGCGGCCGTCGTGGTGGTCGTCGTGAACGTGAAGAGGACGTGAACGGCAACCTGGCAGCAGACGTCGCGGAAAGTGAAGGCGACAACGCCGGCGCAAACGACGAAGCACCGGTGCGCGTGGCACATCAGCCGGTCGAGCACCAGGCTGAAGCCAGCGAAGCGAAGCACGTGACGCCGGTCGAAGTCGTGGTCGCTGCAGTTGCAACTGAAACCGCCGTAGTCACGGAGCTGCACGCATCTGCTGAAACGCCGGCTCTGGCCGTCGAGAAAGCGGCCAGGACGGAAGCGGTTGTACCGGTCGACGAAGCGCCGGCAGTTCCGGCAGCGGTCGAGCCGGTGGCGCAAGCCGCCGCGGCGCCGATCGAAGTCGCGCAAGCTGCTCCGGCCGTCAGCGAGACGGTTTCCCTGGCCGAACCGGTTGCGCAGGTCGAGGCGCCCGTTCAGGTGCATGCCGAAGCCCCGGCAGTCGCACCGGTCGTCGAAGCGCAAGCCGCTCCGACTCCGGTCGAAACCGCGGCTCCCGCTGCAGCGATCGAAGCACCGGCCGTTCAGCCGGCGCCGCAAGCCGAAATCGTTGAAGCGCAGCCGCTCGTGGCAGCAGCCGCACCCGTCGTGGAACCGGTAGCCGCGCCGGCCGCTGTGGAGCCGGCGCCTGTCGCCGCTGCTCCGCAAGCCGCCCCGGCGACGCCTCGTCAGGCCGCCGTGTCGGCGGAAGCCCTGAAGCCGGTGCTGGAACAAGCCGGTCTCGTCTGGGTGAACACCGACGCCGACAAGCTGCGTGCCGCGCAGGAAGCCTCTGCGCAGACCGCCAAGCCGGCTCGCGTGGTCCGTGAGCGCAAGCCGTTGCCGGTGCTCGATAGTGAGCCGATGCAGCAGGTGGAAACGGGTAAGCACTCGCAGTAAGCTGACTCGTCGTCCTCGAAAAGCCCGCCCTCACCGGCGGGCTTTTTGTTTTTGGACGCCAAAACGGAGCGCCCACCGGCCGACATGCCTGTAGCCGTATACCCCGATGCCTCGCCCTTGCACCAGCCTGGAGAGGCATTTCCGATAGAATGAATAACTGGTTTTCCTTTCAAGCACCGACCGAAGTCTTTCATGCCCCGACGCGTCATCCCTGTTGCCGATTTGAGCGCGGCGCCGGTCATCACCGGCCCGGTGCAGACGCCTCGTGGCGTGCTGCGCGACACGCTGGCGCGTCCGCTGCGCGATCTGCGCATCTCAGTGACGGACCGCTGCAACTTCCGCTGCGTCTACTGCATGCCTCGGGAAGTGTTCGACAAGAACTATGCGTTCATGCCGCACAGCGCGCTGCTGAGCTTCGAGGAGATCGAGCGGCTGGCGCGACTCTTCGTCGCGCATGGTGTGGAGAAAATCCGGCTGACCGGTGGTGAGCCGTTGCTGCGCAAGAATCTGGAATTCCTGATCGAGCGGCTCGCGCAACTGACGACGCCAGCCGGCCGCCCGCTCGACCTGACGCTGACCACCAACGGTTCGCTGCTGGAGCGCAAGGCGCGCAGCCTGAAAGACGCCGGTCTGAACCGCGTGACGGTCAGCCTCGACGCGCTCGACGACACGCTGTTTCGCCGTATGAACGACGCCGACTTCGCGGTCGCCGACGTGCTGAACGGCATCGCTGCGGCGCAGGCGGTGGGGCTCGAGCCCATCAAGGTCAACATGGTCGTCAAACGTGGCACCAACGACAGCGAGATCGTGCCGATGGCGCGTCATTTCAAAGGCTCGGGCGCGGTGCTGCGGTTTATCGAATATATGGACGTGGGCACCTCGAACGGCTGGAACATGACCGAGGTGCTGCCGTCTGCCGAGGTCGTCGCGCGTATCGCGGAGCATTTCCCACTCGCGCCGCTCGAAGCGCACAGCGCGGCCGAGACGGCCCAGCGCTGGGGTTACGTGGACGGCGGCGGCGAAATCGGTGTGATTTCGAGCGTGACACGGGCGTTCTGCGGCGACTGCACTCGGGCGCGTCTGTCCACTGAGGGCAAGCTGTATCTGTGCCTGTTTGCGTCATCGGGACACGATTTGCGCGCCTTGCTGCGCAGTGGCGCGAGCGACGCCGAGATCGGCACTGCCGTCGCGGAAATCTGGCAAGGCCGTGGCGATCGCTACTCGCAACTACGCGGCAGCAGCGCCGCCATTTCGAGCATGCCGGACGGCCGTCGCGTCGAGATGTCATACATCGGCGGCTGAGCGGCAAATATGGCACCCACGCGCGAACACATCACCGGTCTGCTGCTGGCAGGTGGACGCGGCATGCGTATGGGCGGCGCCGACAAAGGGCTGCAAACGCTGCACGGCGAACCGCTCGCCGGCCACGTTCTGAAGCGGCTGGCGCCGCAAACCGGCGCGCTGCTGATCAGCGCCAATCGCAATCCCGACATTTACGCCGCGCTCGGCGCACCTTTCGGTGCAAGGGTAGTGGCCGACACCTTGACCGACTTTCCAGGCCCGCTGGCGGGCTTGCTCGCCGGACTACGCGCCGCCGACACGGCGTACGTGCTCTGCGCCCCCTGCGACTCACCGTGGCTGCCCACCGACCTTGCCGCCCAGCTTGCGCAAGCACTCGAGGCGAACCACGCCGACGCCGCCACCGTCACGACCGTGAGCGCCCTGGGCGAGGTCTCGCTGCACCCCGTTTTCGCCCTGCTGCGCACGGAGCTCGCTGACGACCTCGCGGCCTTTCTGGCCGCCGGAGAACGCAAAGTGCGCGCGTGGTACGCACGCCACACGACGGTCGAAGTCACCTTTACCGATGAGCGCGCGTTTTACAATGTCAACTCGCTACAAGAACTCGCCGACCTCGAGCGTCATTGAGGCCCCGGTTGAAATTCCGCTCCGGCCGCCCGGCAACAGGCCGCTCCCGCCTCCGGTCGCGACGTCCATCTCTTCATGACCACGCTTAACGACTTCTCCCGCTGCGTCGCGCAGTACGATCCTCACGCGCTGCCGGTTCCGGCTGCTCAGGCCATTGTTCGCCAATGGGCCGAGCCGGTCGCGGTCGTCGAACGCGTGGCTTTGCGCGACGCGCTCGATCGCGTGCTCGCTGCCGACATCGTGTCGCCGATCGACGTCCCTGCCCACGACAACTCCGCGATGGACGGCTACGCGTTCAGTCGCGCGGCATTGGCAAGCGGCGCGCCGACGGTCGAACTGGCCATCGTAGGCAAGGCGCTCGCCGGGCACCCGTTCGCCGGCCGCGTGGAAACGGCGCAATGCGTGCGCGTCATGACAGGCGCCTGCATGCCGGCGGACTGTGACACCGTCGTGCCACAGGAACTCGTGGAACGCAGCGCCGATTCCGCTTCGATCCGCTTCGCCGTCGGCAGACTGACGGGCGGCGCCAACCGCCGCCTCGCCGGCGAAGATCTGGCGCGCGGCCATGTCGCGCTGCGGGCGGGTCGCATCATGCGCGCGTCCGACCTCGGTTTGCTGGCGTCGCTCGGGATTGGCGAAGTGAATGTCAGACGACGCCTGCGTGTCGCGTTCTTCTCGACCGGCGACGAATTGCGTTCGCTCGGCGAGCCGCTCGACCCGGGTGCCGTGTACGACAGCAATCGCTACACACTGTTCGCCATGCTGCGGCGCCTGAACGTCGACACGCTCGATCTCGGCGTAGTGCGCGACGAGCCCGCCGCGCTCGAAACCGCGTTGCGCAGTGCCGCGGCCAGCGCGGACGTGGTGCTGACCTCGGGCGGCGTGTCGGTGGGCGAGGCCGACTTCACCAGGCAGTTGCTACAGACGCTCGGCGACGTCGCTTTCTGGAGTCTTGCGATGCGCCCCGGCCGCCCACTCGCTTTCGGCCGCGTCTGGTCCGGCGAGCGGCCGGGTGTTGGACTACCCGCGCTATTCTTCGGTCTGCCGGGCAATCCCGTCGCCGTGATGGTGGCGTTCTACCAGATCGTGCGCGAGGTGTTATTGCTCATGTCGGGCGCGACGCCGCAGCCGCTGCCGGTGATTCATGCCGCGAGCCGTCAGATCATCCGCAAACGCCCGGGCCGCACGGAGTTTCAACGCGGTGTGGCCGAGCAGGATGCGCAAGGCGGCTGGCATGTCACGCCGACCGGCTCGCAAAGCTCCGGCGTACTGAGTTCGATGAGCGAGGCGAATTGCTTTATCGTGCTCGGACACGATGAAGGCGAGATTGCCGAAGGTGAGCGCGTCGCCATCATGCTGTTCGACGGGCTTATCTGATCCCTGCAGGACCGACGTCTGCGGTACCGGCCGCCGACAGCTTTACCCATTACCACTACGACACACGGGTTTGACTTACATGAAAAAACAGATCTCGTTCATTGCACCGGGACAGACAGCCAAAGCACTGATTCTCGTGTATCTGACGTTCTCGGTGCCCATCGTTCTGCTCGGCGTGCTGGTCGCGTTCATCCGATACGGGTCGGTGGAACTGAGCACGGTGTTCAGCGCGCTGCTGCTCAATGCGATCCTCGGCTTCATCCTGCTGTGGATTGCATGCCACGCGTACAACTGGGTGGCCTCGCGCTTTGGCGGCATTGAAATCCATCTGACCGACGCGCCCGAAGAAGCGTAATGGCATTCACGATCCGTGCCGCCACTCCCCACGACACCGGCGCGATTTTCGCGCTGACGTACGAACTGGCGGAATACGAAAGCCTCACGCACGTCTTTGTTGCAACCGAAGCCGGTTTGCAAGAAGCGCTTTTCGGTGCGCGTCCCGCCATCGAGGCGCTGGTGGCCGAGAACGAAGGACGCATCGTCGGCTACGCGCTGTTCTTCCACAATTACTCGAGTTTTGTCGGCAAGCGCGGGCTGTATCTCGAAGACGTCTATGTGCAACCCGCTGAACGCGGCACCGGCCTGGGCAGTGCGCTCCTGCAGCGCCTCGCGGCTTTGGCGGTGGAGCGTCAATGCGGACGTTTCGAGTGGACCGTGCTGGACTGGAATCAGCCGGCAATCAGCTTCTACGAAAAAATGGGCGCAACCGTGTTGCCGGACTGGCGCGTGGTGCGGTTGACGGGCGCTGCGCTTGAACGCCTCGCGGCTGGCTCGGGCGCAGCCTGAGTCGAGACCGGTCCGATTGCAGAACTGAACTGAACCAGACCGGACTCCGCGACTTACCTGCCGCGGCGGTAGCGTCCGTTTTATTGCTCGTCGGGATCCACGCCCGATAACGCGTCCCCAAGCAGATCACTCGCCTCTTCCCCCGGCAACGCCTCGACGTCGCGCAGCTTGCGGTTCATGGCGCGCGTGCGCGTTTCCGCCGCTTCGATCGATCGCGTGACGGTTTCCAGTTGCGCTTTCGTCTTCGCCAGCACATCGCCGAATTTGCCGAATTCCGTTTTGACCGCGCCGAGCACTTGCCACACCTCACTCGAACGCTTTTCGATTGCGAGCGTGCGAAAACCCATCTGCAAGCTGTTGAGCAAAGCGGTCAAGGTAGTCGGACCTGCAATCGTCACCCGATAGTCCCGTTGCAGCAGGTCCGTCAAACCGGGCCGGCGCAGGACTTCCGCATACAGGCCTTCGGTCGGCAGGAACAGCAGCGCGAAGTCGGTGGTGTACGGCGGCGAAACGTACTTTTCGGCGATGGTGCGGGCCTCGGCTCGAATTCGCGTCTCCAGTGCGCGCGACGCGTCTTCCACCGCGACCGGATCAGCGCGCTCCTGGGCTTCGATCAAACGTTCGTAGTCTTCGCGCGGGAATTTGGCGTCGATCGGCAGCCAGACCGGCGTCGCCGGTCCACCCTGCTCGGCGCGGCCGGGCAACTTGATGGCGAACTCGACGCGCTCCGTGCTCTTCGGCACCGTCGCGATATTCTTCGCGTATTGGTCGGTAGTGAGGATCTGCTCGAGCAAAGCTTCGAGTTGCACTTCGCCCCACGTACCGCGCGTCTTCACATTGGTGAGCACTTTTTTCAGATCGCCGACGCCCGCCGCCAGCGTCTGCATCTCGCCCAGGCCTCGATGCACCTGCTCGAGCCGGTCGGAGACCAGTTTGAACGACTCTCCCAGACGTTGTTCGAGCGTAGCGTGCAGTTTTTCGTCGACGGTGCGACGCATTTCCTCGAGCTTGAGCGAGTTGTTCGCCTCGATATCCTTCAGCCGTTGCTCGATGGTCGTGCGCACCTCGGCGAAGCGGCGATCGTTCGCCTCGGTCAATTGCCCGAGTTGCAAACTCAGCGTCTCGCCAAAATGTTTGAGCGAACGGCCTTGCTCGTCGCGCGCCTGCTGGGCCTGCACCTGCAAGCTTTGACGCACGGCATCGAGTTGCTGCGCGAAACCGTCGATCTTGCCGCCCTGCACCGTCGTCATGCTGCTGAACTGTGCGGCCAGCGTCTGCTGGAAATGCGCGAAACCGCTGCTCTGCTCGCTACGCGACACGCGCGCGGTCTCGGTGATGTCGTTGCGCAATTGCCGTTCGAGCCGCTCGTAGGCATGCGCCTGCGTATCGGCCGCGGTGTCCATGCGCTCGTTGAGCAATTCGAACTGCTCGCTTTCCTCCGCGCGACTGGGGCCGCGTAGCAATAACGCCAATGCGATGACCAACGCGACCGCCAGCACCGCGACGGCCGCCTCCAGAATCATGGTCATGAACGCGCCTTGCCGATGACCTCGGGGTTGATCGGATTCGGCGGCTGTCCCGCGCGCGGACCTTCGCCGAGCGCGGCGATCAGATTGTCGGCGGCGAGATTCGCCATGGCGCGTCGCGTCGCTTCGGTCGCGCTGGCAATGTGCGGCGTCAGCACGATATTCGGCACGCTCAACAGATCGGGATTCAGATCGGGCTCGCCTTCGAACACGTCGAGGCCGGCTGCCGCGATTGTCTTCGAACGCAGTGCTTCGACGAGCGCCGCGTCGTCGACGATGCCGCCGCGCGCGATGTTGGTCAACGTGGCGGTCGGCTTCATCATGGCGAGTTCGGCCGCGCCGATCGTGTGATGATTTTCCTTCGTGTACGGCAGTACGAGCACGACATGGTCGGCGCGCCGCAACAGATCCTGCTTCGACACGTACTGCGCATTCAGGTCGGCCTCGATCTCCGGCGCGACGCGCGACCGGTTGTGATAGATCACCTGCATATTGAAGCCCTTCGCGCGACGCGCGAGCGCCTGACCGATCCGCCCCATGCCGATCACGCCGAGCGTCGAGCCGTGCAGATCGCTGCCGAGAAAGCCGTCATAAGTCCACTTCTGCCATTGGCCCGCACGCAGCCAGTGCTCGGATTCGGCGATGCGACGCGCCGCAGCCATCATCAGCGCCCAGCCGAAGTCCGCGGTCGATTCGTTGAGCACGTCCGGCGTGTTGGTGCCGAGCACGTTCGACGCGTTGAACGCGGCCATGTCGAAGTTGTTGTAGCCCACCGCCATATTCGACACCACACGCAGACGCGGCGCGGCGGCGAGCACAGCCGCGCCGATCGGATCGCCCGCGGTCAGCGCACCGTCCTTGTCCGCGATGCGACGGGTGAGTTCGTCAGCCGGCAATACGTCGCCCTGATTCCAGTCGACGTCGAAATATTGTTTGAGCCGTTCGATCACATCGGGAAAGATCGGACGGGCGACGAGGATCTTCTGCATTGCAATTCTCCGTATAGCGCGTCGAGTTCGATTGCCTCGGCGCTCAAAAAAATCGGCGTCAGAAAAAGAGCCAGCCGGTCACGAGGAACAGCGGCAACAACACCGCGCCGGACCAGGCCATGTAGGCGAAAAAGCTCGGCATGCGAACGCCGCGTGATTCCGCGATCGCCTTCACCATGAAGTTCGGCGCATTGCCGATATACGTGTTCGCGCCCATGAACACGGCGCCGGCGGAGATCGCAGCGAGCGTGGTCGCGCCCGTGGTCATCAGGGTCTGCGCGTCGCCGCCGGCCAGATTGAAAAACACGAGGTAGGTCGGCGCGTTGTCGAGAAACGACGATAGCAAGCCCGTTGCCCAGAAATACATGATGTCGTGCGGCTGGCCCGCCGAATCGTTGACCAGATGGACGATGCCGGCGAACGCACCCGCCTGCCCGGCACGCAGAATCGTGATGACCGGCGCGATCGTGATGAAGATCCCGGCGAACAGCTTGGCGACCTCTTCGATCGGCGCCCAGTTGAAGTCGTTGCCCGCCCGCGCCGCGCGCGGCGTCAACGCCAGCGAGAGCAAGGTCACGCCGATCAGCGCAACGTCGCGCACCGCGTTCTGCAGGGCGACGTGCGTGCCGAACACGTCGAACGACACTTGTGGTTTCCACAGGCCGCTCATCAGCACCAGCGCGATGACCACGAGCAGAAGCAGAAAATTGACCTTGCCGTCGATGCCGAACGGTGCGGAGTCAGGCGTCGGATCGAGAAAGTCCGAACGCGTTTCCTCACGCCGTTGAAAGTAAAACGAGTCGAGCGCATAGAAACCGGCCAGCAGCACGCCGCAGACGAACAGCATCGGCCACGCGAGATGCGTGGTCGTCCAGAAAAAGCCCACGCCCTGCAGGAAACCGAGAAAGAGCGGCGGGTCGCCCAACGGCGACAGCGAGCCCCCGGCGTTCGCCACCAGAAAGATGAAGAACACGACCACATGCACCACGTGCTTGCGGTTGTCGTTGGCGCGCAGCAACGGACGGATCAGCAGCATGGCCGCGCCCGTCGTGCCCATGAAACTCGCGAGCAAGGTGCCGAGCGCGAGGATCGCCGTGTTCAAACGCGGCGTGCCATGCAGGTTGCCGCGCACGCAAATGCCGCCGGCCACGGTATAGAGCGCCGTCAGCAACACGATGAAGGGAATGTATTCTTCGAGCAGCGCGTGCACGAGCGTGCCGAAGGCCACGCCCGTTCCGAAGCTGAGCGCAAACGGCACGAGGAAAACACACGCCCAGGCGGCTGCAATCTTGCCGAAGTGGTGATGCCAGAAAGCCGGCGCGATCAGCGGAAACGCGGCGATCGAAAGCAGTACACCGGCGAACGGCAGGCACCACAGCGCGGATAGCGTCGCGCCGTCGAGCGTGGCGGCGGACGCCAGTTGCGGCCAGCCGGCCAATGTCAATGCGGCGGCGAGCGCCATGCCGGTCCACACGACACGTCCTTTCATAGTTCTGCGATCCTTGTTATGGCGGGCGGCGAAACGCGCCCTGAGAGGTAACCGCGACCGCGGCTCACACAAGCTCACGCACCTTGCACGACGATCACATGCACCCGATAAGGTCCATGCGCGCCCAGCACGATGGTCTGTTCGATGTCGCCGGTACGCGACGGTCCGGAAACGAAGTTAACCGCGCGCGGCAGCTCGCCGCGTTCACTGCGAATCAGCGCGAATGCTTCTTCATGACCCGAGACGATGCGCGAAGCCGGCACGATCGCGATATGCGTTTCCGGCAGCAGCCCCGCCGACGCGTACGTTTCCGGTCCCGACAGCAGCACGAGCGTGCCGGTCTCGGCGGTCGCGCAGAAACAGCCCGTCAGGCCGACTACGTCGCCGTCGAGCGGCTTGCGAAATTCAACGGAGAGGCCTGCTTCGGTCCAACGCAGATCCTGCAGGGTTTGCCATGCAATCGCCTGCAACGGCAATGCGTGTTGTGTGAGATAACGATGCGCCTCTGAAGGCACCTCACTCAGCGACTGGACCGTCTCGACGGTGGTCGACATTTTCTGCGCTTCTTCGATGAAGCGCGCGGTCAGGTCCGCCGGCATCTCCGGGCGCGGACCAGCAGGATGGCGCGCCACATAATCTGCGGCCGCCTCGCGTTCGGCTGCAGACGGCTCGGGCTCGCGCCCTTGCGCTGCGCGGATGCGAGCCAGGATATTGCGGCGAGCAATCGATGTGTCCATATGGGAAATCCTCGTGTCGAAAGCCGTGCGAAGTGACGAGGATTATACCGGCCGCCCTGTGCGCGAACACCCTGGCCGAACGGCCTATTGCCGCGCGTCGGGCAGACGGGCAAACTTGAATCGACTCAAGCCCGATGAACGAACTGCCCTACTTCGCTGGCGCTTCCTCGGGCTGTGTAATGCCGAATACCTGGCGCAGATACGCGAGATAAGCCTTGTCCTCGCACATGTTCTTGCCCGGCGAATCCGACAGCTTGGCCACCGGCTGACCGTTGCAGCGAACCATCTTGATCACGATCTGCAGCGGGTTGTAACCGAGGTCGTTGGTCAGGTTGGTGCCCACGCCGAACGCCAGTTTGCAGCGGCCGCGAAAACGTTCGTACAGCTGGAGCACTTTCGGAATGTCGAGCGCGTCGGAGAACACGAGAATCTTGGTGCGCGGATCGCAGCGGTTCGCCTCGTAGTGCTTGAGCAGGCGCTCGCCCCAGTCGAACGGATCGCCAGAATCGTGACGCGCACCGTCGAAGAGCTTGCAGAAGTACATGTCGAAGTCGCGCAGGAAAGCTTCCATGCCGTACACATCGGAGAGCGCGATGCCGAGGTCGCCGCGATATTCCTTGGCCCACATTTCGAAGCCGTAGATCTGCGAGTCGCGCAGTCGCGGGCCGAGTGCCTGGCAAGCCTGCAGGTATTCGTGCGCCATCGTGCCGAGCGGGGTGAGGCTGTGCTTCATCGCGTAGAAGACGTTGCTGGTGCCGGCGAACTGCTCGCCAAGGCCGTCTTTGAGCGTGAGGATCACCTCTTCGTGCCATTGCTTCGAGAAGCGGCGGCGGGTGCCGTAGTCGGCGATCTTGCAGTCGGCGAATTCGGGGCGCGCGCCCAGCAACTGGATCTTTTCCACGAGCCGGCCGCGCCCTTCGCTGTAGTCGGGCGTTTGCTGGGTATTGCGGAAATAGACCTCGTTGACGATCGCGAGCATCGGGATCTCGAACAGGATCGTGTGCAACCACGGTCCTTTGATCTCGATGTCGATTTCGCCATTGCCCTTCGGCGACGGTTCAATCGATATGTATTTCTCGTTCAGATGGAACAGCGCGAGAAATTCGATGAAGTCGCCCTTGATGAAGCGCATGCGACGCAGGTAGTCGAGTTCCTCGTCGGTGAAGCGCAGATCGCAGAGCTTGCGCACTTCGTCGCGAATCTCGGCGATATAAGGCACGAGATCCACATTGGGCGTCCGGCAGCGGAAGCGATATTCCACGTTCGCTGCGGGAAAGTGATGCAACACCACTTGCATCATCGTGAACTTGTACAGATCGGTGTCGAGCAGCGAAGTAATAATCATGATGGTGCGAACTGGACTGCAGTAAAACGGAAGGCCTGACACGAAAGGCCCGACTCACCCATATGCATGGCGCGCCCCGTGCGCGTCAGCTTGATGCATGTTACCCGAATGCGTCCTGCTTCAGCGTGCCGCCGGGCGCCCCTACCGCACGGCCTGACGAAAGCCCTGCCGGCCGACCTTATAAACTAATCACGAAAACATATAAAAGCCGTTGCGCGATGCTTCATACGCCTCTTGACGTTACGTTACAATAGCGCTTTTGGCGTTTTCGCCTCCCCTGATTCTGCATGCAGGAGCTGCCTGAATGACTCACGTTGTGACCGAAAGCTGCATCAAGTGCCGCTATACCGACTGTGTCGATGTGTGCCCGGTGGACTGCTTTCGCGAAGGTCCCAACTTCCTCGCGATCGACCCCGATGAATGCATCGACTGCGCTGTGTGCGTGGCCGAGTGCCCGGTAAATGCCATTTATGCCGAAGAAGACGTGCCGGGCGACCAGCAAAACTTCATCGAGCTGAATGCCGATCTGGCGAAAGCCTGGCCGAGCATCACCAAGACGAAGGCGCCGCTGCCGGAAGCCGACGAGTTCAAGGACATCAAGGAAAAGCTCGACCTGCTCGTACGCTGAGCGTCGCGGCGCCTGTCAGATGCCCCGCTTCATTCGAATGAAAACGAGATGAACAGGGTATTGACAGGGGCTTAAGCTGCTTCTACAATTTCGCTTCTCTGCTGTTTGTTGTTCTGTTCCTCGATAGCTCAGTTGGTAGAGCGCCGGACTGTTAATCCGTAGGTCCCTGGTTCGAGCCCAGGTCGAGGAGCCAAGAATTGCAAAAGCCCGTTAACCATGACGGGCTTTTTTATGTAGATCAAGTTGTACTGCTGTTCCTCGATAGCTCAGTTGGTAGAGCGCCGGACTGTTAATCCGTAGGTCCCTGGTTCGAGCCCAGGTCGAGGAGCCAAAAAATTTGAAAGGCCTGCATTCGTGCGGGCCTTTTTGTTTTTGCGGCGCTGGTTTAGCTCCGCCCAACCCACGCACAGCGTTTTACATGTCGAGTGCGACGATCCCGTGTCGGCCCTCTCATGCGCACGCCGTTATACGATGGCGGTTGCCCGGCGCGTGTCGCGCGCCCAACCCAGACGCTTATTTTCGGCCCTCCCATGAAATCCACTTCATCGCGCATCGCACTCGTCGTTGCCTCCGCCCTGCTGCTGCCGTCGGCGCACAGCGAAGAAGTCGGCAGCGTCAATACCAACTTCCGCATCACCGGTTCGGATCGCGTGGTGGTCGAGGCCTACGACGACCCGCAGGTTCAGGGCGTCACCTGTTATGTCTCGCGCGCGCGTACCGGCGGTGTCAAGGGCACGCTCGGCATCGCGGAAGATCCGACCGAGGCGTCGATCGCCTGCCGCCAGGTCGGCGAGATTCATTTCACGGGTCCGGTTAAACAGCAAGCCGATGTGTTCTCCGTGAGCATGTCGCTCATCTTCAAGTCGCTTCATGTGGTGCGGGTGGTCGACGCGAAGCGCAACACGCTGGTGTATCTGACCTACAGCGACCGGGTGGTCAGCGGCAGCGCGAAAAATAGCGTGAGCGCCGTGCCGATGCCGGCCGGCACCAAGATCCCGGTGAAATGAACACCCGCTCTTTACGGTAAAACGCACCCGTCTCAGCGGCCGGTCCATGCAGTCGCGGCAAGCACAACGCGCTACACTGATCGACCCTGCCGGACCTTCGTCATGACCGCCGTCCATCGTTTTCAGAACTCCGCCCGTTATTGGCGCACGCCGCTTTTGCCCGGCGCGGATCTGCTCACGGCCGAATATCACGACCACGAGTTCACCCCGCATTGGCACGACGCGTACACGATTCCGGTGATCGTCGCGGGGGCGGAGGGTTATCGATATCGCGGGGCCGACTACGTCGCCGAAGCCGGTGGCGTGCCGATCATCAATCCCGGTGAGCTGCATACCGGCTCGAAGGCGGTCGAGGCAGGCTGGCGTTATCGCGTGATGTACGCGCCGGTCGATTTCATCCACGAACTGGCGAGCGAGATCGCTGGCAAACCGCAGGATTTGCCGTGGTTCGCGCCGGGCGTGATCCGCGATCCCGATCTCGCCGTGCGTCTGGCACGCGCGCATCGTCTGCTCGAAGCGGGTGACGACGTGCTTGCCGCCGAAGCCGCCATGCTCGATGCGCTGTCCACCCTGCTCGTCCGTTATTCGCAAGCTCAGACCGAAGCGCCCCGTTTCGCCACGGACGACGTCCGCGTGGCCATCATGAAAGAGCGCCTGACCGCGGATCTCGTCGAGCCCGTCACGCTCGCCGACGTGGCCCAGACGGCGGGACTCTCGGCATTCCACGCGGCGCGGCTTTTCACCCAGACAACCGGCTTGCCGCCCCACGCATGGCGCAACCAGGTGCGCCTGCAACGCTCGCTCGGGCCGTTGCGAGCCGGCACCTCAGTAACCGATGTGGCCGCCGCCAGCGGCTTCACGGATCAGAGCCATTTCACGCGACACTTCCGGCGCATGTTTGGCGTGCCGCCTGGCCGCTGGCAAGGGATCTGAGGCCGCGGGGCGTTTCGCGCGGGCTCGGCTACATGGTGTGCGGTTGCCGCTCCGGGATCACCGTGCCACGGCTCGCGGCCGGTGGCTACGGGCCAGCGTCTTCCACTCGCCACTCTCCGCTCTCCGCCTTCCGCCTTCCGCCTTCCGCCTTCCGCATTCCACTTTCCACTTTCCACTTTCCACCCTCCGCCCTCCGCCCTCCGCCGCAAGAACGTACAAGCCTCCCGCACCCGCCCCCGCTATGCTCCCCGAACCAAGGAGGCAAGATTGACCCAAACCCTATCCGGCCAGCCCACTAGCTCCGGCCACTTTAAAGAATTCACCGCCGGCGCCCGCGACATCATCCCGATGATGGTCGGCGCGGTGCCATTCGGCGTCATTTTCGGCACGCTCGTCGCGTCCGGCCCGCTGCATCTATGGCATGGCCAGTTGATGTCGTTAGTCGTATTCGCCGGTTCAGCACAGTTCATCGCGCTCGGCCTGATCGCCGGACATGCGAGTTTCGCCGTGGTCTGGGCGACCACCCTCGTCGTCAATCTGCGTCACGTGCTGTATAGCGCGACCCTCGCGCCACACGTCGCGCATCTGTCGGCACGCTGGCGCTGGGCGCTCGGCGCGCTACTCACCGACGAAGTCTTCGCAGTCGCCTGGGAGCACTACCGTCATCGCGAACCTGGCACGGTCGGCCCGCACTATTTCTTCGGCGCGGGCTTGGCGATGTATCTGAACTGGCAACTCTGGACCGTCGCCGGTCTGCTGTTCGGCGCGGCTTTCCCCGGCCTGCAATCGCTCGGCCTCGATTTCGCGATGGTCGCCACCTTCATCGCCATCGTCGTGCCGCAACTGGTCGCGCTGCGCTTTCTGGCTGCCGCCGTGACCGCCGGCGCCCTGGCCTTCTTCTGGCAGGCATGGCCGTACAAGCTCGGCCTGCTCGGCGCCGTGTTCGCGGGCGTCGCGATCGGCGTGCTGCTGTCGAGCCCGCGACTCCATCGGCCAGGTACGCCGAAAACCGCGGAGGCATCGCAATGAACTATGTCGTGTTGATTCTGGGCATGGCGCTCATCACCTGGGTGATCCGCGCCGCCGTTTTCATGCTGGGCGACCGCCTCGTGTTCCCGCCGCTCGTGCGCACCGCCCTCGGTTTCGTGCCGGTGACCGTGTTGACGGCGATCATCGTGCCGATGGCGGTTTCGCCGCACGGCGTCGAGGCGGAACTGACCTGGCGCAACCCGCAACTGGTCGGCGCGCTGGCCGCCATCCTCGTGAGCGCGCTGACGCGGCGACCGCTACTGACCATTGCGGTCGGCCTGACGGTGTTTTTCGTCTGGCAATGTGTCGTGCTTAAATAAGCGTAAAGCAGCCCGACCCAGGCGACGCCTTCCTCTAAAGCGGGCGCGCTCGCCCCGCCCGCCCTTAAGTTTCCCCCGGATCCGCCGTTATGAAGTCGAGGTCCGCGCATCGGAACGCACCCCGATGGTTAGGCGGCAACAGGCAGGAAACAACCGCGCCGGCATCTGGCGTCGCGTCCTTCGGGGTCCGCGTGCGGCCGAGGGACGAGACGAAGCCGCGCGGCAGGACCAAACGGGATAACACATGGGTCAAATCACCCTCACGCTCAAAGACGAGACCATTGCGTCACTGCGCAAGGATTTCGATGCGTTTCTGCGGGTATCGCTGAAGCTCGATCCGCAGTTCGCCACGCCGTCTTTTGAAGATTTTTTGCGCGCCAAGCTGCTCGACAACATGGTGCCGCTGACCGAACACGCCGTGCAGCGAATGTTGCAGGGAGGTCAATACGCCTGGGCCAAACGCACGCTGGACAAGGAATTCCCGGATGTCGTCGCGATTCTGATGCGGCAGGCGGGCGAGTTCGGTTTCGGTTTCGCCGCGCGCTCGGAATGGACGCCGGAAGAGTTGGCCAAGCAGTGCCACGACTGGGCTGCAGCGATCGTCAAGGAAGCGGAAGGCGACGCCACGCTGGTCGATCCGCTCGCGGCGCAGATCAAGAGCGCCGCGCAGGACATCCAGGCATTGGAAGAAGTCATGCAGACGCCCGCATGGCGGCTCGTCGAATCGCTGCGCCAGCGGGTCTACGAGGCCAAAGTGGCGTGCGAAACCAGCAATGGCAGCACCGCCCGTGAAAAGCTCGGCGAACTGCGCGGCCTGCTGCGCATGGGCATTTCGCACGGCTCTTTCCAGAAGCAGGAAGCGCAGCAGATCATGGAATATCTGCGCCTGCTCAAACCGGATATTTTCGTCGAGGAACCCGACGACATGTTTTCGCGCCTCGCCTCCTGGCTGCGCAATTTCTTCGTGCCGCCGCGTCCGTTGCCGCAGCAACAGCAGCAACGTCAATCGCGCTAACTCCCGCCTGAGCGCCGCCCGCCTTCATCTGGCGCCCGGGCGCCCTGGCGCGGCATGCGCGAATCCGTGCGTCACGCACGAGGATGCCGCCCCGGCGTCCTCAATCCCACATCTTTCTCAGCTTCGCCCCGATCTCGATTCTGGCCAGCGCCGCAGCGGCGAGCCCCGCCGCCGTGGGCGCGCCCGCTATCGGCACGCGCGGCCAGGCGTAGGCGTCGAACATGGGCATCAGATGCGCGGGAATGAAGCGCGTGCGCGATGCCCACACATGACGGTCGCCCATATGCGTCTGGTTGTGCACGTAGAAACGCTGCGGCACGACGATATGCAGGTCCTCTTTCGCGCGGGTCATCGCCACGTAGAGCAGGCGGCGCTCTTCGTCGATTTCCGCTTCGCTGCCCGTGCCGAGATCCGAGGGGATGCAACCGTCGACACCGTTCAGCACGAACACGTTGCGCCACTCCTGACCCTTCGCCGAATGGATGGTGGACAGAATCAGGTAGTCCTCGTCGATCAGCGGCACGCCGGATTCGTCGCTGGTGGCGTCGGGCGGGTCGAGCGTCAGCTCGGTCAGGAAACGCTCGCGCGACGCGTACGTGCCCGCGATGCTTTCCATCTGCAAAATATCCGCATGACGGATAGCGGCGTCTTCGTGATTGCGCTCGAGATGCGGCTCGTACCAGCGCCGCACCATTTCGAATTCCGCGGGCCAAGGCGTCTGCCGCCCATAAACGCTCGACATCAGCTTGACGAACGGATGCCAGTCTTCCTGCGCGCGTGCCGGCGCGGCAAACGCGGCCAGCGCGCCGCCGGCGGTTTCGACGGGGTTCGCCGTTCCTGCGCGCGTCGCGATGTCGTCGAGGACCTTCGCGGCGGTCGCCGGGCCGACGCCCGGCAGCAATTGCACCACCCGGAAACCGGCCACGCGATCGCGCGGATTTTCCGCCCAGCGCAGCACGGCAAGCACGTCCTTCACGTGCACCGAGTCGAGAAACTTCAGACCGCCGAATTTCACGAACGGAATGTTGCGCCGGGTCAGTTCGATCTCGAGCGCGGCGCTATGATGCGCGGCGCGAAACAGGACGGCTTGCGACTTGAGCGTCATGCCCTGTTCGCGCGCCTCGAGAACCTGTTCGACGATGTAGCGGGCCTGATCGGCTTCGTCGGCGACCGTCACCAGGCGCGGGCGCTGCGCCGATGCCTTGTCGGTCCACAGGTTCTTGGTATACCGCTCGCTGGCCAGTTCGATCACCGCGTTCGACGCCGCGAGGATCGGCGCCGTCGAACGATAGTTGCGCTCGAGCGTGATCTGCTTCGCGGGCGGATCGAAATGCGCCGGGAAGTCGAGAATGTTGCGCACGGTGGCGCCACGAAACGAGTAGATCGATTGCGCGTCGTCGCCGACCACGGTCAGACCGCGGCCGTCGGGCTTCAACGCGAGCAGGATCGACGCCTGCAGGCGGTTGGTGTCCTGATACTCGTCGACCAGCACGTGATCGAAGCGCCCTGACAGGTCGGCTGCAATGGCCGGCTCGGCGGCCATATGCGACCAGTAGAGCAGGAGGTCGTCGTAGTCGAGCACACTCTGCTTCTGTTTGGCGTCGACGTACGCCGCGAACAGCATGCGCAGATCGGCCTCCCACTCCCGACACCATGGAAACGCTGTGTCCAGCACGTGACTCAGCGAAGCGCCCGTGTTCACGACGCGCGAGTAAATGGCGAAACAGGTGCCCTTGGCAGGAAAACGCCGCTCTTTCGCCGACAAGCCGAGCTCGTGGCGCACGAGGTTCATGAGGTCCGCGGAATCCTCGCGGTCGTTGATCGTGAAAGCGGGTGCCAGACCGATCAGATCGGCGTACTCGCGCAGCAAGCGGGCGCCCACGCTATGGAAGGTGCCTGCCCACGTCAGCCCTTGCGCGAGCGCGGCGCGCGTGCCGAGCGCAGCAGCCGCGATGCGGGTCACGCGGCGCGTCATTTCGAGTGCCGCGCGGCGCGAAAAGGTCAGCAGGAGAATGCGCCGAGGGTCGGCGCCCTTCACCACCAGATTGGCCACGCGATGCGCGAGCGTGTTGGTCTTGCCGGAGCCCGCACCCGCAATCACCAACAATGCGCCGGGTGCCGTATGAGGATTATCGGAGCCGTATTCGACGGCCTCACGTTGGGCGTCGTTGAGCTTCGCCAGCCAGGCGGTGCTGTCGGACGACGGGGACGGCAGCGGAGATTCGGCGACGGGGAGCACGGTCGATGGAGACGTTGGGGTCGGTTGGAGTCAGCGACGCATACTGTATATCCATACAACCCCAGCAGACAAGCGACCCTTTTTTCCGCCGCCGTTCTAGCACCGTCTCACGGCCCGGCCTACTGCTTCTTGGCGTCCTTCAGATTCGCGTCGGCGTTCGCCTTATCGGCGTCGGCCTGGACATCGGTTTTCTTCTTGTCCGCCTTGGCCTGCGCAACCGAGGCTTTCTTATCCGCCTTCGACTGCTCCTTCGAGGCCTTCTTATCGGCGTGCGTGACGGGCGCCGCAGCCGGATCGCTCGCCTGCGCGAACACCACCGACGACAGACAGCCTGCGATCAACGCGGCAAGAACCTGGTGCTTCGTGGAACGGGAGAGACTCATCTGATTACCTCCTTGAACTCATGCAGGGCGAGCGGGGCTCGAGACGCCCAGACGGACGACTCGGGCCGCCGCCGAACTTAGCTTCAGTGCTTGACGTCGGCACCGTTGCTTTGATCGCCCGTCTGGCCTTCCATGTTCATCTTCATTTCGTTATTGGCGGCCTGCTTGTCAGCCTGCTTGTTGACCTTGGCATCGCGCACCTGGTCCTTGTACTGGGACTTGGCGGCCTTCTGCTGCTGCTTCAGTTCGGACTTGGAGGCCTTCTTCGACGCGCGGTATTCCGCGTTCGCCTGAGCATTGGCGTCACGCTTCTGCACCAGCGGATCGGTCGAGCCGGGCGCCGTCAGGCGCATCGGCGGCGGTGTCACACCTTGCGCCGCCGGCGCAGCCGGTGCGGCGTCCTGCGGTTGCATGCCCGCGGCAGGCTGCGCGGTCTGCGCAACGGCGGCGGTTGCGGCAAATGCACTCAGGGCGGTACCGATCAGGAGCGTACGAATTTTGGTCATGACTAATCCTCTCTAAAGTTGTTGTGACGCGTGCGTCTTCGTCTACAAAGCTGCACTCTACGAGTGAACTTCGCAACCGGCGAGGCCTGTTACGCAAGGTTTCACTTTCTGACAATCGCATGACATTTACCTGCGAAGGCCTCGGTCAACTCCGGCGCACACCGCGCTCTTCATTCAGGGCAAGCTTGTGGCTTATGATGCGAACCCTTTGCCTGAAGGTGCAAACGCCATGCCCAACCTCGATTTCACACTGACCGGCGACTACGTCGAACTGCACAATCTCCTGAAGATAACGGGACTCGCCGACAGCGGCGGCTCGGCAAAAATGATGGTCGCGGACGGCGCGGTGACCGTCGACGGTCGGGTCGAAACGCGTAAAACCTGCAAAATCCGCGCGGGACAGGTGGTGTTGCTGGGCGACACGCGCATCGCGGTCCACGAAGCCTGACGGCGCGCCACCCCACGAAAACCTGGAGAGCCGGCGCGCACCAAAATCGTGCTTTCTCCATCGACAACACCGCGTTCAGGCAATAAGCTGTCAGTCCCAACAGTTAAACAACCGGCTGACAGCCGCCCCAACGCTCGCGCAGGCGCTCATGGAGCCGCCGTCTCACGTTAGCGCCGCCGCTTTTCGCGTGAATTCCGTGCGCCCGCGACCGGCGCCCACCGTCGCGCTGTCGCCCTTTCCGCCGCCAGGCGTTCCATGACTCAATCCGGCTTTACCCGGGTGGCCACCCGGCCGCCGACCCTGACCCGCCACGCAGCCGACACCGCCCGGCTCGCCGCGCCGCTCGCCATCTCGCAACTCGCGCAAATGGCGATGGCCGTCACCGACACGATCCTGCTCGGCTCGCTCGGCCCCGACGCGCTCGCCGCCGGCGGCCTGGGCGCGAACCTGTTCTTCGTGGTGGTCACCCTGCTGCAAGGCGTGCTGACCTCGGTCAGCGTGAGCGTGTCGCACGCGCGCGGCGCGCAGGACGAAAGCCGCGTGCCGCATATCTACTGGACCGGCTTCGTGCTGTCCGTGCTGCTGTCGATCCCGGCGTTCTTCCTGCTCTCGTTCGCGACGCCGATCATGCTCGCGTTCGGCGAGCCCGCGCTGCTCGCGCACAACGTCGGCGAATATGCAGCCGTGCTGCGCTGGGGATCGCTGGGCAGCCTGATCGGGGTCGGCCTGATGCGTTCCTTCCTGCCCGCGATCGGCGCGGCCAAGCGACTTCTGTGGGTATCGCTCGTAAGCGTCGCCGTGAACGGCTTTCTCAACTACGGGCTGATTCACGGCGCCTACGGTCTGCCGCGACTCGGCTTTCTCGGCTCGGCGGCCGCCACCTCGATCACCGTCTGGTTGAGCGCGCTCGTGCTGATGGCGCTGTTGCATCTGCGGCCGCGCTATCGCCACTTCGTCGTCGCGACAAGGCCAAACGTGCCCCTGATGGGCGAGCTATTCGGCATCGGCTGGCCAGTGGCGATCACCTACGGCGTCGAGTCGACCTTGTTCCTCGCCACCGGCGTGATGGTCGGCCTGCTCGGCGAATCGCAACTGGCCGCGCATCAGATCGCCCTGAACGTCGCCTCGGTGGCCTTCATGGTGCCGCTCGCGATCGGCCAGGCGGCCAACGTGCGAGTCGGCTTCTGGTCCGGCGCGGGCCAGCCGCTGGCCGCGCGCCATGCGGGTTTCGTCGCGCTGGCGCTCGGCGTAGCCTTCATGACGCTCTCGGGGATCGTGCTGATTGCCGCGCCGCACTGGATCGTCGGCCTGTATCTGCATCTCGACGACCCGGCCAACGCGGCCACGGTCAAGCTCGCCAGTTCGCTGCTCGGCGTGGCCGCGATCTTCCAGATCGTCGACGGCATGCAGACGGTCGGCTCCGGCTGTCTGCGCGGCCTGAAAGACACCCGCGTGCCGATGATCGCCGCGGCCTTCGGCTACTGGGTAATCGGCTTTCCGACCGGCTACACGCTGGCGTTTCACTTCGGCCTGGGCGCGCGCGGTCTCTGGTGGGGACTTGCGGCGGGACTCGCGAGCGTCGCGCTACTGATGACGCTGCGCTTTCACAAACTGAGCTTGCGCCGTGTCCCGCCTGCGTCGGACGCGCCGCCTGCCGCCTCGGCGTGAAACCGGCCCGGACGCTCGAGCCGGGCCACGTTCACCTCGTTGCAATCGCAACCATCCCGCTCATTTGCCGGATGCCGTCGAAGCCGCGCTGAAGGTAAAATGCGCGCTTCGACGCACTCGCGCTCACCCGCGCCTCTGCCCCGACATACCGCTCGCGCGCCTCACGAAGGCTAGCGCCGCCAGCAGGCTCATCAGCCGCTCGCACCCCTCGCCGCGCTTTTCGCGGCCGGCTTCAGGACGCTCGCCGCACCCATGCGACCGAACGCCCGACCGACCTTCGACCTTCGCTTCTCGCACTAAAACATAACCAGGGACCACCCGTCATGCTTGCCCGCGTCACCCGTCTTTTCCCGCTCTGGGCCGTGCTCGTTTCGATTGCTGCGTACTTCTCGCCCGCCTCGTTCGCGCCCGTCGCGCCGCACGTCACCACGCTCCTCACGATCATCATGCTGGCGATGGGCGTCACGCTCTCGGTGGCCGACTTTCAACGCGTCTTCACGCGCCCGGCGCCGGTGATCGCCGGCATCGTGCTGCATTATCTGGTGATGCCGCTCGCCGCCTGGCTCATCGCCAGGGCTTTGCGCATGCCGCCCGACCTGACCGCTGGCATGGTGCTGGTGGGCAGCGTGGCGAGCGGCACGGCCTCGAACGTGATGATCTATCTGGCGCGCGGCGACGTCGCGTTGTCGGTGACGATCAGCGCGTTGTCGACGCTGGTCGGCGTGTTCGCGACGCCGCTGCTCACGCGTCTTTATGTGGACGCCTCGATCGTCGTCGACGTACACGGCATGCTGATGAGCATCCTGCAGATCGTTGCGCTGCCGATCGTGGTCGGCCTCGTCGTCAATCATCTGTTCGGCAAGCTCGTGCGCAAGATCGAACCGGTTCTGCCGCTGATCTCGATGGTCGCGATCGTGCTGATCATCGGCGCAGTGGTGGGCGGCACACAGAAGAGCATTGCCTCGGTCGGTCTGGTGGTGATGCTGGGCGTGGTGCTGCATAACGGCATCGGCCTGCTTGGCGGCTATTGGGGCGGCCGTTTGCTCGGCTTCGACGAAGCCGTGTGCCGCACGCTCGCCATCGAAGTAGGCATGCAGAATTCCGGCCTCGCCGCGACGCTCGGCAAGCTGTACTTCACGCCGATCGCCGCCCTGCCCGGCGCGCTCTTTTCGGTTTGGCACAATCTGTCGGGGTCGTTGCTCGCAGGCTATTGGGCCGGACGTCCCGCGAAAGGCTCCACGCATGTCGACGGCCAGCCGGCATTGAAAGCCGAGCGCAGTTGACGGCGTACAACGCGCGATTCCCCTTAGAATGCACTTCTCGGCAGTACGAGCCACTTGCGCTGCCGCCACGAGAAGCCTGCAAACAAGGGGAAAAGCGTGTTGTGGCATCAAGCTAAGAACAAGAGCGCACTGCAACGCCACCGCGCGTTGAGCTTCACGAGACATTTCTTCCTGGTCTGTTGCGCAACGGCATTTCTGACTGCCTGCGCGACCAAACCACCCGCCACGGCATTCGACCGTGACGTCACGCACGCCCTACCCGCCACCGATACCAACCCGCTGCACACCGCGCTCGCGCCGCTCGAAACAGCGCATCCGAACGAGTCCGGTTTCCGCGTGCTGTCGAGCGGCACCGACGCCTTGCAGATGCGCATCGCACTCGCGCGCGCGGCGACGAAAACGCTCGACATGCAGTACTACATCGCCAACGAGGACACCACCGGCAAGCTGCTGCTCGGTGCGGCGCTCTACGCGGCCGATCATGGTGTGAGAGTTCGCATGCTGGTCGACGATCTGAACTTCAAGGATATCGATCAGGTGATGGCCGGCCTGAACGCGCACGACAACATCGAGATCCGCGTCTTCAATCCATTCGGCAGCGCGCAGGAGGGCGTATTCGAACGCACGACGAACCTGTTTACGCAGATTGGCCACTTCACACGCCGCATGCATAACAAGGCGATGATCGCGGACAATCAGTTGGCGATCGTCGGCGGCCGCAATCTCGGCGACGAGTATTTCAGCGCCAGCGAAACCCTGCAATTCCGCGATCTCGACGTGCTGGCCGCCGGCCCGATTACTGCCGACGTGTCCGCGAGTTTCGACGACTACTGGAACAGCAGCATCTCGTATCCGCTGCGCGTGTTGAACAAGCAGAAGTTCGACGCGAAGGAGCTCGATCAGACGCGCGACGATCTGCGCCAGCACTGGCGCACCAACGCCGAACCGTATAACGCGAAGCCGCTGAACGCGACCCCGCTCGCCTCGCAGATCGCCAGCGATCAGCTCGGCCTGACCTGGGCGCCGGCCGAGTTCAAGGCCGACCTGCCGGAGAAGATCGTGCATCCGTCGCCGGATTACGTGAGCCCGCCGATGCAGCGTCTGGGCGAACTGATGCGCGACGCGCAACAGGACTTCCTGATCATTTCGCCCTACTTCGTGCCGCACGAAGCGGGCGTCAAGGCGGCCGGCGAATTGACGCACCGGGGCGTGCGCATTGCCGTGCTGACCAACTCGCTCGCCGCCACCGACGCGGTCGCCGTGCAGGCGGGCTACAGTCCGTTTCGCGTGCCGCTGCTGCAACAGGGTGTGGAGTTGTACGAATTCAAACCGCAACAGAACACGCCGCGCGCCGGGATCGTAGGCTCGCGCTCACGCGCCAGCCTGCATGCCAAAACCTACGTGATCGACCACAAGATTCTGGTGATCGGTTCGATGAACCTCGATCCGCGCTCGGCCAATCTGAACACCGAACTGGCGCTGGTGATCCATAGTCCGGCGCTCGCCGATCAGGTCGCGCAAATCTTCACGCACGCCACCTCGCCGGAGGAAAGCTACCGCGTCACGCTCGCGGACGCCACGCAACAGGCCTATCTGCGCTCGATCGGCGCGCCGCCCTCGCCGCTCGTCTGGACCGACGTCGAGAACGGCCGGCGCCGCACCTATATTTTCGACCCGCAGGCGGGTTTGTACCGGAATGCGCTAACGGGTCTATTCTCCCTATTGCCTGTCAACGCAGAACTTTGAAAGCGGAGTGAAACATGACTGAAGACGTACGAATGGAGCGCGACACGTTCGGTGAAATCGGTGTGCCGAACGCTCGCCTCTGGGGCGCGCAAACGCAGCGCTCGTTGCAGAATTTCCGCATTTCGACCGAGAAGCAGTCGCCTGAACTGATCACCGCGCTGGCCGTCATCAAACGCGCCGCCGCCGAGGTCAATCAGGGTCTCGGCGTGCTCGACGAAAGCAAGGCCCGCGCGATCGTCGAGGCTGCCGACGAGATCATCGCCGGCCAGCATCCCGAGGAATTTCCGCTGGCCGTCTGGCAGACGGGTTCGGGCACGCAGACCAACATGAACCTCAACGAGGTGATCGCCAATCGTGCCAGCGAGTTGCTGGGCGGCGAGCGCGGCGAAGCACGCAAGGTGCATCCGAACGACGACGTGAATCGCGGCCAGTCGTCGAACGACGTGTTCCCGACCGCCATGCACGTGGCCGCGGCCTATGCGATCGTCAAGCATCTGTTGCCGGCGCTGAAGACGCTGCGCGACACGCTCGACGGCAAGGCGAAAGCGTTCGCCGGCATCGTCAAGATCGGTCGCACGCACTTGCAGGACGCCACGCCGCTCACGCTCGGCCAGGAATTTTCAGGCTATGTGGCGCAACTCGATCACGGCATGCATCACGTGGAATCGGCGTTGCCGCATCTGTACGAGCTCGCGCAGGGCGGCACAGCGGTCGGCACGGGTTTGAACGCGCATCCGCAATTCGCCGACAAGGTGGCGGCCGCGATCGGCAAGCAGACCGGCCTGCCGTTCGTATCGGCGCCGAATAAATTCGAAGTGATGGCCGCGGCCGATGCGCTGGTGTTCGCGCACGGCGCGCTGAAGACCGTCGCGGCGAGCCTCAACAAGATCGCCAACGACATCCGCTGGCTGGCAAGCGGCCCGCGCTGCGGTTTGGGCGAACTATCGATTCCCGAGAACGAACCGGGCAGTTCGATCATGCCGGGCAAGGTCAACCCGACTCAGTCCGAAGCGCTGACGATGCTGTGCGCCCAGGTGTTCGGCAACGATGTCGCGGTGAACATCGGCGGTGCGAGCGGCAATTTCGAACTGAACGTGTTCCGGCCGATGATCGCGCACAACGTGCTGCAATCGGTCCGCCTGCTCGCCGACGGCGCGCAGAGTTTCAACGACAACTGCGCGGTGGGGATCGAGCCGAATCGCGAGCGCATCGATACGCTGCTCAACGAATCGCTGATGCTGGTGACGGCGCTCAATCCGCACATCGGCTACGACAAGGCCGCGAAGATCGCGAAGCAGGCGCACAAGGAAGGCACCACGCTGAAGGCGTCGGCGCTCGCGCTCGGCTATGTCACCGAGGAGCAGTTCGACGAGTGGGTACGACCGAAAGATATGGTCGGCAACTCGGCGGCGTAGAACTCGGCCCGCGACTCAATCCGCGAAACAGCAGCCCGCGTGAATCGAAGCTCCGCGCGGGCTGCCTGCAGGATTGACGGCGCCCCGTTGGCGCCGTCGCTCAAACCTTGCCCTGCGCCACTTCTTCCGGCTTCAGCTCGACGATCGCGTCGAGCGCTTCTTTCACGTCCATTGCGTATTTGGCCAGACGCCGCTGTTCGTCCGTCTCCGGCACGAAGGCCGGCACCGGCACCGGGTGACCGTTTTCGTTGACGGCGACCATCACCACCAGACAATCCGTGGTTTGCAGCAATTCGCCGCCCTTCGGGTCGCCGGCATGCACCGACACGTGGATATGCATGCTGGTGCGCCCGGTCGCCACGATGCGCGCACGCAGTTCGACCAGGTTGCCCACCAGAATCGGCCGGCGAAAGCGGATGTTGCCCACGCTGACCGTCACGCAATAGCGACCCGACCAAACCGCCGAACACGCGTACGCGGTCTCGTCGATCCACTTCATCAACGCGCCGCCGTGCACTTTGCCGCCGAAGTTGACCGAGGTCGGCTCGGCAAGAAAGCGGAAGGTGGTCTCGGAACGGTCCAGCGGCGCTGCGGAAGGGGTGCTCATCTTGACTCCGGTCAATCGGATGCATTGAAAGGAGGCGATTATACGAGCGCAATATTGACCGCGTGAGGCATTGGTTGCGCTGGGCGACGGAATATTCGACCTGACCGGCGCGATATCGACGACGAGCGTGCGATCCGCCGGCGGCTCATTTGCGAACCGCGAAGGCTTATTTGCGAACCGAGATGCCTTCGTCGATCGTGCCGTACATCGAGATGCTGCCGGTGCCCGCCCCCGAACCCGAGCCGGCGCCGCCCTGCGCGCAGGCGCCGAGCAGAAGGACCAGGGTGCTGATAGCGAGAAGAGTTTTCATGACGACGTGTTCCGGCAAGGTCAGAATCCGATTCTAGCCTGGCCGCCCGGCGCAACACCGAAGCGCTTTTTGCTCCTTGCCTTGGCTGTCTCGCGGCGCACGGGCAGCGCACGGGCAGCGCCGGGTTTTCGTAGCGAGTGCATCCGACAGTTCACGTTAAGCTGAAACATCCCTTACCGCAGCCGGATAAAGTGGATTGCATGGCGCCCTGTCCGCGCCGCCAACTGGAGACGCATCATGTCCGCCTCGCTCGCAGACGAACAAAACCATTTCCCCGGTCTGAGCCGGATCGGCGCCCTGCTGGCCGACCCCGGCCGCGCCGCCATGCTGTGGGCGCTGATGGACGGCAGCGCACGTCCCGCCGGGGAACTGACGCTCATCGCCGGGCTTTCGCCGTCGGCTGCCAGCGCCCACCTCGCGCGCCTGACCGACGGTGGTCTGCTCGCGCTGGAAGTGCGCGGGCGGCATCGCTATTTCCGGATCGCGTCGCCCGACATCGCGGCGTCGATCGAAGCGCTGGCCAACGTCGCGCAAGTCAGCGCCCCGCAGCGGCCCGTCCCGCGTCCGGTGCGGACCGTGCCGCTCGACATGCGCTACGCCCGCACCTGTTACGACCACATGGCCGGCGAACTGTCGGTGCAGGTGTACGCGAGGCTGGTCGAACGCGGTTTGCTGACGCTGCATGGCACGTCGCTGGAAGCCACCACCGAGGGCGCCGCCCGCTTCACCGACTGGGGCATCGACATGTCCGCTCAGAAAAGCCGCCGGCGCCGCTTTGCCTGCACCTGTCCCGACTGGAGCGAGCGGCGTCCGCATCTGGGTGGCGCGCTCGGCGCGGCGTTGCTCGATTCGTGGTGCGGCCACGGCTGGGTCGAACGGACCGAGCGTCCCCGCATCCTGCGCGTCACGCCGGCGGGGCATCGTCATTTCGATGCGTTCCTGGCGGCCTGAAGCCATACGGATAGTCCGCATTCCGCTTACGAAAAGCCTTATCGAGACCTTTTGTTACATGCTGATGCCGGGGCCTTACAAAAGTGGGGGCCTTGAAACAAACGCCGCAGGTAGAGTGGTTTCCGGGATGCCGCACAGGCGGCTTCCGCGGAGATAAATGATGAAAACAGCGACCACACTTAAAACTACCAGACACCATACCCAACGCGCGATCGGTTACACGCTGATCGCCACCGCCGCTTTCCTCTTTGCCGCGCAAGCCGGCTTTGCACAGGAAGCCGGCGAAGCGCCGCAAGGCGCCGCCACCCAGAACACCGATCCGCCGGGACGCGTCGCGCGCCTGAACTACTCGGCGGGCTCCGTCACCACGGAACCGGCCGGCGCGACCGATTGGTCCTATGCCCAGATCAACCGTCCGCTCACCACCGGCGATCAACTGTGGAACGACCAGAACGCACGCTCGGAACTGCATATCGGTTCGACCGCGGTGCGCCTCGGCCAGTCCACCAGTCTCGATCTGCTGAACCTCGACGACAACGGCGCTCAACTGAAGGTCGCGCAAGGCACGCTGTCGGCGCGCGTGCGCGAACTCGCGCCGGGCCAAACGTATGAAATCGACACGCCGAATCTGGCGCTCGGCCTGAACGGGCCGGGCGACTATCGCGTCGACGTCGCGCCGGACGGCAGCAGCACCACGGTCACCGTGCGCAGCGGCAGCGCAACGGTTTATGGCGATGCCGGCCAGGTGCCGGTCGCCGCCGGCCAGCAGATCCGTTTCGCCGGCACCAATCTGCAACAGGCCGCGGATAACGGCGCGCCTGGCCTCGACGGGTTCGACCAATGGGCCGCTGCGCGCGATGCGGCGGAAGACCGCTCGGTGTCAGCACGCTATGTTTCGCGCGATATCCCCGGCTACCAGGATCTCGATGCCAACGGCACGTGGCGCAGCAGCCCGCAGTATGGCGAGGTGTGGGTGCCACGCGCCACGCCGGCCGGTTGGGCGCCGTACCACGACGGCCATTGGGTATGGCAGGCGCCGTGGGGCTGGACCTGGGTCGACGACGCCCCGTGGGGTTTTGCGCCCTATCACTACGGCCGCTGGGCCTATGTCGACGATTCGTGGGCATGGGTGCCGGGGCCGGTCGCGGTCAGCGCGCCGCCTGTTTATGCGCCCGCGCTGGTGGCCTTCGTCGGCGACGGCGGCGGCGGTGGCGGCGGAGTGGACTGGGGTGTGAGTCTGGCGATCGGCGGTGCGGTGGCGGCGGGCGTCGCGTGGTTCCCGCTCGGGCCGGGCGAGCCGTGGCATCCGCAGTGGGGCGGCCACGATCACTGGAGCCCCGGTTATTACAACCGCGTCAATCGGACGACGATCGTCAACAACTACAACCGCAACGTGAATGTGACCAACATTCACAACACGTACATCAACTATCGCGCGCCGGGCGGCGTGACGGCCGTGGCGGCGACTGCGTTCGTGCACGGTCAGCCGGTGGGACGCTTCGCGCAGAAGGTGGATCCGCAGCAGTGGCACAACGCGCGCTTCAATGCGGGCGGCCCGGGCATTGCGCCGGTCAGGGAGAGCTTCGGACCTGGCCTGCGCAATGCGAATTACCGGCCGCCGGCGGGTGCGATGGCGCGCCCGGTGGTTGCCACGCGCAGCCCGGCGATACCGGCGGCTTACCACGACAGCCTCGCGCAACGTTTCGCGCAGAGCGGCGGCAAGGTCCCGGGTGCGGGGCAGCCGATCGTGCGCACGTCCGTGCCGGCACATATGGGGGGCGGTCCTGGCGTTATGCCGACGCAGAACGTGCGGGTGGTGCAATCGCATATGGCGGGCCGGACGCCGGGCGCGGCACCGGGAGCGCCGGGCGTTCCCGGTCGGCCGGGCGGGCCTAACGAGCCGCAGCAGGCCGGGCAGCGGCCGGGCGAAGCGCCGGGCAACGGGCAGCCTCAGCGCGGCGCCGAGGCGCAGGCGCATCCGGGGATGCCGCAGCAAATGGCTAACGAGCGCCAGCAGCCCGGCGAGGCAGGTCGTCCGGCGAATGGCGTACCGCGTCCGCCGCAAGCCGGCGGTGGCAATCCGGGCGCGTCCGGGCAGCAGCATGGCGGTCCGCAGCAAGCCGGTCAGCAACCGGGGGCGAACGAACGCCATGAGCCGGCATGGACGCAGCCGCATGCGCCAATGGCGCAGCAGGCCCAGCAAGGTCAACCGCAGCACGGCGGCCAGCCGGAGCCGGCGCGACAGGCGGAAGCTCGCCCGCAGGCGATGCAGCCGCAAGCTCAGCGGCCGCAGGAACCTCAGCGTCAGCCGGAAGCTCAACGGCCGCAGGAACCTCAGCGTCAGCCGGAAGCGCAGCGGCCGCAGGAACCGCGTCAGCAGCCCATGCAGGTGCAGCAGCAGCCGCGCGAGGAAAACCGTCCACAGCAGGCGCAGCAGCGTCCCGAACCACGCCCCGAGCAGCGTCCGCAGCAGGTTCAGCAGCCGCGCCCGGAACAGCGTCCGCAGCAGGTCCAGCAGCCGCGCCAGGAGCAGCGTCCGCAACAGTCCCAGCAGCAGCGTCCAGAGCCGCATCCGCAACAGGCTCAGCAGCGTCCTGAGCAGCATTCGCAGCAGCAGCAGCACGCCGAGCAGCACTCGGGCGGCGGCAATCGAGACGAGCATCACAAGGGCTGAGCAACATGAAGCGCGTCCCGCACCAGGCATCTGTCAGTTGAGCGACGTGAAACAAAAAACCCCCGCGACTCACGTCGCGGGGGTTTTTCTTTAGCCTGCCGGTCGAGGGAACTTCAGACCGCCATCGGCGCCGTCAACGGCTCGTGGTGTCGATAGTCGACCAGCGAGAAATCCGACGGCTCGACCTTCTCCAGCCATTCCGGTTCATACACGCCGGTCCTGGCATAATCCGGCACGCGATCCGAAATGGCGAAAGCCGGGCTTTCGTACGGCTCGCGCTCGAGTTGCTGTTTCAGCATGTCGAGCTGATTTTCGTAGATGTGCGCGTCGCCGATAAAGTAAGTGAACCAGCGCGGCGTATAACCCGTCAGACGCCCAACCAGATGCAGCAACGCCGCACCCTCGGTCAGATTGAATGGCGTGCCGAGCCCGACATCGTTGCTGCGGATATACAGACACAGGGAAATTTCACGCCGCGCCACATTCGGCAGAAACTGATAAAGCAGATGGCAAGCCGGCAACGCAATCTGATCCAGCACTGCCGGGTTCCAGGCATGAAACAGAATGCGCCGGTCAGCGGGATTCTGCATGATCGTATCGAGACACTGACGCAACTGGTCGATCGCTTTATATAGCAGCACTTTGCCGCTGCCGTCCTCGTCGAATTCGGTCACTACTTCGAAGCCGCGTGCGGTCGCATCGGCGATCTGCGCGGTAGCGCCCGCGTCCAGCACCTTGTAGCCCGGCCACTTGCGCCACTGCACGCCGTAGACGTCACCGAGGTCGTCCGGCCCCTCCCGATAGGGATTCGCCAGCCATTGCGGATTCTGGTTGGCGTTCGCATCCCACACCTTGCAGCCGAGATCGCGGAAATCCGCGGCGCTACGCGAGGCGCGCAGAAAGCCCACCAACTCGCCCACCGCCGACTTGAACGCCAGCTTTTTCGTGGTAACGGCCGGAAAGCCCTGCTGGAGGTCGAAGCGCAACATGGCGCCCGGCATGCTGATGGTGCGGATGCCGGTGCGATTCTCCTGCCACGTGCCAGTGTCGAGAATCGTGCGGACGAGCTCGAGGTATTGTTTCATGCGGGTTCCTTCGACGCGGCGCGTGCACGCAGTCGCTGCGTTCGCCACGGAGATTGAGAGGAAAACCCGATTTTAACAAGTGCGGCCGGCCGGTGTCCGGCCCTGAACGATGCCAGACGAAAAACCGACCCGAAATATCAGCGAAGCCGGCTTAAAGATGCGGCACCGAGGCCGGCAAATCCCCGTGCGGCGCAGCCATCGGCTCGCCTTCCATATGGCGCATGCCATGCGAGCACAGCAACCGGTACAGCGTCACGCGCGAAATGCCCAACTCCTGCGCCGCGTCGCCCAGACGTCCGCGATGACGCAGCAGCGCCAGTTCGATCGCCTGCCGTTCGGCCGCCTCGCGCGCCTGCGCGAGCGACACCGGCACGATCTCGACGTACTCGGCCAGTTCCAGATCGCGCGCCGTGATCGCCCGCCCTTCCGACATCACGATCGCGCGACGCACGCGGTTGATCAACTCGCGCACGTTGCCCGGCCAGCCGTAGTTATGCAGCGCCGCGATCGCGTCCGGCGCGAAGCCGCGCAAACGGCGGCTTGCATCTTTCTTGAAACGTTCCAGCATGTGGCGTGCAAGCAGTTCGATATCCTTACCGCGCGCGCGCAGCGGCGGCTCGTCGATCTGCAGCACGCACAGGCGGTGATACAGATCGGAGCGAAAGCGTCCTTCGATCATCGCCGCGGTCATGTCCACGTGCGTGGCCGAAATGATGCGCACGTCGACGTCGATCGCGCCATGCCCGCCCAGCCGCTCCACTTTGCGTTCCTGCAGAAAGCGCAACAGGCTCGCCTGACTTTCGAGCGGCAAGTCACCGATTTCATCGAGAAACAGTGTGCCGCCATTGGCCGCCTCGACCCGGCCGATCTTGCGCTGATTGGCGCCCGTAAACGCACCGCGCTCGTAGCCGAACAATTCGGATTGCAGCAGATGCGGCGGAATCGCACCGCAGTTGATCGGCACGAACGGCGCATTGCGCCGTGCCGAGCGCTCGTGAATCGCGACCGCGGTCAATTCCTTGCCCGTGCCCGACTCGCCCGAGATAAACACCGGTGCGTCGGTCATCGCCACTTTGCGGATCGAACGGAACAGCGCGAGCATCGCGTCGCACGAGCCGACCATTTCGCCTTCGGCGCCTTGCGAGGCATCGTTCGAAGCGGGCTCGCCCAGCGAGATCATGCCGTATGCATGGCCGACCGAATCGACGATCCTGTCGCCTGAATAAGGCACCGTTACATAATCGAAACAGTAGTCGCGCACGAGCCGGCGCAGCGCTGCGTCCTGCAATTGTCCCGGCATGGTGGCCGCGACCCAGCCGACGTTCGGCATGGTCAGACAGGATTCGAAAGCAGCAATCTCGTGTGGCTGAAAATCACTAGACAAATCCAGCAAGCCGCCCGCCGCCATTCCGGCGCGAACCGCCCGACGCACGTCGCGCGCCGACCCCACCACTTCGACATGCCAGCCGCGTTGATGAAAGCGGGTATTCAGTTCCGCGCTCGGATCGCGTGAAACGTAAATCAGTTGCCGCGTTGCGGGTTCCATTATTCAGATCCTCTCGTCAACGAACGTTAAGGATGACGCACGCACCTGAACCAAAATTCAGACACGCTGACTCGTTCGGGATTCGCGAAATAGCAAAAACCGAACGGCCATTCCATTCCGTGCGGACAGCTGATCCCCAAGAAAGCGGCGTGTGTGTTTGAGACGGCCCGTTAGCGGGCTTTTTTAAATCTGAAGCTCTTTTTCGAGAGCTTACTATACGCGCGCCGCTTGGAAAACAAATATGCGAATTTAATCGGGGATTCCTTATCCAGAAAGGCATAGCGGCCGATAAATAATTATTCAGCGGAGGAATAAAACATTTGTGGAAGCGCTTTTCCTGGCGTTCACCCGAAGGTAGTTCGTTCCGGCGCGATTAACAAATTCCAGGTATTTTCTGCCTGCCGTTTCAGCGCTGAAACATTTCTGTCCGATTTTGCCGATCTTCTGCCCGAGGTAATGGGCCGCATCCAGAACCATCAACGGATTGCGAGCGGTGGCACACGTTTCGCTAAATGCTGTGCACCAAGGAGACACATCATGCGACTCGCTTTCCGCATCGACCTGAGCAGCATCGCAAATCGCGCCGCCTGTTGCGCCGCCATCGCTCTGATCGTGCTGCCCGCTGGCGCCCAGGCACAGGTCGCCGCACCGGCCCTGTCCGCCACGCTGGCGGAAAACGCCGATACCGGACCCGCCAGATTCAGCAATGCCGTGTTCACCGTGCCGGCCGCTTCGGACACCGTGATCGGCGTTGCCGGCCAGATCCGTCTGCTGGCCAGCACGATGCGCAACCTCCCGGCCGATAGTGCACAAGTGAACGATTTTTCGCTCGACGACCAGGCGCTCTCGCGGCAACGCGGCGGCGCGGTCGGCATGTTGATGGTCGCCGCCACGCCGCAGCTGATGCGCGGCAACGGCGCTGGCAACAACGTGACCTTGTGGGACGAGATTGCCCCGCCGTCCTCACCGCTGCCGATTCCAGTCGACGCGGCGCGCTCGGCGCAAGGCAACGTCGCCAGCTACCAAAGAAAGTAGCCGAACAAATTAACAAAGCAAACAGATGGCTGTGGCGGACCGCACACACCACGCGCTAACGAGACAAGAGCAGGGACCGACGACATGACTACTTCCATCCAGACGCCGCGCGCCATCAGGTTGCCGGCGGCGTTATCGCCCTGGTTGCTCACGGCAAGCGCCGCCGTCGCCGCCGTCCTCACCGCCTGTTTTGCCGCCGACGCCGTCGCCCAGCAAGCCGTCAATCCGGGCGACATCATCGTCGAACGCACGGTCACGCCGCGCGACGCCTTCATCCCGGTGCCGAAAAGTCAGGACCCGGTCGCGGTGCGCGCCACCACCTTCCCGGCGAATACGTTCAATCCGGCGATTGCCCAGCTCGTGGGCGACACCGATCTGACGAATGCGCACGGGTCGAGCGGCGTGGTCGAAGGCGGTGTGCTGGGCGGCTCCGGCATGCAGGCGGTCACGCAGATCCTGAGCGGCAAGGCGACCGGCAACAACATCGCGCTCAACTCCGGCGGCATCGGCCTGCCGGCGCCGGGCATCGGCGGCACCATCACCTCCTCGGTGACGGGCGCGCTGGCTCCGCTGACCAATGCGCTGGGCGGCGCACTCGGGGGCATGAAATGAACGCGCGCCCGATTCGTCCGCTGCATGCGGCCCTGTGCGTCCTCGTGAGCGGCGCGGCCTTCGTAGCGAGCCATGCACACGCGCAAGCGGTGCCGGTCGTCGGCGCCACCGCGACCATCGGCAACGGCGCCGCGGCCGGTGTGACGGGCGCGCTGGTGGTCAACGAAACAGCCGGCCTGAACAACGTCCAGGCCAATCAGATCACGTTATCGAACGGCGCGCTGGTCGGCAACGACAACGCCAGCGTGCAGAGCGCGACGGCGGCGGCGAAGCTGACCAATGCACGTGCCTCGATCGAAGCCAACGCATTTTCGAATACATCCGGCGCGGTACTGGTGAACCAGTCCGCCGGAGCAGGGAATCTGCAGCGCAACAGCACCCAGATCGGGACTGCGGCGCTCGGAGTCGAGACCGTCTCGGATGGGGAGCTATCCGCGACGGCCCCGAAAAACGGAAGTCTGGGTCAATCCATCGGGGTTCATAGCGTACGCGAGGCAAACATCTCCAGCGATGCCTTCAAGAACGTCAGCGGGATCGTGCAGATCAACCAGGCAGCCGGCGCCGGTAACACCACGGCAAACAGTTTTGTGCTCCGTCCCCCGGCGGGCACTTTTTTTAACTGACCACACTTAAAGTATCGGAGCGAATCATGAAGCGCACTCTTATTGCCGCAGCCGTACTCGTCGCCGCCTCCAGCAGCGCATTTGCCGCACCGCAAAAGGCCTACCTGTTCAATGCCACGCTGATCGGCGAAGAAGTCGGCGTCGAAGGTCTGGTCGGACTGTATGGTTGCGTGCACGTATCGAGCACGGCCGGTGCAGTGGTGAACAACAGCCAGTCGGTGAACGTCAACGCGACGCTCAACCCGCAAGCTCAAAGCTACACGAGCGGCCGCGTGACGACCACGGTCAACAACAACACGTCGACGGCCGTCGGCGGCGGCACCGCGGGCATCGCGTTCAGCCAGAGCCATACGTCGAAGTCGTCGGACTCGCAGGGCTACCAGGCGTCGGCAGGCTACGCCTACGGCAACCAGAGCAGCTCGGTAACGGGTGGCGGCTATCAGTACAGCCAGCAGGCAGCCGGCACCGAAGGCGGCTTCAGCCACACCAGCCAGAACTCCGGCGGCCACATTGCAGCGGGCGGCTCGATCGGCGGCAGCGTGAACGTCGGCCCGAATTCGATCCATGCGAGCGGCGGCCTGCATGCCGGCTACAACGAATCGAGCTACGCCAACACCTCGGGTGTCGCCGGCGGCTTCGAAGCCACGGAAGGCTCGGGCCAAGGCAAGGCATGGAGCTACAACGCCAATCAGGGTTCGGGCTACGCGGCAGTCGGCGAGCAATCGTCCGGCTACACCAAGAGCTCGTCGTCCTCCACGGACGCCTACGGCGTAGCGTTCAGCATCGACGCGGGCCTCGCGACGACCGACGTGACGACCACCGGTTCGGTGACGCAGCACACCAACACGCAAACGGCCGGCACGCTGACCGCCACGACTGGCACGAACGCCGCCAACGGCGTGTCGGGCAACCTCGGCATCAACATCACCGAAGGTATCAGCAACGCCCAGAGCAACGACGTGTCGCTCGCCTCGGTGGATACCGGCAACGTGTTCGGCAACGCGCAGATCTTCAGCTCGCAGGCATCGGCCGGCACCGCCAGGATCAACAACTTCAATCTGAATGCGTCGATCGGTGATGGTTCGCTGTCGGGTGTGACGGGCAATGTCGGGGTGAACGTCGCCTCGGGTATCGGCAACGTGCAGAACAACAGCCTCGCCGGTTCCGTCACGACGACCAACCCGGGCAATGCGCTGACCACGGCCATGGTCGCCACGGATGACAACTCGCAAAACGCCAACATGAAGGTGACGGGTCAATTCCAGGGCACCGCGATGCTGGGCGCCAACTCGCTGGCCGGCGCGTCGGGCAACATCGGCGTGAACATCGCCGGCGGTGCGGGCAACCTGCAGCACAACGGTCTGGCGATCGCTGCGCTGAACAGCGGCAAGTAAGCTGACGGCAGGCACCGGAAGCCATAAAAGAAGGGAGGACGCGCCGGCAGCCGTAGAGCGGCCGGCGCGTACATAAGCGGGAGACCAGCATGTCCGGGTTCAAGGGGTTCCCGGCGCTACGTTTCATCGTGGCGCTGGCAGGTTGCACGCTGTGCGCGGACCAGACCTACGCGCAGTCGAGCATCGACACGTCCACTTTCGCCGGCGTGCCGTTGACCAAGACGGTTCGTTCGATGAAGGACATCCGTTACAACCACATCGTCAATCAGCAGTTCGATTACAGCTGTGGCGCGGCAGCGCTCGCAACGCTCCTCAAATACGGCTATGGCATCGATATTCCGGAGACCGAACTGATTCGCCGGATGATGGTGTTCTCCACGCCCGAAGTGGTCGTCAAAAATGGCTTCTCCATGCTCGACATGAAGAAATTCGTCGAGACCATCGGTTTGCGCGGCCGCGGCTTTCGCGTCACCGCCGACGCACTCCAGCACTTGCAGATACCCGTGATGGTTCTGATGAACATCGACGGGTACGAGCACTTCGTGATCGTCAAGCACGCCCAGGATGGCCGCGTTTTCATCGCGGACCCGGCGCTCGGCAATCGCATCGTGCTCGAAGAGGACTTCGCGAAGACCTGGAACGGTCTCGTGTTCGCGGTCCTCGGCAAACCCTTCAGGGAGGATTCACCGCTCTTGCAGGACAACGAGTCGCTCGCGCTCAAGCTGCGCGCCAACGCACTGGCTAACGGCACGGCGGCGACTCCCTTTGTCGAGTACGGCTTGATCAAGGCAGACCTGTTCTGACCCAACCATGAAGCAACAACTCACACGACTCGGGCTCGCAATCTGCACGGTGATGTGCGGCCTGAGCAGCAACGTCCATGCAGCATCGGCTACCGGCTCGCCCCCGCTGCCCGAGTTTCTCGCCGCTCACGACGCGGGCACCGCCGCACTCAAGGTCCAGATGGTCGACGACGACGTGCTGGCCACCCAGACCGGCCGCGGCGTTGGCGGCATGATGATTTCCGGCTTCGTTCTGAACGTGCTGTCGCAATGGCAACTGCCCAACGGCGTGACCGCCCTCGCCCAAGGCACGCTCTCCGCGGTTCAGAACACGGTCGGCCAGGTCGTCACATCCGTCAATACGCTCGCGAGCGTCACGGGCGGCACCGGCAGTTCCGCCAACTCCGGGGCCAATCCGAACGCGCAGACGAACGGCGGGCAAAGTATTTCGGTCAACGGCGTGTCGCAAGTCACGCAGGTAGCGGGCGACCGGAACAGCGGCAGCAACTCCGCACTCATCGATTTCAACAGCAACACCTTGAACGTCGCGGGCACCGCCAATGCCCCGTCGGCCTCGGCCAGCAATTCGACCGGCTCGGTAAAAGCCGGCATCTCGTTCGGCAGCAACGGCATCAGCGTCGCGCTGCAGACACCGGCTGGGCTCGCTACCCAGACCATTGCACCAGGGAACGGGCAAATCGCCCAGTTGCTTCAGATTGCAGGCAATAACCAGCAAGTCGCCAACGCATTGCAGTTGCATTTGCAGACGCAGCAAATGTCAGCTTCGATGGTCCGTCAGCTAGGCGTACTACAAGCTCTGCAAAACCGGAGATAACGATGCGGGCCGCCACCCGCCACTGAAGGACCAGCAGCACAGATACGGTCGCACGCCGTCAGCCGTTCGCGGAGCGCAGCCGGAACACCGGGGGAATACAAAATGAAGAATTTTTCAACGACCAGGGCGCCTCGCGTGGCACTCGCGGCCATTCCGGCCGCCGTCATGCTCTTCGCCTTTTCACACAGTGCGAACGCGCAGGCGCTCGCGGGACAATCCGTCGAAGACCGTCTGACTACCCTGATGCGCGTCGTCGACGAGCAGCAGCGGCAGATTCATTCGCTCGAGCGGCAAGTCACCAATCTCGAGATGTCGCAACGCGGCCGCGGCATGCCGGGCTACGGCGCGCCCGCCGGCAGCGAAGCGGTGGCCGAGCAACCCGGCGCGGACGGCCTGCCCGTACCGTTGCCGCCGCTCGCCCAGGTGAATCCCGGCGCGCCCGCGCCGGGCGGCACCACGGGCACCGCGACCGGTGTGCCGGTCAATCCGCCGCCGCCCGAGGGCAACAGCGCCGGCGGCCTGCCCGCCGCGACCGACGGCAGCGGCGCGATCGGGCAGACCCAGAAGGCTTCCGAACCGGTGCGCACGCAAGCCGAAGAAGCGGTCGTGCAGCGCGAACACGCGCCGCTGTTCGACCACAAGCTGACGATGGACTGGGGCATCAGCGACACGTACTACGATCGCCGCCAGTTGCAGTTGTCCGGCTTCCTCGCACTCGACGCGATTTTCCTCGGCAACATCAACCTCGGCGAGACCAAGTCGCACCAGGTAATGGCCGATCTCGACACCCGTTACGGCCTGACCGACCGGATCAGCGTCGATGTCGACGTGCCGTACATCTACCGGCATAGCAACTTCATCGTCGGCGGCGCGGGCGGTGCGGCGAGCACGCTGTCGGATGCGTCGGTGAACGGCAGCGCCATCGGCGACGTCAACTTCGGGATCTACTACCAGTTCCTGAAAGAGACCAACAGCCTGCCCGACGTGGTCGGCAGTCTGCGCTTCAAGGCCCCGACCGGCACCTCGCCGTTCGGCGAAAAGCTCGTGCAGGTGGACGACAACAACACCAACCTGGTGGCGCCGAACAAGCTGCCCACCGGCACCGGCTTCTGGAACGTCACGGCAGGCGTCTCGCTGCTGAAGACCTACGACCCGGTCGTGCTGTTCGGCAGCCTGTCGTACACCTACAACATCGCCCGTTCGTTTGCGGATATCTCGTCGGTACAAGGCCAGACCCAGCCGGCGACGGTCAAGCTCGGCGACATCGTGCAATTCGGCGGCGGCGTCGCGCTCGCGTTCTCCGACAAGGACTCGGCCAGCATCTCCTACACCATGGCGCTCGAGCCGGAATCGAAGACGCGCGCGCCGGGCGGCTCATACGAAAAAGTGCCGGGCAGCGAAACCACCGCCGCCGCGCTGAATTTCGGTCTGAACCACGTCGTGAACAAGCATCTGACCATCAACGGCTCGGTGTCCGTCGGCTTGACGCCCGACGCGCCGAACTTCGTGGTCGGCGTGCGGTTCCCTTATACCTTCTGACGTGACAACGATACGAGGTCGAACGTGCGTGAATCACCTCATCTGACCAGTGTGACTCCGGTAGCCGGAGCGGGCTCGCATCTCGCGCTGGCGCTGCCGCCGGAGAAGGCGGTGGCCCGGCCCGCCGAGGCGCCGACCGGGCGGCCAGCGGCCCGGGCCGCGGCCGTCGTGTCGCCAATGGGCGGCGCGACGCCTCTCAATCGTGCGCAAGCCGATCGGCTGCTGCTATACGTGGCGCGCACGCCGGACGAGACGCTGATCGCGCATCTGAAAAGTCGCGGCTGGCAGGTCGCGGCGGCGCGCTCGGCGCATGAACTCGGGCGAATCGTGAAACCCGACCTGACCTGCGCCGGCATCGTCGATCTGGCAAGCTTTCCGCCGCGCGATCTGGCCGGACTCGAAGCGAGTCTGCGGCAGCAGCAGGTCGGCTGGATCGCGCTCGCCACCAGCGAACGGCTCAACGATCCGCTGGTGCGGCGGCTCGTGCGCCACTACTGCTTCGACTTCGTGAAGATGCCGGTGGCACATGCGAGCGTCGACTATCTGGTCGGCCATGCGTTCGGCATGGTTACGCTGTGCGAACCCGAACTCACGCCGCCTACCAGCGATTCCGGCGACGAGGAAATGGTCGGCACCTGCGAAGCGATGCAGCAACTCTTTCGTACCATCCGCAAGGTGGCGAACACCGATGCCAGCGTGTTCATCTCCGGCGAGTCGGGCACCGGCAAGGAACTCACCGCGTTAGCGATCCACGAACGCTCGCCGCGTCGTAAAGCGCCGTTCGTCGCGATCAATTGCGGCGCGATTCCGCATCACCTGCTGCAATCCGAACTGTTCGGCTACGAGCGCGGTGCCTTCACCGGTGCGAATCAGCGCAAGATCGGCCGCGTGGAAGCAGCCGACGGCGGCACGCTCCTGCTCGACGAAATCGGCGACCTGCCGCTGGAAAGCCAGGCGAGCCTGCTGCGCTTCCTGCAGGAAGGCAAGATCGAGCGCCTGGGCGGCCGCGAATCGATTCCGGTGGACGTGCGGATCATGTCGGCGACTCACGTCGATCTGGAAGACGCGATGCGCGACGGGCGCTTTCGCGCCGACCTGTTTCACCGGCTGTGCGTGCTGCGCGTGGACGAACCGCCATTGCGCGCGCGTGGCAGAGACATCGAAATTCTCGCGCATCACATTCTCGGCAAGTTCAAGACCGATAGCGCGCGCAAGATTCGCGGCTTCACGCCGTCGGCGATCGAGGCGCTCTACAACTACAACTGGCCGGGCAACGTGCGCGAGTTGATCAACCGCGTGCGCCGCGCCATCGTGATGGCGGAGAACAAACTGATTTCCGCCGACGACCTCGACCTCGCCCACTTCACCGCGCAGCAGAGCGTGACGCTCTCGCAAGCGCGCGAGGCCGCCGAGAAGCGGGCCATCGAAGCGGCGTTGCTGCGACATCGTCATCGGCTGAACGAGGCGGCGGTCGATCTGAACATTTCGCGCGTCACGCTGTACCGGCTGATGGGTCAGCACGGCCTGCGCGAACTGAGCGCGGCCGACGAGAAGCTGGCACTGGCGGGAGACGATCCGGTGACCGGCTAACGGTGGGGTTGGCGGCCCCACTCCGCGCCTCAGGTAGAATCGATCCGGTTACGTTCCCCTTTCCACTCGATGACGACGCTCACCCTGATCGTCGCTCGCGCCAACAATGGCGTGATCGGCCGCGACAACCAGTTGCCCTGGCGACTTCCGGAAGACCTCGCGTTCTTCAAGCGGACCACGATGGGCGCGCCCATCATCATGGGCCGCAAGACGCATGAATCGATCGGCCGGCCGTTGCCGGGTCGCCGCAACATCGTCGTGACGCGCGACGCCACGCGGCGCTTCCAGGGCTGCGACATGGCCACCACGCTGGAAGGCGCGCTCGAACTGGCCGCTCAGGATCAGGCGCCGGAGGCGTTTCTGATCGGCGGCGCGCAGTTGTACGCGGAAGGTTTGCGCCAGGCCGACAAGCTCATCGTCACCGAGATTTCCGCCGATTTCGAAGGCGACGCCACCTTCCCCGAACTCGACGAAAACGAGTGGGAAGAAGTCGCGCACGAAACGCATCGCGCGGATGCGCCGAACGACTTCGACTACGCGTTCGTGACGTATACGCGCAAGGGCAGCGCTTGAGGTTGAGGTCAACGCCCGGCGCGCACGGATAAAAAAAGCCACGCAATGATCTGCGTGGCTTTTTTGTTTTCAGCTGCCGCTTACTGCCCGGCGATCGTCATCCGTTCGATCAGCACCGAGCCGGTTTGCTTGGTGCCGCGCGTGATCGTATCCGCGCCGATCGCGACGATGTGGTGGAACATCTCCTGCAGCGTGCTCGCCACCGTGATTTCCTCCACCGGATACTGGATCTTGCCGTTCTCGACCCAGAAGCCCGACGCGCCGCGCGAATAGTCGCCCGTCACGTAGTTCACGCCCTGCCCCATCAGTTCGGTCAGCAACAGGCCCGTGCCGAGCTTGCGCAGCATTTCCTCGAAGTCGTCTTCCGGACGCGTCAGCGAACTTTTGAACGACAGGTTGTGCGAGCCGCCCGCGTTGCCGGTGGTCTGCATGCCGAGCTTGCGCGCCGAATAGGTGGAGAGGAAATAGCCTTCCACCACGCCGTCTTTCACCACCGAGCGCTGTTTGGTACGCACGCCTTCTTCGTCGAACGGCGCGCTGCCCATGGCGCGTGCGACATGCGGGTCTTCGACCACCTGGATATGCGGCGCGAACACCGGCTTGCCGAGGCTATCCACCAGGAACGACGTCTTGCGATACAGCGCGCCGCCGCTCGTAGCCTGCACGAACGCACCGAGGATGCCGGCGGCGAGCGGTGCTTCGAACAGCACCGGCACCTTGCGGGTGTCGAGGCTGCGCGCGCCGATGCGCGACAGCGCGCGTTGTGCGGCGTAACGGCCTACCGCTTCCGGATCGGCCAGGTCGCCGGCGCTGCGCGTCGACGTGTACCAGTCGTCGCGCTGCATGTTGCGGCCGCTGCCCGCGATCGGTGCGCACGCGACGTAGTGGCGCGAATACGGATAGCCTGCGAGGAAGCCGCGCGAAGTGGCCAGCACGAACTGCGAGTGCTGCGCCGAGACGCTCGCGCCTTCCGAGTTCTTGATCTGCGGATCGGTGGCGAACGCCGCGTCTTCCGAGCGGCGGGCAATTTCGACCGCCTCATCCGCCGACAGATTCCACGGGTGATACAGATCGAGATCGCGCGGATGGTTTTCGAGCAGGTCCGCTTCGGCGAGGCCCGCGCAATCGTCTTCGGCCGTGAAGCGCGCGATGTTGTAGGCCGCCGCAACCGTGTCCTTCAAGGCTTGCGACGAAAAGTCCGAGGTGCTCGCGTTGCCGCGCTTGTTGCCGATGAACACCGTCACGCCGACCATCTTGTCGCGGTTGTGTTCGATCGTCTCGACTTCGCCGCGCCGCACGGAGACGGACAGCCCGTCGCCTTCGGAAATCTCGGTTGCCGCGTCGGTACCGCCGAGCGACTTCGCGTGACGAAGGATGTCCGAGGCGATTTCCTTCAGTTCATCCTGGGTATGCGGAAAAAAGCGCTGCTTGACGTCCATGTCTGCTGCCATTGTCGTTGCCGTCCTGTTCGGGGCCGAGCGGCCCTGGGTGTTCGCACCGGTCACGCACGTGGGCGCGTGCCGGTGCTCTCATGGTCGTGCTCGAGTGCGTGCTCGTGTGCCTCGTCACGCATCCCGCGATCATAGCAAGGTACGCGCGAGCCTACCTGGCAATCGCCGCGCGCGGGCTGCTGCACAGCAGCGCGGGCGGTGCGGCGGGCGCGGCACGCTACAATATCGGTATGACACGCAAAACCCGCATTCAACCTATCGAATCCGCCGAGCCGGAAATCGACGAGAACGGTTACGACCGCCCCAGCAAGTCCCAGCTCAAGCGCGACATGCACGAGTTGCAGGAACTGGGCACGGCGCTGATCGCGCTCCCGAAAGACGCGCTCAAGCGCATGCCGATGCCCGAAAAGCTCGACGACGCCGTGCGCGAAGCGCGCCGCATCACCGACCATGAAGGCAAGCGCCGCCAGGTGCAGTACGTCGGCCGCGTGATGCGCTCGCTGCTGGACGAGGAAACCGCCGCGCTGCGCACCGCGCTCGACACCTATAACGGCGTCAACAAGGCGGAAACGGCCAAGCTGCACTGGATCGAGCGCACCCGCGAAAAACTGCTCGCCGACGACGCCGCGCTGACCGAATTCATCCGTCAGCACCCGAACGCCGATCCGCAGCAAGGCCGCACGCTGATCCGCAACGCCCGCAAGGAAGCGCAGCAGAGCAAGCCGCCGCGCTATTTCCGCGAACTGTTCCAGTGGATCAAGAACGCCGACGGCCCGTCTGCCGAGACCGATTCCGACGCCGACGCCACCCCGGACGACGACGATGACGACCGCGACGACTGACCAGCCGGCCCAGTCACCCCGGCAACCTCGCGGGCATCCCGACGAAATCGTGATCGGCCTCGTGTCGATCAGCGACCGCGCGTCGACCGGCGTGTACGAAGACAAAGGCATCCCGGCCTTGCAGGAATGGCTGGGCGCGGCGTTGGCCTCGCCGTGGCTGGTCGTCACCCGTCTGATTCAGGACGACGCATCGACTATTTCCGCGACCTTGGTCGAACTGGTCGACGAAGTGGGCTGCGATCTGGTGCTGACCACGGGCGGCACCGGGCCGTCGCGCCGCGACGTGACGCCGGAAGCGACCCTGGCGGTCGCCACGAAGGAAATGCCGGGTTTCGGCGAGCAGATGCGGCAGATCAGCCTGAATTTCGTGCCGACCGCGATTCTGTCGCGTCAGGTGGCGGTGATCCGGGAAACGGCAGAACACGCGGCGCTCATCATCAATCTGCCGGGTCAGCCGAAGTCGATCAAGGAAACGCTCGAAGGTCTGCGCGACGCCGAAGCAGGCGGCGCGGTGACGGTGCCGGGCATTTTCGCCGCGGTGCCGTATTGCATCGACCTGATCGGCGGGCCGTATGTGGAAACCAACGCCGACATGGTGAAGGCGTTCCGGCCGAAGAGCGCGGTGCGCGCGCCCCGGCAGGCTTAGGCTTGGGCGTCGACTCGGGCGCGCGGGCTCAGCCCGGCGCGCCCTTGTTTTTATTGCGCGCCGGCTTCGGCATCCGGCGCCGACGGAATCAGGAAGTGCTCGCGGTAGTACTTCAGTTCGTCGATCGACTCGTGGATGTCGGCCAGCGCGGTGTGCATCGCGCGCTTCTGAAAACCCTTGTAGATAGCCGGCTGCCAGCGGCGGCACAGCTCCTTCAGCGTGCTGACGTCGAGATTGCGGTAATGGAAGAAGCGTTCCAGATCCGGCATCCAGCGCGCCATGAAGCGGCGGTCCTGGCAGATCGAATTGCCGCACATCGGCGATTTGCCGGGCGGCACGTATTGACCGAGAAAGTCGCGAATCTGCTCGGTGGCATCGGCTTCGCTGACCGTGGAGGCTTTCACCCGGTCGATCAGGCCCGAGCGACCGTGCGTATTCTGATTCCACTGATCCATCCCGGCGAGCGTCTCGTCGCTTTGATGAATGGCCAGCACCGGACCTTCGACCAGCCGATCGAGCGTCGAATTCGTCAACACCACCGCGATTTCGATGATGCGGTCGGAATCCGGTTCGAGCCCGGTCATTTCCATGTCCAGCCAGACGAGATTCATGTCGCTGCGCACGAGCGGCGGCTGTTCGGTGGATGCGAGGATGTCAGTCATGAAGGCAACCCTGGTGGCCGCGCGGAAGGCTTCGCGGGAAGCCCGCCCGACGCGGCGAATGTTCGTATGAGATCGGTTTGAGCGCGTTTGAACGCATGCCCCGCTGCAAAGCGGGAAGAAACATATAATTCTCGCATAGATACCACGGAATCCCCGGATGCCCACCCTGTACTTCACTGTTCTGTTCGTCGTCGCCGTCGTGGCGATGGTCGGCACCAAACTGTGGCTCGCGTCGCGGCAAATCCGCTTCGTCGCCGGCCATCGCGAGCAGGTGCCGAGCCAGTTTGCCGGCACCATCGCGCTGAGCGCGCACCAGCGCGCCGCCGACTACACCGTCGAGCGCACCCGCCTCACCATGATCGAGATCGTCGTCAGCGCGGCCGTGCTGATCGGCCTGACGCTGCTGGGCGGCGTGCAGGCGCTGGACCTCGGCCTCTCCGACTGGCTCGGCCGCGGCTATCTCGGTCAGATCGCACTGGTCGCGGCCGTGATCGCGATCACCAGCGTGATCGATCTGCCATTCGATTACTACCGCCAGTTCGTGGTCGAACAGCGCTTCGGCTTCAACCGGATGAGCAAGGGCATCTTCTTTATCGACCGTATCAAGGGCGTGGTGCTCGGCGCCGCGTTCGGCCTGCCGCTGCTGTTCGTCGTGCTGTGGCTGATGAACCAGGCGGGCAGCTTCTGGTGGCTGTGGACGTGGATCGTCTGGGTCGCGTTCCAGATGCTCGTGCTGGTGCTGTATCCGTCGTTCATCGCGCCGCTCTTCAACAAGTTCGAACCGCTCAAGGACGAAGCGCTCAAAAGCCGCATCGAGGCGCTGATGAAGCGCTGCGGCTTCGCCGCCAAGGGCCTGTTCGTGATGGACGGCAGCCGTCGTTCGGCGCACGGCAATGCGTATTTCACCGGCTTTGGCGCGGCCAAGCGGATCGTGTTCTTCGACACGCTGCTCGCGCGTCTGTCGGGTAATGAAATCGAAGCCGTGCTCGCGCACGAACTCGGCCACTTCAAACGCCGTCACGTGATCAAGCGCATGCTCGTCACCTTCGCGATCAGCCTCGCGATGCTCGCCCTGCTCGGCTGGCTCACGCAGTGCGTGTGGTTCTACGAAGGCCTGGGCGTGCGGCCGTCGCTGATCGGCGGCAATAGCGGTCTCGCGCTGGTGCTGTTCTTCCTCGCGCTGCCGGTGTTCCTGTTCTTCGTCACGCCGCTCGGCAGTCTGAGCTCGCGCAAGCACGAGTTCGAAGCCGACGCCTTCGCCGCGACCCAGACCGACAAGCAGGACCTCGTCAACGCGCTCGTCAAGCTGTATGAGGACAACGCGTCGACCTTGACGCCCGATCCGCTTTACACCGCGTTCTACTACTCGCATCCGCCGGCATCACAGCGGATCGACCGTTTGCTGCGGCACGCATGAGCCGCGCCCCGAAAGCGCCGCGCGCGCCGTCCAGCACGCGCGTAGGCGGCATCGTCGTGGCTGCGCACGGTCGCCACTATCTGGTCGCGCCGGAAGACGGCAGCCCCATGCTTCAGTGCTTCCCGCGCGGCAAACGCAGCGAAGTGGCCGTGGGCGATCGCGTGATGTACGAGCCGACTTCCGCGGATCAAGGCGTGATCGTCGAAATCGGCGAGCGGCGCAATCTGCTGTATCGCTCGGACCAGTACAAGTCGAAGCTGTTTGCCGCGAATCTCGATCAACTGTTGATCGTGCTCGCGACCGAGCCGCACTTCAGCGGAGATCTGCTCGGGCGCGCGCTGGTCGCAGCCGAAGCGAACGAGTTGACGCCCTTGATCGTGCTGAACAAGACCGATGTGACCGGCGAACTGGAGGGCGCGCGCAAGCGGCTGGAGCCGTATCGCGCGCTCGGCTATACGGTGCTGGAAGTCTCGATCCGAACGCAGCCCGATGAAGCTCGCGTTGTCTTGACCGAACATCTGCAAGGTCATTCGACCTTGCTGCTCGGCCAATCCGGGATGGGCAAATCGACGCTCGTCAATCTGCTGATTCCCAACGCCGACATTGCCACGCGCGAAATCTCGACCGCGCTGAACAGTGGACGGCATACCACCACGTTCACGCGGCTTTATCCGTTACCCGATGCAGACGGTAAAGGCAAAGACGGCGCGTTGATCGACTCGCCGGGCTTCCAGGAATTCGGTTTGCATCATCTGACCGAGGGCAAGCTGGAACGCGCGTTCGTGGAGTTCCGGCCGCTGCTGCCGAACTGCCGCTTCTACAACTGCCATCATTTGCACGAGCCCGGCTGCGCGATTCTCGAAGCCGTGGCCGATGGACGCATTCGTCGCGAACGGCATGCGCTTTACGCGCAACTCGTGCATGAAGCCAGTCAGATCGTGCGCTGACATGAAGCTCATGCGCGCGCCGAATCTGATCATCGGACAGCATTGGGTCAATGTGCTGGCGACCGCCGGCATCGCCTGCGAATTGCATAACCGGTATCTGAACGGCGCGCTCGGCGATATTCCGGCGGATCAATGTGCGCCGGAACTGTGGCTCGTCGATGAGCGCGATGAAGCGATGGCGCGGAGGTTGATCTTGACGGCCTCGGAGGGGCCGGCGGCGGGTTCGCCTGGCTGGTTGTGCGCTGAGTGCGGCGAGGCGTTGGAGGCCCAGTTCACGGTGTGCTGGCAATGTGGGACGGCGCGCAACCCACTCGATGGCTGAAGCGTGTCGGCGCCGGCATAGGTAAGGCCGGACGCGGCCCGAATGTTGGAATCGAGCGAGCGGACGCCGGTTCGAACGCGGTGCTGCAACCGGAATCTCGACGGCCTGCCAGGGCACCAGAAGAAAAGCCGCTCTGTCGAGCGGCTTTTCTTTGTCAGGAGGCATATAGCGCAGCTGCGTTAAGCGAGCCACACGGCGATGGTCAGCATCAGTAGCAGGATCATCCACAGCACCACGGCGCGCCACACCAGACCCACCGCCGATTGCAGCGTGCGCGGCGTGCAGTCGTCACCGACCTGCATCGGACCGCCGTCGCCAGTGGCAAGTGCGTCGAGGCTCGACGGCTCGGCCAGCGGGCCGCTCAGACGCGCGCCCAACGCCCCGCTGCCTGCTGCGAGCAGCACACCGTCGTTCGCATCCGGCCACTGACGCGCATGGTTGCGCCATGCATAAATCGCGTCTTCGAAATTGCCGACGATCGCAAAGCCCAGCGAGGTCAAGCGCGCAGGAATCCAGTCGATCACGAAGAACGCACGCTGCGCGAAGCTCGAAAACGCGACCGTCCGGTCGTCCACCGGCCGCGCCCACGCGCGCGCCAGATATTCGGCGATGCGATACAACACCGCACCGGCCGGGCCGACCGGAATCAGGAACCAGAAGAACACGCCGAACACATGGCGATGCGACGCGACCACCGCGTGAATCAGCGTATGACGCACGATCTCGCTGACGGGCATATCGATCGTATCGAGCCCGGTCCATTCGTTGAGGATTTCGCGCGCACGCGGCACGTCGTCGTTGTTCAACGCGAGGTGGATGTCGGTGAAGTAATGGCTGAACTGCCGGAAGCCGAGCGTGAAGTACAACACGGCGACGTTCCAGAGAAAGGCCAACGCGAAGTGGATGTGATACAGCACGTAGTAGACGAGCGCGACGGCCAGCGTCCACGGCACGACCACCACGAGCCAGGCGAGCAAGCCATGCCTGGGCTTGCCGGCATCGAATCCGTGCGCCGCCGACTCCGCATGGTACTGAAGCAACGCGGACACCGGATTACCCGGCGACAGTGCGCGTACCTGTTCAATGATCAGTGCCAGCAATACGGAGAAAAAAGTCATGCGATGCGCCGTGCTTTTTGAGTTTTTACGATTGTTTTATAACGATAGCACAGGGTCGGATGCCACTGAACGTGGACGCTGACAAACACCCGACAAGTGCACACCCTAGCCTGCTTCATGCCGCGAGGAAACGATAGAAGTTGCGCAGCATCGCGGCCGTGGCGCCCCAGATGAAATGATGGCCGCCGAGCCCGTTTCTTTCGCCCGGCGCATCCCCTTCCGCCGATGCCGCGCGCGGGTACGGCATCGCGAAGAACCGGCGCTCGCCGCCTTCGTAACGGAACACGCGTTCTTCGTGATTGGCGGGGTCCATCAGAAAGGCGAGCGGCACTTCGAAGACTTCGGCGACTTCGAGCGCGTCCGCTTTGAGCGAAAACGGCGGATGGACAAGGCCAATCACCGGCGACACACGAAAGCCGGTGCCCGTCAGATAGTCAGGCAGCGCGCCGAGAATTTCGACGCGCGACGGATCGAGACCAACCTCTTCCTGCGCTTCGCGCAGCGCGGTCGCGTTGGCGTCGGCATCGAAGGGTTCGTGTCGTCCGCCAGGGAAGCTCACCTGGCCGGCGTGATCGTTCAGATGGTCGGCTCGCTGGGTCAACAGGACGGTCAGGCCTTGTTCACGGACGACCAGCGGCACCAGCACTGCAGCGACGCGCGGATCGACGTGCGTATCGCGCCAGGGCGCTTCGATGATCGGCTCGGGGGTCCAGGACAGATGCTGTTTGAATCGCACACGCAGGCCATCGGGCGTGAGACGACCGCCGGCCACCGGCGGCAGATTGGCGCCCGTCGCTTCGACAGGCAGGGTTTCAGGCTCAAAGACGGGGCGGATCAACGGGTCTCTCGAATAGGCGGATGGGAACGTGCCGCTATTTTGACCTGGCAAACAAAAAAGCACCCGCGAGGGTGCTTTTTCTTACAGCATTTACGCTTGGGAAGCAGCGCGGTCTTTCGAGACCAGCTTTTCCTTGATTCGAGCCGACTTGCCCGAACGGTCGCGCAGGTAGTACAGCTTGGCACGACGCACATCGCCACGACGCTTCACGACGATGCTTGCCAGCAGCGGCGAGTACGTCTGGAACGTACGCTCGACGCCTTCGCCCGACGAAATCTTGCGGACGATGAACGACGAATTCAGACCACGGTTACGCTTGGCGATCACGACGCCTTCGTAAGCCTGAACACGCTTACGCGTACCTTCAACCACGTTCACGCTGACGATCACCGTATCGCCGGGGGCGAATGCGGGAATGGTCTTTTCGCCGAGGGCGCGCGCAATTTCTTCCTGCTCGAGTTTTGCGATCAGATTCATTACTAACTCCTGGATCCATCTTGTCGGCGTTCGTACCTGCCTTGCAAAAATGCTCGGCTACGGCCCCGATAGAGGATGGGTTCACATCTGGCGCCGTACACGCATGTGCGGCGCCGCCTGGTGTCCGCTCGAAAGTCCCAAGGCGCTAGGCCTTCGACTCTTCCTTTGCGAGACTCGTCAGCCATGCCTCGTCGACACGGCTCAACATCTTGTTCTTTCTGGCCTTCACGATCAGATCGGGCCGTTTGTGCCACGTGTTGCGCAAAGCTTCACGCCGACGCCACGCTTCGATTTCCGCGTGATTGCCGCCGAGCAGCACGTCGGGCACACGCACGCCGTCGTATTCCTCCGGACGCGTGTAATGCGGACAATCAAGCAGCACATCGACAAAGCTATCCTGCACCGCCGACTGCGAGTCGTTGAGCACGCCGGGCAACTGACGCACCACGGCATCCATCAACGCCATGGCGGGCAATTCGCCGCCCGACAGCACGAAGTCGCCAAGACTGACTTCTTCGTCGACAACACGGTCGAGCAAACGCTGATCGATCGCTTCGTAACGGCCGCACAACAGAATCAGACCGGGTTCGGCGGCGAATTGCATGACGCGGTCGTGATTCAGTGTGGCGCCTTGCGGCGACATCATCACGACGCGCGACGCGCCGATGCCCTGCTCTGCCTGTGCCGCTTTCGCGGCGCCGATCGCGTCTTCCAGCGGCTTGGCCAGCATCACCATGCCGGGACCGCCGCCGTACGGGCGATGGTCGATCGTGCGGTAGTTGTCGGTCGTAAAATCGCGGGGATTCCACGTACGCAACCCGTAGCGCTCCTGCTTCATCGCCCGGCTGGTGATGCCCCAGTCGGTCAATGCGCGGAACATGTCAGGAAAGAGCGTGACGACATCGAACTGCATCGCTCTCTCCATTCAGCGAATCATTTAGTAGTCGGCTTCCCAGTCGACGGTGATCTGCTTCGCCGCCTGGTCCACTGTTTTGACAAAAACGCCGACGAACGGGATCAAGCGCTCGCCGGTGACCGGCTTGCCGCTCTTGTCGGTAGCCGGGTATTCGATGCGCAACACCGAGTGCGCACCGTTGTCGATCAATTCTGCAACCTTGCCGAGGTGGACACCGGCAACGTTCACCACATCCAGGCCAAGCAGGTCGACCCAGTAGAACTCGTCGGCTTCGAGAGCCGGGAATTCGCTGCGGCTGATATAGATGCGCGTGCCGCGCAGTGCGTGCGCCACATCGCGGTCAGTGACGCCGCCCAACTGGGCAACCACACTGTCACTATGTGTTTTCGCCTGCAATGCGGGCGTCGACTTACGCTCATGGCCTTGCATCAGCCACCAGCGTTTCGCGCTCAACAACGCGTCGCCGCCATGTCCGGCATCCGCGTGAGCGGCTACCTTGACCCAGCCTTTGAGGCCGTAAGCGTCGACGATTTTGCCGACCTCGACCGCGTCGGCCGGCCAGCTTTCCACCGTCTCCGCGCGCATTTCTGCAGCACCGGAACCAGCGGTCGTTACTTCGGCTTTCGCCTTGCCTTCGGCTTTTTCGACCGGTTTGCGGACGAATGCACCGAACGGCGCCTGATCAGACGTCTTCGCGCGCGGGGTTGCCGCTTTTGCCTTCACGCCACCTGAACTGCCGGAATCACGTTCAGACATAAGAGAACCTCACTGCCAGCTTCGACGCCTGCTTCAGCATTACATCTCGCGCATCGGACTGCTCACGCAAGCTGCGCGAGCCGCCGGCCGAACCGACGACGATACGCATGCGAGCTACCATTAAGCAGCCGGCTGCGCCTTTGCAGCTTCCTTCACGAGACGCTCGACGGTCGGCGACAGTTGTGCGCCAACGCCTTGCCAGTACGTCAGGCGATCCTGAGCGATACGCAGGGATTCACCCTTCGTAGCGACCGGGTTGTAGAAACCAACGCGTTCGATAAAGCGGCCGTCACGACGGTTACGCGAATCGGTTGCGACGATGTTGTAGAACGGGCGCTTCTTGGAGCCGCCACGAGCCAAGCGGATGATGACCATACTAGAATCCTTGAAAACCGGGGTTCGGAACGACTGAAACACGCGATTATAGCGGGAAACCGACGCCATAACAAACACTTACCCGGATAAACTGAGTAACGAAGCTGCGCCGGCCATCCGGACGCAACGCTCGGACCGCGTCGAAACGCCCGAATTACCTGACGGAGCGCCCGTGAGACTTACGCTAAAAGGTGCGATTGCGCCCGCTTTTTTTGCTGCCTTCGCCCGGATTACTGGCCCGAGGCGTCCCACGGGAAATCGGACCTTGCGCGTTGCAGCCGCGCTGTGGATTGCTGGCACCGCGCTACCTGCGCTGGCCGCGCTACCGGTCGAACGCATCAAGCTTCCGCCGGGCTTCCATATCGAAGTTCTCTCCGACGCCGTGCCGGGCGCACGGGCAATGGCGTTGTCGCCGCAAGGCATCCTCTATATAGGTAGTCTTGACGGGCGCGTATACGCGCTCGAACTACGAAACGGCCACGTGAGCGGCCGCCATGTCATCGCCTCCGGTCTGGAGACGCCCGCGGGCGTGGCCTGGCGGGATGGCGCTTTGTATGTGTCAGCAGTGTCGAAGATCCTGCGGTTCGACGCGATCGACACCCACCTGAACGAGCCCCCCAAGCCGGCGGTCGTGATCGACACGCTGCCGGCTGAAACACACCACGGCTGGAAATTCATCGCGTTCGGTCCGGACGGCAAGCTGTACGTGCCGCAGGGCGCGCCTTGCAACGTGTGCCTGAAAGACCGCAACAAATTCGGGCTGATCGGCCGCATGGACCCGGACGGCAGCCACTATGAAGTGGTTGCACGTGGCATCCGCAATTCGGTCGGCTTCGCGTGGCACCCGGCAACGCACGAACTATGGTTCACGGACAACGGCCGCGACCTGCTCGGCGACGACATCCCGGACGACAAGCTCAACCGGGCGCCGCGCGTCGGCATGGACTTCGGCTTTCCGTACTGCCACGGCGGCGACACGCCCGACCCCGAATTCGGCAAGGATCATCCTTGCAGCACATTTGCGCCGCCCGTACTGAAACTGGGCGCGCACGTCGCCGCGCTCGGCATGCGCTTTTACAGCGGCTCGATGTTCCCAGCCGCTTATCGGGACAATATCTTCATCGCCGAACATGGTTCGTGGAATCGCAGCAAGAAGGTCGGCTACCGCGTAGTGCGCGTGATTACAGCACCGGACGGCAGCAATGCGCACCAGGAAGTGTTCGCCGAAGGCTGGTTGCAGTCGGGTGAAACAGTGTGGGGCCGTCCCGCCGACGTCCTGCCCTTGCCCGACGGCTCGCTGCTGATCAGCGACGACTACGCTGGCGCGGTGTATCGCGTGACGTATTCGGGGCCGGCTTCCTGACGCCGCTGCATACGCGCTCCTCCCCGCCAGATGACCGTCACCACAGCGGGAGCGTAGAATGCGCGTCGGTCCGCGCCCAACCGCGCGCCGCTCCTTTCGACCGCTTGCTACCTGACCTCGCCTACATGTCCACGCTTGCCTCGGTTTCTCCGCGCTTCAGATCCAAGACGATGACCGCCGCGTTGGCGTTCTTCTTCGGCAGCCTCGGCGCACACCGCTTCTATCTTTACGGCACGCGCGACATCTACGGCTGGGCCCATCTGATCGGCACGCTGCTCGGCATTCCCGGCGCGATGCTGTTAGTGGCAAGCGATCGCGCTTCGATGCTGGGCTGGGCGCTGGCGTTGCCCGGCGCCGTGTCCCTGCTCGCCGCCTTCCTCGCCGCGATCGTTTATGGACTGCGGCCGGACGAAAAATGGGACGCGCAGTTCAACGCCCAGACACAGCGCAAAAGCGGCTCAGGCTGGACCGTGATTTTCATCGTGATCTTTTCGCTGCTGATCGGCGCCTTCGTGCTGATGACCGGTCTTGCCATTTCGTTCCAAACCTATTTCGAAGGCCAAGTCGCAGCGGCTAAAGCACTGTCGCAATAATCGGCTGCATGCGAACCAAAGCGAATAAATGCAGGCGCTAAAAGAGATCCAGTTGCCGATCGTTGCGCGCCGACGTTGCAGCGATTGGCGGCTCGATCCGCCGGAAGTGCGACATGTCCAGAATGCCGCGGTCGCGCCGATTCAGCCCCAAACGGCGCACGGCATTATGGAAGCGCTGCTTGAGCAGATCGGCCCACAGTCCCTCGCCTTTCATGCGCGACGCGAAGTCTGAGTCGTAGTCTTTTCCGCCGCGCATATCGCGCACGCGACCCATCACGCGTTCGGCGCGATCCGGAAAATGCGCCGCGAGCCAACCCTTGAAGAGCGGCGCGACTTCCCACGGCAGGCGCAACACGATGTAGCTCGCATTGCTCGCACCGGCCTCCGCGCAAGCCTCCAGCACCCGTTCCATATCCGGCTCGGTCACGAAAGGAATGACCGGCGCGATGCTCACACCAACCGGAATACCCGCCTCGCTCAAGGTTCGAATCGTGCGCAGCCTGCGTGACGGTGTGGCCGCACGCGGCTCGAGCGTGCGTGCGATCTCCGCGTCGAGCGTGGTAATGGTGATGGCAGCCATGCACTGCCCGCGCGCGGCCATTGGCGCAAGCAGATCGAGATCGCGCTCGATTAGCGATGACTTGGTGATCGCGGCGAATGGATGGTTGCGCTCGCTGAGTACCTCGATCACCCGCCTCGTGAGTTGCAGATCGCGCTCGGCCGGCTGCCATGCGTCGGTATTCACGCCGAGCGCTATGGGCTCCGGAACGTACGACTTCCTGGACAGTTCCCGCTCGAGCAACTCCGGCGCGTTGACCTTGGCGTAGATCCGGCTTTCGAAGTCGAGCCCCGGCGAGAGCCCCAAATAACTATGCGTAGGCCGCGCAAAACAATAGATACAGCCGTGCTCGCACCCGCGATAAGGGTTCAATGACACGCCAAAGGGAATATCCGGCGAGGCGTTGCGCGTGAGGATCGTCTTGGCGCGTTCTTCGAACACCTGTGTGCGCAAAATCTTGGGGTCGCCGTCGTCTTCCGAAACCACGACCGACAGCCAGCCGTCGTCCACTGCCTCGCGCTGATCGCGCTCGTAGCGGCCTTGCAGGTTCGTCACCGCGCCACGGCCCTTGCGGGGCGTGGGCGGAGCGATCGGATATTCAGGAACGGGGTCGATGTCGGGATCAGTCACGGCTCAGACGTTTCAAAACAAAACGGCGCAAAACACCTGTATGAATATACAGTGTTTACGCCGTTTGTCGAGCCCGCCTATCCGATCGGCCCAGGCCTCAATCTCCCACCGCGATCGTCAGCGTTTCCTTGATTTCTTCCATCACCACGTAGCTCTTCGACTGCACAGCGCCGGGAAGCTGCAACAGGATATCGCCCAGCAATTTCCGGTAATCGGCCATCTCGCCGATGCGCGCCTTGATCAGATAGTCGAAATCGCCCGAGACAAGGTGGCATTCCAGCACTTCGGGAATCTTCTGCACCTCGCGCCGGAACTGATCGAACATATTGCCGCTCTTGTGATCCAGCGTGATCTCGACGAACACCAGCAGCGCCGCCCCCAACTCCGCCGGGTTCACGCGCGCGTGATAGCCCGTGATCACGCCGTCGCGCTCCATGCGCTTGACGCGCTCGATACACGGCGTCACGGACAGGCCGACCTGCTCGGACAGATCCTTCATGGCCATCCGGCCGTCCTGCTGAAGCAACCGAAGGATCTTGTGGTCGAGTTTGTCGAGAGCCCGGACCGGCTGGCGCTGTGTACGCATGGTGTATTTGCTGAAAATCTTGAAAATACAATAACAAAACCTACCTGACTGTTAATAGTATAGCGGTTAACACTGGGCAAGCCGCGTTACACCTCGTGAATCGAACGAACTCAACGAATCGACGAGCGCGCCGCCCTTAAACCACCTTGAATATTCCGGAGCAGCTATGCGAGTCGTCGTTTTGGGCAGTGGCGTCGTCGGGGTGACGAGCGCGTACTATCTGGCGCGCGCGGGTCACGAAGTGATGGTGATCGATCGCGAGGCCGGCCCGGCGCTCGAAACCAGTTTCGCCAATGCCGGCCAGATTTCGCCGGGCTACGCGTCGCCGTGGGCCGCGCCTGGCGTGCCGCTGAAAGCCGTCAAGTGGATGTTCGAGAAGCATGCGCCGCTCGCGATCCGTCTGGACGGCACGCAGTTCCAGTTGCAATGGATGTGGCAGATGCTGCAGAACTGCACGTCATCGCGTTATGCGGTGAACAAGGGCCGCATGGTGCGCCTCGCCGAATACAGCCGCGACTGCCTGCAAGCGCTGCGCGCGGAGACCGGCATTCAGTACGAAGGGCGTACCGGTGGCACGTTGCAGGTGTTTCGCACGCAACAACAATTCGACGGCGCCGCAAAAGACATCGCCGTGCTGAAAGAAGCCAACGTGCCGTTCGAACTGCTCTCGCCGGCTGAACTCGCGCAAGCCGAGCCGGCACTCGCGGCGGTGTCGCACAAGCTGACCGGCGGCCTGCGACTGCCGGGCGATGAAACCGGCGACTGCCAGATGTTCACCACGCGCCTTGCCGCGCTGGCCGAAGAACTGGGCGTCAAGTTCCGCTACAACACGCCGATCGACGCCCTCGCCATGGCGGGCGACCGTATCGCCGGCGTTCAATGCGGCAGCGAACTGGTGCGAGCGGATTCGTTCGTGGTCGCGCTGGGTTCGTACTCGACCAGATTCCTTTCCGGTCTCGTGAAGATTCCGGTTTATCCGCTCAAGGGTTATTCGATCACCGCGCCGATCGTCGACGCAGCGGCGGCTCCGGTTTCCACCGTGCTCGACGAGACCTACAAGATCGCGATCACGCGTTTCGACGACCGGATTCGCGTCGGCGGCATGGCGGAGATCGTCGGCTTTGACAAGTCATTGCGCCAGGCGCGTCGCGAAACGCTGGAGCTGTGCGTGAACGATCTGTTCCCGGGCGGCGGCGATACGTCGAAGGCTTCGTTCTGGACCGGCTTGCGTCCGATGACGCCGGACGGCACGCCGATCGTCGGCCGTACGCCGGTTCCGAACCTGTTCCTGAACACGGGTCACGGCACGTTGGGCTGGACCATGTCGTGCGGCTCGGGCCAGTTGCTGGCCGATGTGATGTCGGGCAAGCAACCGGTCATCAAGGCAGACGATCTGTCGGTGCATCGCTATCTCGGCGAGACTGGCGGTGCGCATCGCCCGGCATACGCTTAACGCTTCGAAGAGGTTTCAAAAAAAACGGCGCCCACGAGGCGCCGTTTTTTCATGCCGAAGCGTTAGTCAAGCCAGCTCTGATCAGAACTGATCTTCCGACAAAGCCAGCACGCTCTCGCTACCCTTCGCGCTGACAATCGACGCCTCGAACGCCGACGCGAGCGGCAACACATGCTCCGCGTAAAACTGCGCAGTCGCGATCTTGGCGCCGTAGAACGACGGATCTTCGTCACGCTTCTGAGCTGCGACGAGCATCGCACGCGCCATCTGCCAGCCGCCCAGCACGACGCCCGCCAGCTTCAGATAAGGCACGCTGCCGGCGAACACCGCGTTCGGATCGCCCTTCGTATTCGCGACGACGAAATCGATCACCGTGCTCAACGCGTCATGGCCTTGCGCCAGATATTTTTTCATCGAAGCGAACGCCGGACCCGGCCGCTTGCCGAGCGCTTCAACCGTTTCCGCGACGCCTGCGAGCAACGACTTCGCGACCTTGCCGCCGTCGCGCAAGGTTTTACGGCCGATCAGGTCGTTCGCCTGAATCGCGGTCGTGCCTTCGTAGATCGGCAGAATGCGCGCATCGCGGTAGTACTGCGCCGCGCCGGTTTCTTCGATGAAGCCCATGCCGCCGTGCACCTGCACGCCGAGGCTCGTTACGTCGATCGAAAGCTCGGTGCTCCAACCCTTCACGATCGGCACGAGGAATTCGTAGATCGCCTGATGTTCGGCGCGCTTTGCTTCGTCCGGATGAGCATGCGCGATGTCGCAATGTGCTGCCGCGACGTAAGCGAGCGCGCGCGAAGCTTCGGTGAGACCGCGCATCGTCGCGAGCATGCGGCGCACGTCCGGATGCTGGATGATCGCCACCGACTGCTTCGCGGAGCCATCCACGGGACGGCTTTGGACGCGATCTTTCGCATACGCGACCGCGTGTTGATACGCGCGATCCGACACGCCCACGCCCTGCATGCCCACCGCGAAACGCGCGGCGTTCATCATGATGAACATGTATTCGAGGCCGCGATTTTCTTCGCCGATCAGATGACCGATCGCGCCGCCGTGATCGCCGAATTGCAGCACCGCGGTCGGGCTCGCCTTGATGCCGAGCTTGTGTTCGATCGACACGCAATGCACGTCGTTGCGCTCGCCAAGCGAGCCGTCTTCGTTGACGAGAAACTTCGGCACGATGAAAAGCGAAATGCCCTTCACGCCTTCGGGCGCATTCGGCGTGCGAGCCAGCACGAGATGGGCGATGTTCTTCGCCATATCGTGCTCGCCCCACGTAATGAAAATCTTCGTGCCGAACAGCTTGAACGAACCGTCGCCCTGCGGCTCGGCGCGCGTGCGCACCAGCGCGAGATCGGAGCCGGCTTGCGGCTCCGTGAGATTCATCGTGCCGGTCCATTCGCCTGAGATCAGCTTGGGCACGTAGGTCTGTTTTTGTGCTTCGGTGCCGGCCGTGAGCAACGCTTCGATCGCGCCGTCGGTCAACAGCGGGCACAGCGCGAACGACAGATTCGACGCGTTGAGCATTTCAACGCATGGCGTACCGATCAATTTCGGCAGGCCCTGGCCTTCATAGTCGAGCGGATGCTGCACGCCTTGCCAGCCGCCTTCGGCGAACTGGCGAAACGCTTCCTTGAAACCGGGGGTAGCGGTGACCACGCCGTCTTTCCAGCTGCTCGGATTGCGATCGCCTTCGACGTTCAGCGGTGCCAGCACGCCACCGCACAGTTTCGCCGATTCTTCGAGCACGGCTTGCGCCGTATCGAAGTTCGCGTCTTCGAAGCCCGGCAGTGCCGCGATGTCTTCGAGACCGGCCAGTTCTTTCATCACGAACAGCATGTCCTTGATGGGCGCCGTATAGCTCATTTCAGTTCTCCTCCCGCCTTCGATAAAAAAAAGGCGCTGGACTTGATCGGTCCCGCGCCCTTCATGCTGTGCCAGACGCCTGTAATCGGCGCTACGGCGCTTAGCCGAGTTCGCTAACGAGTTCCGGCACGACCGTGAACAGATCTCCCACCAGACCATAATCGGCGACGCTGAAAATCGGCGCTTCCGGGTCCTTGTTGATCGCGACGATGACTTTCGAGTCCTTCATCCCGGCCAGATGCTGGATCGCACCCGAGATGCCGACCGCCACATACAGTTGCGGCGCGACGATCTTGCCGGTCTGGCCGACCTGATAGTCGTTGGGGACGAAGCCCGCATCGACGGCGGCTCGCGAGGCGCCGAGCGCTGCGTTCAGCTTGTCGGCCAGCGGTTCGAGCACCTTGGTGTAGTTCTCGCCATTGCCCAGACCACGGCCACCCGAAACGATGATCTTCGCCGACGTCAGTTCCGGACGATCCAGCTTCGTCACTTCACGGCTGACGAACTGCGCGATGCCTGCATCGGCGGCGGCTTCGATCTTCTCGACCGCTGCGCTGCCGCCCTCGGCTGCAACCGGGTCGAAGCCGGTCGAGCGAACCGTGATGACCTTGATCGGGTCCTGCGACTGAACTGTTGCGATCGCATTGCCCGCATAGATCGGACGCTCGAACGTGTCGGCGGAATCCACCGCGGTGATATCGCTGATCTGCGCGACGTCGAGTTTTGCGGCGATACGCGGGGCGATGTTCTTGCCGTAGGCGGTCGCCGGCGCGAGGATGTGCGTGTAGTTCTTCGCGATGTTCAGCACCGTCGCCTCGACATTTTCCGCGAGGCCGGCTTCGAGTTGCGGTGCGTCGGCGAGCAGCACTTTGCTGACGCCCGCGATCTTCGCTGCCGCATCCGCCGCAGCCTGTGCGTTGTGACCCGCGACCAGCACATGAATGTCACCACCGATCTTCTGCGCCGCTGCAATCGTGTTCAGCGTCGCGGCCTTGATCGACTGATTGTCGTGTTCTGCAATTACCAGATTCGTCATTTGTCCGTCTCCCTCACAGCACCTTGGCTTCGGTCTTCAGCTTCTCGACCAGCGTCTTCACATCCGGCACCTTCACACCGGCGGCGCGCTTGGGCGGCTCGACGACTTTCAGCGTCTTCAGGCGCGGTGTGACGTCAACGCCGAGGTCTTCCGGCTTGATCGTTTCCATCGGCTTCTTCTTCGCCTTCATGATGTTCGGCAGCGTCACATAGCGCGGCTCGTTCAGGCGCAGATCGGTCGTCACCACAGCGGGCAGCGTCAGCGACAGCGTTTCAGCGCCGCCATCCACTTCGCGCGACACCGTCGCCTTACCGTCGGCCACCACGACTTTCGA
>NZ_CAAJGL010000032.1 GCF_900996225.1 Paraburkholderia sp. BCC1884 | reverse complement strand
GAGAGCGTCTCGGTGCCTGCCTGGCAGGACCGCGAGCGCCGCGCGCTGACGATGCGCCGGGTGGGCCCCGATCGCCGGGGTGAATGCGAGGCGCTGTTGCTGATGCTCAACGGCTCGGCCCAGCCGCTGCGCTTCGTGCCGCCCGCGCCGATGCTCGCGTGGCGTGTGCTGGCCGACAGCAGCCGGCCCGAGGATGCCGAGGACGCGCCCGACGAACTGCCGGCCGCCGCCGCGCCGGCCGACGAGCCCGGCGCGCGCCCCGAGCCGGTCGCGCAGCGCGCGGCCGCCGCGGCATCCGCCAGCCGGCAGTCGATCCCGGTGCCGGCATCGATTGGGGCATGCGCCCCACGACACGCCGCCGGCACGGCTGCCGATTCCGCCGCGCGACGCGAAGCGCCGCGCCACACCAGCCGCGCCAGCCCGCGCGCGGCCGCTCCCGATTCCGC
>NZ_CAAJGL010000031.1 GCF_900996225.1 Paraburkholderia sp. BCC1884 | reverse complement strand
GGCTGGACGGGCTGCCGCTGGCCATCGAGCTGGCGGCCGCGCGCGTCGCCACACTCGGCGTGGCGGGCGTGGCCCTGCGTCTCGACGATCGTCTCGACCTGCTCGGCGGCGGTCTGCGGCTCGCGCTGCCACGCCACCAGACGCTGCGCGCGACCTTCGACTGGAGCTACGCGCTGCTCGATCCCGCCGCGCGCGCCTTGTTCCGCAGCCTGGCCTTCTTCGTGGGCCATTTCAGCTTCGACGCGGTGTGCGCGGTAGCGGCCGAGCCGGGCGTGCCGGTGGCCAGCGCGATCGACTCGCTGGCGGAGTTGAGCACCAAGTCGCTGCTCTCGGTCGATTTCCACGGCGCGATCGCGTTCTATCGGTTATCCGAATCGACGCGCGCCTACGCGATGGAAAAACTGCGCGACGAAGGCGAGGTGCAACGCGTCGAGCGTCGGCATCTGC
>NZ_CAAJGL010000030.1 GCF_900996225.1 Paraburkholderia sp. BCC1884 | reverse complement strand
ACAAGCTGCGCAACGTCGACAAGACGGTGGCGGCGCTGCAGCAGGACATCCAGAAGCTGGCCAGCGACCCGGCCACGGCGGCCTACCTGCAGCAGACGGTGCCGCCCGAGATGCAGAAGATGTCGGGCGAGTTCCAGGGCGGCGGTGGCGACGGCGCGGGCGCGGTGGGCGGCGGCAATGGCGACCAGCAGGCCGGCAACACCATCGACGACGTGCATCGCGGCCTGAGCGACGCCAAGACGGTCACCCAGACGCTGGGCGACCTTGCCAAGGGCGAGGGCTTCATGGGCATCGGCGGCGATAGCGCGGCGGCCGAGGCGGCCGGCGCGGCCGCCACCGGCGGCGCCGAAGGCGCGGCAGCCGGCGCGGAAGCGGCGCAAGGCCCGGCGCCGGTTGCAGAGGCGGGTGCCGCCTCCGGCGAAGCCGTGCTCGGCGCGGCGCGCCGCGC
>NZ_CAAJGL010000029.1 GCF_900996225.1 Paraburkholderia sp. BCC1884 | reverse complement strand
CACGCGCCTAGCCGGCGCGGTTTCGTCGCGCGATCGTGTTATGCGGCATTGCGCCGCATCATCGCTGGAGGCCAAAGCGGGGGCGCCAACCGCTCGCCTGGCCGCTTTTCGATAGACTGTGCGGATTCTCGCGGCAGCGGACGGCACGACCGGCGCACCGCGCTCCCGATCCACAGGAATTCCCGATGAAGCAAGCCGTCTTGTCCCTTGCCCTCGCAGGCGCGCTCGCGCTGCCGGCTCTCCCGTCCCAGGCCCAGGCCTTCGACGATCGCTGTTTCGCGGTCGGCGACGTGGCCGCGCAGATCTCCGGCTGGCGCAAGAAGCACAAGACAAAGGAACAGGCGATCGCGCAGTCGCACAAGTACTACGGCAACGGCCCCGACGCGCAGGCCGTCGACCAGGCGATCGAGGAGATCTACGGCGCGCCCACCCTGCTGAACCCCGACCAG
>NZ_CAAJGL010000028.1 GCF_900996225.1 Paraburkholderia sp. BCC1884 | reverse complement strand
TGGCCTCGCACCGGCACGTGTTCGGCGTGTTCTTCTGGTTCGTGCTGCCGTTCGGCCCGGCCGGCGCGGTGCTGTACCGGATCGCCGAATACCTGTCGCGCAGCTGGTCGGTGCCGACCGACGATCGCACCGAGGCGTTCTCGAATTTCGCGCAGCGCGCCTTCTTCGTGATCGACTGGATTCCCTCGCGGCTGACCGCGCTGGGTTTCGCCATCGTCGGCAATTTCGAGGATGCGATCTACGCTTGGCGCAACCATACGCGCCAATGGCCCGACTCGAACGACGGCGTGCTGCTCGCCTCCGGCAGCGGCGCGCTGGGCGCGCGGCTGGCCGGTCCGCTGGCCGAGCCGTCCAGCGTCGATGCCCTGTCGGTGGGCGATAGCGGCCCGCTGTCGGTCGGCGACGACTGCACGCCGCGCACCCTGCAATCGGCGGTCGGCCTGGTCTGGCGC
>NZ_CAAJGL010000027.1 GCF_900996225.1 Paraburkholderia sp. BCC1884 | reverse complement strand
GCAGGTCGCGGAACAGCAGGTCCATCGACCAGGCATCGGCGACGATGTGATGGACCACGAACTGCAGCACGCATTCGTCGGGGCCGATCTCGAACAGGCCGACGCGGATCGGCGCGCCGCCCGTCAGGTCGAAGGGCGCGCAGCCGAAGGCGTGCAAGGCGGCGGCGAGCGCCTCGGGATCGCGGCCCACCGCGTGCGCCGCGAAGCCGTAGTCGCGCCCGGGCGCCTGCTGGCCGGCCGGCGCGAGTTCGACCGGGTATTGCATCGGCACGCCGTCGCCGGCCTCGAAGCGCAGCCGCAGCGCCTCGTGGCGCTCGACCAGCGCGCGCAGCGCGCGATGCAGCGCCGCGAGGTCGAGCGGGCCACTCAGCCGCAAGGTCTGGATCAGGTGATAACCGGCGTGGGCCGGATCGAGGCACCACAGGAACCACAGCCGTTCCTGGGCCGGCAGCAG
>NZ_CAAJGL010000026.1 GCF_900996225.1 Paraburkholderia sp. BCC1884 | reverse complement strand
GCGCCACCTGCGCCGCGCGCGCGGCCTGCTCGAGCGTGGCGCGCGCCTCCGGCAGGAACAGGCGGCCCGCCTCGGTCAGCGCGACCTTGTGGCGGTCGCGGTCGAACAGGCGCACGCCGAGGCCGGTCTCGAGCGTCTTGATCTGCATGCTCAGGGCCGGCTGCACGATGCACAGCCGCTCGGCGGCGCGGCCGAAGTGCAGTTCGTCGGCGAGCGCGACGAAGGCACCGAGGTGTTTCAGTTCCATGGCGGACGGCTCCCGTGCGGCGCATCGGCCGCTGTCATCAGCGTGGATGATAACAATGGACGAGCAGCGGCGAAGCGTGGATTACGTGGGAATCGCGAAGGGCGCCCTCATGCCTCGACGAGCTACCCGGCTGGTGACGGGCTGGTCATCGGCAGGCATCATCACGACTGAGCGCCGTCACGCCGTCGGCTTCAGCGCCTCGTGCGC
>NZ_CAAJGL010000025.1 GCF_900996225.1 Paraburkholderia sp. BCC1884 | reverse complement strand
GTTCGACAGGACGCGGCGGCACGGTTTCCGGCGCCGCCGCTCCCGGTCGGATGCCGCCAGGCCGCCCAGGCGGCGCCACCGAACGGAGAACCACCATGCAGGACCCGATCGCGCGCCATGCCGCGCAAGCTTCCTCCTCCTTCCATTCCAACGCCGGCCGCCCCGGCCGCACGTTGCTGGTACGCCATGCCGAGGTGCGGGTGACGATGGACGGCGAACGGCGCGAAATCCGCGACGGCGGCCTCTACGTCGAGGACAACCGGATCGTCGCGGTCGGCCCGACCGACACCCTGCCCGATACCGCCGACGAGGTGCTCGACCTGCGCGGCCACCTGGTGATCCCGGGCCTGGTCAACACCCATCACCACATGTACCAGAGCCTGACGCGCGCCGTGCCGGCCGCGCAGGACGCCGAGCTGTTCGGCTGGCTGACGAACCTGTACCAGATCTGGGA
>NZ_CAAJGL010000024.1 GCF_900996225.1 Paraburkholderia sp. BCC1884 | reverse complement strand
CCGCGTTGTCAGCTAATTGAAATGATCATGAAAAACAAACGCCCCGCGGTCCGAGGACGGCGAGCCGGCAGACAGCGACGGAACAGGCTCCGTCGCGCGACGAAATCAGCGACCGAGCTGGTAGAAGAACAGCACCGTGCTGCCCGTGAACATGCCGAACAATGCGATGCCCATTGCCATTGCCAGATCCATGCTGCCGACTCCCGATAGCCAAGTCCGGTGTAACGAAACGTAACCGGTTGACGTCATTATCCTGACGGTCCGTCAGATTGCTACCCGCAATTTCCCGACACGGGTTTCCCCCGAGCAAGTTTTGCCGATCACCTCGTCCGCCTGGTACCGAAGCCTGCCGATCGGCGCGCCCCGCAGCGCACAAGCGCGCATCGATCCGTTATGCTGTCCGCCCGATTTGCCTTGTCGATGCCGACCGAAGGAACCCCATGCCCATCTTCCAGC
>NZ_CAAJGL010000023.1 GCF_900996225.1 Paraburkholderia sp. BCC1884 | reverse complement strand
CGAGATTCTCGACAACAGGCCCCGCGCGCCGGTGGTCAGCGCGTCGCCGCTCGGCTGCGGCGTGCCGGCGGTGGCGGCCACGCCCGAGGCGGCCGCCGCCATGCCGGCAGGGCTGGCCTGGTGCGCCTCGGCGGTTTCTGCGCGGGCCACGACGAACTGATTGGCGCTGCGGTTCAGCGAAACCACGGCCGCCGAGGCGTCGAAGCCCACCGGCGTGATGGTCACGGTGCCGCGCGCGCTGTCCGGCCAGGGCGCGGAAAATCTCACCTTGCGGTATTGGCCGGCCTTCAGCGTGAAGCGCTCGGGCACGCCGGCCTCGCGCACCAGCTTGACGGGCACCGGCGGCTGCTCGGCATTGGTCACGGTCACCTCGAGCGTGTCGGGCACGCTGACCGGCAGCGGTTTCGCGTCATCGTCCGAGTAGATCAGCGTGAGCGTGAGCGGCGCATCGGCCGC
>NZ_CAAJGL010000022.1 GCF_900996225.1 Paraburkholderia sp. BCC1884 | reverse complement strand
GAGACGCCGGTGCGCATCACGTCCATCGGATGCGCGGCGGCCGGAATCCATTCGAGCGCGGCTTTCACGTTGGCGGGCAGGCCGCGCATACCCTTGAGCTTCGCCTTGTACGCGCTCAGCTCGGCTTGCGTGGGCAGCTTTTCGTGGACCAGCAGATACGCAATCTCTTCGAATTCGCAGGCGCCTGCGATGTCGAGAATGTCGTAGCCACGGTAGTGCAGATCGTTGCCGGTCTTGCCGACCGTGCACAGCGCGGTGTTGCCCGCGGTCACGCCGGACAGGGCCACCGACTTCTTCGGTTTGAAGCCGCTCTTCGGTTCTTCGCCGCCTTGCTCACCAGCGGCTTTCGTTGTCTCGCTCATGTCCCGCGATCTCCTGTGTGCCTGCTCATTAGAAAAGCGGCGCGGCGTCTTGCGGCACCGCGCGTCCCGTGGCTTGCGCCCGACTCAGCACCGACCAGTAATAGCGGTAGCTGGCGCGGTCGTGCAGCGTGTCGTGATGGCGCGTCGGTCCCCATTGGGCGGACTGCGCGGCGAGCAAAATTTCTGTGGCCGTGGCGATCTCTTCATCGCGCGGCGCAAAGGCGGTGACGATCGCCTCGATCTGCGCCGGGTGGATGCTCCACATGCGCGTGTAGCCGAATTCGTTGCGGGCGCGCGTGGCGTCGTTCGCGACCACGCTCATGTCGCGCACTTCGGTGCTGACGTTGTGCGACGGCACCTTGCCGTACGCATGGCAGGCGGCCGAGATTTCCAGCTTCGCGCGACGCACCAGCGGATGATCGAACTGGCCGGGCGAGCGCATGGCGGTATCGGGGATCGCGCCGTTATGCGCGGAGACGAAGTCCATCAGGCCGAAGCTCAGCGCCTCGACGCCCGGCAGCGCGGCCAGATCGAACACCCGCGCAAGCGCACCATGTGTTTCGACCAGCAGTTGCACCGGCACCGGTTGCGCGACGCCGAGTTCGCGCCGCGTGGCCTCGATGAACGCGACCATTTCGGCGGCGTCGGGGACGTTGCGGATCTTCGGCAGAGTGATGTAAGCAGGCGCTCGCTTCGCGGCGCGCAGAATGAGACGGACGTCGTCGCGCCAATGCGCGTGATCGAAGTCGTGAATCCGCACACCAACCCGGCCGAAGCGGTCGTGCTCGCTACCGAGCAGCGACGCGACCAGCTCCGCGTGTTCCGCCTCGCGGCCAACCTGTGCGCCGTCTTCGCAATCGAGCGTGATGTCGAACACCGGCCCCAACTGCTGCTGCAACGAGAGCGATTTCAGCATCAACTTTTCGCTGCCGGCGTAGTGATCGCAGGCAGGCAGCACAGCGGGCGGCACTTCGCCGTCAAACAGCACTTCGGCGGGGGTGAGGGCGCGCATCTTCGGCGTCAGGGGCGTGGGTAGTGTTGAGATGAATCGGATTCGGGCGGATTCTGTGTGGCCGTTAAAGCGGCCACGCAAAACGCGCTCGGATCAGATGCGAACAGCGGCATTCGCACGTAAAAAACCGGAACCCGCCGCGATAAAGCTACGGAGTTCCGGTTCGTCTGCATCAGGCGATTAGCCGAGCAGGTGTTGAACGCCTTCGCGCTCTTCCAGCAGTTCGTTCAGCGTGCCGTCCATCTTCTCGCGCGAGAATGCGTCGATTTCCAGGCCTTCCACACGCTTGTATTCGCCGTTTTCGCACGTAACCGGCACACCGTAGATGATGTCTTCCGGAATGCCATACGTGCCGTCCGACGGGATACCCATCGTGACCCACTTGCCGTTCGTGCCGAGCACCCAGTCACGCACGTGGTCGATCGCAGCATTCGCCGCCGACGCTGCCGACGACAGGCCGCGCGCTTCGATGATCGCTGCGCCGCGCTTGCCGACGGTCGGGATGAACGTGTTGCGGTTCCATTCTTCGTCGTTGATCAGCTTGGTCAGGTCTTGACCTTCAGCCGTTGCCACGCGGAAGTCCGGGTACATCGTCGGCGAGTGGTTGCCCCACACAGCCAGCTTTTCGATCGAAGCGACCGGCTTGCCCGACTTGGCCGCCAGTTGCGACAGTGCGCGGTTGTGGTCCAGACGCAGCATGGCCGTGAAGTTCTTCTTCGGCAGATCCGGTGCCGACTTCATCGCGATGTAGGCGTTCGTGTTAGCCGGGTTGCCCACGACCAGCACCTTCACGTCGCGGCTGGCGACGTCGTTCAGCGCCTTGCCCTGCACCGTGAAGATTTCAGCGTTGGCGGACAGCAGGTCCTTACGCTCCATGCCTTTCGAACGCGGACGCGCGCCGACCAGCAGGGCCACGTCGGCGTCCTTGAATGCAACCTTGGGGTCGTCGGTGATCACGACGCCCGACAGCAGCGGGAATGCGCAATCATCCAGTTCCATCACGACGCCTTTGACGGCGCCTTGCGCTTGCGGCAGGTCGAGCAATTGCAGGATAACCGGCTGATCCTTGCCGAGCAGATCGCCATTGGCGATGCGGAACAGCAGGGAGTAAGCGATTTGACCTGCGGCGCCGGTGACGGCAACGCGCTTTGCGGGCTTAGCCATTGAGAAATCTCCAGGACGATGCGTTAGACGCTAGGGAAAACGCCATTCTATATGCGCGTTCAGCGAAGCGTTGTGAAACACGGCGGAAATCACTGTTCGCGGACGACCCCTTAATACGGAGGCCGAGCGGCGCGCTGCGGTATGACCGCCATGCCGGAAACCTGTATTGCCGAGCGGGAGCGGAGCATCGAAACGCCAGGTAGCCGCTGCACGGTGCGGGCTCCTGCAAACAGCGCGTTTCGGCAAGCGTCAGACCAACGAATGGCGGCGAAATCGAAACCTGAACTGCGTGGGAACAGCATGGTGCAGAGTGGCTGCCGGTGCGTCGCGGGACTGCCTGAACAGCCGTCGAAAAACCCGCAAACCCTTGCTCGACAAGGAGTGTAGGAGTCGTCAGACACAAAGTCAACATTATCTTATGTCTTATATAAGACATATCTATTGCGGGGAAAACCCTAGACGCGCCCCAGCCCTTTATGATGAAATGCGCGCATGAATTCGAACCCGGCGAACACCACGAATCCGAACGGCCAAGGCGCCGCAGGCGAAGGTGTACCCGCTGCCGCCCCCGCTACGTCGCCGACTTTCAGCCCCTTGTATCAGCAGATCAAGGGGTTGATTACGCAGAGTCTCGAAAGCGGTGAGTGGAAGCCCGGCGAGATCATTCCTAGTGAAGTCGAATTGGCCGGAAGATTCAAGGTCAGTCAGGGCACGGTGCGTAAAGCGATCGATGAACTGGCCGCCGACAACCTGCTGGTTCGTCGTCAGGGCAAGGGTACGTTTGTTGCAACGCACAACGAAGACCGCGCCCAGTTTCGCTTCCTCAGATTACTGGCCGATGACGGTGCCGAGCATCCGCACGTCAGCCGCCTGCTTGAATGCCGGCGCATGCGCGCTTCGGCGGACATCGCCCGGCAACTCGATCTCAAACCGGCCGATCCGGTCGTGCTGATCAAGCGTTTGCTGCAGTTCGACGGCGAAGTCACGGTACTCGACGAAATCTGGCTGCCCGGGGCGGTGTTCCGCGGGCTCACGCTCGAGCGACTGTCGGAATACAAAGGTCCGCTGTACGCGATGTTCGAGACGGAATTCGGCACGCGCATGATTCGCGCGACGGAGAAAATTCGCGCGGTCGCGGCCGAGCCGTCGGTGGCCGATCTGCTGCATGTGCCCGCCGGTTTCCCGCTGCTGTCGGTCGAGCGCGTGTCCTATACATATGGTGACCGGCCGGTTGAAGTACGCCGCGGTTGGTATGTCACAACTGGGTATTACTATCAGAACGACCTAAGCTGAATGAGCTTAAAAAAGGCGCGGCGTCCCACACCCGCGCCTGTTTGAAGGCGTCTTTATCGCGCGTGCTGTCACGGACCTGTGGTGGTTTTCGCTGCAGCGCGATATAAAAAGGCGCTAAAATTGCGGATTAGTGTGACTACATAGTAGGGGTCTAGCATGGCTGAAGCCGTAAAAAAACCGAGGCCGGAATTCCGGAACATCGGTATCGGGCAGATTTTGACGGCATACCGTCTCCCGCTAGCGGGGCGAGTATCCATCTTGCACCGCGTAAGCGGTTTGCTGCTTTTTGTTTTTCTTCCGTTCCTGCTGTACCTCTTCGATCAGAGCCTGACTTCTGAACTCAGCTTCGAAGTCTTCAAGGGTTTCCTCTCCAATATCGTCGTCAAGCTCATCACGCTCGTTCTCGCGTGGGCCTTCCTGTTCCACTTCTGCGCTGGCGTGCGTCACCTGATCATGGACACGAGCCATGGCCTCACGACCAAAGAGAAGGGCAAGCAAACTTCCATCGTCGTGCTGGTCGTTTCGTCGCTTCTGACGATCGCTTTTGCGCTCAAACTCTTCGGAGCATTCTAAAAAAATGGCAGCTAATAACCGAATCGGTCCGAAGCGTCTCGTTGTCGGCGCACATTACGGTCTGCGCGACTGGCTCGCCCAGCGCATTACCGCCGCCATCATGGCGGTCTACACCGTCATCCTGCTCGCCTGGTTCTTCGGCGCGCATGACTTTTCGTATGACGGCTGGGCGTCGATCTTCGCGACGCAATGGATGAAGCTCGCCACGTTCGTCACGCTGCTTTCGCTGTTCTACCACGCGTGGGTCGGTATCCGCGACATCTGGATGGACTATGTGAAGCCCGTTGGCATGCGCCTGTTCCTGCAGGCACTGACGATCGTCTGGCTGCTCGCCTGTGCGGGCTACGCTGCGCAGATTCTCTGGAGAGTGTAAAAGAATGGCTGCAATCAAGAATTCTCTGCCGCGTCGCAAGTTCGACGTGGTCATCGTCGGCGCAGGCGGCTCGGGAATGCGCGCTTCGCTGCAACTCGCGCGCGCCGGTCTGTCGGTCTGCGTGCTGTCCAAGGTGTTCCCGACGCGTTCGCACACGGTGGCGGCTCAAGGGGGCATCGGCGCTTCGCTCGGCAACATGAGCGAAGACAACTGGCACTACCACTTCTACGACACGATCAAGGGCTCCGACTGGCTCGGCGACCAGGACGCGATCGAGTTCATGTGCCGCGAAGCACCGAACGCTGTCTACGAACTCGAACACATGGGCATGCCGTTCGACCGTAACGCCGACGGCACGATCTATCAGCGCCCGTTCGGCGGCCACACGGCCAACTACGGCGAAAAGCCGGTGCAACGCGCTTGCGCGGCGGCTGACCGTACCGGTCACGCGCTGCTGCACACGCTGTACCAGCAAAACGTCGAAGCCAAGACGCAGTTCTTCGTCGAATGGATGGCGCTGGATCTGATCCGCGACGCCGAAGGCGACGTGCTCGGCGTGACCGCGCTGGAAATGGAAACCGGCGACGTCTACATCCTCGAAGGCAAGACCACGCTGTTCGCTACGGGCGGCGCAGGCCGGATCTTCGCGGCATCGACCAACGCGTTCATCAACACCGGTGACGGCCTGGGCATGGCTGCGCGTTCGGGCATCGCACTGCAAGACATGGAATTCTGGCAATTCCACCCGACCGGCGTGGCCGGCGCGGGCGTGCTGATTACCGAAGGCGTGCGCGGCGAAGGCGGCATTCTGCGCAACTCGAACGGCGAGCGTTTCATGGAACGCTACGCACCGACGCTGAAGGATCTGGCGCCGCGCGACTTCGTTTCGCGTTCGATGGACCAGGAAATCAAGGAAGGCCGTGGCGTGGGTCCGAACAAGGATCACGTGCTGCTCGACCTGTCGCACATCGGCGCCGAGACGATCATGAAGCGTCTGCCGTCGATCCGCGAAATCGCGATGAAGTTCGCGAACGTCGATTGCATTAAAGAGCCGATCCCGGTCGTGCCGACCATCCACTATCAGATGGGTGGCATTCCGACGAACATCAACGGCCAGGTCGTGGGTACGTCGCAGGGTCACGAAGTGCCGGTCAACGGTTTCTACGCAGTGGGCGAATGCTCGTGCGTGTCGGTGCACGGTGCAAACCGTCTCGGCACGAACTCGCTGCTCGACCTGGTGGTGTTCGGCCGCGCGGCCGGTAACCACATCGTCAAGCACGTGAGGGAAATCAAGGAGCACAAGCCGCTGCCGGCCGACGCCGCCGATTTCTCGCTGGCGCGTCTGGCCAAGCTCGACAACTCGTCCTCGGGTGAGTACGCGCAAGCGGTTGCCAACGACATTCGCGGCACGATGCAGGCGCATGCCGGCGTGTTCCGTACGTCGGCGCTGCTGGCCGAAGGCGTCGAGCGTATCCGCGAAGTGGCTGAGCGTGTCGACAACATCCATCTGAAGGACAAGTCGAAGGTGTTCAACACGGCGCGCATCGAAGCGCTGGAAGTGGCGAACCTGATCGAAGTGGCGCGTGCCACGATGGTTTCCGCTGAAGCGCGCAAGGAAAGCCGTGGCGCGCACGCGCAGAACGACTTCGAGCATCGCGACGACGAAAACTGGATGCGTCATACGCTGTGGTTCAGCGAAGGCGACCGCCTCGACTACAAGCCGGTTCACATGCAACCGCTGACGGTCGAATCGGTTCCGCCGAAAGCGCGGACCTTCTAAGGCACAAGTCAAAGGAATTCAGAAATGGCAAAGCGTACATTTGAAATTTACCGCTACGACCCGGACAAGGACGCAGCGCCGCGCATGCAAACGTACGAGATCGACATCGACTCGCACGAACGCATGTTGCTCGACGCCCTGCTCAAGCTGAAAGCAGTCGACGAAACCTTGTCGTTCCGTCGTTCGTGCCGTGAAGGCGTGTGCGGTTCGGACGCGATGAACATCAACGGCAAGAACGGTCTGGCCTGCTTGCAGAACATGAACGACCTGCCGCAAAAGATCGTGCTGCGTCCGCTGCCGGGTCTGCCGGTCGTGCGCGACCTGATCTGCGACTTCACGCAGTTCTTCAACCAGTATCACTCGATCAAGCCGTACCTGATCAACGATACGCCGCCGCCGGAAAAGGAACGTCTGCAGTCGCCGGAAGAACGCGACGAGCTCGACGGTCTGTACGAATGTATCCTGTGCGCCAGCTGCTCGACCTCGTGCCCGAGCTTCTGGTGGAATCCGGACAAGTTCGTCGGCCCGGCGGGTCTGTTGCAAGCCTACCGTTTCATCGCGGACAGCCGTGACGAAGCGACGGGTGAGCGCCTCGACAACCTGGAAGATCCGTACCGTCTGTTCCGTTGCCATACCATCATGAACTGCGTCGACGTTTGCCCGAAGGGCCTGAACCCGACCAAGGCGATTGGCAAGATCAAGGAATTGATGGTTCGCCGCGCTGTCTGAGATGGACGAAACACCGCATCAGTCCGACCCTCTCCGCCGGGCGCGCCTTCGCTGGCGCGCCCGGCGGGGCCTGCTGGAAAACGATCTGATCTTTGAACGTTTTTTCGGCCGATATGAGCATGACCTCAGCGATGCAGATGTGGGCGCACTCACGCGCCTGCTCGAGCTGAGCGATAACGACCTGATGGACTTGCTGCTGGCACGCAAGGAACCGGAAGGCGAGCTTGCCGACCCGGATGTGATTCGGGTGCTGGAGCTGCTGCGCAACGCTTGAGCGCCGCGAGTCCGTAGTCCCAGGCGTGCAATTATCGAAACCCCGTTTCCATACTTCGATTGAGGATGTGCTATGACCCCGTCAGATGTTAAAGCCACGCTATCGTTCAGCGACAATTCGCCGAGCGTTGAAATGCCGATTTACAAGGGCACTCTCGGCCCGGACGTGATCGACATCCGCAAACTGTACGGCCAGACCGGCAAATTCACGTACGACCCGGGCTTTATGTCGACGGCGGCGTGCAATTCGGCCATCACCTACATCGACGGCGACAAGGGCGAGCTGCTGTATCGCGGCTACCCGATCGACAACCTCGCGCAAAACGCTGACTTCCTCGAAACCTGCTATCTGTTGCTGAAGGGCGAACTGCCGAACCAGCAGCAGAAAGACGAATTCGTGAAGACGGTCACGAACCACACGATGGTGCATGAGCAAATGCACTTCTTCTTCCGTGGTTTCCGTCGCGACGCGCATCCGATGGCGATTCTGGTCGCCGCAGTCGGCGCGCTGTCGGCGTTCTATCACGACTCGCTCGACATCAGCAATCCGCGTCACCGTGAAGTGTCGGCGATTCGCATGATCGCGAAGCTGCCGACGCTGGTCGCGATGGCGTACAAGTACAGCATCGGTCAGCCGTTTGCGTACCCGAAGAACGATCTGTCGTACAGCGCGAACTTCATGCACATGATGTTCTCGAACCCGTGCGAAGAGTACAAGGTCAACGACGTGCTGGTGCGCGCGCTGGACCGGATTCTTATCCTGCACGCGGATCACGAACAGAATGCGTCGACCTCGACGGTGCGTCTGGCGGGTTCGTCGGGTGCAAATCCGTTTGCGTGTATCGCGGCCGGTATCGCCTGTTTGTGGGGCCCGGCGCACGGTGGTGCGAACGAAGCCGCACTGAACATGCTGGAAGAAATCGGCTCGGTCGACAACATTCCTGAGTTCATCAAGCAGGTGAAGGACAAGAATTCGGGCGTGAAGCTGATGGGCTTCGGTCACCGCGTGTACAAGAACTACGATCCGCGTGCGAAGCTGATGCGCGAAACCTGCCACGAAGTGCTGGAAGAGCTGGGTCTGCATGACGACCCGCTGTTCAAGCTCGCGATGGCACTGGAAAAGATCGCGCTGGAAGACGAGTACTTCGTGTCGCGCAAGCTGTACCCGAACGTCGACTTCTACTCGGGCATCGTGCAGCGCGCACTGGGCATTCCGACGTCGATGTTCACGTGTATCTTCGCGATGGCACGTACGGTCGGCTGGATTGCACAGTGGAACGAAATGATCGCCGATCCGGAACAGAAGATTGGCCGTCCGCGTCAGCTGTTCGTTGGCGACACGGAGCGTGAAGCCAAGCCGATCTCGCAACGTTGATCGGGTTTGAATCTGCGTAGCTCATAGCGCGGAAGCAGGTTGTTGAAAAACGCCCCAACGGGTTCGCCGTTGGGGCGTTTTGCTTTGCGGCGCATCATCGATTGGCGGGCTCAGCAGCGTCTCGCAAACGACGCCGCCGTTGCCGGGTAACGCCGATACAGGTATCGGCACTACCACCCAACTCCCTGTTTTTTATCGGTTTTTTCGATGGATGAGCGGCCCAAAGCGGAGTTCTGCGTGGCATAATCGACCGACACGGTCAGCCCGCAGTCAATACTACCCTCGCATACCATGGCACAGACTCTCTACGACAAATTGTGGAACACGCACGTGGTCCACACGGAAGACGACGGTACGACGATTCTTTATATCGACCGTCACCTGCTGCACGAAGTCACCAGCCCGCAGGCGTTCGAAGGCCTGAAGCTGGCTAAGCGTCCGGTGTGGCGCATCAGCGCGAACCTGGCGGTCTCCGACCACAACGTGCCGACCACGGACCGCAGCCACGGCATCGCCGATCCGGTCTCGAAGCTGCAAGTCGATACGCTCGATTCGAACTGCGACGCCTACGGCATCACGCAGTTCAAGATGAACGACCTGCGCCAGGGCATCGTGCACATCATCGGGCCGGAGCAGGGCGCTACGTTGCCGGGCATGACGATCGTCTGCGGCGACTCGCACACGTCCACGCACGGCGCCTTCGGCGCGCTCGCGCACGGCATCGGTACGTCGGAAGTCGAGCACGTGCTGGCCACGCAAACGCTCTTGCAGAAGAAGAGCAAGAACATGCTGGTGAAGGTCGAAGGCCCGCTGCCGCGCGGTTGTACCGCGAAAGACATCGTGCTCGCCATCATCGGCAAGATCGGTACGGCGGGCGGCACCGGCTACGCGATCGAATTCGGCGGCTCGACGATTCGTTCGTTGTCCATGGAAGGCCGTATGACGGTCTGCAACATGGCGATCGAAGCGGGCGCGCGCGCCGGCATGGTCGCCGTCGACGACACCACGATCGAATACCTGAAGGGTCGCCCGTACTCGCCGGAAGGCGTGGAGTGGGATCACGCGGTCGAATACTGGAAGCAGTTCAAGTCGGACGACGGTGCGCAATTCGATCGCGTGGTCGAGTTGAACGCTGCGGAAATCGTGCCGCAAGTCACGTGGGGCACGTCGCCGGAAATGGTCACGGCGGTGGACGGTCGCGTGCCGGATCCGGAACGCGAGAAAGATCCGGTCAAGCGCGATGCGATGGAACGCGCGCTGAAGTACATGGCGCTCGAACCCAATGCGCCGATCGAGTCGATCAAGCCGGATAAAATCTTCATCGGGTCGTGCACCAACGCGCGCATTGAAGACATTCGCGCCGCGGCTTACGTCGTGAAGAAGCTGGGTCGCCGCGTCGCATCGACTATCCGTCTGGCCATGGTTGTGCCGGGTTCGGGTCTGGTGAAGGCGCAGGCGGAACGTGAGGGACTCGACAAGGTCTTTACCGATGCCGGTTTTGAATGGCGTGAACCCGGTTGCTCGATGTGTCTCGCGATGAACGCCGACCGGCTCGATCCGGGCGAGCGTTGCGCGTCTACGTCGAATCGTAATTTCGAAGGTCGTCAGGGCGCCGGTGGCCGTACCCACCTCGTGAGCCCCGCGATGGCTGCGGCTGCGGCCATCGAAGGGCATTTCGTCGATATTCGCAAGCTTGGATAAACCCGCATGATGAAGAACATGAATCGCACCACTCTATTGCGCCGCTTCGCGCTCGGTACCCTGGCTGGGCTATTGCTCGGTCTGGCCGGCTGCAACACGGTGCACGGATTCGGCGAGGACATGTCGCACCTCGGCAATTCGATCAGCAATCACGCTGATAAATAAGCGGTTTTTGATTTTTGCCGGCGCTGCGCCGGACGGCTTTCCGGCCGTCACGCGCATCGCCCGGTCTTGAAACAGGCTCAAGCGTCATGGATAAATTCATCGTACACACCGGCGTCGTGGCGCCGCTCGATCGCGCAAACGTCGACACGGACGCGATCATTCCGAAGCAATTCCTGAAGTCGATCAAGCGCACGGGCTTCGGTCCGAATGCGTTCGACGAATGGCGTTATCTCGACCACGGCGAGCCGGGTCAGGACAATTCGAAGCGTCCGCTGAATCCGGATTTCGTGCTGAACCAGCCGCGTTATCAGGGCGCTTCGGTGCTGCTGGCGCGCGAGAACTTCGGTTGCGGCAGCTCGCGTGAGCACGCGCCGTGGGCGCTGCAGCAATACGGTTTCCGCGCGATCATCGCGCCAAGCTTCGCCGACATTTTCTATAACAACTGCTTCAAGAACGGCCTGCTGCCGATTCCGCTGACCGAACAGCAAGTCGAGCACCTGTTCAACGAAACGTACGCGTTCAACGGCTTCCAGCTGACCGTCGACCTGGACGCACAAGTCGTGCGCACGTCGGATGGCGGTACGGAGTATCCGTTCGACGTCGCCGCGTTCCGCAAGTACTGCCTGCTGAACGGTTTCGACGACGTCGCTCTCACGCTGCGTCACGCCGACAAGATTCGCCAGTTCGAAGCCGAGCGGATCGCGAAGCAGCCTTGGCTGGCTCACCGCATCGTCGGATAAAGGCTGGCGGGCTGAAGGCTCGCTGGCTGTTTCCCGCTTGAAAGGTCTCGAAGAAAACACCAAGGAATTCGCATGAAGATCGCAGTCTTGCCGGGCGACGGCATCGGTCCCGAAATCGTCAAGGAAGCCCTCAAGGTCCTGAACGTGCTCGGCGAAAAGTTCGAGCTCGAAGAAGCGCCGGTTGGCGGCGCGGGCTACGAAGCAAAGGGTCACCCGCTGCCCGACTCGACGCTCGCGCTGGCGAAGGAAGCCGACGCGATCCTGTTCGGCGCTGTCGGCGACTGGAAGTACGACAGCCTGGAGCGCGCGCTGCGTCCCGAGCAGGCGATTCTCGGTCTGCGCAAGCACCTGCAACTGTTCGCCAACTTCCGTCCGGCGATCTGCTATCCGCAACTCACCGGCGCTTCGTCGTTGAAGGAAGAGATCGTTTCCGGTCTCGACATCCTGATCGTGCGCGAATTGAACGGCGACATTTACTTCGGCGCGCCGCGCGGCGTGCGTGAAGCACCGGACGGTCTGTTCGCCGGCGCGAAAGAGGGCTTTGACACGATGCGTTATTCGGAACCCGAGGTGCGCCGCATCGCGCACGTCGCGTTTCAGGCCGCGCAAAAGCGTCAGAAAAAGCTGACTAGCGTGGACAAGGCCAACGTGCTCGAAACGTCGCAATTCTGGCGCGACGTGATGATCGACGTGTCGAAGGAATACGCGGACGTCGAGTTGTCGCACATGTACGTCGACAATGCGGCCATGCAGTTGGTGAAGGCGCCGAAGGCATTCGACGTGGTCGTCACCGGCAACATGTTCGGCGACATTCTGTCCGACGAAGCGGCCATGCTCACGGGCTCGATCGGCATGTTGCCGTCGGCTTCGCTCGACAAGAACAACAAGGGCTTGTACGAGCCGTCGCACGGTTCCGCACCGGACATCGCCGGCAAGGGCGTGGCGAATCCGCTGGCCACCATCCTCTCGGCCGCGATGATGTTGCGCTATTCGCTGAACAAGGCGGAGCAGGCGGACCGCATCGAGACCGCAGTGAAAAAGGTGCTTGAACAAGGCCTTCGCACGGGCGATATCCTGACGCCGGGTTGCAAGCAGGTCGGTACCGTGGCGATGGGCGACGCAGTCGTCGCAGCGCTGTAAAAACGCGCGCGGGCCAAGCGGTAGTCAGGTCTTCAAACGGCCTTTAAAACGTGAATTGGCCTTTAAATAGGCCAATTCACGCGTAATACGGACGATCACGGCGGACATTGACGTCGTTAGATTCCGGTTTTCGTGTATATTGTAGCGATGGCACAACTGGCTCAAATCTCCTCGATTTCGAAACTGCACGGCAAAACGGCCCGTGTGGTTGAGCTCGCCATTACCACCACCAAAACGATTACCCCGAAAACGATCACGAAACGCTGATCGTCCGTCGTGCCCGCTCATCTTCCCCGCGCGGTCACTGCGGGCAAAGATGCGGGGAAGTTTCCACTCGAAGGGTATGAAGTCATGAACGTAGGTCTCGTAGGTTGGCGCGGTATGGTCGGCAGCGTCCTGATGCAACGTATGCAGCAGGAAGGCGATTTCGACTTGATCGAACCGGTGTTTTTCAGCACCAGCAACGCGGGCGGCAACGCGCCGTCGTTCGCCAAAAACGAGACCAAGCTCAAAGATGCGACAAGCATCGAAGACCTGAAGAGGTGCGAAGTGATCATCTCCTGCCAGGGCGGTGACTACACGAACGACGTGTTCCCGAAGCTGCGCGCAGCGGGTTGGAACGGTTACTGGATCGACGCGGCTTCATCGCTGCGCATGAAGGACGACGCGGTCATCATTCTCGATCCGGTCAACCTCGACGTGATCAAGAACGCGCTGGTCAAGGGCCAGAAGAATTTCATCGGCGGCAACTGCACGGTCAGCCTGATGCTGATGGCGCTCGGCGGTCTGTTCCGCGAAAATCTCGTCGACTGGATGACGGCCATGACGTATCAGGCCGCTTCGGGCGCGGGCGCGCAAAACATGCGTGAGCTGCTGCAGCAGATGGGCACGCTTTATGGTGCGGCGAAAGAAGATCTGGCTGATCCGTCGTCGGCGATTCTGGATATCGACCGTCGCGTGCTGTCGGCCATGAACAGCGACCGTATGCCGACCGACAACTTCGGCGTGCCGCTCGCCGGCTCGCTGATTCCGTGGATCGATAAGGATCTCGGCAACGGCATGTCGAAAGAGGAATGGAAGGGCGGGGCCGAAACCAACAAGATTCTCGGCAAGCCCGCCATGGGCACGCCGGGTTCGATTCCGGTCGACGGTCTGTGCGTGCGGATCGGCGCCATGCGCTGCCACTCGCAGGCGCTGACCATCAAGCTGAACAAGGACGTGCCGCTGGACGAAGTGAACGATATCCTCGCGTCGGGCAACGACTGGGTCAAGGTCGTGCCGAACGAGCGCGAAGCGTCGATGCGCGATCTGTCCCCGGCGGTGGTGACGGGCACGCTGACGGTGCCGGTCGGCCGCGTGCGCAAACTGGCGATGGGCGGTGAATATCTGTCGGCGTTCACGGTCGGCGATCAGCTGCTGTGGGGCGCGGCAGAACCGCTGCGTCGTATGCTTCGCATTGTGCTCGACAAGTAAAGTAAACTACGCGCTCACGACGCGTAGAAAACTCAAGAAGCGTCGCGCTTGCGCGGCGCTTTTTTCATTGTGTGCTCCGAATATCTTGTCTCTTTCCAACCGCAAAAAAGGGCTGCGTGCTAACGCGCCTGGAGTCCCGATGAACCTTCGATTCACTTCCCTTCGGGCGATGTTCGCGCAACACGGTGCGAACCGTCTGACGGCAGCGGTTGCTTTGGCTTTCGCGCTGGCTGCCACGGGCGCCGGCAATGCGATGGCGGCGCCGGCCACGGCCGCGAGCGCGCCGGATGCGGCGTCCGCTTCGTACACCGCCGGTAGTCAGGTGACGGTGCGGCCCGGCCAGTCGTTGAACGACGTGGCGATCGCCGTGACCCAGTCGCACGATCGGGCGACGCTCGCACGCGCTTCACGCGCGCTGTTCGATGCGAACCCGAGCGCTTTCATGAGCCACGATCCGAGCCGGATGCGTCTCGGCGCCGTGTTGACGGTGCCGGCGCTGGATGCGACCGGCGCGCCTGCGTCCGACGTGGCGGCTGCCTCGGCACCGGCGGCGACCTCGGCGGCGGCTGCGGCTCCGGCTGCCACCACGACGACCGCTGCGGCTGCGGCTGTCGCTGCAACGGGTGCCGCCAGCGGCGTCGCGCAAGTCAATGCGGCGGCGGCTTCGGCGGCCAGTGCAGCCAGTGCGGCGGCTCACGCGGCAGCGCCGGCAACGCCCGCCGTATCCGGAGCGGCCAGCGGCGCTGCGGAGACCGGCGCAGCGGCTTCAGCCAGTTCGGTCGCGGCCGGAGGTGGTGCGGCTGCGTCAACGCCCGTGGCGGGCTCGCAAGCGGCTGCGTCGCCGGCTAGCGGCACGCACGAATGGACGGGATCGATTCAGCCTTCTGCCAGCGAGCCGGTTGGCGGCGCGTCGGCGCCTGTCTCCGGGGCAGCTGGTACGCAGACGGCTTCGCAGCCACGCGTGCAAGTGTCCAGCTTGCAGCAATTGCTTGCGCTGAAGAACCGCGTGTTGATGGAGTTGCAGAAGCACGGCATCGGCGGCACGTCGGCGGCGAGCGGTACTGCGCCGAACAACGGCGCACAGCCGATGGCTGGCGCGTCCCCGGCGGCGAGCGTGCCGGGTCATGGCGGCGCGACCGTCGCGGCATCGCCGACTGTCGCGGGCCTGTCGCAGAACGAGTTGAGCATTGCGGCGGCGGTGGGCGCGGCACTGGTCGTGCTGCTGGCGGCACTGCGTATGCGGCGACGTCGGCGTCAGAATGCGGAGGATGAAGCAGCGTTGGCTAGCGACGAAGCAGCCGCATCCGCGCGCCTGGCAGACTCGCAGAACGTCGCTCCGTCGCACGATGAAACCCCGGTTCGGTCGGTATCGGACCAGGTGAATGATGACGCCGCGGTGCAGCATGCCGCAGCTCGAGCGGCGGCTGAACGTGAAGCCGCAGAAGGTGAAGCAGCGGCCCGTGAGTCGGCTGAGCGTGTAGCAGCGGAACGCGAAGCTGAACTTCGTCGCGAGGCGGCAGCGAAGGCTGAGGTGGAACGGGAAGCGGCGGCGAAGGCTGAGCGGGAACGGGAAGCGGCGGCCAAAGCCGAGGCGGACCGTCACGCCGCAGCAAACGCTGATGCCGAACGGGAAGCGGCCGCGAAGGCTGAGCTGGAACGAGAGTCGGCAGCGAAGGCTGAGGCGGAACATGAAGTGGCAGCCAAAGCCGAAGCGGACCGTCACGCCGCAGCAAACGCTGATGCCGAACATGAAGCAGCCGCCAAAGCCGAGGCGGAACGCTTGGCGGCGACGCGGGCGGCGGCCGAAAACACCGCAGCTGAACGCGAGGCCGCTGGCCATTTGGCCGAGCCTGCACAAGAACCAGGCTCGTCCCAACACGGAGACGTCTGGCACGAGCGGCCGGCGGCGCTTGAGGCAATCGAGCCTACACAGTCGCCCGCGGCGATCGAACCGCTTCCCACGGCTCATCATGAGCAATTCGACGGTGCGACCACGGCTGCGAGCCTCGCCGCCGCAGCGGAGCTCGGCGCCGAGGCGTTGCCGCTGACGTCGCTCGAACCGCTCAACGAAGCCGACCCGGAAGCCGGCCCCTCGCACTCTTTGCAATGGGACGACGAAGTCCCGTCAGAGCCGTCGACCGAGTCGCAAACCTATCCGCACACCCCCGTGCCGGTTCTCGATTTCACGCCTCATCACGTCGAACCGCGCGCGGCTGAACCGTTCGCTCAACCGTACACCGATGCGTCGGCCCATCCGGTCCCTGACACATCCGCGCCCGCGGTGCCTTTGACGCATCTGGATCAACCGCAGCATCAGGACCTCGCGCATGGCGAACCGTTTTATCAGCCGACTCACGAGCCGCCGCACCACGCTGCGACGGTCACGTCCGATATAACTCCGCTGCCCGAGCCGATACCCGTCGCGCAAGCTGAACCCGCCGTCTCCGCGCCGACCGAATTCCCGCGCGACGCCGTCGACGCGTTCGGTAGCCTCGACATGCCCTTGCCGCCGCGCATTGAAACAGACGCCGACAACGTACACGCGCCCGTCTCGCTGACGACGCAGCCGGTTGTATCGCCGGAAACGACGGCGCAACAGGCTGTCGCGCCGCACGATCCCGACGATTTCCCGCACATCGCCGACGAAATCGACGCCGGCACCGCAGGTCACGCGGCTGTCGCGGGTCTCGGTGCGGGTCGCTTCGGCGCGGCCGGCTTTGGCGCGGCCGGCTTCGGCGCGCTGAAACTCGACTTCGATTTGGAGTTGCCGCCGAGCCCGGCTCAGCCGTTGCCGGTGTTCACCACGGCCGATCTCGGCCGCATCGCCCGTAACAAGCTCGACCTCGCTGCCGAATACATCGAACTCGGTGACCTGTCCGGCGCGCGTGCGCTCATCAACGAAGTGATCGAGGCGAACGATCCGGCTACGCGTACCGAAGCGCGCGCGTTGCTCTCGACCCTCGCCCCGTTGTCGTGAAGCGGATTGCACTGGGCGTCCAGTACGACGGCTCGGCGTTTTTTGGTTGGCAGTCGCAACCGCATCGCAACACCGTGCAGGACGAACTGGAACGGGCGCTGCGCGAGTTCGCGCGCACGCCCGTGAGCACGGTGGTGGCGGGCCGCACGGATACCGGCGTGCATGGCCTCGGCCAGGTCGTGCATTTCGATACCGAACTCGACCGCACGGACAGCTCCTGGGTACGCGGCACCAACGCGTTTTTGCCCAGGACGATCGCAGTGCAATGGGCGAAGCCGATGCCCGACGCGTTCCACGCACGCTTTTCGGCATTCGAGCGCACCTACTACTACGTCCTCTACGTTCACCCGGTGCGCTCGCCGATGCTGGCGACGCGGGCCGGCTGGGTGCACACGCCGCTCGATGTCGAAGCAATGCAAGCCGCTGCCGCCTGCCTGATCGGCGAACATGATTTTTCGGCGTTCCGCTCCTCGCAGTGCCAGTCGAAAACACCGTTCAAGCACCTGCACCAGATCGACATCAAGCGGCAGGGGGATTTCGTCCATTTCCGCTTTCGGGCGAACGCGTTTCTGCATCACATGGTGCGCAATCTGATGGGCTGTCTGGTTTATGTCGGGAATGGCCGTCGTCCGGCAGAGTGGATGGCCGAGGTGCTGGCAAGCCATGACCGTGACGCCGCGGCGCCGACCTTCATGCCGGACGGCTTGCATCTGGCGCAAGTGGGCTATCCTGAGCAATTCGCCGTGCCCGCGCCGCAGACGGGCAGTGTGCCGTGGAGTACCGTATGGACCGAGCAAGCGTAAATATGAATTCGACCGACCCACTCGCGAACGAAGCCGGCAACGCCGCCAATCAGCAAACCGTACCGCATCGTACGCGCATCAAACTGTGCGGATTGTCGAAGCCTGAAGACGTCGCCCACGCGATCGAGCTCGGCGCCGACGCGATCGGTCTCGTGTTTTATCCGCCGAGCCCGCGTTCGGTGAGCATCGCACAAGCCGTGGAGCTGGTGCATGACGTGCCGCCGTTCGTCTCGGTGGTCGGTTTGTTCGTCAACGCGACGCCGGACTGGATTCGCGAAGTGGTCAGCAACGTCAGCCTCACGCTGCTGCAGTTCCACGGCGACGAAACGCCGGACCAGTGCGAAACGCTTGCCGGCGTTGCGGGTTTGCCTTGGTTGCGCGCTTTGCGCGTCGCGGCGGATACTCAACCGGCCGATTTGGTAAAATCGGCGCTCAACTATTCAGCTGCCAGTGGCTTTTTGTTCGACACCCATGTCGACGGCTATGGCGGCGGCGGGAAGGTTTTCGATTGGTCACTTATTCCAGCAGAGCTCGCGCGTCGGGCCGTTTTGAGTGGTGGGTTGAACGCGCAAAACGTCAGTGATGCGATCCATCGCGTGCGCCCGTACGCGGTCGATGTCTCGAGCGGCATCGAAGTCCCGGGCGCCAAGGGCGTGAAAGATCACGCCCGGATGGCGGCGTTTGTACGCGCGCTGCGCGCGGCGGACGTCGAATGATTCTGGTGGTGCGGTTTGCTCACAGCCGAGCCGCGCCCCGCACTGAGAAGAGTGATCACCATGTATAACTTGCCTGACGAAAGAGGCCATTTCGGCCAATTTGGCGGCGTGTTCGTCGCCGAAACGCTGGTCCACGCGCTCGATGAACTGCGCGTCGCGTACGAGAAATATCAAAAAGACCCTGAATTCGTTGCCGAATACGAGCGCGAGTTGAAGTACTTCGTCGGTCGTCCGTCGCCGATTTATCATGCGCAGCGCTGGAGCGAGATGCTCGGCGGCGCCCAGGTTTTCCTCAAGCGGGAAGACCTGAACCATACGGGCGCGCACAAGATCAATAACGTGATCGGTCAGGCGTTGCTGGCCAAACGCATGGGCAAACCGCGCGTGATCGCGGAAACCGGTGCCGGTCAGCATGGCGTGGCCACGGCAACGATCGCCGCGCGCTTCGGCATGGAATGCGTGGTCTACATGGGCGCGGAAGACGTGCGTCGCCAGGCCGCCAACGTGTACCGCATGAAGCTGCTCGGCGCGACCGTCGTGCCGGTGGAATCGGGCTCGCGCACGTTGAAGGATTCGCTGAACGAGGCCATGCGCGACTGGGTCACCAACGTGGAAAACACGTTCTATATCATCGGCACGGTGGCGGGTCCGCATCCGTACCCAATGATGGTGCGCGACTTCCAGCGCGTGATCGGTGACGAATGCAAGGTTCAGATGCCGGAGCTGGTCGGTCGTCAGCCCGATGCGGTCATCGCATGCGTGGGCGGCGGTTCGAATGCAATGGGTATCTTTTATCCGTACATCGACGACACTTCGGTGCAATTGATCGGCGTCGAAGCGGCTGGCGACGGCATCGAATCGGGTCGTCATGCTGCCTCCCTGATCGGCGGCAGCCCCGGCGTGCTGCATGGCAACCGCACATACCTGCTTCAGGATGAAAACGGCCAGATCATCGAGACGCATTCGATCTCGGCGGGTCTCGACTATCCGGGCGTCGGTCCCGAGCATGCGTGGCTAAAAGAGATTAATCGAGCGCAATATGTCGGCATCACCGACGAAGAAGCACTGAAAGCGTTCCACGACTGTTGTCGCATCGAGGGCATTATCCCGGCATTGGAATCCAGCCACGCGCTGGCCTACGCCGCGAAACTCGCGCCGACGCTGCCGAAGGACAAGGTCCTGCTGGTCAACCTGTCGGGCCGCGGCGACAAGGACATGCATACGGTCGCTGAGCGATCGGGCATTCAGTTCTGAGCCCCGCGACGATGCGCGACGAGTTCGACGAGCCGCAACCGGCGCTTGAAACCACGCCGGCAGCCGGGACATCGGCTGCCGAGGTGCCGGCTACGTTGTTGCCGCAGGTGCCCGCCGGTATTCAGCTGTTGAACCGCGATTTTCTGACCGATGTGGTGAACATTCCCGACGGGTCGATCGACCTGATCCTGTGCGATCCGCCTTACGGGCTTGGCAAGGATTATGGCAACGACTCGGACATGCGAAGCGGCGACGATTTTCTTGCCTGGACGCGTGGTTGGCTCGAACTGGCTATTCCAAAGCTCAAGCCATCGGGTTCGCTCTACATTTTCTGCACCTGGCAGTACGCGCCGGAAATCTTCAGCTTCCTGAAGACAAAACTCACGATGATCAACGAAATCATCTGGGACCGGCGTGTGCCGAGCATGGGCGGAACCGTGCGCCGATTCACTTCGGTGCACGACAATATCGGTTTTTTCGCGGTGTCGAAGGATTACTACTTCGATCTCGATCCCGTCCGCATCCCGTACGATGCCGTCACGAAGAAGGCGCGTTCGCGTAAGTTGTTCGAGGGTAGCAAGTGGTTGGAGCTTGGCTATAATCCGAAGGACGTCTGGTCGGTGTCGCGATTGCATCGGCAGCATGCCGAACGCGTCGACCACCCGACCCAGAAACCTCTGGAAATCGTCGAGCGCATGGTGTTAGCCACTTGTCCGAAGGGCGGGCGCGTACTCGACCCGTTCATGGGCAGCGGCACCACCGCAGTCGCTTGCGCCCGCCAACAGCGCGAATTCGTCGGCTATGAGATCAATGAAAGTTACTGCGCGATAGCGCGCGAACGCGTCAGCGCCGCCGCCGCTCCGCCGTTGCCACGCCGGGCCAGGACAAAAGCCAAGGCTAAAGCGCCGCAGCAGGCCGAAGTGCAATGAGCGATGCGCGGTAAGCAGCCGCGCAGTGACTTTAATCCGAGAAATTTCCATGTCCCGTGTCAAGAATACGTTTGCCGCGCTGTCCGCCCAAGGTAAGAAGGGTCTGATTCCGTTCATGACCGCGGGTGATCCGGATCCGGCTCGCACGGTCGAGTTCATGCATGCGCTCGCCGCCGGCGGCGCGGATGTGATCGAACTTGGCGTGCCGTTTTCCGACCCCATGGCCGATGGTCCCGTCATTCAGCAGTCGTCCGAGCGTGCCCTGGCGCAAGGCGTGTCGCTGCGCAGCGTAATTGCCGACGTCAAGCGCTTCCGCGAGACAAATGACACGACGCCGGTCGTGTTGATGGGCTATGCCAATCCGGTCGAGCGCATGGGTGTCGATGCCTTTGCGAAAGCGGCGGAAGAGGCGGGTGTCGACGGCGTCCTGATTGTCGATTACCCGCCGGAAGAGTGCCGTAACTTCGCTGAAAAGATGCGATCCTCGGGTATCGATCCGATTTTTCTGCTGGCCCCCACGTCCACGGACGAGCGCATTGCGGAAGTCGGCAAAATCGCCAGCGGCTATGTCTACTACGTATCGTTGAAAGGGGTGACCGGAGCGGGAAATCTGGACGTTTCCAGCATCGCGAGTAAAATCCCGGCCATCAAGTCGCGCGTACCCCTGCCGGTAGGCGTCGGTTTCGGCATCCGCGACGCGCAAACTGCGCGTCTGGTCGCCGAGGTGTCCGATGCCGTGGTGATCGGCAGCCGTATCGTGCAATTGCTCGAACAGGCGGCCCCCGAAGCCGCCGCCGAAGCGCTCACGCGTTTCGTCGCAGAGGTGCGCGAGGCGCTCGACGGTGCCGCGACTGCCCGATAACAGTTATTTTTGTCGTCTGTAGTGTGAGCGGCGGGTTGATCCCCGCCGTTTGCGCGACCGTTGACTCCAGAAGGATTCACTATGAGCTGGCTCGATAAGCTGCTGCCGCCGAAAATCAAACAAACCGACCCGAAGAACCGCAAGGGGATTCCGGAAGGCCTGTGGATCAAGTGCCCGTCGTGCGAAGCCGTGCTGTATCGCAATGACGTCGAGGCTAATCTGCACGTTTGCCCGAAGTGCGACCACCACATGCGCATCGGCGCCCGTGAGCGGCTCGACGGCCTGCTCGATCCGGAAGGCCGCTACGAAATCGGCCAGGAAATCGTTCCGGTCGATGCATTGAAGTTCAAGGACAGCCGCAAGTACCCGGATCGCCTGAAAGAGGCGATGGACGACACCGACGAAACCGATGCCATGGTCGTGATGGGCGGCGCAATCCACACACTGCCGGTGGTCGTGGCCTGCTTCGAGTTCTCGTTCATGGGCGGCTCGATGGGTTCGGTGGTTGGCGAGCGCTTCGCGCGCGGCGCGCAGAACGCGCTCGAACAGAAAGTGCCGTTTATCTGCTTCACGGCTTCGGGCGGTGCGCGCATGCAGGAAAGCCTGTTGTCGCTGATGCAGATGGCGAAGACGACGGCCATGCTGACCAAGCTCGCCGAAGCCAAACTTCCGTTCATCTCCGTGCTGACCGACCCGACCATGGGCGGCGTGTCGGCAAGTTTCGCCTTCCTCGGCGACGTGGTGATCGCCGAGCCGAAGGCGCTGATCGGCTTTGCCGGCCCGCGTGTGATCGAGCAAACCGTGCGCGAGAAGCTGCCGGAAGGCTTCCAGCGCGCCGAATTCCTGCTGACGAAGGGCGCGGTCGACATGATCATCGACCGTCGCAAGCTGCGTGAAGAAATCGCGCAATTGATGGCGCTGTTGAGCCACCAGCCGGCTGATGCGGTCGCATAAGCGACACGTCGCCCTTCTGAGCGAGCGTGCTTAGTCAAGCGCGACCGCCGCCAGAGGGCAATAAAAGCAGTAAAAATAGCGCGCCGCGTGAGCAATCAAGCGGCGCGTTGTCATTTCCAGGATAATCACGGTCTCGCAACGCAGCGCCGACTCTCTGCGCTGCCGGGCGATGTTTCTGCGCATAAAGTGCCCAGCGGTGCAGGCCAGGACGACTCGGCCGTCGCCGCCAGGCTACCGCGAGACAAACCGCCTGTTCGCAACGCCGCTTAACCGATTCACTCGCGATTCACCTCATGACGACATTCCCGACCCTCGAAGCGTGGCTCACGCACCTTGAATCCGCGCATCCGGTCGGCATCGACATGGGTTTGGAGCGCATCACCCAGGTACGCGACGCGATGAAGTTGTCGTTCGACTGTCCGGTGATCACGGTCGGCGGCACGAACGGCAAGGGCTCGACGTGCGCGATCCTTGAAGCCATTCTGCTGAAATCCGGATTCACGGTTGGCTGCCATACGTCGCCGCATCTGCTGTCGTTCAACGAGCGAGCGAGGGTGAACGGCGAGATGGCCAGCGACGCCGAACTCCTGCCGCATTTCGAAGCCGTCGAGACCGCACGCATGAGCCTCGCAGAGCCGGTCACGCTGACTTATTTCGAGTTCACGACGCTGGCGATCATGAGCCTGTTCGCCTCACGTGGACTGGACGCGGTGATTTTCGAAGTCGGTCTTGGCGGCCGTCTGGACGCGGTCAACATCCTCGATACGGACTGCGCGATCATCACCAGCATCGATATCGATCACACGGAATATCTCGGCGACACGCGCGAGAAAATCGGCTTCGAAAAAGCGGGCATTTTTCGTCCGGGCAAGCCGGCGATCTGCGCGGACCCGGTGCCGCCGCAATCGCTGATCGATCACGCCGAGAAAATCGGCGCGGAGCTGTGGTTGTTCGGCCGCGATTTTCGCTATGAAGGCCAGGCGGGTAGCGAGCGTCAGCAGTGGAGTTACGTCGGCCCGACCATGCGGCGCTCGGCGCTCGCTTACCCGGCGTTGCGCGGCGCGAATCAGTTGATCAACACTTCGGCGGCGCTTGCGGGGCTCGAATCGCTACGCGACCGCTTGCCGGTCTCGGCACAGGACATTCGCCTCGGCCTCGCCAACGTCGAGCTGCCAGGCCGCTTCCAGGTGTTGCCGGGCAAGCCTGCCATCGTGCTGGATGTCGGCCACAATCCGCACGCAGCCGCGGTGCTATCGCAAAATCTCGGCAACATGGGATTTTTCCCGTACACCTATGCCGTGTTCGGCGCGATGCGCGACAAGGATATTGCCGGCGTGCTGACGCATCTCAAGGGCGAAATCGACCACTGGTGCGTGACCGATCTGCCGACGCCGCGGGCCGCCTCGGCAGAAGACCTGGAGCGGGCATTGCGTGAGCAGGGCGTGGACAACGGCACCGATAGCAGCGTGACGCGTTACGCGACACCGGCAGAAGCCTACCAAGACGCGCTAAAACGAGCGTCAGAGAATGATAGAATCGTGGTTTTCGGCAGTTTCTATACGGTAGCAGGCGTGATGGCCTACCGTAAATCGCAGCAACACTGAACGGGCGCCAGGCTCGAACCAAGCGATTCATGGGAATTTTCTCGTTCGGCAAGAAAGACGACGCGCCTACACGGCGCGGCGCAAATACCAGTTCCACCCGGGCCGCTCGTGGTGAGCGCGTGGAGCGGCGAACCCGCCGCACGGAGCGCACGGTCGACGCCGATGCGATGTTGCTCGACCCTACGTTGCCGGAAAAGCAGCGTGCGCGGCGGCGCCTCGTCGGCGCGATCGCGATGGTCGTAGCGGCTGTCGTCATCCTGCCGATGGTGCTCGACTCGCACCCCAAGCCGGTCACGAACGACATCTCCATCGACATTCCGAACCGCCCGGCGCCGAAACTCGCGAAGGGCGATGACGATACGCAGGCCGGTGTCGCGCCCGACAACCCCGCTGCGCCCGACGCATCGCTCGCCGCCTCCGGTCTCGCGCCGGCTACGGCTGCGGCGCAAGCGCAGTCCGGCAGTACCACCAAACAGCAAAGCGCGGATACGGGCACAGCAGCGCCGGCCACTAAAGCGGCTACTGCGAAACCGCAAGCGCCCGCCGTGGTGGCCAACACGACGCCGGCCACGCCCGTCGCTCCGGCCAAACCGGCCGCGAAACCCTTGGTCACGCCGCCGGTCACCCATAGCGCCGCGACCACGCCGGCCCCGGGCACGGACGACACGAACACCGCCGCAGCCAGTGCCAATGCGAATTCCGGCACGCCGGCATCGCCGGCGGGCAGTCGTTTCGCGGTCCAGTTGGGCGCCTTCGCGAACGACACCAACGCAAGAAATTGGGCGGCCAAGTTGAAAGCGGCCGGAGTGCCCGCATATACCGAACATCGGAAGCAGGCAGACGGCTCGACGCTCACGCTGTTGCGCGCCGGTCCCTTTGCCGACCGTGCAGCGGCCACCGCCGCGATTGCGAAAGTTCGTGAGGCCGGCTTGACGTCGGGCGCGAACAGCGGCACTGCACAGTAAGCCAGCGATGTTCACGGCCTTCGACTACGCTGTAATGGCGGTGATCGGTTTGTCGGCGCTGCGCGGCACATGGCGCGGCTTTTTGTCTGAGATATTTGGGCTGATCGGCTGGATCGCGGCTTTTTTCATTGCTTGCCGCTTCGTCGGTTACGTCGTGCCGTTTATCCCGTCCACGTGGCCGGGTGGCGCGTTGACCCAATGGCTGCTGGCCTTTGCGCTGGTGGCGATCGGTGTGGTGCTGGTGGCGAGCGTGTTGAATGCCCTCCTGAGCCGCATCGTGCAGGCAAGCGGCTTGAGTGGCGTGGACCGCTCGCTCGGTTTGATGTTCGGCCTCGTGCGCGGGGTCATTCTGGTGCTGATTCTGGTCGCCCTCGCTGGCTTGACCGAACTGCCCCAACAGGAATTCTGGCGCAACGCCTTGCTGCGACCTTACGCGGTCGAGGGCGTGCACGTAATGAAACCGCTGCTTCCCGAGACGCTTGCTGCCTACGTCCGAGTGTGACGATCAGGTGAGTGCTCAAGGAAACGCAGCAGGACTCCGGCGCAAACCGGCTGCCTGTACGTACCGTCGAGTACGCCCGAAAGGTCCGCTTGGGGGCTTTTGCAGGCACCGATCGCCATGACGAATTTCGTACCTTTGAAGGACATGCCATGTGCGGCATCGTAGGCGTAGTTTCCCACTCTCCGGTCAATCAGCTGATCTATGACAGCCTGCTGCTTCTGCAGCATCGCGGTCAGGACGCCGCCGGCATCGCGACAGCGAACGGCAGCAACTTCCACATGCATAAGGCCAACGGCATGGTGCGCGACGTGTTCCGCACGCGCAACATGCGTAGCCTGCCGGGCACGACCGGTATCGGCCAGGTCCGTTACCCGACCGCCGGTTCCGCCTCGAGCGAAGAAGAAGCCCAGCCGTTCTACGTGAACGCGCCGTTCGGCATCATCCTCGCGCACAACGGCAATCTGACCAACTGGCAGCAGCTGAAAGACGAGATGTTCCGCGTCGATCGCCGCCACATCAACACGAACTCCGACACCGAGGTCATGCTCAACGTGCTCGCGCACGAATTGCAGCTGTCCAGCTCGGGCCTGCAACTCGACCCGGCGGCGTTGTTCAAGGCCGTGTCGGGCGTGCATCGTCGGGTGCGCGGGTCGTACGCGATCGTTTCGCTGATCGCCGGTTACGGTCTGCTCGGCTTCCGTGACCCGTTCGGCATTCGTCCGTTGTGTCTCGGCAAGCAGGAAACCGCGGAAGGCGTCGAGTGGATCCTGGCGTCGGAATCGGTGGCGATCGAAGGTATCGGTTTCGAATTCGTGCGCGACATCGCGCCGGGCGAGGCGATTTTCATCGACATCGAAGGCAATCTGCATTCGCAGCAATGCGCGACGAACCCGAGCCTGAACCCCTGCATTTTCGAACTCGTGTATCTCGCGCGTCCGGACTCGGTGCTCGACGGCGTGCCGGTCTACAACGTGCGTCTGCGCATGGGCGACTACCTCGCCGAGAAGATCAAGCGCGAATTGCCCGATGTTCCGATCGACGTCGTGATGCCGATTCCCGATTCGTCCCGTCCTGCGGCGATGCAAGTCGCGAAGAAGCTGGGCGTGGAATACCGCGAAGGCTTCTTCAAGAATCGTTACGTCGGCCGTACCTTCATCATGCCGGGTCAGGCTGTACGCAAGAAGTCGGTGCGTCAGAAGCTGAACGCCATGGGCATCGAGTTCAAGGGCAAGAACGTGCTGATCGTGGACGACTCGATCGTGCGCGGCACCACCTCGCATGAAATCGTGCAGATGGCGCGCGATGCTGGCGCGAACAAGGTGATCTTCGCCTCGGCAGCGCCGCCGGTGAAATTCCCGAACGTCTACGGTATCGACATGCCGACGCGCGGCGAACTCGTCGCACACGGCCGCACGGACGACGAAGTCGCCCGCATGATCGGCGCGGACCACCTGGTGTATCAGGACGTCGACGCGCTCAAGCAAGCGGTGCGCGACATCAACCCGGCGCTGAGGGAATTCGAAGCCTCGTGCTTCGACGGCAACTACGTGACGGGCGACATCACCACCGAGTACCTCGACCGCATCGAAACCGCGCGTCTCGCACCGTCCTCGCAATCGGACCGCGATGCCGCGAGCGATGCAATCGACGGCGGTGCGCCGGCACGCTCGCAATTGCATCTGCAATTGTCGGTCGGCTGATGAGCGCTCGTAGCGTGGCGCTGCACGCCACGCTACGAGCGTGTTAGCATGATGGCTTGCGTCGATTTGATCTCAGCTTGCGGACGCGGGGCAACCCGAAACAGCTAAAGCGAAAGGTGGGAAAGCCGCACTCATCCGCCTCCGCTCCAGCTTTACCCCGCACATGAAGCCCGCTTATGCCGACGCAAAAGCGGGCTTTTTTGTTGCTGCCGTTTGGCATCGCGCTCCTGTGTCACACGGAATCGCGCACCGAACGCAGCCATGAAACATTGGAAACCAGAACCAACATGGACGACTCCCTGAACTTCGATACGTTGGCAGTCCGCTCGGGCACGGCGCGCAGCGACTTCAACGAGCATTCGGAAGCGATCTTCCTGACTTCGAGCTTCGTGTTCGCGAGTGCCGCGGACGCCGCCGAAAAATTCAAGAACTCCGAAGACAACTACACCTACTCGCGCTTCACGAACCCCACGGTCTCGATGTTCCAGGACCGCCTGGCTGCGCTCGAAGGCGGTGAAGCCTGCATGGCGACGGCGTCGGGGATGGCCGCGATCATGTCGGTCGTGATGTCGACGCTGCAGGCGGGCGACCATCTGGTCAGCTCGCAGGCGCTGTTCGGCTCGACGCTCGGCATGTTCTCGCAGATCTTCACCAAGTTCGGCATTACGACCACCTTCGTCGATCCGACCGATCTGGACGCGTGGAAAAATGCCGTGCGTCCCGAGACGAAGATGTTCTTCCTCGAAACACCGTCGAATCCACTGACCGAAGTGGCGGACATCGCGGCGATCAGCAAAATCGCCAAAGCGGCGAACGCGATCTTCGTGGTCGACAACTGTTTCTGTAGCCCGGCGCTGCAACAGCCGCTGAAGCTCGGCGCCGACGTCGTGATGCATTCGGCCACCAAGTTCCTCGACGGTCAGGGCCGCGTGCTCGGCGGCGCGCTGGTCGGCTCGAAGCAGTTCATCATGGAAAAGGTCTTTCCGTTCGTGCGCAGCGCCGGCCCGACGCTGTCCGCGTTCAATGCATGGGTGCTGCTCAAGGGCATGGAGACGCTGTCGCTGCGCGTCGACAAGCAGTCGGCGAATGCGCTGGAAATCGCGCGTTGGCTGGAATCGCATCCGGCCGTGAATCGCGTGTTTTATCCGGGTCTTGCGTCGCATCCGCAGCATGAACTGGCGATGCGTCAGCAGAAGTCGGGCGGCGCGATTCTTTCGTTCGAGTTGAAGGGCGACACGCCCGAGCAGATGCGCGCGAATGCCTGGCGCGTGATCGACAGCACGAAGATCTGCTCGATCACCGGCAACCTCGGCGACACGCGCACCACGATCACGCATCCGGCCACCACCACGCATGGTCGCGTGACGCCGGAAGCGCGCGCGGCGGCTGGCATCACCGAAGGCCTGATTCGTCTCGCAGTGGGGCTGGAAAACGCAGCGGATGTGCGTAGCGATCTGGAGCGTGGTCTGGCGGGTTGAACGCCTTTTTAGACCTGAGAGAAAGCGGGCCGCTCGTTCAAAGACGGCTCGCGCAGCGGAAACTCAGTGGCGCAACGCGCGCCACTGACCGGGCGCCAGCCCAAAGCGCCGCGTGAACGCATGCGTGTACGCGCTCTGATCGCCGAAGCCGATTTCCAGCGCGATCTCGCTCAACGAGCGTCGTGGATCGGCGAGCAAGGTGATCGACGTATCGAGCCTCAAACGCTGCAGATAGCGATGCGGCGTCTCGCCGAATGCGTCGATAAAAAGCTGATGAAAACGGCGTATGCCGAAGCCGCAATGCGCGGCGAGGTCGGCGATTCGCAGCGGGTCCGACATATGCACCCGCAACCATCGGTCGATACGCGCGAAGTCCAGGCCCGTGCCGCCAGCTTGCGTGCCGGCCGTGGTACCGGCATCCGCGATCAGGGCAGCGCCCAGGCGGGCCGCTGCGTCCCAATGAAACCGCCGCGTGGTCAAATCGCTGCCAGGTGCACCGTGCGTGGCGTGCGCCGCGATCCGATCGACCAGTTGCGTGAACGAGGCGTCGACCGTCACGGCTCGCGCGCGATCGAACAAGCGCTCCGGCACCGCGAGCGAATTGACCGGCAAGTCCAGCACCAACTGCCGATTCTCGCCGACGCCCGCGTAATCGTGCCGCGAACCCGCCGGCACGAGCCAGGCGGCGCCGGCGTCGATCTGCTGTGTGACACCGTTCACCGCCATCACCATCGCGCCGTCGAGCCCCAGCACGACCTGATGAAAGTCGTGCACGTCCGACGCTTCGATTGCGCTGAAGCGGCGCAGCGAAACGCTAGGGGCGGTGACGGCGGCGTGGCTCATCTAACGGTGAAAAATGACAAAACGGCGAAAAACTTAGACGTCGAGCAATTCGACTTCGAACACGAGCGTCGCGTTCGGCGGAATCACGCCGCCCGCGCCACGCACGCCGTAACCGAGTTGCGGCGGAATCGTCAGCTTGCGCGTGCCGCCGACCTTCATGCCTTGCACGCCTTCATCCCAGCCCTTGATGACCATGCCGCCGCCCAGCACGAAGGCGAACGGGTCATTGCGGTCTTTGCTCGAATCGAACTTCTGGCCGTCGGTCAGCCAGCCGGTGTAGTGCACGCTGACGGTCTTGCCAGCGACGGCTTCAGTGCCGGTGCCTTCAACGATGTCTTCATACTTCAGGCCGGAATCGGTAGTCACGGTCGACATAGGTCGCTCCTCAGGTCAAAAACGTAAAAACCGACATTGTAGGCGTGTTGGCGCTCGGTCGGCGAGGATTGCGCGTGGCACGCGGATTGCGTCCGGAATGGCCATCCGGCCAGGGTGTTCGTGCCGGATGCCGTGCCTATAATGGGGCTTCTTTCAATCATCATGCACTGCCTGAGAGGGCTCGATCGTGACAACGTCTTCAACCGGAACTGCTGGCGAACAGCCGGTTCCTTCCGGCTTCGCCGTCTCCGAACGCACCGCGTATCTGCGTGCGGAAACCGCGCTGTTCATGCGCGATCACGTGCTGTCGCTGGTATCGCACGACCTGCGTGGTCCGTTGAATGCAATTCACAGCTGGGCCTACGTGCTCGAGCGCAAGCTCGACGCGAACGACCCCAACGCACAGCGCGCCGTCACCGGCATTCGCAGTGGTGTGGATCAGCAGGTCAAACTGCTCGAGACGATCGTCGACGCCACGCGCGCCGAAACCAAATCGCTGGCGCTCACGTATGCGCCGTTTCCGCTGCATCCGCTACTCGACGAGAACGTCGAAGAAGTCCGCTCGGAGCTTGCGCGCCGACGCGACGTGGAACTCCAGGTCGATTCACAACTCGGCACCGAGCAACTAAATGGCGATCGCACGCGTCTCGCTGCCGCCTTGTGGCTGATGCTCACTTTCGCCGTGGAAGCAAGCGTGGAGGGCGCCACTGTCAAGCTGGTAACGCGCGCCGACACGAGCGCGTGGCACGCTGCCGTCACGTACGACGCGAACGCTACGGCACTCAGCGATCCGGCCTTGCCACACGTGCTCGAAGCATTTGCCCGCAAACAGGCGGGCGAGCCGCGCGAAGCGAAGCGCATCGCCTGGGTTCTCGCGTTGTGCAAGCGCGTTGCGGAAGCGCATGGCGGCGCTTTCGAGCAGATCGATGCGACCACAGGCGAGCCGGCCACGCTCTCGCTACGCATTCCGTTGAGCGCGACCGCTGCCAGGTAAGCGATCCGACTTGACCGCGCGTGTACGCGATTAACTTTTCACATGGCTTTCACGCTCTATACTGACAACTTTTGTTGCCGGAGCTTCTCGCTTTGATCCAGGTTGTCGCCCTTATCGGTGCGTTGTTTCTCGTTGCCCTCAACGGTTTTTTTGTCGCCGCTGAATTCGGCCTGGTCAAACTGCGGCAGACGCGGGTGCAAAGCCTTGCCGCCAAACACGGTATGCGCGGCCGTCTGCTCGCCAAGGTGCACGGGCGTCTCGACGCATACCTGTCCGCCTGCCAGCTCGGTATCACGCTGGCCTCGCTCGGGCTTGGCTGGATCGGCGAACCCGCGTTTGCCGAATTGCTCACGCCGGTTTTCAGCTTGCTCGGCGTCGAATCGGAAAAGCTGATCCACGGCATTTCGCTGTTCTTCGCGTTTTCGTGCATCTCGTTCCTGCATATCGTGGTGGGCGAACTCGCACCGAAGTCGTTGGCGATTCGCGAGGCGGAGAAAGTCTCACTGTGGGCCGCCACGCCGCTGTACGGTTTTTACTGGGCGATGTATCCGGCGATCTGGGTGCTCAACTCGAGCGCCAATGCGGTGCTGAGGCTCGCGGGCCTCGACGCCGACCACGGTCACGACTCGCATTATTCGACCGACGAACTCAAGCTGATCCTGCGCGGCCGCCGCGCCAACGTCGCGACCGAACTGGGCTCGCCCGATGGCGCGTACAGCCAGGACGAGTGGAACACCATCGCTCATTCGCTCGATTTTTCGCGTATGACCGTGTCGGACCTGATGCGGCCGGCCCACGAAATGATCGGCTTGCGGCGCGATCTGCCCTTGCGCGAAAACATGCAGATGGTCGCGCAGCATCGCTTCAGCCGTTATCCGTTGTTTGAAGATGCGGCGGGCGAACGCGTGGCCGGCATGATCCATCTGAAGGACTTGCTGTTGGCGCGCCACGCCGGCAGCACGCTCGACGATCTCTCCAAATACGCGCGGCCCGTGCAATACGTGAAGCCCGACATGCCGGCGCTCGAACTGTTCCGCCGCTTCCGCAAGGGCGCGCCGCATTTCGCGTTGGTCGGTCACAAGAATTCGAAGCCGATCGGCTTCCTCACGCTCGACAATCTGCTGGGCGCGCTGGTTGGCCAGATTCACGACGAATTCCGTCAGGGCGACGCCGACTGGACTCGCATGGACGACGGCACCTTGATGGGCAAGGGCAGTTTGCCGGTGGTGTCGCTGGAACGCGCGCTGGGGATCGATATCGACGAAGGCAAGGCCGAGTCGGTTGGCGGTCTGGTGATTCAGGCGCTGAACGATTTGCCTACTGAAGGGCAGCGCGTCGAATTCGATCGCTTCGATGTCGTCGTCAAGAAAATGAAAGGGCCGCGGATCGTGCTCGTGCGCGTTTATCCGAAGACTTTCGACGACGAGGGCGGCTAACGCGCGATGGCGGAAGGTGGCGCGAATCGTGTTTCAGGTGCCTCACCGCTCAAGTAGAATTGTCGTCCTCACCGTCCCTCGGGGACTTGCTTCGCGGCGCACGAGGGCGACATGGGATATCTACTGGTGCTGAGCGTCGGTTTGCTGGCCGGCACATTGAGCGGCGTGATCGGCACCGGCTCGTCGATGATGTTGATGCCCGTGCTCGTGGTTCTCTACGGGCCGCAGCAAGCCGTGCCGATCATGGCGATCGCCGCGATCATGGGCAACTTCGGCAAGGTGCTGGCGTGGTGGCGCGAGATCGACTGGCGCGCCTGCGGTGCCTACTGCGTGACCGCCGTGCCGGGCGCGGCGCTGGGCGTGCGTACGCTGCTTGCGTTGCCGCCGCACGCGGTCGAAATCGCGCTGGGGCTGTTCTTTCTCGCGATGGTGCCCACCCGGCGCTGGCTCGCGCGTCGAGCGATCAAATTCTCTCTCTGGCAACTCTCCCTGATCGGCGGCGTGGTGGGCTTTCTCACCGGCATCGTCGTGTCCACGGGGCCGATCACGGTGCCCGTGTTCATGTCGTATGGCCTCGTCAAAGGTGCGTTCCTCGCTACCGAAGCAGCCGGTTCATTGACTGTCTACGCCGCCAAGGTCGCGGTGTTCAGTCACTTCGGTGCGCTGCCTTGGCATGTCGTGATCGACGGCCTGATCGTCGGCTCCTCGCTGATGATCGGCTCGTTTGCCGCGCGGACGATTGTCGTACGCATGAGTCCCGCGACCTTCAAACTGGTCGTCGACGGCTTGATGCTGTCTTCGGGTCTGTCTTTGCTGTGGGCAGCGGCCCGATAAAGCGATGCGTCAGGTCGATCACGGCGATCCATTCGTCAGCCGACAGACGCCTCGAACACCCTTCGATAATTGCCGCCGAGAATCGCGCCCACTTCCGCCGGCGAGAATCCGGCGAGCAGCAGCGCACTGGCCAGATCGGGCAACTGCTCATAGCTGCGGAACACCGGCGGCGAAATGAACCCGAGCATGTCCGTGCCGAGCCCGACATGCTCCACGCCGACCAGATCCGCCATGCGCTTCACGCCCTCGGCCATCCCATGCAAATCCTTGAACGTGCCTGAGCTTGGCCACACGCCGATTACGCCACCGGTACCCGCGATCGCGCGTGCGTGGTCGGGCGTGATGAGACGGCTGCGCGCGCCCGGATGGCTCGCCAGAGCGGAGTGCGACAGCACCAGCGGTCGGGTCGACGTGTCGGCGGCGCGCTTCACGAGATCATAGGTGCCGTGCGCGACATCCACCACTATCCCCAACGCATTGCAGCGGCGTATGACGTCCGCGCCGGCATCGGTGAGACCGCCATGCACGGGCGGCTCGGTCTGAATATCGCCGAGCTCGTTCACGCGATAGTGCGTCAGCTGCAAATGCCGTAACTGATACTGCGTATAGGCTTCATCGACGCGATCCAGCCGGCCTTCGAGAAAGTCCCCGCCTTCGGAGGCAATGATGACGCACGGGCCGAGCGCGCCGGATGCGCTTAACGCCGCAGCGTTCGTCACCACGCGCATCTGTTCGCGCTCGATCAACTGATGCGCGCGCTGGAATTCGGTCTGCCCGAGCGCATACAACTCACCGGGCTCCGGCTCGCGCCACGCCTCGAAGCGCTTGCGGTTGTCCGAGACACGCGTGACGGTCGTATCGGTGACGATCGCGAGACACACGACGTTCATTCCGCCAGCTCGCATCGGCTTCGCGAGCGGGACGAACGGACGGCGCGCACCGATTGCGGGATCGCGCGACACGATTACGCGGCCGGCGTGCGTGTGCATATCGATGGTAAGCGTGCCGGCGGGTGCCTGCCATGTCGGCTTATCGTTGCCGGCGGCGACTGGCGTAGCGTTGTCTTGAGTCTCGGTGTAGCCCGCGAAGCGGCCGGGCGCGCAGGCCGTCAGCCCGAGCGCCGCGCCAGAAGCGAGAAACGCTCGCCGGCTGAAGCTGCGCAGCGGCACGGCGGGCCGCTCGAGCAACACGGCATCGATCAACCGATACCGCCAGCCCGCCGGATCATCGAGCAGACGCACCAGTTGGCCGCGTAGCGTCACGCTCTCGGCCTGCAAGGCCACCGGCACGGCCGCCTGCACCTCGACCGACATCGACGGATTGCGCGGCACGCAGCCCCCGCAGCAGGGCTCGTCGGCGCCTAGCAAAAAGTAATCGGCGCGCCCGGCTTGTGGATCGAGCGGAATCATCCAGCCCGCGATGACGACGATCGTGTCGTGCAGCGTGTCGGCGTCGCCGGTGCGGATCATTGTCCAGTCGATAGTCACGGGTGCTCCTCTCAAGGGAGACGGCGGGGCGACTTGCGAGCCGGCGTGGCGCGGCTCTTCTCCGCGGTCAGCGTGCCGACCATGCGTTCCACGAGCTTCAACGCTTCGGCCTTCAGCGCAGCGGGATCGTCGGCGCCATCGAGCAGCTGGGCTGCTTCGCACACCATGCTGCCGATCATGCGCGCGGCAAGGTACGCGTTCATGCGGGCTTTCTCGCTGCCGGCGTGCGACGCCGTCAGCGAATGAATCAGCAGGCCATACACGTGTGTCTCTTCGATCTCGCGGGAGCGCGCCGCACCAAGCACAGCGGGCGCGGTTTCGATGACGAGTTGCCGATACACCGGCTCGCTACAGACTTCCAGAAATTCGCGGATGCCTGCGCTGATGCGCTTCGCCTTCGACGCTGCCGCGGCCGCGGTTTTCACCCTCGATGCGGCCGAAGCCTGTAGCGACTCGATGAGCGCATCGAAGAGTTCGGCTTTGTCGGCAAAGTGGTGATAGAACGCGCCGCGTGTCACGCGCGCGCTGCGCGCAATGGCTTCGATCCCAACCTGCTGATAGCCCTCCGCGGCAAAGAGCTCGGCTGCCGCGCTGATGAGCGCTTGACGGGTAGCGTCCGCGTACTCCTCGCGGCGGGATTTGGGCGGCGCGTCTGCGGTCGGCATGAGGTCGAAATTTGTCTCTTGATTTTTCACATCCTGATTGTAGTATACATACACGATGTATGTGAAAATCTCTGTGGATGTGGAATCGAGCTCATCGCAGGGACGTAAACGAACGGCGCCGTCAATCAGCCATACATTCAGGAGTAGATCAACATGGCCTCAGCAGGACAATACGTTTCGCCTACGGCAGAGCAACTCGCCAACGCGCAGAAAGCCGTCCAACAGTTCGCGGCGGAGTGGCAAAACCCCGTCGCCGACAATTTGCGAGTTCTGATGCACGAAGACACGCAAAATCTGATTCCCCCTATGACCGAACCCGCCAATCGGGAGGGCGTGGTGGAACATTTCCGTCAGGTGTTGGCCCAGCTTCCAGACCTGAAAGTAGACGTGCTTCAATGGGCGCCGACCGGCGACGCTGTCATGATCGAATGGCAAGCGTCGGCCACCGTGGCGGGAGAAAAGCTCAGTTGGCTCGGCGTCGACCGTTTCAATCTGCGTGGCGACCGGATGTATAAAGGGCAGGTGTATTGGGACACGCGACGTGTTGCGGAGCAGATGGCCGAAGCGGTCAAACGGGCACAGCAACAACCGAACGCCTGAGCGGGGCGTTGCATCATTTTGCAAAAGCCCATGATGAAAAAGGCGGTTAAAGCGCGTGCGCTCTAACCGCCTCTATTTCGCCGGCATACCAACCATCAACTACGCGGCACCCCGTCCTCCACCAGCACCGCGACCGGCATGGCGCCGAGTGCATCGCGCAGAGACAGCAGTCCGTTTTCATCGACCTTGGGTGCGGCTGGACTCAGCCAGTCGAACAACGCACGCGAGGACAGATCGGACGGCATCTCCACGGCGGTGTCGGCCCATGCTTCGGGATCGATCATCGGCACATCGCCTTGCTCGCCGAGCAGAGCGTCAGCGAGCCGACTCGCCACGACGACAGCCCAGGCGTTGCCGTGCCGTCGCGCGAACGCAATCACATTCGCTGCATGCGTGCCGCGCACGGTGAGCGGCAGATACTCGCTCTGACTGAGTAGCTCCGGCAAATGCGCGCGCAATGCCAGCACGCGCTGGATCACCGCGAGCTTGACGCGTCCATCGTGCCAGCTCGACAGGAACTCCGAGGGCGGCGTTTGCACGAGCATCGCCGCGCGCTTGCCGAAATCGACGGGCCGTCGGTTGTCCGGATCGACCAGACTGAAGTCCCACAACTCGGTGCCTTGATAAAGATCGGGAATCCCAGGCGATGCGAGCCGCAACACAGTCTGCTGCAAACTATTGAGCGCACCGGCGCGGCTAATTCGTGCGACGAACGCGGCCAACTGTTTTAGAAACCCGTCGCGTCGCTCGGGCGCCAGAATGTCGAACAGGAAATCTCGGCAACCGGCCTCATACGCTTCGTCCGGAGCGAGCCAGTTGGTTTGCAGCTTCGCTTCGCGCAGCGCCTTCAGTTGCCATTGTGCGACGCGTTCGGCCAGTGCCTCGACGCCTTGCGCGTCGTCCGGTCGCAGGTCCAGCGGCCAGCAGCCGACCAGCGTCTGATACAGCATCGCTTCGGCGGCGGGGCCGGGCGCCCAGTCGTCCTCGGCGTTACCGGCCGGTTTGCCATCGAGTGCACGCCGATACGGCGCGTTCAGCGTAGACCATGCGCGCAGGATCGCGCTCCACTCCGGCGCGATTTCGCTCAGAACCGCAAGCCGCGCCCGCACGTCCTCACCGCGTTTGTGATCGTGCGTAGCGGTGGCGAGCATCGCGTGAGGAAAACGCTGCGAGCGCTCCAGATTCGCCGCATGAAACCGGTCGACCGACAGCGAAAACTCGCCGGGGTCCGAGCCGACCTCATTGCGCGACAGCAAGCGGCCATAGCGATAGCACGCTGTGTCTTCCACGGCTTTTGCCGCGACCGGCGCGGTCAACTGCGAAAAGAGCGTTTGCGCGGTACGCCGCGAAGAACCCGCATGAGTCGGCGGCGCGGCGTTCGGACCTAACGGCGACGGCGTGCCGGGACGACCGGCCGGCGTTTCCTCTGCGCTGCCGCCGAGCCACGCATTCACGCGATCGAGCACGACATGATCCGCGCGCGACAGCGACTGCCGTGCGCCTTCGAGCGCCTGATCGAAATAGACGTTATCGGTGGCGCTGCGCAGGCTGTTCTGCGGATAGACGCGGTACACGGGGAAATGCACGACCAGTTCCGTCAGCACGCGACGCAGCGTCGTGAAAGTGAAATCGCGCGTGGTCAGCGAGTCGCGTGCAATGCGATGCAACGCACGGGCGGCCCGATCCAGTTCCGCCGAGAGATTTTCCGCAAGGATCTTGCGGCGGGCCGCCACTGCTTCATCCTCGAAACGGGGACTACGACCGGTGATGTCGGTCCATGTTTGCGCGAGCGGTTCGGCACCTGCCGGGTCGTGCAGCAATGCGCCCACGTCGCTCATGAAATCGTAGCCCGTCGTGCCGTCCACGGGCCAGTCGTCGCGCAGCGGCTCGCCACGGCCGAGAATCTTTTCCACCACGACATACGGTGTCGTGTCGCGCAGTTCCGTGAGACGCTGGCGCAAGCGCTGACAGTATTCGCGCGGCTCGGCGAGACCGTCCACGTGATCGATTCGCAAGCCGTCGATCAGCCCTTCCTGATACAGACGGAAAATCAGCGCGTGCACGGCGTCGAATACTTCGGGGCGCTCCACGCGCACGCCGGCCAGTGTCGAGATGTCGAAGAAGCGCCGCCAGTTCACCTCGTCGGACGCGGTGCGCCACCATGCCAGCCGGAAATGCTGCCGCTCGATCAACCGATGCAAGCGGTCGCGTGTCACCGGATCGCCGGGCGCATACGCCTGCAGTGCGATCCCGATTGCCGAGTCGCCGTGCTGTCTGACGAACTCGCGCAGTGTCTCGCGTCCTTCGGCGGCGCGCGGATGATCGGCAGGTTGCGTCGTCAGACCGTGGAAACGTTCGGCGAGCGCGCTGAGGTCCGCGCGATCGGCGCTTTGCAGAATCGACGCGTAATCGGTCGGGCACACAGGGAATACATGTGGGCCATAGCCGATGTAAAAGCGGCCCGTGTCGGCGTCGAAATGCAGCGCGATGCGACCCGCCGCGAGTTCGTCGCCGTAAGACGCGCCGAGCGTCGGCACCAGCACTTTGCCGCGCAACGCCGGGTCGGGCGAATGCCAGTCCACGTCGAAATGGCGCGCATAGGCGCTGTGACGGCCCCATTCGAGAATATCGAGCCACCACGCGTTACTGGAGCCGCCCACGCCCATATGGTTCGGCACCATGTCGACGATCAACCCCATGTTGTGCGCGCGCAGTTTGTCGACAAGGCGCTTGAGGCCCGCCTCGCCGCCGCATTCGGCGCTGACCTGGGTGTAATCGACGGTATCGTAGCCGTGCATCGAGCCGGGCTCGGCCGTCGTGATAGGCGACGCGTACACGTGACTAATGCCGAGCGCGGCGAAGTACTCGACGTGCTTCGCGGCATCGTCGAAGGTGAAGCCTCGGTGGAACTGGAGGCGAAGCGTGGAGCGCGGAACGGTCATGGCGTATCAGGCTCCGAAGAAGCGTTGGAAGAGGGAACGGCAGCGGGCACAACATCGGCTGACGCGCGGCGCTCGCGATCGACTGCGAGCAGGCGGTCGCAGAACGCGTCGTCGTCGAATAGTTCGTCGACAGGCAGACTCACACGGCGGCGCCAGTTCGGATGCTCGTCGATCGAGCCGGGCAGGTTCGGCTGTTCGACCAGCCCGAGCAAATCCTCGAGCGGAAACGTGACCAGCGGACCGGGCGTCGCGGCGACGAAAGCCAGTGCTTCATCCACCGGCGCGCTATCGGGCGGCGGCGCAGCGACATCCGGCGCAGCCACGCCGGCTTGCTGAAAGGCGTGCCACAACTCGGCGCGGTCGTGCGCGCGTTCCTCCTGCGCGACTTCTTCGGCATCGCGGCCATCGGCGCGCGCCATCGTCTGGCCGATCCTGTTGCGCCACGTGATGTCACTGCCGCGCCACCAGCCGGCGATTGTCGGCAGATCGTGTGTGGTGGTAGTGCCAACCGCATTGCGGTCCCATTCGTGTGGCGGCTTGAAACCCTTGCCGCCGTGTGCGCCTTCGAACCACAGCACGCGAATGCCGGCGAGGCCATGTTCGTCGAGCCGCTCGCGAAACCCGGGCGGCACGGTGCCGAGATCCTCGCCGATCACGATCGCGCGATGCCGCCACGATTCGAGCGCGATCAGCCGCAGCAGGTCTTCGAGCGGATAGCGCAGATAGGCGCCGTGGCGCGCGCTTTCGCCTTCGGGCACGAGCCACAGGCGCCGCAAGCCGAGAATGTGATCGATGCGGATGCCGCCGGCGTGCGCGAACGCCGCGCGCAACATATCGATAAAGGCAGAGAAACCTTGGGTGCGCATGGCGCGCGGTGAAAAGGTGGTGAGGCCCCACGCTTGTCCCGCCTGGTTGAACAGATCGGGCGGCGCGCCGACCGAGACGCCTTGCAGCATGTCGTCGCGATACGACCACGCATGGCTGCCGGCGCTATCGCATCCGACCGCGAGGTCGGCGATCAGGCCGACGGCCATGCCGGCCTCGTTCGCCGCGTGCTGCGCATGCGAGAGACCTTTGGCGGCGAGCCATTGCATGAACAGATGGAAATCGACCTCGTGACGATGCGCCTCGGCGAAAGCCTCGACCTCCGGACTGCGCGGATCGCGCAGCGCCTCGGGCCAGTTGCGCCAATGGCCGTTGCCGCCTTCCTGCGAAAGCTGATCCGCCTGTAGCGCTTCGAAACGCGCGTGATCTTCGAGCGCACGTCCGGCGCGCTCGCAGAAACCGTGGAATTCCAGCGCGCGTGCCGTCTGCCTCGCGCGGTCCTGCTTGCAGAACTGTTCGTACAGGTGACGCAAGATCTTCAGCTTGAGCACGACCGCGTTCGGCCAATCGATCAACGGCAAGGTTTCGAGTTTCGTCCACGTGCCGGTGCCCTGCACCGCGTCAAGCGCAGCACTGAGGGCGTCTGCGCCGAACACGGCGGCGGGGTCGATATGCGTAACGTTCAACCACAAGCGCGACGACGGCGAATACGGACTGAAACGCTCGGGCTCCGCGCTGAACATCGCGTGAGTCGGACTGACGGCAAGCGCATGCGCGCCACGTTGCGCGCTGTGCACGGCGAGTTGCGCCAGCGACGAGTAATCGCCGATGCCACCGTCGCCCGTACGACGCAAGCCGTAAAGCTGCGCGGCGATGCCCCATAGCGGAGGCGCGTTGCTGTCTTCGTTACCCGGCAGCGTGCGCCATGCGTCGGCGACGGTAAAGCAGCGTGGCGGGGCGACGGCGAGCGTCACGCGCTGGTCGTTGATCACGAGCGTGTGATAACCGGGTTCGTCGATCGGCGCGAGTAGGGCTTCCTCGCCTTTGGGCGCCGTAAAACGGCCGTCGATGATCGAGCCGCTTTCCAGTTCGATTCGATAATGACTGCCGGATTTGATTGCCGCGGCGGGCAACGCGATACCTCGGCCCACTTCCGCGGTCATGAGCGGTGGCAATTTGCGGCCGGACAACTCGGCATCCAGCGCGGCGGCGCTCTGGCGGATTTGCGTGGCGTTGCCGCAAGGCAAGCCCATGCGTTCGAGCAGCACGGCGAGCGTGGTCCCCGGCACATGCTGGGTGATGTGATGCGCGTCCTGCCACTGCACCTCGAAGCCGGCGCGCGTGGCGAGTGTGACGATCGTGTCGCTGGGGCGTCGGGTAATCACGCGTGGCGCTCCTGTTGGCCCGCGATGCGGGCATCGTGGCCGATGGCATAGTCGCTGACGTCGCCGGTCAGCCAGGCGACGAAGGTATTCGGCGGCAGCACGTATAAGCCGATTTGATCGCGTACACGCGGCGGTGTTTCGAAGATCATCTTGCCGGGCGGCACGTCGGTCAGCCGGACGTCTTCTTTCGACAGATTCAACGCGATCGAAAGCGTTTCGCCATCGCCCAGTTTCCAGCGGGCGATCAGCGCATGGGCATCTTCGCCATTCGCCGCGCTCAGCACCTTGGCGCCGAGCGCCTTGCCATGCTTCAGACGCGGCGTGATCAATTTGGCCCGCACGGCCAGCGCGGATTTGTAGAAGTGCAGCCAGTCAAGCCGGTCTCTCGCCGCTTCATCGCTGAGTTCCGATGACTGTGGGGAGTCCGGCGGCGACGATGCGGCGAAAGTCTTCACATCGTTCGGATCGGGAATCTGCGCGCGGCGCTGTTCGTCGCTGAACGCAGAAAAGCGCGCGAATTCGCGTCGCCGTCCTTCGCGTACGGCGTCGGCCAGATCGCCGGTGTAATCGGTGAAAAACAGGAATGGCTGCGTGGAGCCGTATTCCTCGTCCATGAACAGCAGCGGGATCTGCGGCGACAACAACAGCAAGCCGGTTGCCGCGCGCAATGCGTCGTCGGACGTGAGCTTGCGCAACCGTTCGCCGAATGCGCGATTACCGATCTGATCGTGGTTTTGCAAAAACATCACGAACGAGGTCGGCGACAGATGTCCACTCGGCTCGCCGCGTGGCTTGCCGTCATGAATCGGCGACGGGTCGCCCTGGTACGCGAAACCTTCCGACAGCACGCGGGCGAGCCGCCGGATCGGCTGGTCTTCGTAAGCGTGGTAGTAGCCTTCGGTTTCGCCTGTGAGCAGCACGTGCAGCGTGTTGTGCGCGTCGTCGTTCCATTGCGCGTCGAAATGCGTCTCCAGCAGGTTCGCGCTGTTGTGCTCATTCTCCAGCACGAGATGCACCTGCCGGCCGTGTTGCACCTTGGTGCGGATATGGTCGGACAATTCGCGCAGCCACGCATGATTGTCGATCGCATGCACGGCGTCGAAACGCAGCCCGTCGATGCGATATTCGTTGATCCAGTAGACCGCGTTATCCGTAAAGAAGTCGCTGACTTCGCTGCGCTCGAAATCGATGGCCGGCCCCCAAGGCGTTTGCGTGCCTTCGCGGAAGAACGAGCGGGCGTATTCGTGCAGATAGTTGCCGTCGGGTCCGAAGTGGTTGTAGACCACATCGAGAAAGACCATCAGGCCGAGACCGTGTGCGGCGTCGACCAGCGCTTTCAGTTCATCCGGGCGGCCATAAGCGGAGTCGGGCGCGTATGGCAGCACGCCGTCGTAGCCCCAGTTGTGCTTGCCGGGAAAGTCGTTCAGCGGCATCAGTTCGATCGCGGTGACGCCGAGCGCAGCGAGCGCCGGCAGGCGCTTCTGTACACCCGCGTAACCTCCCATCGTGCCGACGTGCAACTCGTACAGCACTGTTTCTTCCCACGGGCGGCCATGCCAGTTCGTGTGTTCCCAACGATAAGCGCGCGGGTCGATCACTTCGCTCGGCCCATGCACGTCCTGCGGCTGGAAACGCGAGGCAGGATCGGGCACCGCATGTTCGCCGTCTAGCCGGAAGCGATACAGCGTGCCCGCGCCGCTCTCGACGGTCGCCTCGAACCAGCCATTGCCGGCAGGCGCCATCTCATGCGCGCCTTGGGCCGGTCCAGTTTCCACGTCGACGTGCACGGTCTTGCACGAAGGCGCCCAGAAACGAAACCGCGTGCGCGGCTTCGTGCCCGCCGCGCCCAGCAACTGTGCGCCGAACGGCAGGCAATGCGCGTGATGATGCGCGTGAGGATCGATCGGATTGTCGGACATGATTCATCACCATTCGGTTTTGCTTTCCGGCCGCGTCGCGCGCGAGGGATGGTGTCTGCGATCCCTCGCGCGCTGACGCGGCCGCCCTGCAACTGTTCGAGTGCCGCCCCGTGCTCGCCGACCTGACCGCTTACGTCGTCGGCGACTTATCGCCCGAGGGCGGGTGCGCGCCTGGATCGGGTGGCAACGCCGTCAGCAGTCGCGGCCCATGCTGCGCACCGGCTTTCCAGCCAGCCTGCCAGTCGGCCTCGCCGACCGGTTGCGCGGCCAGCATCACGAGACCATGCGCAGCCACTTCGATATCGACAGTGGCCAGTCGACGCGGCTCGTTCTCCGGCTCAGCAGTGTTCAACAGCACATGCCATTCCAGGTGCGGCGCGGGCGGCGTAAAACGCAGCGGGTCCTGATTGGCGTTCAACATCATCAACAATACTTCCGTTTCGCCATTCAAACCTGGACCGGCGCGACGTAGCGTGAATGCGCGGCCTTCAGGGTCCTGCCAGGCTTCGATGGTGAGCGGGTCGCCGTGTTCGTCGAACCAGCCGACGTCGAACAGGCCCGGCAAGACTTCGCGGTCGCCGAACAGAAAGCGCGTTTCGCGCAGCAGTGGATGCTGTTTGCGCAATGCAATCACTCGCGCGACGAATGCGCTCATCTGAAGCCCATCCGGCGATTGCGCGCGCTCCCAGTCGATCCACGACAGGTCGTTATCCTGGCAATACGCGTTGTTGTTGCCGCTCTGCGTGCGCAGCGATTCGTCGCCGGCCAGTACCATCGGCGTGCCGAGTGCCATCAGCAGCGTAGCGATCAGCGAGCGGGCTACGCGCTTGCGCGTGGCGAGAATCGCCGGATCGTCGCTCGGACCTTCCACGCCCCAGTTGCGGCTGCAGTTTTCGTTGTGGCCGTCGTTGTTGTCTTCGCGGTTCGCTTCGTTGTGCTTCTTCTCGTAGGCGGTCACGTCGGCCAAGGTAAATCCGTCGTGCGAGGTGACAAAGTTGACCGATGCCCACGGCTTTCTGAAGCGCCGGTTGAACAGATCGGCCGAGCCGGTCAAACGTGCGGCGAGATCGGGGCGCAAGCCGGCGTCGCCGCGCCAGAAGCGCCGCACGGTATCGCGAAAACGGTCGTTCCATTCGCCAAACCCGGGCGGATGATTGCCGAGTTGATAGCCGCCTGGGCCGATGTCCCACGGCTCCGAAATCAGCTTGCGTTGCGACAGGATCGGGTCCTGGCGCAACGCGTCGAAAAAACCCGAGCCGGGATCGAAGCCATGTTGCTCGCGTCCGAGCGTGACGCCGAGATCGAAACGGAAGCCGTCGATATTGAAGGCCGTCGACCAGTAGCGCAGTGAGTCCATCACCATTTGCAGCACGCGCGGGTGGGCCAGATTGACCGTGTTGCCGCAGCCGGTGTCGTTGATATGGTGGCGTTCGTCGCCTGGAATCAGGCGGTAATAGCTGGCGTTATCGAGTCCGCGCCATGAGACGGTCGGGCCCATCTCGTTGCCTTCGCAGGTGTGGTTGTAGACCACGTCGAGAATCACCTCGATGCCCGCCGCGTGTAACTGGCGCACGGCAATGCGCATTTCGTCGAGACGATGCGTGCTCAGATACGACGGCTCCGGCGCGAAGAAAGCCGCCGTGTTGTAGCCCCAGTAGTTGCGCAAACCGCGCTCCACCAGAAAACGGTCGTTCAGAAACGCGTGGACGGGCAGCAATTCCACTGCGGTCACACCGAGCTTCAGCAAATGATCGATGAACTCCGGCGAAGCCAGCGCGGCAAACGTGCCGCGTTCATGCTGACGCAAATCCGCGCGCAACATCGAGGCGCCGCGCACGTGCGTTTCGTAGATCACCGTCTCGCCCCACGGCACGTTGGGACGCTTGTCATGCGACCAGTCGAACGCCTCGTCGATCACTACGCACTTCGGCATGGCCGGCGCCGAGTCGCGCCGGTCGATGGAGAGGTCGGCGCGATTCGAATGCACGCGGTAACTGAAGAGCGCGTCCGACCAGCGAAACTGTCCGACCAGTTTGCGCGCATACGGATCGAGCAACAGTTTGTGCGGATTGAAACGATGCCCATGCTGCGGCTGATACGGCCCATGCGCGCGAAAACCATAGGCCGTGCCGGGATGGGCGTTCGGCAGATAGCCGTGCCAGACCTCGTCGGTGCATTCCGGCAGGGTGTAGCGGCGGATTTCCTTTCTGCCGGTGGGATCGAACAGGCAAAGCTCGATTTTCTGCGCGTTCGCCGAGAACACCGCGAAGTTGACGCCGAGGCCATCCCAGCTGGCGCCGAGCGGATAGGGCGAGCCGGGCAACAGCCGGTCGGGCATTGCATGCGACATGATTCCCCTTCCTTGTTCTGTTTTATGAACGCTATCGTGGGTCTTCATGCGACGAGCGCGCGGCCTTGAGGAAGCCGCGCGCTCGCCTACAGCACCTGCTTCAATCCGCGCGCAGCACGATCGTCGCGAGCGGCGGCAGCGTCAGCGAAGCGGAGTGCGGCCAGCCGTGGCTCGGATTGGCCTCGGTATGAATCAGGCCGCCGTTGCCCATGTTCGAACCGCCATACACGCCGGCGTCCGTGTTCAGCACTTCGGTCCAGCGTCCCTCGCGCGGCATGCCGAGCCGATAGCCGACGCGCGGCACCGGCGTCATGTTGCAGACTACGATGAGTTCGCGACCCGCGCCATCGGTGCGGCGAAAAGCGAATACGCTGTTGCCGCTGTCGTCGCCGATCAGCCATTCAAAGCCGCCCGGTTCGCAGTCGAGCACATGCAGCGCGGGCTCTTCGCCATACAGACGGTTCAGATCGCGCACCAGCATCTGCACGCCGTGATGGTGCGCGTCGTCGAGCAAATGCCAATGCGGCGAGGCGTCGTGGTTGAATTCCGCCATCTGGCCGAATTCGCCGCCCATGAAGAGCAGCTTCTTACCCGGATGCGTCCACATGAAGCCGAAGTACGCGCGCAGGTTGGCGAATTTCTGCCATCTGTCGCCGGGCATCTTGCCGAGCAGCGAGCCTTTGCCGTGCACCACTTCGTCATGCGAGAGCGGCAGAACGAAGCGCTCCGAGTACGCGTAGACCATCCCGAACGTCATGTTGTGGTGATGGTATTGGCGATAGACCGGATCTTCCTCCATGTAGTGCAGCGTGTCGTGCATCCAGCCCATGTTCCACTTGAACTGGAAGCCGAGGCCGCCGTCTTCGACCTTCGCCGTGACGCCCGGCCACGCGGTCGATTCCTCGGCGATCGTGATCGCACCCGGCACGCCCGGCACATAGCCGACTTCGTGATTCAACCGCTTGAGAAACGCGATCGATTCGAGATTCTCACGGCCGCCATAGATATTCGGCACCCACTGATCGGCGGCGCGCGAGTAGTCGCGATACAGCATCGACGCCACCGCATCCACCCGCAAGCCGTCGACGTGATAGCGCTTTAGCCACGCCAGACCCGAAGCGATCAGGAACGCGCTCACCTCGTTGCGGCCGAGGTTGTAGATCATCGTGTTCCAGTCCTGGTGGTAGCCTTCGCGCGGGTCGGCGTGCTCGTAGAGCGGCGTGCCGTCGAAGTCGATCAGCCCATGCGCGTCGTTCGGAAAGTGCGCGGGCACCCAATCGAGAATCACGCCGAGTCCGGCTTCATGCGCCTTGTCGACGAAGCTGGCGAACTGCTCGGGCTTGCCGAAACGCGCGGACGGGGCGAACTGCCCGAGCGGCTGATAACCCCACGAACCGCCGAACGGATGCTCGGCGATCGGCATGAATTCGACGTGCGTGAAGCCCATGCTTTTCACGTAGGGCAGCAGCCGGTCGGCGAGTTCTTCCCAGTCGAGCCCACGTTGGCCTTCTTCGGCGACACGCAGCCAGGATTCGGCATGCACTTCGTAGATCGAAATCGGCGCGCGCGGTGTCTGCTTCCCGGCACGCGATTGAATCCAGTCGTGGTCGGTCCACGCGAAATCCTCGATCTCGTGGACGTGCGCAACCACGGAAGCCGTGCCGGGCGGCTTTTCCGTCTGCATGGCGCACGGGTCTGCTTTCAAGGGCAGCGGATGACCGTCGCGCGACAGCAACTCGTACTTGTAGCGCGTGCCGGGACCGACGCGCGGCACGAACAATTCCCACACACCGGCCTGATGACGCAGCCGCATCGGATGACGGCGGCCGTCCCACGCATTGAAGTCGCCGACCACCGAGACGCGCCGTGCATTCGGCGCCCACACGGCGAAGCGCACGCCGGGCACGCCGTCCACTTCCATCGGACGCGAGCCGAGGCATTCGAGCACCGCGTAGGGATCGCCACCCGCAAGACGCCCGAGCGGTTCGTCGCCCAACACGGGCGCGAACGAATACGTGTCCTCGATTTCCTGCACCACGCCATGCCAGTCGATCCGCAGCCGATACGGCGCGGCCGAAGTGACACGACCGGCAAACAGTCCAGGTCTGAGCTGTTCCAATTCGCCGAGTAGCGAACCATCAGCACGCGCGATCACGCTGACATGCGCGGCGTTCGGCAACAGCGCGCGCACCACCGGACCCGCGTCCGTGTGGTGCATCCCGAGCTGCGAGAAAGGATCGGGGTGACGCGCTTCGACGAGCGCGTCGATTTCCAGCGGTTGGAGGCCTGCGGCCGGATCATGCTCACTCATAGTCGCCCTCGGCCGGGTTAGGCGGTGTGGCGGCGCCAGGCGCCGGGGTTGAGGAATCTGCCGCAGCGCCGGTGTCGCCCAACAGACGGCTTGCGAGCGCAGCGAGGCCGCGTACCGGCAAGCCGAGCCACGTCGGACGGTTGGCCGCTTCGTAGCGGATTTCGTAGGCGGCTTTTTCGATCAGGAACAGATCGAGCAAGGCCTGCTCCGCTTCCGGCGCGACCAGCGGCGTGGTGGAGTCGGCAGCGGCGGCCCGGTATTCGCTCAGGAATTTCTGCGTGGCGTGCGCGCGGAAACGCTCGAACAGTGCACGTTTGCGATCGGCGGTTTGCTGCGGCGCGCTTTCCGTGGTGGATTGCGCCGCGGCGCTCGCATATGACAGCGAGCGCATCAAACCGGCCACATCGCGCAACGGGCTCGACTTCTGACGACGTTCCTCGAGCGAACGCGCGGGCTCGCCTTCGAAGTCGATCAGATAGGCGTCGCCCTGCGCGACCAGCACCTGACCCAGGTGGAAGTCGCCGTGAATGCGAATACGCAGCGCACCGACATTTGCGGACACGAGTTTGTCGACGGCGTCGACCAGTGCCGCGCGACGGTCGATCAGACTTTGCGCAAGTGCCTTGGACTCAGGGTCGCTCATCTGCTCGATGCGTGGCGCGAGCAGATCGAGCGCGCTGGCCAACATCGCCTGCGTGCCGTCGACCCATGCCTTCACCTGCTCGTCGCTGGCCGGTTCGGGCGCGAAGGCCGGGTCGTCGGTCGGCGAGGCGAGCGCCACGTGCAACTCGCCGAGTCGCCTGCCGATGATGCCCGCCAACTCGCTATAGCCTTCCACCAGAATCGCTTCGTTGTCGCGGTCCGGGGCGCTTTGCGATTCGGTGTCGACGGCAATCGCGAGTTCGTCCACCGAGCGGCGCAGATAGTCGAGCGACCAGTTCCACGCGTCGCCCTGATTGTCGATGAAGCCTTGCAGGATGCAGAGCGTATGCGGCACGCCTTCGGGATCGACGCGCACCACCTCGCCATACAAAGGCGCGGTGTTGGCGTAGCCGAGTTGCGTCAGATAACGGCTGATCTCCGCTTCAGGATGGATGCCGCTCACCAGGCGGCGCACCAGCTTCAGCACGGCGGCATCGGCGATGATCAGCGAACTGTTGCTCTGTTCCGCCGCGAGCCAGCGAATCTCGGGACGCTCGCCGAGTTCGCCGAGTTCGTCGAAGCGCTCGGTTGGAATGAAGCGGATCTCGCTCTTCTGCACGGTAGGCACGACCGCGCGTTCGCGCAGCTTGCGCATCACACCGTGAGCGAAGATCGGCAGCGCGAACGCGTCCGTCAGGTGGCCGACGTTGCGGCCACGTCGCACGCGTGCCAGCGCCAGTTGCTTGAACAGTGGGAAGGTGGTTTCGCCACCCCACGTGATCGCAATCGGCACCACGTAGCGTTCGGTATGCTTGCCCACGTCCGCTTCGATTTCGGTGAAAGCGAAGCCGCCATTCGGGATCGTGGTCAGGGCCGCGAGCCGCACGGCATTCAGCTTCTGATCCTTCGACGCAAACCAGCGACGCCGGCTGAGCCACGAAGGCAGCACTTCGGATTCGAGCAGACGCACGTTTTCCGGCGTCGGCCCGACCTGGCCTTCACGGATCACGATCGTGACGAATTCCGGCAGCGGCTCCGAATGTGCCTGTGCCCACGTCGGACGCTGGCCGCCCGGACACAGCATGAACCACAGGAAGCCGTACGGCGGGAAGGTCAACAGATAGGTCAGCTGGCCGATTGCCGGGAACACCGAATCGGCGGTCATTTCAATCGGCACCGAGCCGTTGAACTCGGACAGATCGAGCTCGACCGCTTGCGGTGCGCGCGACAGATTCGCCACGCACAGGATCGGCGGCTCGCCTGGCATCTCACGCAGATACGCGAGAATCTTGCGGTTTTCCGGCTTCAGGAAGCGGATCGTGCCGCGTCCGAAAGTCTGCTTGGCGCGTCGCGTGGCCAGCATGCGGCGCGTCCAGTTCAGCAGCGAGTGCGGGTCGCGGCTTTGCGCTTCCACGTTCACCGCGTCGAAACCGTAGAGCGCGCCCATCACGGGCGGCAGGACCAGTTGTTCAGGATCGGCGCGCGAGAAACCGCCGTTTCTATCTGACGACCACTGCATCGGCGTACGCACGCCGTCGCGGTCGCCCAAGTGGATGTTGTCGCCCATGCCGAGTTCGTCGCCGTAATAGATCACGGGCGTGCCGGGCATGGAAAGCAGCAGCGAATTGATCAGCTCGATGCGGCGTCGGTCGCGCTCCATCAGCGGCGCGAGGCGGCGGCGAATGCCCAGATTCAGGCGCGCGCGACGGTCGCTCGCGTAGGTATTCCACAGGTAGTCGCGCTCGGAGTCCGTGACCATTTCGAGCGTCAACTCGTCGTGGTTGCGCAGGAAAATCGCCCACTGGTTCGTCTCGGCGAGGTCCGGCGTTTGCCGCATGATGTCGGTGATCGGGAAGCGGTCCTCGCTCGCAATCGACATATAGATGCGCGGCATCAGCGGGAAGTGGAACGCCATGTGGCATTCGTCTTCGTCGCCGAAATATTCCTTCACGTCTTCCGGCCACTGGTTCGCTTCGGCGAGCAGCATCCGGTTCGGATACTCGGCGTCGATGGTCGCGCGAATCTTCTTCAGAATCGCGTGCGTTTCCGGCAGGTTTTCGTTGTTGGTGCCTTCACGTTCGACCAGATAGGGCACCGCGTCGAGCCGCAGCCCGTCGATGCCCATGTCGAGCCAGAAGCGCATCACCTGCAGCACCTCTTTCAGCACCGCCGGATTGTCGAAGTTCAGATCGGGCTGGTGCGAGTAGAAGCGATGCCAGTAATAGGCGCCCGCCACCGGATCGTGCGTCCAGTTGGACGGCTCCGAGTCGATGAAGATGATCCGCGTTTCCTGATACTTCTGATCGGTTTCGGACCACACATAGAAGTTGCGATGGTTCGAGCCGGGCTTCGCGCGCCGGGCGCGCTGGAACCACGGGTGCTGGTCCGACGTGTGGTTGATCACCAGCTCGGTAATCACGCGAATGCCACGCGCGTGCGCTTCCTGAATGAAGCGCTTCACGTCGGAAAGCTGACCGTAGTCCGGATGTACGTTGCGGTAATCGGCGATGTCGTAGCCGTCGTCGCGCCGTGGCGACGGATAGAACGGCAGCAGCCAGATCGCATTCACGCCGAGTTCGGCGATGTAGTCGAGCTTCGCGATCAGGCCGGGGAAGTCGCCCACGCCGTCGTTATTGGCGTCGAAGAACGACTTGATGTGCACCTGATAGATGATCGCGTCTTTGTACCAGAGCGGATCGTCGCTCAAGGCCGCGGGTTTGCCGCGGCGATGCGAACGCGCCTTGGCGGCGTTGCTGGTGGCAACGCTCGTATTGGCCTGCGACGTGGTTTGGGCTGGATCTTCACGCTTCATGTCGCACCTTCCGTTGGGGTTGGGTTGCCAGCGTCTGCGTGATAGGCGCCGTTGGAGTCGCTGTCGGCTTCATCGGGACGTTCGGCGGGCAGGCCGCCGAGCGGTGCGATGCGCCAGATCGAAAACGGCTGGCCGGAGCCGAGTTGTACATGCTGCCAGCGGCCGTGCCATTCGAAGCGGGCACCGGTCATCTGATCGGTTACTTCCAGCGCGCCATGGTCGTGCAGGTTCCATCGCTGGAAAGTGTCCCACGACAATTCGATGTCCGCGCCCTGTTCGTTGAACGGATCGAGATTAACCGCGACGACGATCACGTTGTCGCGCGTTTCCGTGGCCTTCTCGAAGCACAATATGTGGTCGTTGTGCGCGGTCAGGAAAGTCAGGCCGAGATGCGTCTGCAGCGCCGGATTAGCGCGGCGAATGCGGTTCAGCGCCGTAATTTCGCCGACGATATTGCCTGGCCGGTTCCAGTCCCACGCACGCAGCTGGTACTTCTCGGAGTCGAGATATTCCTCACTGTTGGGCAGCGCGGCGGCCTCGCATAGTTCGAATCCGCTATACACCCCCCACAAACCGGCCAGCGTCGAGGCCAGCGCCGCGCGAATCAGAAAGCCCGTGCGTCCCTGCGATTGCAGATGGCGAGGATTGATGTCCGGTGTGTTCACAAAGAAATTCGGCCGGTAGAAATCGCGCGCACTGGTTTGCGTGAGCTCCGTCATGTACTCGATGAAGTCGCGCTTCGACTCGCGCCACGTGAAGTACGTGTACGACTGCGAGAAGCCGATCTTGCCGAGCCGGTTCATCATGCGCGGACGCGTGAACGCTTCGGCAAGGAAGATGGTGTCTGGATAGCGCGAGCGCACGTCGCCGATCACCCATTCCCAGAACGGCAGCGGCTTGGTGTGCGGATTGTCGATGCGGAAAATATGCACGCCCGCTTCGATCCAGAACAGGAACACGTCGCGCAGGGCGAGCCACAAATCGGGCTTGGCGTCGTGCGCATAAAAGTCCGGATTGACGATGTCCTGATACTTCTTCGGTGGGTTTTCCGCGTAACGCAGCGTGCCGTCGGGGCGCCATGCGAACCACGTCGGATGCTCTTTTAGCCACGGATGATCCGGCGAACACTGCACGGCGAAGTCGAGCGCAATTTCGAGGCCGTGCGCGTGCGCGGCGGCGAGCATCGCCTTGAAGTCGTCGAGCGTGCCGAGTTGCGGATGCACGGCGGTGTGGCCGCCTTCGACTCCGCCGATCGCGTACGGACTGCCGACGTCGCCCGGCTGGGCGTTCAGCGTGTTGTTGCGGCCCTTGCGGTTTGCCACGCCGATCGGATGAATCGGCGGGAAGTACAGCACGTCGAAACCCATGTCGCGGATGCGCGGCAGTTTCTTCGTGACGTCGGCAAAGTTGCCGTGACGCGACTCGTCGTCGCTCATCGAACGCGGGAAGATCTCGTACCAGCTTGCGAAGCGCGCGGCGGTGCGTTCCGCGTCGATCCGGTAGACGATCGGGTCGCGGCTCAGGAACGGACGATGGCGCGCAGCGGTCATCGCCTTCGCCGTGGTTGGCGCGAGCAGCAGTGCAAGCCTGGTTTCGGGGTCGGCCTTGGCGAAGACCTTGACGATATGTTCGAGCGGCTCCTTGACCGCGCCTTCCACGGTCTCCACTTCGGCGAGCACCAGGGCGAACAGATGCGAGGCTTCGTCCAGTTCGAGCTCGACAGTTTGACCCGCCTTCAGCTTCTTCTGCACGTGCTCGGTCAACGAGGCGAAGTCGTCGCGCCATGCGATCACGGTGAACTCATGGCGGCCCATGCGTTCGAGCGGAATACGCGCCGTCCAGATGTCGAGCCCGGCGGGCTGCGCCGGCGCCATCGGCACTTCGTGCCAGGCGGTTTCGTCGGCGGCGCGCCAGATGACGGCGGCGGCGATCTTGTCGTGACCTTCGGCGAAGATCGCGGCGCTGATCTCGGCGCGTTCGCCGACGTTGCGCTTGACCGGGAAGCGGCCGTTGTCGACCGTGGGCATCACGCTTTCGATGGCGACGCGCGGTGCGTTGAGCGCTTCGACCACCGTCTTGCGGCCGCTGCGCTTGCTGTTCGACTTGTCGATCGGCGGCGCGAGGCAGATGGGTTTTTCCTTCACGGCGCGGAACAGGCGCACGGCGCCGGCTGCGAGCGTGAAGGGCGTCAAGGTGGCGGGCGAGGTATGGCCGGGCGCGTCGAGCGGCACGAAGCGCGTGAAGTTGCCCGGTACGCCGGCGAGAAAACGTGCAGGATCGACGCGCACCGGCGCGCCCAATTCCGGGTTGATGGCGATGAGGATCGCTTCGTCGGCGTCGCGCAGATCGGGCTGATCGGCGCGCAGCAGCACGGCGGCGGGCGCGCCAGGCCCGCTTAACGGGCGCAATTCCCCGTTGGCGTGCAGCGTCTTCGTCCGGCGCGCGACTTCGTTGACATGCGCGATGCGCTCGGACAGATCGAATGGTTTTGCCTGAACCGCGCGCGCGAACTGCGCGGCGTCGCCGCGCGTTTGCGACATCGGTTCGGCGATGCCGTACTCGAAACCCATCGGCATCATCCAGCCGGTGCCGGTCGAAGCCGACGCGAATAGCGCGCGCCGGTAAGCCCGTTCGACAATGGCGGCATCGTGCGCGTCGCCCAGGTCGGCGGCGAGGCGCGTGCCATAGGGTGCTTCGGGAAAGGCGATCGGTGCGCCGATTCGCGCCAGCGCGGCGTGCTCTTCCACCATCCAGCTCGCGCGGAAATCCCACCAGCGGATCGACGAAAACACGCTGTCGAAGCCAGCGCCTTCGAGACCAGGCAAATCGCCACGGGAGAGCCCGGGCGTAGCGGCCAGAAAGCGCACCGTGGGATGCGTTGCACGCACCGCGTCGCGCAGTTGCCGCCAGACGTCGGCCGGCACGCGATGCGGCGAGTCGAAGCGGAAGCCGCCCACGCCGGCATCGGCGAGCGCCACCAGCTGCTGGGTCCACCAGCCGACCAGTGCGGCACGGCTACCCGCGTCGTCGAAGTTGGCATACGCGACGTTATCTTCGCGATGCACATGGCGCGGATCGAGGCGCGCCTCTTCAGACTCGAACGGATGGAACCAGTCGGCATGCTCGGCGTACAGCGCGCCGTCCGCAGCCATCCGGTCGATCACCAGATCGGCCAGCAAGGTCAAGCCATGGGGACGGGCGGCGTCCGCCAGCGAGCGGATTGCCTCGGTGGCGGGCTGAGCGGCCTCGAACACGGGATGCAGCCGGCCGTGATTGCCGACTACCTGCCCGTGACCAGCCTGGCCCGGCTCGAAGAGGTTGCCGATCAGCGCATGATCGAAGCCCAGCGCGGCCGCGTGAGCGAACTGCGCAGGCCATGCGGCAAGCGGTCCAACCAGAAGTGAATGAAAAAAGTAAATCCGCGGCGCGTTCCCGTTTGGAGATTCCATCGGTCGTTTCCAGATTCGTCCTGCTGCGGTGTGGATGCAATTGGCATGCGATCACAGCGCTCATTGGGCTTCCAGAGCATGCGTCAGCGAAGGCGCGTACTGGTCAATGTAGTGCAAAGATCGTCACGCCGCTGGCCAGTTAGGGGTGCTTTGACGCCAGGCGTCGGCTGCACGGCTGGTCAGAACTCCTCGCAAGATGCAGCAAACGCTGTGCCCGTGCGGCTCTGGCGGGCGGACGAGGAGGCAAGTGCAGACCCCGCAGTAGGGGGCGTCGCACGGCAGAAAGAGGAAGATTCGGAGCGCCGCCTCGTTCTTGTGTAAAACGGGCGGCGGTCGTCCGGGATTTACACGCGAGCGGCTCGAAGCGATCCTGGGTGACCGCAAAAGGCGAACTGGCCGGAGTTCGCCTGCTGGGCGCGTTTGCGTTTCGCTACGGACAAGTCAGGAGCCGAGCAGACCCGCCGCGATGTTCACGCACAAACCGAGCACGGCGACATTGAAGTAGAACGACAGCACGGATTGCGCGAGCGCGGCGCGGCGAATCGAACGGGAGCGCAGCACCACGTCGGAGGTTTGCGAAGCGACGGCGATCGTGAACGAGAAATACAGGAAGTCCCAGTAGTCCGGTTGCAACGCATGGTCGGGGAACAGCAGTGGGGTTTCCTTGAAGTCGGTGTCGTAGTAGAGCCGCGCGTAGTGCTGCGTGAAGATGGTCGGGATGATGAACCACGCGCCGAACATCGTGAAGCCCGTGAGCACGTAATGCCAGACCGTGGACGCGCCCGCCGTGCCTTTGGCCGACGCCAGTTCCAGCACGATCGCCACAACACTCGCAACCGTGGCGAGGCAGATGATGAACAGCACGACCCCGGCGTTCTCATCGTCGCGCCGGGCGGTTTCTTGCACGCGGCCTTCGTCGGCGAGCGCCATGTGCAGCCAGATCATGAACAGATAACTCCAGATGGCGACGTCCCAGCCCATCAGCACGCGCACGACCGGGCGCGTGTGCGCGGGTGCAAGCAGCAGAGCGGCGACTATGCCGAGCGCGAGGCCGACCAGCATGCGCGGGCGATTGCGGAAAACCTGGGGATAATATTTCGTGAACATGGAATGAAGTTTGGCTGTCGGTGTCGCGGATTCTACTCGGGCTTCGGGCACCATTTGTCGAATGGACGGATCACAGGCTATAGTCTCCCGCAACGGCCTTGCGCGGCGCTTTCAGTTGAAAGGCGTTTGGCAGGCGGCTAGCTGGCCGTCGTGCGCGTCGTCGACTCACCATCTGGAGTCCCCATGACAGATGTTCCTGAGAATAATGATGCGCACCACGAAGTGACGCATTCGGCCGGGTTGTCGTCAGTTTCCATTTCCGCCTCGCGCAGGGCCTTCGTGCTCGGCGCTTGCGCTGCTGCCGCAGCGCTCGCGTTTGCCGGCGTCGGCCGCTCGTTCTCGTGGATCGGTGCGGCCTACGCCGACGTGCCCGCGGGCGGCGGACTCGATGCATTCCTTGCGCTCTCGCAACGCCTCACCGGACGGTCGGACTTCGACACCGTGCTCGGCAAACGCGTCTATGAAGCGCTTTCCCGATCAGACAGCCAGTTCACGCAGAACGTCGCCGCGCTCAACACGTGGCTGCAAGGTCATGGCGGTGTGCCATCCGATACCGTCACGCAGGCCTTGCAGGCCGAACAGCCGGCGCTGGCCAAATCGGTTAGCGCGATCATGCGCGCGTGGTATCTCGGCCTCGTCGGCGACTCGCCGCATATCGAGGTGGTGGCCTATGAGAAAGCGCTCATGTTCGAACCCGTGAAGGACGTGTTGACGGTTCCATCCTATTGCCGCGACGTGCCGTTCTACTGGTCGCATAAGCCGGTAGGCGCCTGAACGACGTGCCTCTTGCGCGTGCCGCGATCGTTTGACCCGGTAATTGATCCGGCACGACGGGACGAAGGCGCGCAAAGCCAGCAAGTAACGATAAGCCAGTAAAGAGGGCAGCGATGGCAAACTCAAATTCCGCCGACATCGTCGTGGTCGGTTCGGGCGTAGCGGGTGGACTGGTCGCGCATCAGATGGCGCTGGCCGGCGCCTCGGTGATCCTGCTGGAAGCCGGGCCGCGCATTCCACGCTGGCAGATCGTCGAGAACTTTCGCAACTCGCCGGCCAAGTCCGATTTCGCGACACCGTATCCGTCGACGCCTTACGCGCCACATCCCGAGTACGCCCCCGCCAACAACTATTTGATCCAGAAGGGCGACTATCCGTACAACTCGCAGTACGTGCGGCTGGTGGGCGGCACGACCTGGCACTGGGCCGCCGCTGCGTGGCGGCTGTTGCCCTCGGACTTCCAGTTGCACAAGCTGTACGGCGTGGGGCGCGACTGGCCCTATCCGTATGAAACGCTGGAGCCGTGGTATTCGTTGGCCGAGGCGCAACTTGGCGTATCTGGTCCCGACAATTCGGTCGATCTCGGCTCGCCGCGTTCAAAGCCTTATCCGATGAGCCAGCTTCCGCTGTCGTACATGGATCAGCGCTTTAGCGACGTGCTCAACGCGCAAGGCTTCAAGGTCGTACCCGAACCGGTGGCGCGCAACAGTCGTCCGTACGATGCGCGGCCCACTTGCTGCGGCAATAACAACTGCATGCCGATCTGCCCGATTGCGGCGATGTACAACGGGGTCGTGCACGCGGAAAAGGCCGAGCAGGCCGGCGCGAAACTGATTCCCGAAGCGGTGGTGTATCGCGTCGAAGCGGACAATAAAGGGCTCATCACAGCCGTCCACTACAAGGACCCGAACGGCAACAGCACACGCGTGACGGGCAAGCTGTTCGTGCTCGCCGCAAACGGCATCGAAACGCCCAAGCTGATGCTGATGTCGACCTCGGATAAATTCCCGCACGGCGTCGGCAACAGTTCCGATCAGGTGGGCCGCAATCTGATGGACCATCCGGGCACGGGCGTGACTTTTCTCGCTAATGAACCCTTGTGGCCCGGACGCGGCCCGATGGAGATGACCTCGATCGTCAACTTCCGCGACGGCGCGTTCCGCTCCGATTACGCGGCGAAAAAGTTGCATCTGTCGAACGGCGTGCCGACCATGGGCGTGACTGCCGAGCTTCTGAAAAAAGGCCTCACGGGCGCTGAACTCGATCGGCAGATTCGCGACCGCGCGGCGCGCACGCTGAACATCAACAGTTTTCACGAGCATCTGGCCGAGCCGCAGAATCGGGTGGTGCCGTCGGCGGATCACAAGGATGCGCTCGGTATTCCGCAGCCGGAGATCTACTACTCGATCAACGACTACGTGAAGAAAAGCGCGGCCAACACGCACGATCTGTACGCGCAGATCGCCGCGCTGTTCGGCGGCGCCGAGGTCTCGTTCGACGACACCTTCGCGCCCAACAATCACATCATGGGCACCACGATCATGGGCAACGATCCGGGTGATTCGGTGGTCGATGCCGACTGCCGCACGCACGATCATTCGAACCTGTTCATTGCCAGCAGCGGCGTGATGCCGACCGCGGCCTCGGTGAATTGCACGCTGACGATCGCGGCTTTGTCGATGAAACTGGCCGACAAGCTCAAGCGCGAAATCTGAGCCCCGAACGGAGAGCCACCATGACGAAGAACACCTCTCGCGTGCCGCCGCTCGAAGCGCTCGTTGCGCGCACGCGTCGTCGGCGCTTCACGGTCGCGACGCTGGCGGCGTTGTTTTCGCTGTTCGCGCTGTATGTCGCGTGGTATGAAGCGCATGGTCCAGGCGCGCGACGCAGCGATGAACTGCCGATCACCCAGGCTCGCGCCGACGATGCGTTGCAAGCCAACGACGCCACCGCGACCGCCCCGACCGCAGCCGGTGCCGATCTGGTCAAACGCGGCGAATACCTCGCACGTGCCGGCGATTGCGCGGCCTGTCACACGGCAGACAAAACGCGCCCGTTCGCGGGCGGCCTGCCGATCAACACGCCGTTCGGCACGATCGTCACGCCAAATATCACGCCCGATCCGGACACCGGCATCGGCCAATGGAGCGACGCCGATTTCCTGCGCGCGATGCATGAAGGCATCGGCAAAAGCGGCGAGCGGCTGTATCCGGCGTTTCCGTATGCGGAGTACACCAAGGTCACTGATCGCGATGTGCTGGCGATTCGCGCGTATCTGAACACGCTGGCGCCGATCCACTACGCGCCGCCGGGCAACAGCCTCAAGTTTCCGTTCAACCAGCGCTGGCTGATGGTGTTCTGGAACATGTTCAACTTCACCGAAGGCCGCTACGTACCCGATCCAAAGCAAAGCGCCGAGTGGAATCGCGGCGCGTATCTGGTGGAGGGTCTCGCGCACTGCGAGGAGTGCCATACGCCGCGCAATGTCACGCAGGGCCTGAAGACGGGCGCGCGCTTCTCCGGCGCAGTGCAGGCCGGCTGGCACGCATACAACATCACGCAGGACAAGACGAGCGGCGTGGGCGGCTGGAGCGACGACGAACTGGTGTCGTATCTGTCGACCGGCGCGGCGCCCGGCCGCGCCAACGCGGCCGGCCCCATGGCCGAAGTGGTGGCCGACAGCACGCAGTATCTGACGCACGAAGACCTCGGCTCGATCGTCGCGTATCTGCGCTCGGTGCCTCCGATCAGCGGCGGCGAATCGCGTCCGCGCGATCAATGGGGCAATCCGGCCGACGACGTTACCGCGCTGCGCGGCACGAAAATCAATGCGGTGAATGGCGCGCAGCTGTTCGTTGCCAATTGCGCGACTTGCCACAGCTGGACGGGACAGGGTGTGGGCGCGAGCGCGCCGGGAGCGTATCCGTCGCTGATTCACAACTCAGTAGTGGGAGCGAGCGACGCCAACAATCTGGCGCTGGTGATCCTGCACGGCGTGCGTCGCACGACGAAACAGGCGGACGTGCTGATGCCGGCGTTCGGCAGTCAACTCACCGACGACCAGATCGCCGCCATCACCAACTATGTGACCCGGCAGTTCGGCAATCCTCAGTCCACGCTGACTGTCGATCAGGTAGCCAGTCTACGCACACAGCAATAGCGACCGCGTAAAGGGCCTATTTCCGGTAAGGACTCCCGGAAACAGGCTCTTTCGGCGTTGATTTCCGTCATTCTCGCGTGCCCGTGCGTCAGGTTACGATCGGCACCGCGCATACATGCACCGGGATGCCGCATTATTATCGGGACATGGCTTCCGTACTCGATACTCTCGTTCAACATCACGCAAGCAATGCGAGCGGCCGCGATTTCGTGGTCGGCGATCTGCATGGCTGCGTCGATGCATTGCGCTATCTGTTGCGCACGATCGCGTTCGACCCGACGCGTGACCGGCTGTTTTCTGTCGGCGATCTGGTGGATCGCGGCGAGCATTCCGAACAGGCGCTCGCGCTGCTCGGCAAGCCGTGGTTTCACGCCGTGCTCGGCAATCACGAAGACGCCTTGTGCGCGGTCGTCGACGGACGTCTGCGGCGGCAATGGTGGTATGGCATCGGCGGGACGTGGGCGGCGGATGTGCCCGACGAGCGTTTGCGCCGTTACGCCGCGGAATTGCGGACACTGCCGCTGGTGCGCGTGGTCGGCAGCGGCAAGGAACGCTTCAATGTTCTGCACGCCGAATTCTTCGGTACCGACGCCGAACTCGACGCGGGGAATTTTTCCGCCGAGACTCGCCAGCAATTGCTGTGGGGCCGTGAACTCGCGGTAGGCAACAGCGACGCGCAGCGGCAACGCGGTCTTTCGTTGACGTACTGCGGCCACACTCCGATGCGCGACATCACGCAGATCGGCTCGCAGGTGTTCATCGACACGGGCGCGTTCGGACCCGGCGGCAAGCTGACCATCGTCGAGCCCAAGGCATTGCGACGCTGGTCGGTCTCGGTTGAGGAAGCGCTCGCGGATGGGGCTGCTGCGCTCGCGCTGCCTTGATCGCCAGCGTAATGCTTCGCGCCCTGGCTCAGCCGACCTGGTTGAGTTCGAACACCATATCCACACTCGTGCCGTTCCAGTTGTATTCCAGATACGCCGCGTGATGACAATCGCGCAGCAGCGTGGTGCGGAAGGCAGCGAGGCACTCGCCTGTGTCGTCCCGCACCGAAGGATAGACAATGCCAGGCGCCCCCGCCTCGCGTACTGCACGGCCGAGCGATTGCCCGGCCAGATAATCGTCCGGCGACAACACCGCGAGGTCGAGCGTGGCGTCGCCGCGAATGTCGACCACTTCACCTTTGGCCGCCACCGTGTAGAGACGCATTTGCTGGCGCATCGGCGGTTCGGCCGTGGCCCGCATAAAATTTCCCGTGTGATAGCGCGTTTCGGCGATTGCGGTCGCTCGCGAACGGGCGCAGTAGAACACGCCGTAGCTGCCGTCTGAAAAGCGGCTGCCGAGCGGATTCAAGTGCGTTAGCGCGGCCATGATCGGGCCGTAGCCCGGCCCGAAACGGCGCTCATCGTGCGGCACCAGATTCAGTTCGCCGATCTCCGTACGCAGGCGGTCGTTGGTCATGGCTTCGAGGGCGTAGAGCGCGTCGAAGTCTTCGGACGACGCCACCCGGTCGAACAGGTTGACGGCCGGAAAACGTGTAGGAATCACGCGATACGCGGGCGACCAGTCGAGCGGCGCGGTGCGCCAGCGGTCCTGCCAAAACGGTTGTGTCACGCCCAGCCGCCTCGCATCGCATCCAGATACTGGCGCACGGCCACGAGGTCGCTGATATTGCCGGCCAGCATGCGATCCAGCGCACGACGGCCGCCGAACGGCGGCGCGCTGTTGGGTCGCCTGATCCAGGTGTCGGCGGCGCTGGCTTGCGGCAGCAGGATTTGCAGGCCCTTGTAGATGCCGAGCATCAACGACAGGCGTTCGAGCGTGTCGCGCCCCAGCCGGGCCGTTTCCGGCGACTGCTTCCATTTGAAATACGTGGAGCGCGCCGGGGCGCCGAGCAACACGATCTGCTCCTCGGCACTCAGGTCCCAGTCGCGTGCGATATTGAAGAAAGCGCGCAATCCTGCCGCGGACATTTCCGTGAGCGTGGGTTCCGAAGCGGGGCCGTGAATCGGCGCATCGGGCTGGGTGGCGCGGGCAGCGTGAGCCATGAGAACAATGAGTCCGTATGTGTACTTAAAATTTATAATAGTCCAATTATGGATTTTTGCAAGAGAATATAATCCCGGCTCGTCACGGAATTGAAGATCAGGAGAAGCGGGAGATGGGGGTTCGTGCAGTAGCAGCGGCGTTGGCCGTGTGGTGCGTGTCCGGTGTGGCAGTCGCGGCGGGTTACGCTGAAGTATGGAATCCGCCGGAGGCGTCGCGGCATACCGCGAAGCAGGCGAAGAAAAAGACGGTTGCGGCGAAGACGGGTGCCAAGACAGGTGCCACGCACGCGGCGAGTGGCCAACACCACGCTACTGTGCGGGTGGCGTCGGCGTCCGGCAAGGGCGGCAAGCCGGCGGTGCATGGCGGCAAGGTGAAAAAGGTCGCCGGGAAGGGTGGTGTTAAAGCGGGAAGCGTCGGAACGCCGGGCGTAGCCAAACCCAGATCGAAACCCGCTGTCATGACGCAGGGCAAAAATCCACGCGTGCAGATTGTTGGCGCGAAGCCGGGGCAAGGCAAGGTAATTCACGCGAACCTGGTCCAGCGTGCTGCTCAAGGCCAGAAATCGCATCCTCAAGCGGTCCGGAGCGCGGCGAAAACCGGCGCGGCCACGCCGTCGATGTCCCGCGCCACGACTTCGGCGCCTTCCGCAAACGTTAGCGTCAGCGCCGACAACCCGGCGACCAATCCGGCGACCGCCAGCAGCGGCTCGCTGCCGCCGATCATCCATTGAAGTCAAGGGTTGGGCGTCAGCGCCGCTGCCTACGTCATTGCATCGCCAAACCACTTGTCACCAGTCGCAGCGTCTCGACCGATCGCTCGTCCCGCACGCGCGAATGCAACGTCACGCGCGACTCCGGCAACGGCGGCAAACCCAGCCGCGCGCCGACATCGACTAGGCCACGCGGTGCCACCCGGCGCGCCAATGGCGACACCGCCAGACCCGCCGCCACCGCCGCGCCCACGGCCGCCACCCCGCCGCCGACAAACACTTCCTGCCACGCGATCCCCACCGCTGCCAGCGTGCGCAACGCCACGTCGCGCACATTGCACGGCGGACTCAACAATGCCAGCGCCAACGGCTCGCCGACGCGCGGCAACCACGTGGGTGTGGCGAGCCAGCCGAGCGGTTCGCTGAACAGCACCTGCGTATCGTCGCGGGCCGGCTCTTCGGGGCCGTAGCGAACGATCACCGCGTCGAGCCGTCGCTCGTCGAATTGCGCCAGCAGCGCTGACGACGTGCCCATATGCAACTCGACCACCAGCCCCGGATCGTGCGCATTGACCCTGGCGAGCAGTAGCGGCAAATCCGGGCCGGCCACATGCTCGCTGAGCCCCAGCGCGAGCCGACGTCGTTCGAGGGACAACGAACCTAGCGCCCGCTCGTGCGCATTTAGCAGATCGCGCGCGGCGTTGAGAAAGGCGTTGCCGTCCGCGGAAAGGCGCACGACCCGTGGCGTGCGCTCCAGCAACTGCTTGCCCAGATGCGCCTCGAGGCGCTTCAGCTTCAGACTGACGGCCGATTGCGTGGTGTCGAGCGTATCCGCAGCACGCGTGAAACTATGCAGATCGGCGACCATTACAAAGGCGCGCACGGCGTCGAGATCGAGAACTTTCATTTCTGATGGATATAGATGAAATCATCAATGATGTCTGTTCATTATGACTGACCAGACCTAAGCTGTGTTTACCCAATCACAGCAAAAAAGGAGTCCGATCATGCCGCTGACACGAATCTCACTGCGCGCCGGCAAGTCCGCCGAATTTCGCCAGGCGCTCACCGACAGCATTCAGCGCTCGCTCGAAGGCAGTTTCAACGTGCCGAAGAACGACAAATTCATGCTGATCACGGAGCACGACGCCGATAATTTCATCTACGACAGGCAGTACATGAACATCGAACGCGGCGACGATTTCGTCGTGATCCAGTTGACGGTCAGCAACACGCGCTCGCTCGAGCAAAAGCAGGCGCTGTACAAGCGGATCGTGGAGGAGTTGGCGGAATCGCCGGGGGTACGACGGGAGGATGTGTTCATCAATCTCGTCGAGGTGGAGAAGGAGAACTGGTCGTTCGGCAACGGTATTGCGCAGTACGCGCTTTGACTGCTGCGATGACGTCGATCGTGCCGTAGGCGCATGCGGCGAAACGGGCCGCCATGTCGCCGCCCGTTTCGCTTTGGATCGCAAGGACCTCAGGCGATCGTATCGATCACGCCGCCGTCCACACGCAACGCTGCGCCCGTGGTGGCGGACGCTTGCGGCGAGCACACATAGACCACCATGTTCGCGACTTCCTCGGTGCTGGCCGCCCGCTGGATGATGGAACTGGCGCGATGCTCGCGCACGAACTCGTCGGCGACCTGCTCGACCGTTTTGCCCTGCTCCTTCGCGGTCTGCGCCACCATCGAGCGCAAGCCGTCCGACAAGGTTGGCCCTGGCAGTACGGCGTTCACCGTGACGCCACTGCCCGCCGCGTATTTGGCGATGCCGCGTGCAATGCTCAGTTGCGAAGTCTTGGAGAAGCCATAGGCGAGCATGTCGGGCGGAATATTCAATGCCGACTCCGACGAAATGAACACGACGCGCCCCCATTTGCGCTCCATCATTCCCTTGAGGTAGTGACGCGTGAGTCGCACACCCGACATCACGTTGACCTGGAAGTAGCGTTCCCAGTCGGCGTCTTCTGTGGAGAAGATGTCGCCGGGTCCAAACACGCCGAGGTTGTTCACCAGGATATCCGCCTGCGATACGGCTTTCGCGAGCGCGTCGCAGCCCGCCTGCGTACCGAGGTCGCCGGCAAAGCCTTGCAGTTTCGCGTGCGGCGCACTCTTGCGGATGGTGTCGATTGCATGGTCGACGGCGTCCTGCTTGCGTCCGTTGACGACCGTGTGCGCGCCCGATGCGGCAATGCCGGTCGCGATAGCCAGGCCGATGCCCGCCGTGGATGCACTGACGATGGCGGTCTTGCCCGTTAGATCGATGTTCACTGGGTGGCTCCTTGCGGAAGTTGCAGCAGTTGCGGCAAACGGCCCGAGTCAACCGTGCCGGAAAACGAAAAAAGCGAGGCGGTCTGAGTGTCGAGCAGAAAGTATTCCATCTATCCGCTTTCCAGGTTGTCTGGCCGCCCATCGGCAAACGCGGCTATGGGCGTCGTTATAATGATTCGTCCTCCTTTATGCGGCTATCCACGCCCCTCGCCATGACCTCCGAGCGCCCCGATTCTTCCCGCGAACCAATCGAACTCGGTGGCTCCGTCTGGTTTCAGGCCGGTGTGCACGCGCTTGGCGGCACGTCGCGAATCGCGTTGCTGGCGGCCATCGGCGAAACCGGTTCGATCACCAGTGCGGCGAAAGCGGTCGGCATCAGCTACAAGGGCGCGTGGGACGCCATCGACACCATGAACAACCTCGCGGGCGAGCCGCTCGTCGTGCGTCAGACCGGTGGCAAGGGCGGTGGCGGCACCACGCTCACGCCGCGCGCATTGAAGCTGATCGAGACGTTCCGCGCCGTGGAGCGCGAGCATCGGCGCTTTCTGGAGCGCGCGGGGGCGGCGATCGAGGGCTTCGCGACGGATTGGGATCTGATCGGCCGCATCGGCGTGAAGACGAGCGCGCGCAATCAGCTCTATGGCAAGGTCTCGCGGATCATTCGCGGTGCCATCAACGACGAAGTTTCGCTGACGCTGGCAGGCGGGCAAGTGATCGTCGCCGTGCTGACGCATGAGAGCACCGAGACGCTGGCGTTAGTCGAAGGATCGGCGGCGTTCGCGCTGATCAAGGCGTCGTGGGTCGTGCTGATGGTCGAGGACGAAAGCGGCGCGCCGCTCAGGCTCTCCGCGCGCAATCAGTTGCACGGCACAGTGCAAAGCGTGAAGCGCGGCGCGGTCAATGCAGAGGTGTCGCTGATGCTGGAAGGCGGCGCGGTGATTACCGCGGTGGTGACCGGGGCCAGCGCCGATGTACTCGGGCTCGTGGAAGGAAGAACCGCCGTGGCGGTGTTCAAGGCATCGAGCGTGATACTCGGCGTGAAGGACTAATTGATCGTTGCGTTGCGTTGCGTTGCGTTGCGTGCGTCGGGCGTCGGGCGTCGCGGCGATCAAGGTTCGCTGCGCGCGTAGCCGGCAAAGGACTGATGCTGGCGCGAGCGCCGTGCGTTGTTTCTGCCCGCCCAAAAGTTGCGCGGGATGATTGCGGCCCTTGAAGCGAAGCGCAGGGTGTTTCCGACTGCTTGCCGCTTCAGGCGTCGAGCGAGTGCGGCGACTGGAGCGTGTTGAGCGTTTGCGACAACGGCGCGGTGGCGGGGCGAACGTCGCGCACGGCTCGCCATTTCGCGCGAATGAACGGCCGGTCGTGCCCGGACACCTTCAGGGCGATGTGGGTCACCCAGCGCTGAGTGGGCACATGCACGCCGTGCATCGCTACCGCGAGGACCATCAGACTGGCCGTGACAGGCCACGCCGATAGCCGGCCCGGTTCGACATTCCACGCGATGCGCACGAATACCAGTGCGGCCAGCGCGCCAACCAGACAACCGGTGATGGCTTCTGACGGCGAGTGCGCGCTCAGCACGACGCGCGACAGGCCGACCGCGATTCCCGCGGCGAGGCCCAGCACGACGCCGAGCAGACGAAGTTTGGGTCGCGCGGGCAACAGCACGAGGAACAGTGCAACCGGATACACGGCGGTAGACAGCATCGCGTGACCGCTCACGCCGGTGAAATCCAGCTCGCGAACGCCGACGCCCCAGCCGAGAAAAGCCAGCTTCGTGACGGTAACCACGCCGATCGCCGCACCGAGCAGCACCAGCCAGCCCGCAGCCATGCGCCACGTGTAGCCGACGGCCAGCCAAAGGGCGATGGCGAACGCGAGCGGCAGCGTCATGCCGGCTGCGCCGAGGCTGGTGATCGAGTACCACAGATGCGTAGATAAATCGGGCATAACGGGCGCGCGACCCAGGCCGCGTAGAATCGGGTTGATAAGAATTTAACGCGCGAGGGGCGCGAATCGCCGACGTGGCGCAGCTAATACATCAATTAAATCAACCGTCAGTATAGACGGGTGCTGCGGCGCGGTCGTCTTGCGCAGGGCGCTTTTTGCCGCCACACGTTAGCTGCCGAACAAGCGCCGAACGGTCGGCGAAACACTGCAGAGCAAGCCTTGCTGCGGTTTGACGCCAGATTCGCTGCAAGGTTCGCCGTGCGGAAATTTCGCTCACGCGGGGTGGCTTGGGACGTCAGCATCGCAGGAGGAATGGTGTTATTGTGCATTGCACAACAAATGCGCCGTTCTATCGGACGGATCCTGTCCCTTTTTGCGAGGTTATCCGCCGATGGCAAAAAGTCTATCGAAAGTCTGGCTGCGCGGTCTCAAGCGGCTGCTCGCGATCCAGACCGAGCACGCTCACAAGACGGCCAAGCGCACCACGACGCGGCCGGCGCGGGCCGCCACCAGCAAGCCTTCCGCCAAGGCTCGGCCGGTCAAACCGGCCGCCGCGCTGCGTACGCCGGTCAAACGCGAGGCACCGCGCCCCGCCGCGCGCGAATCGCGCGTGCGTCCGCGCGCCTCGGCGTGGGCGAGCGGCGCATGGACGCGCTCGTTCCACTCCGCGCCCGCCGCGCCGGGGCGACTCGTCAACCATCTGCAATACGGGTTGTACATCCCGTCCGGACACGCGCTCGATGCGATGCCGCTGGTCGTGATGCTGCATGGCTGCACCCAGTCGATCGACGAATTCGCCGAAGGCACGCGAATGAACGTGCTGGCGGACCGTTATGGCTTCGCGGTGGTTTATCCGGAGCAATCGAAGCATGTCCATTCGCATCGCTGCTGGCATTGGTACGACGCCAGCGATGCCGCCGGCGGCGCTGAAGCGCGCGCGGTTGTGTCGTTGGTCGATGCTCTGATTGCGCAGTACGGCTTCGATAGCGAGCGGGTGTATGTCGCGGGAATTTCGGCGGGAGCCGGGCTGACGGCGCTTCTGGCGACGCATTACCCGGAACATTTTGCCGCAGTCGCGCTGCATTCCGGTCCGGCTTTCAACGAAGCGCGTTCAGGTATCACGGCGATGGACGTGATGCGGCGGGGCGCACGCCGCGAGCCCGTTGAACTCGTGGATGACGCGGTCGACGTCGCCAGCTACCCGGGCATGCCGGCCATCGTGATTCACGGCGACGCCGACCACGTGGTCGCGCCGGTCAATGGTGACCAGTTGGCGGAACAGTTCGTCCGCCTGAACCGCATGGTCGACAAGAACGGCGCACGCAAATCCGGCGAAGTGCGCGAGGAGCGAAAAGGCGGTGTGGTGACGCGCGACTACGTGCGCAGCGGCCGTCGCGTCGTGCGCTTGTGTCGCGTGCAAGGACTTGGCCATGCCTGGAGCGGTGGCGATGAAGCCGTCCCGTTCCATTCCGCCAAAGGTCCGGACGCCAGCGCCCTGATCTGGGAATTCTTCCGTCATCAGCGTCGTGCGGGCGCCGGCAATGTCGCGGAAAGCGCCGCCACAGCGGCCTCTGCCGTCGCACGGTGACGTGAGAGCAACACTTCGAAAAATGAATGCTGGCGTTGTCCTAGGGTTTTCCCTATAATGAGGGTTATCCCTTAGGCGTTAACGCCTAACTTCATTGTCGAGGTTGACCATGTATCTGCTTAGCCGCCTGTTTCTGTTCCTGACCAAATCGCCCGACCAACTCGCCAAAGAACGTGCTGATGCGTTCCTCGCCGAAGCAACCGATCTGTACGATCTGGAATTCCGTATGCGCAAGCTGGACCGCGACGCGAATGTTCGCCAGCCGTCCTGGATGAGCCAGCACTAAGCTGCGCCAGTTGAAGCATCGGCGTGTTTTGAGGCGCCGGTGTTCGGGTAGGGTGCATTGGCCGTCACGTCATTGTCGAGACAGCCGGGAACATCGCCACAACGCATGTTGAGGCATCGCCGAAACGCCACCCAAGTCACAAGTCCCGTCGCCAGAAGTCAGGCGTACGCGCGACGATCCGTATCCCGCATCCATCAAGATCGGCTAACGCCGCATTCGACCCATACAGGTCGCGATGCTGCGAATCCAAACGCCGCGTCGAATTGCTCCATCCAGATTTTCTGCAGCCCTTAACGCGAGTAGGCACTCACTTGCCGAAGCGGGCCAACGTGCGCGCGCGCGCTTCCGCGTGATCCACGATCGGGGCCGGGTAATCATCGCCCAACACCACGCCGAATTCCGCCAGCCGTGCTGCGCCAGCTAGCCAGGGCGCGTGAATCCACTTGGCCGGCAGTTTCTCCAGTTGCGGCAGATAGCGTTTGATGAAGCGCCCTTCAGCGTCGAATTTCTCCGATTGGGTGACCGGATTGAAAATCCGGAAATACGGCTGGGCATCGCATCCCGTCGATGCCGCCCATTGCCAGCCGCCGTTATTCGCCGAGAAATCGAAGTCGTTCAGTTGCTCGGCGAAATAGCGTTCGCCGAGGCGCCAGTCCACGCCAAGATCCTTCACCAGAAAACTCGCTGTCACCATCCGCAGACGGTTGTGCATATAGCCGGTGCGATTCAGTTGCAGCATGGCGGCGTCGACGAGCGGGTAGCCCGTGCGGCCGTCACACCATGCCGCGAACGCTTCGTCAGCGGCGCGGCCTTTTTCCCAGCGTAGCCGGTCGTACTCCTCCTTGAAGGACGCGCCGCTCGCCAGCCTCGGATGATGCGACAGGATCATGAAGTAGAAATCCCGCCAAATCAGTTCCGAGAGCCAGGTGCTCGACCCTTTGCCATCCGGTTGCAGCGACATTTCGTGGGCAAGACGCGCCAGCGTGCGGATCGAGACGGTGCCGAAGCGCAGATGCATCGACAGATAGCTCGGACCTTTGGCTGCGGGAAAATCGCGCCGGTCCGCGTAGCTGTCGATGCGCGTCATGAAGTCGTCGAGCAGTTGCTGCGCGCCACTCATCCCGGTCGGCAAGCTCAGGTCGGCGAGGTTGCTCGGGGCGAAGCCCAGTTGCTTGAGCGTCGGTAGTTGCCGGTGCAGTCTGGACGGCAGTGCCGCCAGATGCTTTGCATACTTTTCCACCGGATACGGCTTCAGATCGAAGGCCGTCAACTGCTTGAGCCAGGCGTTCTTGTACGGTGTGAACACCGTGAACGGTTTGTTCTGACCGGTCAGCACTTCAGCGCGCTCGAAAATCACCTGGTCCTTGAACGTCAGCCACTGTCGTCCGGCTTCGGTGAGCGTTTCGCGCACGGTTTCGTCACGCTCGATTGCGACCGGTTCAAAGTCGTGATTCGTGAAGACCGCGTCCACGCCGAGTTCGTGGGCGAGCGCGGGCACGAGCTCGACAGGGTCGCCGTACAGCACGATCAGACCACCGCCGTGGGCGCGCAGCGCGTCGTCCAGTTCAGCCAGCGCGGCGAGAATGAACTCGATGCGGCGATCCTGCACGGGCGTATCCGGATGATGGGCCTGCCACGTGTCCACGAGCGGCTGAAGAATCGTCGTATCGAACACGAACACACACCAAACGCGTTCGCAGTGCTTGAGCGCGTAGTACAGCGCGGCATTGTCCGTGCTGCGCAGATCGCGGCGAAACCAGACCAAACCGGTGTCGAAGGAGTCGTTGAGGCGTCGGGCGCTTGTCGTGGGCATGGCGAGTTCGGTAACGGATTACAGGGCGATAAAACCGCGGACGGTGCACGATCGGTCCAGCGTCGCACTTTACATGCCGCGCCCGGCAAATGACACAGCGCCCGTCTCCGTTGTGCAGAGGACGGGCGCTGTTCGCGGAGGCGCGGTGGTTCGCGCCAGGCCGGCATCTAGCAGTAGGGCACCGAGACCGCGAATTACGCGATGTGCAGGCGCACCGCAACGTTGTTGCGCGTGGCGTTCGAGTACGGGCAGACCTGATGCGCTGCGTCGACCAGTTCCTTGGCCGCGTCGGCGGCGAGGCCCGGCAGCGAGATGCGCAGATCGATGTCGAGGCCGAAACCGCCGTTGTCGTTCGGGCCGATGCCTACGTCAGCGGACACTTGCGTGTCGGCCGGCAGAGTCTGCTTATGTTGACCGGCGACGAACTTCATCGCGCTCAGGAAACAGGCCGAGTAGCCCGCAGCAAACAGTTGTTCCGGATTCGTGCCCGCTGCGCCGTTGCCGCCCAACTCGCGCGGTGCGGCCAACTTGACCTCCAGCGCGTTGTCCGACGAAACTGCACGGCCGTCGCGGCCACCGGTACTCGTTGCACTTGCCTTGTAGAGGATGTTCATGGTGCTGCTCCATTGTCTGGGTTGTCAGGGTTTGCATGCTTGCCGCTGTTTGGCTCGCCGTTCCGGCTGAGCGTTTGGCTGCGGCATGTGAGTAAGATAGTACACAAATAATTTGTGTGCAAATGAATTTGCACGTGGACGCTACACAGCTGTGTTTCAACCGCCGACCTAATCTTCCATGTAGTCGTTGAGCGTAGCGCGCAGGCGTGTCAGATCGTCGCGCAGACGCAGCAGGAATTCCGGTGTCTGCTGGGTCGCACAAAGTATTTCTGCAGGCACTTCGCGTGCCTGACGCTTGAGGGCCGCACCCGCTTTGGTCAGGCGGATATAGACGAGCCGCTCATCCTCGACGCCCCGTACGCGTTCCAGCAGGCCTTGTGCCTCGAGGCGCTTGAGCAGCGGCGTGACCGTCGCCGAATCGAGATTCAGCCGGGCGGCCATGTCCTTGACCGTGACGTCGTCCTGCTCCCACAGCACCAGCATCGTCAGATACTGCGGATACGTGAGGCCGAGTTTTTCGAGCAGCGGCTTGTACGCTTTCGTCATCGCGAGCGAGGTCGAGTAGAGCGCGAAGCAGAGTTGTTCGTCGAGCGTGAAGGGTAAGGCGGGGCGCTGGGTCATGATGCATCTCGTAGAAAAGAGCGTGCAAATCGCTTGCGCGCAAACCATTGTGCCGCAAATCGGCGCAGGGTGACGAGTGCTGAGGGGAGGTTGCGCGTGACAGCGCGGGTGAACTGCAGCGGGTGCCATCGTCGGGACGGCGCACGGGCGGGCGCTTGACCAGCGCCCGCACCAGAAGACAGTTCAAGCCGCCGGCGTGGTCGGCAGGTCGGGTGTTTCGGGCGTTTGCACGCCGAAGCAGCCGCGGTAGGTCGCATAAAACGAGCAATACAGCATGGTCGTGACGATCATCGTCGCGGGCATCAGGATCGCGAAGGCGAAGTCGGCCGCGCCGATGGCCTGCATCAACGCGGACAGACCGAGCGAGACGGTCGTGGCCACGGCGAACCACAGCGCGCCGAACACGATGAACGCGCCACGATTGCGCCAGCAACTGACGATGCTGAAGAACATCGCCTTGACGGGCGGCACATCGTGCCACGCGATCAGAATCGGCGAGAACCAGAAAATCATTGCCACCGGAATGTAGAACGCGAAGGCGGTGATGACCGCGAGAGGAATATTGCTGTTGGCGATCGCGTCCTGATCCATCGTGGCGAAGCCGAGCATCACTTTGACCAGCATGCCGCCGTCGGCGAGCGCCGAGCCCGCCAGCACCAGCACCATCGCGACGACGTAAAGCACGCCGAGCACCAGCAGCCGTTTGGCGGCCGCCTGGCCGTACGAGTGAAAGCCGTCCACGAGGATGGTTGGGAACACCGGCTTGCCGGCAATCGTGTTACGGCAGGCCGCCATGAAGCCGACCGCGACGCCCGGAATGAACATCAGCGGCAACACGCCGCCGATCACCGGAATCTGCGACACCAGCGTCATCACCAGTAGGTAGGTGAAGAACAGCGTCAGAAACGCGAGCGGGTTCTTGCGAAACAGCCAGATACCCTGCCGGAACCATACATAGCCGGTTTTCGCGGGGACTTCGATCAGTTGCATGAGGTATGAATGCCTGGAAGTGCGACGCCGGATAGGCGCTCGCGCAAAATGCGCTCGAAATGGCCGGGATCGTGCGGTTTGAGAAGCTCGGCCGCACGCGGCAAATGAAAATCATACAGGCGCGACACCCAGAAGCGGTACGCACCGGCTCGCAGCATGTCGCCCCAGTGGCGGTTTTCTTCCGCGGTGAAGGGGCGCACGGTCTGGTAGGCGCGCAGCATGGCTTCGGTGCGCACGGTGTCGAGCTTGCCGGTGGCGAGGTCGATGCACCAGTCGTTGACCGTCACCGCGACGTCGAAGAGCCACTTGTCGCAACCGGCAAAGTAGAAGTCGAAGAAGCCGCCGAGGCGCACTTCGTGGCCCGACCCGGGCGCGGCGTGGGCGAACATGGCGTTGTCGCGGAACAGGTCGGCGTGGCACGGGCCCGAGGGCAGCGCGGCGTAATCCGCCGAGGCAAAGAACGCCTCCTGGTAGGCGAGTTCGGACGACAACAACGCGCGCGGTTCGCCTTCCAGAAACGGCATGACCGTCGGCACGGTTTCCTGCCACCACGGCAGGCTGCGCAGATTCGGTTGATAGCCGGTGTAGTCGCGCCCGGCCAGATGCATGCGCGCGAGCATTTGCCCGACCTCGACACAGTGCTCGACGCCCGGTGCGAGTTCCGGCGCGCCTTCAAGCTTGGTCACGATGGCGGCGGGTTTGCCGTGCAAGGTGCCGAACAGCGCACCGTCTTCGCGCGGCATCGGGTCCGGGACCGGCACGCGATGCGCGGCCAGATGCTGCATGAGGTTGAGATAGAACGGCAGTTGCTGGGCCGTCAGCTTTTCGAAAATCGTGAGGACGTATTCGCCGCGCGTCGTCGTCAGAAAGAAGTTGCTGTTCTCAATACCGGAAGAGATGCCGCGAAATTCGACGACTTCGCCGAGATCGTAATGGCGCATCCATTCTGCAAGTTGGGTTTCGGTGACAGCGGTAAAGACAGCCATGCGGGAAGCGTCGGATCAGGTTGGTCGGGCTTGCCGCGATGCGGCTAGTGCGATTGGGTGCAAAGGTGGCGACGCGTGCGTTGCCGGAAACGGTGTTGAAGCGCTTTCAGTCAGGAGGCTTGCTCGACGGCCGCGCGGGTCGTTCGATACGACCTTCGCGAGTCGCGTGGATTCGGGACGGCAGCCTGCACCGGCCAGCGCCCCGCCAAGGATCAATAGGTCAGATGGACCGACGGCAAACGCGTGCTGGCCTGACCGTTGTCGCGGACCTTGGGCGACGTGTCGAGCGGCGCGCTCATCTGGTAACGCGTGCCCAGGTTCGACTGCACGTTGATCTCAACGGGCTTGCCTTTGTCGCGATACTCGGTGATTTCGGTGCCGTTGGCGCTGCGTTCATAGAAGCTCGGCGTGCGCGGCACGTTGATTTCGACCTTCGAGCTGACCTCGGCGGCCGGCCGGTTGATCTTGTTCAGGTCGGGCAAGCCGGCGCGTTCGTTGGCCGACTGGGGCGCGCTGGGGTCCGGCGTGTCGTCGACAGGCTGGGCAGCCATCGCGGCGTTGCCAAAGGCGAGGGCCAGTGCAACGGCGACGGGAAGGAGCGGCTTCATGGTGATTCTCCGATATGGTGCCCCGATTCTAGCAAATCCAGCCTGGGCTTCGGGCGCGACCGCCTTATTTTGCGCCGCTTTCGCGCCGCGTGTGTGCAATCTTGCGGGCGGTGCGGCGGCACACGTTGCAAGCGCCCCCAGGTCATTTGGCGATCATCGGTTCCGTGGTAATGTCGTCTCACCAACCGAGGCGAATGAAGATGAACAACGATACCAATCAACGCGCGGTGCAGACCCCCGCCAACAGCTTCCCAACTGAATCCTTCGACGATGCGACCGAGGCCGTCACCCGCCTCTCGGCAATCTACGAAGCGAATACCTCGTTCCTGCGCGACGCCTTCGCGCGCTATCGCCGCAACGAACTGTTCGAGCGCCGGGTGCGCGCCTGTTATCCGTTCGTGCGCGTGCGCACTGAAGTCAACACGCATATCGACTCACGTCGCTCGTATGGTTTCGTCGCGGGTCCGGGTGTGTTCGAGACGACCGTCACGCGTCCCGATCTGTTCGGCAATTACTATCGCGAGCAGTTGCGGCTATTGACGAAGAATCATCACGTGAAGCTCGAAGTCGGCGTGTCGGACCAGCCGATTCCGATTCATTTCGCGTTCGCCGAAGGCATTCACCTCGAAGGCGATCTGGACCGCGAGCGCCTGTTCCTGATGCGCGACGTGTTCGACACGCCGGATCTTGCGCTGCTCGACGACCGCATTGTGAACGGCACGTATGAACCGCTGCCGGGCGAGCCGCATCCGCTGGCGCTGTTCACGGCGGCACGGGTGGATTTTTCGCTGCATCGGCTGAAGCACTACACGGCTACGTCGCCCACGCATTGCCAGAACTACGTGCTGTACACGAACTACCAGTTCTATATCGACGAGTTCGTCAAACTGGGCCGCACGATGATGGCCCATACCGACGACGAAGAACTGCGCGCCTATCGCAGCGAATACACATCGTTCGTCGAACCGGGCGACGTCGTCACGTACAACGAGAATCTGGGCGAACAGGCGCAGGAAGGCACGGCGCCGCCGCGTCTGCCGCAAATGCCCGCGTATCACCTGAAGCGCGCGGACGGCAGCGGCATCACGATGATCAACATCGGCGTCGGGCCGTCGAACGCGAAGACGATCACCGATCACATCGCCGTGCTGCGTCCGCATGCGTGGATCATGCTCGGTCACTGCGCGGGACTGCGCAACACGCAGCGCCTGGGCGACTATGTGCTGGCACACGGCTATGTGCGCGAGGATCACGTGCTCGACGACGACCTGCCGCTGTGGGTGCCGATTCCGGCGCTCGCCGAAGTTCAGGTGGCGTTGGAACGCGCGGTCGCGCAGATCACGCGACTCGATGGCGTCGAGTTGAAGCGTGTGATGCGCACGGGCACGGTCGCGAGTGTCGACAACCGCAACTGGGAGTTGCGCGATCATCGCGAACCGGTCCAGCGGTTGTCGCAAAGCCGCGCAGTTGCGCTCGACATGGAAAGCGCGACGATCGCCGCGAACGGGTTCCGCTTCCGCGTGCCTTACGGCACCTTGCTGTGCGTGTCGGATAAGCCCTTGCACGGCGAGTTGAAACTGCCCGGCATGGCGGATCAGTTCTATCGCGCGCAGGTCGATCAGCATTTGCAGATCGGTGTGAAGGCGATGGAGTTGCTGCGGATGAACGGACTACATCGATTGCATAGTCGTAAATTGCGCAGCTTTGCCGAGGTGGCGTTCCAGTAATCTCGCGCCAGGATCGCGTATGAGCGAGCGCGGGTTCGGCTCGCTCATACCCGGCTACATCTGGCCGAATCCCGTCAGTCCGATCAAACTCCCCGCCGCCAATAACCATAGCGGATGAACCTTCGTTTTCATCGCCATGACGGCGGTGAATGCGGTAATGGCCCACGCAATCGCCGTCGGGTCCGACGCCCTTGCGATTAGCGCCGCGCTCGCCGCGACGATGCCGGCCGTCACCGGCACCAGGCCCAACTGCGTATAGCGCCGCCACGGGCGGTCCTTGAAGCGTTCCCACGCGTGCAGCGCCAGGATCGTCACGATCGACGACGGCCCGAACTTCGCCACCGACGTCACCAGCATGCCGGCCCAGCCGGCCACATGCCAGCCGATCAGCGTGACGATCATCAGATTCGGCCCCGGCGCGGCTTGCGCGAGCGCGAACAGGGCGCTGAACTCGCTGGCGGGCATCCAGTGATGCACGTCCACGACTTGCCGCTGCATCTCCGGAAGAATCGTGTTGCCGCCGCCGAATGCGAGCAGCGAAAGCTGACTGAAAATGACCGCGAGGGCAACGAGCGTCTCGTTCATCGTGCGCTCCTCGACGCGATATAGATGCTGAGCGGCGTCAATACCAGCATGGTGGGCAAGAGCGGCAACCGCAGCACCGCAATGGCGATGAAACCGAGCACCGCGATCAGCGCGGCCAACGGTTTGTGCCGCAGCGGCAGCACGATTTTGACGGCCATCGAGATCAGCAGGCCGGCCGCCGCGGCGGCCAGTCCGGCAAACAGATGGCGCACATGCGGGTCGTTTTGCGTGTGTTCGTACAGCACGCCGAGCCCGATCACCACCAGCGACGGCCCCGCGATCAGCCCGAGCAATCCGGCCAGCGCGCCCGGCACGCCGCGAAAGCGCATCCCCATTGCGACCGACAGATTGATGACGTTGCCGCCGGGCAGGAATTGGCAGAGGCCGAGCAGGTCGGTGAAATCCTCGGCGCTCAGCCAGCGACGTTGTTCGACCAGGGCGCGGCGCGCCAGCGGCAATGCGCCGCCGAATGAGATCAGCCCAAGGCCGAGAAAGCCGCCGAAGATTTCCCGCAGCGTGGGCGTCGGGGCCAATGCCGGCCGGGACGAGGTGAGGTCGTGATCCATATCGCCAAGCTTCCAGTTCAAGCTCAGCAGGTTAGCGCCGAACCGGTGACATGCAAAACGATTTTTTGGCTTGCCTTTGTGATCTAGAATCACAAGCATGGCTCGCAATCTCCCTCCCTTTCCGGCGCTGCGCGCCTTCGAAGCCGCTGCAAGGCATGAAAGCTTCACGGCCGCGGCGCACGAACTGCATGTGACGCACGGTGCAATCAGCCGTCAGGTGGCCGCTTTCGAAACGTGGCTGGGCGTGCAGGTGTTCCAGCGGCGCGGCAAGCGCGTACGTCTGACCGACGACGGCCGCCGCTACTTGTCCACGGTAAAAGCCGCGTTCGACAGCATCGCGCTCGCCACGGACCAGCTGCGCGACACCGGCGTCGTGCACGTGCTGCGGGTGAATGCGTTGCCCACGTTCGCCATGAAGTGGCTGCTGCCACGTTTGCACCAGTTTCAGCGCAAGGTGCCAAATGTGGAGTTGAGGTTGTCGACGTCGAAAGCGCCGGTCGAGACGTTGGAGAGTTTCGACGTCGCGGTGCGGCGCGGACCGGCGCACTGGCCGAACTGCGTGAGCGGCCATTTCCTTGGTGAAAGCGAGCTTCCCGTGTGCAGTCCCGCGCTCCTGCAACGCTCGCCGATCAAGGTCGCCGACGATCTCGCGCGACACGTGCTGCTGCATTCCGATACGCGGCCGGATGCGTGGGCCAACTGGTTGTCGGCGGCGGGCGTGACGGTGAAATGCCGCAAGAAGCAGTCGTTCGATCACTTCTATCTGGCTTTGCAAGCCGCAGTGGATGGGCTCGGCGTAGCACTCGGCCCGTTGCCCCTGCTCGCGGACGAACTCGCGTCAGGGCGGCTCGTCGTGCCGCTGGCGGGTCCGCGTATCGATGCGCGCGGCTATTGGTGGGTGGCCAGGCGTGAAGTCGCGCAAGCGCCGCTGGTGGCGCAGTTCTGCGACTGGCTGCAAGCGCAAGGCGATCAGACCGACGAAAACGAAACGGGCAGCCTTGAGGCCGCCCGCTAGCGTTCACGCAATCATTGCAAGGCGCAATGCATTACAGATAGAACATCCGGTCTTCGTCCGACTTGGTCGGTTGCGGATCTGTGTCTTCGCGGTCTTCGTAGAACTTCAGCACCGCTTCGAGCACCTGATCGGGATCGTCGATCACCTGCATCAAATCCATGTCGGTCGGATTGATCAGGCCCATTGGCGTGAGCGAGTTCTTGAACCACGCGAGCAGGCCTTCCCAGAACTCGGCGCCCACCAGAATGATCGGCACGTGGCGCGACTTCTTCGTTTGAATCAGCGTGAGCACTTCGGCCAGTTCGTCTAGCGTGCCGAAACCGCCGGGCATCACGATCACCGCGTCCGAGTTCTTCACGAACGTGACTTTGCGCGTGAAGAAATGGCGGAAACGCAGCGAGATGTCCTGCCACTGATTGCCCGATTGCTCGTGCGGCAGTTCGATGTTCAGGCCGACCGACGGCGCCTTGCCGGCATGGGCGCCCTTGTTGGCCGCCTCCATGATGCCGGGGCCGCCGCCCGAGATCACTGCGAAGCCCGCGTCCGACAACTTGCGGGCGATCTGCGTGGCGAGTTTGTAGTACGGCGAGTTCGGTTTCAGGCGCGCTGAACCATAGATGCTGACAGCCGGGCGAATCTCCGAGAGGTACTCGGTCGCCTCGATAAACTCTGCCATAATCGTGAACATCTGCCACGATGCGCGGGCCTTCTTGGCCGTTGCGCGCTCTTGATCTGCGAGTGATCGCAGACTCGGAATCACTTTTCTCTTAGTCATAATGCCTGAAGAACGAAGCCTTGAAGGTAAGACCCTGCTATTGGTCGACGGTTCGAGTTATCTGTACCGGGCCTACCATGCGATGCCTGATCTGCGCAGCCCCGACGGCGGTCCGACAGGTGCGCTCTACGGGATGATCAACATGCTGCGGCGCATGCGCAAGGAAGTCACTGCAGAGTATAGCGCGTGCGTGTTCGACGCCAAGGGCAAAACGTTTCGCGACGACTGGTATGCCGACTATAAGGCGAATCGCCCGTCGATGCCCGACGACCTCTCGCGCCAGATCGAGCCGATTCACGTGGCCGTGCGCGCGCTCGGCTGGCCGTTGCTGATGATCGAAGGCGTCGAAGCCGACGACGTGATCGGCACGCTCAGCACCGCGGCGGAAAAGCTCGGCATGAACGTGATCGTCTCGACCGGGGACAAGGATCTGGCGCAGCTCGTGTCGGATCATGTCACCCTCATCAATACGATGACCAACGAAAAGCTCGACCGCGAAGGCGTCATCGCCAAGTTCGGCGTGCCGCCGGAGCGCATCATCGACTATCTGTCGCTGATCGGCGACACGGTCGACAACGTGCCGGGCGTCGAGAAATGCGGGCCGAAAACCGCGCTCAAATGGCTCACGCAATTCGACTCGCTGGATGGCATCGTCGCACACGCGGACGAAATCAAAGGTGCGGTAGGAGACAATCTGCGCCGTGCGCTCGATTTCCTGCCGATGGCGAAGAAACTCGTCACGGTAGAGCGCAATTGCGACATGACCGGCCATATCGTGTCGATCGAAGAGAGTCTGCAAAGCCGCCCGGAATCGCGCGAAGAATTGCGCGACGTATTCGCGCGCCACGGCTTCAAAACGTGGCTGCGCGAAGTGGAAATCGCGGACGCCGTGGAAGGTCCGGAAACGGACGTGCCGCCGGCTTTGTCGGTTGATCACGAACGGCACTACGACACCGTGCAGACGTGGGAGCAATTCGACGCGTGGCTCGAGAAGATCAACGCGGCTGAATTAACTTCGTTCGATACCGAGACCACGTCGCTCGATCCGATGACGGCGCAGATCGTCGGCTTGTCGTTGTCGGTCGAGCCGGGATATGCCGCTTATGTGCCGCTCGCGCATCGCGGTCCCGATGCGCCGGTGCAATTGCCGCGCGACGAAGTGCTCGCGAAAATCAAGCCGTGGCTCGAAAACGCCGACCACAAGAAGGTCGGTCAGCACCTCAAATACGACGAGCAGGTGCTCGCCAATTACGGCATCGAAATGCGCGGTATCGAACACGATACGCTGCTGCAATCGTACGTGGTCGAATCGCATCGCACGCATGACATGGACAGCCTCGCGCTGCGACATCTCGGCATCAAGACGATCAAGTACGAAGAGGTGGCGGGCAAGGGCGCGAGCCAGATCGGCTTCGACGAAGTCGCGCTCGACCAGGCCGCCGAATACGCGGCAGAAGACGCCGACGTCACGCTGCGTTTGCATCAGGCCTTGTATCCGCAAGTGACCGCGGAGAAGGCACTCGAGTACGTCTACCGCGATATCGAAGTGCCGACCTCGCGTGTGCTGCGCAAGATGGAACGCACCGGCGTGCTGATCGACGCGGAAAAACTGCGTCAGCAAAGCAGCGAAATCGGCACGCGTCTGATTCAGCTGGAAAGCGAAGCGTATGTGCTGGCGGGCGGCGAATTCAACCTCGGTTCGCCCAAGCAGATCGGGCAGATCTTCTTCGAGAAGCTGGAGTTGCCGGTCATCAAGAAGACGCCGAGCGGCGCACCGTCCACCGACGAAGAGGTGCTGCAAAAGCTCGCCGAAGATTTCCCGCTGCCGAAGATCCTGCTCGAACACCGTGGCCTGTCGAAGCTGAAGTCGACCTATACCGACAAGCTGCCGCGCATGGTCAACGCCAATACCGGCCGCGTGCATACGAACTACGCGCAGGCCGTGGCGGTCACGGGGCGTCTCGCCTCGAACGATCCGAACCTGCAGAACATTCCCGTGCGAACCGGCGAAGGCCGCCGCATTCGCGAGGCCTTCATTGCGCCGCCGGGACACAAGCTGGTGTCCGCGGATTATTCGCAAATCGAATTGCGCATCATGGCGCACATTTCCGGCGACGAATCCTTGCTGCGCGCGTTTTCGCAGGGCGAAGACATTCACCGGGCCACTGCGGCGGAAATCTTCAGCGTGACGCCGCTCGAAGTGTCGAACGATCAGCGGCGGGTGGCCAAGGTCATCAACTTCGGCCTGATCTACGGTATGAGTTCGTTCGGCCTTGCGTCGAACCTCGGCATTACGCGCGACGCGGCCAAGCTGTATATCGACCGCTACTTCGCACGTTATCCGGGCGTCGCCCGTTACATGGACGAGACGCGCGTGAGCGCGAAAGCCAAGGGTTATGTCGAGACGGTATTCGGCCGCCGTTTGTGGTTGCCGGAGATCAACGGCGGCAACGGTCCGCGCCGTCAGGCAGCGGAGCGCGCGGCCATCAACGCGCCGATGCAGGGCACGGCTGCCGACCTCATCAAGCTGTCGATGATCGCCGTGCAGAACTGGATCGAAGAATCGAAGATCGGCACGCGCATGATCATGCAGGTGCACGATGAACTGATTCTCGAAGTACCGGACGCGGAATTGTCGGATGTGCGCAAGCGCCTGCCCGAGTTGATGTGCGGCGTCGCCGATCTGAAAGTCCCGCTAGTCGCGGAAGTGGGCGCGGGGTTGAACTGGGAAGAAGCGCATTGACGCGGGTGTGACGGGACGCGATATCGTCGTGCGCATGTCACATATGCGCATTGATGGCTTGTGACAACCCATGTTGCTCGCGGACAATCGCTGAGAGGTGGCGCGTTGCCATGCGCCGTCGCGACGCATCACCCATCGGCAAACACGGAGAGTTCCATGCATCGATTTATCGTCGTTGGCGGGGGCGCGGGGGGATTGGAGCTGGCGACACGGTTGGGAGATCGCTACTCGCCCCATAAGAACAAAGGCGGTGTGCGGGCGCAAGTCACGCTGGTGGACAGCAATCCCACGCATATCTGGAAGCCGCTGTTGCATGAAGTGGCGGCGGGCAGCATGGACCCGTTCACGCAGGAACTCGAATACGCCGCGCAAGCGCGCTGGCATGGCTTCGAGTTCCAGCAAGGCGAATTGACCGGCCTCGACCGTGCGGGTAAACGTCTGACGCTGAGCACGGTGCTCGACGACGATGGCGCCGAACTGCTACCCGAGCGCGAGCTCGAATACGACACGCTGATCGTCGCGATCGGCAGCACGACCGCCTTTTTCGGTGTCAAAGGCGCGCCCGAATTTTCCCTCGCACTCGATACGGTCAGCCAGGCCGAGCGCTTCCGCAAGCGCTTGATCGCAGCTTGCATGCGCGCCGAGCATCAAGTGCATGAGCCGGTCGAAGCATTGCCCGACACCGGTGCACCTACCGAACCGCGTATTCAGGTGGCGATTGTGGGCGGCGGCGCGACGGGGGTGGAATTGTCGGCGGAATTGCGCAACACGGCGCAGGTGTTGTCCGCTTACGGCTTGCATAAGCTCGATCCGCGGCATGACGTCGGCATTGTGCTGATCGAAGCGGGGCCGCGCATTCTGCCGGCCTTGCAGGAGCGTGTTTCGACTGCCACCGCCGAGTTGCTGACCAAACTCGGCGTGAAGCTGATGATCGGCGAGACGGTGGCAGAGGTCGCGCCCGGCATCATCCGCACCGCGAGCGGCAAGACCGTGCGTGCCGATCTGACCGTCTGGGCGGCGGGCATCAAGGCCCCAGCGATTCTCAGCGAACTCGACGGCCTGCCGGTCAACCGGTTGGGTCAGCTGATCGTGCGCCGTACGCTGCAAACCGAAATCGACGACAACATTTTCGCGCTCGGCGATTGCGCGGCGTGTCCGTGGCCGGGCAACGAGCGCAATGTGCCGCCGCGTGCGCAGGCCGCTCATCAGCAAGCGAGCTTTCTGATGAAGGCGCTTGCAGCGAGGCTCGAAAACAAACCGCTGCCGGAATTCACCTATCGCGACTTCGGCTCGCTGGTGTCGCTCGGGCACTTCAGCGCGGTCGGCAATCTGATGGGCGGCGTGATCGGCGGCAACATGCTGATCGAAGGGCTGTTCGCGCGTTTCATGTATATGTCGCTGTATCGGCTGCATATCGCTGCGCTACACGGCTACGCGCGCATGGTGCTCGACACGTTCGCACACTGGCTGCGCCGCACTACGCTGCCGCGCGTCAAGCTGCACTGAGCTTGCCGGCGTGCTGTGCAGGGCGCCAGCGCGCAGACGGGGCGGTTGGGAAAGTGGCTTCTGCAGCAGGCTGCGCGCAAGGCGTATCCTGTTGCCTCAAACCTTCAATCGAGGAGCGCCGCATGCTGAAACCCGAGATCGACAGCCTGGTCCCGCACGTTCCCTTCAACCGACGCACCTTCATCAAAGCCGCTCTCGGCACCGGCTTCGCCGCGGCCGTGATGCCGGTGTCGGCGCAAACCATCCATACGGATAGCGACGGTCTCGAAGCGGGCGAAATCGCGGTGCGCTCGGGCGGCACGCTGGTGCCCGCCTATCGCGCACAGCCGAAGGGCAAGACGCATTTGCCGGTGATCATCGTCGTACACGAAATTTTTGGCGTGCACGAGCATATCGCCGACGTCTGCCGACGCTTCGCGAAGCAGGGTTATCTGGCGATCGCGCCGAATCTGTACGAACGTGAGGGCGATCCGACGGTTTATACGAGCATGCAGCAACTCAACGAGCAACTGGTCAGCAAGGTGCCGGACGAGCAGGTTCTGGGCGATCTGGATGCGACCGTGGCGTGGGCGGGCGAACATGGCGGCGATCTGAACCGGCTCGGCGTGAATGGTTTCTGTTGGGGCGGCCGGATAGCGTGGCTGTATGCCGAACACAATCCTCGATTGAAGGCGGGCGTGGCCTGGTATGGGCGCGTGACCGGCGCCAAAAACGCGATGACACCAGCCAACCCGCTCGATGAAGTCGCGCAATTGCATGCGCCGGTGCTAGGGCTTTACGGCTTGCAGGATCAGAGCATTCCGCAAGACACGCTGCAGCAGATGAAGCAGGCCATCGCGCAAGGTCCGCAAGTCGGGCGCGGTTCGCAGTTCGTCGTGTACGACGACGCGGGCCACGCCTTTTTCGCGGACTACCGGCCGAGCTACAAGAAGGCCGATGCCGAGGATGGCTGGCGTCGGGCGCTGGTGTGGTTCAAGCAGCATGGGGTGGCTTGAGATTGAAGTCCCGTTGCGGCGCGTGAACCCTGTCACGCGGTTGAGATGAAAAAAGCCGTTGCCGCTTTATCGCGGCAACGGCTTTTTTTCTGACAAACCCTTGCTTCCGATGTGCTTACGGATTCGGCCCGGTCGCAATCGGGCGCTTCGAGTCCGAACTCCATTCGCTCCACGATCCCGCGTACAGCGCCGCGCCGTGCAGGCCGGCGACTTCCATCGCCACGGCATTGACGCATGCCGTCACGCCCGAACCGCATTGCAGCACCACGTGCTCCGGCGTGATGTCGCCCAGCAGCGCGTGGAATTCTTCGCGCAGCGTGTGGGCGGGCTTGAAGCGGCCGTCGGCGGTGAGGTTGTCCTTGAAGAAGCGGTTGAGTGCGCCCGGAATGTGGCCGCCGACGCGATCCAGCGTTTCGTTCTCGCCGCGATAACGGTCGTTCGCGCGCGCGTCGACCACCACGCGCTCCTTCGTCCCGAGATTGCGTTCGACTGTCTGTGCATCGACCGTGACCGACAGCGGCGCGGCGGCTTTGAAATCGCCCGTGTTTTGGGCCGGCACGTCTTGTGTGAGCGACTGACCGGCGGCCTGCCATGCCTGCAATCCGCCGTCCAGCAGCGCCACCGAGTCGTGCCCGAGCCAGCGTAACAGCCACCAAGCACGGGCCGCGTACATGCCGCCTTGCGCGTCATACGCGACCACTTGCTGGCCTTGCTTCAGACCGCGCGATTCCAGCGTCTCCACGAGGCGAGCACGGTCCGGCAACGGGTGGCGCCCATTCGTGCCGTTCTTCGGCCCGGACAGATCGCGGTCGAGGTTCAGGTAATGCGCGCCCGGCAGATGTCCGGCGAGATAGGCTTTTTCGCCCGCTTCAGGGTCGGCCAGATCGAACCGGCAATCGATCACGAATACGCTGCCAGGTGCTGCGGCGAGGCGTTCCGCGAGGTTTGTCGCGGAGATCAGAGTGGTGTAATGAGTGTGGGGCATGACGTCTCCTCGATTCGGGCGATGACGGCTCCGCTCTGCTGGGTCGACTGAACGCAGCGAGAGGACGGCCGGGACTATCCCGCTAGTCTAAACAAAAAAAGACGCGCCGAAGCCCGTCTTTCCTTGTCAATCGAAACCGTCAGATCGTGCCGAGCTCGCGCCGCAAAAACTCGTGGAAGTGCTGCATGCCGTCTTCCATCGGGCTCTGGTAAGGGCCGACCTGCGATTCGCCGCGATTCATCAGCGCGCGGCGGCCGGCGTCCATGCGTTCGGCGATTTCGTCGTCTTCGCGTGCCGTTTCCATATAGGCGGCGCGCTCGGCTTCGACGAACTCGCGTTCGAACAGCGCGATTTCCTCAGGATAATAAAACTCCACCACATTCGTGGTTTGTTGCGGCCCGCGCGGAATCAACCACGACACGACCAGCACGTGCGGATACCACTCGATCATGATGCCGGGGTAATACACCATCCAGATCGCGCCGAACTCCGGCGGATTGCCGCCGCGGAAGCGCAGCACCTCGTCGTGCCACTTACGGTACGTCGGGCTGCCCGGCTGTTCCAGATCCTTGTGCACACCGACCGTCTGCACGCTGTACCACTCGCCGAATTCCCACGTCAGATCGTCGCAATTGACGAAGCTGCCAAGCCCCGGATGGAACGGCGCGACGTGGTAATCCTCCAGATAGACCTCGATGAAGGTCTTCCAGTTGTAGTTGCACTCGTGCACCTCGACGTGATCGAACATGAAGCCCGAAAAGTCGAAGTGATGCTTGGTGCCGAGACGCGCCAGATCGCGCGCGACGTCGCGCCCCTGTGACTCGAACAGCAGGCCTTGCCAGTTTTGCAATGGCGTGGCGCCGAGATTCAGGCAGGGGTTGTCCGCAAAATGCGGAGCCCCGAGGAGTTGGCCGTTCAGATCGTACGTCCAACGATGCAGGGGGCAGACGATGTTCTCCGTCTGGCCGCGGCCGTTGAGCATGATGGCTTGCCGGTGGCGGCACACGTTCGACAGCAGTTCGACTTGCGATTGCTGGTTACGGACGAGCACACGCCCTTCGCTCTCGCTGGGCAAGGCAAAATAATTCCCCGCTTCGGGCACCATGAGATCGTGGCCGATGTAACGAGGACCTTTCTTGAAAAGGGTGTCGATTTCGCGCGTTAGAAGCGCTTCGTCAAAGTAAGCCGTGACTGGCAGCTGGCTGTGGACAGACCGCAACTGCAATGCATTGCTCAGATTGGACATTCCCACTCCCGTGAAGACGTGAAAGCAGTGAACAACCCAACCATCGAATATTCGATTTAGGGAGCCCGCGATTATACCCGTTTCCCCTTCCCGGGGGCGTGTAAGTAGTTAATTTGGATCAAAATTGCCCGGGAAGTTCGTGGTTTTTTGAGGCAGACCTGAAGATTCTTTTCTGCGACACTCGGGTGGCGAGCATAGGGTCAAGGCAGAGCGGCGGGCGGCCAGAAGATCGGAAATGTCGCTTTTGCCGTAGAATGTCCGACTTGTTTTAATTTTGCGACTATTCATGGCGAAGACCGCGTCGAAAGATACTGCTGCCGCGCCTGCCGAAGGCGTCGACACCACGCCGCTGCCCGAGAATTACGAAACTGCCCAGGCGGAGCTGGAAGGGCTGGTGGCGCGCATGGAAGGGGGCAACCTCAGCCTCGAGGAGTCGCTCGGCGCCTATCGGCGCGGTGCGGCTCTGGTGGCGTTTTGCCAGCAGCAGCTCGAAAAGGTCGAGCAGCAGGTTCGCGTGCTCGACGGCGAGACGCTCAAACCGCTGCCCATGAATACCGCAGGCACAGCCGCTACTGAAAGCGGGGACGACCTATGACATTCGAACCATGGATGCGCTCGGTACTCGAGCGTGTCGAAACGGCACTAGAGCATTACCTGCCCACCGAGGCCACGGCGCCCGCCAAGCTGCATGAAGCCATGCGTTACGCCGTATTGGGCGGCGGCAAGCGGGTTCGCCCGCTGCTGTGTCACGCGGCCGGCGAGTTGACCGGCGCGCGCGCCGAATGCCTCGATGCGGCAGCGGCGGCGCTGGAAATGATCCACGTGTACTCGCTGGTGCACGACGACATGCCCTGTATGGACGACGACGCGTTGCGACGCGGCAAGCCCACGGTACATGTTCAATATGACGAAGCCACGGCACTGCTGGTCGGCGACGCGCTGCAGTCGCAGGCGTTCGTCGCGCTGACCTCGGACGTGCTGGCGCCGGCGCAGCAAGCCTCGCTCGTGCGCGAACTCGCGTTGGCGAGCGGCTCGATCGGCATGTGCGGCGGTCAGGCGATCGATCTGGCGAGCGTCGGCCACGCGCTGACCCGCGAACAGCTCGAAACCATGCATCGCATGAAGACGGGCGCTTTGTTGCGCGCCGCGGTGCGCATGGGCGCACTGGCTGGCGAAACGCCGGACGCAGAAGCGATGCGTTCGCTCGACGCCTATTCGGCCGCTGTCGGCCTCGCGTTTCAGGTGGTCGACGATATTCTCGATGTCACGACCGATTCCGCGACGCTTGGCAAAACCGCAGGTAAAGACGCGAAGGACGGCAAGCCGACCTACGTGTCGATTATTGGGCTCGACGCCTCGCGTTCGCTCGCAGCACAGCTGCGCAGCGACGCCCACGCTGCGCTTGCGCCGTTCGGCGCGCGCGCACAGCGTCTTGCCGAATTGGCTGATCTGGTGGTGAACCGGGTTAGCTGAACGCGAAAGCCCGCCGCCGCGCACCTTCTCCACCGGGTGCATGTATGAAGTGCGGGCGCGTAAGTTTTCCTACAATGGAACGACGATGTACGACTTGCTGAAAACCATCGACGACCCGGCGGCCCTGCGCCGCCTCGATCGCCGCCAACTGCAACCGCTTGCCGACGAGTTGCGCGCCTTTGTGCTCGACAGCGTATCGCAGACGGGTGGCCATCTTTCGTCCAACCTCGGCACGGTCGAGTTGACCATTGCTCTGCACTACGTGTTCGACACGCCGCGCGACCGGATCGTCTGGGACGTGGGCCATCAAACCTATCCGCACAAGATCCTGACCGGCCGCCGCGAGCAGATGCACTCGCTGCGTCAGCTGGGCGGTATCTCGGGCTTCCCGAAGCGTGACGAGTCGGAATACGACACGTTCGGCACGGCGCACTCCAGCACCTCGATCTCCGCCGCGCTCGGCATGGCGGTCGCGAGCAAGCTGCAGGGCGACAACCGCATGGGCATCGCCGTGATCGGCGACGGCGCGATGACGGCCGGCATGGCCTTCGAGGCGATGAACAACGCCGGCGTCGAAGACGACGTGCCGCTGCTCGTCATCCTGAACGACAACGACATGTCGATTTCGCCGCCGGTCGGTGCGCTGAATCGCCATCTGGCGCGCCTGATGTCAGGCCGTTTTTACGCAGCGGCGCGTGCCGGCGTCGAACGCGTGCTGCGCGTCGCGCCGCCGATGCTCGACCTCGCGCGCAAGCTCGAAGAGCACGCCAAGGGCATGATCGTGCCGGCTACGCTGTTCGAAGAGTTCGGCTTCAATTACATTGGTCCGATCGACGGTCACGACCTCGATTCGCTGATCCCGACGCTGCAGAACATCAAGGAACTGCGTGGTCCGCAATTCCTGCACGTCGTGACGAAGAAGGGTCAAGGTTACAAGCTGGCCGAGGCCGATCCGGTGCTGTACCACGGTCCGGGCAAGTTCAATCCGGCTGAAGGCATCAAGCCGGCTACCACGCCGTCGAAGAAGACCTACACGCAAGTGTTCGGCGAATGGCTGTGCGACGCGGCCGAGCTGGACGCGCGCGTGGTCGGCATCACGCCCGCCATGCGTGAAGGCTCGGGCATGGTCGAGTTCGAGAAGCGCTTCCCGGAGCGTTACTTCGACGTCGGCATCGCCGAACAACACGCGGTGACGTTCGCCGGCGGTCTGGCTGCGGACGGCATGAAGCCGGTGGTCGCGATCTATTCGACCTTCCTGCAACGTGCATACGACCAGCTGATCCACGACGTCGCGCTGCAAAACCTGCCGGTGGTGTTCGCCATCGACCGAGCCGGTCTGGTCGGCGCAGACGGCGCCACGCACGCGGGCGCTTACGATCTGGCGTTCTTGCGCTGCATCCCGAACATGACGGTGATGGCGGCATCGGACGAAAACGAATGTCGTCAGATGCTGTACACGGCGCTGCAGCAGCCGAATCCGACGGCCGTGCGCTATCCGCGCGGCGCCGGAACGGGCGTGGCAACCGTCAAGCAGATGAGCGTTCTGCCGATCGGCAAGGGCGAGATTCGTCGCGAGACGTCGCAGCCGGCCGGCAAGCGCATTGCGATTCTGGCGTTCGGCACGATGGTCGCGCCGTCGCTGGCGGCGGCCGAGCAACTGGATGCCACGGTCGCGAATATGCGCTTCGTGAAGCCGCTGGACGCCGAGTTGGTTCGTCAACTGGCCGAAACGCACGACGCGATCGTCACGGTCGAAGAAGGCTGCGTGATGGGCGGCGCGGGTTCGGCCTGCGTCGAAGCACTGCTGGCAAGCGGGGTTGTGCGACCCGTGCTGCAGTTGGGTCTGCCCGATCAGTTCATCGATCATGGGGATCCGGGCAAGCTGCTTGCCGCGTGCGGTCTCGACGCTACGGGTATCGCCAAGTCGATTCGCGAGCGCTTTCTGTCGGGCGGTGCAGTCGCCGGTCAATCGTCGGTGAAGCGCGTCGCGTAAAGCGGTCCCGACTCGCTGGGCCGTCACGGTGCTATGGCGGCCATAGCAATCTCCAACTTGAATCGGTGGGCCTTCGGGCCCATCATCCAACGCCGGCTCAGGCCGGCGTTCGCCATTGCGTGAGTTGATCCGCACGGCCGCTGAGCGCCACCCAGCCTGTCGCCGCGCAATAGCGCCGCATCGGCCATCCGCCAGTCTTTCAATGGAACTTCCTGCGAGGTGGAATATTTTGGGGCGGCCGGGCGTTTTCTCGAAAGGACAAGACAATGAATCAGATGAATCCCGCCTTTGTGATGCCCGATGTGCAAAGCACGCCCGACACCCGCCAGATCCCGATTCAACGGGTCGGTGTGAAGGCCGTGCGTCATCCGTTGACGGTGCGTACGCCAAACGGCGAAGCGCAGCCGACGGTTGGCACGTGGAATCTGGACGTGCATCTGCCGGCCGAGCAGAAGGGCACGCATATGTCGCGTTTCGTCGCATTGCTCGAAGAGAACAAGGCGCCACTCGAGGCCGCCACGTTCCGCACGATGCTCGCCGCGATGCTGGAAAAGCTCGAAGCCGAGGCCGGCCGGATCGAGGTAGCGTTCCCGTATTTCGTGAACAAGACCGCGCCGGTGTCGGGCGTGCAAAGCCTGCTGGACTATCAGGTCACGTTGACGGGCGACACGCGCAATGGCGCGACGCGTCTGTTCCTGCAAGTGCTGGTGCCGGTCACGAGCCTGTGCCCGTGCTCGAAGAAAATCTCGCAGTACGGCGCACACAATCAGCGCTCGCACGTCACGATCAACGCCGAACTGGTCGGTGACGTCGCCGTGGAAGAACTGATCCGTATCGCCGAAGAAGAAGCCTCGTGCGAACTGTGGGGTCTGCTCAAGCGTCCTGATGAGAAGTTCGTGACCGAGCGCGCGTACGAAAATCCGAAGTTCGTCGAAGACCTGGTGCGCGACGTCGCGCAGCGTCTGAATGCTGATGAACGGATCGTCGCGTATGTACTCGAAGCGGAAAACTTCGAGTCGATCCACAATCACAGCGCATATGCGGTGATCGAGCGGGATAAGCGCATGGGTTGAAGCGTGGCCCTTTGGACGTAAAAAAGCCGCTTCTCGAAGCGGCTTTTTTACGTCTTCAGCGCGGCACTAACGGCGCTCAGCGTGCGAGCGAAGTCAAATCCCAGCGCGGCTTCACCGTGAATGCGTAATCTTTGCCCGATTGATCCGGCCAGCGTTGCAATCGCAATGCGCCAGCCAGCGCAATCATCGCGCCGTTGTCCGTGCACAGCGACAAATCCGGGTAGTGCACAAAGAAGTTACGCTTCCTGGCAGCGGCGGAAAGCGCCTCGCGCAGTTGCCGGTTGGCGCCGACACCGCCCGCTACCACCAGTCGGTTGAGCTTGGTCTTTTTCAGCGCGGCCAACGATTTCACTGCCAGAACCTCAACCGCCGCGTCGACGAAACCGCGCGCCAGATCGGCCTTGTCCTGGTCGCTGATCGCGGCGCCACCCATCTTCTTTGCGTGCGTGAGCACAGCGGTTTTCAAGCCGCTGAAGCTGAAATCGAGGTCGCCGGAATGGAGCATGGGACGCGGCAGCACGACCGCGCCGGGCGTGCCCGATTCGGCAAGTCGCGACACTTCCGGGCCGCCCGGATAACCCAGGCCAAGCAACTTGGCGGTTTTGTCGAAGGCTTCGCCGGCGGCGTCGTCGAGCGTTTCGCCGAGCGTTTCGTATTCGCCGACGTCCGTCACGCGCATCAACTGCGTGTGGCCGCCGGACACCAGCAGTGCCACGAACGGAAACGGCGGCGGCTCATCCACCAGCAGCGGCGACAACAAATGCCCTTCGAGATGGTGAATGCCGATGGTCGGCTTGTCCCACGCCATCGCCAGTGAATTGGCGACGCTCGCGCCGACCAGCAGCGCGCCCGCGAGTCCCGGACCTTGCGTGAAGGCGATCGCGTCGATGTCGCTGCGGACCGCTCCTGCGCGCTCCATCACCTCTTCGAGCAAGGGCAGCGCACGCCGGATATGGTCGCGCGACGCCAGTTCCGGTACGACGCCACCGTACTCCCGATGCATCGCAATTTGCGAATGCAGCGCGTGCGCGAGCAGGCCGCGCTCCGTGTCGTAGAGCGCGAGACCGGTTTCGTCGCAGGAGCTTTCGATGCCGAGAACGAGCATGGTAAATGGGTTTAAACGGCCGCAAACAGGCGCCGGAAAGTGAAAAAGCAAGCCTGAAAGTATAGCAGTGCCGACAAGCCGCCGCAGACGCGCGGGTACAATGCGGCCCCATGGAATCCTTCGATATCGCAGTGATCGGCGCGGGTGCGGCCGGCATGATGTGCGCGGCCGTGGCCGGGCAGCTCGGCCGTCGCGTGGTGCTGATCGACCACTCGCAGCGTCTCGCGGAGAAAATCCGCATCTCCGGCGGCGGCCGGTGCAACTTCACCAATGTGTACGCCGGACCGGCCAACTACCTGTCGGCGAATCCGCACTTTTGCCGCTCGGCGCTGGCGCGCTACACGCCGCGCGACTTCATGGCGCTGCTCAAACGTCATCACGTGACGTGGCACGAGAAGCACAAGGGGCAACTGTTCTGCGATCAGTCGAGCGACGCGGTCATCGACGTGCTGAAAAACGAATGCGACACGGGACGTGTTGCCTGGCGCACGCCGCTGTCGGTCGAACAGGTGCGGCAGGACGCCGAGGGCCGCTACACGCTGGATACGCCGTCGGGTCCGATCATGGCGCGCGCGCTCGTGATCGCGACCGGCGGACTGTCGATCCCCAAGATCGGCGCCACCGATTTCGCTTACCGTCTGGCCAAACAGTTCGGCCACAAGCTGATCGACACCCGCCCCGCGCTGGTGCCGCTGACCTTCGCGCCGGCCGACTGGGAACCGTTCTCGCAGCTGTCCGGTGTGTCGCTGGAAGTGCAGCTCGCGACCGGCAACAAGAAGACCGGTGCCGAATTCAACGAAGACCTGCTGCTCACGCATCGAGGCCTTTCCGGCCCGGGCGTGCTGCAGATTTCGAGCTACTGGCAACCCGGCGAGCCGATCCACATCAACCTGCTGCCGCAAGAGGACGCGACCACCGCCCTGCTGGAAGCCAAAACCGGCACGAAGCGCCAGATCGCCAATCTGCTGTCGGAGCGGGTGCCGCAGCGTCTCGCCCACGTCTGGCTGGAAACCCACCAGATTCCCGCCGAAGCCCGCGTGGCCGACCTGCCGGACAAGACGCTGCGGCGTGTCGGCGAAGCCTTGTCGCGCTGGACGCTCACCCCGAACGGCACCGAAGGCTACCGCAAAGCCGAAGTAACGCGTGGCGGCGTGGATACCCGCGACCTGTCGTCGTCGACGATGATGAGCGCGCGCGCGCCGGGTTTGTACTTCATCGGCGAGGCCGTCGACGTGACCGGCTGGCTCGGCGGCTACAATTTCCAGTGGGCCTGGGCGTCGGGCGTAGCGGCCGGCCAGGCGGCCGCGGAGTACGTCCAGGGGGCTTGACGGCCAAGTAGCTTTGTGAGAAAGCTCTGATATACTCCTGAACCTTTACAAAGTTCCGTTATTGAAAAATGACGACCTGCCGCGTAAAAGACAACGAGCCGTTTGAAGTTACGCTGCGCCGTTTCAAGCGCGCGAGGGAGCAAACGGCTTGCTGACGGAACTTCGCGCTCGCGAGTTTTACGAAAAGCCTACGGCTGAACTCAAGCGCAAGAAGGCTGCGGCGGTGAAGCGTCATTTCAGGCATCTGCGTAGCCAGATGCTGTCAAAGAAGTTCTACTGATTCTGGCGTTGCCGCGGTTCCCGTCGAGCGGGGCGGCGACATCCAACCGGTGAGGGCGCTGCAGGCGCTTTCGCGGAAAACACGGCCCTTCGGGCCAGTCGGCAGGGTCGCATCCACTACGCAAATCGCGCCAACCCGCTTGAGGAAGCAGTCCCAAGCGGGTATTCGTGTTGATGGGGTGGGCCCGGCCGGTTTTTCAAATTCCAACGTATTCGGGTGAGCAATGAGCCTCAAGGACCAGATCAACGACGATATGAAAGCCGCCATGCGGGCGCGTGAAACCGAGCGTCTCGGCACGATCCGCCTGCTGCTCGCCGCGATCAAGCAACGCGAAGTGGACGAGCGCATCACGCTCGACGACACCGCGATCACCGCGGTCATCGACAAGATGATCAAGCAGCGCAAGGACTCGATCAGCCAGTTCGAAGGCGCTGGCCGCACCGATCTGGCCGACAAGGAAAAGGCCGAACTGGCCATCCTGGCCGCTTACATGCCGGCGCAGATGTCCGAGGCGGAGATTGTCGCCGAAGTGCAGGCCGCGGTCGCGCAAACCGGCGCAGCCGGCCCGCAGGACATGGGCAAAGTCATGGGCGTGCTCAAGCCGAAGCTGGCCGGCCGCGCCGACATGACCGCCGTGTCCGCGCAAGTCAAAGCCGCGCTCGCCAGGTAATTCACGTTTATCCAGTCTGCGTGCCTCGCCGTTCGAAGGCGGCGCGCGCAGCCTTGAGCTTTTCAGGTAGCGTCATTTACTGTGATTCCTCCGTCATTCCTGCAGGATCTGCTCAACCGCGTCGATATCGTCGACGTGGTCGGCAAGTATGTGCAGTTGAAAAAGGGCGGCGCGAACTTCATGGGGCTGTGCCCGTTTCACAACGAGAAAAGCCCCTCGTTTACCGTTAGTCCGACTAAACAGTTCTATCACTGCTTCGGCTGCGGCGCGCATGGTACGGCGATTGGATTCCTGATGGAGCATGTCGGCTCCTCGTTTCCCGAGGCCGTCAACGATCTGGCGCAGTCGGTCGGTTTGACCGTGCCGAACGAACCGTCGCCGGGATATGGCGGCGCGGGTGGTTCCGGAGGTTATGCGCCAGCAGCGTCCAAAGCGGTGACGACGGCGCTCTCCGATGTCATGCAGACAGCTTGCGACTTTTACCGCAAGCAACTGCGCGGTGCGCCGACCGCGATTCAATATCTGAAGAAACGTGGATTGACCGGCGAAGTCGCGGCCCGCTTCGGGCTCGGCTATGCGCCCGACGGCTGGCAGAACCTCGAAGCCACGTTTCCGAATTATCGGGACGACGCGCTGGTCGAATCGGGTCTCGTGATCGTCAGCGAGAAGTCCGACGCGCAGGGCCAGAACCGCCGATACGACCGCTTCCGCGAGCGGATCATGTTCCCGATCCGCAATGTGAAGGGGCAGGTGATCGGTTTCGGCGGCCGTGTGCTGGATGGCGGCGAGCCCAAATATTTGAATTCGCCGGAAACGCCGCTATTTAACAAGGGCAGCGAGTTGTACGGTCTGTTCGAGGCCCGTCTTGCGATCCGCGAACACCATTACGTGCTCGTCGTGGAAGGCTATATGGACGTGGTCGCGCTGGCCCAATTGGGGTTCCAGAACGCGGTCGCCACGCTCGGCACGGCCTGCACGCCGATTCATGTGCAGAAACTGATGCGTCAGACCGACACGGTGATTTTCAGTTTCGACGGCGATTCGGCCGGCCGACGCGCCGCGCGCCGCGCTCTGGACGCCTGTTTGCCGCACGCGGCCGACAATCGCACCATCCGTTTTCTGTTCTTGCCGTCCGAGCACGATCCGGACAGCTACGTGCGTGAATTCGGCACCGAAGGGTTTGCTGAGCAGGTCGAGCGTGCCATGCCGCTGTCGCAATTCATGCTCAACGAAGTGCTGACGGGCAAGGAACTGGATCAGCCGGAAGGCAAGGCCCGCGCGCTGTTCGACGCCAAGCCGCTGTTGCAGGCGCTGCCGGCCAATGCGTTGCGCGCGCAGATCATGCATATGTTCGCCGACCGGCTGGACGTGCCGTTCGACGAAGTGGCCGCGCTTTGCGAAGTCGATTCGCGCATCGCCGCGGCCGCGCGCTCCGCGCCGGCCCGCAAGGACCGGCGTAGCGTGACCGGGATTGAAGAGAAGACGCTGCGCAATCTCGTGATGTATCCGCGCACCGTGACGGTGCTCGACGAGGAGGCGGAACAGGCGCTTCTGACCGTGACCCGGCACGGCGAACTGTTCGAGGAAGTGACGACGCATGCGCGTGCGCTGGGCGATTCGGCAGAGTTTCAGCTGCTGTCGGACCTATTGCGAAACGGCGCAAACGCCCCAACTTTCGAGGAAATCTTTCGCAAAATTCTAGACTATGATGAAAATGTCCGGGATTTGCTGCTGAAGGACCCGGAGGATGCGACCGTCATCGAGGAACGGCGCGAGCAGGAACGCATTGTCGGCGAGGAGTTGATGGCGGCCATTCTGAAGATGCGGTACGACGCGTATTGCGATCGTCTCGAGCAGCTTTCGCGGCAGTCGCGGCACACGCCGGAAGAATTTGCGGAGCTGTCGGAGCTGAATCGGAAACGGGCTGACATGAAGCGCCAGCTTGGGTTGTAAGCGGGGTCGCAGAAACCTGAGTGGTATAATTAAAGGTTTCCAGCGGTTTGTTTTTCAAGGGTTTTCCTAGCAAAGGCGAAAAGGCGATGCGATGGCAAAGACTACGGGCGGAAAGACATCAACAGGCACGAACTCCAGGGAGTCGACCAGAAAGGTCACCGAGGCCAAGTTAGTTTCTTCCGCCAGAAAAACGTCTACTGCCAGTGTTGCACCGGTTGCCGGGAAGACGTCCTCGACCACTTCGGCTGCGCGAGCGGAGCCGGTCAGGGCGGCGAAAGCGGTATCACCACCGGTCACGAGGCAGCGGCCGGGTGTCAGAAGCGCAAGGGAAGCGGCTGTCGCGCAGGACGATGCGACAGTGCGCGAGGTTCCAGTATCCACGGTTCAACCGGCTGGCGTCCACCAGCCGCGAGTCGAGACTACAGCCGGTACGGCGAACTCCATGACGAAAAAGCTGAACGAAGCACCCGTTGATGACGACGCAACCCAAAGCGAAGAAACCCCTGCGGCCGCACCTCCAGCCAAGGTGGAAAAGGTTAAGGCTCGCGACCGTCGTGCAAAGGAAAAAGCGCTGCTGAAAGACGCTTTTGCGTCATCGCAGCCTGGCACGGTCGAGGAACTCGAGGAACGCCGAGCTAAACTGCGCGCGCTGATCAAGCTCGGCAAGGAGCGCGGTTTCCTCACGTACGCTGAAATCAACGACCACCTCCCGGACAACTTCACCGAGACCGAGGCGATCGAAGGCATCATCAGCACGTTCAACGACATGGGCGTGGCGGTGTACGAGCAGGCCCCCGACGCTGAAACGCTGCTGCTGAACGACAACGCACCGGCAGCTTCGTCGGACGACGAAGTGGAAGAGGAAGCGGAAGTAGCGCTCTCCACCGTCGACTCCGAATTCGGCCGCACCACCGACCCGGTCCGCATGTACATGCGCGAAATGGGTACGGTCGAGCTGCTCACGCGCGAAGGCGAAATCGAAATCGCAAAGCGGATCGAAGACGGCCTGAAGCACATGGTGATGGCCATCTCCGCTTGCCCGACCACGATCGCCGACATCCTGGCGATGGCCGAGCGCGTGGCGAACGAGGAAATCCGCATCGACGAACTGGTCGACGGTTTGATCGACGCCAACGCGGAAGACGCCGACGGCTTCTCCGCGCAGGAAGCAGAAGCGATCGAGAGCGAAGACGAAGAAGTCGAGGAAGAAAGCGAAGAGGACGAGGAAGAAGACGACGGCACGGCGCAAGCCACGGCGAACGCCGCGCAGATGGAAGCGCTCAAGCGTGCGTCGCTCGAAAAATTCGCGATGATCAGCGAATGGTTCGACAAGATGCGTCGCGCGTTCGAGAAGGAAGGCTACAAGTCCAAGTCGTACCTGAAGGCTCAGGAAACGATCCAGAACGAACTGATGACCATCCGCTTCACCGCACGGACGGTCGAGCGTCTGTGCGATACGCTGCGCGCGCAAGTGGACGAAGTGCGTCAGGTCGAGCGTCAGATTCTGCATACGGTGGTCGACAAGTGCGGCATGCCGCGTGCCGAGTTCATCGCGCGGTTCCCGGGCAGCGAAACGGATCTCGACTGGGCCGACAAAATCGTCGGTGAAGGTCACGCTTATAGCGCAATCCTCACGCGGAACATTCCGGCGATTGTCGAACAGCAACAACGCCTCCTCGATCTCCAGGCGCGCGTGGTATTGCCGCTGAAAGATCTGAAGGAAACCAACCGTCAGATGGCGGCTGGCGAACTGAAGGCGCGTCAGGCGAAGCGCGAAATGACCGAGGCGAATTTGCGCCTCGTGATCTCGATCGCGAAGAAGTACACCAACCGTGGTCTGCAGTTCCTCGACCTGATTCAGGAAGGCAACATCGGCCTGATGAAGGCGGTGGACAAGTTCGAATATCGTCGTGGCTACAAGTTCTCCACGTATGCAACGTGGTGGATCCGTCAGGCCATTACGCGTTCGATCGCGGACCAGGCGCGCACGATCCGGATTCCGGTTCACATGATCGAAACGATCAACAAGATGAACCGCATATCGCGTCAGATTTTGCAGGAAACCGGTCTCGAACCGGACCCGGCAACGCTGGCTGAAAAGATGGAAATGCCGGAAGACAAGATCCGCAAGATCATGAAGATCGCGAAGGAGCCGATCTCGATGGAAACGCCGATCGGTGACGACGACGATTCGCATCTGGGCGATTTCATCGAAGACACGAACACGGTCGCACCGGCCGACGCCGCCTTGCACGCCAGCATGCGTGACGTCGTGAAAGACGTGCTCGACTCGCTCACGCCGCGCGAAGCGAAGGTGCTGCGTATGCGCTTCGGTATCGAGATGAGCACCGATCACACGCTCGAAGAAGTCGGCAAGCAGTTCGACGTCACGCGTGAGCGGATTCGTCAGATCGAGGCGAAGGCGCTGCGCAAGCTGCGTCACCCGAGCCGCTCGGACAAGCTGAAGTCGTTCCTCGAAGGGAACTGATCGAGGCCTTGCGGTTGTATGAAAGATGTGGCGGTTCAAAGGGGCTTCCCGGTCGTTTCGCGATGGCGAAGCGGTTGCGGGGGCCCCTTTTTCGTGTAGTATGTCGGCCAATCAGTGAATAGGCCCGGCCTCCAGACCGGGTCTTTTTCTTGGGCCGGACGCCGTGCTGGTTGCAGGCAGCGGACTCATAATCCGCCTCCGAAAGGACACCGTCGGTTCGACTCCGACCCGGCCCACCAAAGACGTAATGAAAGGGCTCCGAGATTTCGGAGCCCTTTTGTTTTATGGCGTTGGCCCTCGATAAAACGTGCGGCGATTTGTCACTTCCGCCCCTGCCGTTAATTCGCGTGCCGGGATTTCAAACGGACGAGTAACGCGGCGGCGATGCGGCCATTAAGTGCTTTCAGAAGCGCTTCAGATTGATTGCGGTTCCGTCAGATGCCCGTATTAAACAGCGCCGTTCGCGTCGTGACTATTTCGTCATTTATCCGTGGCTGTCGAATAAAAATCCCCACGATTTAAGCACTCATGCCTGAATTCGCCGGGGCAGCGTGCTGCAGCGCGCCGGGTGATCTGACGCGCACCGCTTGTTCTGAGCGTCGCCCCGTAGTGGTGGCACGTCGTTTGCGTAAGCTCGGCTTCCATACCAAATTAAATAACGAGAACGACCATGCGATCCGACCACAGCGCTACCGAGTTTGCCCAACCGCAACCGATGCTGGCCACGCCGCTCGACGGTATCGGCGAGACTGTGCCGCAGCGGCACCCCGGCGCCTTGGCGCGCGTGACCTTCTGCTTTGCCTGGCTGTTTGGGCTGGAGCCTTTCCTGGCGGGCTCGGCAGACGATAACGCGCCGCGTTCCCTGTACGATCGCCATTAACGCGAGCCGCATGGCCCGTTGCGCGGGGATCGTGCGGGCGTTGAAATTTTCGCCGCTTGGCCAAGCAACTTCTACAGCCGCGAATTCTGGCGCGGCGCCGGTCTGCAACTAGGGAAACTCCGTGTAAAAAAAGGCACGTCCGTGCCGTTATTAGAGTTGGAAGGCTGTTCGATGTTTGCCGTCCGCTTTCAGCACGGGTTTTGTCACGCGGCGGCCGGCGCCGCAACTCACCTCCGGGCAACGCCCGTGCTGGAGGCTTCATCTCTTCAGCGTACACCTCACTTGCCACCCGTGGCATGCCTCTGCCGGTAAGCCTTCGCTTATCTCGACTCGATCAAAGTTAATCGGCGCAATCAGCGCGCTAACTAATTGATCGAGAATTGCGCGACCTTATTAACTATATTAAGTTCCCGTCTTTTTGAAATAAATCTACAGCCCGCTTGAATGGGCGGAATTCATTTGCCCGATTTTCGAGCAATCGGCGACGTTTCACTTTCAAATGTTCCGACCCGATTACGTCAACAGTATTAAAACGCTGTTGCATATGCACAACTTTAATATTGATAAGTTGCAAATTACTTATGTCCATAGCAGCTCGATAATGCTGCCAATTTGCCGATAAATGCCTATAAAACAAAGACTTAATGATATCGGCAATTGCATTGTTGCTGATTCTGAAAAATCCTGTTGTGGAAATTGCCAACGCCGCTACTAGGGTGTCCCCCTACACTCACGCTTCGTTTCAAGGGTGCCCGGCCGGTCCCGAACAGATCGGCAACAGGCGGCAGCGTGTGCGATGCACAGGCGGCTGAGGCAGGTCCCGCTCCCCGCGTAAATTTATCGAACAGGAGTCCCACGCATGAAAAAGAGTCTCATCGTCGTTGCGGTTGCCGCATCGTTCGCTTCCGTCGCCGCTCACGCACAAAGCAGCGTGACCCTGTATGGTCTGCTGGACGCGGGCCTGACGTACACGAGCAACGTCAACCACAACTCGCAATACCAGGCGGGTAGCGGTGGCATCAACCAAAGCATGTTCGGTCTGCGCGGTTCGGAAGATCTGGGCGGCGGTCTGAAGGCAATCTTCACGTTGGAAAGCGGCTTCAACATCAACAACGGCAAGTTCGCTAACAACAACGGCATGTTCAACCGTCAGTCGTTCGTCGGTCTGTCGAGCGCGCAATTCGGTACGGTCACGCTGGGTCGTCAATACGACGCAGCTCAAGACTACCTGGCACCGCTGACGGCAACGGGCAGCTGGGGCGGTACGTACTTCGCTCACCCGTTCAACAACGACAACCTGAGCACGAACAACGGCTACTCGGTTAACAACTCGATCAAGTACTCGAGCGCTAACTACGCTGGCTTCACGTTCGGCGGCACGTACGGCTTCTCGAACCAGGCTGGCGCATTCGCAAACAACCGCGAATACAGCGTCGGTGCTGCATACCAGTGGCAAGGTCTGCACCTGGGCGCGGCTTACGCCCAGCAGAACAACCCGGGCGCAACCAACGCAGCTGGCACGGCTAGCAACGGCGGCGCGTCGGACGGTTCGTACCTCGGCTACGCTGGCAACTTCCGTCAACGTGAATTCGGCGCTGCTGGTTCGTATGCATTCGGCCCGGCTACCCTCGGTCTGGCCTGGACGCAGTCGCGTTCGGACAACTTCATCGGTGGTGCACAGTCGCTGCGCGCTAACAACTATGAAGTCAACGGCAAGTACAACGTGACCCCGGCAATGAGCCTGGGCGTTGCTTACACGTTCACGGATGCCAAGGGCTACGGCATCAACACGGACGGCGGTTCGGATTCGGTCCGTTACCACCAGATCGGCGTGCAGGCTGATTACTCGCTGTCGCGTCGTACGGACGTCTACGCTCAAGCCGTGTACCAGCACGCAATGGGCGACGGCGGTGTCGCTTCGATCTACAACGGCGATGCATCCACGCTGCCGTCGTCGTCGAAGAACCAGACGGCTGCTACGGTCGGTCTGCGTCACCGCTTCTAAGCTTCCGCAGAAGCTTCGTTGTTGGAAAAAAGGTGCCGTTCGCGGCACCTTTTTTTATTGCCGTGAGCCATTGCCATCTCTGACAATTCTGCGCACGAGTCTGACAAAAGTTGACTTTCGCGGCGGCGCGCTTCGGTTAGCCTGAAGACTGTCGATTGACCAGGCTCATTTCCGCGTCGATGCCACCCGTTGGGCGGCAGATGCGCGGCCTCACTGCATGAACACCCCCACTGCAAACCCGCCGGCCTTTGCGCCGGTTAGTCCCGATCTGACGGACGAGCAATGGCAGCGCATCGTGCCGCTGCTGCCCGAGATGCGCGAGCATGGGCCGCGACGCGGCCGTCCGAGTATCGACATCCGCTGGGTCGTGAATAGCGTGATGTGGGTGCTGCGTGCGCGCGCGCCATGGAGCGCGATGCCCGAGCGTTACGCGCCGTATCAAACCGCCCATCGCTACTACCTGCGCTGGAAGAACTCGGGCGTGTTGACCGATATCGCCCTCGCGCTGTTCGACACCGATGCGATCCTGGAGCGCCCTTCGATCAGGCCGGCTGCTCGACCTTGAATACGGAGACGGCGGTACGCAGCCGCTCGGTCTGTTCATCGAGTGATCCGGCCGCCGCCGCAGCCTGTTCGACGAGCGCGGCATTTCGCTGCGTCACGTCGTCCATTTGACGGATGGCGAGATTGACTTCACCGATGCCCGAGCTTTGCGCCCTCGAGGCCGCCGAGATCTCGTTCATGATCGCCGTGACGCGACGCACCGCATCGACCACTTCGCCGATCGTGTTGCCGGCCTTGCCGGCCAACGTCGAGCCTTCTCCGACTTGTGCGACCGACTGATCGATCAACACCTTGATTTCCTTGGCCGCCGTCGCACTGCGTTGCGCAAGATTGCGCACTTCGCCTGCGACCACGGCGAAGCCACGGCCTTCTTCGCCGGCACGCGCCGCTTCGACCGCCGCGTTCAGGGCCAGGATATTCGTCTGGAACGCAATGCCTTCGATCACGCTGATGATCTCGCCGATCTTGCGCGAGCTATCGGTAATGCCGGCCATTTTCTCGACGACGTCGTTGACCACCTGGCCGCCGCGCGCAGCGATGGACGAAGCATCGGTCGCCAGCTGCGACGCAGTCGCCGCGTTGTCGGCATTCTGCGTGACCGTCTTGGTGAGCTCGTCCATGCTGGCGGCCGTCTCCTGCAGCGACGCCGCCTGTTCCTCGGTGCGGCTCGACAAATCGAGATTGCCCGCGGCGATCTCTTTCGAGGCGACCGTGATCGTTTCCGCGGACGTCTTGATTCGCGCGACCGTCGTTGCTAGCTGATTTCGCATTTCGCGTAGTGAAAACAGCAGGCTCGACGTATCGGCGCGGCTCAGTTCGATGCGTGTGGCGAGATCGCCGCGCGCGATCTGCATGGCGATCCGTGCGGCAGCCGACGGCTCGCCGCCAATCGAGCGTGACACGTTGCGGACCACTCGCGAGGCGACGAACGACACGAGTACGCCCAGCACCACCAGCATGCCGGCCGAGCGGGTCAGGGTTGCATAGAACTGCGCCTGGATATCGTCCATGTAGGCGCCGGCGATGAAGTCCCAGTTCCACGGTACGAAGCGCTTCACGTAACCGATCTTTTCACTCGGCGTCGTTTCGCCGGGCTTGGGCCACCAGTACCGCAGGTAGCCAGAATTTGCCGACGAGGCGCCGGCTTGGGCGATGTCCTGGTAGAGCGCGTTGCCTTTGGCGTCGCGGAAGCTGCTCATGTCCTTGCCATTCAGCTTCGGGCTCATCGGGTGATCGAGCATCACCGAGTCGCTGCGCACGATCGTCACATAGCCGGAGGAGCCGTAACGCTGCGCGTCGACGCGCGCGATGGCCTGTTGTTTGGCTTCGTCGACGGACAGCTTGCCGGCGTCAGCCAACTTCGCGTAGTCGGCGACGATCGATACCGACATGTCGATCACGTCGGCGAGATCCGCGCGTCGTGAGTCCATTTGTGCGTTACGCGCTTCGAACGCGTTGACAACGGTCACGATCAGGAGTGCCGCCCAGCAGAGCAGGAGCGGTACCCAGAGTTTCTGTTTCAGTGTCAGACGATTCATTGTTGGATTCGACAGTGCATTGAGCTCGGAAAAAGGGGGCTGCAGTCTGCGCTGCGTATGCGGCATAACGGCGGGCGCCGCGCTTTCTTTATGCGAACGCTCAAAAACGGGCGGTCGATTCGTCTGGGCGATGCGAGGTGCGAACGTTTGAAATGAGGCGGACGGTGTGCGTCGCGTTAAATCTGTTCTTGTCCGAACGCGCAGAGACGCTCGAGATCGAGCACGTCGATCTGGTTATACGACAGCCGCAGAATCGCGAGCTTTTCGAGGTTTTGCAGCGCCTGATTGATGCGTTGGCGCGAAACGCCGGCTAACAAGCCGACTTCTTCCTGCGAAATGGCGAGCGTGCGACCGGTGTCGGGATACAGATCGGGATTGAACAACTGCGCGAGCGATTGAGCGACGCGCGCATCCACGTCCAGCAGCCGGCTATTCTGGATCGAGGCGATGAATTCGCCCATGCGGTTATTCAGTTGCCGGATCACGAAGCCGGTAAACGGCAGGCTCGATGCCAGCAAGGCGTGGAACGTCTGCGAGGGCACGAACATGACGAGCGACGGTTGAATGGTGGCGACATCGTATTTGCGCAGTTCACGCTTGATCACGCTGCCTTCGCCGAACCAGCCGCCGGGCGGCACGCCCGAGAGCGTGCAGCTGCGCCCCGAGGCATTGTAGATGGCCAGTTTGATGAGGCCGGAATGCACGCCGATCCAGTAGTCCGACGGCTCCTGGCGGCGCGCGATCCAGGCGCCGCCTTCGAGATGCTCGGCGTGGCCGCTGGCGAGAACCGTCGCCTGATGCTCGGGGGCCAGCGCGCGAAACCACGCGCAGCTACCGAAGAGCAGCGGCAGTTCGGCGCGCATAACCCGCTCAGGACGGTGCGGGCGGGCGTCGGCGAAGGGCGTGAGCAGAGCGTCGTTCATGGGCACAAAGCGGGCCGAAGGCGTGAATGGAGGCGGCGGGCGCGGCTCGCGCATGCCAGGGCGTACCACTCTGTCATTTGAATGACAGACAGTTCACCATGACAATTGCTAGGCTAGTTGCCAATCAGAATAATCGATGGCGCGGCGCGCGCCTTAGGAGACTTTGCAATGAAACACATGTTCGAAGAAGGTCTCGGGCGGCGTGAGGCCAACTATGTTCCGCTGACACCCATCGACTTCATCGTGCGCGCAGCGGAAGTCTATGGCGAGCGGCTGGCGGTCGTCCATGGGGAGATCCGCCGGAACTGGCGCGAGACTTTCGAGCGGGCGCGGCGTCTGGCTAGCGCGCTGCGACAGGCCGGGATCGAACGCGGCGATACGGTGGCTGCGTTGCTGCCCAATATTCCGCCGATGATCGAAGCGCATTTCGGTGTGCCGATGGCCGGCGCCGTGTTGAATACGCTGAATACGCGGCTCGATGTGTCGTCGTTGCTATTCATGCTGCGCCATGGCGAAGCGAAGGCGGTGATCGTCGATACGGAATATGGCGAGTTCGCGCATCGCGCCGCGCTGGAGTTTCCCGAGCTGCGCGTGATCAGCGTCGCCGATGCGATGCCCGCCGATCCCGACAAATTCATCCGTGGCACCGACTACGAAGCCTTTTTGCAATCCGGCGACCCCGAATTCGCGTGGAGCACGCCTGCGGACGAATGGGACGCCATCGCGCTGAACTACACCTCGGGCACGACTGGCGACCCGAAGGGCGTCGTCTACCATCACCGTGGCGCTTATCTGAATGCGCTTAGCAATATCCTCGAATGGGATATGCCGAAGCACGCGGTTTATCTCTGGACCTTACCGCTCTTTCATTGCAACGGCTGGTGCTTTCCGTGGACCGTGGCCGCGCGTGCCGGCGTCAACGTCTGCCTGCGCAAGTTCGACGCGAAGACGGTATTCGATCTGATTCGCCGCGAACGCATCACGCACTACTGCGGCGCGCCGATCGTGCAGAGCGCGCTTGCCAATGCACCGGCCGAATGGCGCGACGGCATCACGCATCGCGTGTCGACGATGGTGGCGGGCGCAGCGCCCGCACCGGCCGTGATCGCGAAGATGAAGGAGATCGGTTTCGACCTGACGCACGTGTACGGACTGACCGAGACCTACGGGCCGGCGGCAGTCTGTGCAAAACAGGAAGAATGGGACGCGCTCGACGACAGCATGCGCGCCGAACTGAATGCGCGGCAGGGCGTGCGCTATCACTTGCAGGCAGCCGTAAGCGTGCTCGATCCGGACACGCTCGCACCCGTCCCCGCCGACGGCGAAACGCTCGGCGAGATCATGTTCCGCGGCAACATCTGCATGAAGGGTTATCTGAAGAACGAGCGCGCCACCGAAGCCGCGTTCAGCGGCGGCTGGTTCCATACCGGCGATCTAGCCGTGCGGATGCCTGACGGCTATTTGCGGATTCGTGATCGCAGCAAGGACATCATTATTTCGGGTGGCGAGAATATCTCGAGTATCGAGGTGGAAGACACGCTGTACCGTCATCCTGCCGTATCGGTTGCCGCCGTGGTGGCGATGGCCGATCCGAAATGGGGTGAGGTCCCGTGTGCCTTCGTCGAACTGCGAGAGGGCGCTCAGGCGAGCGAGGAAGAGATCATCGCTCACTGCCGGCTATTTCTCGCCGGCTATAAGCTGCCGAAAGCGGTGCGCTTCGGCGAATTGCCGAAGACGTCGACGGGGAAAATTCAGAAGTTCGAATTGCGCGCGCGCATCAAGGCTGAAGGCAGCCAGTGACGCGCTCAACCGGGGCGCGCAATGTGCGTGTTTAACCGCGCGTATCGACCCAATGACGTGCCCAGCGTGCCGAGTGCTGCAGTGCCTGTTCTTCGTTCGTGAAGTAGTCGAGCGAATAGAACTGGTACCGGCCTTCGGCTCGCGCACTGTCAGCGCGTTCGAGCAGCAGGTTGGAGGAGAAGCTACCGTCGGGCAAGCGGTGCGCCGAGGGTTGGACGGCATAGCCGTTGTAATGCTGAATATGTTTGTTTTGCATTTTATTTTTTAATGTTTGTTCGAGTGCGCGCAGCCGTGCGATCTCTTATGCGAGTCACGCGGACGAGCTGATTCGAGCCATTGCGAGCTGAATTCTGACGCAGTCGGAAAGCGAAAAATGGGCGTTGAAGCCGGAGGGGAGAATGAGGTGCAACGAGGCGTTTGGCGCTTAGGCAGGCTGCTGAAATGTATGCAGCCAATAAAGCGATTCGCGCGCCAACTGTGGGAGACGAAGCTCCGCGAGGATTGTCGCTGCAGCCCGATGTCCGTTGCCGGACACCGAGCCCTTCAAACTTACAGCGGCTTGATGTTAGCCGCTTGCAGACCCTTCGGGCCTTGCTTCGTTTCGAAGCTCACCTTCTGATTTTCAGCGAGCGTCTTGAAGCCGTCTGCGCTGATTTCGGAGAAGTGTGCGAACAGGTCGTCGCCGCCCTTGTCCGGGGTGATGAAGCCAAAGCCTTTGCTGTCGTTGAACCACTTAACGGTACCGGTATCCATGAAGAATCCTTGAGGTAAAAATAGAAAAATATGCTCTAAGAAAAGAGCGCTTGAAGCGTCAAGGAGGGAGAGGACAACGAATACCGCTGAGAGAGCGAGACATTGATGAACAGCAATCGAACTTCTTGAACTTCGGACGCAACATTAACCGGGGCGGTACCGCAGCGTCAATACTTATCTTGTAACTTTTTTATTGGCAGCCCGGCGCGCAGGTGTTCAACGCATGCAGACGCGACTTGGAGTCGGTGCCTGCCGGGCCGCGCGGCTCGGCTCGGCGGCAATTCAAACTGTGCCGATGGCGCCGATTCAGATGCCCACTTTGTGTGCGGTGAGGATCAGGCGCAGTCCGAGCGCGGCGACGGCGCTTGCTGCCACGCGATCGATCCAGGCCTTCCAGCGCAGATAGACGTCGCGTGGTCGTTTGCTCGAAAAACACAGTGCCACCATCGTGTACCAACCGGCTTCGATGGCGAAGATCGCGGGCGGCAGCGCGAAGTAGCACCACAGTGGCGGATGTTGCGGCAGCAGCGCCGCAAAAATACTGCCGTAGTAGACCGCGGTCTTCGGATTGCTGAGTTGCGTGCTCAAGCCAATCCAGAACGATTTGCGCGGATTCGTCGAGGCAGTTTGCGAGGCGTCGAATGCGAGCGGCTTTGCCGCGCCGCGCCAGATTTTCGACGCCAGATAGATCAGATAAAGGCCGCCCGCCACCTTCAGGCCGACGTAAAGCCATTCGACGGTGGCCAGCAGCGTATAGAGACCGAGCAGCGCGATCCCGCTGAAGAACACGCCGCCGATGCCCATGCCCAACGCCGTGGCGAGACCGTCGCCGCGCGAAAGGCCGATTGCATTGCGGGCGACGATCACAAAGCTTGGACCTGGACTCATTGCGCCCAGCAACAACGCGACGAGAATCGTGAGGCTGGCGGTCGAGGCGGACATGATGGCGGGTCTCGTGCATTCGGATTTTGATTCCGGGAACATAGCACGGGGACGCTAGCTCTACGCTTATTGACCTGTAGAACAAGAGTCGAATTAACTTAAAAGAATTGAATTGAGCGATACGCTGAACAAGCCATTTCGCTACTGCAGGCAAAAGAAATTGGATGCTAGAATTGCTTTCCCTATGCAGAAGCAGCCTCACCGCAACGAGGTGCAAGACACGGGCGCGATTCGAGCCGCTTGCCTACGTTCCCCCAGTTCCCAATTTGGTTGGGCATGATTTCAAGGTGCGATTCAGGTCGTATCGGGCGAAATCGTGGGTTCGCCTGGCACTCGACCTATCTGAATCGCGCATAGGCTTCGCGTTGTTTCGCGAAGCCTTTGTTTTTTCTAATGCGCGCATTATGAGCCGCGATACCGGTACGTTATGAAAGAGCGAGAAGAACAAGGGCAACTCGACTTCGACGGGAATGCGCGTGAGCGCCTGATCGTCTGGATACGCCGACGGATGGACGAATATGGCATTTCGATGGAAGCGCTCGCTGAGGCGATCGAAGCCGATGCCGCCGCCACCCGCGCCGTGATGTACCGCGACGCCTACGGTAATACATGGGACGGCCGTGGCGACAAACCCGACTGGCTAGCGCGCGCGATTTACGCCGGACAGAACATCGATCACTTCCGCTGTTAATGAGGGCGGGGAATACCGAATCGCTTCGGCATCCAGATTGACACGCAAGCGAAAAAAAGCCCGCACAAGGCGGGCTCAACTACTTGGAGTATTGCGATCCAGTCGCCAGACGGATCAATTTCAGTCTAGTTGAAAGCTTGGTGAAAGTATAGAAAATCTATTCACAGGTCGAAAAACACGGTTTCCCTGTCGCCCTGCATATGAATATCGAACCGGTAGACGTTGGCCGTATTCGGTTCGCGTCTTGCGATCAGCGTGTCACGCCGGTCGGTCGGCACTGCTGCGAGCACGGCGTCGCGAGCGTTCGCTTCGGCTTCGTCCTCGAAATAGATGCGCGTGAAGGTGTGCAGCAGCATGCCGCGCATCGTCACGATCACGTTCAGGTGCGGCGCTTCATCCGGGCTGGCGCAGCCCGGCTTCACCGTCTCCACGACAAAGCGCTTGTGCGGGTCCGTTCCCGTCCCGACGCGCGCGAAACCGCGAAAACCCGACTTCAGAATCTCCTCGCGCGATGCCGGATAGCGGCCGTCCGCGTCCACTTGCGACACTTCGAGCATGGCGTCGCCGATCACCTTGCCGTCGCCGTCGAAAAGCTGGCCGACGATCGTGATGTGCTCGCCGGCCGCTTCGCGGTCAGCCAGAACCGGCGTGAACAGGCTCTTGAAGTCGAAATCGTATTGCTGCGGGCACAGGCCGTAGGCGAAGTAAGGTCCGACGGTTTGCGAAGGCGTTTGCTTGAAAGTGGTCATGGCTTAGCGCTCCATCGGCGTTTCGTTGCGGCCGCGCAGCACGATGTCGAAGTCATAGCCGAGCGCATAGGCCTCTTGTGTGGTGTCGAGCGAGAAATTCGCGATCAGGCGGTCACGCGCCTGTTCCGGCGTGCCCTGGAAAATCGGATCGAACGCCAGCAGCGGGTCGCCGGGGAAATACATCTGCGTGACGAGGCGCGAGCCGAAATGGTCGCCGAACAGCGAGAAGTGAATATGGTTCGGGCGCCAGGCGTTCGGGTGATTGCCCCACGGATACGCGCCGGGTTTGATCGTCAGAAAGCGATAACGGCCTTCGTCGTCGGTGATGCAGCGGCCCGCGCCAAGAAAATTCGGATCGAGCGGCGCGTCGTGCTGGTCGGCCTTGTGCACGTAGCGGCCGGCGGCGTTCGCCTGCCAGATTTCGACCAGCGTATTGCGCACCGGGCGGCCGCCTTCGTCGAGCACGCGGCCCGTCACGATGATGCGTTCTCCCAGCGGCTCGCCGTTGCGCACGGCATTGCGTGTCAGGTCGTGATCGAGCGCGCCGAGGTCTTCGGTGCCGTAGACCGGCACGCGCTGGTCGCGCAGTTTTTCCTTCAGCGGAATCAGCGGACGCGTCGGGCCACGTTTAACCGACGAACCGTAGCCAGGATAGACGTATTCGGGGTGGGACGCGAAGTCGCGCGCGGTGAGAAAGGACTCGTCCATTTCTGTCTCCTTCGGGGAATTGTGGGATACGGTTTATGAAAGTGACTTTATCCAACCCGAGCGGTTATGCAAAATGACGTTTTCGCCCTTTTCGTATAACCTGACGTTATGCAACGCAGCCTCGCGGACAGCCGCGTCAAATTCCGTCACCTCCAGTGCTTTCTGGCCGTAGCCCAGTTCGGCAGCGTCCAGCGCGCCGCCGACAGCCTGTCGATCACCCAGCCCGCGGTCTCCAAGACCGTTGCCGAACTCGAGGCGATTCTCGGCGTGAAGCTGTTCGAACGCGGCCGGCACGGCGCCATGCCGACCCGCGAAGGGCAGCTTTTCATGCCGCACGCGAGCGCCTGTGTCAGCGCGTTGCGGCAGGGCGTCGATTTGCTGGCGCGCGCGGAAGGCGCGACGGCCGCCACGCTCGAAATCGGCATTCTGCCGACCGTCGCCGCCGCGCTGATGCCGCCGGTGCTGAAGCGCTTCGCCACGCTGTGGCCGCGCGTGATCGTGCGGCTTGCAACCGGTGCCAACCCCGAATTGCTCGAGCGCCTTAAAGCGGGCACGATCGAATTCGCCATCGGACGTCTGGCCGATCCTGAGCGTATGGTCGGCCTCAGCTTCGAGCAACTGTTCAGTGAGCCGTTGATCGCCGTGGTGCGCACCGGGCATCCCCTGGCGCTTGGCGCGGCTCTGCCGGTTACGTCGCTGGACGATTTCCCGGTCGTCCTGCCGCCGTTCGGCACGCTGATCCGGCAATCGGCGGACAGTTTGCTGAGTGCGTGGGGCGTGCCGCCGTTATCGGCTTTTGTCGAAGTGCTGTCGGTGTCCACGGGCCGCGCGTTGACGCTCGAGAACGACGCGGTCTGGTTCGTGCCCTTGTGCGCCGTGGAATACGAACTGGCGCACGGCATGCTGGTACGTTTGCCGTTGCCGTTCACCGGGACGGACGAGCCGGTCGGTCTGATCCGCCGCTCCGATACGCAGCCTTCGCCGGTGGGACGGGCTTTTATCGAGGCGGTTCGCGAGGTGGCGCAGCAGCGCATGGCGTCTGTTGCAGGCAAGTCGGCTGTCAGACCCAAAGGCACGCGCGAGCGGCGGCGTAGCAAGCCGGCGCAGATTTAACGTCTGTGAACCATTCAGTACAAAATGAAGGTTGCGAAGGCGCGGTGAGCCGGTGTACAAACACGGTGCAAATGCCGTCGCGCCTGCTGCGTTGCTGCGGCGCACATCGCGGCAGCGTATATCTGATGCACCGCACACAGCGTCGAAAGACTGTACAAGGAGATTGCCATGCCCAGCGACTTGCCCACTCCAGACGCCGCGCTGCGCGCCGTGTCGGCGCCTGAGCACAATCCGCTCGGCACCGCCGGCCTCGAATTCGTGGAGTTCGCCTCGCGCGACCCGCAGGGACTCGGCGCGACTTTCGTCAAACTCGGCTTCAAGGCGATTGCGCGTCATATCAGCAAGGACGTCACGCTGTATCGCCAGGGCGAGATGCAGTTTCTCATCAACGCCGAGCCGGATTCTTTCGCGGCGCGCTATGCCGAGGAATACGGCGCAGGCATCTGCGCGATCGGCATTCGTGTGGCCGACGCGCAGCGCGCCTTCGACCGCGCGATCGAACTCGGCGCGTGGGCCTTCGAAGGCGAAAAGCTCGGCGTGGGCGAATTACTGATTCCGGCCATCCAGGGCATTGGCGACTCGCACATCTATTTCGTCGACCGTTGGCGCGGACGCGGCGGCCAGCGCGGCGGTCTCGGCGATATCTCGATCTTCGACATCGACTTCCGGCCGGTCGAGATCGACACGGCGCACGCCGACCTGAGTCACGCGGGCACTGGCCTTGTCGCCGTGGACCATCTGACGCAAACGGTCGGCGAGGGCCGCATGCAGGAATGGCTCGACTTTTATCGCGACCTGCTCAACTTCCGTGAGATTCACGAGTTGCATGCGAACTGGCATGTGTCGGCGGAATCGCGCGTGATGGTGTCCCCATGCGGCGCGATCCGCGTGCCCTTGTACGAAGAAGGCACGCGCCGGACTCATCTGATGCACGAATATCTGCCCGATCATCCGGGCGAAGGCGTGCAACATATCGCGCTCGCCACGGACGACATCTTCGCGTGCGTCGAGCAGTTGCTCGCGAACGGCGTCGAATTCGTCGAACCGCCGTCGCGCTACTACGCGCAACTCGACGCGCGGCTGCCGGGTCATGGGCTCGACGTCGAGCGGCTCAGGCGCACGCATGTGCTGGTGGATGGCGAGATCGGCGCCGACGGCGTACCGCTGCTGTTTTTCCAGACCTTTGTACGCCGGGGCAGTGGGGAAATTTTCTTCGAGATCGTCCAGCGCCAAGGCCATCACGGTTTCGGCGAAGGCAATCTCAGCGCGCTCGCGCAGGCGCGCGAGCAAGCCGGGGCTTAGTGCGTCGGCTTCAGCTGCCGCCGCTCAGGCTCCATCAGGATCGCCGCCCAACTCGGGATTGATCGCGCTATAAGACGCCGCTTCCTGCAACAACCACTCGCGAAAACTCGCCAGCGGCTTACCGTGGCTCGACTCGGTCGGATAAACGAGGTAGTACCCGGCGTCGGCGACGGCGGGCGTGTGCAGTGGAATCGTGAGCCCGAGTTGTTCGAGTTGCGTCTCGACGAAAAAACGCGGCACCAGCGCGATCCCGAGACCCGCTGCTGCGGCGCTGATCAGCATGGTGTGCAGTTCATAGCGCACGCCTTGCATGGTGCGATTGTCGTCGACGCCGAGGTCTTCGAACCAGGTTGCCCAGGCATCCGGCCGCGTGGTCGAGTGCAGAAGCGGATAGTCCAGCAGATCGGCCGCGTGCTCGACGGGCCGCTTCAGCAGACTCGCGGTGCAGACCGGTACGACCTCTTCGCTGAACAGAAAATCCGCTGACGTTCCCGGCCAGGTGGGTTTGCCGTAGTGGATCGCCGCTTCGAAGTGCGTGTCGGTGAAGGGAAAGGTGCCGGTGCGCACGCCCATGTTCACGCGCACGTCCGGGTAGTGCGCATTGAACGCCGCGAGCCGCGGAATCAGCCATTGCGATGCGAACGTCGGCAACACGGCCAGTTCCAGGTAGCCGCCCCCGCTGCCATGCGCGATGATCGACAGCGTGTCGCGGTCCAGTTGTTCCAGCGAGCGCCGCACTTGCGCGCTGTACACCTTGCCCGCCTTCGTCAGCACCACGCGCTGTTTGACCCGCACGAACAGCCGCACGCCGAGATTGTTTTCCAGCGAATTGACTTGCCGCGACACCGCGCTCTCCGTGAGGAACAACTCGCGCGCCGCGTGCGTGAAGCTTTCGTGCCGTGCGGCGGCCTCGAAAGCGAGCAGCGCACCCATGCTGGGGATCTTGAACTTTCGCACGTTGATTCCAAAAACGCATCAAGTGGCGATTTTATCTCGCTTTACGGCAGGCCCGCAGATTTGAATAATCACGCATTTACCTTGCTCCTGTACGCCTTAGAGGAACCGTAATGCGAAACGTGAAGAATGCGAATGTCGAACAACTGCTGCTGAAATGGCTGGGCGCTGAACGAACCGCGCGGCTCTTCGCGACATTGAACCATCCGCAGATTCTGAACGAGTGGGAAGACAGCAGCGTCACGCGCGCCGAACTGGCTCAGGCGATGAACATGGCGTTGTTCGAAGACCTGCTGGCGCGCTCGGCGAACGGCCGGCAATACACGGAAGAAACCCTTGCGGCAGGCGGTGGCGTGTACTTCGACCACGGTGCGTTGCGCACGGTGCGTTGGGCGCATAGCGGCGCGTTGCCGCCGGGTGAAGCGGCATTTGCGCGCATTCTAAGGCCGCTCGGCTTCAGCATCAACGGGCGCTATCCGCTCGACCGCCTTGGCATGACCGGCCGCGCGTGGGCGCATGACGACGCGCCCGACGAGATCGCGCAATTCTTCGTCAGCGAATTGCACCCTGAGCGTTTTTCGACGGAGTTTCAGCAGGCGGTGACGAACGTGATCGGCGCCTCGCGCGATCCGCTGACGCCGCGCGCCACCGGCCAGTTGTGGGAGCTCGAACGCGACGGCGTGCTGCCGCTCGACGCGGCGCATGAGTTGCTGCCGGTGATCGTCGGCGCCTTCGCGCGTCAGCACGAGACGCCACGCGAAGCCGATTACGAAGTATTGTTGAAGGAATCGGCGGAAATGGCGTGGATCGCCACCGAAGGCAACGCCTTCAATCACGCCACCGATCGCGTCGCGGACGTCTTCAAACTGTCCGACGACGAAAAGGCGAAAGACCGTCCGATGAAACCGGAAGTGGAGCGCTCGCGTTCGGGCCGCGTATTCCAGACCGCGTATCGCGCGGATATCGTGCGCCGTGAATTCCGCGCGATGGATGGCAGCACCGTGACGCGCGAGGTGCCGGGCTCGTTCTACGAGTTCATCACGCGCAAGCGGACGTTCGATCAGGACGCGCGCCGTTGGGAAACCGACCTGCGTTTCGACGCGGGCAACGCGCAGGGCATCTTCAGGATGACCGCGAATCAGGCCGCGTGAGGATGGAGCGTCCGCGCTCCACGCAGGAGATGAGACAAGGGGGCGCAACAGTGGGCACATCGCTGGATGAAGAGCAGGGCGCGGGCATCGAGACGCCAAAAGAGGCCTCGCCCGACGCGGCGAAGGTGCCGCGCGTCGCCACGCCTTTCAAAGGCACCGACGCCGTGATGCAGGCGCTCGAAACCGATCTGCGTAGTCACCTACGCGGCGAAGTGCGCTTCGATCAGGGCTCGAAGGCCCTGTACGCAGCGGATGCCTCGAACTATCGACAAGTGCCGCTCGCGGTCGTCGTGCCGGCGGACATCGACGATCTGCTCGCCACGCTCGCCGCTTGCCATCGCAACGACGTGCCGTTTCTCGCGCGCGGCGGCGGCACCTCGCAGAACGGCCAATGCGTGAACGTCGCGGTTGTCGCCGACGCCAGCAAGTACGTGAACCGCGTCGTGTCGATCGATCCCGCCGCGCGATCTGCCATCGTCGAGCCCGGCGTGGTCTGCGATACCTTGCGCGATGCCGCCGAACAATATGGCCTGACCTTCGCCCCCGATCCCGCCACGCATAGCCGCTGCACGCTCGGTGGCATGATCGGCAACAACTCGTGCGGCGCGCATTCGGTGATGGCCGGCAAGACCGTCGAAAACGTCGAGGCGCTGGAGATCGCGACCTTCGACGGTGCGCGCTTCTGGGTCGGTCCGACATCGGACGATGAACTCGAACGCATCATTGCAGCGGGCGGACGCCAGGGCGAAATCTACGCTGCACTCAAGCAGTTGCGCGACACCTACGCCGGGCAGATACGCGCGAAATTCCCGCGGATCAAGCGGCGCGTGTCGGGCTTCAATCTCGATCAGTTGTTGCCGGAAAACGGCTTCAACGTTGCGCGTGCACTGGTCGGTACGGAGGGCACGTGCGCCGTCACGTTGCAGGCCAAAGTGCGCCTCGTGAAAAGTCCCGCCAGGCGCGTGATCGTGGTGGTCGGCTTCACGGATATCTACACGGCGGCGGATGCCGTGCCGAGTTTCATGCGCTGGGAGCCGATCGCGATCGAAGGACTCGACCGCGCGATCATTCGCGGCCTGCAGGCGCGTGGTTTGAAGAAGGACGAGATTGCGCTGCTGCCCGAAGGCGATGCGTGGGTCGTGCTCGAATTCGGCGCGGACACCCAGCAGGCGGTGATGCAGCAGGCCGAGAAAGCCGCGGCGTATTTTTCGTCAGGCGAGGCGGGGCCGAACATTTCGGCCATGCTCGTCGAAGAGCGCGCGTTGCAGGCCAAGGTGTGGTCGATTCGCGAGACAGGGGCCTCGGCGGTGGCGTTGTCGGTCGATCCCGGCAAGCCGGACCCGGTGGTCGGCTGGGAAGATGCCGCGGTCGATCCGCTGCGCCTCGGCGATTACCTGCGCGCCTTCCAGGCGCTGGTGGATCGCCACGGCTACGAGACGAGTCTCTATGGCCATTTCGGCGACGGCTGCGTGCACGCGCGCATCACCTTCGATTTGCGCAGCGCGGCCGGCATCGCAACATGGCGCACGTTTCTGCGCGAAGCGGCGCAACTGGTGGTGGAATTCGGCGGCTCGCTGTCCGGCGAGCATGGCGACGGCCAGGCCAAGGCCGAGTTTCTGCCGATCATGTACGGCCCCGAACTCATGCAGGCGATGGAGCAGTTCAAGGCCATCTGGGACCCGGCCAATCGATTGAATCCGGGCAAGGTCGTGCATGCCTATCGCGCCGATGACAACCTGCGTATGGGGCCCGCCTATAAACCGGTGACGCTGCAAACGAAGCTGACCTTCGCCAGCCCGGAAGGCAGCGGCTTCCAGCGCGAGATCGAGCGCTGCATCGGCATGGGCAAGTGCCGCTCGCTCGACGGCGGCACGATGTGCCCGAGCTATCGCGCGACGCGCGAAGAGCAATACTCGACGCGTGGCCGCGCGCATCTGTTCTGGGAAATGCTGCAAGGCGAGGTGATCGCCGACGGTTGGCAAAGCCGCGAGGTGAAAGACGCGCTCGACACCTGCCTCGCTTGCAAGGGCTGCAAATCCGATTGTCCGACGCATACGGATATGGCGTCGTACAAGGCCGAATTTCTCTCGCATTACTACGAGACGAATCGGCGGCCACGTCAGGCGTTGTTCATGGGGCGAATCGGCGAATGGGCGCCGTGGGCGGCGCGTTTTCCGCGTCTGACGAATTTCGTGACGTCGGCGCCGGGGTTGGCGTCGATCGGCAAGTGGGTGGCGGGCGTGGCGCAGGCGCGCGAGTTGCCGCGCTTCGCTACGACGACCTACAGGCAGATTGCGCAGCGTTCCGACGCGGCGAGAACATCGGCGGATACGCGCGGCGACGTGAAGAAAGTCATTCTGTGGGTCGACACCTTCAACGATCACTTCACACCCGAGATCGCGCAGGCCGCCGCCGATGTCTTAAAGCAATTGGGTTGGCAGGTCGTGTTGCCGAAAAAACGCTTGTGTTGCGGACGTCCGCTGTACGACTTCGGTCTGCTCGATCGTGCACGCGAACTGCTTACGCATATCCTGGACGACCTCGCCGACGATATCGCCGCCGGCGTGCCGGTGGTCGGTCTCGAACCCGGTTGTTTGTCCGTGTTCAAGGACGAGTTGCTGAAACAACTGCCCGACCATCCGTTGGCAAAGAAGCTGTCGGCGCAAACCTTTCTTTTCTCCGACTTCGTCGCGCGTCAGCCGTTCGAATGGCCGGCACTTGCCGCCGACGTGGTCGTGCACGGACATTGTCATCAGAAGGCCCTGTTCGGCATGCAGGGCGACACCGCGCTGCTGAACAAGCTCGGCGTGAAATGGAAACTGCTCGACACGGGATGCTGCGGAATGGCAGGGTCGTTCGGCTTCAACGCGGAGCATCACGCGCTGTCGGAGAAGATCGGCGAGGACGCGCTGTTTCCCGCAGTACGCGACGCGACAGCGGCGAACGCGGAGACGATCGTGTTGACCAACGGCTTTAGTTGCCGTGAACAGATCGAGCAGGGCACAGGTCGTCACGCGCTGCATATTGCGCAATTGGCGCAACGGGCCCTGGCGGCGCGCTAGCTTATTTCTTCTGCGATTCGACCGTGGACGGCACCTGCGGAATGTCCGCGCTGGTTGCCATCCACAACACTTCGGCGTCTTCGTCGCTGGTGGAAACCGCAGCGTGACCGGTGCGGCTGTCGAAGTAGAGGCTGTCGCCAGCGTTCAGATGCGTCGGCGCGTATAGCTCGGAATACAGGCACACGCTGCCGCTGATCACGTACAGGAATTCTTCGCCCTCGTGACGACCCCAGTCGTCGAAGGCGTCGAGCGTGTGCGCCGAGATGCGGATGCGAAACGGCAGCATCGCCTTATGCGCGAGGTCGGTGGCGAGCAGTTCCATCTGGTAGCCACGATAGGCGTGCCGCTGACCCTCGTCCTTGCGCGTCAGCGCGCGCCGGCCGCTGGCGCTCACCTTCGGCGTGGAGCCGAACAACTCGCCGATTTCGATCTTCAGACCCAGCACGATTTTTTGCAGGACGTCGAAAGTGGGCGACATCAGGCCGTTTTCGACCTTCGACAGCGTGGAGCGGGAGACGCCGCACAGGCGGCTCGCCGTTTCCAGCGTCAGGTCCTGCGCCTGACGGGCGGCGCGTACGCGCCGGCCGAGGTCGGTCGTGGAAGGATCGGCGGGTTTGGTGAGATGCGTGTCCATGGGGTCCGGCGGCTGGGATGCGCGCCTTTGGCGGCGCTCGATGTTTCCGATAATAACATTCGAGGCTTGGCGCACGGTCGGACTGGCTTGGTCGGCCCTTGAGCCCGCGTAAGCCGCGCCGCTTTTTCGTATTGGAAACACCTGCCCGCGCAAAGGGCGAGCGGCATTATTCAACTCGTGTCGCGATTTTTTACATTTTCATGAGTTTGTCATTAACTCGAATCGGTAATTTATAACTTGATGATTTCGACTGTGCTCACAGTTAAATCCCAATATGCGCGAAGCATATTGATTAATTCTGTTAAATTGCCACTCGGTTGGGTATTTTTATCCGTCATATGCATTACGATGCTGGGATTAATAGAACAGTGTCAATCAGATCACACACGGTCCATGTCGCAGAATCGAAAAAAACGGCCTTCGGGGAATCAGTCGCGTAGAAAACCACTTGGTAAAGCCGACTTATTGCCGCATCCGGCGAGTTATGTGCGTGAGCAGTCGCTGCGCTGGCACGTCGCACTGGCGGCGTTCCAGACGGGTAAGGGCAATGGCGATCTACTCGCCAAACTGGTTAAGGCGCTTTATCTCGCCTGGTTTCTCCAGCAGGCCGGTTTTGGCGCACTCGACCGTGATTTCTATCTCGATGCCGAGCGCATTCTGGACGCTGCCGCTCGCGGCGCGAATAAAGACGTGTGGCGGATCGATCCCGCCGATTGTTCGCCGATTACCCGGCTTCTCGATTTGCACGAACAGCAATTGCTCTGTGCGCCCGTGTTCGCAGTCGACGAAGCGGAATCAAGTCTCGTGCGTTTTGGGCGAAGCGACAAAAAATCGCCTTGGTAAGCGCAATGCCTTTTCCGTATTCCTTATTCGCCATTCCGCTTTGCGCGAATTGACGCGGCTTGTGACCGCGCGCTCTAAACTTCATGGCCGCGTTGCCGTAGTAAGAACAGAAGTGAACCGGCGTTCGCCACATCGGCTGGCGACGCGATCGGCAGCCCCATGAGCCCACACGAGCTTCGCCTGCAATAATACTGGCTTATTATTGAACGCTGGCCAGCCAGCCCGCACGGAGACGCGACTGATTGGCCACCCCCGGCAACGACGATTCACGCGGTAGCGACTCGCATGGCCATGTCGATTCGTCTACAGAAGCTAGTCAGTCGCAGCAGGGCGGAAACCGGTAACGCGCAGGAGAAGTCGAGGTTGCTACAGGCGTCCCATGAGTATTTCGCGGACGTTGCGTGACGTAGTACCGTATCGAAGACTTGATCTTCCGCCCGGTCACATTGATTCTTGAGGCGCTTTATGTCCACGGACGCAGACACAATCACCGACGAACGGATCGCCGCGATCGCGGATCGCATGGTCGACGAAGGCAAACGAGTTTCTCCCGTGACGATCTGGACGGAGGTTCAGGGCGGATCGCTTGTCGAGATCGTTGCGTCGTTGCAGCGCTGGCGCGAAGCGCGGCAGACGGGCGCTGCGGAATCGCAGGTCCAGGCCGCCGTGCCCGAAGACCTCGCCGAAACCATGATGAGCGCTGCGGGACGCATCTGGGCCGCCTCCCAAACGGAAGCGGAGAAGGCTTTTCATCATCGCCTGACGGAAGCGAGCCAGAAAGTCGACACCGCGCGCGCGGATCGGGACGAAGCGCTCACCGAATATCAGAAGACGGTTGAAGAGGTCGACGCGGAGCGCGAGCGGCTTGCCAGCGTGACGAACGCGTTGACTGCGTCGGAGAACACCGCCGCTCAGCTCGGCGCGGAACTCGTGACCGCGACCAGCCGCGCAGAGGCGGCGGAATTTCGCATCGACGAACTGCTGCAGCGAATCGCCATACAAGATGCCGATCTGGACACCACCAGGACGACGCTCGACGAAGAACGGACCGCACGCGAACAGTTGACCGAGGTCGTCTCGAACAAGAGCGATGCGATTGCGCGCTTGACCGAGGAGCGCGATCTGGCGCGCCAGGAAGTCATTGCTCTGGACGACGCCTGTGAGGCGAAGTCGGATGAGGTGGCACGATGGACCGAGCAAGCCAGCATGGCTTCGTCGCGCGCCGATACCGCCGAGGCGCGGATCGAAGCATTGTTGCAACGTGGGTCGGCGCTGGAAGCCGATCTCGACGCGACGAAGTCGACGCTCGACTCGACGCGGCAGGCGCTAGACGAAGAGCGCCAGGCGCGCGAAGAGTCGGTCGCGCTGGTCGCAAGCAAGACGGACGAGATCGCGCTACTCACCGAGGCACGCGATCACGCACTGCAAACCGTCGCGAATCTGAACGATACGGTGCGGGTCAAATCGGACGAAGTCGCGCATTGGACCCAGCATGCCAACGCGATGACGTCGCGCGCTGAATTGGCGGACGTGCGTATCGAGCAACTCATCGAGAGCGGATTGGCACAAGACGCCAAACTGGAATCGACCCGGACGTTGCTTGAAGAAGAGCACAAGGCGCACCGGGAGTTGCTCGCCGAAGTCGCGAGCAAGACGGACGAAATCGTGCTGCTCACGGGCGCGCGCGATCAGGCGCTGCACAACGTCGCGAATTTGAACGACGCGGTGCAGGCCAGGACGGCAGAAGTCGCGCGTTGGACGCAGGACGCCAATGCGGCGGTTGCGCGCGCCGAAGCCGCGGAAACCCGCAACGCGGAACTTACGCAGCGCGGAGCGGCACTCGAAGCCGATCTCGCCGCCGTGAAGTCGACGCTCGAAGAATCGCGCGAGTCGAATGCCGCATTGCAAGCGGACGTTGCAAGCAAGGTTGACGACATCACGCGCGTGACCGAGGAACGCGACCAGGCGTTGCAGCATGCCGCAACGTTGAGCGAGACAGTGCAAGCCAGAACCGAAGAAGTCACGCAATGGACGCAGGAAGCCAGCACGGCGATCGCGCGTGCTGAAGCGGCCGAATCGCGCATCGAACAACTCGTGCAAAGCGCGTTGGCGCGCGACGCCAATTTGCAGGCGCTGAAGGCGACGCTTGAAGAGGAGCGCAAGGCGCGCGACGAGTTGAATGCGGTTGTCGCCAGCAAGGATGGCGACATCGCGCGCGCGTCCGCGGCGCTTCAGGTGGCTCGCCAGGAGGCTTCGAATCTGGCCGACGCCCATGAGGTCAAGTCGGCCGAGGCAGCGCGATGGTCGCAGGAAGCCAATGCGGCGTCCGCACGTGCCGAGTCGGCGGAGGCGCGCATCGCGGAACACGTGCAACAGGCTTCGACGCAAGACGCAGCGCTCGAAGCGACGAAGGCATCGCTTGAAGAAGAGCGTAAGGCGCGCGAGGAACTGGCGACGCTGGTTTCGGCAAAGAGCGATGAATTGGCGCAAGTTGCGCAGGATCGCGATCAGGCGCGTCAGGAACTCGCCACGGCGAGCAAGGCGTATCAGACGAAAGCCGCAGAAGCGGCGCAATTGTCGGAAGAGTTGAGCGCGGCCACCTCGCGCGAGCAAACCGCCGGCACACAGGCAAGCGAGAGCCTCGCGCGGCTTGCTGGGTTGGAGGCCAGTCTGCAGGAGGCTCGCACGGCGCTTTCCGCAGAGCGCAAGGCCGCTGAGGCGCGCACCGGCGATGCGTCGGCGCAACTCGACGAATTGCGCCGCCTGACGGCGGAGTTGCAAGAGGCTCAGCAACGCGTCAGCGTTGCGACCGAGGCGAAGACGGCCACGAGCGCCGAACTGGATCGTGTATCGCAAGAGATGTCGGCGGCCAGACAGCGGGCGGAGCTCGCCGAACAGCGCGCGGCGAAGTTGGAACAACGCGTTGCGGCGCTAAGCGAGGCCGTGGCGAAGGCCGAACAGCGAGGCCAGCATCCAGCCAGCGCGCCTGTCGAGTCGGAAAATGCAGAGGTGATCGCCGCATTGCAACGTCAGATAGCAGCGCAAGCGAAGTCGCACGCCAAGGCACTCGACGAGGTTCGCACGAATGTGGAGCAGTGGGTCACGCATGCCAAGGACCTGAAGCAGCGACTCGGCGTGGCCGGCGAGAAGATTCTGTTTATCGATGCACGCAGCACGGGCGAGGTGGCGCTGGTTCGGCGGCTGGCATCCGAACTCGAGCGGCTCAAGCCGGATCACGAGTTGGTCGCGCGGGAGACCCAGCAGAAGCTGATCGGCGCGACGATGAACCAGCAACTGGCTCAGAAGGGTTATCGCTACGACCCGAGTACCGCGGTCATGTCGAAGATCGCGGGGTGATCGCCGGGCCCGGCGAACGTTGCTTCGTCGGGCCGCTCTGCGCTTTTCCCGAGACCGACCCGTATCTGACGCCGGTCCTCAGGGTGGTGCAGCCTTTGCGCCGACCTCCTCTTAGCGAGTGGGCAGCTTCCAGTCCTTCCGGATGAAGTGGCACGTGTAGCCGCCGGGATTGCGCTCGAGATAATCCTGGTGTTCCGGTTCAGCTTCCCAAAAAGAGCCTGCGGGCACGATTTCCGTGGCGACCTTGCCAGGCCACAGGTCGGAGGCATCGACATCCGCTACGGTGTTCAAGGCCACTTGCTTCTGCTCTTCGTTGAGATAGAAGATCGCCGATCGATAGCTCGTGCCGACGTCGTTGCCTTGGCGGTTCTTCGTGGTGGGATCGTGAATCTGGAAGAAGAATTCGAGGATCTGGCGATAACTGATCTGGCTCGGATCGAACACGATCTCGATCGCCTCCGCGTGCGTGCCGTGGTTGCGATACGTGGCGTTGGGTGTCTCGCCACCGGTGTAGCCCACGCGCGTGGACAGCACGCCCGGATAGCGGCGCACCAGGTCCTGCATGCCCCAGAAGCAGCCGCCGGCCAGCAGGGCGGTTTCGGTTTGCGTCGTCATATCGATCCCTTTCATTGAAGGTGCTGTTTCACTGAGTCACAGCACCTTGGTTAGTTCGCGCGGCGATTCAGCATTATCTGTTTTTTCGTGGAAGAGGGTCGGCTGCGCCGCACGCGTGGTCGAATGGGATCAGCTATCGCGACGGTCGGCAATCGATCTGGATGGCAATGCAGATATCCGTGAATTTTCGTGTCATCGACAGAGTCGGTACAAACGTTAGACAGGGACTGCCTCTCGATTTCGGTCGATATCCGACGAACGTCCGACATCTTCATTACATTCCACCTCGATTTCCCCGTTTCTGACTACGATCCCCATGCCATCTCCTATCGTTTCCATTACAAGGATCGCCGCGCTTGGCGCGTCGCTGTTCGGCATGCTCGCCGTCGCGAATTACGCGCAGGCCGCCGATAACGTGATCGTGCTCGACTCCGGTGAGGCACAACTCACGCTGATCGACGAGACCACGCATAAGGTCGTCGGCACGGAGCCGACCGGCAAGGAACCGCACCATCTGATGATCACGCCGGATGGCCGCTCCCTGATCGTCGCCGATTCGGTCTCGAACAACCTGATGTTCGTCGATCCGCACAACGCCAAGGTGCAGCGCATCGTGCCGGACATCGAAGATCCGTATCAGCTCGGCTTTTCGCCGGATCACAAGTGGTTCGTCACGGCGGCTTTACGGATGGACCGCGTCGACATCTATCACTATGACGGCGCGAATATGACGCTGGCCAAACATATCGAACTGGCGAAGACGCCTAGTCACATGACGTTTGCCTCCGACAATCGCACGGTGTTCGTCACGCTGCAGGACTCGGGCGAACTCGCGGCAATCGATCTGCCGACCCAGACCGTGCTGTGGAAAATGTCTGTCGGCAGAGAGCCCGCCGGCTTGTGGATGACGCCCGGCGACCGCTATCTGCTGGTCGGCATGACCGGCGAAGACGACGTGACCGTGGTGGATTGGCGCAAGCAGCAGATCCTGAAGAAGATTCACACGGGACGCGGCGCGCACAACTTCCGCAATCTCGACGACGGCAAGCACGTGGTGGTTTCGAATCGTGTCGACAGCACGATCAGCATTCTCGACTACACCGCGCTCACCAATGTCGGCGACATCACGGGGCTCATGCCCGGCCCCGACGACATGGAGCTCACGCCGGACAAGCGCTATCTGTGGGTCGGATTCCGCTTTGCGAAGCACGTGGGCGTCATCGATCTGACCACTCGCAAGCTGATCGACACGATCGCGGTGGGGCGCTCCCCGCACGGCATCTTTTTCGACAATCGCGCGCCGGTCGTGTCGCCCAATCCAGACTAAGCGATGGGCGCGCTACAGGGAGCGCGCCGCACCGGGTGCAGATCAACCGTGATAGAAACCGTCGGTCACGGAATTCTGTAGCACGCCATCGACATAGACGCTGACGGGCTCGCCGTCGGCGGACGTCAACAAGGTGCCGCTGGTATGTTGGCCGATGATCTTCATCCGGCCGCCGCTGATCGCAGTCATTTCCTCGCGCTTCAAGTCGATGCTCGTGGCCAGATCGGTGACGATGAGTGTGTTCATGATTTGCTCCTTGCGTGGATGGACGATGAGGATAGGCAAGCGGCCGGCCGCTTGCAGGAGCTAATGCATAGGCTATGCCATCGCGGCGGCGTGCCGTCGTAGCGGCATCGGCGACGTGCGCAGTGGGTCGACGACCGGCACTCCGGCGATTTCAGTCGTGTTCGGTCCAACACTGTCGTCCAGGGCAGTAACATCGACGCCAGGCAGAAAATCGAATCACTGAGGAGAGAACATTGATCGAACATCACCTGGTCGTGACGACACTCGAGATTCCGGCTTACAGGATCGATCGCTCGTATGGTGTGGTCCGTGGCATCGTCGTGCGGTCGCGCTCGGTCGTCGGCTCGATAGGCGCATCCCTTCCGACGATCTTCGGCGGCAATATCACGCTCTACACGTCGCTGTGCGAGCGGGCGCGACGGGACGCATACGAGCGCATGGTGTCGGAGGCCGAAGCCGCCGGAGCCAACGCGATCGTCGCCATGCGCTACGACGCTACGGAAGTCGCGTCGGGGATCACCGAAGTCCTGTGTTACGGAACCGCCGTGCTGGCGACGCGGACGCTTTAGTGCGCCACCGGACCTGCACCGCGGCTCAAAAAAAGCCGGCGTATCCAGTCTAATAACCGATGGTTGCGCGCCGATCCTCATGCTAGGATTTCCGCAAACAACTCCGGAGACTGCTATGCCGTTCATCTGTGAAAACGTTGAATGTCGCGCTGTGCTGGCCCGCGGGCAGGTGAAAACCGTTCACGAGGACGCAGGTTGGTGTTTCTACTGCCCCGACTGTAAAGCGAGGAACGAGTTGAAAGAGACCGGCGCGCCGGACGGTCCCATCGAGTTGATTCAGCCGGAGAGTTCCGGGCTCCCTCACAAAGTCATTGCAGCGGCCCGGCCGCTGGAGGACGGCCGGTATGCGGCGCAATTGCGCATACAGCGCGCGCTCGGCACGCGGGGCACTTACGCGGTCGAGGAACATTGGGACCAGCTCGACGTTTTTCTCAACGCGCAGGAGGCCGTCGCGCACGCGAAATCCGTTGCGGCGGACCTGCTGAACCGGAAAGCCTAGCCCTCAACTGCACTTAAGAAGCTTCGGCGGAAGCGAGCTTGACGAACAGCCTGGCCGCTTCATTGCCGTGGGCCACCGCGCGCAAGGCGAGGGTGAGCGCCAACTGCGCGTCGTGAGCTGCGGCGCTGCGGTCCTGCTCGAAGAGCCTGGCGGCATGGCGCATATGCTGCGCCGCCTGCTCGTGAAGCTCCGCGGCCAATGCGTGATGCTTGGCCATGTTCGCATTGCTGGCTTCTGAACCGGTCGAGGCCGGCATGCTCGGTGGTGTGGCGGCGTTGTGTGCGCCGGCGTCGTGTGCCTGATCGATCGCGTGCAAGCCGTGTCCTTGGGCGATCAGCGCTTCGTGTGCCGCGTGGGCATAGTCCTGACCCGCTTCGAAATGCCGCGACGCACCACGGTGATGTTGCGCTGCCTGCTCGTGATGCGATGCCGCAGCTTCGAGGTGGGCTTTCTTGCTGTGCTTCGTGCTCATACCGTCTCCTGTGTGATTGTAGGAATGACTGCAGCTACGATCTTCCTGTTCAGGGTTCTGACCTCGACGCCATTCGAAACACCGAAATGCCTTCCATCGGGTCCGGTGTGCCGCGCCAGGGCGCCAGCTTCAACAGACGCGCAGTGTCCTCATAGCCTGCGAGCCAGCGGCGTTTAATGCCACTTGCCGAAAAATCGATATCCCGGTTCAGGTCGTCGTTATCGAAGGCCGGAGCGTCGAGTTCCAGCACTTGCATGGTCGTGCCGCAACCCCAGGCGAGAAGCTCCTGGACTGCCGGCGCTTCGCGGTGTTCTTCGGAGACGTACTGGCCGAGTTCGCGGATCACATGACGAAGCCGGTGAATCTGCTTCTGTCGATCGAGATGGCTTTCGGCACGACTCGAATACTGGATGTCGCGTTGCCGGCTCATCACCTGCAGGATCGATTCGGGCTGCGGGCCGCTCGACGGCCACAATTGCACCGAGAAAATCACCGAGTCGCGGCGTGGTCGGTCGTCGAGTACCGCTTCGAGCGGCGTGTTCGAATAGATGCCACCATCCCAGTACGATTCGCCTTCCAGTTGCACGGAGGGAAAGCCTGGTGGAAAGGCGGCGGATGCCATGACGTGATCGACTTCCATGGCTGCGTCGCGATTCGTGAAATAGCGCATACGTCCGCTCTGGACGTTGACTGTGCCCACGGTCAAACGCGTTTTCTTTTCATTCAGGTAATCGAAGTCGACGAGAGATAACAGGGTCTCGCGCAGTGGTCCTGTCGAATAGAACGCCGCCTCCTCGGGACGAACCTGCGCGTGCATGCTGGTCCAGGACGCCAACTGCGGAGTGAAGAACGACGGCACGCCCTGGGTGACGGTGGAGACGTCACGCAGCCAGTTTTCGAGCCCCGGCAACCAGCTCGCCGCCGCCGACCCGTGACGTGCTACGCCGTTCCAGAACTGCGTCAGCCGCGCCATCCGGTTCGCGGGTCGATTGCCTGCGATGATTGCGCCGTTGATCGCCCCAATCGACGTGCCGATTACCCACTGAGGTTCGACCCCGGCATCATGAAGCGCCTCATACACGCCGGCCTGGTACGCGCCGAGCGCACCGCCGCCCTGCAGAACGAGGACGATCTGGCCGGGAATCCCGGGCACGTCGTCCGGCTGGGAAGCAGGATGCGTGTGCGGCTCGCCGTGCGTCTGATCGCCCATGGTGTCCCTCCGGACTCATGTTGCAGTGGTGGTGATTCTGCCACGGTATGGTCCGCGCTACGTCGAAGCGCACGGGGTCCGGGGACGGCCGGTGCATTGCTTGCGGGTCAACCTGTTGGGCCTACACTACGTGATTACCGTCCGCGCCACTGGAAGTCATGCCACATCGCGAATGCCTTATTAACGGCGGGCCCCGCGCCGCAACCGCGGCAGCGGCAGGCGCAGAACCCCTGCTGGACCCGGCGTTGCTGCGGCGCCTGCTGCGCGCCAGGGACCGCATGGATGCTGCATCGCACGAGGCGTGGCCCGTCGAGCGTCTGGCCGAGGTCAGTGGCGTCTCCGCGGCGCATTTCGCGCGGTCGTTCAAGCGGGCTTTTGGTATCCCGCCCCATCGTTATCTCCTGACGCGGCGTATCGAGCAGGCTACGACGCTGTTGCGCGATACCGAACTCAGCATCACGGAAATCGCTTTCACCACGGGTTGGGAGAGCCTCGGCACCTTCGGTCGTATCTTCCGCGATATCACGGGACACAGCCCGGGTGCCATGCGACGCGAGGTGCAGGCGGCCATGCATCAACTCGACCAGGTGCCTGGCTGTGTCGTGAAGGCCGCGCAGCGTCCGGATCTGACGATCGCAGTTTTGGAGAAGCGCCGCCGCGTGGCCGGGGATAAAGTCCGGCCATCAACCAAGGAGGTGTCATGAACCAGGGTATCAATGTGGTGGGCCTGTACGTCGACGATCAGGACGAAGCGCTCGCGTTCTATGTCGGGAAACTCGGCTTCAGCGTTCACACGGACGTGCGCAACGGTTCGTACCGGTGGCTGACGGTTCAGCATCCGGACCAGCCTTCGTTCCAACTCGGTCTGTTCGTGCCCGGGCCGCCCATTCATGACGACGCCACCGCGCAAACCTTGCGTGCGATGGTCGCCAAGGGCGCGATGCCGCCGCTCGTTCTCTCGGTGTCCGATTGCCGGGCCAGCTATACAAAACTCAAAGCCAGCGGCGTGGAATTCACCCAGGAACCGGTGGAACGATTCGGTAGCGTCGACGCCGGATTCCGCGATCCCGCCGGTAATGGCTGGAAGATGATTCAGGCCGCGCGGAGTTCGACATGAACGCGGGTTTCATTGCCGTCGGCACATTTTCAAATCCGCGTCAACGCGCCACGGCGTCAAAAACGAGCCCACTGCCCGACGAAAACTTTCCGCGACTTACCGGAGCCCCGGATTAGCGGGAAATCACCTCCTTACCAGGCATTTGGAAGTATTGCCATCACTTACTCTAAATGCTCAACCCGTAAGGAGACCCAGCGTCATGAGCATACAGAATGTAAGCAGTTCTCAAACTACCCCGACCGTGCATCACGTCGGCCACGCTCGCCGCTCGGGCGGCGGCAGCAGCGAAGAGGCGTCGTCCTCGACGTCGTCTTCGTCGGCGAGTTCGACGGATTCGAATCCGCTGCTGTCAGCCCTTGAGGCGGCGTTGTCGTCGCTGGGGATTGGCAGCACGTCGTCGACGACGGCAACGTCGAGCACCGCGAGTACCACGGCTGCTTCGAGTTCGGTCAGTGCGGCTAGCTCGTCTGCGGCTTCGACGTCCACTTCGTCCGCGAGCGATGCTTCGTCGACCAGTTCGGTTGCCGTGGCATTGCAGAGCTTTCTTGGCGCGCTGTTCCAGGCACTCGGATCACAGCAGCAACCGGGTGGCAGCGACGGTTCCACGTCGAATGGCACGAGCGGTTCGACGAACTCGATCGCGGCGTCGTCATACGGGGATATCGGCGGCGCGCTGAATGCGCTTGCACAGCAACTCGGTTCGGGCAGCACGACGAATTCGAGCGGTGCCACCACGACCGCGGAGTCGGGCAGCGACTCCTCTTCGTCTTCTTCGCAGGCGTCGACGCTGCAGACTGATTTTCAGAACCTGTTGAGTTCGCTTGGCGATAGCGGTTCGGGCACGACGTTGCAGTCGTTCGTGCAGACGTTGGCGACTAACCTGCAGGGGAATTCGCACATGCAACCGGTGGGCAGTCTGGTATCGACGACGGCCTGATCTCAGGTAACGCATGCACGAGGCGTGATCGCACGGTCACGCCTCGTGCCTCTTACGCGACCATGCCGCTGAGACGGAACACGTTGACGATGTCGCGGAGCATCTGGGCCTGTTCCTGCATCGACTGCGCGGCAGCCGCTGCCTGTTCGACCATCGCGGCGTTCTGTTGCGTCGTTTCATCCATTTGAGCGATCGCGACATTCACCTGCTCGATGCCACGCGTCTGTTCTTCCGACGCCGTCGAGATTTCGCTAATGATGTTGGTCACGTGCTGCACCGAGTCGACCAGCGAGTGCATCGTATTGCCTGCTTTTTCCACCAGCGCTTTGCCGTTTTCCACTCGCTCGACCGAGTCTTCGATGAGGCGCTTGATCTCTTTGGCGGCTTCAGAACTGCGGTGCGCGAGGTTGCGAACCTCGCCGGCGACCACGGCGAAACCCCGGCCTTCTTCGCCCGCGCGCGCAGCTTCGACAGCCGCGTTGAGCGCCAGAATATTGGTCTGAAACGCGATGCTTTCGATGACGGAAATGATGTCGACGATCCGCACCGAACTGCTCGCGATGCTTTGCATCGTATCGACCACCTGCTGCACGGCTTCGCCACCTTCCCCGGCAATACGCGACGTGGTGAGCGCCATCTGATTTGCCTGACGTGCGTTGTCCGCATTCTGTTTGACGGTGGCGGTCAGCTCTTCCATGCTCGCCGCCGTTTCGCCCAGCGACGATGCCTGCTGTTCGGTGCGCGCCGAGAGGTCGAGGTTGCCTGCTGCGATCTGTTCGGCGGCAACGGTGATCGTTTCGGTGCCGCCGCGAATGCGCTTGATCGTGTCGGCGAGGCGGTGCTGCATGCGCTGCATCGCGAACAGCATGCTGGCGTTGTCGCCTGTGCCGAGTGTGACGTCGTGCGAAAGATCGCCATCGGCGATCGCTTCTGCCACCGTGGCCGCGTAAGCGGGCTCGCCGCCAAGGCTGCGTTTGACATTGCGGATGATCATCACGAGCGCGATGGAGCCGAGGCTGCCGATCACGAGGATCATCGCCAGATATCGGAGTAGATCGGCCCGGAAAGCTTCGTCGATGTCGTTTACATAGACGCCTGAGATCAGATACCAGTCCCACGGCGCGAAGCGCTTCACGAAGGCGATCTTCGGCACGCGATCTGTTTTGCCCGGCAAACGCGCCATGTAGTCGACGAAGCCCTCGTCTTTGGCCTGCGCGAGTTTGACCATCTCCACGAAGAGCAGCTTGCCGTTGGTGTCCGCGTAGTGGTTGACGTCCTTGTTGCGCAGATCGGCAAGCACCGGGTGCATGATTACAACCGGCTGCGCTGTCGTGATGATCATGTAGCCGTTGCCGGGGAAACGCATGGCCGAGAGACGGGCCATGGCTTGCTGCTGGGCTTGCGCTTGCGTCAATTCGTGACGGTCGGCCAGGTTGGCGTAATCCGCGACGATGCCATTCGCTGCGTTGACCACGTCTTCAATCGCGGCTTTACGACCGGTCAGCATGGTGTCGCGCGACTGCATGGCAGCCCAGCCACCGAGGAAGAGAAGGCCCAGCCAGGTGATCAGGAGGGCTAGCCATAGCTTGGTGTTCAGAGTGAGACGGTTCACGCTTTTTTCCTGACGCGGGGCTGGAGGGATTGCCGGCCGTAGATGCATAACGGCAGGTAAGACGGAATCCGTAGCCCAAACGTTGGTCGCTTACAAAAAACACTCGCAGAAAAGCCGCTTATTTTGGCGCTTTTATTAAAAAGTTCGATGACGTGATAGCGCGGGAATGCGCCGCGAGGAATTATTCGCCTGCTTCCGATAGGCAGACCATGATAAAGGACAGGAAAGCGGCACTGGACAGTGTGCTTCAGGAAGAACTCGAATACGACCGCGTGTTATTTCAGGTGATCGCACTTTTCGCGAAGGGCATCGCGCATCAGCGCATCGCAGCCAACCACGCAAGGCGTCTTCTCGCGAACGCATGCTCAAAGGCACGCGCTCGCCCCAACAATCCAAAAACGAATAGCAGCCTTACTGCCCGCCCCCCGTCACCGGCATATACGGATTTCCAGCCGGCACATGAGACCCAGTCTCCGACGACCCCGCCGTCGACGGCCCATACCCCGTCGTCCCCGCCGGAGCCATGGCATTCTGCCCAGCGACCCGAGCCTCAGCAGCCTGAATATCCGCCGGATAACTCGCTTCAGTCGCGACAGCCGGGTTATAACCCGCCTGCTCGATCTGCTTCAGTTGCGCCTTGACATCCGCGCGCGTGAGCGGCTGATCGGACTGTGCAAACGACGCCACCGGCGCGGCCAGAACCACTGCCAACGCCACGGCCTGCATAACCGATTTCATCATGCTTCCCTCCGACAATTGTTTTTCTGGCGCCGCAGCAATCGAGGGCGCCAATTGTGGAATTGTAGGAAGCCGTTAATCCAGCTCAAACCGCTAATCGGGGAATTCAGTCTTGCGACAAACAATAAGTCGGCGAGATGTAATTTTCCACGCTCAATCCGACGAAGTGCATCACACACCCTCGCGCACACCCACGCGATAGGCTGTCGTCTGCCGATACGTATCGCCCGCTTGCACGATCACCAGATCCTGGTCCGGCATATTCACCTGATTCGGAAAGCCTCCGGCTTCCAGACACAATCCGGCATGCGCTTGATACGCCACACCGCCGCGACCGGAATCGCCATTGAGCCAGTTGCCACTATAAAACTGCAAACCACGTTGATCGGTCGACACGGTCAATTCGCGTCCGCTACCCGGGTCATACGCGCACGCCACTTGACGCGCGCGCGATGTCTCCGCGTCATCGCCAGCCGCATCGCGCAACACATAGCAATGATCGAAGCCTCCGGCGCGTGCCAGTTGCGCATGCGGCCAATCCAATCGCGCACCGATCGGCGCACTCTGCCGAAAGTCGAATGCGTTACCCGCCACCTCGGCCAGCTTGCACGGAATCATCGCCGCATCGACTTCAAAGAACTTGTCCGCATCAATCGACAACACATGCCCGCGAACATCGGCGCCGGGTCGTCCAGTCAGATTGAAGTACGCATGACTCGTCAGATTGAGCGGTGTTGCGGCGTCCGTGATTGCTTCGTATTCGATGGTCAACGTACCGTCGTCATCGAGCGAATAGCGCACTTGCGTCGTGACGTTCCCCGGAAAACCGGCGTCGCCCTCAGGCGACTCCAGACGCATCAACAGCGCGCCATTGTCCTCACTCGCTTCCCACATCGCACGATGAAAACCCACCGTCCCACCGTGCAACAGGTTCGAGCCTTCATTGCGGTCGAGCGTGTATTCAATGCCGTCTAGTGTGAAGCGAGCATCGGCAATGCGGTTCGCCCATCGCCCGATCAATCCACCCATGTAAGTCGTGGCCGCCACGTACTCAGCGGGTGTGTCGTGCCCGAGCAGAATATCGCCGAGACGTCCGGCGCGATCCGGTGCGTGCCACGACACCAGCGTCGCGCCCAGATCGCTAATGGCGACTTTCATGCCATGCGCGTTGCGCAGCGTGAAGAGCCGGACTGGATCGCCGCCGTGCAAAGTGCCCCACGGCTCGGAAGAAAGTTGTGCGATGCTGATCATGTGTCGGTATCAATGAAAGAGAAAGGCACGCTCAGCTCTGCGCCGGCGTCGAACTCGCGCGCTCCTGGTATTCGCGCGGGGTACATCCGAGTTCACGACGAAATACCGCGTACATGTACTGCAACGACGTAAAGCCGCAACGGATCGCTACTTCCGCACTCGACGCATCTCGCTTTGCGAGTAGCGCCTTCGCCACATCGAGTTTGTGGCGCAGAATTTCCTGATGCACGGTGCACTGTCTCTCGCGCCTAAAGTATTCTTCGAGCGACGAACGCGACACGCCCACGTAATCGGCGACCTGTTCAGTGCGAATACCCTGACACGCGTACTGCCGAATGAAATGCCGCGCACGCATCACGTAGGGACTCGCGAGCGGCTGATGCCTGGTCGATTCAAGTACGTTGATGCCGACCGGCGGCACGAGAATACGCCGTCCCGGAAAGCGCGCGCCACGCAGCATCTGATGCAACAGATGGGCGGCGGTGCGGCCCATTTCGTCGGTGCCCTGGATCACCGACGACAAAGGAATGCGCGTCAACGTGCGCGTTAGCGGGTCATTGTCGATGCCGATGATCGCCACTTCTTCAGGTACGGGAATACCCGCGATCAAACACGCTTGCAGCAAATGCCGCGCACGCGCATCGGTCACGGCGATGATGCCAACGGGTTTGGGCAAATCGCGTAGCCACGCCGTCAGTTGCTCGGTCGCCTGATTCCACGACGGCGCACTGGTCGACAGACCGCGATAGATCTCGCTATCGATCTGCTCGTCGCTGCGGCCATCCGTTTTACGCAAGTGCGCGAACGCGAGTTCTCGCTGCTGTGCCCAGCGGTTTTCTTGCGCCTGCGGCAAGCTGTACAGCGCATAGTGCTCCAGACCTGCGCCGATGAGGTGCGTGTAAGCCAGCGAAATGAGCTTGCTGTTATCGGTAGCGATATAGGGTAATTCCGGAGGATAGTGCGCCGGATCTTCAAACGACGACCCTACCGCCACCACCGGCAATTGACAATCGCGCAGCGCTTCGCCCACGGCCGGATCGTCGAAGTCCGCAATGATGCCGTCGCCGTCGAAGCGCTCGATACCCGTCAGCCGGCAGCGGAAGTCTTCTTCGAGAAAGAGATCCCACGCCACGCGCGTCGACAGCAGGTAGTTGCCGATGCCGGTAATGATCTCGCGGTCGTAGACCTTGTTCGCGTTGAACAGCAGTGCAATCCGATGGGTCGTCTGTGGTGTCTGCGGACGGGTCATGGCAGTAAGCGGCGCACGGATCGGTTGACCCGCTACGCCTTCGTCTCCTGTTGGCCGCGTCTTTCAAGCGGCGCCGTTTTTAAGCGTCTGGTTATTCTAGGCCTCGAATCGCGCGCGGGTACTAAACAAAAATGCGGGCGGTGAGAAACGTTAAGCAAGCTGCGCAATTTCGCAATTGCCGATGCATCGTGCAAGCGTCAGCATGGCGTCACCTTGTCGACCGGCGCGACGACGTCGCACCGGTTGCAGTGCAACATAACAGGAGACGCTGATGTCCTATTTCGAACACATTCCCGAGATCCGCTACGAAGGCCCGCAATCGGATAACCCGCTCGCGTATCGCCATTACGACAAGAGTAGAAAGGTACTCGGCAAGACACTCGAAGAACATCTGCGTATCGCGGTGTGCTATTGGCACACATTCGTCTGGCCGGGCGTGGATATATTCGGGCAGGGGACGTTCAAGCGCCCCTGGCAGCAAGCCGGCGACGCAATGGAAATGGCCCATATGAAAGCCGATTCCGCTTTCGAATTCTTCTCGAAGCTCGGCACACCGTACTACACTTTTCACGACACCGACGTTGCTCCGGAAGGCGCGAGCCTGAAGGAATACAGCGAAAATTTCTCACGCATCGCCGACTATCTGGCGCGCAAGCAACAGGACACGGGCATCAAATTGCTGTGGGGCACGGCTAATCTTTTCTCGCATCCGCGTTACGCAGCGGGTGCCGCGACGAGTCCCGACCCCGAAGTGTTCGCGTTTGCCGCGACTCAGGTTCGTCACGCACTCGATGCGACGCAACGGCTCGGTGGTGAAAACTACGTACTGTGGGGTGGCCGCGAAGGGTACGATACGTTGCTCAATACCGATCTCGTCCGTGAGCGCGATCAACTCGCCCGTTTCCTGCATATGGTGGTGGACCACGCGCATAAGATCGGCTTCAAAGGCGCGCTGCTGATCGAACCGAAGCCGCAGGAGCCGACCAAGCATCAATACGATTACGACGTCGCGAGCGTGCATGGCTTTCTGCTGCAATACGGACTCGAAAAAGACATTCGCGTGAACATCGAAGCCAATCACGCGACGCTCGCGGGGCACTCGTTCCATCACGAGATCGCGACGGCTTATGCGCTGGGCATTTTCGGTAGCGTCGACGCAAATCGCGGCGATCCGCAAAACGGTTGGGATACGGACCAGTTCCCAAATAGTGTGGAAGAACTCACGCTGGCGTTCTACGAAATCCTCAAACATGGCGGCTTCACAACGGGCGGCATGAATTTCGATTCGAAAGTACGGCGACAAAGCGTCGATGCGGCAGATCTGTTCTACGGCCACATCGGTGCCATCGACAACCTCGCGCTCGCCGTCGAGCGTGCGGCGGTGCTGATTGAAAACGAACGTCTCGATCAGTTCAAGCGTCAGCGCTACGCGGGCTGGGAAGCAGAATTCGGCCGCAAGATCCTGTCCGGCGACTATTCACTGTCGACCCTGGCCACCGACGCCCTGGCGCGCGGCCTGAACCCGCAACATGCCAGCGGTCAGCAGGAGCGCATGGAAAACATCGTGAATCAGGCGATTTACAGCGGACGCTAGGCTCTCTTGAGCGTGCGCACCGGAAGTTAGAAGTGGGAAGTTAAAGGCATTACATAAAACAATCGCGCGGCCACGTCGACCGCGCGACTCAAAAGAAGCTTTGGGTTGTCGCTTGTCCGGTCTGGCAGCTCGCAGCGCAGATCGTCCAATCCGGTATTCCGGCTATCAGAAGAAGGAGACAGAGATGAAATTCGCAAAACGTCGTACCGTCCTGAGTTCGCTCGTATGTGGAGCGGTGCTCGCCAGCCTGTCGCTTGCCGCGCCGCTCGCGCACGCAAGCAAGGATCATCCGGAAATCGGCTTCTGTATCGACGATCTGCGCGTCGAGCGCTGGTCGCGCGATCGTGACTATTTCGTCGCCGCAGCGGAAAAACTCGGCGCGAAAGTGTCCGTGCAATCCGCCGACGCGAGCGAAGAGCGGCAGATTTCGCAAATCGAAAACCTGATCTCGCGCGGCGTGGATGTAATCGTGATCGTGCCGTTCAATTCGAAAACACTCGGCAATGTGGTCGCCGAAGCGAAGAAAGCGGGCATCAAGGTCGTCTCGTATGACCGCCTGATTCTCGACGCCGACGTCGATGCCTACATCTCGTTCGACAACGAGAAGGTCGGCGAACTGCAGGCGCAAGGCGTCTATAACGTGCAACCGAAGGGCAATTACTTTCTGCTAGGCGGCGCGCCGACCGACAACAACGCCAAGATGCTGCGTGAAGGTCAGCTTAAAGTGTTGAAGCCGGCGATAGATAAGGGCGACATCAAGGTGGTCGGTCAGCAGTGGGTGCCGGAATGGAGCGCATCGACGGCGCTGCGCATCGTCGAAGACGCGTTGACCGCCAATAACAACAAGATCGACGCCATCGTCGCATCGAATGACGGCACCGCAGGCGGTGCAATTCAGGCGCTCGCGGCGCAACACATGGCGGGCAAAGTACCGGTGTCGGGTCAGGATGCGGACCTCGCGGCGGTCAAGCGAGTGGTCGCCGGCACGCAAACCATGACTGTGTACAAGCCACTCAAGCTGATTGCCAGCGAAGCCGCGAAACTGTCGGTCGCGCTTGCGAAGGGCGAAAAGCCCGCCTTCAACTCGCAATACGATAACGGCAAGAAGAAAGTCGACACAGTGCTCCTGCAACCCACCTTGCTCACCAAGAGCAATGTCGATGTAGTCGTCAAGGACGGCTTCTATACCCAGGCCCAGCTCGCGAGCCAATGAGCGTAACGTGCGCGCGGCAGGCGGCGATACGTGTCACGCGTATCGCGGCCGCCGCGCGACTTGCAGCGAGGCATAGCGAATGACGCAACCCTTACTGACGATGCGCGGCATCGTGAAGGCGTTTTCTGGCGTAAAAGCGCTCGACGGCATCGACCTGACGGTCTCGCCGGGCGAATGCGTCGGCTTGTGCGGCGAGAACGGCGCGGGCAAGTCCACCTTGATGAAGGTGCTCTCCGGCGTCTATCCACACGGCACGTGGGAGGGTGAAATCACCTGGGAAGGCGCGCCGTTGAGGGCCGCCAGTATCCGCGACACCGAACGCGCGGGCATCATCATCATCCACCAGGAGTTGATGCTGGTGCCGCAACTCTCGGTCGCGGAAAACATCTTTCTCGGCAACGAGATCACGCTGCCCGGCGGCCGCATGAATTACGCCGCCATGTACCAACGCGCCGACGAGTTGCTGCGTGAACTCGGCATCAGCGGCATCAATGCCGCACAGCCAGTGATGAACTATGGCGGCGGCCATCAGCAGTTGATCGAAATTGCGAAGGCGCTGAACAAGCGGGCGAAGCTGCTGATTCTCGACGAACCGTCGTCGTCGCTCACGGCTTCGGAGATCGCGATTCTGCTGGATATCGTGCGTGATCTGAAGCGACGCGGCGTGGCCTGCGTGTACATCTCGCACAAGCTCGATGAAGTCGCGGCGGTGTGCGACACGATCAGCGTGATTCGCGACGGCCGTCATGTTGCGACGGAGCCCATGCATGCGCTCACCACCGATCGCATCATCTCGCTGATGGTGGGGCGCGAAATCAAGAACCTGTTTCCGCGTGAGCCGCATCCGATTGGCGAGGTGGTTTTCGAAGCGCGTCACGTCACCTGTTTCGACGTGACCAATCCGCGCCGAAAACGCGTGAACGATGTGTCGTTCGCGCTGCGACGAGGTGAGATTCTCGGCGTCGCCGGATTGGTGGGCGCGGGGCGCACGGAGTTGATGGAAGCGATTTTCGGTGCTTATTCCGGTGTGAGCGAAGCGACGGTGCAACTCGAAGGCAAGCCGCTGAAAATCCGCGCCCCAGTGGATGCGATTCGCGCCGGTATCGGCATGGTGCCGGAGGACCGAAAACGCCACGGCATCGTGCCGGGGTTGAGTGTCGGTCACAACATCACGCTCGCGGTATTGCAACGCTTTGCAAAAGGCGGTCGCATCGATTCCGCCGCGGAACTCGACACGATTCACACGGAGATGAAGCGGCTATCGGTCCGCGCGGCTCATCCGATGCTGTCGATCGCGAGTCTATCGGGCGGCAATCAGCAGAAGGCCGTGCTGACGCGCATGCTGCTGACCAATCCTAAAGTGTTGATCCTCGACGAACCTACACGCGGTGTCGACGTCGGTGCGAAGTATGAAATCTACAAACTGATTTTCCAGTTGGCGCAGCGCGGCATGTCGATCGTGATGGTGTCGTCCGAATTGCCCGAAGTGCTCGGCATCAGCGATCGCGTGCTGGTAATCGGCGAAGGTGAATTGCGAGGGGATTTCGTCAACGACGGCCTCACGCAGGAAGACATTCTCAGCGCCGCGATCCGTCCCGTGCAGCGATCCCCGAACCCAACCGCAGTGAGTGCCGCATGACGCCCGACGTAACTTCTCAACGCGCCGACGATACCGTGCCGCGCGGCACATTCGGCGGCTCGCAACGCATTCAGCAACTGTTCGCGCGCTACAAGATTCTCGCGTTGCTGATCGCCGTGGCCGTGATCTGGATTTTCTTTTCCTTCCTCACGCACGGCGCATTCGTCACGCCGCGCAACATATCGAACCTGCTGCGGCAGATGTCGATCACCGGCATGCTCGCGTGCGGCATGGTGTTCGTGATTATCGCGGGAGAGATCGATCTGTCGGTGGGTTCGCTGCTGGGGTTGCTGGGCGGCGTGGCGGCCATACTCGATGTGAACCGGCACTGGCCGATTGGCGTCACCGTGCCGGTGGTGATGTTGCTCGGTGTACTCGTCGGCCTGTTCAACGGATGGTGGTCGACCTATCGACGCGTGCCGTCGTTCATTGTCGGGCTGGGCGGTATGCTCGCGTATCGCGGCATTCTGCTCGGCGTGACGGGTGGGTCGACGATCGCGCCGGTGTCGGACGGCTTCGTGTTCGTTGGGCAAGGCTACTTGCCACGACTCGCGGGTGATTCGCTCGCGGTGGTGCTGTTCGTGTTGCTGGCGTTTCTGACGCTGCGTCAGCGACGCAACCGCGAACGTTATCAACTGCGCGTGGTGCCGGTGTGGCAGGACGTCGCCAAGGTGGTGGGCGCAGGCGTGATTCTGGCCGGATTCGTCGCTACGCTCGATCGATACGGCGGCATCCCCGTACCCGTCTTGTTGCTGCTGGCGCTGCTGGGCATCTTCACGTGGATCGCGACGCAGACCGTATTCGGTCGTCGCATTTACGCAGTAGGTTCCAATCTCGAAGCGACCCGGCTTTCGGGGGTGAATACCAATCGCGTGAAGCTGGCGATCTTCGCGCTGATGGGTTTAATGTGCGCATTCGGTGGGATCGTCAATACCGCACGGTTGGCGGCGGGATCGCCATCTGCAGGATCGATGGGCGAACTCGACGCCATTGCCGCGTGCTTTATCGGCGGAACGTCGATGCGCGGCGGCTCCGGCACGGTGTATGGCGCGTTGATCGGCGCGCTGGTGATGGCGAGTCTCGACAACGGCATGTCGATGCTGGACGTCGACGCATATTGGCAAATGATCGTGAAGGGCAGCATCCTCGTGCTCGCGGTGTGGATCGACGTTGTCTCCGGGTCGAACCGGCGCTGAGTCGCTGGGAACACGAGTAAACGCCTTGGGCATGCAGCAATCGAAATGGCTTGCTGCATGCCTTTGTTAGTGCTTGTTAGATTAGTTATCCGTACAAATATCCTCTCTTCCCTCCGTGTCCGGTGCGAGGCAGTACGCGCTGCGATGCGTCGCATTCTCTTCTCGAGCGTTCGCCTCCATTTCAACATTTCGTTATTTACATATTATTTTCATCAGTATTACAATGCGCTCAACTTATCGCTGAGATAAGTGCACTCGTCAGTGCCCTCAACCTGCCGCCTTCCCCTAGGCGCGCAGGTTTTTTTTCGTCAGCTTGTTCAAGTTGAAAGAATTCTTATAGCGCCGGCCTTAATTGGTGCAATCCATAACCGGCTTGGACATTGAGCACTGAAGCGGTGCATTGAGTCGCTAATGACGTAAGCTGGGGTGTTACGTGAATCGCACATATTTTTTACTTCCATCAAACAAATTTTGACGGAGCGATTCTGTCCTGATATGTTTGCGTCCACTAAATGAAAGATAAGTGCAGCCCGGTGTCAGGCGGAAGCAATGGGGTGGCGCGCAAACGGGGGGAGAGCTGGCTTTCATGGCTGTCTCAATGCGTAAGATAAATGAAGGATAAGTGATGGGAAATTGTGCGTCGACGGTCGTGCCGTCGATCGCAGCATCTCGCCATGATGGTGTGACACGCCTTCTTACGCCGAGCCCTCCGTTACTTTGGCGAAATGGTCGTTTATTGAATTTATTTGTCGGTGACGAGCAGTTAGTCATGCTTATAAAAATAGGTGTAATTACCGATGTTGATTGATTGCTCTAAAAGTCTCGTTACGCATTGATAGCAAGTTCGGCATAAAGAAATCCGTTTCGTTGCCAATTAACCAGGCGAAAGCGGATAGATAAGTGGAAGGCATTGTTGGCCGATGTACCCGACGTATGAGCACCAAGATGCTTAATTAGTATAACTACGGAGCAGGATTCCGAATCGCTGATCTGGTAGGTCGTTGTTGGAGTTTCGAAGGAAAACAGGGCGTTCGAAGCGAGGCGGTGGGGTGCCGCAACCGAAGAGGCTTGCCAGGTCTCTTCGAATAACAACTTGGCGTTAATGGCAAGAGAGAGGAACATGAAACAGAGGGATCTAGCATCAGCCATTCGGAAGATAATCTGGGCTGAAGTGGCGATAACCGCGATGGTCGGAACGTCGGCATTCGCACAAAGCCAGCCGTCGGCGGCAGGTGCGGCGGCCGCTTCGTCGGTGACTGTCGCACAGGCCGGTACGCCGACCGGCGCGGCGGCACCCGATGCCGCATCGGGCGCGGCCGCCACTTCGAACGTCAAACAGCTCAAGAAATTCGAAGTCACGGGTTCGCTTATCCGCACGTCGGATAAGGTCGGCAATACCGAAGTGCAGACCATTTCGCAAAAGGACATCGAGCAAAGCGGCTATACCACCGTCGCCGACTTCCTGCGCGGTACGGCTGCCAACTCGGCCAGTAGCTGGTCGCAGTCGACGATGAACAGCGCCGCCCCGGGCGGAGCCGGTATCGCACTGCGCGGCTTGAGCGAGAAGTACACGCTCGTGCTGGTGGACGGCCAACGCGTCGCCAACTACGCGCAAGCGGTGAACTTCACCGACACCTTCTTCGACGTCAACTCGATTCCGCTGAACATCGTCGATCACATCGACATCGTGAAGACGGGCGCGGTGTCGATCTACGGCTCCGATGCAATCGCCGGTGTCGTCAACATTATTACCAAAAAGAACTTTCAAGGTCTGCAGCTCGACACCCAATTGGGCAAGGCGCAGCATCCGGGTAACGGCCAGGGCAGCTTTAGCGCCCTCGGCGGTTTCGGCGACCTGAATTCGGATCGCTTCAACGTCACCGCCGCAGCAAGCTACTACCGCGACAGCGGGTCGACGCTGGCTGATCGCGACATGACGTCGGGTCAGGATTTCACGCAGTACTCCGGTGGCCTCGCAGCGCCGCTCGGACCGAACCAGCAGTCGTACTGGACCACGCCCGGCGGCAATGCGGCGTTGAATCCGTGCCCGCCCGGCAGCACGTCGGCAAAGACGGGCGGTGCGTCGTGCGTGTACAACGTCGCCGCCGGCACGTCTTTGACGCCGGCCGTGACGCGCCTGAACGCGAAGGTGCGCGGCACCTTCAAGATCGACGACGACAAGGAAGCGTACGCCGGCTTCTGGGTAAGCCGTGACGAAAACGTGCAGTTGCAAGGCCCCGCAGCGCTCACCGCGAATTCGAACGTGTTCGATCCGGTGGCAGGCTCGGTCGCACCGCTCTCGCGCACGGTCTCGGCGACCAATCCGTTCAACCCGTACGGCGTCGGCACGCCGATCAACCTGACGTTCCCGAACAACGTCGGCGTTGCAGATACGGTGTCGACCTTCTGGATGGCCTCGACCGGCATCAAGGGTTCGTACAATACCTCGTCGCTGGGTAACTGGGACTGGTCCGCCGATTACGGTCATTCGCAAAGCACGGTCGATACGACCTACTCCAACCGCCTGAACGTGGCGGGCGTGGAGAACATGCTGATGAACGGCACGTACAACTTCGCGAACCCGGGCTCGACGCCGAACGGCCTGAACGGCGTGTTCAGCGACGACAATCAGCAGGCGATTTCGAAAGTCGACAGCCTAACGGCCAAAACCTCGACCGCGAACCTGTTTGCGCTGCCGGCCGGCAACGTCGGCTTGGGCTTCGGTACGGAATTCCGTCACGAGTCGTCGCTGATCAGCCCGCAGACGCTGGCGTCGCAAGGCATCACGGCACCGGCCAACGTGCAGTCGGTCGACAGCACGCGCAACGTGGCAGCGGCGTTCTATCAGATCGACATTCCGATCATCCACAACCTGACGTTCACACAAGCGTCGCGTTACGACCACTACAGCGACTTTGGCGGTGCGTTTTCGCCGAGCTTCGCACTGCGCTTCCAGCCGGTGCGTATGCTGACGACCTTCGCGTCGTATAGCCGTGGTTTCCGCGCGCCGACAGGTGTCGAAAACTCGCAAGCGGTCTATCTCGGTCACCAGAACCTGGTCGATCCGAACGATCCGAGCGGCGCGCCGACGAAGCACTTCACGACCGAGCAGACCACGGGTAACCCGAATCTGCAGCCGGAGCACACCAAGAACTACAACATCGGCTTCCAGTTGTCGCCGGACGCGTTGACCGATATCGGCGCGGCGTTCTACAAAGTGCGCATCGACGGGGTGATCGGGACGGCAGATCCAAACGCAGTGCTGCAGCAAAACAATCCGGCGACGGTGGTTCGCAATCCGGACGGTACGATCCGCTACATCGTGCAGCCTTTCGTGAACCTGGGCGCGCTCGATACCGACGGCTTCGACATGAACTTCCGCAAGGCGGTTCGTACGTCCTACGGTCAGTTCACGCTGACGGGCGACTGGGCTTATGTGTGGCACTTCAAGCTGCACAGCCCGGGTTCGGCACCGCAGGACTTTGCGGGTAACAACCTCGCGCTGCTGCAACCGTTCGGCGCAAGTAATCCGCGCTGGAAGGGCAATACCACGCTGACGTGGGATTTCCACAACGTGACGACGTCGCTGACCTGGCAATACACGGGTCCGTACACGAACGGCGTGTCGGCGGAGTTTGGCGACGGTGGAACGGGTTCGGTGGCGTCGTATAGCCAGTTCAACCTGGTGGCGAGCTATCGCGGCATCAAGCACTGGACGATCTACGGCGGCATCACCAATCTGTTCGACAAGAAGCCGCCGTTCGACGTCGAGTGGCAAGCGTCGCCGGACATCACCGGTTACGATCAGTCGCTGTACACGGCGCTTGGCCGCTTCTTCCAGGTCGGGGCAACGTACCGGTTCTGATGAGTTGAACGCAATGCAACCTGCTCGCTAGCGAGCGAACAAAGGCGCCGCTTTCCGTCCACGTGTCGTGGAAGGAAGCGGCGCTTTCTTTCTTCACGCTTCACCTCCGCAATGTGCGGCGATTCCTCGCCGCGACAGATTGACTTAAATCCGCGAATTTAAGTCCCGCAATCACTCATCCGTCTTACTACTATCCGAACACGCGCAACGCTAAAACCAGCGTCCTCGTGCGCTTTCCCGACTTCTGTCACCATGCAAGCTCACCGAGCCCCGACATGTTGAAGCGCAGAACCTTCCTGCTCGGCGGCGCCAGCGTCCTGGGCGCGTCGCTGCTGGTCGGCTGGTCGGTGCTGCCGCCGGGGCAACGCCTCACGCCCGCCGCGCCACTGCCCGCGCAAGGCACGCAAGTCGCGCTCAATGGCTGGGTCAAGATCGCCGCCGACAACAGCGTGACGATCATGATGTGCAAAGCGGAGATGGGGCAGGGCATTCACACTGGCCTTGCGATGCTGCTTGCCGAGGAACTCGACGCCGACTGGTCGCAGGTACGCGTCGAGAATTCGCCGATCGACAGGATCTACAACAGCGTGCAGAACATCATCGACGACCTGCCGTTTCGTCCCGATGACGACGGCATCGCCAAACGCACGACGGTCTGGTTCACGCGCAAAGCCGTGCGCGACGTCGGCACGATGATGACCGGCGGTTCGTCGAGCATCAACGATCTGTGGACACCCATGCGCGAAGCCGGCGCCTCGGCGCGCGCGATGCTGATCGGCGCGGCCGCCGCGCAATGGCACGTTGCGCCAGGCGAATGCCGTGCGGAACGCGGTCGTGTGCTGCATCCGTCCGGACATCAAGCAAGTTTCGGCGAGCTGTCTTCTCTTGCGGCGCAGCAATCCTTGCCGCGCAACGTGGCGCTCAAAAATCCCGCCGACTTCAAGTTGATCGGCAAACCAGTCCACCGCATCGAAGCTCCTTCGAAGATCAACGGCTCGGCGCGCTTTGGCATCGACGCGCTGCCCGACGGCCTGTTGTACGCGAGTGTCCTGCTGTGTCCAACCCTGGGCGGCCAGGTCGCGCATTTCGACGCGAGCGCCGCCGCGACAATGCCGGGCTTTATCAAAGCGCTGGCTTTCGCGCCATACAACGGCGGCACGGGCGGCGTCGCAGTCATTGCCGGGAATGCGTTTCGCGCGATGAACGCGGTCCTCGCGATCAAGGTGGAATGGGACAACGGCGCGGCAGCGGATCTCTCGAGCACGTCAGTCGACAGCGAACTCGCGCAGGCCCTCGACAAGAGCGATGGCCACGCCTACTACGAACATGGCGACGTGGATGCTGCACTGCGTGACGCAGCGCGCGTCGTGAAGGCCGAATACCACGCGCCGTATCTCGCCCATGGCGCAGTCGAGCCGCTTAACTGCACCGTACAGATCGTGGACGGCGCGGCGACCGTGTGGGTCTCGACGCAAATGCCCGCGCTCGCCCGTCATCACGTGGCCAAGGTGCTGGACCTCGACGCCGACAAGGTGGACGTGCAATCGCAATTGCTCGGCGGTGCGTTCGGGCGTCGACTGGAACTCGACTTCATTGCGCAGGCGGCGGTGATCGCTCGCGAAGCCGGCGGTCGGCCGGTGCAAACCATCTGGCCGCGAGCGCAGGACTTCACGCATGACTTCTACCGTCCGGCATGCGTGTCGCGCCTGAGTGCAGGACTCGATCAGAACGGCAAGGTGGTGGCGTGGCGCGGCACGTCGGCGAGTCAGGCGATCGTGCCGGAAGCGCTCGCACGCTATTACGGCGTGCCGCGCATCCCCATCGACAAGACCACTTGCGAGGGCGCGTTCGATCAGCCCTACGAATGGCCCGCTGCGCGCGTGGCACACAAGATCGTCGAGCTTGCGGTGCCGGTGGGATTCTGGCGCTCGGTCGGCCATTCGCATCAGGCCTTCTTCACGGAGAGCTTCACCGACGAGTTGGCCTTCGCCGCCACGCAGGATCCGATTGCGTTTCGCGTTGCGCTGCTCGCGCAGCATCCGCGTCATCTGGCGGTGTTGAAGCGGATCGCGGCGATGTCGGGTTGGGGACATCCGTTGTCGCACGCAGCAGACGGCGCGCCGCGCGCGCGAGGCGTCGCATTGCATGAGGCATTCGGCAGCGTGGTCGCGCAGGTGGCGGAAGTGTCGATTGGACCGAACAAGGCGATTCGGGTGCATCGGGTGTTTTGCGTGATCGATTGCGGTTTGCCGGTGAATCCGAATCTGATCCGGCAGCAGATGGAGGGCGCCATTGTGTTCGGTTTGTCCACGGCGTTGCAGGACGAGATCACGATCGTTAACGGTCAGGTGCAGCAGAAGAACTTCGTGGATTTCCCGGTGGTGCGCATGAACGACTGTCCGCTGATCGAAACCGACATCATGCCGAGCCAGTTGCATCCCCAAGGCGTCGGCGAACCCGGCGTGCCGCCGGTGGCGCCGGCTGTGGCGAATGCGGTTTTCACGCTGACGGGCAAGCGGCTTCGAGCGTTGCCGTTGAAGATGGTTTAGAGCGCTTGCGCGAATCGAAGGAGACAAGCATGGGATCGCTGAACATCAACGGCCGGGCAGTGGCGGTGCAGGCCGAACCGGATATGCCGCTGCTGTGGGTGCTGCGTTGCGAACTCGGTATGACCGGCACCAAATTCGGCTGCGGCGTAGGCATTTGCGGCGCCTGCACATTTCATCTGGACGGCGCCGCGCATCTCGCGTGTCAGACGCTCATGTCGAGCCTGCACGCGCAGAAGATCACCACGATCGAAGGCGTGCAGGGCGCCGAAGCGCAAGCCTTGAAGGCGGCGTGGATCGACCTCGACGTGGTGCAGTGCGGCTACTGCCAGAGCGCTCAACTAATGGCGGCTTGTGCGCTGCTCAGGCAAAAGCCCAATCCAACCGATGCCGACATCGATGCCGCCATGTCCAACATCGTTTGCCGATGCGGCACGTATCCACGCGTGCGCGCCGCGATTCACGAAGCCGCCGCGAAGCGCCACGCCATGTGATACGGCCGGCGCGACTGCGGGACTTAGTTCGCGAAGACTTCCACCACCGCGACCACGGCCGTGAAAATGCCGATGCATCCGCCCAAAGTGACTACGTTCTGCATGAAGTGCGACATACGGGGACCCCGTAACGATGTGGTTGGTGATCTGTATTTAACGCGAAATGAAAGGTAAAAGAAAGCTTGTCAAAAATAAATCGTAAGTCTGCCGGCGTGGGCGCGTTGCCCGGCGCTCAGATCAATCCGAGCGTCGAGGCCTTTAGCGTCGCGGCCGCGCGCGTCGAACATTCGAGCTTGCGGAACACACTTTCCACATGCGTGCGTACCGTGCTGGGACTCATCTGCAGCGTTTTCGCCACTTCCTTGTTGCTCGCACCTTGACTGATGTGCCGCAAGACTTCGGACTCGCGCGGCGAGAGCAACGCCGCGCGCGCGGGCTTGATGGATTCGGCGCCCTGGTCGTAGCCATCTTTTTCGCAGGCCAGCAAAGCCCGCACCGAGTCGGCATCGAAGCGGCCTGCCGAGCCTTCTTCGCCGAGCAGGACCGCCGCTTCATTCGCCGATAAGGCTGCGCGCCACGGTCGCGGCGAGCGCAACGCCACCCAACTCGCCGCGACCGCCAGCGCCCGCGCCTCGCGTCCGAGCGCGATGCCCGCCGTGCCACGGAAATAACCCGAGCCGTCGAGCCGCTCATAAGCTTGCGAGGCGATCTCCGATTCGTGCGCGAGCGCGCCGATCTGCTTGCCGGCACGCGCTGTCCAGTAAGGCACGAGACGCACCTTTTCCCACGCCGCCGAAGAGAGCCGCCCTGGCGTATTCCAGATCGCGTTCGACACCGCCATGCGTCCCATGCCGTGAATCAAACCGGCGAGATAGGTGCTGCGCCGCGCCTCTTCGTCGAATCCCATGCGCGTGCACAGGCCTGCTGCTGCGCCTGCCACGCGGCGCGAGTAGCCGGCCATCCACGGTAGTTTCAGATCGATCACGTCGGCGATGATTTCGGGCGCGGTGCCTTGTTGCATCGGTAATGCGTCGAGCGGCTCGTCGCGTCCCGTCGCGCTTTGCCGATCGAGTTCGGTGAGCCAGGTCTGGGCTTGCGAGCAGGCAATGCGCGCCAGCGTCTCGGGATACTGGCGGCCCGCCTTCTGCGCGATGAGTTTTTGCGCCGCCTCCAATCCATACACGCGACTCAGGATTTCGAGGTCGCCCGCCAGCGCGACCAGAAACACGGCGTCGGGGACACGTCTGCCCTCGAGTTGTTGCGGAAAACCGCCACCGTCCCACGCTTCGAAAATGTGCCGCAACGCGGTTTGGGTGGCGCCTTCGAGACCGAGCATGCGGGCAATTTCACCCGACACTTCGCAATGAATCTCCGCGAGCGGTGTGATGGTCACATCGAGCCGTCCTTGCGCTTCGGCCGCGCCGCCCCAGCCCGGCCGCATCGCGAGCATGGCTTCGCGGCCGCCGATGTCGTCGCCCAGCATCTCCGAAAAGCCCGCCGCGTTCGCCGTGCAACCCGACCAGCGCAGCAGCGAGACCTCCTTGACGACGCCGCATTGCGCGTCGTCGTGACCGGCTTCGGCTGCGAGCCGCGCGGCAAGCCAGCTGGTGCGAAGCGAGTGGTCGGTCGGCTGCCCCATGCTGAGATCGCCGATGAATGCCAGCGCCTTCACGGCGTCGAGCGCCCGGATTGTTGAAACGTCTGCCATCAGTGTCACCTTGTCGAGTCCTGCTTTGTCAGTAGGTTTGCTCTGCGGCAACGCCTTTTTGCATGCTTCAGGATAGAGCGGAGTCTACGGTGCTTTCGTCGCGGCAGCAGCGCCAGCCGCAGGCCCGGCTCCCGCGGCATTCTGCGGCGGCATCTCCCAGCCACCGCCCAGCGCCATGAACAGATTGACCTGATCGATCGACACCTGACCTTCGGCCGCCGCCACCTGTGACTTGGTCGACGTCAGCGTGCGGGTCGCATCCAGATCCGAGATGAACGACTCGCGCCCCGCGATATACAGCCGATGCGTTTCATCCGCCGACTCGGCCGCCGACTTCACCGCCGCGCGCAATGCATCGGCGCGCGCGTAATCCGAGGCATAAGTCGCGAGGCTGGTTTCGGTCTCGCGCAACGCGGTCAGCACCACGCCGTCGAATTTCGCCAGCGCCACCTGGCTCGACGCCTGCGCTTCACGTACGCGGCCACGCGCGCCGTTCGCCGGAAAGGTCCAGCTGATCAGCGGACCGAAGCCCCAGCGCGCGGTGGGCGACGTGCCCAGGTCCTCCAGAATCCCGGTCAAACCCGCCGATGCCCCGATGCTCACCGTCGGATACAACGCGCCCGTCGCGACACCGATCCGTGCTGTAGATGCCGCCAGTTGACGTTCGGCCTCGCGCACATCCGGGCGACGCTTGAGCAACGCGGCGCCATCGCCGACGGGAATCGGCTGACGCAATTGCGGCAGCCGGTCGCATGCCAGCACGGCCGGCGGCAAATTGGATGGCGCACGCGCGAGCAGCGCCGCGAGCCGGTACTGCGCGATCTTGCGGCGCGCCGTATAACGTGGAATATCCGCCGACAACGTATCGACCTGCGTTTGCCCACGCGTCACATCGGGCTGATTGCCACGGCCCGCATCACGCAGACGGCGCGATACGTCCACGCGCTGCTTCTGCAAGGCGAGCGACTGTTGAGCGATCCTGAGTTCTTCGGCCGCCGAGCATTGTTCGACGTAGGAGCGCACCACGTCGGCCACCACTGTCATCCGCGCGAGATCGCCCGCGGCCTGCACGGCTTCGGTGTCCGCCTGGGCGGCTTCCACGCCGCGCCGCAGCTTGCCGAACAGATCGATTTCGTACGAGATGCTGATGCCGATATCGCCTTCATTGGCCACCGGCAGCTTTTCGGTAAGCAGGTATTGTTCGGCGGATTCCTGCGCGCGTTCGAGCAGCACCGAGCTCTTGCCTGAAAAGCCGCCCTGCGCTTGTGCCACGCCGAGCGCTTCACGCGAGCGCGCGAGATTCGCAGCGGCCACCCGCAAGTCGGTGTTCGATTGCAAGGCTTCGTCGACGAGACTGTTCAGCACGGGGTCGTCGTACAGTTTCCACCACACGGCCGGCACGTTCTGAGTGGTGGTTAGCCGGGTGTCGGCGCCTTCGATCGGTTCATTCGCGAGCGGCGCATTGACGAGCGCCTGTTGCGGCAGCGAGTAATTCGGGCCGACGTTGATGCAGCCGTTCAACGCGACGGCCAACGGCAGCAGCGGCAATAAGGGTAGGGCGCGCGACAGCTTCATTGCGAGGCGCCCGGGTTGACGGCGGCGGACGCCGGCTGCGCCGACGAAGCGGCGCGAACCGAGGCAGCCGAAGCCGAAGCCGCCGAGGCATCCACTGCGCCCGTGGCCGTCATCGCCGGATGTTTCTTGCTGGCCGGCGACAGGTCGCGCACCGACACCGTCGCGGTGCGGCCGGCGATCATGCGGAAGTCGGGCGGCACTTCATCGAGCGCGACGCGCACCGGAATCCGCTGCGCGAGACGCACCCAGCTGAACGCGGGATTCACGTTCGGCAGCAGATTGCTGCCTTGCGTGCGGTCACGGTCTTCGATGGCGGCGACGATGCTCTGCACGTGACCACGCAGCACGGTCGGCTCGCCCATCACGGTGATATCCACCGGCTGACCGATGTCGATGCCACCCAGCTTGGTTTCCTCGAAATAGCCGTCGACGCGGAACGAATGCATATCGACCACCGCGACCACCGCGCGCCCGGCTGCGACGAATTCGCCGACGCGCGGCGCGCGGTCGTTCAGATAACCGTCCACCGGGCTCATGATCGTGGCGCGCTGCAGATTGAGCTTCGCAGTGTCGATGGCGACGTTCGCATCGGCCAGCGCGGCTTCGCCCGCCTCGACCCGCGAGCGGCTTTCTTCCGACACTTCGGCTGCGACCAGGTCGCCGAGCTTGCGGTTGCGCGTATCTTCGCGGCGCGCCTGATCGAGCGTGGCGCGGCGTTGTTGCGCGGTGGCCTGCGCCTGTCGCAGCGCGAGCGTATAACGGGCCTGGTCGATCACGAACAGCACCTGGCCTTGCTTGACCTGCTGGTTGTCGACTACGTCGACCGAGGTGATGAGCCCCGAGATATCCGGCGCAACCTGGATCACGTCGGCGCGCACGTGGCCGTCGCGCGTCCAGGGCGCGAACATGTAGTAGCCGACCAGTTTCCACAGCACGAAGGCCGCGGCGACGACGACGATAAGGGTCAGCAGAATTTGACCGACGGAGAACCAGGTTTTTTTCACGTTATTAGTCTGTGCGAAACGACGACGACAAGGCCCAGCACCAGCACGTAGATGCCGAGATCGAAGATGGAGCGATGCCAGACGAAGCGGTAAAGGCCGACGCGCGCGAACACCGTACGCAGCACCAGGTTGATCAGATACGCGACCAACATCAGCACCAGCACGGCCGGAACGAACACGCCGAAGATATCGATTTCACCGATCATCGCGGGGAGTGGAAAAGAAGGGAAAGGGGCGAGCCGGCTCGCGGAACGGGCGCATCAGGCAGCGGCCTCCGGTGCGGGCGGCGCCGGTGACGTCAGCGTGGCCGGAAACAGCGATAGACGCAAGCCGACCAGCGCGTGCAACGCCTCGCGCAACTGGCGTGCCGAGGCTCGCGAATTCGCGGTGGGGACCTCGACGTCGGCGTTGGCGAGGCCCTGCGCGGTGACGCGCGCCACGGCGGCGTCGATCGACACCATCAGGTTCTCGGGCACCGGCTCGCGCTTGCGGCGCTCGATGCAGTGTTCGTAATAGCTTCGCACGCCGTCGAGCACGCGGTCGATCGCGGCGGGCGCTTCGCCGCCGAGCTTGCGGGTCACGCGGCGCAAATCGAGTGCGTTGAAGGCGATGCGCAGATCGCGGAAACTTTCGATCGACGGATGACGATAGTCGTCGGTGGCGGCAAGGCGGGGGATCAACTGCATCAAGCGGTCGAGCATGCGCGCGGCCAGATTGCGCGGGTCGTCGATCGGCCGGTTCGAGGCCGTGAGCGCGACGTCGGCCCAGCTCGAACGCAACAGCCGCGAAGCGGCGAGTTCGGCGCCGAACGGACGCGTGACGCGGGTCCACAGATACGCGTAGAGCAATCCCGCGAGGCCCGCGAGATTGCTATTCATGAAGATCAGAAAGTTGGCGTCGTACGCGTCCTGAATGCTGATGAAGGTGGCCGTGTTCACCGCGACCAGCACCGTGGCCAGGTTGAATTGCGGGCGCGGGATCAGCGTGCCGACAAAGATGAACGGCGCGGCGAACAGGACCACCAGCATCGGAAAGTCATGGACGTTCGGCAGCACGACGAACAGATACACACCGGCGGCCACCACGCTGATCGCGGTCGCCACGAAAAAGCGGAACACGAATGGCGCGGGTTCGTCGAGCGCGGCAAAGAAGCAGCAGGCCACTGCCGCCAGCGTCACCGCGCTGGCGCCATCGTTCCAGCCCGAGCTGATCCACAAACTGCAGGCGAGAACCACGGCGGCGGCGGCCGAGCCGGTCGAGAACAGCATGATGCCGCGATCGTAGAAGCGCTCGGTGCCACCGAGCCGCCAATGGCGAAAGCGCGGACGCCACGACCCTTCTTCACGCGTGATGATGCTGCGCAGCGAGCGGCAATCCTGCCAGACGTCGATCACCTGTCTCATACGCCACAGCGCGTTGGAAAGGAGTGCCCCGTCCCAGTTCGCGAGTGCGGCGGACGGCGGCTGCATGGCCGAGATACGGGCGCGCAACGCGTCTGCGATTGCGTCGGATTGGGAGCCGCTGCTCGCGGTGGGCAGCGGTTCGTTGAACCATTTGATGACGTCGGCGATGAGGGTGTCGAGACCCTCGGGCCAGCTCTGACGACCGCTGTTATAAAGCGCCATCAGCGGATCGGCGAGCGACGACATGATGGGCAGCAGCAGTTGCATACGCCCCCGCATTTCATGCGTGCGCGAGAGAACGTCGGGTCGCGTGTGATCGTAGGCGAGTTGGCTCAACAGCAATTCCAGACCATTGATGGTGGCCGCGAGCCGCTGCCGCGCGCCCGAGATTGCCGAGCCGGCCATACGGCCGGACAGGGTTTCGGTCGCGTAGAACGCCGCGTCGCGAAACCAGGCGTCGGTGCGCTCGATGATGGTCGGCGCGAGGCGGCTCGGAAACAACGCGCTGCCCACCACGCTTGCGCAGACGATGCCGAGCAGGATTTCCTCGGTACGGCTGATGGCGAGATCGAACACGCCGCCCGGGTTGGTCACCGAAGGCAAGGCGATGATCGGCATGGTGTAGCCGGCGAGCAGGAACACGTAGCTGCGCGCGGTGCGGTCGGACACCGCCAGATAGAGCAGCGTGCCGGTCCACAAGGCCACGATCACGCTGAACAGATAGGGCGATTCGACGAACGGCGGTACCAGCAACACCGCGCCCGATGCGCCGAGCGCCGTGCCGAGCGCACGATAGAGCGCCTTGGAACGCGTGGCGCCGACAAACGGATTCGACACGATGTAAACGGTGGCCATCGCCCAGTAAGGCCGCGGCAGTTCGAGCTTCAGACCGATGTAGAGCGCGATCATCGCCGCGGCAAACGTCTTGACCGAGAACAGCCAATCGCGAAGAGTGGGATAGACCATGATCTGTTACGCCGGATCGCCGGCCTCGTGGGGCGCGGCGGTGTCTGCTTTGCGCTTGTTGGATTTATTCGCTTTGACGGCTTTGTGCGCGGCCCCCGAGGCTTGCGTACGTTCGTTCGCGGCGCGTTCTTCGCCGCCCGTGTCGTTGTCCGAGGTGAACGCGGCCAGCACGCGCAAGGTCGCTTCGAGATCGCTGCGCGAGACGCCTTTCAACGCTTGCGCGCGCAGTGTGACCAGTTCTTCTTCCATCCTTGCGGTGACGGCGCGGCCTTCTTCAGTGAGCGCCACGGTCTTGGCGCGCCGGTCTTCGGGATCTTCGTCGCGGCGCATCAAGCCGGCCGCGCACAGTTGATCGAGCAGCCGCACCAGCGAGGGCCCTTCGATCCCGACGTGATCGGCCAGCGTCACCTGGCGCACCGCCTCGCCAAGCCGGCCGGCGGTGAGCAGCGGCGTGGCGCACGCTTCGGAAACGTTGAAGGCCGCGAGCACGCCGTGGCTCGTGCGCCGCCATTTTCTGGCAGCCACGACCAGCGTGCTGCTGACGGTGCGGCGCAGGGCATCGAGATTCGTCATGGCCGGTATTGTAGGGGCTAAATATTCGTTAGCAAACTATTGAATTGGATTTTGTAGAGGGACAGCCCCTTTGCGCCCACCACGCCCAACCACCTAAAATTATGAGGATGTATGCCGTTATCTGTTCTGTGAGCCAGTAAGCTGCATGCAAGGACCGCTGGCCACGCGCGCCTGATCGTTGCCGCTAGCCTGTTGCACGCGCATCGAATTAGAAAGGCGACAGAATCTATATGGAAGGTATCGTGACCCAGGAATTTGACACCGTGTCGCTCGCGACACTTCATGCTGCCGACAACGAGACGCTGGATGCGCTTCCATTCGGCGTGATCGGCTTTGCGCCCGACAGTCTCGTCACGCACTACAACAAGTTCGAGTCGGCGGGTGCCGGTTTGCGTGCGGCCAACGTGCTGGGCCGTCATCTGTTCTACGAGGTCGCGCCGTGTATGAACAACTTCATGGTCGCGCAACGTTTCGAAGACGAACCTGAACTCGATGCAACGCTGCCCTACGTGCTGACATTGCGCATGCGGCCGACGCCCGTGCGCCTGCGTCTTCTGCGCGGGCCGCAAGGTGCCACGCGCTTTCTGCTGATCGAGCGGGAGCCCGCCCAGTGAAGTCGTCCGACGAGGCCCAGGACGACGAGCTTCAGACCGAGCACGAGGCACTGCTTTCGTTCGTGTACATGTCACCGGTCGGTCTCGTGCGTAGCGACGCGGCGGGCAGGATCGACATGATGAATCCGCTCGCCTCGCAGTTGCTCATGCCGCTGGTGGGCGCGCACGGCATCGACAATATCTTCGAGAGTTTGAGTTCGGTGGCGCCCGAGTTGCGCAATCTGGTCGAGAGTTTTACGGCGGTGCGCGGACCCGTTTGCGAGAACCATCGCATCTTCGTCACGCCGGCGCACGAGCGCGCCGTGGTGTTGTCTTGTTCGATCATCAAGATCAACGCGCAACTGCTGATGACCGTGCTTACGGACGTCTCCCGCCAGGTGGCGGCCGAGCGGCGCGCGCGTCAGACCGAGTCGTGGCTCGCCGCGATCTACACCAACGTTAAAGACTTTTCTTTCTTCTCACTCGACGCGCAAGGGCGGGTAGAGAGTTGGAACGACTCGGTCACGCGCGTGACCGGCTACAGCGAAGTCGAAGCGCTGGGCAGCACACTCGCGCGTTTTTATGCGCCGGGCCAGTTCCTGCCGCATCGCTCGCCCGAGCATCTGGCTTTCGCACGCGACCAGGGCTGGCATGTCGAAGAATGCTGGTGCGAAACGAGGCAGGGCACGCGTTACTGGGGGCAAATTCTGGTCGCGGTCTCGCGCGAAGAGGACGGCGCGTTCACCGGCTACTCCGTGGTACTGCGCGACATCACGGAGCGCAAGATCACGGCGGACAATCTGAAGCGCCTGCTCACCACCGATCATCTGACCGGCGCATCGAGTCGCGCGCACTTCTTCGAAACCGCTGAGGCGGAGATCGCGCGGGCGCAGCGTGACGGCGAAGCCCTGTCGCTCGTGATGCTGGACGCGGATCATTTCAAACGTATCAACGATACGGCCGGGCATCTGGCCGGCGACGAAGTGCTCAAGCGGATCGTCAGCGAGGCGAAGCAGTTGCTACGCACGCAGGACGTGTTCGCGCGCCTCGGCGGCGAGGAGTTCGTGCTGATGCTGAGTGGCGCCGATGCACGCTACGCGACGCATGTGGCCGAGCGATTGCGCGCGGCCATCGAGGCGGCGCGCGTCGTGACCCAGGCGGGCGAGGTACGGGTGACGGTGAGCCTCGGCTGCGTGACGTTGAGCAAATCGTGCTCGACCTTGCAGGCGCTGCTGCATGCCGCCGACCTCGCGCTTTACGAAGCCAAGACGGCGGGGCGTAACTGCGTGCGCTGAAGCCCCGCCGCTCTACATCGACGCGTGGCCGTTCGGGAGCAGCCACGCGTGATCATGCAGCGAGACCGAGGCGCACGGTACGCGCCAGATCGTCGAGCTGAAACGGTTTGCGCAGAATCGTGCAGCGCTTGACCGCGAGCCCGGAAATATCCACGTCGGCATAGCCGGTGGCAAGAATCACCGGCAAGTCTTCGCGCATCTTGCGCGCTTCGGCGATCACGTCGATGCCGTTCATGCCGGGCATCGCGAAGTCGACCATCAGCAAGTCGGGCTTGTCGTCCTGTAAGCGGTTCAGGCCCGCGCGTCCGTCCGCGGCCTCCGTCACCGTATAGCCGAGCATTTTCAGCGACTCGACGAGCATGGCCCGCACTTCGCCGTCGTCTTCCACTACCAATACGCGCTTCTCGCCGACCACGTTGGCCTCGGCGTTCGACGTCGTTTCGGTTTGCGACGCTACCCGTTCGCGCAACGGCAACCAGATCTCCACTGTCGTGCCTACGCCTTCTTCACTGAAGAGGCGCGCGGTGCCGCCTGCCTGCTTGGCGATACCGTAGACCTGGCTCAGGCCGAGTCCCGTGCCCTTGCCGACTGGCTTGGTCGTGAAGAACGGATCGAACACGCGCGAGACCACATCGGGCGGCACGCCCGAGCCGGTATCGGCGACTTCGAGCACGACGTAGCGGCCGTCTGCGAAAGTCTGATCGGGCGCCGAGCGGTCGCGCACGCGAATGCTCAGCTTGCCGCCACCGGGCATGGCATCGCGTGCATTGATGGCGAGATTGAGGATGGCGAGTTCGAGTTGATTGGCATCGGCCTGGGTCCACATCTCCGCGCCGTCGAACTCGTTCGTGTACGCGATGCTCGACCCGAGCGAAACGGTGATGATGTCGCGCATGCCTTGCAGCAGCGTTACTACGTCGACGGCTTTCAGATCGAGGTTGCTGTTGCGCGAGAAAGTCAGCAACTGGCCGGTCAGTTTGGCGCCGCGTTCGGTTGCGCGTTTGACGGTGGCGGCCATGCCGCGAATCCGTTCGTCGCTGCTGACGCGCGCGATCAACTCCGAGTTGACCATGATGACGTTCAGCAAATTGTTGAAGTCGTGCGCGATGCCGCCGGTCAACTGTCCGAGCGCTTCCATCTTCTGCGATTGCACCAGCACCGCCTGTACTTTGGCGCGTTCGTGAATTTCCATCATGAGCCGGTTGTTGGCCGAGGCGAGTTCGTGCGTGCGTTCGGCAATGCGGCTTTCCAGCGAATCGTTCAGTTGCACCAGCGCGTCTTGCGCCTCGATGCGCTCAGCAAGATGGCGGCGCGATTCATATTGCCGCGCGCGCGCCCGCAGGGCCGACGCGACTGCGCGCCGCAAGGTTTCCGAGTTCAGTGGACGTTCCAGCACCACCACGTTGCCGAGTCGCTCGAGCACTTCCAGTCCGCGTGCGGAGCGGTGTCCGACGCGTGAGGCGGCGAGCAGGATAAAAGGAAAGTCGGACCACGCCGGCTGCTGTTCGAGCCAGCCGAACAGACGTGCAGCCTGATTGTCAGCGAGGGCTTCTTCGGCGATGAGCGCCGTGCCCGCGCCTGCGTTCAGCGCGTCGGTGAGCGTATCGGCATCGCGGCAGGCCACGCAGACCCGCTGGTCTTTCTGAAGGACTTCGGCAATGACGTCGGCGTCGCGGCCAAACGGCGCCAGGATAAGGACGTGGTGCTCCATGTCCTTACGACCTCGAGGTGTCGATGACGCGATCGGTGCTGCCGAGCAAGGCCGTGCTGCCACGGTAGGCCGGCAGGCCGGACAGCACGCCCTCGAAATCGCGCAGCGCCTCACCCACTTCCACGCCACGATCGCCGAGCCGGAATTGACGGATCGAGCGCTCGTGCGCGTTGGCGCGACTCTTCACGGCGGTGACCGCCGTAAGCACTTCGCCTTGGTGCTCGAAATAGCGGAACAGCACCACCACATCGCTGAGATAGCTGATGTCGATATCGCTCTGCACTTCGCCGATGATGCCGTGCTGACCGAGCACGAGCATGGTAATGACTCCCTGCTGATTCAGATAGCCGAGCAACTCGTGCATCTGCAGCAACAGATAACGCTCGCCGGGCATCGCCTGGAGATAGGCGTTCAGGCTGTCGATTGCGACGTACTGGCAGCCTTTTTTCTCGACCGACTGGCGCACGTCGCTGGCGAATTCGCCGGGCGAGATTTCGGCGGGATCGATCTGGCGCAAGGTCAGCAAACCGCTTTCGACGTGCGGCGCCAGATGCATGCCGAGCGTCGCGCAACGGATCATCAGCGTGGTGAGCGTTTCGTCGAACACGTAGTACACGCAGCGCTCGCCGCGCTCGAGCGCGGCGATCAGGCACGACACGACGGTGGTCGTCTTGCCGACGCCCGATGGTCCGATCATCAGCGCGTTGGTGCCGGGCAGCAGGCCGCCGCCGAGCAGCGCGTCGAGACCCTCTGTGCCGGTGCTGCGCACGTTGGTGCTGAAATGGGTGTGGTGTTCGGCCGCGACGAGGCGCGGATAGACATGGATGCCGCCGGTATCGAGCGTGAAATCGTGATAACCCTCGCGGAACTTGATGCCGCGCATCTTGGCGATGCGCATGCGTCGACGGTTGCCGCCGTAGTCGTGCACGAGGTTGTCGAGACTGATCACGCCGTGCGCGATGCTGTGCAGTTGCACGTCGCCGGAGTCGGACGCGTTGTCGTCGAGCAGCAGCACCGTGCAGGCACGAGTCGCGAAATAACGCTTGAGTGCCAGAATCTGACGACGGTAGCGCAGCGGGTTCTGCGACAGCAGGCGCAATTCGGACAGGCTATCGAGGACGATGCGCGCCGGCTTGAGTTCGTCGACCTGCTGGATCACATTGCGCACGGTCTCGCCGAGTTCGACCTCGGCCGGATGCAAAACGGTCTGCTCGTATTGTGGATCGAGCCCTTCGTCGGACAGCAGTTCGAGAATCGTAAACCCGCCGATATCCCAGCCATGACTCTCGGCCACCGAGATCAACTCCGAGCGGGTTTCGGAGAGCGTAATGTACAGACCGCCCTGGCCTTCGGCCACACCTTGCAGTAGGAATTGCAAGGCGAGGGTAGTTTTGCCCGTACCGGGCGCACCCTCCACGAGGTACATCCGGTGAGGCGTAAAGCCGCCTCCCAGGACGTCGTTGATGCCCTCGATCCCCGAGGAAAGGCGGGCCGGCTTGTCAGCGGCTAATTTATTTGACATGGCGTAGCGGTTTGCGTCGTTTGGATGAGCATGTGATCGGTAGCCCGGTACGGCCAGAATGCAATTTGTGTGCCCGTCCCCGCGCCACGGGGCTCGAAGCGTCGATACACGGCCATCCCCGCTGAATTCCCGTCAGACGCCTGCCCGCTTCATCACCAGTTCGATGAAGCGCGTCGCCGCGCTGTTGTGAAGAGCACCCGGGTGAGCTAGATGCAGCGGAGCGCTCAACTTCGCGGGGTTCGCCAAGGTGCAGTACACCGTGCCCACCTGGTCGTAACGTTGCATGGAGGCCGGCACCAGGGTGACGCCGAGTCCGGTCGCGACGAGATTGATCCCCGACACCATGCGCGGCACCTCGCGCGCGATACGCGGCACGAACCCGGCCTGCCTGCACGCGGCCAGAATGTCGGCGTACATGCCGGGCGCGCCGGGCCGGCGCACGAGGATGAAGTCCTCCTGCGCCAGCGCCTCCAGTGAAATCCGCGGCCGTTTCTTGCCCGCGCCCTTCAGCAGACGATGGCCGACCGGCAACACCACGACCATCGGCTCGTCGAGCAGCAACTTGAAGGCGACGCCCTCACGCGCGTCGACCGGTTTGCGCAGAAAGGCAGCCTGAATCTGCCCCGCAGCCAGCCGCTCGATGATTTCCGCCGCGTTGAGCTCGGCAAGCTCGACTGCGACCTCCGGGCACATGGTGCGGAATGCGCGGATAGCCTCGGTCGTGAACGGATGAAACGCGGCGGAACTGGTCAGGCCGATCGAAATCGTGCCGAGCTCGCCGCGTGCGATGCGGGCCGCCTTGTCGACCGATTCCTGCAGATTTTGCAGCAGGCGCTGCGCATCTTCGGCGAAGGCGCGTCCTGCGGGTGTCAGCGTGACGCCGCGCGACATACGCACGAACAATGCGAAGCCGATCTCCTCTTCCAGCAGGCGAATCTGCTGCGAGAGCGGCGGCTGTTGCATCGCCAGTCGCTCGGCCGCGCGTGTGAACTGGCCTTCTTCGGCGACCGCCAGGAAGTAACGCAGATGCCGCAGTTCCATCGTGTTTCCGCTCCGGGTCGCCTGTCACGGTGTGCGCGCTGCCATATCGTATAAGTATGAACAGTGCGTAAAACGGGTATTTTACATTTAGCATGAGCACGCCTACGATCGTGGCATCGCGAGAAAAGAAAAGACCGACAGGAGACACCCGTGAGCAGGCAATCCGCATTACGACGACGGATTTGCCGATGCGCTGCGTTCAGGACAGCGCACGGTAATCAGGAGCACGTCGCATGACCTTCCGTTTTTCACGACCTCCGGCGGTGCAAAGCGCCGCAGTGATCGCCATCGTATTGATGTCGTTCGCGCGGCCCGCACTTGCAGCGCAATCGCACGAGTCGCATCTCAAGCCCGTGAAGACGATCGCCGATGCGCGTCTCACGATCGACACGCCCCAAGGCCAGGCTGAATTTCCGCTGTACCTTTCACAAGACTGGAGTGTCGCGCAGCCTCAGGTGACGCGCGCGGTGATCGTGATTCACGGCAAGCTGCGCAACGCCGATGTGTACTTCCGCACCGCGCAGAACGCGCGTGACGCGGCCCATGCAGACCCAGTCGCCACGCTCCTGATCGCGCCACAGTTTCTCGCCACGCTCGATACGCGCATACATGATGAGCCCGCCGATCTGCTGCGTTGGAAAGGCGATGCATGGATGGGCGGCGAAGCAGCGCGCGCGCCGCTGCCGATCAGTTCCTACGCTGTGCTCGACGCGATCGTCGCGCGCCTGGCCGATCGCACGCTGTTTCCGACTCTGCGTCACGTGGTGCTGGCCGGACACTCCGGCGGCGGCCAGGTCGTGCAGCGCTATGCCGTGGCGGCGCGCAATATCGCTGCGCTGACGAGCGAGGGCATCGACGTGCGCTATGTGGTGGCGAGTCCGTCTACCTATGCGTATTTCGACGCCCAGCGGCCCGACGCCCAAGGCGTCGCCGCGCCCTTCGATGCTGCGCAATGCCCCGGTTTCAATCAATGGAAATACGGCATGGACAACCGGCCGCCGTATCTCGACGACCGTTCTCCCGCGCAACTCGAAGCGACCTATGCGTCGCGCCGGATCGACTATCTGGTCGGCGGCGCGGATAACGATCCTCGGCAAAAGGCGCTCGACACGACTTGCGCCGCCGAAGCACAAGGGCCGCAGCGCGTGGCGCGCGCCGAGGCGTACTACCGTTATATCCAGTCGCGTCATCCGGATGGCTTGCCGCAGCGTTTTCATATCGTGCCCGGCGTGGGCCACGACGGCGCGCGCATGCTGACTTCGGTCTGCGCGTTGGCCGCCATGTTCGATACACAAGGATGCGAGCAATGAGCGAGGCGACATTCCACTCACAGGACGGCGCAGCTTCCGGCGCCGCTGTCCAGAATACGTTGAGTCCGTCGATGGTGCGGCGCGCGATCTTCGCTTCCGTGCTCGGCAACGGACTCGAATGGTTCGACTTTCTGATCTACGGATACTTCGCGAAGATCATCGCGCAGGTGTTCTTTCCTGGCGGCAGCGGCTTCGTGTCGATCATGCTGACGCTGGCGACCTTCGCCGTCGGCTTCATCGTGCGGCCGATCGGCGGCATTCTGCTCGGCATTTACGCCGACCGGGCAGGGCGACGCAAAGCGCTCTCGCTGCTGATCATTTCGATGGCGGGAAGCACCCTGCTGATGGGTCTGACGCCGAGCTACGCCCGTATCGGGATCGCCGCGCCGCTGCTGGTGGTGCTGGCGCGTCTGCTGCAAGGGTTGTCGGTCGGCGGCCAGTTCGCGACCGCGTCGGCGATGCTGGTCGAGTACGCTCCGCCGCACAAGAAGATGTTCTATGGCAGCTTCAACATGTCGGCGCAGGCGTTTGCGTTGCTGTTGTCGTCCGGGGTCGGCTATCTGCTCACTACGCAGTTGACGCACGAGCAACTGGTGGCCTGGGGCTGGCGTTTGCCGTTCCTGTTCGGCGCGTTGGCCGGGCCGTTCGGGTTTTATATCCGCCATCGCGTGGCCGAGTCGCCGGAGTTCGAACGTCTCGTCGAACACGGCGACAAGCCGCCACGCGTGACGGTCCGCGAGTTCTTCCGCGACAACGGTGATGCGGCAATCTGTGCGATGGGCGTGATCATCGTCGGCGCGGCGACTAATTACGTGTGGCACTCGTATCTCTCGGTGTATGTCGAGCGTCAGTTGCATCTGCCCTTGTCCACCGCATTGCTCGGCGCGTTCGTCTCGGGTGTGTTGAACCTGTTCCTGTTTCCGCTGACGGGCAAACTCGCCGATCGTTTCGGCGCTTACCGCCTGTTCTTCCCGGTCGTGATCGCGTGGATGATCTGCGTCTATCCGCTCTATCACTTCGTGGTCACCAACCCGACGCCGGGGCATCTGTTCATCGCGCAGATGGTCGCCACGGTGTTCCTCGCCGCGATGTCGGGTGCGCATCCCGGCATGCTCGCGACATTGTTTCCGGTGCGCAGCCGCTCGGCGGGCGTGGCGATTTCGTACAACATCGCGGTGACGCTGTTCGGCGGCCTGGCGCCGTTGACCATCACGGGCCTGACAGGGCTCACCGGCAGCAGTCTCACGCCGGCGTTCTATCTGATCTTTGCCGGCTTCGTTTCGCTCGCGATGGTGTATTTCACGCGCGCCGGACGCGAGCCACTGCGCGCGACGGCAAGAACCGCGACGCCGTAGCGAGACTGGATTTCTTCGATCAACCACGAGCCCATTGCATGACCCAGCCCTTGAACTCCGATGACGAACGCGCGCCGAATGAACGTCCGGTCGCGGTCGTCGCCAGCCGGCACCTCTGCGTCACGACGCAGGCAGGCAGCGGCACCGTGCCCGTGTACGCCAATGGCGACTGGTTGGTTCCGACGGGCAACGTGCGACGCGCGGTGATCCTGATCCACGGACGTCTGCGCAACGCGGACACCTACTTCGATCTGGCGCAGCAGGCGTGCGCGCTGGCGGGCGGCGGCCCTGACGATACGCTGCTGATCGTGCCGCAATTTCTCGCGAGTGCCGATGTCGCTGCCCATGAGTTGCCGTCGTCCACCTTGCATTGGGACTGGACGAGCTGGATGGGTGGTGAGAACGCCGAAGGCCCGGCGCCGGTCAGTTCGTTCGACGTGCTCGATGCGATCGTGCAAACGCTGGCTTCGCGCGAACAGTTTGCGTCGCTGGCCGAAGTGGTGGTGGCGGGACATTCGGGCGGCGGACAGGTCGTGCAACGCTACGCGGTCGTGGCGCGCGATGAGGAGCAACTCGCGGCACGAGGTGTCGCGCTACGCTATGTGGTCGCGAACCCGTCGTCATATGTGTATTTCGATGCCATGCGGCCGACGGCGTCGGGCGACTTCGCGACGTTCGGTGCCGAGCGGTGTGCGTCGTTCAATCGCTGGAAGTACGGGCTCGAGGATTTGCCGGCTTATGCGAGCGGCGTCGACGGCGTGGTGGCGGCGCGGGCGCTCGAATCACGTTATGCGCAGCGCGACGTGACCATCCTCTTGGGTGGCGCGGATTGCGACCCGCAGCATCCGGCGCTCGACCGCTCCTGCGCTGCGATGGCGCAAGGCGATCATCGGCTGGGGCGTGGGCTGGCCTACGCGCGTTATATGGCGATGCGCCATCCGCGGGGACTCGCGCATCGCACGTATGTGATCGCTGGGGTGGGGCACGACGCCAAAGGGATTTTCGCGTCGGCGCAAGGACGCGTGGCCTTGTTCGGCGATGGGCTTTGACGCGGGCTGATGGATAGGCACGAAGCCTGCTACCGCTTCGAGGCCATTCTCAACCTGCCTCCAGGAACGCGCCGACATGAACACGCCCCGACTATTGCTTGCTACCGCGCTCGCTGTGACATCGCTCGGCGCTTTGTTCCCATTGAGCGCGAATGCCGACGATGCGCCCAGTCCGTGTGCCTCGCTCAAACGCATCGTCGCGGCTGCCCCCGGCGGACTGGCCTCGCTGACACCGGACGATGGCAAGGGCGTCGCGCAACCCTACGGCGATGACGCCCAATGCTCGGCGAGCCACGGCAGCTACCAGTGCATGTGGACGCCGCATCACGACGCCGGTTCGAACGCCGATGCACTGCAAGCTGTCGCGGCTGACATTGCTTCGTGCTTGCCGGAGGCGACGCACGATCAGAATTCGCCGGGACGTCAGCACTTTTATGTCGGCGACAAAGGCAAACGTACCGACATCACCTTGACGCCCACGGGGTCGAACAAGCTGCGCCTGATGATCTCGGGGAAGTGAGCGGCGCTTGGGTGGCGTGGGCCTTGCCGCTCAGTCACCATGAGGTCGCCGCGCAGTCGCCGTGCTGTCGCCGCGCTGTCGGTGCAATTGCCGCGCAGTTGCGCTAAAGCGCCGCCGGCCGCCACGTCCAGCCCCGTTGTGTGTGTCGCAATTCCACCGCCGAGAGCGGCGCGATTTCGATGCGCGGAAACACCGCTGGCGATGCCCCCAATGCACCGACGATCGCTGCCCGCAGCACCGGCGCGTGCGTAATGGCGACTACATTTCCTGAAGCGCTCGCTTCGCTCGGCGCGTTCGCGTCGAGCGCGTCCAGCCACGCCCCGATCCGCTCGACGAGTTGACTGAACGATTCACCGCCGGGCGGCGAGGCGTCCGGGTCACGCGTCCAGGTGGCGAGTTCCTGTGGCGCTTCTGAGGCGAGGTCGGCAAGCCGCCGTCCACGCCATTCGCCGTAGTTCAGATCAGTCAATGCTTCGTCGACGGTGGCCTCCAGGCCCAGCGCGGCGGCGGTTTCGCGCGCGCACAAGGCAGGACTGGTCAGGACCCTCGCCTTGTCCGGAATCGCCAGATGGGGGCGGGCCGCCTGCGCTTCGGCGATGCTGCGTGCGTCGAGGGGATCGTCGGCGGGGCAGCGGGCTGCGCGCATGGCGGCCGTTGCTGCGTGGCTGATTAATAGCAGTCTCGTATTCATTCTTTCATTTTTTATAACGATAACGGCGCTGAAAAACAGTCGGCGAATAGCGTTTGGGTTGGCTTTTGGCTTCCCGGTGGGCCAGGTTTCGCGCGTAGAATAGCTGCATTGTGAAGCAAGGAAGCCGGTGAAAGCCCGGCGCGGTCGCGCCACTGTAATTGGCCTGCATGCCAAAAGCCAGACCCGGGCTTCACACTATCCCTTTGCGATCGACTAACGGGGCGCGTTACCCCAGGAGATATTCACCATGAACGAAGCTGTTTTCGATTCTGCCAGCCAACCGGTTGCGCAACCCACGCCTATTCCACTGCGCGAATTGCTCCCCTGGATCGTGTTCGGGGGCCTGTTGTTGTTGCTCGCCATTTACTTCGTGGGCGCGGAAGAAGGTGCCACGTCGCTGGTGCCCGGTATGTATGTGCATGAGTTCGTGCACGACGGCCGCCATCTGCTCGGCTTTCCTTGCCACTGACGGAGTCGAATATGGTCGGTAAATTGTTGGTACGCGGGATGCTTGCGGGCATCGCTGCGGGACTCCTCACGTTCGGCTTCGCCAGATTGGTGGGCGAGCCACAGGTCGATCAGGCGATTTCGTTCGAAGCGAAGGCGGATGCCGCGAAGGGCGAAGCCCCTGAGCCGGAAATCGTGAGCCGCGAAACGCAGGCCGGTTTTGGGTTGTTGACCGGCGTGGTCACCTACGGCGCTGCGGTCGGTGGGTTGTTTTCGCTGGTGTTCGCGTATGCGTATGGGCGTGTGTCGGTGGTGAGTGCGCGTGCGTTGTCCGCGTGGCTGGCGCTTGCCGCGTTCATTGCGCTGGTGATCGTGCCCAATATCAAGTATCCGGCGAATCCGCCCTCGGTCGGCGACCCTGAGACGATTGGTGCGCGCACGGGCTTGTTCTTTTTGATGATCGTCATTTCGATTGCGGCGATGGTGTTTTCGCTGAAGGTGCGGCGTCGCGCTGCGCTGAAGTTTGGCGTGTGGAACGGGTCGATCGTGGCGGGGATCGTGTTCATCGCGATCATCGCTGCCGTGCAATTGTCGATGCCGACGATCAATGAAGTGCCCGCGGCTTTCCCGGCTGTGCTGCTGTGGAAGTTTCGGGTGGCGGCGATCGGTATGCAGGTGATTATGTGGACCACGATCGGGCTGCTGTTTGGTGCGGTGGTGGAGCGTAGTGCGTTGATGCGTCCGGTTGTGGGACGGGTGGTGGCGAAGTCGGTTTGAGGTTTTTATTACGCGCTGTGCTGTGCGAAGCGCAGCGCGTAATAAGGTTGTTGGATCAAGAAGTTGACGCGGTTGTGGGGCTGTTATCCACAGGCTTGCGAACAAAAACTGGGGATAAGTTTTGGGGTGCTGGCATCGGCAAGGGGCTTGTCACTCGTGATCTGCCGAACCAAGCACCAATCCCGAATGTAATCGTTCCATTGATATACGTGAACAAACACCTGCCCACCACGACTTCTTCTCGGGTTGTTTGAGCGCTTTGTTGTTGGAGTCTCTGATTGACGTAGCAGGAACATGCACCGTATTCGCTAATACGATACCAGCCCTTATTTTCAGGCGTTTCAATTGTGCATTCGTTCGAGCGCGCGAGACGGAATCATGTTTGTGCGGTTGATACCGTTCATGAGGCTAATATATCTCGCATAGCTCTGTCGCGCGTTGGCAATATCCTTGGCCTGCCAGTACGCATCTGCCAAATTCAGCCATGCGACCGTGCGAGCGGGGTCCTTCTGCGTAACTATTTTCAACAACGGAAGTGCGTCGGCGTCGCGCTTGACGGACTGAAGCATGAAAGCATAATCGTTTATCGCGGGGATCATCGCCTTGATCGCCGCTGGTCGATCAAGCCAATCAGATTGATAAGCCTCCACAAACGGCCGTAACGTTTCTAAGGCGTCGCTCGTTTTCTTCTGCTTGAAAAGGTAGTTCGCATTTTCGTGGGCGAGGCTCATGAAATAGATGAATATGCGGGCATAAGAATCGCTATCGCTTCGTTGCCCAATATAGCGCCCGGAAAAGTCGATGCCGTCGGCGCATATGCCGTCGACTTCCGCGCCCCCAACGTCGATGTGATCGTCGAACAAATAGACGCCGATCCCTTTCCCTGCAACGTCAGCCTCACCGACGCTAATCAAACCGTTATGCGCGGGCAAAAAATTGCCTTCGTAGTATCGCGGCGGCTTCTTTAGTGCCAGCGGTGCCTGCGCAAAACAGTCGCCCGCTGTTGCTCCACCTTTGGGCAACGCTCCGCCTGCAATCATGATTTGCGGTTGACCTCCCGTCCTGGTTAGCAACACGTCGCCCCGGGGGCCGTGATAGGCGGAAATCTGCTCGGCTGCAAACAAGGCATGGCAGCAAACCAGAATCAGAGATGTGGCCGTGGCAATTTTAGTAAGCAGTTTCATTCGTCAGTTCTTCTTGAGCCTTGGGGCGTTCCGCGTCATAACGTTGGGATACGCCAACTTGTTGAGCGTCAGACGAATGGATGAAGTGCACCAATTTCCCGTGCCCATCTTTTCTTCCACGCTCGTCATAAATAGCGTCGATCAATTTACGATCGTAGCCTTTCGTCTCGGCCGGTGTTTCATCCACGTTGCGAATTGCAGTCACCACGATATCGGTCGAGGGGCCTAACTGCACACAGGTGGACCACACTACGTCATTGACCGCGTGGGCATGGTACCGAAGGTCAATTTCAGTTTCGCTCATGACGTGAGTTATCTGGACGTCGAAGTGGGTAATCCTGACGTAGTTGTGCTCGACCTCCTTGAATTCGTCGGGATGGGCTGTCACGGTTTCGCGCCATTTTGCGGAAAATGCAGTGGTTCCCGGAATGAGTCCCGCGAAATCATTTTTCCAAGGAAATTCCGATGAATTCACGAATTTCTGGACTGTACCTCCAATCACGAACGTACCATCTCGCTGACGCGTCTTGCTTGTCATCTGATATGCACCGTACGAAACTCCGCCCGGATCGCCTTGGCCTCCCGACACGACGATAGAACCGCGTCCGCCGGTCTCAAAGTGGCTCGAGAGCTTGCCGAGGTCGAAATCGTGCCGCCTCCGACCAGAAATGAAATTGCCGACAAGCCCCATGGGATGCAAGTGATACACCACCGACGAAGCCGGGAAACCGGTCACGCTCGCCACGCCATTCCAGAACCGCAACGCATCAATGCGCGTCTTCTCTGCCTGCCAGACCGGAAGCCCCGCATGCATATGCGAATCCAGCGCATCCCACTTGCTCATCTCACCGCCCCATTCGCTTTCATACCGCACGATCAAATGATCGATGCGATCCGCAAGCCACGGTTTGCCGAGCGACAGTTGTAGTTCGTGCGCCGTAATCTTCCCATCGCGTTGCTCCGCGCTGTCGATTGCATCTTCGAGTTTTTTGATGGTTTCGTCCAAACGGGCACTATTGAAAGAATCCTCGAAGGTCGCGAGTTCGTCAGGCGTGCCACTGTCAGCGATGAACAACGCACGCTGGAACATATCCGACACTGACGTCCCAAGACTCATCACCTCGAATCCCGGCCAATCCCAAGGACTCTTCAGTTCAACAAGGGGGTGCCCATGATCGCAAACCCAGCCGTCGATCTGGGCGTTGTTGTCATCGGCGATGCTCACTGCGTACCACGTCTTACCTTCGGATTCGACGCAATGTTGGGCTGATCCCGTTGTCACCACACGTGTCCAGGCTGCCGTGGCACCACTTGTCGAATTGACGCTAAGCGGAAAGCCGCTCCACGCGTCGCGCTCACCCGTATGTGGGAGATCCGCCCGTGCGATCCAAAGGGCGGGTTGACCAGCAACAGGATGGCCTGATGCGTTGACCGCTTGAACCTTGCACCATTGGCCGCTAGCTGGCGAATCTGCCGTGACCTTGATCGCCACGCCATCGGCGATTGAACTGTCCGGTCGCGCGGGCTGCGCCAGTGTTGCTCCCTTCGAGATCAGCAACAGCGTGCGCGACTTCGGATCGATTCGTTGCGCTCTCGTCCTGCTACGTGCGATGAAGGCGTCAAGATCGTCACCCGTAAACATCTCGACATGAATCAATGGCCGCTGGCCCAACTTTGGAGGTAGTGTATGGTGGTTACGCGCCTCCACGAGCCGCTGATATTCCCCGATATACGCAACCGTTTCTCCCGCAGCGATCTTGCGGGGCGTTGGCAGGACATAGACCTCGTCCACCGCTAACGGCTGGGTTTCGTCGTCCATTTCGCCTACGTAGATCCAGCCGGTCCGCGCAGCCGCATTCGGCGTTTCGCCTTCTCTATACGATTGCGCCGCGCCCTCAACGAAACTTGCGATCTTGCCCCACTCGCCATGCTTCTGCCCGACCTTGATTTTCGTGCCGCGTGGAAGCCATCCAAGCACTGAGGCATGCGAAGAATGCGATGCTCGCACGCGCAAGCCGATCGCCGCGCTGTCGTGTTGATTTGAAGCAGTCAGGCGCGGGTCGTTCGCTTTCGATCCAACACTATAAATATGACTCGCACCGTAATAGGCTGGCAGCGCTTTCGCCGCTCCGTGCGGCGGGTGGCTCGCGTCGTAGCCATCCAGCGGCAGCGTATGCATGTAGAGACTGAAGTATGTCAGCACGTCGCCAGGAGGTGGCGCGTTGGCCGTGCCCGGCGAAGTGCCGTTGCCATTCGACGGTTGCGGGGCAGCCGTAGGCAACACCAGCCGGTGGCGAACCAGCGTGAATCCGCTCGAATATCCCGCTTTGCTTCCGTCCGGATAGACGAGTTCCCTAATTTTCGAATCCAGGCGAAACGCAACCACCTCACCGTCCGCGATGCATTTGACGCTCCCATCCTGATCGAATTTTCCAGCGGTCTGTGAGCCAAAGTGAATTCCCCCGTGCCAAAGTCCATTGGCGCCGAGCGGATAGAAGCCATCCTCGGCTGCCGCGAGCCCGCCGAGATAGTCTTCTGGCGCGTAAGTCGTGTTCGTGGTTTTCAGAGGAAAGGGGTAAGCCCAGCTTTCGACCTTCGACGGTTGTTCTGGTGGTTGCGCCACACACTATCCTTATTGGCTATTGTCAGATGGGCTCGATCTCTCGGTCGATCAGCCGGAGAAGTCGACCGACCGGCTCGGAGTACCGTCTTTCCAGGATGGGAACTTTTCATCGAGCCGGGTCGGGCCGTTAAAACTGTGCTGCGCACCCTTCACGTCGATGCTGCCCGGCGCATGAATTTCGATGTTGCCGTCCTTGAGGCGGATGTAGGCGCCCCCCGCAGTCAACAGAATTTCCTGTTTCGCCATGGCCTCAACGTTCTGCGTCGCGGAGATCAAACTGACCTTCTTTTGTGCAGTCACTTCGATGTTGTCGCCTTGCGCCTGAATTTCTACCTTGCCTTTTGCAGCGAACAGCTTCATTCCCGCGTTCTGCACGAACAGGCTCAACGTCTGCGCCACGCTTGCGATCAAGGATTTACCCGTCGCCACATGTGTACTCTGTCCGCTGACGAAGGTGATCTGTTGATCGGCCGCGATGTGTGTGGACTGTTGCGTCGAAAGTGCGATGCCCGACGGACTCGCCATCAGCATCACCGGTTCACTGAACGCATTCGCGCTGCCAGTGCCACCACCGGCCGTGATACCACCACTCGCGGCATTGGCACCGCTTGTTGCGCCTTGCCGGTTCGATTGAGTTGCGGCAATGAGGGTCTTGAGCGCGTTCGTGCCATCTTCGAGTGATTCGGCCTGATGCGTCGTACTGGATTGCGACAGTGTTTCAATCGAGCTCTGTGCGTTCGTGAGTTGAGTGTGCGCTTCACTTATGTCGAGTTGCTGATCCGTCGCATGCTTTGCGTATGTGCTGACGTAGAGCCCCGCGCCGGCACCGATGGCACCATACGCGTCGGACTTCAGGTCGAAACCGCTGCCTAGATAAGCGCCGCGAGCGTTGGCGCTTTGCGCGATCAGATACCCCAGATGCAACTGTGAGTTGGCGCTCGTGCTGTAAAGCTGCATCCGGTTCTGGCCGGTCGCATCATCCATCACCATCTGGTTGTAACCGCTGCCGCCGTGTTCCTTCGATTTGTAGCCCGACAGGATGCCGTTCGAATGCCAGTGTGGATTCTTCGCGCCGTTGTAGACGCGTCCGGTCACGACAGGCCGGTCGCAGTCGCCGTCCAGCCAGTTCACGATCACTTCCTCGCCCACACGCGGTACATGCACACCACCGTAACTGCCCCCCGTGTCTGACATCGCGACGCGTATCCAGCACGAGGCTTTCTCATCACCCCCGTTCAGCCTGTCCCAATGGAAATGCACCTTGATCCGGTTCAGCGGGTCGGTGTACACCTCCTGGTTCGAAGGTCCGGCCACCGTCGCTGTCTGCATTTGCATCTCTGGTTTGACGTGCTCAAACGGACTGCGATACGCCACGGCCCTGCGCTGCGCCTCGATCGTCACCAGTAGAAAACCTTCGCTGCCGTCTGTGCCGGCGACCGTCAGCGCTGCACCATCGCCTTGATACGCCGCCTTGGCTGCTGCGAGTTCACCTTGCAGGCTGTGTGGAAACGATCGCGCTTGCGTGCTGGACGCGGGCAGGTTGTTCTCGACATACCAGTTCGCTTCGATGATCGCGAACTGGCGGTTCTGCGCACTATCCTTGTCGTGTTCGGGGTGATTGGCGAATTCGAACCAGCGCCCTGCATCAACGCGGCGTATCGCGCCCGCACCTTCGAAACGCTTCGCGCGCGATTCCCATTCCTGCACGCGGATTTCAGACAGTGCATCGCCACGCGACTGCTCGCGGTAGGTGTAAGCACCCGTGTACTCGTAGACTTCGGCCTGCTGCGGCAGCGCACCTTGCGTCGCGAGCGTGGGCACGGTCGTGCCCTTCGGGTTCACCGTCGAGGAAGGTGACTTGTAGTCGACGGTGCGGGTGGTCAGCGTCACGCTCTGCAGAGTGCGCGTAGCGCTCCATTGCACCAGCGAATCGGTCGCGCTTGTGACGGATGACCGGTAAAAATTAACTGTCTGTGGACTGAGTGCCGGCAATGCGCCGATATTATCCGTAACAACAGCCATGTGCGACTTACCATCATCGGCCTGCTCGAAGTAACTGAATAGGCCCTCGAATTCCATAATCCGCTGACAAAAATTCCAGTCATCCTCGTATTGCACGCAAAATGAGCGCTGCGGCAATGCATTCTGAATCGCAAAACGGAATGCGCCTTTGGCCTGCGGGTGGGCATTGAATACGTCGGTGAGAATGGCATCCGCCGATTTATCCTGCCTGATGCGGGCATCTTTGCGAAATTTCAGAAAATGCAGCCAGGAAGCGAATTCGAGTTGATAGGCGCTCAAACCGCCATCGGCTCCCAAACGCCGTGCGGTATGGACGTAGCCGTGGTACGGTAGGTAGGACTGGTCAGTCTGCTGGAGCCAGAGCGTGACGGGTTGCGCGATAAGCGTCTTGAGTTCTATATTCGTGCTGGTTGAAACAACATCGAGCGTAAAACCATAATCGCGACCGATGCGTGAATTCCCAATTAGACGTTGCGGAAGCAGGACATTATTTCCGAGCGGGGTATCGAGCCTGAGTAACCGGCCGGTTTGTATAAGGTTACCGGTAATGGCCGCTGTAAGTTCCTGTGCCCCCACTTTCCGCCCCATGTCTGATCGTTTTTAAACTGACGGCATCATTCTACATAACTTCATATGAAATGGATCGGTTAAGTGGTTCGCCAGGTTTGACGCTCGATGTTCCTAATTATGAGATGCGTTTAAGTCAATCAAAAATCCATGCGGATAACACTGAGCTCGCCAGGAGATCTCGGCGCGTCTTGCCGAGGACGGGCCGCACCAGATTCCAAATAAGTCATCGAATGCTTTGAGCGACCACTGGCTGTTTCGGGTCGACTTCTGCAGACGGCCTTCCATCGACGCGTTGTTCTCCAAGTGTCTTGCGGTCCACGGCTCATCGAGAAACTTCAGCTGCACTCGTTCCCCCTACGTCGCCCGACTCCGCAACGCCCAATTAAACACCCGCCTGGCCCCCACAACCGGCCGCGTCAGCCGCTCAAACAAATGCGCGACAGCGCCATCGAGTTGCACCAGCGCAGGCGCCTTACCCGGATCCACATCGACACTCGTCATCACCGGCGCCCGCCGATCGAAAACCCCCAAAGCAGCCCCATCCCCCACACCGCTATACCGCGCAATCAAAGAATCCAGCCGCGCCACGATCGATTCCACATGAGCCGCATCCACCGTCGCCGCATTCAGTGCCGAATGCCCCGACACCTCACCGCCGCGCGCGGGATCGCTCAACACCCGCGCCCAATGCAAGCAACACAACAGCGAGCCCGTTGCCAACTCCACATCGGGATTCCACACCACGACGCGCTGCGTCTGCAGCGGCCTAAGCGCAATCCGCAGGTCGTGCCACATGCGATCGAGCTTACGCATCGCCACACCCGCCTCGGCGCTCGTTCGCCCGCCACTCGACGTAGCCAGCCGCACAACCTCACGCAACCCGCCCAGCACTGCGCCAAGCCGTGTCTCGACATGCCGGGTAGCCGCAAGCGGCATCATCAGCATCGCTACCGCAAACGAAACGAGGCATCCCACCAGCACCTCTTCGATCCGTATCTCGACTAGCGGCCCCATCGCAAAACCCAGCTCGCCATAAACGAGCCCGACGAGCACGGTGATAAAGAACACGCCCGGTGCATACGCACTCAGGATGAAATAAGCCCACCCAAATACGCAGAGCAGCATCGCGGCTACTAGCAGCACCGGCGAATCATGCAGCGGCGCAACCAGCAACACACTGACGAGTGCCCCAGCCAATGTCCCGACAAGTCGCTGCGCACCCCGATAGATCGTATCGGCGCGCGACCGCGTACCGAGAAACACGACAAACGTTGTAATTACCGCCCAGAACCATCGCTCGGGAGACAGCGAGTGGCCGATCAGCATCGCGAGAAACGCGGCAGTCGTGGCGCGCGTAGCGGGCAACCAGCAGAGTTTGTCGCGCAAACTGGCGATGCGTTGCGAGACAGACAACCCAGCGGCAACGCCATGGCTCGTCATAGCCGAAGAGGCGTGGTTCGCATCACGTCGATGGGCGATCGCCCTGAGCCGCGCAATCGCCTGACGCAGCACATCGGCGCCGGCGCCGTTGTCCACCGGTCCTGAAGCAAATGCGAACTGTCCCGCCGCGACTTCCACTTCGACAATGCGCTCGCGGATAGTCTCGGCATCGGGGGGATTCAGCAGCGCCAGTTGCTCTTCGAGCGAGAGGGCGGCTTCGTTCAACGCAGAGAGAGTCGCCGCGGCCGGCGCATGCAGCACGCGCGCCGCGCGCAGCGTCACGGTATGGATAGCCAGGCGGAAACTCGCCACCGCCCGGGTCGGCACGATCGCACGCCCGACCAGCGCGACCATCAACGGTGCAAACGCGGACAGCAGTAACGATTGCACGAGATGCGCCGTCGACGGATGCAGATACAGGCCTAGATAGAAGCACACTACGCCGAGCATCGCGCTGCCGAGCGCACGCGGACCGCACGCCTGGCAGAGCATGCCGACGAACATCACGACGAGAAAGCCCGCGTCGCCCGCGAGCGGGTAAGCGCTCAACACGCTCGCCACGGCAAAGCACGTACAAGCGCCGAAATAGAGGTAAAAAAGCGTCACGAACCACGCCGGCCTGCGCGCATCGCGCACGAACAGCGGCGCGACCATGGCGAACAGGATGCCAGGGGCGGCGAGCGTAATGGGTTGGTGATGCGAGACGGTCCACTCGATGCTGGCCACGCCGGTGAGCAGGCAGGCAAGCGCAACGCGCAGCGCGGTATGAAGTCGGACGAGTCCCGGGTCCACGGTTAGCAGACGGTCGGCGACGCGCGAAAACGCGGCAGCAATCATGATCGATGATATCCAGGCAAAATGGCCGCAACCGGCTTTTGGCCGAGTGCGACAGGGCGGGCCGTGGCCCGCCACCTTCGTATCGCGGACTGAGGCACCACGCCGGGATCACCGGCTGGAGGCCCCGCCCGACGACGGGCGATGACACCCGAACGGCATGCCAGGCGCGCCGCAAAGGGTGGCGCAGCGCTCTGGATGAATTCGGGTTTTCCCGGATGATACCGGGTCAAAATTACGCTCATCAAGTTTTTGCGGCGCTGCGGCAAAATCGCGACGCCGACGGCCTGCCGCCGTCCTTCAGTTGGCGTCGTGGAAAATCACCCCGAGCGTATGCCGCTGGCCGGACCGTAGACGGCTCACGCCGTGCCGCAAATTCACCCGGTAGGGGCCGCGCGTGCCTTGCACCGGCCGGTGATGCACGGCAAACACCGCCGCATCGCCCTTGCCGAGCGGCACGACTTCCGCGCGCGACTGCATCCGCGGACGTTGCTCCGTCATCACGATCTCGCCGCCGGTAAAGTCCGTGCCGGGCTCGGACAGCAGAATCGCGACCTGCAGCGGGAACACGTGTTCACCGTACAGATCCTGATGAAGACAGTTGTAGTCGTCCCTCGCGTATTGGAGGATCAAGGGCGTAGGGCGAGTCTGGCCGGCGGCGTGGCAGCGCTCGATAAACGCCGCGTGAGTGGGCGGATAGCGAACGTCGAGCCCCATTGCCTCATTCCAGCGATTCGCCACCGGCGTGAGATGAGGATAAAGGGCCGTACGCAATTCAGCGATCAGCGGCGGCAGCGGATAAGCGAAATACTGGTATTCGCCACGCCCAAAACCATGCCGCGCCATGACGACGCGGCTCCGATACAGCGCCTCTTGCGCATACAGCGCGCTCAGCGCGTCGCATTCCCGCGGGCTCAGCAGATCAGGCAGCATCGCGCAGCCGTAGCCGTTCAACTCTTCTTCGACATCGAACCAGTCGAGCGTATCGATTCGCTGCGTGAGCGGGCCGGTCGCGACACGCGGTGCTTTCGCCACCGTATTCATCAGTCTTCTCCATCAGGCGGGTATTGAACGATGGATCGAGTGTAGGCGTGTGCTTTCCGGCTCGCACTCCGACTCTTGCTCTCCCATTCCGCGTCTAGCCACAATGCCTCTCCAGCTTGGCATGCCACGCGTCTTAAGCAAAAGCAAAGACCCGCTTCGAAAATGCGAACTTCGCGGAATGTACCGGCGGGTTCATAGTGAGACCCTATCTAGTCCAATAAACGTATCCGGAGACTTTGCCCATGTCCGCGACCCTACAGAAGCTCGATGACTGGCTCGACAAGCAGTCGGTCAGCGAAGACGACATCACCGCGTTTCCGCTGACGGCCATGGCTGCCACACTCGACCGCGCGGAAAGCGGCGACACCGTGCCGCCGCTCTGGCACTGGCTGTACTTCCTGCCGGTTGCGCCGATGTCGGAGGTCGGCGCTGACGGTCATCCGAAACGCGGCGGCTTCCTGCCGCCGGTGCCGCTGCCGCGTCGCATGTGGGCCGGCGGACGGCTCACGTTTCATGCGCCGCTGAAGGTGGGCGAGCACGCCAAACGGACCTCGACGATCGCCAACATCGAAGACAAAACCGGCCGCTCGGGGCGCCTCGTGTTCGTCACGGTGCAACACACGATCGAAGCCGGCGGCGAACTGAAGCTCGAAGAGGAGCACGACATCGTCTATCGCGACGCGCCGGAGGAAGGCGCACGAGCGCCGCGAGCCGAGCCGGCTCCCGAAGGCGAAACATGGCGTCGCACGATCGATGCCGACGCCGTCATGCTGTTCCGCTATTCGGCGCTGACCTTCAACGGGCATCGCATTCATTACGATTACCCCTACGTCACGCAGGTCGAAGGCTATCCCGGTCTGATCGTCCATGGGCCGCTGATCGCGACCTTGCTGGTCGATCTGGTGCGTCGCGAGCAGCCCGACGCCACGCTGGAAAATTTTGCCTTCAAGGCGCTGCGTCCGACTTTCGCCGGCCAGCCCTTCACGGTATGCGGCAAACCGTCGGCCGATGGCAAGACCCTCGAGCTCTGGGCCAAAGACCACGAAGGCTATCTGACGATGCGCGCTACCGCTGCGCTCGCCTGACCTCCGACAGCATCTCAAGAGATTCGTTTATGCAAACCACGCAACAGGATTCTTTCCAGGACATTCGTGAAGCCGTCCGCGATTTGTGTCAGCAGTTTTCCGGCGAGTACTTCCGCAAGATCGATGAAGCGCGCGGCTATCCGGAAGAGTTCGTCGACGCACTCACCAAAGCCGGCTGGCTGGCGGCACTGATTCCGCAGGAGTTCGGCGGCTCGGGACTCGGGCTCACGGAAGCCTCGGTCATCATGGAAGAGATCAATCGCGCGGGCGGCAACTCGGGCGCCTGCCATGGCCAGATGTACAACATGGGCACCTTGCTGCGCCACGGCTCCGAAGAGCAGAAGCGCAGGTATCTGCCGAAGATCGCGAGCGGCGATTTGCGCCTGCAATCGATGGGCGTGACCGAGCCGTCCACCGGCACCGACACCACCAGGATCAAGACCACCGCCGAGCGGCGTGGCGACCGCTATGTGATCAACGGCCAGAAAGTATGGATCTCGCGCGTACAGCACTCCGATCTGATGATCCTGCTCGCGCGCACCACGCCGCTGTCGGACGTGAAAAAGAAATCCGAGGGCATGTCGATTTTCATCGTCGATCTGCGTGAAGCGATCGGCCACGGCATGACCGTGCAGCCGATTCTGAACATGGTCAATCACGAGACCAACGAACTGTTCTTCGACAACCTCGAAATCCCCGCCGAGAATCTGATCGGTGAAGAAGGGCAGGGCTTCAGATACATTCTCGACGGACTGAATGCGGAGCGCACGCTGATCGCCGCCGAATGTATCGGCGACGGTTACTGGTTCGTCGACAAGGTCACCGAGTACGCGAAGCAACGCGTGGTGTTCGGTCGTCCCATCGGCCAGAACCAGGGCGTGCAGTTTCCGATCGCGCGTTCGTTCATCAATGTCGAAGCCGCGAGCCTGATGCGTTTCGAAGCGGCGCGCCGGTTCGACGCACATCAACCGTGCGGCGCGCAGGCGAACATGGCGAAACTGCTCGCCGCCGATGCTTCCTGGGAAGCGGCCAACGCGTGTCTGCAATTTCACGGCGGTTTCGGCTTTGCGTGCGAGTACGACGTCGAGCGCAAATTCCGCGAGACGCGTCTTTACCAGGTCGCGCCGATTTCGACCAATCTGATTCTCTCGTACGTGGCCGAGCATATTCTCGGGCTGCCGCGTTCGTTCTGACTGGTGGACTGAAATACATATGAGACCACTCGACGGTATCAAGGTCGTCACACTCGAACACGCGATTGCCGCGCCGTTCTGCACGCGCCAGCTTGCCGATCTCGGTGCGCGGGTGATCAAGATCGAGCGGCCGGGCGTCGGCGATTTTGCGCGCGGCTACGACGAGCGTGTCCACGGATTGTCGTCGCATTTCGTCTGGACCAATCGCTCGAAGGAGAGTCTGGCGCTCGATCTGAAGCAACCTGCGGCTGCGGAGATTCTCCACGCGCTGGTGGCCGACGCCGACGTGCTGGTGCAAAACCTCGCGCCCGGTGCGGCGGAGCGGCTCGGGTTGGGTTACGACAGGCTGAGCGAGCAGTACCCGAAGCTGATCGTCTGCGATATTTCCGGCTATGGCGCAGACGGTCCGTATCGCGACAAGAAAGCGTACGACCTGCTGATCCAGAGCGAGTCGGGCTTTCTGTCGATTACCGGCTCGCCCGGCGCGCCCGCCAAAGCGGGTTGCTCGATCGCGGATATCGCGGCAGGCATGTACGCCTACTCGAACATTCTCAGCGCGCTGCTGTTGCGCGGGCGCACCGGGCGCGGCTGTCGCATCGACGTGTCGATGCTGGAGAGCATGGTGGAGTGGATGGGCTATCCGCTGTACTACGCAATCGACGGTCAACCGCAGCCCGCGCTGTCCGGCGCGGCACACGCCACGATTTATCCGTATGGTCCGTTCCCCGCCGGCGATGGCAAGACGGTGATGCTCGGTCTGCAAAACGAGCGCGAATGGAAGCTCTTCTGCGAACGCGTGCTGGAACAACCGGCGCTCGCCACCGATGAACGTTTCGCGTCGAACTCGAAACGCACATCGGCGCGCGAGTCGCTGCGCGAAGTGATCGTCGCGGCCTTCGCGACGCTGAGCGCGGCGCAAGTCATCGAGCGGCTCGACGGTGCCGGCATCGCCAACGCGCAAATGAACACGCTCGACGACGTATGGGCGCATCCGCAACTCAAGGCGCGCGAGCGCTGGCAGGAAGTCGGCACGTCGGCGGGCCCGGTGCCCGCGCTATTGCCGCCAGGTTTGCCGACCGACTTCGCTGCGCGCATGGACCCCGTGCCGGCACTTGGCGAGCATACCGACAGCATTTTGCGAGAACTCGGCTACGACAGCGCGCGCATCGACGCGCTGCGTGCCGCCGGCACGATCTGAAGCGTGCCTCCTTCCGGCGTGTGAGCGATGCCATGCCGGCGACCTGAACGACTCCGACGCGAGACTCCCATGAACGATCATCCCAGTCTGACGCTTGCCACCTTCGCCGCCGAACTCGAGTTCGACAGCATTCCGCAACCGGTGGTGGAGCGCACCGTCAACCTTTACGTCGATTGGCTCGGTTCCGCGTTAGCGGGCAAAGGCGCGCGGCCCGTCGAAACGATTGCGCGATTCGCGCGTCAGGCGAGCGGCGTGCCGCATGCGGGGCTCTGCGAGGTGTTGATCGACCGCAGTCGCACCACGCCGTATTTCGCGGCGATGATCAATGGCGCCGCCTCGCACTTTGCCGAGCAGGACGACGTGCACAACGGCTCGGTGTTTCATCCGGCGACGGTGGTGTTTCCGGTGGCGCTCGCGTTGGCGCAGGCGCGTCGTGCGTCGGGGCGCGACTTTATCGCGGCGGCCGTTGCGGGCTACGAAGTGGGTATCCGCATCGGCGAATTTTTGGGGCGCTCCCACTACAAGGTGTTTCACACCACGGGCACGGTCGGCACGGTCGCGGCGGCAGCGACCGCGGGGCGCCTGCTCGGTTTGTCGCCGACGCAGATGCTCGATGCGTTCGGCTCGGCGGGCACGCAAGCTAGCGGGCTGTGGGAATTTCTGCGCGACGCCGCCGACTCCAAGCAACTGCACACGGCCATGGCCGCCGCCAACGGGCTGATGTCCGCGCAGCTCGCCGCGGACGGTTTCAAGGGCGCGACGCACATTCTCGAAGGTGCGCAAGGGATGGCGGCGGGCATGTCGAGCGACGCCGATCCGGCGCGCCTCGTCGATCGTCTCGGCAGCCGCTGGGCGACGGCGGAGACGTCCTTCAAATATCACGCGGCATGCCGTCATACGCATCCCGCCGCCGATGCCTTGCTCGCGGTGGTGCAGGAGCACCGTCTCGCACCGCGCGATATCGCGCAGGTCGTCGCGCATGTGCATCAAGGCGCGATCGATGTGCTCGGTGCAGTGGTGACGCCGCGCACCGTGCATCAGGCGAAGTTCAACATGGGGACCGTGCTCGGACTCGTCGCGCATCACGGCTATGCGGGCGTGATGGAGTTCGAGCAGGGTTTCGATGCGGACGCGATCGCGGCCTTCCGCGACAAGGTCACGATGGCCTTCGACGCGGACGTGGACGCGGCCTACCCGGCGCGCTGGATCGGTAAGGTGACGGTGACGACCACCGATGGCCGTACCTTCCAGGGTCGCGTGGACGAGCCGAAGGGCGATCCGGGCAACACACTCTCGCGTGATGAAATCGCCACCAAGCTGCATCGCCTCGCGGCGTTCTCGGGTGCCGCGACCGAAGGCGAAGCGGCGCGTCTGCTCGGCAACGCATGGCAGGTCGCGAGCCAGACGCAGATCGGAACCGTGTTCGGCGCGCAGTCGAGCGTGCCATCCGACGCGGCGGTGGCGGCATGAGCGCCACGCTGCCACGTTCGTATCTGTTCGTGCCGGGCAACCGGTCCGAACGGTTCGAAAAGGCACATGCAGCAGGCGCGGACGCGGTGATCCTCGATCTCGAAGACGCCGTCCAGCCCGACGAAAAGCCCCTCGCGCGCGAGGCGGTGCTGAGCGCTGTATCCACCCATGCAGTTCGCCCTGCATGGGTGCGTATCAACAGTCCGGATACGACATGGTTCGGCGACGACGTCGCGGCGCTGGTCGGCATGGCGGGCGTCGCCGGCATCGTGCTGCCGAAAGCCGAGACGCGCGAGCAGATCGAAGCCGTGCTCGCGCAGGCGCATCCGTCGTTGAACGTGTTGCCGATCGTCGAAACGGCGCGTGGGTTCGCGAACCTCGCGGTGTTGTGCGCAGCGCCTCGTGTGCAGCGGATCGTATTCGGCACACTGGATTTCCAGATTGATCTCGGCATCGACGGCGATGCTGAGGAGCTGGATCTGTTCCGCTCGCAGATCGTGCTGGCGTCGAGGCTGGCGGGCCTTGGCGCGCCGGTGGACGGCGTGTCGACCAGCATCACGGATACCGAAGCGATCGAGGCCGACGCGCGCCGTGGGCGGCGCTTCGGCTTTGGCGGCAAGCTGTGCATTCACCCGAAGCAGATCGAGGCCGTGCATCGCGCGTATGCGTGGAGCGACGCGGATCGGACATGGGCGCAACGCGTGCTGACGGCGGTGGAGGCGAGCCGGGGCGCGGCTGTCGCCGTGGACGGCAAGATGGTCGACATGCCGGTGATTCTGAAGGCTCGGAGAATTCTGACGCCTCGTTAAGCGTAGCGAAACAGTGGCTTCCAATAATGCCAATTCCCTCGCCACGCCCGCTGTCGCACTCTAGGCATCACACGACACGGCGAGCTTGGGCCGTGTCATCCCAACCATGCAGCAGAGCCGTTGCCCTCGAAAAACGGCCATGCAGAACTGTTTTGCGTTCGCGGTCACGCCGCGCGCGGACTTTCAGGAGACACAATTTGGCAACCGTCAATTCCGGCGCACGGCTCGACCGCCTGCCTATCAGCCGTTTTCACTGGAACATCCTGGGCCTGATCGGCGCGGGTGCTTTCCTCGACGCATTCGACATCTATCTCGCCAATGGCGCGCTGGCGGCGATGATCAAGAGCGGCTTCACCGATCTGCGGCTCGGCTCGTTCTTCATCTCCGCGACCTTCATGGGCATGATGATCGGCGCGGGCCTGTCCGGTTATCTCGGCGACCGCTTCGGCCGTCGCTATTCGTATCAGGCCAATCTCGCGATCTTCGGCGTCGCGTCGATCGCCGCGTGTTTTGCGCCCAACATCTACTGGCTGATTCTGCTGCGCTTCATCATGGGCGTGGGGCTCGGCGCGGAACTGGTGGTCGCGGCCGGCACGTTGTGCGAATTCGTGCCGCCCGCCACACGGGGACGCTGGACGGCGTTGCTCGCGTTGATCATCAATTCCGGTTTGCTCGGCGCGACCGCGATTGGCTACTGGGTGATCCCGCATCTCGGCTGGCGCTACATGTTCGCGATTGCCGGTATCGGCGCGCTGATCGTGTGGTTCCTGCGGCATCGCATGCCGGAATCGCCGCGCTGGCTGGAGACGGTGGGACGGCTCGAAGAGGCCGAGGCGACCGTGTCGGCGATCGAGCGGCAAGTCGAGGCTCGCGTCGGCAAGTTGCCGCCGGTGGCGCGCGTGATGAGTCACGAAGTACCGGCTGCACCGCTGTCGGCGTTGTTCGCGCGCGGCATGATCGGCCGCACGCTGGTGGCGGCGCTGACCTGCATGGCGATCAATATGTCGCTGTACGGGTTCGTTGCGTGGTTGCCGACTTTCTTCGTCAAGGAAGGTTTGACGATCGTGCAGTCGCTTGGCTTCGTGTTGCTGATGTCGTTCGGCGCGCCGGCCGGCGCCGTGGTGGGCTACCTGGTGACGGACCGGCTTGGACGCCGCAATGGCATCGTGCTGTTCTCGCTGGTGACGATCGTGCTCGGTTTCGTGTACGTGCAGATGCGCGCGCCGGCGGCGATTTCTCTGGTGGGCTTCGCGCTCGTCACGGCGATTTATACGGTGTGCACGCTCGGCCTGTTCGGCTATATCCCGGAGTTGTTTCCGACTGCGCACCGGTTGCGCGGCACGGGGATCGCGGGAACGTGTGGACGCGCCGCGTCCATGTCGACGCCGTATGTCGCGTTGCTGCTGTACACGCGATTCGGCGTGACGGGCGTATTGACCATGGTCGGCGGGGTGCTGCTGTTGCTTAGCATCGCGATCCTCGCGCTTCGGATCGAGACGAGTCAACAGACGCTGGAAGACATCTCACCCGATGCGGAGTTGGAGCCGCAGCAGGAGTTGGTCGGACGATCGGTTTAATCGACGGCGGATGCTTCGGAAGCGCGCAAGCTCGTGCAGCGCGTGCCCCATTTTTGGGCGTGCGTGAGCGCAGCGAGTGGTCGGCTCGTTGCGCTCAGCTTGCCTGTTTGAGCGTTGGTGTTCGCGTTCAGCAAACGGCCGGCGCCGCCGCGCCGTTTTCGCATTCGGCCAGCAGCGAGAGCAGCTTGTCGAGGGCGAACGGCTTTCTGAGGAAGCCCTTGACGGGCAGCGCGGGCGCTTCGCCGCTGCCGCTCGTCAGAATGACCGGGACCGACGCGAGTGCGCTGGTTGCCTGCATCGATTCGATCAACTCGGCCCCGTCCATATTGGGCATGCGCCAGTCGCACACCACTGCGCTGACGCGCGTGCGCTGCAGACGTTCGAAGGCTTCGGCGCCGTCCGCTGCGGTGGCAACGGTGTAACCACGGCCGACTAACACAGCGCGCAGCGCGGACAATGCCTCGGGTTGGTCGTCGACCAGTAAAACGCGACTCATGATGCTTATGCCTGAAAAAATCGGTTGAGATGGCGGTGGGATGTTGGCTCTGCCATCTTTGACAGGGTCGGCGCGCCGGACGGCGGCACCGCTTTGGTCTGTCGAGCCGTTTTCTAAAGCAAGGGTCGTGCCATTGTCGGCGTGGCGATCGTTTGGGAGCGATTTTGAAGCGGCGTTGAGCGCAATTGGCGGCTAGCCGTGCACAGGAAGCGGGGCGCGCTGAACGATGGCGCTCAAAGTGCGTGCGCGCGTGATGACGAGATGTCGTGGCGGGACCATTGCCAGTGCTTCCGCGCGGTAAGCCGTTCAATCGTTACAGGTAAGCGCAGGTTGCCATGTTTGATTTTTGTAGCGAGCGTGGCGCTCGGCGATGATCCGTCAGGCGCGGCAAGATGGCCGCGCCCCAATGCGTGACTCAAGCCACTGTGCTAACCAGTTCCGGCACAGCGTCGAACAGATCGCCCACCAGACCATAATCGGCGACGCTGAAAATCGGCGCTTCCGGGTCCTTGTTGATCGCGACGATGACTTTCGAGTCCTTCATCCCGGCCAGATGCTGGATCGCACCCGAGATGCCGACCGCCACATACAGTTGCGGCGCGACGATCTTGCCGGTCTGGCCGACCTGATAGTCGTTGGGGACGAAGCCCGCATCGACGGCGGCTCGCGAGGCGCCGAGCGCTGCGTTCAGCTTGTCGGCCAGCGGTTCGAGCACCTTGGTGTAGTTCTCGCCATTGCCCAGACCACGGCCACCCGAAACGATGATCTTCGCCGACGTCAGTTCCGGACGATCCAGCTTCGTCACTTCACGGCTGACGAACTGCGCGATGCCTGCATCGGCGGCGGCTTCGATCTTCCCGACCGCTGCGCTGCCACCCTCGGCTGCAACCGGGTCGAATCCGGTCGAGCGAACCGTGATGACCTTGATCGGGTCCTGCGACTGAACCGTTGCGATCGCGTTACCGGCATAGATCGGACGCTCGAACGTGTCGGCGGAATCCACGGCGGTGATGTCGCTGATCTGCGCGACGTCGAGTTTTGCGGCGATACGCGGGGCGATGTTCTTGCCGTAGGCGGTCGCCGGCGCGAAGATGTGCGTGTAGTTCTTCGCGATGTTCAGCACCGTCGCTTCGACGTTTTCCGCGAGGCCGGCTTCGAGTTGCGGTGCGTCGGCGAGCAGCACTTTGCTGACGCCCGCGATCTTCGCTGCCGCATCCGCCGCAGCCTGTGCGTTGTGACCCGCGACCAGCACGTGAATATCACCACCGATCTTCTGCGCCGCTGCAATCGTGTTCAGCGTCGCGGCCTTGATCGACTGATTGTCGTGTTCTGCAATTACCAGATTCGTCATTTGCTCTGTCTCCGCGTGTTACTTAAAGCACCTTGGCTTCGGTCTTCAGCTTCCCGACCAGCGTCTTCACATCCGGCACCTTCACACCGGCGGCGCGCCTGGGCGGCTCGACGACTTTCAGCGTCTTCAGGCGCGGCGACACGTCAACGCCGAGGTCTTCCGGCTTGATCGTTTCCATCGGCTTTTTCTTCGCCTTCATGATGTTCGGCAGCGTCACGTAGCGCGGCTCGTTCAGGCGCAGATCGGTCGTCACCACAGCGGGCAGCGTCAGCGACAGCGTTTCAGCGCCGCCATCCACTTCGCGCGACACCGTCGCCTTACCGTCGGCCACCACGACTTTCGA
>NZ_CAAJGL010000021.1 GCF_900996225.1 Paraburkholderia sp. BCC1884 | reverse complement strand
CGACGGGCGGCACCGCCTCGCTGTCGAACCTGCAGCTCAAGAACGTCGCGGCGGTGATGGTGACCTCGACCCTGCCGCCCTTCGCGCGGCCGGGCGAGGCGATCGACGTGACGGTGTCCTCGCTGGGCAACGCCAAGAGCCTGCGCGGCGGCACCCTGCTGCTCACGCCGCTCAAGGGCGCCGACGGCCAGGTCTATGCGCTGGCCCAGGGCAACATGGCGGTGGGCGGCGCCGGCGCGAGCGCCAACGGCAGCCGCGTGCAGGTCAACCAGCTGGCGGCGGGGCGCATCGCCGGCGGCGCGATCGTCGAGCGCTCGGTGCCCAACGCGCTGGCGCAGATGAACGGCACGCTGCAGCTGCAGTTGAACGACATGGACTACGGCACCGCCGAGCGCATCGTCATCGCGGTGAACGCCAGCTTCGGGCCGGGCGTGGCTACCGTGCTCGACGGGCGCAT
>NZ_CAAJGL010000020.1 GCF_900996225.1 Paraburkholderia sp. BCC1884 | reverse complement strand
CGCGATAGTCGCCGTCGAGGCCGGCGACGATGCGCAACAGGGTGCTCTTGCCGCATCCGCTCGGCCCCACCAGGCAGACGATCTCGCCGCGCGCCACCTGCAGGGCGATATCGGCCAGCACGATGCGGCCGTCGTAGCGCTTGCGTTCGACGCGCAGGTCGAGCAGCGGGGTGTCGTCGCGAGCCACTGCGGCGACTCGCTCGGTCAGCAGGTGGGTGTCGCTCATGCCGCCTCCTTGCGCCGAGCGCCGTCGAAGGCATCGCGCCAGCCCAGCCAGCGCCGCTCGATGCGGCGCATCGCGCCGTCGCTGAGCTTGCCGAGCAGGGCCAGCAGCAGGATCGCGCCGAACACCAGGTCGGGCCGGCCGGTCTCGCGCCCGTCGCTGAGCAGGAAGCCGAGCCCGCGCGTGGCCGCGATCAGCTCGGCGGCCACCATGAACATCCAGGCCAGGCTCAGGC
>NZ_CAAJGL010000019.1 GCF_900996225.1 Paraburkholderia sp. BCC1884 | reverse complement strand
GTGCGGCGGACAGCGATCCGACGAAATCGGCCAGATCGCGGTTGAAGCGCTCGGGTTCCTCGATGAAGGGCGCGTGGCCCGATTCCTCGTACAGCTTGCTCGCGATGCGCGGGTTCAGCGCGCGGGCGCGGGCCAGGGTGGCCGGCGTATCGACCAGCGCGTCGCGGCCGCCTTGGATGAACAGCAGCGGCACGCGTGCGCGGCTCAGGCCCTCGGCGGCCGACACGGTCATGCCCGGCACCGCGCGCTGCATGTCCCACGAGGCCATCGCGGCATTGGCGAGCAGCCGCTCGAACAGCGCGGCATCGGGCTGGCGGTGGAAGCACAGCGCCAGGAAGCGGCGCTCGCCGTCGAGATGCGTCCGCAGCTCGGGCGATGTCATGTCACGGTAAACCTCGGGATGGCTCACCAACTGCTCCGGCTTCAGCTCGACCACGCCATCCACGAACACGGCGCCG
>NZ_CAAJGL010000018.1 GCF_900996225.1 Paraburkholderia sp. BCC1884 | reverse complement strand
TCCGGCCCCGCGTGCATTGCTTTTCCGGACGATGGCGCTGATCGGAAAAACCACTTTGCCGCGATATTCTCCACTTCAATAACACCGCCCGCGATTTTTGAAAATCGGGGCGATTCCCGCTCTATCTCGGCGCCTGCCGAATTGATACGATCACCGTCGAAGCGTGCGACAAAATCAAACGTGGAGATAAGCGAAATGAGCCAATACGGGCCATTGAAATTGCATGTACCGTAGCCAACCGGGCGACCGGGCTGTAAAACCGATTTTTCCTACCTGCTGCTGTCCCCGGCGGGCAAGCTGCGCAAACCTCCGATCGACGTCGCGCCAGTCGATACCAGCGACCTGGCCTATGGCCTGGTGCGGGTGATCGACGACGACGGCCGCGCGGTCGGCCCCTGGGCGCCCGAGCTCGATCGCGACCGGCTGCGCGCCGGCATGCGCGCGATGCGCGCTTCGTC
>NZ_CAAJGL010000017.1 GCF_900996225.1 Paraburkholderia sp. BCC1884 | reverse complement strand
CTCCGACCAGGAGGCGCTGGCGGTGGCGCGCGAGTTGGCCGCGCGGCTGGCGGCCGGCGCGATCGAGCGCGACCGCGAGCGGCGCCTGCCGCGCGAGGAGATCGAGTGGTTCTCGCAATCGGGGCTGTGGGCGATCACGGTGCCGAAGGCGCATGGCGGCGCGGGCGTGTCCTTCGTGACGCTGACCGAGGTGGTCAAGCTGATCTCGGCAGCCGATCCCTCGCTCGGCCAGTTGCCGCAGAACCATTACGGCCTGGTCGACGTGATCGCGCTGACCGGCAGCGAGGCGCAGCAGCACGCCTTCTTCGCCGAGGTGCTGGCCGGCCGCCGCTTCGGCAACGGCTTCTCGGAGCGCGGCACCAAGCACGTGCTCGACCTGAAGACCCGCATCGTGCGCGAGGGCGAGACCTGGCGCGTGAACGGCACCAAGTTCTACTCGACCGGCGCGCTGTTCGCCC
>NZ_CAAJGL010000016.1 GCF_900996225.1 Paraburkholderia sp. BCC1884 | reverse complement strand
CTGGATGTCGCCTTCGATGCGCGTCTGGGGCTCGTACTCGACCACCACGCGCGCGCGGCGCAGCAGCTCGGGATCGAGCTCGGTCTTGCCCGGGCAATCGCCGCCGACCGCGTTGACGTGCATGCCGGCCTCGAGCATGTCGGCGCTCAGGATGGTGGCCTTGGTCTTGTCGGCGGTCACGGTGGTGACGATGTCGGCGCCGCGCACGGCCTCGGCGGTCGAGCCGCAGCGCACGACGCGCAGGCGCCGGAACGGCGCGAGGTTCGCGACCAGCTTGTCGGTGGCGGCCGCGTCGACATCGAACACGCGCAGCTCCTCGATGCCGAGCAGCTCGTGGAAGGCGATCGCCTGGAATTCGGCCTGCGCGCCGTTACCGACCAGCGCCATCGACACCGAATCGGGCCGTGCCAGGAAGCGCGCGAACAGCGGCGAGGTGGCGGCGGTGCGCACCGCCGTGGTC
>NZ_CAAJGL010000015.1 GCF_900996225.1 Paraburkholderia sp. BCC1884 | reverse complement strand
CCAGCGCCACCAGGCTGTTGGCCACCGCCAGGCCGAGGTTGTTGTGCGCGTGGAAACCCACGTCGACGCGCAGCGCCTCCACCAGCAGGCGCACCTTCTCGCGCACCAGGTTCGGCGTCGAATAACCGGCGCTGTCCATCAGGATCACCGCCTGCGCGCCGTAGTCCTGCATCAGCCGCGCCTGGGCCAGCATCACCTCGGGCGGCGCCATGTGCGACATCATCAGCACGCCGTAGGCCACCCGCCCCGCGCGCCGCGTCTGCTCGATGAAGCGCCGCGCGACATTGGCCTCGGTGCAGTGGGTGGCCACCCGCACCACGTCCACGCCGGCCTCGATCGCCAGCTCGATGTCGGTGGCCTTGCCCAGCCCCGGGATGAAATGCACGCCGAGCCAGCTGGTGGTGAGCGCCGCGCGCGCCGTCTCCAGCATCAGGACATCGTCGATCGGGGTGTGGCCGAGC
>NZ_CAAJGL010000014.1 GCF_900996225.1 Paraburkholderia sp. BCC1884 | reverse complement strand
GCCTTCGTGTTCGGCCTCGCCTGGCTGCTGCTCGGCACCATCGGCGGCACCGGCCACGACGCCTTCGGCCGCTACAGCTCGGGCGCGCTGCTGGCGCCGGCGATCCGCGCCGAATTCGCCAGGCTGCCGCCCGACACGCCGTTCTACGCGGTCGAGATGCTCGACCACACGCTGCCCTTCTACGTCGGCCATACCACCACCCTGGTGTCCTACCAGGACGAACTCACGTTCGGCATCTCGCGCGAGCCGCAGAAATGGGTGCCGACCATCGAGGAATGGGAGCGCCGCTGGCGCGCCGAGCCCGCCGCGATCGCGGTGATGCGCCCCGAGCGCTACGAGGCGCTGCTCAAGGCCGGCCTGCCGATGAAGCTGATCGCGCGCGACAACCGCCGCGTGGTCGTCGAGAAGCCCCAATCCTGAGGAAAGCCGAACCGATGAATCCCGTCTCGCTCGTCTGCATCGTC
>NZ_CAAJGL010000013.1 GCF_900996225.1 Paraburkholderia sp. BCC1884 | reverse complement strand
CGACGCCTCGGGCGCGCTGATCGACTGAAGCGGCAGAAGGCGGGACCACGACGCGCCTCGCCGTGCACGCGGCACGGGAAGTCGGCCCTGCGGCCCCGGATGCCGACGCGACGCGAGCCCGGCACCGGCAGAGTTCACGGCGCTCCGGTATGATCGGCAGCCTCGCCGGCGCGGCCGTCCTCGCGCTGCCCCGGCCCCGCCGTTCCGGCGCGCCCGGCTTCGCGCGCCCCGCTTCGTTCCGATCGCCCATGTCCACGCCGCCTTCCGCCATCCCCTCGCCGTCCGCCGCCCATCGCCATTACTCGCGCGGCCTGCTGCTCCTGCTCGCGACCATCGCGGGCGTGTCGGTCGCCAACATCTACTACAACCAGCCGCTGCTCGGCGCGCTGCGCCTGTCCTTCCCCGACGGCGCGGCCTGGATCGGCGTGGTGCCGACGGCCACCCAGCTCGGCTACGCGGCCGGC
>NZ_CAAJGL010000012.1 GCF_900996225.1 Paraburkholderia sp. BCC1884 | reverse complement strand
CGAAGGTCCCGCGCACGGCCGGCGCGCGCCGCCCCTCGGCGGCCGGCGCGTCGGCGGCGAGCTCGGCCAGCGCCCGGCAGGCATCGAGGCGCGGAAACACCAGCAGGCCGATATCGTCGCGATTGATTCCGGTCACGACCACATCCTGCACATAGGGCGCGCCGCTCGACACGGCCCTCGCGCGCAACGGCCCGACGCTGACGAAGGTGCCGCTGCTCAGCTTGAAATCCTCGGTCAGCCGCCCGTCGAACTGCAGCCCGAGTTCGGGCCGATCGGGATCGGCGAACACCGCCGCGTCGCCGCTGCGGTAATAACCTTCCTCGTCGAACACCTCGCGCGGATCGACCTCGGCATGCCAGTAACCGCGCATCACGTTCGGCCCCTTGAAGCGCAGCTCGAGCTTGCCGCCGCTCGGCGCGAGCTTCACGTCGCAGCCGGGCGCGGGCAGCCCGATATAACCGGAGC
>NZ_CAAJGL010000011.1 GCF_900996225.1 Paraburkholderia sp. BCC1884 | reverse complement strand
CTGATGACCATAGCGAGTCGGTACCACCCCTTCCCATCCCGAACAGGACCGTGAAACGACTCCACGCCGATGATAGTGCGGATTCCCGTGTGAAAGTAGGTAATCGTCAGGCTCCCAAGCAGCAAACAAAAACCCCACCCCTTCAAGGTGGGGTTTTTGCGTTTTCCGCGCGTGGAAAATCAACGGTCACATCGCTCGCTGCACTCGCAGCGCTGTGACCGCATCCGCACACAGCCTGCCGCGCGCATCTTCAGTTCAGCATCCCATTCCTTCTGCCATACCGTCCCCTTTACGGCTTAGCCCCGGCAGGCAAAGCAACGCCATCAACCAATGTCTGGCCAACTTCAGCAAGCAACGCTTCATCGCGAGCGATCACTTTGGGCAGATGTGTCCGCAGGAACTCGACCCAAGTCCGCGTCTTCGCATCGATGAACTTACGCGACGGGTACAGCGCGTAAACATTCATCTTCTGCAGCGTATATTCCGGCAACACGCGCACAAGCGTTCCATCGCGTAAGCCTGAAATGGCCGCATAAAGCGGCACCATCCCAATACCCATACCTTCACGAATCGCCACAATCAGCGATTCCGCGATGTTGACGTGCACAGGCCCATTCACCTCCATCATCTCGCTGCCATTCGGGCCGTCGAGCACCCATTCGTGGGGAGGAAACGCGGGCGTATGCAGGATCAAACATTCGTGATGAGCAAGGTCAGCGGGCTGCTGCGGTGCGCCGTGCGCGTGCACGTAGGCCGGCGATGCGCACAAAATGCTGAAAGTCGTCCCCAGTGGCAGTGACACGAGATCCGAATTGGGCAAAGTCGACGCGCCGATCACAGCGACATCGGCACTGCCTTCGAACAGATCCGGCATGCGCTGCGACAGCGTGAGCTCGACAGTGACTTCCGGATATTGCGCCCGATATCGCGAAATCGCCGGCAACACATAATGCTGACCGATGCTCGCGAAGCTATGCATGCGCAAGGCGCCGCTCGGGCGCTCGTGCGCGCAGCTCGCTTCTTCCTCGGCCGTGTCGACATCGGCCAGTATCTGCTGACATCGTTCGAGATAGCGCTCGCCGGCGGTGGTGAGCGCAAGCCGTCGCGTCGAACGGTTGAGTAGCCGTGTGCGCAGATGGGCTTCGAGTTCCGAGACCGCGCGCGACATGGCGCCGGTGGTCGAATTGAGTGACTGCGCGGCGGCGGTAAAACTACCAGCTTCGACCACGCGCACGAACACTCGCATATTTTGTAGCGTATCCATCGATCCTTCTATTTCACGGCAGAAGCCGTATTGTCCGCCTATGCCGGGAGCGCATTGTTGTTCATTCTGGAAGGGACGTTCCCAACCTGTCCCCTTAATATGCACATCGGCCGCTCCTACAATCGGCACCTAGCCTGCCAATGCACCGATGCGTCGTCGGCGCTTCCTTCCGCGATAAACCGGGCACGTTGCCTTCTGATGAAACGCCAGCATGCGATCAAACCGACGACCGACACCCACCGGCCGTGGAGCGTCATGTTGCCGACGCTCCTCACCCCGGCCTTTCGCGACTGGGCGAATAGCGACGGCTTGATCTGGCTGCATCTGTTGAAAACGGTGACGGCGGGATTGTTGGCGCTGGGCATCGCGATGCTGTTGGACTTGCCGCAACCGCGCATTGCCATGACAACCGTGTTCGTGCTGATGCAGCCATTCAGCGGCATGGTGCTCGCCAAAAGTTTCTACCGGATTCTCGGCACGGCGGTCGGCACGGTCGCGGCGCTGGTGCTCGGCGCGCTCTTCGTCCAGCAGCCCGAGCTGTATATGCTCGGCATGATCGGCTGGGTGAGCGCGTGTATTGCAGCAGCGGTCCGGTATCGGCATTTCAGATGGTATGGCTTCGTTCTGGCGGGTTACACCGCGGCGCTGATCGGCATTCCGAATGTCACGGTGCCGCATGACCTGTTTCTGGCAGCGCTCACGCGGGCGGCGGAGGTAGCCGTTGGCATCGTGAGTTCGAGCGCGGTGAGCGCGCTGATCGTGCCGCAGCGCTCCAGCCTCGCGCTGCGGCGCGCACTGCAGATTCGCTACAGAAATTTTACTGCGTTCGCCGCCGATGTGCTCGAACGGAAAATCGAACGAGGTCAGTTCGAGAGTCGCTTTGCGGATCTCGTCGATGAGATCGTGGGCTTCGAAGCGACCCGCACGTTTGCGGCCTTCGAAGACCCGGCCATGCGCTCGCGCAGTTCGTATCTCAGTCGTTTGAACAGCGAGTTCATGGATGCCTGCGCCCGACTTCACGCCTTGCATCAGTTGCTCAAGCGACTGCGCGCCAATACTTCCGCGCCGATCGTCGCCGCAATCGATCCATACTTTCACGAGCTGGCCGCGCTGTTAAGCCGAGGTCACGAGGCGGACGCGGACGCCGGCGTAGACGCAGCGCGCATCGCCACACGTTTGCGACACTTTCAGGCGACCCTGCCGCGACGCGTACGCGAAACCAGGAGGCCACTGGAGACCGCGGCCGCCGAAGCGCTCGCCGACTTCGACACGGCAGCGGAACTGCTCTACCGCTTCGTCGATGAATGGATCCGTTACTCGGCGAGTTACATTTCCCTGGAACAGCGCAAACCGGCGTCACACCCGACACAACAACTCGCCCGCAGCCGCTACGTGAGCAAAACGAACGGCTTCGTCGTCGCATTCACGTTCGTGCGCTCGGCCGTGGTGATGTCTATCGTCGCCTGGTTCTGGATCGCGACCGACTGGCCGAGCGGCGGTCTCGCCGTAATCGGCGCCGCGCTCGCATGCGCGTTGACGTCCGCCGCACCGAACGCGCCGCGAATGGCCTTGCAGATGGGCATCGGCGCCGTGCTGGCGACCATGACGGGTTATCTGTTCACGTGCTACGTTTATCCGAACATCGATGGCTTTCCGCTGCTCTGCGCAACGCTCGCGCCGGTGCTCGCGCTAGGCGCATTCATGGCGACTCGCAAGGGTGCGGCGGGATACGGCATTGGCTTCTCGGTGTTCTTCTGCCTGCTTGCGGGACCGGACAATGTGGTCACGTATGCGCCGGATCTGCTGATCAACAACGGCCTCGCGCTGACCGCGTCGATGCTTGTGGCCGCGCTCGCCCTCACCGTCGTTTTTCCGGCCGATATGCCGTGGCTCATTCGGCGAATCACGGGCGATCTGCGCGGCCAGGTCGTGTCCGCCTGCAAGGACGAGCTGCCCAGCCTCAATCAACGTTTCCAGTCGAGCACGCACGATCTGACCGCTCAATTGCGCCTGCTATTGACGCGACGTTCGCGGCGTCGCCGCGACGCTCTGCGCTGGACCCTCGCGACGCTCGAAGTCGGCCACGCGGTGATCGATTTGCGCAACGAAGTGGCGCGCGCCGCTTACGCGTCTGCCATGCATCCACGGTGGTCGAGCGTGCTCGAGCGCGCGCGCGACGACCTCGCGCAACTCTTCGCGCGCCCCGACTCCCGCACGCTCGATAATGCGCTCGTCTCGGTGCGTTCGGCCACATGGATCGCTCAGGACCTCCTGCAAACCGTGCACGCGGATCGCGACAAGCGTCACGACCTGCAGCGCATTCTCAGCTGCCTGCATTTCATTCGCACTGCGTTGCTCGACAAGGACGCACCGTTCAGCGCGCGCTAGCCCGCTAGCAGTTCGACGACAAAGCACGCATGCGCCTCGATCCTTCTGCGAGATGGAAGGATCAGTTCCGACCAGGCCCGTTTATCTGCGTAGACGGCAGTCATATAGTTTTATCACTGCTTCGGCAGTACCCGTAAGTCCTGGAGAACGAAATGAATGTGTTGAAGATTGCCCTGATTGCCTGTTCCTTTTCTGCCGTTGTCGCTCACGCACAAACCGCACCGAACGTCCCTGAACAACAGACCGCCCAAGCCAATGTCCAGCGCGACAACGGCATCGCCCCGCACGGCCGTCTTTCTATGCCCGCGCCTGAAGCGCAAGAGTGCGTCGGTCCAGTGAGCTTCTGCAATATCTACTTCGGCAGTTGAGCAGGCAACCGGGCAAGCAGACAGAGCAAGTGACAAGCAGCACCCTGTATTGCATATGAACTAGCTGCAAGACCTGTCGCGATCACTATGTGCGCGACGAAAAACTGGCCGCGACGCCACCATCAGGACGCCGCGGCTGGTGCGACAATCTGGCTACCGAGCGAAGCACACCGCAGACGTGCGCACCGGTAGACTGACTGGTGAATATGGAGAGACCCAGCATCATGCATGAAGACCGGATTCGCTGCGCCGCACTGCGCGGAAAAATCACCTCGGCAGCCGAAGCGGCGCTGCTCATTCACGACGGCATGCGCGTCGGCGCCAGTGGCTTCACGCGTGCGGGCGACGCCAAGGCTGTCCCGCTTGCGCTTGCTGAACGTGCGCGTCAGGAAGGCAAGCCGTTGCAAATCACGTTGATGACGGGCGCCTCGCTCGGGCACGACGTCGATCGCATGCTCACCGAGGCTCATGTGCTGGCGCGGCGCCTGCCGTTCCAGGTGGACAAAACTCTGCGCGACGCGATCAATCGTGGCGAAGTCATGTTCGTCGATCAGCATTTGTCGGAGACCGTCGAGATGTTGCGCGCCAACCAGCTCGGCAAGCTCGACATCGCCATCATTGAAGCCGTCGCGATTACGGAAACCGGCGGCATTGTGCCGACTACGTCGGTCGGCAATTCGGCCAGCTTTGCGATCCTCGCCGAGAAGGTAATCGTCGAAATCAATCTTGCGCAGCCGCTCACGCTCGAGGGTTTGCACGACATCTGGATTCCGGGGCAGCGGCCGCATCGCGCGCCGTTGCCGATCATGCGTCCGCAAGACCGGGTCGGCACGCCGGCCATCGAGATCCCTGCCGGGAAAATCGCGGCGATCGTGATCACGAATGTGCCGGACAGTTCATCCACGGTCTTGCCCGCGGATGCCGAAACGGAGCTGATCGCCAGTCATCTGATCGAATTCTTTCAGCACGAGGTATCAGCCGGCCGTATGTCCCAACAATTGCCGCCGCTGCAAGCCGGCATCGGCACGATCGCCAACGCAGTGTTGGCGGGCTTTGTCGACTCGCCCTTCGATGGCTTCGAGATTTACTCAGAAGTGCTGCAGGATTCGACTTTTGACCTGCTGGATGCGGGCAAGGTGACGTTCGCCTCGGGCGCGTCGATCACGTTGTCGGCCGCGCGTCAGGCGCAGGTGTTCGGCGAACTCGAGCGCTATCGCGACCGCCTCGTGCTGCGTCCGCAGGAAGTCAGCAATCATCCTGAAGTGATTCGCCGGCTGGGTCTGATCGCATTAAACACCGCACTGGAATTCGACATCTACGGCAATGTCAATTCAACGCATGTGGGCGGCACGCACATGATGAACGGCATCGGCGGATCGGGCGACTTTGCGCGCAATGCATCGTGTGCGATCTTCGCTACCAAGTCGATGGCGAAGGGCGGCCGCATCTCGAGCGTCGTACCCATGGTGCCGCATTGCGATCACAACGAGCATGACGTCGACGTGGTCGTGACGGAGCAGGGTCTCGCCGATTTGCGCGGTCTCGCGCCGCGCGAGCGTGCCAAACTCATTATCGAGAACTGTGCGCATCCGCTGTACCGCGATCTGCTGCGTGACTACTACCGGGAGGCTTTGAAAGGGGCAGGGCAAACGCCGCATTGCCTGGAACAGGCATTCGCCTGGCATACGCGCCTGCGTGAAACCGGCTCGATGTTGCCGGCGGTGGCAGCACTGCTTTGAGTCAAACCGGCGTCAGGTGGCGTTCGCCCCCGACGCCGTGCAGCATCAGGCGCAGAACTCAGGCGCCTCGTCGGACCAGCCGGACGAGAAACAGAAGAATAACGGCGCCGATCACGGCGGTGATGATCGATCCGATCCAGCCGCCGCCCAGCGAAATGTGCAACACGCCGGCGAGCCAGCCGCCGATGAACGCACCGACAATCCCGACGATGATGTCGACGATCAGGCCGAAGCCGCCGCCTTTGACGAGTATGCCGGCCAGCCAGCCAGCGATCGCGCCAATGATGAGCCATGCAATGATGCCGTGTTCCATAATCGAGACTCCATGGTTGAGTGTGAAAAATTCACGGTGACAGAGCTTAGTCGAAGGTTATGGGACAGTCCATATTCAGGATGCGGAATTAACATTGTCTGAATCTGTTGCCAAATAAGTGTAGACGATGCGCGTCGTTGTGGGGGACTTAAGCGGCGTGCTCACTCGGGTGTCGCCTCGGCTTCCCTGGCTATCCAACTGACGCTGGACACGCTCTTTTCCATGCTGATGCGGCTGGCCATCCGTTCGAGCTTCGATTGATCCTTGGGGTGGAGCTTGAGCGTGGCAGTCACACGAATGCGTCCTCGGTCACCGTCGACGTCTTCGCTGGTGAGGCTCTGGAATGATAGCGGCGCCGAGTACATCGAGTTGGACACGGCGGTGCGAATATGAATCTCGTCTGCTTCCCGGCAGACGATCGTCAGCACGTATTCGCGTACCAGATCGGCGTTCGACACCGGCGTCGCGTTGATCATCCGGCTGACTTCACGCAGCACCGTATTCGTCAGCAGTACGATCAGGGTTCCGGCGAGCGCCGGCCCGTAGTGTCCCGCACCGCACAACACGCCGACCGCCGCCGAGCACCACAGGGTCGCTGCCGTATTGATGCCCTGGATCGCGCCTTTGTCGCGCATGATCACGCCGCCGCCCAGAAAGCCGACGCCCGAGACCACATAGGCCGCGATCTGGGTGATGCCCGAGCTGCCGTTGCCGCTCAGCACGCCGAGCGTGACGAACAGACACGCGCCGCTCGCGACCAGCGTGATGGTGCGAAGGCCGGCATTGCGCTGACGCATCTGCCGTTCGAGCCCGATGGCGACGCCGCAGGCGAAGGCGGCGAGGAGCCGCCACACAAATTCAATGGTCATCGGTCAGAAAGGTTGGGGCGCGTATTCGCACAGTGTGAACCCGACGCATGACAGCGGCACGTCTTCCGGCAAAGGAGGTGCGCGCGCTCAAGCGCGACGAAGCGCGCGCGAGTAAGAACGCGCGGCGCAAACGGCATGGAGCCTTCGCGCGGATTCGAGTCGCGCAAGGCTTCCTGGCAGTACGAGGATATAACGACGTGCACCGTCGGACCCGAAGGCAAGACGGCGACAGGCAGACGGACTGGCGCGGAAATCTTGCCGATCAGGCGATCGGGCGAATCGAAGCTCGACTGGTATGACAGCTACAGTCCAAGATTGTGATTCCGATTGAATGGGGTGGGCGGATTTTAGGCGGCCCTGCAAAGTGAAGTCAAGCGGGGCGATGAGAACTTACGCATCCGCGCATCCAGGATTACGCGCGCCTGGAAATTTCACCGATGACATCGGCGTGATCCAGATATCGATACGGACTCCGAATATTGACGGAAGCCGTCCCGAAAAACACACTGTTTGCGCACTTCGGAATACGTGGTTCATCCCAGTCGAGGAATGTATGAAAGTTAAAGCTCTTGGCATCATGGCGAGCGCGCTGATCGCAGCCGCTCCGCTTGCGTCGTTCGGTGCCGGTTTGCCTGCGCCGTTTCAAGGCAGCAGCACGCTTCGGGCGGACGGTACCGTGAAATCGGTGGACGCGGCGAAGCACTCGGTCACCGTGCTCGACGCGCAGGGCGGCGAAGCCTCCTTCAATATCACCGACGCCCGCAACCTGGCGCAAATCCGGCAAGGCTCGAAAGTGCATATTCGTATGGTGCGTGAGGCCACGATCAGCGTCACGCGCGGCGTGGAAGCTCAGGGCGCGGCGGCCCAAACAGCTCAAGCCGACACGGTGCAGCGAGTCGCCGCCCGCGTCGAGTCAGTCGACCACGGTTCTGGCGTCATGGCGTTGAAAAGCGCGAACGGCGCCGTGTTTCATATCCAGGGTCGTGAGCCGGCCATGGTCGCCAATGTGACGCCCGGTATGCAGGTGGTGGTCGCCTTCGCGGCGCAGGTCAACGTGGCCGTGGCACCTATGCAATAAGAGGTGGGTCAGTCGGGCTCGCCGGGTACGAGACGCAAACGGGTGATTTCAGACGGCGCGCCCAGGCGTTTCGGCGGGCCCCAGTAGCCGGTGCCGCGGCTCGTGTACACCCACAGTCCGTTCAGCCGCGCGAGACCGGCCGTGAACGGCTGCTGGAATCGCACGAAGAAATTCCACGGGAAGAATTGGCCGCCGTGGGTGTGGCCGGAGAGTTGCAACGTGAAACCGGCCGCTGCGGCGGCTTCAGCGGAACGCGGCTGGTGCGCGAGCAGAACCTTGATTAGCACGTCGCCGGGCGCGCCCGCGAGCGCTGCGGCAGGGTCGCTGCGATGCAGGGGATCATGGTGGCCGGCGGAATAATCCGTCACGCCGGCAATCACGGCGCGCGCGCCGTCGTGGTCCACGATCACGTGCTCGTTGAGCAGTACATTCAGTCCGAGGCGACGGAATTCTTCGATCCACGCGTTTGCACCGGCGTAGTACTCGTGATTCCCCGTGACGAGGAAGGCGCCATGTCGCGCGCTGAGTCGTGATAGCGGCTGGGTGTGTTTGGTGAGTTGCGGCACGCTGCCGTCCACCACGTCGCCTGTCACGGCAATCAAGTCGGGCTTCAGCCGATTCACCGCGTCGACGATCGCATCCACGTAACGGCGCTTGATGGTGGGGCCCACGTGAATGTCGCTGATCTGAACGATCGTGAAGCCGTTGAGGGCGTCCGGCAGATCGTCGATTGGTACTTCGATCGTCACCACTTTGGCGCGCCGGCGAGCGTTGAAGAGGCCAACGAGCGTCGAGAGCAGGGCAAGCAAAGGCACCGCCGCGGCCGAGCCGGTCCGCCAATGATGAATGGCAATCACGTTGGGCCAGATCGCATCGACGGTCAACAGCGATGCCAGCATCAGGTCGCGCACGAAGGTCAGCACCAGCAATGAGGAGAAGAAGCCCATAGCGAGCAGGCCGACCCACGCAAGACGATCGCCGAGCGGTTGCCGTTTGATGCTACGTGCCAGCATGCCGAGCGGAATCAGGAAGATCGACAGCACGAGCCACGACGCGCTCAGCCATCGGCCGGTGGCATCGACCGGCATGTCGGGAATCAGGCGCAGGCCAACGTAAATATGCAGCAGGATGCCAATCAGGATGATGCGGACAAGAAACGATGAGCGGCGCATAGAAGGTTCAGGGCGGGAAGGGGCCGGCGCGAGCGGATGAAGCGGCGGTCTTCGGCCGCTGCAAAGCAATAGCGGCTGGGCCGAACTATTCTACCGACATGTGCCATAGCGTGCCGATGCCGCCAAATTAACCGTGGCGGCCGGTCGCGTTGTATTCACCATTGGAGCACTGCGAAAGCATTGCATTGCAGCATTCGATACGGCCTTTTTTGCGTCTCGCATCCTCCGTCGCGACTGAATTAAATGGTCTTTGAGTTGTGTTCCGCCGTGGAGTATTCTCAAAGAGAACCGACCTGTTTCGAAGCCGCTGCAAAGCTTGCCGCGGCCAGCGTGGCGGTTCGTTTGTCGCCAGCCGATGGCGAATAGATGGAATGCAGGAGGCGCATCATGAAGCTGCTCAGATCGGGTAATCCGTTCCGTCACGCGGACCACACGAGCCATGCGCATCACGCGCGTCACGTCGGGCACGAGGGCAGCCACGTGATGCTGCCGCTCGTCGTTATTTCGCTGATGGCAATCGGCCTGTACTACGGCGTGCGCGACATCGACATCTCCGAGCTCGGCAAAAACGCGCTCTTCGACGTGGTGATGGCCAGCGTTGCCTTGGGAATCGCGGGGTTGTTCGGCGTCGTTGGCGCGTGGCTGCGTTCCAGCGGGGACGACGCCGACGAGGGCTTCTGCTTCGTGGGCGCGTTGATCGGCGCCGTGGTGTTCTACGTGGCGATTTTCACGTAAGCGCACCGGCAGGTGTCGCTTGCAGCGCTAGACGATCTGAGCAGCTTCGTCGAATGCAAAACGCGGGCTGCGCGCAAACAGTTTCGATGGATCGCCATAGCCTAGATTGACCAGAAAGTTCGACTTGACGGTCGTCCCGGCGAAGAACGCTTCATCCACCTTGGCGGCGTCGAAGCCGGACATCGCTCCCGTGTCCAGCCCGAGCGCGCGCGCGGCGAGAATCAGATAACCGCCCTGCAGCGTCGAATTGCGAAACGCCGTGTCCGAGATCGCCTTATCGTTGCCGGCGAACCAGCTGCGCGCGTCCGCGTGCGGAAACAGTTTCGGCAGATGCTCGTAGAACGCCATATCCATGCCGACAATCACCGTCACCGGCGCCGCCATCGTCTTCTCGAGATTGCCGGGCGACAAGGCAGGGCGCAGCTTCTCCTTGCCCTCCGGCGTCTTGACGAAGACGAAGCGACCGGGGCTCGAATTGGCCGAGGTCGGGCCGAGCAGCACCAGTTCCGTCAGTTGTTTGAGCACAGTATCGTCGACCGCTTTGGGCAGCCAGCCGTTGTGAGTGCGCGCGTCGCGGAATAGCTGATCGAGCGCCTGGTCGGAAAGAGTCATGATGAAGTCCGTTCGAGGTTGAAAGTGGAGTTGAATCAGAGTGGCAGCGTTGGATGAAACCGCAACCCAGGTCTGTCGGCCATGTGGTCGTTACCGCCATAATAGCCAGGGTTCACACTCGCGCCGGCCAACACCCTGATGTCTGGTTGGTGCGGGTCAGCAATCGTATTCAGGCAATCTCATGACGGATCTCTTCGACGACCTGCCGACGCCCGAGGTCGACTGGTACCCCGACTGGCTGGCGCCCGACGCGGCGGCGCAGGCGCTCACGCAACTGATCGACGAAGTGGCGTGGCGTCAGGACATGATGGGCACGCCGGCGGGCCGCGTACCGTTGCCGCGGCTGACGGCCTGGCAAGGCGAGCCGGACGCCGTCTATGTCTACTCCGGGATCCGCAACCTGCCGCAACCCTGGACACCGGCGGTCGCCGAATTGCGAGCGGCAGCGCAGGCAATCTGCGGCACAGGTTTTAACAGCGTGCTGATCAACCGCTATCGCAGCGGCACGGACAGCATGGGCTGGCATGCCGACCGCGAGCCGGAGCTCGGCGCAAAACCGCTGATTGCCTCGGTCAGCCTCGGCGTCGCGCGCACCTTCGATCTGCGGCACAACAAGAGCGGCGTGGTCCAGTCGTTTTCGCTGAAGGGCGGCAGTCTGCTCGTCATGAAGGGCGAAACGCAGTCGCAATGGCGCCACCGGATACCCAAGGAGCCTCGCGTGGCAGGCGAACGCATCAATCTGACATTTCGCTGGGTGACACCACGGTCAACAACCCGCTAACGTGGTCACCCGCCAGCTATATCAAAAATGGTATCGCCGGCGCGAATCATATGATTGGACGGGTAACGCGGCACACACTACGCTACATCACGATCCACGCACCATGAGGGCCGCAAAGGCTGGGCGGGTTCGAGGATTACCTACACAACAATGATCAGGAGACAGTCATGGCGAATACACGACGCGCCGCATGTCGCGCGCTGGGCGCGCTCGCGGTTTGCGCGGGCATCGGAGCGCTGACGCTGGCCACGCCCGGCGCTTACGCACAAGACAAGCAGATCACGCTCGGTTTTGCGCAGGTCGGCGCGGAAAGCGCATGGCGCACGGCCAATACCGAATCGGTCAAATCCGCGGCCGCGGACGCAAAGATCAAACTCAAATTCTCCGACGCGCAGCAGAAACAGGAAAACCAGATCAAGGCGATCCGCTCGTATATTGCGCAGAAAGTCGACGTGATCGCGTTTTCGCCGGTGGTCGAATCCGGCTGGGAGCCGGTGCTGCGCGAAGCTAAAGCCGCCAAAATCCCGGTGATTCTCACCGATCGCAATATCGACACCAAAGACCCGTCGCTCTACGTCACGATGATCGGCTCGGACTTTCTGGAAGAAGGGCGTCGCGGCGGCCATTGGCTGGAGGATCACTATAAAAGCGATCAAGGACCGGTCAACATCGCGGAACTGCAAGGAACGGTCGGCTCGGCGCCTGCCAACGACCGTCACTCTGGCCTGATGGAAGTCATCAAAAACGATCCCAAATTTAAGATCATTGCCTCCCAAAGCGGCGATTTCACGCTGGCCGGCGGCAAGCAGGTCATGGAAGCGTTTATAAAAACTTATGGAAATAAAATAAATGTAGTTTATGCGCATAACGACGATATGGCGCTCGGCGCCATCCAGGCGATGGAAGAGGCCGGCCTGCATCCGGGCAAGGACATCACCGTCGTTTCGTTCGATGCGACCAAAGGCGGCTTCCAGGCGATGGCCGCTGGCAAGATGAACGTCGACGTGGAGTGCAGCCCGCTGCTCGGGCCGCAGCTGATGTCGGCGGTGAAGGATGTGGTGGCCGGCAAGCCGTTGCCCAAGCGCATTCTCACGGAGGAAACCGTGTTCCCGATGAGCGTCGCCGCGCAGACTCTGCCGACGCGCAAGTACTAAAACGAGGTACTCAGGTTTCCTGACGATTGACGCGAGCCCGCAGTGCAATTCGGGCTAGTAGAAAAGCTTTCTCCAGTGGTGCCTGGCCGTCACGCTGCTTCGGCAGCGGACGGCCTCTTTTCCAATGGACGCCGCCGGAGAGCGCCGAACTGATGCACCACCGATCGAGCGAGGCCTATGACGCATTCCGCTTCCGAACCGAATTCGCCGGCAGGCAGTACGAGCGGCACCAGCAATAGCGGCGCCAGTGGCGGCCCAATTCGCGCCGATAGCTCGCCGGGTCCATGCGAACCCATTCTCGCGACGGCCGGTGTCAGCAAGACATTTCCCGGCGTGAAAGCCTTGCAGCGGGTCGACTTCCGTCTGTTCCCCGGCGAGATTCACACGCTGATGGGCCAGAACGGCGCAGGCAAATCCACCCTCATCAACGTGCTCACCGGCGTGGTCGCGCCGGATGCCGGTACGATCCGACTCGGCGGTGAAGTGGTCGCGTTTGGCTCGCCGCAGGATGCGGAAGCGGCCGGCGTGCGCACCTTGTATCAGGAAGTCAATCTGTGTCCGAATCTCTCTGTAGCAGAGAATATTTTCGCGGGCCGGCAGCCGCGACGCTTTGGCGCGATCGACTGGCCCGACATCAAGCGACGCGCCCAGGCCGCGCTCGCACGGCTCGACGTCTCGCTCGACGTCACCCGTTCGCTCGACGCCTATCCGATCGCGGTCCAGCAGATGGTGGCCATTGCACGCGCGCTATCGGTCGACGCACGCGTGCTGATTCTCGACGAACCGACGTCCAGCCTCGACGATGGTGAAGTCGCCCAGCTTTTTAAAATACTTCGGCATCTTAAGCAATCTGGAATCGGCATTCTGTTCGTCACGCATTTCATTGAACAGACATACGCTATTTCCGATCGCATCACGGTCATGCGTAACGGCGAACGTGAAGGCGAATATCTCGCCCGCGATCTGCCTGCCGATCAATTGGTCTCGAAGATGGTCGGCCACGAGCGCATGAGCGCGCGGCTGCGCGAAGCGGCGCATGAGAGCCTGGAAACACACGAGGGGCAGGCGACCCCGCATAACTCGCAGAAAACCGGGTCCGCTCAGGCATTCGTCGAACTGCGCGGCGTTGGCCGACGCGGCACCTTGCAGCCGATCGACCTCGACGTGCAGCCTGGTCAGATTCTCGGCCTCGCCGGCCTGCTCGGTTCGGGCCGCACGGAGACCGCGCGTCTGCTGTTCGGCGCGGATCGTGCCGACAGCGGCACGATCCTGGTCGAAGGCCGTCCCGTACGTCTGCGTTCACCGCGCGACGCGGTCCGCCACGGCATCGGCTACTGTGCGGAGGATCGCAAGAAAGAGGGCATCGTCGCCGAGTTGTCGATCCGCGAAAACATTCTGTTGGCCCTGCAGGCAAGGCGCGGCTGGTGGCGCAAGATCAGTCGGCCGCGCGCGCGCGAATTGGCCGATCTGTGGATCGACAGGCTAGGCATCAAAGCCGCCGACGCCGAACAGCCCATCGGCCTGCTCTCCGGCGGCAATCAGCAGAAGGCGCTGCTCGCGCGCTGGCTCGCCACCGATCCCAGGCTGCTGATCCTCGACGAACCCACGCGCGGCATCGACGTCGCGGCCAAGTTCGACATCATGGATCGCCTGCTGGCGCTGTGCGCGAACGGGTTGAGCATCCTGTTCATCTCGTCCGAGATCAGCGAGGTGCTGCGCGTCAGTCATCGCGTGGTGGTGTTGCGCGACCGCCGCAAGATCGCCGAGGTCGCCGGTCAGGCCTCGAACGAGGACAATATCTATCGACTCATCGCGGGGAGCGGCGAATGAAGCTGGCGAACTGGTTTGGTGGTGACGGCGGCGAGCGCGCGTTAATCTGGCCGTGCGTCACGCTGGCGTTGCTGTGCGGGCTGAACCTGTGGGTCAATCCACATTTTCTGGCGCTGCGCATGCTCGATGGCCATCTGTTCGGCGCGCTCATCGACATCCTGAATCGCGCCGCGCCGCTCGTGCTGGTAGCCACGGGCATGACGCTGGTGATCGCCACGCGCGGTATCGATATTTCGGTCGGCGCGGTGGTGGCGATTGCGGGTGCAGCAGCGGCCGCGATTCTCGCGTCGCAACCTGAGCCGAGCGCCGGACTCATTGCGCAGGCGCTGATCGCGGCCTTGATCGTCGGCGTGTTGAGTGGCATGTGGAACGGCTTGCTGGTGTCCTTTGTCGGCATGCAGCCGATCATCGCGACATTGATCCTGATGGTCGCCGGCCGCGGCATCGCCCAATTGCTGACGGCCGGGCAGATCATTCCGATCGGCGCGCCGGGCTATCTGTTCGTCGGCGGCGGCTACTGGCTCGGTGTGCCGTGCTCGGTCTGGATCGCCACGGTCGCGGTGCTGGCCACGGCCGCGCTGGTCGAAGGCACAGCGCTGGGGCTCTTCATCCGCGCAATCGGCGTGAATCCGGTGGCGACGCGGCTGGTCGGTCTGCGCTCGAAAGCGCTCGTGTTCGCGGTGTACGGCTTCTCGGGATTGACGGCGGCGATGGCGGGCATCCTGATCAGTTCGAACGTGCGCAGCGCCGACGGCAACAACGCCGGTCTGCTGCTCGAACTCGACGCAATCCTGGCGGTGACGCTGGGCGGCACGTCGCTACTCGGCGGCCGTTTCAGTTTCGCGGGCACGGTGCTCGGCGCGCTGATCATCCAGACGCTGACTTACACCACCTATTCGATCGGCGTGCCGCCCGAGGCGACGCTGGTCGTCAAGGCGGCCGTCGTGCTCACGGTGAGCGTGATCCAGTCGCCGTCGGCACGCGCGCTCGCCATGTCCCTGTTCACGCAGCGCGGGGTGGCGCGATGAGACGACTTCTCGAAGCCTGGGCGCATATCGTCGATCCGCGCACGCTGCCGATCGCTGTCACGATCCTGCTGTTCTGCGCGTTGTTCGCATTCGGCTCGGTGATGTACACCGGATTCTTCTCGTGGCAGGTGCTGCTCGATCTGCTGGTCGACAACGCCTTTCTGCTGATCGTCGCGATCGGCATGACCTTCGTGATCGTGTCCGGCGGCATCGATCTGTCGGTCGGTTCCGTCGTCGCGCTGACGACGATTGTCGAAGCGGTGTTGTCCGAACATTGGCATGTATCGGTCTGGCTGATCCTGCCGATCGTGCTGCTGATGGGCACCGTATTCGGCGCGATCCAGGGCGCGCTGATTCACTTCTTCCGGCTGCAGGCATTCATCGTGACGCTGGCTGGTATGTTCTTCGCGCGCGGCCTGTGCTTTCTCATCACGACGCAGTCGATCACCATCAACGATGCGACGTTTCAGAAAATCTCGGCGTTTCGCCTGAATATCGGCGTCGGCTCGGTGACGGCGAATGTGCTGATCGCGCTCGTCGCGCTGCTGGCGGCAATCTACGTTGCGCACTTCACACGTTTTGGCCGCAATGTGTACGCGGTCGGCGGCAATCCGCGCTCGGCGCTGCTAATGGGTTTGCCCGTCGCGCGCACGCGAATCGGCGTGTACGCATTAAGCGGGTTCTGCTCGGCGCTGGGTGGCGCGGTCTTCACGTTCTATGTGCTGTCGGGTTACGGCTTGCAAGGGCAAGGCATGGAACTCGATGCCATCGCGGCTACCGTGATCGGCGGCACGCTCCTGACAGGCGGCGTCGGTTATGTGGTCGGCTCGCTGTTCGGCGTCGGCATTCTCGGCACGATCCAGACGCTGATCACCTTCGACGGCACGCTCAGCTCGTGGTGGACCCGCATTGTGATCGGCGCGTTGCTGTGTGCGTTCTGCCTGTTGCAACGGCTGATCGAGCGTCATGCGAAGTCGGCGCGCCGGCCGGGCGGCCCCGGCGCGGTCGCCACGACGGGACGTGAGCGTGGTCATGAACAAGGGCCGGCGGCGTCGGACTCGCATGTCATTGGACGCGCGCCGGAACAGGCTTGAGTGAGTGAGCCGGCGGCGCAAGCGCGTCGTGTGATGCGTGGCCGGATGAGTTGCTGTCTCTTCGTTTCCGGCAACGTCGACGCGGCAAGGATCGCTACGCCAGACGTCGCCGCGCCGTCGCCACGAGTCGATCGAAAGAGAAGGTGCCGGCCGCGAGCGCGGCGCTATCCGGAAAGTACTCGCGCGCGATGTCGGTCAACACCTGACCGGGCGGTGCTTCGATCAGCACGCGTGCGCCCATCTCCTGCATCACCGTGAGCGCGTCGAACCAGCGCACGGTGTAGCGCATATTGGTGGCGAGGTCGTCGCGGATCGCGTCGGCCGTATACAACGGCCGGCCGCCGCGATTGCCGACATAGGTGCTGCGCGGCGCTTGAAAAGGCACTTCGCGCGCGTAGGCCACGAGTTCGTCCGAAGCATGCGCGAGCAGTTCGCAATGCGACGGCACGCTCACCGCGAGACGCGTGGCCTTGCGCGCGCCAGCGGCCAGTGCGCGGTCGATGAAGCGGTCAAGCGCCGCATTCGCGCCCGCCACCACGATCTGGCGCGGCGCATTGACATTGCCGATGTAGACGCGCTGCCGGTCCTGATCCAGATGCTGCGCGGCGAGTCGTTCCACTTCATGTTCCGTCAAGCCGGACACCGCAGCCAGACCATAGCCCGACGGATAAGCGGTTTCCATCAGCTCGGCTCGTCGTCGGACCATCTGCAGCGCGTGGTCGAAACGAACCGCGCCGCAACTGACTGCTGCCGCGTAAGCGCCGACCGACAAACCCGCGCTCATCTGCGGCATGAAGCCTTCATCGGCTAACGCACGTGCCACGGCCACGCCGGCTACCGTGAGCCCGACCTGTACCGCGATGGTCGAGCGTAGGGCGTTTTCGGTGTCCAGATTCAAGACGTCGGTGCCTAGCACCTCGGAGGCTTCTTCGACCGTGCGATGCACAGCGGGATGCTGCGGCAGACCATGCAGGAACCCTTGGGCCTGTGCACCCTGGCCGGGAAAGAGCAGCGCGAGCATCAGGCGTTTTCGCTCCGATTGTCGGCCCACGGATCCGCGATCAACTGCGGCCCGCGCGCGTGGCGCGCCATCACGCGTGCTTTGCCCGCGGCCCACTCGCTGAGCGCTACGCCGCCCGCAGGTGTTTCGAGTTGCGCGTCGACGCGAATGCCGGCGCGATGGCCGCAGGTTTGCAGATGGTTCAGCAACGCAGCAGCAAGCTCTAGTGAAAGCGGCTCGGGCGTGCGGATCAGCAGATCGAGATCGCTCGATACGCTCACTACCGGTATCTGCGTGGTCAACTCGAAGCCGACGCTGCCTGTCGGGCCCCAATCGAAGCATCCCGCTAGCAGGCCGCTCGGATCGCTCTGCATTGCATGAAATGCGACGAAGGCTGGCAAGGTGGCGCGTCCGTCGAGTGGCGCCGCTTTCGCGAGCATGTCCGGCGACACGGCGTGAACGATCTCCGCCAACTGCGCCCACGTGCCATACCGTTGCGACCTTCCCACGCCACGCACGCCGATCGCGACGAAGCCGTCGGCCGCGAGCGCGCGTCGCACGACCGCATACGGCGCACGTGCGAAAGCTTCGCGCACCCACGGCGGTTCATCGTCGAAGACCGACAGGCTGCGCAACTGCAGCAGATCGTGCGGCCGCCAGCGCGCATCGGAGGCTAACGCCTGCTCCTGGGCAAACGGCGACGTGGCACAAACCTGCATCAGACGGCATCCCATTGTTCGGCCAGACGCCGGCGCACCTCGATCGATGCCGCGCGATTCTTCTGCGCCTGCGCCGACTTCAGCCGATGCGACAGATCACGCCGCTCATCGCTGCGGGCACTGCGAATCTGCTCGGCCAGCACCGCGCGCACCCGTTCGACCTGCGCGGCATCGGGCGCATCCGCATCGACGCTTTCGATCAGCTGGTCGAGCAAACCGAGTTTGGCGAACGAGGCCATCGAGTACGACATCGGTACGATGGTTTCGCCGAGCGCGTCGAGTTCTGCTACCGTGCGTCGCGTGACGCGCGCTGCGGCTTCCTTACCCATCGCGTGAACCATGGTGCCGGGCGCATCGAGCGCGACGATGCGATTGGCCTGATAACCGTGCGCGAGAAATGCGCCCGACATCGCGGGGCCGACGATCAACGCGACCACCGGATGACCCGCATCGCGCGCCGTTGCATAAGCATCGACCGCAGCGGCACAGGCGAGGTGAACGCCGAGCATTTCCTCGCGATAGCCGTATGCCTGGCTTTTCACATCGACGATCGCGACGATCGGGCGACGCGTGCCGTTCGCCTTGTCCTGCTCGATCGTTTCGCGCACCGCGCGGGCGAGCTGCCAGCCCTGTTCGAGGCCGACCACGTTATCGGTCGCGCGCGGAAAGCGATTGGCGGCGTCGGGCACGACCGTGATGAAACGTGCGGTCTCGCCGCCGAGCGGCGCATCGCCGCTCAATACCGGTGCCGGGCTGGACGAGTGGCCGGCGAGCGCCTGGAACCAGCGTGCGCCGCGGCTGAGAGAGGTATCGCTCATGCTTGCTCCTTGCGCGAGTCGTTGTCGTCGCGACGATTGAACACGTCGCGCATGGTGTCCGGTGTGATGCTGGCGGGATCGACCTGCGCGAGCCGCTGCAAGAACGTCTCGACCTGTTCGGTGCGATGCGCGGCCGGGACGCCTTGCGTGAAGGCGTCGTGCACGGCGCTGCGCACATCGTCGGCGCTGTCGTCGACCAGCCGATCGGCCAGCGCGGTCGCGGCGCGTTGTTCGCCGCCGATCAGTTGCCATACGCGGCGGCGGTCGCTCGCATCGAGTTCGTCGATGCCGGCTTCCTGTTCGATCACCTCGGGCCCATTCATGCCGAGGCGGCCCTGTTTCGTCACGACCAGATACGAGCACAACGCGGCCGCAAGCGACATGCCGCCGAAGCAGCCGACCATGCCCGCGATCACGCCGACCACCGGGACATAGCGGCGCAACGCAACGATCGCCGCCTGCATCTCCGCAATCACGGCGAGGCCGAGGTTGGCTTCCTGCAGACGCACGCCGCCGGTCTCGAACAACACCACCGGCCGCACGATCTTGCCGCGCTCACAATCGCGCAGCGCCATTTCGAGCGCCGCGGCAATCTTGCTGCCCGACACTTCGCCGATGCTGCCGCCCTGGAACGCGGATTCGATCGCCGCGACCACGGCGGGTTCGCCATCGATGGTGCCGCGCGCGATCACGCAACCGTCATCGGCCTGGCAGACCACGCCTTGCAGCGGCAACCACGGCGACTCGATGCGGTCGAACGGACCGAGCAGTTCGCGGAAGCTGCCCGCATCCAGCAAGGCACGGGCGCGCTCGCGTGCCGGCAATTCGATGAAACTATCGCGCAACAGCGGCGCGGGACTGGTGCTCGCAAGCGTGCTCATGCGTCGTCTCCCTGTTCGGCGGCCTCGACCGCTTCCGCGAGTCGCAAGGCCACGACGCCGGGCGTGGCGCCGAAGTCGTTGATTTCGATCTGGACCGCGCCGTCGTAGCGCGTGAAAAAGCGGTCGAGCACGCTTTTCCAGATATGGCTGTAGCCGTCGACGCTAGTGCGCACGACCACGTGCGCCGCCAGCGTGCTGGCCTGATCGACGGGCGACAGCAGCACTTCCAGATCGCCCGACCCCACCACGCCGACGTGCGCGCGGGTCGTGACGGCGCGTTGCGCCGGATAGTCGAAGGTCAGATTTTCCATGTGACGGGGCTCCCGCTGGCGGCGTGGCGCGCCAGCATGTCGAGAAAAAGGGTAGCGGCAAGCAGATCGGCTGCGCCGCCGGGCGATGCGTTGAGCGACAGCAATTCGAGGTCGAGCGCGGCGAGGGCGGCGGCGCCTTGCGGCGTCGAACTGCCGCCGGCCGCCAGCACGCGTTGCGCGCCGAGTTGACCGGCTTGCAGACCGGGCAGACCCGCGCGATGCAGCAGGCAGGTATCGTCGAGCGACGCCATGATGGAGAGCAGCGCGTCGATCCGCGCGGCGTTTTCATCGATGCCGCGCGCGCGGGCCGCGAGCAAGGCGGGCAAGCCGACCGCGATCACATGCGGGAAACCGTCCTGTGCTTCGCGACGTGCGCCGCCTACCTGATAGCGCTGCCGTGCCCGTTCGCCGTGGCTATCGGAAGGCGCGGCGAAGCGGTCGGGAAAACAGGCGATCTGTGCGGCCAGCGAGCCGATCCGCGCGGCATCGTTACAAGCCGCGCCGTTGTCGAGCGACGCGCCCGCCACCAGCAAGCCGACGATCCAGATCGCGCCGCGATGCGCATTGCTGCCGTCGGTGGCGAGCATCATCTCCTGCTCGCCGGTGCGGCCGATCTGCGCGAGTTCGGTGCGCAACAACGCGGACGGCTCGCGATGGTGGCGCGCCGCGTGTGCCAGCGTCGCGAAGGTCGGCTCGAGTGCGTATGCCGAGCGCAGCATGGTGGCGAGATCGAGGTCGCGATGCGCGCCGCTGCCGCGTTGATCGACCAAAGCAGGTTTCGGCGTGAGTTGCGCTTCGTCGATCAACGCGGTGACGGCGTAGCGCGCGAGTTGCGCATCACCGGCTGACGGAACGTGCGCGACGATACCGCGTGCGTCGACACGCAGCGTCGCGGCAGAGGCGCGTTCCGCACGCTTGAGCAAGGCAGCGGGCGCCATGCTTACCAGCTCCTGAAGCGAGCCGGCGGTTCGTACAGACCACCCGACCATGTCACCAGGTCGTCGATGCTGCGTGCGGCGAGCAGCGAACGCTTGGCTTCGCCGCGACGAATGCCGAGGTCTTCCGGATACGCGACGATGCCGCGCCGGCGCAGCTCCGCCGTTTTCTCCGGCTTCGCGCGCAAGCCGATCGGCGTCACGCCGGCTACGGCGGCAATCGCGGCGCGCCGCTCGTCGATACCTTCGGCCTTGTGCAGATGCGCGATGCCTTCTTCCGTGACGACATGGCTGACGTCGTCGCCGTAGATCATCACGGGGGCGATCGGCATGCCGCTTTTTTGGCCGACCGCGACGGCGTCGAGTTCATCGACGAAGGTCGGCTCGCCGCCTTTCTTGTAGGTCTCGGCCATCTGCACCACCAGCTTGTGGCCGCGCGATACCGGGCCCTCGTCTTTCAGCAGTTTGAGCCAGGCTTCGCTCGAATGACGCCGGCCGCGTGGATCGTGGCCCATGTTCGGCGCGCCGCCGAAACCCGCCAGACGTCCGCGCGTGACAGTGGACGAATTCGCGTCCGCGTCGATCTGCAAGGTCGAGCCGATGAACAGGTCCACACCGTATTGCCCCGCCAGCTGGCACAGCACGCGGTTCGAACGCAGGCTGCCGTCGTTGCCGGTGAAGAACACGTCGGGGCGCGCTTCGATATACGCCTCCATGCCGACTTCACTGCCGAAACAATGGATGCTGTCGACCCAGCCCGATTCGATCGCGGGAATCATGGTGGGATGCGGATTGAGCGTCCAGTTGCGACAGATCTTGCCTTTCAGACCAAGCGATTCTCCATACGTGGGCAGCAGCAATTCGATCGCCGCGGTATCGAAACCGATACCGTGATTCAGCGATGTCACGCCATACGGTTCGTAGATGCCGCGAATCACCATCATCGCGGTGAGCACCTGCAGGTCGCCGATGTGACGCGGATCGCGCGTGAACAGCGGTTCGACCGCGAACGGACGGTCGGCCTGCACGACCACGTCGACCCACGAGCCGGGAATATCGACGCGCGGCAGTTCGTCGACGATCTCGTTGACCTGCACGATCACGATGCCGTGACGGAACGCGGCGGCTTCGGCGATGGTCGGGGTGTCTTCGGTATTCGGGCCGGTATACAGATTGCCGTGACGGTCGGCTTTTTCGGCGCACAGCAGCGCGACGTGCGGCGTGAGATCCACGAACATGCGTGCGTACAACTCGACATAGGTATAGATCGCGCCGATTTCGAGCTGGCCGTCTTCGAGCAGTTGCGCGACCCGCAAGCTCTGCGTGCCGGCAAACGAGAAGTCGACCTTGTGAGCGATGCCGCGCTCGAACAGCGTCAGATGCTCAGGACGGCCGATGCTCGAAATCAGCAGATGCACGTCGTGGATTTTCTGCGGATCGACCTGAGCCAACGAACGTGAGAGGAAGTCGGCCTGCTTCTGGTTGTCGCCCTCGAGGGCGACGCGGTCGCCCGGTTGAATCAGCGTTTCAAGCGCGTCGACGATGCGGTTCGACGGCAGCACGCCGTTTTCCAGCCAGGGCGCGATGGCCGCGAGGCGGCGGTTCTTTTCGTCACGGCGCGTAGTCCATGACCGTGCGGCGGGTGGTGCTTCGGCAGGGCGGTTCATTGGCTCAGTCAGCTCCCGGAAGGTGCGCGCGCGCGTCTGCCGCGCGGCTTGGGTTGATTCGCAAGCGCGGCTTCCGCCTGCGCGCGTTCGGTCAGAAAACGGTGCAGCAGATTGCCGGTGCCGAGCAGATGCGCGACGACCAGCCGCTGCGCAGTGGGAATATCGCGTCGCTCGACGGCATCGAGCAGGGCAGCGTGTTCACTGTCCGACTCGCCTTTGTACGCAGGCAGGCCGAACTTCAGGCGCAAATAACGTTCGCCACGCCGATGCAGCATGCCGATCATGTCTTCGAGCTGCGGCCGGGCGGCGGGCGCATAAAGACTCATATGAAACGCGACGTTGCGCTCGACGTAGAGCGACGGGTTCGATTCGCGCTCGGCGGCGCGGCAGAGGCTGGCGCATTCGCGCAGCGTCGCGGCGGTGTGATGGGGGATCGCGAGGCCGAGCGCGAGGCTCTCCAGCGCCGAGCGGATTTCATAGATCTCGCGCGCCTCGTCCGCCGACAAGGGCGCGACGGTCGCGCCTTTATGCACGGCGGTACGCGCCCAGCCCTCGCTTTCCAACTGACGCAGCGCCTCGCGCACGGGAATTGCGCTGACGGAGAAGTGACGGGCGATCGCGTCTTGCCGCAACGGCGCGCCAGGCGCCAGCGTGCCGTCGACAATCGCCGCGCGCAACGCCTCCGCAATCACTCGCGACGTGCTCTCTCGCGGCGCCACCGCGGGTAGATGCGGGCTGCGTGCCGAGGCGTCCAGGGGAAAACCACCAATTGCGTCGTTCATAGTATTGAATATTATATATGAAATGGCGCATTTAGCAGGCGGGGCAAACCCGGAAAATTTTTACCGGGCCCGTCGACAGCGTCCTTTCTCTTTGTAGTACGAGGACTCGTGATTTCAACAACAAAACGCGGCGTTGGTCGTTTGCGTCGCGTCGTTCCCTTTACGCAGGACAACCGCAGGGCCGGAGGAGCATGATGAATTCACTAACCGACCGCGGCTCGGTCGCGCGGCGTCGAACGCCGCTCAATCGTTCGCAGATTGCCGGGTTTTGGGGCGCATGGGCAGGCTGGACGCTCGACGGGATGGACTCGTTCATCTACGCGCTGGTCCTCACGCCGGCCTTGACCGAATTACTGCCGCGTTCGGGCTATGCGGCGACGCCGGCCAACGTCGGCCTCGCCGGGTCGATCCTGTTCGCGCTGTTTCTGGTTGGCTGGGGTCTGTCCTTCATCTGGGGCCCGCTGGCCGATCGCTTCGGCCGCACCAAGGTGCTGGCCGGCACCATCTTCACCTTCGCCATTTTCACGGGACTCGCCGCGACGTCGCACAACGTGTGGGAGCTCGCCATCTACCGTTTTATCGCGGGCGTGGGGATCGGCGGCGAATGGGCGCTGGCCGGCACTTACGTGGCGGAATCGTGGCCGGAAGATCGTCGCAAGATGGGGGCGGGGTATCTGCAAACGGGTTATTACGCCGGGTTCTTCCTGGCTGCCGCGCTGAACTACACGATCGGCGTGCATTACGGCTGGCGCGCGATGTTCCTGACCGGCGCGGTGCCCGTGGTGGTCGCGATTCTGGTGCTGTTGCGCGTGAAGGAGTCGGAGAAGTGGCAGAAGACCGATACGCGCGCCGTGCGCACCAGTCCGCTGCGCGAAATCCTGGGGCCGGCTTACCGGCGTCGCACGTGGGTGGCGTGCATTCTGTTGACGATCGCGATCATCGGCTTGTGGGCCGGCGCGGTGTATGAGCCGTCCGCCGTGATCCAGCTGGCAACCAAGGCCGGTATGGCGAAGAACGATGCGATCAGGACGGCGTCGCTGGCCACGGGGCTGCTGTCTATCGCGACGATCCTGGGCTGCCTGGCGTTGCCGCCGATGGCGGAGCGCATCGGCCGCAAGAAGACGCTGGCGATTTATTTTGCGGGGATGGCGGTGGCGATCGTCGGCAGTTTCGGCTGGGCGTTCTATCTGCCGAACGGGTTGGCGCCGTTCATCGCATGGCTGTGCGTGCTGGGGTTCTTCGGCGGGAATTTTGCGCTGTTCAGCCTGTGGCTGCCGGAGCAGTTCGAAACCCGCGTTCGGGCGACGGCGTTTGCGTTCTGCACGTCGTTCGGGCGATTTGTCGGCGCCGGGGTCAACTTTTTGCTCGGCGCGGCAGTGCTGCATATGCATACGCTCGGGCTGCCGGTGGCGTTGACCGCAATTGTGTTCGTCATCGGGCTATTCGTGATTCCGTTCGCGCCGGAGACGAAGGGCGAAGTGTTGCCGCAGTGAGGTGATGCAGGAAACCTTGTATTTGCTGAGTTCGTCGAAGAACGCCCAACGGCTTGCCAGGTCCATCGCCCAACTGAACGCCGGCGGTGCGACCGCGCGCGAACTGCTGACCGATGAACCGACACAAAAGCCGCAACGAGGAAACCTCAAAGGCTGACAGCATTTTTATGTTTACCGACGACGCCTGGGACGACTACCGGCATTGGCAGGAAACCGACCGCAAGGTCGTGCGCAAGATCAATACGTTGTTGGAGGAATGCCGGCGCGATCCGTTCCGGGGCACCGGCAAACCGGAACCGTTGGTCGGCAGCCTGACTGGTTTGTGGTCGCGCAGGATCACGCTTGCGGATCGGCTCGTCTATCTGCCGGCAGACGGCAAGATTTATGTGATCGCCTGTCGTTTCCACTACGACGCCTGAACGAAAAACACACTTACACCGCGGGCTGCGGCCCGCGGCCAGCCGCGACGTTCAATCCGCGTGATGCCGTGCTGGTGCGCCGGGCCGCAACCACGACAGCAGCGGCCAGCCGAGATTCACGCCCAGACTCGCGACCACGATCAGTACCATGCCCGCGAGCTGCGGCAACGACAGCGCCCGTCCGTACACCACCGCATCGACCACGATGGCCGTGAGCGGATACACGAACAGCAGCACGGCGATGATCGGCGTGCTCAGCTTGGGCAGCGCGCCGTAAATCAGCACATACGAGAGTCCCGTATGCAGCACGCCCATACCGACCAGCCAGAACCATTGCATCGGGCCGATATGCGCGGCCGTGAGCGGCGCAATGAACGGCAGGCACACCACACCGACTGCGCATTGCGCGAGCGTCAGCAGATGCGGGCGGAGATCGCCGAGCCCTTTCGCAATCAAGGTGACGCTCGCATACAGCACCGACCCGACCAGCGCTTCGCCGATACCGATCAGATAACTCGTCTGACCCTGCAGATTCCCGGTCGCCGCGACACCCGACGCGAGCACGAGTCCGACGAAAGCGGTCGCGATCCAGCCAAGCCGGTCCACGCCCAGGCGTTCATTGAACAGCGCCGCGCCGATCAGCACGACCCAGAACGGCTGCACATGAAACACCACGGTCGCAACCGCGATGCTGGTGCGATGAATCGCATCGAAGAAGCCGACCCATTGCGTGACCATCAAGACGCCGGAGATCAGCGCCAGCGTGAGCGAGCGGCGTGTGAAATGCGCGCGCGTGAAAAAGCCTTTCCATGCGCAATACGCGGCCAGCGATAGAAAACCGAACAGGCAGCGAAAGAAGACGAGCGTCAACGCACCGAGCCGCGCCTCTTCGACGAAGATGCCGAGCGTGCCCATCAGAAGCCCGCCGCTGGCCAGCGTGATGGCGCCTTGTTGACGCTGCGAGAGGGACATGAGGGCCATGCCGAACGGTCTCCGTAGTGTGATGTCCGGAGTATTGCGCCGCTTGCGCCTCATCGGCAAACGAATTAAATTGAGCAATTCCATAAGCTGGATTGATAAATCATGCACCCCGAATTCGACGTCGATCTGCTGCGCACTTTCGTCGCGGTAGTGGAAACGGGCAGCTTCACGAAGGCATCGGCGATGGTGCATCGCTCGCAAGCGGCCGTCAGCATGCAGATCAAACGGCTCGAAACCATGCTCGGCACCACGCTGTTCGCCCGCAATACGCGCAATCTGTCGCTTACGCGACCGGGCAATACGTTGCTCGAATACGCGCGGCGCGTGCTGGCGTTGCACGAGGAGGCATGGTCGGCGATCGTGCGACCGGAAGTCACCGGGCGCGTCGTGCTAGGCGCGCCGGACGACTACGTGTCGTCGCTGTTGTCGCCGGTGCTGCGGCGCTTTTCGAATCTGTATCCGCATGTGGAGATCGAGATCGTCTGCGCGCAGAGCACGTCGCTCGCGCCCATGCTGGCGGATAACAAGATCGATCTGGCCTTCGTCACGCGCGACCGCAAATTGCGCGGCGAATTCGTGCGCAGCGAGCCGATGGTGTGGGTGGGGGCGTCAGTGGATACGCCGGTGCTGGCGGCCTCGCCGTTGCCGGTGGGACTGTATGAGCCGGGTTGCGTGGCGCGTCAGCATACGCTTGCCGCGCTCGACGGCGCGCGGCTTCGCTATCGCGCGGCCTTCAGCAGCGCCAGCCTGATGGGACTCGTGGCGACGGTGGATGCGGGGCTGTCGGTGATTGCGCTCACGCGTTGCAGCGTACCGTCGCGTTTGGCGATTCTCGGCGAAGCGCAAGGCTTGCCGAAGATCGCGCCGCTCGAAATCGTGGTGGCGCGCAGCGCCAAATCGGACCGACCGACTTGCGATTATCTGGCCGCGCAGATGGTGCAGGATTTGTCGCTGCGTCCGCAGACGCAGGCGCAGGCACAGGCCCACTCGCAGCCGCGCGGTGCGGCTGCGGCGTGAGCGCGTTGACTTATAAAGGAAAACTAACTTCAGCCGCGCGGATAAGCCGTCACTTCGCCATCCACCGCGAGCCGCACCTGTTCGCCGGGCCGCGGCGACAGATAACCCGGCACGCGTGCGCGCACCAAGGTTCGCGCGCCGGACTGCAACTGCAGCGCAACGCCGGCGTCCTGCCCCTGGAAGATCACATCGGTGACGATGGCGTCATGCGCTGCGCCAGCGGCCGGCATCTCCCCGGCGCGCAGCAGACGAATCTGCTCGGGCCGCAGCATCACATCGACCGCGCCTTGGGCAATCGGCGCGGACAACGGCAAATCGCCGAGTTCACACTGCACGCGATCCTGCGTGACCATCCCCGGCAACAACACAGCTTCGCCGACGAACGAGGCCAGCTCGCGCGTCACGGGTCGTCGATAGAGGGTTTGCGGCGTTGCCGTCTGGATCAGCCGGCCGTTCCACAGTACCGCCACTTCGTGACCGAGCGACAAGGCCTCGGATTGATCGTGCGTAACCAGCACGGCGGTCGCGCCGGTCGCGGCCAACGCGCTCGCCACCGCTTGCCGGGTTTCGAGCCGCAAGGCGGCATCGAGCGAGGAAAAGGGTTCGTCGAGCATCACGAGCGTGGGCGAGGGCGCCAACGCGCGCGCCAACGCGACGCGTTGCTGCTGACCGCCCGACAACTGCTGCGGCGCGCGCGTGCCGAAGTCCGCCGGCAAGCCGACCAGCTCCAGTAACTCGGCCACGCGATGCCGCGCACGGCGTTGCGTACGCGGCAAGCCGAACACGATGTTGTCCGCCACCGACAGATGCGGAAACAGCGCGCCTTCCTGCGGCACGTAACCGATGCGCCGCTGTTCCGACGGCACGTGCAGGCTGTCGCCGACGACACGCCGGCCGTCGATCTCGACGCTGCCGGCATCCGCGCGTTCGAAGCCGCATAGAAGACGCAGCAGGGTCGTCTTGCCGCTGCCCGACGGACCGAGCAACGCGAGCAGAGTGCCGCGCTCGACCGAGAGATCGATGCCGTGCAGCACCGGATGACCGTCGAACGCTTTTTGCAGTCCGCGGATACGAAGTTCGCTCATGAAAATCCGATGATTGAAGCGTGTGACGTCGCGCGCATTAGTGGTGATCGCCGAGCAGCGCCGACTTGCCGAGTAGCGCGAACAGCAAACCCGAGGCGAACAGCGAGATGCCGGTGAGCAGCGCCGCATAGGGCGCGGCGGCGGCGAATGCCATCGTCGAGGTGTCGGCCCAGACCTGGGTGGCGAGCGTCTGCGTGTCGAGTGGAGAAAGCAGCAGCGTTGCGTTCAGTTCGGTGACGACCGAGATGAACACCATCGCCGCGGCCGCGCCGAGTCCCGGGCCCGCCAGCGGCAAAACCACGCGAAACAAAGTCTGCGACCAGTTCAGGCCGAGGGCGCGGGACGTTTCTTCGAGTCGCGGCTGCGCCTGCATGAAGGCGGCGCGCACGCTCACCAGCGCGACCGGCATGAACAGCATCGCGTAAGCGACCACCAGCAACGTCGCGCTTTGATAGAGCGGCTGCAGCCAGTGCACCGAAAGCGACACGATCGCGAGCGCGATCACTAGCCCCGGGACGCCTTGCGCGAGAAACACGGTGCGCTCGAACAGCGTCGCGAAACGCGACGGATAGCGCACCAGCAGAAAGGCGAGCGGCACCACCAGCAGCGTAGTCAAAGCAGCAGCGGCAAGACCGAAACCGACCGATGAGAGCGTCGCATTGAACAGCAACTCCGGCGACACGTCCGCCGGCGTGACGGCAGCCGCGCCCGGTTGCGTGAGCCAGTAGCCGATCATGCCGAGCGGCACGCCGAGCGTGGTGATCGTCAGCAGCGCAAAGCCGGTCACGACGACCCAGCGCCACGCGCCGAGGTCGTAACGCAAGACCGCGCGACGCGTGCCCCGATCGACACGTTCATAGCGCGCCGCGCCGCGCACGCGAAACTCGAAGGCCAGCACGATCAGGCAAATCACGATCAGCAGACACGCCAGCAGCGAAGCGCCGCCACCGTCGAAACTGGTGCGGAATTCCGCGTAGATCTGCGTCGTGAAGGTATGAAAACGCAGCAGCGTAAACGCGCCGAATTCGGACAGCACGCCGAGCGCCACCAGCAACATGCCGCCGAGCAACGCGGGTCGCAGTTGCGGCAGCACCACACGAATAAAGGTCGTCCAGCGATTGCAGCCGAGTGCGCGTGCGCTTTCTTCGAGCGCCGGGTCCATGCCGCGCAACGCGGCGGCCACCGGCAAGTAAACGAGCGGGAAATACGCACAGGTCAGCACCAGCAACGCGCCGTTGAAGTCCTGTAAATCCTGGCTCAACGACACCCACGCATAGCTCGAAATAAACGCCGGCATGGCGAGCGGCGCGGCCGACAGCACGGCCCACGCGCGCCGTCCCGGCAAATGCGTGCGTTCGACGAACCAGGCCGCCGCCGTGCCGATCAGCGCCGACACCAGTGTGGTCGCGACCGTGATCATCACCGTGTTGACCAGCAGTTCGCCGACCAGCGGCCGGAACACCAGATCGACCGCTTCACCTGCGCCGAAGCTCGCTGCGCGCCAGAACGTAAACGCAATCGGCAGCAACACCAGCAAAGCGCTGAGAGTTGCTGCCGCGAACAAACCGCGCGGTGCGCGCAAACGGGCGCGCACCGGCACGGTCGAGACAGCCGGAGGGCCGGCTGACAGGGCTTCGCTCATTTACAGCAGGCCTGCCTGGCGCAGCAGCTTGCCGGCCTGGCTATCGTCGCCGAGTTGCTGGATGGAAAGCGCCGGCGGGCTCAGTTCGGTGAACGGCTTGAGGATCGGGTCCGGTGCGACGCCTGCGTGCAGCGGATATTCGAACATCACGTGGCTGTCCGCCATCAACTTCTGGGCGCGTTCGCTGACCAGATAGGCGAGGAACTTCTGTGCGCCGTCCACGTTATGCGCCGACTTCAGCACGGCCGCGCCCGACACGTTCACCGCTGCGCCGGCGTCGCCGTTGCCGAAGTGATAGATCGCGCTGCGGGTCTTGCCGTCGCCGATTTCAGCATGCAGACGGGCCCAGTAGTAGTTGTTGATCAAACCGGTCGCGACCCCGCCGCGATTGACGGCGGCCACCACGCCTTCGTCGTCGTCGAAAATCTGCGCGTTGGCTTTCAGGCCCTTGAGCCAGGCCACCGTTTGCGCTTCACCCTTCAGCGCGAGCACGGCGCTCACGAGCGGCAGGAAGTCGCTGTCGCTCGGAGCGATGCCGACCTTGCCCTTCCATTCCGGCCTGGCCAGATCGAACAGCGATTGCGGCAGTTGCGACGCCTGGATCTTGGTCGTGTTGTAGGCCAGCACGTTTTCACGCGCGGTCACGGCCACCCAGTCGCCCGACGGCGAGCTGTAACGCACCGGCACGGCGGCGAGCGTGGCGGGGTCCACCTTGTTGAGCAGGCCTTTTTCTTCGAGCAGCATCAGCTCGGGCGAGTTTTCCGTGAAGTACACGTCGGCCGGCGTGGCCGAACCTTCAGCGATGATCTGCGCGGCCATGGCCGGGCCTTCGCCGTTGCGGATCTTCACCGAAATGCCCGAGGCCTTTTCGAAGTCCTTGGCGAGCACGTTGACGACCTGCTCGTGCTGCGCGTTATAGAGCGTGATCGACGCGGCATGCGCGGCCGACGGCACCGTCGCGAAAGCCGCGAGCGTAAGCGCTGCTGTGCTGCTGATGTGGCGCAGGCGGGTGCCAAACCATGTTTGAGCCATGATCCTGAATTCCGTTGATAGTGTTGTTGTTGATCTTGGGAGCGCTGCTTGTGCTGCCATGAGTCCGGCCGCTCGCGCGGTTGGGCTCATGGCTTTTTACCAGGCTTTCATTACGTCTCGAACAGCCCCGCGCCGATATACGAACCCGGCTTCGCACCCGGCGGCACCGCGAACACCGCGCTGCCGACGTGAGTCGTGAACTGGTTCATCATGTCGAACTTCGCGAGCCGGTCGTTGATCGGAATGAAGCCCTTGCGCGGGTCGCTCTGGTGCGCGACGAAAATCAGACCCGCGTCGTACTCCGTTTCCTGGCGCCATGGCGGCCAGCGCTCGATGTAGAAGTTCGTGCCGTCGTTGTACGAGTACGAGCGGCGCAAAATCTGCGCGCCGTTGTTGGTCGCCTGATTCGACAGACGCACGTGCGAGTTCTCCGGAATCACCGGATTGCCGTCCTTGTCCTCTTCCTTCAGGTCGACGGCGTCGAACTCGTTCTTCTTGCCGATCGGCGCACCGCTGTACTTGTGACGGCCGAACACCTGTTCCTGGAAATCCACCTCGGTGTTGTCCCAGTGTTCCAGCGTGATGCGGATGCGCCGCACGACGGTATAGGTGCCGCCTTCCATCCACGGCGCGTCGGGGCTGGCGCCGGCCCACACGAATTCGTTCATCAGCTTCGGCTGCGCGGTGGGCGGATTGTTGGTGCCGTCCTTGAAACCCATCAGATTGCGCGGCGTCTGGCCGCGCGGACCCGACAGGAAGCCGGACTGGCCCCAACGCATCGCCGCGGTGCCGTAAGCGAGACGCGACAATTGCCGGACCGCGTGAAACGCGACCTGCTGATCGTTCGCGCAAGCCTGGATGAACAGGTCGCCGCCGGTCTTTTCCGCGATCAGCTGATCGCCGTTGAAACGCGGCAGATCGACGAGCGCGGCGGGGCGGCGCGCGGCGAGGCCGTAGCGGTCCTTGCCGTCTTTCGTGAACAGTCCAGGGCCGAAACCGAAGGTGATCGTCAGGCCGCAAGGGCCGAGACCGAGCACGTCGCCGGAATCGGGCGCGGCTTTGTTGTCGGCGGCTTCATGGGTCGGCAATGGCGCGGCCGTGCTGCCTTGCGTCATGCGCGCGGCGGCGTCGGTCCAGGCGCGCAGCAGCGCGATCACGTCCTCGCGCTTGTCGGTGCTCAGGTCGAGCGCGGCCACATACGTGTGGCTTTGCTGCGGCGTGACGATGCCGCCTTGATGCAAACCGTAGAACGGCTCGACAGCCAGTTGCGGATCGGCGGCGCTGTGCGCCGCCGCCCTGGCGAGCGCGGCCTGCGGCGCAAGACTCGCACCGAGGCTCGCGCCGGCGGCCACTGCTGCGCCGCCTGCCTTCAGGAAGCCGCGCCGTGAGGGCCGCGGGGGTCGATCGTTTGCCATATTTACTGCACCTTCATTTCGGCTGCGGGGTGTTGTGCTTACTTCGCGAGGACCAAGGTGTTGACGTCGTCCTGTACATAGTAGAAGCCGTCGCCTTCCGGCGTCAAAGCCAGACCGAACAGGTCGCCGTTGCCCGGGGGCGATTGCGCCTTGTCCGTGTCGATCCAGCGCGCGTAGAGCTGCTTGCCGGTGGCCGGATCGATTTCGACGATCTGGCCGTTCAGCGCGTTGGTCACGAGCAGGTGGCCGTTGGGTGCGGTGACCATCGCGAGCGGACGATGCAGCAGGCCGTCGGCGGTCAGCTGGCGGCCCACGCCGGCGCTGGCGTCGCGCGTCATCGGTTCGTCGATTTCGGTGACGCGGTTGCCGATTGCGTCGGATACGTACAGCAGCTTCTGATCGCTCGACAGCGCAAGGCCGGTCGGGCCGACTAGGAACACGCCCTTGTCGGCCTGCGCGCCGAAGCCGCTGCCTACTACGGTTTCCTTCTTCACGACCGGCGGCTTGCCTTCCGGCACGTCCAGATCCAGACGCAGCACGGTGGCCTGCTTGAACACCGGCGGATTGCCGTCCGCGCCGCCCACGCCGAAGCCGGCGTTGCTGACGAACAGCGTGGCGCTGGTGCCGTTGTCGACGACCGCCATGTTGCCCCACGGATCGTTGATGTTCGGGCTGCTGATGGTCGAGGCGACCTTGCCTTGCGAATCGAGCACGATCAGGCAGCCCGCGCCCTTGGTGCCGGTGGTGCCGTCATTGCTCGGCGTGCTGCCGATGATCACGTAGCCCGACTTGAGCATGGTCATCGCGGTCGACAGGCCGATGCCGCCCGGGCATTCCTTCAGATCGCGCGGCACCGTGGCGAACACCGTCATTTCTTTGGTGTCCGGATGATAGTTGATGATCGTGCTGCCGGTGCCTTGCAGATTGGTCGAGTTGTTGAAGTTGCCGACCAGCACGTCGCCCTTTTTGACGGTGCCCGCCGAGACCGGCGCGACCACCACCGCATACGGGTTCTGGTCGCCGTTGCCCGGCACGGTGTTGATCAGCGTGGTGTGATGCTTGATGGTTTCGAGGAAACCTTGCGGTTCGGCGTAAGCGCTGCCGGCCGCCGCGAAAGCGGCGACGCTGGCTGCTGCGGCGATCAGAGCGCGCGCGGCGCGCGGCGTGAATCTGCGCGTGGACTGGTTCATGAGTGTGCCTCCGTGCGAGCGCACAAAACGGTGATATCGGTCATGATCGAAAGCATGGATTTCGCTTTATCGGTAGCGTGTGAATTGGGTGCGCGCATCAGAAGTTGATGTTGGTCCGCACGCCGACGACGAACGTGTTGCGCAGCGGCTGCGTCGGATCGTTCGGATTCTGGCCTGCGCCGGCATTGAAGGTGTATTGCGCGTCGGCCTGCAGTTGCCACCACGGATTGACCTGGTATTGATAGGTCGCCTCGAGCGTGGTTTCACTGGTGCGCACGCCGTACGGGCCGCCGCTGAAGTTCAGGGCGTCCTGGTCCGCGTCGTGCACGTTGCTGCCGACCTTGATGTAGGTGGCGGCGAGGCCGACGCTGTCGTTGTCGCGGCCGGCGAACGGCGCTTTCAGCACGATGCCGACGTTGGCCGCGAGGCTCACCAGATTGCGGTCGTTCGGCGCGCCCATGACGCGCGCAAAGACGTTCAGGCTGCGCGGCTCGTCCGGGTCCGGACGCCAGATCATCTGATCGGCCACTGCGTAGATGCTGTAGTCGCCGTGATGGTTCTGGGCGACACCGGTCGTGGCCGGGCTCGCCAGCGGCAGGCCGCTGTTGTCGAAACGCTGATCCCCGAAGCTGCCGTTGTTGTACCAGACGCCGAGCTTGTAGGTGCCCGGCAAACCGTTGTTGCCCATGCCGACCATTTCGCCGTCGGACGGCTGGTTGATCGCGTACTGCAACTCGCCGATGAACAGCGTGCCGTTGTGCAGGTTGAAGTTGGTGCCGCTGAGGTTGTTCGGGTTGTTGCCGAGCGGGTCGCCGTCGAATACGCCGGCCAATGCCGTCAACGAAGGCGTGATCTGGCCGCGCACGCGAATGCCGAGATCGGACAGCGGATACGCCGGGCCGCCGGAGGGCATGTCGTACGAGGGCAGGGCAGGCCAGCCGAACATCGTGTTGACGAACAGCGCCGAGTTCGAGCTCGTGATGAATTCCTGGTCGATACTTTGCTGACCGATCTTCACGTCGACACGTTTGTTCAGGAACGACTGCTGGTACCACAATTCCCACAGACGGGTGGTGTCGTCCGCTTCGATGCCGCTCGCCGTGTTCAGCGTGCCGAGCTTGTTGGCGCTCAGGTTGGCGCCGTGAATCTGCAACGCGCTCACGTTGAAGAGGCCACCCGGCAAGCCGAAGGCCTTCTGCGTGTCCATCTGCACGGTTGCGGTGGTCAGGCCGTCGTAGTCGGCGCCCTTTGCCAGACCGCCGCGCAGGTTGGCCAGCACTTCACTGGTTTCGGTGAGCTGGAACGTCACGCCATATTTGCCGAGCCACGGTCGCAGGCCGCCGATGTCGCCGAGCATCTGCTGACGATTCCAGAAGCCGGTCCACTGATTAGTCTGAGTCGCCTTGATGTTCAGGTCAGCCTCGGGCGCTTCAGGCGTAGCATCTGGATTGGCTTCGGCCATCGCCGCGCCGGCTGTGAGCGAGGCCCATGCGAATGCCGTGAGGAGTGCGGCACGCCGCATCGAAGGCAAGCGTGAGCGGCGGCTGGCGCGCGGAGCGGGATCGCGAAACGGATGCACTTGCGCGCTGGGTCCGTTGAGTTGGGCGAACTTCATCGAAATCCTTATTGGTGTTGTATCGACTGAATAAGCATCGTGGCGTAACCGCTCGCGATTTGCCGTGTCGGTCCGCGACACCGGACACAGCGATGCCGAGATCGTACGCATGCGTTATAGGTGCGTCAACACAAATGAGAACGATTCGCATCAATATTACTAAGTTGTCATTTTATTCTTTACGTACTGCTACGTGCGGCTATTTGTTCGTAATTGAAAACAAATCAAAGAGTAAGTAAGTCGTAGGGTTGTGGTCATATCGAACGTGTGGAGAGGGGATGTGTCGAACGCGCACGAGCAAGCACGAGCCACCCAGAAGTCCATTCAGGAGATGAACATGAACAAGCGCATCCTTTTCATTTCGTTGCTGGCAAGCGGCGGTTTGCTGGTGAGCGGCGTGTCGAACGCTCAGTTGAATCTGAAGCAGTTCGGCATTGGCGGCGGCGGCGACAGTTCCGCGAATGCGGGTGCCGCGGCGGGCGCGGCTTCGCCCGGCGGCGTGTCGCAACTGCTGCAGACCTATGTGGGCGCAAACCAGCAGGTCTTGAGCGGCCAGTCGAGTCTCGCATCGGCGATGGGCATGAGCAGCGCCGCGGGGCAGGCGCAATCGGCGGCGGGTCTGCTGAGCGGCGGCACGCCGTCGGTGACTCAGTTGACCCAGGTGGGCAGCACGCAGCAGTCGCTTTCGCAATCGCTGACCCAGGCCTTCGCAAGCCGCGCGAGCGGCAGCGCCTCCGCCACGCCGGTCAACAAGCAGGCGTTCACGGACGGCCTGTCGTCGCTGGGTAAAGGCGTGAGCCAGTATTCGAGTCTGCAGTCCGGGCTGGGCAGTGTCGGCCAGATGAGTCCGTCGTCGCTGCTGCAGGGCGGCATGAATCCGCAGACGGCGCAAAGCGCGTCGTACATCGCACAATCGGCGCCGGGGCAATTGCAATCGTTGATGTCGACGCTGAGTTCGGCTGTGCAATTCGCGTCGAGTCACGGGATCAGCGTGCCGTCCGTCGCGACGTCGGCGTTGAAGGGCGCACAGTAACGGACAGGCAGCAGAAAGCGGCTATGATCGACTCCCAGCGACCTAACCCGATCGGGGCCTTGCCGATGCTGCATAACGTGAATCTGGACAACTACTTCGCCCGTATTGGCTACGCCGGGGAGCGCGTGGCCACGCTGGAGGTCCTGCAGGCGTTGCATCGGCTGCATCCGCGCGCGATTCCTTTTGAGAATCTGAATCCGCTCACACGGCGCGCCGTCAAGCTGGATCTCGAATCGATCGAGCACAAGCTCGTCGACCAGCATCGCGGCGGCTATTGCTTCGAACAGAACGCGTTGCTGGCCAATGTGCTCACGCAGTTGGGATTCAACATCACGCCGCTGCTCGGCCGGGTTTTGTGGGGGCGTGAAGCCGACGCCCCCGTGCCGCCCCGCACGCACATGGTGCTGCGCATCGATCTCGACGACGAAGCGTGGATCGCCGATGTCGGCTTCGGCAGCGTGACGCTGCCCGCGCCGCTGCGCCTCGCCACCGGTCTCGCTCAACGCACGCAACTGGGCACCTTCCGTCTCGCGGATGCCTCGCGCGACGCGCGCTATCTCGAAGTGCAGGCCGCCGACGAGAGCTGGACGCGCGTCTACCGTTTCGATCTGCAACCGGTCGAGTGGATCGATTACGAGACTTCGAACTGGTACACGTCCACCTCGCCGGATTCGATTTTCGCGAGCAACCTGATCGTGTGCCGGGTGTTGTCCGAAGTGCGGCTCACCTTGCTCAACGATCGGCTTTACGAACGCGCGGCCGATGGGCAGATCATCAGCGAGCGGCAAATCACGAGTGTCGACGAACTCGCGGCCTGTCTGCACGGGCAGTTCGGTTTGAACACAGGTGACATCGACCTCGCCGATGTTTTCGAACGCATCCGCACGCCGGCCAATCGCGTCTAGCGGGTGAGCGTCATGATCGCGCGTCTCATCGTCCAGACGGTGATCTGGCTGGCAGGTATGAGCGCCTTGCTGTTCGGCGCGGCGGGCACGTTTGCGTGGCCCGCCGCGTGGTGGTATGTGATCGAGCTGGGCGCGCTGAGTCTGTGGATCGGTTTATGGCTGGCGCGTCATGATCCTGGCTTGCTCGCCGAGCGTCTTGCGCCGATCGTCCAGCCACAACAAAGCCGCTGGGATCGCGTCTTCATGGTGAGCGTGGCGGTTCTGTGGTGCGCGTGGCTCGTGTTGATGGGCCTGGACGCCATGCGTTTTCACTGGTCGGCGCCGATGCCGGTCGTGCTGGTCAGCCTCGGGTCGCTGTGCGTGGCGCTCTGCCTTTTCATGTGCCGCTTCGTGTTCCGGGCCAACAGTTACGCCGCACCCGTCGTGAAGGTCCAGGCCAGTCGCGGCCACAAGGTGATCGATAGCGGACCTTACGCGCATGTGCGTCATCCGATGTATTCGTCCGCGCTCTTTCTGTTCGTCGGTACGCCCTTGCTGCTCGGCTCGTGGTGGGGGCTCGCCTGTGTGCCCATCATGGTGGCCGGCATCGGCTGGCGCGCGGTGCGCGAGGAAAGCGTGCTTGCCGCGCAACTCGACGGCTATACGGACTACATGGCGCGCGTGCAGTTCCGCTTCGTGCCGTACATCTGGTAGGGCGTTTTTTAGGCGTGCCGCCGCCTGTCGCATCCCTCTCGCGTTAGTCAACCTGTCTAGACAAAGCGCGCTACGTCTGGCTGCATCGGCAGCGCTATCTTTCATTCGCCATTCAATCAAAGCCACCCGGAGAGCCCTGTCACAAGGGATCGTCTAGGGGCTTACCCGATGATTCTGCGAATTTATTGCAATGCCACTTGCGACGGCTTTTTGACTCATGCAGACTTGTCTATACAAATTCAGCGGCAGATAAAGATCAAGCTCGACGGTTTCCTCAATCAAAGGAGTTTCGACGTGAAAGTGAAGCGCACGACGGCAGCAAAAGTATTGATGGGCGCCGTTCTCGGCGCCGCAACGATTTTCGCGGCACCGGTGCAGGCCAAAGACTGGAAAACGGTGACGATCGCGCTCGAAGGCGGCTACGCGCCGTGGAACCTGACCTTGCCCGGCGGCAAGCTCGGTGGCTTCGAGCCCGAACTGGTCGCGAATCTGTGCGAACGCATCAAGCTGCAATGCAACCTCGTCGCGCAAGATTGGGACGGCATGATTCCCGGTCTGCAAGCCGGCAAGTTCGATGTCCTGATGGACGCGATCTCCATCACGCCGGAACGCGAAAAGATCATCGCCTTCTCGCGCCCGTACGCCGCTACGCCGGCCACGTTCGCCGTGTCCGACACGAAGGTGCTGCCCAAGGCCGCGCCGGGTGCTGGCGTGGTCAAGCTCTCGGGTGATCCGAAAACCGATCAGCCCACCGTCGACGCCTTGCGCAAGCAGCTGAAGGGCAAGACCATCGGTATCCAGTCGGGCACCGTCTACACCAAGTTCATCAACGACGGCTTCAAGGACATTGCCACGATCCGGGTCTACAAGACGTCGCCGGAACGCGATCTGGATCTGGCCAACGGCCGCATCGACGCTTCGTTCGACGACGTGACGTACTACGCCGCCAACCTCGACAAGAAAGACGCCGCGTCGATCTCGATGGCCGGTCCGAAGATCGGCGGTCCGATCTGGGGTCCGGGCGAAGGCCTCGCGTTCCGCAAACAGGACGCCGACCTGAAGGCGAAGTTCGACACCGCGATCGCCGCTGCGCTCGCCGACGGCACCGTCAAGAAGCTGTCCGCCAAGTGGTTCAAGACCGACGTGACGCCTTGATTCGCTGGATGCACAAGTAGGACGGCCGGCGTGGCGCGCATGACGGCGGCGCGCTGGCCGGCTGGTTCGTTCCGCTGTCACGGAAGAGAGGTAGGGAATGGCACTGATACAGATGCTCGGCTTCGGGCCGGAAGGCTGGGGCGGCGTATTGCTGCTCGCGGCACTCATGACGGTTGCACTGACGCTCGCGGCGCTCGCGGTCGGCGCCGTGTTCGGCGCGCTGATCGCGGCGGCCAAACTATCGCGCTTTCGCTCGTTGCGCGTGATCGGCGACATCTACACCACGGTGTTTCGCGGCGTGCCTGAACTGCTCGTCATCTACCTGTTCTATTTCGGCGGCTCGACGCTCGTGACCACGATCGGTCAATGGTTCGGCGCGGACGGTTTTGTCGGCGTGCCGCCTTTCGTGATCGGCGCGCTCGCGGTCGGCATGATCTCGGGCGCCTATCAGGCCGAGGTGTATCGCGCGGCGGTGCTGGCGGTATCGCGCGGCGAACTCGAAGCGGCACGTTCGATCGGCATGCCGACTTTGACGATGGCGCGCCGTATTCTGATTCCGCAAGTGTTGCGCTTCGCGTTGCCCGGCATCGGCAACGTCTGGCAATTGAGCCTGAAGGATTCGGCGCTGATCTCCGTCACGGGGCTCGCCGAGTTGCTTCGCACGAGCCAGGTCGCAGCGGGTTCGACCCATCAGTACTTCACGTTCTTCGTGGTCGGCGGCGCACTCTATCTGCTGATGACCAGCATCTCGAACCGGGTTTTCAATCACGCCGAAGCGCGCGTGGGCCGGTCCTTCAAGCGCAACTTCGCGCGCAACTGACGGGAACGGGATCATGCATTTCGACTTCGACTTTCTCTACGACACGCTCAAGCAACTGCTTGCCGCCGTGCCGACCACGCTCGGGCTGTTCTTCTGTTCGCTGGTTCTCGGTGGGCTGCTGTCGCTCGTGATCGTGACGATGCGCGTGTCGCCGAACTGGCTGCCGAACCGTTTCGCGCGTGCCTATATTCTCGTGTTTCGCGGCTCGCCGCTGCTGATCCAGATGTTCCTCGTCTACTACGGCATGGGGCAATTCGGCGTGATCCGCGAGAGCTTTCTATGGCCCGTGCTGCGCGAGCCGTACCTGTGTGCCGTCTTATCGCTCGCGCTGTGCACGGCGGGATATACCGCTGAAATCATTCGCGGCGGTTTGATGGCCGTGCCGGTCGGGCAGATCGAGGCCGGTTATTCGATCGGCCTGTCGGGTTTCGCGCTGCTGCGCCGCGTGATCGGTCCGATCGCGTTGCGCCAGTGTTTGCCGGCTTATTCGACCGAAGCCGTGCTGCTCGTCAAATCGACTGCGCTCGCGAGCCTCGTCACGGTGTGGGAAGTGACCGGCGTCGCGCAGCAGATCATTCAGCAAACCTATCGCACGACGGAAGTCTTCATCTGTGCAGCGCTGATTTATCTGTTCCTCAATTTCGTCATCGTGCGCCTGCTCGGTTTGCTGGAAACACGCCTGTCGCGCCATTTGCGCGCCGCGCCGACGCAGGCCGCGCCCAGGCGCCCGGCCGCCGCACACACCGAAGCACGCAGCGAAGCACATCGGGCCGCGCCCTGAAGCGCCGCCCATCCCGGATGAATCTGGAGAACCCCATGAACGCTACGGCACCCGTTGCACTGTCGGTCAAGAACATTCACAAATCGTTCGGCGATCACCACGTGCTCAAAGGCATTTCACTCGACGCCCATCAGGGCGACGTGATCTCGATTCTCGGCGCCAGCGGCTCGGGCAAGAGCACGTTCCTGCGCTGCCTGAACCTGCTCGAAACGCCCGACGACGGCTCGGTCGCGCTTGCCGGCGAAGAGCTGAAGATGAAGCGCCGCGGCGACGGCAAGCTGCAACCGAGCGACCGCCGTCAGGTGGATCGGGTGCGCTCGCAACTCGGCATGGTGTTCCAGAACTTCAACCTCTGGTCGCACATGACGGTGCTGGAAAACCTGATCGAAGGGCCGATGCGCGTGTTGAAGCGCAGCCGCGCCGAATCGGTCGAAGAGGCTGAAGCGCTGCTGGCGAAAGTGGGCCTCGCGGAAAAGCGCGGCCATTACCCGGCGCATCTGTCCGGTGGTCAGCAGCAACGTGTGGCGATTGCGCGCGCCTTGGCGATGCACCCAAAAGTCATGCTGTTCGACGAGCCCACGTCCGCGCTCGACCCCGAACTCGTGGGCGAAGTGCTGCGTGTCATGCGCTCGCTCGCCGAAGAAGGCCGCACCATGCTCGTGGTCACGCATGAGATGGGTTTCGCGCGCCACGTATCGAATCGCGTGATGTTCCTGCATCAGGGCCAGGTGGAAGCCGACGGCACGCCGGACGAGGTTTTCGTCGAATGCAAGTCGGAGCGTTTCCGGCAATTCGTGTCGAGCCATCAGGACCGCAGCACGCACTAAGCCGCAGCACGAAGCAATTCCGCAATCCAACGAGCAGAGCACTACCATGGCCGTGATCCGTTCCGATCGTCCTCTCGACTGGGCTCAGGTGGCAGCGGTCGCTGCCGGCGAGCCGCTCGAGCTTTCCGCCGACGCGCGCGCGCGTATCGTCGCGGCGCATGTGCTGGTCGAACAGATCGTCGCGCGCGGGATTCGCGCGTATGGCGTGAACACCGGTGTCGGCGCGTTGTGCGACGTCATCGTTTCGCCGACCGAACAGCGCACGCTGTCGCGCAACATACTGATGAGTCACGCGGTGGGCGTCGGCGCGCCGTTGGGTGTCGCCGAAACGCGCGCGATCATGGCCGCGGCCGTCAACAATTTCGCGCATGGGCATTCGGGCATTCGTCTCGAAGTGGCAGACCAGTTGGTGGCTTTGCTCAACGCGGATTGTCTGCCCGAAGTGCCGGCCTTCGGCTCGGTCGGCTATCTGAGCCACATGGCGCATATCGCGCTGGTTTGCATCGGCGAAGGCCATGTGCGCTATCGCGGCGAACGGCTCAAAGGACGCGAGGCGTTGCAACGCCTCGGACTGGAACCGCTCGTGCTCGAAGCCAAGGAAGGCTTGAGTCTCATCAACGGTACGCCGTGCGTCACCGGACTCGCAGCGCTTGCGCTGGCGCGGGCCGCGCGTCTGCTCGACTGGACCGATATCGTTGCGGCGATGAGCTTCGAGAATCTGCGCGGCCAGCTCGCAGCGTTCGACGAAGATTCGCTGGCCTTGCGGATTTCGCCCGGCCTGAATCTGGTCGGCGCACGGATGCGCATTGCGCTCACCGATAGTGGCATTCTCGCGGCCGTAATCGGTCAACGCACGCAAGACCCGCTGAGCATGCGGACCATTCCTCACGTGCACGGCGCCGCGCGCGACGTGCTGACGGCCACCGCCGAAGTCGTCAATCGCGAGCTCGCGTCGATCACCGATAACCCGATCGTCGCCGGCACGCCGGACGACCCGCGCGTCTATTCGCAAGCGCACGCGGTGGGTGCGTCGATCGCACTCGCCATGGACAGCCTCGCCACCGCGATCGCGCAAGTCGCCGCGATGGCCGAACGGCGTCTCGACCGGCTAGTGAATCCGCTCGTGAGCGGCTTGCCGGCCTTTCTCGCGGAGCCGGGCGGCACCTGTTCCGGCTTCATGATCGCGCAGTACACGGCGGCCTCGCTGGTGGCGCAGAACCGGCGTCTTGCGCTGCCGGCCAGCCTCGATGGCGGCATCACCTCGGGGCTGCAGGAAGATCATCTGTGCCACGCCACGCCTGCTGCGCTAAAAGCACTGGAGATCATCGACAACGCCGGACGTATCGTCGCAATCGAACTGCTGGCCGCGGCGCAAGCCTACGACCTGCAAAGCATCGACGCGCCGAGCGCGCCGCACACGCATGCGCTCTGGCAACGCGTGCGCGGTGTCGTGCCGACTTACCGCGACGATCGCCCGCTCGCCGACGACATGAGCATCGCGTTTCGCATGATCGCCGACCAGGCGCCGCCGCCGTTGCCGAACCCAGGTCAGATTGGGCCGCGCCCGGCCACATCCGCTGACAACACTGGCTTGCTCGCACGCGCAACGGTCGCGAATCTCGCCGCTGCGAATGGTGTGCGTACGACGAAAGGTGGCATGGCGATCAACGACGCACAGGCTGCGGCCCACATGGCATGATGGAGACAAAGCCGGTGCGCGGGCTTATCCGTCGGCTAGCCGGTCAAGGTGTACAACTGGTCACCCCCGAGTACAACCGCGTACCACCCACGAGGTCGGAATGAATACAACTACACACGCGCAAACCGCGGACACCGAAGCACGCGAGCATCGCAACCCGGAGACGCCGGTGCGGGCCATGCCCGCTTACGAACAGATCAAGCGCTATGTCGTCAGGCGCATCAGTGCCGGCGACTGGAAACCGGGCGGCCTGATTCCGTCCGAAACGGAACTGGTCAAAGAGTTCGGCGTGGCGCGCATGACGGTGTCGCGTGCGCTGCGCGAACTCACCACCGAACGCGTGCTGACACGCGTGCAAGGCTCGGGCACCTTCGTGGCGCCGCAGCGCTATGAATCGACCGTACTGGAAATCCGCAATATCGCCGATGAAATCGCCGCGCGCGGTCATCGTCATTCGGCTGGCGTGCTGACGCTCGAACCCAGCGACGATCCTCAGGCGCTCGAAGCGCTCGGTCTCGTAAGCGGCCCGGCGTTTCACTCGTGCATCGTGCACAGCGAAGAAGGCGAACCGATCCAGTACGAGGATCGCTACGTCAATCCCAAGGTGTTTCCCGAGTACCTGCAACAGGACTTCACGGTCGAAACGCCGAATCACTACATGGTGCGGCTCGCGCCGATCCAGCGCGCCGATTTTCGCATCTACGCGCAAAAGCCCGACGCTTACGTGCGCCGGCATCTGGCGATGGAGATCGGCGAGCCGTGTCTGCAGCTATGGCGTCGCACGTGGGTCGGCGACGATGTGGCGACGTCGGTGCGGCTATGGCATCCGGCGTCGCGTTTTCATCTGGCCGGAAACGTCTAGCGTGGTTGGCGGCGGCGTCCGGGCAGTGCGTGTTTTTAGCCCTGACGCTGCGATAGATCCGGCGTGAAGCGGCAGCCGAGCCGGTAGCGCGAGCCAGGGTGGACGAAACGCGCGAAGGTCACCGCCACGCCGCTCGTCCACGTGCGACGCATCAGCGTGAGGCACGGTTCCTCGGGACGGATTTCGAGCAGATCGGCCTCGGCGCGCGTCGGCAGCCCCGCGTCGACCACATGCTCGACGTCGTGCGCCGGCACGATCTCGAACAGATATTCCGACGGCCGGGTCGCCGCAAAATCCTGCTGCAAAAACGCCGGTGCAATCGCCGGATTGACGTAGCGGTCTTCGAGTTGCACCGGCAATCCATTCTCGCGATGCACGCAGATCACATGAAACACCGACGCGCCCGGCGCGAGTCCTAACGCATTGGACACCATCACCGAGGCGGTTTCGCGTTGCGACAGCACCGTGTCGTAGCGGTATTCGTGGCCACGCGAACGGATTTCGTCGCCGATGTGGGCGATCATCAGCAGCGTGGATTGCGGCTTGGTTTGCGCGACGAAAGTACCGACCCCGGAGATGCGCGTAACAAGGCCTTCGTCGGTGAGCTCACGCAGTGCGCGATTCACCGTCATACGCGATACGCCGAGTGTCGCGACCAGGTCGAGTTCGGAGGGCAGGCGTTCGCCCGCCTGGCGCGCGCCCGAATCGATGATCTGGCGGATATGGTGCTTGACCTGCTCGTAGCGCGCGGCCGGCGCGTCGCGGGCGGCGGGCAGCGACAGGCGCGTGCTCATAACGGCTCCGCGCCCTCGGGTCCGCGCGCCCAGAAGGCGTTGCGGTCGAAGTAGTTCTGCAGGAACTGCCGCAAGCGAGGTTGCCCGGCGTCGTGAAAGACGTCGTGCGGCTTGCCCTGCACGGCGATGCGGCCCTGGTCGATGAACATGACCTTGTCGGCGACCTGTGCGGCGAAGCCCATTTCATGTGTCACCACCGCCATGGTCATGCCGTCGCGCGCAAGTTGCTTCATCACCTGCAGTACTTCGCCGACGAGTTCCGGATCGAGCGCCGAGGTCGGCTCGTCGAACAGCATGATGTGCGGCTCCATCGCGAGCGCGCGGGCAATCGCCACGCGTTGCTGCTGACCACCGGAGAGCTTCGCGGGATAGGCGTCGCCCTTGTGCGCGAGGCCCACGGTTTCGAGCATGCCGTTGGCGCGACGGCGTGCTTCGTCGCGCGACAGATGGCGTACACGCAGCAAGGCTTCCATTACGTTGCCGAGCGCCGTCATGTGCGGCCATAGATTGAATTGCTGGAACACCATGCCGACGTTGCGCCGTACGCGATTGATGTCGCCCTGCGAGGCGCGCACGCGTTTGCCGTTGCGTTCGCTATAGCCGAGCAACTCGCCTTCGATGCGCACGTCGCCCTGATCGTAGGTTTCGAGCGCGGCGAGGCAACGCAGCAGCGTGCTCTTTCCCGAGCCCGACGGACCGATGATGCACACCACCTCGGAGCGCGCGATCTCGAGATCGACGCCGCGCAGCACCTCGACTTCGCCAAAGCGTTTGCGCAGGTCGCGTACTTCGATCAGCGGCGCGCCAGGCGGCGTCGCGACGGCGCGGGTGGAAGCGGAGGAGGGCACGTCGGCGAGGGCGTTCATAAAAGTGTCCGGATTCCGTTCATGCCATGAAGCGTGCGATACGGGTTTCGGCCCACATGCCCACTCGCGAGGTCAGTTCGACCAGTGCGAGATAGCACACGCACAGCATCAGCAGTGTTTCGACGAAAGCAAAGGTGGCCGAGCCGATGCCGGTCAGCACGAAGGTGAGTTCCGGCACGGTGACGATGGACAGCACCGCTGTCTCCTTGCTCAAGACGATGATCAGATTCGTGAGTGCCGGCACGATCAGCACCAGCATTTGCGGCACCTGAATGCGCAGCACCGTTTGCCAGCGCGTGAGTCCAAGACAGGAGGCCGCTTCGAGATGACCCGGCGGGACGGATTGAAAGCCCGAGCGGAACGCTTCGGCGAAATACGCGCTGCCGTACAGCCCCAGGCCGAGCACGCCGGCCGTCATGGGTTCGAGCGTGAGACCGATCGACGGGCCGCCGTAATAAAGCAGGAACAGTTGCACCAGAAACGGCGTGCCGCGAAACAGTTCGATATAGAAGCGCAGCAGGCCGCGCACCCAGCGTCCGCAGAAGAGTTGCAGTACCGCGATCAGAAAGCCGATCAGGATGCCGATCGCCACGCCCGCCGCCCAGCTGCCGAGCGTCGTGGCAAGGCCTGCCGCGATCGGCTGAAGGTTGTGCGTGATGACGGTCGGATCGAGCTTTTGCATGGCGTGGGCTCTAGGTCGGTCAGGCGTGCTGCAGGCGGTATTCGGCGGCGTGCGCGACCAGCGCGAGTGCGCCGCAGATCACGAAGTAGATCAGCCCGGCCGCGAGATAGGCTTCCAGCGGCCGATAGGTACTGGCCGCGATGTTCTGCGCGGTGCGCGTGATTTCGGCGACACCCACCACGGAAATCAGCGACGACGCCTTGATGAGCAGCACCATTTCATTGACGAGCGACGGCAGCGTCAGACGGAATGCTTGCGGCACGAGAATGCGACGCAACATGTCGAAGGGCGAGAGCCCGAGCATGCGTGCCGCTTCGAGATGACCCGGCGCAATGCTGAGAAAACCGCCGCGCAGGATCTCGGCGATATACGACGCGGAGCAGAGCGACACGGCGCTGATCGCCGCCACCACCGGCGACACGTTGATACCCGCGAACGGCAGAAGATAGTAGACCAGCAGCAACTGCACGAGCATCGGCACGCCGCGAAAGAAGAACACATACGCGCCGCCGAACATGCGGGCCGTGCGATTCGGCGAAAGCCGCGCCGCGCACACGCCGATTGCCACGAAGAAGCCGATCAGCAGACCCGTCAGCGAAATGCCGATGGTGGCGAGTGCCGCGTGCAGCAGCAGCGGCAAGCCCTGGAGGAAGACGGTCGCGCTGAACATGGGTGGCGCAGTCGATAGAACGGGATGCGGCGATCAGTAGTTCGGCGTCGGCATGGTGGTCGGCGCGTCCATCGCCACACCGAACCATTTCTTCTGCAGCGTCGCAAGACGTCCGTCTTTATTCATCTTCACGAGCGCGGCATTGAAGGCGTCGGCGAGCGGTTTGCTGTCGGCGTCCTTGCGCAGGCAGTAAGCGAAGTAGACCTTCGCGCCGAACGGCGGCTGCACCACGGCGAACGCTTCCGGACGCTGCTTGGCCACATACGCGATGTTGGTCATCGAGTTGGCGACGGCCGCGATGCGGCCAGCCGCAAGGTCGGCGTAAGCCTGATTGTTGTCGACGTATTCGCGGATTTCAGGCGGCTTCGGCAAGGTGGCGACGTAGGTCTTCAGCTGATCGAGCTGCGCCGAACCTTTGCCCGCGCCGACCGTCTTGCCGGCAATGTCCGACGATTGCTTGACCGACGCATCGTTCGCGCGTTTGAGCAGCGCGTCGGTGGCGTCCGCGATCGGCAGCGTGTACGTGTAGCGCTCCATGCGGGCCTTGGTGACCGTGAGCGGGCCGCCGACCATGTCGAACTTGCCGGCTTCGAGACCCGGCAGTACGCTCGGCCACGGCAGGTCGATAAAGCGCACCTTGACGCCCATTTCCTTGCCGACTTCGGCGAACAGGTCCTTGTTGAAGCCCGCTTGCTGACCGTTTTCGAGGAAGTCGAACGGCGCGAATTGCATCTCGGTGCCGACCACCAGTTCGCCGGCTTTCTTCACTTTGGCGAGTTGATCTTCGGCGTGTGCGGCGACGCTCGTCGCGCACAAGGCCAGCATAACCAGACGACACTTCCAGCCTGCAAGGATGCTCATGGGATTCTCCAGTTGGCAAAGCGGTGCCGCGCAAAAAACGGTTCACAAGCCGGGCTCGGCGCGAGTCATGCGAGGCAGTATATACCGCGTTTTTTACGCGAAATAAATAAACGCGCGGGTAGAGAAAAGCCCTGGCGTGCAGGCTCGTCCTGCAACTTGCGGTAGCGCTTTTGGCGGTATATACAACTGCAAGGCGCGAGTGCGATCCTCTCCTTGCAGACGGTCGTCGCAGCACTTTCGTCAGTGGATAGACCCGGCACTTCCAGGAGCTACACGATGTCCATGACCCGCATTCCGATCATCGATCTCGCCGGCGTGGGCGCGGGCGATCCGCAGGCCTTGCAACGTGTGGCGGAGCAAATTCGCGAGGCGTGCACCACCATCGGCTTTTTCTATATCGTCAATCACGGCGTACCGCAAACGACGATCGATGCAGCGGCCGCGGCGGCGCGCGGTTTCTTTGCGTTCCCAGCGGAAACGAAACGGCGCGCGGCGGTCAATCATCGGCATCGCGGTTTCAATGCGCTCGGCGACGCCACCATGTACCAGGCCAGTCGTCCCGACTACAAGGAGTTCTTCAGCATCGGCCTCGAGTTGCCCGAGGACGATCCGGACGTGCTGGCCGGTCAGGCGCTGCGCGGGCCGAACAATTGGCCCGACTTCATGCCGTCCTTGCGTCCCGCGCTTCATGGCTACTATGAAGCGGTTGCTGCGTGCGGTGCCGACCTGTTGCGCGCGGTCGCGCTGAGTCTTGGTGTCGATGAACATTTCTTCGCGCCGCGCTACGCCAAACGCATGCAGCGCACCCAGATGGTCTTCTATCCGCCGCAGCCGCCTCAACCGGACGACGATCAGTTCGGCGTCGCGCCGCATACCGACTACGGTTGCATCACTTTGCTGTGGCAGGATCAGGTGGGCGGCCTGCAGGTGCGCGAGATCGCCAACGACACGTGGGTGGATGCGCCGCCGGTCGAAGGCAGCTTCGTCGTGAACGTGGGCGATCTGCTGGCGCGCTGGACCAACGACCGTTTCCGTTCCACGCTGCATCGCGTGATCAATGCATCGGGGCGCGAGCGCTATTCGATCGCGACGTTTTATGATCCTACCTACGGCGCGCTTGTCGATCCGCGTGAATTGGGCACGAGCGACGCGGATCTCAAGTATCAGCCGGTCGCCGCGGGCGACTATATCCTCGGTCGGATCAACGACTCGATGGGTTATCGCAAGAAGAAAGCACTGGAAGGCACGCAAGGAACTCCCGCATGACAGATAACAACCCGGCGATCGGCGCAGCGCCGCTTGCCTCGACGCTCGATGCATTGCGCGCGGCACTCGGTGACGACGCGGTGCGCGTCGGCGAACAAATTAGCGAACGCGCGCTGACCGACTGGACGCGTCACGCACCAACCCGGCCAGCCGCTGTGCTATTGCCGCGCAGCACGCAAGACGTGGCGCGCGCGCTGGCGATTTGCCACGCGGCGCATCAACCGGTGGTCCCGCAGGGCGGCATGACCGGCCTCGCGGGCGGCGCGATCGCTCGCGCTGCGGATATCGCGTTGTCGCTCGAACGCATGAGCGGAATCGAGGAACTCGACGCGGCCTCCGCCACGCTGACCGTTCTGGCCGGCACGACCTTGCAGGCGGCCCAGGAGGCCGCCGCGGAAGCCGGCTTCGAACTCGCGCTCGATCTCGGCGCGCGCGGCTCGTGCCAGATCGGCGGCAATCTCGCGACCAACGCGGGCGGCAACCGCGTGATCCAGTCGGGCACTGCACGCGATCAGGTGCTGGGGCTCGAAGTGGTGCTCGCCAATGGCGACGTGCTGACTTCGCTCGGCAAGATGGTCAAGAACAATACCGGCTACGACCTGAAGCACTGGTTCATCGGTTCCGAAGGCACGCTCGGCGTGATCACGCGCGCGGTGTTGCGGCTTCATCCGCAGCGGGCGGCGCGGCACACGGCGCTGGTCGCGCTCGACGGTTACGACGCGGCGGTGAGCTTGCTACGCCGTCTGGCGACGCGCTTTGGCAATGACATCGGTGCGTTCGAGATCATGTGGCCGGACTTCTACGATTTCGGCGTGAAGCTGACCGGTACGCGTTCGCCGTTTGCCGACGCGCATCCGCTGTACGCGCTGATAGAACACGCGAGCTTCGATCCGGGCGATGACGGCGAGCGCTTTTCCGCCGCGCTGACCGAAGCGCTCGACGCGGGCGCGATCCGCGACGCGGTGATCGCTCAATCGGTCGCCGATGTGCGAGCGTTGTGGGCGATTCGCGAATGCACGGCGGAGTTTCCCGTGCGGCTCGATGCGATCAACTTCGACGTGAGTCTGCCGATCGGCGGGATCGGCGCGTTCGTCGACCGTTGCCGCGCCGCGCTCGATCAGCGCTGGCCCGGCAATGCGTCGTATTTCTTCGGGCATATCGGCGATTCGAATCTGCACGTGACGGTGGACGGCCATTCGATCCCCGGCGTCGATCATCATGCGGTCTACGCGTTCGTGTACGAGATGCTTGGGCCGCTGCATGGATCGGTGTCGGCCGAACATGGCATCGGGCTGCTCAAGCGCGCGTTCCTGCCGATCTCGCGCTCGCCCGCGGAGTTGGCCGCGATGGCCGCGATCAAACGCGCGCTCGACCCGCATGGCATCCTGAATCCGGGCAAGCTTTTTTGATGCTATCTCAATGCGTTGTCACCGAGTCCATTCCAGTGGAGCGGACGTCGGCTTGCGCGGCCGGCGAGGCCAGATAGTCGAGCAGCGCCTTCGCTTCCTGCGGATGCGGTGCGCCCACCGGAATGCCGGCGGCGTAACGTGTCACGGATTGCACCGACTCCGGAATCTTGCCGACGAACGAAGCGCCGGGCACCGGCAATAATTCGCTGACCTGCTGAAAGCCGACTTCATAGTCGCCGTTGGCCACCACCGAGGCCACCGGGATCTTCGGAATCATCTTCGCCTTGCCCTTCACCTGATCCTCGATGCCCAGCCGCTTGAACAGCTCGCGTTCGATATACACGCCACTTGCGCTGTCGGAATAGGCAATCGACCTCGCGTGAAGCAGGGTGTCCTTCAGCGCCGCCACGGAACTGATATCCGGCTTCGCTGCGCCGTCGCGCACCGACATGCCGATGCGCGAATCGGCCAGTTCGACGCGCGAGCCTGGAATGACCTTGCCTTGCTTGATGAGATCGTCGAGCGCGTAACCGACCATGATGACCACGTCCGCGGGTTCGCCGCGTTCAAGCCGGTTCGGAATGGCTTCGGGCGATTTGCCCATCGACGGCCCGAGGATGGTGTCGAGCGTGTTGCCGGTGGATTGCGTGAACCTGGGGCCGAGCAGTTTGTAGGCGGCGGTGAATCCGCCTGAACTCATGACGCGCAGCTCGGCTGCCTGCACGGTTGGAGTGGCGACGGCGCAGCCCAGCAAACCAGCGGTGAACAGCGGCAGGAAAAAGGATTTCATGAAATTGAACGTGACGGTCGAATGGAAAAGTCAGGCAGAAGGAGAAGGTAACGACGGGATCACCGGCCGCGCCGGTAGAGCCGTCATACGTACGATACATGAGGGCCGCTGGAGACGCACCCGCAACCGGTTCACCAGGCGGGTGCCGGGATAGTAATCGGAAGGCCGCGCGTGGTGTGCACGCGCCTGTCGAATCGACTCAATGCGGCATCGAGCTGCGGTCAATGCGCGTCCAGATACTTCGCGATCACCGGATAAACATCCACCGAAGCGTCTTTGCCGAAAATGCAGTCGATGTGTCCATAGCCCGGAATGATGTGCCGTTCGTAGGGTTGCTCGGGAAACTGACTCGTCAGTAACGCGTAGGTGAGTTCGGTGCTTTTCGGCACATAGGTTTCATTTTTCTCGCCATGGATAAAGCCGATCGGCAGACGCATCCCCTCCAATCCTCGCATGCCGTCGGAGCCGGTCAAATAGACGTCGCGACCTTCGGCATCGACTACATGACCGGCACGCACCATCGCGGCCAGATGCTTGAACACGCCGACGTCGTGTACGCCGAGCAATTCCTGCAAATTCGAATGCAGCGTCTCGCTTAATTTCGCGTGTTCGTAGAGCAGGCCGTATAAAAAGGTCGCCCGATGACAGATCGGATTGCCGCAGCCTTCGTCGTGATCGAGCGGATAGAGCCGCAGTGCTTCGTCGAGCAGATTGGCGGGCCACGAATCGTCCCTGGTGTAGGCAGTCAGATCGCGCACGCCGAGAAAGTCCATGATGCCGGGGATATGCAGACCGCACTTGATCTTCTCGAGTGTCCCCGGCACGGGATGCGCCGAGACCTGCGAAATCACCGCCGAGCGCACGCCTTTGAGTCCGTCGAGCAGCGCCATACTCAGCGCAAGCCCGCCCATGCAGTGGCCCACCACCTGAATCTCCGCCGCACCGGTCAACTCGCGTACTTTGGCGACAGCGCCCGGAATGTCCTCGCGGGCCACTTTGTCCACATTGGTCGGCACGAGCACGCTCGGCAATTCGATGCTGACGCGCAGATCCAGGAGCCACACGTCGTAGCCGCCTGCATGCAGGTATTCGACCAGGTTGGTGCCGATCAGGTCGGTGGAAAAAATGCGGCTCGATACGCCTGAACCGTGAATCAGCAGCAGCGGTCGTCCGGCTTTTTTCGTCGGGTCGTTGAAACGCGTGAGCTTCAGCATCGTCCCATCGGGCGTATTGAAGAAGACGATTTGCGGTGCCGGCGCGCGTAATGCGCGCTTGAGGCGCGGCTGCGCTTCGGTGTCGAAAAACTGCAGCGGCGCGGCCACGCCGCCGTATTCCGTGAAGAGGACGCCCGCAAAAAACTTGCCGAACTTCAAGGTCCATTCGAGCCGCGTTTTCAGGTCGGGCGTATTGGTTACTTCGAGCGTGCGTTGCTGCCTGAGGAAATTCTCCGGCGTGATGATCAGCGTCGCGGTGCCGATCACGGGTGCATCCGCGAGCGCCGAGTCACGAATCTCGGCATACATCGTATTGGTTTGCGTCCAAAGATTGATCGGTGAGGAGCGCGTGATGATTTTTTTGCCGCTCAGATAGTACGTCTTGCCTTCGGTGGAGCTGAGCGTCATGCGGTAATTCATGTTGCGCTCGTCCACGTCCGACTGATTCACGATGAAGAGATTGAAGGTGCCGTGCGAGATCGTCATGGGTTGCGCCGACAGCGCCGCACAGGTCAACGTACCGGCGGTTTGCGCCAGATGATCCGGATTGCCGATCAGCTCGGCGAGGTCGTCGGATTCGACGGTCAGCGTGAATTCGATCGGACTGGTGGCGACCTGACCGGCGACGGCGGGCGTGTAGGTGCCGACCATGGTTTCGGTGAAACGCAGGCCGATCTTCCGCTGAGGCGGCGCGCTGCCGGCGCCGCTCGACGCGTAGTCGATATTCCACCCGTACTCGGCCGCGAGCAGCGCGCAGTTGCGTTCGGCCAACGCCGAAATGGTCAGCAGCGGATTGACGCCGAGCGATATCGGCATGACCGCGCCGTCCATCACATACAGGCCGTCGTGCACGGCGTTGCCCGTGGCATCGCTGAACACGCGGCCCATATGGTCGATCACGCCGTGCTCGGCGTCCTCGCCCATGCCGCAGCCGCCGAGCGGATGCACGGTGACGGTGCGATTGCCGAGGATCTTCGTGGTGATCGGATTGCGCAGATACTTGCCGCCGAGCGGGACCGTCGCCTGCATGAGGACGTTCTGCACTGTCTGGTAGATCGGTTGCCCGGCTGCGTTTTTCCAGTCGATACGCGGCTGGCCCTTGGCGTCCACGGAAATTTTGCCCTTTTCGTCGTCGTGCGCCATCACCAGATAGCTTTGCGTGTGGTTGAGCGCGCCGTGATACGGGCCGCGCAGCACGCTCTCGATGACCCGTGCGTCGTAGGCGAGCTTGTCGTGAAACGAGCGTGGGCCGCCGACGTCGACGCCCAACTCCGGCGCGACGGCACCGAACGCCGCCAGAAGTCCCTCGCCGACCGCCCCGGCGAGCGAGCCTTCTTCGATGACGAAACCATCGCGCACGTTCTCCGTGTTGCGATGATCGATAAGACCCGTGATGGTCGGTCCCACCGGCGCAATCTCGCCCGGTGGGTGCGTGCCCCAGCCGACGCCGTTGATCGGCACGTCGGTGTTATAGGCGAAGGAGAGCACGTCGCCGTTGCTGGTGAAATGCGTGCCGAGCGCGTCGGAGACGTGCAGGCCCAACTCGCGCGAGCGCAGCAGCAGCGCTGTCGAGCCGATCGTGCCGGCCGACACGATAACGATATCGGCGCTGACGAACAGATCGGGCGCGTCGTAGATTTCGCGGCCGAGCCGCACTAGCTGATAACCCACCGTCCATTTTTGCGTGGCCGCGTTGCGCACCACCGAATGGACTGCGGCGCCCGTGAAAATCTGCGCGCCGTGGGCGACGGCGTCGGGCAGATAGTTCATGTGGGTCGAATTCTTCGCGTCGTAATTGCAGCCCGAATTGCAATCGCCGCAACCGACGCAAGCCTTCTGCTCGACGCCGGCGGCGTTGATGCGGTTCTCGAAAGTGACGGTGATCGGCGGACGGCTGAAGCGGTCTTCCATGCCGAGCGCCTGCGCCGATTTCTCGAGCGCCTGCAATTTCGGCAGAGTCGGAAAATCCTGGGGGACGGGCGACGGTTGCAGCATCGCCCGCGCCCGCGTGTAGCCGGTGTCGCGGCCGTCCTTGTCGGCACGCAGCGCGGCGGGCCAGCGCGGATCGTCCCAGAGCCGAGGATCGGCTTCGAGCGCGACATTCGCGTTGATGAGCGAGGTACCGCCGAGTCCGCAGCCGACCACGGCATTGATGTCATCGTTCACATGCACTTCGAGCAACGCCAGTGGCGAGCCGAGGTGATGGTCGGCGAGGTTGTACTGGATCTGCGCGGCGCCGTGAAAAGCGTCGCGCGGATACTCGCCGGCCATGAATTCGCGTCCGCGTTCGAGCACGCAGACGCTACGGCCGGCCCGCGCCATGCGGCTTGCGGCAATCGCGCCGCCATAGCCGGAACCCACCACGAGCACCTCGTAATGCGCCTGGATCGCCGTCGCGACGCTGGATAAGCGGTTCATCGAGACCACCTCGTCTGTCTGGAATGCAATGCGGGGAATTGAAACAGGACGTTGGTATAACGTCAGAGGAAAGACGGCCGGTCATCGCGGCTTTTTTATCGTAGGTAATATGCAATCACAAAAAAAGGCGCATCGTACGTGGCGCGCGAAGCAATCCGCTCACGTACGCGGCGCTCGCACCGTGCTTGCGCGCTGATCGGTTACGCGGCGGCTTCGTTCATCTCGCTGTCGCTCGATTCGGCGGCGAGCAGGTTCAGCGCGAGCAGAATGGCGTCGCGATTGTCGATGTCGATCTCGATGCCGAGCACGTCCGTGAGCCAGCGGCCAATCTTGGTATTGGAAAAATCCTCGACGCCGGCCGTCTTTTTCATGGTGACGCCGAGTTTGACGGCGCGATAGTGATACGAGGGCACCCGATGCTGAGCCGCGACTGCCGACAAACCTCCTTTGCCTTCCGAGCACCAGCCGAGGCTGCCCGCCAGCACGATGCGCTCGGGTTCGTCGAGACTGTCGATAAAGTCGCGCGCCGCGCCGCGCACGCGCTGTTCGTCGAGGCCGTATTGCAGCAGCACGCTTTCCACCGGATCTTCGAGCGCATGCGCGTGCAGATCGATTTCCTGCGCCATGCCTTCGTTTTCCATCGACACGTTGCGCTGATGGCCGGCGCTGCGCAGGCAGTCGATCAGATAGCGGCGGAAATAGGCGCACAGGGCAAAGCCGTTGGACGGCGCGCTCTCGGCACAGGCGTTGGTTTCGGTGTGACCGGGCGCGAGGCGCAGGACTTTGGCGTAGATGAACTGCGCGACGAGTTCTTCCTTATCTTCGCCGAGTGCCTGCAACTCGAGCGGGTGATAGGTGCGCAGTGCGCGCTTGACCAGTTCGACCATCGACACCATTTCGTCGTTGGACAACCGAGTGCGCCGGCGCCACAGGTCGGGCAGGATGGCATCGTCGAGATTGCGGACAAACGCGTGGCTCGGAACTGCGCCCATGAAAACCTCCGTAGGGGTTAAGGCTGAAGCGCGGTGAGCCTCGCGGGGGAGGCGGTGAAGAGTCGCTGGAGAGTTGCGGCCGCGCTGGAATGTGAATCCAGTATGGTTGGCGCCGGCGATTCGTCATATATGGATTAAGTGGTAGCTGATGGGTAAACTGCCGGGTAAACCATCCGGAAAATCGCGCTATTCCAGCCAATCGCGCGTTATTCATCTGAAGAAATACCGCCTTTGCACCAGAATGCAGCGCTGAAATCCGGCACCATGCCTGGGCGCCCGCGCGCTCCCCTCACCGAATTTGCCGTGCCCGACAAGGAGACCGCTCAATGCGGGCCGATCCTATCCAGCGTGCAATCGACGAAGACCTGGTGCGCGTGCTCTACGCGCAGGATCCGATCGCGTTCTTTTCGCACTGGTTTTCAATCGCGGTCCTGGTGGGCATCTATTGGCCGACCATACCGTCGCCGCCGCTTTTCATCGCGTGCTTCAGTTTTTATGCGGCCACCAATTGCGCCAGTCTCGCGCTGTGGATCTGCAACCGGCGTTATCCGCAACTCGTCTCGCCGCGCGGCTGGATTTATCTGCACGCGCTGCGCGGCGTGCTGCTCTACAGCATGCCGGGGATCGCGGTGTGGTTCGCGTTCCAGAGTCCGCAAACGGATTTGCCGCTGCTGCATACGGTGATGCTCGTTACCCTGGCCGCCGGCGTGTTCATGTCGAATGGTTTCGACCTGCTTAACTTTTCCACCGCGATTCCGTTCCTGCTGTTTCCGTCGATCGTGCTGCACTTCGGCTCGCACACCTTCGATCGCACGATTCTCGCCATCGTCCTCGCGTTTTTCTTTTGCGCGATCAACGTCTATGCGCTGAGCTATCGCAAGCTGTTCCGGCAAGTCGTGCAGGCGCGCGTCGATCAGCAATATCTGGCGGAGTCGCTGGCGGCGCAAAAACACGTCGCCGAAGAAGCGAGCCTCGCCAAAACGCGATTTTTCGCGGCCGCCAGTCACGATTTGCGCCAGCCCTTGCATGCGATCGGTTTGCTGGCGGCGTCGCTCAACGACGCGGCGGCCACGCCCACGCAACACGCGAAGACTGCCGAACATATCGTCTACAACGTCGAAGCCTTGAATCAGCTGTTCAATCAGGTGCTCGATCTGGCCAGGCTCGAAAGTGGCGTGACCCAGGTGATCCGGCTGCATTTCCGGCTTTCCGAACTGTTCGAGCGGGTCGGCAGCCAGTATCGTCCGCAGGCCGCGGCGAAAGGGCTTGCGCTGCGCATCGCGCCGACCACGATGGTGGTGCACGACGATCCTGTGTTGCTCGAGCGCGTGCTGAGCAATCTGCTGTCGAACGCGGTGCGCTATACCGAAGAGGGCGCGATCTGGCTGGGCTTCCGACGCGCGGGGCGATCATCGGGCGGTTATATCGAGGTGCGCGATTCCGGCATCGGCATTCCCGTCGAGGAGCACGAGCGGGTTTTCGAAGAGTTCTATCAGGTCGCCAATCCACAACGCGATGCCCGCCAGGGGCATGGTCTCGGTCTGCCGACGGTCAAGCGGCTGGTCGGCATGCTGGGCGGCGAGTTGCAGTTGCGCTCCGCGCCGGGGCGCGGCTCGGTGTTCCGCTTGCCGGTGCAGGCGGGCGAAGTCGGCGGCATCGTGGCGAGCCTGAACGAAGCGGTGGCCGGCGGCCCGTCGGCGCAAGGGCGGCACGTGCTGTGTATCGACGACGATCCGTCGATTCTCGAAGGACTCTCCAGTCTGTTGGGACGTTGGGGCTGCAGCGTGCGAGGCGCACGCGACGAGGTCGACGCGCTGGTCGCGCTGGAAGAGGGCTTCGTGCCGGACGCCGTCCTGTGCGATTACCAGCTCGCCAATCATCGCACCGGCGCGCAGGCGCTGGCGGCGGTGCGCAATGTGCTGACGCGCGCGGGTCACGACAACGTGGTGACATTGCTGATTACGGGGGATATGGCGTCGGCGGAACTGGCGGCGCTCGCCTTGCAGGGGATTCCTGTGCTGCATAAGCCGGTCACGCCCGCGCGGTTGCGTCGCACGCTGGAAATGCTGTGGCAGCAGGCGGAACTGGATAAGGGACGGGCGGTGGCCACAGCGGCATTGCGCGCCACGCCGGAGGACGATGCAGCGCAAAGCGCGCTCGTGAAAGCTGGCGTCGAGTCGTCGGCGGCGAATCCGTTGACGCGCGAAACAGGCCGCCAGTCGCAACCGATCTCGCCGCAGAGCGAGCCGCAAAAGTAGACGGTGCCGGGGCGGTGTTGGGTGACGCCGCCGCTTTTTAAAGCGTCTTACCGGCCTCCAGCCAGCCGTTGATCACCGCGATCGCCATGGACCGGTTGTGCACGCCCAGCGCCCGGAAGATCACCGACAGATGCACCTTGACCGTGCCTTCCGCGACACCCAGATCGCGCGCGATCATCTTGTTGGTCCAACCCCGGTGCACGAGCCGCATGATGTCCTGCTGACGCGGCGACAGGTTCTCCAGCAAGTGCTGCTGATGCGGCTGGAGCGCCTGGATCTGCGTGATGGGTTCAGTGATCGCTGTTGCCTGCGCCACCGGCTGCGCGGACCACTCCGGCACAACCTCGGCGCGCGCCGGCGCAGCTTGCGCATCGCGCGAACCCAGCAGGCTCAGCGCTTCCATCGGCACATACGCGCCGCCGGACAGCACCAGTTCGATCGCCTTGAGCATGACGCTGGCGGGCTGTCGCTTCGGCACGAAGCCGAGCGCGCCGGCGGCCAGCACCGCGCGCATCTCGTCGGGCGATTCCTCGGCGGATAACACCACCAACGGTAACGCGGGATTCGCTTTCAACAGCACCTCGAGCGACGAAGCGCCGCTCATGCCCGGCATATGCAGATCGACGATCGCCAGATCGTGGTCGGCGTCCGGGCGCGCGGCTGCGGCGAGCGTCTCCCAGCTATCGGCTTCGTCGAACTGGGCGTCGGGGTCGAGTCCGCGCAGCATGCTTTTGACGCCTTGCCGGATCAGTTCATGGTCGTCGGCCACAAGAAACTTCATGATGTCTCCGCGAGTCGGGCCTGCGCGCCTGGGCGGCGCGCTGTTACAGGGTCTCGTTTTACTTCTATTCTCGTGAATCGCATCATTGCCGGCTATCCCGCGATTCTCAGGCCCGCAGATGGCGCGGCGGCGCCTGTTCCGGCTCGCCGCGCCACTGTCGTTCTATTTGTATGATCGCCGGGTCGTTCCATGCACCGCATGATGGTCGCGTTCGGTCGCGCTCAAGTCTAAGGCAGGTCTCCCGCGCATAGGTTCCGGCTTGCTAGGTAGACGAGCCGCGAACCCCGTTTTTGAAGCCGCACAAACCCGGGCGAGCAGCTTATGCGCAGCAGATCGGAACGTGCCGAAACCCAGCTTATCTGATCGCAAATAACGTCGCATTCATCAGAAGCTTGAACGCGAAACCGAGCGACATCGCCGAGCCCACGCCGAAGCACCATAGCGCGACGAACCAGAGCCAGCCGGGCAGCTTGCGCGTCCGTTCAGTGATGATAGTGATGTTGGTCGCCATGACGCACCTTGCCTCGAAATACCCAGTAACCCATCGTCGTATAGGCGATGATGATCGGCAGAATCACCGCTGCGCCGACCAGCGTGAACATCTGGCTGGAGCGCGGCGCGGCCGCGTCCCACAGCGTCATGCTCGACGGAATCGCATACGGCCAGAGACTCACCAGCAGTCCCGCGTAGCCGAGCAGCACCAGTAGCAGGGCCAGCGCGAACGGCGTGTTGTGATGCCGGTCCCGTACCGCGCGATACATGAAGAACGCGCACACGGCCACGAGGAACGGCACCGGCAGGAGACGGTAGAACAGGTTGTCGTGGAACCAGCGCTGCGCGATGGTCGGGTCCTGCAGCGGCGTCCACAGACTGACCAGTGCGATGAAGCCGAGCAGCACCAGCGTAAGCGGCCACACGACGCGATGCAGACGGCGTTGCAGATCGCCTTCGGTCTTCGCCACCAGCCAGCAGCAGCCGAGCAGCGCATAGGTCGCCACGAGCCCGAGTCCGGTGAGCAGGCTGAACGGCGTGAGCCAGCCGAAGGCGTCGCCGGCATACACGCCATGGTTCACCGGGATGCCTTGCAGGAATGCACCGAGGGCGATGCCCTGGAAGAACGTCGCGCCCGCCGAGCCGCCGATGAACGCCAGGTCCCACAGATGCTTCGTGCGATTGGCCTTGGCGCGGATTTCGAACGACACGCCACGAAAGATCAAACACACGAGCATGAAGATCAGCGGCAGATACAGCGCGGAGAGCACGGTCGCATACACCACCGGAAACACCGCGAACAGACCGGCGCCGCCGAGCACCAGCCACGTCTCGTTGCCATCCCAGACGGGGGCGACCGTGTTCATCATCAGGTCGCGTTCTTTCTCGTCGGGGAAGAATGGGAAGACGATGCCGATCCCCAGATCGAAGCCGTCCAGCACCACATACATGAAAAGGCCCAATGCGATGATCGCGGCCCACACTACGGTTACGTCCATGGTCTTTCTCGCTAGCGGCTAGTGAAGTGTTGGGCTCAGGCAGCGTCGATCATCTGATCGACGGCGGACAGCGGGCGGCGCGCAGTCTGGTTCGGCGTACGCGACGGCGTGTCGTGGGGTGCGCCGTGCGGCGTCTGGCCCGGCAGTGCCGGACCCGAGCGCATCAGTTTGAGCATGTAGTAGATGCCGGTGCCGAACACGAGGAAGTACACGGCTACGAAGGTCATCAGTGAAATGCCGACCTGCTGCGTGGTTAGCGGCGACACGGCCTGCGAAGTGCGCATCACGCCATACACGACCCACGGTTGACGACCTGCCTCGGTGGTGACCCAGCCGGCCAGCAGCGTGATGAAACCGGTCGGCCCCATGGCCACCGCGAAGCGCTGGAACCACTTCGATTCGAACAGACGTTCACGACGGCGCAAGACCCACGCGACCAGCGACATCAGGATCATCAGTACACCAAGGCCCGCCATGATGCGAAAGCTCCAGAACACCACGGTCGAGTTCGGCCGGTCCTGCGGCGGGAATTCCTTGAGGCCGCGAATCTCGCCATCCCAGCTATGCGTGAGGATCAGACTGCCTAGATGCGGAATCGACACGGCGTAGCGCGTTGTCTCCGCCTGCATGTCGGGAATGCCGAACAGGTTCAGCGCGGTGCCGCCTTTCTCGGTGTCCCACAGCCCTTCGATCGCGGCGATCTTGGCCGGCTGATATTCACGCGTATTCAAACCATGCTGATCGCCGACGAACGCCTGGATCGGCGTGAGGATCAACAGCAGCCAGAGCGCCATCGAGAACATTTTCTTCACGGCCGGATCGCGCCTTCCGCGCAACAGATGCCACGCGCCCACCGCCGACACCACCAGTCCCGCGACGATGAACGCCGCCAGCGCCATATGCGCGAGCCGGTACGGGAACGACGGATTGAAGATGATCTTGAACCAGTCGAGCGGCACGACATGTCCGTTCACGACTTCGAAGCCTTGCGGCGTTTGCATCCAGCTATTGGAGGCGAGGATCCAGAAGGTCGAGATCAGTGTGCCGATCGCGACCATCAGCGTGGCGCCGAAATGCGCGCGCGGACTCACGCGCTGCCAGCCGAACAGCATGATGCCGAGAAAGCCCGCTTCGAGAAAGAAGGCGGTCATGACTTCGTACATCAGCAGCGGGCCGGTGATGGGTCCGGCGAAACTGGAAAAGCCCGACCAGTTGGTGCCGAACTGATAGCTCATCACCACGCCGGAAACCACGCCCATGCCGAAGGCCACTGCGAAGATCTTCGACCAGAACAGGCAAAGATCTTTGTAGTACGCCTTGCCGGTTTTCAGCCAACGCCATTCGAGGACGGCGATGAAACTGGCGAGGCCGATGCTGAGCGCGGGGAACACGATGTGAAACGAAACGGTGAACGCAAACTGAATGCGGGCGAGATCGAAAGCCGATAGTGCGGGGGTCATGAGCGTGATATGCGTGATGTCCACCGGGGTGGACTACGCGCGTCGACCGGTGTCGGTGCGCACTGCGTTTTTGCAGATGGCGCCAGAGTAGGGGATGGTCGAACTCTTTGCTGCGACGCCACGTGCGTCAAAAAACCGCCTTGTTTTACGCGGTTTTTCGATTTCAAGACCGCAAACCATTGATGGGCATCAAGTTTTTCTGAATGCTTCGCCAGGCGTGCGGTGCCGGTGCGCGATCAGACTGCGTCAATCGACCGCGCTGCAGCATGGCGCGGCCGCCGCGCTCGCAGTCGATCGCCGCCTGCGCGGAGAGCCGGAGCGCGAATTCCGGCGAGGGGCCGCTTCGCTGGCTAAAGGGCGCGTTTGCTTCTACCATGCAAGCAGTCGGCGGCGAGTGCTTCGCCCGGCGCGGAAATCCGAACCACGCGCGCCCGTCGGCAAGTCTTCCCGTATTTTTCCCACTATTCGAATCGATAGTCCTAGCCGACGCACTTGCCGGTGCGTCGTGTCATGCGTCACGCCATGCCACGTTTCATCCACCTGCCGGCAACGGCAGACTTCATCCACGAGGAGTCAGCAGATGAGCACGATCAAGACGAAAGACGGTACGACCATTTTTTACAAGGACTGGGGCAAAGGCCGCCCGATCGTGTTTTCGCACGGCTGGCCGTTGAGCGCGGATGCCTGGGACGCGCAGATGATGTTCCTCGGCAACAAGGGCTTTCGCGTGATCGCGCACGACCGGCGCGGGCATGGCCGCTCGGAGCAGACGTGGGACGGCAACGACATGGACACCTACGCCGACGACCTCGCCGCGCTGATCGAACACCTCGATTTGCAGGACGCCACGCTCGTAGGCCATTCGACAGGTGGCGGGGAAGTGGCGCACTACATCGGCCGGCACGGCACGCAGCGGGTCGCGAAGGCCGTGCTGATCGGTGCGGTGCCGCCGCTGATGCTGAAAACCGCCGACAACCCGACCGGCACGCCGATCGAGGTGTTCAACGACATCCGCAAGAACACCGAAGCCGATCGCTCGCAGTTTTTCAAGGACCTGGCCGTGCCGTTCTATGGCTATAACCGCCCGAACGCGAAAGTGTCGCAAGGCGTGATCGATTCGTTCTGGCGACAGGGCATGGTCGGCTCGATCAAAGGTCTGTACGACTGCATCAAGCAGTTTTCCGAGGTCGACTACACGGACGACCTGAAGAAGATCGATGTACCTACGCTCGTGCTGCACGGCGACGACGACCAGATCGTGCCAATCGACGCGGCTGGCCGGCTGACGGCGAAGATCGTCAAGAACGCTACGCTGAAGGTCTATCCGGGCGGCCAGCACGGCATGTGCACCGTCGAAGCCGACAAGGTGAATACCGACTTGCTGGAATTCATCGGTTCGTAATGCATTGAGCGTGGAGGTTGCGACGCAGGCGCCGAGGTCAGCTGGCGCCTCCCGCAACCAGAGTAATGGCATTTCTCCGCTCCAAGTTATACGACGTCACATAAATAGAAATGCGCTATGTTGTTGTTTGGAAAGAGAATGCGCGACAGGAGCGTTGATGCTCTCCGGGTAAATGCCTGGTTGAAATCCGGACGCGCATCGTTGATAGTACGTTATCGTACAACTAATGCGTTGTAGAAGATCGCGCATGGCGCAGTAAAGGAACGTTATGAAGAAGATTGCCTTGAGTGGGGCCGGTGGCCAATTGGGCTCTGTCGTGCGCGCCGCGCTGGTTGCGCGCGGCACGCCGTTGCGCTCGGCAGCGGGCTCGAAGGCCCTCGTGCCGCTCGTCGACGGTGAAGACGTGATGCACGGCGATCTGCGTGATCCCGCAGTGGTGGATCGGCTGCTCGAAGGCGTCGACGTGCTGATCCATTTCGCGGGCACGAGCGTGGAACGTCCGCTGCCGGAGATCATCGAGAACAATCTGCGCGGGCTCGTCGAGGTGTACGAAGGCGCGCGTCGTCATGGCGTGAAGCGCATCGTGTTCGCCAGTTCGAATCACGCGATCGGCATGTACCCGGTCACGGAGCATCTGAGCCTCGACTGTGAACTGCGCCCGGACGGTTTCTACGGCCTCAGCAAGGTGTGGGGCGAATCGCTCGCGCGCATGTATTGGGACAAGCACGGCATCGAAAGCGTGTGCGTGCGCATCGGCAGTTGCCTCGAGCGGCCCACCGAGCAGCGTCATCTGAGTACGTGGTTCGGTCATCGCGACTTGCTGCACTTCCTCGACCGCTGCGTCGAGGCGGAAGACATCGGCTTTCTCACCGTGTGGGGCGTGTCGGCCAACAAACGCAGCTGGTGGGACAACAGCGGCGCCGCGCGGCTGGGCTATCAGCCCACGCAGGACGCGGAAGACTACGCCGCCGGGATCCTCGCGCGCCCCAATCCGCTCGATGCTCTGGGCCAGCGCTTCCAGGGCGGCAGCTTTGTCGGGATCGATTATTCGCGCGACGCGGACGGCCAGGTTGCCTCGTCCGCCACGCCGGCGCAACGCTCCTGAGCGGCGCGGGACTACGAGGAGACAGTTATGAAAGTCAAGGGCATCCGCTGGTGGATGGTAAGCCTCGTCGCGGCCGGGCTCATCATCAATTACCTGGCGCGCAATACGCTGTCGGTCGCGGCGCCGACGTTGATGAAAGACCTGAACATCACCACCGCGCAGTACGCGCACGTGGTCGTCGCGTGGCAGCTCTGCTATGCGTTCATGCAGCCGGTGGCGGGCTTCCTGCTCGATACCGTCGGCACGAAGCTCGGCTTTGCGGCCTTTGCGCTGGCCTGGTCGGTGGCGTGCGCGGCGGCGGCGTGGGCGACGGGCTGGCGCAGTCTGGCGTTCTTCCGTGGCGTGCTCGGCATCGCCGAGGCGGCCGGCATCCCGGCCGGCGTCAAGGCGACCAGCGAGTGGTTCCCGGCTAAGGAACGGTCGGTGGCGATCGGCTGGTTCAACATCGGCTCGTCGATCGGCGCGTTGCTGGCGCCGCCGCTGGTGGTGTGGGCGCTGCTGCACGGCGAATGGCAGTTGGCCTTCGTGATCGTCGGCGTGGCGGGGATCGTGTGGAGCGTGCTGTGGATGGTGCTGTACAAGCACCCGCGCGACCAGAAGCTGCTCGGCGACGGCGAGCGCGATTACATCCTGAGCGGTCAGGAGGCCAAACATAGCGATGCCGGCGCGCCCAAACGCAGCCGCCTGGCGATGCTCGGCAGCCGCGACTTCTGGGCGATCGGCATTCCGCGCATTCTGTCCGAACCGGCGTGGCAGACTTTCAACGCATGGATTCCGCTCTACATGATGACCGAGCGGCACATGAACCTGAAGGAAGTCGCGCTGTACGCCTGGATGCCATTTCTGGCCGCCGATGTCGGCTGCGTGCTGGGCGGTTATCTGAGTCCGCTGTTTCACAAGTACGCCGGGGTCTCGCTCTTCACATCGCGCAAGCTGGTGTTCGTGGTCGGCGCGCTGTGCATGATCGGACCGGCCTGCGTGGGCCTGGTGGCGAGTCCTTACGCGGCGGTTGCGCTGCTGTGCGTCGGCGGATTTGCGCACCAGACCTTGTCGGGTGCGCTGTACGCGATCACCTCCGACATGTTCGGCAAGAACGAAGTGGCGACGGCGACAGGCATGGGCGGCATGGCCGGCTATCTGGGTGCGGCGGCGTTCACCGCGCTGTTCGGTGTGCTGGTCACGCAGATCGGTTACAGCCCCTTGTTCGTAGTGCTGGCGGTGTTCGACATCATCGCGGCAGGGGTTGTGTGTCTGCTGGCGAGGAGTGCGGAACGTATGCCGGAGCCGCGTTGGGCGGCAGCGGGCGCTGCTGCGAAGTCAGGCACGTAAGTCGGTTCCGATGATGCGGCGGGACGGATAGCAAAAATGGCGGCGCCTCGATGAAGGCGCCGCCATTTTTTTTGTGTTTTGTGGATCGCCGTGCGGCGATCCGGTCCGGCTCGACTCAACTTCACTCACCTCAACGCAACTCAGGCAGCCGGTTGGCCGATTTCGTGATTCGCGAGTAGCTCGAGCGCGCGGACCATCGCCGAGTGATCCCACGCCTTGCCGCCGTGCGCGACGCAAGCGTTGAACAGCGCCTGGCAAGTCGCGGTGTTCGGCAGGGAGACGCCGAGCGCCTGCGCCGTCGAGAGCGCGAGATTCAAATCCTTCTGATGCAGCTCGATGCGGAAACCCGGATCGAAGGTGCGCTTGACCATGCGCTCGCCATGCACCTCGAGAATGCGCGAAGAGGCGAAGCCGCCCATCAGCGCTTCGCGCACACGCGCCGGGTCGACGCCGGCTTTCGCGGCGAGCAGCAAGGCTTCGCCCACGGCCTCGATGGTCGCGGCGACGATCACCTGATTGGCCACCTTGCACACCTGTCCCGCGCCGACTGCGCCGATCAGCGTCACGTTCTTGCCCATCATGTCGAAGAGCGGCTTGATGCTGTCGAAGCTGGCCTGCTCGCCGCCCACCATGATGGTGAGCGAACCGGCCTTCGCGCCGACTTCGCCGCCCGACACTGGCGCGTCCATATAGTCCGCGCCGCGCTCGCGCACGCGTGCCGCGAACTCGCGCGTGGCCATCGGCGAAATCGAGCTCATGTCGACCACCGTTTGTCCCGCGCGCAAGGCGCTCGCGAGTCCCTGTTCGCCGAACAGCACGCGCTCCACGTCCGGCGTGTCCGGCACCATGACGAAGATCACCTCGGCCTGGGCGGCCACGGCAGCGGGGCTGTCGCAGGCGAGTGCGCCCGCCTGGACCAGATCGTCGGGCACGCCGCTGCGGGTGAACGCCGCGAGCGACACGCCGTTCTTGAGAAGATTGGCAGCCATGGGCTTGCCCATGATGCCGAGTCCGATAAAGCCTGCTTTTTGCATGGAATGCTCCGAGGAAGTCATGGCGGCCCCTTACACGTGGCCGGCCGGTTTCTGCATGAAGTGGTTCTGAACCGCCTGCGCGGCGCCTTTGAGCAGGCCCATATCCGCGCAGACCGCGATCACGCGGCAGCCCATCGCAAGATAGCGCTCGGCGTCCGCCTGAACCGGCGCGAGGATGCCGCTCGGCTTGCCCATAGCTTGCGCCCGCTCGAACACGCGCGCGATGGCTTGTTGCACATCGGGATGATTGGCGTTGCCGAGGTGGCCGTAGGACGCGGCGAGATCGGACGGGCCGACGAACACACCATCCACGCCATCCACGTCCAGAATCTCGTCGATGTTGTCGACGGCCTTGCGGCTTTCGATCTGCACGATGACGCAGACGTTGTCGTTGGCCAGCTTGAAGTAATCGGGCAGCGTCGCATAGCGATTGCCGCGGTGGCTTACGGAGACGCCGCGTATGCCCTGCGGCGGATAGCGCGTCGCGGCGACAGCGCGGGCTGCGTCGTCGGCACTTTCCACGAAGGGCACCAGAAAGTTCGAGAAACCGCTGTCGAGCAGGCGTTTGATGAACACGCTGTCATTGGCGGGCGGCCGCACGACCGGCGCGCTCGCGCTATCCTTGAGGGCCATCAGTTGCGGGATCAGCGTGAGGACGTCGTTCGGCGCGTGCTCGGCATCCAGCAGCATCCAGTCGAAGCCGATCACACCGAGCAGTTCCGTGGCGATTGGACTCGCGAGCGAGGCCCAGCAGCCGATCAGGGTGTCGCCGTCGCGGACGGCACGGCGAAAGCTATTGGGTAGGGATTGATACGGCAGGGCGGCTGACATGGGATGTTTTCCTCGAACGGCAATGGATCGGGCAAGCTCCGACGACGGCGTAACCTGGCGCAGTCAAACGCATGTTATAGGTCGTCGTATGTCTTGGGTCAGAGTAGCATTGGCACTTGGGCTTGTAACGGCCACGTAAACCCGAATTCCTCCTCTGACGGGCGTTTCCGGTTGCCAGTAGCATGCTCCATGTTGTAGGATGACCTATATCTGTGGCGTTCATTTAAGGAAAGCGAAATGTCTATTACCGGCGAAATGCTGATCGGCCGCCAGGCGGTGCGCGGCGAGGAAAAACCGTTGCATGCGTTCAACCCGTCGACGGGCTCCGACATCGCCGAGCCGGTTTTTGGCAGCGGCACAGTGGCCAATGTCAACGCGGCGTGCGAGTTGGCGCACAAGGCGTTCGACCCGTACCGGAATCTGCCGCTGAGCGTGCGCGCCGAGTTTCTCGAACGCATCGCCGACGGCATCACCGCCTTGGGTGACGTGCTGATCGAGCGCGCCATGCAGGAATCGGGTCTGCCGAAAGCGCGTCTCGAAGGCGAGCGCGGCCGCACGACCGGTCAGTTGAAACTGTTCGCACAGGTCGTGCGCGCGGGCCAATGGCTCGACGCCACGCTCGATTCGCCGCTGCCGGAGCGCAAGCCCTTGCCGCGTTCCGATCTGCGTCTGCAGAAGATCGCACTCGGCCCGGTCGCGGTGTTCGGCGCGAGCAATTTTCCGCTGGCGTTTTCCGTTGCCGGCGGCGACACGGCGGCGGCGCTGGCGGCCGGTTGCCCGGTCGTGGTGAAGGCACACCGCGCTCACCTGGGCACCTCGGAACTGGTCGGCCGCGTGATTCAACGCGTCGCACAGGAAATGGATCTGCCCGAAGGCGTGTTCTCGATGATCGTCGGCGCGGGCAATTCGGTGGGCGAAGCGCTGGTCGCGCATCCGGCGATCAAGGCGGTTGGCTTCACCGGTTCGCGTGCGGGCGGTCTGTCGCTGATGCGCGTCGCGGCGGCGCGGGCCGAGCCGATTCCGGTCTATGCGGAAATGAGCAGCATCAACCCGGTGTTCGTGTTGCCGAATGCGCTGGCGCAGCGTGGCGAGGCGCTCGCGCGCGGCTTCGTCGATTCGCTGGTGTTGGGGGCGGGACAATTCTGCACGAATCCGGGTCTCGCGATCGCCATCGACAGCGACGCGCTCAAGGGCTTCGTCGCCACCGCTTCGGAAGCGTTGACGGCCAAGCCTGCCCAGACCATGCTGACCTCCGGCATTCATGCCGCGTATGAAGAAGGCGAAGGCAAGCTGGCCGCGCTAAAGGGTGTCGAAACGGTGGCGCGCGGCGTCGACACGACGGGCCCGACGCAAGCCCGCGCGGCCTTGTTCGTGACCGACGCGCCGACCTTCCTCGCCACGCCCGCACTGGAAGACGAAGTGTTCGGTCCGGCGTCGACGGTGGTGCGCTGCAAGGACGAGCAGGAGTTGCTGGCGGTGGCCGAGCATTTCGCTGGGCAGCTGACGGCCACGTTGCTGATGGACAGCGCCGATCTGGCGTCTGCGAAGAAACTGGTGCCGATTCTCGAACGCAAGGCGGGCCGCATTCTGGTCAACGGCTTCCCGACCGGCGTCGAAGTCTGTCACGCGATGGTCCACGGCGGTCCGTTCCCGGCTACGTCCGACAGCCGCGCGACCTCGGTCGGCACGACCTCGATCGATCGTTTCCTGCGTCCGGTGTGCTATCAGGATTTCCCGGCCGACCTGCTGCCCGAGGCGCTGGTCGACGGCAATCCGCTGGACTTGTGGCGTCGTCGCGATGGCGAGATCACGCGCAGCTAAGCGTGGGTTCGAATCGCGCGTGAAATAAAAAAGCCGGGAATGAAAATTCCCGGCTTTTTTGCCTCTGCTTCGACTTCAGCGGCGTTGCGTTTTCTTGCGCCTCAGCTATTCGCCTCGGACGCCTCGTTCGCGCGCCGCAAGCGTTCGCGGCTATTCGACAGATGCATGCGCATGGCGGCGCGTGCGCCGTCAGCATCGTGCCGCGTGATCGCTTCAAGAATGCTTTCGTGCTCCAGATTGACGAGCGACAGATACGCGTCCGGCTCAGCGCGCGCAATGCCCGCCGAGTCCAGCCGGTTACGCGGGATCAACGCGCTGCCCATCTGCGTGAGGATGTCGACGAAATAGCGGTTGCCCGTGGCGCGCGCCACCGAAATGTGGAACTGCAGATCGGCGTCGACGCTATCCAGGCCGTTGTGGCGGGTGGCTTCGATCGCGTCGAGCGCGGTGCGCATGCGGGCGAGGTCGTCTGCCTTGGCGCGCTGCGCGGCGAGTCCCGCGCATTCCGTTTCCAGGCTGATGCGCAATTCGAGGATGGACAGCACGTCGCGCAAAGTGGTGGCGGGCACCATGTCGATGCCGAGCTTTTCGCGCGGCGGCTCGAGTACGAAGCTGCCGATGCCGTGGCGCGTCTCGATGACCTTGCCCGCCTGCAGACGCGAAATCGCTTCGCGAATCACCGTGCGGCTTACGCTCAGCGTGACCATCAGTTGAGATTCGGTCGGCAGTTTGTCGCCGGGTCTCAATGCGTTCGACGCGATTTGCTCGGTCACATAGCCGACGACGAACTCGGCAAGATTGCGAGCGCGTCGTGGCGGTGCCGCGGATGCCAGTGGTGTAGCCATCGAAAACGCCCCTTGAATCAAATAGTTGCAGGTACTACCTGCATTTCATTATACCGTCGTCTGACGACTGATTAAATAAACGCCGGATCATTTCCCGCGACGCTTCGCGGGCAAGGCGCCAGCGTGTCGTCCACCGGAAGTACGATAACCGTTCGCGCTCAGTTTGGGCGCAATTCGACTCGCTTGATGTCCTTCACGATCACCAGATAACTGAACACCGTGAGCAGGGCGTTCGCGCCCACGAACACCAGCGCGCCGTTGAACGAGCCGGTCGTGGCGACCAGATAGCCGATCACGATTGGCGTGACGATTCCGGCCACGTTGCCGAACATATTGAAGATCGCGCCGGACAGGCCGAGCGCTTCCCTCGGCGACGTATCGGCCACCACCGCCCAGCCGAGTGCGCCAATGCCTTTGCCGAAGAACGCGAGCGACATCAGCGCGACCACGACCCAATCGGTCGACACATAGTTACAGCCGATGATGCATACCGACAGCAGCATGCCGCCGACGATCGGCACCTTGCGCGCGATCGTCAGCGAATGGCCGCGGCGGATCAGGCCATCGGACAGAATGCCGCCGAGTACGCCGCCGGAGAACCCGCAGATCGCCGGCAGCGAAGCCACCAGACCCGCATGCAGAATCGTCATGCCGCGCGCCTGCACCAGGTAGATCGGAAACCACGTCAGGAAGAAGTAGGTCAGCACGTTGATGCAGTACTGCGCGAGATACACGCCGAGCAGCATGCGGTTGCTCAGCAACTGCCGTATGAGAAACCAGCCGCCGGCTTTGCCGATATCGTCGGGACGCGCCTTGCGATGGCCGCTCACCACGCCGCCGCCCTGTTCGATGTACTCGAGTTCGGCACGCGAAACGCGCGGATGGTCGGCAGGGTTTTTCATCACCTTCAGCCAGGTGACGGCGAGCAGCAGCCCGAGCACGCCCATCACCACGTAGACCATATGCCAGCCGAACGCGTGGGTGAGCCATGCCATCAGCGGCGTGAAGATGACCGCCGCGAAGTACTGCGCCGAATTGAAAATGGCCGACGCCGTGCCGCGTTCGTCGGTGGGAAACCAGCTGGCCACCACCTTGGCATTGGCCGGAAATGCGGGCGATTCGGCTGCGCCCATCGCGAAACGGAGCACGAAGAGCGCGGTGATCGCAGCGCCCGCGCTGCCCAGCAAGCCGATCGAGCTTTGCAGCAACGTGAAGAGCGACCAGAAGAAAATGCTCGCGGCGTAGACTCGCCGCGCGCCGAAGCGGTCCAGCAGCCAGCCGGCCGGCAGTTGCGACAGCACGTAAGCCCAGCTGAAAGCCGAGAAGATGTAGCCCATGCGCACGGCGTCGAGCGCGAACTCGGTGCGCATGGCCGAGCCGGTGATCGAGAGCGTCGCGCGATCCGCGTAGTTGAAAGTGGTGATCAGAAAGATCAGCAGCAGGATCGCGTAGCGCACTTTGGTGCGTTTGGCGACGTGAGTGGAACTGGCCGTTCGGCTCATTTCCATGGTCATCTCCTCAATGTTTTGCCGTGCTGCCTTGAAGCCGCGAGACGAAAAACGCCCGGCGACGTTGCCGTCCCGGGCGCGCTTCGTGGTGCCGTCCAGGCTGACCTGGTTCGCGTGGCCGAACGATGCATCCGATGCAAGCGTTCGGCCAGTTAATTTACTGCGGGCCGAGCGACTTGATGAGCACGTCCAGCTCGGCCATTTCTTCTTCGGTCAGGTCGGTCAGCGGCGCACGCACCGGGCCGGCACTGTGGCCGACGAGCTTGGCGCCCGCCTTGACGATGCTGACCGCGTAGCCCGCGCGGCGATTGCGGATCGCCAGGTACGGCAGGAAGAATTCGTCGATCAGCTTGCCGACGGTTGCGTGGTCGTCCGCGGCGATGGCGCGGTAGAAGTCCATCGCGGTCTTCGGGATGAAGTTGAACACCGCCGACGAATACACCGGCACGCCCAGCGCCTTGTAGGCCGCGGCATAGACTTCCGCGGTCGGCAGGCCGCCGAGGTACGAGAAGCGGTCGCCCAGGCGCCGGCGGATCGTCACCATGTTTTCGATCTCGCCCACGCCGTCCTTGAAGCCGATCAGGTTCGGGCAACGCTCGGCCAGGCCTTCGAGCATGTCAGCGTTGAGCTTGGAGTTGGCGCGGTTGTAGATGATCACGCCCATGTTCGGCACCGACTTGCAGACCTCTTCGGCGTGCGCGGCGATCCCTTCCTGGCAGGCTTCGGTCAGGTAATGCGGCATCAGCAGAATGCCGTTCGCGCCGTGGCGCTCGGCTTCTTTGGCGTACGCGATCGCGACGCGCGTCGGGCCGCCCGCACCAGCCAGGATCGGCACCTTGCCTTTGCAGACTTCGGCGGCGGTGCGAACCACGTTCGAATAATCGTCGTGCGTGAGCGAGAAGAACTCACCCGTGCCGCCGGCCACGAACAGGGCCGACGCGCCGTACGGAGCAAGCCATTCGAGGCGCTCGGCATAGGTGTCGGCGCGGAAATCGCCCTTTTCGTCGAAGTCGGTGACGGGGAAGGAGAGAAGGCCTTCCGAAACGATCTGTTTGAGTTCCTGCGGTGTCGTCATGATGAGTGTCCTGGGCGGCGATAGAGGTTGGTTTCTCGAAATGGAGATTTCTTATACGTCATCGTACAACAACAAATCGGCTAACTCAACGGGGTTTTCGCGGCATAATGCACGTCATAGGGTAAATACGGAACGTCTGCCTAACTTTTCATGTTGTAGGATGACGTATGAATAGTTGGCGCAGCAGGCGTACAACGCCATAAGGATCGATGCAATGGAACAATCTCCGCTCTACATTCGCGTGCACCCCAACGACAACGTCGCGATCGTTGTCAACGACGGCGGTTTGGGTGAGGGCGCGGTCTTTGCCGACGGCCTCGCGCTGCGCGAGCGCGTGCCGCAGGGTCATAAGGTTGCGCTGGCCGATCTGGCCGAGGGCGAAGAGGTCATCCGCTATAACGTAGTGATCGGCTATGCGCTCAAGGCGTTGCCCAAGGGCAGCTGGATCAACGAACACGTGATCCGCATGCCGAGCCCGCCGGGGCTGGAAGATCTGCCGATCGCCACCATCAAGGCGCCGGAGATGCCGCCGCTCGAAGGCTTTACGTTCGAGGGTTACCGCAACGCGGACGGCTCGGTCGGTTCGCGCAACATTCTCGCGATCACGACCACCGTGCAGTGCGTCGCCGACGTGGTGCAGCATGCGGTCACGCGCATCAAAGCCGAGTTGCTGCCGAAGTATCCCAATGTCGACGACGTGGTGAGCCTTGGTCACACCTACGGCTGCGGCGTCGCAATCGACGCGCCCGACGCGATGGTGCCGATCCGCACCGTGCGCAATATCAGTCTGAATCCGAACTTCGGCGGCGAAGTGATGATGGTCAGTCTCGGCTGCGAAAAGCTGCAGCCCGAACGCCTGATGCCGCCCGGCACGATTCCGATCGCAGCGGCCGCGAATCTCGCCGAAGTCGCGGACATCGGCGATATCGAAGCCGATCTGAATGGCGACGTGGTCGTGCTGCAGGACGAAGCGCACGTCGGCTTCCAGTCGATGATCGAGTCGATCATGCGGATGGCCGAGGGTCACCTGAAGCGCCTGAACAATCGGCGTCGCGAAACCTGCCCGGCAGCCGACCTCGTGATCGGCGTGCAATGCGGCGGCAGCGACGCGTTTTCCGGTTTGACCGCCAACCCGGCTGTGGGCTTCGCCACCGACTTGCTGGTGCGCGCGGGCGCGACGGTGATGTTCTCGGAGGTCACGGAGGTGCGCGACGGCGTCGATCAACTGACGGCGCGTGCGGCGAATGCCGACGTGGCCGCGGCGATCATCCGCGAAATGCAGTGGTACGACGATTATCTGAAGCGCGGCGGTGCCGACCGCAGCGCGAACACCACGCCGGGCAACAAGAAGGGCGGCTTGTCGAACATCGTCGAAAAGGCGATGGGCTCGATCATCAAGTCGGGCAACTCGGCGATCTCCGGCGTGCTGTCGCCGGGCGAAAAAGTCCGCCAGAAAGGCCTGATCTACGCGGCCACGCCGGCCAGCGATTTCATCTGCGGCACGTTGCAGGTCGCGGCGGGCATCAACCTGCATGTCTTCACGACGGGGCGCGGCACGCCGTATAGTCTCGCGGAAGTGCCGGTCATCAAGGTCGCCACGCGCTCGGATCTCGCGCGCCGCTGGCATGACCTGATGGATATCAATGCCGGCACGATCGCCACTGGCGCCTCGACCATCGAAGAGGTGGGCTGGGAACTGTTCCGCCTGATGCTCGACGTCGCCAGCGGCCGCAAACAGACGTGCGCCGAAAAGCTCAAGCTGCACAACGCGTTGACGCTGTTCAATCCGGCGCCGGTGACCTGATCGATCCGATTGATCCGATTGATCCGATTGCACTTACACACGACACTGAGACATGACTGACTCGAATCCTGACCGCGCCGCGGCACAAAAACCTTTCCGCCGACTTCTGCTGACCGGCGCTGCGGGCAACCTCGGCACGCAATTGCGCGGGGCGCTGGCGGCATGGGCCGATGTCGTGCGCGTGACCGACATTGCGCCGCTCGGCGAGGTGGCGGAACACGAAGAAGCCTCGATCGTCGACCTCGCCGATGAAGCCGCGGTTCACGCGCTGCTCGAAGACGTGGACGCGGTGGTTCACCTCGGCGGAATCTCCATCGAAGCACCGTTCGAAGATCTGCTCGAAGCGAATATCCGCGGCCTCTACAACCTCTATTCGGCTGCGCAGAAGCAGGGCGTGAAGCGCATTATTTACGCGAGCTCGAATCACGCGGTGGGTTTTCATCCGGTGACGGAGGTGGTCGATGTCGACGCGCCGCTGCGTCCCGATAGCCTGTACGGCGTGACGAAATGCTTCGGCGAATCGCTGTCGCGCTATTACTTCGATCGCTTTGGTCTCGAGACGGTGTGCCTGCGGATCGGTTCGTCGTTCGAACAGCCGAAGAATCCGCGCATGCTCGTCACGTATCTGAGCTATCGCGACTTCATCGAACTGGTGCGTTGCTCGCTGTTCACCAATCGCGTCGGCCATGCGATCGCTTATGGCGTGTCGGATAACCGCATCAAGTGGGTGGACAACACCAAGGCCGCGTTCCTCGGTTTTCGTCCGCAGGATAGCTCGATCGAATTCGAGCATCTGTTTCCGGTCGGTGCGCCCACAACGAATCTCGACGACCCGACGCAGCGCTTTCAAGGCGGCCCGTTCGTGCTGGCCGGCCCGATGGAGCCGAAGCGGTGAGCGGTCCTCGAGTCGAGCGCGTCGAGGCGGCAGGGCAGGCGCCTGCATCGGTTGGCGAAAGTCCGGTGTGGCGCGCAGCGGAGCAGGCGCTCTACTGGGTCGATATTCCGGCGCAGAAAATCGTCCGTCTGCGGATCGGGACAGCCGAACGCTGCGAATGGCGCTTGCCGGAAAGAGTTGCGTGCATCGCATTCAATGCTAGGGGCTCGGTGCTGGCCGGCTGCGAAACGGGACTCTTCGCTTTCAGGTTGCCTGAGCCGGAAGACGCGAATGTCGCTGCCGGCGAGCCGATTCCGGTGGTGGGGCGCAAGCTCGCTGCGCCGGTCTTCCCCTTCGACGACATGCGCTTCAACGACGGTCGTTGCGACCGGCAAGGGCGCTTCTGGTCCGGCACGATGGTGCAGGACATGTCGCTCGCCAATCCCGGCGGCGCGCTGTATCGATTCGACGCAAACGGCGTGCTGTCGGCACCCGTCGTCGCCGAACTGATCACGCAGAACGGTCTTGCCTGGTCGCCGGATGGCACGACGATGTATCTGTCCGACTCGCATCCATTGCGCCGGCAAATCTGGGCGTTCGACTACGACGTCGCCTCGGGTGAGCCGCGCAACCGTCGCGTGTTCGCCGATTTGCACCACTACGTTGGCCGTCCCGACGGCGCGGCGGTGGACGCCGACGGCTGCTACTGGATCTGCGCGAACGACGCGGGGCGTCTCCTGCGGTTTACGCCGCAAGGCAAGCTGGACCGCGAGATCGCGGTGCCGGCCATGAAGCCGGCCATGTGCGCGTTCGGCGGACGCAACCTGGATACGCTCTTCGTCACATCGATTCGCCCCGCAACGGGCGCGAACGAGCACGACGGCCATCTCTTCGCCGTGTATCCCGGCGTCACCGGTCTTACCGAACCCGAATTCGCGGGCGAACTGTAAGCGCAACTTCGCTTGAACCGCGGCGCCGACAGGTGGGTCATGTCCGGCGCCGTTTGTTTTCCTGAAGCGAACAATTCATCACTCGTCGTACAACTATGTGGCAAAGATGCCACGTTCACGCCATCTTTCCCTGACGGAAAAATGGTAGGCCGAGGAACACCTCCTCACGCGCCCAAACTTCCCTCTAGCTCCCGTGCGGCTTTGCTGCCGACCACTGCTAGTCACTTATACCGCCCGTCTCGATTCTGCGGGTAAATACCGTCTGTACAACTCAAACGCCCTTTTATAGACTTCATATGTCGTCGTACAACATACGAGCCCAAACAAATTGCTTTCGATGACGGTTTTTCAGTCTCGTTTGGGTTGGCAGTCGAAGTAAAAGCAGTCGAGTTGTCTGACAGGAGTGCCGAGTGTCCGTGCCGGGGAAATTGCACGGATCGGTACGGCCAGACGCTCGCGATTCTTCAGGGATCGCGCGCGTGGCGCCGGGAGACGCATCAAAACCATATCGCATCCGCAAGCGCGGCGGCCCGCAACTGGCCGTACGCGATCGGCCGTCGGCAGTCGAGCGGATGATCAATTTTTCAAGGAATGTCACGATGAACAAGAAGTTCGCCTCTTCCCGTGTTTCGATGATCGTCGCAGCCTCGGTGCTGGCGTTCAGCACCGTGTCGGCTCAGGCACGCGTGTTCCGCGTGTCGGACGTGCACGGCGACACCTATCCGACCAACATGGCCGTGAAGTACATGGGTGACGAGATCAACAAGGCAACCGGTGGCAAGGATTCCGTGAAGGTGTTCGGCAACAGCGCGCTGGGTTCGGAGAACGACACGATCGACCAGGTTCGCATCGGCGCGCTCGACATGGCGCGCGCGAACGGTGCCGCATTCAACGAAATCGTGCCGGAATCGATGATTCCTTCGCTGCCGTTCCTGTTCCGCGACATCGATCATTTCCGCAAAGTGATGTACGGCCCGGAAGGCCAGAAGATTCTCGACGCCTTCAAGGCGAAGGGCATGATCGCGCTGACCTTCTACGAGAGCGGCGCACGTTCGATCTACACGAAGAAGCCGATTCATTCGCCGGCCGACATGAAAGGCCTGAAGGTGCGCGTGCAGCCGTCGGACCTGATGGTCGACGAGATCAGGGCGATGGGCGGCACGCCGACGCCGATGCCGTTCGCCGAGGTCTACACGGGCCTGAAGACGGGTCTGGTCGACGCCGCGGAAAACAATATTCCGTCGTACGAAGAAACCAAGCACTTCGAAGTCGCGCCGATCTATTCCGAAACCCAGCATTCGATGACGCCGGAAGTGCTGGTGTTCTCCAAGAAGGTCTGGGACACGCTGACGCCGCAGGAGCAGGAGATCATCAAGAAGGCCGCGGCTGACTCGGTGCCGTACTACGAAAAACTCTGGACCGCGCGTGAAGCCGACGCGACCAAAACGGTCACCAAGGGCGGCGCGACCATCGTTGCCGCTTCGCAGATCGATCGCGCCGCGTTCGTGAAGGCGATGCAGCCGGTCTGGACCAAGTATGAAAAGACCCCGCAAATGAAGCAGCTCGTCGACGAAATCCAGGCCGTCAAATAAGGCTTGTGGGTCGGAAAGACAGTGGCAGTGAGAAGAGCCTTGTGGGAAAGCCCACGGGGCTTTTCCGCTGCGCGCTGCCTTGCATGCGAAAGAAGTCGGACGGTCTGCTGATTGTCAGAGTCAGGTCCGCGGTAAAAGGATGGGGTCAATGAGCTTCCTGAAGCGCCCAAATAATTTTCTGTTTCGCCTGCTGGTTGTTCTGGCATCGGTGAGTCTCGCCGTGCTCAGCCTGCTCGTGATCTATAGCGTCGTGATGCGCTACGTGTTCAGCGATGCGCCGGATTTCGTCGAGCCGATCGCGTTGCTGCTCGTGATCGTGATCGCGATGTTCGGCGCTGCATTGAAAGTGCGCGAGGGCGGCCACATCGGGCTCGATTCGCTGGTCAAGAAGTTGCCGCCGAAAGGGCAACTGATCGCGACGGCGTTTCAACATTTTTGTCTGATCGTGTTCGCCGTGGCGGTTTTCTTCGGCTGTCTGCAAATGGCGGAAGCCACCATGGACGACCGGATTCCAATTCTCGGTTTGCCCGAAGGTTTGCGTTATTGCATCCCGGTCGTTGCCAGCGTCTGCATCGCATTGTTCTCGCTCGAGAACCTGCTTGCGCTTTTCGCCAAGAAACACAACTAGAAGAATCATGGAACTTGCCATCCTCGCCATCAGTTTCCTCGTCTTTCTCCTGCTCGGGGTTCCAGTTTCGTTCGGGTTGGGATTGTCGTGCGTCCTGACCTATCTGTATGAAGGCTTGCCGGCGGCCACCGCCATGCAGTCGATGATTTCGGGTATCAACGGCTTTTCGTTTCTCGCGGTGCCGTTCTTCATCCTGTCCGGTGAATTGATGCTGCACGGTGGCATTGCGGACCGCATCCTGCGTTTCGCGCAAGCCACCGTCGGGCATTTCCGCGGCGGTCTCGGCATGGCCAACGTGGTGGCCTGCACCCTGTTCGGCGGCGTGTCCGGTTCGCCTTCGGCGGATACGTCGGCGATGGGCGGCGTGGTGATTCCGTTGATGAAGCGCGAAGGCTACAGCGCGGCCTATGCGGTCAACGTGACGACTCACTCGTCGCTGGCCGGCGCACTGATGCCGACCTCGACCAACATGATCATCTACGCGTTCGCGGCTCAGGGCATCACCGGTACGCTCAATGGTCATCCGATGAGCGGCGTCTCGATCGGCGACCTGTTGTTCTCCGGTCTGCTGCCCGTGTTGTGGGTGATGGGTTTCGTGCTGCTCGCCGCCTATTGGCAAGCGGTCAAATACGGTTATCCGCGTCGTCCGGACGGTTCGACGCAACTGCAGAAATTCCCCGGCTGGTACGCCGTGGCGCGCACCTTCCTCGGCGCATTGCCCGGCCTGATGGTGATCGCGATCATTCTGGTCTGCGTGGCCAAGGGGATTGCCACCGCGACCGAAGCCGCTGCCATTGCCGTGTTCTATTCGCTGGTGTTGACCATCGTCGTGTATCGCTCGATGACGATGAAGAAGCTCTTTTACGCGCTGTCGAAAGCCGCGAAAACGACGGGCGTGGTGCTGCTGCTGATCGGCGTGTCGAACATGCTGCGCTACCAGATGGCGTATCTGGAGATTCCCGACGCGATCGAGCGCATGCTCGACGGCGCAACCAGCATGCCGTGGCTGATGCTGCTGTACATCAACCTGCTGCAGATTTTCCTCGGCACCTTCGTCGACATGGCGGCGCACATTCTGATCACCACGCCCCTGTTCCTGCCGATGGCGATGCATGCCGGCGTGGGCCCCGTGCAGTTCGGCATCATGATTCTGCTGAATTGCGCCCTCGGTCTCGTGCATCCGCCGATCGGTTCGGTGCAGTTCATCGGCTGCGCGATCGGCAACGTGTCGATCGGCGAAACCACCAAGGTGGCGTGGCCTTATTACCTCGCTATCTTCAGCGCGATCAACATCGTCACGTACGTACCGATGTTCTCGACCTGGTTGCCCAGCATCATCAATGGGCACCCGGTGTATTGATTGGAATGACCGGTTCACACTCAGCGGCACTCGCGCAGTGCCGCAACACAAAATAAATTTTTTACAGAGGAGCAAAAATGAAAAAGGCACTAGCAACCTCGGCCCTTGGGTTGGTCGCCCTCGGCGCGCACGCTCAAAGCAGCGTGACGTTGTACGGTATCGTCGACACGGGTATCGGCTATCAAAGCAGCCAGACGTCGCTGGGTTCGACTTCCGGCGGCCGCTCGGCCGTGAAGATGGTCAACGGCATCTGGGCCGGCAGCCGCTTCGGTTTGAAGGGCGGTGAAGATCTGGGTGGCGGCACGAAGGCGATCTTCCAGTTGGAAGAGGGCTTCAACAGCGCGACCGGCGCACAAGGCGTTTCGGGCCTCGCGTTCAATCGCCAGGCTTATGTCGGTCTGGCAAACGCCACGTATGGTTCGCTCACGGCAGGCCGTCAGTACACCTCGTATTACACGCTCCTCTCGCCGTACAGCCCGACCAACTGGCTGACCGGCGCTTACGGTGCGCACCCGGGCGATCTCGACTCGCTCGATACGCTGTACCGGGCCAACAATTCGCTGGTGTACACGTCGCCGAGCATGCGCGGTCTGACGGTCAGCGGCTCGTACTCGATCGGCGGTGTGGCTGGTCGCACCAACGCGGGCTCGACGATCAGCGGCGCCGTGCAGTACCTGAATGGACCGTTCGGCATTGCTGCAGGCTATCAGCGCATCAACAACTCGACTTCGGGCGGCGGTGCATGGGGTGCTGACTCCACGACCTCGAACGGCGGCGCACAGGCTGGCGTGTCGGGCATCAACAATGGCTACCAGACCGCTCAGGCGCAACAACGCGTGGCGGTGACGGGTGGCTACGCGTTCACCTCGCAGTGGGACGTGTCGTTCTCGTACTCGAACGTGCAGTACATTCCGGGTATCAACTCGGCGTTCCGCAACGAGGCGATCTTCAACACCGCCGGCGCCGTGCTGCACTTCAAGCCGATTACCGCACTGGATCTGGCCGCAGGCTACAGCTATACGCGCGCCACCGAATCGAACGGCATCTCGAGCTCGGCGAGTTATCAGCAGTTCAACCTGTCGCAGTACTACAGCCTCTCCAAGCGGACCGGTCTGTATGCGCTGGAAGCCTATCAGCGCGCGGGCGGTCAGACGTTGGCGCCGAACAAGGCGGGCACGGCAACGAGCATCATCAACGCAACGGCCGATATCGGCGACGGCCAGAACGGCGCACCGTCGTCGTCGCGTAGCCAGTTTGCTGCGGGCGTGGGTATCATCCACCGCTTCTGATCGTGGTGTGACGCAGCGGCACGTTGGTGTGCCGCTGCGTTTTTATGCCTCAGCGACCGCCTCTTCAGCACGCAGGACGAGAATCCGTGGTGACGCGGGTCAGGCTCGGCGTGGCGTGTCGAACGCTCAGGCCTCGGACCACAAACGACCACCCGTCGCCCAGTTTTCGCGTTTCACTTCGGTGATGACGATGTCCACCGAGTTCGGCTCGACGCCGAGCGATTCACAGGTTGCCCTGGTGATGGCTTCGACGAATGCGCGCTTCTGATCCAGCGAGCGTCCTTCGAAAAGATCGATATGAAAAGTGGGCATCATGTAGCTCCGTTATTTAAGGGAAATGGAAATCGGCGTGGCGACGCTTCATTGACGATAGGCCGGGTCGAGCCGATCGAGTTTGCGCAACAGGGCTGGCCATTCGAGCGCGCCTTCGATTGCGCCGCCGTCGTACAGTTGCTCCGCCGTGCGCGCGGCGACCGCAGCGCCCGGTACCACGAGTTCCGCGCCGCACGCCTGCGCCTGCAACTGGATCTCGCACGCCTTGAGCAGCGTGGCCATCAACACATAGGCTTCGGCGACGGTGCGGCCCGTGGTCAGCGTGCCGTGATTGCGCAGCAGCATGGCGGGTTTGTCGGCGAGATGCGCGACGAGACGTTCACCTTCGGCCGGCGAGAACGAGAGGCCTTCGTAGTCGTGATACGCAAGCTGGCCATAGAAACGCAGCGCATGTTGCGACGCGGGCAGCAAACCCGCCGGTTGCGCAGACACCGCCACGCCCGCCGTATTGTGCAGATGCATCACGCAGAAGGCATCCGCGCGCGCTGCATGCACGGCGGCGTGCAATGCGAAGCCGGTGGCATTCACCGGATGCTCGCTCGTGCCGACGATGTTGCCCGCGATATCGATCTTCACGAGATTCGACGCGCACACTTCGTCGAAGGCAAGGCCGAATGGGTTGATCAGAAAGTGGCCGGGCTCGCCGGGCACGCTGGCCGAAATGTGCGTGTAGATCAGATCGTCCCAGCCGTTGAGCGCCGCGAGCCGATAGGCGGCCGCCAGGTCGATGCGCGTCTGCTGTTCCGCATCCGAGCGTGGTCCGGTTTCGGCGATACGAGCGGCGGGTGAGTGGGTGAACGACATGTCAGTCTCCTGAGGGGCTTGAGCGCGCCGTCGTCATGGTGTCATGACGCCGTGGCGTCACGGCGCGGTGTGTCTGGTGCGTCGCGCCGACACTACGGTGCCTAAGGGGCGATGCGAGATCGCTCACGCTGTGCCGGCGCAGCCTCGCTCGAAGCATGTTCGAAGCGCTGCCTGATGATTTGCATACTCCAGGTCGCGAGAACGAAGGGTGCGGTCATGACCGGCCAACCGACGTAAACCGCCGCCGTTTGCAGCATGACGGACAGGAGCACGCCGGCCAGTGTCGAGAGGATGCCGCCCTCGGCGAGCGCGAGCGCGGTAAGCGCGCCATTGAATCCTAACAGGCCGGCGTCGAAGGAGCGGCTCGCCGCACCGGTCAGCAGCAACTGCGCGGCGCTTGCGACACACGCGCCGATCAACGCCCACGCTGCATGTTTGCGTGACGCCGCCGCTATGCCGATCAACACCAGCAATCCGGGTAAAGCGCCCGCACCGAAGCCGGTTTGTGCGAGACCCGCGAGCACGCCGCCGCACCAACGCGCGAGTCCCGGCATAGGCTCGACCGCGAAACTTGCGGATGGCGCGGTGCGTGCGAGCATCGGCAACCAGAGCCAGGTGACGATCAGACACGGACTCGAAAAAACGCCGAGCCGATGCGCGCCTGACCAGCGCGACCAGGGTTCGAGCAACCAGGCGGTAGCCGTGCCCGCGAGAATCGCCACGGCGGCGGCGGTGGCATTGTCGGCGATGAAACTGAAGGCCGCGAGGCCGGCCAGCGCGCCATTGAAACCGTGCAGACCGGCGCGCGTCTCGTCTTCGCGATAGCCCGCCAATACCGCGCTCACATTGGCCGCGACGGCGCCCATCAGCGCGGCGCAGGCGAGCCGCGGATCGGCGAGCAGCCAGCCTGCGAGCAAACAGGCGCCGGTGAAAGCGTTCGGCTGCAGCACGATCTGGCCGAGGCTGCGCAGCAAGGTGCGCAAGGCGGCAGATCGTGCTTCGGTTGCGGCAGCGTGCATGGGTCGGGGCGGCGTGATGGTCAACGAGGCGGAGCGCGGCGAGGCGCATGAACGTAGAAGCGTCGGGCCGCGCCGATGGCGAACCGCGAGCATAGGCCAGCCATACGCCCTTCGGCATCGCGTCCCATTGATAGTGGCTATTTGCGACACCCGCGTCTTACGCACTTGGCGCGTGTGACGGAACGGGCGTCGGCGAACCGAAAGCTTTCGCGCTACGATAAAGCTTCGGCGCGCGTGCCGCGCCGCGTCACGAGGAGACAGGTGATGCGTGAATTACGGTGGGAGTCGCAAGAGGGCGACGGTATCGAACAGCTGGCGTTCGACAACGACAACGGCGGTTTCGAGGTCGAGAGCGTGGTGGTCGGTCAGCGCTACGGCAAGACGTACGGCCTTCACTACACCGTGCGCTGCGACGCTCAATGGCGCACTCGCCATGCCTGGTTGAAGATCGTCGGCGGCGGCGAACTGGAGCTATATGGCGACGGCCTCGGCCATTGGCGTGACGGCAGCGGGCTCGCGTTGAGCGACGTGGAAGGCTGCATCGACATCGATATCGCGGCAACGCCATTCACCAACACGCTGCCGATCCGCCGGCTGCAACTGACCGAAGGCGAGCGCCGGCCGATTTCCGTCGCTTACATTTCCACGCCGGATTTGCAGGTCACGCGGGCGGAGCAGGCCTATTCGTGCATTGTCCTGAATCGCGAGTATCGCTACGAAGGCCTGTTCCGCAACTTTACGGCGAATCTGACGGTGGACGAGGACGGCCTGGTGATCGACTACCCCACGCTGTTTACCCGCCTGCCGCTCGAGCGTTGAGCGGCACAGGCGAAACCGGCGCGTCATGGTCGCCCAGGTGTCGCTCGACAAAACGTTCGATACCGGCCGCGATGCGTACGGGCTCGCGCAATACGACCCAATGGCCCGCATCGATTTCGTGACGCTCGTAAGGGCCGAGCCAGCGCTCGAGTCCAAGCGATAGCGCCGGCCCGACATAACGGTCACGTAACGGCACGATGAATTGCACCGGCGCATGCGCGTGACGCGAGCGCGGGTGCAGCAGCTTGTCGACGAAATTCGCGCGGTACAGGTTAAGACCGTTGAGCGCGTTGCGCATCTGCGACGGATCGCGCTGCGGGCGCACGCGCTCAGTCATGCGCAGCCAGAGCGGCCACATGCGTGCGCCGCCGAGGCGCCAGACCAGTTCCGGCAGCCACGGTAAATGAAAGAAGAAGATGTACCAGGATTTGAGCGTCTGCCGAATGCTGCCGCCGGCGGGACGTTGCCGGTAGTTCAGGCGTTCCGCCGCCTGCGCGCGCGGGTCGGCTTGCTGGTCGCCGCGCAAGCCGAGCGATGCGTGATCGAGACTCGGTCCCGAGATCGATGTATACGAAGCAATACGGCCTACGAACGCCGGGTCGGTCACCGCTTCCCAGCATTGGATCGAACCCCAGTCGTGTCCGACCAGGTGAAACGGCCGCTCGCCGCAAGTGGCATTCGCGACGGCGGCGAGGTCGGCAGCGAGCTTGTCGAGCCGGTAAGCGTCACGCCCGGCGGGTGCGTCCGAGGCGCCTGCGCCGCGCACGTCGTAGGCGATCACGCGGTAGCGCGTGTCCAGTTGCGCGCGCACCGGTTCCCACACGGCCGCTGAATCGGGATAACCATGCACCAGCACGATCGGCGTCGCGTCGCGTGGGCCGCTCACGTAGACCGCGAGCCGCACCTCGCCGGTCGGCACCGACAGCGTGTCGCGTATCACGCGGCCGCCTGCGCGCCGCGCCGTGCCGCCTTGCGGGCGCTCGGCGTGGCCGCGTTGGTGGCGTCGACCGCGGCCACCAGTCCGTCGATACGTGCCAGTTGCGCGCGATTGTCGTGATCCCACGGATGGAAGCCGGGCCGGAAAAAACTCAGCCATTCGCCGGCGATACGCGGAAACACGCCGTGACGCGGCCCATAAAGATATTTCGTCACGCGCCACATGCCGCGCAGATGGCCGCCGCGTTTGCGGTCGGCGATCATCAGGCGCACGTGGTAGTCGAACACGATCAGCCAGAAGGTCAGCGTGGTGGCGAGCATGGTGCCGGTGCGCAGCAAATAGCGGCCGAGGCCGGGCTTGAGCACGGTATTCCACACGTCGTAGGAAACGGACTTGTGTTCGGTTTCTTCCAGCGCGTGCCAGGTCCACATCTGCGTGTAGCCTTCCACCGACTGGCCGATGCGTGTAGCGTCTTCCAGCAGAAGACCGGCAAGCATCGCCGTGTAGTGTTCGAGGCAGACCGTCACCGCGAGCTGATACGAATGCGGCAGGATTCTGCGACCGAAGTTGAGAATCGCCCACAGCCGCTTGTCGAGCTTGTGTGCGGGCAAGCCGGCTTCCTGCAGCAGATCGTTGTATTCGACATGTTCGCGCGTATGCATGGCTTCCTGGCCGATGAAGCCAAGCACCTGCTTGCTGAGCACGGGGTCGTCGATCTGGTCGCGGTAGTTGCGCACGCTATCCATGAAGAAACGCTCGCCGGCCGGGAAGAGCAGCGACAGCGCGTTGAAGAAGTGTGTCACATGCGAGCCTTGCACGTGCCAATCGCAGGCGCGTTCCTGCGGTAAATTGAAACGAAGGTCGCGGCGAACCGGCATCATGGCCTTTCTCCTTGTGATTCTCTGGATGCTGCTGAATGTGCTGAATGTGCCGATCGAACAATGGGCATGGCGAACTGCATGACCGTGCGGGAAGTGTGGTGCATCACGCGCGCTTGCCGTCCACTTGCGCCGCGCGCCGCGCGCGCTTCCCGGCGATCCGTTTCATGCGCCGCGTCTGCATCACGACCAGCGCCTGATAAGCCGCCGGCAAGGTGCGCGCGAGCCAGTCGGCGACACGCGCATCGCGTCCGATCAACACGCGCCGTTTGTTCTTGCGCACGCCGTCGAGGATCACGCGCGCGGCTTCGTCGGCGGTGGTGATGAAGAACTTCTCGAAGTCGTCCTTGCCTTGCTGCTCGTTCTCGAGCATGAAGCCGACCATGTTCGGCGCGATGCGGCTCGATTGCGCGATGCCCGTGCGAATCCCGCCCGGATGGACGCAGGTGGCCGACACGCCGCACTTCATCAGATCGAGTTCCTGGCGCAGCGCTTCCGTAAAGCCGCGCACTGCGAATTTGGTGGCGTTGTAGCCGCTCATGCCGGGCTGCGAGAACAGGCCGAATACGCTCGATGTATTCACGATATGTCCCGCACCCGAAGCCTTGATATACGGCAGAAATGCTTTCGTGCCATGCACCACGCCCCAGAAGTTGATGCCGACGATCCACTCAAGGTCGGCATATTCCATCCCTTCGATGGTGCTCGACAGCGCGACCCCCGCGTTGTTGAACACGAGGTTCACGTAGCCGTGCTGTTGCGCTGTTTCCGCGGCCCAGTCGAACATCGCGCTACGATCGGCTACGTCGAGCACGCGTGTCGTGATGCGCAGCGGCGCACCGACGATCTGCGGCGCAGCGGCTTGCGCGAATTGCGCGGTTTCGGCGAGACTCGCGGCATTGCGATCGGCCAGCGCAAGATGGCAGCCTTCGCGCGCCAGCTGGATCGCGAGCGAACGGCCCATGCCCGAACCCGCGCCGGTGATGGCGGCTACTCTGTCGGTAAAGTTTTTCATTGGCTTGTCTCCTGTCCTCTCTGAACGGTGCCTTTGTCGTTGTCGTTCTGTCCTGTCAGATCGCTTTCGCGGACGTAGGCGCACTGCCGCGCATAGCGACCGATTCCAGCGATTCCAGCGCTTGACTCGGTTCGCCTGGCGACTCAGGAGCGGGTGCGTACGCGAGGTAATCGTCCATGCTGAAGGTGCGGGTGGCCTGGCGGAATTTGTAGGCGAATCCCGGCCACAAGGTGGTGTTCTTGCCGGTCTTCGGATCGAGATACCAGCTCTTGCAGCCACCGGTCGACCAGATCGCGCGGCCGAGCTTCTGCTGGATCTGCTCGTTGTAGGCCCGCTCGACGTGCGGACGTACCTCGATGGCGGCGGCGCGTTCGGTACGCATGGTTTTCAGCGCCCGCAAAATGTAGTCGACTTGCGACTCGATCATGAAGACCATCGAGTTGTGCCCGAGCCCCGTGTTCGGACCGACGATCATGAAGAAGTTCGGGTAAGCCGGTAAGGCCGTGCCGAGGTACGCGTGCGCGCCATCGCGCCACGTCTCCACGATGTCGACGCCGCCGCGCCCGCGCACCACGCCCGGCGCAAACGGATCGGCCACCTGGAAGCCGGTGCCGAAGATCAGGCAGTCGGCCGGATGACGTGTGCCGTCGGTGGTGATGACGGCGTCTTCTTCGATGCGCGCGATACCGGTGGTCGTCACCGATACATTCTGGCGCGACAGCGCCGGAAAATAGTCGTTCGAGATCAGAATGCGCTTGCAGCCCATCGTGTAGTTCGGCGTGAGCGTGGCGCGCAATTGTGGGTCCGGCACCTGACGGCGCAAATGCCGCTCGGCCACTTTTTGCGCGGTCTTCATCAGCGAAGGATGAATCGCGAAACCGAACGCGCGCGATTCGAGCATGCAATACAGCGCCGATCGCATGATTTTTTGCGTGAACGGCAGATGCCTGAAGAGCCACTGTTCAAGCGGTTTAACCGGACGATCGGCCTTCGGCATGATCCACGGCGGCGTGCGCTGGAAGAGCGCGAGATGCGCGACGCGCGGCGCGATCTGCGGCACGAACTGAATGGCGCTGGCGCCAGTGCCGATTACCGCGACGCGCTTGCCGTCCAGCGAATAGTCATGGTCCCAATGCTGCGAATGGAATGCGCGGCCCCGGAAGGTTTCGATGCCGGGAATGTCCGGCATGGCCGCGCGCGACAGGCCACCCATGCCGGAGATCAGTACGCGCGCCGACCATTGCTGGCCATTGGCGAATGACAGTTGCCAGCGGTGACGTGTTTCGTCGTAGGTCGCGCTCGCCAGTTCATGGCCGAAACGCATATGCCGTTCGACGCCAAAGCGCTGCGCGCAGTCTTCCAGGTAAGCGCGGATTTCCGGCTGACGCGCGAACATGCGGGTCCAGCGCGGATTCGGGGCGAAGGAGAACGAATAGACGTGCGATTGGACGTCGCAGGCGCAGCCGGGGTAGTGGTTATCGCGCCACGTGCCGCCTACCGAATCGGCCTTTTCGGCGATCACGAAGTCGGTCATGCCGGCTTGCCGGAGACGGATCGCCATGCCGAGCCCCGCAAAGCCGGAGCCGATGATGGCGATATCCGTTTCGAGCGGAGCGCCGACATCGGGCGCGGCGTCGTGGGGCGTCATGCGTGCGTTCATCCGATCCGTCTCCCTTTGACTCTCTTAACTGTTACATTGGCTGATGTAACAATAGAGGCTGGTAACGGATGAAGCAAGCCAGCGGTTAGATGCCCCCCTCTAGGGCGTGGCCGACGAGGGGAGTTAGCGGGCGGCGAGCGCGGCGTCGACGTCGCGGTTTTGCCAGACGTTGTCCTTTACGCTGATTTTCTGGGGAATCAGATGGGCGCCGTAGAACGCGTCGGCCACCACCTGCTGGGAGCGCGCGATCTCGTCGGTGACCGCGGTGGTGCCATAGGGATAGCGGCGCACCCACGTTTCGACCAGCTTTTCGTCGAGGCCGACTTTCGGCGCGATCAGCGCGGCCGTTTCCGCCGGATGCTGATTGACCCAGAGGCCCGCAGTGCGCAGTTGTCCGAGAATTGCGCCGATCACATCGGGGTGTTGCTGCGCGAAATCGCGCGTGGCTTCGTAGAAGTTATACGGGGCGTTCAGTTCGGTGTAGTCGGCGAGCGTGCGCGCTTTCAGCGCCTGTTGTGCCGATGCGTAATACGGGTCCCAGATGACCCAGGCATCCACGCTGCCGCTTTCGAAGGCGGCGCGCGCGTCGGCGGGCGCGAGGTAGACGGGACGAATGTCCTCGTAATGCAGACCGGCTTTCTTGAGGGCTTCGAGTAACAGGTAGTTCGAACTCGAGCCTTTTTGCAGCGCGACCCGTTTGCCCTTCAGATCCGTCACGTTGCGCAGCGGCGAATCGCTCCTGACCAGAATGGCCTCCGCGTGACGTCCGGACGGTTCCGCGCCGACGTACACGAAACCGACGCCGCCTGCCTGCGCGAACACCGGCGGCGGTGCGCCCGTATAACCGAAGTCGACGCTGTTGGCGTTCAACGCCTCGAGCAATTGCGGCCCGGCCGGAAATTCAAACCATTTGATGCTGTAGCCGAGCGGTTTGAGTTTTTCGTCGAGCGAGCCTTGTGCCTTGAGCACGGCGAGCAGCCCTGATTTCTGATAGCCGATGCGCAGCACCTTGTTCGGCGCGGTGCCGCTTTGGGCTGCGTTTTGCGCGTTGACGCCCATAGTCGTGAAGGCCGCCAGCAAGCCGGCGGCGAGGTGCAGCGTAAAACGGGGATGACGGGGATGACGGACCATGCGGCGAATCTCCATTGCGTTCGATCGGATTCGACGATCGTCGCACGGGCGTTCCGCCGTTCAAACGAAGCAATGCAGATTTGAATATGACGTGCGGGCGCAAGCTGCCCGGCGCGCTACTTCCTGGGTACGTCCTTTCTTCCCGCCGCGCCGCCTTCCGGCGCATGGCCCAACTTTTTGGCCATGATCGCTGCGACGCGATCGCCGAGATAGTCGCCGGAGGCTTCTTCGAGCGCACGGTTCATTTCGCTTTCGACCAGCACCATCGCAAGCGGGCGCACGCGCCAGATCGCCTCCACGAGAGCAGGCACGTCGGCGGGCGGCGGCAGCGCGTCGGCATCGTAGCGGTCCAGTTGACGGACCACCAGATCGACCAGTGCCTTGGCGACCGCGTTGAAATGCGGCCGTGCAATGCCGACGGCGTCGAGCAGGTCGGCGAGCGGGATGCCTTCCTTCGCCATCGTCGCGCCGGCGGCGAGCGCCGTTGGACTGCCGGACACGAAAGAGAGGCCGTCACGTTCGAGCAGGCCGAGATCGACCGCTTTGCCGAGTGCGCTGGGCGAGGCCTTGTCGCCGAACATTTGCAGCAGTTCGAGCAGCGAGTATTTTTTCGGCCGTTCACGCGACCAGCGTCCGCCGATTGCCGTCTCGAGTCCGAGGATGGAGCGCAGGTCATGGCCTTCGTCCACGGCCATGATGAGGTCCTGAATGTTCGCAAGCGTGTAACCGCGCGCGAGCAGATGATTGATCAGCTTGAGACGCGATACGTGGGTATCGTCGTACACGCCGACCCGGCCACGTTTTTCAGGCGGCGCGAGCAGGCCGCGATCCTGATAGGCGCGCACGTTGCGCACCGTGGTGTCGGTGACGCGCGCGAGTTCGTCGACGGTGTATTCGTTGCGCGGCGTGGCGCCCGACGGGACGCTGGGGTCGTCGGGCGAGTGCGGTTCGGGGGGCGGCGTGTTGGTCATGCGGCGATTTTAACGCGGCCACCCGTGACGCTGCCAGCGCGAGGCTTTAGTCGCGCTGCGCTGCATCGCCGGGCAGGCTCGAGTCGCCGAGGCCCAGCGTGCGCTGCATCAGCGTGGTATCGATCCAGCGGCCGTGTTTGAAGCCCACGGCCTTCAGCGTGCCGGTCAATTCGAAGCCGGCCTGGGTATGCAGGGATAACGAGCCGCCGCTGCCGCCGTCGGCGATCACGGCCACCATCTGCCGCCACGGGCCGGTCTCGCAGCGCTCGATCAGCGCCTGCAGCAGCACGCTTCCGAGGCCGCGTCCGCGATAGGCGTCGCCCACATAGATTGAATCTTCGATGGTGTTGCGGTACGCGGCGCGCGGCCGGTACGGCGTGGCGTAGCAATAGCCGGCGACCTCGCCGTCGATCTCGGCGACCATGTACGGCAGACCGTGGCTGCGCACTGAAGCGAGGCGCGTGCGCAGATCGTCGACGGAGGGCGGGATTTCTTCGAACGAGGCGACGCCGGTCAGCACGTGGTGCGCGTAGATCGCCTGAATCGCGGGCAGATCGGCCTCGGTGGCGTCGCGAATCATGGGGGCGTCGTGCGGCGCGCGGCGGGTAGTGCTCATACGGGTTCCTGTCGTGGCGAATGAATCGGAAGATAGGAACGACTATGCCCGCCGCGCGCGCGAATTTAAAGCGAGTCAAAAATGACGGCTTTTATAGTGGCTATTTGCACGGCGGCGGCGGCCGGCTGGCGTTGGCGCGTCGCTGAAACCTGAGCGACATATCGCTCAATTATGCGAGTACGTGTCCGGCTGCGTCGTATGTCCGCGATGACGGCGATGATGCGACGTCGAATGTTTCGCTTGAGTCCTGGGCGCAGCGTGTTCGCCGGATTGGGTCTTACCCGGTTGCATGGTGCTTTGACCTTCGCCGAAATGGAACGTCTGCGAAGTCTGCGCATACGCGCTCGCGGACAAGGTCAGGGCGGCGACAGCCAGGCAAATTGAAAACTTCATGAATCCTCCTTCGGAACGAGCCGGTGAGGATACCCGTTTTCTAGCCGTGGAGCCGCGTGGCTTACATCAGCCGGAGCGGTCCGCTTGCGCTGTTGTCGATCACCGGCAGGGCGCGCGAACCCGGCAACTCGTAATGCCACCATTCGCTGCTGATATGCACAAAACCCGCTGCGTGCATCACGCCCAACAGCAGCAGACGATTGCGTTGCACCTGCTGCGGCAAGCCTGGATGAAAGTGCCCGGACTCGATCGTCATCGCGTCGAAGTCCGTGCCCATGTCGAGCGCGTGGCCGTGTTCGTCGAGCAAGGTCAGATCGACGGCGGTGCCCCGACTATGGTTCGAACCGCGGCTGAGGTCTGCGACGTAAGTCGGGTCGGGCAGGAAATCCCACAGCACCTGCTGGGCTTGCGGTGGACGGTACGCGTCGAAAATGCGCAGCTTCGTGCCGATCTGGCGCGCGAGTTCGACTGCGCGGCGCAGCGCTGCGTCGGCCGGTTCGAGCAGCAGACAGTGCGCGGTTGTGTAGATCGGCTTGCCGGTGAGATTGCGCCCGGTCGCATAGACGAGGTCAATGTCGACGTCGTGCGTTGACGGCGTGATTTCGATGAGTCGATGATCGGGCATGTGGCGAAAGGAGTAGAGCGCTTCAGAGATCGAACTGGTCGAATTCGCTTTGCAATTCCCGATTGCGGGCGACGCGTTCATCGATGTCCGGGCCAAGCCGTTCGACGATCGCCGACATCAGCAGATTGAACAGACAGGTGAGCGGCGCGAGCGAATCCCAGAATTGCCCGACATCGGTTTTCACCTGCAGCAGATCGCCGTCGAATTCGCGTGCCCACGGGCAGTAGATATCGGTGACGAGCGCGAAAGGCAGGCCACGTCGCGTGGCGGCTTCGCAATAGCGGCGCGCGACCTTCGAATAAGCGCGCGTATCCGTGATGATCAGATACGGCGATTCGAACGACGAGTTCAGTGAATCGACATACGAGCCCGACATGCCGTCAGAATAGAAAACACGCGGACGTATGTACTCGAGGTAGCTATAAAACGCGTTACCGATGCCGCGTGTGGACTGGATGCCGAGAATGTAGACCGCGTCGGCGTTCGCAATGCGTTCGGCCACGCGTGCGAACACGGGCGACTGCGCCAGTTGGTAGACATGCTGGATCGCGCCGATCTCGAGTTCGAGCGAATGCGCAAGCGCTTCGCTGGGGATGGCCGGCGCGGCGTGCGGTGCGCCGTCTTCTGCCCGTGCGTGACCGGGCGTACGGCGGAACGCGTCGAGCCGGTCGGTGATCAGCCACGGACGCTCTTGCGCGCCGCGCAACTCGCGCTTCAGGTCATCGAGATTCCGGTAGCCGATGCTGCGCAAAAAACGCCCGACCGAAATGCCGCTGGTGCCGGCTTGCTGGGCGATCTGGTCGGCGGTCTCGAGTCCGAGCCGTTCGAGATTGGCCAGCATATAGCTGGCGACACGCTTTGAAGTGGGCGTGAGTTCTGCGAAGCGGGCTTCGACGGTTTGAGCGAAAGCGGTGGGCATCGTCAGTGGCGGCGCAGGGCGGTAGTGAGTCGGTCATCGCGATGATGACATATTCACTCCGCGCATTGGCGCTCGAGCCCGCTTCTTTACACCGCCGGGCGCACCGGCGCGGTTCGTGAGAAGCGCCGCGCGCCCGCTACGCACGCCACCACCAGGACGGTGACCAGGATCATCGCGGGCGGCACTTCTTCGTGCAACAGCAAGCCCGCGAGCAACAGGCCGAAGAACGGCTGCAGCAACTGTAACTGGCCGACGCCCGCAATGCCGCCAAGCGCGAGTCCCCGATACCAGAAGACGAAGCCGATCAGCATGCTGAAGAGCGACACGTACGCAAGCCCCCAGAACGCCGCGTGGCTCACGCCCGCGAATGAGGCGGGCCGCGTCCACCACGCGAGCGGCAGCATCAAGGGCAGCGACAGCACCAGCGCCCACGAAATCACCTGCCAGCCGCCCAGACGGCGCGAGAGACGCGCGCCCTCGGCGTAACCAAGTCCGCAGGCAACGATGGCCGCCAGCATCAATGCGTCGCCGACCGGTGAGGCGTCGAGGCCATGACGCAGGGCGAACGCGACGACCACGCCGCTGCCCAGCGCCGAGAACAGCCAGAACGCCGACTGCGGACGTTCACCGCCGCGCAGCACGCCGAATATCGCGGTGGCGAGCGGCAACAGGCCGACGAACACGATGGCATGGGCGGAACTCACATGACGCAGCGCCAATGCGGTCAGCAGGGGAAAGCCGACCACCACGCCGAGTGCAACGACGATCAGCGGAATGACATCGCGGCGCGCAGGGCGCGCCTCGCGAAACACCAGCAGGAGCAGCAAGCCGAGCATGCCGGCGATCGTCGCGCGGGCGACCGTGAGGAACACCGGATCGAGTCCCTGCACGGCAATGCGCGTGGCCGGCAGTGAGCCGCTAAAAATCAGCACGCCGATCATGCCGCTTACCCAGCCGTTCGTAGTCTTGTCCATGGGATGAGGCGCTCACGCAGAAAGTAGAACGCAAAGCATCCGCCGTCGAGCGATAAACGGTAAGCTACGGATCAGTACAATTTGTACAAACTGTACCGACCAAGGAGCAGTACAGATGGCGGAAAGCGAGATCAAGCAGGTGGTGTCGGGCACGCGCGTCGGCGCGGTGATGGACAATCTGCGCGAGCGCATTGCAAGTCGCTCGTTGATGCCCGGCGCACGTGTGCCGTCGATCCGCGCGATGACCGAGACGCTCGGCGTGTCGAAGTCGACTGTGGTGGAAGCGTATGACCGGCTGGTGGCCGAAGGGGTCATCGGCGCGCGGCGCGGTTCCGGCTTTTTCGTTTCGGGCCATGCGCCGCCCCTCGCACTTGCGGACCTCGGGCCGAGTCTCGATCGTGAAGTCGATCCGCTGTGGCTGACGCGTCAATCGCTGGAGACGGGCACCAAGGTCCTGAAGCCGGGGTGCGGCTGGATGCCGGCTTCGTGGCTGCCGGAGGAGGGCGTGCGGCGCGCGTTGCGGGCCGTCGCGCGCGATCCGCAATCGCCGCTTGCCGAATACGCGAGCCCCTACGGCTTGCCGGCGCTACGGCAACAACTCTCGTGGCGGCTCGCGCAGCACGGCGTCGAGGCGCCGCCCGAACAGATCGTTCTGACCGATGGCGGCACGCACGCACTCGATCTCGTGTGCCGCTTTCTGCTCGAACCCGGCGACACGGTACTGATCGACGATCCGTGCTACTTCAACTTCCAGGCACTGTTGCGGGCCCATCGCGCCCGCATCGTCGGCGTGCCTTATACGCCGTCCGGGCCGGATCTGGCGGCGTTCGAGCGGGCGCTTGTCGAGCACCGTCCGCGGCTTTATGTGACCAACTCGGCGATCCACAATCCGACGGGCGCGACGCTCGCGCCCGCTGTCGCGCATCGCGTCCTCAAGCTCGCGGGCGAGCACGATCTGCTGATCGTCGAGGACGATATTTTCGCCGACTTCGAGGAGGAAGCCGCGCCGCGTCTCGCCGCGTTCGACGGGCTCGCGCGCGTCGTCTCGATCGGCAGTTTTTCGAAGACGCTGTCGGCGGCGGTGCGCTGCGGATACATCGCCGCGCGACCCGAATGGATCGAGCCGCTGATCGATCTGAAGCTCGCCACGTCATTCGGCAACGGTCAACTGGCGGCGAGCGTGGTGCATCGGCTGCTGGTGGATGGCGCGTATCGCCGGCATCTGGAATCGATGCGCGCGAAACTCGCCGATGCGATGGGCGACACGTTACGGCGTCTCGGCGCGGCGGGCCTCGACGTCTGGACGCGGCCTCGCGGTGGCATGTTCGCGTGGGCCTGTTTGCCGGATGGACTCGACGCCGCCGACGTCGCTCGCCATGCCTTGAGCGGCGGCGTGGTGTTCGCGCCGGGCAATGTGTTCAGCGCGTCGCAGTCGGCGGCCGGTTTCCTGCGCTTTAACGTCTCGCAATGCAACCGGCCGAAGGTATACGAGACGCTGCAGCGCGCCATGGATGCCGCAGCAGTATCGAAGACACGAACGCGCGAGCCGGCCCGCGTCTGAATGTGCGCTGCGCCGAAGCGCTAACGCGAGCCTACTTGCACAGCAGAAGCAGGCGCTCCTGATCCGTGCAACTGGAGCGTGGCTTCTGGGTCGCCTGCACCGCGGCCGCGCTGCTGATTGCCGCGCTTCGGTTCGCGAGGCAGGCACGCAAATGCTTCTCGACCGGCGGGTAGTATTTCCAGCCGCGCACGAGCGTCGGCAATTCGAGTTTGACCTGCTTCCATTTCGGGTGGCCGTGCTCCTGCAGATTCTCGAAGTTGGCGCACAGCGAGTCGGCGAAATGGTTCAGATTGCCGACCGTGTCGCGCAGGCCGTAGTCGTAGGTGACGAGAAAAGCCTTTACGGTCAGCGTGGGCACGTCGTCTTTCAGCCAGGTCGGATAACTGGCCGCGCGAATCGCGGTTGGGAAATAGGTCTGTTTGGCGCGCGCCGTTTCGGGCGCGGCGGGATCGACTCGCAGCAGACGGATCTGGCTCAGCAGGTCCGGATTCATGTCGTTGAACAGCTTGGCCGGCTGGCCGACCACGATGATCGCCACGTCCACCTTCTTGACGATCAAGGCCGCCAGCGCGTCCTCGTTGCTCAGGTGCTGCACGTTCTGCTCGGGAATCGCCTGGCCGAACATGAGGTGATAGAGCGTCGTGGCCGTTTGCGCCGTGCCGCTGCCTAGCAGGCCGACGCTGATGGTTTTGTCCTTGATGTCGGCAAAGGTTTTCATCGGCGAGTCCGCGCGCACCACGACGTTAATCTCTTCGTCGTAAAGCGGCATGATGAGCCGTAACGGCCGGATGGCCGTCCCTGCGTCGGCATTGCCCGCGTTGGCCATGTCGAGGTAAGCCTGGTACACGTCGGATTGCACCAGCGCGAGTTTCACACCCGACTCGAAGCGCATGCGTTGCACGTTTTCAGCCGAGCCCTTCGAGGCCATCACTTCCAGGTCGATGCCGGCCGGCTGCGCCACCCATTTCGACAGATCCTGGCCAAACTGGATGTAAGTGCCCCGTTCCGGGCCCGTCACGATTTTGTAGTGCGCGGGTTCTGCGCCAGCCAGCGCCGAGACGACCATCAGCGCCAGCCCCAACCACCCCGCAAGCAGTCTCTTCAGCATGGTCTTTCTACCTATCGGTCAGGTTCATACAGCCCCGCGCGTCAGCGCGCGTGAAGCACCAGTGAGCCGGTTTGCCATGTCATGTTCCGTGCGCCGCGGCGGCGATGTCCGTGTGCTGCCGCTCAGAAGCAGCGCAATCCAGGGGGCGGTTTACCATAGGCACGGCAAGATGATTCGGCATCCATATTAGTTGTCATTTTGCCGGTGTGGCTGCCGTTGCCGTGTGCTGGTTCAGCGGCGCCCAGCCGGTTTCACGAATCACGCGCTCGAGAATGGTTCTGGCGGTTTCGTTGCCGGCATCGATGGCAAGCGCGTCGTTGGCGTGCTGTCGCGCGCATGGCCACGCTTGCTGCGCCACACAAGTCTGCGCGGCTTGCAGCGCGGCGTCGCGGCGGGCACTCAGTGGCTTGAGCTGGTTGGCGAGGTCTTGCGCATCGGCGTTGGCCGGTTGCAACGCCTGCGCGGCGTCGAGTGCGTTCTGGGCCGCGGACAGATCGTTGGCGCGGAAAGCCAGACGGGCCGACTGTAAGGCTTGCCCGGCATCGCGATACTGCGGCGCCGCAGGTTTGGGCGAGGGCGCGGCCACAAGGGGCACGATCGGCGTCGCTGGAATCACTTGTACGCTTTTCGCGGAATCGCTCACGTTGGCCGGGTTGACTGGAACGACTGGAACGACGGGGGCGGGCGCGACCGGAGTCGCGAGATTGGCGGTCGTGGCCGCGCTGCTCTGCCGAGTCGCCGGAGCGGGCGCGTAGGGCGCGATCGTGCCGGTGGTTGTTCTGGCATCCTGAGCAGTTTCCGCGGACTGATCCGCGCTGCCGCTTTGCGAATCGTGATCGCCGCCGAATAGCGCGTAAACGACATACGCCAGGCCAATCACGACAATCGCTCCAATGGCAAGAAGCACTTTGCGAATCGGCACGCGACTCGGGCCCATCGGATAGGGCAACTCGGAAAGGGGCGGAATCGGTGTGTCCGGAGAGACCAGCATCGCCGGCGCCTGCTGGACCGGTGCTTCGGGCGGTACGGGTTGATCGTTTGCCGCGGCTCGCGGCCCCAGTTCCGCTTCACTGCGCGCGGGCGGCTCGATGGCGTTCTTCTGTGCGGCCGGATTCATCGCACTGGCGCGGCTGCCGGGAATCACCGTGCGCTTGTGCGGGCCCGCGTCGAGCGGATGGACCGCACCGCAATACGGGCAATAGTCGACCTGGCGGTACAGTGCGCCGCCGCACCGCTTGCAGGGCGTCGGGAAGCTGTGACCGAGTACTGTCTGGGTGGACATGCGAGGGACCCACCATGGGAAAACGATGCCATTACGGCATGTTCCGGATCGCGTTTGAAGCGGGACCGATGTCCGCGGAAAGCACGACCCACATGCACCGGAGAGTCTAGGGACGCAAGCCGACGCTTGCGGTGCCGCTGTTTGCAATATGTGGCGTTTTAATCACGACGTCAATCGACGTTCTCACCTATCGCGTGTGCGTTTGCGCACAGTGACTGATTAGACGAAATACCTCCTATGTCGGCAGAACGAACGGGTAGGCGAACTTTTTCACGCCGAATCAGAAGTTACCTTGGAGAATGAAAAAACGAGGCCGGCGCATCGAGCGTCCGACCTCGTTATCAAGCGCTTGAAGACAGCGCCAAGCCGATTCACTGCTTACGCAATGGATGATCTTTCAGCAACCATGAAAGTACGAAGGCCAGCACGACGACGCAGGCCGCCGAGAGGTAAACCGTATGCAACGCGCCCGCGAACGCTTGTAGATAATCGCTGCGCAATGCTTCGGGTAATTGATGAATCGCGGCAGGTCCGAGCGCGTGCGGCAATTCCGTATCGGCCGGAATCAACTTCGCGAGACGCGTGGCGAGGCCGTTCGAAAACACCGCGCCAAAACTCGCTACGCCGATCGAGCCGCCAATCTGACGGAACAGCGTCGCGCCCGACGTGGCCACGCCCATGTGCTTGAATTCGACCGAATTCTGCACCGCCAGAATCAGCACTTGCATCACCATGCCGAGACCGCAGCCGAGCAGACCCATGTCGAGATACATCACATGAATCGGCGTGCTGAGCTGCAGGCGCGCGAGCAACACCATGGCGATGGCAACCAGCAACGTGCCCGCGATGGGGAACATACGGTACTTGCCGATCTTGCTGATAATGCGGCCGGTCACCATCGACATCACGAACAGGCCGCCCATCATCGGCAGCATCTGCATGCCGGCTTCGGACGGTGTCGAGCCCTTCACCACTTGCAGGTAGAGCGGCAGGAAGGTCACCGAACCGAACAGCGACACGCCGATGATGAAGCCGATCAGACTGCTCAACAGAAACGTGCGCTGTTTGAAGAGGCCAAGCGGCATGATCGGCTCGGCCGCCGTGCGCTCCTCGTGGATGAAGCCCCAGATCGCCACGAGTCCCATGCCCAGCGTGAACCACAATTGCGGCGACGACCACGGCAGGATCGTGCCGCCCTGGCTCGTGAACAGGATGATGCAGGTGAGCGCGCCGGCCAGAAACGCCGCGCCCATATAGTCGATCACGTGCTTCACGTGGCGCACGTGCGGCTTGAAGACCGCGCCGATCACTACCAGCGCAATAATGCCGAGCGGCAGATTGATGTAGAAAATCCAGCGCCATGAGAGGTGCTCGACCAGAAAGCCGCCGAGCAGGGGACCTATCACGGTGGCCAAACCGAACACACCGCCGAACACGCCCTGGTAGCGGCCGCGCTCGGCAGGCGGAATCACGTCGCCGATGGCCGCCATGGTCACGACCAGCAGACCGCCGCCGCCGAGCCCTTGCAGCGCGCGCAACACGATCAATTGCGTCATGTCCTGTGCAATGCCGCACAGCGCCGAGCCGACCAGAAACAGGACGATGGCCGTCTGCAGCACGATCTTGCGGCCGAACAGGTCGCCCAGCTTGCCGTAGAGCGGTACGACGATGGTCGAACTCAGCAGGTAGGCGGTGACCACCCATGACAGATTGCTAAGGCCGCCAAGCTCGCCGACGATGGTCGGAAGCGCGGTCGAGACGATCGTCTGGTCGAGCGCGGCGAGCAGCATGACCAGCAGCAGCGCAGGAAAGAGCAGGCGGATCGGCGGGTGATCCGCGGGCTGCGAACTGGTCCGCGTGTCCGGCTCGGCGGATTGAGTCATTGTCGGCTGATCCATGGGTGCGAGAAGTATTGAAATTAATTAACTTGGAGATTAATATAGGCGACATCGCTCCACTCGTCAAATTGAATGCAATGGCAAGGATTCCGGCAGACCAGCAGAAGGTGACAAATGCACCGCGTCCGGCGGCTTCGAAGAAGGCCGGCAAGGCGGTTCAAACGCTGGCCGACGGGGCACGGGCCGACGCAGGGGCCGCATCGAAGGGGCCAACGCCAACGCCAACGCCTGCGCCAACGCGGCGCCCTGGCCGCCCGACGGGTGCCGCACGAGGGCCGGAGCAGCGCAGCCGTTTGCTCGATGCCGCACTGGTGCTTTTCGCGCGGCAGGGCATCGTCGATACCACGCTTGGGGAGATTGCCCGCGAGGCAGGCTTTACCCCGGCAATGATGCATTACTACTTCAAGACGCGTGACCAGTTGCTCGACGTACTGATCGACGAACGCTTCGCGCCTTTGCGGCAAGGGCTCGGGGTGCCGTTCCAGGAAAACCCCGACGATCCGGTCGCGGCCATCACGCAACTCGCGCAGCGACTGGTCCAGGTGGCAAGCGAGCATCCGTGGTTCCCGTCGCTGTGGGTGCGCGAAGTCATCAGCGACGGCGGTTTGCTGCGTCAGCGCATGCACGAACGGTTCGGCGACACGCATCAAAAGGCCTCGTTGTCGGCCATCGCGCGCTGGCAGAAGGAGGGCCGTCTGAACGCGGCGCTTGAACCGGCGCTGGTGTTCGTGACCGTGCTAGGGCTGACGATTTTGCCGCTCGCCACGTCGAAGCTGTGGCGCGACGATCCTGTGCGGCGCAACATCGGCGGCGCGGAAATCGCGCGACATGCGGTAGCGCTGCTGGTGCAGGGAATTGGGCCGGCCAGATAGGGATGGAATGTTCCGAGGGCACCAGGCGGCGCTTCCGCCGTATCCCGGATGATCAGGAATACTGTGCATCAAGCCAACGCATGCCACTGCGGCCTCTCGTCGTTTCGGCCATGCTCCCACCCGAACCCATCGAGGCACGCAACGTGCTACTGATGGGGTGGATGAGGGTGCCGGAGACAGACAGTCGTTCAGCCGGCCGCCCCAAAGAACACCAATCGACAGAAAAGACGTCAGCGGAAGGGCCGTGCCAGTGGGGTTTTGCACGGACCGCCAAGGCGAATCGGGCATCGGCATCGGTGCGTCAGGATAATGACGACGAGGGCCGGTTTTTCATCGGCGTGCAATTTTGGCGCGTTACTGTGCGCACGCGTTGCGCTCGGGCCATGTCTTACAATCGAGGGCCTTGGCTGCAACTCGACGCATGAAATCGAGTCGGAACCATGAACAGCAACAATATCGTCGCGCATCGCGGCGTTACGCAACAGAGCGATACGCTGGCCGTATCTGACGGCCTAACCGGTTTTATTGAGCAACAACACAAAATGAATGGAGCATTGAGACTCGATCAGGCCACGATCGTGCTCGTCGAAGACGACCCGGATAGCCGGGAATCGCTGACCTTGTTACTCGAAGCAGAGGGCGCCCAGGTGGTCGCCGTGGCGGATGCGGAAGAGGGCGTCGAAGCGGCGCTCCGATTATTACCCGACGCCGTGGTATGCGACCTCGAACTGCCGGCCATGGACGGCTTCTACCTGATCCAGCGGCTGCGGGACCACGAGATTCGCGGCAACCACCCGCCATCCGTGGCGGTGGCGCTCACCGGGCACACTGACGACGCCTATCGCTTGCGAAGTATCGGCGAAGGGTTTCAGCATTTCATGATGAAGCCGGCCTTGCCTGAGGATCTGGTGACGTTGCTGCACGATGCGATCGACGCCCGCGCTGCGGGTTGAGCGGTTGCTGTCGTGACGGGCTTTGCCCACGCAGATCGCACGCGCAGCGTGTGACCTGCGGTGGGGCGAGCGCGGCGCTTATCTGGAGTCGGCGGCCGTCGCGCCGACACTCGCACCGGCGCTGGCTGCCTCGGCTGCCTGACAGGCCGAGCATAAACCCTTCAATTCGATTTCGTCGCTCGCCAGGCGATAGCCCGCGTCCTCGATCTGCGCGACGAGCGCCTGGCGCAGCTTTGGCTGATGCAACTCGGTGACGCTGCCGCATTGCTGACACACCACCAGAATGCCGTGCTGACATTGCGTCAGGTCGTGGCAAACCGTAAAAGCGTTGATCGACTCGATTCGATGCACGAGCCCTGCTGAAAGCAGAAAGTCCAGCGCCCGATACACGGTGGGCGGCGCCGAGCCCGGATGAATCTGGCGCATATCGTCGAGCAGTGAATACGCTTTGGTGGCGCGGCCCGAATTCAGCAGCAATTCGAGCACTTTGCGGCGAATCGGCGTGAGCTTTTCGCCGCGTTCGCGGCAATACTCTTCCGCGAGTGTGAGAGCGGCTTCCTGCGAATCGCCATGCGAATGCCCCGGCTCATGGATGTGAGCGGCGGGGGCGGCATTGGCTTTTTCGGTGGGCGCGGCGGCCTTGGCGGTCTTCATGCGTCGATTATAAAGGCCATCGCGCGATGCCGTGCCGGCTCACCGCGCTTCCAGCGTAATCACGCGTATTCAGGCGAACCAGGCCCGACCAGGCGCAATCAGGTCAACGCGAAATCCACGTATTTCTTGAAACCGCTGCGGGTTGCGACGCGCGAATACCAGCGCTCCAGATTCGGCAGCGGCGGACGCTCGACGCCGTCGAGCCCGAAATAGCGTTTCGCGTAAGCGCCGATGACGATGTCGGCAAGCGTGAACTTGTCGTCTTCGAGGAAGAAGCGCCCTTGCAGATGCGCGTCGACCATGTGCCACAACTGGGTGACCGCCGCGAAGTCGTGGGCGAGCCTGGCGGCGTCGCGTTCGGCGGCGGGCGTGCGCACGATCGCCCAGAACACCGGCTTTTCAGTCGGTTGCAGCGTGGAGAGGCTCCAGTCGAGCCAACGGTCGACGCTGGCGCGCAGTTTCGGCTCCGCGGGATAGAGCGCGCTCGCTTCGCCGTATTGCAGCACCAGATAGCGCAGGATCGAGTTCGATTCCCACAGCACGAAGTCGTCGTCGACGAGGGTGGGAATCTTGCCCGTCGGATTCATGGCGAGATAGTCGGGCTCGCTGTTGCGGCCGAATTGCAGGCCGGCGTCGATCCGCTCGTACGGTAGTACCAGCTCATCGCAGCACCACAATACCTTTTGAACATTGACGGAGTTCGTGCGTCCCCAGATCGTAAGCATCCGGTAAATCCTTTTCTTGACTCGTGCAGTTGGCAAGCCGCGCAAGGCACGCGGCGTTCAGCCAGTAACGATACACGAAGCACGCGGCTTTGCGAGCCCCGCGCAGGCGTTGCGTACAATGTGCGCACCCGAATACGACGAGGCACCGCATGGCCCGCATTGTCCCCGACGACTGGAAGAGCCTGGCCGCCACCGGCGCGGCGGCGCGCGAACGCGAGACCCTCGCGTTGCTCGAAGAAGCGCTGCCCGACGGCTACACCGTTTATCACGGCGTGCACTGGACGCGCCTGAACCAGAACTTCTCCGTGTTCGGCGAGGCCGACTTTGTGATCGTCAGCCCGGCCGGACGCGTGATGATCGTCGAACAGAAAACGGGCTTCCTGCGCGAAACGCCCAAGGGGCTGGTCAAGGTCTATCTTCAGACCGACCGCAACGTGGCGATCGCGTTGGCGCACACCGTCGAAGGTTTGCACCGGCGCTTTACGGCGGCCTTCGGCGCGGGCAGCTATTTCATCGAAGAACTGCTGTATTGCCCGGATCACGCGGTCAAGGACGCGGCGATCGCCGGCGTGAATCCCGCTCGCATCGTCGACGCCACGCGCAAGGACCGGCTCGCGGCGATCATCCGCGAAGCCCTGCCGGCCGACGAGCCGCGCCTTGCCAGCGCCGCGAAAATCCATCATTTCCTCGCCGACGAACTCGCGCTCACGCCCGACGCCAGCGCGCTGGTGGGCCAGGCCGGCACGCTCGTTACGCGGCTGGCCGGCGGTCTCGCCACGTGGGCCCGCCGGCTCGAGTTTTCGCCGTTCCGTCTGCGGGTGATCGGCACGGCGGGCTCCGGCAAGACGCAACTGGCGGTCCAGGTGATGAAGGACGCGGTCGCGCGCGGGCAGCGTCCTTTGTACGTGTGTTTCAACCGGCCGCTGGCGGACCACATCGCGCGGGTCGCGCCGCCCGAGGCCAAGGTGGCGAATTACCACCAGCTATGCGACTGGATCGCACGCGATGCCGGCCGGGAACCCGACTTTCAGTCGGGCGCGGTGTTCGATCGACTGGAATCGATGTTCGCCGACACGCCGATTGCGCCGCACTGGCAATTCGACGTGTTGATCGTCGACGAAGGACAGGATTTCCAGCAACCGTGGGTGGCCGCGCTCGAGCGCCTGTTGCGTCCCGGCGCCGCATGGTGGTGGCTCGAAGACCCGCTGCAGAATCTGTACATGCGTGAACCGGTGGCGCTGCCGGGTTGGACCACGCTGAAGGAAACCACCAACTATCGCAGTCCGCGCGACATTCTCGATTACGTGCGTAACGTGGTCGGCAGCTCGGTGCCGCTTGCCGCGGCGCTCGCGTCGGGCAGTCCGTTCGACGGCTCCGACATTTCGCTATCGGTCTACGACGAAGCGAACGCCGCCGAAAGCAGTATCGAGGCGACCAAGCGCGCGATTACCCAGGCGTTGTCGCTCGGTTTTCGCAAGCAGGACATCGTGGTGCTGTCGTTCCGCGGCCGCGAAGGCTCGGCGATGACGGCGCTGGATCATCTCGGTCCGCATCGGCTGCGCAGTTTCACTGGTAAATACGATCTGTTCGGCAACCCGGAGTATCGCGAAGGCGATGTGCTGTTCGAGTCGATCTATCGCTTCAAGGGACAAGCCGCGCCGTGCGTGATCTTCACCGAAGTCGACTTCGATACCTTCGACGAGCGCATCGCCCGCAAGCTGTTTGTCGGCGCCACCCGCGCGACGATGAAGCTGATCGTGGTCGCTTCGCAACGCGCCGCGCGGTATCTGCCAGCCTGAAGACGCGCGTCAGTGCCGCCTGGCGGCCTGATCCCAGGCGCGTGCGCCGACCAGCATGCCGGTTTGCGTTTGCGCGTCCCACCAGATCACGCGTAACAGCGGCGCTTGCTGCGCAATCAGCAGCGCCTGCACCGGATCGCTCTCCAGAAAATGCGTGACGCCGCCGCGCAGTGCCGCGCCGGCCTTGTGCGCGGCAGCGCCGGCGGGGCTTTCGTCGTGCGTGCCGGGCGCGCGCATCACGAGTTGCATATGGCCGAAACCATGCCGCGCGAGCCACGCCTCGGTGCGCGCGCGATCCGGCTCCGGGCGCCCCGTGATGATCGTGCGCACGCGTTGCAGGTCGATGGTGGGCAGCACGTCGAAGGGTTGCAGCGCGTCGCGCTCGGCGAGTGCCATCGCCAGATCTTCGTCGTAGCGAGCGAGCGGCACGTCGGGCAACAGGATGCCATCGAGATCGATCGCGTAAGTGGTGTATTCGTGATCCTCGGCCATCGCGGGCGCCGTGCCCGCTTCGACGCGTTCCCAGTCGTCGCGATAGCGCTCGGTGTAGGCCTGACGCTCCCAGGGAAAGAGCGCGAAATAGCCGCGCGCGTCGATCGCGTAATCGGGTTGTATGCGGCTCAGGTCGTCCACTGCGCCGGTCAGCGTTTTGACATCGAGTCCGTGTTGTCGCAGAAACGCCATGCAATCGACCAGCGTAAAGCCGCGTCCGGCGATGTCCTCGCACAGCAGCACCTTGGAACCGGCGGGCGGCATCGGCAGGGTCGAGTCCCAGGCCACCGTGCGTGACTGGCGCTCGTAACGCAGGAACGCGACGGGCGTGCCGGCTGCATGCGAGACCATCAGCGCGAGCGGCGCCCCGCCGCGCAGAATGCCGATTGCCAGCGTGAAGCGCCCGGCTAGCAAGGCGGGCTGCAGCGATTCGATCCAGTGATCGAGTTGCTCGTAGGTCAGGGGCAAAACCGGCTTGTTCATGACTCTCGTGACGTCGCGTTGCGCGGCGGCGGGCCGCCGTTTTGGTGACAAAGAATTTTGGCGATATTATGCATGCGGTTCACAGATCGCGCGTCGGGGTGACGCGTGTGAGCGGCAGGACATAGCAACAGATAACGGAAATAAGAAAGAAGATGACCAAGCTGTTTGCAGAGGTGCAAGGCAGGAAGAGCGCGCGCATCGGCGCACGCTGGGCCGCCGGCCTGATGGTCGCGCTGGCTGCATGGAACGTGCAGGCACAGCCGATGCCGTCGCTATCGCTCGACGTGACCGGCAGGATCGCGAGGACCACCGACGCGGCTCACAAGCTGTATCACTTCACCGAAGCCCAGTTGCTTGCGCTGCCGGTCCATTCGATCACCACCGCCACCACCTGGACGCCGCGCTCGACCTTCACAGGACCGTCGCTCGCGGATATTCTGAAGACCGTGGGCGCGTCGGGCAGCGAGATCGAGATCCATACGCTCGACGATTACACCTATACCATTCCAGTGTCGGACAGCGAGCGCTACGGCGTGGTCGTGGCGTACAGCATGAATGGCCAGCGTCTGAAGATCAGCGACTTCGGGCCGCTATTCCTCATCTACCCGCGCGACGCGTTCCCCGACGAACTCACGGGCGCCTCGGGCGATTCGAAATTCGTATGGCAGATCAAGGCCCTCATCATCAAGTAATGCGCCGCCCGTGGCGTCGCGTCTTCTACGTGCTGATCTGGCTGACCGCGCTCGCTGCGCCGGTCGGCGCGATCGGCTATCTGCTTTACGCCAACCTGCTCAATCCGCGCGCCACTGAGCAGTTGACCGGCACCTATGACGGGTTCTACTGGGACGCCGCGCAACTGCAGATCGCCTACGCGCGTTTCGAGAACCAGTTGCTGCTCTATCAGTCGGGCGATGACGACGACTACCAGCGGCTGATGCTGCGTTATCAGCTGCTGCAATCGAAACTGCATGTGATTGCCGGATCGACGCATCGGCTGACCACGCAGATCACGCTGCTGCAGCGGCAAGTGGACGAAATCCAGACGCTCGATCACGTGCTCGCCGACATTCAGCCCGCGGTCGATTCCTTGCCGAAGGACCACAGCCGTGCCAACGGAATCGTCACGAAGCTGCGCCAGCACTGGAACGAAATCAACGATCTCGCGCTGAGCCGCCGTTTCGCCGACGTGGCAGACCGTGAGGCGATGAACCGCGATTTCATCGACAAGCGCCGGATATTGTTCGCGGGCGGCCTGGTGCTGCTTTTGCTGTCGGCGGCAGCGACCTTGCTGCTCGTGCTCAACGGACGGCGCCGCACGCGCCTGATGCGTCAACAGCACGCCGCGCTCGACGCCGAGCATCAGGCGAGCCGCGCGGCGCGCGAGGCCAGTCTCGCCAAAGACGCCTTTCTCGGCATGATCAGCCACGAGTTGCGCACGCCCTTGCATGCCATCGTGTCGTCGATCGAATTGCTGGGTTTCAACTATCACTCCGAGGCCGACCGCAAGGTGATCCAGCGGCTCGAGACCGCGGGCCGGCACCTCGAAGCACAGATGAAGGACCTGACCGACTACGCGCGTCTGGGCGCCGGCAAACTCGAATTGCGTCACGAGCAGTTCGATCCGCGCGAACTGCTGGCGTCGATCGTCGACGAACACGCGATGTCAGCCGCCGCGCGCGGTTTGCAACTCGAGAGCGACGCCGGCGGCATGAACGGGCTGGTCGATTCCGATCCGCACCGGATTCGGCAGATCGTCAACAACCTGGTCACCAACGCCATCCGTTACACCGAAACCGGCTCGGTGCGCGTGAGCTTGAATCAGCGGCCGGCGCTGCTGGTGTTTGTCGTCAGCGATACGGGGCCGGGCGTGCCGCATGCGCAGATTCCGCTGATCTTCCAAGAGTTCACGCAACTCGACGCGTCGCGCACACGCCGTTTCGAAGGCGCGGGAATGGGATTGACGATCGTTCAGGGTCTGGTGAAGCTATTCGGCGGCACGGTCGAGGTGGCGAGTACGGTGGGTGAGGGGACCACCTTCACCGTAACGATTCCGGTGACAGCGATCGCGGCCACACCAGTGCCGGATGTGGCGGCGCAGACCGGGGCGGGCGGCGGGCGGCCCTGTGTGCTGATCGTCGACGACAACCGGCTGATTCGCGAATCGCTCAGTGAAATGATCGCGCATATGGATTTCGACGCACACGCCGTCTCCAATGCCGACGACGCACTTGCGTGGCTCGACACCCGCCGTTGCGACGTGGTCCTGCTCGATCTGCATATGCCGGGGCGCGACGGCTATACGTTTCTGGCGGACTTCGGCGAACGTGGCGGTCCCTCGGCGGGTGTGCCGGTGCTCGTGGTCAGCGCTTACGCGCCGGAAGTGCAGGGAACCGACGAACGCGATGAGACCGGCTCGTCAGCGTTTTTCGAAGCACTATTGAAGCCTGTGCATTACGAAGAATTGCGCAGCGCGTTGCAGCGCGCGCTGGCTTCGCGACATCTGGGTTAGCGCGTTGTGCGCAACGGGGGGCTCGCGGCTTCAGCCCCGAGCGCTTACGGCCGGTTGAGCCGCTTCGACAGATCGGCGACCAGAATCGCCATGCGCGCTGGCTTTTCATAGCAAGCGACGTCGTAATTGCGGATCACCTGGCTGATCTCCGACTCGCTGGCTTTGCCGGTCAGCAGTTCGCCGGTCAGCACGAAGATCGGCGCGTCCGGGTTCTCCGAGGCGCGCACGGCGCGAATCGCGGCCGCCGAGGTCTGCGCGCCGAACAGCCAGTCGATCACGATACCGTCGAACACCTGGGTTTGCAGTTGTTCGGCGAAAGCCGAGAGTCCGTAGATCGCGACCGCCGCGAAGCCGCTGCGCTCCAGATAGTCGCGCAGGTTGTCGGCGCTGGCCTGGTCGTCGTCGACCACGGCGATGGTTGGTTTGTCAGTCTCCGCGCGGCGCGGATAGATCTCGATCTTGTGAACTTCGTAAGCGCTTTGATACAGCGTGCCGTCGTGGCGCGCCACGCGCCATTGACCGAGCCGCGAATAGGCAACGAACTCCGGACGGCTGCCGGCCTCGAGCGCGGCGCCGACCCATGCGGTGCACGCCAGCTCGATCGCACCGATGCTGAATACGGCCTCCTGGGCGATCGCCCCGACCATGCCCGGATCGAGCGATTGCGCGCCGAACAACTGCGCGGCAGGCTCGCCGAATACCTCGGCGACCTTTTTGATCTGCGAGAGGGTCCATGGGCTGTTGCCGCGCAGTTTGCGGTGCCCTTGGGAAAAACTCAGATCGAGGATCCGGCAGAGCTCAGTGGTTTGCTGGCGTTTGCCGATTCCATGCCGGCTCATCAACTCGCGTACGCGCTCGGCGACCGCCATGGAGTCGGGTGAGTTTGTTTCGTTGGCCATACTGCGTGAAAATCCGCCGTCTTAAAGGGGTGCTGGGGAGTGGCGACGCCGCCATTGGGGGCAGCAAATGTACCGTAAAAAGAGCGCCTTTTGTACCTTCGTAGACTACCTTCGAGTCGCATCGGAGCGAGCTATGAAACAAACCGGTCAGCCGAGCCTTCTATGCATTCAGCATCAGGTCTATTTTACCGACGAAACCGGGCGGGATCCGTAAAAAGAAATATGACCTCACTCAATGTCGGGAGGAAACCGGCTAATTAGCCGGCATTTTTTCGAGCTTGGCCGCCGAGCTTTTCAGCCCTTTGAAAATCCGTTCAGCGACTTTGGCCGGAAACCGTTCGGGCAGTTCCGCCGAGACCCGCTCGATTACCGCGGGCGTTTGTTCGATGAGGCGCTGGATCAGCGGTTCGGCATCGGCGCCGTACGAGCACTTGAGTGCCATCGTGTTGAAGTGACGCCGCTGCACGTCGCGAAACGCGTCGTGCTTGCTGCGCGACCACATGCCCATGGCGAGCCTCGCTTTGAACCACGACCACTGGTTCGGGCCGCTGCCCTCGACCGGCCAGATCGACATCACGTCGTACAGCGGCGTGAGCCGGTAACGGCCGCCCGCCAGCAGGCGAATGCTGAAATTCTTGGCGTGACCATCTGGCGCGGCCAGCATCCAGAACAGGATCTGGCTGGTCAGCAAGGTCTCGATGTCGGCGCGGGCTTCGACCGATTGCTGAAGAATCCGTGCGAGATCGAGCACGCCGGGGCCACCTTCGTTTTCGTACTTTCGATGTGACGGCACGCCATACACCTGGCAGAAATCCTCTTGCGGCAGACGCAGCAGCCATTGCCCGCCCGAATGCAGTTGCCGGTCGAAACGTTCGACGCTCAAGACCCGCTGTTTGCCGAACGTCAGCATCTGTGCGTGCGCAACCGGCAGTCCGTAAGCCTGCAAAATCCGCAAACAGAGCCATTCGTTTTCAACCGAGGTGCTGAGGTCGGCGAGCTTGTTGCCGACCAGGCCGAGCGGCAGTTTGAAAATGTGCGTGGTGGGCGTAGCGCCATGCGGTCGTTGCCATTTTCCCTCGTGCCATAAGAGCGCGGATTTCTCCTGCGGCCGGCCAGCGAGATGCGGAAGTCGTCGGACTGGTCGGGCGCGCCGAGCGCGGGGCTGCCGATCGTACGCGCCAGCATGGTTTCGATTTCGTCCTCCGACATCGGCGTGCCCTCGATCCGTTCGACACCCTCCGGCGCGCCGTCTTCGGCGAGCAACTGGACGGCGCCGACGCAATCGCGGCCGATGGCTTGCAGCAGATCGAAGCTGTCCAGCGTGTCGGTCTGGTAACGTTGGGCGATACGCTTTCTGATCGCCTCGCTATCGGGCAGCAGGTTGTCGAAATAGTTGAGCACGCGCGGGCCTTTCTGCGCCAGGTTGCCTGGCGTGAACGGCAGCGACAACGACAGCGGACGCCCGGCGGCCGAATCGACCCAGGCGGGATCGTAGGCAAATTCCGTTGGACCGCGAGCGGGCAGGCGCCAGGCGCCGACGCGCTCGCCGTTGGCCCACACCGAAAGCGCCCGTGAGTGAGTTGGCCGCCCCATGCCTACCACTCCACCGGCGGCGCAGGCGCAGGCTCGGGCGACGGCGCATTCCTGTCGCGCAACTGCAGTTGCAGACCGTAGACGCCGCATAACGCGAGCAGTTGCCTGAGGGTGAGCGCGGTGGCGTTGGTTTCCCATGCTGACACGCGGCTCTGACTAACGCCGATCCGCGCGGCCGCTTCGGCCTGCGACAGACCGGCCTGCTTGCGGCTGGCGGTGAGCAGCAGGGCCATCTGGTCCGGCTTGGCGATGAAATGGAGCATGGCGATTTATCCGTCAAACGAATAAACGTATTTTATTCGCCAAACGAATATTCGTCAAATATTCGCCAAGCAGATATTATGCGAATATTCGTTAAACGAATAAAATGCAAATACTCGTCTCATGCTTATCTGCGGCCTATCCGGGATCAGGGCGTGGCAGCGTTGCGAACCGTCCAGCGGCCTGCGAAGATGACGCCCACCTCGAACACCTGCCAGCCCGATGACCACGACTTACCCGTTGCACACCGGCTTCACCTCCGCTGACAAAGCGTTTCCAAAACACGCCGACGTGGTGATCGCCGGGGCCGGCATCATGGGCTGCGCGGCAGCCTACTATCTGGCGCGCCGCGGCCTCTCGGTGGTGGTGCTCGACAAATCCCGCATTGCCGGGCAACAGTCGTCGCGAGCGTGGGGATTCGTGCGGCAGCAAGGCCGCGAAGCTGCCGAAGTGCCGCTGATGATGGCGAGCATCCCGTTGTGGCAACAGCTCGAGCGCGAGCTGAATGCCGACCTCGAATGGCGCCAGGGCGGTTGCCTCTACGTCGCGAATCAGGAAGAAGACTGGACCTCGTTCCAGCAATGGATGGACGTCGCGCGTCAGTACGGGCTCGACACGCGCACGCTCGATCGCAAGCAGATCGACACGATCGTGACCGGCATGCAAGGCCCGGCGCTCGGCGGCCTCTACACCCCGAGCGACGGCCAGGCGGAGCCGCGTCGTGCGGCTGCCGCGTTCGCGGCGCGGGCCGCCGAAGCGGGCGCGCTCTTTTTCGAAGGCTGCGGCGTGCTCGGCGTCGAACGCGCGGGCGGTGCAATTGCGGGCGTCGTGACCGAGCGCGGTACGCTGCGCACCTCGCGGTTCATCTGCGCGGCCGGCGCCAGCAGCTGGCGTCTGCTGAAAACGCTTGGGCTCGAGTTGCCGCAGCAGGCGGTACGCGGCACCTGCATGCGTACCAATCCGTTGCCGCGCGTCACTGCGTCGACCTTCTGGGGGCACGGCCTCGGCATACGTCAAAGGGCCAACGGCGCGATCAACCTCGCCGACGACATGCAGGTCGATGTCGACATGACGCTCGGCCATTTTCGGGCGCTCAAGTGGTTTCTGCCGGAGCTGTGGAGCCAGCGCGAGAAGTTCAGCTTCCATCTGAACGGCGCATGCTGGCGTGACCTGCGCGAGCGTCTGCCGGGCGGGGTGCCGGATGTCGAACGTGTGCTGCATCCGCGCGATCCGCATCCGCAGCCGAACGCGGGTCACGCGCCGCGCGCGTTGAAAAAACTGCGTGCCCTGTTTCCCGCCTTGAAAGACGCGCAGGTGGTCGAATCATGGGCCGGTCTGATCGACGTGCTGCCCGACGGCATTCCGGTCATCGACGCGCCGCCGCAGGTCAGCGGCCTGACGATCGCCACCGGCTTCTGCGGGCACGGCTTCGCGATGGGGCCGATCGTCGGCAAGCTGCTCGCTGAAATGAACGATGGCGAAGAGCCCTCGCTCGATCTGTCCGCCTTCCGCTTGCAACGTTTCTTCGACGGCACGATGCAACGGCCGCGCAGTATGCTGTAAGCGCCGGCGGCGAAGCTCAGGCATCCAACCGACGAATGCGTTGATCGGGCCCGTTTTCTGCTGGAAGCGGATACCGACCTTGCACCACGGACTGGACATGATGCGAACCTCCTCTACCTTGTTTGTCGCCTGCCTGCTGACCTTGAGCACGTTGCCTCTGGCGAGCGCCGCCAGTCGCGACGATCAGGCCAAAGCCTGTCGCGGCGACGCGATGCATTTCTGCGCCGCCGACATTCCCGACAAGGAAAAAATCACCGCCTGCATGAAGCAGCACCTGGACGAACTCAGCCCAGGCTGCCGCGCGATGTTCAAGGACGGCAAAAAACAGAACGACAGCAGTAACTCGCAATAACGCCCCCGCCGGCGCGGCCGGCTCGCGATCCGGCCCCACGGGGCGCCGGGCGTCGTAGAATCGCTTGTCCTCGACTCCTGGAGCCGCCGCGTGCCTGATCAGCCCAACCCGGGGCGACGTGTGCCGCGTTTTCGCCTGTCGCGCCGCCACCGCACGCCGTGGCAGGCGCCGCGCGCCCGCACGCTGTTCACGCGTCCCGCCTCGTCGCCCCAGCGAATACTGCTGCATCGCATCTATCTCGTGCTCGGGCTGTGTGTGCTCGCCTTCGCCGTGCTCTATCTCGACCGGGACGGCCTGCGCGATGCCAACCGCAAGGTGCTCGGCATTGTCGACCTGATGTACTTCACCATGGTCACCGTCGCCACGGTCGGTTACGGCGACATCGTGCCCGTCACCGCTCGCGCGAGATTGATCGACGCCTTCTTCATCGTGCCGATCCGTATCGTGATCTGGTTCATCTTTCTCGGCACCGCCTATCAGTTCGTCATTCAACGCGTCATCGAGGAATTCCGCATGAAACGCCTGCAAAAACAACTGAGCGATCACGTCGTGATTTGCGGCTACGGGTTGAGCGGGTCCGTCGCGGTGCGCGAGTTGCTGGAAAGCGGCTTCCCGGCGCAATCGATCGTGGTGATCGATCCTCAGCAGACGGTGCTCGAAGCGGCCACCGGTTTGGGCGTGGCCGGGCTGCTCGGCGATCCGTCGCGCGAGGACCTGTTGCAGCAGGCGCAGGTGCGCATCGCCAAGGCCGTGATCATCGCCGTCACCGACGACGCCACCGCGATCCTCCTCACGCTCACCGTGCGCAGCGTCGCGCCGGACACCAAGATCGTCGTGAGGATTCAGGAGCAGACCTATCAGCGCCAGTTGCGCCAGGCCGGCGCGAATGTGATCGTGTCGTCCACCAAGATCGGCGGCCTGCTGCTCGCCGACGCGGTGGAAAGCGACTACATCGTGCCGTTCGTCAACGATATGCTGTCGGCGCGCGGCCGCGTCAATCTGGTGGAGCGTCCCGCCGACGCGCAGGAGGTGGGGCGCTGGAGCAATGCGTTGCCCGGCGCGGTAGTGGTCGGCCTCGTGCGCGCGGGCCGCGTGCTGTCGTTTTACGAAGACGAGCCCTGTCCGATCGAGGCGGGCGATCTGTTGATGGTGATTCAGTCGTCACGCCGCGCGCCAGCGCCTGACTGATGTTTTTTGGCGAGCTAAAAATCCCCACTCAAGCTTTTACAAGGACTGGAACTTCCTGCTCATGACGCGCCCGACCACGCAGATTTTCGACGCCGCCGCGACCGCCCGGCTGATTCCCTACGCAGCACTCGTCGACGCCCTGAAGTGCGCGAGCATCGATTACGCGCAGCAGCGCATCAGGAGCCCCGAGCGGCTGGTCGTGCCGCTCAACGCAGGCGGCATCATGCTATCGATGCCGGCCACCGCGCCCGATCTGGCGATCCACAAACTGGTCAACGTGTGCGCGAGTAACCGCGCGCGCGAGTTGCCGACCATCCACGGCCAGGTCATGAGCTTCGACGCGGACACCGGCGAGACGCTCTTCATCCTCGACGGTCCCACGGTCACCGGACGCCGCACGGCGGCCATGTCGATGCTCGGTGTCAAAACGCTCGCCATGGACACGCCGCGCGAATTCCTGCTGATCGGCACCGGCACGCAGGCGCTCAATCATCTGGAGGCGATCGGCGAACTGTTTCCCGATGCCCGCGTGTGGGTCAAGGGCAGTGCGCCCGCGCGCGCCGAGGCGTTCTGCGCCACGCATCGCGGCGTGGCCCGCGAGGTAAAGCCGTTGTTGGCGTCCGACGGCGCGATTCCGGCATCGATCGACGTGGTGATAACGTTGACCACCAGCCGCCAGGCGGTCTATGACGAAGCCGCGCACGTCGGGCGGTTGGTGATCGGCGTCGGCGCGTTCACCCCCGCGATGGTTGAGATCGGCGCGCACACGCTCGGCGGCAGCGCGCTATTCGTCGACGACGAAGCCGGCGCCCGGCACGAAGCGGGCGACTTCATTCAGGCCGGCGTCGATTGGCATGCAGTCGGGGCAATCGCCGCGGTGCTGGAGAACGCGGCCTTGCTGCCGGCAGAACGACCGATCGTATTTAAAAGCGTCGGCTGCGCCGCTTGGGACCTCGCGGCCTGCCGCGTGGCGCGGGAGAGTTTGAAAAACGCTTGAAAGCAGGGGATAAAGAAGGCGCAAAACACGCGCGATGTGGGACAAGTTGGCATATTGCGCCAACCTGAGGCGCATGTTGCCGTGCAAACAATCTCAAAACGTTGCACCATAGGCGTTTGCCAGAAAAAAGTGCCGGTCCGCCGGCGCTCGTGCCCCGCTTAAGCTTTTTTCTGCCCTTTACCGAAGCCTTATCCCTCACGACGCTGCGACCGCGCTATGACGACCCATCACGCTTCTGCTACTCCCGACTTGCCGCTCGACATGATCATCTTCGGCGGCACCGGCGACCTGTCGTTCCGCAAGCTGCTGCCCGCGCTCTATATGGCGCATCTGCACTGCAATCTGCCGCCGGACACCCGCATTCTCACGATCGGCCGCAAGCCCTGGTCGCGGGAAGAGTACATCAACGAATTCATGGAGTTGAAGGCCAAGCCCTTCATCGAAAAGAAGGCCTTTGACGCCGCGGCGTGGGACAAATTCCTCGCGCTGTTCGAGTATGTGCGCATGGACGTCGACTCGGCAGAGGACTATCAGCGCCTCAAGGAAGTCTCGCGCGAAGGCGTGTGCCGCGTGTTCTATCTCGCCACGTCGCCGGATCTGTTCACCAACATCTGCGATAACCTGGCCTCGGCGGGGCTGATCGACGGCAATTCGCGGGTCGTGCTCGAAAAGCCGCTGGGCCACGATCTGGCCTCGGCGCAGGAGATCAACACGGCGGTCGGCAAGCATTTCAGCGAAGCGCAGATCTACCGGATCGACCACTACCTCGGCAAGGAGACCGTGCAGAACCTGATGGTGCTGCGCTTCGGCAATCCGATTTTCGGGCCGCTCTGGCAGGCGCCGTATATCAAGAGTGTGCAGATCACGGTGGCGGAAACGGTCGGCGTGGGCACGCGCGCGGGCTTTTACGATAAGACCGGCGCACTGCGCGACATGGTGCAGAACCACTTGCTGCAACTGCTGTGCATCGTCGCGATGGAGCCGCCGGTCTCGCTCGATCCCGACGCGGTGCGCGACGAAAAACTCAAGGTGTTGCGTTCGCTGCGTCCGATGACCCCGGAAGATATCTCGCGCGATACCGTGCGCGGCCAGTACACCGCCGGCGCGGTGGACGGCGAGGCAGTGAAGGGTTACCTCGAAGAAGAGAACGTGCCGGCCGGCAGCCGCGCGGAAACCTTCGTCGCGTTGCGCGCCCACATCAACAACTGGCGCTGGGCGCATGTGCCGTTTTTCCTGCGCACCGGCAAGCGGATGCAGAAGAAGGTGTCGGAGATCGTCATCGAATTCGCGGAATTGCCGTTTTCGATCTTTCCGCAGAACGGCCGCAATAACGGCAATCGTCTCGTGATCCAGTTGCAGCCGGAAGAGTCGATCCAGTTGCAGGTGCTCGCGAAAGAACCGGGCAGCGGCATGCATATGTTGCCGGTGAATCTGAATCTGGATTTGCAGCAGGCCTTCACCGAGCGTCGCGCGGAAGCGTATGAGCGTTTGCTGATCGACGTGATTCGCGGGCGTCTCACGCATTTCATGCGACGCGACGAACTCGAAGCGGCATGGGCATGGGCCGAGCCGATTCTGGCAGGCTGGGGCAAGTCGGGCGAGCGTCCGCGTGGCTATACGGCGGGCACGTTCGGGCCGTCGGCCTCCACCGCGCTGATGGCGCGCGAAAATGCCGTGTGGGCGGAAGAATCGGAGTAAGCGGTTCAGTGGCCAATGTGAAAAAGCCCGCTATCTAGCGGGCTTTTTTCATGTGGCGGGCAGTGCGTTCAGGGCAACGAGATTGTCAATGTCGCCGATTGCGGACCGAGTTTGACCACCTGCGAATACGGCGCGAGCGAGCGCAGCGTCTGATCGCGCAGATACGTATTCAAGCCGAGATAGGCGAGCAAGCCGACCAGCGCAAACACCGCGCCGATCGACCACAACGGCACCTCGCGCTTCAGACGGTGCGCGACCTGATCGGGCAGCGGCCAATGCGGCGCGAACGGTGCGCGTTTGCCCTTCAGATGCGCGATTTCGTCGCCGATGCGTGCGGTCAGATACGCGAGCTTTTCTGGTCCTTCGAGCAGATACTTGCCCTGGAAACCGAGCAGCAGACACATGTGAAACACCTCGAGCGATTGCAGGCGCGCCGCGCCTTGTGCACGGCATTCCTCGAGATACTGGAAGAATTTCTCGCCCGCCAGTTGTTCGCCGAACAGCACCAGTTGCAGAGGACGACGCTCCCACTCGGTACGGACCCTGAACGTGGACGACAGCACCGATTCGTCGATCGCCGCACAGAACGCAAACTTCGACGCGTAGACATCTTCGGCCGACGCATTCAGTTTTTTCGCACCGCGCTCGAAGTCGCCGAGGAACTGCTGGATGCGCTGACTGAATTCCTGCGCGTCGCCCGGTTCGCGGCCGTTCTTCAACAGGAACAGCATGAAGAAGCCGTCGTACAGCAGGTCGAGCAGCGAGCGGACCTGATAGCTCGGCTCGATCGCGGGGGCGGGCGTCGTGGCGGGCGTGCTGCCGCCGAAGAGAGAAGGCGCGTAGCTCATGATGTGACGGCGATCAGTTCGAGTTGAAGATCGTTGATGCCCGACGGCGCGTAGATCATTGCCGACTGGGCCTGCAACATGCGGTCATACAGCGCGCCGCGCGATTCGAACGAGAAGTAGCACGCGCCGGGGCGCACCGGAATGGCGGGCGGCACTTGTGGCGTGTAGACGAGCCGCACGCCGGGCATCGCCGAGAGCACCAGCTTGTCGACGTCGTCGGGTGCGCCGACCTTGAAGCGCGCGGGCACCGCTTCGACGAGCTCGGCCGTCGGCATATCCGCCGACACCGCGATGTAGAACAGCGTCTTGTCGTCGATCTTGCCCGAGTCGAGGCGGCCCGCATGGAACGACGGCCGCACTTCTTCGAGCCCGATCGCGAAGTAGCGCGTGGAGATCACGGTTTCGAGCAGATCGCGCAGAATCGTGTCGAGACGCGCGAAGCCGGGGCCCGGATCGTCGTGCCGGTAGGGCGGCAGATCGGACAGTGCATAGCCCTTCGAGAAGGTCATCAACTGACCGGCAAGGCGCAGCAGTTCCTGGAAGAGCCGCTCGGGATGCAGCGCCGAATGCTGGTACAGATGCGCGAGCGACGCAAACGCCGCGCTCGCGGTATGCAGCAGCCAGAACGATGCGATGTCGCCGGAACGGAACTCGATGATGTTCTTGGTCGGCTCGCGATGAAAACCGTATAGCGCGTTGACCTTCGCCTGCAACGCGTCGATCAGTTGACGCAGGCGTTGATGCAGGATCGGCGAGGCGTCGATCGCGAGGCAGGGCGGCACGAACGTGTCGTCGATTTCGAAACCCGAGGTGGCCGTGCGCCGCACGCGCACGAGCGGCACCGACAGCAGCTGATCGCGCGGCTCACTGTGGGCGACGAGTTTGACGCACGTTTTCAGAAAGGTGATGTCGGCTTCGGCGGCGTCGGTGAAATGATCGGCCACCGGCGTTTGCTCGCTCACGAAACGCGATACGAAACCCGCGTTGCTGTCTTGCGAATAATTCGCGCCGTTTTCACGCAGCGGATGCAGCGCCAGATAAAACGTGAATTCGTTGATGCCGTCGGGCAGCGTGTCGAGCGCGATGGGCGGCGGCAAGCCGTCGGCCTGGGGCGCGGAGTAGAGCGCGCCATCCGGAAACACCAGCGAGAGTTCGCTGACCCGCAGCACATTGCTGCCGAGCGCGTCGCGGTCGAAGCGCGCCGAGCGCACCCCCCAGTTGTACGGCTGGATGGCCTGGATCGATTCGAACAGGCGCGCCTCGTGATAGGCATCCTGCCGCTGAAAATGCTGAGGCCTGAGAAACAGGCCTTCCCCCCAGAGCACTTTTGCTGAATAACTCATCTCAAACCTGTTATATGCGTTCAGCGTGTGACACGCCCGGCGACAAACGATTCGGGCGCCGCATTGTTAATTCTTTAAAAGATGTTAAATCGTATTCTTCCGGCATCTTTAACCGCAGCTAACCGAAGAAAGCATATTCAACTGCTGGGCAGGCAACCCCTGTTCTGGCGGGATCACGGTGCCATTGGTCACCGTCATTGCGCAATTATGCAGGCCAATCATTATGCCGGATTTCTCCGACTTCGCCGGGTCGAAAGCGAATTTCCAACGTTGCATCGCCGGATCGCGGAATAAAGCGACGATACCGAATGCCTGCGCTTCACGCGAGACTTTTTCGGTAACCACGTAACGCTGGCCCGGGATCAGCGTAACTTCGCGTACGCCCAGCAAATCGCCGCCGAGCGTAGTTTTCTCCCTGGCGGGATCGGTAAAGGCGTCGAATGGCGCCTGCTGGAATGAAGTCGGGTCTTTGAGCACGTAAAGCCGGACAACCAGCGCCAATGGTTTTCTGTCATTTGCGGCATTCAGATTGGGCGCCGCAAATAACGTGAGACCGACATTGCGGGGCGGCTTCTGGGCGTCCGGAACCTCCGGTTTGCCGAGACCGCTTGCCTGCAACGCCGCGCTGGCAGCGGCTCCCAGCACGGTTACACCGGCCGCGCAGCCGCCCAGAGCGGCGCACGCGGCAGCATTGGCAATCAATAACGATGCATAGCGAATAACGCGCGAATTCATATACATCGACCGGCTCGACGCCGCTCCCCGTCTAAACATCGATAACGAAATCAAATCGGCAAATTCGCAGCAACGTCATGCCACGTAATGCCTATTTATGCAAAGTGCATCCACTGGACGGCGCATGCTTTTCTACCGTCAGCGAGTGGAAATTTTTTCCGCACGACGTATGCGTACTATTGGAGCCGGAAACAATTTCTGCATGTTTGCTTTAAATGATCAGCACGGATTTTTTTTGTGCAATGCTACTTCACACGAAAGTTGAATTATCGAAAATTGGCCTGTACTATACCCGCGCACTTGAAGCAAAGCAAAACTCCGGTTTCTCCTTGAATTAAAAAATTCGCACGTCGGTGAAAAACGATGAATGAGCGTCTGTTAGTAAAACTATCTGGGGTCGTGTTGGCATGCGGCGTGATGGCCGGTTGCGCGACACAAGGCAACAACGTGGCGACCACACCTGAGGCTTTTAATAAGCAACTCGCCGACGCCGATACGGTCGCCAAGGGCGGCGATCAGGATCGCGCCATTGCGCTTTATCAAGATCTTTCCAAAACCGACCCGACGCGTGAAGAGCCGTGGTCGCGCATTGCACAGATCCAGTTCACGCAGGGTCATTACGGTCAGGCTATCGTCGCCGCGCAAGAAGCGCTGCAGCGCGATCAGACCGATCGTCAGGCGAAGAGCGTGCTGGCCGTGGCCGGCCTGCGCGTCGCCACGCAATCGCTCGGCGAATTGCGTCAGGACGCCTCGCTCGCGGGCGACGCGAAGTCGGACGCTCAGGCGCTTGCCAGGCAGTTGCGCGACACGCTCGGCGAAGCCACGCTGTTCCCGCCCGATCCGAGCGACAAGCCGGTGGTGAAAAAGAAGCGCTACGTGCGCCACGTCGCCAAGGGCAAGCCCGCCGAGGCGCCGGACGCCACTACCGGTGCGGCGGCTCCGGCCCCCACGCCGGCTGCGCCCGCCGCACCGGCGGCGCCGGCAGCACCCGCCAAAGCCGCGCAAAGCGGCGGCGCGTCCGATCCGTTCAGCGCGCTGCGCTGATCCACAGGCCTGATCCACTCGCATCCGGGAGCCGACGATGGCGAAGAAAGAAAGCATTCAGAAACGCTTGCAAAAAGTGCGGCCGCCCCGCGTTCAGTTGACCTATGAGGTCGAGCGCGGCGATGCGATCGAGGTGAAGGAGTTGCCGTTCGTCGTCGGCGTGGTCGCCGATCTGGCCGGGCAATCCGAAGTCGAGCAGCCCAAACTGCGCGATCGCAAGTTCGTCAATATCGACCGCGACAATTTCGACGACGTGATGAAGGCGATCGAGCCGCGCGCCGCGTTTCAGGTGGAAAACCGCCTGAGCGAAGCGGGTGGCAAATTCGCGGTCGATCTGCGCTTCAAGTCGATGGCCGATTTCAATCCCGACGAAGTGGTCGCGCAAATCGAACCGTTGCGACGTCTGCTCGAAGCCCGTTCGAAGCTCGCCGATCTGCGCAACAAGCTCGCGGGTAACGACAAACTCGAAGACCTGCTGAGCGAAGTGCTCAACAACACGCAGCAGCTGCAAACCCTGGCGAAAGACCAGGGCCACGCGGCCGACCACGACAAGCAGGGCGAATAAGCACGGGGTGTGAGATGAACCAGCAAACGGCAGCAGCCCAACTCGCCACCGCGCAAGGCGGTACGGAATCCACGCTGCTCGACGAGATCGTCGAGAAAAGCCGCGTGGCGAAGTCCGATTCCGAGCATGCGCGCGCGAAAGACCTGATCGGCGAACTCGTGCGCGAGGTGCTCGACGGCACGGTGGTGGTGTCCGACAACCTGTCGGCAACCATCGACGCGCGCGTCGCCGAACTCGACCGCCTGATTTCCTCGCAGTTGAGCGCGGTGATGCACGCGGCGGAATTCCAGCGGATGGAAAGCACGTGGCGCGGTCTGGACTATCTGTGCAAAGAGAGCAACACGGGCGCCACGGTCAAGATCAAGGCGCTGCACGCGCCCAAGCGCGACCTCGTGCGCGACTTCAAGACCGCGATCGAATTCGATCAGAGCGCGCTCTTCAAGAAGGTCTACGAAGAAGAATTCGGCACCTTCGGCGGCGCGCCGTTCGGCACGATCATCGGCGACTTCGAAGTGACGCGCCAGCCGGAAGACGTGTACTTCATCGAGCAGATGTCGCATGTCGCGGCGGCAGCGCACGCGCCGTTTATCGCTTCGGCCTCGCCGGAGTTGCTGGGTCTCGAAACGTTCGCCGATCTCGGCAAGCCGCGCGATCTCGGCAAGGTGTTCGACACGGTCGAATACGCCAAGTGGAAATCCTTTCGCGACGCCGAAGATTCGCGCTACGTGGGTCTCACACTGCCGCGCTTTCTCGGTCGCCTGCCGTTCAATCCGAAAGACGGCGCCACGGCGGAAGGCTTTAACTTCGTCGAAGAGGTGGACGGCACGGATCACAGCAAATATCTGTGGTGTAACGCAGCGTGGGCGTTCGCCGCACGGCTGACGGCCGCATTCGACGACTTCGGCTGGTGCGCGGCGATTCGCGGTGTGGAAGGCGGCGGTCTGGTCGAAGATCTGCCCACCCACACGTTCAAGACCGACGACGGCGAAGTCGCGCTGAAGTGCCCGACCGAAATCGCGATCACCGACCGCCGCGAAAAGGAACTGAGCGACCTCGGTTTCATTCCGCTCGTGCACTGCAAGAACTCGGACTACGCCGCGTTCTTCGCTGCGCAGTCGGTGCAAAAGCCGAAGAAGTACAGCACCGACAGCGCGAACGCGAATGCCGTGCTGTCCGCGCAATTGCAATACATCTTCTCGGTATCGCGCGTGGCGCACTACCTGAAGGCGATGATGCGCGACAAGATCGGCAGCTTCGCTTCGGCGCAGAACGTCGAAGTTTTCCTGAACCGTTGGATCTCGCAGTACGTGCTGCTCGACGACAACGCGACTCAGGAGCAGAAGGCGCAGTTTCCGCTGCGTGAGGCGTCGATTCAGGTTTCCGAAATCCCGGGCAAGCCGGGTGCCTATCGTTCGGTCGCATTCCTGCGTCCGCACTTCCAGTTGGACGAACTGTCGATCTCGTTGCGACTGGTCGCAGATTTGCCGAAGCCGGCCAATTCATAAATGAAAATCAGGGAGCCCGTGCCGGCCGCACGGGTTCACTGCTAAAACCACCTCTTTGGGGAGCGATGAGTTATGAAGGATATCTATTTAAAATTCGGCAATCCGGCCATCAAGGGCGAATCCGCTGATAAGGATCATGCCGGCTGGATCGAAATCGATTCGTGGAGCCACGCGATCACGCAACCGCGTTCGGCAACCGCATCGACTGCGGGCGGTCACACGTCCGAGCGTTGCGAACACGCCGACATGCAGTTCACCAAAGATATCGACGTGGTCAGCCCGTTGATCTATCAACACGCCTCGGGCGGCACGACGTTCGACGAAGTCACGATCGACTTCATGCGCTCGGACGGCGAAGGCAACCGCATCAAGTACCTGGAAGTGAAGCTCAAGTACGTGATCATTTCGAGCGCGACGCCGAGCGTGGTGGGCGAAGGCTTGCCGACCGAACAGTTCTCGCTGAAGTACGCTGCGGTGCAGTGGAAGTACACGCAGCAGAAGATCGGCGGCAACCAGGGCGGCAATGCGCAAGGCGCGTGGAGCCTGACGAAGAACGACAAGACGTACGCGGTCTGATGCACGGGCGCACGCGGCACGGGTGGCTTGAAAGAGCTGTCACATGTGGTGTGCGCCGCGCATCGATCCGGTTCTTCGGACGCTGATGAAACGCTTCGAACCCAGCTTTCTCGACAAGCTGTTCGACGACGAACCGCATCTGCCGGCTTCTGCGGCGATGCGGCAGTTGTCGTTGGATGAATTGAAAAGCACGGTCGCACGCGACGTCGAAGCGATTCTGAATACGCGCATCGCACTGACGGAGCACGAACTGGCGGCGCTGCCTGAATGTCAGCGCTCGGTGCTCACGTATGGGCTGAACGATTTCGCGGGCTTGAGCCTCGCGAGTCATTATGACCGCACGTTTATCTGCAAGTCGATTCAACAGGCGATTGCACGGCACGAGCCGCGCCTGCAACAAGTGGCGGTCACGCTCGAACTGAATGAACAATCGACCAATGCGCTGAACTTCGCGATTCAGGCGCTGCTGGTCGTGCATCCGGCGGAAGAACCGGTGAGTTTCGATGCGATGCTGCAACCGTCCACGCTGCAATATTCGGTGTCGCGCGCTCGCGCGAAGCTGTAGCCCGGTGGTTTAGCTGTTGCCGGGTTGTGTATGAGTACCGCTTTTTGCCGCCACCGACACGCGCCACAGTGGTGAAAGATTGGGCGGAGAAGGTTCAGGTCCGGGGATAGATCGATGGAAGAATTGCTGCCGTATTACGAGCGCGAGTTGTCATTTCTGCGGCGCTATTCGCGCGATTTCGCCGAGCGCTATCCGAAGATCGCGGCGCGCCTCGCCATGTCCGGCGAGCACTGTGAAGATCCGCATGTCGAGCGGATGATCGAATCGTTCGCCTTGCTGGGCGCGCGCATCAACAAGAAACTCGACGACGACTACCCCGAATTCACCGAAGCGCTGCTGGAAGTGCTATATCCGCACTATCTGCGGCCGTTTCCGTCGTGCTCGATCGCGCAGTTGGGCACGTCCGCCGCGCTCAGTCATCTCACCGAGCCCGTGTGCGTGGAGCGCGGCACCGAGTTGAAGTCGCGGCCGATTCGCGGCGTGCAGTGCCGCTTTCGCACGGCTTATGACGTCACGCTGGCGCCCGTGCGCATTTCGGAAGCGAAATACACGTCGGTGGCGATGGCGCCGAGTGCGACCGTGCTGCCCGCCAATGCCACGGCGATGGTGTCGATCACGTTCGAATCGACCGCCGCGCAACTCGACCTTTCCGCACTCAAAGTCGGCGCACTCCGCACGCATTTGCATGGCGAACAGTCGTTCATCGCGGCGCTGGCGGATTGCCTGTTCATCAATGCCATGGCCACCTATGTCGAGGCCGACCGGCGCGGCGTGTGGACCCCGTTGCGCAACTCGCCGCTCGTGCAAGCGGGCTTCGACGAAGACGACGCGCTGATCGACTATCCGGCCAGATCGCATCCGGCGTACCGGCTGCTGACCGAATACTTCGCGTTCCCCGAGAAATTCAATTTCGCCGATTTCGATCTCGCCGCAATGACGCGCGCAAGCGGCCGGTGCCAGCGTCTGACGCTGCATATCGTGCTCAAGGATGTGCGCAGCGATTCGCACGTCGCGCGCCTGCTCGACTCGTTGGCCGCACATCATTTCCGGCTGTTCTGCACCCCGGTGGTCAACCTGTTCGAACAGCACGGCGAGCCGATCCGTATCAGCCACCAGGCGATTTCGTACCCGGTGATCGCCGAGGCCCGCCGCGCGTTCGCCTACGAGGTCTACTCGATCGACTCGGTGAAGCTCGTGAGGCAGCAGGCACACGAAGAATCGGTGATCGAATTCCGGCCGTTCTACTCGCTGCATCACGGTGAAGCGGCGCGTGCGGGACATTACTGGTTCGCGCGTCGCAACGATTGGGTCGCACAGAAAAGCCCCGGCTACGAGACCGAGATATCGATCGTCGATATCGACTTCGAACCGGCTGCGCCGCAAACGGATACGTTGAGTCTGGATCTCACGTGTACGAATCGAGATTTGCCCGCGGGTCTCGCGGTCGGTCTCGAAGGCGGCGATCTGTTTCTGGAAGGCGGCTCGCTGACCGGCAGCATTTCGATGTTGCGCCGGCCTACGCCGAGCGTGCGCTTCGAGCGCGGCCGGGCCTCGCATTGGCGGCTGATTTCGCATCTGGCCTTGAATCACGTGTCGCTCTCCAATAGCGGATTGTCGGCGTTCAAGGAAATGCTGGTGCTCTACGATTTGCGGCGCACGGCGGTGTCGGCGCGGCATATCGACGGTCTGGTGGGTATTGAACAGCGCGGCGCCGTGCAATGGCTGCCGGGCAAACCGTTCGCCACCTTCGTGCGTGGTATCGAGATCCGCCTGACGATCGACGAAGAGCATTTTGTCGGCACGAGTCTCGCTTCGTTCGTGCGCGTGATCGATACTTTTTTCGGACTGTACGTGCATCTGAACAGCTTTGTGCAACTGGTCGTCGTGTCGAAGCGCACGGGTGAGGAGATTTTGCGATGCAAACCGCGCAGCGGCGAATCGATCCTGGCGTAGTCGAGCAGCTTCTCGACGAACCCCATCGCTTCGAATTTTTTCAGGCGGTACGGATTCTCGAGAAGTGGTTCTCGCAGCGCTCGCCATCCCAAACGGGTCGCCCGGGCGAGATCGTGGCGCAGCGGATTGCCTTTCGCAATTCGCTGTCGATGTCGTTTCCGCCGAGCGAGATTCACGGCGCGCAGTCCTACGATTCCGATGGCGCCGCGCTGAAGGAGAAAGCGCAACGCACTGCGGCGCTCGAAGACGGTTCGCTGGATAAAGTGGATATCACGCCGGCCTTTTTCGGTTTGCTCGGTGGGCAGGGCGCATTGCCGCTGCACTACACCGAGCAGATCATCGAGCGCGAGCAGATCAGGCGCGACCGTGCCGCACGCGAATTCTTCGACGTGTTTTCCAATCGCGCGACCGCGCTGTTCTACGCGGCGTGGAAGAAATACCGCTTGCCGTTTCACTACGAACTGGATCGCGACGAGCGCTATCTGCCGCTGTTGCTCGCGCTCGCCGGCGTCGCCGACGAAGACACACGCAACAGCCTGCAAGGCGGCGAAGGCGCGCTGTTCGACGAGGCGATTGCCGGATACGCGCTGGCCGCGCGGCATCGGCCGGTGTCGGCGGCTTATCTGCAGCGCACGTTGTCGGAGTATTTCAAGGTGCGGGTGCGCGTCGAGCAGTTCATCGGCAAATGGTACGACGTGCCGCGCGATCAACTGACCGTGCTCGGCGGCGTCAACGCGACACTGGGCGCGACCGCCCTGGCCGGCGAGCGGGTCTGGCAGCGTGACATGCGAGCCCGTCTCGTGATCGGCCCGCTCGACAAAGCCGACTACGAAGCGTTCTTGCCGGGCGCGGACCGGGCGGTGGCGCTCGAACGCATGCTGACGTTGCTGGCAGGCGTCACGCTTGAATACGAAGTGTCGCTGGTGCTGCGCCGCGAGGAAGTCGGACCGAGCCTGTTGAGCCAGGGCGCGCGTCTCGGCTGGGACGCCTTTCTCTGCACGCGGCAAGCTGCTGAAGATCGCGCGGATGCCCGCTACGAATTGCACGTGATTCACTGACCATAACGAATAACCCTGGACCTGGATCGCACGACATGAGCACGTCCCTCAACACTCTCATCGCCAAACTGAATCCGACCTGCCGGCAGGCGGCGTTGCTCGCGGCCAACAACTGCCTCGCGCGCGGTCACTATGAGGTCGACCTGGAGCATCTGCTGCTGGCCTTGCTGGATGAACCGGCGAGCGATGTCTCGCTGGCGTTGCGCGCCAGCCGGATCGACGTGCATGCATTGAGCTCCGATGTGGAAAGTGAGTTGCAGCGGCTGAAAACCGGCAATACGCGCACGCCGGTGTTCTCCAGGCATCTGATCGAACTGCTCGAACAGGCGTGGTTGATTGCGTCGCTCGATTCGCAGATTGGACGGATCCGCTCCGGGCATTTGCTGCTCGCGCTGCTGACTGCGCCGGATCTCGCGCAATTTGCCGAGCGCATGTCGCCGTTGCTGCGCGAGGTGCGCGTGACCGACCTTAAGCACAAGTTCGACGAGCTGACCATGGGGTCGCGCGAAATCGAACGCGGCAACGCAACGGAAAGCCCAGAGGCGCACACAAACGACACCACGGCAGCCGACGTCGTTTCGGGCGCGCCCTCGACAACGCCCGCGCTTGATACGTACACCAGCAATCTCACACAACGGGCTCGCGAGGGCAAGATCGATCCGGTGATCGGCCGAGAAGGCGAGATTCGCCAGACCATCGATATCCTGATGCGCCGACGCCAGAACAACCCGATCATGACGGGCGAGGCGGGTGTCGGCAAAACCGCGGTGGTCGAAGGTCTCGCGCTGCGCATTGCCGCCGGCGATGTCCCCGCGCCGCTCAAAGGCGTGGCGCTGCACGTACTCGACATGGGCCTGCTGCAAGCCGGCGCGAGCGTCAAAGGCGAGTTCGAAAACCGCCTGAAAAACGTGATCGACGAGGTGAAGAAGAGCCCGCATCCGATCATTCTGTTCATCGATGAAGCGCATACGATCATTGGCGCCGGCGGCCAGGCCGGCCAGAACGACGCGGCGAACCTGCTGAAACCCGCCCTGGCGCGCGGTGAGTTGCGCACCATCGCGGCGACCACGTGGAGCGAGTACAAGAAGTACTTCGAGAAAGACGCGGCGCTCGCGCGGCGCTTCCAGGTCGTGAAGATCGAGGAACCGGGCGAGACACTGGCCGCCGCGATGCTGCGCGGCATGTCGGGCTTGATGGAAAAGCATTTCAACGTGCGCGTGCTCGACGATGCGATTACCGAAGCCGTGCGTCTGTCGCATCGCTACATCAGCGGACGGCAACTGCCGGACAAGGCGATCAGCGTGCTCGACACCGCTTGCGCGAAAGTGGCGCTCGCTCACAGTTCGACACCGGCGGCGATCGACGACACGAAGAAACGACTCGAACGTATCGACGCGGAAATCGCCGCGCTGGAACGCGAAGCGGCGAGCGGCGCGGTGCACGACGAGCGGCTCGCCGCATTGCGCGAGTTGCGTGAAGAAGACCTCGAGGATCTGGCCGAAGACGAAGCGCGCTACGACAAAGAACGCGCGCTGGTGACGGAGATCGTTGGTTTGCGCGCGGATATCGACGCGTCGCGTGTGAGCAGTGCTGACGCGGAGCAGGCCGCTAAGGCGCAACTCGCCCGCGAAACGCTCGCCGTGCGCGTGGCCGAATTGCAAGCGCTGCAAGGCGGGCAGCCGATGGTGCCCTTGCAGGTCGACGGCCACGTGGTCGCCGAAATCGTCGCCTCGTGGACTGGCATTCCGCTCGGCCGCATGGTCAAGGACGAGATCCAGACCGTGCTGAATCTGCAACCGCTGCTGGCTGCGCGTGTGATTGGCCAGGACCATGCGCTCGACGCAATCGCCCAGCGCGTGCGCACTGCCAGCGCGAATCTCGAAGATCCGAACAAGCCGCGCGGCGTGTTCATGTTCGTCGGGCCATCGGGCGTCGGCAAAACCGAAACGGCGCTTGCGCTCGCCGACGTGTTGTACGGCGGCGAGCGCAAGATGGTCACCATCAACATGAGCGAGTATCAGGAAGCGCACAGCGTTTCCGGCCTGAAAGGCTCGCCTCCGGGCTACGTGGGTTACGGCGAAGGCGGCGTGCTGACCGAAGCGGTGCGCCGCAATCCGTACTCGGTGGTGCTGCTCGACGAGGTCGAAAAGGCCCACCCCGACGTGCTCGAAATGTTCTTCCAGGTGTTCGACAAGGGCACCATGGACGATGCCGAAGGCCGCGAGATCGATTTCCGCAACACGCTCATCATTCTGACCTCGAACGTCGGCTCGCAGGCGGTGATGCAGGCGTGCCTGAACAAAAGCGCCGACGAATTGCCGGACGTCGACGCACTCGCCGAGACTTTGCGCCCGCAACTGTACAAGACCTTCAAACCGGCTTTTCTCGGTCGTATGAAAGTGGTGCCGTACTACCCGATTTCCGACGACGTGCTCGCTGAGATCATCGACCTGAAGCTCGAACGGATTCGCCGGCGCATCGAGTCGAATCACAAGGCGGTGTTCGAGTGGGACGACTCGCTCGTCGATGCCGTGCTCGCGCGCTGCACCGAAGTGGACTCCGGCGCGCGCAATGTCGATCACATTCTGAACGGCACGCTGCTGCCGGAAGTGGCGCAGCAAGTGCTCGAACGGATCGCGAACGGCGCGGCGATCGAACGGATTGCCGTGCGTGCGAGCGATGCCGGCGAATTCGATTACACCGTGGTGTGAGCGCCTCACCTGTTCAATGCCGTACTGGATAATTAAAAAGTTGCTGTCATGCCGACTAATCTGAACACGCTGCTGGAACCGGTCAGCGACACCTCGCCTTGTGGCGACGACCTGCTGTTTTCCGCCGACTTCGATGCGATCCAGCACGCGCGCCGGTTCGAAGACCCATCGCTCGATCAGGGCGAATGGGTCACGGAAATCAAGGAGGCCGATTGGCCCTTCGTGGTGGCGCGTTCGAGCAGTCTGCTGCAAATGCAGACCAAGGACCTGCGCCTCGCGGTCTGGCTGACCGAAGCGCTGGCGATCGAAGAGGGTATCGGCGGCCTGACGCAAGGTTATGCGTTGTTGACCGGACTGTGCGAGCGTTACTGGGACACCGTGCATCCGCTGCCGGACGGCGACGACACCGAGTATCGCCTCGGCAATGTCGCATGGCTGGTCGGGCGTACCGGCGACCTGTTGCGCGCCATGCCGATCACGTCGGCGCAAGGCAGTTCGTATAGCACGGTGGACTGGGACGTGGCTACGCACGTCGCGCAAGCGATCAGGCGTGATCCCGATCACGCCGACGATATCGCACGCGGCAAGCCGTCGATCGAGCAGATCGAGGCATCGAAGCGCGCCACGCCACCGGCTTTCTATACCGCATTGCTGCAAGACCTGAAAGCTTTCGAAGCCGCGCTGCTCGCGCTCGAACAGGAACTCGACCGGCGCGCGGCCGATTCCGCGCCGAGCTTCCGTCAGGCGAAAGAGGCGTACGAGAGCGTCTTCCGGCTAGTCGAACGTTTTGCCCGCGAACTGGGTGTGAATGCCGACACGGCAGCCGCCGCGAAAACAGCTGCTGCGGCCACGCCGAACGAACCCGAACACGAACGCGCCGAGCCCACCTTCAAGACCGCAGCGCAACGCGAGGAACCTGTGTTGACGACCATGCCGAGCAGCCCGATTGCAGGAATCCAGAGCCGCGCGCAAGCCGTCGCGCAATTGCGCGCGGTGGCGCGCTTTTTCCGCACCACGGAGCCGCACAATCCGGCCGCCTATTTCGCCGACAAAGCCGCGGAAGCGGCGGACATGTCGTTACATCAATGGCTCTCGACGGTGGTCAAGGACGACGGCTCGCTCGCGCATATTCGCGAGTTGCTGGGCGTGAAGCCGGAAGAGAACAGCTGACACGATAGCTTCGACGCAAATAAAAAAACCTGGCTTCACCGCAAGACGAAGTCAGGCTTTTTTTCGACACGCGCACCGAGGCGCGCACTAACTCAAGACCCCGCGCGGAATTCGATCCGGCGATTGCGCGCGCGGCCATCGGTCGTATCGTTCGACGCAATCGGCTGATCCGGGCCGACGCCCGTCGTCGTCATCTGTTGCGGGGCAATGCCTCTCGCGACCAGATAACCCTTTACCGCATCCGCCCGCGCCTGGCTCAGTGCGATATTCGACGTGCGATTGCCCGAGTTGTCGGTGTGGCCGATGATCGCCACCGTCCGCGTCGCCATCTTCGCCATCGCGGCCGCCATCTGATCCAGAATCGCGCGGCCTTGCGGCGTGAGCGTTGCACTGCCGGTTTCGAATTCGATGGTGCGATTCGCTAGCGTCTGATCGAGCAGACCCTGTTCGGAGGTGCTGACGCGCAAACCGTTCTTGATCGTGTAGGTCGGGTTCAGCGCATTCGCCATATCGCTCGCCAGTTGCTGTCGTTGCGATTCGTTGTGCACTTCGCCTTTTACGTCGATCTGCGTGCCGTCGATTTTCAACTGGCCTTTGCTGATCTGCTTGAGTTGCGGCCCAATCAGCTTCTGCACGTTGGAGGACCAGTTCGGCGGCGTGGCCACGTCGGCCACTTCGATCTGATCCACGACATTCGCTGCGCCGTAAGTGTCGCGCAGTTTCGCCAGCACGGCCGCCTTGGTCGCTTCATCGGGCACCTTGCCGCCGACCACCACCTGGCCCGGCGTTGCGTTGGCGGGCGGCGGTGCCGCGGTGACCGCGCCGGTGCCGGCGCCGGTCGTGCCACTGGCGAGCTCGGCCGTGGTGACGGCAGGCCCGGCGGCCCCGCCATTGCCCGCTAGTGCCGACGAAGGCGCAGGCAGAACCGTGGTGTGGATCGAAACGCCGCTGTTGTCGACCGGCGTGACGCGGGCCGGACCGTCGTTGTCGGCATGAGCAAATGCGCTGACCAGCAGCGAGGTGAGCAGCGCGGCCATGCGAGTGGAGTGCTTCAGCATCGTGTCACGCTCCCGTGAATGCTTCGCGGAACGTGTCGATGCTGACGCGCAGCGACAGTTGCGGTTGGTCGAGGTAACTGACGAGCTTGCTGATGCCATGATCGTTTTGTGCGTGTTCGTCGATCCACTCGGGATCGTCGATATCGATGTTATGTGCCGCGTACGACTGCGGATCGACCACGCTATGCAGCGTCCTGGCCGAAGCGCCGTTAAAGCCGATGATGAGCCGTTCGCGCTCCGCAATCGTGCCGATGAAAATCGCCAGTTCGAAATCCGCCTGCGCGACGAACGGGGCAATCAGTTCGAGCCAGAATGCGGCGACGAGGCTGCGATAGAACGGATCGTTCGGCAGCGGTAAGGTCAGACCGCGTTCGAGATGCGACGAGCCGCTTTGCATCACCGGACGCAGCAGCGAGCCGAGCGCCAGCATCGCGCCGCGCAGCCGCACCGGATGGCCGCTTGCGAGCAGCATCTGTTCGAGGCCGGAGAGCGTCTGATGCTCGACGAAGTCGTTGAACGTGCCGTCATGCGGATTGCCGGGGCCTGCGCCGGTTTCGATCGGCACCTGCGTGTCGCCCAGCGCCTGCAGCGCACCGGCCGGCTCGCTGGCGCCGAGCAGCGGCTTCATCTGCGAGGCGACACGAGACCACAGGCGCGCGAACGCGAGCGGACTGCGGGCGAGGAAGGTCAGCGGCTTTTCGACTTCCAGCGCGGTCGCGGCCAGAAACGGAAAACGCCGCGAGGACTGATCGTGGCTCGCTACCATATGTCCGGCAATCGCCAGCTTGCTACGCGAACCGAGGAACGCGAAGTGCATCGGCCTGGCGTTCTCGTAGACGATCTTCCAGCGCGGATCATCGGAGAGCAATTCCATCGCCTCGGCGATCCAGCTGTCGAGCGTAGCCAGCAACTGCGGGTTATGCGGGCTTTTGACGAAGTCGCCGCGCGACGGAATCTTGCCGAAGTAGGCGATCTGCGCCTGCACGGTTTGCGTCATTGCGCACCCCCTGTATTCGAAACCGCAGCGGCGGCCGTGGCCGGCCGCGTTGCTTGCGACGCGGGCGTCATGGCGGGCGCGGGGCTCCCACTGCCCGCGCTGCCCGTTGCTGTCGCATTGACCGAATTGGCCGCCGCGCTCACGTCCGCCACCGACGAGGGCAGGCGCAGACCACGCAGGCTCTGCTGTTGCGGCGCATCGCTGCTGCCGCTGGAAGCTTGCGACGTGCTGATGATGCGCATGCTGATCGCCACCGTCACACTGCCTTGCGTCCACGACAGATCGAAGGTGCCGTCCGGGCGGCGCTTGCGCTGCGCGGAGTTGATCAGTTTCTCGAGACCGTAGCGACCCGGTTCGTTGACCAGTTGCAGCGTGCGGCCGTCGAAGGTCGTCGCGTTCAGCGTGGCGCCGGGCGAGCCCGACGGATTCGGCCACACGAAGTTGGTCCACTGCGGCGGCGTGTTGCGGTAACGCATCTGCTGGCCGTCGATCGCGAGCGTATACTCCGTGGTGCCGCTGCTCGGCTGCGGCAGAATCTGGAACACGGTCTGCGGTTCGGCCGAGCCTGAACCCGCTCCTGCCGACGCAGCCGCTGCACCGCCGGCGAGCGGCGCCACCCAGCGCGCGAAGCCATTGGTGAAGTCGGGCGTGAGCGCAAGACCCATGTCGCCCCACGTGCGTGCCGTCAGCGTGTCGCCACGGCGCACCGCGAGCGGCCCGAGCGTGGTGCCGACGAACTTGGCGATCGCGCCGTCCGGACCGAACACCTGGGCGATTTCACCCGCACCGGCTTCGACCTTCGCGTCGCCGGCGAACGGATACTTGTTCGCGAGCGAACCCTGGAAGTTCTGATAGACCTGCGCGTTCCACACCTTGTTGACTTCGACGCTGGCCGGCTGGATCACCACCGCATACGCCGCCATCAGCGGACGCACCAGCAGCGGACGCAGAGCCTTGCGCTGCGAATCGGTGAGGCCCGTGAGCATCTGTTCGTCGACGAACTTGAGCGAATCGGCCAACTCGGAGCCGCTGCCGTCGAGCGTCTGCTGCATCAGCTGCCGCGCGCCCGGTCCCGGATCGCCCTGATTCCTGATCACGTTGAAGCGCGTACGGACCTTCGACAGCGTGTCCATATAGCCCTTGAGCATCGAGCCGTTGTCGCCGGTCTGGACGATGCGGCCCAGCGCCGAGAACTCCTGACCGATCGGACCCATCGGCATTTCGACGGGATTGCCGTTGATGTCGATGTTGGCGTTGAGCTGGCCGGTCGGCGCCCGCGAGAACCAGTTCTTGAACCAGCTGGTGACGCCGGTCTGCGCGCGCTTGAGGTTCGCGTTGAAGAGCGACGGGTTGTCCCACGAGGTCTGGTCGTAAGCCGTTTCGAGCACCTTGCGGATCGGCGAATCCTGCGGGTCGCCGAGACGGTTCATCGCATCCACCGCCTGAGCGAAACTGCCGAAGCTCTGCACCGCAATGCCTTGCATGAACTTCTGCCAGTGCATCGCGTACTCCGTCTTGTACATCGAGACGAGCGCCTTCTGGATCTGCTCGGGGCTGCCTTCGAGTGTCAGGTCGTCGTGCGCGGAGGTGTTGAGCACCCAGTCCTTCGCCTGTAGTTCCTTGGTGGCGGCGTCGCGGATCGCGGGCTGCACGTACTGGAACCACGCTTCACGCGTGAAGGTGCCGGGGATCGCATAGCTGCCCGCCACCAGCGCCGTATTGTTTTCGCCGACGATGCGCGCAATCGTCATCGGCGCGAAGCGGGTCGAGGCCCGTGCCTTGATTTCCTCGTAGACGCGTTGACGGGCCGGCATGCCGCGTACCACGCGGCGCAGGTTTTCACGCGTCTGGTCGACGAGGCCGAGGTTCTGGTCGATCATCGGCCAGTCGTCGTCGGACACGCGCGAGAGGTAGAAGGTGATCATGCGCTCGGCGCTGCGGATCATCTCGTCGCGCGGCATGTTGCCGCGATTGGTTTCGAGCCAGCCGCGCCAGAAGCGGGCCACCTGATCGGTCAGGTGGGCCGTTTCCACGTGACGCTTGTCGCTGAGCATCAGGTAGGTCTTGAGCGCGTTGTAAGCGTCTTCGACGTTGGTCGGCGACGCGTCGCTATAGAGGCCGCCCTGACCGTTCGCGGCCATTGCCGTATGCGCGGACACGGGCACGGCGGCCGCGTCCGGCGCGCGGTTCAGCGGCGCGAGCTGGTCCGGATGCGCGTTTACGTCCTTCAGGAACGACGCGAGATTCTGCGAGACCGGGTCGAGCATGATCTGACGCACACCGTTGTAGTACTCGGTGAGCAGACGCTGTTCGAGACGATCGCCCTGATAGAGCCCGAGCGACACGGCGAGCGGCCGGTCGCGGCGGAACTGTTCGAGCTGGTCGATGCGGTCTTCCAGCACGTCCATGGCCTGCATGCGCGATTGCAGATCGTTGCGGTTCTGCTGCAGACGCACGACATTGTCGAGGTCGGCCTGCACGTTCGCCGTGAGCTGCTCGTTGTTGACCGTCGACCAGGTCCAGCCGCCGAGCGCCAGTGCGAGTACGGCGACGAAGCCGAAGAAGGTGGCGTAACGCATGCGCGTCTTTGCGGGGCTCGCGAACTGGCGGACCGTCTGCCGGTCGGCGAAGATCACCTTCGAAAACAGATCGCGCAGGAAGAAGCCGTTCTTCGAGAACGCGCTATGCGGCTTGGGCAGGCTGTCGGCGCTCAGGCCGAAACGGTTGGCGATGCGGGTGGCCGCGGCGCTATTGGTTTCGCCTTCCTGCAAGGCGCTGGTGAAGTAGAAGCCGCGGAAAATCGGCTTGTACTGGAACGGGTTGGTTTCGAACAGCGTGGCGAGGAACGCGCGCAACGCGGGCTTGATCGTCGAGAATTCGAGCGGAAAGCTCAGTTGGCCCGGCGAGAGCTTGTTGCCGCGATTGATCGACATCTGCGCGACGCTGATCTCCTTGAGGCCGTCGTACAGCGCTTCGAAGTGTTCGTCGAACAGACCCACCACGTCGCGCTTTTCGTCGGGCTCGTAGGGCAGGGTAGCGCCCCAGACGCGGTCGTATTCATGACGCTCGCCGCCGCTGAAGAACTCCGTGAAGCCCGTGATCAGGTCGGCCTTGGTGAACATCACGTACACCGGTGCGAACACTTCGAGCTTCTCGGTCAGTTCCTGCACGCGCTGGCGCAGGTTCTTCGCGAGATTGATCGCGAATTCGGGCTTGCTGCTGGTCAGCTCGGCAATGCTCGCCGTGACGATGATGCCGTTGATCGGCGCCTTCGGGCGAAAGCGCTTGAGCAGGCCGAGAAAGCCGAGCCATTCGGTGCGGTCTTCTTCGTGCACGGAATAGCGGCCGGCGGTGTCGAGCAGAATGCCTTCGGTGGTGAAGAACCAGTCGCAGTTACGCGTGCCGCCGATGCCGTGAATCACCGCGTTGTTCTTGTCGGCGAAGGGGAATTGCAGGCCCGAGTTGAGCACCGCGCTACTCTTGCCGGCCGCCGGGTTGCCGATCACGATGTACCACGGCAATTCATATAGCGCCGAGCCGCCCGAGACCTGGCCGATCTTCGAGGTCTTGATGGTCTTGACCGCGTCGACGAGGCGCGTGCGCAGCACGTCGAGTTCGGCCTGACGGGCGGGCGTGGGAGCCGGGCCGCTTTCAGTCGGCTTCTCCGCCTGCTGCTCCAGCATCTCGCCGAGCCTGTTGTTCGCGCGCCGCGCGCGCAGGCGGCGCACCGCCCACACCAGCAAGCACAGCACGATCACCGCCCCGAGGATGATGGCAGGCCACATCGGATCGATCTGCAGCGTATCGGCGCCGATGAATAAAACCGCAGCGAGCGCGAGCAGGCCGATGATCGAGAGCGTGCGTGGGTGGGTCAACACGTTGAGAATGCGTCGCATAAGCCGTTCAGGTCTTGGTGATGAATGTCGTGGCGCGGGGTGTGGCAACGAGCCTCGCGCGCGTGCGGCAATTGAAATAAAACGAAAGCATATTCAGGCGGGCGCGAATGGGGATAAATTGTTAAATGCGCTGGAGCCGCTCGCGGCGACGACGCTCCGGGCAATATCGATATGTGTGCGGCATTGCCGCTTTTTGCCGGAAAATTCGATTGAACGCCCCATTGACCACCTCTTTTATTACCCGTTGGCCTTAATGACCGCGCCCGATGACGAAGCCGGGTTTGTGATATTCGACGTGCCCCAGATCCATCATTTTCCAGCGGCCGCCCCACACCAGACCGACCTGTTCGGCGGTTTGGCCGTATAACTGATAACCGCGCATGGCCCAAGGATCTTTTTCTGAAATGACGAGCTTGCCGTCGCGCAAAAAGGCGTTGTCCGCGGCAAGACCGTATTGGTGATAGCTTTGAAACGCAGCGGCATTGGTGACGTTACCCCCCATTTGCGCGAGCCGGTTTTGCCGCTCCGGACTGCGATAACCTTCCAGCAATGCCATTTCGTACCCGTACTGCTCATGCATGATTTTGTAGACGAGCAATAAACGGGTTCTGAAATCGGCATCGAGCAAATTCCAGTCACGGCTCGCGTCTTTAAGCGCGGGCCGAATCTGCTCGACTTCCTGCGTTGCGAAAACCTCGGGCGGCAGTGGCGGCGGGGGCACGAGCTGTTCGCCGTTCAATAGCGCGGCAATTTTCTCGTCCGGTACTCGCGCAGTGTCATCGAATTGGAATAATTGCCGGCCGCGTAATGCCAATGCCACCAATGGCGGCGTCGCAAGAATACCTGCGGTGCTAAAAATCAGCAAGCGCCGCTTCACGAGTAACTTTTTCATATCGACAGCAGTCGATTGCGAAATTTTTGCCGAGCGAGTTAATTGACCGCGAGCACGTGAAGCGCTGCGCGATGCCCCGCGCATAACACGTCCTTGAATAACGACGGCCATGCCTAATAAATAGGCGCGAACTGGCGGCAATAGCAACATTGCGGCGATCACGACAGCGATGGCGAAATAGGTGAGAAGTACTACGGCAATCAAAGCTGAACCCCGGGAATTGGAAACAATTGTATTTTGGAATGCTTGCTCTTAGAATCAGGCCTGCTCGGAGACGAGCCGGAACGTATTATCACGGCGAAATAATCCAGGATTCAATGAGACAGTGAATGAGTGCGCCGGAAAGTTCGAATTCCAAAGCCCCGCCTAGCCTGTTATCCGATAAGGCTAAAGGCGCTGATCGCAATGGTTCGCGAATTCTTGCGAACCTCGAAGGGCGCGTTGCCGCGCCCACGGACAACCCACGTAGATCGAAAGCGCCGCTGCTGCTGGTCGCCTTGCTCGTGATCGCGGCGGGCGGCTGGGGTGCATGGCATATGCAACAGCGCACGCAAGCCGAGTCGCTGGCGGCGGCTGCGCCGGCCAATGTCGTGAAGACCGCCGCGCCTGCGCCGGCCGCGAGCGGCGCGGCGCAAGCCGTCGCAAAAGCGGAGGCGCCGGCGGCGGCATCCTCGCAGGCAGCCACGATCGTGGCGGACGATAGCGACAGCAAAACTGCCGCGACGCCCTCGGCGGCGTCAGGCGGTGACGATGCGAGCCGCCTGTCGCGCGCGCTCGCGGAGGGCGCCGAGCCGAGCAGCGCGCCGACCCCGGTCGCGTCGGCAACGGCGGCATCGACTGCGGCGGTGCCCACGGCAAAGCACGGCAAGACGGTTACGGCAGTCGCCAGCAACGCAAAGCATGAAAGCGTCCACGGCAAGAAAGAGCCACTGGCCAGCCATCATGCGAGCACGCCTACGGCCGTCGCGCAGTCGAAGAAATCGCGTGCTGCCGGTACGGCATCGAAAGATGATTCGGATGCCGATCTATTGGCTGCGCTCGTCGCAAGGACCAAACCGGCCGATGCCAGAACAACGGGCGGCAATGCGGCCACGAAGGTCAGCGCGACGGCGGGCGGCGGTAATGCGAAGCTGGCCGAGCGCGTGAAGGAGTGCGGCCAGCGTGGCTTCTTCGAAGACCAGTTGTGCCGCTGGCGCGTGTGTGACGGCCACTGGGGCAAAGATCCGGCGTGTCCGGGTTCGTCACCGCAGGCGCGTCAGCCCTGATCGACCCGCGGGCTGTTCCGGTCATGCGTCAATGCCGGTCTTCGATCTTGGCCGACAAGGCGCCGCTATGGCAGACCATGGCCGAAAAATATGGCCTGGAGCCCGTGCCCTACGAGGCGGTGTCCTCATGGCGTTTTGCCGACTTCGTGTTTTCGTGGGACTACGACATGTTCGGCGATGGCTCGAAAGCGCGACGCCTGGGATTTCACGAATTTGTCGATACGGAGACGATGTTCTTCAGTATTTTCGATGACCTGCGCCGTCGCAAGCTGATTCCCGGTGCTGCTGCGGGCCAGCGCTGAACCCGCCTCAGGCGGGATGCAGGCCGCGCAACAGTTGGCGCACGCGTGAGAGATCCTGATCGACGTGTTCGGCCTTTTCGAACAACTCGGCGAGCCAGTCGACGAAGGCACGCACACGCGGCGAGACACGGCGGTTCTTCAGATACGCGACCGAAACCGGCATCGGCACGGGTTTCCATTGCGGCAGTACTTCGCGCAGCAGTCCCGAGTCGAGATAGGGTTGGGCGGCGATACGCGCGGGCTGGATCAGTCCGAGGCCTTGAAGTCCGCAGGTGAGATAGGCCTGTTCATCGCTGACCTTGACGAAGCCCTGGACCTTGACGCTCTGCGCTTCTCCGTCCACTTCGAAATCGAAATCCACTTCGCGGCCGTTCAGCGGCGACATGCCGTTGACGGCAACGTGTCCGCGCAGATCGTCGAGATCGGCGGGCGTGCCGTAGCGGGCGAGATAGGCCGGACTGGCACAGGTGACGTGTTCGAGCGTGCCGAGTTGGCGCGCGACGAGATTCGAATCGGGCAATTCGCCGAGCTGGATGCTGCAGTCGATCGCTTCCGAGATCAGGTCGACGGTGCGATTGCTGACGCCGATGGCCAGATCGAGATTTGGGAAGCGGGCGTGGAAATCGTCCAGTGCGGGTAGGACGATAGCGCTTGCTACGGCGCCGGGCATTTCGATGCGCAGGCGGCCGGTGAGATTATCCGTGGCGTGACGGATGCTGGCTTCCATTTCGTCGATGTCGGCGAGAATTTGCGCGCAGCGTTCGTAGTAGGCCGCACCTTCGGGCGTGACACTGAGGCGCCGCGTCGTGCGGGCGAGGAGCGCGGTGCCGAGGAGTGCTTCCAGATTCTGAACGATGGTGGTCGCGGTGGCGCGCGGGATGTTGAGGGATTCCGCTGCGCGGGTGAAGCTGTTGGTGTCCACGATTCGGATGAATGTTCGCATGGCGGTTATTCTGTCGATCACGGTTTGTTCTCCAGTAAAAGTGGGGTTTGGTCTTTTTTCTGTGCGGTGCTTTTGGTTTGTCTGATCAGGGTTTGGTTTTGGCCTTTCCTTGAAGTCATGGTGGTCTATCAGCGGCCCCCTTGCGTGGAGGAGGCAGTGGTGCATCTGGAATCCGTGCCCTCGCCCATTCAATGTTCGTGACAAAGCCGTCATGCTTCCGGCGAGGGCACGCGCGCCCCGGGCAATGCAAAAACCGTTCGATGTGGCGTGACCGCTCCGACGAGCGCAACGCGCGAGACGGGAGGTATGACTGCTGTGTCACTGATGCGGAATGTGCGAGTGCACGGATTCCAGATGAGCCACTACCGTGGCTGCGCGGGGGACCCGCTTAATAGTTAGCGGTGTGAGCCCGCTTTCTTTGCTTACTTTCTTTGCGGCGGCAAAGAAAGTGAGTGCCGCCCCGCACAGGGGCAACGCTGATAGACCACCGTGACCTCAAGGAAAGGCCCAAAAAAAACCTTGGTCAGACAGAAAAAACCCTTAAAAACCAGGACAAAAACCAACCACCAAAAAGATCGGGTAATAGCCCAACCCAGCCCAACCCAACACCCCGCGCCGCAGGCAAAAAACCATCTCCCGCAGCGCGGAAACCCCAACCTTTACTTCCGCAAGGAATCCAGATCAATCACAAACCGATACTTCACATCACTCTTCAGCATCCGTTCATAAGCCTCGTTAATCCCCTGCATCGGAATCAATTCAATATCTGAAGTAATTCCATGCTCGCCGCAGAAATCCAGCATCTCCTGCGTCTCGGCAATCCCGCCAATCAGTGACCCCGCCAGGCGACGGCGCTTGAAAATCAGATTGAACACTTGCGGCGACGGATGATCGTGCTCCGGTGCACCCACCAGCGCCATCGTTCCATCGCGCTTGAGCAGATTCAAAAACGGATTCAGGTCGTGCGGCGCGGCAACCGTATTCACAATCAGATCGAAGCTGTTCAGATGCGCTTCCATCTCTTCAGCATTCTTCGAAATCACCACTTCATTCGCGCCAAGCCGCTTCGCATCTTCGATCTTCGAAGGCGACGTCGTGAACAGCACGACGTGTGCACCCATCGCATGGGCCAGCTTCACACCCATGTGGCCCAAACCGCCCAGACCGACGATGCCGACCTTCTTGCCCGGACCCGCACCCCAGGTGCGCAACGGCGAATACGTCGTAATGCCCGCGCACAGCAGCGGCGCTACACCCGCCGGGTCGAGGTTCTCCGGCACGCGCAGTGTGAACGCTTCGTCGACCACCAGTTGCGTCGAGTAGCCGCCGTAGGTGACCTGTCCATCGACACGATCGACACCGTTATACGTGCCGACAAAACCGTTCTCGCAATACTGTTCCAGATCTTCCTGGCAGCTCGTACAAGTCCGGCACGAATCCACCAGACAGCCGACGCCCACCAGATCGCCAACCTTGTACTTCGACACGTCCGCGCCAACCGCACTCACGCGACCGACGATTTCATGACCCGGCACAACCGGATAAGCCGTGTTCTTCCATTCATTGCGCGCCTGATGCAAATCGGAGTGGCACACACCGCAAAACAGAACATCCATCTGGACATCATGGGGGCGCAGTTCGCGCCGCTGGATTTCGAACGGAGCGAGCGGCGCGGTAGCGTCGGTCGCTGCATAGGCATAAGTCGTGCTCATGGGTAGCTCCAGCAAAGAGGGTGATGATGCAAGGCGTCGGCGATAGGCAACCTGCGTTGCCGATGCGGCCAACCTTGTCGCAAACCGGGATCGCGGCGCCAGCGGAAGTTGCCGAATTCGCCGAAGCGTTGAACTGGCAACCGGGCCCGGCGCGGCACGGGAAAAGTCGATCCGGCAGGGTTCCCATCATAGGAGTCGGGATCGACCCCGGGAATACCTGAATGTCTTGAAGGTTTGCCTAAAACTCCTGACGAGCAGCGCAGTAGATCGTTTGGTGCTAAATTTCAAGCATTATTCTCTTGTGCGTCACTATATCGTCATGTCCACTCGTCCCGCTGAACCTGTCTCGACCGACGCCGCTCAACTGCGCGTGGTCGAATTCTTCGACGCGCTCGCACCCAATCCGGGGTTCACCCGCTCGAGCCTGGAGGGCGTCAATCTGATGCGCGCCAATGCGCCGATGCCGCGCATGCCCGTCATGTATGAGCCGAGTATCGTGATTGTTTGTCAGGGGCGCAAACGCGGCTATCTCGGCGATCAGGTGTTCCAGTACGACGCCCAGCAATATCTCGTGCTCTCCGTGCCGCTGCCCTTCGAATGCGAAACCGAGGCAAGTCCGGAGGAGCCGTTTCTCGCGATTTCGATTCGCGTCGATCTGACCATGGTGGCCGAATTGTTGATGGCGTTGAACGAAACGCAAGGCAGCACGCAACACGAGCCGCTCGGGGTGTATTCGACGGCGCTCGATCCGGCGCTGAGCAACGCCGTGCAACGTTTGATGGAAGCACTGGCGTCGCCGCTCGATGCGCGTATCCTCGCGCCCGGCGTGGTGCGCGAAATCTGTTATCGCGTGCTGACGGGCGAGCAGGGCGGCGCGATTCGCGCGGCGCTCTCGCATCAGAATCACTTCGGGCGGATTGCCAAGGCGCTGCGCCGCATTCATGCCGATTATCACGGTGAGCTCGACGTCGACACGCTGGCCTCCGAGGCCGGTATGAGTCTCGCGGTGTTTCATGCGCAGTTCAAAGCCGTCACCGCGACTTCGCCGATGCAGTACGTAAAGACCACGCGCTTGCACCACGCGCGTTTGCTGATGGTGCAGGATGGTTTGAATGCGGGCGCGGCTGCGGCGCGTGTGGGTTACGAAAGCGCGTCGCAATTCAGCCGCGAGTTCAAGCGCCTGTTCGGCCTGAGCCCGGTGGATGAAGTCAAACGTATGCGCACGGTGTACGATGCGCCGCCGCCGCGCGTGGTGAAGCCGGTGGCGCGCTATGTGACTGCCGTTTAAGTCGGTGTGCGCGTTCAGCTAGCGGTCTGGGCAACCGTCTTCGGCTGCTGCGGTTGCGAGGATTTCCGGCTCATGACAGCAAACGCACAACTTGTTGCCGTCCGGATCGCGGAAATAGGCCCCGTCATAGTTCGCGTGATACTGCGGGCGTAATCCGGGCGGCCCCTCGCAACGCCGACGCCTACATGAGAAAGCATGACTGCCGCTCCTGATTGGCGCGGTGTGGCCCGCGCATTGCTCGCTGTTCAGGGTCTTCTTTGGATGCGCTGCCGTAACGTCACTATACTTTCCCGATGAGCTTCCATACTCGCCGATAGCTGAGCGGCTCCGCGTGTTTCGCCGCGCTTTGTCGGGCGTTCCGTAGCCTGACAGGACGTGTCCATTGGGTGAATCTTCACATCAGGAGTAGTGCCATGGTCAAAGTCGCACTTTATGTTCGTCTCGAAGCCAAGCCCGGCAAGGAACAGGAAGTCGAGGCGTTCCTGCTCAGCGGCTTGCCGCTCGTCGAGGAAGAGCCCGCTACCACCGCGTGGTTCGGATTGAAAATGGGGCCGTCCACGTACGGGATTTTCGACGCGTTTCCCGACGAAGCCGGCCGCGATGCGCACCTGAATGGCAAGGTGGCGGCGGCATTGATGGCGAAGGCGGGTGAGTTGCTGGCCTCGCCGCCCGAGATTCACAAGGTCGATGTATTGGCCGCGAAGTTGCCGGGCTGAGAGAGCCGCAGCGTCGTACGCTTTCGTGCGTCCCTTCGGCGCGGCGTGTTTTCCTGCCGCGCCGAATTCCCCCGCGCCTGGTTCGCTTCAGTTCCCGCCCGTATCCGCCGGCGGCTGATTGGCGTAGTGCGCGCGCTTTTCCTCGTACATCAGCAGATCGGCGCGTTGCACGCCGGCTTCGAGCCGGTCGCCGCGCTCGCAGGTCGCCGCGCCCATCGAAAAGCTCAGCGGTGAGCCGGGGTAAAACTGGTTGTTCATCTCGACCAGCTGAAGAATCGCGTCGATCATGGCGGCGCCGCCGCGTTCGTCGGTGTTCGGCATCAGGATCGCGAATTCGTCGCCGCCGATGCGCGCCGCGTGCAACGGCGCGTCGATCGCCTTGGCGAGCACTTCGCCGGCGCGGCGCAGCAGCGCGTCGCCGGCGGCGTGACCGAGCTGGTCGTTCACGCGCTTGAGGCCGTTCAGATCGGCCATCACGATCGTCACCGGCCACGGCCCCTTGCGTTCGAGCCGGTTCAGTTCGTCGACGTAAAACGAGCGGTTGCGCAGCTTGGTCAGCACATCGTGCTTACCGAGAAATTCGAGGTAGGCCTCCGCCTTCTTGCGTGCCGTGATGTCGGTGAGCGCCACCAGCACCAGATCCCAATGCTTTTCGTGACCCGGCAGCACCGAGAACTGCAGATGCACGTGCACTTCATTGCCGTCGAGCGAATAGTTGAGCACTTCGCGCTGCTGGAACAGCTTGCCGTCCCACAGATCGACCAGTTGCTCGCGAAAGTGCGGGCGCATGTCGTCACGAAATACGTCGGGCAGATGCGACAGCAGCGTTTTCTTGTCTTTGGCCGCGAACATGTCGAGCGTGTGCTGGTTCACGTCGAGCACGTGAATTTCCTGCATGCAACGTTCGACGAACTCCGGATGCACGTCGGTGAAAACACGGAAATCACTGATGCCGGCTGCGCGGGCTTCGTCGAGCAGACGCTTGACCGCGCTGAAGTCCTCCACCCACAACGACACCGGCGAATGCTCGAAGAGGCCGCGCACGTATTGCTCGGCGAGCGTCATGCGGTGCCGCGCGCGTTCCAGTTCCGTGATGTCCTCCACCGACACCAGCACGCGATCCCAGCGCGCCTCGTGGCCTGGCAGCACCGCCCCCTTGAGCAGCACGTCGAGCCGCCGTCCACCGAGCGTGTAATTGACCGTCTGGCTGGTGAACCTGGTTTGACCGGCCCACAGCTGGCAGAGCTCTTCGAGGTGGGTCTTGAGCATATCGTCGCGGAAGACCGAGGCAAGATTGCTGGTGAGCGCGTCGAAATCGGCCGCCTCGAATTGCGCGAGCGTCTTCTGATTGACCTTGAGGACGCGGATGCTGTGCGCGCATTCGGCTACGTGAGCCGGATGTTCGGCGAAATGGGCTCGCAGGTCGGTCACGCCTTCGGCCTGCCACCGGTCGAACAGCGCGCGCACGCCGCTGAAGTCTTCGAGCCAGAGCGAGACGGGCGCGAGTTCGAACATCTCGGAATCGTCCCCCGGGGAGATGTCCTTCGGGGCGTCGTGGGCGGGCGCAGAGCCGCGCGGGAAGGTATCCAGCATGGAGTTCTCGGGGTCGGAGGTGCGGCTATTTTAAGGCGGGTTGGGCGATGACTGAAAAGAAACCGCGCCGAGGCGGGTTTTTTTTGCGCCACGCCCTCTGTAAGAGCCGCGCGCGGCCTCCGGCAAGGCTTTGGCAGCCTTGCTACACTGGTCCGAACCTATCCCGTGCCAACCCCAACCGCCCTTATGAAGCCAATCCTGCTGGTTCTGATCCAACTTGGCGACGCAAGCCGCGCCAGTCTCGCCGCCGCGTTCGACCTCGTCTACGCGCCCGAGGCCGCCCAGCGGCCGGCCGCGCTCGACGCTCACGGCGAGACGATCCGCGCCGTGCTGACCAACGGCACGACCGGCCTCGCCGCGGCCGACATCGACCGCATGCCGCAGCTCGAACTGGTCAGCGCCTTGGGCGCGGGCTATGAAAACATCCCCGTCGACCACGCCCGCGAGCGCGGCATCGTGCTGGTCAACGGCGCGGGCACCAACGACCATTGCGTGGCCGATCACGCGTTCGCCTTGCTGCTCGCCGTGGTGCGCGACGTGCCGCAACTCGATCAGGCGACCCGGCAGGGCATCTGGCGCGACACGCTGGCGATGCGCCCGAACGTTTCCGGCAAACGGCTCGGCATCGTCGGGCTCGGCAATATCGGCGAAAAGGTCGCGCGGCGCGGCGCGGGCTTTGACATGACAGTCGGTTACCACAATCGGAAGCCGCGTGAGGGCTCGCCGTTGCGTTACTTCGACAGCGTGACGGGGCTCGCGCAGTGGTGCGATTTTCTGGTGGTCGCGACGCCGGGCGGGCCGGGCACGCAACATCTGATCGGCCGTGAGGTACTGGAGGCGCTCGGCCCGCAAGGTTTCGTGGTCAATGTATCGCGTGGCAGTGTGGTGGATACCGCCGCGCTGGCGCAGGCACTCTCGGCGAACACGATCGCGGGAGCGGGGCTCGACGTGTACGAAGGCGAGCCGCATCCGCCCGAGGCCTTGCTGACGCTGCGTAATGTGGTGCTGACGCCGCATGTGGGCGGCCGCTCGCCGGAAACGATCACGGCCTCGGTGGATAATTTTCTGAGCAACGCGCAGCGGCATTTCGCGGGCGAGCCTGTGCTGACGCCGATCTGATGCCGACTGAATGCCGACTGAATGCCGACCTGACGCCACCGCGCCCGGCGGCTTTCGTTTACTTCTCGTCGGCGCCCGATGTGGCGCCGATGTATTCGTACTCTTCCGTATTGAGCCGTGACACCCGCAATTCGACGGCGCTACGGTGATACGAATAGGCGACCCGTCTGATCTCCAGCAGCGGTGCGCCGAGTGCGATACCCAGCTTGGCGCTTTCGAGTTCGCTCGCCAGACCGACGCTCACACGTTCGTCGGTTTCGACCACGTTGATGCCGAACCCGTCCTGATAGAAGTTGTAGAGCGTGTTCGGCCGGTTGCGCAGCTTCGCTTCGGTCAGTCCCGGAAAGTGCGCTTCGGGCACGCTGATATGTTCGATCAGTACCGTTTTGCCGTGCAGCGCCAGGCCGTTGACGAACTGGAACACGCGCGCGCCGGTTTCCACCCCGAGGGCGGCAGCGGCTTCACGCGATGCGCGGGCCTTCCTGAAGTCGAGCAGGGTGACCACGGGATAGGCTTTATCGCCGTCGCGCCGGACCACGCGGAAAAAGCGGAAAAAATGCCGGTCGCGTTGATGCATGGACACGAACGTGCCCAGCCCCTGATGACGGATCAGGATGTTCTCGGCGCAGAGTTCGTCGATCGCTTTGCGCAGCGTGCCGATCGATACGCCGAAGCGCTCGGCGAGGCGCTTTTCCGACGGAATGCACTCGCCGCCTTTCCATTCGCCCGCCGAGAGCGCCGCCAGAATCGCGCTCTTGACCTCTTTGTACCGCGTGCCGCCCAATGCCGGCGGGTTGATGGCGAGCGTGCTCATGAAAACCTCTGGAATGCGCGGGTCGCACGACATGACTCGCGTAGGGTGGATCTGTACCGATTTTAAACGACAAAACTCATCTAGCCCATCTAGATGAGATAGATTCTGTCGGTTCACAACGGCGGGTTGACCCGAGCCCAAAAAACCCTTGTTCTGGAGCCAAGAATTACTGGCTTTCGACGGCACCGGCGCAGCGCTAATCTGATGTTCAGCCAGTCACTCTCGTCAGAACAACCGGGCCATTTCCCCTATGCCGTCATCCGTCAGCGAGATGCTGAGCGTGCGCGTCTGGCGTGGAGCCGAAGACGGCGCCTTCGAGCCGTTCGAGGTGCCGCGTCTCGCGAGCCAAACCGTTCTCGACGTCGTCACGCACATTCAGCGTCATCTCGATGCCACGCTGTCCTATCGTTTCGCCTGCCGCGTCGGCATGTGCGGGTCCTGCGCGATGACCGTCAACGGCCGCGCGCGCTGGACCTGCCGCACGCATGTGGCAAAGGTGCTGCGCCATCCCGGCGACGTGCTTGAAATCGCACCGCTGAATCATCTGCCGATCGTCAAGGATCTCGCCGTCGACATGACGGACTTCTTCGATAAATGGCGCGATGCGAAAGGCTTTTTCGTGGGCAATCGCGATCGCAGCGCGCCGCTCGAACGGATCGATCCTGCGTCGCCCGAGCGACGGGCCGCCGATGCCGGCATCGAATGCATCGGCTGCGGCGTGTGTTACGCCAGTTGCGACGTGGTCGGCTGGAAGCCCGACTATCTCGGCCCGGCCGCGTTGAATCGCGCCTGGACGCTCGTCAACGACGTGCGCGACAGGCAGCAGGGCGCACGCCACGAGGCTGTCGCCACCGACGCCGGCTGTCACTCGTGCCACACGCTCGGCTCCTGCACGGAGCGTTGCCCGAAGTCGTTGTCGCCGACGGCCGGCATCGCGGGTCTCAAACGCGCGGGTCGTGCACAGCCGAAAGGAGGCTCGCGATGAACGGGAGCCTGAACGCATGGTGGTGGCAGCGTGTCTCCGCGATGGTGTTGACGCTATGCGTCGCGGTGCATCTGGCGACCATGATCTGGGTGGTCCACGGCGGCCTGCGCGCGCTGGACGTGATCGCGCGGTTGCATGGCAATCTCGCGTGGGGCGCGTTCTACGCGGTCTTCGTGATCGCCGCCGCCGTGCATGTGCCGGTGGGCTTGCGCCGTATCGCGGATGAGTGGCTGAACTGGCGCGGCGTTTGGGCGTCGCGGGTGAGCATGCTGATCGGCGTGGCGCTGGCGTTGGCGGGCTTGCGCGCGGTGTATGCGTTGATCGGCGGGGGCGCGGCATGAATACGTCCACGCGCAACTCCACGCACGCTGCCACGCGCACCGCCACGTGTATCGCCACGCATGCTGCCGCGCGCACCGCCGTCCCCGGCCGCAAACTCGACTTCCGCGCCCGCAACCATCCTGCGTGGTGGGCTTTCATGGTCCATCGGCTGTCGGGTCTCGCGCTGGCGTTTTTTCTCCCCGCCCATTTCTGGGCGCTCGGCACGGCACTGGACGGCGCGGCCCGCTTCGAATCGTTCCTCGCCGTGACCCGCTCGCCGGCCTTCGTATTTGCCGAATGGGGGCTCGTCACGCTGCTCGCGGCGCATCTGATCGGCGGCGTGCGGCTGTTGCTGATCGAGTTCAGGCCGTGGAGCGGCTTGCGCAAGGATCTGATCGCGCTGACGGCGGGCGGCGCGTTTGTCATCGGTATGGCGTTTGCGCTGTCGCTCACTCTGTAAGCGCGCGTTCAAAGAGGCTTGAATGGACATCACCACGACGACATCGGCAACCCAGTTCACGATCGACTACGCAGTGGTCGAGGAGATCGCCAAAACGCTCTATATCAGATCGCTCAAGCAGTTGCCGCCGGATATCAAGGAAGGCATCGCCAGGCTCGAAGCGGATGAACGCAACCAGACCGCGCGGCGTGTGCTCGGCACGATGCGGCAGAACATCGTGGTCGCCGAGCAGAACGACAATCTGCTCTGCCAGGACACGGGCCTGCCAATCTACAACGTCACGCTGGGCCACGGCGTGACGTTCGACGGTATGCGCCTGAAGGCTGCGCTTCGCAGCGGCTGTGCTCGCGCGACACATGAGCATCCGTTGCGCTCGTCGGTGGTTCATCCGTTGACGCGGCACAACGAGCAGAGTTCGTGCGGCGCCGAGGTGCCCGTGATCCACATCGATTTCGACGACACGCCCGGCACCTTCTCCATCGAAATGATTCCGAAGGGCAGCGGCTCGGAGAACAATTCGTTTCTGCGCATGGCGATTCCCGCTGAAGGAGTGGACGCGATCCGGCGCTTCGTGATCGATTGCGTCGTCGATGCAGGCGGCAAGACCTGTCCGCCGACCATCGTCGGTGTGGGTGTGGGCGGCACCTCCGACCTGTGCGTGGCGCTCGCCAAACGCGCCGCGACGCGCCCGCTCGGCACGCGTTGTCGCGACGAGCATGGCGCGGCGCTCGAAGAACAGATGTCGGCGGCGGTCAATCAACTGGGTGTCGGCCCGCAAGGACTCGGTGGCGATGCCACCGCGTTCGCCGTGCATGTCGAACTGGCCGCGACCCACATCACGATGAATCCCGTGGCCGTGAACATGCAGTGCCATTCGGCGCGCCGGGCGCGTGCCACCGTGACCGCGCAGGGAGTCGAATATGGTTACTGAAACGCCCATGGCGGCACCGGCCAGCGGCACGCATCACACGCTCGACATGCCCGCGAGCGAAGCGCAAATCCGTGCGCTGCGTATCGGCGATCGGGTCACGCTCAACCGCACCCTGTTCGGCATTCGCGACGCCACGCAGATTCACATGTTCGATCACGGCCGCACGACCCGTTTCGATCTGCACGGTCACGCGGTGATCCATACCGCGCCGAACGTGCGGCGCGTCGAGGTGTCACCGCAATATCCGGTCGGATACGAGCCTGTGTGTATCGGCACGACGACCTCGGCGCGCATGGAGCGCTTCACCGCGCCCTTGATGCAGACCTACGGCGTACGCGCGGTGATCGGCAAGGGCGGTTTGGGCGCGGCGTCGAGCGCGGCCTTCGCGGAATTCGGCGGCGTGTATCTGGCGATCGTCGGCGGCACGGCGGCGCTCGAAACCACCTGGATCGAGCAGATCGAAGACGTCGATCTGGACGATCTGAATCCCGAATCGCTATGGCGCTTCCGGATTCGCGACTTCGGCCCCTTGCTGGTAGCCATGGATAGCCATGGCGACAGCCTCTATACAGCCGTCCAACAGAACACGCGCACGCAGCGCGACGCGGTGCTCGCGTCGCTCGGCATTCGCGGTTGAGAGCGCGCCCCATGAAACAGTTCGATACCGACATCCTCATTCTGGGCAGCGGCGGCGCGGGACTCTTCGCCGCGCTACACGCGCAGGCCGCCGCACCGCACCTGCGCATCACCGTCGCGGTGAAAGGGCTGCTGGGTAAGTGCGGCTGTACGCGCATGGTGCAGGGCGGCTACAACGTCGCGCTCGCGCCCGGCGATTCGGTCGAGCGACATTTCATGGATACGATCGAGGGCGGCAAGTGGCTCTCGAATCAGGACCTCGCGTGGATGCTGGTGACGGGCGCGGTCGAACGGATTCGTGAACTCGAAAACGAACTGGGCTGTTTCTTCGACCGCAATCCGGACGGCTCCGTGCGGCAGAAAGCCTTCGCCGGGCAGACCTTCGACCGTACCGTGCACAAGGGCGACCAGACCGGCATCGAGATCATCAATCGGCTCGCGGAGCAGGTGTGGGCGCGCGGCATCGACCGGCTGGAAGAGCATCGCGCGGTGGAGTTCATCCGCAGCGAGGACGGCGCATCGCTCGCGGGCGTGCTGATGATCGACATGCGTAACGGCGAATTCGTCTTCGTGCGAACTCAGGCTGTCTTGCTGGCGACGGGGGGCGGGCCGACCATGTACCGCTATCACACGCCGAGCGGCGACAAGAGTTGCGATGGCATGGCGATGGCGCTGCGCGCGGGGCTCACGCTGCGCGACATGGAGATGGTGCAGTTTCATCCGACCGGCCTTCTGGCCGGCGCCGGCACGCGCATGACCGGCACCGTGCTCGAAGAAGGCTTGCGCGGCGCGGGCGGCTATCTGCTGACCGGCGATGGCGAGCGCTTCATGCAGGGTTACGACCCGCGCGCCGAACGTGCGACGCGCGACGTGGTGTCGCGCAGCATCTTCCGCGAATTGCGTGCCGGGCACGCGACGCCGAACGGCGGCGTCTATCTGCAGATGCATCATCTGGGCGCGGACAGCGTGCGTGAGCGCTTCAAGGGCATGGTCGAGCGTTGCGCCGATTGCGGCTTCGATCTCGCGGGCGGCCTCGTGGAAGTGGTGCCGACGGCCCACTACATGATGGGCGGCGTGGTGTTCGACGCCGACTGCGCGACGACCTTGCCGGGGCTCTTCGTCGCGGGCGAAGATGCGGGCGGTGTGCACGGCGCGAACCGGCTGGGCGGCAACGGCGTCGCCAATTCGACGGTGTTCGGCGGCATAGCGGGCGATACGCTCGCCGCCTGGGTGCCGCGTTACGGTCGCTTCGCCGCCGCCGACACCGACGCGATCAACGCGGCGATGGCGCGCTGCACGCGTCCTTTGCATCAGCCACCCGGTAATCTCGAAGCAATTCGCGATGCGCTCGCCGAAGTCATGTGGAACGATGTGGGCATTCTGCGCGACGCCGAAGGGCTCGAACGGGCACGACGTCAGCTCATCGATCTCGATGCGCAACTCGATCGCACCGGCGTCGACGGACGCGATCTGCGTTTCAATCTGTCCTGGCACGACTGGATGAATCTGCGCAACCTGATTCTCGTAAGCCGCTCGATCACCGAGTCGGCTTTGTTGCGCGAAAACTCGCGCGGCGCACATTATCGTGAGGATTTTCCAGACGCGGGCGATCTGGAGACTTCCGAATACATGTGTCTGCGACTCGAAGCCAACAACAGTTTTGCGGCGAGTCGCGAGCCCGTTCAGTTCACGCGCGTACGGCCTGGCGAATCGTTGCTGGAAGAGGCAAGCTCGGCCGTGTCGATGAAGTGACGCTTCACGGCTTCAGTGAACGCGTGACGAGGATGATCGCGCCGCTCGAGCAAGCCGACCCGGCGCGGTGTGACACGCTCGGGCAAATACGTGACCTGCAAACCCGTTTCGCGAGTCCAGTTGGCGTTGGCCAGCAGCGGCACGATCGACACGCCGAAGCCGCGCCGCACCATCTCCGAGATCGCTTCGATCGAGTTCAACTCCATGATCTCTTCGCGCGCCGCGCCGAGTTGACGCAAGGCATTGTCGACCAGCACGCCGGTCCAGGTATGACGATCGAAACGGATGAACGGCTCTTCGAGCAACGCGTCGATCGAGGCATGCGCTGCGTTGGCCGGTGAAATGAACACCATCGGTTCGCTATACAGCACGGTCCATTTGAGCGCGGCAGGCAAGGCCGATGGCGACTGCGTGACGATCGCCGCATCCAGTTCGCCGCTTTCCACACGCGTCGCGAAGTCGCTGGAAAGACCGGTGAAGAGTTTCAGATCGAGACGTGGATAGCGCTGCTTGAGTTTGAGCATCGCATCGGCAAACGCGCCCATCAGCGAAGAGACGAGGGCCCCCACGCGCACCGTGCCGGACAGATCGCCGGCGTCGCCGGTGGCGAGTATCTGCCGGTAGTTGGCCACCAGCGTTTCCGCGAGCGGCAGCACCGCGCGCCCCTGCGCGCTGAGCGACACGGAGCGGGCAGCACGGTCGAACAGCACGAGGTCGAGGTCGCGTTCCAGCGAGCGCATCTGCAGGCCGACGGCGGCTTGCGTCAGACAGACTTCTTCAGCGGCCGCGGCGAACGAGCCGTGCCGCGCCACCGAGAGAAACGTCACGAAATAACGGATTGCGCTCACGGCGACTCCGGTTCACTGCATACCCCAGCGCTGCACGGTATGCCGCTCCAGCACGCGGAAAATCAGGTTTTCGACCGCCAGTCCGATCAGGATCACGGTGAACAGCCCCGCGAACACGTTGGCGATATCGAGCAGGTTCTTGTTCTCGTAGATGAACCAGCCGAGGCCGCCCGAACCCGAACTGACGCCGAACACGAGTTCGGCCGCGATCAGCGTGCGCCATGCGAAAGCCCAGCCGATCTTCAGGCCGGTGAGGATGCTCGGGAACGCGGCGGGCACCAGAATCTGCCAGACGTAGCGGCCGCCGCGCAGGCCATAGTTACGGCCGACCATCTTCAGCGTATTGCTGACCGACAGAAAGCCCGAGTGCGTATTGAGCGCGACGGACCACGTCACCGAATGAATCAGTACGAAGATCAGGCTGCCATTGCCGAGGCCGAACCAGATCAGCGCGAGCGGCAGCAACGCGATGGCGGGCAGCGGATTCAGCATGGAGGTCATCGTCTCCAGAAAATCCGTGCCGATGCGCGAGGTGATCGCCGCCGCGGTGAGCAGGGCAGCGAGCACGACGCCGCACGCGTAGCCGATCAGCAGCACATGGATTGACGCCCACGCCTTGCCGGGCAGTTCGCCGCTGGCGATGCTCTTCACGAACGCCTCGATGGTCGCGCTGAAGGTCGGAAAGAGCAGCGGATTGTTCAGCACGCGACCGTAGATTTCCCACGCACCCGCGAGCAGCGCCAGAATGATGAGCTTGCGTATCCACGCCTGGTTGTAGAGCCGTTCGAATGGCGACAAGGGCTTTTCGACGACGCTGAATTCGCGCGTTTCAGTCGGCTCGCGAACCACCTCCGAACGCGGCACGACAGGCGGTATGTCGCGATGACCAGAACCACGGTGGGTAAGCATGTCAGACATTTTCCGCCCTCTCGATCTCGTCTTCGAACAACATGTGCTGGATGCGCTTTTCGAGCGCAATAGCGGCTTCCGGCGTGGTGGCCGTTTCAAGTTCGGCCTTGACCTGGCCGGGATGCGGCGAGAGCAGCAGAATGCGGCTGCCCACCTTGATCGCTTCCGGAATCGAGTGCGTGACGAACAACACGGTGAAGCGCGTGTCTTCCCAGAGCGCCAATAGTTCGTCCTGCATCTTGCGGCGCGTGAGGGCGTCGAGCGCGGCGAACGGCTCATCCATGAGCAGGATGTCGGGCTCCATTGCCATGCCGCGTGCAATCGCCACGCGCTGCTTCATACCGCCCGACAACGTATGCGGATAGCTGTCGGCGAAACTCGACAGGTTGACCTTGTCGATGTAATGCATTGCGCGCTCTTCGATTTCCTTGCCATGCAAGCGGTGCGACGCCTGCAGCGCGAACATCACGTTCTGGCGCACGGTCTTCCACGGCAGCAGTTGATCGAATTCCTGAAACACCATCATGCGATCGGGGCCCGGTCGCGTGACGGTCTTGCCCTTGAGCGAAATCGTGCCCTCGGTCGGCGTCAGATAGCCGCCCACGCTTTTAAGCAAGGTCGACTTGCCGCAACCGGACGGTCCCAGCAGGATGAAACGGTCGCCGCGAAACACCTCGAAGTCCACGCGATAGGTGGCCATCACGAGCGTCTTCGGGGTTTTGTATTGCAGCGTCACGCCGCGCACGGCGAGTAGCGGCGAGGTGTCGGGATAGGGCGTGGCAGCGGTCGCGGCGCGCATGTCAGCTTCCTTGCAAAGATTGAGCGGTGGGGAAGAACATGTCCTTCCACGAAACCGGCTTCGCCTTGATGAGGCCGGTGCGCGCCATGAAGTCGGCGTATTTGATGGTGTTCTGCGGGACCGTGGTGAACGACACGTCAGGCGAGGAAATCATTTTCTCCACTTCGTCCACGGTGCTCTTTTCCTTCGAGATGCGCAGGTAGGCCATGGCGGCCGCGTGTTTGTCCTTGTTGATCCAGGCTTCGGATTCATCGAGGGCATCCATGAAGGCTTTCGTCAGCTTCGGATTCTGCTGATAGAACTGCGTGGTGCACCACACCAGATTGAAGCTCGACTTGCCGCCCAGCACGTCATACGAATTGAGCACGGTATGCACGTTCGGCTTCTGCAGTTCCTGCTCCTGGAACGGCGGCGAACCGAAGTGCGCGGTGACCTCGCTGCTGCCGGAGAGCAAAGCCTGCTGTGCATCGGGGTGGGAGAGCGAGACGGTGTATTTGTCGAGCTGTCCTTGATTACCCGAGCCGAACGCTTTTTCCGCGGCCATCTGCAGGGTGATTGCCTGGATCGAAACTTTGGCGGCCGGCAAGGCGATCTTGTCCTGGCCGGTGAAATCCTTCACGGTTTTTACCTTGGCGTTCGTCGTGTTGAGCAACAGCGGCATGGAATTGATCGCGGACAGCGCCTTGACCTCGACCGACGTGCCTTTCGTGCGCGACCAAAGCAGGACCAGCGGCGCTACGCCGCCCGAGGCGATCTGCAACGAATTGGAGAGCAGCGCGTCGTTCATGACGTTGCCACCCGCGAACTCCACCCACGACACCTTCAGATCCTTGATGCCCAACTGCGCCGCGTGTTTCTCGAAGAGTTTCTGGTCCTGCATGATCATCAGCGGCAAATAGCTGACGCCGTATTGGCGGGCGATTTTCACTTCGCTCAACTCGGCCCGCGCGGCGCCGGCCGCCAGCATGCAAGACAACACGCAACCCACCCCGATCGTTCGAAACAGTCTCTTCACGTTCATTGCTGGCACACCCTATGGTTGTGGAGCGCCGGCGAGGCGCGCGCGGGGAGAAATCCTGTGGAGTCGAAACGCGAGCGCGTCGGCGCTTATTGCCGGAGCGTGGCTGGCCAGTCGCGTTTTGCGAATGAACGGAATGAACGCGCGCTCGACGTGGCGAACGTCACGACAGGCGAAGCGTGTGCGACGCACGCCGAAGGCGGGTAAAGAGGGGTAAGCATCATGCGTGTCTCCAGTGGCCGGTGGTGCGTCGTGTGCGCACTGGTGCCGGCATGCGTTCAGCTTTTTCTAGTGCATCGAGCGCCGTCCCGCGCTGCTTCGACGTGACCCGTGTTATTTAGGTCATCTGTATGAGTTCGAAGTCTAGGCGATGATTCCGTTGAAAGCAATCTGGGAGAAACGCGGCATCTCCAGCCGGCACGTGAACAACCGTCGTCTACTGGAAAACACTCATCCAACACATATAGATGACCTAGTTGACATCCGTCGATCGGCAACCTACTATCGATTCACAGCAGCGCGTTGCGTTAGCGCTGCCCCGGCGGCACGACACCGCATCCAACACACGAACGGAGACGCGAATGAGCAATCCCACGGCAGACATCAACGGCACCGCGGCGGCGGGCACGTCGCCCGAACGCAAGACGATTCACATCGTGTTGCACGAGGCGAAGGACACAGTCGGTGTGGCGGTCGTCGAGGGCATCAAGGCCGGCACGCAACTGAATGCGTGGATCATGGACGACGACGAGATCGTCACGTTCCCGGCCAGACAGGACATTCCGATTGGTCACAAGGTGGCGCTCAAGGACATGGCCGTGGGCGACACGGTGTTCAAGTACGGCGTGGATATCGGCAAGGTGGTCGCGCCGATCACGGCCGGCGAGCACGCCCACGTGCACAACATCAAGACGAAGCGCTGGTAAGCCGCTTCACGTCGATCCGACCATTCCGCGGCCGGCGTGCTGCGTCGCGCAAAAGCGGCGCGCGCCTGGATTGCGCGGAACCGAACCGCACCCATCGAACGAGAGAGACACCATGAGCGTGATTGACCTGGATACGATTTTCCGCGGCTATCGTCGCGACAATGGCCGCGTGGGCGTACGCAACCACGTGATCATCCTGCCGGTCGACGATCTGTCGAACGCTGCGGCGCTAGCCGTCGAAAACAACATCAAAGGCACCATGGCGCTGCCGCATCCGTATGGACGGCTGCAGTTCGGCGCCGACCTCGACCTGCATTTCCGCACGCTGATCGGCGCGGGCAGCAATCCAAACGTCGCGGCGGTGGTGGTGATCGGCATCGAGGAAGGCTGGACCAAACGCGTGGTGGACGGCATTGCCAGGACCGGCAAGCCGGTGATGGGCTTCGGCATCGAACTGCATGGCGACCACGACACCATCATGCGGGCCTCGAAGGCGGCGAAGGAAATGGTGCAGTACGCCACCTCGCTGGATCGCGAGGAATGTCCGATCTCCGAGTTGTGGGTGTCCACCAAGTGCGGCGAGTCGGACACCACCTCGGGCTGCGGCGCGAATCCGACCGTCGGCAATGCGTTCGACAAACTCTACGGACTCGGCACCACGCTGGTATTCGGCGAGACCTCGGAGCTGACCGGCGGCGAGCAGATCGTGGCCGCGCGCTGCTCGAACGACGGTGTGCGCGAGCGCTTCCAGTTCATGTTCGACCGCTATCAGGACATGATCAACCGCTGGAAAACCGACGACCTCTCCGAGTCGCAACCGACCAAGGGCAACATCGCGGGCGGTCTCACGACCATCGAAGAAAAAGCGCTCGGCAATATCCAGAAGATCGGCAAGAAGTGCATGGTCGACGGTGTGCTGGACAAAGCCGAGGAGCCGACCCACGCCGGACTGTGGTTCATGGATTCGTCGTCGGCGGCCGCGGAGATGGTGACCCTGTGCGCGGCCTCGGGCTTCGCGGTGCATTTCTTCCCGACGGGCCAGGGCAACGTGATCGGCAATCCGATCGTGCCGGTCATCAAGATCTGCGCAAATCCGCGCACGGTGCGCACCATGGGCGAGCATATCGACGTGGACGTGACCGGCATCCTGCAACGCGAGCAGAACCTCGACCAGAGCGGCGACAAGTTGCTCGAATGCATGATGGCGACGATCAACGGCCGCTTCACCGCGGCCGAAGCGCTCGGCCATCGCGAGTTCGTGCTGACACGCCTGTTCGAAAGCGCCTGATTTCGGCGACCCGGCAATCACGGTTGCCGGGTAAGATCGCAGTGGACCCCCAATTTCCGGCGCGCGCCGGCACGGAGAACGGCCGCGACGCCGCCCGTGCCGGCAAGCCATGCCGCTACGGCGCCGGCCCCACACCTGGCGGCAGCGAGTGGAGGAGACACCATCTTGCGCGTGCTTAAACATCTCTACGTGCAGGTCCTGATCGGACTTGCGGCCGGAATTCTCGTCGGTTACTTCGCGCCCGCGTTCGGCGTGGAGATGAAACCGCTCGGCGACACCTTCATCCGTCTCATCAAGATGCTGATCACGCTGGTGATCTTCTGCACCGTCTCGGTCGGCATCGCGCGCATGGAAAGTCTGAAGCAGGTGGGCCGCGTCGGCTTCAAGACATTGCTGTACTTCGAGGTGGTGACGAGCATCGCGCTCGTGATCGGTCTCGTGGTGGCGAACGTGCTGCATCCGGGCGCGGGGTTGAACATCGATCCCGCCACGCTCGACGCGCACGCCGTCTCGCACTATGTCGCGGACGCGCACGCGGCGTCGTCCAGTTTCTTCGATCTGATCGTGCCGAATTCGGTGGTGGGTGCGTTCGCGCGCGGCGATCTGCTGCAAGTGCTGCTGTTCTCGGTGCTGTTCGGCATCGCGCTGTCGATCATGTCGCAGCGCAGCCGTCTGCTGATGCGCGGTATCGAGCAATTCGGCGACACGCTCATGCGCATCGTCGAGATGATCATGCGGCTCGCGCCGCTCGGCGCATTCGGCGCGATTGCGTTCACGGTCGGCAAATACGGTATCGGCACCTTGCAGCAACTCGGCTTGCTGATCCTCTGCTTCTATATCACCAGCATTCTGTTCGTCGCCATCGTGCTCGGCGCGGCGGCGCGCTGGGCGGGTGTCGGGCTGTGGCCGCTGCTGCGCTACTTCCGCGAGGAGCTGCTGATCGTGCTCGGCACGTCCACCACGGAATCCGTGCTGCCGCGCCTGATGGAAAAGCTCGAACGCATGGGTTGCCCGCGCGCGATCGTCGGGCTCGTGCTGCCCACCGGCTATTCGTTCAACCTCGATGGTGCAGCCATTTATCTGACGATGACCTCGCTCTTCATCGCGCAGGCCACCAATACGCATCTGACGCTGATGCAGCAGGTGGGTTTGCTGGCGATCCTGATGCTGACGTCGAAGGGCGGTGCGGGTGTAGCAGGCGCGGCGCTGGTCGCGCTGACGGCTACGCTGTCGACGCACAACATCATTCCGGTGGCGGGTATCACGCTGATTCTCGGCGTCGATCGCGTGCTCAATGAAATCCGCGCGCTGACCAATATGATCGGCAACGTGGTGGCGACGCTGGTGGTCGCGCGCTGGGAGGGCGCGTTCGATGCCCGCGCGGCGCGTGAATTCCTCGCTGCGCCACGCGAGGTTCGGGACCAGGCCCTGGCACCGCAGACGCATGACAAGCCGCAGCGTCAGCCGCAACCGGGTCTGGAAGAACGGCTCCAGCCCGCGGCTTCGACAGCGGGTAAGGGCGGCTGAAACCAGGCTGTTTTTGACGTGCCGCGGCGCGTTGAATAGCCCGGCAATTGCGGCTCGAAAACATTCCGCTACAGTGCCGCACCGATACCAGCCAATTCAAGGAATGACCGATGGCCCGCTTGTCCCCCGACGCGCTCACCGCACTTGCAATCGATTCACTACTCCGCGCGGGCGCGTTGCCGTCGACCGCTGAATCGACTGCACGCGCGCTCGTCTACGCGGACCTGCGCGGTCTGCCGTCGCACGGCGCGTCGCGTCTGCCGATGTATTGCGCGCAGTTGCGCAACGGTCGCGTCGACCCGGCGGCGCAAGCGTACGTCGTCTCGGATCGCGGCGCGGCGGTGCTGATCGACGGCGCGGACGGTCTGGCCTATCCCGCTTGCGACCTTGCCATCGCGACGCTCACCGGGCGCACGAAACAATTCGGCAGTGCGGTAGCAGGGGTAAAACGCAGCCATCATTTCGGCGTGGGCGCGGCACATCTGGCTGCGCTCGGCACGGCGGGCCTGGTCGGTCTCGCCTTCAGCAACTCGCCGGCGGCGATGCCCGCATGGGGCGGTCGTCGCGCGCTGTTCGGCACGAATCCGATCGCCGCCGTATTCCCGCGTCGCAACGGCGAGCCGCTCGTGATCGACCTCGCGCTGTCGCAGATCGCGCGCGGCAAGATCGCGCTGGCCGCACGCGACGGCAAACCGATTCCCGAAGGCTGGGCCACCACCCGCGACGGCGTACCGACCACCGACGCCCAGGCCGCCCTCGACGGCATGATGCTGCCGTTCGGCGGCGCGAAGGGCGCGATGCTGGCGCTGATCGTCGAGTTGCTGGCGGCGGCCTTGACCGGCGCGAACTTTGGCTACGAAGCCGGCTCGTTCCTGACCGAAGAGGGCGAGCGTTCGCGCATCGGCCATCTGTTCTGGGCGATCGATCCAGGCGCGCTCGCCGGCGACGAAACCTACCTGTCACGCGTGGAAATGCTGATCGAGATGATGCTCGCGGACGACGACGTCCGTCTGCCCGGCTATCGCAGGGAGCAACTCGCGCACACGGCGCGACAGGAAGGCGTTGAAATTCCGGACACGTTGATCGCCCAACTGGAAGGCCGCAGTTAGCCAACCATAAGGAACGCACAAGAGAGTCGGCGTAGCGGCTGAAAGCCAAAGCGAAACTATCGGCCACACGGATAGTTCATCGCGCGAATCGCGATTTCCCTTGTATGGCTGTGGCGAATAGGATGGGCGGTATCGCATCACAACGCTTCGACCCACCGAAGTAGCGAGGAGACCGCATGGAACATCACGCCCGCACGCAGGACGAACGGCTCGAGATCAAGACGACCACCTGCTACATGTGCGCCTGCCGTTGCGGCATTCGCGTGCATCTGCGCGAAGGCGAGGTGCGCTATATCGACGGCAATCCCGACCATCCGCTCAACCAGGGCGTGATCTGCGCGAAGGGTGCCTCGGGCATCATGAAGCAGTACTCGCCCGCGCGCCTGACCCAGCCCTTGATGCGTAAGGCCGGCGCGGAGCGCGGCAGCGCGCAGTTCGAGCCGGTCTCGTGGGAGCACGCCTTCGACGTGCTCGAGAAACGTCTCGCCACGATACGCGCCACCGATCCGAAGAAATTCGCGCTCTTCACCGGACGCGACCAGATGCAGGCGCTGACGGGGCTCTTCGCCAAGCAGTTCGGTACGCCTAACTACGCGGCCCACGGCGGTTTTTGCTCGTCCAACATGGCGGCCGGCATGATCTATACGATCGGCGGCTCGTTCTGGGAATTCGGCGGCCCGGATCTGGACAGTGCCAAACTGTTCTTCATGATCGGCACGGCGGAAGACCATCATTCGAATCCGCTCAAGATCGCCATTTCGAAGTTCAAGCGCGCGGGTGGGCGCTTCATCGCCATCAATCCGATCCGCACCGGCTATGCCGCGATCGCCGACGAATGGGTGCCCATCAAACCCGGCACCGACGGCGCGCTCTTCATGGCGTTCCTGCACGAACTGATTGCCGCCGACGCGTGGGACCACGAGTTCGTGCAGCGTTATACGAATGCCGCGGAACTCGTCGATCTGAATGAGGCCAGCGAGAACTTCGGTCTGTTCGTGCGCGATCCCGGGCGGCCGGCGGGCAATCCGCTGTTCCCGCAGAATCATCTCTGGTGGGACGCCGAAACCGGCCACGCCGTGCCGCATCACGCGCCCGGTGTGACACCCGCGCTCGACGGCCGTTATACGCTCGCGGACGGCACGCCGGTCACGCCGTCGTTCGCCTTGCTGCGTGAACGTGTGAGCGATTGCACGCCCGAATGGGCCGCCGCGATCACCGGCATTGCGGCCGACACGATCCGCCGACTCGCGGGCGAAATGATTCAAACGAGCCGCGACCATCGCATCACGCTGCCGATCCGCTGGACCGATGCGTGGGGCGAGACGCACGAAACGGTCACCGGCAACCCCGTCGCCTTTCACGCGATGCGCGGCCTTGCGGCGCATTCGAACGGCTTCCAGTCGATCCGCGCGCTGGCCGTGCTGATGTCGTTGCTGGGCACGATCGACCGTCCTGGTGGGTTTCGTCACAAGTCGCCGTTTCCGCGCGCCGTGCCGCCCTCGGCAAAACCGCCGAACAGCCCCGACGCGGTCAAACCGAATACGCCGCTCGCTACCGGTCCGCTCGGCTGGCCTGCCGCGCCCGAGGACCTGTTCATCGACGAACAGGGCGGCCCGGTGCGGATCGACAAGGCCTTCTCCTGGGAATATCCGCTCGCCGTGCATGGCGTGATGCATAGCGTGATTACGAATGCATGGCGCGGCGACCCGTATCCGATCGACACCTTGATGATCTTCATGGCCAACATGGCGTGGAATTCGTCGATGAATACGATGAAAGTGCGCGAGATGCTCGCCGACAAGCATGCCGACGGCGAGTACAAGATTCCCTTTCTGGTGGTGTGCGACGCGTTCCAGTCGGAGATGACCGCGTTTGCCGATCTCATCTTGCCGGACACGACGTATCTCGAACGACACGACGCGATGTCGATGCTCGACCGGCCGATCTCCGAATTCGACGGCCCGGTGGATTCGGTGCGCGTGCCGGTGGTGCCGCCCACGGGCGAGTGCAAGCCGTTCCAGGAAGTGCTGATCGAACTCGCTTCACGGCTGAAGTTTCCGGCCTTCACCACTGCCGAGGGCGCGCGGCGCTTTCGCGACTATCCCGACTTCGTCGTCAATTTCACGACCACGCCGGATTCGGGCGTGGGCTTTCTGATCGGCTGGCGCGGCAAGGATGGCGACAAGGCACTGGTCGGCGAACCGAATCCGCGGCAATGGGAGCAGTACGCGAAGAACAATTGCGTGTTCCATTACCCGTTGCCCGAAGACATGCAGTACATGCGCAACTGCAACGGGCCGTATCTCGACTGGGCCGTGAAAAAAGGCTTTCGCAAGTTCAACGAGCCGATCCTGATCCAGCTTTACTCCGACGTCATGCAGAAGTTCAGGCTCGCCGCGCAGGGCCGCACGAGCGGCCGGCAGCCGCCGGACCATCTGCGTGCGCGCGTGGAAACGTATTTCGATCCCCTGCCGTTCTGGTATGCGCCGCTCGAAAGCGCGGCCACGGACCTCGCCCGCTATCCGCTAGCCGCCGTTACGCAACGGCCGATGGCGATGTACCACTCGTGGGACTCGCAAAACGCCTGGTTGCGCCAGATTCACGGCGAGAACTATCTGTACATGAATCCGTTGATGGCGGCCGAGAACGGCATCACCGACGGCAGCTGGATCTACGCCGAATCGCAGTGGGGCCGCGTGCGCTGCATGGCGCGCTTCAGCGAGGCGGTCGAGCCGGGCACGGTGTGGACGTGGAACGCGATCGGCAAGGCGTCGGGTGCCTGGAACCTGGGTCCGGACGCAAACGAATCGCAGCGCGGCTTCCTGCTGAACCACGTGATTACCGACGAACTGCCCATCGACCACGGCGACGGTGCAACGTCACGCGTGTCGAACTCCGATCCGGTAACGGGTCAGGCCGCCTGGTACGACGTGCGCGTGCGCCTCTATCCGGCTGAAGCGGACGCGCGCCACACGCTGCCGCAGTTCGATGCGATGCCCCAGTTGCCGGGCTCGAACGGCGTGATCTCGCGGATCGTGCAGACCTACTTCGCGGGACGTGGGCAATTCGCCGCGCGTCTGCGCGGGGCGAACGGCCGTAAATGACATCCCACCTGCAAGCCGCAAGGAGCCTGTGATGACCCAGATGGCGCTGGTGATCGACCTGAATGTCTGCGTGGGATGCCACGCCTGCGTGACGAGTTGCAAGGAGTGGAACACATCGGGTGAATCGGGCAGTCTCGCCGACCTGAATCCCTACGACGCGAATCCCTCCGGCACCTTCTTCAACCGGGTGCAAAGTTTCGAAGCGGGCACCTACCCGAACGCGGAGACGATCCATTTTCCCAAGTCGTGCCTGCACTGCGAGGACCCGCCGTGCGTACCGGTCTGTCCGACCGGTGCGAGCTATAAGCGTAAGGAAGACGGGCTCGTGCTGGTGGACTTCGACCGCTGTATCGGCTGCAAATATTGCGCATGGGCGTGTCCGTACGGCGCGCGTGAACTCGACGAAAGCCGCAAGGAGATGACCAAGTGCACGCTGTGCGTCGATCGTATTCACGACGAGAATCTCTCCGAACGCGATCGTCAGCCGGCCTGTGTGCTCGCGTGTCCGACCTCGGCGCGCCTGTTCGGCGATATCCACGATCCGGAGTCGGTCGTGTCGAAGGCAATCGAGGAGCGCGGCGGCTATCAGTTGATGCCGGAGTGGAACACCCGGCCCGCGAATCATTATTTGCCGCGTGTGCCCACCGAGGCCGCGGGTTGCGGCAGCGGCGGGTGTTCGTGCAAATCGTCCGGTTCGCTCAGCGAGCCGGGGCAAGAAGCGCAAGACAGCGGAGTTCAGGAATCGCTCGAAGCGAAACTCGAACGTGGCGAGTTGCATCTCGCGTCGATGGCAACGCGCATCTGATGACTTTGTCGACAGGGACTTCAAGATGAATCCTGCCTTTTCGGTGGTGTTTCTCACGACGCTCAGCGGCGCGGCCCAAGGTTTGCTGATCGCGCTGGTCGGGGTGGAAAGCGCCGCGCAACTCGGACTGCTGGCGGCGCCGGGCGCGGCGTTCTATGTGACGGGCGCGCTTGTGTCGCTGCTGCTGGGCGGCCTTGGACTAATCGCCTCGTTCTTCCATCTCGGCCATCCCGAACGCGCATGGCGCGCGATTGCGATGTGGCGGACCTCGTGGTTATCGCGCGAATGTCTGGCGTTGCCGGTGTTTCTCGCTTGCGCGTTTTTCTATGGCGTCGCGCACTGGTTCGGCTCGCCCTGGTCGCTCGCGATCGGCTGGCTCGGCGTGCTGGCGAGCGCCGCGCTGTTCGTCTGCACGGCGATGATCTACGCCTGTCTGCGCTTTCTGCAGGAATGGGCCACGCCGCTCACGCTGGTCAACTTTGCGTTGCTCGGTTGCGCTTCGGGCTTCACGCTGGCCACGGCGCTCAGCGCGTGGTTCGTGCCCGCGCCGACCACCGGGCTCGCGCTGTGCGCCTGCGTGCTGACGCTGGCGGGTTGCGCGAGCCGCTCGGCATCGCTCGTGCGCAATGCGCGCTTGCGGCCGAAGTCGACCGTGCAGAGTGCCACCGGCATCAGCAATCCGAAACTCGTGCAGGTGTCGCGTGGTTTCACCGCAGGCGCATTCAATCTGCGCGAGTTCTTTCACGGCAAATCGGCGGGCACGCTGCGCGGCATCAAATGGGGCTTTCTGGCAGGCGCGTTCGTCGCGCCCGTCGTGCTGATCGCGCTCGGTGCGAGCCTGCATTCGATCGGCTTTTCACTGACCTTGCTGGCTGCGGCCTGTCTCGTGCAATACGCGGGTCTGGTCGCCGAGCGCTGGTTTTTCTTCGCCGAGGCGAAGCATCCGCAGAATCTGTATTACGCGAGAGTGGGATGAAGTCCGCTGCGGGCCAATCATGCACGCAGCTTCTAACTCATCCGCACGCACCCACTTCGCCGCATGCCGTGCAGAAGTCGCAGCCGTCTTTGCGGATCACGGCATTCGCGCCACACGATCCGCATTTGCGGCCGAGCATCGTGTGCAAGCCTTGCGCGCCGCCGGGCTGTGACAAACCGGGTGCCCCGGTTTCGTCGGCCGGCGCCGCACGGATGCCAAAATCGGCTGACAGAGCTGTCTCCGTCTTCATCTGCCCACGCGGCAAACGCGCCAGCATTCGCGACGGCACCTGATCGCCTTCGGCGTCGAGAAAACCGCGCCGATGCAAAATCTGCTGGATCGCGAAAGCGAGCGCGGCGACTTCCGAATCGTGCCAGCGCGGCGTGCGATGCCCGTCGAGTCGCTGCACGTCGCCCAGCCGGACCTGGCCGCGATCCCACGACACCTTGCGCATATCCTGCAGATTGCGCGCGACGAATCCACCTCGCGCGGCAAGCGACAGCGAACGCATGGTCGCCGTGATCCATTGCTGCGATTCGTCACGCTGACCGGTCGGAATGAAAAACTCGATAGGTCGTTCGATCGCCACGTCTTCGCCGCCGAGCCGTCCCGTGACCTCGATAAACGACACCGCCACGTAGAGCGACTTCTTGCCGGCCTGCGTCAGATATTCGACCTTCTCGATGATCGCCGGCAACTCGCCCTTGGGCCGATGATCGATGGCGATGCGCAACGGGTCCTGATCCGCTTCGGTCAGCGCGTCGTCCGTTTGTGTGGGCGGCGGGCTCACGCTCAGCACCGCGCCGAGCGTTTCGTTGGGGCGATAGGTCGCAAGACCCTTGAGGCCGTTTTTCCAGGCGTCGAAATAGAGGCTTTCGAACGCTTCGAACGGATAGTCCGCCGGCACGTTCACGGTCTTCGAAATCGAGGTGTCCACGTAAGGCTGCACGGCCGCCATCATGTCGAGGTGGTCGCGCGCGGACATCTCCAGTGCACTGACGAAATAGTCGGGCAGCTTGCCGGTGTCGCCGCCGAGTTCACGATAGAGGCGGTACGCGTAGTCCTCGACATCGAACGATTCGCGGCCGCCGTCGGCCATCACCTTCATGCGCGTGTAGGTCCACGAGAAGGCCGGTTCGATGCCGTTCGAGGCGTTGTCGGCGAACGCGAGACTCACCGTGCCGGTCGGCGCAATGGAGAGCAGGTGGCTGTTGCGGATGCCGTCGCGGCGGATCGCGGCCTTGATGTCGTCGGGCAGACGCGAGGCGAAGGTGCCCGCTTCCAGATAGCGCGCGGCGTCGAACAGCGCGAATGCGCCGCGCTCGCGTGCGAGTTCGACCGACGCCCGATACGCCTCGTCGCGCATCAGGCGGGCGATGCGCACCGCGAAGTCGCGGCCTTCCGGCGAGTTGTAGCGCAAGCCGAGCATGACGAGCGTATCGCCGAGACCGGTGAAGCCCACGCCGATGCGGCGTTTGGCGCGCGACTCGTCGTGTTGCTGTTGCAGCGGCCAGAGCGTGACGTCGAGCACGTCGTCGAGAAAACGCACCTGGGTGCGGGTGCGTTGGGCGAGGCCGTCCCAATCGAATGTGGCTTTGCCGCCCTTCATCTGCGCGAACGGATCGAGCACGAAACGCGTGAGGTTCAACGGGCCGAGGTTGCAGCACCCGTATGCCGGCAGCGGTTGTTCACCGCACGGATTGGTGGCACGGATGGTTTCCACCGCGCGCAGGTTGTTGTCCTCGTTCATGCGCGAGATGAAGACGATGCCGGGCTCGGCGACGTCGTAAGTGGAGCGCATGATGCGATCCCAGATCGCGCGCGCGGGGCGCTCGTGATAGACCCACAAACCGTCTTCGCGCTGGCGCACGTCACCCGCCGCGCGCAGCGCGGGCGATGGCTCGGCGCGATGCACGAGTTGCCAAGGCTGATCTTCCTCGACGGCGTGCATGAATGCGTCGGTCACGCCGACTGAAACATTGAAGTTGTTCCAGCGGCCTTTCGAATGCTTGGCTTCGATGAATTCGAGCAGGTCGGGATGATCGCAGTCGAGCACGGCCATCTGCGCGCCGCGTCGCGAGCCGGCACTTTCGACCGTGCGGCAGGAGGCGTCGAACACGTCCATATAGCTGCACGGCCCGGAGGCCGACGAACTGGTGGTGTGAACGCGTGCGCCTTTGGGCCGGATGGCGGAGAAGTTGTAGCCGACACCGCCGCCGCGTCGCATGGTTTCGGCCGCTTGCAGCAGGGCGACGTAGATGCCGGGCAGGCCTTGTTCGTCGACGCCCTGAATCGCGTCGCCGACCGGTTGCACGAAGCAGTTGATCAGGGTGGCCGCGATGCCGGTGCCGGCCGCGCTCATGATGCGGCCCGCGCCGAGCGCGCCGTGCCGGAGATTGTCGACGAAGCGCGCTTCGACCGATTCGCGCAGTGCCTCGGGTTCGGCCTGGGCTACGCCTCGGGCGACGCGTTTGAAAACGTCGTCGGCCGATTGTTCATCGCCTTTGGCGTATTTTTCCAGCAGGACGTCGAGGGAAAACTGTTGCGGCGCGACGAGAGGAGCGGGAGGCGTTGATGCGGTGTGGGTTGCCGGCGTGTCTTCTGCCATGGTGAGCCCTCGAACGGCGCCGCAAGGGCCGCGGCGCTAGGTGGAAGTGCGGGTCACGCAACCGTCACGCGTTCGGCCGGCAGGGTGACTCGACGCAAGGGATCCACCTTAGCGCACGCGGCGTGGCGCCGCAATCGGGTCTCAGACGGCGCACTCCAGCAGTTCGGCGCAGATCATGGCGGAGGCATTCGAAGGCGCCGGACGTTCGGCCGGCTTGAAGACCGCGTCGCCGCGGCGGATCTTGCGGCGCGACACGGCGCAGGTCCCGGACGTATGCGCCGAGCGACGGCGCCAGCGCTGTTCGCCGTAATGACATCGTCCCGGTTCGACCCAGCGGATCACCAGCGTCGTGTCGGAGCGCTCGAGAATCTCGATGCGCACGCCATTGGTACCGTCAAGGGGGATGGACTCTAGGGTCATCGTCGTCGGCTCCGTATTGTGGTGTGCCGAATGTAGTCCCGCGCGCGCCGGATAGCCATTGTGCTGCCGTTGAAACACTGTTCTCGTTTCAGCAACAATGAAACTTGACAAGTACGCTCACTCGCAACGACGGGGCTTTGCGGGGCGTATTCACGGGAGTTTGTGGATAGCGTGCATTTTTGCAACGCAGTGTTGTGTGCGGCGCGACAAGGACTACGCCTGCAAACGGGGCCGGCGCTTCCTTTAAGATGGAGTTATTGATGAGCGACCGTGTGACATCAGTGTAGCGGATATGAATTTTTCCGGTCGGCTCACGCGCACGCAAACGCGAACACAAACCTCGGCGGGCTCGTCCCGATAGTCAGAAAGGCCTTCATGAATTCACTCCCACCCGTTGCACCGCCCAAACCGCTGGACGCGCCCGACGCACCGGATCGCAGGAAGAAGCAGAAAGCCGCGCTGCTCGTGCTGTACATTGGGCTGGTGCTGCTGGCTTTGTGGGTCGTGCGCGATTTCATCGCAGTCGTGGCCTGGGCCGGCGTGATCGCGATTGCGCTGTGGCCGCTGCTGCGCAAGGTCGAGGGCAATCGCTGGTTCACCGGACGCACGACCCTGATCGCGGCCGGGTTGACGCTGGCTATCGCGCTGCTGGTGGTGTTGCCGGTGGGCATTGCGATCGCGCAGGCCTTGCGCGAAGCGCATGACCTCTACGACTGGTTCAAAGACGTGGAAGAAAACGGCATCGCCATGCCGGACGTGATCCAGCATCTGCCGATGGGCGTGCAGCAGGTCACCAGCTGGTGGCAAGCCAATCTCGCTCAACCCTTGCGCGACTCCGCGGCGATGAAAGGCCTGCACAGCACCACGGTCATCACGTGGGGCCGGCGCTTCAGCTTGCGCGCGGCGCATGCAGTGGTGGTGTTCGCCTTCATGCTGGTCACGCTGTTCGTGATCTTCCAGGCGGGGCCACGTCTGTCCGGTTCGCTGATCAAGGCGGCGCGGCGCGGCTTCGGCGAAGACGGCGTGCGGCTTTCCGAGCGCATGGCCGCGGCGGTGCGCGGCACGGTGTCGGGGCTGGTCGTGGTGGGGCTGGGCGAGGGCGCGCTCATGGGCGTCGCTTATTTCGTGGTCGGCCTGCCGCACGTCGCGCTGCTCGCGCTGATCACGGCGGTCGCGGCGATGCTGCCCTTCTGCGCGCCGCTCACATTCGGTCTGGCGGCCTTGTGGCTGGTCTCGCAGGGGTCGGTGGCCGGCGCGATCGGCGTTGCCGTGTTCGGCTCGGTGGTGGTGTTCATCGCCGAGCACTTCGTGCGGCCGGTGCTGATCGGCAACGCCACGCGCCTGCCGTTCCTGCTCGTGCTGTTCGGCATCCTCGGCGGGGCGGAAACATTTGGTCTGCTGGGCATCTTCATCGGCCCCGCGCTGATGACGGTGTTGATGGTCTTATGGACCGATCTCGTGCAATAACTGCACGCGGTTTGCAGGCGGATTCAAGGCCGCTGGGTCGAGGGATGCTCCTGTGCAGCAGGCTTCACGCAACGGGCGGTGTACTGCAATGCCGCAGGCAGGAGAGCGCTCCAGACATCCCAGGTATGGCCGCCGTCGATGATGCGCAGCGCCGCCGGATTGCCTGCGAGCCGCAGATGCGTGTAGAGCGTGGACGCGTCGGCCTGGATCGCGAGGTCGTCGTCGCCGGCGGCGATGAACATGGGCAGGCGATACGGCCGGCTCATATAGCGCTCCCACTGCGCCGGATAGTTGAGCTCGTGCCACACATGCGGCTCGAATTCGCGCTCGCCGAATACGCCGACGCGCCGTGCCGCCGACGCGCGCGGCGGCTCATTGGCATAGATCGCGGGACTCAGCAGCAGCGCGCCGCAAAAGCGCTCTGGCTGCGTCAGCGCGTAACGCAGCGCGCCGAAGCCGCCCATCGAGACGCCGCCGATCATCCTTGCGCTGCGCTGAGTCGCGACCGCATAGCGCGTTTCGATCTCGGGCAGCAGGTCGTCGAAGAATGCGCTCTCCCTCTTTTCCTTGCGATCGACCCACCAATCCGTACCGCCTTGTGGCATCACGATGACGATCGGCGGCATGTCCTTGCGCTCGATCAGCCCATCGGCGGCCGCTTGCAGATGACCTTGCGTGAGCCAGTCGTTGGCGTCGCCGTTATTGCCGTGCAGAAGATAGAGCACCGGCAGGCGCGGCGCGTCGTGGCGATAGCCGGTGGGCAGATAGACCGTGTAGGACCAGTCGCGGCCCAAGGCGTCGGAATGGAAGCTGCGGTTGACCACGGTGCTGGCATGCGACGGCGCGGACACGACAACGGCGACGCACAGTCCGAAGAGTGCGGAACGGGAAAATAAACGCATACCGGAATAGAGCCGAGCGGGTCGGCGCGAGGGTCAGGTGGTGGTACGCAGGCGCGCGCTGAACAGCCGGGCGACGCCGCGCCTGAAAGGCTCGGCCGCCAACGCCACGCTGAGCAGCGCGCCGACCGCGACGGCGTCGGCGAGCAGGCCGAGCGGGTAGTTCAGGTAACCGTCGGTGGCGGCGTATAGCACCGAGTCGACTACGAGCGAAATCACCGCGCCGGCGATGAAGCACAGCAATCCCTTGCGGCCGATCACGCCGACCCACGGCAGCCATTGAGCGAGCTTGTTGGCCCAGCCGAGCTGGATCAGATTCGCAACCAGCCAGGCCATGGCGAGAAAGTTGACCGCGCGCAAGTAGGAGAGGTTCTGTTTGAAACTGGCGTCGAGCGGCTCGTGTTCGATGAAGAGTTTGTAGTAAGCCGCCGCCGCGACCACCGTCAGGGCCAGCAGACTGACCAGCCAGCTCAGCCGGTGTGCGCTGATGCGCTGATAAACCGGCTGGCAACGCGCCAGCACGCCGAGCACGAACAGCAACTGCCAGGCGAACGGGTTGAAGTCCCAGTGCATATCGGGCGCGGCGGGCAGATAGGCGTCGATCGCCGGCGCGCCTGCCCACAAGGCGATGCTGCCGGCCAGCAGCAGCCACGGCTTGCGGCGCGCGAGCGGCAGGATCATCGGCACCAGCAGCGCGAAGAAGGCGTACATCGGCAGTACCGAGGCAAGATACGGCTGACGGCGGAACAGCAGGATGTCGCGCAAGGCTGCCACCGGCGTGTCCATCAGATCGTCGAGGTCGGTGGTGGCGAGGTTCGGGCCGTCGATGCTGAACGCGCTCAGCACGGCGCTGACCAGCAGCATGAGCGCAGCAGTTACGAGGAACGCGCGGTAGATCTCCAGCGAGCGCCGCAGGAAACGGCCACGCGCGATCGTCTCGTTGCGCCGCTCCGCGAGCGCCGCATACGCGGTGGCGGTCGCGAAGCCGCCGAGGAAGACGAACACTTCGGCGGCGTCGCACAACGCGTAGGCGTGCAACGTGAAACGCGACAGAATGCTGCCGCCGATGTGATCGACGACGATGATCAGCAGAACCAGCCCGCGAAAAAAATCGAGCTCAATTAAACGGGAAGACGTTTTTTGCATTGTGTGATGCCGGAATGTATTGCCAAAATCAGCCCCGTGCGACGGCGCGCTATCTCAGCGCAGCGGACGTCTCACAAGGCTTTCTGAATATCGGATGGGGAGTTGCGCCCGGTCCCGGCGCAATGGCAGGGGCTTGTGAAAATGACCCCGTTGAAACCACCGAGTTCCGCCGCGGAGCGGCGAAAGCTTTCGATTATATTTCTTTATGTGACAGCGCCGCTGCCAACCCGGCAACCCGCAAGCCGCATCTGGGCGCGCTGCAATTCAAGTCCCGCGGGCGCCGCGCCGTTTACCTGAATGAGCGCCAGGAAAGAAGAGGGCAGCACGGCCAGTGGAGATTTCGCAACATTTTAAGAGAAGGAAGCGGGCCCCAATGGACGGCGGCCTAACGGCGTGTGAGGATTTCCGTAAAGCGCGCCGGGTCGAACGGCACCTGTCAAAGCGCTGACTAAAAAAAGCGGTCGGATCGAGTTGTCCCATTGCTCGAGTGCAGGGAGATCTTCATGAACAAGCAAGTGTTCGCGCTGGCTGTCTCCGCCGCTTTGTCTGCCGCATTCGTCACGCCTGCGTCGGCGCAAACCAGCGTCACGCTGTACGGCGTGCTCGACGAGGGCATCAACTACACCAACAACGCCGGTCGCGGCCATGTCTACGAACTTGCGAGCGGCGACGCGCAAGGCAGCCGCTGGGGCCTCAAAGGCTCGGAGGATCTGGGCGGCGGCCTGAAAGCGATCTTCCAGCTGGAAAACGGCTTCGACGTGAGTTCCGGTCGTTTCAATCAGGGTGGTCGCATGTTCGGCCGGCAGGCCTTCGTCGGCTTGAGCACGCAGACATTCGGCAGCCTGACCGTGGGGCGCCAGTACGATTCGGTGGTCGACTATCTGGCCCAGACCACGGCCAACGGCGCGTGGGCCGGCGAACTGTTCTCGCACCCGTACGACAACGACAACACCGACAACTCGTTTCGCCTCGACAACGCGGTCAAGTACACCAGTCCGTCGATTTCCGGCTTTCAGTTCGGCGGCGTGTACAGCTTTAGCAACGACACGAATTTTGCCAACAATCGCGCCTACAGTTTCGGCGGACAGTATGCGTACGGCGGACTGCTGGTGGCGGGCGCGTATCTGCAGGCTGACAATCCGGGCAACGGCGCAATCGGGGCGATCACGGCGAACGACGCCAGCTTCATCGCCGCCCGCATGCGCGTGTTCGGCGGCGGTCTCACCTACAACTTCGGTCCGGCCACCGCGGGCTTCGCGTACACGAATTCGAACTATCTGGATCCGACCGGCAACGGCTATCTCGGCGTGACGCCGCTTCTGCCGCCGGGTGTGCTGTTGAACTCGCTCAAATATCAGAACTTCGAGGTGAACGGCAAATACCAGATTTCACCGATGCTTTTCGTCGGCGCGCAGTACGTCTACACGATGGAAACTTACGACGCCTCGAACGGTGGCGTCAAACCGAAGATTCACTCGTTCGGCCTGATGGCGGATTACAACTTGTCCAAGCGCACGGACGTCTACATTCAGGGCGAGTATCAGCAGGTGACCGGCGACCCGACCTATTCGATTCTCGACGACGCCTTCACGCCCGGCACCCAGGCGCCTTCCTCGACCTCGAAGCAGGTTGTGGTGCGCGCCGCGATCCGGCATAAATTCTAGCGAGGGTTGATCCGCGCACGAGTGCGTTCAGTTCATCACGTAATTCTGAAACAGAATGCCGACGATCACGCCCGCCGGAATGCCGAAGCTTCTGCCGCGCAAGGTCGCGCTCAGGTCTTCGTCAAGGACGAAACTGCAGCGGCGTTCGCGCCACACGGTTTTATAGGCCAACGGCTTTGCGTCGACGATGACCAGCGACACCAGCGCGGTCACGACGACCTGCGGCACGGCCTGCAGTTTGGCCATGAACGGCGACAATTCACCGGCGTGGCACAGCAGCACCATGACGACGGCGGCCACCAGAGTGCCGAAGAAAAAACCGTTCATGAACCGGTTCGCCGAACTGAGAGAATCCACTTGCACCTCAACTTCTTTCGTCAACGGGGTGACGCCGACGAAGCAAAAATAATCTGACGGAAAAACGACCGTTCAGAATATTTGTTTCAGTGAGTTCTCTCCATCGGCCGTTTCCTCATGGGGCGTCGGATAGGTCGGAAAGACGCCGTCTTTCTACGCGGCGAACAGATTCAGCCTGGCGTACTGCAACAGCATGATGGTCTTACCGTCGACGATCTCGCCGCGCCCGATCATCGCAAGCGCTTCGTCGACCGGCAGTTCCAGCACTTCGATGTCCTCGCCTTCTTCGGCCACGCCGCCGCCCGCGCCGACTTTCGCCACCGCATCGTATTGGGCGACGAAGAAGTGCAGTTTCTCCGTGACCGACCCCGGACTCATGAAGGCTTCGAACACCTTGCGTACTTCGTGCACGCGATAGCCGGTTTCTTCCTCGACTTCCGCGCGAATCCGTTCTTCGGGCGACGCCGCCTCCAGCAACCCGGCGGGCGCCTCGATCAACATGCCGTGATGACCGTTGACGAAGGCCGGCAGGCGGAACTGCCGCGTCAGCACGACTGTGCGCCCGCGCGGATCGTAGAGCAGCAGCGTGGCGCCGTTGCCGCGGTCGTAGGTTTCGCGACTCTGACGCTGCCAGCTGCCGTCGGCGCGGCGGTAGTCGAAGGTGGTCTTTTTCAGCACGTACCAGTCGTCCGACAGCACCTCGACGTCGACGATCCGCACCCGTTCGGCAATCTTGTTCATAGCTCGCATCCTTTCCCAGAGGGTTCGCAGGGCGGTTCGCACCGCAAGCGAATCATGGTATCGTGCGATATCGTGCAAAAACAAGTAATTTCGTGCAAACGTCGCCGGTCACCATGCTCACATCGCAAAGAAAACAGTTGATACTCGACGCGCTCAAACGCGACGGTCAGGTGGTCGCCAAGACCTTGAGCGTCGAATTCGACGTGTCGGAAGACACCGTCCGCCGCGATCTGCGCGAGCTTGCCAGCGAAGGCCGCCTGCAGCGCGTGCACGGCGGCGCGCTGCTGGCGTCGCCCGCTGCGGCAGACCTGGCCGGGCGCGAGCGGATCGAATCGGTGTCGAAAGCGGCGATCGGCCGGGCTGCGGCCGGCATGATCGCGCACGGGCAGATCGTGTTCATCGACGGCGGCACGACGGCCGTGCAACTGGCCCGTCACCTGCCGCGCGACCTGCGCGCGACGATCGTCACGCACAGCCCGAGCATCGCGGTCGAGCTCGCAGACCATGCGCAGCTGGAGGTCATCATGATCGGCGGGCGTCTATTCCGGCACTCGATGGTCAACGTCGGCGCGGCGGCGATTGAAGCGCTCAGCCACATCCGCGCCGATCTGTACTTCATGGGCGCGACCGGCGTGCATCCGCAAGCGGGTTTGAGCACCGGCGATCTGGAGGAAGCCTATGTGAAGCGCGCCATCGCCGGGCACGCAGCGGAGACCGTCGTGCTGGCGTCGGCGGAAAAGCTCAATGCGGCGTCGGCCTACAAGATCGCGGACGTGACGGCGGCGAGCACGCTCGTGGTGGAGCGGAGCACGGCCGAAGCCTTGAGCGCGCCGTTCGAAGCCTTGGGTATCACGATCGTTCGGGCGTAGTGCGGCGACGTAATTGAACCGCTCGGCGACCACACTAAATCGCCACGAAAACCGCCGTAAAGCTTCGTAATAGCGGTTCATACCCAATCCGTTATTTATGAAATAGCGGGACAAAATTTGACCCACCCGATGGCGAATCGACGTGATAATCGCCGGCTTTGCCCCCGGTCGGGCAGAGAATAAATGGCAACTCACGGTAGTTCAAGGTCAATCAGATCGAACGCGGCGTAACCGAAGCGATGCTTGTCGCAGTTCGCCGATCGTCGCTACGCGCGGGCTCGAAGACGCGCGCGTAGTTCGAAACCCTCCCTCGAGGTTCCAGCCGTCCAGTGCGCCTATGGCCGCACGCCGACGCGCGCGCGACGTGATGGCGCGCCGCTTCTGCCGCCGGGTTGCCGTCGTTTTCACTAAAGGAGAAGACCATGGGAAAACTCGACCTCTCGCGGCGCAGTTTTCTGAAGGCCAGCATCGTGGCGGGCGTGTCGGTGTATATCGCGCCGATCGGCAGCCGCGCATTTGCTGCGTTGTTCGAAGAAAAAATCCTCACGCCGGTGCAATGGGATGCGGCCAATGGCCAGGCGAAATTCCGCATCGACGGGATTGCCAAGGTGACCGGTTCGAAAGTCTTTGCGCGCGACATTCGCGCCGCCGACATGCCGCACTGGCCACAACAGCAATCGCACGCCTTCATTCTGCGAGCGACCCAGGCCGATCGCAGCTACGAGGGTTTCGACCTGACGCTGCTCGGCGACGAACTGCAACCGGACCGCGTGGTTACCGCCGACGATCTGACGCGTGACGGCCTGGTCTTCCCGGCGTTTTACGGCGACGACATGTTGCTGCCGCCAGGCAAGACGCCGGCGTATCTCGGCCACGCGGTCGCCATCCTGATCTATCACGATTTCGCGCGCTTCCGTTTTGCGAAAGACAAACTCAAGTTCCAGGATCAGATCATCCGTTACGGCGCGCAGACCGGTCCGCTCGAACGCGATCCGTGGGGCACGTTCCGCTTCGTGCGCGTGGGAGGCAAGACCGCCTACGACGACGATATCTTTTCCAGCCTGAAAGACGCGCCCGTATTCCCGAGCGCGATGCGCAAGCATCAGCCGGTGTGGCCGGACGGCGTCGAGCACGGCAAGCTCGACGAGCAGGGTATGTTTCATGCCGCACAGATCCAGCAGGAACTGGATCAGCCGTCGGCGGACTGGCTCGTGATGGAGCGCGAGTACAACACGCAGTCGATCGATACCGCCGCACTCGAACCCGACAACGCAAACTGCTGGTACGACGCCGCGACGCAATCGCTGCATATGGTCGTGCCGACGCAGGCGCCATCGGAGGTGGTCGACAGCGCCGCCGGCATGGTTGCGAAGTGCGCGTTTCCGGTGAAGAACGTCTTCATGCACCCGTGCTACACGGTCGGCTACGGTTCGAAAGATCACTTCAACGTGCCGTTCTACGGGCTCGTCTGCGCGATGTATGCGAATGGCCGGCCGGTCCGTCTTGCCAACGATCGCTATGAGCAGTTCCAGACCTCGCTGAAGCGGCACGCGTTCAAAATGAAGTACCGCGTCGCCGTCGATAAAAAGAGCGGCCTGCTGCAATCGTTCAAGGCCGAGATGGAAGCGAACGGCGGCGGACGCTGCAACTTCTCGCCCTCGGTGGCGATGGTCGGCGCAACGGCTGCGCAGTCGATCTATTACTTTCCGAAGAACGATCTCTCGGCGGTGGCGATTGCCTCGCGTGCGGTCGACGCCGGTTCCGCGCGCGGCTACGGCACGCTGCAAAGCATGGCCGCGACCGAAATGATGGTCGACGAAATCGCCGCGCAATTGAAGCTCGATCCGATCGATTTCCGCCTGAAAAACGCGCTGCGTTCCGGCATGAAGAACACGCAAGGCGCGGTGCCGGCGGGTGCGATTCGCGTCGACGATGTGTTGAACAAGGCCAAGGTGCATCCGCTGTGGGTGAATCGCGCGAAGCGCAAGGCCGAGTTCGAGACCGCGCATCCGGGCAAGCGTTACGGCGTGGGTTTCGCCTGCGTGCAGAAAGACTTCGGCACGGGTGCCGAGACTTCGTTCGCGAAGGTCGAGTTCACCGCCGACGGCAAGATCAGCCTGCAACACACGGCCGCCGAAATCGGCACGGGTGTATCGACTTCGCAGGCCATCGCGGTCGCGAAGTGGCTCGGCAAACCGGCCACCGACGTGCACGTGGCGCTCACCGACTGGCCCGATCTGCCGGTGGTCACGAGCGGCGATCCGTACATGACGTCGCAGGCGGATCAGGACAAGCTCGCGGCCAATCCGCGCTGGTCGCCGGGCTACGCGTCGCCGTCGAGCGCGACGAACTCCGCGTTCTATTTCACGCACAGCACGCGCGAAGCGGCACGCGTCGTGTTCACGCACGGCTTGTGGCCGGCGGCGATGGCGATCTGGAGTCAGGGCAGCGGCGGCGGCCAGGCCGCGCCGCTGGTGGTGCGTATCGAAGACGCGCGCTGGGTCGACGGCAAGCTCTCCGCGGCGGGCCTCGAAGCGTTGCCATTCGAACAGCTAGCCAGCAAAGCGCACGAACTCGGACTCGTGACCGGCGCAACGGTGCACGTGTTCAATCGCTGGCAATGGACCGAAGCCGACTTCGAGATCGACGGCAATATCGTGCGCTTGCCGCTGGACGGTCTCGCGCTGCGCTACGGCGACCACGCGCCCGACGCGCTCAAGAAGCTGCAGACCACGCCGAATCAGTACCGCGTGCTCGATCGTCAGCGTGTCTTCATTGCACCGGTTCAGCGCAACAACGCCGCGGTGACTTACTACAGCGCTGTCGGCACGCTGGTCGAGTTGTCGGTTCATGAGGCGAGCGGCAAGGTCGAGTTGCTGGCGCATCATTCGATCATGGAGTGCGGCAATCAGATCTCGCCGCAACTCGTGTCGGGTCAGTTGCAGGGTGGCCTCGCGATGGGCATCGGCCACGCGCTGCACGAGTATCTGCCGCTTTACGAAGACGGTCCCGGCAACGGCACGTGGAACTTCAATCGCTACCACCTGCCGCGCGCGAGCGACGTCGCCGTCTGGACCCAAACCGGTGAAGTGCTGCCGCCGCTCACCGACACCGATCCGCCCAAGGGCATCGCCGAAGTCGTGATGATTCCGGTGGTCGGCGCCATCGTGAATGGCATCGCCCACGCGATCGGACATCGCTTCACCGACCTGCCGGTCACATCGCAACGTATCCAGGAGGTGCTCGCATGACGGCCCCCACTCAAACTCAAACTCCCGCTGCAGCCGCCAGCGCGCCGGCCGCCACCGTGGTCGAGCGTCCGTTGACGCATTTCCGCACGCTGCCGCTGTCGATCAAGGTGAATGGCGAAATCGTCGGGCCGGCCGAGGTGCCCGCCGGTCTGATGATGATCGACTACCTGCACGAATATCTGCATCTGACCGGCTCGCGACTCGGCTGCGGCCAGGGCGTCTGTCATGCGTGCGTGGTGATCGTCGACAACCCCGACGGCACCAGCGAGGAAGTGCGCACCTGCATCACCGGCGCGAACTTCTTTCACGGTAAAACCATTCGCACGATCGAAGGTCACGCCAAACGCAACGAAGCCGGTGAAGTCGTCGAACTCTCGCCGCTGCAGCAGAAGTTTCTCGAGCACTTCAGCTTTCAGTGCGGCTACTGCACGCCGGGCTTCGTGAATGCGGCCACGGTGCTGATCGAACGTCTGAAGCGTCAGCCGGTGACGAAGGACGAGGTCGAGGAAACCATCACGGCTGCGCTAAACGATCACATCTGCCGCTGCACGGGTTACGTGCGCTACTACGAAGCCGTGAAGGAAGTCGTGATGACAATGCCCGGTCTCGTGAAGGACGCCGCATGACGAACCGCCCAATCAACTTGCGCCGCGCGCTGTTGCTGCTCGGCACGGCGCTGGCGCTGAGCGCGTGCGGTCAGCACGACGACGCGGGAGCCGCGCGGGTCGCCGCAGCCGCGGCCCTGGGACCGCAAGCCACCGCCGCCGATCCGCTTGCGCGTGGCCGCTATCTCGTCAAAGCGGCCGATTGCGCCGCCTGCCACACCACGGCAGAGGGCGCGCCGTTCGCCGGCGGCGTGAAACTGGCCTCGCCGTTCGGCACTTTCTACGGCACCAACATCACGCCCGACAAGGAACACGGCATCGGCAACTGGAGCGCGGACGACCTGTACAAGGCGCTACATGACGGCGTCACGCCGAGCAAGCAGCTCTATCCGGCGATGCCGTACACGTCGTATCGCCAGTTGTCGCGTGCGGACAGCGACGCGATCTACGCCTACCTGATGGCACGCAAGCCGGCCGCGGTGGCGAACCATGCACCGGAACTGTCGTTCCCATTCAACCTGCGCTTCGGCGTGCGTTTCTGGAACTGGGTGTTCCTGCAAGATGCATTGCCGGATGCGTCGAAGGGACAAACGCCCGAAGCGTCGGCCGACTGGAAGCGCGGACGCTACCTGGCGAGCGCACTTGGTCATTGCGCCGAGTGTCACACGCCGCGTGGCAAGTTCGGCCAACTCGACGGCGCGAAGCCGCTGACGGGCGCGGCCCTCGGCCGGATCGCCGCGCCGGATATCACGCCTCACGGTCTCGCCGCGCGTGGCTGGACAGCCGCTGATCTGCAGACTTTCTTCGCTACCGGCATCGCGCCGCAGGGCTCGGCATTCGGCGAGATGTATCCGGTGGTGCATCTGAGCAGCCAGTATCTGACACACGACGACTTGCGCGCCATGACGACCTACCTGCTCGGCGATACGGCGCCTGCGCCGCGGCCGTTGCAGCCGTTAAAGTCGGTCTCCGCGGATGCTGCGCAACTCGAGGCCGGGCGCAACGTGTATCTCGCGGTCTGCGCCGGCTGCCACGGTGCGAATGGCGAAGGCAAGCCGCACGTCGCGGTGCCGATGCGCGGCAACTCGACGCTGCGTCAGAGCGATGCCCACAATCTGATCGTCGCGATGCTCGACGGTATCGGCGCACAGGATTTTCCTGGCCTCGAACGGATGCAGGAGATGCCAGGCTTCGCCAGCCAACTCAGCGACGCGGAACTCGCTCAGCTCGCGAACTATCTGCGCGTCACGTGGGGCGGCCAATCCGGCGTGGTCACGACGGATGCGGTGCAGGCGTTGCGATAACCGTTGTCATGCGTGAAGCGCCGCAGTTCAGGCGCTCAACGTCGAAGTGAGAAGCCGGCGCCCGAAATCAAGTGGGCGCCGGTTTTTTTTATGCGCGCGCTTGGTCCTCATGCCTTGCGATTCAAGTTTTGGCGGTGATTTGCCGTTAGATCGTAGGCAGCCGTGTGCTCGCAGGCACGCCGCTGCACAACCGGCCGTACACGTTGCACCTGCAACGAAGTCTGCGTGAGCGGGCGTAACGGTTGTATCGGTTGTATCAATCTGTGTGGGATGAGGCGTTTTTTATAAGACGCACTTTACAATTCCGCGTGAATTTTAATCGGCAATCTGGCCCCTTTCTCGGGAGATCGCCGTAGTTGGCGTCGGGGCATTCGGCGTGCGGGCGTCCGGCGAGAGTGGCGGGTTGGGTTGGTCGGCAGGGCATGGGATGAGCGTCGCACGAGGCGACCTCGCTATCTCGCAAAAATCGCAGCGCGGCTTCAGGCACGCGCGCATTGCACGAGCCAAGGCGACATCCGGCCCGGCCAATGAACAAGGCAGGAGTCGCACAAGATGGGAAAGCGTTTCGACAAGACCATGAAGGCCAGTCTGACTGGCGTGTGGGTGGCGCTGGCGGTCAGCGGTTGTGCGAATGTCGGGCAGCAGGGCGCGCAGACGGGAGCGGCATCGGCAGCATCGGGTGTGCCGGTTGCGGCCGCTCCGGTCGCCGGGCCGTCGGCAAGTTTGCCGGTCGCGGCCGGCGCCGATCAGGGCGCGCCGCTCAAGAAATCTCCGCCGCTGGTGTATCGCGTCAAGCGTGGCGATACGCTCGCGCGCATCGCCCAGCATCATCATTGCAGCGTGCGGCAGTTGCTCGCGTGGAACGACTTGAAGAAAAACTCGCGTCTGAAGCTTGGGCAAGTGGTGCACGTGGCGTCGCCGGAAACGGTGAAGGCGGTCAACGCGGCCAACGCGGCGGCGGCCGCTTCGGCGAAGGCCGCGAAAACCGCAGCGGCGGCAGCACCTGCTAGTGCGCAGGCTGGACAACCGGCCGTACTGGCTGCAGCGGCAACATCGTCGACTGCGACTGCGACTGCCAACGCCAACGCCAACGCCAACGCCAACGCCAACGCCAACGCCAACGCCAACGCCAACGCCAACGCCAACGCCAACGCCAACGCCAACGCCAACGCCAACGCCAACGCCACTGACGCCCAACCCGCATCCCCCGCCCCGAGCGCAGCCCTGGTGCGCGAAGTCGCGCAGCAAACCGGGCGGCATGCCAGCGGCGTCGCCCTGGCGTGGCCGGCGGTCGGCAGCGTGCTGGAAAGTTTCCAGCCGGGCGAAACGCGCGGCATCGAGATCGGCGGCAAGCCGGGTGACCCGGTGCGCGCCGCGGCGGACGGCAAGGTGATGTACGCCGGCACGGGTCTGAACAGCTACGGCAGTCTGATCATCGTCCAGCACAACAAGGATTTCCTGACCGCTTACTCGCACAATCGCAGGCTGCTCGTCAAAACCGGCGACATCGTGCGGCAAGGGCAGCAGATCGCGGAAATGGGCGACGAAAACAACTCACGCGTCTCGGTCGGTTTCGAGTTGCGTCACGACGGCAAGCCGATCGACCCCATGCCGTTCCTGCCACAAGGACGCGGCTAAGCCCCGTCGATCGAACCGGCGTCGAACTAGCGTCGAACCAGCGCAGCGCCGCGGCGACGATCGCCTCCGGCGCGTCTTCCTGCACCAGATGCCCGGCGTTCGGCACGGCCTGAAAGCGCGCCCGGGGAATGGTATCGGCGAGCGCCTGTCCACGTTCCAGCGGAATCCACTGAAGATGTGCGCGCAATGCCGTCGCGCCGCTGTCGGGAAGCGGCTACGGCTGCATGGCGATGCGCCGTCCGATTACTTTTTCTCCTGCACGCCACGCAATAGTTGCGACACCTGGCCATGCAGATGCAGGATCGCCGGATCGGCCTGCAGAAGCGGCAGGTAGCGCGGCAGAAAAGCATTGTTCGGCATTTCGGCTGAAAAGAGACCCACCACGGCTTCAGCGGCGCCGACCCGGTCGGCGGCATCGGCTTCCTTGTCGTCGAGAATTTCATCGACGTTGGCGATGATCGTCGAGAGCGGCGTGAGCCACTTGAACCCCGAGCCGTTGATGAGTACCTGCAGGAAAGCCGCCGGCGTCACCGGTCCGAATTCCTTTTCGTACATCGCGCGCTCGTGATCGAGAATGGCTTTATGCAGCGTCAGAAGCGGCTTGCGAATGTCCGAGAGGAATTGCGCGCAGGTCGAGTCGTTCATGGTGCTGCTCCTTCGGATAGTAGGCCGGATCGCGTCGATATTAACGCATCGGACTGAATCCCGTTCCCAGCGCGCCGTCGCGGCGCACGCCTGCGCCGGGTCCGGCACGCGCCTTGTGCACGCGCGCGGCGAACTTCTTTATGCGCGACTACAATTTGGCGGTCAGTTCTGGCGCATCCGCGTCGCGCATCAAGCCGCCTTTGTGTCGAAGTCGAATCGCCGCGCTCATTAGTCCGGCTCCTCGAATAAACGCGGCAAGTCACACCGTTTTGGTTCGACGTCTCTGTCTAAATAGCTGGATCAGCTCGATAAACAATAACCCCACCCGGAGCCGCTCAATGACTACGCTTACTATCAACGGTCAAACCCATACCGTCGACGCGCCACCCGACATGCCCCTCCTGTGGGTCTTGCGCGATCTGGTCGGCCTGACCGGCACCAAGTTCGGTTGCGGCATTGCGCAATGCGGTGCCTGCACGGTGCATCTCGATGGCGTCGCGGTGCGCTCCTGCGTGCTGCCGGCCGCCGCGGTCGGCGACCGGAAAATCACCACCATCGAAGCGGTCGGCAGCACGCCTGCCGGGCAGAAGGTGCAGCAGGCCTGGCGTCAACTGGACGTGGTGCAGTGCGGCTACTGTCAGTCCGGGCAGGTAATGTCCGCGGCTTCGCTGCTCGCGAGCAACCCCCAGCCCACCGACGCGGATATCGATGCCGCCATGGCCGGCAACATCTGTCGCTGCGGCACCTATAACCGCATCCGCGCTGCCATCAAGCAAGCCGCGAAGGGGGCCTGACATGTCCCAGGGATTGCTCGATGCACAGAACGGCGCGCAGGCGCCGAAGGGCGCGGCAGCGGGATTGTCGCGCCGCAGTTTCCTGAAGTTCGGCGTGACGGTGGGAGCGGCGGCAGGTGGTGGACTGCTGCTCGGCTTCAGCATGCCGGCGGTCAGTCAGGATCAGAAAGCCGGCAAGTCGGTGATCGGCGGCGACGGGGTCGAGACGCCGCAAAGCGGCGTGTTCGCACCGAACGCCTTCGTTCAGATCGATACGGCGGGCAAGGTCACGCTGATTATCCCGAAGGTCGAGATGGGCCAGGGCGTTTATACATCGATCCCGATGCTGATCGCCGAAGAGCTCGAAGTGCCGCTCGACTCGGTCGTGATCGACCACGCACCGCCGAACGAAAAGCTCTTCATGGACCCGTTGCTCGGCGGCCAGCTCACCGGCGGCTCGACATCGATCCGCTATGCATGGGAGCCGATGCGCCGGGCCGGCGCGACCGCTCGTGTCGTGCTGATCAACGCGGCGGCGCAGCAGTGGCAGGTCGATCCGGCGAGCTGCCACGCGCAAGCCGGGCAGGTGCTGCACGCGGCCAGCAACCGCAGCCTCGGCTACGGTCAACTGGTCGAGGCCGCGGCAAAATTGCCCGCGCCGCAGAACGTGCCGCTGAAAAGCCCGCAAGACTTCAAGGTGATCGGCACTGCCGTGAAGCGGCTCGATTCGCCGGAGAAAGTGGACGGCACCGCCATGTTCGGTCTCGACGTGCGCGTGCCCGACATGGTCTACGCGGCGATTGCGACATGCCCCGTGTTCGGCGGCACACTCGCAAGCGTCGACGACACCAACGCGAAGAAAATCCCCGGCGTGCGGCAGGTCATCAAGGCCGACAACGCGGTTGCGGTGATCGGCGACCATACGTGGGCCGCCAAACGCGGCTTGCAGGCGCTCGACATCAAGTGGAACGAAGGCGCAGGCGCGACGCTCTCGATGCAACAGATCGTCGCCGATCTGGTCGACGCATCGCAACGCGACGGTGCGGTGGCGCGCAAGGACGGCGACGTCGGCCCGGCGTTTTCCAATGCGAAGACGCGCGTGGACGCGGTCTATCAGCAGCCGTTTCTCGCGCACGCCACCATGGAGCCGGTCAACTGCACGGTGCACGTGCGCCCCGACGGCTGCGATGTCTGGCTCGGCTCGCAAGTGCCGACGCGCGTGGTGGACGCCGCCGCGGCCGTCACCGGTTTGCCCAAGGACAAGATCGTCGTGCACAACCATCTGATCGGCGGCGGCTTCGGTCGGCGCCTTGAATTCGACATGGTCACGCAGGCGGTCAAGATCGCCAAACAGGTCTCGACGCCGGTCAAAGTGGTGTGGACGCGCGAAGAAGACATTCAGCACGACATGTACCGGCCGTACTACTACGACAAGATTTCGGCGGGCCTCGACGCGAACGGCAAACCGGTCGCGTGGCAGCACCGGATCGTCGGCTCGTCGGTCATTGCGCGTTTCGCGCCGCCGGCCTTCAAGAACGGCATCGACCCGGACGCGGTGGAAGTGGCCGCGGATTTGCCGTACGACCTGCCGAACCAGTTGATCGAATACGTGCGCCAGGAGCCGCACGCTGTGCCGACTGCATTCTGGCGCGGCGTCGGCCCGACGCGCGGCACCTTCGTGGTGGAGAGTTTCATCGACGAACTGGCGGCGCAGGCCAAAGTCGATCCGGTCAAGTACCGTCGCGATCTGCTCGGCAAGACGCCACGCGCGCTCAACGTGCTCAACGTCGCCACCCAGGCGGCCAATTGGGGCAGTGCGGTGCCCGCCGGACAAGGGCGCGGCGTCTCGGTGATGCACGCGTTCGGCAGCTTCTTTTCGATGGTCGTCGACGTCGCCGTGGAGCAGGGCGAGGTGTCGGTCAAGCGCGTGGTGTGCGCGGTCGACTGCGGGATGGTGGTCAATCCCAATACGATCGAAGCGCAGGTGCAGGGCGGCATCATCTTCGGCATCACGGCGGCGCTCTATAGCGAGATCACGATCAAGGACGGCCGCGTCGAGCAGAACAATTTCACGGATTACCGGATGCTGCGCATCGATCAGACACCGCCGATCGAGGTGCATATCGTCAAGAGCAGCGAGGCGCCCGGCGGCATCGGCGAGCCTGGCACGGCGGCGCTCGCGCCCGCGCTGACCAATGCGATTTTCGCGGCTACCGGCAAGCGGCTGCGGCAATTGCCGGTCGGCAGCCAGCTGCAAACCGCCTAACCGGAGCCCGACATGAAAAATACTCTCAAGGGTTTCGGCGCGGCAGTGTGCGTGGCGTTGCCGTTCCTCACGCAGACTTCTACCGCACAGGCGGCCGACGCCGCGCTGATCGCGCGCGGTGCGTATCTGGCCAAGGTCGGCGATTGCACCGCCTGTCACACGGCGCCCAAGGGCAAGCCGTTCGCGGGTGGCCTGCCGATGACCACGCCGATGGGCAAGATCTACTCCACCAACATCACGCCGGACTCGCAGACCGGCATCGGCAACTATACCGAGGAGGATTTCGCGCAGGCCTTGCGCGCAGGCGTCGCGAAAGACGGCCACAACCTGTATCCGGCGATGCCGTATCCGTCCTACGTCAAGGTCAACGACGACGACACGAAGGCGCTCTACGCCTACTTCATGAACGGCGTGACACCGGTGCAGCAGGCGAACCGCGAGTCGGACATCAAGTGGCCCATGAACATGCGCTGGCCGTTGAAGTTCTGGAACATGGTGTTCCTCGAGAAGGGCGTCTATCAGGACAAGCCGGGCAAGGACGTCGCCTGGAATCGCGGCGCCTACCTGGTTCAGGGGCTGGGGCACTGCGGCTCGTGCCATACGCCGCGCGGCATCGCGTTCCAGGAGAAGGCGCTGGATGAAAGCGGCAGCGCGTTCGTGAGCGGTGCGCCGCTCGACGGCTGGTTCGCGGCGAACCTGACCGGCGAGCACAACGTCGGACTGGGCCGCTGGAACGATCAGGATCTGCAGGCGTTCCTGAAGACCGGCGCGAATCGCCACGCGTCCGCATTCGGGTCGATGACGAGCGTGATCAACAACAGCACGCAAAACATGAGCGACACCGACGTCGCGGCGATGACGACGTATCTGAAGTCATTGCCGCCGGCGGGCGGCAGCGGCGCGCCGCCGTATCAGTTCGATCCGCAGGCGACGAAGGTGTCGCTGAACCGTCCCGCGAACGATGCCGGTGCGCGCGTCTACACGGCGTATTGCATGCATTGTCACGGCGTCGACGGACGCGGTTTCGCGCCGCTGCTGGCGCCTTTGTCGGGCAATCCGAACGTGCTCGAGAAGGATGCGTCGTCGTTGATCAACGTGACGCTGAACGGCACCGAAGACCTCGTGATCGGCGGCATTCCGGCGCCGTATCCGATGCCGAAGTACGCGCCGGTTCTCAACGACCAGCAGATCGCCGACGTGCTCACTTTCGTACGCGCCGGGTGGAACAACGGCGCGCCGGCGGTGAACGCGGCGGAGGTGGCGAAGCTACGCAAGTCGACGCAGGCGGCGCGTTAATCGTCGCTCGACGTAGCGCCTGCGCGAAAAAAAGCGGCAACCGTGTAGAACGGTTGCCGCTTTTTCTTTGGGCCAGGCGCTGGCGTTGCTCAGCGATGCTGGCCCACCTTCTGCCGTTTTTCCAGCACCCGCGCATACCACGTCAACGGGAAGCACATCGCGAAGTAGATCATTGCGACCATGCCGTAGATCGGAAACGGACGGAACGCCGCGTTGGTGATCATGGTGCCGGTCTTGGTCAGCTCGGTGAAGCCGATGATCGATGCCAGTGCCGTGCTTTTCACCACCTGTACGAGAAAGCCGACCGTCGGTGCCACGGCGATTTTGCGCGCCTGCGGCCACACGATATAGCGCAACTGCTGGCTGAAGGTCATGCCGAGACTTGCGCCCGCCGCCCACTGGCCGCGCGGGATGGCTTCCACGCAACCGCGCCAGATGTCGACCAGATAAGCGCTGGTGTAAAGCGTCAACGTGACGGTAGCGGCCACCCACGGCGACACGTCCACACCGAGCAAAGGCAAACCGAAAAACGCCAGAAAGAGCTGCATCAGCAGCGGCGTGCCCTGAAACACCTCGACGTACACCACGACGATACGGCGCAGCCACGCAATCGGCGATACGCGCATCGCGAGCAGAATCAGCCCGACAATGCCGCCGCCGACAAAGGCGATCAACGACAGCAGCACCGTCCAGCGCGCGGCGAGCAACAGGTTACGGGCGATGTCCCACAGCGTGAATTCGACCATGATCAACGCTCCGTCGGCAGAGTGCGGGCGCCGCGCCACATCAGGCGGGCGCGCCAGCTACGCGGCGCGCTGTCGTTGCCGCGCGCCATCCGGCCGGCGAACAGGCCGCGCCCGAAGCGGTTGAGCAGTTGCCGCAGCAGAATGGACAACAGCAGATACACCGCGGTGATGATCACGTAGCTCTCGAACGAACGGAAGTTGCGCGACTGGATGAAGTTGGCCGCATAAGTGAGATCGGGTACTGAAATCTGTGACACGACAGCCGAACCGAGCATCACGATCAGCACCTGGCTGAGCAGCGCGGGAAACACGTTGGCGATCGCCTGCGGCAGCACGATGAAGCGGAACACCTGGCGGCCGTGCAGACCGAGCGCCTGGGCCGCCTGTACCTGACCGCGTGGAATCGAATCGATGCCCGCGCGCACGATCTCGATCGCGTACGCGCCGAGGTTGACGGTCATGGCGAGAATCGCCGCCTGGATTTCGTCGATATGAATGCCGAGGCTCGGCAGGCCGAAGAACACGAAGAACAACTGCACGATGAAGGGCGTATTGCGGATCACCTCCACGTAACTCGCCACGATCCAGCGCGCCCATTTCGGCCCGGCCACGGCGATACTCGCGCCGCCGATGCCCACCAGCCCGCCCAGCACCGTGGACACGGCGGTGAGCCCCAAAGTCACGGCAGCGCCGCGCACGAGCATCCCCGCGTAGAGGCCGAAGCCGCTGAAGTCGAACGCGTAGGTCATGGGATGGTGCTCATCGTTAGGTCGAACTCCGCCGTGGACCGGTCTCGCCGGTCCACGCAAAAAAGGTTCAGAAGTTGGCCGGCAGCGGCGCGCGCAGCCACTTCTGCGAAATCGCGTTCATGGTGCCGTCCTTGCGGGCCTTGGCAATCACGTCGTCCACTTTCTGCTTCAGGCGCGGCTCGTTCTTGTTCAAACCGACATGATCCGGCGAGCTGAACAGCGAGAACTTCTGCTCCGGATCGTTGGCCGGATGACGCGCGAGAATCGTCGCGCCGACGTCGTTGCCGACGACCATCAACTGTACCTGACCAGAAAGGAACGCCGAAATTGCGCCGTTCGGATCGTCGAATCTTTTTATGTTGGCGGTGGGCGGCGCGATCTTGGTGACACTCAGGTCTTCCAGTGTGCCGCGCGCCACCGAAATCGACTTGCCGGCGAGGTCGGCGGCATTCTTCACGGGCAGCGATTTCGGGCCGAACACGGCGAGGTAGTAGGGCGCGTAGGGCTGCGAGAAGTCGATCACCTTTTCGCGTTCCGGCGTCTGGCCGACTGAAAGCAGCATGTCAGCCTTATGGTCGGCGAGGTAGGCCATGCGGTTGTCGCCCGTTACCGCGACCAGTTCCACCTTGGCGTTAAGCGCCTTGCCGATCAGATTGGCGACGTCGATGTCATAGCCCATCGGCTGCATGTCCGGGCCGATCGAGCCGAACGGCGGATAGTCCTCGAACACGCCGACGCGCACCGTGCCCGATTTGGCGATGCTGTCGAGCGCATCCGCATGGGCGGCCGACGGAAACGCGCACAGCGCGCCGAAGCCGGTGAAGGCGAGCGCCGCGGCGAGCGTGACGAACACGCGGCGCGTGCTGGATGGGGCGGTTTGAGGTTGCGTCATGGTCTTTCCTCTGTCGAGAAGGTAGGTCTTGGTGTGGATTGTTTTAGCGCCGGCTTCTTAGTGCGCGGCGCGCGCGGCAATCAGTTTGCACGCATGAGGTGGCAATTCCGCGAGTACCGGCATGCCGAGCGCGAGGCCTGGCGTCTCGCGCGGCGTGGTCGCAGCTGTCAGCGTGAAGCCGGCGCAATCGATCGTGGCTTCGAGCGACGCTCCCACGTCGCGGATGAACGTCACCGTGCCCGCGAGCCGGTTCGGCGCGGCGACGTCCGTCGCCGGTTTGACGCAGACATCCTCCGGGCGGATCAGCAGACGGATATCGCTGGCCAGATCCGGCACGCGCGCCGGTTGCACGACGGTGATGCGCCGGCCGCCCGGCAGGCTCACGCTGCCCGCGCCGTCGTACGTGACCGGCAGGATATTACCGAGGCCGATAAAGTCCGCGACGAATTCGCTCACCGGATCGCGATAAATATCCAGCGGTTTGCCGACCTGCGCAATCCGGCCTTTCTCCATCACGACGATTTCGTCGGCCATGGTCATCGCTTCGCGCTGGTCGTGCGTGACCATGATCGTCGTGATGCCGAGGCGCTGTTGCAGCAGGCGGATTTCCACCTGCATCGCTTCGCGCAGTTTGGCGTCGAGCGCGGAGAGCGGTTCGTCGAGCAAAAGTAATTTGGGTTGCGAGGCGATCGCGCGCGCAATCGCCACGCGCTGACGCTGGCCGCCTGAGAGTTGAGTGACCGGACGGTTCGCCATGTGCGGCAACTGGATCAGCTCCAGCAATTCGGCGACGCGGCGCGTCTGTTCACCCTTCGCGGTTTTGCGCAGCTTGAGCGGGTACGCGACGTTTTGCGCGACCGTCATGTGAGGAAACAGCGCGAGCGACTGGAATACCATGCCGAAGTCGCGCTGGTTGGCCGGCAGGCGCGTGATATCGCGGCCGGCGAAATGAATGCTGCCGGAGGTCGGCGTTTCCAGGCCGGCGATCATCCGTAGCAACGTCGTCTTGCCGCAGCCGGACGGGCCGAGAAAGCACACCAGCTTGCCGTCGGGCACGCTCAGATCGACGTTGTCGACGGCATGCGCCGCGCCGAAGCGCCGCGTCACGGCCTGCAAGGTCAGATGGGTCATCGGAGGCTCCCGCGAAAAGGTGGGCGATTGGTTACAGCGCGACGCCTTCGTCGCCGATCAGCTTTTCGAGCAGCCAGATCAGCGCAAAGTCGATCGCGACGATGAACACCGCGAAACAGAACACGGTCGGATCGAGCGACGACACCGTGCGGCTGTAGAGCCATACAGGCAGCGTCATCGTATCGATACCGTAGAGGAAGAAGGTCACCGTGAACTCGTTGAACGAGACGATGAACGCGAACAGCATGCCGGCGAGAATGCCGGGGCGCATCAGCGGCAGGATCACGTCGACGAGCGCGCGGCCCGGGCTCGCGCCCATCACGCAGGCAGCTTCCTCGAACTCCGGGCCGATGGAGGCGACCGAGGCCGCGCAATTTTTGACCGTGAACGGCAGCGCGAGAATCACGTGCGCGATGATCAGACGGAACACGCCGAGTTCGATCGGCAGTACGTTGAACACCAGCAGCAGCGACAGGCCGAGCATCACCAGCGGATAGACGAGCGGCAAGGCCACCAGTTGTTCGACCGCGGGTTTGCCGCGAAAACGGTAACGGCTCAGCGCGTAGGCGGCGGGCACGGAAACAAGGGTGGCGATCACCATCGTCGAGAGCGCGACGATCAGGCTCGTGCTCAGCGCGGCGCCCATCGACAGCGAATCGCTCGCATCCGGCGATACGAAGCTCTGCCACGCGGCGCGATACCAGTGCAGGCCGTAGGCGTGCGGCGGGAATTCGAGCGTGTCGGCGGCGCTGAACGACATGACGATCATCGTCAGGATCGGCAGCGCGGCGAGGAACAGCACGATCGCGGCGAGCAGCGCGGCGGCCTTGCCGAGCTGGCCGGGCATCGTCGCATTGAAGAAACGCGTCAAGCGAGGCGTGCGGGGCGACAGCGGCGCGGCGGGATGGGGCGTGCTCATGCGTGAGGCTCCTCGGCAAGACGCTGCGTGCGGCGCACGAGGCGCTGCGAGAGTGCCATGACCGTCAGCGTGGCGATCATCAACACCACGCCCGACGCGGACGCCGCCGGCCAGTTGAGCAGCGGTGCGACCTGGTCGTGGACCAGCACGGCGAGCATCGGCACACGACGTCCACCTAGCAGCAGGGGCACGGCAAACGCGCTGGCGTTATACGCAAAGACCAGCAAGGCGCCCGAGACGAGACCGGGCATCGCCAGCGGCAATAACACGTGACGCAGCGTTTGCCAGCGCGTTGCGCCGAGCGTGGCGGCCGCTTCTTCATACGACGTCGAGACCGCGCGCATCGCGCTCGAGAGCGGCAGCACGGCCAGCGGAAACGCCGTTTGAACCAGCCCAAGCAGCACGCCGTTCTCGCGATACAGCCACAGCAGCGGACGTTGCACGAGGCCGCTCGCGAGCAACGCGTGATTGAGCAGACCGGCCGGTCCGAGGATGATCAGCCAGCCATAACCTTGCAGCAACAGATTGACGAGCAAAGGCAGCAGCACGCCAGCCAGCAGCAGGCGTCGTGCGAGCCGCGATTTTGTGCGCGCCATCGCCAGTGCGACGGGAATCGCCAGCAGCACGGCGCAGATCATGCTTTGAAACGCCAGCTTGAGCGTCAGCCACAGCGACTTCATGAAGTAGCTGTCGAACAGGTCGGCGTAGTTTTGCAGCGTGAAACCGTGCCACTCGTTGCCTTGCGCGCCGAAGCTCATGCGCAGCACGACCAGCGCCGCCGCGCCGAGGATGGCGAGAAACAGCAGGATCGGCGTGAGCAGCAGCCAGGGGCGCGCCTTGTCCATCGACGTGATGCGAGGCGAGCCCGAGGCTTCAGCGGCGGCAGCGGCGGCTGCCGCCGCACGCCGCGAAAAGCGCGCGAGCATCGCGCTCATGCCGAGAAGATTTCGGTGTAGCGCTTGATCCACGCCGGCTGCACGACGGCGAGCGCCTTGTCGTCATGCAACACGGCTTTCTCGGCGATCTGCTGCGGGCTAGGCACGAAGGCGCGGCTCCCGGCGGGAATCACCGCTTTCGAATTGACCGGGCCGTTCAGCACGTCGGCGGCCATGCGGCCTTGCACGCCGGCGTCGAGCGAGTGGTTGATGAAGGCGTGGATCACGTCGCTGTCGCCCGGATGCGATTTGGGGATCACGGTGAACATCAACTGCGTGGCAAAGCCTTCTTTCATGCCGTAGGTCACGCCCATCTTGTACTCGGGCTTGCGGATCTGGTCAGGGAAAAAGGCCGGCGAATAGATGCCGCCGATATCGAGCGAGCCGGTACGGAACAGATCGGCCACCTGGTTCGGGTTCTCGCCGAGCGTCATCACGCGGTCTTTCAACACGGCGAGTTTCTTGAAGCCGGGGTCGATGTTCTGCTGCGAGCCGCCGTTCATCTTCGCGGCGATGATCGCGAGGTCCACCGCTTCGGCCCACTCGGGCGGCGGCAGGAACAAACGTCCGGCGTATTTCGGGTCCCACAGCGCTTCGTAGGAGGTGGGCGCTGTCTTCACCGTGGACGTGTTGTAGATCAGGCCGTCCGACCACAGCAGATAACCGACGCCGAAACCGTTCGCACCCGTGCGGTATGGCGGCGCGACGTCCTTCAGGTTCGGCAGCTTGTCGAGATCGGGTTTCATCAGGAGGCCTGCGTCGCCCAGACCGGATGCGCCGACGCCCGCCAGCGTGATGACGTCGTAGGTGGGGCGATCGCCCGCGGCCTTGAGTTTGGCGACCATGCCGGAGGTGCCATCGGCGCGATCGGCAATTACCTTGCAGCCGGTTTTCGCCGAGAAGCTCTGCGCGATGTTGCGCAATGCGGCCGCGCCGGTGTCGTCCGACCACGTCAGCAAGCGCAGTGTCTTGCCGCTGAAATTGTGTTCCTGAGCGCGCAGATTGACGAACGGCATGGGCAACGCGGACGCCGCGAGTGCCGTGCCGATTGCCTTGATGGCCTGCCTTCTACCCCGTTTGATCTCTTGCATGGCGATCTCCTGTGTTGAGCGCCTGAAGCATGGTGAGTTTCGCTGTGACCGCCGCCGCCGTGTCGCAGCCGATGTAAGCCGGGACGCAGCGTGTGGATGCACTCTAGGTTTGCCAAAATCCCGCGCCAAACGAAATATGCGCATGGAGGGCATGACGGAATCTCATGCGTTGATATCGGGACGCCTGATCCGGCGAGTTTGACAGGGAGGAGCGAGAGTGCCGTGGGCATGGCGTATCCGGGTTAACGTCCACGTTTCGCGGCGTTTGGGCAAAGAGGCGGAGGTATGAGGAAAGCTCGGTTCTGGTGCGGTGCACGGCGCGGCTTGCCCTGTGTCGGTGCAAAATGGCTTGCAAGATGGCGCGTGACGGGGGCGGTATGAGCCGAATGCATGGACGAACGGCTCGTCCGGTGACGTACATTAGTCTGTAATCGTTTATTCTGAAGCCTTGGCGGGCATCGTCGCAACTCGCGCAGCCGTGCCCGCGCAATGATTTTTTCTGATCCGGATTACTTCAATGCGCCGCCTTCCGCCGCTCAACGCGCTGCAGATTTTTGAAACCGTCGCACGTCACCGCAGCTTTACGCGTGCGGCCGACCATCTTTGTCTGACGCAAGGAGCGGTCAGCCGGCAGATCATCGCGCTCGAGGACTACTACAAGTTCCCGCTCTTCAAGCGTCACGCGAAAGGCCTGACGCTCACCGCCGAGGGCGAACTGCTGCTGCCGGCGGTGAAGGAAAGCTTCGCGCGCATCGAGGAGATTTCGCTGCGCCTCACGCGGCAACGTACCGATCTCGCGTTGAAGGTGCCGACCTGCGTGATGCGCTGGATGCTGCCCAAGATCATGCGCTTCCAGGCCGAATATCCCGATCTGCACGTGCAGCTCACCACGACCTGGCAGCACGATGTCGACTTTCAGATGGAGCCGTTCGACGCCGCGATCATCTACGGTTCGTCGCCGGGTGCCGATGTGCAGGCGGTGCCGCTGTTCGAGGAGCGTCTGACACCGGTCTGCGCGCCGGATCTGCTGAAGGACAAGCCGCTCGCGCAACTGGCCGATCTGGCGCGGCACACGCTGCTGCATCCCACGCGCGATCATCGCGACTGGAAGATGTGGCTCGCCAAGGTGGCCGAGGGCGATGCCGCGGAGGTCCAGGCGGTCGACGCCGAGCACGGCCCGAGTTTCGACACGCTCGATATGGCAACCAATGCGGCGTTGCAGGGTTTCGGCGTAGCGATCAGCGACCTGGCGCTGATCGACGAGGACGTCGCCGCGAGGCGCCTCGTGCGTCCGTTCGATACGGTGCTCAAGACCGGCTGGCGGTATTACCTGGTGTATCCCGATTCGGTGGCGCATCAGCAGAAGCTGAATCTGTTCCGCGACTGGATCGCGGAACATTGGCAGGATTAGGTCGGGCGCGCGACTCGACGCGCGAGCTCATGGCGCAAACGACAGAAACAGATACGCCGCGAACAGCGACAGATGCACGGCGCCCTGGAGAATCGTCGTGCGCCCGGAGCTGAGCGTCAGCGTGCCGACCAGCAGCGTGAGAATCAGCAGCACGGTTTCCTTGCCGTCGATGCCGAGCGCGAGCGGCTGCCCGGTCCACAAGAACACGGCGGCCACGGTCGGAATGGTCAGCCCGATGCTCGCGAGCGCGGAGCCGAGCGCGAGGTTCAGACTGTTCTGCAAACGATCGGCGCGCGCCGCGCGCACGGCGGCCAGCCCTTCCGGCAGCAGCACCAGCGCCGCGATCACGATCCCCACCACGGCGGGCGGTGCGCCCGCGTTCTTCACAGCGGTCTCGACCACCGGCGACAGCACCTTCGCGAGCAGCACGACGGCGACCAGACACACCACCAGCAACGCGCCGGCCGCCGACGCGACGCCGACGCTCGGCGGCTCGGCATGGACGTCTTCGTCGGGCGTGCCGGCGAGGAAGTAATCGCGATGGCGCACTGTCTGCACGAACACGAAGACGCCATACAGCACCAGCGACGACACCCCCGCAAACGCCAGTTGCGACGACGACAGCAGCGGCCCGGCGCTGGCAATGGTGTAGTTCGGCATGACCAGCGTCAGCACCGACAGCGAGGCGAGCACCGCCAGCGCGGCGGCCGCGCCCCGGCTCTGAAAATCCTGCTCGCGATGGCGGATGCCGCCCACCAGCAGACACAATCCGACGATGCCGTTGCAGACGATCATCACCGCGGCGAACACCGTGTCGCGGGCGAGACCGGCTTTTTCCGGGCCTGAGGTGAGCATCACCGACACGATCAGCGCCACCTCGATCACCGTGACGGCCACCGCCAGCACGAGCGTGCCGAACGGCTCGCCGACGCGATGCGCGACTACCTCGGCATGATGTACGGCAGTGAACACCGCCGCGCACAGGGCCACGCCGATCAGCGTAAGCAGCAGAGCATTGCCCGGCAGCGCATAGGCGATTCCCAGCACGATCCACGCGACGAACGGCGCGGCGAGAGTCCAGCGGGGCAAAGCGGTCGCGTGCGTGGTCATTCGAACGTCCTTTGAGGGCTTGTTTTTGGGCGGGGCGGTAGCAGGACGATACAACGTCTGAGGCGCGCACGACACCGTTGGCGGCGCTCAGGGGAAGGATCGAGTCGCGCGCGAACGGCGTGGCTCATCAGACAGGAGGCAATACGGGGACTGGGGCGCCGCTGCCGAACGGCGAGGCAAGGGCGCCCGCAGGTGGTGCTACGGCAAAGCGCTACAGCGAGCGCTACGCCGATCTGCTACGACGATTTACTGACCAACCGGACGGATCGTCAGCGCGTTCTTCACCGACGTCACGCCAGCCACGCCTTGCGCAGCTTGCGTTGCCAGATCGACCTGCGGCTGTTCCGGCACCGAGCCGGCCAGCGTCACTGCACCGCCGCGCGCGCGCACGGTGATGTTGGCCACGCTCAGGCCCTTGGTCTTCGACAGGGCGCTGCGCACTTTGCGTCCCAGAGCGCGGTTAGCCGCTTTGGTCTGCTTGGCAGTCGGCGCCGACGATGCAGCCATCGGAGCTGCTGCATCGCTGCTCTGTGCGTAGGCATTGAGGGACGCGAGAACGATCAGCGCGCCGCCGATCATCTTGATTGCCGGAAATACTTTCATTCAACTTTCTCCTATTGTCTTGAATACGGCAGTCCCCGGGCGGGGACAGTGTGTTGCACCTGCGGGTACATCGGGATCAAATCTGAATGGAGCAATGCTGCTGGCCGCGAGAAGGCTTTCAATCGGCATACTGTTTGGCGGCTGACGCGCCGCAAACCGGCAAAAGCCATGCTGCAAGCCGGAAGCACACAATACCCCAATTAGTGCCATGGTGAATTTAAGCTGTGTGGAAATGAGGTTTTGATACAACGAATGAGCCGATCAAAACAGGCCGATGGCGCCGTATTGCTCGAGATCCGACCCATGCACAACGCGTTGCTTCCCATCCTGCCACTGTTTCGTGACGATTTACCACTCGATACGACCGAACTGGCGCGCTTCATGATCGGCAAATATCTCGTTTGCGAACGGTCTGAAGGACGCATGAGTGGACGCATCGTCGAAACCGAGGCATATCCGCTCGGCGATTCGACGAGTCACGCTTTCGCCGGGCGGCGGCCGTATAACGGCTCGATGTTTCTCGCGCCTGGTTATGCGTATGTGCGGCTGACCTACGGACTGTCGTACATGCTCAATATGTCGGCCGAGCCGGAGGGAATCGGCGCCGGGATTCTGATTCGCGCCATCGAGCCGCTCGAAGGCTTGCCGCTCATGGAAGTGCGACGCCCCGGCGTGCCGCTGCGCGACCTTGCGCGCGGACCGGGCCGCCTGACCATGGCACTGGGCATCGATCAGTCGTTCGACGGCTGCGATCTCTGCACGGGGCGCGGTTTATGGATCGGCGTCATCGAAAAGGGCGCGGCGTCGATTGGCGTGACGACGCGGATCGGTTTGTCGCGTGAAATGCATCGGCCATTGCGATTTTTCGAACCGGGCAGTGTATTCGTGAGCGGTCCCAGAAAGCTTTTAATGACGCCCGATTAGCGCTTTTTATCGGCGCGAATAGTTGACCGCTAGTAAGCGCTACATCGGCAAAATCCACTCCATCGCGCCTATTTTTGAAACATCAGACACAAGCGGTTACGAAGCCGACAATTATTACGGAAAGTCTGTCGCTAATAAGCTGAGGGCCGGTAAATGTCGGATTGCTTTTGCGTTTTCAGCAATTATGAATCTTGAAATCAAGGGTTTTCCCTCGACGATCTAATGACTAGACTGAACCTAATCGCTTCTCACATGGTGTGGCAAGCGACGCAAATAAAATCAGATCTGGAGGGTAGTCATCATGAAATCGCTAATCAAGGCAGTCGCCATTGCAGTCGTCCTCGCCGCTCCGGTTGTTTCCTTCGCCCAGTCGAGCCAGCAACCCGTGACTCGCGCCGAAGTGCGCGGCCAATTGAGTCAGCTGGAACAAGCCGGCTACAACCCGGCTAATTCGAGCGACTCGCAATATCCTTCGAATGTTCAAGCGGCTGAACAGCGCGTAGAGGCGCAAAACCCCGCAGTCGCACAAACCCAGGAGCCGGTTGCCGACACCAGCTATGGTGGCGTCGCGAACGGCTCGTCGCAGTCGGGTGCGATGGCCCAGCCGCAACCGACGAGTGGTCCGAAGTCGGTGTATTTCGGTAACTGATCGCCAGCCGCAGTCATAGAAGACCCGATCGCCGACAACCGGTCCGAAGCGGCCGGTTTGCGGCGAAAGAGATTAGATTGAATAAAGATCGCAGGCCGCGAGCGCGACCAAACGCGATCGGGCAATTCGGATCACGACGCTGCCCATGAGCGCGCCGTGATGCCAAAGAACCTCCGCTGCCGCAAGGTAGCTTCGCCCAACCGGTTGACGGATTGGGCTTTTTTTACGCCTGTGTGCGGGCCAGACGGATACCGGCGCGTCGCTTAAGGGCGCTCGCCGTGGATATAGAACTCGAGCTGCTGAATCGTGAACTGCTGTTCAGCGATGATGTTCTTCACGAGATCGCCGATCGACACCATCCCGATCAGCCGGTCGTTTTCGATCACCGGCAAGTGACGCATGCGCCGCTCGGTCATCAGGGCCATGCAGTCGTCGGTGGTCTGGTCCGGGCGCACGAAACGCACCGCCTTGCTCATGATGTCGCGCACCGGCGTCGCCTTCGAGGAACGGTCCATCAACACGACCTTGCGCGCGTAGTCGCGCTCCGTAATGATTCCGGCGATGCTGTCGCCGTCCGTCACGACCAGCGCGCCGATGCCTTTCTCGGCCATCAGCTTGATCGCGTCGTAGACGGAATCGTCGGCCCCGACGGTGAAGACGGTGGTGTTGTTCGGTTTCGTTTTAAGAAGCTGTGCAACGCTGGTCATGGAGCGGCTCCGTTTCGCAGTGCAGCACGCCGAAGCGGCGCGCCGTCGTGTGGGACAGGCGATTCCAGTATAGGCCCGGCGCGCCGCCGGAGAACTTCGGGAATACCTGTGGCGCGCCATGCGTTGCGGGTGATACGCCGCCCCGCGGCACGGCGGTTCCGCGTCGCCGGCGAGGGCATCGCGGTGCGCTTGCCCGATTAGCGGTAAACTCCCAGTCCGTACCTTATCCCCGGTTTGTTCGGGTTCATGTCAGCACCACTGTCTAACGCCATGCTCACGTCTCACGATCCGTCGCCCGCAGCAGACGGCGCACTCAACGGCGAATGCGTCATCCTCGACGCCACGGCCACGCTTCCCACGCGCTACGGCACGTTCACTTCCTACGTGTTTCGCGTGTGCGAAAGCGGCGCCGAACATCTTGCGCTCGTGATGGGCGATGTCGCCAACAAGTCGTCGGTGTTGACGCGTCTGCACTCCGAATGTCTGACCGGCGACGTGCTCGGCTCCTATCGTTGCGACTGTGGCGAGCAACTCGATCTCGCCCTGCGCTATATCGCGGCCGAAGGCTGCGGCGTGCTGCTGTATCTGCGTGGTCACGAAGGGCGCGGCATCGGGCTGTCGAACAAGATTCGCGCCTATGCGCTGCAGGAGCAGGGGCGCGACACCGTCGAGGCGAATCTCGATCTCGGCTTGCCGGACGATTCGCGCGAATACGATTCGGCTGCGGGTATTCTGCGCACGCTCAAAGTCACGTCGGTGCGTTTGATGAGCAACAATCCCGAGAAATTCGACACCTTATCGAAGCACGGCATTCCGGTGTGCGAGCGTGTCGCGCTGGCAATTCCGATGCGTGAAGAAAACGAGCGCTATATCCGTACGAAGCAGGTCAAATTCGGCCATTACTTCGACGAGAACGAGTGAGCGGCACCGCCGCCGTGAATGAACGGCGGCCGGTGCGCGTATCAGAACAAGCCGAAATCGTCGTTGCTGTCGGGAATCGCGTCGAGGACGTCCCGCAGCGCACGCCAGCCGAACCATCCCAATAGCATGACGGACATCCCCAGCCAGCCGCGCCTGGGTTTGCTAGTGCGGGTTTTCGGGCGAAGCCCGGTGTCGGCCTTGCGCCGCCCGGGCGACGCGCGCAGCAATGGGCAGGTCTGCAGGCGATATCGTCCGCCGCACCCGCCGTTCAACGCGCATCTCCCGCAGCCGCAGCCGCAGCCGCAGCCGTCGCGGCCGTCACACGCGGCAGGATCGCCGCCAACTCTTCCGCCAGCGTAGTCGTACCGAAGCGCCGCTCGCTGAGCGCGCTGTCGACATCGATCAAGCCCGCGTTGTGAGCGTCGCACAACTCGATGATCAGACGCGCATGACGCTCGCCGAGTCCGGCGGCTTGCAGCATCGCAGCCCATTCCTCATGCGGCGCTTCGCGCGCCACGATCCGGCGATCCGTCAATTCGCCGATGGTGCGCGCCACGTCGAGCGCATTCACACGCTGATCGCTCTCGATACTCACCACCCGTGGCGACACCTGTGGCGGTGTCGCGTCCAGCAGCAGTTCGGCGGCGAGCAAACCCACGTCGCGCGCGGCGACCGTTGGAAACAGCTTGTCCAGCGGCTGATGCAGACTGTGCAGGACGCCACTGGCCAGCATATTCGGCAACGTACGACCCCAGTTGTGCATGTGTTCGGCGGCGCGTAAAAACGTCAGTTGCGTGTCGACGGTTTGCAGCCTCGTTTCGAGGTAATGAAACAGCGTTGTGATGCCCGTGCCGCGCGCGTGCTCCGCGCCGTAATCCGAGAGCGCGAGAACGCGCGGCGGGGGCGCGTCGCGTAAGGCGGCGACGCTGCTGTCGATCATGGCGCGCATCGCGGCGGCCGGGTCGTCGTCGCCTCGCGGCACCGGACACACGATCTGCACGCCGTACGTGCCTTCGATGGCGCGCGCCACCGCTTGCGTATCGTGCAGATCGGCGACCCTCACCTCACAGCCCAGCGCGGCGAGGGGTCCGCCTTGCTTTTCGCTGCGGACCACCGCGCGGACGTCCTGTCCTGCCTTGCGCAATACCGTCGCGGTCACTTTGCCGACATTGCCGGCGGCTCCAAAAATCACGAACACGTTGATCTCCTTGTCGAGTCGGTGTGACGTCATCGTAGGGAGACGGCGCAGGAAAATCGCGCGGGCAGGGATCGTGATGCGCAGATTCGGATGATGGTTTTCGCATGCAGCATGCGTGCGCTTCGTGGCGAGCGTTGAATCTCGTAGAGTCGAGCGAAGTCGTGAAAAACGCCGCACAATGCAGCCACCGCGGCCGCCCTTAGTGAGGAACTGCAATGCATGCCATGACGTCGACACTCCAGCCGCATAGCGGCACCCGGATCGCCAGGCTGTCCAGCAAGACGCTCGGCTGGCAGGGTTTCGGCGCGGAGCTGGTCGAGGTGTCGGCGGGCCTGCACCGGATGCCGGCGTTCAACTACCATCGGCTCGGCATGCATGTCGGCGCACCCGTCCGGGCCCGCTGCCTGTGCGATGCACGGCGCCTGACGCGCGTGCAGGCGCATGGCGACATCGATGTGATTCCCGCCGGACTCGACGGGCAGTGGAGCGATGAATCCGCCTGCACGATTTTCAGCGTCTGGATCGCCGAGGCGTTTGCGCAGGGTGTCGTGGAGCAGTTGGGTTTGCCATCGGGCGATGCTCAATTGCGCCCGCAATTCCAGATGCGCGAGGCGCGTCTGCAGCATCTCGCGTGGGCCTTGAGCGCGGAGCTCGAAGCAGAGCAGGCCTCGGACTCGCTTTATGCCGAGAGCCTCTGCACGGCGATGGTGGTGCGCCTGATCGGCGGTGCGGCGTCGCTGGAAGAACGGCGCCGCACGCTGGCGCCGAAGACGGCCGCGCGCGTGCTGGAGTTTATCGAAGCGCATCTCGACCAGCGCCTTACCCTTGGCGAGCTAGCCGCGCTGGCCGGGTTGAGCACCCCGCACTTCAAGGTGTTGTTTCGCGAGACGCTCGGCATGCCGGTGCATCGGTATGTGGTGCAGCGGCGGGTGGAGCGTGCCAGGGCGCTGCTACTGCAAGGCCGGCTTAGCGCCAGCCAGATCGCGCTGGATACGGGCTTCGCGCATCAAAGCCATATGGCCCACTGGATGGGCCGGCTACTGGGCGTGACGCCGCGTGAGCTCGTCAAGTCGCGCTGAATCTGAGGTCGGCAAGCGGAGGCTCCAGCCTGACGCTTGAACCCGGCAAGCCGAGGCTTGCCGCCCGCCGTCCATCACACGCGCCGCGTCGCCGGCCGCCGCATCAACCCGGCGTCGCGCCGGTCAGCTGCGCATACACGTCATGCGACAGCTGCAGTAACTGCGCGCGATCGATACCGCCGGACACCGCATAGCCGAAGTCGCCGTCGACCCAGTAAAACACGTTCACCGGTCCGTCCTGATACAGCTTGAACGCCGTGGTGTTCGAGTTCACCTGCCGATGCGAGATACACAGCGTCACCCGCTCGCCATTCGGCCCGCGATACATAAACTGCGCGGTCGGGCCGTCTGCGCCGGGCAGAATACGCCCGCCCGAAAGCTCGAAGCCGCTCTTCGACAAAATCGGCGGATGCACGTTGGTGCCGAGCCGGTTGGACAGCCACTGCACGAAATCCTGCTCGTGATCGGTGCTTATGTCAGCCGGGCGGTCGACGGCGGGCATATACACGACATGCGCCACCGCAGCCTGACGCGCGAACATTTCGCTGCTGTCCGCGCTGACCGCACGCGTATCCGAATGACGTGACGCCGTCGGTGCGATCACGTCCTGACCCATATGGGTGCCCACGCCGATGCCGATACCCATCACCAGCGCCGCCGCCATGCCGGCAAATTGCGGCCAGTTGGCGGCCACCCACCAGCGACGCGCCACCGGGGCGGCCGGCGCAGGCGCGGCCGTGCTGGCCTGCGGGCTGTCGGCCGCGCTGTCGGACGCGCTTTCCGCCGCATCCGCTGCCGCACCCGCGGCTGCCTGCAGTCGCCTCGGCACCGGTTCGTTCAGCACGCGGTCATAGCGTTCATGGAACATGCTGTTGAGCGAGAAATAGTCGCTCACGCGCGTGGCCAGCTCGGGGTTGAGTTCGAGCGCGCGCTCCACCTCGGCACGGCGCTCGTCGGACAAGGTTCCGTCCACGTAGGCGTGCAGGTCTTCTTCGCCGATCGGCATAATCTGGTCGCTCATCGCACCACCTTTAATTTCGCACCGGGCTGCGCGCCCGCCATCAATGCCCTGAGCCGTTCACGTCCGCGCGACAGGCGCGACATCACCGTGCCGATCGGAATGTTCAGCGCGAGCGCCACGTCGGCGTAGCCCATTTCCTCCAGGCCCACCAGCAGCACCACCTCGCGTTGCTCCATCGGCAGACGCTGCAGCGCGTAGTCGAGGTCGCGCATCTCCAGCGAACGGGTCTGATCGGACGGCACGGCGAACTCGCTTTCGGACACGCTCTCGTCGTCCACCGCCACGTGGACGGCGCGCGCCGACGCCTTGCGCGCCTGATTGGCAAACACGTTGTGCATGATCGTAAACAACCACGCGCGCAGATCGGTGCCCACCTGGAACATATCGGTGCGGCCGAGCGCGCGTTCGAGCGTGTCCTGCACCAGATCGTCGGCAAGATCGCGGTTGTTGATCAGCGCACGGGCATAGCGCCGCAAGCGCGGCACATGCTCCATCAACTCGTCACGGACATCCATTTTTTTTATCCCAGTCGTGGGCTTGTCGTGGGCGCGGCACAGAAAGCCTGCACGCGGCGCCGACGGACTTATTCAAACTGCAAACACGCCTGAACGCAGTTTATTCCGTCGACGCGCAAGAAAAATTTTACGGGCGGCGTCTGGCATGCGCCGCCGGGCGTTCATCGCATCGTCATCCGGTCGGCGGCGCGCATCAGGCCGTGGGTGCGGGCGTCGCCGGCCACCACGAAGCGCTGCCGCCGCGCCGTCCAGTTCAGCAGCCGGATCGCGCCGATGCGGCGCGCCGACCATTGCGGCTGGGACGGCGCGAGCAGGGCCAGACTCGACACCAGCACGACCGGCTGATTATCCTGGTTCAGGTAAATGAATTCGTTCGCGCGCTGAAACGGCCCGAGCGACAACACCCGTTGCCCGACGAGCCGCAGCCCGATCGGCTCGAGGACCGGCGCGGAAGGATCGATGCGGGTCGGCGAGGTCGCCGCGAACCGGCCGTCGACGCTTTGTGCCAGCGCCATCACGGCGGCATTGTCGAGTGCCTGGGCGGACACCTGGGTTGCCGCGAGCCAGCCGCTGGCCGTGACGAGCGTGAGCACGAGCGCCAACAGCGCACGAAGCCCCCGGTTGCGAAGCCGTGCCGTTTCGCGGCTTGCGCGCGCGGCGCCGGGTTCCTCCGGCGCGCGCCACCCGGCGGGCTCGTCCGTGGTCTTGAACGCCTGCTGGATCTGTGCGTTCAGCCGGCCGTAAAACGCCACCCGCCGCGCTTCCGCCGGGTCCTTGCCCAGATAGTCCTGCAGGAACGCGGTGCGCTCGGGCGTCAGCGTACCGTCGGCGTAAGCCTGGATGTCCGCTTCGGAAAGCGGCGAGTCGGAAGGGGCGTCGGTCGAGGTCATGGTGTGGGCGTTCGTGAAGGTCGGCTATCAAAGGGCGAACACGCGCAGCGCGGGTTTATTCCATCCATTCTGCGCCCCATTTCCGCGGCCGGTCGAAACGCCGTTTGCATGCCGCCGAACTGACAGCAAACCCTTTCGCGCGGCTTTTTATTCCCGCTTCGAAATTTGTTTTTTATCGGGCATCCGGGCAGGAATAAAAGCCGGCGCGGCGTGGTTCTCCCTCTTGCGAACCCGCACAACACACTCAGGAGTTCATCATGAAGAAGATCGCTTTTGCCGCTTTGTCCGTCGTCGTTCTCGCTGCTTCGTCGAGCGCATTTGCACAGGGCAAGACCCGCGCCGAGGTGTATCAGGAACTGATCCAGGCGCAGCAAAACGGCTTGAACTACGTGACCGATGCGTCGTACCCGGATGTGAGTCCCGTCTTCGCCCAACAGGTTCAGCAGCACAAGGAAGCGCTCTCCGCCGAAGCTGCGGCGACTAGCCAGGCAGCCAGCCAACCCGTGCTCGCCGGCAGCGTCAATTGAATTCGCGGGCACTGAAGCCGGCACCGGCGCGGACATGCAACGGGCGCGCCGGAGTCGATTGGAATAGATCGCTGAATTGCGTGTTAGCACCCTCAGCAGCTCTATTTCCAACCAGGAGGCTTCGTGCCAAAACCATCCGTTCCTCATGCCGGGACTGTCTGCGTGCCGTGCCGGCTCGCGGCCATCGGCGCGGTCGTGCTGACGCTAGCCGGCGGCTTTGCCTACACGGCAGGCTGGCTGACACCCGCGCGTCTCACCGCGCCGCGCATCATCAACACGTTCGAAGCGGCCGCCGGCCAGCCGCATCCGGGCTACCGTCGCAACCATGCGAAGGGCCTGTGTGTGGAAGGCTATTTCGACAGTAACGGCGCGGGCACGACACTTTCGCACGCTGCCGTATTCGCACCCGGCCGCACGCCGGTGACCGGTCGCTTCGCGGTGCCCGGCGGCAATCCGTCCGCGCCGGATACGAGCTCGCCGGTGCGCAGTCTGGCCTTGCAGTTCACCTTGAGCAACGGCGAGCAATGGCGCACGGGAATGAATTCGACACCCGTCTTCGCAGTTCACACGCCTGCGCAGTTCTATCAGCAACTGGTGGCCGCGAAGCCCGACCCCGCAACCGGCAAACCGAACCCCGACGCGCTCAAGGCGTTTTACGCAGCCAATCCCGAGACGAAGCCGTTTCAGGCCTGGGTGAAAGCGCATCCGCCGTCGTCGAGCCTGGCGAATGCCGCGTACTACGGCATCAACGCTTTTCTCTTCACCGACGGCTCGAGTAACACCCGTGCCGTGCGCTGGGCGATGGTGCCCGAGACGCCCTATGCGCCGATCACCGACGCGCAAAAGGCCGAAAAGAATTTCCTCGCCGCCGATCTGAATCAGCGGCTGGAGAGCGGCCCGTTGCGCTGGCATCTGATCCTCACGGCCGCGCAGCCCGGCGACCCGACCGACGACGCCACGCTGCAATGGCCCGACGAGCGTCAACACATCGACGCGGGCACCCTGGTGCTGGAGCGCACGACGTCGCAGGAAGATGGCACCTGCCGCGACATCAACTTCGATCCGACGATTTTGCCCGCCGGCATCCAGCCTTCGGACGACCCGTTGCTTGCCGCGCGCTCCGCCGCGTATGCGCAGTCCTATCAGCGGCGCACGCGCGAAGAGGCATTGCATCCCGCGCTTCATCAAACTCAGGCCAACGGAGCGCACTCATGACGCCCACACAGACTCATTTCAGTCCGCTCGCACGCTTGCTGCACTGGACGATGGCGCCGTTGATCGTCGCGATGCTGTTTATCGGCATCGGTATGGTCGCGACGGTTTCGCACGCGCACACCACGCTGATTGCGATTCACAAGCCGCTGGGCATTGCGTTGTTGCTGCTGGTCGTGTTGCGGGTGGGCGTGCGCCTCGTACGCGGCAGCCCGCCGTTGCCCGACGATATGGCCACGCCGCAGCGGATCGCAGCCAAGGCCTCGCATCTCGTGCTCTATACGTTGATGGCGGCGATGCCGTTGATCGGCTGGGCGATGCTGTCGGCGGCGGGTTATCCGTTGCCGTTGCATCTGCCGCCGATCGCACCGCATAACGTCGTGCTGTTCGCCACGCTGCGCGCGCTGCACACGTGGCTCGCGTTCGCGCTGTTCGCGACCGTGTTGCTGCATCTCGCCGCGGCCCTGTTTCACGGGCTGATTCGCCGCGACGGCGTGTTTTCGAGTATGGCGCGCGGCGGACGTTAGTTTTTTACGCGCTCCGAACGCGGGTCATACGGCGCTTTCAGGTGGACCGTAGCCGGCAGCAACTCGCCGGCGACATCGATCGTGTAGCGGCCGCTCGTCAGATAGGCGACGTCCGCTGCACCATCGGGATGGTTCACGTAGCCCATCGCGACCGGACAGCCGAGCGTGTGTCCGAACGCCGCCGAACTGACGAAGCCGACCGGCTTGCCGTCGCGCAGAATCGCTTCGCCGCCCCACAGCATGCGATCGCTCGCGCCGTCGGCGGTCAGCACGACCATGCGGCGACGTAGCGGTTCGGCGCGCAGTTTCAGCAACGCGTCGCGGCCGCGAAACGGGATGCCGCTGTCGAGCTTGCAGGCGAACGAGAGACCCGCTTCGAACGGATTGGTGTCCGGCGTGAGTTCGCGGCCCCACGCGCGGTAGCCTTTTTCGATGCGCAGCGAGTCGATCGCGTAGTAACCCGCGTTGACGAGACCGAACGCCTTGCCCGCCGCATGCAGCGTCTCGTACACGCCGAGCGCGAATTCGACCGGCACGTACAGTTCCCAGCCAAGTTCGCCGACGTAGGTGAGGCGGGTGGCGCGCACGGTCGCGTAGCCGAGATCGACTTCGCGGCTCTGGCCGAAGGCGAACGCTGCGTTGCTCCAGTCGGCCTTCGACACGCTTTGCAGCAATTCGCGCGAGCGCGGACCCATCACGGCGAGCACGGCGTATTGCCCGGTGACGTCGACGAGCGTGCATTGCTTGTCGTGCGGGATCGCTTTGTCGATCATGTCGAAGTCGCGCGTGGTTTGCGCGGTGCCGGTGACGAGCAGGTATTGGTCGTCGGCCAGTCGCGTGAGCGTGAAGTCCGACTCATACGCGCCGCGCTCGTTGAGCATGCCGGTATAGACCGTGGTGCCGGGCGGCACGGCCACGTCGTTGGCGACGATGCCTTGCAGCACGTCTTGCGCGTCGCGTCCTTTGACGAGAAATTTGGAAAACGATGTCATGTCGAACAGCGCGACACCTTCGCGGCATGCGCGGTGTTCGGCGCCGCTCCACGGCAGCCAGTTCTGTTGGCCGAAGGCGTAGTCGATCTTCGCTTCGGCGGGTGTCGGTGCGAAAAAGTTGGCGCGCTCCCAGCCCATCTTGCTGCCGAAACAGGCGCCGTCCTCGCGCAGCAGCGAGTACAGCGGCGAGCGGCGGAACGGGCGCGCGCTGTCGAGTTCGCGATTCGGCCAGGGCATCGCGTAATGCAGGCCGAGGGTTTCCTTCACGCGATCGTGCAGCCACGTGTCGTTGCCGTTGAAGCGCGCGAATCGGCGGATATCGACCGGCCACAAATCCATGGTCGGCTCGCCCGCCACGATCCATTCGGCGAGCGCCATGCCGGCGCCGCCGGCCGACGCGATGCCCATCGAGTTGAAGCCGGCACCGACGAAAAAGCGTCGCAGTTCGGGCGCTTCGCCCAGCATGAAATTGTTGTCCGGCGTGAACGATTCAGGCCCGTTGTAGAACTGGCGCACTTGCGCCGTCTCGAGGGCCGGCACGCGTTGCAGCGCGTTTTCCATCAGGATTTCGAACTGATCCCAATCGTCGGGCAGCAGTTGAAACTCGAAATTCTCGGGGATACCGTTCATGCCCCAAGGTTTCGCGTCTGGCTCGAACCCGCCCATCACGAGACCGCCCACTTCTTCCTTGAAGTAGATGAAGCCGTCCGGGTCGCGCATCACCGGCAGGTCGGGATGCACGCCCGCGATGCGCTCGGTGACGATGTAGTAGTGCTCCGCCGAATGCAGCGGCACGGTCACGCCGCACAGGCGTCCGACCGCCTTGGCCCATTGGCCCGCGCAATTCACCACGATGTCCGCGCCGATCGTGCCTTCTTCGCCAGCCTTGTTGCGCCAGGCGAGCCCGCTGACTTCACGCGTGCCGTTGTCTTTGCCGCCTTGCGGCGTGCGCGCATGGATCGCGGTGACGCGCGTGTTTTCGACGATGCGCGCGCCGCGCGTGCGGGCGCCACGGGCGAGGGCCTGGGTGAGGTCGGTGGGATTCGCCTTGCCGTCGCCGGGCAGCCAGACGGCGCCGAGCAGGTCGTCGGTGCGCATGACCGGCCAGAGATCGCCGGCTTCCTGCGGACTGATGACGTCGCACGTCACGCCGTAGGCCCGCGCGACGGCGGCGGTGCGTTTGAGTTGCGTCATCCGTTCGGCTGTGCGGGCCACCGAAAGCGAGCCGCACTGTTTCCAGCCGGTGGCGAGGCCGGTGTCCGCTTCGAGTTCGGCGTAGAGCGCGGTGGAATAGCGGATCAGCTTCGTCATGCTTTCCTGGGCGCGCAACTGACCGACCAGACCGGCCGCGTGCCAGGTCGTGCCGCACGAAAGCTGACCCTGTTCGAGCAGCACGACATCGGTCCAGCCCAGCTTGGTCAGATGGTAGGCAACGGAGCAGCCGATGATGCCGCCGCCGACGATGACGACGCGAGCGTGGGTGGGGATGGGTGTGGACATGTGTGGATATGTGGTGAATTTTCTTGGCAAGAATGCCTTATAAAAACATGAAATGCAACACGTGCGATCGACATGGGGATTGTTCGCATGTCACGTAAAGTTATCCAATAAAAGCCTGCAGCCTGAGATTCGGGCGTTGTTCGGAACATTTTTATCGTGGTTTTATGTTGATTTGTGTGGCTATTATTTCCGGCATATCGTGATATTTGCTAGACTTGGTTGACAGTCCACGCATGAACTCTATGTTCTCCACCCCCCGTCAAGCCGAAATCCTCCGACTCGTCCGCGAAGAGCGCAACTGCGCCATCGTCGATCTGGCGAGCCGTCTCGAGGTCTCGGACGAAACCATTCGCCGCAATATCAAGCCGCTCATCGCCGAAGGCCTGCTGATCAAAGTTCACGGCGGCGTCATGCTGCCGGAGCGTCTCGACGAGCCGCCGTTCCAGCGGCGCATGGTGGCGAGCCTCGAAGGCAAACGGGCCATCGGCGCATGTATTGCCGAACTGGTGCGGGACGGCGATTCGCTGATTCTCGAAGGCGGCACGACCTGTCTGCGTGTCGCCGAGGCACTCGCCGCGCGTTCACGGCTCACCGTCGTGACCAATTCGATCGAAGTCGCCCGCGTGCTGACGTCGCGCAACGGCAACCGCGTGTTCATCGCGGGCGGCGAACTCCGGGCGGACGATTCCGCGGCCTTCGGCGACAGCGTGCTGGCCTTCCTGCGCCAATTCCACGTGCGCTACGCAATCGTCTCGGTCACGGCGATCGATCTGCAAGGGCGCTTCATGGACGCACTCCCAGCCGACGCGGCCTTCGCCCAGGCCGCTTTCAGCCAGGCCGAGCGCCGCGTGGTGGCGGCGGACCACGCGAAAGTGGGCCATAGCGCGCTGGTGCACGCTTTCGGCGCCGACGGCGTCGATCTGCTGGTCACCGACGAAGCGCCACCACCCGCGCTCGCCCAGGTGCTTGCGGCAGCGGACGTCGAAGTCATCGGCCCGGTGCGCTAACCGTCGCGCCGTCTGCCCCGGTCAGGCCGACAATGCCTTGCGCCACCGCCGGAAGCGCCACCACAGCCAATGCCCATTCAACGCGTAAAATGGCCGGTTATCACAGGCAACCGAAGCGGGCGGCAACTCGACCGGCAGGCAGCGTCATCAGATGGAACCAGGCGCACCTGACGAACCGGTTGCTTCGCGCGCGGCTGTCTTCGCCGGCTTGAATAGGAATGGACGCTGATGTCGTCAGTTTTCTTTGATCGGGAACGGATTGCGGACTGGCTCGGGGATCACACCGTGGCCAAGGCGCGCATGGTCGGCCCCGTCACCCAGGTGAAATGGCACGGCGCGACGCTGTCGGGCGACGTGCAGGGCTCACGCCCGCTGCCTTATAAAACGCGGGTGCGATTCCGGACCGACGGCGCTTCGCCCTGGGCGCAAAGCGATTGCACCTGCCCGGTGGGGCGCGACTGCAAGCACGTGGCCGCACTTCTGCTCGCCGAACTCGACTACCACGACGAGATGGACCACATCACCCAGGTCCAGCGCGACGGGAGCGACGGAGGCGATGAAAACCTCGCTGACGCCCAAATCGTCGAATCCGCTGAATCCCATTTCCCGCCCGCGCGCCTGTCGCCGAACCCGACCGAATCGTCCGGCGTGCGCCCGGAACTGGTGAGCTGGCTCGAACGCTTTCGCGCGCGCGCCGAGGCCGCGGACGAACTCGCGCAGCAAGGTGGCGTCGCGCGCAGTCAGACGCTCGCCTATCTGCTGAACTGGTCGAATTTCCACATGCGCCACGAGGTCGTGCTGTACCGCGCGCGTTGCAATCCGGACGGCGCGATTGTCGAAGTCGGTGAGCCTTGGGCCAATGTGGAAGCGGCGCTGCTCAAACAACCCAAATTCGTGTCCGACGAAGATCTGTCGATCCTGCGCGGCTTGTGGCTCGGCCGTTCGCGCGAGGACTTCGGCCAGTTCATCCTGCGCGGCACGAGCGGCGCCGAGATGCTGCAAAAGCTGATGGCGACCGGGCGCCTGTTCTTCGAATTGAAACCCGCACCGGGTCGTGAGGGCCCCACGCCGTTATCGCGCGGCGCCGAGCGGCCGGGCCGGATCGAATGGGAGCCGCTCGCCGACCAGCGCCTGCGCCCTGTGCTGTGCACCGAGCCGCGCGCCAGCATGGTTTTGCCGACCGAACCGATCTGGTACGTCGACGGCGTCGCCAACGAGGCGGGTATCGTCGAATCGTCGCTGCCGTTCCAGCAATTGCCCGACTATCTGGCCATGCCCCCCATCTCGCTCGCCGAAGCGCCTTTGGTCGCCTCCGTCCTGCGCGAGATTTCACCCGAGTTGCCGCTGCCGCCCACACACGACACCTCGGCGATTCGCGTGATCGACGTCGAGCCGGTGCCGGTGCTCACGCTGAACAGCCACGCATTGCCGTCGGCGGTGAAGCTCGGGCAGCGCAAGGCCGAAGCCGTCGAGCTGGCCGGTGTGAGCTTCGACTACGACGGCGTCAGCATCAATGTGGACAGCAGTGTGACGCTCGTGCCGATGCCCGGCGGCGACGTCATCCACATCCGCCGCCGTTACGAGGCCGAGAAAAAACGTCTGCTCGAACTGCGCAAGACCGGCCTGCAGAAAGTGCCGACCAGCCGTGTCTACGCCTCGCGCCTGCTGCCCGACACGATGCTCGGTCTGCCCGATGCCGAAGCGTGGACGGCCTTCGTCAACGACGCCGTGCCGGAACTCGTCGGCAAAGGCTGGCGCGTGACGATGGCGCCGGAGTTCCGCTACAACATCATCGAGATCGACGCGATCGACGGCACCGCGCATCAGGCGGGCGACGGCTGGTTCGATCTGGAAATGGGCATCCGCATCGGCGAGCGCAACGTGCGACTCGAGCCGCTGCTCGCCGACCTGTTCCGGCGCGACCGGCGCTGGTTGAACGGCGCGCTGGAAAGCATTCCCGATAGCGAGCCGATCGAGCTCAAGACCGACGAGAACAAACGGCTGCGCTTGCGCGCCGACCGTCTGAAGCCGGTGGTGCGGGTGCTGGTCGATCTGTTCGACGCGCTCGGCGGCGCGCTGGCCGACGGCGTGCCGCTGCGGGTCGCATCGGTCGATGCCGGGCGGCTCGAAGCGCTGAACAGCACCGGGCGCTGGCAATTCCGCGGCGAGGATTCGATCCGTCAACTGGCGCAGCGTCTGCAAGCCGGCCCGGGTCTGCGCGAGGTGGCGGTGCCGCAAGGTCTGCGCGCAGAGCTGCGTGGCTATCAGCAGCAAGGGCTGAACTGGATGCAGTTTCTGCGCGAACACGACTTGGCCGGTGTACTCGCCGACGATATGGGTCTGGGCAAGACCGTGCAAACGCTCGCGCATATCCTCGCCGAGAAGGAAGCGGGACGCCTCACGCGGCCGGCACTGATCGTCGTGCCGACCACGCTCGTGCACAACTGGCGCGAGGAAGCGCGCCGCTTCGCGCCCGACCTGAAGGTGCTGGTGCTGAACGGGCCGCAACGCAAGGAGCGCTTCGAGCGGATCGTCGAACACGAACTGGTGCTGACTACCTACGCGTTGTTGTGGCGCGATCAGAAGGTGCTCGCCGAACACGACTACCACTTGCTGATTCTCGACGAAGCGCAGTACGTCAAGAACGCCACGACCAAAGCGGCGCAGGCGATTCGCGGCTTGCGCGCGCGGCATCGGCTGTGTCTGACCGGGACGCCGCTGGAGAATCATCTGGGCGAATTGTGGTCGCAGTTCGATTTTCTGTTGCCGGGCTTTCTCGGCAGCCAGAAGGACTTCACCAAACGCTGGCGCAATCCGATCGAGAAGAATGGCGACGGCGTGCGGCGTGCGCTGCTCGCGCGGCGCATCCGGCCATTCATGCTGCGTCGTCGTAAGGACGAAGTGGCCAAGGAGTTGCCGGCCAAGACCACGATCGTGTGTTCGGTCGATCTGGAGGGCGCGCAGCGCGATCTGTATGAAACCGTCCGCACGGCGATGCAGGAGAAGGTGCGCGCCGCGGTGAGCGCGCAAGGGCTCGCGCGCAGCCACATCATCGTGCTCGATGCGTTGTTGAAGCTGCGCCAGGTGTGTTGCGATCCGCGCCTGGTGCGCAAGATCAAGCCCATCGGCGAAGCCGGTGACTCGGTCGGCAAATCGGCCGGCGAATCGGTCGAAAAACGCGACAAAGCCGCAAAGGGCACGCGTGTGATGGGCTCGGCCAAGCTCGATCTGCTGCTGTCGATGCTGCCCGAATTGATCGAAGAAGGTCGTCGCGTGCTGCTGTTCTCGCAGTTCACCGGCATGCTGGCCCTGATCGCCGAGGCGCTCCAGGAGGCCGCGATTCCCTACGTGATACTCACCGGCGACACGGCGGACCGCGTGACGCCCGTCGAGCGCTTCCAGCGGGGTGAAGTCCCGCTGTTCCTGATCAGCCTGAAAGCGGGTGGCGTCGGACTGAATCTGACTGCGGCGGACACGGTGATTCACTACGACCCCTGGTGGAATCCGGCCGCCGAAAATCAGGCGACCGACCGTGCGCATCGGCTAGGACAGGACAAGCCGGTGTTCGTCTACAAAATGATCGCGGCGGGCAGTATCGAGGAAAAGATCGTGGAGTTGCAGGAGCAGAAGGCGGGGCTTGCCGACAGCATCCTCTCCGAAGACGCGGCAGGGGCGGCGAAATTCTCCGACGACGATCTCGACGCGCTGTTTGCACCGATGCCGGAGATAGAGGGCGGCAGGTAAATGCGTTGTCACGGTGGCGATGCCGACTGTAACAAAACATCTGCGTATGTAAATTGAATGTCTGAACGGCTTCAAGTCAGACGATTTTCTGTTGAAGCCGAAGTATTGATCCAGCGTTCGCCGTTAATACGTCCGATGTAATAACTACTTTAGCGGCAGTTACAAACGCAGTTCTTTCATCTTGAGATGGAATCGGCCAGCGGCTATTTTGATTCCACTCGTGCGGCTAGACCCCCGCGAGCGTGTCGTGTGTTGAGCGGCGTCGGCCACGGGGCGACGCCGCATTTTTTCGCCCGCCCGCGACGTCGACTTAACAATTGTTAAACGATTTATTTTAAAACCATTCCTATACTGACTCGCAAATTGTCAAATCGCGTTTTCACCGGTATTTCACCGTTGCAAAACGTGGCCTGAAAAGGCAGAGGCAGACGGGGCCAACCATCGCGCGAGCGAGACCACCCAATCAGGTAAGCCAAAATAGAACAGGCGTTTTTCGATTATCATGATTCGCCCCCTCGGAAAGCGACGCGATACAGCAAAAAAGCCGCGTCAAATTTTCGAGACAGTGCGGCGACAAAGACTCGACGGGGCGCAAGGCAAAGGACCACAAGTCGAAAACGAACAGGCAGCCGGAATGGAGTCGGGCGCTGGATCGCCGGTGCGAACACCGTCATCCCTGCACCCGCCGGCTCGCCGGCCATCAAGTTACGAAGAGCGATGTCGCGTTGCGGGGTTATATGAGAATTGCTGTCCTGGATGACGATTCGGCTCAGGCCGACCTGGTTTGCCAGACGCTGGCGGCGGCTGGACATATCTGTCACGCATACGGCGCCGGTCGGGAACTGGTGCGGCAACTGCGGCGCCAGACCTTCGATCTGCTGGTACTCGACTGGAACGTCCCTGACATGTCCGGCGAAGAAGTGCTGCGCTGGGTCCGCGAAAGCCTCTCCGAGCGCTTGCCGGTGCTGTTCATGACCAGCCGTGGCCGCGAAACCGACATCACCTCTATTCTCAACACCGGCGCGGACGACTACGTCGTCAAACCGGTTTCCGCAGCGGTACTGCTGGCGCGCGTCGGGTCCTTGCTGCGCCGTGCTTATCATCTGAAGCCGCTTGCCGCGAAGGAAGTTTTCGGCGAGTTTGAATTCGATCTGGGCGCGAAGCACGTGGTGGCGCGCGGCACCACCGTCGCCGTCACGCAGAAAGAGTTCGATCTCGCGCTGCTGCTGTTCCAGCACCTCAGCCGGCCGCTCTCGCGCGCGCACATTCTCGATGTGATCTGGAAGCAGGCCACCGACATTCCCTCGCGCACCATGGACACTCATGTGTCGATGCTGCGCAGCAAGCTCGGCTTGCGTCCCGAGCACGGTTATCGACTGACGCCGATTTACGGTTACGGCTACCGACTCGAGCGGATCGACGCCGGTACGCCGCCGGCTGCGCCCGATGCACAGTCCGAAGCGGGGCAGGCGTGAGGTTTGCCTCGGCGATGGCATGGCGCGGTAGCACCATGGAGGTAAGGCAGCGCAGCGTGGCCAGGCTGGCCAGCTTCGGTCTGATCGCACTGACCGCGTTCTCGCCCGTCCTGACTTACGCGCAATCGTCGCGGGCAGTGAAGTCGCGGGCGAACGCCGCCGCACCGGTTTATGTGTCCTACGTCACCCATGACGGCGACACGCTCTACGACATCGCCGGGCACTATCTGCGCGACCCGGCCGACTGGGCCGTGTTGAGCCAGTTGAATCACATTCCCGCGCCGCGTCGCATGCCGGCGGGCATCAGCTTGCGACTGCCGGCTTCGCGCCTCAAACAGGAGCAGGAATCGGCCCGCGTGATCGCGACGAGCGGACCAGTGGAGCGCGCCTTCGGCCAGCATCCCTACGTGCCGCTCGCAACCGGTGCGGCGCTCGGCGAAGGCGATCGCATTCGCACCGGCGAAAACGGCTTCGTCACGCTCGAACTGGCGGACGGCTCGCACGTCACGGTCGCGCAGGACGGCGCACTCGACATCGACAGATTGCGGCGGACCACGCTGACGGGCGCCGGCGATCGCGTGCTGAAGCTGCGCCATGGCGAAGTCGATAGCCAGGTGACGCACGCGACCAAACGGGACGACCGTTTTCAGATCCGGTCGCCATCGGTGGTGGCGGGCGTGCGCGGCACGCGCTTCAAAGTGGCTTACGACGGCGATGACAAAACCACCGCCGTAGAAGTGCTGGACGGCGCGGTGGGCGTCGATCCGGTCGGCTCGAAGGGGGCGGCGCCGCTGCCCGGCGTGCCGTTGCAGGACTCCAGGCAACTCGTCAAGGCGCGTTTCGGCAGCGTCACGCGAGCCGATGGTGCGATCGGCGCAGCGGTCGAACTCCTGCCCGCGCCGGCTCTCGCGCAACCGGCCAGGGTGCAGGACGACAAGTCCGTCGCGTTCGACCTCGTGCCGGCCGACCACGCCGCGGCTTACCGCGTGCAGATCTCACGCGACGCCGACCAGCTCGACCTGATCCGCGATCTGCGCGTGAGCTCGCCGCACGCGGATTTCGGCGATCTGGCCGATGGCACGTACTTCGTGCGCATTTCCGCTGTCGACGACCACGGCCTCGAAGGCCTGCCGCAGGTGTACGGCTTCGAGCGACGTCAGTTGGGTCTTGCCGCGTCGGCGGGTCCGCGCGGCAATAGCCGAGACTATGAATTCCGCTGGTTCGTCAGCCGCGCCACGGTCGACACGCGCTTTCGCTTCGTGCTCGCCGCGACGGCCGATCTGCGCGAACCGCTGGTGGACCGTACCGATCTCAGCGGCGGCCAGCTGGTCGTGAGCGATCTGCCAGCCGGCGTCTACTACTGGACGATCGTCGCCGAGCAGTTCGACAATGGCCGCTTCTACGAGAAAAGCAGCGCGGTCCGCTCGTTTACGCTCGCGCGCTAGCGCCGCGCGAGCGGCTCGACCACCGCACGGAACCACGCCACGCCTTTGCCGACTACTTCTTCGCGCCTGAGCCTCGACCCGCGCGCCCGTCTTGGACGGCGCGCCGGACGCCGTTTCCTGATCGAATGGCTGGGAATCGGCTGCCTCGGCGTCGTGGTGATCCTGCTCGGTTCGCTCGGCCGCCTGAGCACGAGCGTCGATCATCTCGTCTACGACCGCTTGCTGAGCCTGCATGCGCAGCCCTTGTCGCGCGATATCGTCGTGCTCGACATCGACAATGCGAGCATCGCGCAACTCGGGCGCTGGCCCTGGCCGCGCAGTGTCCACGCGAAGCTGCTTGAAAAGATCGCGCAAGCGCAGCCTGCCGCGGTGGTGGTCGACGTGCTGTTCACCGAGGCGAATCCGCAGGACGCCGAGCTGTCCCGCGCCGTCGCGTTGAGTCCGACCTATCTGCCGGTGCTGCTTTCCGCGTCCGATGCCGACGGACGGCGCGTCGTCGTCGAACCGGTGGCGCCGCTCGCGCACGCGGCGGCGGGGCTCGGCCATATCAATCTCGAGGTGGACAGCGACGGCATCGTGCGCAGCGTCGCGCGCTACGAGGGCGATGTGAACTCGCGCTGGCCTCAATTGACGGTGCCGGTGGCGGAGGCTGTCGAACGCGATCCATCCCGATTGCGCGAGCCGCCGCCAGGCCACTCGCCCTTCATTCGCGACGACGGTGGCGAACACCGTTTCCTGATTCCGTTCGGGCCGAACGCGCAGAGTTATCCGACGCTGAGTTTCGCCAGCGTGCTCGCCGGCAAGGTGCCGCTCGACATCCTGCGTGGCCGCATCGTGCTGATCGGCGTAACCGCGTCGGGCTTGTACGATCGCTTCGCCACGCCGGTATCGGGCGAACTCGGTCCGCTGCCGGGCGTGTATATCCACGCGAACGTGCTCGACACCTTGCTCACCGGCCGCGAGATCGACGCCACCGAGCCATGGCTGTTGTGCCTGGTGTCGCTCGTGCCGCTGGCCGCGCTGCTCGCCGGATTCCTGGTGATGTCGCCGCGCCGCTCATTGCTGTTGACCGGCGCGCTATGCGGGCTGGCGGCTGCCGGTAGCGCCGCTTTGCTCTACGGGCTGCGACTGTGGATGTCGCCGGTGCCGGCGATCGTCGGCATGGTGGTCGTGTATCCGATCTGGAACTGGCGGCGCCTCGAAATGACGATGGACTATCTGCGCGGCGAACTGCAACGGCTCGCCGACGAGCCGCATTTACTGCCCGAGACCCAGCAGGCCCGCAGCGAATTCGGCGGCGACGTGCTGGAGCAGCACATGGCGCTGATGGCGCAGGCCGCGCAGCGCGTGCAGGACATGAAACGCTTCGTGTGGGACAGCCTCGACAGCATGCCCGAGCCGATCCTCGTGAGCGACGTGCGCGGCGTCGTGCTGATCGCCAATCATGCGGCCAGGGCGCATTTCGCGCGGCTCGGTGCATCGATGCCGGAACGCCGGCCGATGCAGGCCGTGCTGGGCGGCCTGACGCTCGTCAAGACCATCGACAGCAACGCCGTCTCCGATGCGTCCGACGCCGAGCCCAATCTGTTCGCGCACGCCAACTGGCCCGCGCTGCTCGACCCGGCACGCAGCGAATTTGCCGCATTGATGGCGCAGGGCATCGAAGTGCGCGACGCCCACGAGCGCGACTACCTGCTGCGCTACGCGAACTGCACCAACGAGCAGGGCGAGACGACCGGCTGGATCGCGGGTCTCGTCGACGTGTCGGCGTTGCACGCGGCCGAGCGTCAGCGGGAAGACGCGTTGCGGCTGCTGTCGCACGATATGCGTTCGCCGCAAGCGTCGATCCTCGCGCTGGTCGAGATCGAGCGGGCCCGCAGCGAACCGGCGCTGGCGCATGGACTGCTCGAGCGCATCGAGCGCTATGCGCAGCGCGCGCTCACGCTGGCCGATGATTTCGTGCAACTGGCGCGCGCCGAATCGCAGGCCTATGTGCTGGAACCGGTGAGCCTGACCGAGTTGATGATCGACGCCAGCGACGAAGTCTGGCCGCAAGCGCACGCTAAACGCATCGCGCTGCAAACGGAAACGGCCGACGCGGCCGACGTCGACGAAGGCCACTGGATCTGCGCCGACCGTTCACTGATGACGCGCGCGCTTGTCAACATTCTGAACAACGCGGTCAAGTACAGTCCACCGGACACGCGGATTTCGTGCCGCCTCGAAGACGTGTCGCCGGCTTCGTCGCGTGGCGGTTCGAGGCGTGTGTCATGCACGATTCGCGATGAAGGCTATGGCATTCCCGAAGAACAGCAGGCCGGTCTTTTTGAGCGCTTCCGGCGGTTTCATGCGACCGAGCGGCCGGAAGTCGGTGGCGCGGGGCTGGGCATGGCGTTCGTGAAAACCGTGGTGACCCGCCATGGTGGCGAGGTCGACGTGGTCAGCGCGCCGGGCAAGGGCACGGCTTTCACGATCCTGCTGCCGGCGCTCGACGAAGCGCAGTCCGATGCCGCCGCTGCGCGACGCTCCTGAAGTATGAACCCGCACTTGATCGAAGCGAGAAGATGGTGAAAGCAATCCTGATCTGTGCCGCGCTAGTCGCGGTGAGTCTCACCGGCTGCGCCGGTTTGAGCACCGACGTGCACACCGCGAACCCCGCCGCGTCGTTCGCGGGCGCGCGCACTTATACGATCGCCCGGCCGCCGTCGCAGGATGCGAGCGCGAGCGCGCCGTCGTTCGAGACGCTGTTGCGCGCGGAATTGGCGAAGCAGGGGTTCGTCGATACGCAGGACCTACCCGCGCACTATCTGCTTTCGATTGCCTACGACACGCGGCCGGCGACGATCAGCGTCGCTACGAAGGATTGTCCGCCGGGCGAGTGTGACCGCGCGACGCCCGCGCCGTTTTCACTATTCGACGGTCCTGTGTATCAGCACGGGTTGACGCTGCGCTTTTTCGAGCGCGCGAGCGGACGTGAAATCTACAAAGTAAGCGCAATGAGCCGCGATCGCGACGCGGACGCGCTGCATGCGATGCCGTCGCTCGTCAAAAGCGCGCTGGCCAGATTTCCCTTCGACGCCCCGCCTGACTGGCGCGTGAAACTGCGCGCGCACGCGGCGGGCGGGGTGCCGGAGGTGACTTCGGTGAAACCGCTTCAACCGTAGAAGAACGGAAGCTTTTCTAATCCTGCGCTTTGTCGTCTTTCGCTTGCGGCCAGCGGTTTTCGAACACGCAATCCGCGAGCGGCATGCGGCTCGCCCAGCGCTCGGTCTCCAGCATCGGTTCGCTGTAAAACGCGTCGACGTGCCCAAGGCACAGAATCGCCACGGGTCGAGCGCCTTCGGGCATCTGCAGAAGCCGGCGCACGGTGTCCACATCGAAGAGCGAGACCCAGCCCATGCCCAAACCTTCGGCGCGGGCGGCCAGCCACATGTTCTGGATCGCACACGCGACCGACGCCAGATCCATCTCCGGCAAGGTGCGGCGGCCGAAGATATGGCGCTCGCGGCCGTCCATCAGCGCCATCACCAGCAACTCGCCGCAGTCCAGCATGCCTTCCACTTTGAGCTTCATGAACGCTTCGCGGCGTTGGCCGAGTGCGTCGGCCGTGGCGAGCCGTTCGCTTTCGACGGTTGCGTGCAAGGCCGTGCGCAACGCCGGTTCGGTAATGCGGGCGATGCGCCACGGCTGCATATAGCCGACGCTCGGCGCGTGATGCGCCGCGTCGAGCAGGCGCTGCAAGACGGCGGGGTCGACCGGGTCGCGCACGAAATGACGCATGTCGCGCCGTTCGTAAATCGCGCGGTAGACCGCCTCGCGCTCGGAGTCGTTAAAAGGCTTCGCCATGGAACAGGGCGGCCGCGAAGGCCGGGTTGGAGGGCCAATAAGTATGCATGTACGTCGCCACGATCGAGCCGGCGCGATACACCGCCTCGCCGGGCGCGTCGCCTTGCGGGCGGGTGGCCGAACGTAGCGGTGCGAGCGGTGTGCTCAGCTTCGAGTAATGAAACGTGTGACCCGTCATCGGACCGTGCAGGCTGTCGATCTGCTGCATGCCGAGTGCCGTGAAGCGCTTTTGCATCGTCGCCTGACCGGGGACGAGGCCGAGCATCGGCGTGCCGACACCCTGAGTGTCGGTGAGCTGATCCAGCAGATAGAGCATGCCGCCACATTCGGCGACGACGGGTTTGCCGGCGGCCGCGTGCGCGCGGATCGTCGCCGCGCTGCGAGTGTTGGCGGCAAGCGCCGCGGCGTGCAGTTCGGGGTAGCCGCCGGGCAGATAGAGCGCATCGGTGTGGTCCGGCAAGGCATCGTCGGCGAGCGGCGAGAAGTACGCGATGCGCGCGCCGAGCGCTTCCAGCAGTGCAACGTTGGCGGGGTAGATGAACGAAAACGCGGCGTCGCGTGCAATTGCAATCTGCTTACGATCCAGCAGTCGCGGCGGAATGTCCGGCACGGGCGTGCCGAAATCGACCGGTGGCGGCAAGGCGGCGAGCGCGGTTTCGCCGAGCGTGTCGGCAGCATGGTCGAGGCGCGCGTCGAGATCGTCGATTTCGGCCGCCTGATAGAGACCGAGGTGGCGATCGGGCAGGGCGATTTCATCGCGTGCACCGATGTGGCCGCACCAGCGTAGCGAGGGCGGCAAGGCCTCCTGAAGCATCTGCGCGTGACGCGGCGAGCCGACGCGATTGGCGAGCACGCCGTAAAACGGCACCTGCGGCCGGAAATGCGCAAGACCGAAGGCAACCGCGCCGAAGGTCTGCGCCATCGCCTTCGCCGAAATCACGGCGAGCACCGGCACGCCGAACACGGTGGCCAGGTCGGCGCTGCTCGGCGCGCCGTCGAACAGCCCCATCACGCCTTCGATCAGGATCAGATCGGCTTCGGCCGCCGCCTGCGCGAGCAGAGTGCGGCAGGCGGCCTCACCGACCATCCACAGGTCGAGCGACAGCACGGGTGCGCCGCTTGCCTGCGCCAGAATCATCGGGTCGAGAAAATCCGGCCCGGTCTTGAAGACGCGCACGCGCCGTCCCAGCCGCCGGTGATAGCGGGCAAGACCCGCCGTAATCGTGGTCTTGCCCTGGCCCGAGGCAGGCGCGCTGATGAACAGGGCGGGACACGCGGGCATCGCTCAGAACTCCACGCCACGTTGCGCTTTCACGCCCTGCTCGCGATACGGATGCTTGACAATGCGCATTTCGGTGACGAGGTCGGCGGCTTCGATCAGCGCGTCCGGCGCGTGACGGCCGGTCACCACCACGTGCAGCATCGGCGCGCGCGCGGTGAGTACCGACAGGACTTCGTCGAGCGGCAGATATTCATACTTGAGGACCGTGTTCAACTCGTCGAGGATCACCATCTGATAGTCGCCGCTTTCGATCATGCGGCGCGCTTCGTCCCAGCCTTTGCGCGCGGTCGCCATGTCGGCGTCGCGGTTTTGCGTGTTCCAGGTGTAGCCGTCGCCCATCGTGACGAAATCGCACTGGGCGATTGCGCCGAGGAAGTCGCGCTCCGACGTATGCAGTGCGCCCTTGATGAATTGCACGACGCCCAGCCGCATGCCGTGTCCGAGCACCCGCACTGCCATGCCGAATGCGGCGGTGGTCTTGCCTTTGCCCGTGCCGGTGTTGACGATCAGCAGACCTTTCTCGACGGTGGCGCCGGCCTGTTTCTTCTCGTGGCCTTCGCGCCGGCGCTCGGTCATACGTTGATGCGATTCGGGATCGGTTTTCATGGACGGTTCTGTTGCCGGGAGGCGTGATGGGTTGTTTGGGGCGCGGCGCAAGCGACGCTCGAAGCGATCGCCACGGTGACGCCCGCGTGGACGGTCTTGGGCACGACGAGGCGCGCGGTCGATGCGGTCGAGGCCGCTTCTGATGCCGCCAGCAGTGCACACGGTTCGCACACGCCATCGACGCCGAGATGTGCGCTTGCCGCCGCGGAAGGGTGGCTCACGGACACCGTCGCGATCTGTGCGCGACTAAAGAATTGCAGCCGCAGCGCGTGACGTGCGCAGAATTCGAGTAGACCCGCTTCCTGGGCCTTGCTGTCGATCGAGGCGACGACGCCGATCGCGTCGAATGTACAGGAGCCAAGTGCGTCGTGTACGGCGGCTTCGATCTGGTCGGCCGTGGTATGCAAGCGGCAGCCGATGCCCACGCTCAGCCCGGTCATGGCTTGAGTGTCCGGCCGGCGGCGTCGGGCAGTTCGGGACCGTCCGTCACGGCAGGGTCGGCACGCTCGCTTTTAGCCTCGCGCGCCAACGCCAACGAGGCCACGCCGCCGATCACCACGATCGCCGGCGAGCCGAGACCGGCGTGCGCAACCGCAGCGGCAAACTCGCCAAGCCGCCCGAGCACGTGCCGCTGTTCAGGCCGTGTCGCCGACTCGATCGCCGCGCACGGCGTCTGTGCGTCCATACCGGCCGCGAGCAAGGCGTCGACGATATCGTTCAGCCGCCGCATGCCCATATAGATCACGAGTGTCATGCGGGTGGCGACGAACGCAGCCCAATCGGGCTCGCCACTGCCCGCGCCGTGTCCGGTGACGAACACCACGCCTTGCGTGTGATCGCGGTGCGTGACGGGAATGCCAATCGATGCGGGCGCCGCGATGCCCGCCGTGATGCCGTTGACGACCTCCACCTCGATGCCCACGGCGTGCAGCGCTTCCTGCTCTTCGCCGCCACGTCCGAATACGAACGGATCGCCGCCTTTCAAACGGGCGACACTGCGTCCGGCCTGCAAATGCGCGAGCATTTGCGCGACGATGCCTGCTTGCGGCGTGGACGGATGGCCGCCGCGCTTGCCGACGTAGACGATCAGCGCATCGGCGCGCGCGAACTGCAGCACATCGGGATTCACGAGATCGTCGACCAGCACGACGTCGGCCTGCGCGAGCGCGCGGGTCGCCTTGAGCGTCATGAGTTCGACGTCGCCGGGACCCGCGCCGATCAGCCAGGCGCGCGTCATCGTGGCGTGCGTGGCGCACGCCACGTGGTGAGCGACGGGAGAGCGCGCGACGCGAAGCAGCGCCGGGCAGTAGAGTTTGAGGTCATGCGGTGCAACGGCTTCAGCGCCTTCATATCCGTCCCTCGCGGATTCCAGCGGCCGGCGGCGAAATGTTCGCCGCCTCCGCGTCTGGCCGGTATCCGGGCTGGCGGCCTCATGCGCTTTGCCTTCCCGTCTGGATTCGTCAGACAGTGGCAGTGAAAAACGCATGCGCGGCGCGAGAGCACTGCCTCGCGCGCCACAGGTCGCTTACCGTTGCGGGGACAGCACAGGTTGAGCGCGCAGGGCGCTGTCTGTTTCCCGTTTAACTGCACATGCGAACGCATGTGCGGGCACCAAACGCGCGCATACGATAGCACACGACGCCCCGTCCGATAAGCCTTCGCGGCCGGTGTTTCCTTGACGACAAGGGCCCGCGGGCCTAAACTCGCACGCACTTTGGTGCTCGTGTGCGCGCTCCTGCGCATGCAGTTAAACGGGAAACAGGGCGTCCTCCAGCCTGGATTCGGACTCACCTGTGCTGCCCCCGCAACGGTAAGCGAAATGTGGCGTTTCATGCAGTTGCAGAACGCCACGGAGCCGGCTTCGATGTCCACGCGCAAGTGCGCGTCGGCATATCACCACTGGGCGAGAAATCACTCGCCCGGGAAGGGGAAGCGGCGCTTTCGCCAGCCCGGATACCGGCCAGAGCACGTCGAACAATCGCCGCGGGGATGCGGCGCGGGTTCATGAACTCTCTCGCTTTCGGTTTCAGGTTGTCGCGGCAACGCCGTCGTTCGTCCCCGTGTTTGGCTTTTGCTGTTGCCTCTGCTTCTACGCCGTGTTTTTCCGGCTTGCGCAGACAAACACGCCGGCGTGCGCGCGCAACTCCTACGGATGGACCTCACGATGCAAACTCAAATGCGCAAGATTCCCGTCACGATCGTCACGGGCTTTCTCGGCAGCGGCAAGACCACGCTGTTGCGTCACATTCTTCAGCATGCGGGCGGCAAGCGCATCGCGGTGATCGTCAACGAGTTCGGCGAACTCGGCATCGACGGCGAAATCCTCAAGGGCTGCGGTATCGGTTGCGATGAAAACGGCGTGGAGACCGGGGGTCAACTGTACGAACTCGCCAATGGCTGCCTGTGCTGTACCGTGCAGGAAGAGTTTTTCCCGGTGATGGAAAAACTCGTCGAGCGCCGTGGCGAGATCGATCACGTGCTGATCGAAACCTCCGGCCTCGCCTTGCCCAAGCCGCTCGTGCAGGCATTCAACTGGCCGCAGATCAAGAACAGCTTCACGGTGGATGCGGTCGTGACCGTGGTGGACGGGCCGGCCGCCGCGAGCGGCCAGTTCGCCGACAACCCGGTCGCCGTGGATGAACAGCGCAAGGCCGACCCGAATCTCGATCACGAATCGCCGCTGCACGAACTGTTCGAGGATCAATTGTCGGCGGCCGATCTGGTGATTCTGAACAAAACCGATCTGCTCGACGACGCGCAGCAAGGCGCAGTCGAAGCCGTGATCCGCGAGGAAATTCCGCCGCAGGTGAAGATCGTGCGCGCACACATGGGCCAGCTCGATCTGCACACCTTGCTCGGGCTGGAAGCCGCATCGGAAGACACGATCCACTTGCGCCACGATCACCACGGTTCCGCCGAGGACGCCGATCACCATCACGACGAATTCGACTCGGTGGTCGTGCAGGCCGAGGTGAGTTCGCGCGAGGCCGCGATCGCCGCGCTTGAAGCGCTGGTGGAAACTAACACGATCTATCGCGTGAAGGGTTTTGCGGCCTTGCCGGGTGCGCCGATGCGTCTTGTGATTCAAGGTGTGGGCCGCCGCTTCGACAGCTATTTCGATCGACGCTGGCAAGCGGGCGAAGCCGGCCCGAGCCGCTTCGTGCTGATCGGCGAAGACCTCGATCAGGCCGCGCTGCAAAGCGCGTTCGACGCGGCGCTCGGCGTGTCGTCGAGCGCCGCCGCTCAGCAGGCGTAAGCGCTCATGCATCTGCTGCGCACCACGCCGGGGGGCTTTGTCGACGATACGCAAGGCGTGATCCGTATCGATCAGCAGCCCGCCGAGATCGTCGTGCTCAGCTCCGCCGACACCACGCTTTCGCTGCTCGCGAGCGTGGTTCCGCGCCTGGGCGAGGGCTTTCCGAGCGTGCGGCTCGCGAATGTCACGTATCTGCGGCAACCGGCCTCCGTCGATTTTTATCTCGAGGACGTGCTGCAGCATGCGCGCGTAGTGGTGGTCGATCACCTCGGCGGCGAGGCGTATTGGCCTTACGGGATCGAACAGGTGGTCGCGCTCGCCGAGCGCAAACAGCAGACGCTCGCGATGTTCTCCGGCGATCTGCAGGAAGATCCAAACCTGCTCGCGCGCAGCACCGCGGACGCCGGTTTGTGCCACCAGTTGTGGCGCTATCTGCGCGAAGGCGGCGCGCAAAATGCCGAGGCGTTTTTACGCGCGATCGCCTATCGCGAGTTGGGCTGGGGGCAGGAGCCTGCGCCGCCGCGCGCGCTGCCGGCTGCCACGCTTTACCATCCTGGACACGACTCGCCGACCATGGCCGACTGGCAGGCGCGCTGGAAACAGGGCGCGCCGGTTGCGGCGATTCTGTTCTACAAGGCGCATCTGCAGGCGGCCAATACGGCCGTGTTCGACGCGCTGATCGACGCACTCGAAACCCAGGGTCTGAATCCGCTGCCGCTTGCGATTACGTCGCTGAAAGATGCGATGAGCCGCGATGTCGTGCAGTCGCTGTGCGCGCAACACGATGTCGCGCTCGTGCTCAATTCCACGGCCTTCGCCGCGTCCGCGATCGACGACCCCGAGCCGCTCGCGCTCGCCGGCGACGCGCCCGTGTTTCAGGTGATCCTGAGCGGCGGCAATCGCGAGGACTGGGTGAAGGACAACCAGGGCCTCAACTCGCGCGATATCGCCATGCATATTGCGCTGCCCGAAGTGGACGGCCGCATCATCACGCGCGCGATCAGCTTCAAGGGACTGGCGTATCGTTGTCCGCATACGCAGGTCGATGTGGTCCGCTATCAGCCGGATCTCGAGCGCGTGGCTTTTCTCGGCGCGTTGAGCCGGCGCTGGTGCCGCCTGCGTTCGCTCGATAACGCCGACAAGAAGCTCGCGCTGATCCTCGCCAACTATCCGATGAGCGAAGGGCGCATTGGCAATGGCGTGGGACTCGATACGCCGGCGTCCGTGGTCGGCATTCTGGGCATGCTGCGTGACGAAGGCTACCGGCTCGGCGAACTGCCGCGCGACGGCGATGCGCTATTGAGCAAGCTCACCGAAGGCGTGACCAACGACCCGGTGGTGCGTGATTTGCGTCCCGCGTTGCAAAGCCTGGCGCTGGACGACTACCTCGTCCACTTCAGCGCGCTGCCCGCCGAGGCGCGTCAGGCATTGAACGCTCGCTGGGGCGCGCCCGAGCAGGACCCTACGCTGCGGCGCGGCCGTTTCATGATCGCGGGCTGGCGCTGCGGGCAGGTGTTCGTCGGCATTCAGCCGTCGCGTTCCCGCGAGCAAGGCGATTACGCGAGCTATCACGACGCCGAACTCGTGCCCCCGCACGCCTATCTCGCGTTCTATTTCTGGTTGCGTCATCAATTCGGCATCGACGCGGTCGTGCATGTCGGCAAACATGGCAATCTCGAATGGCTGCCGGGCAAGAGCGTCGCTTTGAGCGATGCCTGCTGGCCCGATCTGATTCTCGGGCCGATGCCGCATCTCTATCCGTTCATCGTCAACGATCCAGGCGAGGGCAGTCAGGCGAAACGACGCGCGCAGGCCGTCATCATCGATCATCTGATGCCGCCGCTCACGCGTGCCGAAAGCTATGGGCCGTTGCAGGATCTGGAGCGCCAGGTCGATGAATACTATGAAGCGCTGATGGTCGATCCGCGTCGCTCGAAGCTGTTGCGGCGCACGATTCTGGCGACCATCGTCGAACACAGACTGCATGAAGAATTGAGTCTTGCGCCGCCAAAGGGCGAGGACGATGAAGACGCGCTGCTCACGCGTGTCGATGCATGGCTGTGCGAGTTGAAAGAAGCGCAGATTCGCGACGGCTTGCATACGTTCGGGCAATCGCCCGAGGGTGTTCAGCGGCGCGATACCTTGCTGGCGTTGGGGCGCTTTCCAGTCGGCGACGGGCAGGGCGGCAAGGCCGGGTTAATCGATGCTTTGGCGCGCGATTTGCGCATCGATCATTTGTTCGATCCGTTGTCGGTGGACTGGTCGGCCGTGTGGGACGGGCCGCGTCCCGACGTCTTGCAGCAGATCAGCGATGCGCCGTGGCGGCACTGCGGCGATACGCGCGAGCGTCTGGAATTGCTTGCCGCCGAGCTGTTGCGCGGCGTGTGTGGCGAACCATCGCCAGCGGGTTTGACTGCTTATGCCGGAAGCCTGCCGCAAGCGGAGTGTGTGATCGAACGCTTGCGGCAGGACGTTCTGCCCCGACTCGACGCATGCGGCCTGCAGGAAATGCTGCAACTCAGGCGCGGTCTCGAAGGACGTTTCGTTCCGCCGGGTCCGAGCGGTTCGCCCTCGCGCGGTCGGCCCGACGTGCTGCCCACGGGCCGCAACTTCTATTCCGTCGACACGCGCGCGGTTCCGACCCAGGCGGCCTGGTCGCTCGGCCTGAAGTCGGCGCAGACGCTGATCGAGCGTCATCTGCAGGAAAAGGGCGACTATCCGCGCGCGATCGGGCTCTCGGTCTGGGGTACGGCGACGATGCGCACCGGCGGCGACGATATTGCCCAGGCGCTGGCGCTGCTTGGTGTGCGGCCGAAGTGGGCGCCGGGCAGTCATCGCGTGACCGACTTTGAAATCATGCCGATCGAGGTGTTCGACCGGCCGCGGATCGACGTCACTTTGCGGGTGTCCGGTTTTTTTCGCGACGCCTTCGCCAACGTGATGCATCTGTTCGACGCTGCCGTGCAGGCGGTCGCCGGACTCGACGAACCCGAACACCTGAATCCGATTCGCGCCCGCGTGCTGCGCGAGCGCGACGCGCTCATCGCGCGCGGCATGGACGCGGTCGAAGCGCGTCGGCGCGCCGGCTGGCGCGTCTTCAGCGCGCGGCCCGGCGCGTACGGCGCGGGTCTGCAGGACCTGATCGACTCGCAGCAATGGCAGACCGACGCCGATCTCGCCAACGCGTATCAGGCATGGGGCGGCTACGCGTACACGCAGAAGAGCGCGGGCGAGGAAGCGCGTCAGGCATTCGGCGCGCGGCTCGCCGCGATGGACGTGGTGCTGCAGAACCAGGACAACCGCGAGCACGATCTGCTCGATTCGAACGATTACTATCAGTTCCAGGGCGGCATGGTCGCGGCAGTGCGTCACCTGACCGGCGATCAGCCGAGCGTGTATCACGCCGACCACAGCAATCCGGCCGCGCCGCGCGTGCGCACGCTGCACGAAGAGATCGCGCGCGTGGTGCGCTCGCGCGTGGTCAATCCGAAATGGCTCGATGGCGTGAAGCGTCACGGCTACAAGGGCGCCGCCGAGATCGCCGCGACCGTCGACTATCTGTATGGTTATGACGCCACCGCGCGCGTGATCTCGGATCATCAATATGCGCTCGTCGCCGACGCGTATCTGAACGACGCCGACACTCGCGAGTTCATGCAGCGCCACAACCCGCATGCCTTGCATTCGGTTTGCGAGCGTCTGCTCGAGGCGATGCAGCGCGGTTTGTGGCAAACACCCGGCGACTATCGCGCGCAAGTCGAACAGCATTGGCTGGCGAGTGAGCAGCAGATCGAAGGAAAGCAACGATGAATGCGACGAATCCACGGCTGGGTTTTCCCTTCGCCGCGCTGATCGGTCAGACAGCCTTGCAGCAGGCGCTGTTGCTGGCCGCGATCGATCCTGGCCTGGGCGGCGTGCTGGTGAGCGGGCCGCGTGGTACGGCCAAGTCCACTGCGGCGCGCGCGCTGGCCGAACTGCTGCCCGAAGGGCAACTGGTGAATCTGCCGCTCGGCGCCAGTGAGGAACGTTTGATCGGCACGCTCGATATCGAAACCGTGTTGCGCGATAACGCGGTGCGCTTTTCGCCGGGCTTGCTCGCGAAAGCGCATCGCGGCGTGTTGTATGTCGACGAAATCAACCTGCTGCCCGACGCGCTCGTCGACGCGCTGCTGGACGCGGCTGCCAGCGGTGTCAATACGGTGGAGCGCGATGGCGTGTCGCATAGTCACGACGCGAGCTTCGTGCTGATCGGCACGATGAATCCCGAGGAAGGTGAGTTGCGGCCGCAATTGATCGACCGTTTCGGTTTGACGGTGGAGTTGGAAAACTGTTTCGAGCCGCGTGTGCGTCAGGAGATCGTGAAAGCGCGTCTCGCGTTCGATGTCGATCCCGCGGGTTTTCGGATCGGCTATGCCGCGCAGCAGGCGGAGTACGTGCAGCGGATTCGGGTGGCGCGTGAAGCCTTGCCCCGGCTTGCGTTCGACGACGCGGTGCACGCCTATGTCAGCGAGTTATGTATCGAGGCCGCCGTGGATGGTCTGCGCGCCGATCTCGTGATGCTGCGCGCGGCGCGTGCGCTGGCGGCGCTGGAGTTGGCGGATGCGGTGACGGTGGAGCACGTTGAGCGTGTCGCCGGGGCGGTGTTGATTCACCGGCGTCATGATCGTGCGGCGAATTCAAGCGGCGGTTCGGGGGACGGCGACGCGCCAGCCGACGATCCTTCAAACGAGGCGAAAGCGAACGCTGCTTCCAGCGGCGCGAAAGCGAACACGTCTTCTGGACGCGGCGCCGGGCGCGCGCCGGATGCTGCCCGATCGGCCGCGCCAGCCGATGACAGCGACTGGGGTTATCTGCCGCCGCAGCCCGTTCCTACGACGCAAGTCAAAGGCGTGGTGCCGCTTGGCGTAAAAAAACGCTGAGCCATCGGAAGGGCGCCGCCGCTGACTCGCTCAGCGGTTTCCGATGGCAGCAAGGCGCAAGGTTGATGTCGCGCGGCGCGTTGCGTGAACGCCCGCACGGCCGGCCCGGCAAGCGCATCGCCTGGCCGCAAACCATCGTCGCCAAACGCCAGGGCGCGTTGCGCGCGGAACATCTGCGTTTCGTCCGTGAAGCGCCGCGTGGTGGCGTGCTGCATTGCTTCGTCCTCGATTGCTCGGGGTCCATGCTGGGCGGCCGGCAACTCGCGCTTGCCAAGGGGCTGCTGGTTGCCTTGTTCGATCAGGCGAGCACCGCGCGTGCCGAGGCGGCGCTGGTGTGTTTCGGCGGGGCGGGCGCGGATGTCCGCTTCGGGCCGGCGGTGCCGCGCTGGTGGAACGAGCGCTGGCTCGGTCCGGTGGGCGGCGGCGGTGGCACACCGCTCATCGACGGGATTCGGCGCGCGGCGCAAGTGCTCGGGCGCAGCGCCCGCCGCAAGCCGGCGCAACGGCGCTGGCTGTGGATTCTGACCGACGGCCGCACCAGCGATCAGCCGACGCGTCCGCCAGAAGCGGACGAAGTCGTGTTCGTCGACTTTGAACGTGGTTCGATTCGCCTTGGACGTTGCGCAATGCTCGCCGAAGCGTGGGGCGCGCGGCTGCATACGCCGGAAGAACTGATGGATTGATCGTTCGAGCGGCGCGTCTTGCCGAGCCGCTCGCGGCCGGGCTTATTTGAGTCCGGTCGACCAGTACTGCACGTCGTCCTGGCGATCGAATACGTAGACCTTCATCGCCATCTGCTCAGCGTGATTGAGTTGATCGAATTCGATTCCATGGACCGACGGTTCGCCCGGGCCGCTGCCTTTCTGCACATTACGGATGACCGCCGAGGTCTCGACCTCGGTGTCGAGATCCGTCGATTTCAGGCGGAAAGCTACGCGCAATCGATCGCCCACCGCGCCGAGCGTCCACGACGCCGCCAGCGACATGCCGAGTGCGCTGATACCTTTGGCTAATCCCAGACCTTCATAAACATCGCCGGTTTCGCCGATGCCGAAGCGCACCGGCAGATGCGCCTGGACCCGGATCGACTTGCGTTCGCGCAGACGGCGGATCACGCCCGGCTTCGACAGCACGACGTAATCGAACGGCGAACGGCAGACTGTTTCAATGGTGCAGACGAACCGGAACACGGCGTGGCTGGCGATGGCCACGATCTCGATGTTTTCACCGGCGCTCAGCGGCAGCAGACGCCCCTCGTGAACGGGCGGCGTGACGAACAGCGCGTGATTCGGCGCGAAGCCGATGATGCGGCACGGATGCATGGGCGAGCCGCTGCCCACTTGCGACCTAGCGCCGATCAGCGCGCCGATTTCCAGATGCATGTCCTTGACGGTCAACTGGCCGTTGGGATCGGTCTGGGGGTCGCCTGCCGGCAGTTCGGGCCGGGCGGCGTCCTGCAGATCGCCGCGGCGCGGCTGGAAGTTATTGAACAGGAAGGTGCGTTCGTCCGTGGTCGCCAGAATCGTACCGCTGGCGAAGAGGAGCGCGCCGTCGGCGTCGACGATGGGCCAGTCGAGTGGGCTGCCTACCGGGACCGCGTCCACACTCAGCGCGGGCGAAGGCGTGGCGGGTGCGGTGTTCTCGACGTGTTCCGCGACTGGGTTGTCCATGGGCGATTAATGTCGGAGTGACGGGATATCCATGTTGACGGCCGGCGAGCGGGAAACTTTAGCGTCGGCGCCGGGTGCTGGTTTCTTACGCATTATTTTCTGCATATTGGAGTAAATCGGATCACTAAGTAATTTATCGCGTCGATCTCTGCACGTTTTTTAGGCGCCTTGCAATTTGATGAAAATATTCTGCGAAGGGGGTTGACGGCCTGTCAGTCGATCGCCATAATCTCGTTTCTCTGCTGCAAGAGCAGCGACGCAGAACGAAGCGGTACAGGCGGTTGTGAAGTTGGCAGCTGCGGTGGCCGGTGAGGTGGTGGATGCGTACTCGATCTTTAAAAATTAACAGCCGATAAGTGTGGGCGCTTGATGCGCGATGCGAGCCGGGTCCTTCGGGGTCTGGCGCAAAGCAGAAGTATCAAGTCTCACACAGTAATGAAA
>NZ_CAAJGL010000010.1 GCF_900996225.1 Paraburkholderia sp. BCC1884 | reverse complement strand
GCTTGCGCGACCTTAGCGGATCACGCGCGTGACGCCGCGCCCGCGCGGATCGGCCGCCACCTCGGGCGACTTGCCATCGACCCGGATCACCTGGATGTCGCCGCTGAAATCCTGCCCCTTCAGCGTGTAGCCCTTGGCCTCGATCTGCTGCGCCAGCTCGCCGGTGATCGGGTGATAGGGCTCCCAGAAGATCGTGTTAGGCGGCAGCAGCTGGTGATGGAAGCGGAACGCGCCGACTTCCTCCTTGAGCGGCATGCCGAAGTCGTAGACGTTGGTGATCACCTGGAAGATCGAGGTGAAGATGCGGGAGCCGCCCGGCGTGCCGATCACCAGCGAGACCTTGCCGTCCTTGGTGAGGATGGTCGGCGACATCGACGACAGCGGCCGCTTCTTCGGCTCGATCGCGTTCGCGTCGCTGCCCACCACGCCGAACATGTTGGCCACGCCGGGCTTGGCCGAGAAGTC
>NZ_CAAJGL010000009.1 GCF_900996225.1 Paraburkholderia sp. BCC1884 | reverse complement strand
CTTCTACCTGCATGCGCAGCGCATCCTGGCCGAGGTCGCGCAGGCCGAGGAGGCGATGTCGGCGCGCCGCACCGAGCTGCACGGCTCGCTGAAGATCAGCGCGCCGATGTCCTTCGGCATGAGCCACCTGTCGCCGCTGCTGGCCGAATTCCTGGCCGCGCATCCGGCGGTGCGGCTCGAGGTGGAGTTGAGCGACCGCCGCGTCGACCTGATCGGCGAGGGTTTCGACCTGGCGCTGCGGATCGGGCAACTGGCCGATTCGACGCTGGTGGCGCGCACGCTCGGCACGCTGCGCATGATCGCCTGCTGCAGCCCCGCCTATCGGCGATCGCATGGCGAGCCGGCGGCGCCGGCCGAGCTGCATCGCCATGCCTGCCTGCTCTACGGACAGGAGAGCCGCGACGGCCGGGAATGCGAAACGCCGGAAGGGCGGGGCGCCTATCCCGTGCAGGAGCCGCTGATCGCTAAC
>NZ_CAAJGL010000008.1 GCF_900996225.1 Paraburkholderia sp. BCC1884 | reverse complement strand
ATGGCCGGCTGCTCCACCAGCACGCGCGTGATCTGCACCAGTTGCTGCTCGGCCACGCTCAGTTCGCCGATCAGTCGATCGGGCGGCAAGCTCACGCCGAAATGCGCATCGAGCGCGTCGAGCGCCGCGCGCCGCATCCGGCGCCGGTCTAGAAGGCGCAGCGAGCCGGCCGCGCGCGGCCCGAAGGCCGGTTCGCGGCCCAGCCACAGCGCCTCGGCCACCGTCAGCGTCGGTGCCAGCAGGCGTTCCTGGTGGATGAAGCCGATCCCGGCCGCGCCGCGTCGCGCGAGCCCGTCCACCTCGATGCTTCCCGCGTCGGCCTCATGGATGCCGGCCAGGATCTTGATCAGGGTGGACTTGCCCGCGCCGTTCTGGCCGATCAGGCCATGCACGGTGCCGCGCGGCACCGTCAGCGAGGCGCCGCGCATGGCCGGCACGCCGTCGAAACGCTTGACCATGCCGCGCTGCGC
>NZ_CAAJGL010000007.1 GCF_900996225.1 Paraburkholderia sp. BCC1884 | reverse complement strand
GCAGACGCTGTCGCAACTGATCGTGCGCGACGGCGAGGGCGCCACCAAGTTCATGACGGTGCAGGTCGAGGGCTACCGCGACGTTGCGGAATGCCGGAAGATCGCCTACGCGATCGGCCATTCGCCGCTGGTGAAGACGGCGTTCTACGCCTCGGACCCCAACCTTGGCCGGATCCTGGCCGCGATCGGCTACGCCGGGGTGGGTGATCTCGACGTCGGCAAGATCGACCTCTACCTCGACGACGTGCTGGTGGCCAAGGCCGGCGGCCGCAACCCCGCCTACCAGGAGGCCGACGGCCAGCGCGTCATGAAGCAGAGCGAGATCACGATCCGCGTGCTGCTGGGCCGTGGCGAGGCCAGCGCGACGGTGTGGACCTGCGACCTGTCGCACGACTACGTCAGCATCAACGCCGACTACCGCTCCTGAGCCGGTGCATGGCGCGCCCGGCGCGCCGTGCCGCCGCCGAATTC
>NZ_CAAJGL010000006.1 GCF_900996225.1 Paraburkholderia sp. BCC1884 | reverse complement strand
ATGCCGAGTTGAATGCGCGCGCGAATCGTCTTGCGCATTGGCTGGGTTCGCGTGGGATCGGCGTGGAATCGCGGGTTGGTGTTGCCGCCGAGCGCTCGCTGGAGCTGGTGATCGCCTTGTACGCGATCATGAAGGCCGGCGCGGCCTATGTGCCGCTCGATCCTTCGTATCCGGCCGATCGGATCGCCGCGATGATCGACGACAGCGGGATTGGTTTGCTGCTTGCACAGGGCGGCCTCGACCTGCCGTCGCGAGAGGGCGTCGAGCGCGTCGATTTCGGTAAGCTGGACACGTCGTCATTCCGGGCCACCAATCCCGATGTCGAATTGCATGGCGCGAACCTCGCCTATGTGATCTTCACCTCAGGCTCGACGGGGCGCCCGAAGTGCGTGGACAACCGCCACGACAGCCTGTCGAACCGCCTGATCTGGATGCAGCGCGAATACGAGCTGCAAGGCGGCGAGACGGTGT
>NZ_CAAJGL010000005.1 GCF_900996225.1 Paraburkholderia sp. BCC1884 | reverse complement strand
CGTCGATCACCCAGGCTCCGATCGGCACGATGAGGCGCGTTTCCTCCGCGATCGGGATGAATTGCGAGGGCGGTACCATGCCCAGATGCGGGTGCTTCCAGCGCAGCAGCGCCTCCACGCTCAGCAACTGGTCCGTCGCGGCCTGCACGCAGGGCTGGTATTCGAGCCACAGCTCGCGGCGCTCCACCGAGGTGCGCAGATGGGTTTCGAGTTCGAGGCGGTGGCGCACGCTTTCGGCCATCTCGGGCGAGAAGAACTTGACGAGATTGCGGCCGCCCGATTTCGCGCGGTACATCGCGGCATCGGCGTTCTGCATCAGCGTCTCGATGTCCTCGCCGTGATCCGGATACAGCGCGATGCCGATGCTGCACGCCACCTGCAGCGTCATGCCGCCGATCTGGTGCGGCTCCTGCATGAGCGGCAGCAGCCGTTCGTCGAGCAGATGCGCCACGTCGGCCGCGCTGCCCGCGCC
>NZ_CAAJGL010000004.1 GCF_900996225.1 Paraburkholderia sp. BCC1884 | reverse complement strand
GGATATCACGGACTGCGAAGCATCGCGCGATGTGCGCATGGAACAGACGCGACAAGCCGGCCGGCAATCATGCCGGTCAAGAACGCACTAGGGGGGAAGCTCGAAAAACGGCGCGTATGTTGCAGGCGCAACCAGCACGCGGGTTCGTTTTGTTACGGCAGGATGCGCCGCAATGTGGCATCGCGCTTCACGAAGTGATGCCAGAGCGCGGCCAGCGCATGCAGCCCGATCACGAAATAGAAGCTGTTGCCGATCAGTTCGTGGGCTTCCTTGAGCGGCCCGCGCAGGGCCGGGTTCGCGTCGAACAGCGTGAACGAGATACCGAGCGGCGCGATCGTCACGGGATGGCCGCCCATGTTGACGAAGGCGATGCCGAGCAGCGGCTGGGCCAGCGTGAACAGGTAGAGCGCGAGATGGGAGAGCTTGGCGAGGAACGCGAGCACCGGCGGCTGCGGCAGCGGATCGGGCCGGCG
>NZ_CAAJGL010000003.1 GCF_900996225.1 Paraburkholderia sp. BCC1884 | reverse complement strand
TCCAGCGTGCGATGGCCGCGCCGCTGCAGCGCCAGCATCGCGAAGGTGCCCACCGCCGAGAGCAGCACGCCGGTCAGCAGCGGCACGTGCAGCAGCAATTGCAGCGCCACCGCGCAGCCCACCACCTCGGCGACGTCGCAGGCGATGATGGCCGCCTCGCTGGCCAGCCACACCAGCACCGTGTCTCGCCGCGACAGCCACGCTCAGCAGCCGGTAGCCGAACTGCGCGCCGCCGGCCAGCGCCGTGGCCCAGTTGCCGGGGTCCATGTAGCCGACCGCCACCAGCGCGCCGGCACCGGCGAAACGGGTCCAGGGCGTGGGCGGGCGGAACTGGCCGGCTGGCGAGGGAAGGGAGGGGATCATCGGATCGGGCATCGGTCGCGGTCCTGCTGCTGAGCAAAGGATAGGCGGGAAAGACGATTCACATCGGACATGTCAGACTCACATTCACGAATGATAATTATTCTCATTTG
>NZ_CAAJGL010000002.1 GCF_900996225.1 Paraburkholderia sp. BCC1884 | reverse complement strand
GCCTCGCGCACCGCGTTCGGCAAGCCGCTGGCGGCGCTGGGCGGCAATGCCGACATCGTCGCGAACCTGCGCATGGCGATCGACCAGGCGCGCCTGCTGACGCTGAAGGCCGCCTGGACCATCGACACGCAGGGCGTCAAGGCGGCCTTGAGCCTGATCTCGCAGATCAAGGTGGTGGTGCCGGCGGTGGCCCAGCAGGCCGCCGACGCGGCGATCCAGATCCACGGCGGCGCGGGCGTGTCCGACGACGTGCCGCTGACCCACCTGTATGCCTATGCGCGCGTGCTTCGCCTGGCCGACGGGCCCGACGAGGTGCATCGCGGGGTGGTCGCCAAGCTCGAGTTCAAGCGCCAGGCCGGCGAGCAGGCGAGCCGCCGCGCGGGAGCCGCGGCATGAGCGCGCCGATCGACGGCGCCCGCGAGGTGCGCGACGAGGACCGGCTCGACGCGGCAAGGCTCGACGCATTCCTCAAG
>NZ_CAAJGL010000001.1 GCF_900996225.1 Paraburkholderia sp. BCC1884 | reverse complement strand
GAGCGCGCGCAGCAAGCCCGGCTGCTGCATGGTCACCTCGAAGCGGCCGCGCCCGCCGGTCTCGACGGCCAAGCGCGCGCCGGGAAAGGCGTCGTCAATGGTGGCGTCGAGCGCCTCGGTATCGCCGATCTCGCGGATCGTCTGCAGCGCGGCGGCCAGGTCGGCGCCGTCGTCGGCCAGCACCGGCGTACGCGTGCCGACCTGCGCCTGGCGGGCCGGCGCGCCGGCATCGGTGCGGAAATGGTCGTAGAAGCGCCAGGAGCGGATTCGCTCGCGCATCGCGATCATCTCGGGTGCGCCGGAAGGATCGACGAATTCGGTCAGCATGCTGTCGAACGAGGCGACCGGCTGCGGCACGCTGCGCGAGTCGCCGGCCGCGTCGCGGGTGCGGATCTGCGGGCCGTGCCGCTCGACAAGCAGCGTCGAGGGCCGCAGCAGGGCGCCACTCCACAAGCATTCGCGCTTGATCACCG